>NZ_PYFX01000001.1:0-385000 GCF_003020115.1 Bradyrhizobium sp. MOS002
CGTCCGACGACCTTCTTACGGCAATTGAACGGGCGTTCGCACGCCGTCGAGCCTTCCGTGAGCAACAGACCAAGCTGGATGTTGTTCGCGCTCTCATCGCCAAACTGACGCCGCGGGAGCGGCAGGTATTTGAATTGATCGTTGCTGGCAAGACCAACAAGCAGATCGGCGGCGTCTTGGGGGCGACCGAGCGGACGATCAAGGCCCATCGCCACGGGGTGATGGAGAAAATGCAGGTTCGGACCTTAGCTGAACTCGTTACCGTTGCTGAACGGGTTGGGGTCGTGGGCAATAAGCCCGATGGCCAACCCATGGCCTAGCCACAAGCTGTTGTCCTAAGGGACACTTGTGTAGGGTCTCCGACCTAACATATGTTAATCATCACCGAGACGCCAACGGTACCATCGGTGACTGAGAGACCGTTGCGCTCCCGCCATTCATTGGAGCGCATTCTATGGGCAGAACCGACCCTATCTTGGTCGTCGATGACGACACCTCGATGTTGCGAAGCATAAAGCGACTGCTGGGGCGGTTCGGATACTCCAGCGTGCTGTTTTCGTCAGCGGAAGCCTTCGCAGAACATGGCGATCTCGATAAAGCGCTCTGCGTCCTTCTCGACATCAACCTCGGCGATGCGTCAGGCATCGAGTTGAGACACCGTCTCAAAGCGGCTGGCAATTCTGTGCCGGTCATCTTCATGACTGGGAATGATACCCCTGCCATTCGCCACGCTGCGCATCAATCCGGATGTCTCGCTTATCTCACAAAGCCGTTTTCCACGAGTTCGCTGATCGAGCCGCTTCAGAGCATCTCGGCGCAGTTTGACGCTGGTGAGCAGTCTACCCCTCGCGCCCCGGCTCAATAAGGATACCCGGCACAAATCCAATTGCCGTACACATCGTAGCAGCTGTTATTGTAATAGCCGCTGCCATAGTATGCGGCACCTGCCGCAGCTGCTCCGACCGCCGCTGCTGCGCCGTATCCAAGGTATGGGTAGTACCGACCCGGATAGCCAGCTATGGGACGACCGTATCCTGGACGACCGTAACCCGGACGACCATATCCGGGCCGACCTGCAATCGGATGCGAGGGATGTACCCGACCAGCATACCGGCCGCCGCCACCGTGAAACTGTCCAGCGCCGCCGTGAATGCGTCCTGCATGCATGCCGCCGCCCCGGAAGCCACCGCCGTTGGAAGCCGCCGCCACCGCCGCCTCGGAAGCCGCCACCACCGCCGCCACGGCGAGCATACGCATCATCGGGGATCAGAATTGCGGAGCTAGTCCAAGGACAGCGAGAAAATAACGAAGCATGGCAAGAACCTCCCTACGTCAAGGCACGGAAACTGCGCGGCACCCTGCGTAAAAGATTTGATGTAGATCAATGGGCGTTCTTGCTCGGATGGAACCTCTTGCATCCGTAGCGACGGCACAGAACCCAACTGAATTCGGGTCTCAACGCTGTACTTCGGGTGCAACCAACTGAGCGCTGCAAATGAACTGGTTCCGTGTCTTGTTCGGCATTGCAATCGCGTTGTCTGGTCAAAATGCATTTGCCAAGAACCGTTTGACCGACCCCGTCAAGATCGCGCGAGAATGCAAGAGTGACATCGAGCTTTTGTGCAAAGGACTTCGCCCCGGTGGGCAGCGGATTATGAATTGCCTCAAGGAGAAGATGACTGAATTGTCGCCCGCGTGCTGGGGAGCGTTTAGATCAACGGAATAAACGGCGCCGATGCGATCCGCTCCGAAAATCGGGGCGCTATTGCCGCATCAGAAGTGGACCATGCCGATGTGGATTTTGATGTATGTCTTCTCCTACTCGGTCAGCCCAGCCGCAACAAATGATCGGGCGGAATGGCGGCTTCTTCCCGCGGTGGTGTTTCAAGAGTTCTCCAACGAAGAGCGCTGCAACATGGCCAAGTCCAAACTTGAGGGCAGCCTGAAAGAAAGCGGGAGCCAAGCTTAGAAGCGGCTTGGAAGATCTGAAGAGCTTGGGTAAGGCAGACCCAGCTCAGATCATCATCGCCTTCAATGTAAGTGCGTTCCGAAGTAGAGCATACGGGCCGTCGACGCCCGTGTGGGAAGGGTCACCCTTAGGCTACTGCCATCGAGTTGATCATTCTCCTTGAACGTCGCGCCGGACACGCAGAGACACCCCGTGGCGTGTGTCTGCCCCGTCGCACATCAATGACACGCGCGACCCGCAGACGCATTAGCGCGCGTCCCTGCGAACCCTCGAGAAGACAAACTACAGCGCAGGGCTGAGACAGGGTGCAAGCAACCGATGCAGGACCGTGCACCGCAGAATTTATGCACAGCTATCGGTCCGCCGTCGGACCACGACACAAATGACGACACTCAAGACTTACGCATGAACATTTCACGCGCAGGGGAAGCCTGGCCTGCGAAGGCTATGATGTGCTCTGGGTTGGTCGGAATGGCTCAGTCGGGCGAGGAGCCGTGGCCCTCGATGCTCCAGGGCATTGGCGACAGGCGCTCCGACGATCCGGCGCAGCTCGGCTGGGACGCCCTCAACTTTGCGCGCTTCTCCTTCATGCGCTTGGAGCGGTTGTAGACCTTGCCCGTGACGTCGGCGACGGTGGTGTCGCCCTTCTTCGTCACTGCGTGATCAAGGCATTTGGCGATGGCAGGGTCTTCGAAACAGAGATCACCGGCGACGACGAGATAGAAGCGCTCGGCCTGATGCCGTGGATGAGCCCGCCCTGCTATCCCAACATGAGCGCGCTTGATCAGCCCTATGGCGATCCCGGTGCGAAGCGCGAGCTGGCGCAGCGGATGCGGCGCCGCGGCGTCTCGCGCTGGCATCCGGACCCCGCGCGTGCATGCGACGAGGCCGAGCAGCGTAGGGCCGCGAAGTGATCTTCCCCGAGGGAGAAATAGAAGTGGTCTCGTTCAGCGATTGCGAATTGCGAACCGTCATGGAAGCCGCCAAACCGCTGCAGCCGCATCAGCGCAGCGACTTCCTGCGCGAGGTCGCCGCCGAGCTGGCGCGCCATGAGATCGGTCCCGGCATCGTCGGCCGCGTTGTCGGCAAGCTGCAGCGGCGAGTAGTGATCGTTTCATCGGTCTGGTGTTACTCCTGTTTGAGTGGATCGTGAAAGTTGGCCGCGCAAACGTCCGCCCCCGCGTTGGCGATTCCAGCCGACGAGACGCTCTGGCCGATGTTGATGTTCGATGGCGAGGCACTCGCGCCGCGTACCCCTGAACAAGATTGTGAAGGTGGCTCGTGGCCGCCTGCGGCGATGGACACCTTTGCGCACTGCCTCATGGGCCGTGATACCGATATAGCCGTGCATCGCCGGGTCGAGACAGGTCTCGTCATGTACCCAGTAGAGAATGCATTGTTCGTCGAGAGATGGAGGCATTTTGTCAGCCGCCACGGAACGCGACGTAGCGTCGGTTGCTGGTGCGAAACTTCGAAGTCGTGTTGTGACCGTGGCAGTGGTAGCCCATCTTGCCGCGTGCGCCGTGACAGCCTTGCGCATTGACAGCGCCGGGCGTGGCGGATGCCGGGGCAGCGAGGGCGAGGACGGCGAGAAGTGCGAGGATAGTGCGTTTCATTGAGTGCATTGTCTCCATTGGTTGGTGAAGTCACCGTCATGGCGCTTCGTACTGCGCACCGTGATGCGCAGGGGCGAAGGGTCAGGCTTCCTCTGGCCAGATGATGCCGATGATCTTTCGGCTGTAGTTGCCCCGGACCATTCCGTCCCAGCCGCCGAGTCCGCCGTCTACATTGCGCCAGCCGTCAACTTGATCGGCCACCTTGTCGGCTCCGGCAGCGCGTAGGCGCTGTACAGCATTTTCATGCGTGATGGCTTTGTCGTTCATAGTCATTTCCTGTTTGCGGTGATGAAGGCCGTCATGGCGCTTCGTTCCGCGCAACGTGATGCGCAGGGCGAATCGTCAGCCGCCGAGGGCGACCCACACATGATGGATCATCTTGGCTGCCACCATGAGTCCGATGCCCCAAGCCCAGCGCGGGAGCGTTCTGACGATTGCGGGCTCCTCGATCTCGGCGGGCTCCGCGCCGTTTTCACGAAGCCAGTTCTTGTATTCGTCGTCGCTCATCAGTGACCATTGCTGGGCTTGAAGCCAACCAGCGCGTGGCCGTCAGTGTTGTGATAGCGGAAGATGCCCTTCCACGGGTCGCTGGGATCAGTGGTCCGTGCATCGATGCGGCACTTCAATTCATCCTTGCTGCGGCCCACCTCGACCACATCGCCCTTAAGGTAGAGGAGCTTGACGCCACGAAGGCGACCATAGGCCGAGTTCTCGATCATGCGACCGAGCCGCTCCTTGATCTCCTCCTTGTCGCAAGTGATGGATTTGTTGGTGTAGTCGCGCAGCTCGATCTCATCGTTAGCGAGGGCTGGCGCCGCCAGCGAAAGCAGAATGGCGCAGGTCGAAAGTAACGTCTTCATCGGTTCATTTTCTCCTGTTTGTTGATGAAGTCACCGTCATGGCGCTTCGTACTGCGCACCGTGATGCGCGGGGGCGAAGGGTCAGCGGGGCGAATCGAGCAGCGCGCCGTATTTGTCGCTCATGCACTTGACCCATTGCGGGTCGTTCATTTTGGCGGTCAGCGCCAAGCGCCAAGCCGTAAACTCCGCGTGCGATGGATTGCGCGGCGGCAACTTGTGTTCCCAATCGCTGCATGGCGAGGAAGGTTTTCCTCCCATTGCTTGCCAGCACAGTTTGCGCAACCGCATGGGCAAATCCTTAACGTCGCAGTCTTTGGCTGTCGGCTCTGCCGCTTCCACCGCTGCGCTCACAAAGAGCGCAGCAACCGCAGGCGCAGCAGCGGACGGTGTTGGTGCAGAGGGTTTGTCGGCGCCGCTGAGCATGCCGATGATCAGTGCCGCGACCAACGCTCCAGCCGCCTTGGATGCGCGCTTGAGAGCGTGCCGCTCTGACAGATACGGCGGCAGCGGTGGCGGCATGTCAGGAAGAGGCGAGGGGTTCATTTAGGGCTCTCCTGTTTGGTTGGGTTAAGCGACCTTCCGCGCAAGCACTTCCGCCCTCGCGGCCTCGATCGTCCGGCGATAGGTGTTGCGGCCCTCGACGATGGTCATGAAGCGCCGCTCCGGATCTCGCCGCCGCGCGCCCATCCGCGTCACCGCGAACGAAAGCTTGAGCGCCTTGGCGAACGCCATGAACTTGTCGCCGGGCGCGTCTCTATCTGGCGTTCGTGATCGGGTTAACGGCGCACGAGGTGCGCCTTTAGCTAAGGGGCTCGTAACGCCCATCGAGCCGCTAATGCTGGGGGCTCGGTGCTGTGTCGTGTGTAAATTGCCGCCCGCGTTTAGAATTTAGTCGGTTTAGCCCCGAAGGGACATTGGATCTCTGGCCAAAAACTTGCTAATTCGCGCCAAAGATCGATGTTCGCGGCAATAGATCAGCACATCGCGGACGCCGGACTCGCGCATCTCGCCGAAGGTGATCTTCTGGGGGTAGGTCGTCATGGCCATGATCGTAACATTTCGGCTGCGGCGAATCGCGTGGATAAACAGTCGTCGCCAGTTGCTTACAGCCTGCTATGCGCCTCAGAATGCCCACATCCTCGCAAAGGCTTTGATGAATGCCGAAAGCCGGTAGCTGGCCGCCCTATGGGTCAAACTTCTCCAGCGGAACGACCGACGCAATCGGTGTCCTTGTGGAGTCCTTCAATGACTGCGAGTGCGCCCTTCGCTTCATCCTGCTGGTCTTCATGAGAGGCAACATATTGCGCAACCTTGTCGTAGTCGAGCAGATGAGTTCGACCGCTGTAGTTGAAGGCATTCAAGCGTACTTGGCGGAATCTCATCATCGGAAGAAGATCGAAGACGCCGTTAAGTTCGCCTTAAAGTCCTTTGAAACGTGCCGAGCTAATCGCAACTCTATTGTTCACTTCGGCATGGCGTGGCGAGACGCTGGAGCGCGCAAAACGCGATTGCTGCGGGTGAAACTTAGATCAGGGCGTCAGCGCTTCACGCGAGACCTTAAGGTTGGTGACGTGCGCGGCGTGGCGGATGCGTGTCATGATCTGATGGTCTATTTGGATGATCTTTCGGTTGCTCTCGGGGACCACCTTCGAGGGAAACGATTCATCGACGCGCAACGACCTCATGCAGCGACGCTGCTTCCTTGGACCAAGAAGCCGTATTGATGAAGCGAGCGACAAGCCGATCGACCAAATGAAGCGCAGCACGCGATGCGGCCGAGATTCGAGCGGCAGGCCCCATTAGCGCCTCGTCGTGACCCTGCCGACGTTGCGTCCTCCTGCGTCATAGATTGTCGTCGTGTTGCCGCTGGTCGATTCACGGCTAATGACCTTGCCGCGCGCGTCATAGGTCGTCACCGTGCCGCTGCTGTTGGTCGCTAACCGGCCGAAGACATTGCCGCGCGAGTCGTAGATCGTGCGCTGCCCCATGGTGCCATGGGGCAGAGACTGCGCCGACGCCGCGCCGGCCAGGAGCGCGAGAGCCAGCAAAATCGAGATGGGATTCGTCATCCGGCGATGATAGCAGAATGCACGAAAACCCGCTGCAAAGCGGCTGCAACTAGGCTACCGCTGGCGGTGTCGAAAATAATTCAGATTTTTACACCGGCTTAAAACCGATGCGCTGATCCATTGATTTTGTTGAACTATTATCCCTCCTCACTCTCCCGCAAGGGGAGAAGGAAAGAGCGCACCGCTGGCGCCTCGCCTACTCTCCCCAAGTCCTTTCCCCCCAAGTCCTGGCCAGCGTCGCGAGCCAGCAGCCTTCGCAATAGCGGGCGTCCTTGTAGTCGATCCAATTGTGCGCATAGACGTGGTCGAGCGGGATGCCGTAGCGCGCGCGCAGTATCTGGACGAGGATCTTCCACGCCGCGACCTGCGCGTCGGTCGGACCCGTCGTGACGTCGGGATAGTTGCCGGCAAACTCGACGCCGATCGAATTGTCGCGCACCACCTGGCGATAGGTAGGCTTGTTGTCGATGTACTTGTTGTCGTTGCGGTTGGCGCCGTCGCCATGGGTCGGCACCAGGTTTTCCGCGACCGCCCAATAAACGGTGCCGTCGGTCTCGACCCACAATGTGACACCGCGACGCGTGGGGTTCTTGGATTGCGCCTGCGCGCCGCCACGGGCCGAGCCCGCCGGCCCCTCGGTCTGGTGCACGATGATGTTGCGCCAGGGCTTTGCGGTACCGACGTCGCCCCATGGCGCCAGCCACACCATCTTCAGGCCGGGAATGTCGGGCGTGCCGGAGGCGCGCGCGAGCTTCGTGAGATCGGCATCGGTCGCGGCGGCGGGTGCGATCGGAATGAGGGCGGCGAGAACGGCCGCGAGCAGGCGAGAGATCATCATGCGGGTCCAATGCGGACCTGACGGTAGCACGCCCTTACGCGAATTTGCGCAAGGCCTCGCCTGGACCGATCGGGTCGGGCATGAGCGGCGGCGCGGGATCGTGGACGGCAAAGTCGTTCTTGCCGTTCTTCTTGGCCGCATAGAGGGCATGGTCGGCATGCGCGATCAGGCGGTCCGGAAACTGGCCGACGCCGCGGTCCCACTGCGCCACCCCGATCGAGATCGCGATCGGAATGTCGACGCCGGTGCAGTTGACGGCATCCTGGCGGCAAACCTCGAGCACGCGACGGGCGATCGCAGCCGCCTCGCGCAAGGTCGACGACGGCAGCACGACGCAGAATTCGTCGCCGCCGGTGCGGGCGAGCATGTCGCCGGGCCTCAGGCGCGTCTGCGCCATCAGGGTGAAGTGCTGGAGGCAGGCATCGCCCGCGGCATGGCCATGGGTGTCGTTGATGGTCTTGAAGCCGTCGAGATCGATCACCAGCAGCGAGAACGGTTCATTGCTGCGCTCCGAGCGGGCGCATTCTTCACCCAGCCGCTGCAACAGATGCCGCCGGTTGGCGACACCGGTGAGATCGTCGAGCAGTGCGAGGTCGGCAACTTCGTTGCGCAGGCGGTCCATCGCCATCAGCAGGAAGCCGAAATTGAGCGTCATCGACAGGAACAGGAGACCCAGCACCATGACGGCATGAGACTGCCCTCCGGCGACCGACGAGAAATCGCCGCCGAGCAAATTGCCGATCGCACGGGCCGCGAAGATCGCGATGATGGTGATGATCACGATGCCGGAGAGCCGGGCTCCCGGGCTGGCACGGCCTTCCGGCGGCGAGAGCAGCAAACGCAGCGACAGCGCCAGCGGCAGCGCCTGGCCGAGCGAGTAGCTGAGCATACGCAGCTGCATGTGATCGTATGCGACCATGAAGAACACGACGCCGCCAAGGCTGAGAATTCCCGTCGCAGCCATGAGGCGCCATGACACCGGCCGACCGTAGAAGCGCTGAATGCCCATAGCGGCAAGGCAGCTCGCCGCGATGATGCCGACGGCTCCGAGCAGAAGCGGGACAGGCGAGACGACGAAAAGGCGGATCAACGCCGCCATCGTACCGATCGCGCCGACGAAGCACGACGCCATCCAGAACCGTGCGGCCGCGAATTTCGGATAGGAGCGCGTCACGTAGGCCCAGATCAGGCCGAGCGCCAGGAAGTTGACGATGAACACGGTCCAGAGTGTCGGCACGTTCAGCATGGCGCGCGCCACAAGCGCAGCGTCGCGCCCTCCGTCCCTGCCAGCTGTCCGTCCATGACCCCGTCCCCGTTTTCTTGCGGGGACAATGCGGCCGTCGCGCTTAACGGAGTCTCACTGCGATCCGCGAAAACATGCCTTTGGTTTTGGATTCATGAACGGCCGGCGCATTGTCGGATCGTTAGGCATGGCTGGCAATGCGGATTCGCGGGCCAAAATCACCCGAAAATGCATCTGAGCTGTGGATAACGCGATGACACGGATGTGACAGCGCGGGGCAGAAGCGCGCGAATCTGCTGAGCTTGTCATCGAGGATGTTGCGAGGCTGGCCCTCCGCCGAGCATCCCTCGTGTCGCGTTTCACCATTAACCCTTAAGAGGATCCTATGGCTAAGAAAGCGAAGAAGGCGAAGAAGGCGACGAAGAAGAAGGCCAAGAAGGCAGCGAAGAAGAAGTAACGAGGCTTCTTATTCTTTTGCCCGGGTGGAGTTCGCTCCGCCCGGGCTTCGGGTAGGTCGAGAGATCGAAGGTGGCGGGCGCAAGGCCCGCTTTTTTATTGGTTGGAGAAGCTAGCGCTCCGCGAACGCGAGCTTGGCGCCGAGCGCGGCGAAGCCGGCGGCAAAGCTCCGGCGCAGCCAGTCCATGACGCGCGGGCGCGAGATGACGCGCTCGCGCACCGAGGCTGCGCAGAGGCCGTAGACCACGAACACCGCAAACGTCATCGCCATGAAGGCGCCGCTCAATTCCAGCATCCGCGCCAGCACATGGGCTTCGTCCGCGGCGATGAACTGCGGCAGGAAGGCCAGGAAGAAGATCGACAGCTTCGGATTGAGGATGTTGATCAGGAAGCCGGTCACGATCACCCGGCCAGCCGAACGCTCGCGGATCTCGCCGTCGACCGCCAGCGCCCCGGTCTCGCGCAGAGCCTGCCAGGACATGTAGAGCAGATAGGCGACGCCGCACCATTTCAGCGCGGCGAAGGCCAGCGCGCTGGTGTGGAGCACGGCGGCGAGCCCCAGCATCGCGGCCGTCATGTGCGGCACGATTCCGAGGGTGCAGCCGAACGCGGCCGCGATACTCGCGCGCGAGCCGCGGGTCAGCGCGGCGGCCAGCGTGTAGAGCACGCCGGTGCCGGGCGAGGCGACGACGATCAGCGAAGTGAGCAGGAAGGACAAGGTCATGGACCGACCTTATCACCGCGCCCTGGACCACAAAAGCCGGCCCAGCGGGATCGACCGTCAGGACAGCTGCGCGATCTCGGCCTCGCGGAGCACGTCGAGCGGCGCCCAAGGCTTGGCCCAGAACTTTGCGCCGTCAGGCAAGGGCTGCATCAAGGGGCGCCCGGAGGTGACGATGATGTCGAGCCTGGGGTTGCGGTCCTTGGCGACGTGCGCGAGCTCCACTCCGTTCATGCGGCCGGCAAGCTGGACGTCGGTCATCATCAAGCAGAGCACGCCCGCGCTTTTGTCGAGCACACGCTCGGCCGCCTCGGCGCTCTCGCACTGAATGACGTCGTAGCCGCTTTCTTCGAGAAGAAGACTGAGCATCTCCCTCTGCATGAGGTCGTCTTCCACGATCAGTGCGGTGGCCCGAAACGGTTGTGCTTGTCCCATCGGCGGCTCCCAATGCTGCCTGTCTCTATCAAGTAACGTAGGTTAAGGTGGGAACAGCGATGCGGTTCGGTTCCAATATGAAAAAATGTAAATCATAGTTCCGCTCGAGAGGCTTGACGGGGATATCATGACAGCGATCCGCGGCGCCGCCGCCATCACCGGAGCGGCAAGCGGGATCGGCCGTGCGCTGGCGATCGAGCTTGCGCGACGCGGCTGCAATCTCGCGCTCGCCGATCGCGACGAGGCCGGGCTGAAGACGCTCGCGGCCGAGATCGGAGCCGCATGCAAGGTCAGCTTGCATCGCGTCGACGTCGGCGCGCCCGACGACATCGCGCAGTTCGCGCGTGAGGCGACCACCGCGCATCCCGCGCTCGGCATCGTCGTCAACAATGCCGGCGTGGCGCTGATGGGCTCGTTCGAGGAGATCGACCAGGCGCAGATGGACTGGCTGTTCGACATCAATTTCTGGGGCGTGGTGCACGGCACGCGCGCCTTCCTGCCGCATCTGAAGACGATGGGCGAGGCGCACATCGTCAACCTGTCCTCGATCTTCGGCATCATCGCGCCGCCGGGACAGTCGGCCTATGCCGCGGCGAAATTCGCGGTGCGTGGCTTTTCCGAGAGTGTGCGGCACGAGCTTGCCATGGCGGGCAGCCCCGTCAGGCTGTCGGTCGTGCATCCCGGCGGCGTCGCGACCGCCATCGCCCGCAATTCGCGCACCGGGGTCGGCGTCACCGACAATGCGCGCCGGTCACAATCGATCGAGCGGTTCGAGAATGCGGCCAAGACCACGCCGAGAGATGCCGCGCTGCGCATCATCAAGGGCATCGAGAGAAACGAGCCGCGCATCCTGATCGGCAACGACGCCCGCTTCATGGACCTCCTGCAGCGCTTCCGCCCGGGAACGTATTGGGCGCCGTTGCAGCGCAAGCTGGAAAGGATGGCGAAGGGGAGCTAGGCATGCCGTCGAATGGCACGATGTCAGGCGCCACCGCCGCGCCACACCCGCCGCCGTCGTCCTGGCGAGTGTTCACAAACCTCTCCGCTGTCATTCCCCGCGAAGGCGGGGAATCCAGTACGCCGCGGCCTATCGATTCAACCACAGCCGTCTCGGAATACTGGATCGCCCGCCTTCGCGGGCGATGACACCGAGACTGTGGCGCGAGTGCTCCGTCTCTTTAGCTCCCCCTCACTGCCCCGCCAGCCGATCGGCAAAATACCCGATGGTCTTGCGATAGATCACCGCCCTGTTCCATTCGCGCATGGCCTCGAAATTGGCGGTGCCTTCGCCGTAGGGCTGGCCCATCTTGAAGCCGCTGGTGTGGAGCAGGTTCGCGGTCGAGGCGAGCACGTCGGGGACGCTGTGGCGGAGATCGACGTGGCCGTCGCCGTCGAAATCGACGCCGTACTTGATGTAGGAGGAGGGCAGGAACTGGGTCTGACCGATCTCGCCGGCAAAGGCGCCGATGAGGTCCCGCAGCGGCAGGTCGCCGCGCTGCACGATCTTCAACGCCGCGAGCAGCTCGCCCTGGAACAGCTCCGTGCGACGGCAGTCATGCGCAAGTGTCGCCAGCGTGCGGATCACCGGCATCTTGCCGATGTCGCCCTTGCCGAAATCGCTCTCCAGCCCCCAGATCGCGACCAGGATATGGCGGGGCACGCCGAACTGCTGCTCGATGCGCGAGAGCAGCGCGGCGTGGCGCTGCAGCAGTGCTTTGCCGCCATTGATGCGGCCGGGGCCGACGCGGGTCGAGACATACTGCTCGAAGCTCTTGTTGAAGGTGTAGCGCTGGCGCCGGTCGAAGGCGAGCACCGCGCCGTCGGGGGTCACGCCGCTGAGCGCCGCGCTGGTCACGCCCGCCGAGACGCCGGCTCCTTGCGCTTCCGAGGCCATGCTGGCGACAAAGCTGTTGAAGTCGCCGCCGCAGCGCGCGGCCTGCGCCGATCCGCCAGCCAGACAGACGATGACGGCGGTGGCCAGGGCATATCGCAGCATATGGGAAAATCCTTTGAAGAATGGGCGGGAAAGCGGCGCGCGATCATGCCCGGGAACCGGATTCGCGTCAAAGCGGCAAATCCTCGCCAGAACCGATCGCACCCTGGCTGCGACAAATCAAATGCGCTCGCCCTCCCCAACCGATCGAGATGCTCATGTCCATGCTCATGTCCATGCCCATGTCCATGTCGCGCCGGATGCTCGCCGTCCTCGCCTTGCTCTGTCTCACCGTGACGGCCGCTTCCGCGCAGACGCGCGATGTTGCAGGCAGCCGCGACTATCCCGGCATCGGCCGGTTCGCCGGCAGCGTCATCACCGGCTATGTGATGAAAGATTTTGACGCGGCGCGGATGCAGGCCGCGGCCTTCAAGGACGGCCAGCCCGTCGATGCGCGGCGGCTCGAGGGCCGCGTTGTCCGCATCGCCTATCGCACCAATCCCGGCCCCTCGATCCTGGAAGTCTCGCGCAATTTCGAGACGCAGCTTGCCAAAGCCGGCTTCGAGACCCTGCTCGCCTGCGACACCGATGCCTGCGGCGCGATTCCCTTTACCGAATCCATCGACACGCTGCCGGTCCCACAGATGTGGGTCGATGGTTTCAACTACCGTTACTACGCCGGCCGCAAGACCGAAGGCGGGCGCGAGACCTTCGCCAGCGTTCTCGTCAGCCAGAACAATCAGGACATCACCGCGCAGGTCACCGTCGCCGAGCTAGGCGCCATCGCGAACAAGATGGTGGACGCCGCCGCGATGGCGAAGGGGCTTGGCGAGACCGGCCACATCGCGCTCTACGGCATCTATTTCGACACCGACAAGGCCGTGCTCAAACCGGAAAGCCGCCCGACGCTGGAGCAGATCGCAAAGCTGCTGACGAGCCAGCCGCAGCTCAACGTCTTCATCGTCGGCCATACCGACAGCCAGGGCGCCTATGAATACAATCTCGACCTGTCGAAGCGCCGCGCCGATGCAGTCGCAGCCGAGCTGGTGAAGAACTTTCGCATCGCGCAGCCGCGATTGCGCACAGCCGGCGTTGGATTGCTGGCGCCGGTCGGATCCAACACATCGGACGCCGGCCGCGCGCTCAACCGGCGGGTGGAGCTGGTGGCGCCGTGAGAACGGTGGGTGCGGCGCGCGCGATGTGATGGGACAACGTGAAGTGCGAACGGATTGACATATGGCGGCATCACAACTTCTGCATGTATGCGGGAATACGTGCAGGCAAATGCGCTTTCTAACTAGGCGCGCACCGGTCGCTGCATTGCGAGAGCGGGAAACATGAACAAAGTGATTTGGTCATCCAAGCAATTGCTCTGAACCTGATCGAAACGCGATCTCGATCACTGCATATCTGATGCGCTCGCTGCGACATCGCAGCGCTAACGATTTGCCTTGCCACGGCATGGCGCCGGTTATAGCCTTCTATTTTAGGTTGTCGCCCCGCCAGCCCCGGGCGACACTGAAGACCAAAATAAACGGCGGGCTTCGCGGCCCGCCGTTTGTTGAGGCAAGGGTGAGGCAAGGGTCTCTTCGAAGGAGCGCATCGGGTTTTACGAAGCGCTGGACGCTTTCGCCCGACATCCGGACGCCTCGCAAACGGGTTCGTCGATCGATCGCGCAGCCGGTTCTGCCTCTGCAGGGCCTGCGGCCAGCCTCCGGAAACCTGCCAAAGTCATTTGACTATGGCCCCCTTATCGACGAAAAGCCGGCCATGGCCAAAAAACCCGGAACCAATCCGAAGGGCGAATTCGCCTTTTTCAACGTCTTCTATGAAGACGGCTCCCAACGCTCCAACCGGCGCGTCCCCGCCGAATTGCTCGGCGGCCTCGACGGCGACGAGCCGGCCCGCGCCTACATCATGGAGCAGGACCGCGAGATCGCCGAAAAATCCGGCCGCCCGGTGCTGGAGATCAAGGACCTCGAGCGGGTCGGCGCGAAGAAGAAATAGGCTTCAGCCCTATCCCCGTCATTGCGAGCGGAGCGAAGCAATCCATGTCTCCACATGCTTCGCGATGGATTGCTTCGCTCCGCTCGCAATGACGGGGCGAGAGCGGAAGCTAAAACAAAAACGGCGGGCCTTGGCCCGCCGTTTTGCTTAGGATCGATGTTCGCGCTCAGTTGTCCAAGAAGCTCCGCAGCTTCCGCGACCGCGACGGATGTTTCAACTTCCGCAGGGCCTTCGCCTCGATCTGACGAATACGTTCGCGCGTCACGCTGAATTGCTGCCCCACTTCTTCCAGCGTGTGGTCGGTGTTCATGCCGATGCCAAAGCGCATGCGCAGCACGCGCTCTTCGCGCGGGGTGAGCGAGGCGAGCACGCGCGTGGTGGTTTCGCGCAGATTCGACTGGATCGCGGCGTCGATCGGGAGGATCGCGTTCTTGTCCTCGATGAAATCGCCGAGGTGCGAATCCTCCTCGTCACCGACGGGCGTCTCCAGCGAGAGCGGCTCCTTGGCGATCTTGAGGACTTTCCGCACTTTCTCCAGCGGCATGCCGAGCTTTTCGGCCAATTCCTCAGGAGTGGGCTCGCGGCCGATCTCGTTGAGCATCTGGCGCGAGGTGCGCACGATCTTGTTGATCGTCTCGATCATGTGCACGGGGATGCGGATGGTGCGCGCCTGGTCGGCGATCGAGCGGGTAATCGCCTGCCGGATCCACCACGTGGCGTAGGTCGAGAACTTGTAGCCGCGGCGGTACTCGAACTTGTCGACCGCTTTCATCAGGCCGATGTTGCCTTCCTGGATCAGGTCGAGGAACTGCAGGCCGCGATTGGTGTATTTCTTGGCGATCGAGATCACGAGACGGAGGTTGGCTTCCACCATCTCCTTCTTGGCCTGGCGGGCTTCGCGCTCGCCCTTCTGCACCGAGTGCACGATCTTGCGGAACTCGATGATCTCCAAGCCGGTCAGCGCCGCGAGCTGATGCACCTCGTGGCGGAGGTCCTTGATGCGGTCCTTCTCGTGATGGACAAAGTTCTTCCAGCCCTTGGCCGAAAGCTTCGAGACACGGTTGAGCCAGCGCGGATCGAGCTCCGAGCCGGTGTAGTTGCGCAGGAAGTCCTCGCGCGCGACGCCGTGGCTGTCGGCAAGGCGCATCAGGCGGCCCTCATGCGAGACGAGGCGCTTGTTGATGTCGTAGAGCTGCTCGACGAGTGAGTCGATACGCGCCTGGTTCAGGCGCAGCGACTTCACCTCGACGATGATCTCGTCCTTGAGCTTGCGGTATTTGCGCTCCTGGTGCGGCGAGAGCGAGGGACCGTGCGAGGTGCTCTCGAGCTGGTTCTGAATGTCCTGCTCTTGCAGCTTGCGCAGCTTCTTGTAGCTGTCGGCGATCTTGTCGAAGATCTCGACGACCTTCGGCTTGAGCTCGGCCTCGATCGCCGCAAGCGACATCTGGTTCTCGAACTCGTCGTCCTCGTCCATGTCGGCTTCGGCGGCGGACTCCGCGGGATCCTTCGCGGCTTCGCCGGCATTGCCGGGCGCAGGCGCGGCGCGGAACGGGGTCGGCGCCGGCGGTGCGGCGGGCGGGGCGACATGCGCGGGCGCGGCGCCGGTGGCCTGGCCGCCTTCGGCCGTCGCTTCACCGGTCTCGCCGTTCGGACCGGCGATCATCGCATTGTTCATGCCGGCCTTGGCGTCGGGCCCGGCATAGGTGGCTTCGAGATCAATGATGTCACGAAGGAAGATCTTTCCTTCGTTGAGCTCGTCGCGCCAGATGATGATGGCCTGGAAGGTCAGCGGGCTTTCGCACAGGCCTGCGATCATCGCCTCGCGGCCGGCCTCGATGCGCTTCGCAATCGCGATTTCGCCTTCGCGCGACAGCAGCTCGACGGTGCCCATCTCGCGCAGATACATGCGAACGGGGTCGTCGGTGCGCTCGCCCGGCTCGCTCTTCTTGACCTCCGTGACGGCCTTCTGGGTGACTTCGACGAGTTCGTTGTCGGTCTCGTCCTCGCCGCCCTCGTCCTTGTCCTCCTCGCCTTCGCTATCGTCGGCTTCGGTGACGTTGATGCCCATGTCCGAGAGCATCGACATGATGTCCTCGATCTGCTCGGGAGAGGTCTGGTCGGACGGCAAAACTTCGTTGAGCTGATCGAAGGTCACGAAGCCGCGCTTCTTGGCCTGCTTGATCATCTTCTTCACGGCCGCGTCGGACAGATCGAGCAACGGCGAGGGCGCGTCCTGGGAGTCCTTCTCCGGCGCGTCCGCTGCCTTGTCGTCTTTTTCCTTGTCCTTCGCCTGCAGCGTCTTTGCCTTGGTGGCCATCCATTGCTCCTAAACGCGTTTCACACAGACGTTCGCCGCGCCCGCGTGAAATCACTTGAACCTGTTGCTCGATGCTCTCGCTTCGTCAGATCTCGACACGGAAAGGGCGGCGCGGACCTCTTGTCGCCACCCCCGACCTTTCACTCGCCGGATTTGCATAACGCTTCGTAGAGCCTCTTTGTCGCAGCGGATGCAGGTGTAGTGCCAACAGCAATTGCGCGGATTCATTCCTGACGCGTCTGTTCTGCCTGCGGCCGCCTGGTGGCCAAAGTGCTACAAGACCGTTAAGCCTCGATTAACCCTGTTTTTGCCGCCAAACCTCGGATTTGGCGAGTCTTTTAGCGGTTCCGGCACCGGCCGTCCGCATGATTCTTTTCATCACACGCTCTTCTGGAACCGGCCCGACAGCTCGCCAAAACCCTCGATCAGGGCCTCGGTGCCGTCGACTTCGCCTATCCGAGCCTTGACGTCGCGCAGCCACGCCATGTTGGCCTCGCTGGGATCCTCCCCCAAGGCCAGCTCGGCGTCTTTCAGCTCTCTAAGTAGTGAATGGTACTGCCGATGCAAGGCGACCAGCTGATGCCAGGTGGAGAGAACGTCGTCCCGTGCGGCGCCCTCGCGGGCGCCCCACACCGCCGCGGTCGTGATACCGCCCTCAACCCTTTGAAGAGCCTGCAAAAATCCGCCCTTTTCGAGGTCGCTGCGCATCTTCTCGGCGAGCTCGCCGGGGTCGGGCGAGTGGTGATGGTCGTTGGCAAAGGCGGCGATGATGCCGGCCCGGAGCTTATGCACCTCGGGATGGGCGAGCTCCAGGGCCGCGACCTCCTCGAGATGATCGTGCAGCAGCCAGGGATGGTTGATCAGGATTTGCAGGATCAGGGCCTCCCGGCGGGAGATGGCGCTGCGCTGGCCGCGCATGATCGGGCTTGCCGCCAGCTGCGCGCTCGCCGCCTGGTAGGGCCCGGAGGGCAGCTGGATCGGACCGGGCGGGCCGCGGCGGCCACCAAATCCCTGGCCGCCGAATCGATTCGCGCCGCCCCCGCCACGGGGCTGGAACTGGCGACCGGCCGGGCCGGGGCGGAAATTGCCACGGCCGCCGCCAAAGCCGCCGCGTCCGCCTTCGGGGGCAAAGGCGCGCTGAAGCCGCTCGGCAAGATCCTGCCGGTAATAGCGCCGCACCACCTCGTCGCGAATGCCGTTGGAAAGCTCCTTGATGCGCGCCTCCAGCGCGGCGCGGCGCTCGGGCGTGGCGAAATTGCCGCCTTCGAGCTCGCGCGACCAGATCATCTCGGCGAGCGGACGCGCCGCCGCGATCACCTCCTCGATCGCGCCGCGACCGCCGGAGCGCACGAGATCGTCGGGGTCCTGCCCTTCCGGCAGCAGCGCGAAACGAAGACTCTTGCCGGGCGCGAGGAAGGGCAAGGCGAGGTCCGCGGCACGATACGCCGCCTTCTGGCCGGCGCGGTCGCCGTCGAAGCAGAGGATCGGCTCGTCCGCCATCTTCCAGAGCAGCGCGAGCTGGTTTTCGGTGAGCGCGGTGCCGAGCGGCGCAACGCTGCCGGCAAAGCCCGCGGTGACCATGGCGATGACGTCGACATAGCCTTCGACCACGACCAGCGCGCTGCCGTCATGGGTGGCTTTGCGCGCGGTCTGGTGGTTGTAGAGATTGTCGCCCTTGTGGAAGAGCGGCGTCTCCGGCGAATTCAGGTATTTGGCCGGGACGTCCTTCTCCAGCGCGCGGCCGCCGAAGGCGATGACGCGGCCGCGCAGATCCGTGATCGGAAACATCACGCGATCGCGGAAGCGATCATAGGGCACCGGGATGTCGTTGCCGGCCACCAGCATGCCGGTCTCGACCATGTCGTCGACGGAGACGCCGAGCTTGCCGAGATGCTCTTTCAGCGCGAAGCGATCGGGCGGCGCATAGCCCAGCCGAAACTGCAATTGCGTCGCCGGCGAGATCGCGCGATCGGCGAGATAGCCGCGCGCCTTGGCGCCGACGCGCGAGGCCAGCGTCTCCGCGAAGAACTTCGCCGCGAGATCCATAACGTCATGCAGCGAGCGGCGCCGCTGCTCCTGACGCGCAGCATCCGGCGTCACCGCCGGCAGCGGCAGGCCCGCCATATTGGCGAGCCGCTCCACGGCCTCCGCGAACGGCAGGCCGTCGGTCTCCATCATGAAGCTGATGATATCGCCGTGCTTGCCGGAGGAGAAGTCGTGATAAAAGCCCTTCTGGTCGTTGACATAGAAGGACGGCGTCTTTTCCTGCTGGAACGGCGACAGCCCCTTCCACTCCCGCCCCGCCTTCTTCAGCTTGACGCGCTTGCCCACGACTTCGGAGACCGAAAGCCGGGCACGCAGCTCGTCGAGGAATTGGGGGGTGAAGCGCATGGGCTCTGTGTAACGCGAAACCGTGTGAGTCGGGCGAAGGGATCAGGGATATAGGGACGACCCGTCCAGAAGTCAGGTTTGTCAGGCTTATACGCGCTGTTCACAGCCCTTCTTTCTTCCGGAGCGCGCGGAGCGTGAGCCCGGACTGACAGAGGCCTTGAACCCGCCCCGGTTCCACGCTTCCATGGGCGATGTTCAGGACCTTCCGAGGCGGCCAGAGCGGGGGTTGGCGCGTCACCTCGATTTCGCCGGTGACGGGCGAGCCCCTCGCCTTCATGCCTGCGCTGTCGGTCACCGACAGTGAGGCCATCGCGCTGCCGCTGGTGCCCTCGCGCAATGCCTGGCGCCTGGTCGGCGTCGCGAGCAGCTTGCGCTACACCGAGCGCGCCGAGAAGCAGCAGCTCACTGCCGTGCAGGCCGGCCTCGGCCGGCCGGAAGCGACCAGCGCGGCGCTGATCCCGATCCGCAAGTCGCAGGCCTGGTGGGATCTGACCCAGGAAGAGCGCCGCAGGATCTTCGAGGACAAATCGCACCACATCGCGAGCAGCCTGCGCTTCCTGCCCGCGATTGCGCGCCAGCTCTATCATTGCCGCGACCTCGGCGGACCCTTCGATTTCCTCACCTGGTTCGAATTCGCGCCCGCGCACTCCTCGCTGTTCGAGGAGCTGGTGGCGATGCTCAGGCGGACCGAGGAGTGGAGCTATGTCGAGCGCGAGGTCGATGTGCGCGCGGTGAAGGAAGTGCTGTCGGCCTAGTGCTCGAGAAAGCGGCCGGATTCGATGCGCGGCAGATCGGTGACGGGCCAGTTGTAAATGTAAGTCCAGGCCGGTGCCGTCGCGCCGTCCGCGCCTGTTACGTCGACCAGTCTGCGCAGATATTCGGTCGGCTCCGGAAAACCCTCGCCGCAGGCCTCGTACATGTCGAGCTCGCGCAAGAGCTCGTCGGGCACGCGCAGGTGAAAGAGTTCGCCGTGGACACGGTCGGACGGCACATCGGAGAGCAGCAACCCCGGGTAATGCTTCACCAGAACGAGCCGGCCGCGGCAGGTCGCTTCACCGAGAAAATCCGCGTGGCCCGCAAGCAGCCGCGCCATCGGATGGTCGAAGCCGCGCATCAGCGTGCCGTAGACGAAAAGACGATCGGAGGTCATGGCCTTCTATAACCGTCAATCCGCAGCGTGCAAATCGCAGCAGATCTACGAAACCTCCGCCTCGAGTTTCTCGCTGCGTTGCTCGTCCGACACCACCCTGATGGTCACGTCCATGGCGTCGAACGCGCCCGCAGGGCCGATATAGACGCCGTGCAGCGGGATCGCCTGGCGCGGATCGCGGGCGACCGCGACGCGGATGAGGTCGCGGGTGCCGACAATGCCGTTGGTCGGATCGAACTCGATCCAGCCCGCGCTCGGCAGGTAGACCTGCACCCAGGCATGCGTCGAGCCACCGCCGACATGGCGCTGCTCAATATCCTCCGGCAGGAAGATGTAGCCGGAGACGAACCGTGCGGCGAAGCCGAGATGGCGCAGCGCCTCGATCATGAACAGCGCGTAGTCGCGGCAGGTTCCGCTACCGGACTGCAAGGTGTCGAGCGGATGCTGCGTGCCGAGCTCGTGGCGCTTGCGATACTTGAACCGTTCGCGGATGCCGTGGGTCATGCCGCTCAGGATCTTGAAGGTCGGCGTCGGCGCGTCCTCGTCGAGAAAGCCGCGCGCCCATTCCGCGATCTCGCCGTCGGGATCGGTATATTGCGGCGTGATGTAGTGGACGAGGTCGGGAAATTCCTCGTCGTCATAGGCGAACGGATAGAAATAGGCCGAGTCGTCCGGCGTCAGCGCGAACTCCTCGACCGGATTGTGCTCGACGGTGACGTGCCAGTCGAAGACCAGCGCGGCCGCGCGCTCGTCGAAATTCGCGATCGCGACGGAATTGCCGAACACGTCGTGGATCCAGTGCAGCGACATCGGCTCCGGCGAGATCTCGAGCCTGGAGTCGAGCACACGCAGATCATGCCCGTCGCGCGGACGCAGCATGATCCTGTGTTCGCCGAACGCCACGGGGCGGGTGTAGCGATATTCGGTCTTGTGATGAATCGTCAGCAGCGGCATCGTCAGGCAATCATGGTGAGGTCGGGCGGACCAATCTATAGCAATTCCGCCCGATTCTTCGGGGTGACTGCTGTTTCATTAGGCAATCAGGATGGCTTTAGACACAATCGAGGCGACCAATCAACTCCTGGGCGAGGGTGACATCCCCCCGGTGCACGAGGTGAATGCGCAAGGGACATCGCCTTTTTTGCTCACCTCGGACCACTACGGACGGGTCTTGCCGCGGGCGCTCGGCGATCTCGGCGTCGCGGGAGGCGAGCTGACGCGGCACATCGCCTGGGACATCGGCATCGCGGGTGTCGCCGACCGGCTGGCAGAGATGCTGGGCGCACATCTGATCGCCCAGCGCTATTCGCGGCTGGTGATCGACTGCAACCGCCCGCCCGCCGCTGTGAGCTCGATCCCCGTGATTTCCGAAGCAACCGCGATCCCGCGCAACGAGGGAATTTCGGAGCAGGAGCGCAAAGCGCGCAGGCGCGAGATTTTCGAGCCCTATCACCGCCGTATCGATGCCGCGATCGGCCGCCGCGTGCACGACAAGCGGCCGACGGTGCTGGTGTCGCTGCACAGCTTCACCCCCGTTTACGCTGGCGTTGCGCGGCCCTGGCACATCGGCGCGCTGTATAATCGCGACACCGTGCTGCCGCAGCTGCTGCTCAAGCATCTGCGCGGCCAGGGCGATCTCGTCGTCGGCGACAACGAGCCCTACGCGGTGGACGACCTCACCGACTACACCATCCCCGTCCACGGCGAGGGCCGCGGCCTCGTCAACACCGGCATCGAGATCCGCCAGGATCTGATCGCCGATCAGTCCGGCCAGCAACAATGGGCCGAGCGACTGGCGGGGATTTTTGCGGAGATCGAAGTGGAGCTGCGGGCGCAGAGGCTGGTCGATTAGTCCCGCGTCGCGACGATATCCGCGCCGATCGAGATGCACATCGCCGGCGCGAAGGGTTCAAGGCTACCGACCCGATGGCGGTTATTTCGCCCTGGTCAGCGCCAGCCAGATGCCGCCGCCGATCATGAAGCCGCCGGAGATGCGCGACATCATGCGCGTGCGGCGAGCCGAAAAGAACTTTCGGGCCCGCCCCGCGGCGATGGCGTAGAGCGCGTCCGTCATCACCGCAGTGACCATGAAGGTTGCGCCCAGCAGCGCGACCTGCGGGAAGTGGTCGCGGTTCATGTCCATGAACTGCGGGATGAAGGCGCCGAAGAACACCAGCACCTTCGGGTTCGACAGCAGCACCAGGAAACCTTGCAGGAAGAATCCGCCGCGCGGCGGCGCCGGCGGCTCGTCCACATTGACGCCCTCGACCGGCGCCCAGATCAGCTTGATGCCGAGCCAGACCAGATAGGCGGCGCCGGCAAAGCGCACCCAGTCGAACCAATAGCCCATGGTCGCCATCAGCGAGGTCAGGCCGACCGCGACGATGCCGATGACGATGGCGAGGCCGGCCTGCGCACCGGCCACATTGGTCAGCGCCGCACGCGTGCCGTGGCGCAGCCCGTTGGCGATGACGAGGGTGACGATCGGACCGGGCAGCAGCGCGAGCGCGATGCAGGCGGCAAGGAAAGCGAGATAGGCTTGCAGAGACATCATGGGGAGGACTCGCTGGGAGCGGTTTGGGGCATTAATGCATGGCACTCAGTTTCCGTCCAGCGCCGCCGTCACCCACGTCTTCATCTCCGGCGCCTGCAGGAACACGAGCACCGCGCGATGCATCACCATCTTGACAGGCAACCATTTGGTTGCCTATTATCGCCGCCATGGATGAGGTCTTCAAAGCGCTCGCCGATGCGTCACGACGGTCGCTGCTCGACAGGCTTCACGCCAGGAACGGCCAGACGCTGAACGAACTCTGCGAAGGTCTCGCGATGACGCGCCAGGCGGTGACCAAGCACCTTGCCATTCTGGAACAGGCCAATCTGGTCACGACCATCAGGCACGGCCGCGAGAAGCTGCACTATCTCAATCCGGTTCCGATCCATCAGATCGGCGAACGCTGGATCAAGAAATTCGAGCGCGGCAAGCTCGCCGCACTCGGCGAGTTGAAACGCCAGTTGGAGAAGCGCGATGAGTAAGCCGCAATTCGTCTATGTCACCTACATCGAGACCACGCCGACGAGGCTGTGGGAGGCGCTGACATCAAGCGAGTTCACCAAGCAATACTGGTTCGGCGCCGAGGTCAGGTCCGACTGGAAAATCGGCTCCCCTTTCGCGCTGCTGCTGGACGGCGAGACCACCGATTCCGGCGAAATCCTCGAGGCCGATCCGCCGCGGCGGTTGTCCTACAGCTTCAAGCACCAGAAATACGAAGAGCTGCGCGGCGAACCGATCTCCCGGGTGGTCTTCACCATCGAACCGTTCGGCTCGCTCGTGCGTTTGACCGTCTTGCATGACGGATTCGTCGAAGGGGGCAAATATCTCGGCGCCGTTTCCAATGGCTGGCCGGCGATCCTGTCCGGGCTCAAGAGCCTCCTCGAGAGAGGCAAGGTGCTCGCCATCCCGCGCACAGCGCTCAACAAGGGATTCGATGCAAAATGAACCTCGATCAGTTCAAGCCGCTCACCGTCTACACGATTTACATCGCCGCGACGCGGGACAAGGTGTGGGAGGCGCTGACCTCCGCCGAGTTCAGCCGCAAATACTTTTCCGGCTTTGCGGTGGAGATGGAGCCGAGACTCGGCGGCAAATTCATCGTGCGCGCGCTTGACGGATCGGAACACATCTCGGGCGATGTTTTCGAATACGATCCGCCGAACAGGCTGACGGTGACGTGGAACGTCAACTGGCCCGACCTCGTTGCAAAGCTCGGCACTACGCTTGTCACTTATGAGATCGAACAGGCCGGCGAAGCCGTCCGCCTCACCATGAGCGAACGTCACGACCGTCCGCTCAGCGACGACATCCTTTCCGGCGGCCGCACCGGCTGGCCTGCAATCCTGTCGGGGCTGAAGAGCCTGCTGGAAACGGGCAAGGCGCCGCAGATCAAGATGGCGCCGCCGGTGCAGATGCTGGAAGCGTTGAAGGCGATGGGTATCAAGACGCCGTAGCGGGCGAACTCCGCGCCGTCATCGCTTCTTCTTCACCGGAGGCGGATTGATTTCGTCGATCTTGCGACTGCAATCCGCTTCCGAGCCGTGCGGGCCCGAGACAAAGGTCCCGCTGACCTTGATCGCGTACCAGCCCGACTCGACGCCGAGCCGGAGCGCTTCTTCTGTCTTGACGTGCCGTGGGGAGAGAGCTTGGATCGGTTGGGTTTGCATCGGGTGCTTTCGGTTGGCGTTCGATCTCATATCGAACCGTTGTGGGGTCGTTCAGGCATCTGCGGCACGAGCCTGCCGCGTCGGGCCCGCGGGAACGGGCAATATGCGCAACGATCACCGATACGACATCGCGTCGAGCCGGCTCCGCCGGTGCGAGAAATGAACCATTTCACGTCGCGCGCGTAGAGTCGTGGCGCCGCATATGCGCAGAGACGACCGCTCTTTCCGACATTTGCGCACCGTGCGCGCAATGGCTGCAATTAGCTATCGTTTTCTCGCTCGTGTCGCGCTTTTGACCCGCCAAATCGCACTCTCGATCGAATAGGGCCGTCGAAGCCTTGTGTTCGACCGCTTCGTAGCCATGTTGAGAGCTCAGCCTAGAGAAAGCATTTCATATGAAGCTCCGCGTCGGGTACGAGATGCTGTACGAGTTCCCGCAGCCGACGCCCATGATCATGGTGTTGGGCACGCACTTCACCCGCGCTTCCGATGTCATCGTGCCCGACCTGCTGACCACCAGACCGTCGGTGCCGATCACCCCCTATCGCGACCTCTTCGGCAATTGGTGCAGCCGGATCGTGGCGCCGGCCGGTGCCTTTCGCCTTGCCGGCGATGGCGTCGTGAGCGACAGCGGCCTGCCCGACCCGGTGTTCCCGAACGCGGCTCAGCACGCCGTCGAGGCGCTGCCGACCGAGACGCTCGTCTATCTGCTCGGCAGTCGCTATTGCGAGACCGATCGCCTGTCGGATATCGCATGGAAACTGTTCGAGCACACGCCGCCAGGCTGGGCGCGGGTCCAGGCCATCTGCGATTTCGCTCATCGTCACATCGCTTTCGGCTATGAGCACGCGCGCGCAACCAAGACGGCGCGCGAAGTCTACGACGAAGGCAAGGGCGTTTGCCGCGACTATGCTCATCTTGCCATCACGTTCTGCCGCTGCATGAACATCCCGGCGCGCTACTGCACCGGCTATCTCAGCGACATCGGCACGCCGAAGCCCTGGGCCGTGGGAGATTTCGCCGGCTGGTTCGAGGCTTATCTCGGCGGAAGCTGGCACATGTTCGATCCCCGCAACAACACGCCACGGATCGGCCGCGTGTTGATCGCACAAGGACGCGATGCCGCGGACGTCCCGATCACCCAGACCTTCGGTCCGAATACCCTGGTCAATTTCAAGGTATGGACTGACGAGGTTGCTTGATGACCGACAGCAGCTTTGCGCTCAGCGCCGATGAATTTGAGTCGTTGGCCGAGATCGGCAAGGGCAAGGCGCAAGGCGAAATTCCGCAAGCGCACGGCGAGCGCCTGACCAGTCTGGGTTATGCGATCAGGCGCCTCGGTGAGCTCGAACTGACCTCATCAGGCGAGCGCCGGCTGGCAACCGGCGAATAGCTCGCTGCCATTACGTCCGGCTGCCTGTTACGCCACCGGCACCACGATCCGCCGATAAAGATGCCAGGTCGCATGCCCGAGCACGGGCAGCGTCACCACCAGCCCCAGAAAATACGGCAGCGCCGAGACGATCAGGACCATCACGATCACCGCAGCCCAGCCAATCATCGGCACCGGACTCGCCACGACCGCGCGCACGCTCGTCACCATCGCCGTGACGAAATCGACCTCGCGGTCGAGCAGCAGCGGAAACGACACCACGGTCAGCGAAAACAGGATCAGCGACAGCACCGCGCCGACCGCGTTGCCGATGCCGAGGAACAGCAAGCCCTCGTTCGTCGTCAGCACCACCGTCATGAACTCCTGAAGGCTCGAGAACGAGGCATGCAGGCCGAGCAGCAGCGCGATCAGAAGCCGCACCTGATACATCCAGACCACGAACACGAACAGCGTGACGAAGGCCATCCAGCCGATCTCGCTGCGCGCACGCACGGCCGACCAGATCGCGCCGAGCGAGACGGGCTCGCCGCGCTCGCGACGGCGGCTGACTTCATAGAGCCCGATCGCCACGAATGGCCCGAGCAGCGCGAAGCCGGCGGCCAGCGGATAGACCAGATAGACCATGCCGAACGCGGTGAAGCACAGCATGATGGCGATGCCGCCGGCGGCGTAGAGCGCGCCGAAGCAGAGGCCGTAAAGCGGCAGCGCCTGGAAATCACGCAGGCCCTCGACCAGCGCCTCGGCGATGTCGCTCGCCGCGACCGGACGCACCACCGGATCGACCTTGCCCGAAATGGACATCAGCTTCCTCCTCGTTGGCCGGCGCGATCTCCGTCGCACGCGGATTGACCTCGATCTTAGCGTCCCCGCGGCCGGCGCGCACGCGCGAGTTGATCGTCGGACGACGGTATCCCGACGCCGCCGGTGCCGACCGGGGAAAGCCGTCGCGCCGGCGGCGACGCTTCCTTCGGAAAGCTCATCCGTGCTGCACGCGGCTCGAAATCTTTCGCCGTCGAGGACTTTTTCGGCCCGATGCCTATGGACTGGGCGGAGGGTGGTGCCGCAAATTGGGTCCTTGAACGAGCACGCGCAATGACCAGGATGGACCGTCCGACCGATGAGCTTGCGTACCCGGCTACTGATACTCGTCATCGCGGCCATGCTGGTGCCGGCGAGCCTCGTCGGGCTGCGTTTCGTGCAGAACCGGAGCAGCGAAATCAACGCCGCCCTGGCCAATCTGGCAGCCTCGGCCGACGACATTGCCAGCGATCTGGGCGAAAAGATTCAGGGCACCGCGCAGCTTCACTACGGTCTGGCCCGGGCGCGCGATCTCGACACGCGCGACAAGGCGGCATGCTCGGCGTTTCTGTCGGATGTGCGCGAGGAATACCCTCAGTTCACGGGAATCCTGACCATCGACCCTGACGGCAGCCTGTTCTGCGACTCGCTGCGGACCAACCGCACCCTCGATCTGAGGGATCGCGCCTATTTCAAGCAGGCCCTGGTCTCGCGCAGCGTCGTGGTTGAGCCGGTATTCGGCCGGCTGACCGGAATATCGGTGCTCCAGATCGCATATCCGGTGCGATCGGAGGCGGGCGCGCTGAAGCTGGTGCTGCTCGCTTCGTTCAACCTGCGCAAATTCGCCGAGTATCACCACAAGCGGCTACTGGCAGAGAAGGATATCCTGCTCATCGACGGCAAGGGCACCGTTCTTGTCGCCCCCTCCGGAGGCGGCTGGACCGCGCCCGTGGGGGCGTCGATTGCGGGATCCGACCTGCTCGGCTTCGCGACGGCTCCCGGTCAAAAGGCGTTTCAGGAAGTGACCGATCGCGAGGGCCGCACGCAGGTCTGGGCCGTTGCCCACTCGCCTTCGATCCGTGATGCCGGCCTCTACATCCTGGTCGGACGGTCCAAGGACGGACTGGTCGCTGCGGCGAATCGCCGGCTCTACGAGGACATGGCGATCCTCGCAGTGGCCTTGCTGCTGCTGCTGGCCGGGGTATGGATCCTCGCGACCGTGAGCGTCGGGCGCCAGGTCGGGCGGCTCGCCAACATGGCGAAGAGACTCGGGCTCGGCGATCTCAGCGCCCGAATTCCCCCTCCCCATCCGCGCGGCGAGCTGGGCGGATTGATGACCCTGCTCAACGGCACCGCCGAGTCGCTCGAGCAGCAACGCGCGGCCATCGCGGACCTCAACCAGAAGCTCAGCCAGTCCCAGAAGATGGAAGCCATGGGCCAGCTCACCGGCGGCGTAGCCCATGATTTCAACAACCTCCTCACCGTCATTCTCGGCAATTCGGAGCACCTTGCCGACAGGCTGGCGGGAAACAAGGAGTTGCACCGCATCGCCGGCGACATCGCGACAGCTGCCGAGCGCGGCTCCGACCTGACGCGGAGCCTGCTCGCCTTCGCGCGCAAGCAGCCCCTGAGGCCGCGGGACATCGACATCGGCGGGAAGATTCAGGAGATGGAGGCGTTGTTGCGCCGGCCCCTGGGCGAGCACATCGAATGCGCCTTCGCGCTCGAACCGGATGTGGGGTTGACCAGCGTCGATCCCGGCCAATTGACGACGGCGCTACTCAATCTCGTGCTCAACGCGCGCGATGTCATGCCGTTGGGCGGCAGGCTGACCATCGAGGCGCGCAACGTCTCGCTCGGTGAATCCGACCTTGACGTCAACGGCGAGCCGCGACCGGGCGACTATGTCATGGTGGCCGTGACCGACACCGGCAGCGGCATGACCGCCGAGGTGGCGAGCCGGGCGTTCGAGCCGTTCTTCACCACGAAGGAGGTCGGCAAGGGGACCGGGCTCGGCTTGAGCATGGTCTACGGGTTTGTGCGACAGTCCGGCGGACTGGTGCAGATGCAGTCCGCGCCGAGACAAGGCAGCACCGTCAGGCTGTTCTTTCCCCGCCTGGCAACGCCGCCGACCGAGGATATCTCACCCGCCGAAGGGATCGCCGCGCGCGAAGGAAGCGAGACCATTCTCGTCGTCGAGGACAACGACATGGTTCGGACGTATGTCGAAAGCGAGCTGAAGACGCTCGGCTACCGCGTCATCACGGCCGCAAGCGGTCCGGCGGCGCTCGACTTGTTGCGCCAGTCCGGGGACATCGACCTGCTGTTCACCGACGTCGTGATGCCCGGCGGCATGTTCGGGCCGGAGCTTGCCAGGCAAGCAAGCCAGCTGCGGCCCGGGCTCAAGGTGCTCTTCACCTCCGGCTACAGCCAAAATCCGGTCAAGGCGCCCGACGGAATCGGCGATGCCCGCATCCTGACCAAGCCGTTCCGGCGCCGAGACCTCGCTGCGATGCTGCGGTCCGCGCTGTCGACGCCGGCGCAGTGAGAGGACGATGTGCTCTAACCCCTCGCCCGCAGCTCGCGCCGCAGCACCTTTCCGGTCGCGGTCATTGGCAGTGTCTCCGCGAACTCCACGAAGCGCGGGTATTCGTGTGCGGCGAGTTGCACCTTGACGAACTCCTGGATCTCGCGCGCGAGTGCGTCGCCGGCGGCAAAGCCCGGGCGCAGCACGATCCAGGCCTTGATCGATTCGGTGCGGATGGGATCGGGAATACCGACCACCGCCGCCATCGCCACCGCCGGGTGCTTCATCAGCGTGTGCTCGATCTCGGACGGGCCGACGCGATAGCCGGCGGTGGTGATGACGTCGTCCTCGCGGCTGACGTACCAGAAGTAACCGTCCTCGTCCTGCACGCCGAGATCGCCGGTGAGCAGGAACTCGCCGGCATATTTCTTCGCCGTGGCGTCCGGATTGCGCCAGTATTCGAGCATCGTGCAAGGACAGGGCTGGCGCACGCCGATGATGCCGCGCTGTCCCCGCGGCTGCTCCTCGCCTCTGTCGTTGACGATGCGGACGTCGAAACCCGGCGTCGCCTTGCCCATCGAACCGGGGCGGATCGGAAACAGATTCGCGTTGCTGCCGATCACGAGATTGCATTCGGTCTGGCCAAACACCTCATGCGCGTCGATGCCGAAAGTCTCGCGCACCCAGCCGAGCAGCTCGCCGCCGAGGGACTCGCCGCCGGTAAAGATGCTGCGCAGCTTGACGCCGGAATGCGTCACGCCGGCCTGCCGCATCAGCTTCAGCGCGGTCGGCGGCAGGAAGACATTGCGCACGCCGAGATCGGCCATCATCTGCATCGCCGCTTGCGGCTCGAACTTTCGCGCGCGGTGGCCGACCAGGGGAATGCCGTGATACCAGAACGCGAACAGGCCGTTGATAAGGCCGCCGATCCAGGCCCAGTCCGCCGGCGTCCACATCAGATCGCCGGGGCGCGGCAGGAAGTTGTGGCACATCTCGACATTAGGGAGATGTCCGAGCACGACGCGGTGTGCGTGCAGCGCGCCCTTCGGATTGCCCGTTGTGCCTGAGGTATAGATGATCAGCGCGGGATCGTCCGCGGACGTGTCCACCAGCGTGAAGTCGGGCGATGCAGCCTTGACCGAATTCCAGAACGATGTCGTGCCCGCCGGCGTTCGTTCGCCAACGATGTAGACATTCTTCAGCTCCGGCAGACGGTCGCGTATCTTCGAAAGCTTCTCCCAGCCTCCCGCGTCGGTGACGATGGCCTTGGCTTGCGAGTTCGACAGGCGGAATTCCAGCGCGTCTTCGCCAAACAGCGCGAACAGCGGAATGGAGATCATCGCCGAACGGAACGCCGCCATGTGCGCGATCGGCAGCTCCAGCGACTGCGACAGGAACACCGCGACGCGGTCGCCACGGGCAAGACCATCTGACTTCAGCACATTGGCGAAGCGGCGCGACATCTCCGCGATCTCGTCAAAGGATGTGCGCGTGATGGCGCCGTTCTCGTCGACATAGACCAGCGCGAGCCGGCCGGTGCCGTCGGCGTGGCGATCGCAGCAGGCCTCCGCCAGGTTGAAGCGCGCCGGGATCTCCCAGCGGAAATTGCGATAGAGCTCGTCATAGGTCTTGGCTTCGGTGAGCATGGCTGCGGGCGTTTCCACGGTCTCGGCGTCTTGGCCGGGCGTGTCCCGGCCATCCACGTTCTTGTTTGGCCTGAGTTTAAGGGCGTGGATGCCCGGGACAAGCCCGGGCATGACGGAGAGTGCGTCTCAGCGCACCGTCCGGAAGAACTTTCTGACCTCGCCGACATACAGATCCGGCTGCTCGAATGCGGCGAAATGGCCGCCCTTCTCCATCTCGCTCCAATGCGTGATGTTGTGGAAGTTCGGCTCCATCCAGCGCCGTACCGGCGTGATGATCTCCTTGGGGAAAACAGCGACGCCCGTCGGCACCTTGACGACAGGCGTGGTCCGGCGCTTGCCGAAGCTTTCCCAATAGAGCCGCGCGGATGAGGTCGCCGTCTCCGTCGCCCAGTAGAGCATGACGTTGTCGAGCAGCTCGTCCTTGGTGAAGATGTTTTCGGGATGACCGTTGCAATCGGTCCAGGCCCAGAATTTTTCCAGAATCCAGGCCGCCTGCCCGCTTGGTGAATCGCTCAAACCGTAGCCGAGTGTCTGCGGCCGCGTCGATTGCTGCTTCGAATAGCCGGAGTCGAGGTCGACGTAATGCTTGAGGCCGGCGAGCGCGCGTTTCTCTTCCGGCGTCGGTTCGCCCTCGACCTTCGGCGCGGCGTTGAAGGCGAGCGTGATGTGGATGCCGGCGCAATGCTCGCCGTCCTGCATGCCAAGCGAGGTCGTCACCGCCGAGCCCCAGTCGCCGCCCTGCGCGCCGTAACGCGCGTAACCGAGCCGGTCCATCAGCCCGGCCCAGGTCGCGGCGATGCGATCGACGCCCCAGCCGTTGGTCTTCGGCTTGCCGGAGAACCCAAAGCCCGGCAGCGATGGACAGACGACGTGGAAGGCATCGGCGGAATTGCCGCCATGCGCGGCAGGATCGACCAGCGGCGCGATCACCTTCTGGAATTCGACGATCGAGCCGGGCCAGCCATGGGTGATGATCAGCGGCAGCGCCGACGGCTCCTTCGAGCGCGCATGCAGGAAGTGGATGTCGAGCCCGTCGATCTCGGTGGTGAACTGCTCGAAGCGATTGAGTTTTGCTTCGCGCGCCCGCCAGTCGTAACCATCGGCCCAATAGCCACAGATTTCCTGAATCCATTTCAGCGGCGCACCCTGGCTCCAGTCGGAAACCAGCTCCGCCTCGGGCCAGCGTGTGCGGGCGAGGCGCGACTTGAGGTCGGTGAGGATGTCGTCGCTGATGGCGATGCGAAAGGGTGTTATGGCGGTCATCGGCGGCCTCCCCATTCTTTCTTGTCATTCCGGGGCGTGCGGAGCACGAGCCCGGAATCCATTGATCGACAGAGTCGGCGGCGCGATGGATTGCTCGACGCTACGCGTCACCCCGGAATGACAGCCTAGCCCGTCAGGGCAGCCTTCACCAAACCGGAAGCCTTGCCGAAATCCATCTGGCCGGCATACTTCGTCTTCAACACGGCGATCACCTTGCCCATGTCCTTCATGCCGGCAGCGCCCGTCTCGGCGATCGCGTCCGAGATCGCCTTCTTGACGTCGTCGTCCGACATCTGCTTCGGCAGGTAGGCCGAGATCACCGCGATCTCCTCGCGCTCCTGCGCCGCGAGCTCGGCACGGCCGCCCTTCTCGTAGAGCTCGACCGACTCCTGGCGCTGCTTGATCATCTTCTGAAACACGCCGAGCAGGTCCGCGTCCGAGAGCGGCGGCTTGCCGCTACCGCGCGCCTCGATGTCGGCGTTCTTGATGGTCGAGTTGACCATGCGCAGCGTGGACAGCTTGCGCTCTTCCTTGGCCTTCATGGCCTCCTTGACCGCATTGTTGATGTCGTCGCGCAACATGATCGTGATCCCTTCGCATATCCGACGCCTGATCTAGGCCGTTCGCGGCCCTGAGACAACCGGGGTTCCCAGCCATTCGACCAGCGCCCGCACCGTCGCCGCGGGCTGCTCCGGCTGCGGCAGGTGTCCGCAATTCTCCAACACGACGAGCCTTGCGCCGGAAATGCCCTCCGCCATCTCCTTCGAGAATGCGTTGGGAATCGTGTTGTCCTGATCGCCCGTCAGTACCAACGTCGGGCATTTGATCGTCGCAAGCGTCGGCCGTGAATCCACCCGCGCGATGATCGCGGTCTGCTGCCGCAGATAGCCTTCGATGCCGACGTCCTCGCCCTGCACATGCACGAGCTGGCGAATGCCGGAATCGTCGCGACGCGACGGATGCACCAGTTCGGGAAACATCTCATCGCGCGCGGCACGCAGCTCGCCACGCCTGGCCCGCTCCATCAGGCCGCGGCGGCGCGCGGTCGCCTCCTCGGTGTCGGGCCGGGCCTGGGTATTGATCAGCGCCAGCTTTGCTACCCGCTCGGGTGCCTGGCGTATGATCTCGAGGGCGATGTAGCCGCCCATGGAATGACCGGCGAGCGCGAAGCGCGCGGCGCCTCGCTCAGCACCCGCCGGGCAATCGCTGCCATGCTGTCGTCGCGAATATGGTTGGCGACCATCACGGGGCCGAACCGCCAGAGCGACGGGATGACCGGCGCATAGATCCGGGCCGAGGAGGCCAATCCCGGAACCAGCAGAATCGGCATCGTCTGGTCCATTATTGCCTCCCAGGCCCCCGAATTTGCCGGAAATTATGACGCGGAGCTTAGGGGCCCAAGGCGACCTGTCAAATATGCAAAAACGCATGTGAATCGGCGCATCTCCGCTTTGACGCCGGCGCCCGCGGAGACTATGAACCGGGCTCATGACACAACATGACAACGATCCTGCCTGGCCGGACCACAAACCGACCGCGCTGTTGGTGCTTGCCGACGGCACGGTGCTGGAAGGCTTTGGCCTCGGCGCCGAAGGCCAAGCCGTCGGCGAGGTCTGCTTCAACACCGCCATGACCGGCTATGAGGAGATCCTCACCGATCCCTCCTATGCCGGCCAGCTCATCACCTTCACGTTCCCGCATATCGGCAATGTCGGCACCAACGACGATGACATCGAGACGGTGAACATGGCCGCGACACCAGGCGCGCGCGGCGTGATCCTGCGCACCGCGATCACCAATCCCTCGAACTACCGCGCCACCAAGCACCTCGACCAGTGGCTGAAGGCCCGTGGCATCATCGGCCTTTCCGGCATCGACACCCGCGCGCTGACCGCGCTGATCCGCAACAAGGGCATGCCCAACGCCGTGATCGCGCACGCCAAAGACGGCGAGTTCGACCTGCACGGCCTGAAGGAAGAAGCGCGCGAATGGCCCGGCCTCGAGGGCATGGACCTCGTGCCGATGGTCACCTCCGGCCAGCGCTTCACCTGGGACGAGACGCCCTGGCTATGGGACACGGGTTTTGGCCGTCAGGACAAGCCTGAGTTCAACGTCGTCGCCATCGACTACGGCATCAAGCGCAACATTCTGCGCCTGCTCGCCGGCGTCGGCTGCAAGGTGACGGTGGTGCCGGCAACGACGTCATCCGAAGACATCCTGGCGATGAAGCCCGACGGCGTGTTCCTGTCGAATGGTCCCGGCGATCCGGCCGCGACCGGCAAATATGCCGTGCCCGTGATCCAGGACGTGATCAAGTCGGGCACGCCGACATTCGGAATTTGTCTCGGCCATCAGATGCTCGGCCTCGCCGTCGGCGCCAAGACCAAGAAGATGCACCAGGGCCATCACGGCGCCAATCATCCCGTCAAGGACGAGACCACCGGCAAGGTCGAGATCACCTCGATGAACCACGGCTTTGCCGTGGACGAGAGCACCCTGCCGACGGGCGCGACGCAGACCCACATCTCGCTGTTCGACGGCTCCAATTGCGGCATCCAGCTCGACGGCAAGCCGGTGTTCTCGGTGCAATACCACCCCGAGGCCTCACCGGGTCCGCGCGACTCGCACTATTTGTTCCAGCGCTTCGCCGACCTGATGCGGCAGAACAAGAGCGCGTAAGGCACGCGCTCTCCTGCAACTGCCTTGACGACATCGAGCCCGGGCCTTCTCCCGGGCTTTTGTCGTTCCGGGGCGCAGCGCGAACCCGGACTGACAGCGGAACGAGGAACGCCGCTTAACTCCCTTCGTTGATCCCTGCTACGCTCACGCAGGAGCCCTTTATGTCCGTCGTTCGCGACAATGCCGAGCCGCTCGCCATCGTGTTCGAGGATGACGGGCTCGTGCCGAACAATATCCTTCCCTTCCTGGTCTACCAGGCCGCGGTGAAGCTCGATTCCAGACAGCCGGAAGAGACGATCGAACGCTTGTTCGAAGCGAACGGCTGGGGCGGCACGTGGCGCAATGGCGTCTTCGATTATCTGCATTACCACGCGACGGTGCACGAGGTGCTCGGCGTTGCGCGTGGCAGCGCGCGCGTCCGCTTCGGCGGCGACCATGGCCAGGAGCTGGAGATCAAGGCCGGCGACGTCGCGATCCTGCCCGCCGGGACAGGTCACCAGCGCATCAAGGCCAGCGAGGATTTCTGCGTGATCGGCGCCTATCCGCCGGGTGCGAAGATGGAGGTCACCCGCGCAACGCCGGAAAACCACGCCAGAGCGCTGAAGACGATTCCAAACGTCGCGCTGCCGCCGGCCGATCCGGTGACGGGCAAGGATGGAGCGCTGATGCGGTTGTGGCGACCTAGCGGCGCTCGTCCAACAAACTCCGCAGTCGTCCCGGCGAAGGCCGGGACCCATAGCCACGAAAGGTAGTTTGGCGAAGATTCGCTATTGCGCATCTCGCGCCACAACTTCTCCCTGGGGGTATGGGTCCCGGCCTTCGCCGGGACGACGACGTGGAAGCAATCCAGCGTGCCCTTACGCCTCGTTGCCGCCTTCTTGTCTCGTGGCTTCGAACAGGAACCAGGTGCGGCGCTCCGTCTCGTCGATAAAGTTTTCGAGGATGCTGGCGCTGGCGACGTCACCGGCGTCGTCGCAGACCTCGTGTGCTTTGCGCATTGCCGCGGCGACATGCTTGTTGTCCTGCATCAACTCGCGCAGCATCTCGCGCGGCGGGACATAGTCTTCATTGTTGTCCTTGATGGTCTGGAACTTGGCGATCTGCCCGATCGATTTCAGCGTGGTGCCGCCGATCTTGCGGACGCGCTCGGCGAGCTGGTCGGTGGTGGCGAAGATCTGGTCGGACTGCTCGTCAAGCAGAAGATGATAGTCGCGGAAATGCCGGCCGCTGATGTGCCAGTGGAAATTCTTGGTCTTCAGATACAGCGCGAACGCATCGGCTAGGAGCACGTTGAGTGCCTCCGAAACCTTGTTGACCGCCTGGGACGACAGATCGGTGGGGGTGTCGAGGTCGGGCGAGACCTTTTGTGGGGCTTTGCTCACGGGAAACCTTCCTGTTAGGACGCGGACATTGACGGCGCGCCGCCGCACCCCTAACGCAGGCGGGCAGCGCCGGTTCCTTCACCGGAACCGTTTGGCCGGGGCCCTCGACGACCATGGACGATTGGATCGATTACTACGACTCGACGCACACGATCTATGTCAGCAAGCTGCATCGCGACTTGCACTTCCAGATCATCGCGCGGGACATCATCGGCTACATCTCTTCGCCCGAGGCGACCGTGCTCGACTACGCCTGCGGCGAGGCTCTGTCGGCGAGCCAAGTCGCGGCCGCGTGCGGCAAGCTGATCCTCGCCGAGCCCGCGCCCGGTGTGCGCGGCCGGTTGATCGCGCGGTTTGCCCCAAACACGAAAATCCGCGTCCGCTCGCTCGACGATGTCCGCAAGATGCAGGAGCAGTCGATCGATCTCGTCGTGATGAACTCGGTCGCGCAATACATGACGCCGGACGAGCTCGACGCCGCCCTCCTCAACTTCCGCCGCATCCTGAAGCCCTCCGGCAAGCTGGTGCTGGGCGATATCCTCCAGCCCAATGTCGGCATGTTCAGGGACGTCACAGCGCTGCTCAGCTTCGGCCTGCGTCACGGCTTTTTGAAAGATGCGCTGATCGGGCTGATCAGCACTGCGCTGTCGGATTACCGTCAGCTGCGCACGCGCATCGGGCTGCAGCGCTACAGCGAGGAGGAGATCACCGCCAAGCTCAAGGCCGCCGGCTTCGCGGTCCAGCGCGCTCACCGCAATGTCGGCCACAATAGCTGGCGCATGACGTTCATCGCGCGGCCGCCGTTGGTTCGCTAGACTTCTTGGGTTCGCTAGACTTCTTGGGTTCGCTAAACTTCCTGGGTTCGTTAAGCATAACGTCTGCCTGAGGTGGCTTGTCGCACCCCGATCGGCAATGATCGCCGCGGCCCGGTGGCGGAAGTGTCTACGCGAGGGCGATGCATCGCTCTTTATCCTGGTTCAAATCCAGGCCGGGTCTCCAGCCTTCGCTGGCTCCGCCAGCTTCGGCTCGGCAAGCCCTATCGTGGCGAAGGCTGCCGCGGCGAAGCCCGAAGGGCGAAGCCGGGCGATTTGCGAACAATCTCAGCTTCAACCTGCATCGACCACTTCGCATTCCGACACAAGCCGCAGCCGGTCGGCGTCCTTTGCCGCGGAGGTGATGACGGCATCGAGCAGGCCCGGAAAACGTGCGTCCAGATCCTCGCGGCGCAGCCGCATGAAGCGGTTGGTGCCGGCGACGCGGGTCTGCATCAGGCCGCATTCGCGTAGCTTGGCGAAGTGATAGGCGAGATTCGACTTGCCGCTGAGCGCGTTGAAGTCGCCGCAGCACAGTTCGCTGCTGACAGGTTCCTGCTGAGCAAGTTGGTACACGATCGCCAATCGGATCGGATCGCTCAGGCAATCCAGGACCATCGGCAGTTCGATCTGCTCGCGGGTGGGGTGGGGAGGCGTGCGGCTCATGGTGACGATTATAGTGAAATGGCCCCCATGTTCAATAGTTCTTGAACCAATTGACTTCTGAATCGGTCCGATTGATAGTTCAACAAACGTTGAACATAGGGATTTTTCGGATGAGCGTGTTCTGGTTGGCCCTGGCGGCCTTTGCGATCGGCACGGAAGGCTTTGTCATTGCAGGGCTTTTGCCGGCGATCGCAACCGACCTGGCGATTTCCGTCCCCGCTGCCGGGCAGCTGGTCACGGCCTACGCCCTCACCTATGCGGTCGGCTCGCCGATCCTGGCGGTAACATTGAACAATATCGACCGCCGCACCGTGCTGGCCCTGGCGCTATCGACCTTCATCGCCGGAAACCTCGCGGCGATGGTGGCATCGAATTACATCCTGCTGCTGGCCTCGCGCATGCTGATGGCGCTGGGCTCCGGGCTGTGCATGCCGACCGCGCTGGCCGTATCCGTGGCCGTCGCCGCGCCGGAGCGACGCGGCCGCGCGGTGGCGCTGGTGACCTCGGGCCTCACGGTTGCGACCGTCATCGGCGTTCCCCTCGGCAATCTCGTCGGCAGCCTGCTCGGCTGGCGCGCGACCTTTGCCATGGTCGCCCTGATCGGCGCCGTCGCGCTCGCAGGCCTCCTGCTCGGCCTGCCCCGCGGCCTGCCGCGCAACACGGCCTCGCTCAGCGATCGGCTGGCGGTGGCGCGTCACCGCAATGTCCTGGTTGCGCTTCTGATCACGATTTTATGGGCGCTCGGCGGCTTCACGGTATTCACCTATTTCGCGGTCCCGCTGCGCGGCCTTGGATTCGATGCTTCGCAGATCAGCCTCGCGCTGTTGGTGTTCGGCGGCGCCGCCGCGATCGGCAACATGCTCGGCGGCGTCCTGGCCGACCGGCTCGGCACGCTCGTCACGGCAGGTCTCGGGCTTGCCGGCATGGCCAGCGCGCTGATCCTGGATTCGCTGATCCTGAAGCTGATGCCGGGGCAGGCGCATTATGCGGTGCTGGGCGCGATCTTCCTCTGGGGCATCTCGGGATGGGCGTTCTACCCGGCCCAGGTCGCCAGCATCATCCGGATCGAGCCGCAGGCCTCGATGATCGCGCTCTCGCTCAACGCCTCGGCCATGTATCTCGGCTTTGCGATCGGTGGAGCCCTGGGCGGCGCCGTGCTTGCGGCGTGGAGCCCGGCCGATCTCGGCTGGGTCGGCGGATTGAGCGTTTCGGCGGCTCTTCTGGTCCATCTCGCCCGGGGCTGGCAGGCCCGGCCAAAACCGGTCAAAATTGCCGGTTGATGGGCGTTTTTCGGGGTTTCGCCGCCCCGAAAACTGTTCTAAGACCCACCCCGCGCGCGAGGGGGGACCACCGCGCTCTCGGCCAAAGGGACGCGCAGCAGGCGCGCCCTTTTTTTGTGCCCAAATTCCACTTCGGCGAGAGTTGATGCCCAAACGTACAGACATCACCACCATCCTGATCATCGGCGCCGGTCCCATCGTGATCGGCCAGGCCTGCGAGTTCGACTATTCGGGCACCCAGGCGGTGAAGACGCTGAAGGAAGAGGGCTATCGCATCGTCCTCGTCAATTCCAATCCGGCCACCATCATGACCGACCCGGAATTGGCCGATGCCACCTATATCGAGCCGATCACGCCCGAGATCGTCGCGAAAATCATCGAGAAGGAACGTCACGTCATTCCCGGCGGCTTCGCGCTGCTGCCGACCATGGGCGGACAGACCGCGCTGAACTGCGCGCTGTCGCTGCGCCAGCAGGGCACGCTCGACAAGTTCGACGTCGAGATGATCGGCGCCACCGCGGACGCGATCGACAAGGCCGAGGACCGCCAGCTGTTCCGCGAAGCCATGACCAAGATCGGGCTCGAGACGCCGAAGTCGCGGCTCGCCAACGCCTCCGCCCTGAAGAAGTCCTTCCGCGACAAGTACCAGGCCGAACGCGCAAAGGCGTCGGGGGCGGCGCTCGAAGAGCTCGAGCGGCAATGGGCGCTCGGCGAGAGCGACCGCCGCAAGCGCTACCAGGAATATGCGCTCGGCCAGGCGCTGATGGCTCTGTCCGAGATCGGCCTGCCCGCGATCATCCGCCCCTCCTTCACCATGGGCGGCACCGGCGGCGGCATTGCCTACAACAAGGAAGAGTTCCTCGACATCATCGAGCGCGGCCTGGATGCGTCTCCCACCAACGAAGTGCTGATCGAAGAATCCGTGCTCGGTTGGAAAGAGTACGAGATGGAGGTGGTGCGCGACAAGAACGACAATTGCATCATCGTCTGCTCGATCGAGAACCTCGATCCGATGGGCGTGCACACCGGCGATTCCATCACGGTGGCCCCGGCGCTGACGCTGACCGACAAGGAATACCAGATCATGCGCGACGCCTCGCTGGCGGTGCTGCGCGAGATCGGCGTCGAGACCGGCGGCTCCAACGTGCAGTTCGGCGTCAATCCCGAAGACGGCCGCATGGTCGTCATCGAGATGAATCCGCGCGTGTCGCGTTCCTCCGCCTTGGCTTCGAAAGCCACCGGCTTTCCGATCGCAAAGGTCGCCGCCAAGCTTGCGGTCGGCTACACGCTCGACGAAATCGCCAACGACATCACCGGCGGCGCCACGCCGGCCTCGTTCGAGCCGACGATCGACTATGTCGTCACCAAGGTGCCGCGTTTCGCCTTCGAGAAATTCCCGGGTGCCTCCACCACGCTGACCACGTCGATGAAGTCGGTCGGCGAAGTCATGGCGATCGGCCGCACCTTCCAGGAAAGCCTTCAGAAGGCATTGCGCGGGCTCGAGACCGGCCTCACCGGCCTCGACGAAATCGAGATCGAAGGTCTCGGCCGCGACGACGACAAGAATGCGATCCGCGCCGCGCTCGGCACGCCGACGCCGAACCGGCTGCTCCAGGTCGCGCAGGCGATGCGGCTCGGCTGGTCGGACGAGGAGATCTTCAATTCCTGCAAGATCGATCCGTGGTTCCTCAGCGAGATGCGCGGCATCGTCGACATGGAAGCGAAGGTCCGCAAGAACGGCCTGCCGGGCAACGCCTTCGGCATGCGCACGCTCAAGGCCATGGGCTTCTCCGATGCGCGGCTTGCGGTGATCGCGGAGACGACGGAGGCGGAGGTCACGGCGAAGCGCCACGCGCTCGGCGTTCGCCCGGTCTACAAGCGCATCGACACCTGCGCGGCCGAGTTCGCCTCGCCCACGGCCTACATGTATTCGACCTATGAGGCGCCATTCGCGGGCGCGCCTGCGGACGAGAGCTCGCCGTCCGACAAGAAGAAGGTCATCATCCTCGGCGGCGGACCGAACCGCATCGGCCAGGGCATCGAGTTCGACTATTGCTGCTGTCACGCCTGCTTCGCGCTGCACGACGCCGGCTACGAATCCATCATGGTCAACTGCAACCCAGAGACGGTGTCGACCGACTACGACACTGCCGACCGGCTCTATTTCGAGCCGCTCACCGCCGAGGACGTGCTGGAGATCATCGCGAAGGAACGCACGAACGGCACGCTGCACGGCGTGATCGTGCAGTTCGGCGGCCAGACCCCGCTCAAGCTCGCGCGCGCGCTGGAAGCCGCCGAAGTGCCGATCCTCGGCACCTCGCCCGATGCCATCGACCTTGCGGAAGACCGCGACCGCTTCAAGCGGGTGCTCGACAAGCTGCGGCTGAAGCAGCCCAAGAACGGCATCGCCTATTCGGTCGAGCAAGCGCGCCTGGTCGCGACCGATCTCGGCCTGCCGCTGGTGGTGCGCCCGTCCTACGTGCTCGGCGGCCGCGCGATGCAAATCATCCGCGAGGAGAACCAGCTCAGCGATTACCTGCTGGGCACGCTGCCGGAGCTGGTGCCGGGGGACGTCAAGGCGCGCTACCCGAACGACAAGACCGGCCAGATCAACACCGTGCTCGGCAAGAACCCGCTGCTGTTCGACCGCTATCTGTCCGATGCGACCGAGATCGACGTCGACTGCCTCTGCGACGGTAAGGACACCTTCATCGTCGGCATCATGGAGCACATCGAGGAAGCCGGCATCCATTCCGGCGACAGCGCCTGCTCGCTGCCGCCGCACTCGCTGGACGACAAGATGATCGAGGAGCTGGAGCGGCAGACCCGCGAGCTGGCGCTCGGCCTCGACGTCGTCGGCCTGATGAACGTGCAATACGCCATCAAGGACGGCGAGATCTACGTGCTCGAAGTCAATCCGCGCGCCTCGCGCACGGTGCCCTTTGTCGCCAAGGTGGTCGGCACGCCGGTCGCGAAGATCGCGGCGCGCATCATGGCCGGCGAGAAGCTTGCCGATTTCAAGCTGAAGAAGGCGAAGTTCGACCATGTCGGCGTGAAGGAATCGGTGTTTCCGTTCGCCCGCTTTCCGGGGGTCGATACCGTGCTCGGCCCCGAGATGCGCTCGACCGGAGAGGTCATGGGCATCGACCGCTCCTTCGCGGTGGCGTTCGCCAAGAGCCAGCTCGGCGGCGGCACGCGGGTGCCGCGCAAGGGCACGGTGTTCGTCTCGGTTCGCGAGAGCGACAAGACGCGCATCACCGAGGCCGTTCGCGAGCTGCATTCGCTCGGCTTCAAGGTGCTGGCGACGTCTGGCACGGCCCGCTTCCTGACCGACCAGGGCATCCCGACCGAGAAGGTGAACAAGGTGCTGGAGGGGCGGCCGCACATCGTCGACGCCATTACCAATGGCGAGATCCAGCTCGTCTTCAACACCACCGAAGGCCCGCAGGCGCTCGCCGACAGCCGTTCGTTGCGGCGCGCCGCCCTCTTGCATAAAGTGCCGTATTACACCACTCTTTCCGGGGCCGTGGCGGCCGCGCAGGGCATCCGCGCCTATCTGGGCGGGGACCTTGAGGTTCGGACCCTGCAGAGCTACTTTTCGGAAACCTGATCGCGAGCGGGAGCCCCAACCTACCGCTAAGTGATTGGCGATGAAGCCACTATGGCCGGAGGAACTGTCCGGCCATAAGGTTGTTCTGTTCCGGTGCCAAGCCCATATGAACGTTCGGCGGCACGCGCGTTGAGCCCCCGGACAGACTGACGAATCAAGTTGCGTGCGCGCTGACATGTCAGGGCGCGCGCGACCGAAGGACGAGAGAAGAGATGGAAAAGGTACCGATGACTGCGGGCGGCTTTGCCGCGCTCGGGGAAGAACTGAAGAAGCGCCAGTCGGAGGACCGTCCGCGGATCATCGAGCATATCGCCGAGGCGCGCTCGCACGGAGACCTGTCGGAGAACGCGGAATACCACGCCGCGAAGGAAGAGCAGTCCCACAATGAAGGCCGCATCGCCGAGCTCGAGGACAAGCTCGCCCGCGCCGACATCATCGACATCTCGAAGCTGTCCGGCGACACCATCAAGTTCGGCGCGACCGTGACACTGGTCGACGAGGACACCGAAAAGAAGACGGTGTGGCAGATCGTCGGCGAGGTCGAGGCCGACGCCAAGAAGGGCCGCATCTCCATCACCTCGCCGCTCGCGCGCGCGCTGATCGGCAAGAAGAAAGGGTCAACCGTCGAGGTCAACGCACCCGGCGGCGCCAAGGCTTATGAGATCACCAAGGTGGAGTGGCGGTAGCGATTTGCCGTCGCGTGTGAACTGAAAAAGGCCGCGCACTGCGCGGCCTTTTTTGTATCTGCGTGTTGCTGGGAATGAGGCGGGATGATCTCTCACCCCTCGTCATCGCGAGCGCAGCGAAGCAATCCAGAGTCTCTCCGCGGAGGCAGCCTGGATTGCTTCGCTCCGCTCGCAATGACGGAGGAGACGCTACCTTCTTCCCCTCACGTCGAGCGGCACGGCCGCCTCGTATTTCGAATTGTGCAGCACCAGCGAGGTCCGCACGTTGCGGACGTGCGGGGCTGCGGTCAGGTGGGTGACGAAATCCTGAAAGGTGGCCATGTCGGGTGCGACGCATTTCAGGATGAAATCGACTTCGCCCGACAACATCCAGCACTCGCGCACCAGCGGCTCGGCGCGGACGAACTCCTCGAAGGCCCGCAAATCGGCCTCGGCCTGGCTGGAGAGGTGCACAGCGGCAAACACCGTGACGTCGAAGCCGAGCTTTCGCGCGTCCAGAAGCCCGCGATAGCCTTGGATATACCCCTCCTCCTCCAGCGCCCGCACGCGGCGCAGGCAGGGCGGTGGCGAAATGCCGACGCGCTTGGCCAGCTCGACATTCGTGATTCGACCGTCGGCCTGAATCTCGGTGAGAATTTTCAGGTCGATCTCGTCTAGGTTCCGCGACACGTGATTGGAACTCCTGGGCCTTTTCGGCGGTATTGGTGGCTCTGTCGCAATCCTCATAGCCCAGACCGCACGACCTGCGCAATTTTATTGCGCGTGCAGCGCAATCGACTTTTGTTCCCTGTTGGAAAAATCCGCCGACAGGGAATGCAATTCTTGCATAGCTCACCAGAAGGCTTAGATTACCTCTGATATTTCAGCGCCTCCGCGAGGCCTCCCGGCACGTTCCGCGCCCGCGCTGCAGTCCCCCGTGAAAGGCATCTGTCGAAATGTCCGCCGCTGTCCATGCAAAGGTCGTCATCATCGGCTCCGGCCCCGCCGGCTACACGGCGGCGATCTATGCCGCGCGGGCGATGCTCGAGCCGATCCTGATCCAGGGCATCCAGGCGGGCGGCCAGCTCACCATCACCACCGACGTCGAGAACTATCCGGGTTTCGCCGACGTGATCCAGGGCCCCTGGCTGATGGAGCAGATGGAGAAGCAGGCGCTGCACGTGGGCACCCAGATCAAGACCGATCTGGTGACCAAGCTCGACACCTCGCAGCGCCCCTTTCGCCTGACCTGCGATAGCGGCGACGTCTATCTCGCCGACACCGTCATCCTCGCCACCGGCGCCCAAGCGCGCTGGCTCGGGCTGCCGTCCGAAACGAAATTCCAGGGCGGCGGCGTTTCGGCCTGTGCCACCTGTGACGGCTTCTTCTACCGCAACAAGGACGTCGTGGTGGTCGGGGGCGGCAATACCGCGGTCGAGGAAGCCCTGTACCTCACCAACCATGCCTCGCAGGTCACCATCGTGCATCGTCGCGATCACTTCCGCGCCGAACGCATCCTGCAGGAGCGTCTGTTCAAGCACCCGAAGATCAAGGTGATCTGGGACTCAGCCGTCGACGAGATCTGCGGCACCGAGAACCCGAACAAGGTCACCCATGTGCGACTGAAGAACGTCAAGACCGGCGCCTTGACCGATGTGCCGACCGACGGCGTCTTTGTCGCCATCGGGCATGCCCCGGCGACCGAACTCGTGGCCGGCCAGATCAAGCTGAAACCGTCGGGCTATGTCGAGGTCGCCCCGAACTCGACCGCCACCTCGGTCCCCGGCTTGTTCGCCGCCGGCGACGTCGCCGACGAAACCTATCGTCAAGCGGTCACGGCGGCCGGTCTCGGCTGCATGGCAGCGCTCGAGGCGGAACGATTTTTGGCCCTGCGCGCCAGCGAGCGCGCGGCAGCGGAATAGGCATCATGGCACGAACACGCGACGGATTTACGGATATGGACTGGGACAAGCTGAAGGTGTTTCACGCCGCGGCGGAAGCGGGCAGCTTCACGCACGCAGGCGAGCAGCTCGGCCTGTCGCAATCGGCGGTGTCACGCCAGGTCTCGGCACTGGAGCAGGAGCTCTCGGTCTCGCTGTTCCACCGCCACGCCCGCGGCCTGATCCTCACCGAACAGGGCGACCTCCTGTTCCGCACCGCCCATGACGTGTTCATGCAGCTGCAGGCGGCGCGCGCGAAATTGACCGACAGCCGCGAGCGGCCGAGCGGCGATCTCAAGATCACCACCACGCCCGGCGTCGGCATCAACTGGCTGATCCCCAGGCTCGGCGAATTCACTGCGCTCTATCCGGAAATCCGGATCTCGCTGATCGTCACCGACGAGGAGCTTGATCTGTCGATGCGCGAGGCCGACGTCGCGATCCGCACGCGCAAGCCGACACAGCCGGATCTCATCCAGCGCAAGCTGTTTGCGATGGGCTTCCACGCCTATTGCTCGCCCGACTACATCAAGCGCTTCGGCACGCCGCGCACGCTGGAGGAGCTCGACTCCCACCGCATCATCACGCTCTCCGACGGCAACTTCGCGCCGCATCTTCAGAACCGCAACTGGCTGGTCGAAGCGGGGCGCAACGGCTCGGGTCCGCGCGAAGCCTATTTCAGGGTCAACAACATTCTCGGCCTCGTCCGCGCCTGTCAGCAGGGCCTCGGCATCGCCGCGCTGCCGGACTATCTGATCGAAGAACAGAGTCGCCTCGTTCAGCTGTTCGGCGAATCGGATTCGATCCAGCTCGACACGTATTTTGTTTATCCGGAAGAGCTGAAGACGGTCGCGCGCGTGCAAGTGTTCCGCGACTTCGTGGTGAGCAAGGCGCAGCGCTGGCCGTCCTGATTTCCGCATGTCTGACATGCGGCTTGGACGCTTGATGCATGGCGCGAAGCTAGCCCATAATCTCTTCACGCTGAGCCTTCGCGTTGCGCATTTGTCCCCCTCCTCCAGTGGCGCGGGAGTTCAGTAATCCCTCTTGGAAGGTGATTGTGTCGGCCTCACGTGGCCAATACCTTAAGCCGGGCTCGATCGAGCCCGGCTTTTTTTTGGCTGATAAGGCCGTCGCCTTCCGCGTGTATTGACAGTTCCATGCTTACCCCGCATCATTTGCTAATGATCACGAAGTCGTGCGCAATCTCGTCGAAGGCAATCGCCTCGAAAAAAGGCCCCCATCTGGGGACCTCGGATTTTTGCACGCGCTAACAGCCTTCGTCATCGCGAGCCGAAACTTCGAAAACCCCGCCGCCTGGACGGGGTTTTTTCATGTGCCCTCGTCTCAGGATTTTTCCCGAGAAGGAGATGGAACATGACCGGACTACAGGAACATTTACACGGGCTCTGGCTGCCGCTGATAACGCCATTTCGCGACGGCGCGCTCGACGAGAGGTCGCTGCGCCGGCTCACCCGGCATTACGGCGGACAGGCCGTTGACGGCTTCATCCTGGGGGCGACCTCCGGTGAAGGCATGACGCTGCGCGACGCCGAGCTCGAACGCCTCGTCGCAATCGTGCGCGACGAGCTGACCACCGCCCATAGCAAGACTCCGGTCTGCCTCGGACTTTCAGGCGCGGATACCTCGCGGCTGAAGGAGCGTCTCGACGAGACCGCGGACTGGCCGATCGACGGCTATCTGATCGCGAGCCCGTATTATGTGCGGCCGTCGCAGCGCGGGCTGCTGGCGCATTTCGAGGCGCTCGCCGATCACGCCGCCTGGCCGCTCGCGCTCTACAACATCCCCTATCGCACCTCGGTCAACATCACCAACCAGACGCTGCTGCGACTTGCCGAGCATCCGAACATCATCGGCCTGAAGGATTGCGGCGCGAGCCGCGAGCAATCCATCGCGCTGCTGCGCGACAGGCCTGCGGACTTTCGCGTGCTGACCGGCGAGGATGCGAATTATTTCGAGGCGATCAGCGACGGCGCCGACGGCGGCATCGTGCTGTCAGCCCATCTCGAGACCGCGACGTTTGCGGCTGTCCATGCCGAGCTGAAGCGCGGCAACCCTGATGCGGCGCTGGCGCGCTGGCAGGAGGTCGCGGACCTGACGCGCCTGTTGTTCACCGAGCCCAGTCCCGCGCCGGCAAAATACTGGCTGTGGCGCACGGGCCTGATCGACAGCCCCGAAGTGCGTCTGCCGATGGTCGAGATCGGCAGCGAACTCGCAGTCCAGCTCGACCGCGAGATCGAGCGGCGGATGGAAGTCGCGGCGTAGCGATAGCCCCTCACCCCACCCTCTCCCCGTAAGAACGGGGAGAGGGAGCGAGAGAGCGGAGTGCGTGGTTAACCGCGCCCCAACGGCCTTCGCTGCTGCCGCATGGCGCATCCACGGCTCGTTTACGCAAACGCGCCTATCGTCTTCGTTCAAAGACTTTTCAAATGGGGGAATGATCATGGGGCAACGCATCCGCCCGACGGCGGCAGACATGTTCGCGTCGGCCGATTTCATGCGGGGAATTCTGGTGGTGTCGTCGTTCGGCTTCTGGGCGGTGACGCTCGGCCTGATGCCGGTGCTGGTATTTCGGGTCTGGCTGGCCTGACGCAAGCACGTCCGGATGGTTAATCCGTGGTAGCAGCTGTGTTCGAAAGCGCGCGAAACTGCGACGCGGAATTTTAAAATATCTCACGTAGCGTTCATGCCCATAAGCGAAGAAATCGCGGGGGCGTTTGTGAATAGTCATAACGAAGTGGCGTCGCATTACGACGCTGGACAGCAGGGCTTTACCACCGAGGACATTCTCTGGGCCGCCGGCATCTGGTCGGTGATCCTCACCCTGTCGCCGGTGATCGTGTTCTACATGCTGATGGTGGCGTAACTTTCCAGCCACTCTTTAGAGCACGATCTTATCGGAAAACCGCTTCACACTTTTCCGGATCGTGCTCGCCCAAAAACGCAAAACGCGCGGATGTCCGCGCGTTTTTCGTCCGGGGAATGATTTAAGAAAATTACGCCGCCTGCTTGTGCATTGCGCCGGAAGCCGACGCCGTGCCGCGAATAGCCTTCACCGAACGTTCGATCGCCGCCCACAGCCTTGCGATTTCCTGCGCCGCACGGCTCTCGGCCTGATATTCCCGCGCGCCCTCGCCGTGGCTGAGCGCCATCAGCAGATCCGAACGGTTGGTGATCTGGCCGCCCCACACCGGAGCACGGAATTTCGCCAGCGCCTCGCGGGCGATGGTGACGATCGGGCTTTCGGACTCGTCGCGGCGCGCCGGCGCACCGTTGAGCACGACCGCGTAGGGCTTGCGCGCCGCACGACACATCTGGATCGTTTCCTGCACCGCGTTGACGTCGAACACGCCGGGACGGGCGGGAATCACCACCATGGTGGCATTGCGGATGGCGTCGTCGACGACGGCCGACAGGTTCGGCGGCGTGTCGATCAACACCCATTCATAACCGTCGCGCTTGGCAGCGGAGACGATGCCGCTGACCGAGTTCACCGCGGACTTGATCGGCGGCTCGTTGGTGCCACGCAGCTTGTGCCACAGCGTGAGCGAGCCCTGCGGATCCGCATCGACGAGCAGGATCGGCTTGGTCGCCTTGATCTGCGCGGCGAGATGCGCGGCCAAGGTACTCTTGCCTGAGCCACCTTTACGCGATGCAAAAACAATAACGTTCATACCTCTGCCTCCAGATTGACCCCAGGCGGCGAAAATGAATCACCGCGGTGATTCGGGAAAGAAAAATTTATCATAAGTCATGCTGGAGCCATGAAATAACAAAGCGCGTTGGCTTTTGAGTCACACTGCTGCGTGCGACGACGGCTTCACAGCAGCAATCGTGCGTTTTTTGAGCAGTCCAGCGGGAAAAAATGGAATGCAACCTCGCCGCGCAACCGCTCCGCGACTCGTTTCCATCCCCCGTGGTCGCAAGCATCCGCACGCGGAGGCGAACAAAACGAGTCCGGTGGCTGGTGTGGGGCTGATGCCCCGCTCAGTTTGACTCAAAGCACAGCGAACGAGGGGCCGGACACGCAAATGCCCGGGACTTGGAACGCACTGCGCGCTTTGGCCCGGGCATGATCGAGTTTCGAAAAGGGAACGCGGTGCCCGCGTTCAGCCGTCGCTGGATTTCTTCTTCTTGGCCGTCTTCGTGCTCTTCTTCGCGGCTTTGGGCGCGATGCTGGTCGGCTTGCCGGCGCGGGGGGCGGCCGCCATGCCCGGCTCCGGTCCCGGCCGGAAGAACACCCGGCACTGCGGCGAGAGCTGCGACTTCTTCTGGATCATGCAGGCGGTGATGGCGTCGACGTTTGGAACGAAGTCACCGCACAGCCGCATCGCATCGGGGGTGCAGGCCTGCTGCTCCTCCTGGGAGTAGGCAAAGCCTTCACCCGGATGGATCAGGACGGCCAGGGCGATCCCCGTGATCGCAGCAGCCAGAGATTTCTTAAAGCGGAACGCCGGCATCGATCCCCCCAAATGTCGAGTCGGAGCGGATAGTGGGTGAACGGGGGTTCGTTGGCAACGAGGGGAAATGCGAAAGGCCGGACCTGTGCGGTCTCGGCAACAGGGTGCCTCTCAAACAAAAACGCGAAAACAACCCCATGCACAGTAGCCAAGTCCATGGTGGCATTGAACTTTGCGGATCGCAATTTGCGGATTTTACGAAATGAGATTTGACTCGTCGGGCAAAACAGGAGCATCATGCCATCATCACAGGATGTGCGTGGGGTGGTCGGCTTGTCTCCTGCGCTGGTCGAAAGCGTAAGCGGGAGCGGAGACGATTGCATGGAGCGAAATGAGGCGGAGCTGCCACTGTCGGGCGTGACGGTGGTCTCGCTCGAGCAGGCGATTGCGGCTCCTCTTGCCAGCCGGCATCTTGCGGACTGGGGCGCGCGCGTCATCAAGATCGAGCGGCCGGGCGATGGCGATTTCTGCCGCGACTACGATCACGTGATGAACGGGATGTCGAGCCAGTTCGTCTGGACCAACAGGTCGAAGGAGAGCCTCGCCATCGACATCAAGAGCCCTGATGGCCAGAAGGTGCTCGAGGCCTTGCTGCCGCAGGCCGACGTCTTCATCCAGAACCTGGCGCCCGGCGCGGCGGAACGGCTCGGCCTCGATGCCGCATCGCTGCTGCGGAAGTTTCCCCGGATCATCGCCTGCGACGTGTCGGGCTATGGCGCGGGCGGACCCTACAGCGACAAGAAGGCCTACGATCTCCTGGTCCAGTGCGAGGCCGGCGTGCTCGCCATCAACGGCACCGAGGCGGAGCCCGCCAAGGTCGGGCTTTCCGTGGTCGATATCGCCACCGGCATGTACATCCTCAACGGCGTCCTGATGGCGCTGTATCGCCGCGAGCGGACCGGCAAGGGCACCGCCTTCCAGGCCTCGCTGTTCGATTCCATCACGGACTGGATGAGCTATCCCGCCTTCTACACGCAGAGTACGGGCCGGCCGCTGCCGCGCACCGGGGCAAGGCATGCAACGATAGCGCCGTATGGCCCTTTCCGCGTCGGCGACGGCAATACGATCTTCTTCGGCATCCAGAACGACCGGGAATGGCGATCGCTGTGCGCCGTCGTGCTTGGCGATGCGGCCTTTGCCGACCATCCCCGCTTCCGCACCAATCCGCTGCGCATGCAGAACAGGGACGATTTGCAGGTCCATATCGAGCAGCGTTTTGCAGCGATGACCAGTGAACAGGTGCTGCGGCTGCTCGACGAGGCCTCGATCGCCAACGCGCATCTGAATTCGGTCGAGGCTTTCCTGGAGCACGAGCAGCTCCGCTCCCGCGACCGCGTGCAGACGGTTGGCACTCCGTGCGGACCGGTGATGAGCTTCCTGCCGGCCCTCACCATTCCCGGCCTGTCGCCCAGAATGGATCCGGTGCCTGGCGTCGGGCAGCACAACCCATCCATCCTCAGCGAACTCGGTCTCGCAAAGGAGACATGACGATGGCTCCTCAGCGGCCGACGCGGGTCTATCTGGCCGTTCCCGCGCATCGCTCCCGTCTCGTCGCCAAGGCGGCTGCCTCGGCGGCGGATGCGGTGTTCATGGACCTCGAGGACGCGGTGCCGCCGTCCGAGAAGAGCGTGGCACTGGAAGAAGCCGCGGGGGCGCTGTCCTCGCTGGACTGGGGCAGCAAGGTCGTCGCGGTCAGGCTCAACGCCGTCGACAGCCCCTTCATCGCGCAGGAAATCCGCAAGCTCGCTGCGCTGCCCAGGCTGGATTCGGTGATCGTGCCGAAGGCGGAACGCCCGAGCGACATCGCCGCCATTGCCGATCAGCTGCGCGCGGCCGCGCCGGATCGCCCCTCGCCCGTGACGCTCGAACTGCTGATCGAGACGGCGCTGGGTCTCGTCAATGTCGATGCGCTCGCCGCCGCGCACGACAGCGTCGGCGCCCTTCATCTCGGTGTCGGCGATTTCGCCGCCTCGATCGGCGCCCGCTCCTCCGAAATCGGCGCCTCGCCGGACGGCTACCGCCACGTGGGCTCCGCCCAGAGCGGCTATGCCTCCGCCCCGCTCGATCTGTTCGCCTATCCGATGATGCGCCTGCTGGTGGCCGCGCGCGCCTTCGGCCTGCGCGCCATCGACGGGCCGTGCGGCGCGTTTCGGGATGGCAAGCTGACCGAAAGCAGCGCGCTCAAGGCGGCCGCGATGGGTTTTGACGGCAAGCAGGTGATCCATCCCGACCAGATCGAACCGACGCTGCGGGCGTTCGTCCCGTCCGACACTGAGCTCGCGCACGCGCGGCGGGTGGTCGAGGCCATGGAGCAGGCCGAGGCGCAGGGCCAGGGCGCGGTGACCCTCGACGGCAAGATGATCGACTATGCCAATGTGCGGATGGCGCGCCGGATCATCGAGATGGGGTCGTAGCGGCGCATGGCCACCGTGCTGATCGTCGCGCCGGTGTTTGCGCTGATCGCGGCCGGCTATGCCGCCGTGCTGTTTCGCTTCGTCTCCGAGACCTCGCACAAGGGCATCAGCGAGTTCGCCTTCAGCATCGCGATCCCCGCTCTGCTGTTCCGCACCATCGTCGTCTCGGAATTTTCCGGCGTCAGCCCCTACAGGATGTGGGGCTCCTATTACGGCGCGCTCGCGCTCACCTGGATCGCGGCGCTCATCCTCTCGGCGTTGCTGCGGAAGCGGCGCGAGGATCGCGAGGACGGCGTCGTGTTCGCGATCGGCTCGGTCTACGGCAACATCGTGATGCTCGGCATTCCCCTCACGCTCTCGGCGCTGGGCAACGAGGCGGCAGGCCCGATGGCGCTGATCCTCTCGGTGAACACGCCGCTGCTCTGGCTCAGCGGCATCCTGCAAATGGAATGGGTCGGCCGCAAGCAGACCGGCTCGGCGCTATCGGTGATCCGGCCCGTGCTCACGGATCTCGCGCGCAATCCGCTGATGCTGGGGATCGGGTTCGGCGTGGTCTGGCGTTTCACCGGCCTCGGCCTCCATCCCGTCGTCGACAGGACCGTCGAGTTGCTGGCGCAGGCGGGATCGCCGGCGGCGCTGATCGCGCTCGGCATCAACCTGTTCCGGTTCGAAGTCAAGGGCGAGATGTTGAGCGTCGTCGTGATGAGCGCGCTGAAACTGCTGGCGATGCCGGCGGCCGCCTTCGTGCTGGCAAAGCTGCTCGGCCTGCCGCCGCTCGCGGCCGGCGTCGTCGTGCTGTTCGCGGCGATGCCGACCGGCGCGAATGCGTACATCTTCGCGGTTCAGTATCAGCGGCTGGTGAACCCGGTGTCGGGCGCGGTGGCGCTGGGGACGTTGTTGGCGGCGGTGACGTTGCCGGTGGTGGTGATCGTGGTGGCACGTCTCAACTAGGCCGCGAGGCGCGTCCCGCTTCGGCAGGTCGCTATCCGCCGGATCAACGCAATCCCAGGAATGACAGAATTACGCCAACCACGACCACGAGACCGACGAGATAGATAATTCCGTTCATGGCTCAGCTCCTCAGCGTTGTTTGTCCCTGCCGCATACAAACACGCTGGCCGCCGAAAAGGTCCGCCGCACCCCTTGCCGATTTTTCCCGAACGAAGGAACGAATGGCCTCCCTGCCGCTTCTGAATGCGGGACTGTCTGGAACGAGAGGGATCGATGGGTGTCTGGCATCAAATCGCCAATGCGACGACGACGATTGCATTTTCGATTTGCCTGTTCATCGCCTCGCAGACGTACGTCACGTCCCGCTTGTCCGCTGCAGAATTCTCAACCTTGAACGTCCTGAAGCTGCGAAGCGCGGGATATCGCGCGCCGCGTGATCTCTGAGCCGGACGCAGCATGCCACTCGCAATGTCCCTGATCGTGGACGGCTATGTGCGGCTGAGGGATCGCGACGCCCTGGAGAAGCTGCGCGTCCATCGCATTACAATGCTGGAAGCGGCGAAGTCCGTTGCCGAACTGGACAACAGCCGGATGCTTGCCACTCTTGAAGAGGAAATCGAATTGATCAGTGCGGGGTTGTCCGGGTTGAACGCCGGGCAGGACGAGCGAAAGCTCGCGCCCGGCGGCGATCAGGAGATTTCTCCGACGATCCGTGATCCAGATCGGCAAGCGTGAATCATTCCACGGTCGTGCCCGCAATTCCGAAAAACCGCCGGCGCGGGGCGCCGCGTGATCGGCTCAGGCAGCCCAGTCCACAATTGCGTCAATGAACGTCCGAGCCTGGCGGATCGCATCCAGCCTGGTCGCACAGACACCGACCGACACCGTCCGGCCCTTGCCCACGGTCCACTGCCAACCGGACAAATAGCGCATCTCAACGATCGAGAAGCTGACGCCGCGATGTTTCACGGAGGACCTCCGCTGACATGTTGCTGTGCGAGAAGACTACGCGAAATGATGAATGTGGTCTAGCGGGGACGGCCGACAGACGTGGTTTCGGCTAAGCCGCAGGAATCGTAACGGAAGCTCGGCGCTATTGAACCGGCTAGCCCGCGCGCCAGGCCATCTGCCAGAAGTCTGCCTCGAGTCGGGTGGCTTCCTTGAAGATCGCAATCAGCTCTGCCTCGCGGGCCGGCGTGGCGTAGAGATCGGCGAGATGCTCCATATGCGCCCGCGCTCTGGCAGCGACCTCCTGGTACGGCGCACCGGCGTACTCGGCGATCCAAACGCGATAGGCGTTCGTCGCAGCGTCCGCGAGGGGGAACGAGGCGAGCCGCGTTGCGATCTCCGCGTACCCGATCACGCAGGGGGCAAGCGCCACCTTGAGAGCCAGCAGGTCGCCGCGCATTCCCGCGTCGAGCACGTAGCGTGTATAGGCCAGCATCTCGGCCGCCGGAGGGGCCTGTTCAAGATCGGTCGGGGACAGACCCCAATCGGCGCAGAGCTTCACATGCAGGTTCATCTCGACATCAATGATGGCCGAAAGGCCGGCCGCGGCTTCACGCATGTCGGCAAGCCGGGGCGACTTGTAGACCGCGAGCGCGTAGGCGCGAGCAAACTCGATGAGGAACAAATAGTCCTGAACGAGGTAGTGACGAAACGCCGCTTCAGGGAGCGAGCCGTCCGCCAATCCGTTCGTGAAGGGATGCTCGGTGTAGGCCCGCCACTCAACGGATGCTTCTGTCTTGAGACGCTCGAAGAAACTCACGATCTTGTCTGCCCGGCCTGCTTGTCCATGAACGTCTTTGGCAAGCTACCGATAGCGCATTGCGGACCGAGTGGCTACGGTGACCGCGGACAACACTGGGCTCGAGCAGCGTTGCGGACACTCCCCGCGTCGAGGGCTTTGTGCACTGTCACCGTAATTCCAATCGATGTCGTCGAAGCAGCCCCGTTTGGCCGTCCTTAGTTCTTGACGCCAGTATTGCAGAAGGGATGGACCAAATCGCCGTTCGCGGGGTTTCCTAGTCCTCCTTCTCTCACGCGCTTTATATGATCGTAGGAAACCGACTTGTGCGGATCGAGCTTCCCCCCGCAAACGTTACATGTGATGGCGTTGATGAGTGCCTTTGAGATGAATATCTGCGACTTGTCCTCGTCGGAAAAACGCGTGGGGCCAAGTTGCGCAGTATTCACGTCGATTATGCGCCCACGAAGTCCCAAATGAGCAATCGCTTCCTCAGGAGTGACTAGTCGATCTGCAGAGTCGCTGATTAAGAACGCAAACAAGTCCCGCATCTTTGAGACGCGATTGCCTTTCCCCATATTCTGCAACAGGATTCCAATGAGCGATTTGTTGTCAATCAGGAACCTCTCTAAATTCTTCCGAGCGTAGGTGAATTTTTTGAAGTAACCATCGTCGTTGTTTCGCAGTTTCTCCGCTATCAGACTGGCCATGCCAAGAAATAGGAATCGACTGTACTTTCCTTTTTCGTTGTAGAAGTAGACTGCGGGGTGGAGACCAAGGCTGCCGTGCGAATTGCCTGTCATTTTCTCGATTATCGAAAGGGCGACTCTTAGAACGCGGCGTGTCTCCTCACCATCGGAGTCATTTTCGTACTTGTCGATCGGTCGCGCACCGTTGACGTGTGTTGTTCCAGATATCGTCAGGTACTCAATTAAGAGGCTTAAAGCATCAACAGGGGAAACTGATCCCCCGAGGGGGACATCTAACGTCTTCAAAGGCATATCAACTTCAGGTTCAAAGAAAGACGTGTACAGTTTTTTGGCTAGTTCCTCGACCGCCGCTTTCTTTGTTTCTTCAAACGCCGACCAGTAAGCGTTACCGGTGCCTGAACGCAGGATTGCTCGTGCTCCGATAGCGATTGGCTTCCGCCTATTGCGGATCAGCATAGTCTCTACGTCATCAAGCGGAGTTCCCTGCGAATTGATCTTGAAGAATGACGTCTCCGCGACATCAGCGCTGCCTTGAACCCACTGTAGCGTAAGCGATCGGGTAAAAAGAGTGTTCGCACGCTTCGTTTCAATTCCTTGTTTCTTGCTACCAAGCAACCCTTTCAATGTCGTGTAGCGGCCGACTCTCTCTTCAATCAGCTTTCGAGTACGTGCAGCGATCTGTTTTTGATCCTTTGAAATCTCGTTCCCGTAAAAGTCGAGAGAAATGCTGCGGTCGCCATAGTCATCCGTGATCCATGCTCGTAGTGCGCTCAGTCGATGGCCTCCGTCGAGGACAAAAATGAAACCAGGTGACTTCCAGAGTATGAGCGACGGAATAACTTCGTTGTCGAGAAAACTTGCGATGAACGTCGCGACTTGATCGGGACTCCAATGGTTCGTTTCACGTTGAAAGTCTGGTTTTCGAAGCAACTTTAGATACGGCGACTCTGGCGCTAGATGAGTGATTGGGAAATCTTTGAAGAGATCGATGGCAGTCTCTTCCTCCTTAATCTCAAAATCTTCTCGCGGGATCATCGCATCGAGGTTTACGCGTCGAGCCATTTCAACTCCCCAAAGTCGAACCAAATCCCAGAACTATCTCATGAATCGCTAGCTCAACTAGGGGCTGTTTTCGACTGTCCCCGCGAACCTTTGGGTTGCAACGCCAGCTAGCCGGATCGCGAGCCGTCGCGAAATGGGCGGCGGCGCAATGCCACGAAAACCCAGATTCGCTGCCCAATCGTTGCGAACGGATCAGGCACACAGGCAAATGATTGAAATCGCTGGTACAGTTGGGTGGGCTCGAACCACCGACCTCCTGTTCCACAGACAGGCGCTCTAACCAACTGAGCTACAACTGCATCCTTGCGAGCCGCCCGAGGGGCGCCCTTGATAGGGCCGGTCACCGAGGGGGGCTGGACGGGGCGGAAACTAGGTGCAACGGGCGTTTTTGGCAAGGCCGCAAAACCCGATAATCGCGCCTCAACAACGTTATTTCCAAAGCAAAACCCGGGCTCTAGGCCCGGGTTTCTTAATTCAGACGTCCCAGCCAGATCAGGCGGCGGGGGGCGTGTAGAGCTTGGCGGCAGAGGCCTTGATCGGCTCGGCGGCGGCACTGGCAGCGCGCTGGGCGATCTCGGCGAGCTCCTTGGCCTGGGCCTGGAAGGTCTCGAGCTGCGTCTTGGAATGGCCGGTCCACAGCGCGAACGCATCCTGCGGCGCCTTCACGCTGAACAGCTCCTGGGTGAAGTCGAGATGGGCCTTGGTGTTGGCCTTCGCGAACTCCATCAGCTTGGCGGTGTATTCGCTGACGCCCTTGTGGGCGGACGCGAACACGGCCTCGACGGTGCCGTTGTGGCTTTCGGCGGCGTCCTTGAACTTGGCGTAGTTCTCGCGGGCCTGCGACACGCCCTTTTCGGCGAACGCACGCATCTGCTCCGGAACCTCGAACGGAATGACGGAGGCGGAGAATGGATCAGTCGTACCTGTCATGGTTTGTCCCTCACACGAATGAAAAAACGGAGTGAGCCTTCAGGCGCGCCCACCGGCCAACCGGGTGACGGGAGCGAAGACTGGAAACACAAAACGGATGATGGCTCGCCCAGCGCGAGGACCATGCCTGCCTAAAATGTCAACATTGTGCAGCGCAACGGGTTTGGAGGGTGCATTGCAAAATTTAATCTCGGAGAGGATGAGGTTCCCGGGCGGGGGAACCGGTGGTTGAGGTTGTTTTGGGGCGGCGGCAGCGCTGTCTCCGTTCCCTCCCCCCTTGTGGGGGAGGGTCAGGGAGGGGGGTGCCACACGGGGATTCTCTCTGTCGCGCTTCGCCTCGGGGCAACGGCTGACACTATTTGCTGGGCTTACCCCTCTCCCTAGCCCTCCCCCACAAGGGGGGAGGGAACGCAGCTTGGGTGGGGCACGAGTTCGGCTTGGTGCGACTGACGATCCCCGCCACGCGAATCCTGCGGATGCAGCGCCGTCGCGCCTTGCGGGGTCGGGGACATTAAGGTTATCGCGGCTTTAGGCCTTGCCGCCTAGGCTTGGGACGTGGACCTGCCCGCGGCTGCGGGCGATACTAACCCTTTCTTAAGGCTGCCATTCCCGGCAGCCTTATGCGCACAAGCGGGACGCGAAGCCGGTTGGATGAGTAGTTCGGATTTCCAGTTGCGAGGCGTGGGCGATCCCCGGCTGGCCGTGCACGCGACCTCGCCGCTGCCCGCCTGGCTCTGGTCGATCGACGGCACGCGCGTGCTCTGGGCCAATCCGGTCGGCGCAAGGCTGTTCGGCGCGGCCCATGCCACCGCGCTGGCAGACAAGACCTTCGGCCCCGCCGACAGCCACCGCCGCCAGATCATCCGGCTGGCCGGCCGGTTGCCCGCGAACGGCGCCATCCGGCTCGAACGGCTGCGCGGCTTCGGCGCGCGGCTCGGCACGCTGATGACCTGCGCCTGTGCCCGGCTCGACTTCGCCGATGGCGGCCAATTCTTCCAAGGATCTGCAGTGCTCGTCACCGCGATGGACCCGGGCTTACGCTCCATGCCGCTGGTCGAGCGGCTGCTTCGTCTCGTCGACGGCGCCAAGACGCCGATGGCGGCGTTCGCACCCGACGGCCTGTTCGTCGGCGCCAGCGAAACCGCCCGCACCCTGCTCGGCTTCCGCGACCTGGGCGAGGCCGGCCTCGAGCAGGCGCGCAGCGATGCGCTTCGCCAGGGCCGCGCCGAGACGCCGATCGGCATCGGCCAGATGGTGCTGCAGCGGGTCGGCAGCGGCGCCGATGTCGGCCTGGTCGCGCTGATCGAGCCTGCCGTGCAGCAGGCGGCGCCTGCGACTGACCACGTCGAACCCGAGGCCGCTGAACACATCGCGCGCCAAGACGTCGGGCGCGAAGACATCGCTCAGCCCGAGGCTGCGCCGCCCCCTGCTCCCGCCGCCGTGCCGGAGCATATGCAAGCAGCGCCCTCGCACGAGGCGCCATCCGAAATCGCGCTGTTCGACGCCTTTGCCGAGCCGGTCGACGCGCCGGAAACAACGATCGCGCATGAACCGCCCGTGCACGAGCCGGCGACGGAGATCGTGACGATCCAGCAGGCCGTCGAGGAAGCGGCCGAAGCCGCGCCCGCCGAGGTCGAACCGAAGACTCCGGTTGAAAACAAGACTCCGGTTGAAAACTCGGCCGAAGCCATGGTGTCGCCGCAGGCCGCGCCGACCGTGACCGGCATGGTCGAGCCGCCGTCGGGCCACGAAGAGCCGCCCGCACCGCGTCAGCATCCTCTGCGCTTCCTCTGGAAGATGGATGCAGAGAGCCGCTTTGTGCTTCTCTCCGACGAATTCATCCACCTGATCGGTCCGCGCACAGCCGCCGGCTTCGGCCGCTCCTGGCGCGAGATCGCCGACGCGTTCGCACTCGATCCTGAGGGACGCGTGGCGCAGGCGCTGGCCAGCAAGGACACCTGGGCCGGGATCACCGTGAACTGGCCGGCCGACGGCGGCGAGCATCTGCCGGTCGAGCTTGCCGGGCTTCCGGTTTATGACGGCGAACGCAACTTCGCGGGCTTCAGGGGTTTTGGCGTCTGCCGCGATCTCGACGGCCTCAACCGGCTCGATGCGCTCAGGCGTTTCGAACTGTTGGCCCAACCGTCGGCGCCGCAAAGCCTGTCCGCCGATGTGGTCGAGCCGGAGCCTGAACCCGAGCCCGAGCCTCAGCTAGAGGCGCCGCCGCCTCCGCCGATCGAGCCGCCCGCACCTGAGCCTGAGCCTGAGCCTGAGCCTGAGCCCGCACCTGAGCCTGAAGCCGAACTGCCCGAACCCAAAACCGACGCGAATTCACATCCAACCGATCCGGAAACGCCAGTGGAAACGCCTCCCAATGTCCTGCCGTTCCGCGCGCCCGGCGACACGCGATCGCCGACGCTGACGCCGGTCGAGAATAGCGCGTTCAACGAGCTCGCCCGGCAATTGTCCGAGCGCCTCGAACGCGACAAGGAAACCATCGCGGCATCGTCCGAGCCGCCGGATGACGAGATCACGTCTGAGGCGCCGACGCCGGAGCCCAAGCCTGAGCCTGAGACGCCGCACGCGCCGGCCGAATGGCTGACCGAGCCCGCGCCGCCCGCGCACGGCCACAGCACGCGCGACCGCGCGCTGCTCGACCTGCTGCCGACCGGCATCCTGATCTACCGGCTCGACCGCCTGCTCTACGCCAACCCCGCCTTTCTCGCGCGCATGGGCTACGCCAGCCTGAGCGCGCTGGAGAATGCCGGCGGGCTGGACGCGCTCTATGTCGAGCCGGGCGTGTCCGCGGCCAGCAGCACGTCGCAAGCAGGCACGCCCGTCACGATCAGCGCGACGCTCGCCAATGGCGAAGCGCCGCTGCCGACCACCGAGGCGCATCTGCACGCGATCGACTGGGACGGCGAGAGCGCGCATGCGCTGATCTGCGCGCTGCCGCAAGCAGCCCCCGTTGCGGCAGCGCCCGTCATCGCGGAGACCATCGTCACCGAGACCATTGTGCCCGAGACCTACACCACCGCGCCCGAGCCCGAGGTCGGCGAGGCCGACGCCGAAGATCTCGCCGCGATCCTCGACACCACGGCCGAGGGCATCGTCATGTTCGATGCCGAAGGCAACATCCACGCCTGCAACCGCAGCGCCGAGGCGCTGTTCGGCTATGACGGCGAGACGCTGATGCAGCAGAATCTGGTGACGCTGTTCGCGCCGGAAAGCCAGCATATCGTGATCGACTATCTGGAGAACCTCAAGAGCCAGGACATCGCGAGCCTGCTCGACCACGGCCGCGAGGTGCTGGGGCGCGAAAAGAAGGGCGGCGTCATTCCGCTCGCGATGATCATGGGCCGCACCAGACCCGACGGCCCGAACTTCTTCGCCGTGTTCCGTGACCTCTCGCACAGCAAGCAGGGCGAGAGCGAGCTGACGCAGGCACGACGCCTCGTCGACGGCGCGGCCAATGCCAAGGCCGACATGCTGGCGCGGATCAGCCACGAGATCCGCACGCCGCTCAACGCCATCATCGGCTTCTCGGAGGTGATGATCTCGGAGCGCTTCGGCACGCTCGGCAACGAGCGCTACGGCGAGTACATGAAGGACATCCGCGCGTCCGGCGAGCGCGTTATCGCCATCATCGACGATCTGCTGGAGCTGTCGCGGATCGAGACCGGCAAGCTCGACCTCAACTTCGCCAATCTCAGCCTCAACGATCTGGTCGAGGCCTGCGTGGTCGTGATGCAGCCGCAGGCCAATCGCGAGCGCATCATCATCCGCACCTCGCTCGGCCATGCGCTGCCGCAGGTGAGCGTCGATGCGCGCGCGATGCGGCAGATCACCATGAACCTGATCTCGAACTCGATCCGGCTTGCGAGCGCCGGCGGCCAGGTCATCGTCTCGACCGCGCTCACCGACCGCGGCGAGGTCGCACTTCGCATCCGCGACACCGGCCATGGCCTCACCGAGCGCGAAGTCGCCGCCGCGATGGAGCCGTTCCGGACGCCACCGCCTGGCGACGCCGAGGACAATTCGGCGCTGAGCCTGTCGCTGACCAAGGCCCTGGTCGAAGCCAACCGCGCCCGCTTCAACATCAAGAGCGCGGCGAACTCCGGCTCGCTGATCGAGGTGGTGTTCGCACCGGCGCTGGCAAAGGCCTAGTCGCGGCGCCTCGATTTCCCGCCGATGCTGCACGCCGCGGCCGCGCGGCGGCCGGCCTCGTGCCGGGCGGCTTCGGCCGCGCCGCGTCCGACGAAGGGCGCCACCTCATTGCAACGTATTCCCGAACGGAACCGAAGCCCCTTGTTGCGGCTTGAGGCATTGACAAACTTTTCTCCTGCCGACCGGTTCGACATTGCAGCGCCCGCACCCCAGTGATTTCAGATGACCGGCCGAGCGAAATCCGTGGCATCGAAGCAGCGTTCGCTCAAGCGGAGCGACGCGGTGCGGAGCGAGGGAGGCTCGACCACCCCTGAGCGAAAGCCGCTGCCCACCGGCGCGGGCGCGCGCATGAACGCCCGGGTCGTGCTTGCCCTTGGGCTGGTCGCACTCGCGTTGTGGACGGCGGCGGGATTTCTTCCCGCTTTGATCTGGGCCGCGATTCTCGCAACCAGCCTGTGGCCGCTCTACACCAAATTTGCAGCACGCGTGAGCTCCGGCCGGTCCAGCCTGGCTCCGCTGGTCTTTACGCTCGTCGTCGCCCTCATCCTGTTTACGCCGATGTCACTCGCCGTCTATCAGATCGCGCAGCAAGGCGACCTGCTCGTGGGCTGGATGAAGCAGGCCGGAGAGAGCGGAATCGAAGTGCCTGATTGGCTCGCCCGCCTTCCGATCGCCGCGGAGAGCATGGAGCAGTGGTGGCGCACCAATCTTTCCGATCCCAAGGCCGCGACCGCGTGGCTGAAAAGCGTCAACGCAGACAACGCATCGGAACTGTTTCGAACGTTCGGCGGACAGCTGCTTCACCGCATGTTTCTTCTGTTCTTTTCGCTGGTGGCCTTGTTCGTCTTGCTGCGCAACGGCCGGTCGATCTCGGACCGCGTGCTGGAAACCTGCGATCGACTTTTCGGTGAGGCGGGAGAGGGTCTCGCCGAGCAAATGGTCGATGCGATCCGCGGCACCGTCAACGGTACGGTGCTGGTCGCCGCGGGCGAGGGATTATTGATCGGCGTCGCCTATTTCGTCGCCGGCGTGCCGCATGCCATCGTATTCACGATATTGACGACGGCCTTCGCCATGCTTCCCTTCGGCGCCTGGCTGGCTTTCACCGCTGCGGCGCTGGTCCTGATCTCCGGCGGCGGCAGCGGCTTCGCAGCCGCGGGCGTCTTCTTCTGGGGCGCGATCGTCATGTTGGCCGGCGATCATTTCGTATGGCCGACCCTGGTCGGCGACTCCGCGCGGCTGCCGTTTCTGTTCGCGTTCGTCGGAATCTTCGGAGGCTTGGCTGCCTTCGGCCTCCTGGGCTTGTTTTTAGGCCCGGTGATCATGTCAGCCTTGCTGGTGGTCTGGCGCGAGTGGGTGTTCCGACCTGTCGCGCATAAGAACGGTTGAGAAAGCAAAAGGCACGGCGCTTGCGACGCCGTGCCTTCCGCATTGATGAAGCTCGATCTCAGCTGTAGATTTCGAACAGGCCCGCGCCGCCCTGGCCGCCGCCGATGCACATCGTCACCACGCCCCATTTGGCCTTGCGGCGCTTGCCTTCCTGGAGGATGTGGCCGGTGAGACGTGCGCCGGTCATGCCGAAGGGATGGCCGATCGCGATCGAGCCGCCGTTGACATTGTACTTGGCGGGATCGATGCCGAGCTTGTCGCGCGAATAGAGGCACTGGCTGGCGAAGGCTTCGTTGAGCTCCCAGAGATCGATGTCGTCGATCTTCAGGCCATGACGCTTCAACAGCTTCGGCACGGCAAAGATCGGACCGATGCCCATCTCGTCCGGCTCGCAACCGGCCGCCGCCCAGGCGACGAAGCGGCCCATGGGATTGAGGCCGCGCTTCTCCGCGTCTTTGGCTTCCATCAGCACCACGGCCGCGGCGCCGTCGGAGAGCTGGCTGGCGTTGCCCGCCGTGACGAACTTGCCGGGGCCCCTGACGGGCTCGAGCTTGGCGAGACCTTCCAGCGTGGTCTCGGGCCGGTTGCACTCGTCGCGGTCGACGACGTAATCGACGATCGACTCGGCCTTGGTCGCCTTGTCGACCACTTTCATCTTGGTCTTCATCGGGACGATCTCGTCCTTGAACTTGCCCGCCTGCTGCGCGGCGGCCATGCGGCGCTGCGACTCCAGCGAATACTCGTCCTGATATTCGCGGCTGAGCTTGTAGCGCTCGGCGACGATATCGGCGGTGTCGATCATCGCCATGAAGATCGCCGGCGCCGTCTTGAGCAGCTCGGGATCGATCGATTCCTTCGGCGTGCCGCCGCCCGGCATCGAGATGCTCTCGACGCCGCCTGCGACGATGCAATCGGAACCGTCCGAGCGGATCGAGTTGGCGGCCATCGCGATGGTCTGGAGACCGGACGAGCAGAACCGGTTCACCGAGACGCCCCCGGTCGATTTCGGCATTCCTGCCAGCAGCGCGGCCTGGCGGCCGATGTTCGGCGCGCCATGGGCGCAATTGCCGAGATAGCAATCCTCGACATAGTCCTTCTCGACGCCGGCACGGTCGACCGCGTGGTGAATGGCGTGGGCCGCGAGCGACATCGGCGGGGTGATGTTGAACCCGCCGCGGCCGGATTTCGCGAGGCCCGTGCGTGCATAGGAAACGATGACGGCTTCACGCATTGTTTTCTCCCTTTTCGAACGATTTGAACGGAGCGTCGGTCGACGTCTTCTCGGCGCCATTGGTACACAATGTCCAGCGGTCGCGGGAGAAATAAAAACGCCGCCCTCGCGAGAGGGCGGCGTTGTTCCGCGGGTCGGAATATGTCGGCGTATCAGAACGTCAGCGCCTTGACCTGCTTGACCTGCGGCAGGGCCTGCACCTTGGCGAGCAGATCGGCCGGCACCGCGCCGTCGACCTCGATCAGCGCGATGGCATCGGAGCCCGGCGCGACGCGGCCGAGATGGAAGGTCGCGATGTTGATCTTGGCATCGCCGAGCAGGCTCGCGAACTTGCCGATGAAGCCCGGCTTGTCCTCGTTGGTCACGTAGATCATCGACTTGCCAAATTCAGCGTCGACGCGGATGCCCTTGATGTCGACCAGGCGTGGCTTGCCGTCGGCATAGACCGTGCCCGAGACCGACCGCTCCTGCCGCTCGGTGGTGACGGTGACGGTGATCAGGCTTTCATAGTCGCTCTGGGCGGCGCGGACGATCTCGTCGACCACCATGCCGCGCTCCTTGGCGACGACGGGCGCGGACACGACGTTGACCTCGCCCAGCATCGGCCGCAGCAGGCCGGACAGCACGGCGGAGGTGATCGCCTTGATCTTCATCTCCGCGACATGGCCTTCATAGGTGATCTCGACCTTGAGGATGCCGCTCTCGGTCAGCTGGCCGGCGAACGAGCCGAGCTTTTCGGCGAGCGCGATGAACGGCTTCAGCTTCGGCGCTTCTTCCGCCGTGATCGAGGGGAAGTTGACGGCATTCGAGATCGCGCCGGTGAGCAGATAATCCGACATCTGCTCGGCGACCTGAAGCGCGACGTTCTCCTGCGCTTCGGTGGTGGACGCGCCGAGATGCGGCGTGCAGATCACGTTGGGATGACCGAACAGAACGTTCGCGGTGGCGGGCTCCTCGACAAAGACGTCGAACGCGGCGCCCGCGATGTGCTTGGAATTCAAGGCGTCGACCACGGCCTGCTCGTCGACGAGGCCGCCGCGGGCGCAATTGATCAGGCGCACGCCCTTCTTCATCCTGGCGATCGCGGCCGCGTCGATGATGTTCTTGGTCTTCTCGGTGAGCGGGGTGTGCAGCGTGATGAAGTCGGCGCGCTTGAGCAGGTCGTCGAGCTCGACCTTCTCGACGCCGATATCCCTGGCGCGCTCCGGCGACAGGAACGGATCGAACGCGATCACCTTCATGCGCAGGCCGAGCGCGCGGTCGGCGACGATCGAGCCGATGTTGCCGCAGCCGACGACGCCGAGCACCTTGCCGGTGATCTCGACGCCCATGAAGCGGTTCTTCTCCCACTTGCCGGCCTGGGTCGAAGCGTCCGCCTGCGGAATCTCGCGCGCCAGCGCCAGCATCAGGGTGATGGCGTGCTCGGCGGTCGTGATCGAATTGCCGAACGGCGTGTTCATCACGATGATGCCCTTGGCCGTGGCGGCGGGAATCTCGACGTTGTCGACGCCGATGCCGGCGCGGCCGATCACCTTGAGCTTGGTCGCCTTCTCCAGGATCTTCGCGGTCGCCTTGGTCGCCGAGCGGATCGCGAGGCCGTCGTAATTGCCGATGATCTCGGCGAGCTTGTCCTTGTCCTTGCCGAGGTTGGGCTGGAAGTCGACCTCGACGCCGCGATCTCTAAAGATCTGCACGGCTGCGGGAGAGAGCGCGTCGGAAATGAGAACTTTGGGCTTGGTCATGGGAATGATCCCTGATGGTCGATAAATCTGAGACCGTCATCCGCGGGCTTGACCCGCGGATCCATTCTCTTCGATGGATGGCCGGGTCAAGCCCGGCCATGACGAGATGGAGATAACGCGACGAGCGAAGCTTGCTTACGCCGCCTTGGCGAGCGTGGCCTTGGTCTCGGCAAAAGCCCAGTCGATCCACTGCGTCAGCAGCGCGACGTCACTGGCCTCGACGGTGGCGCCGCACCAGATGCGCAGGCCGGCCGGCGCATCGCGATAGTAGGCGAAGTCGTAGCCCGCGCCTTCCTTCTCGACCAGCGCCACCAGCTTCTTGGAGAAGTCGGCCTGCGCGTCCTCGGAGAGCGAGGTGATCGCGGGATCGGTGAACTTCAGGCACACCGAAGTGTTGGAACGGATCGCGGCGTCCTTGGCCAGGAAGTCGATCCAGGGCGTCTTCGCCTTCCAGTCGGCGAGCACCTTGGTGTTGGCGTCGGCGCGCGCGATCAGCGCCTTCAGGCCGCCGATCGACTTGGCCCAGTTCAGCGCGTCGAGATAATCCTCGACGCAGAGCATCGACGGCGTGTTGATGGTCTCGCCGACGAAAATGCCTTCGTTGATCTTGCCGCCCTTGGTCATGCGGAAAATCTTCGGAAGCGGCCAGGCCGGCTTGTAGGTTTCGAGCCGCTCCACCGCGCGGGGCGACAGGATCAGCATGCCGTGCGCGGCTTCGCCGCCGAGCGCCTTCTGCCAGGAGAAGGTGACGACGTCGAGCTTGGCCCAGTCGAGGGCTTGCGCGAACGCGGCCGAGGTGGCGTCGCAGATGGTCAGGCCTTCGCGGGTCGCGCTGATCCAATCGGCGTTGGGCACGCGCACGCCCGAGGTGGTGCCGTTCCAGGTGAAGACGACGTCGGACTTCGGATCGACCTTGGAGAGGTCGGGGATCTCACCGTAAGCCGCGTTGAGCTTGGTGACGTCCTTGAGCTTCAATTCTTTGACGATGTCGCTGACCCAGCCCTCGCCGAAGGATTCCCAGGCGAGCGTGGTGACGGGCCGCGCACCCAGCATCGACCACAGCGCCATCTCGACCGCGCCGGTATCGGAGGCCGGTACGATGCCGATGCGATAATCGGCAGGCACTTCGAGCACCTCGCGCGTCAAATCGATCGCGAGCTTGAGCTTGGTCTTGCCGACCTTCGCGCGATGCGAACGGCCGAGCGCTGCGTCCTTGAGATTTTGGGCATTCCATCCGGGGCGCTTGGCGCAGGGGCCGGAGGAAAAATGCGGCACGTTCGGCCGCGAAGCGGGCTTCGCTACAGTCATCGTCTACCCTTCCAGATAGTAAGCCTCCCGTTGGGGGGAGGTGTCCCGCCGCGGCTGATACGGGAATCGGGAAGACCAGTCAAGGAAGTTCCGGGGCCTCACGCGCGGGTGATAGCGCCTCCGGCGCGATATCAGGGGATTCGACCACGGCCAGCGCGTTCAGCAAGTCCGTGGCATCGTTGATCAATTGCGCGGCGCGGCGGCGGCTGCCGACTTTCAGAATGCATTTGTCATTGGCCTGCACGACGTAGTCGTTGCCGACCTTGATCATCGAATAGCTTGTCATCGAAATCCCCGAACCGACAGAGCCCGGTTTCAGACGCTCGCCTAGCACCGTTCGTTCCTGGTTCCACGTGAACGTCGAACGGTTAGTTTATCAGCTCTTAATATGAACGTATGCGCGATCCGATTTCGCTGATCGCGCAAGGCTCATAGCGTGCTGCGTCAAAAGCGGACAGTCATGCCGACGTGACTCGCTGTGAACCCAAGCCGCTTGTAGAAGCGCTGCGCATCTGTTCGCGTCTGATGCGTGAGCAGTTCGACCAGATTGCAGCCGCGCGCTTTCGCTTCCGTCACCGCCCATTGCACCAATTTCTCGCCGATGCCGCGGCTGCGGCAATCGGAAGCAACACGGACGTCTTCGAGCAGACCGCGCAGGCCGCCTTGCGAGCTGAGACCCGGCAGGATCGCGAGTTGCAGGCAGCCGACCACCCTGCCCTCGCTCTCGGCAACCACCAGCTGGAGATTTTGATCGCGCTCGACCCGCGAGAATGCTTCGTAATAAGACGCAGGCAGCGGATCTTCCAGGCGTTCGCGTGCGCTCCCGAGATGATCGTCGGCGAGCATCGCCACGATCGCAGCAACGTCCTCGCGGCACGCGGGACGAATGGAGACGGACTCGGCGTTCATGACATTACTCCTGCCTCAGCGCGCCTTAGCGCACCGGGGGAAGGCCGAGAAAGGTCTCGGCTTCGGCGATCCAGCGGCGGACGGCGGCAAAGCGGCCGAGGTCGAAGCCGCCTTCGTGCGCGACGCGGGTATAGGCAAGCAGTGACACATCGGCGAGCGAAACCGCATCGCCGGCGAGGAAACGGCTGCCGGCGAGATGCTGCTCCATGCGGTCGAGCGCCGCATAGCCGCGCTTGACCTTTTCTGGATCGAGCTCGGAGGCGTCCTTGCCGAGATAGACGAGCTGGAAGCGGCACACCGCGATATAGGGCTCGTGGCTGTATTGCTCCCAGAACAGCCATTCGTCCATCTTGGCGGCGGTGAAGGCATCGCGCGGAATGAGCGCGCTGTCGCGCGCGAGATAGCGGATGATGGCATTGGACTGCGCCAGCGTGCGACCGTCGTCGAAAGCGACGGTGGGCACCTGGCCGGCACCGTTCATCTCGAGGAATTGCGAGGTGCGGCTCTCGCCCTTACGGGTGTCGATCTCGATCCACTGGTAGGGCACCGCGAGCTTGTCGCAGACCCACTTCACTTTCAGACAATTGCCGGAATTGGTATCGCCGTAGATCCGCATCGCTGCCCCCGCGTTCAGCGACAGAGCATCAAAACGGAGGCGGCCTGTCAATCGGCCCGCGCAGGCGCGTCAGAATTTGTAGCCGAGGCCCGCGCGAACGGTGTTGATGCTGGTGTCGACCGCCGAGCTGAAGCGAATATATTCGTACTCACCGCGGAAGAACAGGCCACCGACCAGATTGACGTCGACGCCGAGACCGGCGCTGTAGCCGTAGATCAAATGGTTATGCTGGGCGTCCGTCGAGCTCAGCAGCGCGAGTGGAGTATAGGTGCCGAGTTGGGTCGCGCTGATGCGGTCCTGCGCACTGACCGTGCGGATGATGTCGGCATTCCCGAGTGCGAGACCCGCGAACAAGTAGGGCAGAAAGCATCCCCAGGCGTAAGCTGCGCGGCCGCGGAATGTCGCCATGTCGCTGATGTTGATCGACGACGTGGAGGTCGCTGTGACGTCGTGAAAATTGCCGTCGGACAGGGCGACGGGGCTCACGCGCCGCTCCGAGGCTGACGCCGTTCCTCCGAACTTGCCGTGCAGGTAGCTGAATTCAAGGCCGAGTACGACATCATCCCACTGGCCATTGTAGCCGACGAAAGCGCCGTAGCCGCTGGTGCGCTGCGACGCCTTGCCAAGTCCGAGGTTCCACTGCGATACGCCCATCGAACTTTCGATCAAGGTATCGGCCAGCAACGCCGCCATCATGTTGCTGGTTGAGCCGTTGAAGTTCTCGTCCGACGAGCCATAGCCGCCCTGGGCGCCGATATAGCTGCCCTGCCAGTTGACGTTGGACTTGCTCAAGCCGTCGGTGAAGCCGCCCCGCAGGATCGGCAAATCCGGCATGTCGGCCGCATGCGCGGCAGAGACCGTCCCCAACATCGCCGCCGCCAACAAAAGCCTACGCATCGAACGCTCCATCGAACTCGAACTTTCAGCCGTGATCATGGCTCGTTAACCTTAACCAATGGTTGCGTCGGAGCATTTCGTCGCCGAGCGCCATGAAAAATATGCAAAGCAAAACGGCGCGGGATGATCCCGCGCCGTTAAGAAGTCCTAACCGATCAGGCTGACGATCAGCCCTTGGTGACGAGCGGCGGCATGTAGGCCGGCGGGCTGTTGAGATCCCAGCGCACGCCGAGCTTGACGTCGTGCGAGGTGAGCTCCTTGATCTTGATCGTGGACGGACCCGAGGCGCTGTTGTCGAACAAGCGATAGTTGCCGGGCGCCGCGTCGCCGAGGTTCATGTAGCTGTAGGCCAGTTCGACGGTGAACCCGGGATTGACCTTGTAGGCGAGACCGGCGTGGGCGGCCCAGGCGAGGTTCCACTTTCCGTTGTCGGCGAAGTAAGCGACGCTGTTGTTGAGCCCCGGGCTGTATGACACGCCGTCGTCGCGGAAGCCGCTGATCTTGTTGTAGGAGCCGCCGACACCGGCGCCGATGAACGGGGTGATGCACCACCAGGTGCCGAGATCGACATAGGCATTCGCCATGACGACCCACTCGGATTTGCTGCCGCTGTAGTTGTTGACGCCGACGAAGCCGGGTCCAATGACGTTGTCGCTGCCGTGCAGATTGGCCCTGCCCCGGTACTGGCCGATCACGTCGCCACGGAACCAGTTGTTGAAGCGGTAGCCGACGCCGAGATCGAACAGCGTCGCCGAGTCGAAGCCGAGTCCCTCCGTCGTCTTCGTAAACCCAGGCGCTATGGCGCCCTCGATGCTCTTGGCGTGCTGGTTGGTCATGCCGACGTCGCCGCGCAGATACCAGCCGCCGAAATCGGCGGGCGGAGCCGGGGGAGCGTACATCGGAGGGGGCGCCGCGATCGGCATGTCGGCGGCGAACGCCATCGAGGAGATCAGGGTTGCCGCACCCGCGGCAAGGAGAGACATAACGCTACGCATTGGCTTCGTCCTTTTGGCCGGTGAGGCAATACGGCGCCTCACGTTCTGGAAACTCACGGCCCGGACGATGCCAGCAAATGTTTAAGCGCCAATTAACCCTAATTTTTAAGGTTGATTTTTTCTGACCGCACGCGCGCATGCGGCGCGAGCGTTGCAAAAATGCAGCGCCAAATGCGACGTCTTCGCCGCATTTCCTAACGATGTATGAAGCCGCGTTGCAGCAAGACAGGATATGTTAACGCGCGTGCCGCGGCAGCTTGGGCAGGAACACCGCAAGCAGGCCGATCGCCGGCAGATAGGCGCAGACCTGGTAGACGAACTCGATCGAGGTGTGATCGGCGAGCTTGCCGAGCACGGCGGCGCCCAGGCCGCCGATGCCAAAGGCGACACCGAAGAACACGCCGGAGATCATGCCGAAGCGATGCGGGACCAACTCCTGCGCGAACACGATGATCGACGACGTCGTCGAGGAGATGATCAGGCCGATGATCACGGACAGCACCGCGCTCGCATAGAGCCCGGCATAGGGCAGCGCCAGCGTGAACGGCAGCGCTCCCAGGATCGAGATCCAGATCACGATCTTGCGGCCGAAGCGATCGCCCAAGGGGCCGCCGAGAAAGGCCCCGACCGCGTTCGCCGCGAGGAAAATGAAGAGATACATCTGCGCGGCCTGCGTCGACACGCCGAAGCGCTCGATCAGATAAAAGATGTAGTAGCTCGACAGGCTCGAGACGTAGAGCTGTTTCGAGAACAGCAGCGCGACCAGCACGAGGAGCGCAACGACGACGCGACGCGAGTTCGGCGCGTCGGGATGGGCTTGAGTCACCGCGGTCTTCTTGGCCTTGATCTGCGGTTCGTACCAGCGGCCGATGCGCCAGAGGATGAGGATCGCGAGGAAGGCGATAGAGGAGAACCAGGCGATGCTGCCCTGCCCGAACGGCACGACGATGAGCGCGGCGAGCACCGGTCCCATCGAGGTGCCAAAACTGCCGCCGAGCTGGAACACCGATTGTGCAAAACCGTAGCGGCCGCCGGAGGCGAGCCGCGCGATGCGCGCCGATTCGGGATGAAACACCGCCGAGCCGAGGCCGACCAGCGCAGCCGCGACGAGGATGACGAGATATTGGTGGGCGGCACTGAGCAGCAGTAGACCGAAGAAGGTCGAGGCCATGCCGATCGAGAGCGAGTAAGGCTGCGCCTTCTTGTCGGTGTAGTGCCCGACCACCGGCTGGAGCAGCGAGGCCGTGAACTGGAAGGCGAGCGTGATCATGCCGATCTGCGCGAAGTCGAGCGCGTAGGTGTCCTTCAGGATCGGATACACGGAAGCGATCAGCGACTGCATGGTGTCGTTCAGGAAGTGCGAGAAGCTGATGCCGGCAAGCACGACATAGGCCGGCCCTGCGGCCTTGGCTGTGGGCGCCACGTCACTGACGATGACGGGCTCGGTCAGCGTTTCCTCTGAGACGACGACAGGCTTGTTCACTGGAGCATCCCGGCGGGCGCGGCAGATTGCCGCGACCTGCTAGTTACGATGCAAGCAGTGGCCGAACCACCGCCATTCGTCGATGGCTGGGATGCGCTTCGCTCTCCCCCGTCTGTGGGGGTTCGCGCTCCGCGCAGCGATCAGGCTTACGCCGCGGCCTGCCCGAGCGCGGAGACGATGGTGTCGACGACGTCCTCGACCAGGATGCGGTCCTCGCCCTCGCCCATGACGCGGATCACCGGCTCGGTGCCGGAGGAGCGGATCAGCAGGCGGCCGTGGCCGTTGAGCCGCTGCTCGCCGTCGGAGATCGCCGATTTGACGTCGGAATTGTCGAGCGGCTTGCCGCCCTTGTGACGGACGTTCTTCAGGATCTGCGGCAGCGGATCGAAACGGTGGCAGACTTCCGACACCGGGCGGCGCAGCTTCTGCACCACGGCCAGCACCTGCAATGCGGCAACGAAGCCGTCGCCGGTGGTGGCGTAGTCGGACAGGATGATGTGGCCGGACTGCTCGCCACCGAGATTGTAGCCGCCGTTCAGCATCTGCTCGAGCACGTAGCGATCGCCGACCGGCGTGCGCACGAGATCGAGCCCCTGCGCATTGAGGAAGCGCTCGAGCCCGAGATTAGACATCACGGTGGCGACGATGCCCGATCGCGACAGCCGGCCGTCTTCCTTCCAGCTCTGCGCGATCACCGCGAGCAGCTGGTCGCCGTCGACGATGTGGCCGCGCTCGTCGACCAGGATGACGCGATCGGCGTCACCGTCGAGCGCGATGCCGATGTCGGCGCGCATCTCGCGCACCTTCTTCGACAGTGCTTCCGGCGAGGTGGAGCCGCATTCCTTGTTGATGTTGAAACCGTCGGGCTCGACGCCGATCGGAATCACATCGGCGCCCAGCTCCCACAGCGCTTCCGGCACCACCTTGTAGGCGGCGCCATTGGCGCAATCGACCACGACACGAAGGCCGTCGAGCGACAGATCGCGCGGCAGCGTGCGCTTGGCGAATTCGATGTAGCGGTCATGCACGCCGTCGATGCGGCGCGCGCGGCCGAGACTGGCGCTCTGGGCGAGACGCTTGTCGATCGGCTCGTCGAGCAGCTGCTCGATCTGCTTCTCGACGTCGTCGGAGAGCTTGAAGCCCTGCGGGCCGAACAGCTTGATGCCGTTGTCCTCGAACAGATTGTGCGAGGCGGAGATCATCACGCCGAGATCGGCGCGCATCGACTTGGTCAGCATTGCGACCGCCGGCGTCGGCATCGGGCCGACCAGCAGCACGTCCATCCCAACCGAGGTGAAGCCCGCGACCATCGCGTATTCGATCATGTAGCCGGACAGGCGGGTGTCCTTGCCGATCACGACCCTGTGGCGGTGGTCACCGCGCTGAAACGCCAGGCCTGCGGCCTGGCCGACCTTGAGCGCGAGCTCCGGCGTGATCAGTCCGTTGGCGCGGCCCCGGATCCCGTCCGTCCCAAAATATTTGCGGCTCATATCGTCCCCCACGCGACAACCAGGGATCCCCAATACAACCTGCAGGTGCCCTAGCGGGACCCGCATCCCTGATTTGCTGAGGTCTTATAAAGCCATCGCGGCTAACTTGGCTTCAAAAAATATGATGAATCATTACGGAACCGGGTGTGCCCCGGCGCCGATAACGTCTTGTTAACATTATATTTCCGGCGAGAACGTTGGAACAAAGCGGAACCCGCGCTAGTCCGAGCGCTTCACATGGCCGTCCCCGCGGCTCGGCGCCGGCTGGGTGACGTTGACGGGATCGGAGCCCGGAAAGGTCTCTTCCAGACCTTCTTCCAGCGCTTCCTCGAGATCGTGCTTCTCCTTGATCTCTTCCGGCGTCGGTCCGGTGTGCGGCTTGGTCATGGGCGCCCTCCTCTCCACAAAGGATTTGCAAACGATTTGGCTGTGCATCCAACCATGCTAGATGACCCCTCGATCTTCCGATGCAAGACTCTTCCAATGGAAGACTCTTCCAATGCAAGACTCTTCCGACAAGACGGGCCGGGGAAACGTTCATGAAGCACATCACCTGTATCGACGATCTTCGCACACTGCATCAGCGCCGCGTGCCGAAGGCGTTTTTCGATTATTGCGACCGCGGCTCCTACGCCGAGGAAACGCTGCGCGCCAACCGCGATGACATGCAGGCGATCAAGTTCCGCCAGCGCATCCTGGTCGACGTCTCCAAGCGCGACACCGCGACCACGATCCTCGGCGAGCCCTCGACCATGCCGCTGATGCTCGCGCCGGTGGGCCTGCTCGGCATGCAGCATGGCGACGGCGAGATCCATGCCTGCCGCGCCGCGCAGGCCGCCGGTATCCCGTTCACGCAGTCGACGATGTCGATCTGCTCGATCGAGGACATCGCGGCCAATGTCGAGAAGCCGTTCTGGTTCCAGCTCTACGTGATGAAGGACCGTGGCTTCATCAAGGAGTTGATCCAGCGCGCGATCGCGGCGAAATGCTCCGCGCTGGTGCTGACCGTCGATCTCCAGGTCATCGGACAACGCCACCAGGACATCAAGAACGGCATGACGGTCCCGCCGGAATGGTCGCTCTCGAAGCTGTTGGATTTCGCCAGCAAGCCCACTTGGGTCTCCGGCGTGCTCCGGGGCAAGCGCCGCACCTTCGGCAACATCGCCGGCCATGTGAAGAACACCGGGGACCTCAATCGCCTCGCCGAGTGGACGGCCTCGCAGTTCGATACGTCGTTGAACTGGAAGGACGTCGAATGGGTTCGCAGCATCTGGCCGGGCAAGCTGATCATCAAGGGCATTCTGGACGTCGAGGACGCCGAGGAAGCCGCCAAGACCGGCGCGCAGGCTCTCGTCGTGTCGAACCATGGCGGCCGTCAGCTCGACGGTGCGCCGTCATCGATCGAAGTGCTGCCCGAGATCGCCGAGGCGGTCGGTGACAGGATGGAGATCATGTTCGACGGCGGCATCCGCTCCGGCCAGGACGTGATGCGCGCACTCGCGCTCGGCGCAAAATCCTGCATGATCGGCCGCGCCTACGCCTATGGCCTGGGCGCCGGCGGCCAGGCCGGCGTCGCAAAGGCGATCGACATCATCCAGAAAGAGCTGCTCACCACCATGGGCCTGTGCGGCGTCAACAGGATCGACGAGATCGACGAACATATCATCGCGATGTGATTGAACCGGCAGTGCCGTAGGGTGGGTTAGCTCTGCAGCTGCGCGAAGCGCGGTCGCTGAGCGTAACCCACCAACTTCGGTCCGTATTTGCGGAAGCATGGTGGGTTACGGCTTCGCCTAACCCACCCTACAAATCCTCCGCTTGGCGCGCCCCTCACATCGGCGGCGTCACCCCATCGCGGCCGACGTTGATCCGGTTGGCCTCCAGCGAACCATCGTCCTTCTTCACCGCACCGAAAATGATCAGCTTGGCGCCCGGCTTGATCTCGGATTTGTCGCTGGCGACGAAGGTGACGATTGGCGTGTCCGGGGGCACCACGACTTTCTTCTCGCCGTCCTTGTACTTGACCGTGATGTTCTGGCCGTCGGTGCCCTTCACCGTCTGCGCCACGGTGGCGTTGGTCATGGTCGAGTTGGCGCGCGCGTCCCACGGACGAAAACCTTCGGCCGCGCCGCGCTGGTTCTCGGGGAAGATGTGCACCGCGATCGCCTTCTGGGTGCCGTCGGGCTCGGGCAGGCCGGTGACGCCGATATAGGAGCCATCCTTGATCTCCGACAACGACGTCTTTACCACCGCGAAGACGGCGACGTTGTCGGTCATGCGCACCTTCACGTCCGTGCCCTCGCGGGTCTTGATGCCGAGCGTGTTGCCGTCGACGCTTTCGATGGTGCCGCGGATGCGGACCGTCGGCGTCTGCTGCGCCAGGGCGGATGACGTGACGATGCAGGCGGCGATTGCGGCCACGCCAACGCGTGATATCCAGGTTCTCTTCGACATGATGTTATTCTCCCTTTACATCGGCGGTGTCAGGCCGTCGCGGCCGACGCTGACGCGGTTGGTCTCGAACGAGCCGTCCGGCAGCTGCTTCATGAAGGCGATCACCTTGGCGCCCGCCTTCAGATCGGATTTGTCGCCGGGTACGAAGGTCACCACCGGCGTATTGTCGGCGACGAATACCTTCTTCTCGCCGTCCTTGTACTTGACCAGCAGCGTATGGCCGTCATTGCCGACCACACTCTCCGACACGGTCGCATTGGTCATGCTGGAGTTGGGCTTGAGGTCATAGGGGCGCGAGCCCTCGCCGGTGCCGCGCATGCTCTCCGGAAACACGTGGACCTCGACCGCGTTCGCGCCGCCGTCCGGTCCCGGCACGGTGGTGGCGCCGACGAAGGAGCCGGGCTTGATGTCGGCAAGTGAAATCCTGGTAATGCCCGACACGTTCACGTCGGAGGCGATGTGCAGCTTGACGTCCTCGCCGCTGCGCGCCTTGACCTGCATCGTGTCACCATTGACGCTTTCGATCGTGCCGCGCACGCGCGTCGGCACCGGCGCCCTTTGCGCAAGGGCCGAGAGGGTCGAGACGGCCACCATCGCGACGGCGATGAGCGGACGTGTGAAAGTTGCACGTTGAACAGACATGATGATCTCCGATTGCCCCCTATTGTCCCTACGGACATAGAACTCCGGAGGTTACGCGCTATTCTCTCAAGTCTTTGTGAGATCGGCCTCGACCAGCGCACGCAGCTCGGCCGTGACCTGCGGCCGCTGGCCGAACCACAGCTCGAAGCCGCGGACCGCCTGATGCAGCAGCATGCCGAGCCCGTCGGCGGTCTTGAGCCCTCGCGCCTTTGCGGCCGCCAGCAGCGGCGTCACCAGCGGGACATAGACGAGATCGACGACCACGGCGCCATCCGGCAGGCGCGCGACTTCAAGGTCGAGTGAAGGCTGACCGTGCATGCCGAGCGATGTCGTGTTCACGAGAAGTTTTGCACGCGGCAGGATGTCGTCGATGCCCTCCCAGGCAACAGGATGCACCTTCGGCCCGAACTGCCTTGCAAGCATCTCGGCCCGGGCGATGGTGCGGTTGGCGAGATGCACGCGCTTGATGCCGCGTTCGAGCAGCCCGAACACGATGGCGCGCGCGGAGCCGCCGGCGCCCAGCACCAGCGCCTCTTCGAGGCCGTCCCAGCCGGGCGCGCTGGCATCGAGGTTGCCGATGAAGCCCTCGACGTCGGTGTTGGTCGAGCGCAGCTCGCCGTCCGCAAACCAAAGCGTGTTGGCCGCACCGACCGCCCGCGCGCGGGCATCGGGCGTCGAGAGCTCAAGCACGCCCTCCTTGTGCGGAATGGTGACGTTGGCGCCGACGAAGCCGCGCAGCGACAGCCGCAGCACGAAGTCGCGCAAATTATCGGGTGGAACCGCCTCGACGACATAGCCGCCCTCGATCCCGAGCGTGCGCAGCCAGTAATGATGGATCAGCGGCGAGCGCGAATGCGCGGCCGGCCATCCGATCAGACAGGCTGCGGGAGCCTTGGTCACGGTCGTCCTCCCCTGGGATCGTTTCGGAGGCGATCCATTTCGCGTCCCGCAGGCCCTGTCAAGCGCGGGCCATCTCGGGAGAGGCTCGACGTCAGGTCGTGCCCGCCTCGCCGGCAGCGGGGTGCGCGGCACCGCCCTTGATGTCGGCAACCGCACGCGCGATGGTCTCGCGATAACGGGCGCGCGGCGGCGTGACCCCATGCGTGAGCAGCGCGCGGCGAACCGCAGGCGATGCCCCCGTGATGAACAGACGGATGCCCTGGCGGTGGGCCTTGGCGGCGACGCGGCCGAGCACGTTGGCCGCGGTCGAATCCAGGAACGGTACCGCGGCAAAATCGACCACGAATCCCTTGCGCTTGTCGGCGATGCCGTCGAGCACGCTGCCGATCGCCGAGGCCGCGCCGAAGAAGAACGCGCCGGTGATGCGATAGACCAGCACGTCGCGATCGACCGCAAGCGCGGGGTCATAAGGCACGCGTTCACCATTTTCGTCGTCGGGACGATCGGCGGCCACCATCGGCGAACGTTCCTCGATGCCGGTCATTTCCGCCATGCGATGGATGAACAGCACCGCGCCAAGCGCGAAGCCGACCAGAATGCCTTCGGTCAGATCGCGGAAGATGGTGAGCAGGAAGGTTGCGAGCAGCACAACTGCATCGCCCCATGACGAGCGCAGGAGCGTCGCGAATTCGTGCTTCTCCGCCATGGTCCAGGCCACGACGACGAGCACGGAGGCGAGCGCGGCCAGCGGGATGTAGCTCGCGAGCGGCGCTGCGATCAGCATGAACAGCAGCAGGAAGACCGAATGCAGCATGCCCGCGAGCGGCCCCCGCGCGCCGGCGCGGATGTTGGTCGCGGTGCGCGCGATCAGTCCCGTGACACAAATGCCGCCGAACAGCGCCGCGCCGACATTGGCGGCGCCTTGCGCCACCAGCTCGCAATTGGAGCGGTGACGGCGTCCGGTCATGCCGTCGGCCACCACCGCCGATAGCAGCGATTCGATGGCGGCGAGCAGCGCGAAGGAGATCGCATCCGGCAGCACGGCGGTCGCCTTCGCAAGCGAGAACGCAGGCAACGCCGGCGAGGGCAGTTCGCGCGGAATGCCGCCGAAGCGGGATCCGACGGTCTCGACCGGCAGCGACAGCACGGCACATGCGACCGCCGCGAGCACGACCGCGATCAGGATGCCCGGCCAGGACGGCAGCCAGCGTCGCATGCCGGCGATGATGGCGATGCTGACGATCGCGACCGCGACGGCTGACGGATTGACGGTGTGCAGGCCCCCGGCAAGCGCGACGAGTTTCGGGACGAATTCGCTCGGCTCCTTCGCGAGGAGCGTGATCCCGCCGAGATCGCGCAGCTGGCTGGCGAAGATGATGACGGCGATGCCGGCCGTGAAGCCGACCGTCACAGGATACGGAATGAATTTGATATAGGTGCCGATCCGCAGGAAGCCCGCAGCGATCAGGAACAGGCCCGCCATCAGCGTGGCCAGGACCACGCCGTCAACCCCGTGACGGTCGGCGGTCGCCGCGACCAGCACAATGAAGGCGCCGGCGGGACCACCGATCTGGAACCGGCTGCCGCCGAGCAGCGACGCAATGAAGCCGCCGACAACGGCGGTGTAGAGTCCGCGGTCCGGCGTGACGCCCGAGGCAATCGCGATCGCCATCGACAGCGGCAACGCGACGATCGCGACCGTGAGGCCCGCGAACACATCGGCGCGGAAATCCGACCAGCCGTAGCCCTCGCGCCATACGGTGACGAGCTTTGGCAGATAGAGTTCGGTAAAGGTCGGCCGACGAAGCTGGTGCAGCTTGCCTGCGTGTTCGCCTGTGACGCTCATTTCAGCAAATGCTCCGCTGCCCACAACGCTCCGATGCATCGTGCGGCCGCGTATCGGGGCGCGACGGTGCGTTAGTTAAGACTGCTTCCGAGCATGATCATTGCGGGATCACGCCCCCACCCGACGCGGCGGCCCCGGCTCCTTGAGCCGAACGCCACGTCCGCCGCCTTCGCTGCGCGCCTGTTCGCCGATCAGCTCGACGCCGGCCCGATCGAAGGCTTCGACCACCTTCATCAAGGTCTCGACCACGCCGCGAACGTTGCCGGTGCTCGCCTCCATCCGCTGAATGGTCGGCAGCGAAACGCCTGCGAGCTCCGCCAAGGCTCTCTGGTCAATGCCGAGCAGCGCGCGCGCTGCCCGCATCTGGAACGACGTGATCAACCTTGGCCTCACGTATGAGAGATTATAAGTGATGTTCTACACGTATACAATGATATAAAATACATCATCTTAGGACGAGCGCAAGGGGAAGCTCGCCATGCGAGCCATCCGTCTCCGCCGTCATTGCGAGGAGCGAAGCGACGAAGCAATCCAGAATTCCTCCGCGGAGAGACTGGATTGCTTCGCTGCGCTCGCAATGACGGTCGGGAGGAGCAGCGCGAGTCCAACTTTCACCGCGTGCATGGCAACAGCCCTCACCCCACCCTCTCCCCGTAAAGAACGGGGAGAGGGTGGGAGAGAGCGATGCGTCCCTCACTGCGCGCGAGACAGACTCACGCCGCGTGCTGGTGCGCTGCGATGATCTGGTCGGCGGCGCGGCCCGTGACTTCGGCCATGTGGTCGAACTGGCGGGTGAAGCTGCCGGCGCCCGCCGTGGCCGAGCGCAGCTCGACGATCAATTCGCCGATCTCCGCTTCCGGCATCATGGCGCGGACGCAGTCCCATCCGCTCCAGCCGTCGCGGGTGTCGAAGCCGAGAATCTGGCCGCGCCGCGCCGACAGGATCGCGTTGATCTTGGCGGTGGCGTCGGTCGGGCAGACGATCTCGACCACGTGGATCGGCTCCAGCAGCACCGACTGGCATAGCGGCAGGCCTTCGTTGAGCCCGACCCGCGCCGCCGTGCGGAAGGCGAGGTCGGAGGAATCAACGCTATGATAGGAGCCATCGGTCAGCGTCACCTGCAAATCGGTGACCGGGAAACCGAGCGGGCCGCGTGCGAGCCCGTCGACGACGCCCTCTTCCACCGCGCCGATATAGTTGCGCGGGACCGCGCCGCCGACCACCTTCTCGGCGAACTTGAAGCCGTCGCCGCGCGGCAGCGGCCTGATGTCGAGCACGACATCGCCGAACTGGCCATGGCCGCCGGACTGCTTCTTGTGGCGACCGCGCTGGACGATCGGCTTGCGGATGGTTTCCTGATAGCCGATCGCGGGGGGATGCGAGGCGACCTTGACGCCGAAACGGTCGCGCAGCCGCTCGCTCGCGACGCGCAAGTGCATCTCGCCCTGCCCCCACAGCACGGTGTCGTGGGTCTGGGCGTTCATCACGACGACGAGCGAGGGATCCTCCTCGTGCAGCCGCGTCAGCGCCTGGCCGAGCTTGACGTCGTCCTTGCGATCGGTGGCCGCAACCGAGATCGCGAGCACCGGCGGAGTGGGTTCGCTGGCTGCGAGCGCTGCCGGCTGGGTCTTGCCGTTCGAGACCGTGTCGCCGGTCTTGATCGGGTCGAGCTTGGCTAGCGCCACCGTGTCGCCGGCTTCCGCCGCGGCACGCTTGGTGTCGTAGGCCCCGGTGACGGCGAGGATGCCGGAGATGCGGCTGGCCCCGCCGGAGGAGGATTGCAGCGTGGCACCGTCGTCGAGATGGCCGGCGAGCATCCGCGTCAGCGACAGCTTGCCGCCGTGCTGCGAATGCAGCGTCTTGAAGACGAAGCCGAGAGCGTCCCTGGTCTCGGGAACGCCGAGACGTTTTGCGGTCTCCGCGATACCGGGCGCCTCGTGACGCAACGCTTTCATCAAGCGCAGCACGCCGTTTTCGCGTGCGGCGGCGCCCAGCAGCACGGGGCAGATGAGCCCGTCGCGCAATTCGCGCGCGAGATCGTCGAACACGGCATCGCGCGGCGGCGGAATGTCCTCGAGCAGCTGCTCCATCAGCGCATCGTCGTGATCGGCGAGCTTCTCCAGCATCGAGAAGCGGGCCTCCTTCTCGCGATCGAGATCGCCGCCTTCGAGCGCGACCACTTCGGAGGCCTTGTGCTCGCGGTAAATGAACGCGCGCTCCAGCGCGAGATCGACAAAGCCCTCGATCAGCTCGTCCTTCCAGATCGGGATCTGGCGCAACACCAGCGGCACGCGCGAGGCGGGCTGGAGTATCTCGAGTGTCTGGCGGATGCGCTTGTTGGCGCGGTCGATCTTGTTGAGGAACAGGAAACGCGGGATCTTCAGCTCCTCCAGCTCGCGCAGAATGATCTGAAGTTGCGGCAGCTTCTTCTCGTCGGCTTCGCAGACCACGATGGCGGCATCGACCGCAGGCAGCGCGGCGCGCATGTCGTGAGCAAATTCGACGGAACCGGGACAATCGAGAAAGGTGTAGCTGTCGCCCATGAAACTCGTGGTGACGGCAGTCAGCCCGACGGTCATCTTGTGATGACGAGCCTCTGGCGTGGCGTCGCCGACGGAGGTTCCGGCGTCGACGCTGCCGGCGCGCGGGATTGCGCCCGTTCGCGCCAGTATTGCTTCGAGAAGTGTGGTTTTACCGCTTTGGAAAGGGCCCACCAGCGCGATGCACCGTGGACCTCGGGGACTTCTGACGTCTTGTCCCATTCGCCGCCTCCTTGGTGTGGAGCTCGGCCCATGATTGGGTCGGCAAACGCCGATGCTCTGCCCGTCCCCGAGATTTGGCAAGCATCAAACGTCGCTGCGGTGCGTCGTTGCCGGAATCGCGTCGGAGCGACGCGATTCACACACGGAGTTGTTAACGGCCCGGGCGCAGTTCCAGGCTCTCGAGGCCGGCGGCGACGTTGAGGCCGACCTGGCCCTGCACGCTGAGCGGCTGCAGCGCGATCGAATTGTTGGAGCCGCCGACCAGCACATTGCCACCGAGGCCGACACCGACCGAGGCGCTGCCCTGCGCACCGGCGTAGGTGCCGGCGAGGTCGCCCGGTCCGAGCCGGTTTACCGGCGCGAACACACCCCAGGCGAGTGCCGTTTCCTGGGTGATGCCGAGGTCGAGGCCGACCTTGCGAATGGTCGCGACGTAACGGTCGTCCGGCAAACCATCGACACGCAGCACGCAGCCGAGATGGGTCACCGACCCGACGATGAAGCCCACGCTGGCGCCGCCGCGGCATTCGAGCACGCCCACCTGAACCATCCGCGACTGCGCGCTGGCGCCCGCAACGGAGGCAACGAGGCTCGCAACGGCAAGCCCGGCGAGGAGGAGTGAGCGGCGCATGAATATCTCCGGCGGTGAATGTGATGCGAGCAGAAAGGGCGCGGCACCCGTGACGCGCGATGGTCTATGCCACAAGAGTCTTGGAGGTGCCAGATCGAACACGTCTAAAACCGAGTTCGCGGAGAGAGCCCTCACCCCACCCTCTCCCCGTAAGAACGGGGCGAGGGAGAGCACGAGCAGTGCGTCCCTCACTTCAAGGGCCGATCGAACTTCAGCGGGACGCCGCGAGCGTCCTTAACCTCTCCCCGCTCTTTGCGGGAAGAGGTCGGATCGCGCAGCGATCCGGGTGAGGGGCATGGCAGAATGTCGATCAGAGCAGAAGTCCATCCGACTCCGCTCATTCAAAACACGACAAAAAAAGGCCCGCGCGAAGCGGGCCTTTCCAATTTGCACTGTCGCGATAGCCTTATCGCAGATTGCCGCAGAAGCGCTGGATGCGCTTGCAGGCGTCTTCGAGGTCCGAGGTCTTGGTCGCATACGAGATGCGGAACGCCGGGCCGAGGCCGAAGGCCGAACCCTGCACCACGGCGACGCCTTCGGTCTCCAAAAGCTCGGTGACGAACGTCTCGTCATTGTCGATCACCTTGCCCGACGGCGCGGTCTTGCCGATGGTGCCGGCGCAGGACGGATAGACGTAGAAAGCGCCCTCGGGCCGCGGGCATTCGATGCCCTTGGCCTGGTTGAGCATGGAGACGACGAGGTCGCGGCGCTCCTTGAACACCTTGTTGTTGGCCGGGATGAAGTCCTGCGGACCGTTCAGCGCCTCAACCGCGGCCCATTGCGCAATCGACGACGGGTTCGAGGTCGACTGCGACTGGATCGTCGACATCGCCTTGATCAGCTGCGCCGGGCCGCCGGCATAGCCGATGCGCCAGCCGGTCATGCAATAGGCCTTCGACACGCCGTTCACGGTGAGCGTGCGGTCGTAGAGTTTCGGCTCGACCTGCGCGACCGTGGTGAACTGGAAGTCGTCATAGACGAGATGCTCGTACATGTCGTCGGTCATGACCCAGACGTGGGGATGCTTCACCAGCACGTCGGTGAGCGCCTTCAGCTCGGTCCTGGTGTAGGCAGCTCCCGTCGGGTTCGACGGCGAGCACAGGATCACCCATTTGGTCTTCGGCGTGATCGCGCGCTCGAGCGCCTCGGCCTGGAGCTTGAAGCCGGTCGCGGCGGTGCAGACCACCGGCACCGGCTCGCCGCCGGCGAGCGCCACCATCTCGGGATAGCTGACCCAGTACGGCGCGGGGATGATCACCTCGTCGCCCGGATTGATGGTTGCCATCAGCGCGTTGTAGAGCACCTGCTTGCCGCCGGTGCCGACGATGATCTGGTTCGCCTTGTAGACAACGCCGTTCTCGCGCTGAAATTTGGCGATGATGGCTTCCTTCAACTCGGGAATGCCGTCGACCGCGGTGTACTTGGTCTTGCCGGCTTCGATGGCGTGGATCGCGGCCAGCTTGATGTTGGCGGGCGTGTCGAAGTCGGGCTCGCCGGCACCTAGGCCGATGACGTTGCGGCCCGCCGCTTTCAGCGCACGTGCTTTATCCGTGACCGCGATGGTCGCGGACGGCTTCACACGGTCGAGCGCAGCGGCAAGGAAGGACATCGTCATCTCCTGACAAGCGTCGTGAACTCTTTGAGCTTCACGACTCCGATTGTGGGAATGAGCCACCCTAAAACGAGTGCCGTTGCACCGCAAGAAACTTCGGTCCGATCCCGCAAGAGTTTACGGGTCTGGCGCGCATCAATTCGTGACTTTCCGCAATTTTCCGCAACTTTGCCGGACAAATCCCACATATCCGGCAAGGGGTGTCCTCGGAGCAATTTTGACGGGTTGATCGCCGCGAAATCCAGACCGTCGTCATGCCCGGGCTTGTCCCGCCTCGGCGCGAGCGCTTGCGCGACATCAATGCGAGGCGCCATGCATGCCGCGCGTTGACGCAAGCGTGAACTGAGTTGGATGGTCGCACGGAAATGATCTTCCTCCGCGTTGCAATGCGGTAGGGTTTTCGAGTTTTTCTATTGGCCGGGTCTTGCGGCGGATTCGCATCGGCATCATTGTTTAGCCGCGTTGCGGGGCAACAAGCGCCGCGCCCTCCCGTCTTCCGGAATCATCCTCAGAATGTACAAGCTTTATTCGATGCAGCGCTCGGGCAACAGCTACAAGGTCCGCCTTGCGCTGGCGCTGCTGAACTTGCCTTACGAAGCGGTCGAGGTGGACATTCTGCGCGGCGAGAGCCGTACCCCGGACTTCCTGGCCAAGAATCCGTCCGGTCAGGTGCCGCTGCTCGAGGTCGGCGACGATCGCTATCTCGCCGAGTCCAACGCCATTCTCTGGTACGTCGCCGTCGGCACGCCGCTGGCGCCGGAGAACCGCATCGATCGCGCCGACGCGCTGCAATGGATGTTCTTCGAGCAGCACGCGCTGGAGCCGAACATCGGCGCGGCCTATTTCTGGCTGTCACTGGTGAGGGGCGGCCGCGACCTCCAGACTCATTCGCTGGAGGACTGGATGGAGCGCGGCTATGGCGCGCTCCAGGTGATGGAGAATCACCTCAAGACCAACGCCTATTTCGCCGCCCGCCAGCTCACGGTGGCCGACATCGCGCTGTACGGCTACACCCACCTGGCCGACCGCTGCGACTTCGACCTCTCGACCTTCCCGGCGATCCGGGACTGGCTGAAGCGCGTGGAGGCGGCCCCCGGCTTCGTCGCAATGGACTGGCGGCCGGCCGACGTCGAGGACCCCGCCAGCATCGCCGCGGGCGCCTGAGGCGTACCGCGCTCTGGCGAATAGCGGGCACAAGGGCCCCTCTCGCCGCAATCTCGCCATTTTAGGCGTGCTGGCCGCCGCAATATTGCCGATTGCAACAGTGAAATTGTTCGATGTCGCGGGTGATTCGCTCGCGCGTTGAAGGATTTAGACCATGATTCGGGCGTCCGGCACGGCAGGCTTTCAGGGCCCACCCGCTACGGTATCGTCTTCCCGGCTTGCCAATGCGGTCGCGGCCTCGCTCGCCGTCGCCGCTCTATCGCTGTGCCTGATCGTCACCCTGACGGTGCTGTCGACCAAGGCGACCATGGCGATGGGCCTGCCGGTCTGATTCCCGCTTCATCCTGGACCCGCCTTCAAGGCGCCGCGTGGCCCGCGCCGACCGGCATCGCGACAGGAAGTCGATGAAATCACCTGTGGTCATCGTTGCAATCACCCTGACCGCGGCCATCCTCGTCGCGGCATCGCTGTTGATCTTCGTCGGCACGCGCAAGGGCCAGGGGACGTCGACGCTGAATGCGCCCGCGCTGCAACAACGGCTCAAGCACGCGCACTTGGTCTAAAATCATCCGAAAGCTTTGCACGTGACCCCAAGCGCACCTTAAGCACAACGCGCGAAACCGCATCGCAATGGCGCAATGTTCGGTCAGTGTTGCCGCCTTACCTCGTTCAGGAAGGAGCGAGACAGGCCCATGCGATTGGGATGGCGTGCGATCTCCGGTCCGGCGCTGACGGCAGCGACTTTGCTGCTGACGATGTTTTTCGATCGCTTCGTCCCCACTCCCTCGCTCGCGCCGCTGCTCGTCTGCATCGTGGCCCTCGCCGGCGCGCTCTCGGGCCCCGCTTCCGCCGTCGCCAGCGCAGCCATCGCCGTCATCGGCGCGGCACTGCTGCTCCTCAGCCAGCACGGCGTTTCAGGCCTTACCACGGCGGATATTATCCGGCTCGGCCTCCTGGCCGCGACGGCCGCGGGCACCGCAGGCATCACCGGCCTCATGAGCCAGCGGCTGCTCGGCACGTTTGCCGCCGAGCGCCGGAGCCACGCCATCGCCGGGCGGCTGTCGGCCGCGCTCGACCAGGTCGATATCGGCATCGTGCTGCTCGATGCCGAGACGCGCTCCGAATTCATCAACCGCGCGTTCCGCGATTATTTTGCGGTGCCGGACGACATCGCCGACGACAAGCCGCCGTTCATCGCGCTGATGTATCACGGCCGCGACACCGGCGCGTTCGAATTGCCCGAGGACGAGCTCGGCACCTTCATCGCACAGCGCATGGAGATGGTGCGGATCGGCGATGCCACGCCGATCAACATCGCCTTGCGCAATGGCGAGGTGTTGCGCTTCGTCTGTGCCGCGCTGCCCGATGGCGGCCGCATGCTGAGCTACACGCCCGTGACCGACCTCGTGCGTCACACCGATGCGCCGTCCCGCGCCGACTACTACCGCTCGCTGCGCGATCCCGCGGGCCGCAAGCTGATCCGGTATCTGCGCGTGGCGGAGTGATGCGCGATTGATCAGCACGTCCATCATCACGTATGAAGGACGCCTCATCGATCGCGGGAATTCATATGCCCCTCACCATTCGACCCGTCACCAGGCCGGACTACGAACAATGGCTGCCGCTGTGGGACGGCTACAACGCCTTCTATGGCCGCTCCGGCCCGACCGCGCTCTCGCCCGAGATCACGCGCGTGACATGGCAGCGCTTTTTCGATGCCTATGAGCCGGTGCACGGATTGGTCGCCGAGAGCGACGGCCGCCTGCTGGGGATGACGAATTATCTCTTTCACCGCAGCACCACCGCGATCGAGCCGTCCTGCTATCTGCAAGACCTGTTCACGACCGAGGCCGCACGCGGCAAGGGTGTCGGCTCGGCGCTGATCCACGGCGTCTACGAGCGCGCTAAGCTCGTGGGATCGCCGCGCGTGTACTGGCAAACGCATGAGACCAACGTCACGGCGCAGCGCCTGTACGACAAGGTCGCCGAGCGATCCGGCTTCATTGTCTATCGCAAGATTTTCTGATCCCTCGTGATCGCGAGGCCTGTGGATAACTCTGCCTGTCACCCGCGCGTAACATAGCGGGGCTAGGCTGCAGCTGCGTCTGATCAGCCCCCCGTCACCGATCAAGCGCCCCAAAGCGGTCCCCGTCAGTCGCCGCGTCTGACAGGGGCCGCATTTTTTTGTCGGCAATTCCTTGTCGGCAGGTCCATGTCGGCAATTCCTTGTAGGCAGCTCCTTGTAGGCATGGCAGCAACGCGGCGCGCGGCTTGCTGCGGCGACGCACCGCAGTCACAATGCGCCCCTGCCTATCTCCGACAGGGATCTCCCATGGAAATTCGTAACCTCGGCGCCTCCGGCCTGCGCGTGTCTGCGGTCGGCCTCGGCTGCAACAATTTCGGCCAGCGCACGGACCTGGAGACCTCGCGCAAGGTGATCCATCGCGCCCTCGATCTCGGCATCACGCTGTTCGACACCGCCGACATCTATGCCGGCATGGGCGGTTCGGAAACGGTGCTCGGCGCCGTGCTCGGCGACCGCCGCAAGGACATCGTGCTCGCCACCAAATATTCCAAGCCGATGGCCACCGACGGAACCAAACAGGGCGCTTCGCGCCGCTACATCATGAACGCCGTCGAGGCGAGCCTGACGCGGCTCAAGACCGACTACATCGATCTCTATCAGCAGCACGATTACGACCCGCTGACGCCGATGGACGAGACGCTGCGCGCGCTCGACGATCTCATCCGTCAGGGCAAGGTACGCTACATCGGCAATTCCAATTTCCCCGCCTGGCGCCTGGCGGAGGCCGAATTCACCGCGCGCGCGATGAATGTCAGCCGCTTCGTCTCCTGCCAGGATGAATACAGCCTGCTGGTGCGCGACATCGAAAAGGACCTGCTGCCGGCCGCACAAGAGTACAAGCTCGGCCTCCTGCCGTTCTTCCCGCTCGCAAGCGGGCTCCTCACCGGCAAGTACCAGCGCGGCGCGGCCGCCCCGACCGATACGCGCTTCGGCAAGGTACCGGCGTTACGCGACCGCTACGTCACGCCGCGCAACGAGGACATCGTCGAGAAGCTCACGGCATTCGCGAAAGCGCGCGGGCACAGCACGCTCGAGCTCGCCTTCTCCTGGCTCGCCGCGCGCCCGCAGGTGTCGAGCGTGATTGCCGGCGCCACCCGCGTCGAGCAGGTCGAGGAGAACGTGAAGGCGATTGCGTGGAAGCTCGGTGCGGAGGAAATGTCGGAGATCGACAAGATCACGCTGGGCTGATCGTTGCGGCGTGCGCGCTACTTGGCGCCGCGCCCGACCGTCTGCATCACCTCGAAGCCCTCGAACTGGGGATGGCCGAGATAGGTCGGCTTGGTGTCGCCGGCCCGCGCATGCGCGGCACGAAAAGCATCCGATTTGGTCCAGGCCTCGAACGCGGCGTGGTTGGCCCACACCGTGTGCGAGGCGTACAGCGTGTGGTCCTCAAGCTCGGGCCCACGCAGAAGATGGAATTCAACGAAACCCGGCACCTTGTCGAGATGGGTGTCGCGCGAAAGCCAGACCTGCTCGAAGGCGGCCTCGGAGCCCTTGGCGACGCGGAAGCGGTTCATGGCGATGTACATGGGAATGATCTCCTGATGTTCGGCCGATCATGTCGTCATTCCGGGACGCGCCGCAAGGCGCGGGCCTTGGAATCGCGGTTTAAGTAACCAGCCCCTTCATCGGACGTGCGCTTGCGCTGTCCGGAAATACCGTCTCCGCCAGCACGCGATCCGACAGGCCGAACTGGCCCTGCAGCACGCCCTTGATCACGGAGCGCAGGTCTGTGGTGGGCTTGAGATCGCGGGCCTCGAAGAGGTTGGCGGGCTTGAGGCCCGGCCAGTCGGCGATGACGCGGCCGCCCTTCACCGCGCCGCCGGCGAGCAGCGCGATCGTTCCCGTACCGTGATCGGTGCCGTCGGTGCCGTTGATGCGCGCGGTGCGGCCGAATTCGGTGGCGACCACAACGACGGTGTCGCGCCAGCGCTCGCCGAGGCCGCTTTCGAATTCGGCGAGCGCGCCGTCGAGCCCGCCGAGCAGGAATGCGAGGCGACCGACAGGGCCGCCTTCATTGGCGTGTGTGTCCCAGCCATCGAACGCGAGCGCCGCAATGCGCGGGCCGTCGTCGGACGCCATCAGTTTTGCGGCGCCGCGCGCGACCTGCCGCATCTGCGCGACCTGGTTACCCGGCTTCGGCTTCATGTCGTCGCCGCTCGCGGCCTTTTCCAGCTGAAGGCCCTGCGACAGCACGGCTGCCAGCGCGGGATCGCGATGACGATAGAGCTCGACCAGACGCATCGCGGTGTCGTCATCGGCCTGCGGCAGTGCCACCGGCGCCCAGCCGACGGTCGGCGCATTGCCGCGCAGCACCAGCGGCGTGGTCGGGCCGACGGCAAGAGCACTCGACACCCGCTCGCCGCGCGGCAGCGCTTCCAGCGCGCGGTTGAGCCAGCCGGACTGCACGCGACCGGGCCCGGCATAGCCGCTTTCGAGCACGTCCTGGCCGTCGAAATGCGAGCGGTCGCGATAGGGCGTCGCCACCGCGTGGATCACCGCAGCGTGCGTGTCGCGATACATGCGTGCAAACTCGGGCATCGCCGGATGCAGCGCAAAGAACGTATCGAGCATGATCGCGGGATGCGCGCCGTCCGCCGTGAGCGCGATCGCCCCGTGCAGGCCGGCATAATCGGGATCGCCGATCGGCGCGACGGTCGAAAGACCATCGAGCGCGCCGCGCAGGATCACCACGATCAGCCGGGGATCGCGACCGTCCGCCGCGCGGGCGAATTTCGGCAAATACGCCCAGGCCGCGAAGGACGCGCCGCCGAGCAGGAGGCCGCGGCGCGAGGTGAGGAGCCGGTTCTCGACGCAGTCGATCATCATCATCTCCTCTGCATTTCCGGCGACATCAACAGCAGCGCCAGCGCCTGCTGCCGCGACTCCGCCCGCTCGATGGTTTTGCGCGTTTCGATCGAGGCCGCATCTGCGGCGGCAAATTCCAGCAGGTCGAGCGGGTCGATGTTGGGGCCGAGCCGCGCGCCCATTTGCGCGGCGATGTCGAGCCGGAGCTTGATGCCTTCGGGCGCAGCCCAGGCGGCGCTGGTATCGGGGAAACCATTCGGGCCGGCCGGCGACCACAGCGGCTGGCCCAGCAGATTGAGGTTGTTGAGATAAGCGCCGGGATCCTCCGGCACGCGCGCGAGCAGCCGGCCGCTCGCGACCAGGAAATCATAGGGGCTGCGCATCTTGGTCAGCGGCGCCTGCCACGCCTCGTCGGACTCGACGAGTGCCGTCGCCAGCGCCTTGAGATCCCCGTCGGTCTTGATGAAGACATCGCGCAATCGCGCCACCAGCGCCGGCGGCGGATCGTCGGCGACGAAATGGCGGACGAACTTGGTGGCGATGAAGTTCGCGGTCGAGGGATGGCGCGCGATGTCAGCGAGGGCGGCTTCGCCTTGCGCAAGTCCGCTCGGCTCGTAGGTCTTGCCGAGCAGCATTTGCGGCCCGGGCTGGTGCGCATTGACGTTGAACACGAACGAACCGGGCGCCCCCAGCTGTCCCTGCCGGCCGGCAAAGGTCCAGCCGGTGATGATGCGGGCGAGCGAGGTGACGTCGTCCTGCGTGTAGCCGCCGCCGACGCCGAGCGTATGCAGCTCCATGATTTCGCGCGCGAGATTTTCGTTCAGCCCGCGCTTGCGGTTCTGGCCCGCGCGCGAATCCGGTCCGAGCGATTGCTGGTTGTCGAGGAAGAACAGCATCGCCGGATGCTGCTCCACCGCTTTCAGCATGTCGGCGAAACGCCCGAGCACGTGCGGCCTGATCGCCTCGCGCTCGAACGCGCCGGCCCATATCCGCGCCAGCTCGCCCTTGCTGGCGGAGATGCAGAAATGGTTGGACCAGAACACGACCAGACGTTCGGTGAAGCCGCACTCGACCAGGGTCGCGCGCTGCAACCGCGCCAACGCCTCGGCGCGAAAGGTCTTCTGGATGACGTTGAGCGGCTGCGGGGCGGGTTTTGCGGCAGGCGGCGCGGCCGCGTTGGGCTGCATGGTGTCCGGCTTCGCCGCGTTGTCCGCCGGCTTATTGTCGGTTGGCCTGACCTCGGCCATCTGGCCGGCGATCTCGGTTGCCGCGGCGTTCAGCGAGAGATTGCGGCGCAGTCCGGACTTCTGATCGGCGGGCGCCTGCGACGGCGCTTCGGTCGGCGCGCCGGCTTTGGCGGCGGCCTCGCGCGCCTGCTTGACCTGATCCTGATAGACGAACACCGCCTGCCCGAGCTGCGGCGTGGATTGCAGGCCCGGCGCCTCCAGCAGCACAGCGTTGGGACGCGCGAGTTCCGCCTTCACAAAACCGCGAGGATCGGAGGCCGCGTTGATAAGATCGCCGGATGCGCCGCCGCGGGCGCCGAAGCCGAAACGGTTGAGCGCGACGAGCGCGGCTTGCGAATCGCGGGCCATCGATGTGTCCTTCGCGCCTTGCCAACGCTTTCCTGATACGTGCGCGAGGCGTAATATACCGTAGCGGGAGATGAACCCGGCATGAAAATGACAGCACAGCTTTTGCGCAAATCATGACAAATCCGCAAGAAATGCCGGTGCAGGAACCGCGCCGCCTCGCCTGCTCCCGTTGCGGCACCGAATTCGGCTGCGATCTCTCAGGCACCTGCTGGTGCGCGGAAGAAACGGCGCGGCTGCCGATGCCGGTCAAGGGCGAGGATTGCCTGTGCCGGGCGTGCTTGCGAGAAGCGGCGGCGATGCGTAGCCCGGATGGAGCGCAAGCGTAATCCGGGTTCGTGCCACGCATTGCGACCTTCCCGGATTGCGCTGCGCTCCATCCGGGCTACGAAGCTTAGACCGCGTGCCCCGGCGATGTCCGCGCCATGCCGTCGAACGCATCCAGCAGCTTTTCGCGCCAGGCGTAGACCGGGTCATCCGCTTCCAGCAGCTTGAACGGGCTCGTCACGCGCGCCCACTGAAAACCGCCGAACACGATGTAGTCGGCATAGTTCGGTGCGGCGCCGCCGATGAAGGGCTGCCTCTTCAGGGTCTGCCGCATCGCCTCGAGCGATTTGCGGAAGGCGACCACGCCGGTATCGCGGCCTGCCATCACCTCTTCCAGCGTCTTGCCGCCGAAACGCGCCTCGCGCGACTGGCGGAAATAAGCGGCGTCCACCGCGTCCAGATTGTTCGGAATGTCGGCGATGATCAGCGGAAAGATGCCGCCGACGATGGCGATGTCGCCCCAGGCATTGAGCATGCGCGCCATGGCGCGGCCGCCCTCGCCGCCGAACAGCGACGGACGGTCCGGAAACTTGTCTTCGAGATAGGTCGCGATCGCCCAGGAATCGACCACCGGCTGGTCGTGATGCAGCAGCACCGGAACCTTCTCCGAGCCGTGCGGGGCGATCGCGCTCTTCTCGGTGAAGCGCCAGGGCAGCGTTTCCGCCGAAAGGCCCTTGTGCGCCAACGCCATCCGCGTGCGCCAGCAGAACGGGCTGAACGGTCGCGAGGCATCGACGCCGACGAGTTCGAACAGTTTGAGCGACATGAAAGAGGTCTCCCGGTATTCCGTCATTGCGAGCGAAGCGAAGCAATCCAGGACTGCCGCCGCGGAAACATTCTGGATTGCTTCGCTTGCGCTCGCAATGACGGATGTGGAGAGCTCACCGCCCGTTGGTGCGCAGCAATCTCTCGCCGTCCTTTGTCACCGCGATGATCAGCCCGAGGCCGGCGATCGTCTCGCGGGCGACGTAGCCGCGGTCGGCGGCGTCTTCCCAGATGGTGAGGCGCGGGCACGAGGTCTTCCAGGTCGCGATCACCTCGGCATAGGCGCGCGGCTCGCGCGCGACCCATTCGACGAAGTCCAGCACCAGCGGGTCGGCCGTCTCGCTCATTGCAAACCTCCCTTGTCGAAGGCTGCCAGCACGGGCGTGCGGACCAGCAGCCAGCTGCCATAGGCGATGTAGTAGCAGGCGATGGTGGTGATCAGCTTCATCGACCAGGCCACGAATTGCTGGTCGGTCATGGCTTCGAGGATGCGCCGCGCCAGCGTGGTGCCGAGCATGGACGCTGCGATCGCGACCCCGGCGAGCACGGGATCGAGCGTCGCGGCCTGGTCGATCACGCCGCCGAAATAGATCAGCTTGGTGAAATGGCTGACGAGCTGGCACATCGCCTTGGTCGCCACCTTCTCGCGCCGGCCGAAATCGCCGCCGAGGAAGAAGGTGTCGAGCAGAGGCCCCGACACGCCGGTCATCAGCATGAGGCCCATGCAGATCGTGCCGTAGACGGTGCCCTGCCAGAGACGGTCGGGATCCGGCTTGATGTTCGCGGGCAGCAGCCGCGCCATGAACGGGGTGATGCCGAGCAGCAGCAGCGCGACCGGCTTGTCCGGTACGTAGCGCGTGAGCGACCACGCCGCGAGTGCTACAGCCGCGCCGACCATATAGTTCGCGACCGGCCGCCAGCGGATATGCGCGCGCCAGAGAAAGGCGCGCCAGCCGTTCGAGGCCATCTGCGTGATCGCATGCAACACCATCGCGGTCGGCAGCGGCATCAAGGCCAGCAGCACGCCGATCAGGATCAGCCCGCCCGCCATGCCGAACAGCCCCGACAGGAACGCGGTGCCTACCATCAGCAATCCAAGGGCAGCGATCATGATGGGCGTCACGAGGGATCTCCTGTAAGGCAAGGGACGCACGCTGTTTCACTCCCTCGCCCCGCTTGCGGGGAGAGGGTGGGGTGAGGGGGAGTCTCCGCAAGGGAGCTAGCAGCGGGAATCGCGGAGGCTCCCCCTCACCCGCCACGCTTCGCGTGTCGGCCTCTCCCCGCGGGCGGGGAGAGGCGAAGGAGAACGTGCCCCGCTTGCCGCCGGCGCGCAAACTGAGTTATCTTGGCCTGGCATCAGCTTTTCTGAGGGTCGGTCATTTGCGGCGCTTGCTGTTTCTCAACGGCATCAAGGCATTCGAAGCCGCGGCGCGGGCCGGCAGCTTTGCCGCGGCCGGCCTCGAGCTGAGCGTATCGGCGGCCGCGGTCAGCCGCATGGTGCACATCCTGGAAGAACGGCTCGGCGTCGCCCTGTTCGAGCGCAAGGCCAACAAGCTGCTGCTCACGCAGGCGGGCCGCGCCTATCAGAGCGGGCTGACGCCGATCTTCGACGCGCTCGCGAGCCTCACCGCCCAAGTGACGGCGCCCTCGAGCGTCCGCGTGCTCACCATCGGCATCGGCCACACCTTCGCGATGCGCTGGCTGATCCCGCGCCTGTCGGAGTTTCGCAGCGAAGAGCCCGACATCGAGGTGCGCTTCACCACCGGCGGCGCGTCGGTGCCGTTCGGCGAGGACTGGAGCTGCGGCATCCAGCTCGGTACCGGCGACTGGCCGGGACTGGTGGCCGAGCCGCTGTTCGCGGGCGACCTCACACCGGTCTGCGTGCCCCGGCTGGCTTCCTCGCTGAAGCGCCCGGCCGATCTCAGGGGACCGAGCCTGATCCGGGTGGCGCATTCGCCCGATGACTGGCCGATCTGGCTCAAGGCCGCGAACCTCGCGCGCATCAACGCGCGGGGGCCGGAGTTCCAGTTCTACGGCCAGGCGCTTCAGGCTGCCGCCGACGGGCTCGGCATCGCCATGGGCATCCGGCCCTATATCGACGACGATCTCGCCGCCGGCCGGCTGGTGGCGCCATTCGACCTCTCGGTGCCCAAGGGCATGCGCTGGTACCTGCTCTATCGCAGCTTCCAGACCGAGCAGCGCGACTTTGCCGCGTTCCGCCGCTGGATCATGCGCGCGGCGTCGGAACCCGCCGCCCGTCCCGTCCGGCGGACCGGCCGCGTCAGCACGCGGAACTGACGCTGCAATCCGCCTTTGGGCAAAAAAGCCCGCCGCTTGTGAACGGCTTCACATCCTGAAATCCGCAAACGTGGTCTCCTGACCCTCCAACAAGGCGCTCGAACAAAACATTTTGGGGACTGCAATGACGACCCTCTACGACGGCTTTGACATCGAATCCTTCGAAGCTGGCCAGGGGCTTTGGCACGCCCGTATCCGGCGTGCCGATTTCAGCCCGGTTGCCATCGACGGCGTGCTGTTTCCGGCCATGGAAGTCGGCTTCGCCTGGCCTGATCCCGATGCCGCGATTGCCCATGCCAAGCATCACATCGATCGCTTCCGCCGGCGGGCCGACGACAGCGACGACGAATAAGCGAGCGGGACCGCAAGCGAACCAGGGAACGGCGCAGGGTCAGGGGAAACCGGTCATGTCAGTCATCGAATTCGAAGACACGTCGCGGCCGAGGATTTACACCCGCAATGTGCTGTCCAGCTGCCCGGAATGCGACGGCGATCTCACGGTGCTCCGCGTAATCGGCGGCCGTGCCGGATGCGAGTATTGGGCCATGCGCTGCACCGATTGCGGCAGCATCCATCTCGACATCCTTGAGCCGCGCCAGGCGGCCGGGGACGATGACGGACCGTCGCCGGCGGCCTGATCGCAAGATCCGGCAATCCAGGCCTGCTGCCAACCTGCTGTCAGCAGTCTGATCCGGGAGGGGCATTCGCTCTTTATTGCGAGGCGGACTCGCCCCATATTCGGAGCATGGCGAAGAAACCTGCATCCTCCGAAAAATCCGGCAAATCCCCCAAGGCCAAGGCTCCGAACGCGAAGGCGCCGAATTCCAAGGCGCCAAATTCCAAGGCGTCTCGCCCCGACGTGCAGCCGATCGGGCCGGCGCTGGCCGAGTTGCTCAATCCGGCGATCAATCGCGGCGATGCCGGGCTCGGATCGGGCACCGGCCTGCAGCCGCCCCCCGACAATTCGCGCGACCGGCGCTCCGGCGGCGAGGCCGCCGCGCATCGCGCGCGGGCCTCGACGCCGAAGGAGTTTCCGCAGGACAATACGAGGCCGATGCCGCTGCGGCCCAATCCGCAGCCGCTCGGCGCCCGCGATGCGGGGTTCCACGAGGCACCGCAAGCCAATTACGGAACCGCGGCCACGATACCGACGCTCGATCCGGAACTGGCCCGTCAGCTCGGCCTTCCCACGGAAGAGGACGATGCCGAAGCCTTGGCGCGCCCGCCGCGCAGCAAGATGGAGGCGCTCGGCGTCAAGGCGACCGCCGACGCGCTGGAATCGCTGATCCGCGAGGGACGGCCGGAGTTCCGCAAGGACGATGGCTCCACCAGGGTGTGGACCCCGCATCGGCCGCCGCGCCCGGAAAAATCCGAAGGCGGCGTGCGCTTCGAGATCAAGTCGCACTACGAGCCACGCGGCGACCAGCCGACCGCGATCGCCGAGCTGGTCGAGGGCATCAATCGCAACGACCGCTCGCAGGTGCTGCTCGGCGTCACCGGCTCCGGCAAGACCTACACCATGGCCAAGGTGATCGAGGCGACTCAGCGCCCCGCCATCATCCTGGCGCCGAACAAGACGCTCGCCGCCCAGCTCTATGGCGAGTTCAAGAGCTTCTTCCCCGACAACGCGGTCGAGTATTTCGTCAGCTATTACGACTACTACCAGCCGGAAGCGTATGTCCCTCGCACCGACACCTACATAGAAAAGGACTCCTCGATCAACGAGCAGATCGACCGCATGCGCCATTCGGCGACGCGCGCGCTGCTCGAACGCGACGACGTCATCATCGTTGCCTCGGTGTCCTGCATCTACGGTATCGGCTCGGTCGAAACCTACACCGCGATGACCTTCGCGCTGAAGAAGGGCGAGCGCATCGACCAGCGCCAGCTGATCGCCGACCTCGTCGCCCTGCAATACAAGCGCACCCAGGCCGATTTTACCCGCGGCACATTTCGTGTGCGCGGCGACGTCATCGACATCTTCCCGGCGCATTATGAAGACCGCGCCTGGCGCGTGAACCTGTTCGGCGACACCGTCGAGACCATCGAGGAGTTCGACCCGCTCACCGGCCACAAGCAGGACGAGCTCGAATTCATCAAGATCTACGCCAACTCGCACTATGTGACGCCGCGCCCGACGTTGGTCCAGGCGATCAAGTCGATCAAATCCGAATTGAAGATGCGGCTCGACCAGCTCCACGACCAGGGCCGCCTGCTGGAAGCGCAGCGGCTGGAGCAGCGCACCACGTTCGACCTCGAGATGATGGAGGCGACCGGAAGCTGCGCCGGCATCGAGAACTATTCGCGCTATCTCACCGGGCGCCTGCCCGGCGAGCCGCCGCCGACGCTGTTCGAATACGTACCCGACAACGCGCTGGTGTTCGCCGACGAAAGCCACGTCACCGTTCCCCAGATCGGCGGCATGTTCCGCGGCGACTTCCGCCGCAAGGCGACGCTCGCCGAATATGGCTTCCGGCTGCCCTCCTGCATGGACAACCGCCCGCTGCGCTTCGAGGAATGGGACATGATGCGGCCGCAGACGGTCGCGGTCTCGGCCACGCCGAGCGCCTGGGAGATCAACGAGAGCGGCGGCGTGTTCGTCGAGCAGGTGATCCGACCGACCGGCCTGATTGATCCGCCCGTCAACATCCGCCCGGCCCGCACCCAGGTCGACGATCTCGTCGGCGAGGTCCGCGCCACGGCCCAGGCCGGCTACCGCTCGCTGATCACGGTGCTGACCAAGCGCATGGCGGAGGATCTCACCGAATATCTGCACGAGCAGGGCATTCGCGTCCGCTACATGCACAGCGATATCGACACCATCGAGCGCATCGAGATCATCCGCGATCTGCGCCTCGGCGCCTTCGACGCGCTGGTCGGCATCAATTTGCTGCGCGAAGGCCTCGACATTCCCGAATGCGCGCTGGTCGCGATCCTCGATGCCGACAAGGAAGGCTTCTTGCGCAGCGAGACCTCGCTGATCCAGACCATCGGCCGCGCCGCGCGCAACGTCGACGGCAAGGTGATCCTCTATGCCGACCAGATGACGGGCTCGATGGAGCGCGCCATCGCCGAAACCGACCGCCGCCGCGAGAAGCAGGTCGAGTACAACACGGCGCATGGCATCACGCCGGAGAGCATCAAGAAGTCGATCGGCGACATCATGAACAGCGTCTACGAGCGCGATCATGTGCTGGTCGAGATCGGCGGCCACGACATGACCGACGACGTGATCTCGATCGGCCACAATTTCGAAGCCGTGCTCGGCGATCTCGAAACAAGAATGCGCGAGGCCGCCGCCGATTTGAACTTCGAGGAAGCCGCCCGCCTGCGCGACGAGGTCAAGCGCCTGCGTGCGACCGAGCTTGCGGTGGTCGACGATCCCACCGTCAAGCAGCGCACGGTGCAGGGCAAGGCCGGCGCCTATGCGGGAGCGAAGAAATACGGCGACGCCGCCAATTTGCCGGTCAGCGCCATGAAGAAGAAGACCGTGAGCTCCGCGCTGAAGGCGAGCGGCGGCAGCGGCTCGAAGGTGCACAAGCCGCATCTCGACGAGATGCACGGCCCGGAGTCGCTGCCGTATCGGGGGGACCGCGCTCTGCCGTCAAAACCGTTCGGCGGTGAAAGCCGCATCATCCAGCCGACGGATTCAAGGCAGTCGGGGCCGGAGTTCGGCCCATCGCCGCGGTCGAGCGGAGGCGCGCCGGGGCATAGAGGCGGGTGGAAGAAGAGGTAGGGGGCGCAGAGCGCCGGCGCCGCCCATGGTTATGGCGGCGTTCGAGAATGATGTGCCCCTCACCCCACGCTTGCCGCCAGCAGCGACAGCAGCAGCACTGAGGCCACCAGCTGCTTCGACGTCGCCGGCTTGGCGCGCCAGCGGGCGATCTTGTCGGAGAAGGACAGGCCGGCGTCGAAGAACAGCGGTTCGTAGGCGTTCTTTGCAAATCTCGGGAATGTCGATCCCGCCCAGATGGCGAGACAGCTGTAGAAGATCGACGCCATCGCGATGGTGAGGACATGACTGCCACCGCGGTCATGTCCCAGCAGCTTCACCATCAGCGACGCCGCGGCGAAGATCGGGAAGCCCTGAAGGATCGTGGTGAGCGCAAAGCCTTCGAGCCGGTTGAGCGGGGCGGATTTCGACGCGGTGATGAAGGGCATGATGCGATCACCCCACGCTCGCCGTCACCACCGCCATCACCGACAGCAGCAGCACGATCGTCATCAATTGCAGCGAGGCGACCGGTTGGGTGCGCCATGCGGTGATCTTCTCAGTGAGCGACAGATGGGCCTCGAAGAACTTCGGTTCGTAGACGGTCTTGAACAAATGCGGGAAGCTCGGCCCGAAGGTCACCGCGAGCAGGGCATGGGCGAGCGAGGCGATGGCGACGAAGATGGCGACGCCGGGATCGCCGACCAGGTCGTGATTGCCGACCAGCTTGAGCAGGAAGGCGGCGGCGGCGAAGGTCGGGAAGCTCTGCAGCGTCGCGGTCAGCGCGAGGCCTTCGAGCGCGTTGTGCAGGCTGGACTTTCTGGCTCTGGCGATGGCGGCCATGGCACGTCTCCCTGATGACATGGGGAGGACGATAGCCGCAGGGGAAGGCGCGCGATGTGAGCTGGCTCACGCCCGGCCGAGAGCCCGGGACGTGAGGCAGCCGGAACCGGCTCAAAGCTGGCGAAAGAAAACGAGATAGATGGCGAGGCCGATCGTCGAGAATGACAGCAAGACGCCGACCCAATTGTACTTGACGCCCGCAGAACGGGACGCCTTCCCCACGAAAGCGACGACGAAATACAGGAACAGGATTGCGAGGACTAAACCCCACAAGGACTTCCCGGCGTCCATCGTTCCCTCGCCTGGTTCAACCCCAGCGCTCGCGAACGGAATTTACCATCGAAGCATGCCGGATAGAAGACGGCGGGAGCACAGTTTTGCCGTTACAGCTTGCCCTGCCCGTTCATCTGGCTCTGCTGTTGCCGTTGCCTCTCCTGCTCTTGCTGCTCCTTGGCTTGGTGGCGGCCGTAGAGGCAGCCGGCGGCGGCGCCGAGGACGCCGTGATGACCGGCATAGTGGCCGGCGACGCCGCCGACGACGGCGCCCTTGATGCAGCCCTTGGCGTTGGCGGGGGAGGTCGCACCAAGCATGAGAAGTGCGGCGGCGATGGCGGCGAGGGATTTCATGGATCAATGTCTCCGGATGCGGTGTCGCAGTCTCAACAAGCACGGGCCCGTCCCGGTTCCCGCGTTCGGTGCGGCGCGCGCACCCTGTGCTTCGCGCGCCCATGCAGCCGAGCGCCGCGCGAATTCGTGCAGGTGCGCAGTAACTCAACCCCTGATTGCCGCCATGAACCTGGCATTGCGCTCGCGCGTCATATCGTCTGCAACATCCCCTGTGGTTTTGCGGATTGCCGGGGTCCGAGGCCGCGCGTTAGTTTTACGCAAGCTTCAGTCAGCGAATGAGGGACGGGCGGAATGACGGTCGAGAAGCTCAATCGCCAGCGCGTGCTGCATCTGCTCGACGCCATCTCGCGCAGCGATCTCGAGGCCGCGCTGTCGTGCTGCACCGACGACGTCGACTTTCTCACCCACGCGCCGATCGACGTGCTGCCGCACATGGGCCCCTGCCACGGCAAGAAGGAACTCGGCGAATTCTGGCGCACCGTGCAGGAGCGATACGCCGAGATCCGCTACGAGGTGCCGCAGATCGTCGCCGAAGGCGACGCCGTCGCGGCCTATCTGCGCGTGTTTTTCAGGAAGCGCAGCAACGACCGCATCATTCAGGTCGACATGGCCATATTTTATACGTTCCGCCACGGCCAGGTGGCGCAGATCCGCGAGATCATCGATTCCTATGACCTGGTGCAGCAGGTGCTGGAACGCGAGATCGGCCCGCTGATCGTGGGCGAGCGGGTGGACGGGGGCTAGACGGCCCGGACCGGGAAACTACGGGGTCCTATTGTAAATCTCACACGCCGGGATCAATTGTGCATTGCAAAAACGTGAATTGCGTTTTGGCCGAAACGGCGTATTTTGTTCGTATACAAATGAGTTGAGCGACCCCGCGGCACCTTCCTGTGCGCTTGGGGTTGTTTTTCGTTTTTTTCGCAAGCCAGCTTCAGGACTGCCCAAGATGACAGAGCACAGCCTCTGGCGTTTCTCGCGCGCATTGCACCGCGCGATCAACGACCGGCATTTCGAGGATATCGAGGCCCTGATCGACGAGGACGTCGAGTGGGCGCTCTACGGCCCGATCGACATGTTTCCGTTCCTCGGCGCACGCCAGGGCAAGGACGCCGTGCTCGACGTCATCCGCCAGTTCGCCGACAATTTCCAGGTCCGCCGCTTCGACCGCGAGAGCATCATGCTCGGCGTCGATTCCGCCGCCTCGATGCTGCGCTATTCGCTGACCGCGCTGGATTCCAGCAAGCCGATCAGCTTGCGGGTGGCGCAGTTCGCCCAGTTCAGGGCGGGCAAGCTCACCAGCATGCGCGTGCTGATCGACACGTTTGATCTGGTCGAGCAGGCACTTGGCCGCGCCATTCATCTGCCGAAGATGACCAGCGTCGGCTGAACGGAACACCAACGGGCCCCGCTGTTCGGGACCGATGGCTGATGCTCCCCGCGACGCGTCCTGGCCTCCAGCCCCGCCGGATGCAATCGTGGAGAAGCTCGTCATCGGGCGCGCGCCTTTCGCGCGGCCCGTTGGTTCACGTTTGATGGAACCGCCACAATTTCGCAACGATGGTTCCGCATCCTCGGCCGGAACTGGGCTGACGGGCAGGACGATGGAATTCGCGACAGGGTTTGGCTGGACCAGGCTGCCGATGCTGGCGGCCGCTTTCATCTTGGGATCGGTGCTGACGGTTTCGGCGCAGATCATTCCGCCCTTCTCCCCCGGCCCGGCCGCAGCGCCCGACGACGAGGCCGAGACGGCGGAGGCCCCCGACGTCAACGACCCCGACGTGCTGAGCGGCATCGACGTCGACAAGCTCGACTGGGGCCAGCTCGCGATCGACGCCGGCACGCTCAACGACATCGTCGCCGCCAAGAAGCGCGCGCAGGCCGCCGCCAAGGACGGGCTGAACTGGGCGACGAACGCCAACGCCAACGGCTCCTCGGCGGTGACGGTGAAGCAGTCGGTATCCTCATTCTGGGACGCCCGCATCGGCGCCGACATGACGGTGACGAGCGAGCCGCGGACGATGTCGGAGCTGATGGCGCAGAAGGCCACCAATGGCGGCAGTGTGCCTCAGTCGTCCGGCAGCGCCTGGGCGGCCGCGACCGCGCCGGGCGCGGGCGCGATCTGGGACAAGACCGCGGTGGAAGCCCGCGTCGATCCCGGCGCCGAGCAGAGCAAGCTCGGGGCCTCGCTGACCAAGTCGGTGCCGCTGTCGGGTGACACGTCGCTGACGCTCCAGAACGGCTACAGCGTCAACCAGCAGGGCACCACGGCGCTCCCCGGCGTCGGCGGTCACATCACGCGCAATTACGAGACCGAGCAGTCGGCCAAGGTCACTCTCACCGACACCGGCACCAGCATCACCGCGGGCCAGTCGCTGTCGACCACCGACGACAAATGGCTGCGCAAGGTCGGCGCCGAGCAGAAACTGTTCGACAACGTCACCGTCTCCGGTTCCGTCGGCGAAACCTCGCAAGGGGCGATCAACAAGAGCCTGACGGCGGGTTTCAAGAAGAGCTGGTAGATCCACCTTCCTCACTCATCTGAGGAGCGCTCCAACGGAGCGCGTCTCGAAGGATCGAGGCCCACTGCGAGAGCCGGGCCTGCATGGTTCTCGCGGCGGGGCGCAGCACCGTCCGCCGCGCGCTTCGCGCTCCTCACCATGAGGAGATAGGTTCTTCTCCGCGGGCGCGTTCAGACTCCCGTAACCATACGCCACGGCAAAACCCCCGAATGGACCGCCCTTGCCGCACCACGGCCAAGTTGCGGCCAAAATCCGACGCCCTAGTCCCAGACTGACGTCGTCGTGCGGGGGACACTCGCGCTGCGCTCAACGCGAACAGGGGAATAACGATGAACGCCATGCGTCCGGAAAAGACCGAAGCCACCGAGACCGAGACCGTCGACACCAACCTCGCCGCCGTGACGGAAGTCGAAGCCGGCATCCGTGACTTCGTCCGCAACGACATCGCCTATCTGCGCCGTCCGGCAGCGACCGCCACGGACGCGCCGCCGCTCGATCCGAGCGCGGAGGCCACCGTCACCAACGTCAACTCGCTGATCCAGCGCGTCGCCGGCACCTCGCTCGCCGAGATCGAGAATCTGATCTCCGAGCTCGAGAGCCTGCGCGACCTGCTCCACGCCGAAGGCCAGCGCGTCCAGCGCGAGATCTCCGGCTATGCCCAGCTCAGCCAGGCCGCGATGAAGTCGACCCGCATGATCGCCGACAACGTCTCGCAGTGGAAGCGCGCCGCCGACGGCCTGCGCAACAGCTGATCGCTGACATCCCGCATCACCGGCCGCCGCGTTCCGAAAGGAGCGCGGCGGTTTTGATTCGTGAATGCCTTCTCAAGCGCAGCTGTCATCACCACGAAAGCGGGTGATCCAGGATTCCAGAGGCAGCGAGGCCAGAATCGAGAAGCCGCGGCGTACTGGATGCCCCGCTTTAGCGGGGCATGACAGCAGAGGGTTTTGAACTTCCCGCATCCCCCCGGCGACTAACGCCAAGCGCTCTTGCCATCGCGGCCGGGCTTGGGGGAAATTTCATGGAAAGCATTCGGCCCGACACCACCGACCCGATACCGCTGCGGCCCGCGCCGAACCAGTTCGGCACGATCATGCTGCGGTTTGTGGGATTGCTGGCGGTTGCGATCGCGATATTGGCGTTCGTCTATAGCCGCTGAGGCGGAGCCTGATGACGGCCCCGCGGAGTTAACGAAGTCTTACCGGGCGGCTTCCACGGTCGAAGCTTCCAGGGTGTAGGCACCATCGGCATAGCCCTTCACCACCATGCCGGCGACCAGCATCACGGCCAGCGTCGCGGTAGCAAAGATGAATCCGACCAGCTTGAGTGCGCCGCGGTCTGCCATGGTCCTCGTCCCCTGTACTCTGCCCAGTTCGTTCAAATAGACAGCGACAGGTTCATAATTGGTTAGCAACTCGATGGTTCCGCCAACTGCTTCGCGGGAAAACCATGTTGCGCAGGCTTATGGCAGCCACCCGGAATCGCGTCCATAGCGCGGGAGCAACACTCGCACGCTGTTTTTGTCGTTCATCCTGGAACGAATCTAACGGCCGTTCGCACGCATCGGCACGAAGGCACTGGCGGTGATGGCGTAGACGTCCTCGCCCCGCTGGTTGGTGCCGGTGGTGCGCGCGGTCAGGATGCCCCAGCCCGGTCGCGAGGCCGAGTTGCGCTTGTCGACGACGACGTTGACGTAGGTGATGGTGTCGCCGGCGAGCACCGGCCTGATCCAGCGCAGGTCGCGAAAGCCCGGCGACGGGCCCCACACCGCGACCTCCTCGCCGCGCGAAGCGGCTTCCCGCGCCAGGCGCTGGCCGTCGGCGACAAGCAGGCTCATGCAGGCCGAGCCGACATGCCAGCCGGAGGCCGCGAGCCCGCCAAACAGCGAGTTCTTGCCCTCCTCCTCGTCGAGGTGAAAACGCTGCGGATCGAATTTTGCGGCGAATGTCTTGATCGACTCCGCCGTGAACGTATAGGTGCCGATCTCGCGGCGATGCCCGATCTCGATCTCCTCGAAAAACGGCATCAGACCGCTCCCTCGCGCCGCTTGATCAGGATCGGCGACGTCATCTCGCACAGCGCCTGCCCCGCCGCGTTACGCACGGTGCATTTGAACTTAACGATGCCGAGCTCCGGGCGACTCTTCGAGGTACGGGCCTCCACGACGTCGACGTCGAGCATGAGGTCGTCGCCGGGCCGCAAGGGAGACAGCCACCGCACCTCATCGACACCGGGGGAGCCCAGCGAGGCGGCGCGGGTTATGAAACCGTCGGCCATCATCCGCATCATCAGCGAACAGAGATGCCAGCCCGAGCCGGACAAGCCGCGCAGCATGCTTTTGCTGGCGGCCTCCTCGTCGAGGTGCATCGGCTGCGGATCGAACTCGGCGGCAAAGGCTACGATCTCGTCGCGCGTGACATGGCGCGGGCCGAATGTTCCGAACCGGCCGGGCGGGAAATCTTCGAAGGTCAGGGTCATCTTGGGAAAGGTTTGAGGGAATGACAGATTGTGGCCGCACTTTGCGGCAATCTCAACCCGCCGGCCCGCATGGCTCGTGCTACATTCGATGCACGGCGTTGGTCTTGAGTCGGATCGATCAGGGGCCACGATCCATTTGCGAGGCCCGACAACACCCGAATTGCCCTGGGGAGAGCAATGTTTTCATTCAGCGACCTGTTTCAATGGGACCGCTTCATCACGCCGACGATCATCAAGACCTTCTACTGGCTGGTGATCGCGCTGATCTGCCTGTTCGGCCTCTCCGGCATTTTCTCAGGCCTCGCGATGATGGCGATCAGCCCGTTCGGCGGCTTCCTGATGCTGCTGTCGTCGATCGCGAGCGTCGTCGTCGGGATCGTGTTCTCGCGCATCATCGCGGAGCTGATCCTGATCATCTTCCGCATCAACGAGCATCTCGGCGCGATCAGGGATCAGGGCGGCGGGTTGCGGTGAGGCAAGCACCGGCGCCGTAGTGGCGTAGGGTGGGTTAGCCAAAGGCGTAACCCACCAACTTCGTTCGGCAAACGAGGACGCATGGTGGGTTACGCTTCGCTAACCCACCCTACGAATCTATCGAGATCTTACGTATTGAACCTGAAATGCATCACGTCGCCGTCGGCGACGACGTATTCCTTGCCTTCGAGGCGGAGCTTGCCGGCATCGCGGGCGCCGGCTTCGCCGCCCAGCGCGACGTAGTCCTCATACGCGATGGTCTCGGCGCGGATGAAACCCTTCTCGAAGTCGGTGTGGATCACACCGGCCGCGCCCGGCGCCTTGGTGCCGCGATAGATGGTCCAGGCGCGCGCTTCCTTCGGGCCCACCGTGAAATAGGTGATGAGGTCGAGCAGCGTGTAGCCGGCGCGGATCAGGCGATCGAGGCCGGCCTCTTCGAGGCCCAGCGTCTCCAGGAAGTCGGCGCGTTCGTCACGTGAGATGGTGGCGATCTCGGATTCGATTTTTGCCGAGATGACGACGGCAATGGCGCCTTCCTTGGCAGCCTGGTCCTGCACCGCCTTCGAGAACGAATTGCCTGATGCGGCCGAGCCTTCCTCGACGTTGCAGACGTAGAGCACGGGCTTGGAGGACAGCAGGCCGAGCATCCCGAAGGCGCGCTCTTCCTCGGCCTTGCGTTCGACGAGACGCGCGGGCTTGCCCTCGCGCAGCAGCACCAGGGTGCGATTGACGAGGTCGAGCTGCTCCTTGGCGTCCTTGTCGTTGCCCTTGGCCTTCTTGGACAAATTGTCGACGCGCTTTTCGAGGCTGTCGAGATCGGCGAGCATCAGCTCGGTCTCGATGGTCTCGATGTCGGCGAGCGGGGCGATCTTGCCCTCGACATGGGTGATGTCGGAATCCTCGAAGCAGCGCACGACATGCGCGATGGCGTCCGTCTCGCGGATGTTGGCGAGGAACTGGTTGCCGAGGCCTTCACCCTTGGACGCACCGCGCACGAGGCCGGCGATGTCCACGAAGGTCAGCCGGGTCGGGATGATCTGGCCCGACTTGGCGATCGCTGCGAGCTTATCGAGCCGCGGATCCGGCACAGCGACCTCGCCGACATTCGGCTCGATCGTGCAGAACGGATAGTTCGCCGCCTGCGCCGCGGCCGTCTCGGTCAGCGCGTTGAACAAGGTCGATTTGCCGACATTGGGCAATCCGACGATCCCGCATTTAAATCCCACGAGCGTTAATCCTTGCCGTTGTCGTCCTTGGTCAAAAATCCCTTCGCCTGCATGGCGAGGTGCACCCTGTTGGCGAAGGTCGCGTCCGTGCCTTTGGCAACCAGTGCCGCGTGCTCGGCTACCGCGTCGCAGAGCGTCGCCACCCAGTCGTTGTCGGCTTTGGCGAAGTCCGACAGCACGTGGCCGTGCACCAATTCCTTGACGCCGGGATGACCGATGCCAAGCCGCACCCGGCGGTACTCGTTGCCGATATGGGCGGAGATCGAGCGCAGGCCGTTATGGCCGGCGATACCGCCGCCGATCTTCACCCGCACCTTGCCCGGCGGCAATTCGAGCTCGTCATGGAATACGGTGACGTCGCCCGGCGCGATCTTGAAGAAGCTTGCCGCTTCCTGAACGCTGCGGCCGGACTCGTTCATGTAGGTCATCGGCTTGAGCAGGATCACGCGCTCGGTGCCGAGCGTGCCTTCCGAGGTCTCGCCCTGAAACCTGCGGCGCCAGGGCGCAAAACCATGACGCCGTGCGATCTCGTCGACGGCCATGAAGCCGACATTGTGCCGGTTACGTGCGAATTTCGGGCCGGGATTGCCGAGCCCAACAAACAGTCGCATGACGCGGCGCGCCCCTCGCTCGGCGCGCGGTCAGGGACCGCGCGCCAGCTTTGAGAGATTACTTCTTCTTGTCGCCGCCGGCGGGAGCCTTGGCAGCCGGAGCCTTGGCAGCCGCTGCCGGAGCAGCAGCACCCGCAGCAGGAGCGGCACCAGCCGCCGGAGCAGCAGCACCCGCAGCAGGAGCAGCAGCCGCGGCCTTCAGCTCTTCGGCGTAGCCGGACGGCGGCACGATGGTGACGAGGGTCGCGTCCTCGGAGGTCAGCGCCTTCACGCCGGCCGGCAGCTTGATGTCCGAGAGATGCAGCGAGTGACCGATTTCGAGCGAACCGACGTCAGCCTCGATGAACTGCGGGATGTTCTCCACGCCGCACTCGAGCTCGATCGCATGCGCAACGATGTTCACGGCGCCGCCGCGCTTCACGCCGGGCGAACCTTCAGCCTTCACGACGTGCAAGGGAACGCTGATGCGGATGGTGGCGCCTTCGCCGAGCCGCATGAAGTCGACATGGATCGGGAAGTCCTTGACCGGATCGAGGTGGTAGTCGCGCGGAATCACGCGGTGCTTGTTGCCTTCGAGGTCGATGTCGACCAGCGTGGTCAGGAACCGGCCGGCAAGGATGCGCGAGCGCAGTTCGCGATCGTCAACCGAGATGGTCAGCGGGGGCTGGTTGTTGCCATAGATCACTCCGGGCACTCTCCCGGCGCGACGCTCAGCCCGGGCGGCCCCCTTGCCGCTCTTCGGACGTGCGGTCGCCTTCAATTCCTTGACGGTCGCCATAACGTTAAGTCCTTGTTTTTGCAAAAGTTAATGGGCCGCAGCGCGGCCCATGGCATACGCCGCAGCAAGCCTCCAGGGGTGCGGGGGCTGCGGACGTGGCGGGCTTTTACCCGGAAGACGCGGAAATGACAAGGAGAATGGGCTGCCGGGCGTCCCTGAACTGTCGGTCATTCCGGGTCGGTCGCGACAGCGATCGAACCCGCTCGAGATTCCGGGTTCGATCGCTGCGCATCGCCCCGGAATGACGGAAAAGTCTACCCGCCGAGCTTGGCCTCCAGCGCCGTGATGCGCGCCTTCAGGGCCTCGTTCTCCTCACGCGCCAGGCGCGCCATGTCCTTGACCGCCTCGAACTCCTCGCGCTTGACCAGGTCCATGTCGCGCAGGAATTTTTCGGCCTGGGTGCGCATCACCGTGTCGAACTCGCGCTTGACGCCCTGCGCGGCACCGGCGGCGTCGTTCATCAGGCGGCCGATCTCGTCGAAAAACCGGTTGTTGGTCTGGGTCATGTCGGTCTCCTGGCGGCTTTCGATGAACTCTGCGCGAACGCGCGGGGAGACAATGGCAATCCGATTGGGCCGGTTCAAGGGCCGATCGGCGGTATCCTTGTCATGCCCCGGTTTCCTTGCAATCGTATTCAACGTCCCTGCATAAGAAGAATCACAAAAGGCGCTCGAGATGATCGACCAGCAGATCGCGATCCCCACCAAGGACGGTCACACCGCAACCTTCATCAGCTATCCCGAACGCGGCGGGCCGTTTCCGGTCATCCTGTTCTACATGGACGCGCCGGCGATCCGCGAAGAGCTGCGCGACATGGCGCGCCGGCTCGCGACATCGGGCTATTACGTGATGCTGCCGAACCTCTATTACCGCTCCGGCGTGATGGAGCTCGGCGCGCTGCCGGCCGATCCGAACGCGCCGGAGCGCAAGCGCATGTTCGCGCTGATGGACTCGCTGACGATCCCCATGATCATGGACGACACGAGGGCGCTGCTCACCTATGCCGAGGGCCAGGCGGCCGCCAACACCAAACTGATCGGCACCGTCGGCTACTGCATGAGCGGCCGCTACGCCGTCAACGCCGCCACGCATTTTCCCGATTGCGTCAAGGCCGCGGCCTCGGTCTACGGCACGAAGCTCGCAACCGACCAGGACGACAGCCCGCATCTCGCGGCAGCCAAGACCAAGGCTGAACTCTACTTCGCCTGCGCCGAGACTGACATCTACGCGCCCGCCGAGATCATCGAGAAGGTCAAGCAGGGCATGAGCGGCGCCAAAGCCGAGGTCGAGATCTATCCCGGCACCCATCACGGCTTCGCGTTCCCCAAGCGTCCGGTCTATCACCGCGACGCCGCCGAGCGGCATTGGGAGCGCCTGCTGGCGCTCTATCGCCGCAATCTCGTCTAGACATAGAAGGTGCGATGCCCTTTCTGCTCATCGACTTTCCCGCCTTCAAGCCGATTGCGATCGAGATCGGTCCGTTCGCAATCCGCTGGTATGCGCTGGCCTATATCTGCGGCATCGTGTTCGGCTGGCTCTATGCGCGCTCGCTCCTGAAGAAAGAACGCCTGTGGGGCGGCCCGGCGCCGATGTCGCTGGTGCAGATCGACGACTTCATTCTGTGGGTCACGCTCGGCATCATCCTGGGCGGCCGCACCGGCTATGTGCTGTTCTACAATCTGCCCTTCTTCATCGATCATCCCGCCGCGATCTTCAGGCTGTGGGAAGGCGGTATGTCCTTCCACGGCGGCTTCCTAGGCTGCGTCGTGGCGGTGATGTGGTTCGCCTATCGCAACGGCATCTCGATCCTGTCGCTGGGCGACATCACCACCGCAGTCGCCCCGGTCGGATTGCTGCTCGGCCGCATCGCCAATTTCATCAATGGCGAATTGTGGGGTCGCGCCGCCGACCCGGAGCTGCCCTGGGCGATGATCTTCCCCAACGATCCCACCCAGCTGCCGCGCCATCCGAGCCAGCTCTACGAGGCCGGCATGGAGGGCATTTTGCTATTCGCGGCCCTCGCGATCATGATCCGCTTCGGCGCCCTGAAGCGGCCGGGCATGATCCTCGGCGCCTTCATCCTGATCTATGGCTTGAGCCGGATCGCCGGCGAGCATTTCCGCGAACCGGACGCCCAGCTCGGCTTCCTCTGGGGCGGATTAACCATGGGCATGCTGTTGTCGATCCCGATGCTTATTGTAGGCGGCATACTTATTGTATTGGCAGTGAGGCGCGGTGCGCCCGAGCCCGCAGGGGCTATTCGTTAATTCCTTTTGAGAAGATAGGCCGTGACCGACCAGCCGTTACTCGACGAGATCAAGGCGCTGATCAAATCCTCAGGCCCCATGCCGGTCTGGCGGTACATGGAACTGTGCCTGATGCATCCGCGCTATGGCTATTACGTCTCGCGCGATCCATTGGGACGAGAAGGCGACTTCACCACCGCGCCCGAGGTCAGCCAGATGTTCGGCGAGCTCTTGGGCCTGTGGACCGCCTCGGTGTGGAAGCAGATGGGCTCGCCGCAATTCCTGCGGCTGATCGAGCTCGGTCCCGGCCGCGGCACCATGATGGCCGATGCGCTACGTGCGCTCCGCGTGCTGCCGCCGCTTTACCAGGCGCTCCATATCCACATGGTCGAGGTCAATCCGGTCCTGCGCGAGCGGCAGAGTGCGACGCTGTCGGGCGTGCGCAACATCGCCTGGCACGACCGCATCGACGACGTGCCTGAGGGACCGAGCATTATCCTCGCCAACGAATATTTCGACGTGCTGCCGATCCACCAGATGGTCCGTCACGAGAACGGCTGGCACGAGCGCGTGATCGAGGTCGACGCCAACGGAAAACTTCAATTCGGCGCGGCGGCCGAGCCGACGCCGCGCTTCGAGGTGCTGCTGCCGCCTCTGGTGCGCGCCGCGCCCGTCGGGGCCGTGTTCGAATGGCGGCCCGATGCGGAGATCATGAAGCTCGCCAGCCGCGTGCGCGACCAGGACGGCGCGGCGCTGATCATCGATTACGGCCATCTGCGCAGCGATGCCGGCGACACCTTCCAGGCGATCGCGCGCCACACCTTCACCGATCCCCTGAAGGCGCCGGGCCAGGCCGACGTCACGGCCCATGTCGACTTCCAGGCGCTCGCGCGCGGGGCGGAGGACGTCGGCGCCCGCGTGCACGGGCCGGTGACGCAGGGCGATTTCCTCAAACGCGTCGGCATCGAGACCCGTGCCGCCGCCTTGATGCAGAAGGCGGCGCCTGACGTCGCCACCGACATTTCGATCGCGCTGAAGCGACTGACCGAAACCGGGCGTAGCGGCATGGGCTCGATGTTCAAGGTGCTCGGCATTTCCGAGCCGCGGCTGACGGGTATCGCCGGCCTGAGCGATCTCGAACGCGCCGGAGACGGTTCATGACGCTTGCCTCCTCGCTGCTGTCCGCCGTGCCGGGCCTGCGCCACGCCTTCTTCACCCGCGAAGGCGGCGTCTCGGGCGGCATCTATTCCGCGCTGAACGGCGGGCTCGGCTCCAACGACGATCAAGCCCTTGTCGCGGAGAACCGCCGCCGCATGGCCGAGCATGTCGGCGTCGCACCGGAACGCTTTCTCAGCCTGCACCAGATCCATTCGCCCGACGTCCTCGTCGCCGACACCCCGTGGCCGAGCGGGCCGCGGCCGAAGGGCGATGCGCTGGTGACGAAGGTGCCCGGCATCGCGCTCGGCGTCTCTACCGCCGATTGCGGACCGGTGCTGTTCGTCGATCCCAATGCGGGCGTGATCGGCGGCGCGCATGCCGGCTGGAAGGGCGCGCTCACCGGCGTGCTGGAGCAGACCATTTCAGCGATGGAAAAACTCGGCGCCTCGCGCAGCGGCATCATCGCCGCGATCGGCCCGCTGATCCGCCAGGACAGTTATGAAGTCGGCAACGAGTTCGTGGCGCGTTTCATCGAGGCGGATGCGGACAACGCCATGTTCTTCATCCCTTCGGTGCGCGAGGGACACGCGATGTTCGACCTCGCCGGCTTCATCCGGAAGCGTCTGGAAGCCGCGGGTATCCTGATGATCGACGATCTTGGTCTGGACACCTACGCCGACGAGCGCTTCTTCAGCTATCGCCGCTCCGTGCATCGCAAGGAGCCGGATTACGGCCGCCACGTTCACGCAATCGCGCTCGAAGCGTGAACACAAAGGCAACCCCGTGTCATTCCGGGGCGATGCCCGCGCGCGATGACAGTGGCCTGTGGCGCCCCCGCCCTAGACGTTAATGCGTTTTAACGATATCGCTGCCCTCCATAATGAGGGACGCGTCATTCATCTTGCGCCGCGCGGGTTCGCGCGTGCTGGCGGTCATGCTGCTGACGGCGGCGGCCGCGCTTGGCGGCTGTGCCGGTGGCGGTGGTGCCGCGAACTCCTATGCGATGGCGCCGAGCGCCGGCTCCGGGGCGACAGTCGCGTTCGAATCGATCGACGGACCGCCGCCGCAAGTGTTCGACCGCATGGTCGGCGTGCTCGACACCGAATCCAAGCTGCGCAGCCTGTCCGTGGTCTCCCGCGAGGGGTCGGCTGCCTACCGCGTGCGCAGCTACCTCTCTGCCCAGATCGTGCGCGGCAAGACCGTGATCGCCTGGGTCTGGGACGTCTACGACGCCAACCAGCAGCGGGCGCTGCGCCTTTCCGGCGAGGAACCGACGGCGGCCAAGGGCGGCCGCGACCCTTGGGGCGCTGCCGACGACCTCGTGCTGCGGAAGATCGCCCAGGCCGGATTCAGCGGGCTTTCCAACATGATCAACGGCACGCCGGATGCGCCGGTCTCGGCTCCCGGCTTGCGCGGGCCGGCCGTGGCGAGTGTGATCCCGGAGGCTCCGGCGGCCGAGATGCCGGCCTCGGCGCTGGGCTATGCCGAGCGATAACCCCCGCGAAACCACGGCCCCAACTTCCGGCCAAACCGTTGGCCGGACTCGGGATTTCGCAGGGAAAACGTAGCGTCCCGGGTTGCCATTGCAGCCTCCGGCCTGATATTTCCTCGCCCGTCGTAACCGTGCTTCCAGTGGGTATTGTTTGATGTTGAACATCGTGTCCAGCAAAGCGCGGGAGGAAGCGTCCATGTCGGCCAAGAACGGCTCCATCAAGCTCGTCGCCGGCAACTCCAATCCGGCTCTCGCACAGGCCATCGCGCAGGGTCTCGACCTGCCGTTGACCAAGGCGGTGGTACGGCGCTTCGCCGACATGGAGATCTTCGTCGAGATCCAGGAGAACGTGCGCGGCTCGGATGCCTTCATCATCCAGTCGACCTCGTTCCCGGCGAACGACCATCTGATGGAATTGCTGATCATCACCGACGCACTGCGCCGCTCCTCGGCGCGCCGCATCACCGCGGTGCTGCCCTATTTCGGCTACGCCCGGCAGGACCGCAAATCGGGTTCGCGCACGCCGATCTCGGCAAAACTCGTCGCCAATCTGATCACGCAGGCCGGCGTCGACCGCGTCATGACGCTCGACCTGCATGCCGGCCAGATCCAGGGCTTCTTCGACATCCCGACCGACAACCTCTACGCGGCGCCACTGATGGTGCGCGACATCAAGGACAAGTTCGACCTCTCCAGGACGATGGTGATCTCGCCTGACGTCGGCGGCGTGGCGCGCGCACGCGGCCTCGCCAAGCGCATCAACACCCCGCTCGCGATCGTCGACAAGCGCCGCGAGAGGGCGGGTGAATCCGAGGTCATGAACGTGATCGGCGACGTCGCAGGCTACACCTGCATCCTGATCGACGACATCGTGGACTCCGGCGGCACGCTGGTGAACGCCGCCGACGCGCTGATCGCCAAGGGCGCCAAAGACGTCTACGCCTACATCACCCACGGCGTGCTCTCCGGCGGCGCGGCGGCCCGGATCACAAACTCCAGGCTGAAGGAGCTGGTGATCACCGACTCGATCCTGCCGACGGAGGCGGTGAGCAAGGCACCGAACATCCGCACGCTGCCGATCGCCAGCCTGATCTCGGACGCGATCGCGCGCACCGCGGCAGAAGAGTCGGTCTCGAGCCTGTTCGACTGATTTTCTTCTTCGCCTCTCCCCGCCTGCGGGGAGAGGCCGGAATTCGAGCGAAGCTTGAATTCCGGGTGAGGGGACTCTCCGCGAGTCTAACTCTCACCATCCCCCGGAGACTCCCCCTCACCCCACCCTCTCAGCGTGAGCGAAGCTCGTCGCGGCCCCGCATCCGCCTTCGCCAAGGCTTCGGCGGACAAGAGCGGGGCGAGGGGGTGAGCGCTCCTTGCGCCCCTTACGACGCGGGCCTTGCGGGTTGTTGCCAACGACCGCCCATGACATCATCCGAATCCCGAGTCATCTCTGCCCTCTGGATGCCCGATGCCACGCCGGAAATTTGCCTGGGAGAAGCTGTCGGATGACGAGTTGCTCAAGCAACGCCTCTCCAGCCTGAGGGTTACGGTCGAAGGCACTTGGCTCGAGGGCTGCGTCAGCACGCTCTATGAGGAGCTGGAAGAACGGGATATCCGGCTGCGGCCGCACACATGGATGTCGAGCGAATGGTTCAGTCCGGGCGGCGTTCCCGGCATCGCCATTCCGTTCTATCTCGCTCATCCCCGCCTGATGAAGCTCGAGAAGAAGATGATGTTCGACGTCGAGGGCGGAACCTGGCGCGAGTGCATGGCCATCCTCCGTCACGAGGCAGGCCACGCCATTCAGCACGGCTACCAGCTGCAGCGCCGTCGGCGTTGGCAGCAACTGTTCGGCCCGTCGTCGAAACACTACCCGCGCTATTACCGGCCCAATCCGGCCAGCAGGCGTTACGTCCAGCATCTGCGGCTGTGGTATGCGCAGAGCCACCCGGACGAGGATTTCGCCGAGACCTTTGCGGTGTGGCTGCGGCCGCGCTCGAACTGGCGGACGCGATATGCCGGCTGGCCGGCACTGAAGAAGCTCGAATATGTCGACGAGCTGATGGGCGAGATCGCGGGAAAGCGGCCGCTGATCACGACGCGGGATCGTGTCGATACGCTGGGTCGGCTCAGCCAGACGCTCGAAGACCACTACAAGAAGAAGCAGGCGTTCTACGCCTTTACGCCCCCCAAGACCTACGATCGCGATCTCTCCCGGCTGTTTTCAGCCGATCCACGGCATCACCGCTCAAAGCCGGCTGCGGCGCTGATCAGGCGCCATCGTGCCCAGATCAGGCAATTGGTCTCGCGATGGACCGGCGAGAATCAGCTTACGCTCGATGCCGTGCTCGACGAGATGATCTCTCGCTGCCGCGAGCTAGACCTGCGCGCCGTCGGCCCCGAACCGAAGCTTGTTCTCGATTTCACCGTCCTCGTGACCGCCAAGACGATGCACACCATGTTTGGCCCGTCTCGGCGAAAATGGATCGCGCTATGAGACGTCTCCGTATTCTAGTCCTCATGCATCCGGACTTCATGCCCCCGGACTCCTCCGACGGATACTCCGCACAGGAGATCAATGCGTGGAAAACGGAATACGACGTGGTGAGCACCTTGCGCGCGGCGGGCCATGAGGTTCGCCCACTCGGCGCGCAGGAGGAAATCAAGCCGGTGCGCGAAGCGATCGAGGAGTTCAAGCCGCACGTGGTTTTCACGCTGCTGGAGGAATTCCACAACAACGTCGCCTTCGACCAGCACATCGCGAGCTATCTCGAACTGATGAAGGTGCCTTATACCGGGTGCAATCCGCGCGGCCTGACCCTGGCCCGCGGCAAGGATTTGTCCAAGACGCTGGTGCATCACCGCCGGATCGCCGCGCCGGCCTTTGCCGTCTTCCCGATGCGCCGCAAGGTGAAACGCCCGACGCGTCTTGCGCTGCCGCTGATCGTCAAGAGCCTGAACATGGATGGCTCGTTCGGCATCTCGCAAGCGTCGATCGTCGACACCGACGAAAAGCTGGCGGAGCGGGTTGCCTTCATCCACGAGCGGGTCGAATCCGCCGCCATTGCCGAGCAATTCATCGAGGGGCGAGAGCTCTACGTCGGCGTGCTCGGCAACAACCGCTTACGCGTTCTGCCGGTCTGGGAGTTGAAGTTCGGCAGCATGGGCGGCCGCAGCTCACGGCACATCGCCACGGAGAAGGCCAAGCACGACACCGACTATCAGGAAAAGGTCGGCATCGTCGACGGGCCTGCGAAGGATCTGGCGCCGGAAGTGACCGCCAGGATCCAGCGGGCCGCGAAACGCATCTATCGGGCGCTTGGCCTCGACGGCTACGCGCGCATCGATTTTCGTCTCACCGCAGACGGAACGCCGTATTTCATCGAAGCCAATCCCAATCCCGAGATCGCCAAGAGCCAGGAGTTCGCCACGGCGGCTCTACATGCCGGGCTCAAATATCCGGCTCTCCTGCAGCGCATCCTGACGCTGGGGATCAGCCGCGCCAAGGCGGGTGTATCGCTGGGGTGATGACGGCAGCGATCGCCCCTCATCCGTCGAGACGCGCGTCGCGCCGCTCGGGATGAGGGATGGTCGTTGCGCCGCGTTACACGATTCCCGCGGCGACCTGGCCGCGCAGGCGTTCGAGCCCGAGCAACGTCTCAGCACAGGCGGCCGCAACCTCGACGCCCTTGATCGCGAAATGCCTGCGGAAGAAATCGTAGTGCACCTCGGTCTCGTGGAATTGCTGCGGCGTCAGCACCGCGGAGAACACGGGCACCTCGGTGCGCAGCTGCACGTCCATCAACGCCTTGATCACGGTGTCGGCGACGAACTCATGGCGGTAGATGCCGCCGTCGACGACGAGGCCGGCCGCGACGATCGCGGTGTAGCGTCGTGTCTTGGCGAGGATCTGCGCATGCAGCGGGATCTCGAACGAGCCCGGCACCTCGAACACGTCGACATGATTGAGGTGGCGCGCTTCTGCCTCCTTCACGAAGGCGATACGAGCCTCCTCGACCACGTCACGGTGCCAGCAGGCCTGCACGAAGGCCACCCGCTGCGGTTTCGCGAAGCGCGGATGGTCGGGCGCCGGATCCTGGGGAACCGGCGGTGGCGTTTGGGTTGGCTGGGAAGTTTGGACTTGGGGGTCTTGCAACATCTGATTCATGGCTTTCCTCAGTTAAGGACCAGAATCAGGGCACACGGAACGACAAACAGCCGCATCCTGCGATGCGTCTGCCACCGACCGTTCTCTTTCATCCGGACTTTAACCGTCGGCTTCGGAGTTGCACCGAATCTGCTGACCCTTCCCCTCAGCAACACACTTTGGGGAAGGCGCTCGCGGGCTTAGACCTTTCGGCCCTTACCGCCGGTGGGGACTTTCACCCCGCCCTGAGAACATCGGCCGTCCGGAATGGGCGGCCTAAACGTAAATATGACGCCGGTTCGGGGCCGCGGCAAGCCGGTTCCGCATGGGAAAACCGCATGGTCCCATGCCGCCATGGCGGTCCAGTCGCCACGCGGCGGAATTAACGATTGGCGGGCCATCGGCGAATCCGATTCCGGTTTGTTCTTCTCCGTCCGGCTCGGCCTCCCCCGCGTTAATAATTGTGGCCGAGATGAGCTGTGGACGAACGAGTCCTGACTTGTGGACGGACTCGGCAGCCAGTTGCGCAGATTCCGCAAATCACATCAGTTGATCCGCGACAAGCCCGCGCTGATCCGAACGGATCGCCTTAACGATGTTTAGGGGAGCGCGCGCCGGACCAACCGCGTGCGTATCAAAGACAACAAAAAGGCAAGAGGTCGAGACGGCATGTCCCTGCTCGAAGGCACCATCGATTCCAAAAATCATCCGCTCGCGGTGGTCGAGGATATCGCTGCCAGCAACAACTGGCCGTTCGAACGCTCCGGCGAAGACGAACTCACGATTGTCTCCAAGGGACAATGGACCGACTACCAGATCTCCTTCACCTGGATGGGCGAGATCGAGGCGCTGCATCTGGCCTGCGCTTTCGACATGAAGATTCCGGTTGCGCGGCGATCGGAGGTCCAGCGGCTCGTCGCCGCGGTCAACGAGCAGCTGTGGGTCGGGCACTTCGACCTGTGGACCACCACCGGCATGATCATGCACCGGCAGGCCCTGGTGCTGCCGGGCGGACTCATCGCCTCCACCGGCCAGTGCGAAGCCATGCTCGCCGGCGCCATCCACGCATGCGAACGCTATTTCCCGGCGTTCCAGTTCGTGGTGTGGGCGGGCAAGTCCACGACGGAGGCCATGGACGCGGCGATGTTCGACACGGTGGGCGAGGCTTAAGGCCTCTCAGCAAGTGAGGGAGCCATACCTCTCTCCTCATCGTCGTCCCGGCGAAGGCCGGGACCCATACCGCGCGATTTCGCTTGTGGCACGCTGCTTGTTGCCAACACCTCCATCTACTAAAACCAGTTGTGGTTATGGGTCCCGGCCTTCGCCGGGACGACACTGAGTTTGTGGCGACGGCTATGACGAGCAACAGCACTCTCGAGAACATCACCGGCACCATCCTGCTCGCCGGCGCCGGCAAGATGGGCGGCGCGATGCTGACCGGATGGCTTTCGGGCGGGCTCGATCCGCGCCGCGTCGCGGTGATTGATCCGCACATCTCGGCTGAGATCACCGCACTTGCCGCCAAGGGTGTTGCGCTCAATCCGGACGTGACGACGGCGGGCCAGGTCGAGACGCTCGTCGTCGCGGTGAAGCCGCAAATGTTCCGCGAGGCCGGCGCCAAGCTGAAGCCGTTCGTCTCGGACAAGACCTCGGTGGTGTCGATCATGGCGGGAACCACGATCGCCTCGCTCGAAGAGGTCTGTGGCGGCGCGGTGGTGCGCGCGATGCCGAACACGCCGGCCGCGATCGGTCGGGGCATCACGGTGGCTGTCGCCGCGAACAATGTCAGCGCACAGCAACGCGCGGTGGCCGATGCGCTGCTGCGCGCCACCGGCTCGGTCGAATGGGTCGACGATGAGAGCCTGATGGACGCGGTGACCGCGGTGTCCGGCTCGGGGCCGGCCTATGTGTTTTTGCTGGCCGAAGAGCTCGCGCGCGCCGGCGTCGAGGCCGGCTTGCCCGAGGCGCTGGCGACGAAACTCGCGCGCGAAACCGTCGCCGGCTCGGGTGAACTTCTGCACCAGTCGGAGCTTGCCTCCGGCACGCTGCGCCAGAACGTCACCTCGCCAGGCGGCACCACGGCCGCGGCGCTCGGCGTGCTGATGGGCGAGCCCGGCCTGCGCGATCTGATGATCCGCGCGATCGCGGCGGCGACGCAGCGGTCGAAGGAATTGGCGAAGTAGCTGATCCTCATGGTGAGGAGGCGCAAAGCGCCGTCTCGAATCATGCAGGCCCGGCTCGCCTGTGGCTATCCTTCGAGACGACCGCTGCGCGGTCTCCTCAGGATGAGGGCAGAGCAAGCGGCTCCTACGTCGCGCCCAGCCGCCTGTTGAACATCTCGACATTGACGAGCCCGCGTGCGTGGCGGCCTTCGCCGAGTTTTCGCGTGCCCTCGAAGGCCTCGACCTCGAAGCGGATGACGCGGCGCTCGACTGCGAAAACCTTCGCGCTGGTCCGCACCGTCGCGCCGACGAGAGCTGCTGCGAGATGACGGATATCGACCTCGGTGCCGACCGTGACCCAGCCCGGTTGAAGCGCGGCGCGGATCGCATCGCCCGATGTCATCTCCATTTCCAGGATCATCATCGGGGTCGCATAGACCATCGGCATGCCGGGCACGAAATGCCCGACCGTGCGCTCCACCGGCACCACCAGCGTGCGCTCGGCGCTCATGCCGACCTTGATGAAGTCACGTGCGTCCATAGCTCGCCTCACTAATGGTGCCGTCCCGGCGAAGGCCGGGACCCATAACCACCGAATCGAATTTGGCGAAGACTTGCGATTGACAGCTCGCGCAACAATGCAAGGCCTGTGGCTATGGGTCCCGGCCTTCGCCGGGACGACGGCGGTGTATGTTGCTATAGGTGTGGCTACTTCTTCGCAGCCGCCGCGCGCTCCACGAAGGTCTTGCCGCCCTTCATCTTGTGGGCAAGCGGGGCTTCGTTGATCTGGATGACGACCGCATCGGCATCGACGCCGAGATTCTTTACCAGCGCCTGGGTGATGTCGCGCATCATGCCGGCCTTCTGCTCGTCGGTGCGGCCCATGGCCATGCTGACAGTGATCTCAGGCATTTTTCTCTCCCTTGGGGCCGAACACCGGCCATTGACGGTCGTCATCAAACAGGACGTGGATGCCCGGGACAAGCCCGGGCATGGCGCGCAAGCGAATAGCTAGCCCCAGCTCACGTCATGGCGCGCCAGCACCTCGCGTACTTTGGCGACGAGGTCGGCCTCGCTGCACGAGAACTGCGCCGGGCGGCTCTCGCGCCATTCCTGGTTGGAAGCGATCGCGGCCGCCGCCTTCGCGCCTTCGATCAGATCCTTGATCTGCACCTCGCCACGCGCTTTTTCATCCGAACCCTGGATGATGACGCAAGGCGCATTGCGGCGGTCGGCATATTTGAGCTGGTTGCCCATGTTCTTGGGATTGCCGAGATACAGCTCGGCACGAATGCCGGCGGTTCGCAACGATGCGACCATCTTCTGGTAGTCGGCGACGCGGTCGCGGTCGAACACGGTGACGACGACGGGGCCGAACCCGGGCTTCGTGTCGAGCTTGCCGAGCAGCGTCAGCGCCGCCTGAAGCCGCGACACGCCGATCGAGAAACCGGTCGCCGGCACCGGCTCACCGCGGAAGCGCGAGACGAGGCCATCATAGCGCCCGCCACCGCCGACCGAGCCGAACCGCACGGGGCGGCCTTTCTCGTCCTTGGTGTCGAGCAGCAGTTCGACCTCGTAGACGGGGCCGGTGTAGTATTCGAGGCCGCGCACCACGGAGGGATCGATCTTGATGCGGTCTGCGCCGTAACCCGACGCCGTCACCAGTTTGGCGATCTCTTCCAGCTCGCTCACGCCGGCTTGACCGACTTCGCTCTTGGCGAGATAGGTTTCCGCCGCGGCGATCGCCTCTTTCCAATCCTCGCGCGGCTTGGTGATGGCGAGAACAACGTCGGCCTCCGACGCGTTCAGGTTGGCGCCCTTGGTGAAGTCGCCCTTGCCTTCTTCGCCACCATCCCATCTGCCGGGACCGAGCAATTTTCGCACTTCGTCGGCAGGAAATTTGTCGAGCTTGTCGATTGCGCGCAGCACGATCAGCCTGCGCGCTGCGTTTTCTTCGCCACCGAGCCCGATGGCTTCCAGAACACCGTCGAGCACCTTGCGGTTGTTCACCTTCACGACATAGGAGCCGCGTGCGATGCCCAGCGCCTCCATCGTGTCGGCCGCCATCATGCAGATCTCGGCATCAGCCGCCGGCGTCGCCGAGCCGACCGTGTCCGCATCGAACTGCATGAACTGGCGGAAGCGGCCGGGGCCGGGCTTTTCGTTGCGGAACACGTAGCCGACGCGGTAGCTGCGATAGGGCAGGACCAGAGCGTCGGTCCCGTATCGCTCGCCGACATAGCGTGCGAGCGGCGCGGTCAGATCGTAGCGCAAGCTGATCCACTGCTCGTCATCGTCCTGAAACGAGAACACGCCCTCGTTCGGACGATCCTGATCGGGCAGGAATTTGCCGAGCGCATCGGTGTATTCCATCGCCGGCGTTTCCACGGGCTCGAATCCGTAAAGCTCGTAGACGGCGCGGATCTTCTCCACCATCTCGCGCGTCGCCCGGATCGCGGCGGGATCGCGATCCTCGAGCCCGCGCGGCAGGCGTGCCTTCAATTTCTGCGGTTTTTTGGGTTTTTCAGCCATGCGCGGCATTTACCAGCCGACGCGGGATGCGGCAACTGCCGGGGTGGTCCCTTACGGCTGCTCCATCCGCGCCCGGAGGGCATCCGCGTCAGCTTTCGGCAGCGACTTCAGCGTCGGCTTGATGGTTTCGCCGCCGACGATCTTGCCGTTGCGCATGAACATCCAGTCCGAGATGTCGGCTTCCGTGAATTCGACCTTGTCGCCTGCCCGCTTGCCGGGCAGATCGCGTGGCTCGTTGGCGAAGAGGCCGGAATAGGCCCCGTTGGGTAGCTTCTTCACCTCGGCCATCCAGATGTGCTCACCGCCTTTGCGGGTCGAAAAGTGCACCTTCAGGGCATGCCCTGTCTCCGTCGGCTTCGGCGCCTCATAGGATGTCCAAAATGTCGGCAGCGTGCCGCGGGCACGCGCGATCGCGGTGTTCATCTCCGGATCGGTGGTGCGCACGTCGACGACGGGCGAACGGTCCTCAGCCGAGACCTCCGGCTTGGGGCCGATGGTCAGGATGCCAAAGACGGTGACGCCGGTGATTGCGGCGAGAACGACCCATTTCAGGGGCTGGGGAAGAGTGGATGCCATGATCGCGATGTCCGGATGACTTGATATCTCGGGACTTTGTCGCGGGATCGTGGCGGGGCGTTCATGGCGAAAAAAGCCACCAGCAATCCGCTTTTTCCCCTCTCCCGTTGTGGGAGAGGGTGGCTCGCCGCGACAGCGGCGAGACGGGTGAGGAGTTCTATCCGCGAGTCAAATTCGCGTTTGAGTTTGCGGAAGCAACCCCTCATCCGGCGCTTCGCGCCACCTTCTCCCACAAGGGGAGAAGGAAGAAAGGCGTCAAATCACCTTTTTGATCCAGTTGTGCGGATCGTTGGTGCGGCCGTACTGGATGTCGACGAGCTGCTTGCGCAGGCCCATGGCGACGGGGCCGGCGGCGCCGCCGCTGATCTCGAAATCGCCGCTCACCGAGCGCACCGTGCCGATCGGCGAGATCACTGCGGCGGTGCCGCAGGCAAACGCCTCCTTGAGCTTGCCGCTTGCCGCATCCTTGCGCCACTGGTCGAGCGAGTACGGCTCCTCGCGCACGGTCTTGCCGGCATCCCTCGCCAGCGCGATGATGGAGTCGCGGGTGATGCCGGGCAGGATGGTGCCGAGCGGCGGCGTCGAGAGCGAGCCGTCGTCGAACACGAAGAACACGTTCATGCCGCCGAGCTCTTCGATGTAGCTGCGCTCGATCGCATCGAGGAAGACGACCTGATCGCAGCCGTGCTGGATCGCTTCGGCCTGCGCACGCAGGCTTGCGGCGTAGTTGCCGCCGCACTTGACGGCGCCGGTGCCGCCGACCGCGGCGCGCGTGTAGTTCTCGGAGACCCAGATCGAGACCGGCGCGGGGCCGCCCTTGAAGTAGGAGCCGACCGGCGAGGCGATCACCGCGAAGATGTATTCGGACGACGGCTTGACGCCGAGGAAGGTCTCGCTCGCGATCATGAACGGGCGCAGGTAAAGGCTGCCCTCGCCGCCCGGCATCCAGGCGCGATCGATGCGCACGACCTGCTCGACCGCCTCGATGAAGACCTCTTCAGGGAGCTGCGCCATCGCCATGCGGTCGGCCGAGTCCTTGAAGCGCCGTGCATTGGCGTCGGGGCGAAACAGGTTCACGCCGCCGTCGTCGCGCTTGTAGGCCTTGAGGCCTTCAAAAATTTCCTGGGCGTAGTGCAGGACGGCGCCGGCCGGATCGAGCTGGAAATTGGCGCGGGCCTCGACACGCGCCTCGTACCAGCCGCCCTTGGCCTGGTTGTAGCGGACCACTGCCATGTGGTCGGTGAAGACCCGCCCGAAACCGGGGTCGACCAGCTTCGCGACCCGGTCCTTCTCGGAGACCGGATTGGATGCGGGCTGGATGTCGAATTTCATGCTCATGTCCTTAGCCTCCCGCTGCCGGTGGCGGTGCCATGCTGGCACCCGCCTGCCCGATTTGGGCCCGGCTGGCTCGATTGGTTTCTGGCCGGACCGCCGCCAGCCTTGTTACGGCCGGTTTCCGTGGCCAGCATGTCACCGAGGACATGCTTTTGCGGAAGACGGAAGTCCAGTATGTTTTGCCGAAATGCCGTTCGACAATCGCACGGTAGATCTGCTCCGGCCGTCGCTGCCTGTCCGGCCTCCTTTGGCCGCCTTGCTTCGATGCCCCACCCGATGCGAAACGATCTAAAGTTTCGTGCAGGCTGATCGTTTTGTAACATTGAAACCAAGATACGTCAATATGCCTGACATAAATTTCGCGACTCCTTCTCAAGACGCTGCCGGGCCGCGGCCGGCCGCAGACGACGGAGGCAATTTGCGCTGGGATATCATCGAACTGCTGTTCTTCGCCTATCGCGATTTCGTCGGCGATCCCGACCAGGAGCTGGAGGCGTTCGGCTTCGGCCGGGCCCATCATCGCGTCATGCACTTTGTCTATCGCTATCCCGGGCTCAAGGTCGCCGACCTCCTCGACGTCCTGCGCATCACCAAGCAATCGCTCGGCCGCGTGCTCAAGCAGCTCCTGGACGAGGGCTATATCGTGCAGAAGACCGGCGACAATGATCGCCGCCAACGCCTGCTGTTTGCGACACCGAAGGGCGAGGCGCTGGTGCAGAAGCTCGCCGGCCTCCAGACCACGCGCATTACCAGGGCGCTCGCCGAGATGGCGCCGCAGGATGCCGAGACCGTCAAGCGCTTCCTGCGCGCGATGATCGACCGCGACGATCCAGACAAGGTGCTCGAGACAATCTTTGCCACCGTCAATCAGGACAAGGAGTGACCGTGCCGCTCGCTGCCACGCTCGCACGCCCGCCGGTCCGCCCCGCCGACGATGCCCCGCATCTCCTGCTGGTCGATGACGACCGCCGCATCCGCGATCTGCTCTCGCGCTTCCTTGCCGGCGAAGGCTATCGTGTCTCGACCGCCGCCAGCGCCAGCGACGCCCGTTCCAAGCTTTTGGGCCTGCACTTCGACCTCTTGATCCTGGATGTCATGATGCCCGGCGAGACCGGCTTCGATCTCGCCCGTTTCATCCGGACCTCGTCCTCGGTGCCGATCGTGATGCTGACGGCGCGCCACGAAGCCGAAGCACGCATCGAGGGCCTGCAGATCGGCGCCGACGACTACGTCGCAAAGCCGTTCGAGCCGCGCGAGCTTGCGCTGCGCATCAACAACATCCTCAAGCGCGCCGCGCCGCCGCCGCAGGCCGCTGCGATCGAGAAGATCGCGTTTGGCCCTTACATCTACCACCTCGAGCGCGGCGAATTGCGCCAGGGCGAAGACGTCATTCACCTCACCGACCGCGAGCGCGAGATGCTGCGGATCCTGTCGGAGACACCGGGCGAGACCGTGCCGCGCAGCGCGCTGACTGGCAATGGCAGCGTCAACGAGCGCGCCGTCGACGTGCAGATCAACCGCCTGCGGCGCAAGATCGAGACCGATCCCGCCAATCCGCTGTTCCTCCAGGCCGTGCGCGGCATCGGCTACCGGCTGGTAGCCTCTCCATAAAGCAGTAAAGCGCCACCGATGAGCACGATCGATACCGGCCTGACGCTTTTGAAGAGCGCAGCCGGCCGCGTCTCCGCCGCCAATGGCTGGATGGGCAATGCGTTCAAGGGCTGGATGCCGACCGGCCTCTATGCACGTGCGCTGCTGATCATGATCGTGCCGATGGTGATCCTGCAATCGGTCGTCGCCTTCGTGTTCATGGAGCGACACTGGAACACGGTGACACGGCGCCTGTCGGCCGCAGTGGTGCAGGACATCGCTGCGCTGATCGACGTCTACAAGGGCTATCCGCAGGACAAGGACCGCAACGAGATCCGCCGCATCGCGCAGCAGCGCCTGGGCCTCGTCGTCGATTTCCTCCCGGCCGGCGACATGCCGCCGCCGGGACCAAAGCCGTTCTTCTCGCTGCTCGATCAGACGCTGTCGGTGCAACTTGGCCGCCAGATCGGGCGCTCCTTCTGGATCGACACGGTCGGCCGCTCCAACCTCGTCGAGATCCGAATCCAGCTCGACGACGCCGTGATGCGCGTGTTCGCGCAGCGCAGCGCCGCCTATGCCTCGAACTCGGAGATCTTCCTGTTCTGGATGGTCGGAACGTCCTCGATCCTGCTGATCGTCGCGGTGCTATTCCTGCGCAACCAGATCAAGCCGATCCTGCGACTTGCCGACGCCGCCGAAAGTTTTGGCAAGGGCCGCGAGGCGCCGAATTTCCGCCCGCGCGGCGCGCGCGAGGTGCGGCGCGCGTCGGTCGCCTTCCTCGAAATGAAATCGCGCATCGAGCGGACGATGGAGCAGCGCACCGCGATGCTCGCCGGCGTCAGCCACGATCTGCGCACGATCCTGACGCGGTTCAAGCTCGAGCTGGCGCTGATCGGCGACAGTCCGGAAATGGAGGGCATGCGCAAGGACGTCGACGAGATGTCGATGATGCTCGAGGACTACCTCGCGTTTGCCCGCGGCGATTCCGGCGAGCAGTCGCAGCCGACCGACATGGCCCAGGCGCTCGAGGAGCTGCGCAGCGACGCCGAGCGCCACGGCCACATGGCGACGGTCGCGTTCAACGGACTGCCCGTGGTCACGGTGAAGCCGGCCTCGTTCAAGCGCTGCCTTGCCAACCTCGTCACCAACGCCGCCCGCTACGGCAAGAGCATCGCCATTACCGGCCAGCGCGATCACCGCTATTTGACCGTGACGGTCGACGACGACGGGCCGGGCATTCCCGCCCATTTGCGCGAAGAGGTGTTCAAGCCATTCTTGCGGCTGGACAACGCCCGCAACCAGGACGAAGGCGGCACGGGTCTTGGCCTCGCGATCGCCCGCGACATCGCCCGTTCGCACGGCGGCGACATCACGCTAGGCGACAGTCCGATGGGGGGATTAAGGGCGAGCGTGCGGATACCGGTGTAGCTGATGTAGCCCGGATGGAGCGAAGCGCAATCCGGGAAGTTTTCTTCGCGGTGGATGCAAGGCCCCGGATTTCGCTGCGCTCCATCCGGGCTACGATCTCAGCCTATTTCCCTACTTCGGCAACAACGCCTTCAGCTTATCCATGTCGCGCACGTTCATCTTGAAGCCGCCGGGCATCACGATGTCGCCGGGTTTCTGGTCCGGCTTGCAGGCGCCCAACCATTTCGCTTCGAGCTGCATGGTCGTGTCGCGGCCTGCCGCGCCGGCGGCGCCGCCTTGCGCGTGCGACGACGTCTTCACCGTATAGGCCGAATTGAAATCGCCGGTGATCTCAGCATGCGAGGTCGTGCTGATGCCGGCGACATTGCATTCGGAATCGCTGACATAGCCCGTCGCGGTCTTCTTGATGTCCTGCTTGGCGCAGATCTGCTTGGCCATCGGGGAGATGTTGTTGTTCATTTCCTTGTCGACGGTCTCGTCGGTGCAGTGCTGCATGGTCATCTCGGGCACCGGCGTGCCGGTCCTGACCATCTTCAATTCCCACAGCCCCGCCTTGCGCACCGGCAGGTCGTCAGCGCGGGCGCTGCCTGCCGACACGACGAGGCAAAGCGCGGAGCCGAGCAAAGCGAGTTTGCGCGTCATGTGGAAAGCTCCCGGCTGAGAGGTAGCGGCGTTACGAAAGCGCCTCAGTAGAGCGTGCGGATCGGCTGGTCGGCGGCGCCATAGGGCACCCAGCGGCAGGAGAACGAGATGTAGCCGCCCTCATAGGCCTGCACCGCCAGGAATTTGGCGACCTTGCCGTAGCGCGCGCAGTGATCGACCGCGACCTGCCGCGCATCGACCTGGGTTGCCATCGAATAGGCGATGATGCCGCCGGTGTCGTTGCCCTTGAACGGAGGCACCGGAAGGAGATCGGCGCGCGCCGACTGGCTCGCCAACATACCCAAGGCAAGTAGGCCCGCGGCCGCAATGATTCGCATTCCCGTCACTCCGATTGGTTGGCGGCAGTTTACGGTGCCGGCGCGGCGCTGGAAAGAACGGAAGCTCTCTCTAACGCAGCATTGCGGTCAACTCGTCGGCAAGTGTTGCCGCGCTGCACTTGACCTCCCCCGGCCTTCACGGCACCGTCCGCCCTTCGCAGATCATGCTGTCTGGATCATCCATGCGCGCCTCGACCTTCCTGAAATCGCTCCGCTTTGCCGCTGTGCTCGGCCTCCTGTTCGGGACGCTGTCGCTGGGTGAGGCCCGGGCCGCCAATCCGCTGGAGCTGAATTTCTGGCTGAGCGGGCCGCGCTATGACGGCAATGTCTCCGAATGCGACAGGGCGCTGCCGACGATCGCCAGCCAGTTCTGGGAGAAAGAAAGCTCGTTCTGGAATTCCTCGTTGAAGATCACCGGCTTCGCCGCGGTTCACGAGACCGCGTTCCGGCCCTGGGCATCCGACAACATCCCGCGCCGCTATTGCACCGGCGAGGCCATGCTCACGGACGGCAAGATGCGCAAGGTGCACTTCTCGATCGTCGAGGATGGCGGCTTCGCCGGCTACGGCCAGGGCGTCGAATGGTGCGTGGTCGGGCTCGACCGCAACTGGGCCTACAACCCGGCCTGCCGCGCCGCCAAACAGTAATTGAAAAAGTTCTGATCCGGACCGATCAGGCGGCGGATGACGGTCGCCCGAAATTTGTTCTTGAAATGTTCCTATCGCCTGCTAGGCTCGTCTGCACAGTCTAGTTGAGGGGCGTCGCCATGTTTCATTCCAGATTGCATTCGTTTTCCCGCCTGATGATCTCGCTGACGCTTGCGGCCGGGCTGGCTGCGCTGGCCGGCGGCGTCAAGGCCCAGGACAAGCGGCAGAACACGCCCGGCGAATTCGATTTTTATGTGCTGTCGCTGTCGTGGTCGCCCTCCTTCTGCGAAGAGGCGGCGGAGCGCGGCGGCCGCTCGCAGATCCAGTGCAGCGGACGGCCCTACGCTTTCGTGGTCCATGGTCTGTGGCCGCAATATGAGAACGGTTTCCCGGAATATTGCCAGCGGCCGTCGCCGCGGCTGAACCGCAGCATCGTTTCCTCCATGCTCGATCTGATGCCGGCGCCGGGGCTGATCTTCAACGAGTGGGACAAGCACGGCACCTGCTCGGGGCTCGCCGACCGCAGCTATTTCGAGACGATCCGGAAGGCGCGCGCCGCAATCAAGATTCCGGCCGAATATCTCGATTTGTCGCAGGCCAAGACCGTGGCGCCGGCGGAGGTGGAGGAAGCCTTCATCAAGGCCAATCCGGGCCTCAGCAATGCCGCCGTCTCGATCACCTGCAACCGGACGCGGCTGTCCGAAATCCGGATCTGCCTCAGCAAGGACCTGCAATTCCGCGCCTGCGAGGAGATCGACCGCCGCGCCTGCCGTCGCGACCAGGTGACGATGCCGCCGATCCGGGGTGGGTAGCCCAGGCGTCGCGCCTCTTTGCTCAGGCCGTCACGTGGCGTAGTGCTCTTGCATGAATTACCGCCACGCCTTCCATGCCGGCAGCTTCGCCGATGTCATCAAGCACATCGTGCTGACGCGCATCATCACCTATCTCCAGGATAAGCCGGGCGCGTTCCGCGTCATCGACACCCATGCCGGCGCCGGCCTCTACGATCTCGAAAGCGACGAGGCGCGCCGCGGCGGCGAATGGCTGACAGGCATTGCGCGGCTGATGCAGGCGCGGCTGTCGAACGACGCCATGGCGCTGACCAAGCCCTATCTCGACATCGTCCGCGCCTTCAATCCGAAGGGCGAGCTCAAGGCCTATCCGGGCTCGCCGCTGATCGCACGCGGCCTGCTCAGGCCGCAGGACCGCCTCTTGGTCTGCGAGCTCGAGCCGAAGGCGCGCAAGGCGCTGATCGGCGTGCTGCGCCGCGACGAACAGGCCCGCGTGGTCGACCTCGACGGCTGGATGGCACTGCCGGCTTTCGTGCCGCCGAAGGAACGGCGTGGGCTCGTGCTGATCGACCCGCCGTTCGAGGCGAAGGACGAGTTCGAAAAGCTCGGCGAGGCCTTCTCGGCGGCTTTCGCGAAATGGCCGACCGGTATCTACGTAATCTGGTATCCCGCCAAGAGCCGGCGCGCCACCGACACGCTGGTGCAATCAGTGGCGCGGCTCGCAGCCGCAGCAAAACCGCCGGGAAAATGCCTGCGCCTAGAATTCAGCGTGGCGCCGCAAGCCGACGGCGCAGCCCTCACCTCCAGCGGGCTCTTGATCGTCAATCCCCCTTACACACTGCACGGCGAACTCAAGACGATCCTGCCGGAGCTGGAAATGCCGCTCGGCCAGGGTGGCGCTGCCAGATTCCGATTAGAGGTGCCGAGGCCGTAACACTCCGGCATCTTGGGAAAAATATGCAGGAGCGGTAGTCAATCTGCAGAGAACCGTATTATGCTGTTTCAGTGACTGGCTTTACGTTCCGCTTCCGCGAATGGTTGCGGCGGAGTGAAGGCCTAAGAAAGATCCAGTCGGACCGAATGGTCTGCCCAAGGATGGCCAGCTCCCGGGCTTCGTAAGGCCCGGTCATGTCGTGACGTGCGTCTGCGTCACGACGGAGGAGCAATGAGGGGGAGTTTCCCGATGGCCATGACGGGAACGGTCAAGTTTTTCAACGGTGAGCGCGGCTACGGATTCATCAAACCGGACGACGGGGGCCGCGACGTCTTCGTGCATATTACTGCTGTAGAGCGGGCCGGACTGAAGGACCTCGCCGAAGGACAGCGTATTACTTTCGAAGTCGAACCGGACAAGAAGGGCAAGGGGCCGAAGGCCGTCGATTTGGTCATCCTTCCCTAGCGAGCCTTGCGTAAAAAAAATCCCGGCCGCAAGCGGCCGGGAGGTTGGTCCGGTATTTTCTTCTTGGCTATCAGAAGTGATAGTTCACGCCTGCGCGCACAACGCTGGCGCTATAGCCGTTTGACACGCCTGTAATCGCGAACTGACTCGTCGACAGATCGATGTAGAGATATTCGAGCTTGGCGCTCCAGTTCGGCGCGAACCCAACTTCCGCGCCGGCACCGATGGTCCAGCCGGCGCTGGTGTGCGACTCGGTCCAGCCGAACGTCTGCGCGCGCAGCTCGCCGAAGGCGAGGCCCGCCGTGCCGTAGAACAGCACGTTGCTGAAGGCGTAGCCGGCGCGGCCGCGCAGGGTGCCGAACCACGGATTGGAGAACTTCCACGGCGCGAAGGTGTCGTCGGCACCGGCGGCCTGGATGTCGCCCTCGACGCCGAACACCCACGGGCCGGTCTGGAAATTGTAGCCGGCTTGAACGCCGCCGACGAAGCCCGACGGTTTTGCCGGATTGTTGTTCACCGAACCCCATTCGTAGCCGAGATTGGCACCGAGATACGGACCGGCCCAGCTATAGGCGTTGAGCGGCTGATTGACCGTGTAGGGCGCACGCTGCCCGTAATTGAGATCGGCGGCCTTCGCCGAAGCCGTCCAGCCGACTGCAGCCAACACGGCTGCGCCCACAACGAGCCTCTTCATCACACACTCCAACGCAACTGCCGTCACCGCTGCGATGCCTGCGCCGCCGCGCCAGGCAAAACCGCATGGTTACGGAACCACCACTGTTTCGCGTAAGATTTATCGAGAGTTTTAAGTTAAAGGCCTGTTAAGCCGGGTTACCGCGCTGTTAACAGGCTTAAGCAAGCGTTACCGGGAACTGCGCCGCCATCCTGTGCGTGCCGCACGGCCGGAACTTCAAATCGGCACCCGCAGCGCCTAAATTCGCACCATGGTTCACGATTCCCCCGACAATCCGGACGACGCGCGCGCGCGCAAACCCGTGCGCGGCAACGCGCCCGACCTCCCGCCCCAGGAAACGGAAGCGGCGCCGCCCGACCTCGATCCCGCCACCGCAAGCGGGGACGACGAGGACGATGCACGGCTGCCGGACATCCTGGAAGAGAGCGGCACGGTCGGCGAAGAGCCGCTGGCGACCGGCCACGAGGCGATCGAACGCGCGGTCCGCCTCGCCCCCACCTCGCCCGGCGTCTACCGCATGCTCAATGCGAATGCCGACGTGCTCTATGTCGGCAAGGCCAAGAACGTCAAAAAGCGCCTGTCGAACTATGCGCGCCAGAGTGCGCCGCAGCCGGCGCGCATCCTGCGCATGATCGCCGCCACGGTTACCGTGGAAATCATCTCGACCCACACCGAGACCGAAGCGCTGCTGCTGGAGGCCAACCTCATCAAGCAGCTGCGGCCACGCTTCAACGTGCAGCTGCGCGACGACAAGTCCTTTCCCTATATCCTGATTACGGGCGATCATTGGGCGCCGCAGATCCTGAAGCATCGCGGCGCGCAGACGCGGCCCGGTCGCTATTTCGGCCCGTTCGCCTCCGCCGGCGCCGTCAACCGCACCATCACCGCACTTCAGCGGGCGTTCCTGATCCGCTCCTGCACGGATTCCTTCTTCGAGAGCCGCTCGCGGCCCTGCCTGCTCTACCAGATCCGCCGTTGCGCCGGCCCCTGCACCCGCGAGATCGACTTCCCCGGCTACACGACCCTGGTGCGCGAGGCGAGCGACTTCCTGTCCGGCAAAAGCCATGCGGTGAAACAGGAGCTTGCCGCCGAGATGGAGAAGGCCTCCGGCGAGCTCGAATTCGAGAGCGCCGCGCTCTACCGCGACCGCCTCGCTGCGTTGTCCGCGATCCAGTCGCAGCAAGGCATCAATCCGCGCACGGTGGAAGAGGCCGACGTGTTCGCCATCCACCAGGAGGGCGGCTTCTCCTGCGTCGAGGTGTTCTTCTTCCGCACCGGGCAGAACTGGGGCAACCGCGCCTATTTCCCGCGCGCCGAGAAGACGTATACGCCGGAAGAGGTGCTCGGCTCCTTCCTCGCCCAGTTCTATGACGACAAGCCGCCGCCGAGGAACATCCTGCTCTCGCACGAGATCGAGGAGAGCGAGCTGCTCGCCAACGCGCTGTCGATCAAGGCCGCCCGCAAGGTCGAGGTGTCCACGCCGAAGCGCGGCGAGAAGAAGGAGCTCGTCACCCATGCGCTCACCAACGCGCGCGAGGCCTTAGGCCGCAAGCTCGCGGACACCGCGACGCAGAGCCGCCTTCTGGACGCCATGGCCACGACCCTGAGCCTGACACATGCACCGAAGCGGATCGAGGTCTACGACAACAGCCACATCCAGGGCACCAACGCGGTCGGCGCCATGATCGTCGCCGGCCCGGACGGTTTTGTGAAGAACCAGTACCGCAAGTTCAACATCAAGTCGGAGGGTCTGACGCCCGGCGACGATTACGGGATGATGCGCGAGGTGCTCGAGCGCCGGTTCAAGCGCCTGATCAATCCACCCGAGGACAGCGCAGCCAAAACCAAGGACGACGACTTCCCGCAATGGCCCGATCTCGTGATCATCGACGGCGGCCGCGGCCAGCTCAACGCGGTCCGGGAAATCTTTGCAAATCTCGGCCTGACCCAGGTGGCGCTGATGTCGGTGGCCAAGGGGCCGGACCGGGATGCCGGCCGCGAGACCCTGTTCATGCCGGAGCGCGAGGCGATCAAGCTGGAGCCGCGCGACCCAGTGCTCTATTTCATCCAGCGGCTGCGGGACGAGGCGCACCGCTTCGTCATCGGCTCACACCGCAAGCTGCGTAAGAAGGACATCCGCGAGGCCGGCTTGCAGGAGATTCCGGGCATCGGTCCGTCACGCAAACGTGCCTTGCTGCATCATTTCGGAACCCTGAAGGAGATCGAACGGGCCTCGATCACCGATCTCGGCAAGGTTCCAGGGGTGAGCGCCGAGAGCGCCCGCAGGATTTTCGAGTATTTCCATCCCCAGCCGGGGTGAAATAAAGGGGGGCCGCGGTCATATGGTCGTCGCATCCCGCACCCCATTTGGGGAGCGGAACGGTTGACCTTCAGGCTGCAGCGGTATTGGTAGGACGGATGAACATCGTCACGACACGAGGGACGACCAGCCGCGCGATGTCCCTCCCGAACATCCTGACCTACGGCCGGATCGCTGCGATCCCGGTCGTGGTCGGGTGCATCTACGCACAGTCGATCATGGACGGCCCGCTGTGGCTGCGCTGGGTCGCGGTCGCCATTTTCATCGCGGCTGCGGTCACCGACTACCTCGACGGCTATTACGCGCGAATCTGGAATCAGCAATCGGCGTTCGGCCGGATGCTCGATCCGATCGCCGACAAGCTCCTGGTCGCCTCGTGCCTGCTGATGCTGGCCGCCGACGGCATCATTCACGGCTGGTCGCTGTGGGCCGCCATCGTGATCCTGTGCCGCGAGATCCTGGTCTCGGGCCTGCGCGAATATCTTGCCGCGCTGCGCGTCAGCGTGCCCGTGACCAAGCTTGCGAAGTGGAAGACGACGGTTCAACTCATCGCCATCGGCTTCCTGCTGGCTGGCCCGGCCGGCGATGAGGTGGTGCCCATGGTCTCGATGATCGGGCTGGCGCTGCTCTGGGCCTCGGCGATCCTCACCATGTACACCGGCTACGACTATTTCGGCGCCGGCATCCATCACCTCATCAAGGAGGATGAGGGATGAAGGTGAAGTACTTCGCCTGGGTGCGCGAGCGCGTCGGCAAGGCCGAGGAGACGATCGAGCCGCCCGCGACCGTGCGCACCGTGGAGGATCTGATCGCCTGGCTGTCCGGCCAAAGCGAAGCTTACGCCTACGCGTTCGAGAAGCCGAAGGTGATCCGCGCCGCGATCGACCATGCCCACGTCAAGTCGGACGCCGCGATCGCGGGCGCCCGCGAGATCGCGTTCTTCCCGCCGATGACCGGCGGCTAGACCATGCCCGTCACCACCTGCCCCGTCACCATCCGTATCCAGCAAGACGATTTCGACATCGCCCGCGAGATCGCGGTGCTGACCGGGAACCGCACTGACATCGGTGCGGTCGTGAGCTTTTCCGGCATCTGCCGCGGCGACGAGGACAGCGCGAAGATCGCCGCGCTCTCGCTCGAGCATTATCCCGGCATGGCCGAGGAAGAGATCAGGCGCCATGCCGACGAGGCCACCTCGCGCTGGCCTCTCAACGGCGTCACGGTGATCCATCGCGTCGGCCGGTTCATGCCCGGCCAGAACATCGTGCTGGTGCTGACCGCCTCGCAGCACCGCCAGGTAGCGTTCCAAGCAGCCGAGTTCCTGATGGATTATCTCAAGACCAACGCACCGTTCTGGAAGAAGGAAGAGAGCGCCACCGGCACCGGCTGGGTCGAGGCCCAGGCCCGCGACGACGAAGCCGCCGCGCGCTGGGCCCGACGCTGATGGCAGCAACATCCAAAAAGACCGTGCGCGGCCGCGCCGCGCCAAAGCTCGCGAAACTGGGCCGCGGCGAGCTTCTCACGCTGATCGATTTCGTCCGTTATGCGGTGAGCCGCTTCAATGAGGCCAGGCTCGCCTTTGCCCATGGCACGCCCGATCCGGTCGCGGAAGCGGCCTTCCTGGTCTGTGAAGCCCTGCATCTGCATCCCGAGCAGTTCGAGATTTTTGCCAACGCGCGCGTCACGACCGCCGAGGGCAGGACCATCATCGATCTCATCCACCAGCGGGTCACCACGCGCAAACCGGCCGCTTATCTCGTCAACAAGATCTACATGCGCGGCCTGCCGTTCTATGTCGACGAGCGCGTCATCGTTCCGCGCTCCTTCATCGGTGAGCTCTTGGAGTCGCATTTCGGTGGCGACGGCGAAGCCGGCTCGCTGATCGACGATCCCAGCGCCGTCGAGCGCGTGCTCGATCTCTGCACGGGATCGGGATGCCTCGCGATCCTCGCCGCGCATCATTTTCCGAACGCCACGATCGATGCCGTCGATATCTCCAAGGGCGCGATCGACGTCGCCAAACGAAATGTCGGCGAATACGGGCTCGATGACCGGATCAGCCTGCATCGTGGCGACCTGTTCGCCCCGCTCGGTGACACCAAATACGACCTGATCATCACCAACCCGCCTTATGTCGACGCTGAAGGCATGGCGGCGTTGCCGCCGGAGTGCCGGGCCGAGCCGAAGCTCGCCTTCGACGGCGGTGCCGACGGTCTCGACGTGGTGCGTCGGATCCTGCGCGATGCGCCCGACCACCTGACGCCGGATGGTGGGCTGATCTGCGAGATTGGCCGCGGCCGCGAACTGGTCGACGAGGCCTTTCCTGAACTGCCGCTGCTCTGGCTCGACACCGAGGATTCCGAGGGCGAAGTGTTCTGGATCGCCGCAGCCGATCTCGGCTGATCCATCACGGCGGGCAGACCTCGTCGGAACAAGTCAAATACCGCCACGTTCATCCCCCGACGAATTTTCTCGCACTCGGAGGATAACCGCATGCTTGCGCCATCGGGGGAATTGCTGCGCGCCGGCGTCGCGCTCAAGCTCAACCATCTCAAGCGCGCCGCCCAGTCCTATGCCCGTGACCGGAGCAATCAAGCCACGGGGCGCATGACCTCGTATGCGGCTGCGGCCGGACTGCTCGCGGTTGCGGGTTTGTTCGTCGTCGCAGCCTTCTTCGTCGGCCTGATCGCGCTGTACCGCTGGATTGCAATCCATTACGGGCAATTCTGGGGGTTCGGCGCCGTCGGCGGCGTGCTCCTGGTCCTGGCCGCGGCCTGCGCCGGCGTGGCCATGGCTCAGATGAAGCGCAAGACCAAGCCGATCGTACCGCTCGCCAGCCGCCTGCGCGTGGCGATCGCCACCCCGCGCATCCCGCGCGGAACGGTGAAGCAGGCGGTGAAAGAGGTCGCGACGACAATTCCCCTGGCGCCGCTCGCGCCGGGCGAACGCGGCCATGACCGAGGACATGAACCAGGACATGGCGGCAGCACGCGGCCGGCCAGGTCCAACCGGCCCGTGCAACTCGGGCTGATGCTCGCGGCCGTTGGGCTGGTCGGGCTCACGGCAGCGCACCGGCGGCGTCACGGCCACGGAGCGGAGACCTGAAAATGCGTATGCGGCGCGCCGAGCACCTCGACAGCTGGCTGTTAGTGGCAGCCACGACCGTGTTCGTGCTCACCGCAGAACGATATTTCCAGGATTCTGGGATCCAGCCAGGACCTCCGCAGGACCACCGTAACGGCGAGGCGAATTCTCCGGAAACGGGCCCGGCGCGCGCAGCCACGCAGCCCGGCCGCGGCCGCCGCGCGAAAAGCCCGTTCGCGATCCCCTTGGCAGGCTGGAAGGACATCCTCTGGCGCACCTATCAGCGCATCGATGACGATCGCCTGCTCGCAACCGCCGGCGGCGTCGTCTTTTTCGGACTGCTCGCGATCTTTCCCGCTGTGACCGCGCTGGTCTCGTCCTACGGCCTGTTCGCCGATCCCTCCACGATCAGCTCCAACCTCCAGACGTTGGCGACGATGCTGCCAGAGGGCTCGTTCCAGATCGTCGAGGAGCAGATTGGGCGGGTGGTGTCGAATGGCAGTACAGCCCTCGGCGCCACCTTCCTGTTCGGACTCGTACTTGCGATCTGGAGCGCCAATGCCGGCGTCAAAGCGATTTTCGATGCCCTCAACGTCGCCTATGAGGAACGCGAGAAGCGCAGCTTCATCAAGCTGAACCTGACGTCGCTGGCCTTCACAATTGGCGGCATCGCAGCCCTCCTGGTGATGGTCGGCACCGTGGTCGCCTTTCCGCTCGCGCTCAACCATCTTGGGCTCGCACCCGAAAGCAAGCTGATCGTGGCGCTGGCGCGATGGCCGCTGCTGCTCGTCATCCTGCTGGCTGCACTCGCCATCCTCTACCGCTTCGCGCCCAGCCGCGACGCGCCGCGCTGGCAATGGCTGAGCATCGGCGCGGTGACGGCCGCGATCCTCTGGATCGCCGGCTCGGCGCTGCTGTCCTGGTATCTCTCGGAATTCGCCAATTACAACGCGACCTACGGCTCGCTCGGCGCTGCGATCGGCTTGATGATGTGGATGTGGATGTCGGCCATCGTCATCATGTTCGGGGCCGAGCTGAATTCGGAGATCGAACGGCAGACCCTGCGCGACACGACCACCGGGGCGCCCAGGCCGCTTGGCACCCGCGAGGCCGTCTCGGCCGACACGGTCGGCGCTGCGGCGCCATCCTGACTCCGAGATCGGGCCGCTATCCCCTCGAATCAACAATGATGTTAAGGTCATGCCGCTTGGGGGAGCATGCGGCGTGACGGGTTCGAAACGCCACCCGTGTTTTCCCGGTCAAGCAGTCAGCTCTTGAGGCGTAGCGCGCGGCATGATTCGTATTTCGACGATCTTCATCGCCATCTGCATGGTTCTGGTCGCCGCCTCGCTCGGGCTCGTGCTCTACGCGGTCGCCGGGATCAGCGGAACCGAATCCGCGATCGTGGCGCTGACGGCGCTGACCTTCCTGATCCTCTACAATGCAGTGTCGATGCGACTGCGCGACCGCAGCGACGTCGGCGGCCAGATCGCCGATCTTTCACGCGGCACCGCCGACCTCGCCCGCCAGGTCGCCGAGTTCGGCCGCCGGCTTGCCACGATCGAAGCACGCATCGCCTCCTCCAATTCGGCCAATTCCGACCGTATCCAGTCGGTGGTCGGCGAGATCAACGAGCTCGGCGGATTGGTCAGGCAGCTCGCCACCACCGTGTCGGCCCATGAAGATCTAATGGCCGGCAACGCGCCGGTGCCGGCCACCGCTCCGGTCGCAAGGCAGGAGCCGGATGCGCCGCTCGACCTGATGGCGCCGTTCGAGGAGGAGCGGCCGGCTGCCCCTCCCCCGGCGCCCACGCCGCCGCCACGTCCGGCAGCACCGGCAATCCAGACCCAGACCGCCAATCCGGTTCAGGCCGCGAACGGCCGCAACCAGACCCAATTGCTGGCGACGCTCCGCAACGCGATCGACGAGAACCGCATCGACATCTTCCTCCAACCGATGGTGACGCTGCCGCAGCGCAAGGTCCGCTTCTACGAGGCCGTGACGCGCCTGCGCGACGAGCGTGACCAGTTGGTCGCGGCCGAGGAGTTCATCAGCATCGCGGAGGCCTCCGGCCTGATCGGGCGCATCGACAACATGGTGATGCTGCGCTGCGTGCAGGTGCTGCGACGCCTGATGGTACGCAACAAGGAGGTCGGCGTGTTCTGCAACGTCGCGGCTTCCACGCTCGGCAATTCCACCACCTTCGCACAATACCTCGATTTCCTCGAAGCCAACCGCGCGCTGGCGCCCTCGCTGGTGCTGGAATTCAAGCAATCGACCTTCCGCAATCTCGGCCCGGCCGAGACCGAGAATCTCGCCGCGCTCGCCCAGCGCGGCTTCCGTTTCTCGATCGACCATGTCACCGATTTGCGTATCGAACCCCGCGAGCTTGCCGATCGCGGCGTGCGCTTCATCAAGGTGCCGGCCTCGCTCCTGCTCGACCCCAGGCAGGCTTCGGCCTCGGACATCCACCCTTCAGACCTCTCCGATCTTCTCGGCCGCTTCGGCATCGATCTGATCGCCGAGCGGATCGAGGGCGAGCGCGCCGTGATCGACCTGCTCGACTATGACGTGCGGTTCGGCCAGGGGTTCCTGTTCGCGCCGCCCCGGCCATTGCGGCCGGAGGGGTCATCTGCTACCGCCGCGCCGAACCAGGCACAGGACACTCAGGGATCCAATGGCTCCGGCACACCCAGCTCAGCCGCAACGTCGGCTGCGTCTCCGCCACAGCGCGTCACCGGCAACGCCGCGCTCGCGCGCCGCATCTGATCGGCCGCGCGCATCATGACCACGCTGCATTTCGCTGAAAGCCTGCGTGAACTCGTGGCGGGCGTGGACGTCGTGCTCAGCGACATCTGGGGCGTGGTCCATAACGGCCTCGAATCCTTCCCCGAAGCCTGCGAGGCGCTGCACACCTATCGCAGCCGCGGCGGTACGGTCATCCTGATCACCAACGCGCCGCGCCCGGCCGACTCCGTGCAGCGGCAATTGCGCAAGCTTGGCGTGGCCGACGAGACGTATGATGCGATCGTGTCTTCAGGCGATCTGACGCGGCTCTATGTCGCCGACCATCCCGGCCGCAAGATGTTCTGGCTCGGCCCCGAGCGCGACAACTCGATCTACCGCGGCCTCGATGCGGTGACCGCGCCGCTGGAGGAGGCAGATTACATCGTCTGCACCGGTCTCTATGACGACGAGACCGAGACGGCCGAAGACTATCGCGGCATGATGCTGAAGGCGCGCGAGCGCAAGCTGACGCTGGTCTGCGCCAACCCCGACATCGTGGTGGAAAAAGGCGACCGCCTGATCTATTGCGCCGGCGCGATCGCGGAGCTCTATCGCGAAATCGGCGGCGAGGTGATCTTCTACGGCAAGCCGCACCGGCCGATCTACGAGCGCGCGATGGCGCTCGCCGGCGAACGCCAGGGCCACCAGATCGACCGCAAAAAAGTGCTCGCGATCGGCGATTCCGTCCGGACCGACCTCACCGGCGCGCGCGAGTTCGGCATCGATTGCCTGTTCGTGACCCGTGGCATCCATGCCGAGGAGTTCGAGGGTCTCGACCAGCTCGACCCGGCTTCGGTGCTGGAATTGTTCGGCCATCCGCCGAAGGCGCTGATGCGCGAACTGAAGTGGTGATGGCTACGGCTTGAAACGTCGCGGCTTAGACCAATTGCTCAGCGATAGACGTCGTCATGGCCGGGCATAGCCGGCCGTAGGACGGCGTCGCTCTCGCCCGCCTACGCCCCGGCCATCCACGCGTTCCTTTGCAGCTCCAAGAACGTGGATGCCCGGGACAAGCCCGGGCATGACGATCTTGATGAAAGCGGCAGGAGCGCCTTACGCGCTCGCCATGTCCGGGAAGACCGCCTCGATCTTGGTCTTCAACGTCGCGGCGTTGAATGGCTTGACGATGTAGTTGTTCACGCCGGCCTTCTTCGCCGCGATCACGTTCTCGGTCTTCGATTCGGCCGTGATCATGATGAAGGGCGTGGTGGCGAGGTTCGGATCCGCGCGCACTTCACGCAGCAGGTCGTAACCCGTCATCGGCTCCATGTTCCAGTCGGAAATCACGAGCCCGTACTTCTTGCCGCGCATCTTGTTCAGCGCTGCCGAACCGTCGCTTGCATCATCGATATTCTCGAAGCCAAGCTGCTTCAGGAGGTTCCTGATGATACGGATCATGGTGCTGTAGTCATCAACCACCAGAACCGACATCGACAAATCAACCGCCATCTCGACTCCCCCAACGCAAACCCAGGAAATATTTACAATCGGACCAGCCGGGCCGGAGCCCCGCGGTTCCATGCCCAAGGACTAGCACCAAGGCGTTAAACAGCGCGTTAACTGGGAACGCCCCCGGTGGACTGAAATCGCTTTCGATGCGGCCGCCCCTCCCGCTTGACTTCATCCGGCCCGTCGCGCCACGGTCCCGGCCGGTCCCGCCGGTTCGAGAATTCCCCTGATGGCTCCGCATTTTACCGTTATCCGCGACACCACGCCGGACTCCGCCATTGCAAGGGGTGCCGTGGTCGCCATGGGCAATTTCGACGGCGTTCATCTCGGTCATCGCGCCGTGATCGCGGCAGCCCTGGAAATGGGCCGGATACATGGCCGCCCTGCGCTGGCATTGACCTTCGAGCCGCATCCGCGCCGGTTTTTCAGCCCCAACACCCCGCAATTCCGCCTGACGGACGAGCGTGCCAAGCTGCGGCTTCTGGCCGGCACCGGACTTGACGGCGCCGTGGTTATGACCTTCGACAAGTCGCGCGCCGGGACCAGCGCGCAAGACTTCATTCACCATGACCTGATCGGACGCCTGGGCATCGGGGGCATCGCCGTCGGCTACGACTTCCACTTCGGCAAGGGTCGGGTCGGCTCGCCGAGCCTCCTGGTCAACGAGGCGCCCCGGCTCGGCATCGAGGTCGACGTGCAGCCGCATGTCGATATCGACGAGCGGCCGGTCTCCTCCAGCGCGATCCGGATCGCGCTCGCCGAAGGCCAACTGGACGAGGCCACGACCATGCTCGGCGCGCCCTGGTTCATCACCGGCGAGGTCATCCACGGCGAGAAGCGCGGCCGCGACCTCGGTTATCCCACCGCCAACATCCGCCTCGACGCCAATTGCGGCCTCAAGCACGGCATCTATGCGGTGCGGATCGGCCGCGGCGCGGAGCGGCTGGACGGGGTGGCAAGCTTCGGCCGCCGCCCGACGTTTGATAATGGTGCGCCGCTGCTGGAAATCTTCCTGTTCGACTTCAAGGGCGATCTTTACGGACAGGCGCTCGACTGCGCCTTTATCGGCTTCATCCGCGAAGAGCTGAAATTCGACGGCCTGGATGCCCTGATCCGCCAGATGGACGACGATTCTGCTCGCGCCCGGGCCATGCTCGCCGCCGCCCCGGACGCGTTTCCGAGGCTTGGCGCCATCGATTGAGGCCGGAAACCGGCCCGCCGAACCTTTTGCGCTTCCCCCGCCCCCCTGCTATGGAGAGCCCATGTTTGCGCGGCGCATCATAGGGATTAGCGGCCCGGCTTCCGCCTGAGCCTTCGGCTCGGCGCAAGACCGGGATGTTGTCGTTTCACCCGCGATTCCGCATCGCCATCCGTTCCCGCGCCCTTCCGAGCCAGTCAGCCTCATGTCCGACAAGCCACAAAAGTCCCAAAAATCCGAAGCCAAAGATTATTCGAAAACCCTGTTCCTGCCGCAGACCGAATTCCCGATGCGTGCCGGCCTGCCGCAGCGCGAGCCGGAGCTGCTGAAATACTGGAACGACATCGGCCTATACGACAAGCTCCGCCAGGAAGCCCAGGGCCGCGCCAAATTCGTGTTGCATGACGGCCCGCCCTACGCCAACGGCAACATCCATATCGGGCACGCGCTGAACAAGATCCTCAAGGACGTCGTGACCAAGAGCCAGCAGATGCTCGGCTTCGACTCCAACTATGTGCCTGGATGGGACTGCCACGGCCTGCCGATCGAATGGAAGATCGAGGAAGAGAACTACCGCTCCAAGGGCAAGCAGAAGCCCGACTTCCGCGACTCCGCCGCGATGGTGGCATTCCGCAAGGAATGCCGCGCCTATGCGACACACTGGATCAACGTGCAGCGCGAGGAATTCAAGCGCCTCGGCATCATCGGCGACTGGGATCATCCCTATCAGACGATGAGCTATCCCGCCGAAGCGCAGATCGCCCGCGAGCTGATGAAGTTCGCCGCCAACGGCACGCTGTATCGCGGCTCCAAGCCGGTGATGTGGAGCGTGGTCGAGAAGACCGCGCTCGCCGAGGCCGAGGTCGAGTACGAGGACTACACCTCCGACATGGTGTGGGTAAAATTTCCCGTCACCTCCCCGGCACATGGTGCGCTCGCCGATGCTTCGGTCGTGATCTGGACCACCACGCCCTGGACACTGCCCGGCAACCGCGCGATCTCGTTCTCACCGAAGATCGCCTACGGCCTCTACAAGGTGACGGATGCGGTCGCGGACAATTGGGCGAAGACCGGCGATCTCCTGATCCTGGCTGACGCGCTCGCTGCAGAGGTGTTCAAGCAGGCGCGCGTCACGGCCTATGAGAAGGTGCGCGACATTCCCGGCGACACCTTGGACGCCGTGGAGTGCGCCCATCCCTTGCGCGGCCTCGATGGCGGTTACGCGTTTATCGTGCCGCTGCTCGCCGGCGAGCATGTCACCGACGATACCGGCACCGGCTTCGTGCACACCGCGCCGAGCCACGGCCGCGAGGACTTCGACGTCTGGACGGCCAATACCCGCGAGCTCGATGAGCGCGGCATCTCGACCGCGATCCCCTACACTGTCGACGAGAACGGCGCCTATACCGCGCAGGCCCCCGGCTTTACCGGCAAGCGCGTGCTCAACGACAAGGGCGAGAAGGGCGATGCCAATGAGGCCGTGATCAAGGCGTTGGTCGAGGCCGGCAAGCTGCTCGCGCGCGGCCGCCTCAAGCACCAGTATCCGCATTCCTGGCGCTCGAAGAAGCCGGTGATCTTCCGCAACACGCCGCAATGGTTCATTGCGATGGACAAGGACATCAGCGACGACGGCCACGCCAAGAAGGGCGACACGCTACGCGCCCGCGCGCTGCATGCGATCTCGGTCACGCAATGGGTGCCGCCGTCGGGTGAGAACCGCATCAACGGCATGATCGCCAATCGTCCGGACTGGGTGATCTCGCGCCAGCGCGCCTGGGGCGTTCCGATTGCCGTGTTCGTGCGCGAGAAGAGCGACGGCTCGGCCGAGATCCTGCAGGACGAAATCGTCAACCAGCGCATCACCGAGGCCTTCATGGAGGAAGGCGCCGACGCCTGGTACATGGAAGGCGCCCGCGAGCGCTTCCTTGGATCGCGCGCGAAGGAAGACTGGAAGAAGATCGACGACATCTGCGACGTCTGGTTCGATTCCGGCTCCACGCACGCCTTCGTGCTCGAGGATCGCCAGAACTTCCCGCAGCTCGGCAACATCGTTCGCAAGGTCGACGGCGGCGGCGACACCGTGATGTATCTGGAAGGCAGCGACCAGCATCGCGGCTGGTTTCACTCGTCGCTGCTGGAGAGCGCGGGCACGCGCGGCCGCGCGCCCTACGACATCGTGCTCACCCATGGCTTCACGCTCGACGAGAACGGCCGCAAGATGTCGAAGTCGATCGGCAACACAGTCGAGCCTCAGAAGGTGATCAAGGATTCGGGCGCGGATATCCTGCGTCTGTGGGTCTGCGCCACCGACTATGCCGACGACCAGCGCATCGGCCCGGAGATCCTGAAGAACACCATCGAGACCTATCGCAAGCTGCGCAACACCGTGCGCTGGATGCTGGGAACGCTGGATCACTACAAGCTGGCCGACGCAGTCGCGCCCGCCGACATGCCTGAGCTCGAACGGCTGATGCTGCACGAGCTCGCGGTCCGTGCTGCCGTCGTCCGAAAGGCCTATCAGGAGTTCGACTACAAGACCGTGGTCGCAACCCTGTCCGCCTTCCTGAATAGCGAGCTCTCCGCGTTCTATTTCGACATCCGCAAGGACACGCTGTATTGCGATCCGCCGTCCTCGCCGACGCGCAAGGCGGCGCTGACCACGATCGACCTGTTGTGCAGCTCGATCCTGAAATGGCTGGCGCCGATCCTCAGCTTCACCGCGGAGGAGGCCTGGCGCATGTACAGGCCCGACGCAGAACCCTCGGTGCACCTGACGCAGTTTCCCGACGACCTCGAAAGCCTGCGCGACGACAAGCTCGCCGCGAAGTGGGAAGCGATCCGCAACGTCCGCCGCGTCGTCACCGGTGCGCTGGAGCTCGAACGCGCCGCCAAGAACATCGGGTCGTCGCTGGAGGCATCGCCGGTCATCTATGTCGCCGACCGCGACATGCTTGCGACGCTGTTCGACACGGACCTCGCCGAGATCTGCATCACCTCGAACTACGAGGTGCGCGAGGGCGAGGCGCCGGCTTCCGCATTCCGTCTCGATGCCGTTCCAGGCGTCGCTGTCGTGGTGGAGAAGGCGGTCGGCACCAAATGCGCCCGTTCCTGGAAGATTTCGCCGACGGTGGGTGAAGACCCCGAATATCCCGACGTCACCCCGCGCGACGCCAAGGCGCTGCGCGAATGGAAGGCGCTGGGGGTCAGCGTTTAACTCTGCGTCGTCCCGGCGAAGGCCGGGACCCATAACCACGACCGCCGATTGCAGCGAAGGCTGATGACCACGAGTCCCTCAAACAACTTCCGCCTCGGAGTATGGATCCCGGCCTTCGCCGGGACGACGGCGGTGTTTGTAGTGGAGATAGAGATCTCCCCTGCATGACCCCGCTCCGCGCCGGCATCCTCGCGGCCCTGGTCACGCTCGTGGCCGACCAGGCCTCAAAGCTCTGGCTGCTGAACGTGTTCGACCTTGCCCGTCGCGGCGCGGTGAGCGTGACGCCATTCTTCGACCTGGTGCTGGCCTGGAACATCGGCATCAGCTTCGGCTGGCTCCAGAACGACGGTCAGGCGGCGCAAATGGCGCTGATGGCCGTGAAGGTCCTCGCCGTGGTTGCGCTGGCGATCTGGATGGCCCGCTCGCACACCCTGCTGGCAACTATCGCGCTCGGCCTGATCATCGGCGGCGCCATCGGCAATGGCATCGACCGCCTGGCCTATGGCGCGGTGGTCGATTTTGCCCTGTTCCACGTCGAGATCGGCGGAAATACCTATAATTGGTACGTGTTCAACCTCGCAGACGTGGCCATCGTTGCTGGCGTGGCGGCGCTATTGTATGATTCCTTCCTGGGGGTACCCGCCGCAAAAGCGCCCTGATCCCGGCCGATACGGACCGGCAGGCGGAACCTTGCTTTTGCGAGGGATTATGCCGCGCGAGAGCGGCAAACTGCCACAATTTGGAACAGGTACAGTGATGCGCAGCTCGAAAACCAGCGGTTCGATGGTTGAAGACCCCCGGCAGGGGTTCTGGCGGGCGTTGAAATTGTCCGCTGTCGCGCTCGGCATCGGTCTCGTCATGTCGGCTGGCGCCGCACGCGCCGGTGACGACGGCGAGGACGACGACGACATGACCTTCGAAGAGAAGCTCATCGACAACCTGATGTCGGGCATCGGCGCCAAGAGCATGGAGAAGAAGGGTATCGAATACCGCGAGCGCTCGCCGCTGGTGGTGCCGCCCAAGCTTGACCTGCCGCCGCCCGCCGGGACCGAAGCCAAGAACGCACCGAACTGGCCGAAGGACCCTGACGAGAGACGCCGCAAGGAGGCCATCGCGCAGCGCAAGAAGGCCGTCAAGGCGACGGAGAGCTGGCAGGCCGGCCGGGCGTTGTCCCCCGCCGAGATGGAGGTCGGCAGGACAGCCGCACCCGAGCGCACGAGCAATGATCCTATTCAGCCGGGTACCAACGGCAACCCGTCGCTCAGCCCGGCTCAGCTCGGCTTCACCGGCGGTCTGTGGGGCATGATGAAGGGCAGCGGCGCCTCCGAAAACAAGCAGTTCACGACCGAGCCGCCACGCCAGTCGCTGGTCGAGCCGCCGCCGGGCTATCAGACACCGTCGCCGAGCTACGCCTATGGCGCCGGAGAGGACAAGTCACGGCGGACCTATTTCGACATCATGTCCGGCAAGGACAAGGAACAATAGCCCTCCTGTCCTTCGATATCCCGACAGACGCGGACCCGCGCCGGCGGCTCGTGCGCGCCGGACGCGGTCTTTAAATTGCTTATCAGTAACTTGCGCCCGAGTTGAGTTCTCTGCTTCGTGACGCGAAGCGTTTGCCGCACGGTGTACCATGCCGTGTCTCCGAGCCGGACGTCCGGGCTCGGCCTTTCACTAGGGATCATGATGTTCGCAAACCGATCGGTTGCCCGCCTCCTTGCCGCGCTGCTTTCGACGAGTGTCCTGACGGCCGGCGCATCCCTTGCGCAGACCACGGTGACGTCGGCTCCGCCCGCCAGCTTCACGCTCGGAAACGGCATGCAGGTCGTGGTGATTCCCGACCACCGCACGCCCGTCGTCACGGAAATGATCTGGTACAAGGTCGGCTCGGCAGACGAGACGCCGGGCAAGTCCGGGCTCGCGCACTTCCTCGAGCATCTGATGTTCAAGGGCACCTCCAAGCATCCGGTCGGCGAATTCTCCCAGACCGTGCTCCGCGTCGGCGGCAACGAGAACGCCTCGACCTCGGTCGACTACACCAACTACTACCAGCGCGTGCCGCGCGAGCAATTGCCGACCATGATGGAGTTCGAGGCCGACCGCATGACCGGCCTGATCCTCAAGGACGAGAACGTGTTGCCCGAGCGCGACGTCGTGCTCGAAGAATACAACATGCGCGTCGCCAACAATCCGGACGCGCGGCTGAACGAGCAGATCATGGCCGCGCTCTATCTCAACCATCCCTACGGCCGGCCGGTGATCGGCTGGCACCAGGAGATCGAGAAGCTCGATCGCGAGGATGCGCTCGCCTTCTATCGCCGCTTCTATGCGCCGAACAACGCGATCCTGGTGATCGCCGGCGACGTCGAGGCCGCCGACATCCGCCCGCTGGTCGAGCGCAATTTCGGCTCCATCCCGGCCCAGCCCGCGATCCCGGCGCGCCGTGTCCGCCCGCAGGAGCCGGAGCCCGCGGCGCCGCGCACCGTGACCCTGGCCGATCCGCGCGTCGAGCAACCCGGCTTGCGGCGCTATTACCTGGTGCCCTCGGCAACCACGGCAGCAGCCGGCGAAAGCGCGGCCCTCGATGTGCTGGCGCAGCTGATGGGCAGCGGCAACAATTCCTATCTCTACCGCGCGCTCGTGGTCGACAAGCCGCTCGCGGTCTCCGCCAGCGCCAGCTATTCGAGCATCTCGCTCGACCCGACCCAGTTCGCGATCTCGGCTTCGCCCAAATCCGGCGTCAGCTTCGCCGAGGTCGAGCAGGTGGTCGACGGCGTCATTGCCGACGTCGCGCAGAATCCGATCCGCGCCGAGGATCTCGAGCGGGTCAAGACCCAGCTCATCGCCGAGGCGATCTACGCCCAGGATAACCAGGCGGTGCTGGCACGCTGGTATGGCGGCGCACTGACCACGGGCCTGTCGATCGAGGACATCCGGAGCTGGCCAGATCGCATCCGCGCGGTCACCGCCGAGCAGGTCCGCACGGTCGCGCAGAAATGGCTCGAGAAGAAGCGCTCGGTGACGGGCTATCTGATCAAGGACACCGGCGCCGCCAAGCGCGAGGAGAAGCGTTCGTGACCTATCCCTTCCTTCGACGTGCAGCATTCTCCGTCGTCACCGGCGCGACATTCGCACTCGCCACCGTCTCTCCGTCGCAGGCGGCTGCAAAGATCCAGCATTTGACCTCGCCGGGCGGCATCGAGGCCTGGTTCGTGCAGGATGCGACCGTGCCGCTGATCGCCATGGAATATTCCTTTGCCGGCGGCTCGGCACAGGATCCCAAGGACAAGTCGGGCGTCGCCAATCTGGTCGGCGATCTCCTCGACGAAGGCTCCGGCGATCTCGATTCCAAGACCTTCCATGAGCGGCTCGACCGCCGCGCCATCGAGCTCTCCTTCAGCGCCACCCGCGACACCTTCCGCGGCAGCCTGCGCATGCTGCGCGACAACAAGGACGAGGCCTTCGACCTGCTGCGGAGCGCGCTGACCTCGCCGCATTTTGAAACCGCCGATGTCGAGCGCATTCGCTCGCAGGTGATCTCGGGCCTGCGCCGCGAGACCACCAACCCGACCTCGCTGGCGAGCCGCAAATTCCTGGAGATTGCCTTCGGCGATCATCCCTACGGCCGGCAGTCCAACGGCAACCTCGACAGCGTTCCGACCATCACGGTTGCCGACATGAAGGATTATGTCGGCCGCGTGCTTGCCAAGGACACGCTGAAGATCGCGGTGGTTGGCGATGTCGATCCGGCCACGCTCGGCAAGCTACTCGACCACACTTTTGGCAGCCTGCCCGCCAAGGCCAACCTCGTGCCGGTCCCCGACGTCGAGGCCGCCAAGCCGCCGCAACGCGCCTTCGTGACGCTCGACGTGCCCCAGACCGTGATCACCTTCGGCGGCCCCGGGGTGAAGCGCAGCGATCCGAACTTCATGGCGGCCTATGTCGTCAACCACATCCTCGGCGGTGGCGGGTTGTCCTCGCGGCTCTATCGCGAGGTGCGCGAGAAGCGCGGGCTGGCCTATTCGGTGTTCGAATCGCTGCTCTGGATGGAGCATTCGGCGGTTTTCATCGGCAATACCGGCACCCGCGCCGACCGCGCCGGCGACACCATCGACGCCATCGACAAGGAAGTGCGCCGGATCGCCGAGGAAGGCCCGACGCAGAAGGAGCTCGACGAGGCCAAGTCCTACCTCAAGGGCTCGCAGATGCTGGCGCTCGACACCTCCTCGAAGCTCGCGCAGGCGCTGCTGCAATATCAACAGGACAAGCTGCCGATCGACTATATCGAGAAGCGTAACGGCGTTGTCGATGCGGTCACCATGGACGACGCCAAGGCGGCCGCAAAGCGCCTCTGGGGCCAGGGCCTCCTGACCGTCGTCGTCGGCCGCGCCCCACAGGCCGCGGCGCAACCGGCAGCCGCACCGGCGACGAAGTCGAACTGACGTCTTTCGGACGCTTCCTGAAATGGCCGGGCTCGCCCGGCCATTCGCATTTCGGGCGCCATTGCCGAATGTAGGCGTCCGGGATATGTCCGGGCATCACGAATGGTGCCACTATGCTGCGGATATCCCGCGATCTCGTCATCGACGAGGACGACATCGAGATCGGCTTTGTCCGCGCCTCCGGCCCGGGCGGGCAGAACGTCAACAAATTGTCGACCGCGGCCCAATTGCGCTTCGACGCGCGCAAGCTGACTATCCCGGAAGATGCGGCGATCCGGCTCGCCCGCATCGCCGGCCAGCGCATGACCAAAGACGGCGTGATCGTGATCCACGCCCAGCGCTTCCGCACCCAGGAACGTAATCGACAGGACGCCATCGACCGCCTTACGGAGATGCTCGGCGAAGCCATGATCCGGCCGAAGCCGCGGCGCGCGACAAAGCCGACCTTTGGCTCCAAGCAGCGCCGGCTCGAGGGCAAGAAACACCGCAGCGACATCAAGTCGAAGCGCGGGCGCGGTTTCGACGACTAGCAGACACAGCAAAAGAACTCCGGCCGCAGGGCGACCGGAGTTCTGCCGTTTCACTCCATTGGCTAGTAGCGCTTGGGCTAGTAGCGCTTGCCCGTGGCTGCACCGCCCGTCGCGGAATCGTCGGCGGTCCCTTTGTGCGCAGCACTGCCCGTGGTGCCAACCGTGCCCCTGGTGCCCTTCGTCGGCTTCATGCCCGTCGTCTCGCCCGCTGCGCCCGGCTGGGCATTCATCTCCTCGTCGCCGCTGCCCATCGTGCTGCCTTGCATGGGTTTGCTTTGCACGGTGCCGCTGGGCTTGGCGCCAGACGACGTACCTTGCGCGAGAACGGGTGTCACAATGAGGGCCGAGACGGCGCATGCGATTGCAGAGGTTTTCACCAACTTCATCCATTTCTCCTGGATTTTCGCGATGATCGGTTCGGCGGCTTGATGCGCCGTCCGCCTGAGCCGAACCAATCCATCGCGTTAAGAGCTCGAACGGCGCGACCGCGATGCAATCTGCCTCGTGTGGTGATCGTTTAGGAATTTGACGGCGGTTTCGCGGAATTGTCCTCCGCATATGCGGCAGCGCGGAACAAAGACCCCCGCGCGCAGCGAAACAGCCCGCTACTACCACCGCATGTTTTGCCGCGCCTAGAATTTGCGCACGCTGAATTGACGTAAATGGGCGGACTTTTGACGATGCGCGCGATCGTGCTGGGATTGTGCACCGCGATGGTGCTGGTGGTGCGGGTGGCCGAGGCGCAGATGCCCTTGCCGGCTGCAAAGCCGCCGGATGGCGCGACACTGTTCAAGCAGCAATGCGCGGTGTGCCACACCACGAACTTGTCAGAACCGGTGCGGCAGGGTCCGCCGCTGGTCGGGATCGTCGGGCGGGCCGCCGGCAAGGTCGAAGGCTTTCACTATTCGGAGCCCCTCGCAAAAGCAGCCTTCGCCTGGGACGAGACGAAGCTCGACGCCTGGCTGACCAATCCGCAAGCCGTGATTCCCGGCGTGGTCATGGTCTACCGGCAGGCGAAGCCGGAGACGCGCGCCGCCATCATCGCCTTTCTCAGGGAGCAGAACTGAATGGCGAAGCCGGTCCATTCCATGATCCGCGCACTCGAGGAGGCGCGCTCGCTCGACTTTTACCAGCGGGCCTTTGGCCTGGAAGTCACCGACCGTCTGAAGTTCGCAGACTTTGCCCTGATCTATCTGCGTCATCCCTCCTCGCCCTTCGAGGTGGAGCTGACGGTCAATTTCGATCGCAAGGAGCCGTATGCGCTCGGCGACGGCTACGGACATCTTGCCGTGGTGGTCGAGGATCTCGATGCCGAACATGCCCGCTTCGAGCGCGAGAAGCTTGCACCGGGCCCGCTGCGCGACTTCAAGCACGACGGCAAAACGCTGGCGCGCTTCTTCTTCGTCAGTGATCCCGACGGCTACAAGATCGAGGTGATCCAGCGCGGCGGACGTTTCAACTGATCTGACCACAAAAATTCAAAATACAAAAATCGAAGGAGGAATGCCATGAGAGAAGTCGATCGTCGAAGCAAGCACAGCCGCCGCGTCTTTCTCAAGGGCGCCGCGACCGCCGTCCCGGTCGCGGCAGTCGCGACCAGCGTCGCCGTCGGCATCGAGGGCGCATGGGCCGACGAGACAAGCGCGCTTTCGCCAGCGACGATGAAGACGCTGCTGAAGGTCGCGCGCGATATCTATCCGCACGACGTCCTCGGCGACAGCTACTACATCACCGCGATCAAGCCGTGGGACGGCAAGGCGGCGAAGGACGCGTCCGTCAAGTCGCTGATCAGCGACGGCATCACACGGCTCGACCAGAATGCGCGTGATCGCCACAAGGTGGCTTACGCTGAAGTGCCTTGGGAAGCCGACCGCGTGGTGCTCTTGAAGGAAATCGAGCAGAGCGACTTCTTCCAGAAGGTGCGCGGCGACCTCATCGTCTCTCTCTACAACCAGAAGGAGGTCTGGCCGCGGTTCGGCTACGAGGGCTCTTCCGCCGAGCACGGCGGCTACATCAACCGCGGCTTCGCCGACATCGACTGGCTGCCGAAGGCTTAAGGCCCACCCAACGGTTCAGGAGAACGCATATGGCAAAATTCGATCTGAACGACTCCAGCGTTGTGGTGATCGTCGGCTCCGGTGCCGGCGGCGGCACGCTGGGCAACGAACTCGCGCAGAAGGGCGTCAAGGTGGTTATCCTCGAAGCTGGCCCCCGAATCGAAAATCAGGACTTCGTCAACGACGAGTGGGAGAGTTTCTCCCAGCTCGCCTGGACCGATGCGCGCACCACATCCGGAACCTGGCGCGTCGCCAAGGATTTTTCGGGTCTCCCCGCCTGGATCGTCAAGGCAGTTGGCGGCTCCACAACGCATTGGGCGGGCGCATCGCTGCGCTTCGACGAGCACGAGTTCAGGGTGAAGAGCACTTACGGCAGCCTTCCCGGCGCCAACCTGCTGAACTGGCCGGTCACGCTCGCCGAGATGGAGCCTTGGTACGCCAAGGCCGAGAACAAGATGGGGGTGACCCGCACCAACGGCATTCCCGGGCTTCCCGGCAACAATAACTTCAAGGTGCTGGAGGCCGGCGCAAAGAAGCTCGGCTACAAGACTGTGCATACCGGCAACATGGCGATCAACAGCCAGCCGCGCGACGACCGCGGCGCCTGTCAGCAGATCGGCTTCTGCTTCCAGGGCTGCAAGTCCGGCGCGAAATGGTCGACGCTCTACACCGAGATCCCCAAGGGCGAGGCGACCGGCAATCTCGAGGTCCGGCCGAGCAGCATGGCGATCAAGATCGAGCACGACGCCGGCGGCAAGGTCACCGGCGTCGTCTACGCCGACGCAACAGGCGCGATGCAGAGGCAGAAGGCGCGCATCGTCGCGGTGGCCGGCAATTCGATCGAAAGCCCGCGGCTGCTGTTGAACAGCGCATCCACGATGTTTCCCGATGGCCTCGGCAACTCAAGCGGCCAGGTCGGCCGCAACTACATGCGCCACATGACCGGCAGCGTCTACGCCGTGTTCGAGAAATCGGTGCACATGTATCGCGGCACCACCATGGCCGGCATCGTCCGCGACGAGGCCGCCAACAACCCGAAGCGCGGCTTCGTCGGCGGCTACGAGATGGAGACACTGTCGATCGGACTGCCGTTCATGGCCGCGTTCCTCAACCCCGGCGCCTGGGGACGTCCGTTCACCGCCGCGCTCGACGGCTATCCGCGGATGGCCGGGATGTGGCTGGTCGGCGAGGACATGCCGCAGGAGACCAACCGCATCACGCTCGATCCTGTCGTGAAGGACAAGTTCGGTCAGCCGGTCGCGAGCGTCCACTTCGACGACCATCCCAACGACATCGCAATGCGCGCGCACGCCTACAAGCAGGGCGCTGCGGTTTACGATGCCGTCGGCGCCACCGTGAGCTATCCGACACCGCCCTATCCGAGCACGCACAATCTCGGGACCAACCGGATGAGCGAGAAGCCCAGGGATGGCGTGGTCAACAAGTTCGGTCAAAGCCACGACGTCAAGAACCTGTTCGTCTCCGACGGCAGCCAGTTCACCAGCGGTGCTGCCTGCAATCCGACGCTGACCATCGTTTCGCTGGCGATCCGGCAGGCGGATTACATTGCAAGTGCGATGCAGAAGAAGGAGATCTGAGGTCCGACGTCCATCGGCTCGGAATGGAGCACACCGCTCCCTCCCCGTCATTGCGAGCGAAGCGAAGCAATCCAGCATCCCACCGCGGTGACGGTCTGGATTGCTTCGTGGCAAGAGCTCCTCGCAATGACGGTAGGGCTATTCAGCCGCATCAAGAATGGGCGCAACGGCGACCTTGAAATCCCGTACCGGCGCCACGCTCCGGGAGCGATAGATCAGGCAGGAGCAGCGCAGCAACGAGGCGAAATTGTTGACCTCGCCGTGATGGTCGAGCACCTCGTTGTAGAGCGTCGTCAGGAACTTGCCGACGCTCATGTTCTCCTTGGCCGCGATCTCCTCCAGCGTGTCCCAGAACGCCATTTCCAGACGGATCGAGGTGCAATGCCCACCGATCCGCAATGAGCGGGTCTGGGATTCGTAGTCGCGTTGGGGCTGATGCGCGAAGAGATGGCACATGGCGTCCTCCCGTCCTGTTGCCGTTTTTTTCATGATGCTACACCGCAGCCCGGTACCCCACAATCGGGACGGCAGCCGGAGATCGGTCCACCCGATTGCACGATTTTGTCGAACGTCCAATCTCTTCAATGTGATAGACAGCCCTCTTCCCCAGCCCGCCACGTTCCTGTTGCCCAACACATGCTTTTGACGCAACACGGCCTAGAATAGTGCTGTCAGCGAATCCAGATCGAAGCCCAAGATCGAAACCCAAGATCGAGTTTCATGCCCGTCCGCCAATTGCCAGAACAGGTCGTCAACCGCATTGCCGCCGGCGAGGTGGTCGAACGTCCCGCGAGCGTGGTCAAGGAACTGGTCGAGAACGCCATTGATGCCGGCGCGAGCCGGATCGACGTCTTCACCGATGGCGGCGGGCGCCGGCGGATCGGCATCACCGACGACGGCGGCGGCATGACCGCCAGGGACCTGTCACTGGCGGTCGAGCGTCACGCCACCTCCAAGCTCGACGACGAGGACTTGCTGCAGATCCGCACGCTCGGATTCCGCGGCGAGGCGCTGCCCTCGATCGGCTCTGTGGCGCGGCTCTCCATCACCACGCGGCATGCCAGCGAGCCGCACGCCTGGGCGCTCAATGTCGAGGGCGGCGAGAAGTCCGAGATCATGCCGGCCGCGCTCGCGCATGGCACGCGGGTCGAGGTCAATGACCTCTTCTACGCGACGCCGGCGCGGCTGAAATTCTTGAAGACCGACCGGACCGAGGCGGAAGCGATCCGTGAGGTGGTGCGGCGGCTGGCGATGGCGCGGCCCGAAATCGCCTTCACGCTCGCGGGCGAAGAGCGCACCCCGGTGACCTGGGCTGCGGCGCTGCCCGGCGTCGCCGGTCGCCTGACGCGTCTCGGCGACATCCTGGGGGCAGAGTTCCGCAGCCATGCCATCGAGGTCCATGCCGAGCGCGAGGGTGTGGTGGTCGCCGGCTATGCCGCAGGACCCGCGCTGACCAAAGCCAACGCGCTCGGGCAATATCTCTTCGTCAACGGCCGCCCAGTGCGCGACAAGCTGATCCTCGGCGCAGTGCGCGGGGCCTATTCCGACTATCTGCCGCGCGACCGTCATCCGGTGCTGGCGCTGTTCGTCACGCTCGATCCGCGCGAGGTCGACGCCAATGTGCATCCGGCCAAGACCGAGGTGCGGTTTCGCAACGCAGGCCTCGTCCGCGCGCTGATCGTGCACGGATTGAAGGAAGGGCTTGCACGGGAGGGCCGGCGTACGGCCGCCAACAGCGGCGAGAGCGCGCTGTCGTCGTTCCGCCCCGCATTCACGCCGCGCCCGGCAAGCTGGGACTGGCGGGCGTCGCCATCCGCCCCCGTCGCGCCGATGCCGTCATTCGACGGTGCCGCCGCGCCCGCCTTCGCCGAGCGCGCACAGGCCGCGTTCGACGTTGGCGCGCCCAGCGCGGACGTGCGGATCGAAACCCAGCCCGCCGGCGAGCTGGTCGACCGCCCGCTCGGCGCTGCGCGCACGCAGATTCACGAGACCTATATCGTCTCGCAGACCCGCGACGGCCTGATCATCGTCGACCAGCACGCCGCGCATGAACGCATCGTCTACGAGCGGCTGAAGGCCTCGCTGGCGGCCAACGGCGTGCAGCGGCAGATCCTGCTGATCCCCGAGATCGTCGAGATGGACGAAGCCACGGTGGAGCGCCTGCTCGAGCGCAGCGAGGAGCTGGCGTCGTTTGGCCTTGCGATCGAATCCTTCGGCCCCGGCGCGGTCGCGGTGCGCGAGACGCCGTCGTTGCTCGGCAAGACCAACGCGGGCGGGCTCTTGCGCGATCTTTCCGAGCACATGGCCGAGTGGGACGAGGCGCTGCCTCTGGAGCGCCGCCTGATGCACGTCGCCGCCACCATGGCCTGCCACGGCTCGGTGCGCGCCGGCCGAAGGCTGCGGCCGGAGGAGATGAACGCCCTGCTCCGCGAGATGGAGGACACCCCGAACTCCGGCCAGTGCAATCACGGCCGCCCGACCTATGTCGAGCTGAAGCTGAGCGACGTGGAGAAGCTGTTCGGGCGGAGGTGATTTCGTAGGGTGGGTTAGCGAAGCGTAACCCACCTCTTTGGTATCCGCGCAAACAGAAGTGGTGGGTTACGCCTTCGGCTAACCCACCCTACGCACCGAGTGCAAGGCTACGGCCTCTTCAAAAACACGAACTCCGTGTCGTCATACGCCCGCCGCTCCAATTCCTCGTAACCCTCAGGCGTCACGAACTGCGCGGCCTTCGCTTCCTCGACAACCAGCAGCGCGCCCGGCGCCAGCCAGCCGCCGTCGCGCAAGGAGGCGAGCGCCTTCTCCGCAAACCCCTTGCCATAGGGCGGATCGAGGAACACCAGCGAGAACGGCTCGACCGGATGTGCAGGCCCGAGATCGGTCGCATCGCGGCGATAGACTTTTGTCACGCCACCCAAGCCCAGCGTCTCGACATTGTTCCGCAGCAGGGCGCGCGCTTCCGCGCCGTTGTCGACAAACAGCGTGAACTTCGCGCCGCGTGACGACGCTTCGATGCCCAACGCGCCGGTGCCGGCGAAGAGATCGAGCACGCGCGCGTCCGCAATCGGATCGTCATAGGCGTGCACGAGGATGTTGAACACGGACTCGCGCAGGCGGTCCGCCGTGGGGCGGATGTCGCGCGAGGACGGTGAGGCCAGATTGCGCCCCTTCAATCGACCGCCGACGACGCGCAACGTCAGTCCTCCTTCGGCGCCAGATCGCGCTTGCCGTGATAGCCGCGCTTGGGACGGCGCGGCGGGCCGTAGCCGCTCGCCTCAGCCTCGTTGCGCTCGCGCGCTTCCTCGCTGCCGGTACGTTGCACCAGCACGCGGCGGCCCTTGCGGTCGTTGATCACGCCGCGCTTGGTCGCCGGCTTCTTCTCGCGCGGCGCGTCGTCTCCCTCATGCGAGGCAGATTTCTGCGGCACGTCGAACTGCGCGCCCGATTTCTCGATGATCTTTTCGCCGAGCTGGTCGCGCAGCACCCGGGACTTGATCTCCTCGACCTGGCCCTCGGGGACCTCGCCGAGCTGGAACGGGCCGTAGGAGACCCGGATCAGCCGGTTCACCTCGAGTCCGAGATGAGCGCAGACGTTGCGCACTTCGCGGTTCTTGCCCTCGCGGATCGCGAACACCAGCCAGACATTGGCGCCCTGGTCACGCTCCAGCGTCGCGTCGATCGGACCGTATTTGATGCCCTCGATCTCGATGCCGTTCTTCAGTTCGTCGAGCTGCGCCTGCGTGACGTCGCCATGGGCGCGGACACGGTAGCGGCGCAGCCAGCCGGTGTCCGGCAGCTCGAGCGTGCGCGCGAGCCCGCCATCATTGGTGAGCAGCAGCAGGCCTTCGGTGTTGAAGTCGAGCCGGCCGACACTGATCAGCCGCGGCAGACCTTCGGGCAAATTGTCGAACACGGTCGGACGTCCCTCGGGATCGTCATGCGTCGTCATCAGGCCGCGCGGCTTGTGATAGAGGAACAGCCGCGTCCGCTCGCGCTCCGGCAACGGCTTGCCGTCGACGGTGACGACATCGTTCGAGGTGATGTCGAGCGCCGGCGAATTGATGACACGGCCGTTGACGCTGACGCGGCCCTGCGTGACCATCTCCTCGGCATCGCGGCGCGAGGCGAGGCCCGCACGCGACAGCACCTTGGCGATACGCTCGCCGGCCTTCTTCGGCTTGGCCTCTTCCTCGCGGCGCGGCCGCCGCTCAGAATCACGATCGCGCTCGCGATAGGCGCCGCGACCGCCGAAGGCCGGACGCTTCTCGAAGATCCTGCTCTCATCCTCGTTTTCGCGGCGTGGACGATCGCCGGAACGCGCTTCGCTGCGGGGATGCTCGTGCCAGTCGGAGCGGCCCTCGGAGCGCTCGCGCGGACGATCGAATTTCGGGCGATCGCCGCCGCGATCGAACCTGGGACGATCATCGCGTGGGCGATCAAACTTGGGACGATCGAATTTGGGCCGCTCGCGAAACGGACGGTCACCCGATGGACGATCGTCGCGCGAACGCGAAAAGCGCGGACGGTCTTCGCCGCCGCCTTGCCGGTCGTCGCGCTTCTGCCACGGCTTGTCTCCACCGCGGTCGCTGCCGCCAAAATCCTTGCGCGGACCCTTGCTGAAATCCTTGCGCGGCGGCCGGTCGCCGCGCGGGGCCGCATCGCGCTTCTGCCAGGGTTTTGAATCGCTGCGCTCGCTGCGATTGCGGTCCGGAGCACCGCGCGAAAACTTCCGCTCGCCGTCGAACTTGCGTTCCGGACGGTCGCCACGCGGCGCGTAAGGTCGCTTGTCGCCAAACTTCGCGTCACCGGTTCGGCCGGCCGGACGGGAATCGTCGCGATCCCTGCGCGGCGGACGGTCATCACGCCCATAGGAGGGGCGATCACCGCGCGGCTTGAACAGCCGCTTCTCGCCATCGCGCGAGGGGCGATCAGAAAATGGGCGGTCGCCACGGGGCTTGAACGGGCGCTTCTCGCCGTCGCGCGACGGACGATCGGAAAACGGACGGTCTGCACGCGGCTTGAAGGGCCGATCGCCACGCGGCTTGAAGCTGCGCTCGCCACGATCCTCGCCGCGCGGCCGGTCTTCGCGGGGCCGGTCTTGGCGATTGAACTTCGGACGGTCGCCGAAATCGCGGCGCGGGGCATCGCCCTCCTCGCGGCGGCGGAACGGTTGACCCTCGCGGGGCGGGCGGGCGTCGCCTTTGTCCCCAGGAGGGCCGCGCTTGGCGAACTTCTTGTCGGGCCCGCGGGGCTTGCCGGAGCGGCCCTTCGCGGGGCCTCCCTTGGCCGGGCCGCGATCACGCCGGCCGCGGGAATCGTTGTCTTTGTCGCTGTCGCGAGGCATGAATAATCTCACTCAGGGGGTGGCCAGAAAGCATTGTGCGCGCTCGTCTCGAGCCGCATGCTCAGGCAAATTCGGTAAGCACTTCTGCTGAAGGCGCAGCTACTAGCAGGTTTCTCGGGATGATACGAGGCTTGAAAGCCCCCTCTTTCATGGATTTGGCGCTCAAAACGGCCGAAAACGCCGGAAAGGCGGGCGAAGTTCCGATCGGATGCGTCGTGGTCCGCAATTACGAGGTCATCGCCACCGCGGCAAACCGGACGCTGACCGACTACGACCCCACGGCTCATGCCGAGATCGTCGCGCTGCGCGAGGCGGCCAAGAAAATCGGCAGCGAGCGCCTGGTCGACTGCGACCTCTACGTGACGCTGGAGCCGTGCACCATGTGTGCGGGCGCGATCTCGTTTGCAAGGGTGAGGCGGCTCTATTACGGCGCCGCCGACCCCAAGGGCGGCGCGGTTGAATCAGGCGTGCGGTTCTTCACGCAGCCGACCTGCCATCACGTCCCGGACGTCTATTCCGGGGTCGGCGAAAGCGAGTCGGCGCGGCTGCTCAAGGACTTCTTTCGGGAGCGGCGGTAGGCCTCTCCCCGTCATTGCGAGGAGCGAAGCGACGAAGCAATCCAGACTGCCGCCGCGGAAAGAGCCTGGATTGCTTCGCTTCGCTCGCAATGACGATGAGGCCTAAGCCGAGAAGAACTCGCGCAGCGCCTTGGCGGTCACGTCCGGGTTCTCCTCGGTGAGGAAGTGCCCCGAATCCACCGGCATGCCATCCACGTTGGTCGCCCATTGCTTCCAGATGTCGAGCGGGGTGGCGGCGGCTTGTGCGATGCCGGCGTTGCCCCACAGCGCCAGCATCGGAATGGTGATCTTCTTGCCGGCCTCGAAATCGGCCTTGTCGAGATCGTAGTCGAAATAGGCGCCGGCGCGGTAGTCCTCGCACATCGCATGCACGCGGGCGGGATCGCGGAACGGGGCGATGTAGTGTTCGAGCGCGCGCTCGTCGATGGCGTCCAGCGTCTTCGATTTGGTCTGGCTCGCCATCTTGAAGCGCAGGAAGAACTCGCCGTTGCTCGATATCAGCGTCTCCGGCAACGGCGCCGGCTGCGCCAGAAAAGTCCAGTGATAGATCTTCAGCGCGTAGGCGCGGTTCATCCGCTCCCAGTAATTATAGGTCGGCAGGATATCGAGCACCGCAAGCTTCGACAGCCGGCCGGGATGATCGAGCGCCAGCCGATACGAGACGCGGCCGCCGCGATCATGGCCGGCGAGCGCGAAATGCACGTGGCCGAGTTGCTCCATCGCCTCGACCATGGCTTTCGCCATCGCCCGCTTGCTGTAGGGGATGTGCAGCGCGTCGCTCTCGGGCATGTCGGACCAGCCATAGCCGGGCAGATCGGCGATGATCAGCGTGAACCGGTCGGCCAGCTGCGGCGCGACGCGGTGCCACATCACGTTGGTCTCGGAGAAGCCGTGCAGCAGCAACAGCGGCGGTCCCTTGCCGCCGACGCGGGCGAAGATGCGGCCGAAGGAGGTGTTGATCCATTCGGAGGCGAAGCCGGGATAGAGGTCGGCGAGATCGGACATCTTCTGCATCCTTATCTGTCAGCGCGGGATCTGCTCGGTCTTGAGGTGCCCCAAAACAAAAAGTCGAAAAACAACCCCATGCACAGTAGCTAAGTTCAACAGCCGCCTACACAATTTCGGAGTGCCGTCGGGCGGGCCGCACATTGCGCGCGCGCGCGAAAAAAGCCTGTCAGCTCTTGGCCTTAGTTCTTGGACTTCTCGGCTTCCACCGCCTGCCAGCCGATGTCGCGGCGGCAAAAACCTTCCGGCCAGTTGATGCGGTCGACGGCCTGGTAGGCGCGGGCCTGCGCTTCCGTCACGGTCTTGCCGAGCGCGCAGACATTGAGCACGCGGCCGCCATTGGCGAGGATGGCGCCGTCCTTCTCGACCGTCCCGGCGTGGAAGATCTCGGCGGTCTCGACCTCTGAGGCGTCATCGAGCCCCTCGATCCGCGTGCCTTTCTGATAGTCGCCGGGATAGCCCTTCGCCGCCATCACCACCGTGAGCGCGGCCTCGGGATGCCAGCGGAGGTCAAAGTTCTTCAGCTGCCCGTCGCAGGCGGCGAGGAAGGCCGGCACGATGTCCGACATCATCCTGAGCATCAGCACCTGGCACTCGGGATCGCCGAAGCGCACGTTGAACTCGAACAGTTTCGGCCCTTGCGTCGTCAGCATGATGCCGGCGTAGAGGATGCCGCGAAACGGCGTGCCGCGCTGCTTCATGCCGGCGACCGTCGGCAGGATGATCTTGGCCATGATCGCATCATGGATCGCCGGCGTGACCAGCGGCGTCGGCGAATAGGCGCCCATGCCGCCGGTGTTCGGGCCGACGTCATGGTCGAACACGCGCTTGTGGTCCTGGGCGGAGGCCAGCGGAATGGCGGTCTCGCCGTCGCACAGCGCGAAGAAGCTGATCTCGCGGCCCGGCAGAAACTCCTCGATCACGACCTCGGCGCCGGCCTCGCCGAAGGCGCCCTCGAACATCATGGCAATGGCGTCCTCCGCCTCGCGCACCGACTTGGCAACGACGACGCCCTTGCCGGCGGCAAGGCCGTCGGCCTTGACCACGATCGGCGCGCCCTGGCTCTGGACGTAGGCACGCGCATCGGCGGCGCTGGTGAAACGCTTGTAGGCGCCGGTCGGAATACCGAATTCGGTGCACAGCGCCTTGGTAAAGCCCTTCGAGCTTTCGAGCTGGGCGGGGATCCTGTTCGGCCCGAACGCCTTGATGCCGGCGGCGGTGAGGTCATCGACGATACCGGCCGCCAGCGGCGTCTCCGGGCCAACCACCACGAGCTCGACCGCATTCGCCTTGCAGAAGTCGATCACGGCGGCATGGTCGGCAACATCGAGCGCCACGCATTCCGCCTCGCGCGCGATCCCGGCATTGCCCGGCGCGCACCAGAATTTGGTCACCAGGGGAGAGGCTGCGATCTTCCACGCCAGGGCATGTTCGCGGCCGCCGGAACCAAGCAGGAGAATGTGCATCGAAGGCTCGAAATGAGGGGTTTGTTGGGGCGGAGGTCGCATGAATCGGGGTGGGGCTCAAGGGGGGCGGCCCCACGCACCCCGTCATTCCGGGGCGCACCCCACCTGGGCGTGAGCCCGGAATCCATCGGGCCAGGCGGTGCGCAGATCGGTTGGCGGCGCTCCGGACAAGATTTGTAATGGGTGCCCAAAAACTTCTGTGCGTGTACGGTCTGGCCAGTGGTTACCTCTGTTCAAGGGGTATGCAAGACCTGTGGATAAAGGGCCCGCGCGTTCCGAACGTATCGTCTTGCTGGGGTGGCGAGTATACTACCGGTAGAGAATTTAAACGCGCCCACGTGCCGCGACAGCCCGCGGCGGATCCATGAGCGACCCTTTTTCCGCAAACTCAGGCCAATTGGCCTTTGACTGGCTCGATCCTGATCGAGACGAACTTGCGCGTTTGGCGCAGCATTTTGTTGAAGAGCTAAGACAACTTCCGAAGAGCGCCATTGTGCTTGTGTCGTGTGGCAAGCATAAAAAGGAGGCCAAATCCATGGCGTCCGAAATGTACACGTCACCTCGTTTCCGGATGTCGGTTAACTTGATCGGTCGCCTTCAACAGCGTGCGTTCATTCTCTCGGCGAAACACGGACTGCTCAGTCTGACTACCCAAATCGATCCGTATGATGTCAGCTTGAGGACTTTCGATGAGGAGCAGCTTTCTCGATGGCAATCAGGCGTCGTATCAAAGCTGAAACGTCAGAAGCGCGATAACTCTGTTGCGGTCATGCTAGCCGATGACGAATACGCCACTCCTCTCGACAGCCGCTTGAAGTCGGAAGGGTTTGAGATAATCAATCCGCTGACCGGGCTTTCAAATAGCGCCCGTCTGATGTTCTTGAAGGCCTGCCACCATTATCTTGATCGAATCGCGAGCGTCGGTGAGTTGTATTCCATCTTCGACAAGCTTGGCAGCGCTGGCCAAATCAAAACGCTCAGAGACGCTCTTCAAAGCTCGCTTCCTGATCAAGGCGTGTACTTCTTCTTCGACCCCAAAGAACAAACTCGGTTTTCTCAGACTCTACCGAGATTAGTTCGAATCGGCACGCACGGTGTTTCTTCCGGTTCGCGGGCGACGCTTCGCGACCGCCTGCGCACGCACTTGGGGACGTCAGACGGGTACGGCAACCATCGCAGTTCGGTATTCAGGCTTCATGTAGGTGAAGCTCTCATTCGACGTGATGAACTACGAGAGCAATATCCTGATTGGGGCTCAGGACAAAACTCAACTGCTGCCGTTCGTGACAAGGAGAAGCCTCTTGAGCGAGCGGTTTCGGAGATACTCGGTAGCCTCCTAGTTTGTTGGATTGCCGTGGCGGATAAGTCGGCTAAGGAGAGCGCTCGATCGCTTATTGAGCGCCTTTCAATTGCTCTCTTTACTGAGCACCTACTTCCTGTCGAGGGTCCTGGTTCGAATTGGCTAGGGCTCCATTCGAAGCATAACGTCATCGTAAAGACCGGCCTTTGGAATCTCCGTGACGCTGGCGGCAAGGCAGACGTTTCTCTACCGAGAATAATCCATACCCGTGTGATGAAATCCGAAGTCGGGAAAAGCTAACAGGATGCCCCGCTCTACCGTTGCTCTTGAACAAGCGTCGAAATCGCAGCCCCAGCTTCCCGTTTGGCTGTGTCACATGTGGCAGCGCCTAGATCGCCGGCGATTGGGTCTTATCCTCGGGGCGGGTGTGTCCATCGATGCGGGTCTTCCGACCTGGAAGAACTTAGTGGAGCGCCTTACTGCTAGATTTCCTGCGGTCAAAAAAGAATTCAAGGCTCACCGAAAAGCCGGCTTACAAGAGACTTACATTACACAAATAGCTTACGCGTTGCATCAGGCACACGTTAAAGGCTCCACATCGACTCTTCCGCGACAGTTTGAACAGTATCAGGTCGACTCTACTTGGATGGAGGTAGTGCATCAGGAACTTTATCGCGACATCGCAAGCCTGAAATACGACCAAATACTTCAGCGACATTCCTACTTGAAATCACTCGGGCAGCTAGTTTGCAGAACTGAGCTAACGGTAAATTTTAACTTCGATGACTTGGTTGACGAGGCGGCGATAGGATTCGCGCGAGACAGAAGTAAAGTGCAGCCTGAGGTAATATCGCGCCCAAAAATCGAAACCCGCCGCGACGCCTCCGTAATTTATCACATCAACGGCTCTCTTCCGCGCGAAGCGCGGCGAAGACGAAGCGAGAATTTAGTTTTCACTGAAGATGCCTTTGCGGACGTTCTAATATCGCCAACGCTGCACGGGTCGGACTTCCTGATGTCGCGCTTTGCGACAACAACATTCTTGCTCCTAGGAACGTCGCTTAACGATAACTCGCTGAAGAACATGCTGCGGGCTGGAATGAAGCGCAATCCTGCTAACCACCATTACATCGTTTACTGGGAGGATCCCGCGCGCCGACGGACGGACGAAGAGCGCCGACACATCTTTGATGTAAATCTTGATGTGTACAATCTCATTTCGATTTTCTTGGAAACCGAGCAGATCGCAGAACTTGTTGATCTTCTAAATGAAGAAGAAGCTGGGTTGTTCGAAGCGGAGCTAATGAAGTTTTCCCATCACCCTGCGCGGCGAAAATATTATCTAGTCGGATCGGTTGTCGCTGGCAAGTCGAGCAATCTTGAAGGACTGCGATGCTTCTCTACTTTTGAGGAGTGGTCCGGTAGAGCGCCAGAAACGATGTATCAAGATCACAGGTCGCTATCTGTGGCGCAGCGGAAGGAAATTGACGACTGGCTTTATAGTCAACTACGCGAAAAGAACGACAAGATGAGGCGCGCGGGAGTGGGCATGCACGTGATGGACCGGTGCTACCTTGACCTGTGTGCGTTTTCGAAAACAGATGCAGAGAACGTTGAAAGGCTTAAGGAACTGAGAGCGCGCGTCTGCAAACATAGCGGCCCCCTTGAGGCCGGACAGATGATATTCTTGGAAGCTGATGAGTCCGCGCTCAGTGACAGACAGGCTCGGCGTGGCAAGCTGCGAGGTGTTACCATGGTGATTGACTATGACGGCGCCGCCCTTGTGAAACAATCGGCCGTGTTGAAGTCGGTCTACATGCCTGAACCTGCGTTCACGTTCGATAATTCTCTCGAGGGAAGCGACCAGACCTCGCGACGTATTGCTCGACAGATACTGCTCGGCGAATATAAGCCGTTTGATTTCGAGAAGCGTATAGACGAACTACTCGCGAGCGGAGGAAAGGTGTGAAGGCTAACGGAATACGAGTTTATCTTGCCGCCCCGCTGTTTTCACAAGCCGAGATGGTAAGAAACAAAGCTCTCCGGGATGCAATTTCGAGCTTTGCGAACGTCTATCTCCCGCAAGAAGATGGTGGCATCCTTCTAGATCTCGTGCGGAGCGGCGTTCCGGTAGAGCAGGCGAAATCGCAGATATTTCACTTCGACATTGAGGCGATCGCGGCTTGCGACGTGCTTGTCATTGTCCTGGACGGACGAACGGTCGATGAAGGCGCGGCATTCGAGTTGGGATACGCCTTTGCTATTGGGAAGGTCTGCGTAGGCCTGAAAACTGATCCTCGGATGCTGCTCCCGATTGGGGACAATCCAATGATCGAAGTCGCTCTTCGAAAGATTTGCCGCGATGAGCAGGAGTTGGTGGATTGGATCGCAGACTATGATCGGAGCGCGGCGAGCTAAAGCATTCGTGGTCGACCAATACCGAGCGGCCATCCGGAGAAGTAGCGCTACTTGAATGTGCTCACTGCAGCGAGATTGAGGCGGTCCAATGCCGCACTGCAAAACACATCCCTGCTAGCAAGTAGTCAAACGCAAGCCGAAGTTCTCTTGTCTTAGCGAGGAGCGGTTCCCACCCAACGGTACTAACCTTGCCGATGGCCTAAACCTGCCTCCCCGCAATAATCTCCTGCAGCGTCGCCACATGCCGCGCGAACGCCCCGCGGCCCGCCGCCGTCGCGGTGACCGTGGTCTGCGGCTTCTTGCCGACGAAGGCTTTTTCCACTGACACGTAGCCCGCCTTGGCCAGCGTCTCGATATGCGCGCCGAGATTGCCGTCGGTCGCGCCGGTGAGCTTTTTCAGCCGCGAGAACTCCAGGCCAGCGGAGACAGGCAGCGCGTTCAGCGCCGCCATGATCTTCAGCCGCAGCGGCTGGTGGATGATGTCGTCGAGTTCGGCCATCAGATCCGCCGCATCCAGAGGCCGCCGAGGATCAGTCCGCCGCCGTTGACGAAGGCCATCCAGAGCGGAAACGCCTCGCCGATGAAGAAGAAGCCGATCAGCGTCAGCGCGGAGATGCCGAGACCGATCGCGATGAAGGCATAGCCGAACCAGAGACCCGCCAGTATTACGGTGACAGTGCACTAATTTCAAAGCCATCGCAGTTGATGCCATTGGCGATGCCGTCAAGGGCGTTCCACATGGTGGCGAGGTCGCCTAAAAAGTCACGCGAGTGAGACGACCTTAAAGCGCCCAGCGCTCGAAAACTCAAAGATAAACGGTTTTGCTATCACGCTCACGCGCTCTGACATTCCGTCGTAAGCGCGGACAAAGTAGCGCAGCTTTTCCCATGTCTCGTCGTTCGCACCTGGAAGATAGAAACAACCAGCCTTGTGCTGCTTAACTGCCGATTTCTCCGGCAGGAGTGTGTGAAATTTTCGGTCGTGGCTCAGAACAATCCAGCCCTCTTTAGCGACCGCCTCAAGCCACACGTCGTCCGGCGTATCATGTTTAAACTTGAACTTGTTCTTCGGGTCGTGGTGGTATTCGACGGAAAATGACTTCGGGCGCGCCGCCCGTACCGCTTCCGGAAGGCGCTTGCCGAAATTCCTATCAAAGTAAAACGTCAGTTTAGACGCGGCGATTTACGCCTCCCAGCCCCTAAAAGTCCTTCGAACTTTAATGCCTCTCGGACCTCGCTTTTATCGAGGCCAAAATCTTCTGCGATGTCGCTGTCGGACTCGCCGGCATCGTGGCGACCGCGCAAGACCCACGTCGCTATTCCGCGAACGGCAGGCGCGCCAAACGATATACGCGGGTCGATAATGATCGGCTTTCCCGCACCAGCTACGTGCCAACGCAAGGCAACATGTTCCTCGTACTCGAATTCCTTGAGCCGACCGATGACCGATTCCCATTCTAGCTGGCCTTCAGCATCAGCTTGCACAACAGTATTTGGCCCCACGTCGATTTGCTGCGCGTCCAAATACAGGTGCTTGGCGTTCTCTTTGAACTTGTACTCAGCGAACGGGAACTCGCTCTTGAGTTCATGCGCCGCCCAGGAGCGAGCCTTTCTGATCCGGGGCATGGAAACCCCAGCTTTGCGGAAGGCCGCGACCACTGCAACCTCGATCAACTGCATGTAGCTCAGCGCCGACCGCTGCTCGCGCTGCTTGAGCAATTCGGCTTCAATCCGATGCCACGCCGCAACAGTCTGCGGCGCTACCTGAGCATAGTCGGCAGCCTCGCTGATCTGGTAGGCGGGGAGAAGCATTCGACGCCGCCAAGGCTCGTCTAGTCGTTCAGACACCAAGGTTGCCATTGTGAGGACTCACTATCCAAGAGAGTAAGCCGGTCTAGACCGGTTCCGCTACGGTTGTTTGGGCTTACGAATAACGCGCGGAATCAGCATCAACGGCACTATCGACAAGTAGGAACATTTATAGAACAAAGCAATAACCTTGAATTTCTCGTTTACAATCAATAGGTAATTGCTGGGTATGCTAAGTGAAACTCCACCTCTCTATGTCCGCGCGCGGCTGTAGGGATTTGGATAAATATCACCAAGTGAGCCTAACATTTCCATCGATGGCGGGCTGGACTGACGGTGGAAGTTTCGTAATCTGCTGCCCATCGCATCATTTGCAGCGGCTGCACATTTGTGGTTGCCATCGGAGCAAAGCGGACTGGTTTGCAATTCATGAGTACGCACCCTAGTTCGGCCTCCCTGCAATGATCTCCTGCAACGTCGCCACATGCCGCGCAAATGCACCGCGGCCCGCCGCGGTCGCAGTCACCGTGGTCTGCGGCTTCTTGCCGATGAAGGCCTTCTCCACCGACACGTAGCTGGCCTTGGCCAGCGTCTCGATATGCGCGCCGCGATTGCCGTCGGTGGCGCCGGTGAGCTTTTTCAGCCGGGAGAACTCCAAACCTGCGGTGGCCGGCAGCGCATTCAGCGCCGCCATGATCTTCAGCCGCAGCGGCTGGTGGATGATGTCGTCGAGCTCGGCCATCAGATCCGCCGCATCCAGAGGCCACCGAGGATCAGGCCTCCGCCATTGACGAAGGCCATCCAGAGCGGGAATGCCTCGTCGATAGTGAAGAAGCCGATCAACGTCAGCGCGACGATCGTGGCGCCGATGACGAGGAAGGCACGGCCGAACCAGACGCCCGCTCCGAGAAGGACGCTCCAGAGCGTCGTGTGAAGAAGCTGGCTCGTGCGGCGACCCGAAGATTGATCTCCCCAGCGGGGAGAGGTGAACTCCCTGGCTGGCGCCGCGGGGCGAAAATCCCTAACGTGGGGTCTGATCCCCACATGCCGAATCGTTTGCCGATGCCGTCAGCGGAACCCCTGCTCAACACTCCCGAATTCACCGTTTCCGAGCTCTCGCAGTCCCTGAAACGGACGGTCGAGGACACCTATGGCCATGTCCGGGTCCGCGGCGAGATCTCCGGCTTCCGCGGGGCTCATTCCTCCGGCCATTGCTATTTCGCGCTCAAGGACGAGAGCGCCAAGATCGAGGCGGTGATCTGGAAGGGCGTGCACGGCCGCATGCGCTTCAAGCCCCAGGAGGGGCTCGAGGTCATCGCCACCGGCAAACTCACGACCTATCCGGGCTCCTCGAAATACCAGATCGTGATCGAGGCGCTGGAGCCGGCCGGCATCGGCGCGCTGATGGCGCTGATGGAAGAGCGCAAGCGGAAGCTCGCCGCCGAAGGCCTGTTCGACGAGGCGCGCAAGCAGCTGCTGCCGTGGCTGCCGGAGGTGATCGGCGTGGTGACATCGCCGACCGGCGCCGTGATCCGCGACATCCTGCATCGCCTGGAGGACCGCTTCCCCCGCCACGTGCTGGTGTGGCCGGTCAAGGTGCAGGGCGAAGGTTCGGCCGAGCAGGTCGCGGCCGCGATCCGCGGCTTCAATGCGCTGCCGGAGGGCGGCAGGATTCCGCGGCCCGACGTGCTGATCGTCGCGCGCGGCGGCGGTTCGCTGGAGGATCTGTGGTCGTTCAACGAGGAGATCGTGGTCCGTGCCGCGGCCGAGAGCATGATCCCGCTGATCTCGGCGGTGGGGCATGAGACCGACATCACGCTGATCGATTTCGTCGCCGACAAGCGCGCGCCGACGCCGACGGCGGCGGCCGAGATGGCCGTGCCGGTGCGCAGCGATCTCTTTGTCGAGGTCGGCGATCTCGGGCGACGCACCCGCGCCTATTGGCAGCGCAGCCAGGAGAGCCGTCGCAGCGAGCTGCGCGCGGCCGCGCGCGCGCTGCCGGCCGCCGGCGATCTGCTGGCGATCCCGCGGCAGCGGCTGGATTCGGCGGGTGCGTCCCTGCCCCGCTGCCTCAAGGCCAACACCCATGCGCATTTCCGCAGGTTTACCGCCGCAGGCGCCAAGCTGACGCTGCGGGTGCTGCACGGCCAGATATCGCAGGCCGATCATCGCCTCACCGTGTGCGGGGAGCGGCTCGGACTGTCCACGCGTTCGCTGCTGCGACGGCGACGCGACCGCTTTGCCGGGCTGGAGGTGCGCCTGCGCGCCTCAAAACTCTCCAATGCGCAGGCGCAGCGCAACGCGCTTGCGCGCCAGCGCGAGCGCACGCATCGGCTTGCCGAGCGCGCGGGCCGCGCGCTGGCGACGCTGCTGCAGCGGCTGGATGCCCGCGTCGAGAACAGCGGCAAGCTGCTCTCCGCCTTGTCCTATCGCGGCGTGCTCGCGCGCGGCTTCGCGCTGGTGCGCGATGAGGCCGGCCATCCCGTGCATGCGGCGGACGCGATCGGGCCTGGTGCAAGGGTCGAGATTGAGTTCGCGGATGGACGCGTGGGTGCGACCGCGGATGCGGATCGGCCGGCGGCCGCCGCGAAGCGTGGGCCGTCGCAAGCCAAGGCGGCGGCGCAAGAGGCGAAGCCAGCGCCGAAGCGCGTGGGCAAGCCGGTGGATCAGGGGAATTTGTTTTAGAGGCGAGGGTGGCATCGCCTCACCCTCGGCGTCGTCCCGGCGAAGGCCGGGACCCATACCGCGAGGTTTATCGGGTACGCGTGGTGCCAATCCCGAACGACCAGCCTTCGCCAAACTACTCCCTGCGGTAATGGGTCCTGGCCTTCGCCAGGACGACATTGGAGAGGCTTGCATGCAGCCCATTCAGACCCGTCATCCTGAGGTGCGAACCATGCGACGCAACGCGTCGCGTGGTGAGCCTCGAAGGATGAGCGGCCGCGATGCAGCCGGGCCGTCGCCCTTCGAGGGCCGCTGAAGAAGCGGCCACCTCAGGGTGACGGTGATGGATTGGCGCCGCCTACCGGCAGGACAATCCCGCATCGATCGTGGTCCAGAAGCCGCAATGTTCGGGCGCACGCATTGGCGCGCCGGCATGGGCTTCGAAGAGATGGGCTTCGAACAGGAAGACCGCGACGGTGAAGACGATCAGGGCGGAGGAGAACAGGACGAAGCGGTTGCGCATGGGATTGCGTTTAATCGACATCGTGGTCGAATGATGGCGTCGTCACGGGCTGAAACCATCACGGCGCGCCAACCGTAGCTTCACGGTCGGCCATTTTCCGTGCAGGGCGGTGGTCGATGCGGGGCTGTCCGTTGTTGTTCCCTCGGGCGGCCCCGCCTTCGCTCTCACGAGCTACGGCGCGGCGAGCCCGCTCGGCACTGTAGCCCGCATGAGCGCAGCGACATGCGGGACAGACCTACCCGGATATCGCTACGCTCGTCCGGGCTACGGCGCCGCCATTACCGCGCCAGCCACTCCGCGACTTCCTTCTGCGATTCCGCGCGCGCCTGCGCATCGGTGCCGAGATGGCCGTGCTCGGGCGCGGCGGCATCAAGGCTGCCGGCAGCCGCATGCAGCGGCGTGTTGGCGCGGTCGAAGTCGTGATAGGCGCCGGGATAGACCACGATGCGCGCGAGCGCGCTGCGGCCATGCGCACCCTCCACCATCTGGCGGCAGGCCGGCGGCGACGAGACGTCGTCATTGGCGCCGATCAGCACCAGCGTCGGCACCCGTGTGCTCCACCCTAACCCTGCGGAAATCCTGCAGTCCGGATAGAACGCGATCGCGGCGCGGAAATCCGGGCCCGCCTCGCGCGCAACGCTCTGTGGACGCACGGCCCAGAGCAGCGCGCTGGCGCCATTGGCCCATCCCATCAGGCTGACGCGGTCGCGCGCAACCCAGGTTTGCTTCATCAGCCAGGCGCGCGACGCCGCGATGTCGGTGACGCGTTCGCGCCGCGCCTTGACGTGGATCTCCTTGACGCGGCATTGCGGCCCGAGCTCGCGCGAGCCGTAGCTGTCAGGAAGCAGTACGGCGTTACCGGACTTGAGCAGCCGCTCGGCCCATTCGCGATAGCGCGGCAGCACGGAATCGGAATGGCCACCGAGGCCGCCGCAGCCATGCAGCGCGATCACGGTCGGAAACGGCCCCGTGCCCTCGGGCTTGTAGAGCTGCGCATGCAGCACGCCGGACGCCAGCGGAATCTCGACCTGCTGCGGCGCCGGCGACGCTTGCGCGGCCGAGATCAGGAACGTCAGGAACAGGGCGGTGAACGGAAGGCGCATCGAACTTTGCCGTTGGATCCTTCGCTCAAGCACTATCACGCGGAAACGGCGCCAAAACATCACAAACCGGTGGGTTTACCGGGCGGACAAGCCACCCTATTTATGCTACATCCCGTCCAACACATCGTGCCCTCCAAGGTGACCCCGGAGCGGCCTTCCACGGAGACTTTCGACCGTGCTGAACAAGTTCGGCCCCTCGGGCCATGGCGAAGCCCAGGTGCAGTATCTCGACGGCGATTTCCGCGTGATCTCGCCGGGGACCTTCGTGCGCTGCGCGATCACCGATACGCGCATCCCGCTCGACGAGTTGAAATACTGGAGCGTGGACCTGCAGGAAGCCTACGCCACGCCCGCCGCCGTGCTCGAGCGGCATTACCCGGGCGCGCCCAAGCCGCAGGCGTGAGGCGGCAAGCAGCAACTTCATCGAATTCTCCTGAGCGGTTCAAACCGATAGGCGTTTTGCGATGAATGTCGCGTGAATAACGAACTGCTGTAGGGTGGGTTAGCCCTGCAGATGCGCGCAGCGCATCTGCAGGGCGTAACCCACCATGCCTCGGCGAAAGCGGGACGAAGTTGGTGGGTTACGCCCGACAACTGCGCTTCGCGCAGTCGCAGGGCTAACCCACCCTACGAAGTCACCGCTGGCTGAAGCGCCGCTCGCGCGCCTTGTAGAGATGATCGCTGATCAATTGCCGGAGCGCAGCCGGGTCGTCGAACTCGAGCTGGACGGCGAAAGGCACGATGCCATCCGGCACGCCTTCACGTCCGTGCAGGCGGGCGAGATCCTTTTCCGTCGTCACCAATGTTTGCTGATCGCGCCGGGCGTCCGCAGCGAGGGCTGCGATCTCGTCGTTTGAAAACATGTGATGATCGGCGAAGGCGCGCGTGCGCGCGACATCGATGCCGCCAGCACGCAAGCTGCGGAAGAACCGTTCGGGATCGCCGATGCCGGCGAACGCGAACACCGGCTTGCCCAGCAGTCTTGCGACCGACTCGGCATCCGGTCTCAGCCGCGCGCGCAGCTGCGGCTTGTTGCGCCTGGCAAGCTCGGCGGCGACATCGTCCGCGGCGCGGCCGCCGCCGATCAGGACCAGCGCGTCGGTGCGCGCGAGCTGCGCCTTCAGCGGCGCGCGCAGCGGACCGGCCGGAAACACCTTGCCATTGCCGAGGCCGCGCTCGCTGTCGATCACGATCAGCGAGGTGTCCTTTAGAAGACGCGGGTTCTGGAAACCGTCATCCATCAGGATCACGGTGGCGCCTTGCGACTTCGCCAGCACGACGCCGTCGAGGCGGTCGCGCGCGACCGTGACAGGAACGTCGCGCGCCATCATCAGCGGCTCGTCGCCGACGTCGGACGCGGTGTGACGCATCCGGTCGACCATTACCGGGCCCTTGAGGCTGCCGCCATAGCCGCGGCTGAGCACCACCGGGGTCTCGCCGAGCTCGCGCAAGAGCTTGGTCAGCGCCAGCACGGTCGGCGTCTTGCCGGCGCCGCCGACATGGTAGTTGCCGACGCAGATCACGGGGATGCCGGCGTCGACGCCCTCGCGCAGCATCCGCCGTTCGGTGATCGCGCCATAGAGCGCTCCCAGCGGCGCCAATGCGTAGGATTCGAGGGAACGCGGCCGGTACCAGAAGGCCGGCTCACGCATTGGCGGCCCCCATCTCGATCCGCAACTGCAACAGATAGGGCTCGAGCGCGGTCATGGTGCGGTTGAGCGCGCCGCCGAGATCCTCAACCACGCCGGCGCCCGACTGCTGGATCTTCCGGCGCAGGGCAGGATCGGCAAGCAGCTGGCCGAGCTGCTTGATCAGCAGCTCCTGGGTGTCGGCCTGGCGCGCGCCGCCGCTGTGATCGAGCGCCTCGTAGACGTCGGCGAAATTGAAGACGTGCGGACCATGGACGATGGCCGCGCCGAGCTTGATCGCTTCGATCGGATTCTGGCCGCCATGGTGGATCAGCGATCCGCCCATGAACACGATGTCCGAGAGGCGATAGAACAGGCCGAGCTCGCCCATGGTGTCGGCGATATAAACGTCGGTGGCCGCCGTCGGCAGCTCATCGCGCGAGCGCAGGGCCGGCTTCAGGCCGGACGCCGTGATCAGGCCCGTGATCGAGGAGCCGCGATCCGGATGCCGCGGCACGATCACGGTCAGGAGCTGCGGGAAGAAACCGGAGAGGCTGCGATGCGCCGCCACCAGCATCTCCTCCTCGCCCGGATGGGTCGAGGCCGCGACGATGATCGGACGCCCGCGCGTCATCGCCATCAGCCGTTCGAGCTTGGCGGGATCGGCCGGCGGCGCGGGAACGTCGAGCTTGAGATTGCCCGTGGTGACGACATCGCGGCCGCCGAGCGCCGAGAAGCGCTCGGCATCGGTCTTGGACTGCGCCAGGCAAATGTCGAAACGCGACAGCAGCGCCGAGATGGTGCCCTGCATGCGGCGCCAGCGCGGAAACGAGCGCGGCGACATCCGCCCGTTGATCAGCACCATCGGCACGCGGCGCGCGGCGCCGGCCAGGATCAGGTTCGGCCACAGATCGGATTCGATGAACAGCGCCAGCGACGGCTTCCAATGGTCGAGGAAGCGCGCGACATAACGCGGGGAATCATACGGCACGTATTGATGGATGACGTCGGGAGGAAAGCGCTTTGCGACAATGGCAGCCGACGTGACGGTGCCCGAGGTGAGCAGAATGCGCAGGTTCAGATCGCGCAAGCGCTCGATCAGGGCCGCCGCGGCGAGGACCTCGCCGACGCTGGCGCCGTGAATCCAGACCAGCGGACCGTGCGGCCGTACGTCCCGGGACAGCCCCCGCCGTTCGCCGACGCGCGCGGGATCTTCCTTGCCCTGCTTCAGGCGCCGCTTGATCAGCACAGGCGCGAGCGGCACCAGGCCGCGCGCCAGGCGCCGGTACATCCGCAGCGTCAACGGCAGCGAGCCGGGCAGCGATTTAGGCATCTGCAGGTCCCGGCCGGCCGAGTTGCGCATAGGCGCGGCGGGTCGCCTCGTTCAAGGTCTCCTCCAGCTCGAGCCGCAGCGCTTCCATGGTGGCGGCGTTCGCATCCGGCGGAACGTGGATTTCCTTGATGCCGACCAACGCGCCCCGCCCGAACGGCAGGTTAATGGTGGTGCGGTCCCAGTTCTTGAGCCGGACGAAGCGGCTGGTCGCCATCGCAAAAGGCATGATCGGCCGCCCCGATTCCCGTGCCAGCATGATGATGCCGAGCCCGGCCACGCGCGAGCGCTTGGGGACGTCGGCAGTCAGCGCGACATTACAACCGTCCTGGAGCGTCCGCACCATTTCCTTGAAGGCACCGACCCCGCCTTTGCGGTGAAACGCGCCGCCATGGTCGCCGGACCCGCGAATGGTGCCGATGCCGAGCCGCTCGGCGGCAATCGCGTTGAACTCGCCGTCGCGGTGACGGGAGATCAGGACCCTGGCCTTGTACCAGTCCTTGTTCTTGATGAAGGGGGTGAGGAAATGCTGGCCGTGCCAAAAGGCGAAGATCGCCGGGATCTGCGGCTCGACCCGGTCATAGACGTCAGGCGGATCGAACGTGAATTTGTTCGTCCGCCAGACCAGACGCAGATATTCCGCCGCCAGGATTCCGACGGCACGCTGGACGAAGCTGCTCCTCAGCGCATTGCGAAGCAGCTTTTTCAACGCGCCGGTTCTTGATTCGGGTCGAGCAACCGGTGGAGATGGACGATGAAATAGCGCATCTGCGCGTTGTCGACCGTGCTCTGCGCCTTGGCGCGCCAGGCGGCGTGCGCGGTCGCATAATTCGGATAGAGGCCGACGATCTCGACGTCGTCGAGGTTCTTGAAGGTGTTGTGCTCGAGATCGACCAGCTCGCCGCCGACGACGAGGTGGAGCAGTTGTTGCGGGGCACTATCTGGCATCGGTTCTGTTCCTAACGGGCTGCCCGGCAAAGCAGTGTTCGACAAGCACGAGAAAGCGCTTCACGGCAAGGGGCGGTTTCGAAAATGCGAGACAATACTCGCATGACGATCGCGACCCGCTGCCACCAGCACCCCATGCGTGACTTGCCGGCGGTTATAGAGGATGGGATCTCCGGAGAGATCGCTCATCCTACCATCGGCTTCCTGCACGATCAAATCCGCCGCCGCAAGGTCCCAATCATGACTGCTGCCGCCCGCAAAAGCCGCATCCAGCGCGCCATGGGCGACCCGGCACAGCCGCAACGCGAGCGAACCGATTCGCGGATGCAGCTTGATCTCGCCCAGTGACGGCTTCAGGCGCTCGACCAGGGGCTTCGGACCCGCGACACGCGAGAAGTCGAGCTCGGATCCCGCGCTCGCCCGCACCGGCACGTCGTTGAGGGTCGTGCCCTGGCCGCGGACGGCGAAGAAGAACTCATCGGTCGTCGGCGCGAACACAGCGGCGAGGACGGGCGCGGCATCCTCCACCAGCGCGACGCTGACGCACCATTCGTCATGGCCATTGAGGTAGTTGCGGGTGCCGTCGATGGGATCGACGATCCAGGTCAGCCGCCGCGACAGCCGCACCTCGTCGTCGGCGCTCTCCTCCGACAGCCAGCCATAGTCGGGCGTCGCCGTGCGCAGGCGCGCTTCCAGGAGATCGTTGACTGCAATGTCGGCCTCCGAGACCGGCGAGGACGCGCCCTTGGTCCACTTCTTCAGCTCGGTGCGGAACATCGACTGCGCGAGTGCGCCCGCCTCCCGCACCGTGTCTTGCAGCAGCGCCGCGTCGCGCGCCAGGATGGCTTCGCCTGTCGCGTTCGCATCAACGTCCGCCAAGCGTCAAACCCTCGATGCGCACCGTCGGCGCGTTGACGCCGTAGCGGAACTCGAGATTGTTCGCCGGCTGCATCGACTTGAAGATCTCGAACAGATGGCCGGCGATCGTCACCTCGCTCACGGGATAAGTGAGCTCGCCGTTCTCGATCCAGAAGCCGGAGGCGCCGCGGCTGTAATCGCCGGTCACGCCGTTGACGCCCGAGCCGATCAGATCGGTGACGTAGAACCCCTGCTTGATGTCGGAGATCAGCTCGGCCGGGGTCGGCGTGCCGGGTTCGAGATGCAGATTATACGGCCCGGGCGACGGCGAGGAGGAGACGCCGCGATGGGCGTGGCCGGTGGTGGTGAGACCGAGCTCACGCGCGGTGGCGCAATCGAGCAGCCAGGTCGTCAGCACGCCTTCGTCGATCAGCGCGATCTTCTTCACGGCAACGCCTTCGGCGTCGAACGTCTGCGAGCGCAGGCCGCGTTTGCGCAGGGGATCGTCGATGATGCGGATGTTCTTGGCGAACAGCTGCTGGCCGAGCTTATCCTTCAGGAAGCTGGTCTTGCGCGCGATCGAAGCGCCATTGATGGCGCCGACGACGTGACCGACCAGCGAGCCCGCGACGCGCGGGTCGAACACCACGGGCACCTTGCAGGTCTCGACCTTGCGCGGATTGGCGCGCGCCACGGTGCGCTCGCCCGCGGAACGGCCGACGATATCCGGTGACAAGAGGTCCGCACCATGCGGTGCCGAGGTGAAATCGTAGTCGCGCTCCATGCCGGTGCCGTCGCCGACAATGGCGGTGGCGGAGATGCCCTGGCTGGACCGCAGATAAGAGCCGTGGAAGCCGGTGCTGGTGACGAGCACCATGCCGCCCATGCCGGCGGAGGCCGAGGCGCCGCCGGATTTGGTCACGCCCTTCACACCGAGCGCCGCAGCCTCGGCTTCGAGCGCGCGGCGCTCGAGTTCCGAGGTCGCGGGCACGTCAGGGTCGAGCAGATCGAGATCGGGGAAGTCGCGCGCGAGCAGTGAGGGATCGGCAAGGCCGACATATTTGTCGTCGGGCGCGACACGCGCCATCGCAACCGCTCGCTCGGCAAGCTTGGTCACGGCATCGCCGCTGGCGTCATTGGTCGAGACCACCGCCTGGCGCCGGCCGACCAGCACGCGCAAGCCGACATCGTCGCCCTCGGAACGTTCGGATTCCTCGACCCGGCCGTCGCGGACCTCGACGCCTTGCGAGACGCCACGCACGGCGACCGCATCGGCGGCATCCGCGCCGGCGCGCCTGGCAGCCTCCACCAGCCGCTGCGCGAGATCGGAGAGCGCAGACTGGTCGAACAGGTCGCGGCTGGCTGTGGACGAATCCTTGGGCGAAAGCGTCGAGCTTGGTGAAGGGTTCACAAACGAAATCCTGTTGGGGCGGGCTGCGGGACCGGAACCCACAGATGTGCCCTGATCGCGCGGACTTCAAGCATTTTCAGCCCACCAAAAGCTCAGATTCGCACCTTGCGCGCAACGTCTCGTCAATCATGCGCGCCAAGGTCTTGTCAATCATGCGCGGCGGTGAGGTTGGATTAACCAGCCTTTTTAAGCGGTTTCGGAAAGGCCCGCGCTAAGGTCCTCGCATCGACCGGGAACATAATCCTGGCGGGGAGAACTAAAGCCGTGAGGCGTCAAACAGCAACAAGCGGGATCGCTCCCGCCGGGTCGAGCCGCTCCCTGCGGCTCGACCCCCTTTCCCTTCCGGTCCGCTTCGATGCGCATGATCCGCGCGCCGACGGATATGTCCGGCAGATCGAGCTTCATCGCGAACGTGTCGTGCTGCGCCGTGCCGTCCGCGGCATGCGGATGGCGATCAATGTTCGCGTCAGCGACTTCACCGGGGTCGCACTACGCGGCAACGACGAGGCCCAGACGCTTGTCCTCGTGCATCGCGATCCCTCGCTCTCCATTCCGCTGCTGGTCAGCGCCGATGGCGACGAACTCGTTGAGGCCTGGGCGATCTGGAGCGAGCTGTTCGCGCTTCCGCAGCTCGACGAAGGCGCACGCAAACCCGCGCCGCGCCGTCGCCGCGCCAACGCGATCCGCGACCGCCGTCCGAAATTTCTGATGCGCCGCCGCACCGGTGTCGTACGGGAGTTGTCGGTGCATCGCGATGAGCGCGAGATCATCGCCCGGAGTTAAGCCGCCCGCAGCACCGCGTCGACCAGCAGTCCCGCAAACAACAACAGCCCCGCATCGCGGTTCGAATAGAACAGGCGCTTGCAGAGATCGCCGTCGCTGATATTCAGCCGCGCGATCTGCGAGGCCAGATGCACGGCGAAGGCCGCAAGTCCCAGCCAGGCCGGCCAGCGCGCATCGCCCGACGCCAGCGCCACGCCGATCAGCAGCACCGCGAGGCCGTAGAACAGGATCAGCGCCTGGTGCGTATGCGCGCCGAACAGGCGCGCGGTGGACTTGATGCCGATCAGCGCATCGTCCTCGGCGTCCTGATGCGCGTAGATCGTGTCGTAGCCGATCACCCAGGAAATCGCGCCGGCATAAAGCACGAGCGCGGTGACGTCGATGCGCCCGAAGGTGACGGCAAATCCCATCAGGGCGCCCCAGGAGAACGCGAGCCCGAGCACGATCTGCGGCCACCAGGTGATGCGCTTCATGAACGGGTAGATCGCGACGATCAGCAGCGAGGCAATGCCAGTCAGGATCGCGAAGCGGTTGAACTGCAGCAACACCACGAGCCCGATCAGCGCCTGCGCGACCATGAAGGCCAGCGCCTGCTTCGCGCTCACCTGGCCCGACGGCAGCGGCCGCGAGCGGGTGCGCTCGACCTTGTCGTCGAGGTCACGGTCGGTGATGTCGTTCCAGGTACAGCCTGCCCCACGCATGACGAAGGCGCCGATGAAGAACAGGACGATGGTGAGCGGCAGGCCGCGGACATCATGCGCCATGCCGGCGGCGAGCGCGGCCGACCACCAGCACGGCATCAACAGGAGCCAGGAGCCGATCGGGCGATCGAAGCGGGACAAGCGTAGATAAGGCCGCGCCCATTGCGGTGCGCGCGTATCGACCCAGTTGCCGGTGGAATCGGCAACGCGGGCGGATGTGTCGCTCATCGGGTCAGGACGTTGCCGTTGAGTGTATCGAAGGTGCTGCCGCCCTTCTTGCCTGCATTGGCCTCGGGCGCCGAGCCCGAACCCAGCACTTCGCTCAGCGACGGACCGGCCGGACCGCGCGGCTGGTTCTGCATCTGCTGCGCAACATTGCAGACCTTCGCCGCCATGGCCTCGGTATTCTTGTGGCCGTCCTTCATCTGCGCACCGACCTGCGCCGGAATCCCGCACTTCGAGGCGTTGGCCTCGATGTACTTGATCATCTTGGTCTCAGCCTGGCTGAAGTTGCGGATCAGCTTGCAGGCCTCGTCCGGCGGGGCGTGACGGTCGCTCGCGGCCTTGATCAGCTTGCCGCGCTTTTCGGCATCCTCGCGCAGAGGCATGAAGGCCTTCATGCAGTCCTCGCCGGGACCGGCTTGCGTCGGCGGGGCCGCGCTGAAGGCGCCGGCGCCACCGACAGGCGCGGCGCCGTTCACGGGGAAGGACGATTGCGGCGCGCCGCCGACGGAGGCGACGGGCGCCGAGCCGTTCACGGGCGGAAACGCGGAACTCGCTGGGGCCTGGCCCGGCAGCGGCGCGGGGAAACCCTGCGCTAGGGCACCCACGGCGCCCATCGTGACCATGGCGGCAGTGATCGGAACCATCAAATGACGGATCATCAAGGCAGTCTCTCCGGCAGGAGCTTGCGGGGTTCGGCGTCTTCCCAATTGAAGCGCAACCAGCGTGCTCGCGATTTTACGATTCCCGCCGGCCCTTAACAACCCGTTGAATAGGGCAAGAGCGCGGCGCGCCGACGCACCAATTTGGCAAAATTTACCCCGAAAGTACTGCTTTCGGTTAAGAACGGCGGCAAATCGGACCTTTGAACGATGCCCACCCACGATTTCCGCGGCCCCCGCCTGTTCGTCGATGCCCCCCTTGCCCAGGACGGCAGGGTCGAGCTCGACCGCGACCAGAGCAATTATCTCGGCAATGTGCTGCGGCTTTCGGCCGGGGCCGAGGTTTTGGCGTTCAACGGCCGCGACGGCGAATGGCAGGCCGCCATTGAGGGCCGCAAGCGGCCGGACGGCCTCGTCATTCTCCAGCAGACCCGGCCGCAGGACCGGCTGCCCGACCTCGCCTACGTCTTCGCCCCGCTCAAGCATGCCCGGCTCGACTACATGGTGCAGAAGGCCATCGAGATGGGCGCGGCCTCGCTTCAGCCGGTCCTGACCCGGTTCACCCAGGCCTCCCGCGTCAACACAGAGCGGATGCGCGCCAATGTCGTCGAGGCGGCCGAGCAATGCGGCATTCTCAGCATCGCCACCGTTGCCGAGCCGATGCCGCTGGAGCGTTTCCTGAGCCAGCGCGCCGCCGGCAGGCTGCTGATCTTCTGCGACGAGGCGGCGCAGCTCGAAAACCCCATTCAGAGCCTGCAAGGCGCACGCGCGACGGAGGGCATCGACGTGCTGATCGGCCCCGAAGGCGGCTTTGCCGAGGAAGAGCGGGCGCTGCTGCTGCGGCAGCCGAAAATCCTGCGGCTGGCGCTGGGACCCCGGATCATGCGGGCCGACACCGCCGCGGTGGCCGCGCTGGCGCTGGTGCAGGCGGTGCTGGGCGACTGGGGTGTCTGTGTCTGAGCAGACCCCGGCCACCGAACCAGGTAGAGGGCTACCGCACCGTCTACTCGCCTCGTAGCGATCGGTTCAGGGTCTCGGAAGGCAACTCTCCGAAAGCCTCTCTGTAGCTCGCTGCGAACTCGCTGAGATGCCAGAAACCATGCGCAAGCGCACAGGACTTCACACTCCGGCCTGCTCGGCCGGTGCGCAGTTGCTTGCGTACGGACCAAAGGCGTAAGACCCGGCTGTAGCGATGTGGGCTCATGCCGCAGATGGCGCGTGTCGCGCTCTGGAGAGTCCGGACCGACACGCCCGCCTGTTCCGCCAGTTCGGTCGTCTTGTGCCAGATCATCAGATCGCGCCGAATCAGTTTTTCCATATCAGCCACGATCCGCCGATAATGCTCGGTGGTGGACGACACAGGTCCGCTTGCGACACTGGACCAGATCGCCGCATCCATCGTGCTGAGCAGTGACTGCTCGACAATCGTTTGCGAAGCCGGCTCGTTCAAGAAGTCTGGGTCATTTGCTGCGGTTTCAAGCGAGATCGAGATCAGACGGCGCAGCGAGGCAAGCACGTCCGGCGCCGGATTCAGCAAATGGCATCCATCCCCCAATTCAGGCAATGGCTCTCGCCCGGATGGGCTGAAGTAGACCACAGCCAGCAGGCGCCCCTCCGGCTCATAGACCAGGCAATCTGAATCACCTTTCAATACGAGGACAGAACCGCCGATCGATTGCCCGTTGATGCGGGCAGAGGTCACGTGATCCATCGGTACCACCACTGCGGCAGCATTGGTGAACTGGTAGCCTCGAATGATCCGGGGAAAGGTTTTCAACAGCGACAGGGTCAGGGTCGGCAAGTTGAGCCGGGCACGCATGATCGCGGTCGTCCCGGCCGACAACGGCATGCTCGATGCGCCGGCGTATTTCTCGGTCTCGCCGAAATGATCGATGTCATACGATTTGAGCTCGAGCGCCGAGGACGGCTTGAGATCCTGGAACGACATCAAGCGATCCGCCGCTCTCTTTTGCATTCCCTCGCGAGCAGGGATTAGACGGCTTTGATCCATGTTCTGCTGCTTACCTGGCCTTCTTGGTAGAAACGGCGACTTTAGCGCCACGCAAATCATCCGGCCCGTTGACGCCGGCGCGCCGCAGGTCGCGGAGGAGCTTTGTGAGCAGCAGCATGTTGGTCTTCTGCAGTTCGTGATTGTTTCCAAACCTGAATGCGTTCTGCTCGGTCACGATCAGCCCGACCTTGGTCTCGGCGAGAATCTTTCGTCTCTTAAGTCCTGTCACGCGTCGGCGAACTGTCTCGAGCGGCAGGCTAAGGAAGCGAGAGAGCGCCGCTCGGGAGACGCCTTGCTTGATCACATCCGGCTCGACCGAATGAATGCTGGAGAATCGCTGGTCGAGCGACGGATCGTTCATCACGTTGATGACGTTGGCATTGAGAATGGCATGAACGATCAGAAGGTCGAGCGGATCGAATTCGTCGTAGAGCCGGAACAGCTCGCTGATCGAAAACAGCATATAGGCCAGCGTGTGTCGCGAGACCGTACGGATAATATCTGTTGCGTTGCGCATGAATCGGAAACCAGCTTCCGCATTGTAAACGAAGGCTCTGCAAACGGATCGTCCGCCATACCCAAATTGGGTATGCGACGGGTTGCCAGTCGCTCTCAAATTCTCATGGTGACGCTGGACCTGCTTTGAGGAAAGTTCGCGGGCGCCATTCAGATCGGGCTCACAGGACGGCACATCCGTGCGCGAAGACATGGCAATGGACGAAGACGTCGGCGACGTGCGGCGACGCGAGGAATTGCGATTGATCGAACTATTTCTCAGAATCGCAGACCCGGGCAAAAGGCAGAGCATTCTCAAACGGGCCGAACAACTCGCGGATGAGGCTGCGTCCGAGGCAGCCGAGCTTGCCTTCGCCTCAAGCGACCCATCCCTCGTGGAAGCGCCCCGAGCCGTCCCTGGCCCGAAATGATGAGGGCGAAGCATTCCTACCTCACTAGGTCATCGCAGCGGGATGAATGCCGGCAAATTCAGGTAATATATTACCTAGATTGGCGCGAGACCTGATTTGAGCTTCGCCCTCTCTGATCACTGCGCGTCGCTCCGACGCTGTTAAGCGATTGATCCTTTGGAGGTCGAAACCGCTTTCGGGCCATGCTAAGGCCTGCGGCAATTCGCTTCGCATGCTTGCCCCTGCCCGCTTCCACCGGGACGATGGACCCCGAGATGACCCCGACTGCCACCTCAAATGCTGCCGGCTCCGCCGCCTGGGCGGATACGCTGCTGCTGTCGTTCGCGCAGGCCGGCTATGTCAGGGCCGAGCCCGCGATCCTGCAACCGGCCGAACCGTTCCTGGACCTCTCCGGCGAGGACATCCGCAAGAGCCTGTACCTGACCACGGACCTCTCCGGCGAGGAGCTCTGCCTGCGCCCGGACCTGACCATTCCCGTGGCCCGCGATTACCTCACCTCTGGCCGTGCCGGCCAGCCGGCCGGGTTCAGTTATCTCGGCCCGGTGTTTCGCTACCGCAACGGCCAGAGCAGCGAATTCCTGCAGGCCGGCATCGAATCGTTCGGCCGCCAGGACCGCGCTGCGGCCGATGCCGAGATGCTGGCGCTGGCGCTGGAGGCGACCGCTGCCTTCGGCATCCGCGACGTCGAGATCCGCACCGGCGATGTGGCGCTGTTCAACGCGCTGCTCGACGCGCTCGACCTCTATCCGGTCTGGCGCCGCCGCCTGGTCAAGGATTTCAACCGCAAGATCAGCCTTGAGCAGGATCTGGAGCGGCTGGCAGCCGCGACCACAGCGACCCGCAGCGAATATGAGGGCGTGCTCGCGGCGCTCGCCGGCTCCGACCGCAAGGCGGCACTCGCTTTCGTCACCGATCTGATGTCGATCGCCGGCACCACCAATGTCGGCGGCCGCGCTACGGCCGAGATTGCCGACCGCTTCCTCGAGCAGTCGACGCTGAAGGGCGGCGCGCTGCCGCGCGAGGCCATCGCTGTACTCAAGCGTTTCCTGTCGATATCGGGTAACCCCGACGCCGCCGTCGCCGAGCTGCGCGCGCTCACCAATGATGCAAAGCTCGACCTCAGTGCTGCGATCGACCAGTTCGAAAGCCGGGTCGGGTTCATGGCGGCGCGCGGCATCGACGTGAAGGGGACGCGCTTTTCGACCGCGTTCGGGCGCGGGCTCGACTACTACACCGGTTTCGAATTCGAACTGCATCACCGCGGCAACGGCGTCGAGCCGCTGGTTGCCGGCGGCCGCTATGACGGGCTGATGACCCAGCTTGGATCGGCCGAGCCGATCCCCGCGGTTGGTTTCTCGGTCTGGGTGGATGCGCTGACCCGGATCGGCCGCAAGGTGGGAGCTTAAGTCATGAGCGCGCCATTCGTCCTGGCCGTTCCCTCCAAGGGCCGCCTTCAGGAAAATACCGAGGCGTTCTTCGCCCGCGCCGGGCTCAAGCTGTCGAAGGCGGGCGGCGCCCGCGACTATCGCGGCACGCTCGCGGGCCTCGACAATGTCGAGGTCGCCTATCTCTCGGCCAGCGAGATCGCCTCGCAACTGTCCCGCGGCTCGGCGCATCTCGGCGTCACCGGGGAGGATCTGGTGCGCGAGACCATCGCGGACGCCGACAAACGCGTCTCCCTGATCGAAGGCCTCGGCTTCGGCTATGCCGACGTCGTCGTCGCGGTGCCGCAGGCGTGGATCGACGTCCGCACCATGGCCGACCTCGACGACGTCACCACCGGCTTCCGCGAGCAGCATCACATGCGGATGCGGGTCGCGACCAAGTTCATCAACCTCACCCGCGCCTTCTTCCAGAGCAAAGGCATCACCGATTACCGCATCGTCGAAAGCACAGGCGCGACCGAAGGCGCGCCGGCCGCCGGCAGCGCCGAGTTGATCGTCGACATCACCACGACCGGCGCGACCCTCGCCGCCAACGGATTGCGGGTGCTCGACGACGGCGTGATCCTGCGCAGCCAGGCCAATCTGGTCGCCTCAAGGGACGCCGATTGGTCGCCGCAGGCGCGGGAGACCGCGCGAATCATCCTCGATCACATTGCGGCGCGGGCGCGGGCCAACAAATACCGCGAAGTCCGCACTCGCTTCCGCCAGTGCGACGCGGCCATGCTCACCGAGGCCCACGAGCGCTTCGGCGTCGAAGCCCCGTTCGGCGGGCCGACCTCGTCAGGCATGCTCACCCTGCACTGCCCGCCGGGCCAGCTCTATGCACTCGCGAGCTTCCTGCGCGGGCATGGCGCCGAGACCGTCTCAGTGGTTTCGCTGGATTACGTGTTCGACCGGGAGAACCCGCTGTTTGCCAGGCTCGAGGCGTTCCTGCGGCAGTGAGCCTCAGGTCCGTTCAGCGTAGCGACAGCAAACGGCAGCTACCATATGCTGTTGAGATGATCTTGAACGCCTCTGGAACCTTGATCGATGACGCTGGGCTCTGACGTTTCCGGCATGACGACCATCGCGGCAAGCGCCGCCGCGAAGGGACTGTCGATTGTGGTCCCGCTCTACAACGAAGCGGCGGGCCTCGCCGCCCTGCACCAGCGCATCTGCGATCTCGCAAAGACCTTGCGGGAGCGCTATCGCTTGGCTTGCGAGGTCGTCTATGTCGACGACGGCAGCGCGGACGCGACGCTGTCGATCGCCCGCTCGCTGCCGGCCGACGCGGTCGACGTCCAGGTGGTGTCGCTGTCGCGCAATTTCGGCAAGGAGGCCGCGCTGATGGCCGGCCTCGACCATGCCCGGCTCGGCGCGGTGCTGTTCATGGACGGCGACGGCCAGCATCCGCCGTCGCTGGTCGAGCGACTGGTGCGGCACTGGATCGAGGACGGCTACGACGTCGTCTATACCGCCAAGGCGCATCGCGATAACGAGCCCTTCCTGCGGCGGCTCGCCGGACGGGGCTTCTATGCGCTGATCAATTGGGGCGCACGTCAGAAGATTCCCGAAGACGCCGGCGACTTCCGCCTGCTGTCACCGCGCGCGGTCGCAGCGCTGAGGCAGCTGCCGGAGCGCAACCGCTTCTTCAAAGGCCTCGCGAGCTGGATCGGCTTCCGCCAGATCCGCGTCGATTACGAGCCCGCGCCGCGCACCCATGGCGTAACAACCTTCAGCGCCGCGCGTCTGCTGGGTCTTTCGATCGAAGGCGTCACCTCGTTCTCGGTGGCGCCGCTGCGCTTCGCCAGCCTGCTCGGCGTGATCCTCGCCGGCGGAGCGTTCCTGTTCGGTCTGTCGATCCTCTGGGAGGTCTTGACCACCGGCAAGCAGGTGCCCGGCTATCCCTCCCTCGTGATCGGCCTGATGACGATCGGCGGCGTGCAGCTCATCATGATCGGCATCGTCGGCGAATATATCGGCAAGATCCTCTCCGAGCTGAAGGCGCGCCCGATCTACTTCGTCGCCGAGCACAGTGAAAAGCATTTCGAGACCGAAAAGGCCCAGGACACTTCAAGCCTGGACGCCTCGAAGAGGACGGCGGCCGAATGAGCGCGGCCGCGGCGCTGCGGCGGATCTGGCTCTGCGCCGACGATTACGGCATCAGTCCGGGCGTCAATCGCGCCATCCGCGACCTGATCGAACGCGGCCGTCTCAACGCCACCTCGGTGATGATGGTGGGACCCGCGATCGAGCGCAGCGAGATCGAGGCGCTCCAGACGGCGGCGAAAGCGAGCCCGCGCTGCGCGATCGGATTGCACGTGACATTGTCGGCACCGTTCCGGCCGCTCACCATGCATTTCCGCCCGCTCGACGGCGACATGTTTCTCCCGTTTCCGAAGCTGCTCCGCGCCGGTCTTGCGCGACGGCTCGACCGCGAGTTCTTTCGCAACGAGGTCAAGGCGCAGCTGGCAGCTTTCGCGAAAGCGTTCGGGCGCGCGCCTGACTTCGTCGACGGCCATCAGCATGTGCAGCTCTATCCGCAGGTGCGCGACGGCTTTGTCGATGTAGTCGCCGAAGTCGCGCCAAAAGCCTGGGTGCGCCAGGGCGGCCGCGACCTGCCGCTGATGCAGCGGCTGGCCTCGCCGAAAGCCATGGTGCTCGATATCCTCAGCGCGCAATTCCGCCGCCGTGCCGGCAGCGCGGGCCTGAGCTTCAATCCGGGCTTCGCCGGCGCCTATGATTTCACGCAGGCGGCCGATTTCGGTGCGTTGATGCGGCAATTCCTCGAAGGCCTGCCGGATGGCGGCCTCATCATGTGTCATCCCGGCTTCGTTGACGACATCCTCACCGGGCTCGACCCGATGACGGATGTCCGCGAACGCGAGCACGCCTATCTCGCCGGCGATGCCTTTGCGCGCCTGCTGACGGACAGCGGCGTCACGCTGGGGTGAAACCGGCGAAGTTTGCGAGAAAGCAGCCCGCGGGGCAGCTTGTCGCATACCGAAATTTAATCCTGCCGGCACTGTTGGGGCCACAATGGAACCCTACATCTGCCTCGCGCTTGTTTTGCGCGAGGGAGACAGACCATGACGCCGCAGGAACGCCAGCTCGTCGACGAGCTTTTCGACCGGCTTTCGAAACTGGAAAATGCACAGCGCGATCCCGACGCGATCGCAGCGATCTCCGACGGCCTGCGCAAGGCGCCCGGGGCGATCTATGCTCTGGTACAGACCGTGCTGTTGCAGGACGAAGCGCTGAAGCGCGCCCATGCCCGCATCCAGGAACTGGAGGCCGGGCAAGCGCCCAAACAGGCGCAGTCCGGCGGCTTCCTGGACACCATGCGCGACACGCTGTTCGGCGGGGGTTCGTCGCGCGGCTCGGTTCCGAACGTGCCGCCGCGTGACTCGCGGCCGGTGTGGAACAGCGGCCAGACGATGCAGCAGCCCCAGCCGGGCTACGGCCAACCACCCTATGGGCAGGCTTACGGTCAAGCTCCGGGTCAGGGTCCAGGTCAGGGCTATGGCGCGCCGCCGGTCGGCGGTGGCGGCGGCTCGTTCCTCGGCACGGCGGCAGCCGCCGCGGCCGGCGTCGTCGGCGGCTCGCTGCTGCTCTCCAGCATTCGCGGCATGATGGGCGGATCGCATCAGCAGGCCTTCGGCGACACCAATGCCCTCGGCGATCGCAGCGCTGGTGGAAGTCCCTGGAGCGGCAGCGATCAGTCCGGTGGTTCGCTCGCGCGCGATGCCGGCCTCGACGACATCGGCTCGAACCGCGACCGTGGTGATGCGTCCCGCCAGGGTTTCGCCGACCACGCTTCGAACGACGACCAGAATTACAACGATCAGAACGACAATGGCGGCGACAATGTCGACCTCGCCGACGACAGCGATTTCGGCAATGACGACGGCGGCAGCGATTACGCCTGACCGCTCCTGACGCCAAACAAGAACGGCCGCCATCGAGGCGGCCGTTTTCATTTTCGATGCTTGCTCACAGTCGGCTACCCTCCGGAGAGGGTAAGAACATCACATCACCACGACCTTGGTGCCGACGTTGACGCGACCGTAGAGATCGATGACATCTTCGTTGCGCATGCGGATGCAGCCCGAGGAGACGTTGGTGCCGATGGTCCAGGGCTCGTTGGAGCCGTGGATACGGTAAAGCGTCGAGCCGAGATACATCGCGCGCGCGCCGAGCGGATTTTCCGGGCCGCCTTCCATGTGCCTGGGCAGGTCGGGCCGGCGCGCGATCATTTCCGCCGGCGGCGTCCAGGCCGGCCATTCGCGCTTGGCCGTGATCGACTTCACGCCGGACCAGGTGAAGCCGGGACGCCCGACGCCGATGCCGTAGCGCATCGCGCGGCCGTTGCCCTCGACGAGATAGAGGAATTTGTTCGGCGTATCGACCACGATCGTGCCGACGCTTTCATTGCCACTATAGTCAACGAGTTGTTTCTCGAATCTCGGGTCGAACTGACGCTGCCGCGGATCGACCGCCTCCTGCTGGAGACCTGCGCCCTGCATCTGCGGCTCGCCCATCGGCGGCAGGCGGCGCTGGTCATAGTATCCTGGCTGCTGCTGATACATCGGCTGCTGCGGAGCGTAGGCCGGACCGCGACCGGGCCCATCGCCGAAGATGAACTCGATGAAGCCGCCGCCCATGCTCGAATTGGAGGCGACGCGAACCGGCGCAGGCGGCACCTGCGGCTGGTAGAGCACCGCGGGCGGATCGTTCGGCACGCTATTGTCGAAGGCACTGGCGCTGTTGGCGCCCGCGATGAAGGCGCAAGCGCTGCCAAGCAGCGCGACAGACATTTTCTTGAACATCGACGTACTCTGTACTGTTTCGTCTAGATCACATGCGTCGTGGGAGCATCCGCACCCGCGACGTGGTCAATAAAGAGCAAAAGCCGTTTTGTTTGGTAAACGGAAACGCCGTTTCGATTCACCACGTCGTCGGCAGCGGCGCAATTTGACGATCAGCGTTTATTTTCGATGAACGCCGCGCACGCATGGTTAATCGCCCGTTTGCAAGCCGGCGCCCACAACCGCACGACAGTTCCGGCTGTGAACTTCGTGTTAAATCGCTTCTGCCTACAAAGACGCGTGAGTGAGGTGGGGGGAGTTCTTGATGGCTATTCACCGCAAACGTTTTCGTGTCGAGGAGGCTATTGTCGGCGAGATGCCCAGCCCCGAAGTGATTGAGGAGGCTGCGCCGATGCATAGCGAGATCATGGCCGAGTTGCGTGCGATCCGTGCACAGATGGCGAAGGGCACCGTGCCCTTGTCCGGCAGCGCCGCCATGGCGGCGATCGACGCCTCCACCGCCCACGAGCTCTCCGAAGCCCGTACCATGCTCGATACTTACCGGGCGCAGATCGAGCAGTGCGAGAAGCTGAAGGTCGAGCTCGACCTCATCCACGACGCCATCGACCGTACCAAGCGCGAGATCGCGACACTGCATGGCAAGAGCTTCGACGGCGGCGAAATGGCCAAGGTCAATGGCGAGCTCGGCGCGGTCGTCGGCGGCACCGAACAGGCGACCCAGCAGATCCTCGAAGCCGCCGAGTCGATCGACCAGGCGGCCAGCGCGATGGCCAAGGTGCAATCGGCCGATCAGCAGAAGCGGCTCGCCGACGATATCCAGGAACGCGTCATCTCGATCTTTGAAGCCTGCAACTTCCAGGACCTGACCGGCCAGCGCATCAGCAAGGTCATGAACACGATGAAGTTCATCGAGCAGCACATCAACTCCATGATGGAGATCTGGGGCGGCGTCGATGCGATCAAGTCCCATGTCGTGCCGCAGGTCGACACCCGCAGCGACGACGACAAACTCCTCAACGGCCCGAAGCTCGCCGGCGACGTCGGCCACGCCTCGCAGGACGACATCGACGCGCTGTTCGACTGAGCGGACGCGACACTCCGAAAAACAAAACGCCGGCGCAAGCCGGCGTTTTTTTTCGTCATTGCGAGCGAAGCGAAGCAATCCAGACTGTGTCCGCGGAGGCAGCCTGGATTGTGTCGTCGCTTCGCTCCTCGCAATGACGAGTGGCTAGGCCGGCGCCCTGATCACGCCCTCGGCGCGCAGCGGACGTAGACCATGTTGCCGTAGCGGGTGGCGGCGTCCTTGTCGATGAAGCGGGTGATGAGGACGCGGCCGTCGAAGGAGACGATCTCGCGATCCTGCTCGCCGGGCGTCGGACCCGCCGGCCCGATATAGTTCTTGCCGCTGGGCGACCCCTTCAGCCGCAGCTCCTGCGGTGTTGCCTGGTCCGCCAGATGCATGATCACGCCGCCGGAGGAGCCGGCAGTGATCACGTAAGGATTTTTGCATTGGGCCCGGGCGGCAGCCTCGGTTCGGGCGCGGTCGGCCGGGTTCTGGAACGAGGCGAGGCCCCAGCGCCCGACGATCTCGTCGGCGCGGATCGACGCGGGCATCTCCGGACCGGTGCCGGGCTCGGCCTCGGGGGGCGGTGAGGACGAAGAGAAGGACGGCAGGCTCATGCCGCCCCCGCAGGCGCCAAGCAGCAGCGCCAGGCAAGAAGCCGCCGCCAGATTGGCGACCGTGCGCGCGTGAGCTGAACTGATCATGGCATTCCCCCGGACAAAACCATGGCCGCACCCCTTACGCAGCCAAGCGCAAAACCGCTGCCGGAGCAATGACGTCCTTTAATACGCCGGCGCCCCGAACAAGTTTCCAATGTCACCATCCTATATCCGTCTCACCAATCGCTTAACCACCTTTGCTTGACAGGATCGCGGCCAAGCCATATTCCCGGGCGCACCATTAGCACTCTGAAAGATGGATTGCTAACGCGCGCCGATCGATCCTCGGGAAGGGTGGACGGAAGCGCCGCCCGCCCACTTCCTCTCCTTCCGAAGCGAGCCTCCAAAGGGAAACGTCATGACTAAATCCAAATTTCGTCCGCTGCATGACCGTGTCGTGGTCAAACGTATCGACGCCGAGTCAAAGACCAAGGGCGGCATCATCATTCCGGACACGGCCAAGGAAAAGCCGTCCCAAGGCGAAGTCGTCGCCGTCGGCCCCGGTGGCCGCGACGAGGCCGGCAAGCTGATCCCGATCGACCTCAAGGTCGGTGACCGAGTGCTGTTTGGCAAGTGGTCTGGCACCGAGGTCAAGATCGACAACGATGAGCTCCTGATCATGAAGGAGTCGGACATCATGGGCGTGATGGCCTAAGGCCAGACGCCTGAATGGCCGCTGAATGCATGCCCGGGTCATTCGATCCGGGCATGCATCATTCCGCCGGGTTCGATCGCGGACCCCGGAATGAGGCGACCCAATAAGCAAGACACATCACGAAAGAAGAGGAATTGCAGACCATGGCTGCCAAAGACGTCAAGTTTTCCGGAGACGCGCGCGAACGCATGCTGCGCGGCGTCGATATTCTCGCCAACGCCGTCAAGGTGACGCTCGGCCCGAAGGGCCGCAACGTGCTCATCGAGAAGTCGTTCGGCGCGCCCCGCATCACCAAGGACGGCGTCACCGTCGCCAAGGAGATCGAGCTCGAGGACAAGTTCGAGAACATGGGCGCCCAGATGGTGCGTGAGGTCGCCTCCAAGACCAACGACCTCGCCGGCGACGGCACCACCACCGCCACCGTGCTGGCCCAGTCCATCGTGCGCGAAGGCGCCAAGTCGGTTGCCGCCGGCATGAATCCGATGGACCTCAAGCGCGGCATCGACATCGCGGTCGCAGCCGTCGTCAAGGACATCGAGAAGCGCGCCAAGCCGGTCGCTGCCTCCTCCGAGGTCGCCCAGGTCGGCACTATCTCGGCCAACGGCGATGCCGCCATCGGCAAGATGATCGCGCAGGCGATGCAGAAGGTCGGCAACGAGGGTGTCATCACCGTCGAGGAGAACAAGTCGCTCGATACCGAGGTGGACATCGTCGAGGGCATGAAGTTCGACCGCGGCTATCTCAGCCCCTACTTCGTCACCAACCCCGAGAAGATGACGGCCGAGCTCGAGGATGCCTACATCCTCCTGCACGAGAAGAAGCTGTCCGGCCTGCAGGCCATGCTGCCGGTGCTGGAAGCCGTGGTGCAGTCGGGCAAACCGCTCGTCATCATCGCCGAGGATGTCGAGGGCGAGGCGCTGGCCACCCTGGTCGTCAACCGCCTCCGTGGCGGCCTGAAGGTCGCCGCCGTCAAGGCGCCGGGCTTCGGCGACCGCCGCAAGGCCATGCTCGAGGACCTCGCGATCCTCACCGGCGGCCAGCTGATCTCCGAAGACCTCGGCATGAAGCTCGAGAACGTCACGGTGAAGATGCTTGGGCGCGCGGGCAAGGTGGTGATCGACAAGGAGAACACCACGATCGTCAAGGGCGCCGGCAAGAAGCCGGAGATCGAGGCTCGCGTCGGCCAGATCAAGGCCCAGATCGAGGAGACCACCTCGGACTACGACCGTGAGAAGCTCCAGGAGCGCCTCGCCAAGCTCGCAGGCGGCGTCGCGGTGATCCGCGTCGGCGGCGCCACCGAGATCGAGGTCAAGGAGAAGAAGGACCGTGTCGAGGACGCGCTGAACGCGACCCGCGCCGCGGTGCAGGAAGGCATCGTCCCCGGCGGCGGGGTCGCGCTGCTGCGCGCCAAGAAGGCGGTCGGCCGTATCACCAACGCCAATGCCGACGTCCAGGCCGGCATCAACATCGTGCTGAAGGCGCTGGAAGCCCCGATTCGCCAGATCTCCGAGAACGCGGGCGTGGAAGGCTCGATCGTCGTCGGCAAGATCCTGGAGAACAAGTCCGAGACCTTCGGCTTCGACGCCCAGAACGAGGAGTATGTCGACATGGTCGAGAAGGGCATCATCGACCCCGCCAAGGTGGTGCGCACCGCGCTCCAGGACGCCGCCTCGATCGCCGGCCTGCTGGTGACCACCGAGGCCATGGTCGCCGAGTCGCCGAAGAAGGACGCCGCCACTTCCGGCATGCCGGCCGGTGGCGGCATGGGCGGCTTCTAAGGCCGATCCCCAGCCTACAGTGTTGCGAAGGCCGCCTCCGGGCGGCCTTCTTTTTGCCGATCATGGCCCGTGCTTTCCAATTCAACCGGCGGCCAAAACCCACTACGGTGACGCCCGATTCGAATTGTTTGGGCATGATCTCATCGGAAAACCGCTTCAACACTTTTCCGGATCATGCCCCATTGCCTCTGGGGATTTCGTCGATGCGCGCGCTTGTGTTTTGCTCCACGGCCGTTCTGGCGGCTCTGCTTGCAGTTTCGCCTGAGGTCGCCTCCGCCCAGATGAAGCTGGCGCCGAAGGCCACGGCGCCCGGCGGCGTCGAGACGCGCTACTTCACCTCGATCGACGGGCTGATGGACGGCAATGCCGACGTGATCCTGAAGGAGACACGCCAGGGCAAGACCGTCACCGCAGCCGTGCTCGACGTCTGTTATCCCGTCGCGAAGAATTCCGACCGCAAGGACCGCTTCGTCGTCAATCTCCAGGTCGCGGGCCAGAACCTGACCGGTACGACGCAGAGCCTCGGCGCGAAGACGCCGGTCGCCGTCAAGCTGCTGCGCAAACAGGCCGGAGACACGTTCGAATTCCGCGGCCAGATCAGCATTGGCCAGGCCGTGACCGAGGTCACCTCGCCCGACAATTCCGATCTCAGCGAGAAGGAATTCCTCGACAACCAGACCTCCGACGACGGCATCACGCCGCAGCCGAAGGATTTCACCGATGTCTCGCCGGAAGCGATCGCGGTCAAGGTCAAGCTGGATGCCGCGACCGAGTTCCTGAAGAGCCTGAAGGGCCAGGGCGTCGAGGTGACGCTGGCGAGCCTCACCGTCGGCTGCGACGCGCTGCGCGCGGGCGAGCAGACCATCAACATGTCGGTCGATCCGGAGCGCGCCGGCGCGCTGCTGGCAAAATTCAAGGCGACGCCCGGCGTCACCGCTGCGGGCTGGACTGCGGGCATGACCGAGATGGACCGCACCATTCGCATTCCCGCCGCCGACTGGCGCGACGGCGACAAGATCAACCGCGACAAGCTCGCGACCGCGGTGGCTGGCGTGCTGAGCAGGACGCTCGCGGCGAAGCCGGTTTCGCAAGGCTTCAACCCCGCGACCGGCAAGCTCAAGCTGGTGTTCAAGCGGCCGAACCAGGATTTTCCCGCACTCGAGCTCACCGACACGATCGAGGTCGCGGGCCTTGTCTCGCCCGACAAGCCCGGCACGACCGACAAGCTCATGCTCTGGGTCGGGAGTCCCGCGACCACGACCACCGACGAGAGCAGCGGCGCCAAGCTCAATCTCTCGGACGAAGCGACCGCCGACGAGGAAGGCGATCAGCCCGACGACAACGGTTCGGTCGAGGCGCTTGCCAAGGAGCTGAAAGGCCAGCGCTGGGACGCCGACAAGTCGGTGTGGAAGTGATGTAGCCCGCACATCAACTCTCGGTCATCGCCCTGCTTGACCGGCGATCCAGTACTCCGAGACGGTTTTGATGAATCGAGAAGCCGCGGCGTACTGGATTCCCCGCCTGAGCCTGTCATCGGGCTCGCCGAAGGCGAGACCCGGTGGCGGGGAATGACAGCAATGGCTAGTTCCCGTTGACGCGGAAGCGCAGCGGCTTGGAGCCGACGAGCGTCAGCACGTCGCCCTGGCGCTTCCAGGTCTCGACGCTGCCCAGCGCTGCAACGAGATCGTCGTCGGCCTGGGCCCTTGCCGGCGGGCAGGAGCGGTCCTGGATCTGGCCGGGGACGAAGATCACGGTGTTGCCGGCGACCGAGAACTGGCCCTTGCCGCCCTTGCACCAGAGCTCCAGCACGACCTCGCCATTGTCGCCGATCTCGATGTTCGGAATCCGCTTCGAGCCCGGCTGCGGCAGCGCCTCCAGCGTTATCTCGGTGCCGAACGGAAAACCGTCCTCCGCACGCGCGAGCGTGGACATCGCGAGCATTGCAACCGCCGCACACACCGTCTGCCTGAACGAAACCATGAGACCTCTCGACCGACCTGATTTGCGGCACCTTCTATAAGACGGCGGCGCCGTTGAGAAGGTTCGCGCATGCGCGACGCAAAAATCCCCGCAAGGGCCAACCTCGCGGGGATTTGCGTTGAGGCCTGCGTGGCCTGCTACTTCAGCACCATCGCCGTGAACGGATAGACATAGGCCTGCAGCGTCACGAGCACACCGACGAGACAGGCCAGCACGATCGAGTGCCAGAACACGAAGCGCAGGATGGTGCCCTCGTGGCCGTACCAGTTGGTGGCTGTGGAAGCGACCACGATGGATTGCGCATCGATCATCTTGCCCATCACGCCGCCGGACGAGTTCGCCGCACCCATCAGGATCGGTGACAGGCCGAGCTGCTCGGAGGTGATTTTCTGCAGGTTTCCGAACAGCACGTTGGAGGCGGTGTCCGATCCCGTCAGCGCCACGCCCAACCAGCCGAGCAGCGTGCCGAAGAAGGGATAGAGCACGCCGGTTGCAGCGAAGGCGAGGCCGAGCGTCGCGTCGACGCCGGACAGCCGCGTCAGCGTGCCGATGGCGAGCATCGCCGAGATCGTGATCAGCGAGATCGCGCACAGGCGGATGGTGCGGCCGTACTGGATCACGAGCTTGCCGGGCCCGACACCCATCAGGAAGCCGGAGATGATCGCGGCAATCAGCATGCCGGTGCCGGTGAACGAGAGATAGGTGAAGCCGAACACCGCGCTCTCTTTCGTCGGCCCTGGCGCGACCGGCGGCATCTTGTTGATCATCTGATGCAGCTCGGGAACGGGGTAGTTCCAGGTGAAGATCGAGTTCGCCCAGGTCTTGAATCCACCATTGCCCCAGATCAGCATCACGATACAGACGATGATCCACGGCAGCAGCGCGCTGAACAGCTCGCTTTGCGTCAGCGGCGTCTTGTCCATCGGTTTTGCCGCGGCCATGGTGGCGGCCGATTCATCGCGGCCGCGCAGCGCCGGCGACAGCCAGAGCTGCCTGGGCTGCCAGACCTTCAGGAACAGGATCAGCGCGCCCATCGAGATCAGCGATGCGCCGATGTCGACGATCCAGGGATTGACGTAGTTCGAGATCACGAATTGCGGGACTGCAAACGACACGCCGGTGACCAGGATCGCCGGCCAGACGTCCTTCATGCCCTTCCAGCCCGCGAACGCCCACACCACCCAGAACGGCACGATCAGCGAGAAGAACGGCAATTGCCGGCCGACCATCGCGCCGAGGATGTACGGATCGAGTCCGGTGACCGAGGCAAGGCCCTGGATTGGCGTGCCCAGCGCGCCATAGGCGACCGGCGCGGTGTTGGCGATCAGCGACAGGCCGCTTGCCGCAAGCGGCGAGAAGCCGAGGCCGATCAGGACGGCGCCCGTGATCGCGACCGGCGTGCCGAAGCCCGAAGCGCCTTCGAAGAAGGCGCCGAACGAGAACGCGATCAGCAGCAATTGCAGCCGCCGGTCCTCGGTGACGCCGCCGACCGCGCGCTTGAGCAACTCGAAGCGTCCGGTGGTCACCGTCACCTGGTAGAGGAAGATGACGTTGAGAACGATCCAGCCGATCGGGAAAAACCCGGTGACGATGCCCAGCACCGAGGCGCGGATCGACATGTTCGCCGGCATGGTGAAGACGAAGATCGTGATCAAATTGGCCACGATCACGGCGATGACCGCCGCGATATGAGCCTGGACGCGACCGCTCGCGATCAGGACCAGCAGTGTGACGACAGGGATTGCCGCCGCGATCGTCGACAGCACAGGGCTGTGCAACGGGTCATAGACTTGATTCCACATGATCTTCCTCCCCCACGCATGTGTGTTGCAGGCGGCCCGCGTGGACAGCCGATCCTGCTTGACGCTGAAGCGATAACCCCCGAGCCGGACGCGAATTCCTCGCGAATGCAGCGGTTCCCATCCGCTCACAAGCTCGCGAAATCCCGAAGGCCCCCACCCCGCGCCGTTGAGCCCATGCTAGGGTTGCAAGCTGCGACAAGCCAACGCAAATTGCAGGCCTGCGACTTTAGTCTAAGCGCGCCCATTGCCGCCGTCGCTCCAAGTCTTTGGCGCCGGGCAGTTATGCACATCCCCTCAGGAGACCCAGCTCTGTGAACAACATCAGCGCCACGCTCGCGATCGTCTGGCGAATCGCCGCCCCGTATTTCCGTTCGGAGGACAAATGGGCCGGCCGCGGCCTGCTCGCCGCTGTCATCGCGATGGAGCTGGCGCTGGTCGCGATCGACGTCCTGGTCAATCAATGGCAGAACCGGTTCTACAGCTCGCTGCAGGCAAGTGACTGGGATAGTTTCGTCAGAGAGATCTGGATCTTCATCGGCCTCGCCTCCGCCTTCATCGCGCTGGCCGTCTACAAGCTGTACCTGAATCAGTGGCTCCAGATCCGCTGGCGGCAATGGCTGACCCGGCATTATCTGGGCGAATGGCTGCAAGGCGCCACCCATTACCGCATGCAGCTCAAGGGCGATGCGGCCGACAACCCGGACCAGCGCATCACCGAGGACGTCAAGAATTTCGTCGAGCAGACCCTGACGATCGGGCTTGGCCTGCTCTCCTCGATCGTGACGCTGTTCTCCTTCGTGATCATCCTCTGGGGCCTCTCCAACGCCGCTCCGCTGCACCTGTTCGGCGCCGATCTCATGATCCCCGGCTATCTGTGCTGGGGCGCGCTGGTCTACGCGATCTTCGGCACGGCGCTGACGCACTGGATCGGCGCCCCGCTGGTCAATCTCAATTTCGAGCAGCAGCGCTATGAAGCCGACTTCCGCTTCAACCTCGTCCGCGTCCGCGAGAATTCCGAGCAGATCGCGCTGCTCAAGGGCGAAGGCGCCGAGCGCGGCCGCCTGCTGGATCGCTTCGGTTTCGTGATCGGCAATTGGTACGCCATCATGAGCCGTACCAAGCGCCTCACCGCGTTCACCGCGAGCTATCAGCAGGCCGCCGTGATCTTTCCCTACGTGCTGGTGGCGCCGGCCTTCTTCGCCAAGAAGATCCAGCTTGGCGACATGATGCAGACCGCCTCCGCCTTCTCGAGCGTACAGGGCGCATTGTCGTTCTTCGTCACGGCGTACCGGTCGCTGGCGGAATGGCGCTCGATCGTCGCGCGTCTCGACGGTTTCGAGATGTCGGTCGATGCGGCCGCGAACCTGCCGCCGCACGAGCCTGCGATTGCGCTCAAGACCGCCGGCGGCAATCGCGATATCTCCCTCGAACAGCTCTGCGTGAACCTGCCGAGCGGCACGCCGCTGGTCGCAGCCGACGCCTTCTCCGTCCAGACGCCGGAGCGCGTGCTGGTGACCGGACCGTCGGGCTCCGGCAAGTCGACGCTATTCCGGGCCATCGCCGGCATCTGGCCGTTCGGCACCGGCAGCATCTTCATCCCGGAAAAGGCGAAGCTGATGATGCTGCCCCAGCGTCCCTATTTCCCGGTCGGCGTGCTGCGCGACGCGGTGGTCTATCCGGCCGCGCCGGGCGCGTTCGAAAGCTCCCGTGTCAGGGACGCGCTGATCGCGGTCGGGCTGCCCGACCTCGCCGAGCGTCTTGAAGAAGAGGGTCATTGGAACCGGATGCTGTCGCTGGGCGAGCAGCAGCGCCTCGGGCTCGCCCGCGCGTTGCTGCACGCGCCGGACTATCTGTTCCTGGACGAGGCCACCGCCTCGCTGGACGAGCCGTCCGAGGCCCGTCTGTACCGGCTGCTGACGGAGAAGCTGCCACAGGCCACCATCGTCTCGATCGGCCACCGCTCGACGCTGGAAGCCTTCCATACCCGCAAGGTGACGATGGTGAAGCACGGCGCAATCCACGTCCTCGGTGACGGTGGTGTGCCGGTCGAAAAGGAGCCGAGCGCGGCACGCTGAGACGGCTCGACCAACCCTGAGGCTATCGCCCTTCGTTGCGGCCATCCGTCGAGACGCCCGCCTTTGGCGGGCCCTCAGGATGAGGTCTGTCCACGCGGTGAGATGTGTGCCCCTCATGTTGAGGAGCCCGCCGGAGGCGGGCGTCTCAAACCATGCAGGTCGCCGGCCTGCGCCCGACAGTCCCAATGCAAAAGGGCGGCAGGTTTGCCCTGCCGCCCTCATCAAGTCGCTTCGGGAAGAAGCTTACTTCAGGTTGCTCATCGCCGTCAGGTCGAACGACAGCTTGGCAATGCCGGCCGCGCCGCACCAGTTGGAGCCAGCGCCGCCCGGATTGATCGCGGTGACGTTGGTGGTGCCGGTGGCGTTGAAGGCGCTGGTGAAGGCGTTGCAATCACCCTTGTTCAGGTCGGTGTCGGAGTAACGCAGGTCCAGCGTGAACACCTTGTAGGTGAAGCCGATACCGATGTTCCAGGTGTTGTAGTCCTTGTAGGGGATACCGTTGGCGAAAACGGTGCCGACGCCGGTGCCGTAGAAGGCGTCCGAAGTACCGAACCACTGCCGGCCGAACTCACCCGAGACGTACATGCCCATACCGGAGGGACCGAAGGCCGTGCTGGGCGCCGTGTACTTGGCGGTCAACGAAGCGTAGTTGCCCCAGGCACCCGAGTTCAGGAAGTTCGGCGAGTAGTACTCGGTCGCGCCGACCGTGAAGCTGTCGTTGATGGTGTAGTTCACCTTGCCGTAGACTTCGACGAAGCTGACGTCCTTCTTCATGACGTTGCCGTCGGCGAGGAAAATCGTGGTCGTGCTGACGCCGCAGACGTTGCCGCCGGGAATGCCGCCGGTGAGCACGTTGTCGGCGCAGCTGCCGCCCGGATACAGGTAGCCCCAGACACCGATGTCGAAGGCGAAGGCGCCGAAAGTCGGGCGGATACCGCCGTAGATGTCGACTTCGGCAGCGGCGCGATTGGCGAAGGAGATGCTCTCCGCGGACACGCCGACGTAGAGCTGGAGGTCCTTGTTGACGTTGTAGCGCGGCTCGAAATAGGCCGCGACCGACGCCTTGTGGTTCGACTGCGTGACGCCGCGGAAGATGTAGTCGTTCATGATGGCGCCGCCGAAGGCGATATCCCAGGGATCGAACGCGACCACCGGAGCCTTCTTGGCCTTCACCGCCATGTCCGCCGCGAGGGCCGAACCCGTCGTCACCATTGCCAGCGCCGTTGCCAACAAAGCCACTTTTTTCATTTCGATCCCCATCACCAGTTCTAAGACCCCAGCCGGATCCCGGAAGCCCCCGGAACGCTCGACCTGATTGCAAATTTCGTAACTGCGGCAATTTGGATGGAGAGACGTAAACCGTGAAGCAAAAAACGCGGGCATCTGCCGACTTTTTGGGCGTTCTGGCGATTCCACGGAAGGTTGTCAGCCTGTGTGTCTTCTCGATCACATTATTTGCATTCCAAAGTGCACCGGCAGGCCCGGGTTAGTACGGATCCCGCGATCCGTGCTGCCCGCGCCACGAATCAGGCTGCTCCTGGACAAGACCGTCTCCCGCGTGCCGCCGCGCCGATGCAAAAAGGCCGCAGCATCACCGCTGCGGCCTTCCTGTTGTCGATCGTGGTCGTCGGATTGGGTCCAGCCTTTGACCTAACCTTGTCCTTCGGCCGGCGTCGTGTCCGCAGAAGACGAAGGCATCGCCCAGCTTGTCTCGGCGGCGGGCTCGGGAGCCGGAGCTGCCGGCGTTGACGGCTTCGGCGCGGGAGCTGCCTTCGCCTTCTTCGGCGCCGCTTTCTTCGCAGCCTTCTTGACGGCCTTCTTAGGGGCAGCCTTCTTGGCCGACTTCTTGGCGGCCCTCTTCGGCGCGGCCTTCTTCGCAGATTTCTTTGTGGCCTTCTTGGCAGACTTCTTCGCGGACTTCTTGGCTGCCTTCTTTGAGGTCTTCTTCGCCGCTACCGCCTTCTTGGCCTTTTTGGCCTTCTTGCTTTTTTTCTTCTTCGCTTTCGCCATCGTGGTCCTCCTGTTGCCGCCGAACAATGGTCGATCAGGCGTCTTCAGCCGTCACCTCCGGACGAAAGCTTAGCCCTCGAAAGCTCAGTCTTCGAAAGCTCAGTCTTGCGCGTTCAATGCCGGCCGCGACCCGCCCGTAGCCCAATCGAGAAGCTCAATCGTGTGTACGACCGGAACTGACGTGCCACTGGCAATCTGCACCATGCAGCCGATATTGCCTGCGGCAATCATGTCCGGCTTGACGCTCGCGATGTTGGCGACCTTGCGATCGCGCAACCGGCCCGCAAGCTCGGGCTGGAGAATGTTGTAGGTCCCCGCCGAACCGCAACACAAATGGCTCTCCGGCACATCTTTCACCACGAATCCATTATTGGAAAGCAATTCTTTCGGAAGGCTCGTGATTTTCTGCCCGTGCTGCAACGAACACGCGGAGTGATAGGCGACGACGATGTTGTCCTGTCGCGCGGTGGCCGTGAGTCCAAGGCCGGCGACGTATTCAGTGATGTCCTTGGCGAGCGCGGAGACCTTCGCCGCATCGGCGGCAAACGCAGCGTCCTCTCGCAGAAGATAGCCGTAGTCCTTGATCACGGTGCCGCAGCCAGACGCGGTCACCAGGATGGCGTCGAGCCCCTCGCCGGCCGCTTCCGCGCGCCACGCCGCGACATTGGCGCGAGCCCGCGCCAATGCGTCCTGGTCGTTGCCGAGGTGATGGGTCAGCGCGCCGCAGCACTGCTCGTCCCGGACCAGGACGACCTCGATGCCGTGGCGCGTGAGCAGACTGATGGCGGCCTGGTTGATGCGCGGCGCCAGCACCTGCTGGGCGCAGCCCTGGAGCAGCGCGACCCGGCCGCGCTTCTTGCCGAGTGCCGCGAACACACTGCCAGCGGCGGGCCCCGGCGGCGGCAGCCGGCTCGGCGCCAGCGCCAGCATCGCCTTGAGGCGCAGGATCAGGCCGGGCGTCGCCGATGGCCGGGGTGTTGGCAGGAACGCGGCCAGCGGGCGGGCCAGCCGCGCCAGCCGCATGCTGGCGCGGAAGCGCTGCGGGTCCGGCAGGACGAAGGCCAGCACCCGGCGCAGCAGCCGCTCGGCCAGCGGCCGCTCGTAACGCTGCTCGATCCTGACCCGGGCCTGATCGACCAGATGCATGTAATTCACCCCCGAGGGGCAGGTCGTCATGCAGGCCAGGCACGACAGGCAGCGGTCGACATGCTTGACCACTTCGGCCGTCGGCGTCTGGTCCTTCTCCAGCATCTCCTTGATCAGATAGATGCGGCCGCGCGGGCTATCGAGCTCGTCGCCAAGCAGCACATAGGTCGGACAGGTTGCGGTGCAGAAGCCGCAATGGACGCAGGCGCGCAGGATCTTGTCGGCTTCCGCGATGTCGGGATCGGCGAGCTGCGCGAGTGAGAATTCGGTCTTCATGCGGCAGCGCCCCGCGTCAGCCGGCCCCGGTTGAGGATGGTCTTCGGATCGAAACTGGCGCGGACCCGCTCGCTCAACGCGGCAAGGCCTGGGGCTTGCGGGTGGAATACATCGATCGTGCGCCTGATGTCCTCGGCCGCCCGGATCAGCATGGCGTGCCCGCCGGCCGCATTCGTACGTTCACGCACGGCCGGGCCATGCGCGTCCGGCTTCGGTGGCAACGCCGCCCAGATCAGTCCGCCGCCCCAATCGTAGATCACGTCGCCGCCGGTCTCGCGCGCCAGCACCGTCCCGAGCGCCGCGCCCGACGCCGGCGGACAGACGATCCGCCAGACCGGCCAGGCTCCCAGCGCGCCGTCAGCCGCGAACGGCAGGACGTCGCGGATCGTGGCCCACAGCGCCGCGGACGCGACGTCCTCGACCAGGGTCGCGGTTCCGAACGGGGCCAGCAATTCGCGCAGCGAGCCGGCACGGTGGGCGGCCGAGGCGGTAATGCCCTCGAGCCGCAGCACGGTCAGCGCCTCGCCCTGACCGGCGATATCGCCGAGACCTTCAATCCTGGTCCGGAAAGCCGATGTTGGCAGATGCGCGGCCCCGGAGACGTCGAAGGGCGAGCCGAGCGCCGCCGTCATCGCCTTGTTCGCGGCGGCATCGTCGAGCCCGCGCAGCAACAGCGTCCGCTCGGCCTCCGGCTTCGGCATCACCTTGAGCGTAACCTCGGTCATGACCGACAGCGTGCCCCAGGAACCGGCGAGAAGCTTGCAGAGATCATAGCCGGTGACGTTCTTCACCACCTTGCCGCCGGTCTTGAAGCTGTCGCCGAAACCGGAGACGGCATGCGCCCCGAGCAGATGGTCGCGCGCCCCGCCCGCCTTGATCCGGCGCGGACCGGCCAGGCCAGCCGCGATCATGCCGCCGATGGTGCCTGATACGGGCGTGCCGAGCAGCGGCGCGGTGTTCATCGGCTCGAAGGCGAATTGCTGGTTCTTGGCATCGATCAGCGACAGCACGTCGGCCAGCGGCGCACCGGCCTGGAGCGTGACAATGAGTTCGTTGGGCTCGTAGGCGGTGATGGCGTTCAGCGCGGAGACGTCGAGCACGGCGTTGGTCGCCATCGCATGTCCGATGCCGCGCTTGGAGCCATGGCCGATGATCTCGAGCGGCTGCTCGTTGGCAATCGCCGCGCGCACCACCTCTTCGACGTCTTTGGCGTCTCGTACCTTGAGCGTATCCACGCCTGTAGCGGGTAACGAAGTTTGCAGCGAAAATCAAATTTGGCGCGTTGCAGCGAGGCGACGCTAGAAGCGCGGGATGTCAGGAAACGCCAGCTTGCCGGCATGGACGTGCATGCGGCCGAGCTCGGCGCAGCGGTGCAGGGTCGGAAACACCTTTCCTGGATTGAGCAGGCCCTGCGCATCGAAGGCGCATTTCAGGCGCTGCTGCTGGTTGAGGTCGATCTCGGAAAACATCTCCGGCATCAGATCGCGCTTCTCGATGCCGACGCCGTGCTCGCCGGTAAGCACGCCGCCGAACTCGACGCAGGCGCGCAGGATGTCGGCGCCGAAGGCTTCGGCGCGCTCGATCTCGCCGGGCTTGTTGGCGTCATAGAGGATCAGCGGATGCAGGTTGCCGTCGCCGGCATGGAACACGTTGGCGCAACCAAGCTGGTATTTTTCCGAGAGCTCGCGGATGCGCGCCAGCGCCTTCGGCAGCGCACCGCGTGGGATGGTGCCGTCCATGCAGAGATAGTCGGGCGAGATGCGGCCGACGGCGGGGAACGCGGCTTTCCGGCCGGCCCAGAACAGATTGCGCTCGGCCTCCGAGGTCGAGATCTGGCAGGTGGTCGAGCCGCAAGCGTTCGCAATCGTCTCGACCCGCGTGATCAGCTCGTCGACCTCGATCTTGGGACCGTCGAGCTCGATGATGAGGAGCGCCTCGACGTCGAGCGGATAGCCGGCATGGACGAAGGCCTCCGCGGCGTGGATCGCGGGCTTGTCCATCATCTCCATCCCGCCGGGAATGATGCCGGCGCCGATGATGCGCGCCACGCATTCGCCGGCCGCCTCGACTTGCGCGAATCCGACCATCAGCGCGCGCGCCGTCTCCGGCTTTTGCAGGATGCGCACCGTGATCTCGGTGATGACGCCGAGCAGGCCTTCCGAGCCGGTGATGACGCCCATCAGGTCGTAGCCGGAGTTCTCCGCCGATTTGCCGCCGATGCGCAGGATCTCGCCGCTCATCAGCACGATCTCGCAACCGAGCACGTTGTTGGTCGTCATGCCGTATTTCAGGCAGTGCACGCCGCCGGAATTCTCCGCGACATTGCCGCCGATCGAGCAGGCGATCTGCGAGGACGGATCCGGCGCGTAGTAGAACCCGGCATGGGCGACGGCCTGGCTGATGGCGAGGTTGGTGACGCCGGGTTCGGTGACGACGGCGCGGTTGTCGAAATCGATCTCGCGGATGCGCTTGAACTTGCCGAGGCCCAGGAGCACGCCATCTTCCAGCGGCAGCGCGCCGCCGGACAGCGAGGTGCCGGAGCCGCGCGGCACCACCTTGATGCCCTGCCCTGCACAATATTTCAGGACGAGCGAAACCTGCTCGGTCGTGTCGGGCAGCACCACGACCATCGGCGGCTGCCGATAGGCCGTCAATCCGTCGGATTCATAGGCCCGCATCTCCGCGGCGCTATCGATCACACCTTCGCCCGGCACGATTGCGCGCAATGCAGCCACGATCTCGGCGCGGCGCGCGAGCACGGCCTGGTCGCTCGCGGGCATCATTATGGCCATAACATTTCCTTCATGGCAGATCCTTCCGGCCGAGGCCGCATGATCGATTTGTCGCGGTAAATCAACCACGTCCGCGGTGGTTTGGGTAGGCCGTCCGAAAGTCGGATCGACGATCTTGCGCGAGTTCGCTCTGGGACAAGTAGGAAATCGTGAAACCTGTCATGGTTTGGCGGCTTGTCCAAGCCGAGCAGGCCTGCCAAAACCGGCAGGTCCGACCATTGCCGATCAGGCATGCAACTGACCAGCCCCCAGGGAAGAGACGAAGAGCACCCGATGACAAAACTGATTTTTGGCGCATTGACCATCCTCACCGCGATTGCCACCGCACCCGCCGCGATGGCGCAGGATGCCGCGGCCGGCAAGTCTTCGTTCAACAAATGCCTGGCCTGTCACGCGATCGGCGAAGGCGCCAAGAACAAGGTCGGCCCTGAGCTCAACGGCCTCGACGGCCGCAAGTCCGGCACCGCGCCGGACTACAATTACTCCGACGCCAACAAGAATTCCGGCATCACCTGGAACGAGGCCGTGTTCAAGGAATACATCAAGGACCCGAAGGCCAAGATCCCCGGCACCAAGATGGCGTTCGCCGGCATCAAGAACGAGACCGAGATCAACAATCTCTGGGCCTATGTCTCGCAGTTCGACAAGGACGGGAAGGTCAAGCAGTAAGCGCGCGACGGGCGGCCGCTGGAGCTTCGGTTCTGATTGAACCAGCACCGAAGCTCCAGCTTCTTGTTTTAACGCGTTTTCTTCGCGCCAACCGGTATCCACTTCGCTCGAAAACGCTCTAATCGGCGGCCGCCTGCGCCGGGACGATTTTTCCGATCATCGTCTCGATCTCGGTCTTCACAAGTTCGGGCACCGCGTTCTGCACCATGTGGCCGAGATCAGGCAGCACGATCAGCTTGGCATTCTGCACGGTCGCGGCGAACGGGCGCGCGTGAATGTCGGTCTTCACCGTCTTGTCGGGTTCGCCGGCGATGATCGTGACCGGCGCCGATATCTCGCCGTAGCGCGCGACCTGCGCGGCGACCGCTTCCTTCAGCGTCACCAGATCATAGGCATTGGCGATGAACTCGCGCGGGCGCAGCAGCAGCGGCGTCGCGGAGTCCTGCACAAAACCATCCGGCATCATTTGCGGCAGGAAGACGTTGCGCGCGCCGGGCTCGCTCAGGAAATAGCCCAGCGGCAGGGTTATGGTGTAGGCGAGCAGCGGGCCGATCACGGGCGTTGCGATGATCTCGTTGTAACGGCCGACGCCGCCGCGCCAAGGATGGGTGACGGGCGCGAGCATCACAAGGCCCGCGACGCGGCCGGGATGATCGAGCGCCAGCCGCGCGCCGAGCGCGCCGCTCCAGGAATGCACAACGAACACCGCGCGATCGATCCCGAGCTTGCCGAGCGCCTCATCGATCATCCGCGCCTGGACCTCCGGCGTCGAATCCTGCCGCCGCGCCCGCGTGCTCCAGCCGTGACCGGGACGGTCGATCAGGATGACGCGATGATTCCTGGCGAGTAGATCGCCGAGCGGCCGCCGCATCGCCTCGAGGTTGGAGCTCGCGCCGTGCAGCATCACGACCGGCAGGCCCGAATCGCGCGGCCCGATATCGACCAGGTGAAGCACGGCGCCATCGACCTCGATCATCCGCCCCTGAGGCGGAAAGGCGCGTTGCACGGCGAGGACGCCGGCCTGCGTGACCAGCGCCAGCACAACCAGCGCGGTCACGACTGACATCACGATCATGGATGGAATCCGGGCGATCCAGGGCACAGGGCAGTTACGTGGCTTGCGAGCGGCAGTTTCGCCCGGGGAGACCGCGCGCTCCACTTGAAATGCCGGGGCTGTGGATATGTGCATAATTCAAGCGGAAGAAAAGACAATGAAATCAATGGCATTCCTCGCGGCAAACTAGTTCGAGACAGCTTCATGCAGTCGTCATCGCGGCTTCCTTATAATCGCCACGGTCGGTTCCGCCATTTAGACGCGGGTGGGCGCCGATCGTGCTCGCAACCCTCGGGGATGCGGGAAAGACCGGCAGGATTTGTCCTGATTTGAACCGGAGAATTTCGATGAGCCTGAGATCCAAAGACACTGCGATCGACGAGATCGTGGCAAGCTGCCACGGCGACCTGCGCGGTGCCGTGCGCGCGCTGCTGCTGATCAACGAGCACCTCGAGACGGAGCTTGCAAAGGCCTACGCCGCGGCGATCGATCGCGGCCTCGCCGAGCGCGAAGGCAGCGTTTTGCACTAGGTGCTGTCGACCTAGTTCGTGCTGTCCTCGTCCTTTTGCTCGTCAGGCGTGGGTGCGGGACAGGCGCGGATGGTCGAACGGGCAAGCTTGGCGTCAGCCTTCGATTTGTAGGGACCGTCACCGAACCAGATGTCGCCGATGATCACGGGATTGCTGGTCACGATGTTGCATTTTCCGGTGGCGCGGTTGCCGACCACCCAGAACAGTCCGTCGGCGAGGCTCACCGTGACCGACGCCAGCAGCAATATACCTGCAAAGATCAAACGCTTCATGGCTGTGCTCCTTCCATGAAGGTAGGCCTGCGGCGGTGCCACCCACACCCCTTGTAACGCGGCGCGTGTCATCGTGGTTAATCCGCCTGCGCCGCATTCGCTCGAGCAATGATCGACTTGTCCGCTAAATATCGCGGCCTTCGACCTTTTCGGTCAGCGCCTTGACCTGATCGGGGATCTTCTCGAGGTGCGGATTGACGGCGAGCGCCTTGCGGTAGGCCTCGAGCGCGCGCTTTTCGTCTCCGACCTCCTGCATGATCATGCCGAGGCCTGCGAGCGCGCCGAAATGGCGGGGCTCGCGGATCAACACCTCGCGGATGTCGGCGAGCGAGCGGCCATAATCGTTCTGCATGTAGTAGAGCGTCGCGCGACGATTCCAGGCCTCGATGTAGTCGGGCCTCAGCTTGACGACCGAATCCAGCAGCTTGATCGCAACCTCGATCTTCTTTGCGTCGACCGCGGTCTTGGCCCGCGCCATCAACAGCGCCGCAGTGTCGCTCGGGGTCTGGATCCAGATCGCCCAGATCCGCGCCTCGACATGCTTGGCGCTGGCTTCATCGGGCGCAGCTTTCAGCGCGCCGAACAGGAAATCGAGATTCTTGGTGCGATCGACCTTGGGCAGTTTGGCCGGCGCTTCCGGAAGTTTCTTCTGCTTGCCGGGCGGGGCCGGCGGATCAGCCTGCGCCAGCGCCGGAGCGAGGCCGGCGGCTCCCAACGCAAGAGCCAGACACAGGGTGCGCGCGACGAGGAATCTCACTGCCATGGTCGGAGTGTAAACGCGCAAAGCCGCCCTTGCATAGCAGGGGCGGCGTCAAACTCGTGTGAGACAGTGGTCTTGCGGGGCGCGCGCGCGGGCCCGGCAGGGCGAAATCAGCCCTGACGCGCCTTGAAGCGGCGCTGCACCTTGTTGATCACATAGACCCGGCCCTTGCGGCGGACCAGGCGGTTGGCGCGATGGCGACCGCGCAGCGATTTCAGCGAGTTACGGACCTTCATGGCAGAATCCTGAACGTTCGAAAGGCCGTGTTCGGCACTACCGTTTCGGCACGCGCGAATGAGGCAAAATAAGATTTTCCCGCCGGCGGATCGACCGCCCGGGACGGGGCGGTTCTTAAGGCATGGGAGGACCGGATGTCAATGTTAACTGCCCCGGTCCGGGTCAGCAAATTCTGGAAAACAACCCCATGCACAGTAGAAGCGGCCGGATCGGCCCAATCGGCATCTCTAACGGCGCCTGCCCCACAACTCCTTGCCAAATTCGTTATATCATATAATCAATTCGGTAACCCGTCGGGAGGAAACCCATGCCGAAGCTGAAGCTGCCCAATATCGACGACGTCGTCGCCATCGATATCCATACCCACGCCGAAGAGCCCTGCGGCACCCATCCCGACGACGGCTATGACGATTTTCAGGCGCAGATGGCGGACTATTTCAAGTCGCCGCACAAGCATCCCCCGACCGTGCCGGAGACCGCCGCCTACTATCGCTCCAAGAACATCGCCGCGGTGATCTTCCCGGTCGATGCCGAGCGCGAGACCGGCTTCCGCCGCTACAAGAACGAGGAGATGCTGGAGATCGCCTCCGACCATCTCGACGTCCTCATTCCCTTCGTCTCGATCGACCCGCACAAGGGCAAGCTCGGGGTGCGCGAGGCGCGCAAGCTGATCGAGGAATACGGGGTGCGCGGCTTCAAATTCCATCCGACCATGCAGGGCTTCTACGCCAACGACCGCATGGCCTATCCGCTCTACGAAGAGATCAACAATGGCGGCGCGATCGCGCTGTTCCACACCGGCCAGACCGGCGTTGGCTCGGGCATGCCCGGCGGCATGGGGATGCGGCTGAAATATTCCAACCCGATGTACATGGACGACGTCGCGGCCGATTTCCCCGACCTCAAGATCATCCTCGCCCACCCCTCCTTCCCCTGGCAGGAAGAAGCGCTGTCGGTCGCGACTCACAAGCCGAACGTCTATATCGACCTATCCGGCTGGTCGCCGAAATATTTCCCGCCGATCCTGGTGCGCTACATCAACTCGATCCTGCAGGACAAGATGCTGTTCGGTTCGGACTGGCCGGTGATCACGCCGGACCGCTGGCTGTCGGATTTCGCCAAGATCGAGATCCGCGACGAAATCCGCCCGAAGGTGCTGAAGGCGAACGCAAGGAAGATTTTGGGGATCTAGCGCGGACGCCCTAGGAAGCCGCTGGCGCGGCGGAGCACTGCTCGAGCCTCCGACGGCTAGCCAAGAGACCGCCTGGTGGCGGTCTCCGGAAGCTCACCGCGCCTGATCAGGCAGCTCTCTTGAAAGCCTCCCGCGCTGCCTCATTGGCGCGATCAAAGGTACGGCGGGTCTCGGTCAGGGCCGCCATGAGTGCGGACCATGAGTGCGTCCCGGCATCTTTGAGCTTGTCCAGTTTTTTCTCAGCCTCGATTGCATCGGCGCTCATGCGCGTCAGGGCGGCGTCAATGTCGCCACGATGCTCGGACGCAAGCTTGTTGGCATCGCTGCCGAGCTTGTCGGCCGCTTCGCGCCATGCCTTGAGCTGCGCATCGGCCTGCAGCTTGAACGTCGCCTGCTGATGCTCGATCTGCTTGCCGAAGCTTTCGACGTATTTTCCGACCTCGGCCTCGAATCCGCGCCAATCGGCATCGAGTTTCGATTTCACCTCGGTCCAGGCCGCCTCGCCCGCCTCCGACTGCTTCTTCAGGGTGTCCCGAAACTCGTCGCGCTGATTACAGAGATCCGCCAGGACTTTCGTGGCCTTCTCGCGGACATCGGACTGCACCTCGGCAGCCTTGGCCTGAAGTGCGGTCACCGTTGCTTCCATTTCGCCGAGACGCTCCTTTCCCCAATTCGTGAAGAAGTTGATGTTGCTGTGCGTGACCATTGTTTCATCTCCCATGGTTCGAATGGTACCGCCCCAACGTCTCGACTAGCACGCGGCGCCGGGTTCTTTCTTGACGTGAGTCAAGGCGCGTCGTTTGCTCCGTCAGCGGCCCACGCAGTCCGTTCTGGAAGGTCCCGCGTGGAAACCCGTACCGACGAACGGGGCAAGATCGACATCCGCAACACAAATGGACAGTAAGCTGATGGTCGCGTTGCGTCCGATCAGTTCACGCTTGCGAGGAAGCCGGCCAGAATTGTCCGGCTTTGGCTGAGCGTCTCGATACGTTCATCGATCAGGCCGACCTGCTGAGTGAGTATTTTTCGCAGCTCGTTGCACGGCGTGAAAGCTGGATCGTTGTTCCTTACGCAGGGGAGCAACCGCTTGATGGTTTCGAGCGTCATCCCCGCGCCGCCGAGCATCTTGATGCGGCGTACGGTTTCCTCTTCGGCCAGGCCGTAGTCGCGATAGCCGGAGTTCGTCCGCAGCGGCGCAAGCAGTCCTTCGCCCTCGTAGTAGCGCAGCATTCGGACGCTGACCCCCGTCCGTCGGGAGAGTTCGCCGATTTTCATCTGAAGCCTCTTGACCCTGACAGCACTGTCAGACCTTACAGACTTCGCTCGTCCAAGTGAATGCCACTTGTGAAGGGAGCAACGATGAAAGCCTACCATTTGAATGGCCATGCTGGTGCTGGCCGCCTTGCGCGCGTCGACGTCGGCAAACCCGAACCCGCCGATGGCGAGGTCCGCATCCGGGTCGAAGCGGTGAGTCTGAATTACCGCGACCTCCTGATCCTCGACCGTGCAGGCCAAGGCGAGCTCAACGGCCGTGTGCCACTCTCCGACGGCGCGGGTGTCGTTGACGCCATCGGCGCCGACGTCGCGCAATGGCAACTCGGAGACCGCGTCGCCGCATCGTTCTTCCGCGATTGGATCTCGGGGCCGTTCAAGTCCAGCTATATTCCGTCATCCCTCGGTGGCAACACGATGGACGGAATGCTGGCTGAGTATGTCGTGCTGCCGGCAACCGCGCTGGTGTCCGTGCCAGCACATCTGTCCTCGGTCGAAGCAGCGACCTTGCCCTGTGCCGGCGTGACGGCTTTCCACGGCCTCATCGCACGCGGCGGGATGCGCAAAGGCGACACGCTGTTGGTCCAGGGAACAGGCGGCGTCGCGCTGTTCGGGCTTCAATTCGCGGTGGCACTGGGTGCGCGCGCGATCGTGATATCTTCCTCCGACGAAAAACTCGCCCGCGCCAAGGCGCTGGGCGGCTCGATCCTCATCAACTACCGCGACACGCCTGACTGGGATGTCGCCCTGATGAAGGCAACGAATGGCGCCGGCGCCAGTCATATCCTCGAACTCGGCGGTCCCGGCACCTATGACCGATCGCTGCGATCGGTCGCTTCGGGTGGCAAGATCGTTCAGATCGGGGTTTTGACGGGGTTCGGCCCCAAGCCCGACCTCGCGCGCCTTCAATGGGAGAATGCCGACATCATCGGTGTCACCGTCGGGTCGGTCGAACACTTTGCCGCGATGAATCGCTTCCTGACCGAACATGCGATCCACCCGATCTCGGATCGGGTCTACGACTTCGACGACGTCCCCGAAGCATATGCGCACCTGCGGAGCGGCTCACATTTCGGCAAGATCGTGATCAGATTCTAGAAACCAGGGCTCCCAGTCGCGATTCCGTCTTGGATCGATATCGCGGCGCCTTGTATAGTCCGTGCACCGCAAAGATCCCGGAGGACAGGTCCATTGAGCCTCAAAGCCGTTGTCTTCGACGCCTACGGAACGCTCTACGACATCCAGTCGGTCGCCGAGATCACCGAGGATGCGTTTCCGGGTTACGGTGAGATCATCACGCAGATCTGGCGGATCAAGCAGCTCGAATACACCTGGTTGCGCTCGCTGATGCGGCGCTACCAGGACTTTGCGGGGATCACGCGCGACTCGCTTGCCTATACGTTGCGCGTGCTCGGGCTCGCTTACGAGAACGAGGCATTTGAGCGCGTGATCGAGAAGTACCTGCATCTCGATCTCTATCCGGATGCGGCGGCTGCGCTCACGGCGCTGAAACCGCGAAAGCTCGCCATCCTCTCCAACGGCAGTCCGGACATGCTGAATGCGCTCGTGCGCAACTCCGGCCTTGACGCCCTGCTCGACGCCACGATCAGCGTCGACGCCAATAAGATCTTCAAGCCGAGCCCGGAGGCCTATGAGCTGATCGGCGAGGTGCTCGGCACCGCGCCGGACGAGGTGTTGTTCGTCTCCTCCAATCCCTGGGATGTCGCGGGCGCGAAAGCGTTCGGACTGAACGTTGCCTGGATCGAACGGGTGACGCCCGAAGCGATGGCGCTGGCTTGCGTCGAGAACGAACTCGTGGCACCGCTAACGATGTTCAAGGCGATCCGCACCCAGATGGACGAGCTCGGCTTTGCGCCGGACCACCGCGTCCGGGCGCTCTCGGAGCTGCCAGGGATTGCTTAGGCATCGCCGCCCGCCCGTAGGTCTGGAATGAGCTGACTGGAATGAGCCTGGAATCTGTTCGCGCCTTCTTCGCTGAAAAAGCCCCCGACATCACCGTCATCGAATCCCCGATCAGCTCCGCGACAGTGCCGCTGGCCGCCGAAGCCTATGGCGTCGAACCCGGAATGATCGCCAAGACGCTGTCTTTGCGGATCGGCGAGCGCGTGATCCTGATCGTCGCGGCCGGCACCTCGCGCATGGACAACAAGAAGGTGAAGGCGGCGTTCGGCGGCAAGCCGAAGATGCTGGGGCTTGAAGAGGTCGCGGAGATCACCGGCCACGAGGTCGGCGGCGTCTGCCCGTTCGGACTGAAGGCGCCGCTGCCGGTCTATTGCGACGTCTCGCTGAAAGCGTTCGAAATGGTGGTGCCGGCCGCCGGCTCGACCCACAGCGCCGTGCGCATCGCGCCGGAGCGGATGGCGGAGCTCACCGCGGCCGAATGGGTCGATGTCTGCGAGCACAAGCCCTAGGGCGCGACAGGGCTCGTACCCATAAACGTCAGCAAGCTGGCGGTTCTGACCCGAACCAGGTCAGCCCAAGTCGCGTCTTTCTTGCTCGGGTCAGCCGTTCAGAGCGGGGTCCTCGGGCCGTCGGACGCGTCAAGAAACAAGATATCCGCAGACTCCGTGATGTAACCTACGTGGCGAAAATCGCGGATACCGGCGACCTGCTCGAGCCGCCAGTCCAGAAGAATGAAATAGCTTGGCGGCCCGTCAGGCTTCGCGTGATTGGTCACGATTACCGCAACGCGCTCTTCAACGACCCCCAAGCGGAGATACCAATCAGATACCCTCTCGTAATTTCCAAAGTACCGACCGGCTTCCGCGCCGCGCAGCCGGGTTCGTCCAACGAGCTCCACGCGAACGTCCTCTGCCAGCATGTTCCGAATGGAATCGAAATCACGGGCATTGAACCGGTCAACATAGGCTGAAAGGCGTCTCGTCTCTGCGACAGACAGCGTCGGCGGCGCCCGGTCATCCGGCTCCAGCGTGATGGTTCGCAGCCGCTGGCGACCCCGGTGAAGGGCGGCCTTGACCGCGGGGATGCTGCTCTCGGTTATGCCGCCGATCTCTTCGAGCGAATAGCCGAGGACGTCCATGAGAACAACGGCACTCCGCTCAGCCGCCGACAAGCGCATGAAGGTGCGCAATCCAGCCGCCGCCAATTGACGCTGTTGTATCGTGTCAATCTCGTCGGCAAGCGCTGGGAAGTCCTCATTTGCAAATGTCTTGTGCTGGCGGGTACGCTGACGCAAGAAGTCCATGGCCGCGTTGTGGGCGATACGAAATATCCAGCCTTCGATATTGTGTATGATAGCTGGCTGGCGCAACGACAGGACGGCCTTTGCCATCGCATCCTGCACGATGTCCTCGGCATCGATCACCGAGCCAGTCATCCGTGCGCAGTACCGGTGCAGCTTCGGCCTCAGCGTCGCAAGCACCCCATGAAGGTCGTCAGAGTCGATCTGTCCGCGCAAGCTGGTTTCGTCAGGACTAGCCCCCAAGGGACACCTTCTTTCCGACAGCAAATGGGTAGCTGCCGATAATGCCTGCTCTGTTCTGCAGCGGAACTGTCAGCCTCCTCGCGTCACCGTTGTGCTGAAAGGCTGCAAAAGCCTCCAGCCTCTTCAGCACGTCTGAGGGGTCAGAGACCAGATGGCAAAATGTGTCATCGTCCAGCTGAAAGACAAGATAATCGACGTCTTCTGGGGCGTTCGCGGCCAGTTCGCGAAAGACGGCTGCGATCAGGCCTTGATTCTCTTCAATTTTTTCAGGCTTCACTCGATATTGCACAAGCTTGAACATCGTCGGTTCGTCTCCTGATCTGGATGATCCCACAGCGAAGACGTACGACGAGCCGTAAAGGATTCCCGGCGCGATGCAAATATATGCTGCCCTGGAATCCTTTCGGCCAACTCGACCGTCTGATCCGAACCATTACTTCCAGATGGAGCGGACATGATCTTGATTACCGGGGCAGCCGGCCTGAGCGGATCGGCCATCGTCAACGAGTTCTCCCTGAACAGGGTGCCGGTACGCGCGCTCGTTCGCGATCGCATAAAGGCGGACGCGATCGCGAAATTGCTCGGAGTTGAAGTCGTGGAGGGCGACATGGACCGTCCCGAGACCCTCGGACCCGCGCTGGAGGGCATCGAGCAGGCCATGATGATCTCCAGTTCGAGCGCGACCATGGTCTCCACGCAAACGACCTTCATCGACGCTTGCCGGACGGCGGGCGTGAACCGTATCGTCAAGTTTTCCGGAAAAGAGTCCGGGATAGACTTCGACGCGGCAAAGTTTCCCTTCACCCGCATGCACGAAGAAATCGAGGACTATCTCGAAAACTCCGGTCTATCCTGGACACATCTGCGTCCGGCCCAATTCATGCAGGTTTATCTCCGGGCGTCCGCGACAATCGCGCAAAAAGGCATGCTCTTCCTGCCGCACGAGGAAGTGGCACTCTCCCCCGTCGACATTATGGATGTCGCAAAGATCGCGTTTGCGGTGCTGACGCGCGGTCGACGGGAGAACCTATCACTGGACATTACAGGGCCGCAGGCGCTGACCATGGCGGCGATCGCCAAAATAATCGGTGAGGCCATTGGCAAACCCGTTCGTTATCAATCGATCGATCCCGAAGAGCACCGCCGCGTGATGGCCGCTGCCGGCCTGCCCCGATTCATGATCGACGCGCTCAGCGAACAAGCAGCCGAACGGCGGAGGCATCCGGTATCCGCAATCAACCTTGGAGCACACGAAGCTTTCGGAATTGAGCCGACCCGGTTCGAGCAGTTCGCAAAGCGTCACGCGGCAATATTCCGCGGCGACAGTCGTTCCCCTTCCTGACGTGATTTAGGCACGCAAGGATGCCTAACTTGCAACAGGCACTACGTCCGTGCGGACTGATCGGGTTTATGTGTACACGCCCTATTAATCCTCGTCGTGAGGCCTGGGCTGGGTCGCCGTAGGCGGCGGCGCAGCATTGTATCGTGGCACGGGCGCGGCGCGATTGCCCGGAACCTGCTGCTGGGGCGGCATCTGGTTGTTGGACTGGAACACCGCGCGACAACCGCTGGAGAGCTGCGGCGTGTTCTGCCGCAAGCAGGCCGTGATGCGGCTCACATCAGGGATCTGGTCGCTGCACAGCCGCCACACATCCGGCGTGCAGGCCATCTGCTGCTCCATGGTTCCGCGATACTCTTCAGCGGATGCAGCGCCCTGCGCGACGATACCGCCGATCGCAAGCGCCACACCCAGCGCAATCCGCTCTGTTCGCATGTCCGATTCCTTCGCGAGTCTCTCGAATTCTGTTCAATCAATGAGACGCGGAGAGGTTCTGGACCAACAAAAAATTGTGAAAACGGGTCGGGAACCTATTCGACCTTGCCGATCTTCTTGACCGCCGCAATCAGCCGCGCGCTGTCGACCGCCACGAACTGGGCAAACGCCGGCGCGTCCTGATAGGCGACGAGACTGCCCGACGTTTCGAAGGCCTTGAGCACGTCGGGGCTCGTCATCACCTGCGCCATCGCTTCGCGCAGGCGGGTCGCGATCGGGGCAGGAAGAGCACTCTGTGCAAAGAGCCCGGCCCAGATGTACATCTCGACGTCCTTGTAGCCGAGCTCCTGGAAGGTCGGAACGTCGGGGAAGCTTGGGATGCGCTTGGCGCCGCAATTGCCGAGCACGCGCAGCTTGCCGTCGTCGACCTGCGGCTTCAGCGTGCCGGGTGCGGCGGCGATCGCCTGTACGGTGCCGCTGAGCAGCGCGGTGAGCGCCGGTCCGGCGCCGCGAAACGGCACATGCAGCAGCTTGATGTCGGCGCTGCTCGCAAACATCTCCATCGCCACATGCAGTGTGCCGTAAGGCCCGGACGAGCCATAGGTGATCTGGCCGGGACGCTTCCTGGCATCCTCGACGAAATCCTGCGCCGTCTTCCACGGCGCCGAGGCCGGCACCGCGAGCAGCGTGGGATCGGCCAGCACCCGGGCAATCGGCATGAACTGCGAGACCTCGTAGGCGACCGGACGTTCGAACAGCCGGTCGGCCTCGGGCAGGACCGCGAGCGAGGACAGCGTCATCAGCAGCGTGTAGCCGTCGGGCTCGGCGCGCGCCGCCGCGGCATTGCCGACGGATCCTCCGCCACCGCCGGCGCGGTTGTCGACGATGACCGCCTTGCCGAGGATTCGCTCCAGCGCCTGTGCGACGGGGCGCGCCGCGAGATCCGCCTGGCCGCCGGCCGGAAACGGCACGATCATGGTGACATTGCGGGCGGGATAGGCTTGCGCGAAAGCCGCGCTCGACAACGCAGGCAACAACGGCAATGCGGCAGCGGCGCGCAGGACATCGCGTCGATCCATGGCAGATTCCCCCCTGTTTTCTTGTTTCGCTGCCAGCCTAGCGTGACCGTCCGCAAGAACAAGCCGCGCGGCGGGATTAACGAAGCATTATCCATGTTCCGCCCCGTCAGGAACGCCCCCTCGACTCTACCGTTGCCTCCCAGGGAGTGGAGCGATGAACAGACTTCAGACCATTGACGTGGCGCTGGACGAGATGCTGGTGAATCTCGCCGCTATCGTCTTGCGACTTTCAAAGCCCGAATTGACGCGAACGCCGGAAGCGCGACGCGCATTGGCGCAATCCGTGCATCAATACGCAATCTGCGCGAAGCGCTCGGACGACCCGCGTGTTCATGAATTGAAGTCGCAGCTGGAAGAGACGTTGAAGCCGAGCCTGCGCGTGGTCGCGCGTAATGGTGAGAAGGTGTCTTAGTCCAACCCCGTCATTGCGAGCGAAGCGAAGCAATCCAGAATACCTCCGCGGAGACAGTCTGGATTGCTTCGTCGCTTCGCTCCTCGCAATGACGGAGGCCGCTTAAGCAGCTTGGTCTACGGCGGCTTTGCTTTTCCGCGCACCCGCCGCTTGCACGTACCCGGCAGCTTCGCCGCGAGAAAATCGCCGAGTACCTCGACGCGTGCGGGGCGCGGGCCGCCAGGTGGCGTCACCAGATGCACGGCGCCTTCGACCTGCTTCCAGTCCTTCAGGATCACTTCGACCTCGCCGGAGGAGATGGCGTCGCCGACGATGAATTCCGGAAGGTCGGCGATGCCGAGGCCGGCGATCAGCGCCGGCATCACCGCTTCGCCGTTGTTGACACGGAGCTGTCCGCCCGGACGCACGCTGGCCTGCTCGCCGGCCGAGTTGGTGTAGTGCCAGACGTTGGGCGTCGAGAGATAGGCGTAGCTGAAACATTTGTGCGCGGCCAGATGCATCGGATGCGTCGGCCGCCCGTGTTGCTCGAGATATGAGGGCGCGGCCACCGTGAAACGCGGCATGGTGAAGAGCTGCCGCGCAATCAGCGAGGAGTCCGGCAGCCGCGCGATCCGCACCGCCATGTCAAAGCCCTCGCCGATCAAGTCGATCGTCGCATCGCTCAGATGCAGATCGACCGAGACCTCCGGATAGGCCTCGAAGAACTCCGGCAGCAACGGCGCCACCGCCTTGATCCCGAACGACATGGGCACGGCGAGCCGCACCAGGCCCCGCGGCGCGACCGATTGCGCCAGCGCCTCGTTCTCCGCCGCCTCGCCGTCGGACAGCAGGCGCGTCGCACGCTCAGCGAGCTTATGCCCGGCATCGGTCAGCGCGAGCCGGCGTGAGGTGCGGTTGAACAGCCGGGCGCCGAGCCGCTCTTCGAGGCGCGTGACCGCCTTGGACACCGTCGCCTTGGACATAGCGAGCTCGCCCGCGGCCCCCGCAAACGACCGTAATTCCACGACTTTTGCGAAAATCGCGAGCGCCTCGAAATCGGGGAGTTTGGCCATGAAAGCGGATCCCATTGGGTTGTTTATGGAAACAATGCGTTTCAACAGTTTCTATTTCTATACCACAAACGGAGGCTTATCCAAGGGCCATCAGAAATTCAGGAATGGAGAAATCCAATGACCAAGAAGCTCTCAGGCAAGGTTGCCCTCGTCACCGGCGGCTCGCGCGGTATCGGCGCGGCCTCTGCCCGCGCACTCGCCAACGAAGGTGCGGACGTCGCCATCAGCTATGTCGCCTCGCCCGAAAAGGCGGAGGCGGTCGTCACTGAGCTGAGGGCCAAGGGCGTCAAGGCCCGCGCCTTCAAGGCTGATCAGGCCTCGGCCAAGGACGTGACGCAGCTCGTCAACGACGTCGCAAAGGAATTCGGCCATCTCGACATCCTCGTCAACAATGCCGGCGTTGCGAGCGGCGGCGCGATCGACGATGCCAAAGCCGACACGGAAGCGCTCGCCCGACAGGACGCCATCAACGTGCATGGCGTGATCGCGGCGATCCGCGCTGCCTCGCAGTTGATGGGTGAAGGCGGCCGCATCGTCACTGTTGGTTCGATGCTTGCCGACCGCGCCTCGTTCCCGGGTCTTGCAGACTACGTCGCCACCAAGGCCGCCGTAGTCGGCTACACCAAGGGCGCAGCCCGCGACCTCGGCCCGCGCGGCATCACCGTGAATGTGGTGCAGCCCGGCTCGATCGACACCGACATGAATCCGAAGGACGGCGGCGAGTTCGCCGAGACCCAGCGCAAGCAGCACGCGCTGCAGCGCTTCGGCCGCCCCGAGGAAGTCGCGGCCGGAATCGTCTTCCTCGCAAGCCCGGAAGCCTCCTTCGTCACCGGCACGGTGCTCAACGTCGACGGCGGTTTCGGCGCCTGATCAAGGCGCCGCCCGCTCAAACAAGGAATTACGCAGATGATCGAACTCAGACCCTTCGCAAAGCTCGGCGGCGCCGATCACGGCTGGCTCAACGCCAAGCATCATTTCTCCTTCGCAAGCCATTATGACCCCGACAACATGGGTCACGGCGCCTTGCGGGTGTGGAACGACGACGAGATCGCGCCGAACACCGGCTTTCCCGCCCATCCCCACGCCAACATGGAAATCATCACCTATGTGCGCGAGGGCGCGATCACCCATCAGGACAGCCTCGGCAACGAAGGCCGCACTGAAGCGGGAGACGTGCAAGTGATGAGCGCCGGCAGCGGCATCCGCCACTCCGAGTACAATCTCGAGCCGACCAAGACACGCATCTTCCAGATCTGGATCGAGCCGACCGCGCGCGGCGGGCAGCCGACCTGGGGCTCGAAGCCGTTTCCGAAAGGCGACCGCTCGGGCAAGCTCGTCACCATTGCGAGCGGCTTCGAGAATGACACGGACGCACTGCCGATCCGCGCCGATGCGCGGGTGCTCGCCACCACATTGAAGGCGGGCGAGAGCGCGGAGTACGTGCCGCACAAGACGCGGCACCTTTATCTCGTGCCCGCGGCGGGATCGATCGAGATCAACGGCGTGCGCGTCAACGCCCGCGACGGCGCCGCGATCCGCGACGAGGACAGGCTGACGATCACGGCACTGGAAGATTCCGAGATCGTGCTCGTCGACGCGGCTTAAGCGCCACTCTCACAGAGCAACTCTACTCATTTTTCAACGGAGACCACCAATGACCAAAGTTCTCGTCCTGTATTATTCCGCCTATGGCCACATCGAAGCGATGGCCAATGCCGTCGCCGAAGGCGCGCGCGAAGCCGGCGCCACCGTCGACATCAAGCGCGTGCCCGAGCTGGTGCCGGCCGAGGTCGCCAAGGCCTCCTATTACAAGGTCGATCAGGCTGCCCCCGTCGCGACGATCGATGACCTCGCGAACTACGACGCGATCATCGTAGGCACCGGAACCCGCTTCGGCCGGATGGCTTCGCAGATGGCGAACTTCCTCGACCAGGCCGGCGGGCTCTGGGCCAAGGGTGCGCTGCACGGCAAGGTCGGCGGCGCCTTTACGTCGAGCGCGACCCAGCATGGCGGCCAGGAGACGACGCTGTTCTCGATCATCACCAACCTCTTGCATTTCGGCATGATCGTGGTCGGCCTGAACTACGGCTTCGCGGGCCAGATGAAGCTCGATGAGGTCACCGGCGGCGCGCCCTACGGCGCCACCACGATCACCGGCGGCGACGGCAGCCGGCAGCCCAGCGCCAACGAACTCGCCGGCGCACGCTATCAGGGCCGCCAGATTGCTGAGACCGCCAGGAAGCTGCATGGCTGAGCACGGTTAAGCTTTACGTCCGAACCACTGCATGGCAGGTGCGATCTGGGCGGCATTCTCTTCTGGGGATGCCGCCCCATCTCTGTGATCAGGATATTTCACCAAAAGCGATACGAATGGCTTTCGAACTCTTGTTGATCGCGCAGATGATCCGCAGGCCCGCTCAGGCGTTGGCGCGGCGCTGGTATTGCCGCAGCCTGTTCAAGGCCTCACGCGGCCGCTTTCACTGTGCCGGCTGCGCGAAGTCATGATGGCTCTAGCCACTAGGCCTGCGTGATGTCCGCGTTGGGCTTGATGGGCGCAGTCGCGACAGGCGCCGTCGACAGCCACCAGCCCTCACCGGCGAACCAGCACGTCTCGTCGGGAGCGCCCTCTCTCCTCAACGACTGCACACCCTCCCATCCTCCTGCGAAGGCCTCGGCCAGTCGCCGGGCGGCATCCGCATCCTGCAATCCGGCGCAGCCGATGAATTGGGCACGTCCCAGGAATTTGGCGGGCCAGGCTGCACCCTCGTCCGGGCGCGTGACCATCAGCATGCCGCCGAGGATGCCTTCGGGCGCGAGCGGAAACACCAGCCGCCCGCCGGGCCGCAGCGCATCGAGCCATTCGGTGGCCGGCTGCGCCGCGCCCGCGCAGACATAGATCACGTCGGCCTTGAGCAGATCGGACGCGATGCCCGTACGGTCACGCACATCCACATAGGCGATGTCCTTCAGATTCTCGCGCGCGAGCCCTGCTAGACGTTCGTCGATCTCATAGGCATGGACGCGGCCGCCAGGGCCGACGAGATGCGCGAGGATCGCGGTGTAATAGCCGCTGCCCGCGCCGATCTGGACCACGGTCTCGCCTTCCTTCACCGCGCAGCCGTCGAGCCAATGGGCGTGCGCACCGGGCATCCCGATATTGAGACCTCGCGCGCTGTCGAGCGCGAGCAGCGTGTTCTGATAGACGAAGGCGGGATCGTCATCCGGCGTCACGACATAGGGGTGGCTGCCAACCGAGATCGACCACGGCCCGGGTCCGACGAACGGCTCGCGCCTGACGGTGCGAAAGGCTTCCTCGATACGAGGGTCCGCGGCCCTCGCCGCGGCACAGATCAACTGCGCATAGAATGCGCGATATTTTGCCGAACGATCTTCCATGTCGCCTCCGGAAAACAGGCGACGATAACACAACGATTGCGATAATCGAGTGACCCTGCAATCCAGGGCAGCGCTTCAGCGCGTCCCCTTGCCCAACGCCCGCGCCGCGACAGCGGCAAGCCTTGGGTGGCGACGCAGGCCCTGCGCGGCGTGGTCACGCCACGCGAAGGGCATGCCGCGCCAGGACAGCGCGACGCTGACATCGGTCAACGGCACCGGCTCGGCGCCGAAACGGCGCTTGTAGTCCTGGTTGCCGATGCTGAGGTCAAAACGGCGCGCGCCCTCCGCATGCAGCGCTGCCATGGTGCGCTCGGTCACGAGCAGCCCCGGCGAGCAGCTCGACCAGGATTCGCCGGCGTGGCTGATGCGCAGGAGAAAATAGGTCGCACCGAACCTGACGCCGAGCGTGGTGGCGACGACGGCCTCGTCGCAGACCAGCGCCGAGATGACGGCGTAACCGTCCGCGACACCCTGACGGGCGACCTCGCGATAGAACTGCGCATGGGTTTCGTCGTTAAGGACGAAGCGCGAACCCAGCTTTCGCATGCGTGACTGCTGCTGGACATCCATCACGTCCAGCAGCTCGCGCGCACGCGCGACATCAGTGGCGATCTCGAACCGCGCGCCGGCGTGACGGCTGAAGACGCGCCAGCAGCGTGGCATCTGCATGCGCTTGATCGAGGCCTGGTAATCTTCATAGTCGTCGCCGGTCAGCACGAGGTTGCCGTTGAGCGAGCAGGATCCGATCCGGCCGAGCGACACCAGCGGGTTCGGGTTGCCGCCGACATGGGCCGGCATCTTCTTCAGGCGCAGCAGATCGAAGCCGTCCGGCAATGCGCGCAATGCGTCGATCAGCGCGCTACCGATCGCATCCGTCGCCGCCGCGTCCAACGTGGCATCGAGCGCCAGGATCGGCGCGTTGTTGTCGGAGACGCCGAGATCGGCGAATTCGACGATGCGGATGCCGCGCCTGAGGTGGCTGATCATCGGCACCATTGCGATGTCCCTGCCGGTCGTGGCATCGGAGATCAATGCAATCAGCGGCGAGAGATCGCGGAATGCCTCGTACCAGGCGCCGAGCCAGTATCCATGCTGGAATGCGGTGCGATGGCCTGCGTTCAGGCGCGACGCGGCCCGCCGCCAGTCACGCACGAAATCGACCGCGATTCCCGACGTGCTGGACACAAGACCATCTGGTTGCTCGACGCTGAGGATCGTCATCCGCGGGACATACGATTACTGGGTGTTTCCAGATAGATTATGTTTTGTCGCGGCCACAAGGGACCTCACTGCTTATCGTTAAGCCGATGCCACTGCAGCCGCACCGGCTCCGACGAGCCGTCAGGGTCCGGTTCCCTTTCCGCGACGCATTGGAACCTGGCCAGGAAGTGCAGGCCGGCCACGGCAACGGCGAACATGAACCAGATCGGATTCTGCCGTTCGAGCAGGAAGGTCTCGGTGGCCCCGTAGTACAGGCCGAACAGCCACACGGTCAGGAACAGCTTTGCCAACGCACCGCTGCGGTTGTGAGTTCGGGCCGACTGGAAATTGCCGAGCGGCGCGAGCACGAAGACGAGGATCACCAGCAACAGCCCCGGCAGGCCGATGGTGACCGCGAGGTCGAGATAGCTGTTGTGGCTGTGCGCCGCGCTCGTTGCCCATTCGGCGCCCTGGGTGGTCTGCCGCGCGGTCACGTCGTCCCAGAACGCGGCATAGCCGTGACCGAGGATCGGCTTCTCGGCGACGGCTGCGAGCGCGAACTCCCAGATGGCGGAACGGCCGGTGAAGGTGGGATCGAGCGGAAGCAGCCGCGTCATCGCGCCGAGCGCCGGGCTCAGGACGCTGCCGACCGTCAGCAGGTTCATCACGATCAACGGCACGAAGCAGATGATCCGCTTCAGCCACAGGCTCGGCGTGACACAGACCAGCGAGGCGAGCGCGTAGATCGCAAGGCACAGCACCGACGACGTCTTGCCGCCGGTGAAGATCAGGAAGAGTCCGGCCAGCGCGGCGATCGCCGGGCCCATCACGAACGAGCCGACGGCAGACAGGTAAATGCCGACATAGACCAGGATGGTCATCACCGGCGAGGCGATGTTCTTGTGGCCAAAGCTGCCGCGCCAGTCGCCGGCCAGTTGCGGCTCGGTGACGTCGAGTGCGGTGTGGATCGAGTATTGCGGCGCCATGAAGACGCCGAGATAGCAGAGGGCAAGCAGTGCGAGCGCGGCACCCCCGAGACACAGGTTGAAGCTGCGCTGCGTCGGCGGCAGCAACGGCAACAGCACCGCGAGCGACATCACGCTGGCAGCGAGCACGAAGCGCTGCATCGAGACTCCGCGATTCTCGGAGAAGACGATGTTGATCAACAGCCAGCCGAGCAGGCAGAGATGCAGCGGCGTCACCAGGGTCTTCAGCGCCGGCGCATCCGTTGCGGCGACCAACAGGACCGCGACCGCGGCCAGCAAGCCCCAGGAGACATAGGTGAGCGCCAATCGCCCCCCAACCACGGTGGCGACATCCTCGCTGCGCAGGTCCGGAAACGGATCGAGCGTCACCAGCACGAGGAGCAGCGCTGCGACCGCGACGAGGCAGCGCGCCGCCCGCACGGCGTTGACCCCCGCAAACCCATCGCGCAGGACGTCGCCGAACGATCGGGCCTCGACGTCGGTCATGTCAGTGGCGCTGCGATCCATGGCTCGAGGCTGGTGGTGAAGCCGGAGGGAAGCTCCAAGTCTTAGCCGGTCCCTGTTAAGCATCCGTCAACCAGTCCAGCGGGGCTCTGCGGCACCGCCTTCTGCCGCACGATGCTTCGCGCGATCTCGTAATATTGCAGCGCGCGTTGTTCCAGCGTTAGATTGTCGAGCACGAAGCCGCGCGGATCGAACGTATCCGCGGCGCACCCGGCCCAGAACTGGTCCCACCCCGCCTCGAACCCCGCGATGTCGACGAACTTGGCGCCGCAACGATCGTCCCAGTACGGCACCGACGACACCGGTGCGAACTGGACGCGGTGCGGATAATAATCGGGGTCCCGCCAGGGGCCGCCGGGATCCCAGGCGAGCACCGGCACGCCGCAAGACAATGCCTGCTGATAGGCGATGCCCTGGCTCTCGTTCTGGCACAGGAAGATCATCGCACGCGACTGCGCGAGCGCGGCCCGATAGTCTTCCTCCTTGTAGCTGCCGTACCGCAGCTCGGTGAACGAGCGGCCTTCCCTCGTGAGCCGGGCGCGGACGGGTTCGATCAGCTCCGGCGCGTAGCGCTCGCGGTCCCAGTGCACCTTGTCGTAGATCAGGACGTCAACGCTCTTTTGCGACCTCGGCGAGGGTGCCCAGAGATCCGTGTCGATGCCGATCGGCCAGGCCTCCGTGTCGGGCCAATGCGGCCGATACATGTCGGCGTACCACGGGCCGGGCACCACGACCTTCTTGACCGGCAGGCGCTTGAACAGATCGGGATCGTCGAGCGGATGATTGTGGGCGGCGACCCCGAGCAAGATCGGATTTTTCCAGGCAAACTTGTCGAGCAGGAAGGTGCGGCCGATGATGCAGGCGAGTTCGCCCGGATGCCGCGCGATGTAGCCATAGTCGTTGACGCGATAGCGGATACCGAGCCGATCGAGCCCCGCACAGAGATTGAGGAACACGCGGAGCTGCCCGCTCATGCGCGGCTCGCCGAGCAGCATGCGACGCGCCACGCGCCGCAGATGCCGGTCACCGGGAAACCAGCGATCGTCCTTGTCCTCGTAGAAAAGGTTGAGGACCATGTCGTCGGGATCGTAGTCGAATGTCTTTGCGGGCACTGGGGTCCATCCGCGGCGGTCTGGTGCGCATTCTCGCATGGGACCGGCTGTCGCACTCTTCCAAATTTGCCACAGGCTTAATGCCGGCGGCTTAACGCTAATTGACGAAACCAACGCTGCGGCAGTCTTCGCGGCGACGTTTTTTTCCCGATGCGAGTATCATCGGCGACGGCCAAGGTTGCGATTGATCGCATTGTCCAACTCTCAGATGCGCCCTGGTTAACAGACGGTTAAAGGCGAGTCTTATCTTGATCACCGCGGAAGAAATTCTCGAATTGCCCGCCACATCACGCGTCGCTCCGGCGGCGCGCGTCCCGCTGCAGGTCGGCTCAAACACATCGGTGTCGGTCGTCATTCCGGCCAAGAATGTTGCGGCCTATATCGGCGAAACCCTCGCCAGCGCGCTGGCGCAAGCCGAGGTCACCGAAGTCATCGTCGTGGACGACGGCTCGACCGATGGCACCACCGCCATCGTCCGTGCCGTTCGTGACCCGCGACTGCGCCTGACGACCAACGGCGCATCCGGCGTATCAGCAGCGCGCAATCTCGGCGCGCAGCATGCGAGTGGCCAATGGCTGCTCTTCCTGGATGCCGACGATCGCCTGCGGCCCGGCGCGGTCGCGGCGCTGCTGGCGGCTGCGCGTGGCGCGCCGCGGGCCGTTCTCGTCTACGGCGACTACAACACGATCGACAGCGAGGGACGGCAGATCGGCCGCCGGGATCTGCTGAAAGGGCGCCGCAAACCGTCCGGCGACGTGCTGGCGCGGCTCGCGGCCGGCAACTTCATCGTCAATGGCGGCATTGCGCTGGCACGTGCAGAGGCCTTCCGCGCCATTGGCGGCTTCGACGTGTCGCTCAGATATTGCGAGGACTGGCACTGCTGGTGCCGCCTTGCCGCGATCGGCGAATTCGAATTTGCGCCAAACCTTCTGCTCGACTACCGCCTGCACACGGCCAACACCATGAACGCGGCGGTGCGGACGCCACAGGATTTCTTTCCGGCGATCGCCCGGGTGTTCGATGACGGGCTGATCATGGCACGACTGCCCGCGGGCATGGCAGCCGGACTGCGCAAGGCCGCCGAGGTTCATCTCGTCACGTATTCGGCGATGCAAGCGGTCCGCTTCGGCAGATATCGCCAGGCCTTCGCCTATCTCGGCATGGTCGGGCGCCGCTCGCTCAAGTCGCTGCCGCGCTCCGCGGTCAGGGTTGCCCTCGCCTGCTTTGGTATTTAGCCCGCCGCCTCGACGTCAGGACGCGATCTTCGAGGCCTCATACGGTTTCGGCTCGATGCCGAACGCAGCGAGCAGCGAGCCGAGCGCGACCATCACGGGATGCATCGCGACGACGGCCTTCGACGATTTCAGCAAGCCGGCCGCGCGCACCAGCGACAGCGGCAGCCTCCCGAGCATCTGCGCAAACACCCACAGTCGCGCCGCCGCGCCCTGCGCGGCCTTGGACTGCACACGATAATTGATCGCGCCGATGCGCAGGCCTCGCTTCACGATCCAGCCGAAACTGGTGCGGCTTTGCGGCACCGTCTCGGTGATGACTGCCTCCGCCGTCCAGTGGAACGTCATGCCGGCATCGCGGCACCGCACGAAGAAATCGCAGTCGCCGCCCCCGAGGAAGTTGAAGCGCGGATCGAAGGCCGGACGGGCGAACCTCTCGAACGCCGCACGCGTGATCAGGCAATTGCCGCAGCCATAGATCAGGGGCACCGCGCCGCTGTAGTCATAGGCGGGACAGAAGACCGGGTGTCGCGAAAGCCAGGGCATGCTGTCGTCCTCGAAGACCGGCAGCACCGGCCCGCCGACCACGTCGGCGCCGGTCGCCTCCGCGGTGCGAACCATCAGCTCGAGCCAATCGGGCGAAGCGATCTCGTCATCGTCGATCATCAGGAACCGGGTCGCGGCGGGAAACAGCGCCAGCGCCGTCTCGAACGCGGCGTTGATCGCCTGGACGTTGCCTTGCCGTTTCTCGACCAGGCAGACGCCCTGAAGCCTGCCATCGGCGAGATATTCCGCGGCCACCGGCGCGCTTTCGCGCCGTACCGTATCGTTCTCGACCATGACGACGGCGAAGGAGCGCGGGGTGCGCTGGTTGGCGAGCGAGTCCAGCGTCAACCGCAGATGCTGCGGGCGGCGGAAGCAGGGGACGCAGACCACGATACCAGCCGACAGGTCGATAATCCGGGAGCTGGCCGCGATCTCCCGGTTGGGATCGCGCACGGCATCCGAGATACGCGTGGCGGACAGGTCTGTCGGGATCAATGTCATGACGTTCTAGATGTCCGAGATAGATTGAAAAAGCCCTGCTTCGATCCCGGGGATCGGCGCCGTCCCGCGACGGCACATCGCCGCGGGACAGGCACGTCCCAAAATGAACGGCCGGCTTGAGTCTCGCGACGTCGCCACATCGCCGATGTTCCGCCATCCATACGCTTAACCGCCTTCGGGTGTTTCTGCTGCGAAACCTCGCGCGCGTGATACTGCAATTCGCGGTCCACCGTGCCGACGGCGGCTGGCGCCGACAATGCCGTAGTTAACGCGCATGCTCATTAACCGGACCGTAAGCACTGCGACGGGTGAAGCGTCGCGGCACCGGATTTGCTCTACGGGTACACGAGATTTTTCCTGTAAATTTAAGTCGAACAAGCGCGGTCAGAAAAAAATATGAACAAGCCAGCCACGATCGATTTCGCGACAGCCACGGCGGTCCAGATTCCCGCGGCCATTGCACACACTCAGGCGCTGCACGATCTCGTCCCCGGTGAAGCCCGCGACAGTCTGCTCGCCGTTCACGACGTGCTGCACCGCGAACTGCCGCAGGGCCAGCTCGCCGCCTACGAAGCCGGAGGCGGCTCGTGCAGCGTACTGCCACCGGAATTGCTGAGCCGGAGCAAGGTCACCGTCGTCGACATCGACGAGGACCAGGTCCGCAACAACAGCTATGCAGACGAAGCGATCCTCGGCGACGTCCAGACCTACCGCTTCGGGCGCGAGACCTTCGATCTGGTGATCTGCTATAATGTGATCGAACATCTTCCCAACGTCGACGCGGCACTCTTGAATTTCCGCGATGCGCTCAAGCGGGGCGGGATGATCCTGATCGGCGCGCCCAATCCGCGCTCGTTGTCCGGGGTCGTCACCAAATACTCGCCGCACTGGTTCCACGTCTGGTTCTACCGGCACATTCGAGGCATCAAGGATGCCGGCTTGCCGGGCGAGCCGCCGTTCCCGACCTTCTTCCATCCCCTGGTGTCGCTGCCGAGGCTCGAAGCGTTCGCCACCGCCCACGGCCTCGAGATGATCTACCGCCGTGAGGTCGAGAGCCCGCGCTATCCCGAGATGCGCCGGCGCAAGCCGCTGTTCGCAGCCCTGGTCGACGCCGGCGCCGCCGTGCTCAACGCCGTGCTCCCGCGCGGGACCGACGTCCGCCGCGGCGACTATCACGTCATTCTGCGGAAAAGCTGACGGCCATGGTGCGCGCGCGGCCGACCGCAAGACCAGCGAGTCCTCGCGGCCACGACGCACGCGGTAACGAACCGTTAATCTCTGAAGGACCGCGGCATCGCACGCGTCACGGCGACGCGTCGAAGAGTGGCATGCGCTTAAACGCTTTGTTTGCCATTTCGGTGAATAGTCCCTCAATGAGTATGGTTAATTTTCCCTGTTGCGTTGAGTGGGCACCTATATCTGGGGTGCGTGGCGTAGAGCGAAGAACAACCCCTCAGCACGCGGCACTTGGAATGAAAGCTGGGGATCATGCTTGACTATAACCAGCCGATCGACCGGGCCAGACCGGAGGCCCCGCAGCAGCGGCCTCAGGCCGGCTTGAACGTGCTGGAGCTCGTCAATTTGCTCTGGCGGCGGAAGATCGCGATTGCCGTTGCCGCGCTGCTCGGTGCGACGCTTGCCGTCACCGTGGGCAAGAGCCTGGCGCCCCGCTACACCGCCACCGCCCAGCTCTATGTCGACCCGCGCGAGCTTCAGCTCGTCGATCGCGAGCTAACGCCTCGCGCGCAGGACGTATCCGGCATGTCGATGGTGGTCGAGAGCCAGGCGCGACTGATCACCTCCAACAGCGTGCTGCTCCAGGTGATCCAGCAGGCTGATCTGGACAAGGACCCCGAATTCGGCGGCGGGGCCGACGGCAAAGGCGTGATGTCGTCGCTGCTCGGCCTGATCGGCCTTCAGCCCCGCGCGCCCTCCGCCACGGAGAAAAAGGAAGTGCAGCTCGCCGCCCTCGAGGCGCTGAACCGGCACATCACGATCCGCAAGACCGAGAAGAGCTTCATCGTCGACATCGAGGTCTGGTCGACCGATCCGGCGAAAGCGGCGATGCTCGCCAACACGCTGACCAGCGCCTACCTCGCGGAATCCCGCAATTCGCAGGCTTCGGCCGCGCGGCGCGCCACCAACGATCTCTCCGGCCGCCTGAAGGAGCTGCGCGAGCGGCTGCGCAACGCCGAGACCGTGCTCGCGACCTACAAGGCGCAGAACAACTTCGTCGGCACTCAGGACGCGCTGATCAGCGATCAGCAGCTCTCCGCCAGCAACCAGCGGCTTTCCGCCGCACGCGCCGCGACGATGGACGCGCAGGCGCGGCTTGACCAGATCGAGGCGAGCCGACGCACCACGGCAGATGCGGGCGCGAACTCCGAGGCGCTGCAATCGCCGACCATCGCGAACCTGCGCGCGCAATATGCCGACGCGCGCAAGAAATATGCGGAGCAGGCCGGCGAGCTCGGCCCGCGTCATCCGGCGCTGCGTCAGACCGAGAAGCAGGTCGAAGATCTCAAGCGCACCATCAACGAAGAGATCGACCGCTTCGCCCAGTCCGCCAAGAACGATTTGACGCGCGCCCGCGACTTTCAAGCCTCGCTCAGCCGGGCGCTGGAGGCGCAGAAGCGGCAGAGCGTCCAGCTCAGCCAGGCCGCCGTGCGTTTGCGCGAGCTCGAGCGTGAAGCCGATGCCAGCCGTGACGTCTATCAATCCTTCCTCAAGCGCTCGCGCGAGACCGAGGAGCAGGAGACGCTGAACACCTCGGCGGCTCGAATCATCGGCGAAGCGACGGTGCCGCAGCGGCGCTCGTTCCCGCCGGCGATGAGCCTGTTCGCCATGATCGGTTTCATCTTCGGCGCGATCGCTGCATCGAGCTGGTTCGTCGCGGCTGAACTGCTGTTCGCCGGTGCGTCCGTGCCGGCACCGGCGCCGGCCCGTCCCAATCGCACTCCATTGCCGCAAGCTCCGCGAGCCCCAGCGCCTTCGCGGGCGCCGGAGACCACCCGGCCCCAGCCGGTCTCGCGAGCCCCGGAAGTCGCGGAGGCACTGCCGGAACTCGCCGCCCCGCCGCTGCAACCTTCGATGGTCGAGAAGCCCCTGATCGAAAAGCCGCTGATCGCGCGCCTCCAGGAGGCCGACGTCATTCATACGCTCGGTGCCATTCTCGCCACCGGCGGCGGCATCGACCTCACCCGGCTGGGCTGGCCGACGCTGCGCCCCGGCTTTCCACTGACGACGCTGCTCAACGCCTGGCGCGACATGCGCGCTACGGCGGCCCGGCGCGCTGGTGGAAAGACAATGCCGGTCATCGCGCTCGTCGGTGCCAGCGAAACCACCGGGCGCAGCGTGACCGCGCTGAATTTCGCGCTCGCGGCCGCGCGCGACGGCGCCCGGGTGCTGATGATCGATGCCGACCATCAGGCGCACTCGCTCTCGAACAAGGTCAGCCGTCCCGGGAAGAGCGAGCCGAGCAAGGTCGGATGGCTTTCGATCGGCAGCAAGGCCGCGCGCGAGATCAAGACCCTCAACGGCATCTCGGTATTGCCGGCCGCCGAACGCGACGCAGGCAAAGCCGCTGATGCCATCCGCAAGGCCATCGAGCAGGCGCGCTCCTCCGGCGGCTATGACCTTGTGATCCTCGACGGCCCCGCGGCGCCACTCACGGCCGGCAGCCGTAAGCTGCTCGATGATGCCGACGCGCTGGTGGCGGTGCTGCCGACCAGCCTCGACATCAACGACGGCCTGGAAGAGATATTGAGCACGCTCGGCCGCGCCGAGCGCAAGCTCGTCGGGGTCGTGCTCGACGAGCTCACTCCTATGGCCCAAGCTCGCCAGCGAGGCAGACAATATGCTTGAGCGCCGCATCAATCTCGATGGCCGGGCCGCAACCGCCGACGTGCCGCGGATCACCATCGGCGGCCTTCGCATGGCCGCGCTCGACCTGGAAGCAACCGCAGATTTCATGATCGAGGCGACCGATCCGCGCCATCGCATCGGCCGTCCGCTGCACCTGACCTCGGCCAATGGCGAGGTGCTGGCGCGGTGCTCGACCGAACCGGAGACCGAGCGCCTGTTCCGCGGCGCCGACCTCATCAACGCCGATGGTCAGCCGCTGGTGGCGGCGTCCAGGCTGCAATCCTGGTTTCCGCTGCCCGAGCGCGTCGCCACGACGGACCTGTTTCACGTCGTCGCGCGCAAGGCTGAAGCGGTCGGCCGCACCTTCTACATGTTCGGCGCCAGCGAGGATGAAAACGCCGCTGCGGTCGAGAACGTGCGGAAGATGTATCCAAACCTCAAGATCGTCGGCTACAGCCACGGTTATCTCCGTGGCGATGCGCTGCGCGCGAAGGTCGACGAGATCAACGCGCTGGCGCCGGATTATCTCTGGGTTGCGCTGGGCGTGCCAAACGAGCAGGCGTTCGTCGAGGAATTCACCCCGCATCTCACCAATGTCGGCGTCATCAAGACATCCGGCGGCCTATTCAACTTCTTGTCGGGAAGCCGCTCGCGCGCGCCGCGATGGATGCAGAAGATTGGGCTGGAATGGGCCTGGCGCACCTTGCTCGAGCCTCGCCGCCTGTTCTGGCGCTATTTGACCACCAACCCCCGCGCGATCTATCTGCTGTTCAGCCGCAATCGGCCCTTCAATCGCTGAGCAGGCAACGACATGACCGACCGACAGTCCTCGTGACGCGAGGCGCGGGCTATATCGGCTCGCACGCGTGCCGCGCCCAGACCGCCGCCGGTTATCAGCCCCGCCTGCGCTATTTCAACGCCAGAGCCGCCGGTATTGCGCCTTGCGGGCCGGGCTCATAAGCGGCTAAAGAGGCTGTCACAGTCGGCGTCGGCACCTTTCCCGGCCGCCGCATGTTTTTGTATGGCTGCCGACACAAGCGGCACAATCGGCTCAGCCAACAGCGCGAGCCAGCTTTTCACAGCGAAGGCCACGATCGAGTCCGCGCATCGGCCTGCTTTCAGGCGCGACCCAAGGGAGCACGGAACGAATGCATCAGGCCGCAAGCCTGCAATTCGAGCGCATGATGGACGAGTTCGTCCTCTGGCATGCCGTGCCGGAGAACGAACGATCGCCGGCGCCTGCCTGGTGGTGGGGACCGGCGATGGCGGTGTTGGACGCGCATGAGCCGATGCGACAGGCCTGGTGTCGTGCGCTCGGCCTCGGCGACAGCTCGAGCTTTGCGGAAGGAGCAAATGTCCTTATCACGCTCTTCGCCGAACAAACCTCGCTCCCGTGGCCGGATGATTTTCCACGCAAGGTGGAGATAAGAGACGAGGACGTCCGCGAGCTGCACCCGCAGCCGTCAGACGACAGCGCTTTTCAACCGTAGCGCCGCGGCATCGGTCGCGGCATGGTCCAGCTCCGGCTGAAGCGGCGGCGCGTAGGGCGGCACCATCGGCCGCAGCAGCTCGGCCATCTGCCGCGCCGGAACGGGCTTGGAGATCAGGAAACCTTGCATCTCGTCACAGCCATGGGCGCGCAGGAAGGTCTCCTGCTCGACGTTCTCGACGCCTTCGGCGACCACGGTCATACCGAGCGCCTTGCCCATGCTGATGATCGCCTGCGCGATTGCCTGATCCTCCGCATCCTGCGGCAAGTCGCGCACGAAGGAGCGGTCGATCTTGATGGTGTCGATCGGGAAATGTTTCATCAGCGACATCGACGAATAGCCGGTGCCGAAATCGTCGATGGCCAGGCGAATGCCGCGGCTCTGGATGGCGTCGAGCACCTTGATCGCACGTCCGACATTGCGCATCATCATGCTCTCGGTGACTTCGAGCTGGAGCAGCACCGGGGACATGCCGCTTGCAGCGAGCGCCTCGTCGACGTCCTGTAACAGATGCGCGTCGACGAACTGGCGCGGCGACAGGTTTACCGCCATCGACACCGGCAACAGGCCGCGCCGCTGCCAGGCCATGGCCTGGGCACAGGCCTCCTTCATCACCCAGCGGCCGATCGGCACGATCAGTCCGGTTTCCTCCGCGAGCGGGATGAACTGTGCCGGCGAGATATTGCCGAGATCGGGATGCGCCCAGCGCAACAGCGCTTCCACGCCGGTGATCTGGCCGGTCACCATGTCCACCTTGGGCTGGTAGTTCAGCGAGAACTGCTCCCGCTCCAGCGCCCGGCGCAGGGCACTTTCGAGCGAGAGTCGCTCGATCGACTGCGTCTTCACTTCCTGCGAGAAGAAGCGATAGCCGTTCTTGCCGTCCTCCTTGGCGAGATACATCGCCATGTCGGCGTTCTTGGTCAGCGTCTGCACGTCGGAGCCGTTGGTCGGATACATCGCGATGCCGATCGAGGCCGTGGTGTGGCACTCGTGTCCCGCCAGCTCCATGGGCTCGGCAAGGGCCGTCAACAGCCCGGTCGCAATGCGCTGGACGTCATCGATCTCGCCGCATTGATCGAGGATCACCACGAACTCGTCGCCGCCGAGCCGCGCCACCACGTCGCTTGCGCGCAGCGCACCACGCAGCCGATTGGCCACTTCGAGCAGGAGCAGATCGCCGGCCTCGTGACCCAGCGAATCGTTGATGACCTTGAAACGGTCGAGGTCGATGAACAGCACCGCAAAGCGGTGATCGTGGCGCTGCGCTGCGTCGATCGCCTCATGCAGCAGCCCGTTGAACGTCTCCCGGTTCGGCAGGTCGGTCAGGCTGTCGTGCGAAGCGAGGTACTCGATTCGCTCGTCCGCCTCGTTTTTCTCGTCGGCCCGGTCGAAATTCTCCATCGCGAAGGAGACGTTGTCGGCGAGGCGCTGCAGCAGCTCGACGAACTCGGCCGTGAAGGTGCCCGGTTCGGTCGACATGTAGATCATGACGCCGACGGCCTGATCGTGCGCGACGAGCGGAAAAGCCGCGCCCGACCGCGCGCCGTCGTTGCGGACGATGGTATGAAAGGCGCGAACGCGATCGTCGTTGAGATAGTCGTTGCTGATGCAGGGCTGGCGGGTACGGAACGCCGTGCCGCTCATTCCGCGCCCCTCGGGACGCTCGGGGTCGATTGACAGGCGGACATTGCGCGTGGTGTCAGACGATGGTCCGGCGCTCGACACGATCTCCAGCTGGTCGCTGTCGGCCCTCGCCAGCGCAATGGTCGTCGATGTGAACTTGGCGCCGTTCGATGCGGCGAGACAGACGAGGTCGAACAGTTCGGCGCGCGACTTCGCCCGCATGATCGCCTCGTTGGTCGCGCTCAGCGCCGCAAACATGCGAGCCAGGCGCTCCGTCCGCACCTCGTTGCGGGCCTTTTCCTCGGCGCGATCGAAATTATCGAGTGCAAACGAGACGTTCTCGGCGAGGCGCCCGAGCAGCTCGACCATATCTGGTGTGAACGTATTCTCTTCCGGCGCGAGGAAAAGCAGAATGCCGATGGGCTCCTGACCCGCGCGCAGCAGCGGGAAGCTGGCAGCGGCTCGCGTCCCATCTTCGGTAGCCTTGGAATGCCAATGCGCCGATCTGGGGTCGTGGAGATAGTCGTTGATCACACTGGGCCGCCGCGTGCGCAACGACGTTCCGATGATCCCCTGTCCCTCGGGATGATCGGGAGCGAGGTTGCAGGTACGTCCAACCATTCGCTCCTGGAGCCGTCCCTTGACTGCCACGACGTGAACCAGCTCACGTTTTTCGTCCACGATTCCGATGGTCGCCGATGCGAAGACCCCGCCGAGCACGGCCGCCTGACACGCGACCTCGAACAGCTCCTCGCGCGTCTTGGCGCGCATGATGGCTTCGTTCGTGGCGCTCAGCGCCTCGAACATGCCGCTCAACCTGCCACGCTGCTTGTCGGCCTTCGCCTTCTCGTCGGCGCGGTCGAAATTCTCCAGCGCGAAGGCGACGTTGGCCTGAAGCTTACGCAGCAATTCGATGAATTCGCCAGTGAAGGTGTGGCGTTCGGGGGAGTTGAACAGGAATACGCCCTCGATGCGGTCGCCGTTGAACAGCGGCAGCGCCGCAGAGGACGCGATCCCGTTGCGGCGGGCGCTTGACTGCCAGGGCTTGATGCGGTCGTCGGCGAGCACGTCGTTGCTGACGGCGGGCTGACCCGTGCGGAAGGCGGTGCCGGTCAGCCCGCGGCCTTCAGGCACTTGGTCGGAGGTGGAGAATTTGAAGGTGCGGACCTGATCTGCATTCGGTCCGTAGCAGGCGACGACGCGCAACAGCTCGGCGCGATCGTCGGCGAGCGCAATCGTAGCCGAGGTGAACTTTGCACCCTTGGCCGTCGCCTCGCAGACCAAATCGAACAATTCTGAGCGCGACCGCGCGCGCAGGATCGCCTCGTTGGTGGCGCTCAGCGCCGCGTACATGCGGGCCAGGCGTTCTTCTTCCGCGGCGATCCTGGCATTGTCGGCCGCGCGCCCGAAATTCTCGAGCGCGAAGGAGACGTTCTCAGCCATCCGCAGCAGGAGCGCGACGATCTCCTCATCCTTGGCCCAGGACCGGCTGATGAAGAACAAGAGCACGCCGACACTTTCGCCGTGCCTGATCAGCGGTGCAACCACGCACGCGGCAACGCCGGTGTTGATTTTGGCCTGTTCCCACGGCGAGCCCTTGGTACGACTGGCGAGATCGTCTTCGACGATGGCCTTCTGCGTCCGGAACACCTCGCCGGATATGCCGTTGCCATAGGGGCTTTCCGGATCGATCGAGTAGCGCGCCTGGGTGACCAGCTCGAGGTTCTCTCCGGTGGAGGCGACCGGGATCATCCAGTGCGAGTCCGGCTCGCGGAGCAGAACGATGGTCGCCAGCGACTTGCCGCCATGGACAGAGGCGTCGCACACGAGCTGGTACAGCTCCCGCTCGGTCTTGGCGCGCAGGATGGCTTCGTTGGTCGCGCTGATGGCGCCGAACATGCGGTTGAGCCGGCGCGTCGCCCGCTCACCGGTCTGCCGTGCGCTCTCTCGCCGGAAAATGTCCAGTGCGTAGGAAATGTTGGCCGACATGCGCTCGAACAGCGACACCATCTGCTCATTCAGCGAGCCGGCCTCGCGGCGGGTCACAAAGAGCACGCCGACACTCTTGCCGTTGCAGAGCAGCGGCAGCGCCGCAGCAGCGCCGATCTGGGCCGCGGCCGCGCCCGCGCGCCACGCCAGCGAGCGCGGATCGTTCAGATAATCGTTGCTGACGCACAGTTTCTGATTGCGAAATGCTTCGCCGCCGACGCCCGATCCTTCGGCTGTGCCGGCTTCCGTCGTAATCATGATGGAGCGCAGCCGCGGAATGTCGTCGCCACAGCCGGCCGCAAATTGCAATCGCCGGCCATCCGGTCCCATCAGAAACACTGCAACAGCCAAAAAATCCCCGCTCGAAAAGCCGGCGTCGCAGACCTTCTGGTACAGCTCGTCCGGCGATTTCGCGTAGAGGATCGCTTCGTTGATGGCGCTCAACGCCGCAAAGGTGCGCGCGAGTGTCGTCGTCACGATCTCAGCTCCCGGGCAATTTCTGCCTTTTTTTCCCGGATGACGTTATGACCGGCGAGCGCCTAAGTGCTCGTTATTGCGCGCTGCAAACCGTCCATCAAAGTGAACGAGCTGCGAACGACCGGCGCCAAACTGTCGAAAATACCGCCGCGCGGGACGAATCTTGGCCCAACAGCGCGTTCTCGCTACGAATTTGCAGCCCTGTATTGGTTTACGGGAGATTGATATCGCAGCCGCGCTTTGAGACCATGGCTCCCAACAAGCAGCCTGTTAAGGGCACGATGCCGGGGAAACGCCATGCCGATCGTCCAGGCCGACCGCCTCACGCGCATCAGCGCCGCGCTGCTTCGTGCCGCCGGAGCTTCCGAGGAAGAGGCCGACGCGGTCGCAAGCGGCTGCGTCAACGCCAATCTCGCCGGCCACGATTCCCACGGCGTAATCGCGGTCTCCACCTATATCGACCGGATCAAGGCCGGGCACATCGTTCCCGGCGCAAAATGGACCATCGTCCAGGAATCGCCGACCACGACCGTGATCGACGGCCATTGGGGTTTTGGTTTTCACGTCAACGCCAAGGCGATGGCGCTGACGATCGAGAAGGCGAAGACGGCGAATGTCGCCGCCTGCACCGTGTTCCGGCAAAGCCATGTCGGCCGCCTCGCTGCCTATCCGCTGATGGCGATGCGCGAAGGCATGATCGGGATCGCAACGGCGGATTCCGGCCGCTCGCCGAAACACGTGGCGCCGTTCGGCGGCAAGGAGGCACGGCTCGGCACTAATCCGATCTCGATTGCGGTGCCGTCCGATCTCGATGCGCCCTTCTACCTGGACATGGCGACCTCTGCGGTCGCGGCCGGCAAGATCCAGCTCGCGGTCGCACGGGACGAGGAGATTCCGAGGGGATGGATCATCGATGCCGAAGGACGCCACACCACCGATCCGACCCAATACCGCAAGGGCGGCGCGCTGCTGCCGCTAGGCGGAAGCGAGGGCTACAAGGGCAGCGGCCTCGCCGCGATGGTCGAGGTGCTGTGCGGCCTGCTCACCGGCCTCGGTTTCGGCGTCGAACCCACGGGCCGGCACAATGACGGCTGCTTCATGGCCGTGTTCAACGTCGCCGCGTTTCGCCCGCTGCAGGACTTCAAGCGCGAGGTCGCCGAGTTTGCACACTATCTCAAATCGACCCCGCCGTCCGAGGGCAGCAAGGGCGTGTTCTATCCCGGTGAGATCGAGGGCGTGCGCGAGCAGCAGCGCCGACGCGATGGCATCGAGATCGAGGATGCGACCTGGGAAAAGCTGCGCGCGCTGGCGCGCGAGTACAGGCTGGATACGGTCCTCGATCTGGCCTGATGGAATTCGGAGAACAGCAGCATGACGCGGCAGATGGTACTGGTCGGCTTCCTTCAGGCCCAGAACTGCACGAATTTGCCGAGTTCGTGGCGACATCCGGATTCGCGCGACGATTCGATGTCGGCGGACTATTATCAGGAGATCGCCAAAATCCTCGAAGCCGGCAAGTTCCACATGGCCTTCTTCGACGACCGGCTGGCGATGCCGGACCGCTACGGCAACGATCACGCCCACACCGTCGAATACGGCATCCGCTGCGTGAAGATGGATCCCCTGATCGTGCTGACGACGATGGGCATGGTTACGGAGAAGCTCGGGTTGGGGGCTACCGGTTCGACGACTTATTTCGAACCTTTCGACATCGCCCGCCGCTTCGCAACGCTCGACCTGATGTCCGGCGGACGCGCCGGGTGGAACGTCGTCACCTCGCTCAACGACGGCGAAGCACACAACATGGGGCGCGACTCTCATCCCGAACATGATTCCCGCTACGACAAGGCCGACGAATTCATGGAGGTCGTGCTCGGCCATTGGGACACCTGGGAGGACGGCGCGCTCATCATGGACAAGACGAGCGGCCGCTTCGCCGATCCAGCCAAGGTGAAGCGGCTCGATCACAAGGGTCCATTCTACAAGTCCCGCGGTCCCTTCACGGTGCCGCGCTCCGACCAGGGCCATCCCGTGATCATCCAGGCTGGCGCGTCCGGCCGCGGGCAACGCTTTGCAGGACGCTGGGGCGAAGTGATCTTTACCGCTGCACGCAACCTCGCCGCCGCCAAGGAAGGCTATGCGTCCGTGCGTAACGAGGCCGCGAAAGCCGGTCGCGATCCGGAGGCGATGTTCCTCTGCAACCTGACGACACCCGTCTGCGCCGCGAGCAAAGCCGAGGCCGAAGACAGAATGGCGCTGATCAACAAGCTGCCGCTGCAGATCGACGCGCTGTCGCTGCTGGCAGAAGCGCTCAACTACGACTTCGCCTCCAAGGATCTCGACGAGCCGCTGACGACGGAAGAGTTGAAGAGCATGCAGGGCATTCTGGGCATCCGGGACGGCGTGCTCAAGAACTCCGGAAAGAGCAATCCGAGCGCGCGCGACTTCGTCACCTTCTCCGGCCGCGGTCAGGTCCAGGATGCGATGGTTGGCGGTCCCAAGGAGATCGCGGACAAGCTCGAAGAGATGTTCGTCGAGCGCGGCTGCGACGGCTTCGTCATCGCAGCGACCTATGTGCCCGGCTCCTATGCCGATTTCGTGCAACATATCGTCCCGGAATTACAGCGGCGCGGATTGTTCCAGAAGGAGTATCGCGGCAAGACGCTGCGGGAAAATCTCGGGCTCAAGCGGCCGGCTGCCGGCGACTGGAAAGTGCAGCCGCGCGATGCCGCGGAATAACAACGGAGACACGGCATGCGCTGGCTGAAATTCACCGCCGCGGACAAAACGTCCTGGGGAATCGTCGAGGGCGATCAGGTCATCGCGGTCGACGGCGATCCCTTCGGCGAATGGCAACGCACCTCGCGCACGCATCCGCTCTCACAGGTCAAGATCGAGCTGCCGCTGATTCCGCGCACCTTCTACTGCGTCGGCCTGAACTACCTGAAGCATCTGAAGGAGGCCGCCGACAAGCGCGGCGAGGTGCCGGCGGTGCCGGACAGACCCGAGATCGGTTATCGCGCCCAGAATGCGCTGATCGCCCATGGCGAGGAGGTCGTCATCCCGTCCTTTGCGACGGACAAGATCCATTACGAAGGCGAGCTCGTCGTGGTCATCGGCAAGAAGGTGAAGCATCTCACCAAACAGAACGCGATGGATTGCGTCTTCGGCTACACCATCGGAAACGACGTCAGCGAGCGGAGCTGGCAGAAGGCCGACCGCAGCCTCTGGCGCTCGAAGAATGCCGACACGTTCAAGCCGATGGGCCCGTGGATCGAGACCGAAGCCGACCTCGACAAGATGGAAACGATCGTCCGGGTCAACGGCAAGGAGACCAACCGCTTCCACACCAACGACATGATCTTTGGCGTTGTGCCGTTCCTGGTCGAGCTGAGCAAATACTTTACGTTATGGCCGGGCGACGTGATCTGGATGGGAACGGATGGTGCCTCGCCTGACATCACGCACGGCGACGTCGTGGAGATCGACATCACCGGCATCGGCACGCTGATGAACAGGTTCGTCCGGGAAGAGCGGTAGCCCACGTTGCACCAACAGTGTCGTCCCGGCGAAAGCCGGGACCCATGCGCCGCAGCAGATGTTTTGATTAGGACTCGTCGTTACGGCTTCACAAAGACAATTGGCATTCGTGGTTATGGGTCCCGGCCTTCGCCGGGACGACGAAGCGCTGCTTCTCAAAACGGCAGGGCCACGCCCGTCTTGATCTCTTTCAGCACGACATTGCTTCTCACATAGCGAATGCCGGGAATGCGGAACATGAAGTCGTCGAGGAATCTGTTGTAGGCTGCCATGTCCTCCACGACGACGCGCAAATGGTAATCGGCATCGCCGGTGGTCGCAAAGCACTCCAGCACCTCACGCCGCGTGGTCACCCGCGCGACGAACTCGTCGACGAATTTTGCGTCGTGCCGCTCCAGCGAGACGTGGAGGATCGCGGACATCGCAAAGCCAGCCTGCTCGCGCGCGACCAGGGCCGCATAGCCCTGGATCGCACCGCTCTCCTCCAGCGCGCGCACCCGGCGCCAGCATGCCGAGGTCGACATGCCGACCGCGTCGGCGAGCTGCTGGTTGGTGGCGCGGCCGTCCTTCTGAAGGAAAGCGAGAATCCGCGCGTCCTGGTCTTCGATCATGGATGCCGCCAAAATGGATTATTCCACCTCTCTGTAGATCACATCGGATAACTCTACCATAACAAGCCTGTTACTCGGAAAAATAGGTAAGACCTACCAGTGGCCCAGGCCTACCCTTCTCCTATCCGGTAAGGATGCCGCGGGAGGTCCGCATGGACGCCATTTCGTCACTCGACGCCTATGAGCTTTCCGACCGCTACGATCGCGAACGGGGCCGCGTCTTCCTCACGGGCACGCAGGCCATCGTCCGCATCGCGCTCGACCAGGTGCGGCGCGACCGTGCCGCGGGGCTGAACACGGCGGGCTTCATCTCGGGCTATCGCGGCTCGCCGCTCGGCGGCGTCGATCTCGAACTGTGGCGCATCCAGGAACGGCTGAAGCAGGACCGCATCGAATTCCTCCCCGCGGTGAACGAAGACCTTGCCGCGACTGCCGTGTTCGGCTCGCAGCAGGTCGAGACGCAGGCCGACCGCGAGGTCGATGGCGTGTTCGGACTCTGGTACGGCAAGGGGCCCGGCGTCGATCGCTCCGGCGATGCGTTGAAACACGGCAACGCCTACGGCTCCTCGCCGCATGGTGGTGTGCTGGTGGTCGCCGGCGACGACCATGGCTGCGTCTCGTCCTCGATGCCGCACCAGTCCGACGTCGCTTTCATGAGCTGGTTCATGCCGACGCTCCACCCCTCAAGCGTCGGCGAGTACCTCGAATTCGGTGAGTATGGCTACGCTCTGAGCCGCTTCACCGGCATGTGGGTCGGCTTCAAGGCGATCTCGGAGATAGTTGAATCCGGCGCCTCCGTCGCGCTGCGCCCGCCGCGCGCCTTCCACACGCCGGACTTCACGCCGCCGCTAGGCGGCCTGCACTATCGCTGGCCGGATCTGCCGGGGCCGCAGATCGAGGAGCGGCTGGAGGCGAAGAAGCATGCGGTCTACGCCTTCGCAAAGGCCAATCCGATCGATCGTCACATCTACGACATCCCCGACGCCACCTACGGCATCGTCACCACGGGCAAGGCGCATCTCGATCTGATGGAAGCGTTGCGGCTGATGGATCTCGACGAAGCGGCCTGCCGCAGCATCGGCATCGACATCTACAAGGTCGGCATGGTCTGGCCGCTGGCGCTCCATGACGCGATGGATTTCGTGAAGGGCAAGCGCGAGATCCTGGTGGTCGAGGAGAAGCGCGGCATCATCGAGAGCCAGTTCAAGGAATATTTTTACGACTATCCCGGTAGCAAGCCCGAGCGCATGGTCGGCAAGCATGACGAAACCGGCGCGCGACTGATTTCCTGGATCGGCGAATTGTCGCCACGCGCGCTGGCGTCCGTGCTGGCGCGACGGCTCGATCCGATGTTTCCGGGCCTCAATCTCGCCGCGCGTGCAGCCTCGCTGCTGCCGGACGCCGAGCGGACCGTCAACGTCTCTGGTGCGACGCGCACGCCCTATTTCTGCTCCGGATGCCCGCACAACACATCGACCAAAGTGCCGGAGGGGTCGAAGGCGCTCGCCGGCATCGGCTGTCATTTCATGGCGAGCTGGATGGACCGCGAGACATCGTCCCTGATCCAGATGGGCGGCGAAGGCGTCAACTGGGCCGCCTCGTCTCGCTTCACCGGCAACAAGCACGTTTTCCAGAATCTCGGCGAAGGGACCTATTATCATTCGGGCTCGATGGCGATCCGGCAGGCGATCGCGGCCAAAGCCAACATCACTTACAAGATCCTGTTCAACGATGCCGTCGCGATGACCGGCGGCCAACCCGTTGACGGCCCGATCAGCGTCCACGCCATCGCGCACAGCGTCCGCGCCGAGGGCGTTGCGCGCATCGCGCTGGTGTCGGACGATCCGGCGCAATTTGCGCCCGGCGACCTGCCCGTCGGCGTGTCCATCCATCCGCGCGAAGAGATGGACAGCGTGCAGCGCGAGCTGCGCGAAATTTCCGGCGTCTCGGTGCTGATCTATCAGCAGATCTGCGCGACGGAGAAGCGTCGTCGGCGCAAGCGCGAACAGATGGCCGACCCAAAACGCTTTGCCTACATCAACGATCTCGTCTGCGAAGGCTGCGGCGATTGCTCGGTCGAATCCAACTGCCTCAGCGTCGAGCCGAAGGAAACGCCGTTCGGCCGCAAGCGTCAGATCAACCTCTCGTCTTGCAACAAGGACTTTTCCTGCCTCAACGGCTTCTGCCCGAGCTTCGTCACCGTTGAAGGCGCGACGCGCCGGAAGAAGGGCGCAAGCCGGATCGACGCGGCCGGCCACGCCGCCACGCTTCCCCTGCCCGCACCCGCAACGCTCGACCGTCCCTATGATCTGCTCATCACCGGCGTCGGCGGCACCGGCGTGATCACGGTCGGCGCGCTGATCGGCATGGCGGCACATCTCGAACGACACGGTGTCTCGGTGCTGGATTTTACCGGCTTTGCGCAGAAATTCGGGCCGGTGCTGAGCTATATCCGGCTTGCGGCAACTCCCGAGTCGCTCCATCAGGTGCGTATCGACCAGGGTGCGACCGACGCGCTGATCGGCTGCGACCTCGTCGTCAGTTCCTCGCCAAAGGCGTCCGGCACCTATCGAAAAGGCACGCGCGCCGCCGTCAACACCGCGGAGATGCCGACCGGTGACGTCGTCCGTTTCCGCGACGCCGATCTCGCCTCGCCCGCCCGCCTGCGCGCGATCGGCCGGGTGATCGGCGACGGCAATCTCGACACCATCAACGCCAACGCGTTGGCCGAGCGCCTGCTCGGCGATGCCGTCTATGCCAACATCGTCATGCTGGGTTTTGCCTGGCAGCGCGGGCTGCTGCCGGTTTCACTGCCGGCGCTGTTGCGCGCGATCGAGCTCAACGGTGTCGCGGTCGAAAGCAACAAGCAGGCTTTCGCCTGGGGCCGGATTGCAGCGGCCGATCCCGACTTCTTGCCGAAGATGGACGGAGCGCCGAAGGCCGAGACGCTCGACCAGCTGATCGACCGCCGCGCCGACTTCCTCACGGCCTATCAGAACGATGCCTATGCAGCGCGCTATCGAGAGCTCGTTACAAATGTTCGCCATGCGGAAGCCGACTCGAAGAGCGAGGCCTTGACTGAGGCAGTCGCGCGAGCCCTGTTCAAGCTGATGGCCTACAAGGACGAATACGAGGTGGCGCGGCTGCACATGCAGGGTGGGTTCCTCGACGAATTGAAAGGCGAGTTCGAAGGCAACTTCAGCATCCAATATCACCTCGCCCCGCCGTTCCTGCCGTCAAGGCGCGACGCCCGCGGACGTCCGCGCAAGCGCGCCTTCGGGCAGTGGATCCAGATGCCGCTTGCCCTGCTGGCGCGATTGAAGGGATTGCGCGGGACGCCGTTCGACCCGTTCGGCTACACGGCGGAACGGCGCGCCGAGCGGGAACTGATCACTTGGTACGATGGCATCATCAAACGGCTGCTCGGCGGGCTCGACGCGGCGCATCTGCCAAGTCTCGTCGCCATTGCAAAAGCGCCGATGGATATCCGCGGCTACGGGCCGGTCAAGGACGCCGCGATCGGGAAGGTGAAGGCCGAGGTCGAACGGCTGTTCGCCGAGCTCGACGCGCCATCACCTGCAAGGATGCGCGCCCACGGTTGACGGAGCGCCGACGAGGCTTCAGCCTCTGGAGCTGAGGGGCCCCCTGATGGCGCTCCTGCAATCGGGTGACGCATCATGGATTTCGACCAGTTGACCCTGACCCAGGCCGCGGCCGACCTCCGCGCCGGAAAAATCACGAGCACCGCGCTCACGACGCAAGCTCTCGTCCGCGCCAACGCCAACGCCGATCTGAATGCCTTCGTCACCCTGGACGAGGCCGGCGCCCTGAAGGCTGCGGCAGCATTCGACGCGAACGACGACAAGGACAAGCCGCTCGGCGGCGTTCCTATCGTGATTAAGGACAATATCGAGGTCGCGGGGCTCCCCTGCAGCGCAGGAACGCCAGCGCTGAAGCATTACGTTCCCGAGGCCGACGCGCCGGTGGTAGCAAGGCTGCGCGCGGCGGGCGCGGTCATCATCGGCAAAACCAGCATGCACGAGCTCGCCTTCGGCATCTCCGGCTACAACACCGCGTTCAAGACCGGCGCGGAGTTCGGCGTGCGCAACGCCTATGACCGCGCCCTGATCGCCGGCGGATCCTCCTCCGGAACGGGCGCCGCGATCGGCGCACGGATCGTCGCGGGCGGGCTCGGCACCGACACTGGCGGATCGGTCAGGGTGCCGGCTGCGCTGAACGGATGCGCGTCGCTGCGCCCGACGGTCGGACGCTATCCGCAAACCGGCATCGCGCCAATCTCGCACACCCGCGACACCGCGGGCCCGATGGCCGCGACCTTGGCGGATGTCGAACTGCTCGACCGCGTCATTGCAGGGGGCGAAGCCGTTCAGCCGGCTGATCTGAAGCAGATGCGAATTGGTATCGTGCGGTCGATGCTGATCAATCTCGATACCGACACCGAGACCGCCTTCCAGGCGGCGGTCGCGAAACTGAAGGCGCAGGGCGTCACGGTGGTCGAGATCGAAATGCCGCAATTGGCCGAACTCAACGGCCAGGTCGGCTTTCCCGTCGCGCTGTACGAGGCCTATGACGACATGGTGGCCTATCTCGCTCACACCGGCACCGGCATCACCATCGAAGCACTGGCGCGGGAGATCGCGAGCCCCGACGTCAAGGGCACCTATGACGGCCTCGTGATCCCGCGCAAGCTGCCTGGTCCCGACAATACGCTGGTCGATGCCGAGCCGATCTATGACGCTGCCATCACAAGCGCGCGTCCCGCCCTGCAGGCGCTCTACGGCAGGACCTTTGCGGACAACCGGCTCGACGCCATCGCCTTTCCGACCACGCCGCGTGTGGCGATTGCTTCCAATCCCGACTCCAGCAGCCTCGAAAATTTCGGCCTGTTCATCCAGAACACCGATCCCGGCAGCAATGCCGGAATTCCCGGAATCCAGATCCCGATTGCGCTCGGCGCGGTCAGCAAACTTCCGATCGGGCTTGAGCTGGATGGCCCCGCGGGCAGCGATCGCCGCCTGCTTGCGGTCGGGATGGCGCTTGAAAAAGTGTTCGGGCGGCTGCCGGCGCCACCCCGATCATGAATAGGGATTGATCAGCTTCTGCTGCTCGGCGCTGTGATGCACGAGCATGTCGATGAAGGTCCTGACCTTCGCCGACAGATGATGCCGGTGCGGATAGACCGCGTTCATCGACATCTCGACGGGACGATATTCGGGCAGAAGGCGAACGAGGTGACCGCCTTCGAGATCGTCCTGGACGAGAAAGCCCGCCATCAGGCAGACGGCAGCGCCTTCCAGCGCCACCTTCCGCAGGGCCTCACCGCTGTTGGTGATGAAGCTGCCGGAGATGCGCACCGATGCCGGCATACCCTTGCGGTCGAAGAAGCGCCAGTCGTCGCCGAACGGATAATTCAAGTGACGGGCGCAATTGTGCGCGGTGAGCTCATCGAGCTTCTGCACGCGACCGTGCCTATCGAGATAGTCGTGCGAGCAGCACAGCACGTGGCGCCAGGTGGCGAGGCTGCGGACGATCAGGCTCGAATCCGGCGGCGCGGTCATGCGCAAAGCGACGTCATAGCCTTCTTCGATGAGGTCGATGTCGGCCTCGCCCATGCGCAGATCGATCTTGAGCTCCGGATAGATTGACAGGAGCTTCGCGACCACGGGCGCAACGAACGGCACCATGTGCGTGGCAACGTGGATCCGTAGCGTGCCGCGGGGCACCGACTGCAATTCGCTCGCGATATCGTCGGCCTGTTCGATATCGGCGAGTATCTGGATGCAACGGTCGTAATAGGCCCTGCCGATCTCGGTGAGGTTGACCTTGCGCGTGGTGCGCTGAAGCAGCCTTACCCCGAGCCGGTCTTCCAGCGCCTGAACGTGATTGCTCACCATGGTGGTCGACATGTTGAGCTTGCGGGCTGCTGCAGAGAAGCCGCCGGTTTCCACCACCCGGCTGAAGACTTCGAGGCTGGTCAATCGGTCCATGCCGACTGATTATCCGCTCTTGATCGATAATCGCAAGGAATTCTCTCGGATTATCCATCAGATCATCTCGTGTGCGGCACGGCGCGTTAGCCGCAATCCCTCGACAGACCCGGCAATCGCTCTGGGGCAGTCGCCCTTCCGGCTCGGTAGACCATACGCGCCAAGGCGAGATCCGGACTATCCACTCTCAGCGGATAATCCTTCCGGAATTTTGCCAATTATCGATCGAACGAGGAAGACCGATAGTCTCAGCCAGCCGACAGGAGACTGCCATGTCCGAGATGCCCCGCACCGAAAATTTCCAGCAAGCGACTGAAATAACTCAAGCTTCCCCCACGGCACCGGTGCGTGGCCCGGCCAGGAATATCGTCCGGAGGGCGGCGTTGGTGCTTGCGCTCCTCGCGAGCACGGCAACGATTGTCTATTGGGGACACGACTACTGGGTCAACGGCCGTTACCTCGAGACAACCGACGACGCCTATGTGAAGGCCGACTCCACGATCATCGCGCCAAAGGTCTCGGGCTACATCGCGAAGGTGCAGGTCAGTGACAACGAAAAGGTCAAGGCGGGACAGGTGCTGGCGAAGATCGACGACCGCGACTTCAAGGCGGCGCTCGACCAGGCCCGCGCCGATGTCGCTGCAGCGGAAGCGTCGGTGCGCAACCTCGACGCCCAGCTCGCACTCCAGCAGCCGATCATCGAGCAGAGCACTGCCGATGTCACCGCTGCGGACGCGAATCTGAAATTTGCGCAGGAGGAGCGCGCGCGCTACGACGACTTGATGAAGTCGGGCTCCGGCACGATTCAACGCGCGCAACAAACTGACGCTGCGTTGCGCGCCAGCAACGCGCAACTGCAACATGCCAAGTCGGGCCTCGTGGCCGCGCAACGCAAGGTCGACGTGCTCAGTACCCAGCGCGCGCAGGCCACAGCCCAGCTCGAACACGCGCGCGCGGTCGCGGAGCAGGCGACGCTGAATCTCTCCTACACCGAGATTACCGCGCCGGTCGACGGCACGGTCGGCGCCCGCTCGCTGCGCGTGGGACAGTTCGTGCAGGCCGGCACGCAATTGATGGCGGTGGTGCCACTCGATGCGGTCTATGTCGTGGCGAATTTCAAGGAAACGCAGCTCACCCATGTCCGTGCCGGTCAGCCGGTCGAGCTGCACGTCGACGGTTTCCGCAACCAGACCCTGCGCGGCCATGTCGACAGCCTGTCGCCGGCGAGCGGCCTCGAATTCGCACTGCTGCCGCCCGACAACGCCACCGGCAATTTCACCAAGATCGTGCAGCGCGTGCCGGTGAAGATTGTGCTCGACGACCACCGCCTGACCGGGCTGCTGCGCCCCGGCATGTCGGCGGAGCCGACAGTCGACACCAAGGCGACCGTGCTGGCCGAGCGCGAAACGGCCAAGCGCCTCGCCGACAATGCGACGCGACCCCACGGAGGCTAAAGGCCAGCTCCGGCAGCATCATCAAGTCCTGCCGGACGATCTTTCCCACGCTTCCTCGATGATCGAAACCATCCGCCCGATGCATCCTGTCTCCGTATCCGAGACGAGGCCCTTCATGAGCACGCTCCGACCCGCCCTGAACGCCGCTTCGGTCACCAGCATGCCTGCTCCGGCCGCACCCGCCGCGCCCGCGGTTTCGACCAAGACCTGGATTGCCGTGATCGGCGCGACGCTCGGTGCCTTCATGGCGGTGCTGAACATCCAGATCGTCAATGCCTCGCTCGCCGACATCCAGGGCGCGATCGGCGCCGGCATCGACGACGGCGGCTGGATCTCGACCTCCTATCTGATCGCGGAGATCGTGGTGATCCCGCTCTCGGGCTGGCTGGCGCAGGTGTTCTCGATCCGCATCTATCTCCTCACCAACGCGGTCCTGTTCCTGGTCCTGTCGGCCGCCTGTGCGTTGGCGCAGGACCTGCCGCAGATGATCGTGCTGCGGGCGGTGCAGGGTTTTACCGGCGGCGTGCTGATCCCGATGGCGTTCACGCTCATCATCACATTGCTGCCGCGCGGAAAGCAGCCGGTCGGCCTGGCGCTGTTCGCGCTGTCCGCGACGTTCGCGCCCGCGATCGGCCCGACCATCGGCGGCTATCTCACCGAGAATTTTGGCTGGCAATACATCTTCTACGTCAACGTCGTCCCAGGCGGGATCATGGTCGGCATGCTCTGGTACGCGCTCGATGCAAAGCCGATGAGGCTTGCGCTGCTGCGCGACGGTGACTGGGCCGGCATCATCACCATGGCGATCGGACTGTCGGCGCTGCAGACCGTGCTGGAGGAAGGCAACAAGGACGACTGGTTCGGCTCGCCCTTCATCGTCAAGCTGTCTGTCATCGCGGCCGTGGCGCTGACCGCCTTCCTGATCATCGAGCTCACCGTGAAGAAGCCGCTCCTGAACCTGCGTCTGCTGGTCCGCCGCAATTTCGGCTTCGGCATGCTCGCGAACTTCCTGCTGGGAATCGCGCTCTACGGCTCGGTGTTCATCCTGCCGCAATATCTGGCCCGCATCCAAGGCTACAACGCCGAGCAGATCGGCATGGTGCTGGCCTGGACCGGCCTGCCGCAGCTCCTGCTGATCCCGCTGGTGCCGCGGCTGATGCAGAAGCTCGATGCGCGGCTCATCATCGGCGTCGGCTTCGTCCTGTTCGCGGCCTCCAACTTCATGAACATCTATATGACCGGCAACTATGCCGCCGATCAACTGCTCTGGCCCAATGTGGTTCGTGCGATCGGCCAGGCGCTGGTGATGGCGCCGCTGTCTGCGGTGGCGACCTCAGGCATCGAGCCGGAGAACGCGGGCTCGGCCTCCGGCCTGTTCAACATGATGCGCAATCTTGGTGGCGCCGTCGGCATCGCGCTGCTGCAGACCCTGCTGACCAAGCGCGAGCAGTATCACTCCAACGTGCTGATGCAGTCGGTCTCGCTGTTCGAGCAGGCGACGCGGACGCGGCTGGAACAGCTCACCCAATACTTCGTCAATCACGGCATTCTCGACCCTGCGGACGCGTCGCATCGCGCCTATGTTGCGATCGGCCATATCGTGCAGAAGCAGGCCTATATCCTCGCCTTCAGCGACACCTTCTATCTGCTCGGCGTGGCACTGATCGTCGCGCTGATCGCCACCCTCTTCCTGAAGAAGGCCGGCCATGCCTCGGCTGGCGGCGCCCACTGACATCAACCCAGCAAGCAAGGAGAACGACCATGAAACCCCGCATGAATTTCTACCAGGCCGCACCCGACACGATGAAGGCGCTGATGGCGCTGGAAGAGCAGATCCAGTCGACGGGCCTTGAGAAATCGCTGATCGAGCTCGTCAAGATCCGCGCGTCGCAGATCAACGGCTGTGCTTTCTGCATCAACATGCACACCGAGGACGCCCGCAAGCGCGGCGAGACCGAGCAGCGCATCTATCTGCTCAACGCCTGGCGCGAATCCCCGCTCTACACCGACCGCGAGCGCGCCGCGCTGGCCTGGACCGAATCAGTGACGCTGATCTCCGAGACGCACGCGCCTGATGACGTCTACGAGCAGGTCCGCGCGCAATTCTCCGATGCGGAGACGGTGAACCTGACCATGCTGATCGGCGCCATCAATGCCTGGAACCGGCTCGCGATCGCGTTCCGTGCGGTTCACCCGGTGAAGGTGAAGGCGTCGGTGGCCTAAGACATTCTCAACTGTCATGCCCCGCGAAGGCGGGGCATCCAGTACGCCGCGGCTTCTCGGTTCAATCACTGGCGTCGCGGCGTACTAGATCGCCCGCCTTCGCGGGCGATGACACCGAGTGTATGGCTAAACCGCCGTCGCCTTGGCGAACTCCACGTAGATCTCGCGCAGCCGCGCCGCCATCGGGCCCGGCTTGCCATCGCCGACCTTGTTGCCGTCGATCGCAACCACCGGCTGGACGAACAGCGACGCGGACGTCGCAAAGGCTTCCTTGGCGGCGAGCGCCTCGGCGACCGTGAACGAGCGCTCCTCGATGCGGAGCTGACGCTCCTCCGCCAGCGCCACCACCGCCTTGCGGGTGCAGCCCGGCAGGATCGCGTTGGAGTTCTTGCGGGTCACGATGACGTCGTCCTTGGTGAGAATGAACGCCGAAGACGAGCCGCCTTCGGTGACGTAGCCGTCTTCCAGCATCCAGGCTTCGCCGGCACCGGCTTCGGCCGCGGCCTGCTTGGCCAGCACTTGCGCGAGGAGTGCCACGCTCTTGATGTCGCGCCGCTCCCAGCGGATGTCGGGCACGGTGATCACGTTGATGCCGGTCTTGGCCGAGGCGGCGTTGATGATGTCCTTCTCCGACGTGAACATTACCAGGCTCGACTTGACGTCGCCCTTGGGGAAGGCGAAGTCGCGGCCCTTGTCGGCGCCGCGGGTGACCTGGAGATAGACGAGACCGCTCTCGACCTTGTTGCGCGCGATCAGCTCCTTTTGGAGCTCGGTGATGCGCTCGACCGTCTCGGGCAGCTTCAGCTGGATCTCGCCGACCGAGCGCTCCAGCCGCGTCAGATGCGAGGCATTGTCGACCAGCTTGCCGTCGAGCACGGCGGAGACCTCATAGATGCCGTCGGCAAACAGGAAGCCGCGATCGAGGACCGAAATTTTGGCGTCCGAGAGCGGGACGAATGAGCCGTTGACATAGGCGATCGGATCCAAGGCAGGTCTCCTGGCGGGAAGAGAGATTTGGTGCGGTTATAGGGGATTTGGTGGCGCCCTGAAACCCTCAACCATCATTCCGGGGCGGCGCGAAGCGGCGAACTATGATGCGCAATTGCGCATCAGCGAATCCATTTCACCTCATATCGCCCGATGACTTCCGGGCCTGCGCCTTCGGCGCATCCCGGAGTGACGAGAGAATTAATGCGACAGGATCTTCGACAGGAATTTCTGCGCGCGGTCGCTGCGGGGCTTGCCGAAGAAATCGTCCTTCGGGGCGTCCTCGACGATCTCGCCGCGGTCCATAAAGATGACGCGGTTGGCGACCTTGCGGGCAAAGCCCATCTCGTGGGTGACGACCATCATGGTCATGCCCTCATGGGCGAGGTCCACCATGACGTCGAGCACCTCGCTCACCATCTCGGGGTCGAGCGCCGAGGTCGGCTCGTCGAACAGCATGACAATGGGATCCATCGCGAGCGCGCGAGCGATCGCCACCCGCTGCTGCTGGCCGCCGGACAGGTTCGCGGGAAACTTTTGCGCCTGTTCCTTCAGGCCGACGCGCTCCAGCAGCTGCATGCCTTTCGCCATCGCCTTGTCGCGCGACCGGTCGAGTACCTTCTGCTGTGCGAGGCAGAGATTATCGATGATCTTCAGATGCGGAAACAGCTCGAAGTGCTGAAACACCATGCCGACCCGCGAACGCAGCTTGGGCAGATTGGTCTTGGGATCGTTGACCTTGGTGCCATCGACGCTGATGTCACCTTTCTGGAACGGCTCCAGCGCGTTAACGCATTTGATCAGCGTCGACTTGCCCGATCCCGACGGACCGCAGACCACGACCACCTCGCCCTTGGTGACACTGGTGGTGCAGTCGGTCAGCACCTGGAAGCTCGGGCTGTACCATTTGTCGACGTGGCTGATCTCGATCATGACAAACTCTATCGAATGATGGCGATGCGCGCCTGCAGGCGACGAACGCCGAAGGACGCGACACAGGAGATGGTGAAGTAGACGATCGCCGCGAACAGATACATTTCGACCAGACGGCCGTCGCGCTGCGCGACCTTGCTGGCCGCACCGAGGAAATCGGTGATCGACAGCACGTAGACCAGTGAGGTGTCCTGGAACAGCACGATGGTCTGCGTGATCAGGACCGGCAGCATGTTGCGGAAGGCCTGCGGCAGCACGACGTAGCGCATGGTCTGGGCGTAGGTCAGGCCGAGCGCGTTGGCTGCGGCCGGCTGGCCGCGCGAGATCGACTGGATGCCGGCACGCATGATCTCGGAGAAATACGCGGCCTCGAACATGATGAAGGTGATGAGCGAGGACGCAAACGCGCCGACGCTGATCGGGCGCGACGCGCCGGTCACCCATTGCCCGATATAGGGCACCAGGAAGTAGAACCAAAAGATCACCAGCACCAGCGGCAGCGAGCGCATGAAGTCGACATAGACGCCGGCGATGCGGCCCAGGATCTTCAAGCCCGAGAGCCGCATCAGCGCGATGGCCGTGCCGAAGATCAGGCCGCCGAGCGCGGAAAGTGCCGTCAACGTCACCGTGAACGTCATGCCTTCATAGAAAAGATAAGGCAGCGAGCGACGGATGACCTCGAAATCGAAATTGCTGAACATGGTGCTATTTCCCCGTGATATAGCCGGGGATCGCGACGTAGCGCTCGAGGAAGCGCATCGCGGTCACGACGACGGCGTTGACGAGGAGATAGAGAAGGGTCGCGGCGGTGAAGGCCTCGAACACCTGGAACGAGAATTCCTGCATGGAGCGCGCCTGTCCCGTCAGCTCAAGCAAACCGATGGTGATGGCCACAGCCGTGTTCTTGATGGTGTTGAGGAACTCGGACGTCAGCGGCGGCAGGATGATGCGGAACGCCATCGGCAGCAGGATGTAGCGATAAGCCTGCAAGGTCGTCAGGCCGAGCGCGGTCGCCGCCATCTTCTGGCCGCGCGGGAGCGATCCGATGCCGGCCTGCAACTGCACGGCGACGCGTGCCGACATGAAGAAGCCGATGCCGATCGCCGCCGTCCAGAACGGAGCATTGGGCAGCTGCTTCAGCCAGAGGCCGGCAGCTTTCGGCAGCAGTTCCGGCAGCACGAAGAACCACAGGAAGAGCTGCACCAGCAGCGGCATGTTGCGGAAGAATTCGACATAGGCAAAGCCGAACCAGTACGCCCGCTTCGACGGCAGCGTGCGCATCACGCCCACGAACGATCCGGTGATCAGCGCGATGATCCAGGCGAGCGCACCCGTCTTGAGGGTCAGCACCAGCCCCGACAACAGCATGTCGAGATAGGTGCCGGTCCCCATCGGGTTCGGCTCAAAGAAGATTCCCCAGTTCCAGTGGTAGTTCACGTGTCCCCCGCGCGAACGCGCCAGTCATGGATGTCCCGGCGCCTATGCAAATGTCCGGCCACTCTCCCTCCAGAATGGCCGGAATATGCTGCCTCTCCCCGCAAGCGGGGAGAGGCGAACAACTCAGCTTACTTGTAGTCGTCCGGGTTTGGCGAGTCCGAGGGTTTCGCGAACTCGTTCTTCAGCTCGGCCGAGATCGGGGTGTTGAGGTTCAGACCCTTCGGCGGGATCTTCTGGGTGAACCACTTCTCGTAGATCTTCTGGCCTTCGCCGGAGGTGTAGAGCGCGGCGGTCGCCGCATCGACCACCTTCTTGAACGGTGCGTCGTCCTTGCGCAGCATGATGCCGTAGGGCTCAGGCTTGGAGAACGCGTCCTTGGAGATGACGTAGTCGTCGGGCGACTTCGAGCCGGCAACGAGGCTCGCAAGCAGGATGTCGTCCATCACGAAGGCGACGGCGCGGTCGGTCTCAACCATCAGGAAGGATTCGGCGTGGTCCTTGGCCGGGATGATGTTGGCGCCGAGGCTTTTCGCAACGTTGGCTTCGGTGAGCTGCTTGATGTTGGTGGTGCCGGCGGTCGAGACCACGGTCTTGCCCTTGAGATCGTCGATCGACTTCAGGCCGCTCGACTTCTTGAAGACGTAGCGGCTGGCGGTCAGGTAATGGGTGTTGGTGAAGGCGACCTGCTTCTGGCGCTCGGCGTTGTTGGTGGTCGAGCCGCATTCGAGGTCGATGGTTCCGTTGGCCATCAGCGGAATACGCGTCGCCGAGGTCACCGGGTTGAGCTTGACCTCGAGCTTGTCGAGCTTGAGCTCCTTCTTCACGGCGTCGACGATCTTGTAGCAGATGTCCATCGCGAACCCGACGGGCTTCTGGTTGTCGTCGAGATAGGAGAACGGGATCGAGGAGTCGCGGAAGCCCAGCGTGATGGCGCCGGTGTCCTTGATGTTCTTCAGCGTGCCGGTGAGCTCCTGGGCCCCGGCCTGGCTGACAGCGAAGGTCGCGGCGAGCGCGAGGCCGATGCTACGGAAATGTTTCACTTTTTTGTCCCCTTTCAGGATGATGCCGGCGGGATGCAAGCACAAATTGGGTTGGAATAGAATGTGACTTTTGGCTGGATCGTGGCTCCGGTTAACGGCTCAGGCCAGCGAGCGGTTTCGGCAATTCCCCGAGATCCCAGAACAGCCCGGCCATCACCGTCAAGGCCTCTTCGGTCAATGGCAGCAGGATGTGCTCATTGGGCGCATGCTGGGAACAGCCGGGATAGGAGTGCGGCACCCAGATCGTCGGCAGGCCCAATATCTCGGAGAACACGTCGTTGGGCAACGAGCCGCCGAAATTCGGCAGCACCGCCGGCACCTTGCCGGTGGTCTGGCGCACCGAATCCGCCGCCCATGTAATCCAGGGGCTGTCGAAATCCGTGCGCGAGGCGGCAAAGCTCTGCGCCGCCCGCACCTCGACCATCGGAAACCCCTTTTGCGCCAGATGCGCGCGGATCGCCTCGATCAACCCATCGATCTCAGTGCCGACCACGAAACGCAGTTGCAGCACGGCATTGGCGTGGCCGGGAATGGCATTGGCCGGCTTCTCGATATTGCCCGACGACATCGCCAGCACTTCGAGCGTGTTCCAGGCATAGAGCCGCTCGGCTGCCGAAAGACCCTCCTCGCCCCAGTTCTCCGCCAACGCCGGCTCGTCCTCGGTCGGCACCACCTGCACGTCGGCAAGATAACTGCGGATCTGGTTGGTGAGCCGGGGCGGCTTCAGCGCATCCAGCTGAAGGCGGCCGTGGCCGTCGACCAGCGTCGAGATCGCGTTGACCAGGATGGTCGCGGGGTTGGCGAGCACGCCGCCCCAATTGCCGGAGTGATGGCCGCCGTCGCGAAGGTTCACATCGAGATGAATGCGGATGCCGCCACGGCAGCCGAGGAACAGGGTCGGACGGTCGGCGGACAGGCGCGGCCCGTCGGAGGCCATGAACAGATCGGCCTTGAGCGCATCGCGATTGAGATCGCAGACCTTGCCGAGATCCGGCGAGCCGATCTCCTCGCCCATCTCGACGATGAACTTGGCATTGAAGCCGAGCTTGCCGCCGCGGGCCTCGCGCACCGCGCGGAGTGCGGCCATGTTGATGCTGTGCTGGCCCTTGTTGTCGGCCGTGCCGCGACCGTAGAGACGCGTGCCCGAAACCGTGGTGCGCCAGGGATCGCGGCCGTCGCGCCACTCGCCTTCCATGCCGTCGACAACGTCGCCATGGCCGTAGATCAGCACGGTCGGCGCCGTCTCGCTCTCGTGGTGTTCGGCAAACAGGAACGGCGCCTTGCCGCTGGGAGATTCGATCATTCGGCTTTCGAAATCGAGCGCGGCGAAAGCGGGCACCATCTCCTGTTCCAGATAGGCGCGCAGCTCGACGCTCCGGTTCGGATTCTGGCTCTCGGTCCGGTAGGCAACGCGGCGATCGAGTTCAGCGAGGAACGCGCCGGATTTGAAATCGTCACGGGCGCGGGCGATGGCATCGGCTCTGGTCATTATTTTCTTTTTTAGGTTGCGAGACGAAGGAGCATACCCGATACGGGCAGGCCTCCGAAAGTGGCGGGGACTTCGATAGTCTTGGGATTTCGTTCTTGCTCTCTTGAGATTGGCTTGCCAAGCGCGGCAGCGCCGCTGATTTTGGCCTTGCCAACGTCGGGCTATATGCAAGAACTTCGCCAAGTTCGGGGCGCAGCACTATCATTCGAAGAGCGCCCGGTATAGGGCGCCGGGGGACCATCATGGCCAAGCAGATCAGGCTCAATGCATTTGCGATGAATTGCGTCGCGCACCAGTCACCGGGCCTGTGGACCCATCCACGCGACCGCACCGCCGAATATAACCGCCTCCCCTACTGGATCGATCTTGCCAAAACGCTGGAGCGCGGCCGTTTCGACGGGCTATTCCTGGCCGACGTGCTCGGAGTGTATGACGTCTATGGCAACAGTCCTGACGCAGCCTTGCGCAATGCTGCCCAGTCGCCCTCGAACGATCCGCTGCTGCTGCTGTCGGCCATGGCGGCGGTGACGCAGAATCTCGGCTTCGGTGTCACCAGCAATCTCTCCTTCGAGCCGCCCTATCCGTTCGCGCGGCGGATGTCGACGCTCGATCATCTCACCGAGGGACGTATCGGCTGGAACGTCGTCACCGGCTATCTCGACAGCGCCGCGCGCGGCGCCGGCAAGGACAAGCAGATCGGGCACGACGACCGCTACGAGATCGCGGACGAATATATGGAGGTCGTCTACAAGCTCTGGGAGGGCAGTTGGGAGGACGACGCCGTGCTGCGCGACCGCACGCGCGGCATCTTCACCGACCCCACAAAGGTGCATCGCGTCAACCATGAGGGCGCGAACTACCGCATCAACAACACCATCCACCTGAGCGAGCCGTCGCCGCAGCGGACGCCCGTACTGTACCAGGCCGGCACCTCGCCGCGCGGACGGAAATTCGCGGCACAGCACGCCGAATGCGTTTTCATGTCGGGACCGTCGGCCAAGGTGATCGCGCCGCGCGTGTCGGCGATCCGTCAGGAGGCCGCCGCGTTCGGCCGCAATCCGGCGGAAATCCTGATGTTCTCGATGATGACGATCATCCTCGGGCGGACGGAGGCCGAGGCGAATGAAAAATATGCCGACTATCGCCGCCATATCAGCCCGGAGGGCGCGCTGGCGCTGATGTCGGGATGGACCGGCGTCGACTTCTCCGGCTACGACCTCGACCAGCAGGTGCGTCACGTCCAGAACGACGCCGGCCGGAGCGCAATGGACAACGTCACCCGCGCCGATCCCGATCGCGTCTGGACCGTGCGCGACGTCATCGAGCATGTCGGCGTCGGCGGCGCCGGTCCCGTCGTGGTCGGCACGCCGGAGATGGTCGCGGACAAGATCGAGGCGTGGTTCGAGGCGACCGATGTCGACGGCCTCAACGTCGCCTTCGCGATCTCACCCGGCGATTTCGAGGACATCGCCGACATGCTGGTGCCGGAGCTGACGCGACGTGGGCGGTACAAGGCGGAGTACGCGCAGGGCACACTGCGAGAGAAGCTGTTCGGTGACGGGCGTGCGCGACTAGGTGCGCCGCATCCGGCGGCGGGGTACCGGGTGGGGAGGAAGGGGTAGCACCCCAAGGTACGCTGTCATGCCCCGGCTTGACCGGGGCATCCAGTACGCCGCAGCGTCTCGACTCAATCACAGCCGCCTCTGGAATACTGGATCACCCGCCTTCGCGGGTGATGACGAGTGAGAACATGGCGGGCACCAGCGGCGCGCAAGAGACGCTGCCCTACACCTTCCCATCCACCATCACCTCGATCAGCTTCGTCCCCGGCCGGCCAAACGCCGACGCCAGCGTCGCCTTCAGCTCGCGGGGGTCGCTGACCTTGATCGCCTCGCATCCCAGCGCCTTCGCCACGCCTGCGAAATCCACCGGCGGATCGACAAAATCCATGCCGACGTAATTGTCGTCGCCGTGGAAGGCGAGCAGACGCTGCTTGATGATGCGATAGCCGCCATTATTGGCAATGACCACATTGAGCGGCAGCTTGTGATGCGCTGCCGTCCACAGCGACTGGATCGAATACATCGCGCTGCCGTCGCCGGAGAAGCAGACCACGGGGCGATCGGGGTTGGCGATGCTGGCGCCGACGGAGGCCGGCAGGCCCCAGCCGATGCCGCCGGAGGCAAGGCCGTGATAACCAAAGCGGTCGCGGTGCGCACGCAACGCCGTGATCTGGCGGCTCGAGGTGAGGCCTTCATCCACGAGGATGGCATTGGCGGGCATGGCCTCGACCATTTGTAGCACCAGCCAGTCTGGATCGATGGGGCTGCGGTCTGCAGCCTTGCCGATCTGCTCGACCAGCGCGGTGCGCCGCGCGGTCCAGTTCTTCGGCGCGAGTTCGGCGAGACGTTGCCTCGCACGTTGCGCCAGGGCGGCGCCGCCCATCTCCTTCAGCACCGGCATCAGCGCGCGCAGCGTTTCCTTCAAATCCGCCTTCAGCGCGATCTCGGCGCCGTAGTTCTTGGCGATCTCCCAATCGCCGAGGCCGATTTGCACGATGCCGAGACCCTCCGGCAGCGCATCGACCTCGCTGTAGACCGACATCCGCAGGGGATCGCCGCCGAGCGCGATCAGGAGGTCGTACGGCGCAAGCGTGTCGCGCGCGACTTTCTGGACACGTGCCAGCGTGCCGACGAAGCTCGGGCTCTCCGAGAGGAAGTGCGAGCCATAGGGCGTCGAGGATTGGTAGGCAGCCGCACCGAGCACCTCGGCAAGTTCGGCGGCCTCCTTGAGCGCGTCGCTCTTCACCACCTCGTCCATGGTGACGATCACGGGACGCTCAGCCTTGAGCAGCCGCGCGGCGAATGCCTTGAGTGCCTCATCCGATGGCCTTGTGCGGGCGTCGATGCGAGTGGAACGGCCGAGATCTATTCCGGCCTCGCTGTTGAGGATGTCGCCGGGCAACGAAATGAACACCGGCCCGGTCGGCGGCGTTGTCGCGACTTTTGCGGCGCGGCGCACGATGCGCGGCAAATCCTCGAGCCGCGTCACCTCGACCGCCCATTTCACCAGCGGCTCGGCCATACGCACCAGCGGACCGTAGAGCACCGGCTCCATCAGGCCGTGGCCCTGCTCCTGCTGGCCCGCGGTGAGGATCATCGGCGTGCCCGTGAACTGGGCGTTGTAGAGCGAGCCCATCGCGTTGCCGAGGCCGGGCGCGACATGGACGTTGCAGGCGACGAGCTTTCCGGAGGCGCGGCTATAGCCATCCGCGATCGCCACCACCAGACTCTCCTGCATCGCCATCACATAGGTGAGATCGGGATGGTCCTTCAGCGCGTGCATGATCGGCAGCTCGGTGGTGCCGGGATTGCCGAACAGATGCGTGATGCCCTCGTCCTTGAGCAGCGCGAGAAAGGCGGAGCGACCGGTGATCTTGTTCTTCATGTTTCCTCCAGAGGCGGACGTTGCCGCAAGGCAGGAAGCATGATGGCCGAAATCGCGGGAGGCGCGCAAGGAAGCGCGGTCATGGCTGCGTTGCGCGGGCGCAGCACGCTACATCTCCTCGCGACCCAGCTCGAACGGATCCTCGCCGCCCGCCCGCTTCTTCTTTTTCGAGCGCTGCCAGACCACACCGGGAAAGCCTTTCAGCGGCACCAGCAGCTCGCCGGTATAGGTCCATTCCTGCAGCTCTTCGATCGCGATGTGATAGAGCGGCTGCCGGCCGGTGCGTTCCCTAAACAGCGCGCGGGGGATGTTGACCATGTGCGGCCCGCGCGGGCGCTCATAGGCGATCGGCGTGCCGCAATGCGCGCAGAAGCTGCGCGCGGTCTTCGTTGCCTTGTCCTCGTAGCGGGTCAGCGCCGTCTTGCCTGCGGTGATGCGAAACCGTTTCTTCCAGCTTCCGACGTATGTCGCATAAGCAGCGCCGTGGGCGCGACGGCTGGCGGCGGAGTGGTCGTGCCAGGCCCAGCGTGCGGGGACGTCAATCTCGAAGGTGACCTTGCCGCAGAGGCATTGGCCGGTGGCAACTCCTGCGGCGGCTGCGGCTTTGGCCATCATCTCTCTCCGTCGTCATTGCGAGCGCAGCGAAGCAATCCAGAGTCTTTCTGCGGAGGGATTCTGGATTGCTTCGCGGTGCTCGCAATGACGGAATTTGTGGTGTCCGTCGGGACAGCACAATAACTCCGTAGCCCGGATGAGCGAAGCGACATCCGGTAAGACCTGAGCTTGGGTGAAGACCCCGGATATCGTTTCGCTCATCCGGGCTACAGCAGTGTCAGACCGGCGTCGGCTCGCCATGCACCGGATAATCCGTATACCCCTTCTCCTCCCCGCCGTAGAACGTGGCACGGTTATACGGCGTGAGAGGGTAATCGTGCTGCAGACGCCGCGGCAAATCGGGGTTGGAGATGAAGATGCGGCCGAAGGCGATGATGTCGGCGTGGCCGTCGGCGATCGCGGCGTCCGCGGTCTCGCCGGTAAACCCGCCGGCGGTCATCAGCACGCCGCTGTAGAGCGGGCGGAACAGCAACATTGCCGACGGCACGTTCTGCCAGTTGACTTCTGCACGCCCCGAGCCGCTGGAGCGCGGCTCGATGAAATGCAAATAGGCAAGACCGAGCTTGTCGAGCGCCTTCACCACATGCGTGTAGAGCGGCATCGGATCGGGCTCGCCGGAATCGTTGGCAATGCCGTGGGGCGACAGCCGCACGCCGACCCGGCCTGCGCCCCAGACGTCGATCGCGGCCTGCGTTACTTCAAGCAGAAGTCGCGCGCGGTTCTCGATCGACCCGCCATATTGATCTGTGCGCTGGTTGCTGCGTGATTGCAGGAATTGCTCGAGAAGATAGCCGTTGGCGCCGTGGATCTCGACGCCGTCGAAGCCGGCGGCCAGCGCGTTCTTCGCGCCCTGCCTGAAGGCCTCGACGATGCCCTGGACCTCGTCCGTCTCCAGCGCGCGCGGCGTTTCGTAATCGGAGATCTTGCCGTCGGCGGTCATTGCCTTCATGCCTTCGGCCTTGATCGCGATCGCCGAGGCCGAGACCGGCAGCTCCCCGCCGTGGAAGGAGGAATGCGAGACGCGGCCCACATGCCAGAGCTGGAGAAAGATGACGCCGCCCTTGGCGTGCACGGCGTCGACAACCTTGCGCCAGCCCGCGATCTGCGTCTCCGAATAGATGCCGGGCGTCGCCGGATTACCGCGGCCGTGCGAGAGCACGGGCGAGGCCTCGGCGATGAGCAGACCGCCCTGGGTGGCGCGCTGTCCGTAATATTCGGCGTTGAGCGAGCGCGGCGAAAAGCTCTCGCGCTCGGCCCGCATGCGCGTCAACGGCGCCATCGCGACGCGATGCGCGAGCTTGTACGGACCGACCTGCAACGGTTGAAACAACGCCTCGAATTTCATGCCGGCCCCAAAATGATCCATGAGAGGATGAGGATCATAAGAGAAAGCCTCGCAGCTCGGAAGCTGCATGGGGGAATGGCTGGCCAGCCGAAAGAGGCGGGAATAAAAAGAGCCCCGGGCCGGGCCCGGGGCTTGTTGTCCATTCAGAATTGCAGGTCAGTATTTTGCAACGACCGCGCCCGGGCCGAACTTGTAGTTCAAGCCGACACGCGCGATGTGGCCCGAGAAATTCGCGGTTGAGTCAAAGCCGCGCGCCGGGCCAGGCGTGAACGGGAACAGCGGATTGAAGATGGTGTATTTTTCGCTGCCGAGATCGTAGTAGAGATATTCGAGCTTGACGCTCCAGTTCGACGCAAAGTGGTACTCGCCGCCGCCGCCGACGGTCCAGCCCACGCGCCAGCTTTCCACCGCGCCGGCGCTACAGATCACATTGAGGCAGGGCGTGCCGCTCGCACCCGTGGGATCCACGATCGACGTCGACGCCTTGACGTGCCCATAGGCAAGACCACCGGTCGCGTAGAGCATCAAGTCGGGCACGACGGCAGCACCGATCCGGCCGCGCACGCTCCCCAACCAGTCGACCTTCTGATCTTGCGTGGTCATGATCGTCGGGAAGACCGGCAAGGTTCGGGTCACCGTTGAGCTGCCCTTGATGTCGGCAGCCGCGATATCGGCTTCGACGCCCCACACCAACGAACCCGTCTGCACATTGTAGCCGGCCTGCAAGCCGCCCAGCACACCACGCGCGTTTGTTGCCAGCGAAGCCGGGACAAGGCCGCCCGCCAGTGCGACGTCGAGCACACCCGCGGTGAAGATCGGATCATGCGGCGCGAGATCGTTCGCACCATCGCCCCACCCATACCCGACATTCACGCCGGCGTAGAAGCCCGACCAGTTGTAGGCGACGGGCAGTGGAGACGCCTTGTAGGCCGGCGCACGTGCGGTCATATCGGCCGCGAGTGCGGGCTGCGCCGAGGCGACCCCCAAAGCCACAAGCACGATCGGAGCAAAGCGAAGCATTATCGATATTCCAATTCCGAAGATTGACGCTGACCAGAACTAACCGGCCGACATTCGAAATGGGATAGCGAGTCTTGCAAAAATCGCGGACGACGCGCGCTTTCAAACCGCTTGTAGCGTCCGGGCAACAACCCTTAGTCGCCGCAAGCGAACTTGCGTCGCCGCAGGCAAGACTCGACTGCTGAAGTCCGGACGCGATCGCAAAAACGCCTCAGCCCGTCTTGATCCACACCGCCTTCACGTTGAGATATTCCTCGACGTGCTGCTTGCCGGATTCGCGGCCGTAGCCGCTCATCTTGTAGCCGCCGAACGGCACGGCCGGGTCCATCGCTTGGTAGCAGTTCACCCACACCGAGCCGGCACGCAGGCGCTTCGCGACCGCATGCGCCTTGCTGACGTCGCGCGTCCACAGGCCTGAACCGAGGCCGAACGTGGTGGCGTTGGCACGCTTGACCAGCTCGTCCATGTCCTTGAACGCGATCGCGGAGATGACGGGACCAAAAATCTCCTCCTGCGCAATCCGCATGTTGTCCTGGACGCCCGCGAACACTGTCGGCGAGACGAAGAAGCCCTTTGCAAGCGCGCCTTCGGTGACACGGCCACCGCCGGCGAGCGCCCGCGCGCCTTCCTTCTGTCCGATATCGAGATAGCTGGTGACGCGCTCGAGCTGCTGTTCGGACACCAGCGGTCCGATCTGGGTGTTGGGATCGAGGCCGTTGCCCACTTGCAGCTTCTTGCCGAACTCAGCAACACGGCCGACAAATTCCTCATAGATCGACTGCTCGACGAACAGCCGGGTGCCGGCGCTGCAGATTTGCCCCGAATTGGCGAACACCGCCATCGCGGCGCCCGGCACGGCCGCATCGAGATCCGCATCCGCGAACACGATGTCCGGCGACTTGCCGCCGAGCTCGAGCGAGACACGCTTGAGGTTGCCGGCCGAGGCGCGGATAATCGACTGGCCCGTAACATGCGAGCCGGTGAAGGCAACCTTGTCGACGTCGTGGTGCGAGGCCAGCGCCGCGCCCGCGGTCTCGCCATAGCCGGGAACCACGTTGATGACGCCGGGCGGAACACCTGCTTCCATCGCGAGCTCGGCGATGCGCAGCGAGGTCAGCGGCGCCTCTTCGGCCGGCTTGAGCACGACGGTGCAGCCGGTCGCGATCGCCGGACCGATCTTCCAGATCGTCGCGGTCAGCGGACCATTCCAGGGAATGATGGCGCCGACGACGCCGATCGGCTCCTTCAGCGTGTAGGAGAAGATTTCGCCGGGCAGCGAGTTCTCGATGGTCTCGCCGTGGATCGCGGTGGTCTGGCCGGCATAATAGCGCAGCATGCCGACGGCGCGCAGGCGATAGGCGCGGGTACGGCTCAGCGGCGCGCCCATGTCGAGCGTATCGAGCTGCGACAATTCGTCGAAATTTTTCTCGACGAGGTCGGCAAGCTTCAGAAGCAGGTTCTGCCGCTCGAACGGCTTGACCTTGCTCCAGGGCCCTTCGAAGGCGCGGCGGGCGGCAGCAACTGCGCGGTCGATATCTTCCTTGTCACCCTCCGCCACGGTTGCGAGCAGCTCGCCGGTCGCGGGGTTGTGGGTCTCGAAGCGCTTGCCTGAGGCAGCATCGATCCACTTCCCGTCGATCAGCATCTGCTTGTAGGACCCGTTGGCGAACGGATGGCGCGTGATCGGAATAGCCTGCGACACAGCCATGGCTGAACTCCCTGTCAAATGATTGATTGGTTCGATCTGGGCGGGATCGTTAGGTCGATAGAATACTGCGATGCCGGAGGGGCGTAAAGGAGAGGCGTAAAGTCGGCGCGGAACGAAGACCTCCCATGCCGACTTGTGCAGGGTCGCGCGAGCGCCATGTTATAGCTCGACCGACCCCCTTCCCCCGGAGACGATCCATGCCGCACCCCGCCATCGTCAAAGACAATGTTGCCGTGATCACCGGCGGTGCGTCCGGCATCGGATTCGCCGCCGCTTTGGCCTTCGCACGCGACGGCATGAAGGTGTGTATCGCCGATGTTGATCAGGCGCGGCTGGCGGAAGCCGCAACAAAACTCTCATCCGTCTCGTCCGCCACACATGTGATGACCTTCGCGATTGACGTCAGCAAGGCCGAGAGCGTGACGGAACTGGAGCGCGCCGTGCGCGAGCGCTTCGGCGGCACCGACATCCTCATGAACAATGCGGGCATCCAGCCCGGCAGCACGCTGTTCGGCGAGCCCGACAACTGGCAGCGCATCATCGGCGTCAATATGTGGGGTATCATCAACGGCGCGCGCATCTTCGCGCCCAACATGATCGCGCGCGGCAAGGCCGGCCTCATCATCAACACCGGCTCGAAACAGGGCATCACCACTCCGCCCGGCGATCCCGCATACAACGTCTCCAAGGCCGGCGTGAAGGCTTTTACCGAAGCGCTCCAGCACGAGCTGCGCAACACCAGGGATTGCCGCGTCACCGCGCATCTGCTGATTCCCGGCTTCGTCTTTACGGGCCTTACCGCGAAGGGCCGGACAGAGAAGCCGGCCAGCGCCTGGACGGCCGAGCAGACCGTGAATTTCATGCTGACCCGACTCGAGGCCGGTGATTTCTACATCCTGTGCCCGGACAACGACGTCCCGCGCGCGCTCGACGAAAAGCGCATGCTGTGGGCCGCCGGCGACATCGTGGAGAACCGCCCGCCGCTGTCACGCTGGCATCCGGACCATGCGGATGCATTCGCGAAGTTCGTGAAGGGAGAGTAGTTGATCCTCATGGTGAGGAGCGCGGAACGCGCGTCTCGAACCATGCAGGCCGGCTGGGGCCTCGATCCTTCGAGACGCCCGCTTCCAGCAGGCGCCTCAGGATGAGGATCTACACAGGGGGCGCTCTACAGCGTCTCTTGCTGATGCCCGCAATTCTTGCAGGCGAACTTGATGCGGGTCTGGCCCTTTGGCGCCTGCACACGGTTCGGGGCACCGCATTTACCGCAAACGGCCTCGATCCGGGTATCGCCCTGCTTGATGACGACGGTTTTCTTTTCCATCGATTCGCGGATCAGGCGCTCGGCCTCCTCACGCAGGGATTGTTTCGACAAAGCTCGTCTCCGCCATAAATGCGGGGCGAGGCTTATCCCACCTGCGGCGGAATCACAATCCGAAACGACTGCTCAGACCTCGACAATCACGTAGCTGTCCTCGACATGCACCGGAAAGGTCTCGGCAACATACGGACCTTTCTGGAGTTCCTCGCCGCGCTCCACAGCGACCGGATATGACCTTATCTTGACGCGCTTCGGGTCGAACCAGGATTGGCCATTGCGCATGTCGAACTCCCAGCCATGCCAGGGACAGCGCAGCATCTCGCCGACGCGCGAGCGCTGATAGATACCCGGCTCGGGCGAGGTCAGCCGCGCCACACAGGCCGCTTTCTCCAGCGGCGCGCCTTCGTGCGGGCAGCGGTTCAGCAACGCGAAGAACTCGCCATTGACGTGGAACACGACGATGTCGCGGCCGGCGACATCGACGACCTTGTTGCCGCCGGGTGGGATCTCCGAGATGGACGCGACGATGTGACGGGCCATACCGTGCGGACCTTCTCAGAACTTGTAGACGGCGCGGGCATTGCTGCTGAAGATCTTGGTCCGCTCGGCTTCAGTGAGCGGCGTCTTGAAGGCGAAGCGCGGATCGTCGAAATCCCAGTGTGGATAGTCTGACGAGAACAAGAGACGATCGATGCCGACCCATTCGATCAGCGACCGCAGGTGCCGGGCTTCGTCAGGTTCGTCGATCGGTTGCGTCGTGAACCAGAAGTGCTCGCGGACGTATTCCGACGGCCTGCGCTTGAGATGCGGCACCTCGCTGCGGAACCGCTCGAAGTGCTGATCCATCCGCCACACCGCAGACGGGATCCAGCCGAAGCCGCCCTCGATGAAGACGAACTTCAATTTTGGAAAGCGCTCCGGCACGCCCTCGATGACGAGACTGGCAAGCTGCGCCGCAATGGTGTGCGCGTTGGACTGGTGCTCCTCGACATAATAGGACGGCCAGCCGCCACCGGTCGGCGCATGCCCGCCATAGCCGCCGACATGGATGCCGAGCGGCAGGTCCAACGCCTCGGCACGTTCGTAGATGGGCCAATAGCGGCGGCGACCGAGCGGCTCGTTGGCACGCGGCGAGACGTTGATCTGAACGTATTCGCCGATCTTCGCGCAGCGTTCGATCTCGGCAATGGCGAGATCGACGCCGTCCTGTCCCACCAGAATCGAAGCCTTCAGGCGCGGGTCGCGATGCGACCAGAACGCCAGCTGCCAGTCGTTGATGGCGCGCTGGATCGCGGCGCCGAATTCGAGGTTCTGCTGCGAAAAGATGAAGAGATCGAGCACCTGCAAAATCCCGAACTCGACGTCCAGCGGATCGAGATGCTGCTTCTGCATGAAGGCGAGATCCGAGCCGGGCGGCCCGCCCGTCGGCGGCCAGGCATCGCGGCGCGCGATCAGCGGCGAAGAGCGCGGATAGGGCGTTGTAAACAGATAGGGCGTGCGCAGATGGCTGCCATATTCCTTCAGATGCTGCTGCCACCGCTTTGGCAGGAAATCGTTGAGGTCGTCGGACGAGTGCAGGCTTGGATGGACGTCGCAATCGACGATGCGCAGCCGCGAGGCGGCAGGCTTCTCGTCTTCCCGCAGCGGGCGGTCGATGACCTCACTCATGCGAACCTCCAAAGTCAATTGGCGAGCGACAGCCGCGGAAACGTCTCCAGCGGGTTGTCGACGCACATCTTCGAGATGATGCTGTTCGGCAGGTTCGGCGGTATCGGATCGTCGCCGTCAAACTGCCAGTGGGGATAGTCGGACGCGAACAGGAACATCTTTTCGGAGCCGATCTGGTCGATGATGTCCTCGACGCTTTTGGCATCGCCCGGCGCATCGAACGGCTGCATTGTGACGCGAAAATTGTCGCGAATGATCGCAGCCGGCTCGCGCTCGACCCAAGGCACCTCGACGCGCACCCCTCGCCAGGTCTTGTTGGCGCGCCACATGAAGGCCGGCAGCCAGCTCACGCCGGATTCCATCAGCACGACCCTGAGGTTCGGAAACTTGCCGAATACGCCCTCATAGATCAGGCTCAGGATCTGCGCCTGAAATGCCTGTGCCTCGACGAAGTAATATTCGTAGCGGTGCGACGGCCAGCCGGCCGAGCTCGGCGCCTGCCGATATTGCGTGCCGGCGTGGATCGCGAGCGGCAGCTTGTACTTTTCCGCGAGCCGATAAACCGGCCAGAAATGCCGCCGCCCCAGCAGCGTCTCGCCCTGCGCCAGCACCAGGATCGAGACGAAGCGGTTATCGCCGGCGCGGCGCTCGATCTCCTCGATCGCCAGATCCGGGTCCTGCATCGGCACCACGATCGAGGCCCGCAAGCGCGGATCGCGCGACAGCCACTCAGTTGCGATCCAGTCGTTGATCGCCTTGCAGAAGTCGGCCGCCATGTAGGGGTCGAACACGGCCTGCGCGCCATAGAGCACGTTGAGGATCGCGTGGCTGGCACCCAATTGCTCGAATGCGCCCTTCTGCACCATCGCCAGATCGGAACCAGGCTTCGTGCCATTGACCGGCCGCCAATCGGCACGGCCCGCCAGCGGCATGCTCGGTGGATAGGAGGTGAGATCGAGCCCGTCGATGGCCCGGCTCACCACCTGCTCTTTCCAGTGATCGCTGAGATAGGGCAGCAGCGTCGTGCGCGTGCCACCAACCGCCGGGTGGATGTCGCAGTCGATCCGCGTCACCGCCATGAGCTTCCTCGCCAAGATATTATAAGCACATCTTTTTGGCGGCATTCTTTGTGTGCCGCTCGCGCAGAGTGCTCCGACCGCCGCGGCTGCGCAAGGGCGCACGCCCGCGCGATCCGTCATGGCTCGGTTGCATTTCGCAGGCGCGAAATGAGGTTTGGCGGATGCGCTCCGGCGCGCAAAGCAGCGGAGCGACTTGCTCCGCTGCTTCCTTGCGCAATTGCTATGCCCATCAAGCCGCCTTGGAGACTTCCATCAGCAGACGTTCCGCCTTGGCATCCTCGATGCGGTTCACCATCCGGCTGCTTTCATGATTGTCGCGGACCGTCTTGGTCAGGGTGATGCAAGTCTGGATCAGCATGACGATGCCCATGGTGAGATAACCCTTCATCCAGAGGTCGATCGGGAGGAAGAAGATGCCGATCGCGATGAGGAAGGCGGAGGCTGCGAAGGACACGTAAGTGAAAGTCACCCAGGCGCCGCTGTGGGGCTGGCCATTCTGGTTCACGATGGTCTCCTGTTGGTTCGAATGATGATGGGGTTTGGGATCAGACAGTCGGCGTGCGCTTGGACTTCAACCGCGCCAGCACGTCGTCCGCGGTCGTCTTGAGCCGGGGGCCAAAACCCTGCTCGGCGAGTTTTTCGGCGGTGGCGAGCGGACCGGTGGCCGCATCGAGCTCGATCAGCGCGTCGTCGGCGGCCTGGGCTTCCATCTGCCGCTCACGAAGACGCCTCAAAGTGGTCTCCGCCTCCGGCAGCGTGGATTCGTAGGGGCGTGCCGCCTCGATGCCGCTGCGGCGAAGCGAGCGCACCGCTTCCGAAGCACGGGCGACGCGGCGACCGCGATCGAGCTCGGTGATGCGGGCCTGCGCGCTTGCGACGTGCCGCTTCAGCCTGATGATCTCGGTTGCGAACAAGGCGCGTGCCGTCAGCGCCGCATCGCGATCGGCCTCAAGGCCCGCGATGGCCTCGGCGGCATCGTTGGCGAGATCCTCGCGGCCGCCGTCGAGCGCCGCAACCGCGCGGGTCTCGAGATCGGCGATGCGGGCGACGGTCGCCTCGAGCTTGCGGCCTTCCTGCTGGTCCTGTGCAATCGCCAGCGCCAGGGTCCGTTTGCCCCGCTCGACGGCGGCTGCCGCGTCGCGCATCTGTTGATCGAGGATCAGAAGGGCTGTCCGGTCCTCCAGCTCCTCGCCGGCGGCAGCCACGCTGCCGCGGAAAAGTGTCACTACGGTCTTGAACATCTGAAGCTCCCTGTTATGAGCGTTGCTCACAGATGGTTTGTAGCAAGAAGCTTGAACATCGTTCAATAAATATTTGAGCAACGCTCATAAATTTGGTTTGCAGATGACTAAGCCTTTGGAACGCCGGGAGAAACTGCGATCAGATTTGATCCTGGCGGCCGAAAAAATGATCGCCGACAGGGGATTGGCGGGCCTAAAAACCCGCGATCTCGCCCGCGAGATCGGCTGCGCCAACGGCGCGGTCTACAATCTCGTCGCCGATGTCGACGAGCTGATCCTGCGCGTGGGCTCGCGCACTTTGCTTCGGCTCGACCAGGCCCTCAGCACAGCGGAAAGCGCGGGCGAGCCGTCGCTACAGGAGACCCTGGTCCGCATCGCCCTCGCCTATTGCGATTTCGCCGCGGAAAATCTCGAACTGTGGCGCGCCCTGTTCGAGCACCGCATGGAAGCCGACAAGCTCCTCCCCGACTGGTCGATCGACGACCAGCTCCAGCTGTTCCGCCACGTATACGAGCCTCTGGCCGCGCTGTTTCCAAAACGCAGCCGAGAAGAGCTCGGCATCACCGCGCGCAGCCTGTTCTCGGCGGTGCATGGCATGGTGGCGCTCGGACTGGAGCAGAAGCTGGTCGCGGTACCGCTGCCGGCGCTTCGGAAGGAAATCGCGGGCCTGGTGCGCGCGATGATTGACGGGCTGATCGCGCGGGCGGCGTAGAGGCCGGGAGAGCACAGCTCAACTGTCGGCGCCTGACTAAAATTTCACCTGTCGCATCGCATGCAGCACGCTTAGCTTCGCGAGGTTCACGCCTCTCTCAGGAGCCTTCATGCCCCTCCTCATCCGCGGCGGCACAGTCGTCAATCATGATCATTCGCGCCGCGCGGACGTGCTGATCGACGGCGAGACCATCGTCGCGGTTGGGCCGTCGCTCGATGCACCGACGGGCAGCGAGATCATCGAGGCCGGCGGCGCCTACGTCATCCCGGGCGGCATCGATCCGCACACCCATCTCGAAATGCCGTTCATGGGCACCGTCACCGCCGACGATTTCGAATCGGGAACCAAGGCAGCGCTGGCCGGCGGCACCACCATGGTGGTGGATTTCTGCCTGCCCGATCCCGGCCAGTCGATGCTCGGGGCCTATCAGGAGTGGCGGCACAAATCCGAGAAGGCGGCCTCCGACTACGGCTTCCACATGGCGGTAACGTCGTGGTCGAAGCAGATCCATGACGAGATGGAGACCGTGGTCAAAACCTACGGCATCAACACCTTCAAGCACTTCATGGCCTACAAGGGTGCGCTGATGGTGAACGACGACGAGCTCTACAACTCGTTCGCCCGCTGCGCCCATCTCGGCGCCATGCCGGTCGTGCATGCGGAGAACGGCGACGTCGTCGCCCTGATGCAGGAGGCGCTGATCGCGCGCGGCGTCACCGGGCCCGAGGGACACGCCTACTCGCGGCCACCGGAGGTCGAGGGCGAAGCCACCAACCGCGCCATCATGATCGCCGACATGACGGGCACACCGGTCTACATCGTGCACACGAGCTGCCGCGAAGCGCATGAGGCGATCGCGCGGGCACGTGCGGCGGGCAAGCGCGTCTATGGCGAGCCGTTGATCCAGCATTTGCTGCTCGACGCCGGTGAATATCAGAACGAGGATTGGGATCATTCTGCGCAGCGTGTGATGTCGCCGCCGTTCCGCGACAGGTCGCATCAGGATAGTCTTTGGGCCGGTCTGCAAGCCGGCTCGCTGCAGGTGGTCGCGACCGACCACTGCGCCTTCACCACCGAGCAGAAGCGGTTCGGGCGCGCCGATTTCAGGAAGATCCCGAACGGCACCGGCGGCCTCGAAGATCGCCTCGCGCTGCTGTGGACTGCCGGTGTCGCTACGGGGCGGCTGACGAAAGAGGAATTCGTCGCGGTGACCTCGGCGAACATCGCCCGCATCCTCAACATCTATCCGCGCAAGGGTGCGGTCGCCGTCGACTCGGACGCGGATGTCGTGGTTTGGGATCCCAAGGCGAGTAAGACCATCAGCGCGAAGCGGCAGATGAGCCGGATCGATTACAACGTGTTCGAGGGCTTTTCCTGCACCGGCGGACCGGCGGCGACGTTGTCGCGCGGCCGCGTCGTCTGGAAGGATGGCGATCTCCGAGCCGAGGCCGGCGACGGCCATTATGTCGAGCGCCCGGCGTTCTCACCCGTGCATGTCGCCAATTCCACCTGGAAAGAGCTGACCGCCCCGCGTGCCGTGAGCCGCGGAGCGGTGACGCCGTAGGATTTAGGTCCGCCCAGGATGTGACGCCGTGAAGCGCGGCCGATGGCATGCGCCTTGCCTCTTTATGGTGCAAATCTCTCAAGAGTGAGGCACCCATGAGCGCATCATCTTTCGAACTAAACCGCCGCGGCGTGCTGGGCGGCCTCGGCCTTGCCGGAATGACCGCCCTTGCTCCGCGCTTTGCCTCGGCGCAAGGGCGCGCGGAGACGCTGCTGGTGGTGCAGGAGCTCGGGCCAAACTCGCTCGACATGCAGGGCGTCGGCTCCAACCAGACCGTGAACGGGCTGTCCTGGAATTGTTACGATCGCCTGCTGAGCTACGCCTCCAAGACGCTCCCCGACGGCACGGTGTCTTATGACCGCGAGAAGCTCGCGCCTGAACTCGCCGAGAGCTGGGAGGTTGCCGCCGACGGCATGTCCTGCACTTTCAAATTGCGGAAGGACGCAAAATTCCACGACGGCACGCCGGTCACCGCGAAGGACGTCAAATGGTCGTTCGACCGCGCGGTGAAGGTCGGCGGCTTTCCGACCTTCCAGATGTCGGCGGGGTCGCTGGAAAAGCCCGAGCAGTTCGTCGTGGTCGACGACCACACCTTCCGCATCGACTATGTGCGCAAGGACAAGATGCTGCTGTTCAACGTCGCGGTGGTCGTGCCCTTCATCATCAATTCCGAGCTCGCCAAGAAGAACGCGACGCCGGAAGATCCTTGGGCGCTCGCGTGGCTCAGGAACAACGAGGCCGGTGGCGGCGCCTACAGGATCGAAAGCTGGAAGCCCGGCAGCGAGACTGTACTGGCGCGCTTCGATGACTGGAAGAGCGGACCGCTGCCGAAGCTCAGGCGCGTCATTGCGCGCGACGTTCCTTCCCCCGGCACCCGCCGCGCCATGCTGGAGCGGGGTGATGCGGATATCTCCAGCGGCTTCGCGCCACGTGACTTCGAGCAGATCATCAAGGAGGGCAAGGTCAAGGTCTCTGGCGTGCCGATCCCGAACGCGCTCTGGTCGGTCGCGCTGAACACGGCAAAGCCGCCGTTCGACAATGTGAAGCTGCGCCAGGCCGTCGCCTGGGCGATGCCCTATGAGCAGATCCAGAACAGTGCGTTCTTCGGACGCGCCGTTCCCATGTATGGCGGAGCGGCAGACGTCTCAAAGCCGGTCTGGCCGCAGGCGTTTCCCTACGTCACCGATCTCGACAGGGCCAAAGCGTTGATGAAGGAGGCAGGCTTCGAGTCAGGGCTGGAGACAACGTTGTCGCTCGACACGGGCACCGCCACGGTCGGCGAGCCGACCGCGATCCTGATCCAGGAAAGCCTCGCCAAGATCGGCATCAAGGCGGCGATCGAGAAGATCCCCGGCGCGAACTGGCGCACCACGCTGAACAAGAAGGAATTGCCGCTCGCGCTCAACCGCTTCAGCGGCTGGCTCGATTACCCCGAATATTACTTCTACTGGAATTTCCACGGCAACAACTCGATCTTCAACATCTCCTCCTACCAGAACAAAGAGATGGACGCGCTGATCGACAAGGCGCGGTTCACCACGGATGCTGCCGAGTATGACAAGGCGGTGAAGGATTTCATCGCGCTCTGCATGCGCGATGTTCCCGTCGTCCCGCTCAACCAGCCGATCCACGATGTCGCCATGCAGAAGGCCATCACCGGTTACGAGTTCTGGTTTCATCGCGAGCCTGACTACCGGCAGTTCGTGAAGGGCTAGTTTTGGCGGGCGACGCTCACAGGGCGTGAGGCGGCTCGCGCCTGATCGGACGGGAAACCCCGCGCGAGCCGCGCTTCGCTTGCGCGCAGCATCGCCGTATCGAGCTTGCCCTGCCGCGATCCATCCAGGGCGCAAGCGAAAATCCGGTAGAATTGCGCGCCGTCATAGGCGACCAGCAGCAAATCGACGCCCGCGTTGATGGCCTCGACCACGGCCTGACAGACGTCGTGCTGGTAGATCGCGCCCATCACGAGGTCGTCGGTCATGACGACGCCCTGATAGCCCCATTTGCCGCGAATGATCCCCTCGACGACACGCTTGGAATGCGAGGCGGCGCGATCGGGATCGACGGCCGTGAGCGTGACGTGCCCGACCATGAGCGCACTGCGCGAATGCGAGAGCACCTCGCGGAACGGAAGCCAGTCGGTTGCCTCCAGCTCCTTCACCGGCGTGTCGAGATTGGCGCTGAAATGATGCGTGTCGGCGCGCACGCGCCCGATGCCGGGAAAATGCTTGAGCGTAGCGCCGACGCCGGATTCTTCCAGCCCGCGCACATAGGCGCTCGCGATCGCACCGACGACAGCCGGATCGGTCGCAATCGCGCGCTGACCGATCAACGTGTGAAAATCGAGGCGATTGCGCCGGACCGGCGGCTTGAGATCGAGCACCGGTGCGAGATTGAGGTTGACGCCGAGCCCGGCGAGTTCACGTCCGTGGATGCGGCCGAACTCGGCCGCTTTGGCCTGCTGCTCGTCGGGAGCAAGCCCGGCGAGCGTCGCCAGCGCCGGCAGCTTCGTCAGCGGCGGCGCAAGATGGCCGACGATGCCGCCCTCCTGGTCCGCCGCAACGACCAGCGGCGGCAGGCCGGCGGCTCGCCGCTTGTCCTGGAGCGTCGCGATCTCGGCACGCAGCGCCTCGACGGTCCGGCCGCGGATGTTGTGCCGGGTGACGTAGACGCCTCCGATCAAGCCTTGCTCGGCGAGGTGCGCGACCTCCGGGAAGGAGGAATAACCGACCATGAAGTGAGATCCGAGCCCGCGTGCTTCGGTGGCGCTCGCCGCGAACACGTCGTGCTTGCGCAGTCCGAATTTCAGGTGCGCCGCCGACATCAGGAGCGGCGCAACGCACCAGAGCATGACGAGCAACTTGCCGGCGATGCTGCGCCAACGCCCGCGGCGCAGCAGCACGATGGCGATCACGATGCTTGTGACGACAAGTGCGATGTTTCCGGCGCCGCGCAGCACGAGCAGATAAGGATCGTTCTTGTTCGCGGCCGCAAATGCGACGAGAGGCGCGGCCAACCAGAGCAGAATGAGACCGATGCGGTTGAAGGATTGCATGATACGTCATGCCAAATGTGATGAACGCATCGCACCTATCAAAGCGATTTGCGCCGCGTAAGGACCAAAAGCGCGCCTGCACATAATCTGCAAAAGACTCCTGAAGCCGTGCAGACGACGATCCCGCCTTCTGCACAAACGACGTGCAGACTGATGCCATCATTCACGAAAGGTCATCCGGACATGACGAGCCTGGCTTCGACGATAGCAGCGGACCTCCAGCCGATCAGGCCTTCCTCCATTTCTGCCAAGCTTGGCCTCGCACTGGCACTGGCTGCACTCGCCGACTGGCTGTTCTATGGCCCGCGTATCGGGCTATCGCTAACGCTCTTTGCGATCGCGACGGCTTGCGGGTCGATGCTCTTCAATCATGCAGCCTTGGATCCGCGGCGCGCCAAGATCGGTGCAGCCATTCTCGTTGCCGGTCTCGTGCCGGCGACAGAGGAGCTCAACACGTTATCGTTCCTGATCCTCACCGCGGCGCTGCTCATGGCACTGCTGCTCGCGACCAATCCGGAGACGACGGGCCTCGCGGACCGCGCCCGAGCGCTACGAAACTTTGCCTTGCTCGGGCCATTCAGGGTCTTCCCCGAAGCGCTTCAAATCTTCAACATGTCGGCGCTCACCCGGAGCATCGCACTCTGGCTTCTGCCGGCAGCTCTCGGCACCGTCTTTGTCGCCTTGTTCGCCGCGGCCAATCCGCTGATCGAGCAGTGGGTGTCCCTGCTCAATCCAAAGATCATCCTCGACTATGTCAGCATCCCGCGTGTGCTGTTCTGGACCATGATGCTGGCGCTGGTCTGGCCGTTCATCCATGTGCGCTGGCGGCGCAGGAAAGTTGTCACCACGACCGACGCCGACGTCCCCGTGCCACCGCCGCTTCCGCCCTTCGTATCGGCCGAGTTCCTGGGACCCTCAACGATTCTTCGCTCGCTGATCCTGTTCAACCTGCTGTTCGCGGCGCAATCAATCCTCGATGGCATCTATCTCTGGGGGCATGTCGCGCTGCCGACCAATTTGACCTATGCGGCCTATGCCCATCGCGGCGCCTATCCGCTGATCGCGACCGCACTCCTCGCCGCCGCCTTCGTGCTGGTGGCGATGCGCCCGGGCGGTCCGGCGGAGAAATCGAAGATCATCCGGCCGCTGGTGTATCTCTGGGTGGGACAGAACGTCCTGCTCGTCGCCTCCTCCATCCTTCGCCTCGACCTTTACGTCGACATCTACATGCTGACCTACTGGCGCATCGCGGCCTTCATCTGGATGGGGCTGGTGGCGCTCGGGCTGACACTGATCGTCGCCCGTATCGTGCTCGACAGGTCCAACCAATGGCTCGTCGGCGCCAATCTGATCGCGTTAACGATCGCGCTGTATGGCTGCTCGCTGGTGAACTTCGATGCGTTCATCGCCGACTATAATCTGAGCCACAGCAACGAAATGTCGGGTAAGGGCTTGAGCGTCGACGCCAACTATCTCCTCACACTCGGGCCGCAGGCGCTGCCTGCCCTCGACAAGGTCATCGCTCATCGCCCGGGTGACAACTGCCTTGTGTCGCGGCGCGATCGGCTTGTAGAAGTCCAGCGTCAGGATCTGGCCTGGCGGAGCTGGAGCTTCAGGAATTGGCGGCTCCAGCGCAGGCTGGACGCGCTGGCGAAAGCTCAGCCGGCGGGCTGACGAGGCAGCGGAGAGATTCTTGGCGCATCGCATTCTCATCGTCGACGACGAAGGCCATATCCGCGAGGTCATCCGCGTCGCTTTGAAGAAAGCCGGCATGGACGTGATCGACGCGCGCGACGGCAAGGAGGCGCTGACCCGCTTTGCCGCCGACAGGCCTGACCTGATCGTGCTCGACATCGGCATGCCCGAATTCGACGGCCTCGATGTCTGCCGGGAAATCCGCAAGAGCTCCGACGTGCCGATCCTGTTCCTGTCGGCCCGCGACGAGGAGATCGACCGCATTCTCGGCCTCGAGATCGGCGGCGACGATTATGTGACGAAGCCGTTCAGCCCGCGCGAGCTGGTGGCGCGGGTCAATGTCATCCTGCGTCGTATCAGCCCGCGCAATGGCGAGGCCAAGGCGGGGCCGTCAGCACTTGCGCAAGGCGGGCTCCTGATCGACCCCGAGCAGCATGTCGCGTCCTTCGCCGGCACGCCGCTGAAGCTGACCGCGATCGAGTTCGGCCTCTTGCGCGCGTTCCTGACCCGGCCGACCTCGGTCTTCAATCGCGAGCAGCTGATGCGAGCGGCCTATCAGCTCAACATCCAGGTCTCCGACCGCACCATCGACAGCCACATCCGCAACATCCGCGCCAAGCTCGCGGCGCTGGCCTGCGACAACGTCATCGAGACCATTCACGGCGTCGGCTTCAAGCTCGGCCGCTGCGAGAAAGAGGCATGAGCGCGGCGCCCGACAAATGGCGGCCGTCGCTCACCCTGGTGATCTTCACGGTGCTGGCGACCGTCGGCGTGTTGCCGCTGGTCGGCCTGTTCTTCTTCCGCCTCTACGACAACCAGCTGATCCGCCAGACCCAGGCCGAGCTGATTGCGCAGAGCCGCGTGCTCGCGACGATCTATGCGCAGGAAGTCACAGCAAGGCTCGATAGCGGCCTCATGCTCGGCGCGGAGGTACCGTCAGGCGTGCTGCCCGACCCCGGCGACCAGGTCACCCCGATCCGTCCCGCGCTCGACCTCACCGCCAACGACCTCCTGCGGCGGCGGCCTGATGCGCAAGCCGCTCCGCAGCCGGCACAGCCGGCCTATGTCGGGATCGGCGCAAGACTGACGCCGATCATCCGCGAAACCCAGAAGGTGACGCTGGCGGGCTTCCGGATCCTCGATCCGCAGGGCGTGGTGATCGCGGGGCGGCAGGAGGTCGGGCAGTCGCTCGCCCATATCGAGGAGATCGCGGACGCCCTGCATGGGCAATACCGCGCCACCCTGCGCAACCGAGTGCCCGACAAGCCGCCGCCGTCGATCTATTCCTTCAGCCGCGGCCTCGGCGTCCACGTGTTTTCGGCAATGCCTGTTATCGTCAACAACCGCGTCGCAGGGGTGATCTACACGACGCGGACACCGAGCAACATCTTCGACCATCTGTACCAGGAGCGGACCAAGTTCGTGCTGGCGGGTCTTGCCGTGGCTCTCGGCACGATCGCGATTGGCCTCGTATTCTCGCGCACCATCACGCTGCCGATGCGCGAGCTGATCGATCGCGCCACCAGAATTGGCCGCGGCGACCGCGAGGCGTTCAGGCCGCTGCGGCACTACGGCACGCGCGAGTTCGCCCAGCTCTCGCACAGCTTCCTCGGCATGGCCGAGCAGCTCGCGCGCCGCTCGGACTACATCGCGACCTTCTCGGCCCACCTCACCCACGAGCTGAAATCGCCGCTGACCTCGATCAAGGGCGCCGCCGAGCTGTTGCAGGATTCGGTTCAAGGCAAAGCGGGCAGCCTCACGCCGGCCGAGCAGGAGACGTTCATCGCCAACATCCTGTCCGACACAAAGCGGCTGGAAGCGATGGCGCAGCGGCTGCGCGAACTCGCGCGTGCCGAGAGCCTGCCGCAAAACGAGCGCACCGAATTGGCGCCCGTGATTGCCGATCTCAGGAGCCGGTTTCCGGCGAGCTCGATCGAGGCCAGCGGCAGCCTCGCCCTGATGATCGGCATGTCGGCCGAGAAGGCGCTGATCGTGCTATCGCACCTCGCCGACAATGCGATGCGGCACAAGGCTGGGACAATCAGGCTGGAGGCGATCGAAGAGCGCACGACGCTGCTGCTGACGATGAGCAATGACGGCGAGCCGATCTCGGGGCCGAACCGCGACAGGATCTTCGACGCGTTCTTCACCACCCGCCGCGACCAGGGCGGCACCGGAATGGGGCTCGCGATAGCGCGCGCCGTGATGGCGAGCCATGGCGGCTCGATCAGGCTCAAGCCGACCGATCAGGGCGCGGCGTTCGAGCTCCAGTTTCCAATGGGCTAGATCGCGAACACCCAGGCGGCGACGATGGTGCCGATGGTGACCAAGCCGGCGATGGTCCAGCCGGCGGCGTATTCCAGCTCAGGATGACCGGTCGCCCGCATGATCTCTGCCGGATCGGCGGTATGCTTCTCTGCCATGACAGCCTCGCACGTTACTTTCCGCGTCATATGTAAGTCGCATCAGCACCCATTAGGTTCCATCACGGAAATGCGAGGAATGACGCAGCTTGGTTTGTTCGCCGATCCGCAAGCAGGGCCCGCCGGCCTTCGCTATACCGATGACTTCGTCGAGGCCGCCGTCGAGCAGGCGCTCATCGGCCGCATCGCAGCATTGCCGCTCCACCGCTTCCAGTTCGGCGCCTTCGAGGGCAACCGCCGGGTGGCGTCCTTCGGCTATCGCTATGACTACACGGCGCAGCGGCTGGCCGAGGCCGAGCCGGTCCCGGACTGGCTCTTGCCCGTCGCGCGGCAGGTCGAGGCATGGGCGGGGCTCGCCGTCGGCAGCGTGCGGCAAGTACTATGCACCGAATACGAGGCCGGCGTCGGCATCGGCTGGCACCGCGACAAGCCGCATTTCGACAAAATCCTCGGACTGTCGCTGGGTTCGTCCTGCAAATTCCGCTTCCGCCGCCGTAGCGGCGACAAATGGGAGCGCCACACGCTCGAAGCCCTGCCGCGCTCGCTTTACATGATGGACGGCGAGGCGCGGTCGCAATGGGAGCACAGCATCCCGCCGGTCGAGGCGCGCCGCTATTCCATCACCTTCCGGACGATGAAGCAGGCCTGAAGGGCGGGCCAAACAAAAAAACGCGAAAACAACCCCATGCACAGAAGAAAGCCGTTGCCGGTTCGGGGAAGGTCGCGCCACACAACGGTTTGACACATCGGTGCGAAACGGCCGCGCCGCGCCATCATCGCGGCGTTGGCGGCTTGCCTTCCGAATCGGGTTCCATGCTAGATTGGACCCACGCATTGGGCGGGAGGGAAGCATGGCCGACAACAAGGCAAAGCGGGGCGGAGCCGATCGGGCGCTGATCGCGCTCACCGAGAAGTACGAAGTCGCCTACTGGTCGAAGAAATTCAAGGTGACGCCGGCCAAGCTGAAATATGCCGTCAAGAAGGTCGGCCACTCCGCCAAAAAGGTCGAGGCTTACATCAAGCTTCAGAAGCACCGCGCCGCCGACAAGAGCCGGATCGCGCTCAGCGAAGCCTATGAGGTCCGCTACTGGTCGAAGAAATTCAAGATCACCCCGGCAAAGCTGAAGGCCGCCGTCGCCGCGGCCGGTCATTCGTCAAAGAAAGTCGAAGCCTATCTCGCAGCCCAGAAGGCGGCGAAGAAGAAAAAGGCCAAAAAGACCACCAGGAAGGTTGCCAAGCGGAAGAAAGCGGCCTGAGATCCAGGGTCCAGGGAGGCAAGATGAAACCCGGTCGATTGATCCTCGCCTGCGCCCTCGTTGTCGCGACCGCCTCCGGCATCGCCGGAGCCTCCGGCGCGACGCCCGCAAAAGTCTCGGGCTCGACGGCGCTGGCGCTCGCGGGGGTGATCGCGCCGCTGTCGTCGGCCCTGTCCGGCGCCGAGAAGAAGGCAATGGCGATGCTGTTCGCCGCCAACAGCGACATTCCCTACAAGAAGCCGATCGTGGTCACCGCCGATCGAATCGTCTGTCGCGCCGGCAATGTCGACATCACCGTCCGGAACTGCGAGGTCACTTTCGGCAAGAAGACCAGGACGGTGAACGGCTCCACGGCCAACGAGATCTTCGCCACCGAAGCACTGGCCGGCATTCCGCCCGACGGCGCCGCGGGATCGAATTTCGAGAGTCTGACGAAGCTGAGCTGCACGATCGACCCCAATGCCATCCGCCGGAAAGACGGCAGCGGGGCGGAGTGCACGTTCGAGCCGGGGAATTGAGCCGCGCGTGGCGGACGCGGCGGGAGAGAACCACGGGTGCCGTGAAATCGCCTCATGACCAGCTAACTAATAAGGCGAATTGAAAAGACGGGCCAAATGCGCGAGCCCATATCGGGCACGCAGGGCCGACACCGACATGAAGAATTTTCTCGCATTTTTTCTGATTCTGGGCGTGACGGCAGCCTCCGCACACGGCCCCTTGCCGGCGCGGCCGGCCGCGCCCTCCGACCTCGTCCGGGTGGGCCTCACCGACAATGACACCACCGCGGGCGGCACCGCGCGGCTGTGCGAGCAGGTCACCTTCTCGCGCGGCCTGCGCTACGGCGAGAGCGAAGCCAATGTGCTCGATGTCGCCGCCAGCACGACCAAGGCGGACACGCCGCGGCCGGTGCTGCTGTTCGTGGCCGGCGACACCTTCACCGGCGACCGCGCCGCGCCGGAGCTGTCGCGCCAGATCCAGGACCAGGCCATGTGCTTTGCGGCACGCAACGAGATGATCGGCGTGCGCGTCAATTATCGACTGGCGCCCTCGGCGACGTGGCCGGCGGGTGCGACCGACGTGGCGGCGGCGCTGTCCTGGATCCACGGCAATATCGACCTGTTCAACGGCGATGCCCGCGAGATCGTCGCGGTCGGCTACGGCGCCGGTGCGTTCCATGTCGCCACCCTGCTGGCCCATCCCGAGCTCCAGACCGACCGCGCCGATGTCGCGGCGGTCGTGCTGATATCCGGGGTCTACCGCGCCGGCAAGGACGCGAGCGACAGCGAGAAGGCCTATCTCGGCAGCGACGTCAGCCAGTACAACACGCGTTCGGTGTTCCCCGGCATCCTCAACGTCGACGTCCCGATCGTGCTGGCCTGGGCCGCGGATGATTCCGCCGGCATCACGGCGCAGGGCGAAACCCTGAAGAAGACGCTCTGCGGCGCCGGCCATTGTCCGCGTAGCGCGCTGCTGCGCAGCCGCGACGGCATCGCGAGCGCTTTCGGCCTCGACGGCTCCGGCGACAGCCTCGCCGAGCCGACCCTGCTGCTGGTGCATCAGCTCGAGGCGCGCGGTCTGCCGTAAGGGTTTGCCAGCGATACGCTAACGACACACCATTTGCTGGGCCCCCCTCTTCCCCGCCCTCCCCCACAAGGGGGGAGGGAGCGCAGTGGAGCGCGTGGCTTCTTTGTGCGCTCGTCGTTATGAAGCCAATGAGTCAGAGTGCCCTCGCCACAGGTAAGGTGCGTTCCCTCCCCCTTGTGGGGGAGGGTTAGGGAGAGGGGTGCCACACGGGGACTCCCTCGATTGTCGGCGCGTCAGCACGCTTGCCCCTTTTCCTCGGGCAGACAGCTGCCTTGCAGAAGAGGTCCTTCAAGCCACAGCGTTGCCAAACGCTTGACGTAGATCAACTCGCCTTGCTGGGGATTGAGCCGACCTCGATGAGGGGCCAACGTCAAGGTATCGGGCATGCACATCTCCGGCAGGATGCTGTTCGTGTTGATGGTTGCCCTGGCATCGCTCGGGGCGATGTCGCAGGAGCGTGCCGATCAACCCACCGCCGACAACGAAATCCGCATCGGCAATGTCATGCCGTATTCGGGACCGCTCTCGGAGTTCGGCGCCATCGGGCAGGCGGAAGCCGCCTATTTCGACATGGTCAATGCGCGCGGCGGCATCAACGGCCGCAAGATCCGCTTCATCACCCGCGACGACAATTCCGACCCGACCACCGCGCTGGAGCTGACCCGCAACCTGGTCGAGAAGGACGATGTGCATTTGATGTTCGGCTCGTTCGGCACGCCGGGCAATCTCGCCGCGCGCTGGTATCTGAACGAGAAGAAGATTCCGCAGCTGTTCGTCGCCTCCGGCGATGAGGAGCTGAGCCAGGCCAAGGCGTTTCCCTGGACCATGGGCTGGCAGCCGTCGTTCCGGTCGGAGGGGCGCATCTACGCCAACTATCTCCAGGCCTATTATCCCAGGAAGAAGATCGTGGTGCTCTGGCAGAACGACCAGTTCGGGCGTGCGCTTCTCAAGGGCATGGAGGAAGGTCTTGGCGATCTGAACCGTCTCGTCCTCGTCGACATCGCCTTCGACATTGCCGATGAGCATCTTGACGGGCACGTCTCGATCCTCAAGCGCGCCGGCGCCGATATTTTCGTCTTTCTCGGCGTGCCCTCGACGGCGGCCAAGGTGATCAAGCTGGCGGCGGCACTGAAATGGCGCCCGGTCTTCATCGTCAACGATGCCTCCGCCTCGATCGCCAATGCGATGGCGCCCGCAGGCCTGGAGAATTCCTCCGGCGTGATCTCGGCCGCCTTTCTGAAGGACCCGAGCGATCCCGCGTGGAAAGACGACCCCGCCATGAAGGACTGGTTCGCCTTCATGGACAAATACCATCACGTCGAAAGCACCAACAACAGCGCGGCGCTCTATGGCTATGCCGCGGCCGAGGCGCTGACGCAGGTGCTGAAACAATGCGGCGACGATTTCTCGCGTGAGAACATCATGCGTCAGGCGGCTTCGCTGAAGAATTATCAGCCCTCGGTCGCCCTGCCCAACATCAGGATGAACACCTCGCCGAACAGCTACCTGCCGATCAGGCAGATGCGGCTGGTCCAGTTCGACGGCCGTTCCTGGCAACCCTTCGGCGACGTGATCGAAACCGCCTTCACGGAAGGCGCGGCGCGGTGAGGTGACCGACGCCCACCTTTTGCTGGGCTACCCCTCTCCCCCGCCCTCCCCCACAAGGGGGGAGGGAGCGCAGTGTGCCGCGCAGTGAGGGCTGGGCTCACAAGCTCAGTGAGTTCACCGCCCCAAAGCCATTGTCGTCACCCTGACGTAGCCACACGCACAACTGCGTTCCCTCCCCCCTTGCGGGGCCGCACGGGGACTCTCGCGATCACAAAAGCCGCTCCGCAAGTCTGTCCGCTTCCTCACGCCGGCTTCAGCGAGGCCAGCGCGTTCTCCAGCAGCGAGCGCACCCGCGCCGTGTCGCCGGATTTCACCACCGCAGGGTCGAGATAGAGCTCCAGCCCCGGCGCTCGCTCGGTGATGATCCCGCTCGTTTCGGCCGCCGTGTCGTTCAGCGCGTCGACCGAATAGGGAATGATCTCGCGGCTGATGCCCTTCATCGTGATCGCGGGCAAGGCGTGGGCGCGGACGATGTCGCTGACCAGCGCGAAGGTTTCGTAGCTCAGCACGATGCCGCCGGGCTCGGCGATCGATTGCAGGCGCGCGGCGAGGTTCGCCTCGGCACCTATGATGGTGTAGTCCATGCGGTCGCTGCTGCCGAAATTGCCGACGTTGCAATAGCCGGAATTGATTCCCATGCGGGCCTTGAACGGCAGCTCGATGCCGGAGGCGCGCCATTTTGCATTGAGCTCGGTGAGGCGGTGCTGCATGCGCCAGGCCATCTGGAGGCAGGCCTGCGCGTCGGCGCGGTCGCCCTTGGTCTCGGGGTCGCCGAAGAAGATCAGCATGGCATCGCCGATGAACTTGTCGACGGTCCCGCCATATTCGTGGGCGACCGCCGACATCTCGGTGAAATATTCGTTGAGGAGCTGGGTCAGCAACTCCGGCTGGAGCCGCTCCGCCGTCGCGGTGAAGTTCTGGATGTCCGAGAAGAAGATGGTGAGCTTCTTGCGCTCGGTGTGGATGGTGACGTCCTTCTGGCCGGAGAAGATGCTCCGGTAGACCTGTGGCGGAATGTAGCGCGAGATCTTCATCGAGAGCGAGGCGAGGAAATCGTTGGCGGATTCGAGCTCCTTGTTCATGCCCTTGATGCGGCTCGCCTGACGGCGCTGCAGCGAGAGGAACGACAAGCCGCTGCCGGCAGCGATCAGGAAGTAGGCCAGCAAAAACTTGAACGAGAAGATGTTGGCGGCGATCGGCTGGGCGATGATCACCTCCTGGATGCCTCTGACGTCGCCGACCTTCCAGTCCTTCTTCGGGCTCTCGGGGTGGCTGTTGTGGCAGCTGACACAGGCCGGGCCCATCGTCACCGGAGCGATCAGCCGGACCTTGTCGTTGAACAGCGACGTCTCGGTCTCGACGATCTTCTGCTCGGGATCCGCGCGCAGAGCTTCCAGCGCATCCTTCTCGAACTTGTCGAGCTGGTGCGGAGCGCGGTTCTGGAACGGAAAGTCCGAGACGAAGCGGTAGGTGATGTTTTCCTGCTGCGCCCCGATCACCCGCCCGAGTTCCAGCGACAATGTCGCCGGGATCGGAATCGCGCCGGGGACGGATTCGTAGTTGTGAACGACCCTCGTCGAGCCATTTGGATTGGCGAGGATGCGACCGACCACGTTGGACGCATAATAGCTGCGCACGCTGGTAATGACCGAATTGAGATCGGCGGCCTGCCGGCGCAGCGCCGTCTTGCTCAGCTCCGTCAGGTCCAGCCACACGGCCAGCGGCAGGGCGAGCAGCAGGAAGGCGATCGCGGCACCGGTCAGGATGCCGCTCTTGCGCTGCTCTTCGGAGATCTCTTGCTTCACTCTTTGGCTCCGTGATGAGTGTTCTTGGCTTGAACCGGGGGGATTTGCTGCACAGAGCCAATAAACGCGCTCCCGCGCAACCCCATTTTATGGTGGTCGTGCCAAGCGGCTTTTCGTTTCATGGCGAATGTCTAAGATCGGCATTAATCTGCATTCACTCCGCCGGGAGATCCACCAAATGACCGAGACCATCCGTATCAAGCGCTTCAATGCGCGCCCCGTGATCGTGCCGATGAACCTCCCGCTCAAGACCTCGACCGGGGCTGTCGCAAAGGCGCCGCTGGTGCTGATCGACTGCGAGACCGACCTCGGCGCAACCGGGCACGCCTATCTGTTCTCGATCACCCCCTCGGCCTTGAAGCCGCTGACGGCGATGGTCGCGGAAATGTCGGAGCTGCTTGCGGGCGATGAGCTGCTACCGTTCGAGATCGAGCGCAAGCTGACCCAGCGCTTCACCCTGCTCGGGCTCGCCGGCCTGCAGCGGCTGGCGCAATCCGGCATCGACATGGCGGCATGGGACGCGCTGGCCCGCGCTCGAAGCCTGCCGCTGGCGCGCCTGCTCGGCGGCGCGCCGAAGCCGGTTCCGGCCTACAATTCGAAGGGGCTCGGCATCATGCCGGCGGGTGCCGCGGTGGAGGAAGCCCACAAGTTGCTGGCTGAGGGCTTTCAGGCCGCGAAGATCCGCGTCGGCCGCCCCGATGCGCGGGAAGACCTGAAAGTGGTGCGCGCGGTGCGCAAGGCCGTCGGCGACGACGTGACGCTGATGTGCGACTACAACCAGGCTCTGACGGTCACCGAGGCGATCCGCCGCGGCGAGATGCTCGACGACGAGGGCCTTACCTGGATCGAGGAGCCGATTCGTCACGACGATTATGAGGGCTGCGCCCGTATCGCGGATGCGCTGCGCACCCCGGTTCAGATCGGCGAGAATTTCGACAGCGCGTTCGCGATGCAATCCGCGCTCTCCGCTGAGTCCTGCGACTACGTGATGCCCGACGTGCAGCGCATCGGCGGCGTCACCGGCTGGCTGCGCGCCGCCGCGCTGGCGCACGCCGCCGGGATCGAGATGTCGACGCATCTGTTCTCGGAAGTCAGCGCGCATCTGCTCTGCGTAACGCCGACAGCACACTGGCTGGAATATGTCGACTGGGCCGACGCGGTACTGGCGACGCGTCTGAAAATCAAGGATGGCTGTGCCCTGCCGGGCGAAGAGCCCGGCAACGGCATTGCGTGGGACGAGGCGGCGGTTGCCAAATATCTTGTGACATAGGGCCGCCTCTTACTCCCGAACGGCGGCGACCATGTTCAGCTCGACCGGCGCGCCCCGCGGCAATTCGGCGACACCGACGGAGGTACGCGCGTGGCGACCGCGCTCACCTAGGCGCTCGATCAGCCGGTCGGAGGCACCGTTCATGACTTGCGACTGCTGGGTAAATCCAGGCGCTGACGCAATGTAGCCGACGAGCTGCAGGACCTGGACGATCCTGTCCTCGCCACCCGTTGCGTGATTGATGGCCGCAATGCAGAGATCGGCGCAGAGGGCTGCCGCCTCCTGTGCGGCCGCGATGTCGACATTTGCGCCGACCTTGCCCGCATACAGCAGGTCTTCGCCGCGACGTGGCAGCTGACCGCTGACATACGCAATTCCACTATGGATGATCACCGGCAAGTAGTTGCCGCCGGGCTTGTTCACGCTCCTCATTTCGATAACCCTGCCTTCATTTCTCGCTGCCGTGGTGGGCGGCCGGACAATGGCAGGCGGGGAATCGCGGATCAAGCTGCGCATTGCACCGAGGTGGTGCGCACGATAACGATCCCCCCATGACCACATGGCGCCCTCATTCGAACATCCGGGTCGTCGCGATCGGCCTGCACTGGCGGAACGACCGGCTGCTCGCGGCCGAGGTGCGTGACGATGCGGGGCGGATCAAGGGCGTGCGTCCGCTCGGCGGCGAGATCGAGTTCGGCGAGAGCTGGCGGGCCGCGATGGTGCGTGAGTTCCACGAGGAGCTCGGTGTCGGGATCACCATCACCAGCGAGCCGATGGTGATGGAGAATATTTTCGTGCACGAAGGATCGACCGGGCACGAGGTGATGTTCATCGCCGAGGTCGCGTTTCCGGATGGCGCGTTCGCCGGCCAGGACCGTATTGATTTCCGCGAGGATAATGGAGAAGAGATCGTCGCGCGCTGGTTTGATCTTGGCGAGCTCGATGTGGCGGGCGGCCCGAGCCTTTATCCAACCGGATTGAAGGAGTTGCTGCTCGGAAGGCGATGAGCCGAACACGTTGCTGCTTGCACATCGTCATTCCGAGCGCAGCGAAGCAATCCAGAACCCCTCCGCGGAAACAGTCTGGATTGCTTCGCTGCGCTCGGAATGACGAGTGTGCGGCAGCAGCGCTGCCTGGCCAGCTACGCTACCAAACCTCCGCGCCGGGAATCTTCCTGCGCACCGCGATGCGCTGGATCCAGATGCAGCGGCGGACGGATCTGTTGGAGCGGCCCACGGCCGAGATGCCCTCGCCGGCCTGAAGCAGCGGCGCCACGCTTTCGCGCAATGCGCGGCAGCGCTGCAGCTCGGCCTGCCAGTCGATGACCGCAGCATCGGCAAGCGACGACATCAGCGCCAGCGCCATCAGGGCAACACAGCTCGCCCGCATCATCCGCGTTCCCTTCATTTTGATCCGCGCTCGTCGCGCCGGTAGCGGAAATCGCATTGGGACGCGCCTTGCATGATGGTTTGCGTGCGCGTGAGCCTGACGTCGGCGCCAAATCCATCCGCGGTCGCGAAGTCGGCGGTGCAGACCAGCAGGAAACCGAGCTCCGGCGCGCCCAGCGCCTTGTAGAACTCGGCATAGGCGCATCGCGTCACGTCGAACGCAAAGACGTCCTGGGTCTGCTCGATGATGTCATAGGCGAGCGCGTCGTCGCGGGCATAGGTCTTGAACGCCGACGCGACGGCCTTGCCGAGATCGGCTTCGTTGTTCGCGCTGTTCTTGGCCTTCCAGAATTCCTCGCCGAAGCCGCGATAGAGGTCGCCAAGCGCCTTGCGCACCAATGCATTGGCGCGCGCCTCGCCGAGCTCGGCCTGCAACGCCTTAACCAGGGGCACCAGCACCTGCGCCTGGATCTTTGCCTGCTCGATGACGGACACGCTCATGGGCAAGCTTCATCCGGGTTACTTCCACCGCAAGACGATAACTCAACTCGCTGCTCGCGGCGAGGGTTTGCCTGCCTGGTCCTGTGGGATCCGGAAGCCTACGTTTCCGTGATGTCGGGGTCATCGCCGATCGTGCAATCCTGAAAACATCGACCTGGCCACAATGGTATGACGCTCACCATTCAAATGCCGCCGGCAAATGACCAGAGGTGACCATGATCCGACCCGAGATGCCTTCAGGCAATTTCACGCCACGAATGTTTTCACGGCGCCGTCAGTTTGCGGCGTTTGCCGCAGCGCTGCTTCTCGCCGCAACGTTCTGGCCGGCCGGAGGCGCACAGGCTGCCGCAAATGATGCCGAGGCACGAACCATCTTCGAGAAATTCATCGCGGCGCAGAATGCGCATGATGCGGACGCCGTGAAGGCCATGCTCCTGAATTCACCCGGCACGCTGTTGTTTGCCAGAAACATCGAGACGCACGGTCGCGATGAGGTCGCCGCGCGGTTCAAGACCTATTACGAGGGCACCTGGCACCTCGAACCCGACATGTCGAAATTCCGCGTCGCCGTGATCTCGAACGAGGTCATGCAGATCCTCGTCCCTATCGTTTTCACGCGCGGTCTTCCGGGCAAGCCCCCACAACAAAATACGTTTCTGATCAGCCAGACCTACGTTCAGGATGCGAACGGCTGGCACGTCGCCTCCATCCTTCCGATCGCAAACACCGAACTGAAATAGGGGTATCCAGCGGGGTGTGTCGGCGAAGGAGGCCGCCGCTCCAGTCCGTCTCCGCTCTTCGAGCTACACCGGACACGCTTCCCCGTGATTTTCCAGGCTGTGCCACGCGAAGCCGAAGGCGAAGCGTGGTGGGCGCGACAGGGATCGAACCTGTGACCCCTACCATGTCAAGGTAGTGCTCTCCCGCTGAGCTACGCGCCCTAGATGTCGTCTAGATCGGGTCGGGTCCCTATAACGGCTCAGGGGAGCCGGTGCAAGGACGGAAGGGGGCCGATTTAGGCCGCCAGCATCTTGTTCACTTCGCTGACCAATTCGCGCAAATGCACGGGCTTGGACAGCACCTTGGCGTTCTTGGGGGCGTCCGAATCCGAGTTCAGGGCGACCGCGGCGAAGCCGGTGATGAACATGATCTTGATGTCGGGGTCGAGTTCCGAGGCCCGGCGGGCGAGTTCGATGCCGTCCATCTCCGGCATCACGATGTCGGTGAGCAGCATTTCGAACGGCTCTTCCCGCAGCCGCTGATAGGCGGCCATGCCGTTATCGTGGGACGAGACCTGAAAACCGGCGTTTTCCAGCGCCTTGACCAGGAAACGGCGCATGTCGTTGTCGTCTTCGGCGAGCAGGATCTTTGGCATGGCGGAAATGTCGAATCCCCAGAGGATATCAGCAGAGGTCACTAAGCCCGACGGAGAGTAAATTTGGGGTGAAAATCTTTACCCTCCGCAGCTCGCGCTGCCGGGCTCTTGTGAACCGGAATACGGCACGAAGCAATCGAGCCGTACCTGCCGGTCCCCACCTCGCTGCCCGCAGGGTTAAGACATGTTCCAGCGCAGATCACATCTTTTCGCTTGGCAGGATGGTTGCGATTCCGGACAATGACGACACATAAGTGCCGCCCGATCGGCCGAATCAACGCGTTGAGGCCGGTGCCGGGCTCGTTGGATCGTGCGGCGCCAAGGGGCGAAGCCTGATTGCCAAGGGACGAAGCCTGACACCAAGGGACGAAGCCTGAGAAGATGACCCGGTTTGACGGCGACAAGTCGCTAGCCTTCGAGATCGTTGAGCCCGCGCAATGGCGCGCGCCGGTTATCTTCAACTCGCCCCATTCCGGCTCGACCTATCCGGACGAATTCCTCAGCGCCTCCAGAATCGACCTGCCGACGCTGCGGCGTTCCGAAGATTCGTTCATGGACGAGCTGATCGGCCATCTCAGCGAGCGCGGCTTCCCGACCGTGCGGGTCAACTTTCCGCGCTCCTATGTCGACGTCAACCGCGAGCCCTACGAGCTCGATCCCCGGATGTTCACCGGGCGCCTGCCGAGCTTTGCCAACACCCGCTCGATGCGGGTCGCCGGCGGGCTTGGCACCATTCCGCGCGTGGTCGGCGATGGCCAGGAGATCTATCGCGAACGTATCCTGGTCGACGATGCGCTGGGACGGATCGAGACGCTGTATAAGCCCTATCATCGCGCGCTGCGCCGGCTGATCAACAAGGTGCACCAGATGTTCGGCACCGTCGTGCTGGTCGATTGCCATTCGATGCCCTCGGTCGGCGTCTCCCGCGACGAGCCGCGCCGGCCCGACATCGTGATCGGCGACCGCTACGGCACGAGCTGCACCCCGCTATTGCCCGACCGGGTCGAGGAGACCATGACCGGGCTCGGCTATTCGATCGGCCGTAACAAGCCCTATGCCGGCGGCTTCATCACCGAGCATTACGGCAACCCGGCCAGTGGCCTGCACGCCGTGCAGCTCGAGCTCAACCGAGCGATCTACATGGACGAGCGGCGGCGCGAGCGCAGTCCGCGCTTTGCGCAAGTTGCGTCGGACTTCGGCGTGCTCGCCGACGTGCTGGCGACCACGGTGCCGTTCGGCGATCTCGGCCCGTTCCAGGCCGCAGCGGAATAGGCGCGACGTTTTCTTCGAACGATTGTGTTGGATGCGATCAGCGCGAACGCGTTTCGCGGCGCGCATCGAAATGAAAGCCAACGCTGAAAGAAATGAGAGCTGAAAGAAAAAAGGGCCGCTTCTAATGAAGAAGCGGCCCAAGTCTAGGGAGGAAACGCCCAAGGAGGGCAGCAGTAACGCGAGAAGCGCTACCGCACCGCAACAATATGCGGCCGCGACGCACAAAGTGCAAGGGCTTTCGAGCGATTTCCCATGCAATGAGGACATAGCTCGGTTGCTTCCAGAGAAACCCAGATTCAGTTCCTTTGATAAGGAAATTCAATGGGTTGATAGTCATTTGCATACGAACGAGGCAAACCCGGAACTAAGGTTTCAACTCAATGATCGATATTTGCCCAGCGGATGACTTTGATGAGGCGAACACCTTCGGCATCCAAAATACCAGGGTGCAAAAGCAAGACAGCGCTGCACGATCCTTCCGATTTGAGCTAGGCAGGAGTGAGCTTCACCCGACTTTCGCTTTTTGAGGATACGCCGTGACGGTGATCGATTTCTCCGCCTTCATCGGACGGCTCGCCACCGCCTCCGGCGAAACCATCCTGCCGTTCTTCCGCACTTCGCTGTCGATCGAGGACAAGAGCAAGACCAAGGATTTCGACCCTGTGACTGAGGCCGACCGCGCCGCCGAGGCGGTGATGCGGCGTCTGATCAAGGCCAACTTTCCCCAGCACGGCATCGTCGGCGAGGAATTCGGCAACGAGCGCGAGGATTCGGACTATGTCTGGGTGCTCGACCCCATCGACGGCACCAAATCCTTCATCGGGGGCTTTCCGATCTGGGGCACGCTGATCGCGCTCCTGCACAAGGGCACGCCGGTCTACGGCATGATGCACCAGCCCTTCATCGGCGAACGCTTTTCCGGCGACAGCGGCTCGGCTCATTATAAGGGCCCCTCCGGCGAGCGCCGGCTCCAGGTCCGGCGCTGCGCTTCGCTGTCGGAAGCAACGACTTACACCACCAGCCCGCTGCTGATGAACGAGCGCGACCGCGCCATCTTCGGCCGCATCGAGAAGGATGCGCGCCTGTCGCGCTATGGCGGCGACTGCTACTCCTATTGCATGCTGGCGGCAGGTCACGTCGATCTCGTGGTCGAGACCGAGCTGAAGCCTTACGACATCGCAGCGCTGATCCCGATCGTGACCGGCGCCGGCGGCGTCGTCACCACCTGGGAAGGCAAGCCAGCGCAGGGCGGCGGCCGCATCATCGCGGCCGGCGACGCCAGGGTTCACGAAGAAGCACTGAAACTGCTCAACGGCTAGGCGATTTATTGTTTGCGCATGATCCTCTCGGAAAACCGCTGCACACTTTTCCGGATCATGCTTCAGGGAGCCTGCATGACCAACCGGCGCACGCTCCTTCTCGCGGCCTTGCTTCTGTTTCCGACACTGGCTAGCGCCCAGAATTTCCCGGCCAAGCCGATCAAGCTGATCGTGCCGTTCCCGGCCGGCGGCCCCAACGACATCATCGCGCGGGTGATCGGCCAGCGCATGTCGGAGCTGTCAGGGCAGCCGGTGCTGATCGACAATCGCGGCGGCCAGGGCGGCGTGCTCGGCACCGATGCCGTCTCCAAGGCTGCACCTGACGGCTACACCATCGCGATCTCCAGCGCCGGCGCGCTGGCGATCAGCCCGAGCATGGAAAGGGTCGCCTACGATACGCTCAACGATCTCACGCCGGTGACGCTGATCGCAACCGTGCCGGAAATGTTGGTGGTTGCTACCAATTTGCCGGCGAAGGACATCGGCGAATTGATCGCGCTCGCCAAGGCGCAGCCGGGAAAACTCAACTTCGCGTCCTCCGGCCCCGGCAGCCTGCCGCATCTGGCCGGCGAATTGTTCAAGCTGACGGCCAGGATCGACATCGTCCACGTGCCCTATCGCGGCGCGGCGCCGGCGGTAAACGATCTGTTGGGCCAGCAGGTGCAGATGGCGTTTCTGGATCTCCCCGTGCTACTGCCGCAGGTCAAGGCGGGCGCCCTGCGGCCGATCGCGGTCGGCTCCGCCGAGCGCGCGCCGACCGCGCCTGACGTGCCGACCACGGCGGAAGCGGGCTTTCCAGATCTGCGCATCGAGAACTGGTACGGCATGGTCGCGCCGAAGGGCACGCCGAAGGAGATCGTCACCGCGCTGCATAGTCTGGCCACCAAGGCGATGGCGGATCCCGCGGTGAAGGAAAAGCTCGCCGCCCAGGGCGCAACGCTGGTCGGCGATGAGCCGGAGCATTTTCGCCAGTTCATCGTGGACGAGACGAAGAAATGGGCGAAGGTGATCAAGGACGCTGGGGTCGAGACGGCGAAGTAGCGCAGAGCTCACACCGCCTCTGCCCGCAGATGCTCCACCAGCATCTTCGCCGGGCGCGGCAGCGTCTTGAAGCTTCGCGCGCAGATCACGAGTTTGCGGTTGGCCCAGGTATCGCGCAGGCGGACCATGGCGAGCGGCATCAGTTTTGCGCAGCGGCGGGCCGCGGCTTCGGGCACCAGCGCAACGCCGACATCAGCGGCGACCATCTGGCAGATCGCATCGAAGTCGCGCAGGCGCGCGCGGTAATGCGGCCGCATGCCGAGCCGGGCGGCGTGTTTCGAAATATGAACCTGGAGCGCGGTGGCGCTGGTGAGCCCGACGAAGTCGCAAGCGCCCGCCTCCTGGAAATCAATCGCGCGGCGACCGGCGAACGGACCGCGCCGCGACGTCACCAGCGTCAGGCGATCCTCGCTGAAGGCGAATCGCTCGATATGATCGGGCAGCGCGTGCTCGGCGGCGAATCCGAGATCGGCGGCACCGGCGGTGATCGCGGCCGCGATGTCGGAGCTTTCGCGCTCCTCGATGTCGATAGCGACGTCGCGATGCTCGCGCAGGAAGCCGGCGAGCGCCTTCGGCAGATGCTCCGAAAGGCCGGAGGTATTGGCGAGAAAGTGCACGCTCGCGCGCACGCCGCTGGCAAAGCCGGCAAGATCGCCGCGCATGGCGTCGATCTGGTGGATGACGAGACGGGCGTGATCGAGCAGGCTTTCGCCGGCCGCGGTCAATTCGACGCCGCGGCGCCCGCGCTTGAGGAGCGCGACGCCGAGCGCATCCTCCAACCCCTTGATGCGCGCGCTGGCCGAGGCCAGGGCCAGATGCGACCGCTCCGCGCCGCGGGTGATGCTGCGCTGGTCGGCGACCGCGATGAACAGCTGGAGATCGACGAGGTCGAAGCGCATCGCAGGTCCCTTCAGCCTTCGTCCCAGACGAAGGTTTTCTCCGTAACCTACAGATTGTGCCGGCGCGCGGCATCGGTCAATGTGCAGATATGATCGACCCGCTCCTCATTCTCATCGCCGCCGTCTTCCTGATCGCCGGATTCGTCAAGGGCGTGGTCGGACTCGGCCTGCCGACGGTGTCCATGGGCCTGCTCGCGGTGAGCATGGCGCCCAGCCGCGCGATCGCCATCGTGATCGTGCCTGCCATCGTCACCAACATCTGGCAGACTTTTGTCGGCCCCCATCTGCGCGACATCCTGAGGCGGCTGTGGCCGCTGATGATCGGCACCGTGATCGGGTGCTGGCTTAATGCCGGCGCGCTCACCGGCCCGCATGCGCGCTTCGGGACGATCGTGCTCGGCGTACTCCTGGTCGTCTACGCGATCATCGGGCTGAACAAATTCCAGTTCCACGTTGCGCCAAAGAACGAGAAATGGGTCGGCGGCGTGGTCGGCGTGGTCACCGGCGTGATCTCGGCCTCGACCGGCGTGCAGGTGATCCCCTCGATGCCGTTCATGCAGGCGATCGGCATGGAGAAGGACGAGCTGGTGCAGGCGCTCGGCGTGTTCTTCACGACAGCGACGCTGGCACTCGCCTTCAATCTCAGCGCGGGCGGATTGCTGACGCCGGCCAACGCAGTGCCGGGCGCCGTGGGCATGGCATGCGCGTTTGCCGGCATGTACATCGGCCAAACGGTGCGGGCGCGGATGCCGGCGGAAGCGTTTCGCCGCTGGTTCCTGATCGCGATGATCCTGCTCGGCCTCTATCTCGCCGGCAGCGCGCTTCTGAAGGAATTCGCTTAAAAGAAGCTACCGCGTCTCCAGCATGGCAACGCGGATGCCGAGATAGACGAAGAGGCCGCCGAGGGCACGGTTGACCCAGGCGATCGCGCCTTCGGAGCTCCGCAAGCGGTGGGCGGCCTTTGCCGCGAACGCCGCCAGCACCAGGCACCACAGCGTTCCCGTGCAGATGAAGATCAGGCCGAGCGTCAGGAAGGCGAGCGGCTTGTGCGCCGAGTCGGCTGCGACGAATTGCGGCAGGAAGGCCAGGAAGAACAGCGCGACCTTGGGATTGAGCGCGTTGGTGAAGACGCCCTGGAGAAAAACACGCCGCAGCGAGCTCTGCACCGGCTCGTCGATGGCCGAGGCCAGCACCGGGCGCGACCACAGCATCTGAAGCCCGGTCACGACGAGATAGGCCGCTCCGACCAGCTTCAGGATCGAGAACGCGGTCGATGACGCCATCAACAGGGCCGAAAGGCCGATCGCGGCGCCCATGACGTGGAAAAAGCAGCCGCAACTGATGCCCAGCGCGGCCGCGGCGCCGCCTCGCCAGCCAAGCTGCATGCTGCGGCCGATCACATAGACCGTATCAGGCCCCGGCGTGATGTTGAGCAGCACGCCCGACAGGACGAAGAGCCAGATTTCGTGAATGCCCAGCATGTGTGACCTGCCTCCACCGCCCAACCGTCGCCCTCAGAGGCCGGCTTAGTGGGTTCGCTCGTCCCCGTCCACCGCCGGGATTGCCGAGGATTTACCTCGAATTTGCAATGCGGATCATACTTTCGCTGGGCCTCATCTGCTCTATAAGGAGTGGTTCTTTGAATGCGGGGATTCGAGGCGACTGCCACGTCGTGGCCGGTCCTCGATCTCTTCCAAGTCTCTTGCAAGTCTCTTGGAGCTCCGGAATATGGAAAGACGTCTGGCTGCCATTGTCTGCGCCGATGTCGCCGGCTATTCGCGCATGATGGGCACCGATGAGGCCGGCACCCATGCCGCCTTCAAGGCCCATCGCAGCGCGATCCATCCCATCATCCTCAATCACGGCGGCCGCGTCGTGAAGAACACCGGCGACGGCTTCCTGCTGGAGTTCCCCTCGATCGTCGGCGCCACCGAGGCCGCGATCGCGATGCAGACGTTGATGGCGGAGCGCAATCACCATCTGCCCGCCGATCGTGCCATGCAGTTTCGCCTCGGCATCCACATGGGTGACGTCATCGCCGACGAGGACGAGGTCTTCGGTGACGATGTCAACATTGCTGTCCGCCTGGAATCCGTGGCGAGCCCCGGCGGCTTCGCGATCTCGGCCAAGGCCTTCAAGGAGGCCAGCAAGCATCTCGCCGTGCCGCTGGTCGATGCCGGCAACCACCGCTTCAAGAACATCAAGGATCCGATCGGGGTCTGGACCTGGACGCCGGAGGGCGCACCGGCGCTTGCGCCCGCGCTGAGGGAGGCATCCGCCCTCTCGCAGCAGTACCGCACCGCGATCGTCGGCGTGCTGCCCTTTGCCAATCTCAGCGACGCCCAGGACGAATATTTCTCCGACGGCCTGACCGAGGATCTGATCCACGCGCTGTCGCTGCAATCCTTTTATCGCGTGCTGAGCCGCAACTCGACCTTCGTGTTCAAGGGCAACAACGTCAGCAACCGCCTGATCGCGCGGGAGATCGACGCCACCTATCTGATCCAGGGTTCGGTGCGGCGCGCCGGAGCCAAGATCCGCGTCACCGCCGAGCTGATCGCGCCGGAGACCGGCGAGCAGCTCTGGACCGGCCGCTACGACCGCGACATCGGCGACCTCTTCGCGATGCAGGACGAGATCACCACCAACCTGTCCGCCGCCATCGCCACCGAGATCGTCCGGGCCGAGGCCTCGGCGCCGGCGCGGCTCTCGACCGACGTCACTGCCTGGGACCGCTTCCTGAAAGGGCTGTCGCACTATTACCGGCAAACCAAGGAAGACCTGGCCATCGCCGTCGACCTGTTCCGCGAGGCCATCAGGCTCGAGCCCAAGCTGTCGATTGCGCACGCCTATCTCGCCACGATCCAGATCCAGAGCATCCACTTCGGCTGGGTCAAGGGCACGCGCGAGATGTGGGCCGAGGCGATGAAGCTTGCCGAAACCAGCGTCCGGCTCGATCCGCGCTCGTCATTTGCGTTCTCGATCCTGTCCTGGACCCACGCGCTGGAGGGGCATTACGAGGCCGCGATGGACGCCGCCAAACGCGCCGTTGCGCTCAACCCCTACGACAACGGCGCGCGCGGCGTGCTCGGTATCTGCCATTTCGTCATCGGCGAGCACCGCGAAGCGATCGAGCTGTTCTCGATGGCCGCACAGCGCGACAACAGCGATCCGCGCTACCAATGGGCCGCGCTGAACGCCTTCAGCCATTATCTGCTGGGCCAATATGACGCGACCCTGTCATGGGCTCGAGAACAGCTCTACATCAACCCGAACCATTTGCAGGCGCTGGCGATCCGCGCCGCGGCGCTGGCGCAATTGGGACGGACCGGCGAGGCGGTCGAGGCGACCCGCGTGCTGATGGGCAACTACCCGACCCTGAATGTCGACCGTCATTTGCGCAATTTCCACTGGAAGCGGCCCGAGGACCTCGCCCATTACCGCGACGGACTTTTGAATGCGGGTGTGCCGCTCGCTAAGCTGACTCTGGTCCAGAGCGACCTCAAACGCGTCGCCGAATCCTGAAGGCCGGCCGCGGCCACGCGGCAATTCCCCTCCGCCTTTCTTGACACGACAGTGAATTCCACCACACTTCGCTACACGCTGAAGTAGTATAGCGTGCTGTCGGTTTGTTAGGACTTTCCGCGCTCTATCGCCGCGTCTGTATTTCACGATTCGCCGTTTTCAGGATTTTGGGCCATGCATGACTCCGCTTCGAAGCCCCCCTTCGACCCCTCGATCCAGGTCTCGCCGAACAATCCCTGTCCATTCCTGCGCGGCCTCGTCGGCGAAGGTTTTGTTGATGGCGGCACCGTCCCGCTCAACACGCTGTCGCAAACGATCGCGAATGCGAGCGGCGAGACCGGGCTGAAGAAGGTCTCGGCCCGCATTCAGGTCCGCGGCGTCGCGCTCATCGCCAACGGTCTCGGTCACATCCTGAAGAGCATATTTTCGGGCGCGCAGCTCGACGCGCTGCGTGGCGGCCCTCTCGACAAGCGCGGTGCCGGCTCGCGCGTCCTCGGCGTCGACGGCAAGGTCGATGAGGACGAGCTCGCGCGGTTTGCGAGCTTCGGCCGGACCTACCAGGATCCGAACGGCGGCGGATCCGAGCCGGGTCTCAACGCCTCGGAAATCGGCGCCTTCATGCGCGACAACCTCAAGCGCGCCGGCGGCGCCGCGCGCTGGTACTACCCCCTGCTGATGAAGTTCGAATGGCCGATCCTCCTGAAGATCGTGGGCAAGGGCTCGGGTGAGGACCGCTATCTCAGCGTGGCCGACGTGCGCACTCTGTTCAACGAGCGCCAATTCCCTGCTCGCATCAACCAGCGGCTCGTATCGCAGCCGGTGCTGTCAACCTGCCAGCGCGTGGTGCGGGGCGCCCTCAAGGTTGCGGCCCTGCTCGTCGTCCTCGGTCTCGCCCTGCTCGTTGCGGTCGCCGAATTCCCCGACCAGGTGCGCGCCATGCTGCCGCAAAAGGGAATTCTCGTGAATCTCCTGCCGCCGCCCTTGCCCAAGGTCCCCGAGACGAAGGCGGCCTTTTGGCTCGAACAGAACTGGTCACTGAAGGATAGGCACTGGTTTCACCATGCCAGCCAGGGCACCGCGACTTTCCCGGTACCCTATGAATGGTTCATGGCGTTGGAGCAGCCGCGCCTGCATCTGTTCTCGCGGCCGGGCATGATGACGGACAGCGCCTATCTCGAGCGCTTCGGCTTCATCCCGAGCCCGCAGTCGATCCAGACCGACGCGACGTCACTGCGCCGCTTCGGCTACGCCAATGTTTACGAGACGACGGAAGTGTCGGACTGGTCGACCAGGTGGACGCCGGCGGAGAACGTCGACGGCCTGCCGGTCGGCTTTGCACGACTGACCGGGATCAGCGATCCCGCGACCGGCCGGCGCGAAGAGGACAAGATCGGGCTGACCTGCGCGGCCTGCCATACCGGCCAGATCCATTACCAGGGCGTGGACTTGCGTTTCGACGGCGGCCCGGCCATGACCGATCTGAAGAAGCTCGAGCTCTCCACCGGCCTGTCGATCGCCTACACGCTTTACGTGCCGTTCCGCTTCCAGCGCTTCGCCGATCGCGTGCTCGGCCCCGATGCCAGCAAGACGGACCGCAACGCGCTCAAGCAGAAGCTCAGCGCGATCGGCAACTTCCTGATCGACTGGGCGCAGCTCCAGCAAAAGACGATTGAAGCCAAGAAGACCTGGAACGGCAGGCAGCAGCAGGACACCGAGGAAGGGTTCGGTCGCCTCGACGCTCTCAATCGCATCGGTAACCAGGTCTTTTCGCAGGATCTCGCGCTGAGCGGGCTCAAGGGATTCGAGAAGAACCTACATGCCCAGGACGCTCCGGTCAGCTATCCCCCGATCTGGACCGTGCCCTGGTTCAAGTTCGCCCAGTACGACGCCTCGATCGAGCAACCGCTGATCCGCAACGCCGGCGAAGCCCTCGGCGTGACGGCGCTGCTCAACCTGTCCGACGCCTACCCGGAGGACAGGCTGTGGCGCTCCTCGGTTCATATCAACACGCTCGGTTGGATCGAGGACATGCTCAGGGGGCCCGATCCGTTCAAGACGGCGGATCCCTCCACCGGTCCGAAGTTCGGCGGCCTGCTGGCGCCGAAATGGCCGTCGCAGATCCTCGGCGACAATTGGAGGCTCGATCAGAAGAAGGTCGACAATGGCCGCAAGATCTACGCCGAGATGTGCTCCGGATGCCATTTGCCGGCGATCGACACCCCGGCTTTCTGGTCGTCGGGACATTGGGAGCCGAGCGGCGAGAGCAAGGTGCTGAACGCGGTGACGATCCCGCTCGACGAGATCAAGACGGATCCCGAACAGTCGCTCGTGCTCAGCAACAGGATCGTCGATGTGCCCGGCTTCCTGAAGGTGAATACGGCCGACCTCCAGAAATGGTGGCAATGCGACGTCTCGACTGCGAGCTCGCCGACCGAGATGGTGTATGCGCTCGGGCTGATGACGGTGGTGGATCTCGTCGCCCGCAAATGGATGGACGACGAGAAGACTCCGGACGCCGAGCGGGCGAAATTGTGGAATCTCGCGCGCAAGAACTGCCTCAATCCGGTGGGAGGAGCACGCTATCGGGCACGGCCGCTGAACGGCATCTGGGCCACGGCGCCCTATCTGCACAACGGTTCGGTGCCGTCTCTCTATTGGTTGCTGAAGCCTGCAAGCGAGCGCCCGCAAAAATTCTGCATGGGCCGCCGCGACTATGATCCCGTGACCGTCGGCTTTGCGGTCACCGCCGACGAGAAATGCAAGACGGGTGAAACCGAGTTCTCGGCGGGATCGGAGAAGGATCCGATCCAGGGCAACAGCGTGCTCGGCCACTCCTTCGAGCGCAAGCCGGGCGAGGAAAAACGTCCCGGCGTGATCGGCCGCGTGTTCAAGGACGACAACGAGCGCTACGATCTGATCGAGTATCTGAAGACGCTGTAGCGGAGCTCTGTCGCAAGCACGCCGCCCTCATCCTGAGGAGCCCGCACAAAGCGGGCGTCTCGAAGGATGGCCGCGGGCGATAGCCGGGCCTTCATGGTTCGAGACGCGCGTTCCGCGCTCCTCACCATGAGGGTCTTGCGACCAAGCGCCGAGCAGCACCGCCTTAGCGGATGCTCCCCTCACTTGAACAGCGGCGTGCCCGGCACGAAGGCGTCGAAGGCTGCCCAGAATTGGGAACGGTAGCGGTCCTGCTCCTGGAGAATCTCGTGCTTGGCGCCGGCGATCACGAGATGGGAGCCGGCGCGCAAATGATAGGCGAACTCCTCGATCGCCGCGATCGAGACCACGGTGTCGCTGGAGGCCGCCAGCATCAGGATCGGCTGACGGATCTCGGACGGGTAGTTTTTGCCCCTGAAGGTGTTCATCGCGCGGAAGGCGGTATCGGCCCAGGCGACCGTCGGTGACGCGAGCCCGAGGGTCGGATCCTCCTCCAGGATCGCGGCGTTGCGCGCATAGCGCACGGGATCGCTGGTCAGCGGATTGTTGATGAAGGGATTGAGCCCTGTGATCTGGTCGCTGCCGCCGGGGACATAGCGGCCGCCCATCCCCAACACGCGCATCGTCTTCAGCAGAGCCCGCGCCGGAAACGAGGTGGCGCGGCCGGGCAGGTCGATCATCGGCGCAGACAGCACCATGCGGTCGAACCAGCGCTTGCCCGCATGCGCCACCCGCAGCATCACGGTGCCGCCCATGGAATGGGCGAGCGCAAAGAAGGGCGGCGGGCAATCCGGCAGCACCACCTGCTGCACGAAGGTCTCAACGTCGATCTCGAAATCGGCGAAGTCGCGGACATAGCCCTTGCGCGGATCGCGCAGGCGGCGCGAGGAGTGGCCCTGCCCGCGCCAGTCGATCATCGCCACCGCAAAGCCGCGGTCGCGCAGGTCGCGCACGGTCTCGAAATATTTCTCGATCTGCTCGCTGCGCCCGGTGAAGACGCAGACCGTACCCCTGCGGTTCGCCGGCGGTGCCCAGCGCGCAAAGCGCAGCTCGACGCCATCGGGGGTCTTGATGGTGCCGCTGACGACGTCTTCGGGAACTGGATTGGACGGTATCGAGACCAGCGTCATGATGGGGAGGGCTTGGGCGCGAAGGCCTGCGGATCAAGGGGCGGGAGCGCCGAAAAGGCGCAATTATCCGCCCTCTTGAACGCCGTTCCCCTGAACCCATATCACCATGGTGCAGGCCGCTACCAGTGTTTCGGAACCGGAACATCAGGCTGCACACAGACTAAAGCCCGGCCCGATTGGCGGGCGGGTTACCAACAGTCGCTCAATGGAGGACTTGACCATGCGTACGTACGACCTCACCCCCTTCTACCGTTCCACCGTCGGCTTCGACCGCCTCTTCAACCTGCTCGATCAGGCCGGTTCGGACGGCAGCCCCGGCTATCCCCCCTACAACATCGAGCGCACCGGCGAGAACGACTACCGCATCACCGTTGCGGTTTCGGGCTTTGCCAAGGATGAGCTCTCCATCGTCGCGAAGGAAAACACGCTGACGATCAAGGGCGAGAAAGTCGCCAACGAGAACTCGAAGGCGGAAGTGCTGTACCGCGGCATCGCCGCGCGTGCCTTCGAGCGCGCCTTCCAGCTTGCCGACTTCGTGCAAGTGAAGAACGCCTCGCTCGAGAACGGGCTGCTTCACGTCGACCTCGTCCGCGAGATTCCCGAAGCGAAGAAGCCGCGCCAGATCGCGATCAACACCGGCGCGCAGGGCGCACAGGTGATCGAGAACTCGGTAGCCGCGTAAATCACGGACGTCACTTCCAGGTTGCGAAAACGCCCCGGTGCCCCGGGGCGTTTTTTTCGTTTGCTGAACGCCCGCCGCATCGTCGTCCTGGCGAAAGCCAGGGCCCGTTGCCCCAGGGAGAGAGGTTTGGCGAAGACTAGTCATCCGGTCCTCACACCACGCACAATCGACAGACCTCGCGGTATGGGTCCTGGCTTTCGCCAGGACGACACCGTTGGTGTGATGCGCAGCGTTTCCTAATCCAACCCTTGCGCGGCTGGCATCTCCTGCGTCGGCAGGATCGCCGCCGCGGGCGACTTGGCTTGACCGACGGTTGGCGCTGCAGCTTGCGCTGCGACCTCGGCGGGCTTTGCCTGCACGGCGGCCGCCTGGGCTAGCGGCGTCGCAGGCTCGGCCGGCTTGGCGGCGACCGGCGCCTCGCGCGGCGGGGCGGCCTTCGGCAGCGGGACGGTGCGGCTGGCGACATGCGGAATCGGAGCCGGTGGGCGGGGCGGACCACTGCGGACCATGGTCGGCGGCGGCAGTGCGCTTTGCGGGCGGTAAGGCGCAACCGCAGGCTGCTCGTAGCCCGGCGCCATGCCGTAAGCGTCCCTGGCCGGCATGAAGCGCAAAACTCTTCCGTCGCGGGCATCGATCACCAGCCGGCCGTCCTCGCCACGGCGGTCGATCACCGCGATGGTGTAGACGCTGCCGCGCAGGCGCGGGATGCCCAGCGGAGAGAAGCCGTTTTCGCGCAGCACCGCGTAGACTTCGGTCGATGGTAGCAGCACTGGGCTCGGCCCGCGGTCTTCGTAGCCGTATCCGTAGCCTTGGCCGTAACGCGGCGGCGGTGGCGGCGCCGCGTCCGACGGCGCATAGGGTCCGTCGAAACCCGACACCGCAATGGCGGTGCCGCTCCCGATACCGTTCCCCGGAACTTGCGCAAAAATCTGCGCTTGAGCCGCGGTTGCAACCAGCACCAGCGTGGCAGCGGCCACACATCCTGTGAAAAACTTCATGGTCGACACGCTCCTGTCAGCCCCCGAACGTCTCGCGCTCTTTCGCTTCTTGCGGCGTGGCGCGCCTTCCGAAGGGTCGATCCGAAGCTTCATTCGGGATTCCGGCGTCGGCGGGGCCGGATCAGGGCGCGTTTGCTTCAAAACCAGGGCCGCGCAACTTTTGGAAAGCGATTGATTGACATATGGGGAATCGGGACTTGCGCGCGCTTGTGTGCTAGACAAAAATTTGGCAAGGTGATGGTTAGGACAGGAAGACTGTCTCAATTTTGCTTGCGGTTCCGGCATAGGGATTGCAACGAAGTTCGGTGCTTTCGAGCGCCAAGAAGGCAACAGGCAAAGCCGTTCTCGGGGACGAAGAACGCCTTGGCCTGAATTTAAGAAAATGCGGCTCGCGAGCGGACGAGCGGTGACCCAGAAGCGGTGCCGCGGGACGCCCAAGGTGCGCCGAAGATGGCGGTGAGGCAGCTTGCCGCATGGAGAGGACGAGGACATGAACGGGTCGCAAGTCGAGCGCGGAAACATCGTGGCAGAGCAACTGTCGGCGACGGTCGCCTCGAAAACGACCGATCCGATTCAGGAACACAATTCACGCCCGCCGGCCGTAGGCCTCTACGATCCGAGCCTGGAAAAGGATTCCTGCGGCGTCGGCTTCATCGCCAACATCAGGGGCAAGAAGTCGCACGAGATCGTCGCGGACGCGCTCAGCATCCTCTGCAACCTCGAGCATCGCGGCGCCGTCGGCGCCGACCCGCGCGCCGGTGACGGCGCCGGCATTCTGGTGCAGATCCCGCATGCTTTCTTCAGCCGCAAGGCGAAGGAGCTCGGCTTCGCGCTGCCCAACCCGGGCGAATACGCCATCGGCGCTCTGTTCATGCCGCGCGACACCGCCTGGCGCAACGTCATCAAGAGCATCATCGCCGACCAGATCAAGGAAGAGGGCCTGACGCTGCTCGGCTGGCGCGACGTGCCGACCGACAATTCCTCGCTCGGCGTCACCGTGAAGCCGACCGAGCCCGCCTGCATGCAGGTGTTCATCGGCCGCAACGGCACCGCCAAGACCGAGGACGATTTCGAGCGCCGCCTCTACATCCTGCGCAAGTCGATCTCACAAGCGATCTATCAGCGCCGCGACCGCGGCCTCGCCGGCTATTATCCCTGCTCGATGTCCTGCCGCACCGTGATCTACAAGGGCATGTTCCTCGCCGACCAGCTCGGCAAGTACTATCCCGATCTGCACGAGAAGGATTTCGAGAGCGCGCTCGCACTCGTTCACCAACGCTTCTCGACCAACACCTTCCCGGCGTGGTCGCTGGCGCATCCCTACCGCATGATCGCGCATAACGGCGAGATCAACACGCTGCGTGGCAACGTCAACTGGATGGCGGCGCGCCAGGCCTCGGTGAGCTCCGAGCTGTACGGCAAGGACATCAACCGGCTCTGGCCGATCTCCTACGAAGGCCAGTCGGATACCGCCTGCTTCGACAACGCGCTCGAATTCCTGGTGCAGGGCGGCTACTCGCTGCCGCACGCCGTCATGATGATGATTCCGGAGGCGTGGGCCGGCAATCCCTTGATGGATGAGAAGCGCCGCGCCTTCTACGAATATCATGCGGCCCTGATGGAGCCGTGGGACGGCCCCGCCGCGATCGCCTTCACCGACGGCCGCCAGATCGGTGCCACGCTCGACCGCAACGGCCTTCGGCCCGCGCGCTATCTCGTCACCAAGGACGACCGCATCGTGATGGCGTCCGAGATGGGCGTGCTGACGATTCCCGAAGACCAGATCATCACCAAGTGGCGCTTGCAGCCCGGCAAGATGCTGCTGGTCGACCTCGAGCAGGGCCGCCTCATCCCCGACGACGAGATCAAGGCCGAGCTCGCCAGGAGCCATCCCTACACCGAATGGCTGGAGCGGACCCAGATCGTGCTGGAAGAGCTGCCGAAGGTGCCGACCACCGGCGTCCGCTCCAACCTGTCGCTGCTCGATCGCCAGCAGGCGTTCGGCTACAGCCAGGAAGACATCACCATCCTGATGACGCCGATGGCCTCCACCGGCGAGGAAGCCGCAGGCTCGATGGGCAACGACACGCCGATCTCCGCGCTGTCGGACAAGGCCAAGCCGCTGTTCACCTACTTCAAGCAGAACTTTGCGCAGGTCACCAACCCGCCGATCGACCCGATCCGCGAGGAGCTGGTGATGAGCCTCGTCTCCATCATCGGACCGCGGCCGAACCTGTTCGACCTGCAAGGGCTTGCCACCACCAAGCGCCTCGAAGCGCGCCAGCCGATCCTGACCGACGCGGACCTCGAAAAGATCCGCTCGATCTCCGACGTCGCCGAGTCGCACTTCAAGTCGCGCACGCTGGACACCACCTTCCACGCCGGCCTCGGCGCGGCCGGCATGGACCAGGTGCTGGACGAGCTCTGCGCGCGCGCCGAGAGCGCGGTGCGCGAGGGCGTCAACATCATCATCCTGTCCGACCGCATGGTCGGCACCGACCGGGTACCGATCCCGTCGCTGCTGGCCTGCGCCGCCGTGCATCATCATCTGATCCGCACCGGATTGCGCACTTCTGTCGGCCTCGTCGTCGAATCCGGCGAGCCGCGCGAAGTGCATCACTTCGCCTGTCTCGCCGGCTACGGCGCGGAAGCGATCAATCCGTATCTGGCGTTCGAGACCATCATCGCGATGAAGGACCGCCTGCCCGGCTCGCTCGACGATTACGAGATCGTCAAGCGCTACATCAAGTCGATCGGCAAGGGCCTGCTCAAGGTGATGTCCAAGATGGGCATCTCGACCTACCAGTCCTATTGCGGCGCGCAGATCTTTGACGCCATCGGCCTGAAGGCGGAATTCGTCGGAAAATTCTTCGCCGGCACCCACACCCGCGTCGAGGGCGTCGGTCTTGGCGAGATCGCCGAAGAGGCGGTGCGCCGCCATGCCGACGCGTTTGGCGATGCGCTCGTCTACAAGACCTCGCTCGACGTCGGCGGCGAATATGCCTATCGCAGCCGCGGCGAGGACCATGCATGGACCGCCGAGTCGGTGGGGCTGCTGCAGCACGCCGCGCGCGGCAATTCGCTGGAGCGCTACCGCGCTTTCGCGAAGATCCTCAACGAGCAGTCGGAGCGTCTCCTGACGCTGCGCGGCCTGTTCCGGATCAAGAACGCGGACGAAGAGAAGCGCAAGCCGGTGCCGCTCGACCAGGTCGAGCCGGCCAAGGACATCGTCAAGCGTTTCGCCACCGGCGCGATGAGCTTCGGCTCGATCTCGCGCGAGGCGCACACCACGCTCGCGATTGCCATGAACCGGATCGGCGGCAAGTCGAACACCGGCGAAGGCGGCGAGGAAGCCGACCGCTTCAAGCCGATGCCGAACGGCGACAGCATGCGCTCGGCGATCAAGCAGGTCGCCTCGGGCCGCTTCGGCGTCACGACGGAGTATCTCGTCAACTCCGACATGATGCAGATCAAGATGGCACAGGGCGCAAAGCCCGGCGAAGGCGGCCAGCTGCCCGGCCACAAGGTCGATGCGACCATCGCAAAGGTCCGGCATTCGACGCCGGGCGTCGGCCTGATCTCGCCGCCGCCGCACCACGACATCTACTCGATCGAGGATCTGGCGCAGCTCATCTACGACCTCAAGAACGTCAACCCGGACGGCGCGGTCTCGGTCAAGCTCGTCTCCGAGATCGGCGTCGGCACGGTGGCCGCGGGCGTCGCCAAGGCACGCGCCGACCATGTCACCATCGCGGGTTTCGAGGGCGGCACCGGCGCTTCGCCGCTGACATCGATCAAGCACGCCGGCTCGCCGTGGGAGATCGGCCTCGCCGAAACCCACCAGACGCTGGTGCGCGAGCGGCTGCGCAGCCGCATCGTGGTCCAGGTCGACGGCGGCTTCCGCACCGGCCGTGACGTCGTGATCGGCGCACTGCTCGGCGCCGACGAGTTCGGCTTCGCCACGGCTCCCCTGATCGCGGCCGGCTGCATCATGATGCGCAAGTGCCATCTCAACACCTGCCCGGTCGGCGTCGCGACCCAGGACCCCGTCCTGCGCAAGCGCTTCACCGGCCAGCCCGAGCACGTCATCAACTACTTCTTCTTCGTCGCCGAGGAGGTCCGCGAGATCATGGCATCGCTCGGCTTCCGCAGCTTCAACGAGATGATCGGCCAGGTGCAGCTGCTCGACCAGACCAAGCTGGTGGCGCACTGGAAGGCCAAGGGCCTCGACTTCTCGAAGCTGTTCGTCAAGCAGAAGGAAGAGAAGGGCCAGAAGATCTATCACTCCGAGCGCCAGAACCATCATCTGGAGGCGGTGCTCGATCGCACGCTGATCGAGCAGGCGACGCCTGCGCTCGACCGCGGTGCACCGGTGAAGATCGAGGCCAAGATCAACAGCACCAACCGCTCCGCGGGCGCGATGCTGTCGGGTGCGGTCGCCAAGATCTACGGCCATGCCGGCCTGCCGCATGAGACCATCCATGTCAGCCTCAAGGGCACCGCCGGCCAGGCATTCGGCGCGTGGCTGGCGCAAGGCGTCACCTTCGAGCTCGAAGGCGAAGCCAACGACTATGTCGGCAAGGGTCTCTCGGGCGGCAAGATCATCGTCAAGCCGCCGGCCAACAGCGGCATCGTGCCGGAAGAGAGCATCATCGTCGGCAACACCGTGATGTACGGCGCCATTCAAGGCGAGTGCTACTTCCGCGGCATCGCCGGCGAGCGTTTTGCCGTGCGCAATTCCGGCGCCGTGGCGGTGGTCGAGGGTGCGGGCGACCATTGCTGCGAATACATGACCGGCGGCATCGTGGTCGTGCTCGGCAAGACCGGGCGCAACTTCGCGGCCGGCATGTCCGGCGGCATCGCCTATGTGCTGGACGAGACCGGCGACTTCGACAGGCTGTGCAACATGGCCATGGTCGAACTCGAGCCGGTGCTGTCGGAAGAGCTGATCAACGCCGGCACCTATCACCACTCCGGTGACCTCGAGGCGCACGGCCGGGTCGACGTGTTCAAGGACCTGCTCGCCTCCGACGTCGAGCGGCTGCACATCCTGATCACGCGCCATGCGAAGGCGACCGGCTCCAGGCGCGCCGCCGACATCCTCGCCAACTGGAAGGACTGGCTGCCCAAATTCCGCAAGGTGATGCCTGTCGAATACCGGCGCGCGCTGCGCGAAATGGCCGCCAACGCGGACGCCGAGCCGAAAATCGCGATCGGGGCGTGAGAAATATCAGCGCCCGTCATTGCGAGCGTAGCGAAGCAATCCAGACTTTCTCCTCGGATGCAGACTGGATTGCTTCGAAGCTCACGCTCCTCGCAATGACGATGAGAAGGCAACAAACGAACTTAAGCGGCAGGGACTTCGGGTTTAATGGGCAAGATCACGGGTTTTCTCGAAATCGAACGGCATGACCGCAAGTACACCCCGGTCGCCGAGCGTGTGAAGCATTTCCAAGAGTTCGTCGTTCCCCTCTCCGAGAAGGAAACGCGCGACCAGGCCGCGCGCTGCATGAACTGCGGCATTCCCTATTGCCACGGCACCGGCTCGGTCTCGCCCGGCACGCCGGGCTGCCCGGTCAACAACCAGATCCCGGACTGGAACGACCTCGTCTATCAGGGCAACTGGGAAGAGGCCTCGCGCAATCTGCACTCGACCAACAACTTCCCGGAGTTCACGGGGCGCATCTGTCCGGCGCCGTGCGAAGCCTCCTGCACGCTCAACATCGACGACAACCCCGTCACCATCAAGACCATCGAATGCGCGATCGTCGACCGCGCCTGGGACAATGGCTGGCTCAAGCCCGAGGTCGCCGCCCACAAGACCGGCAAGAAGGTCGCGGTGATCGGCTCGGGTCCTGCCGGCATGGCCTGCGCGCAGCAGCTCGCACGCGCCGGCCACGACGTGCATCTGTTCGAGAAGTTCGCCAAGGCCGGCGGCCTGCTGCGCTACGGCATCCCCGACTTCAAGATGGAGAAGGGCGTCATCGACCGCCGCGTTACGCAGATGGAAGGTGAAGGCGTCACCTTCCACTACAACAGCTATGTCGGCGTCGACGGCAATGTCGATCCGCGCGAGATGCTCAACGAGTACGATGCCGTGGCGCTGACCGGCGGCGCCGAAGCCCCGCGCGACCTCCCGATCCCCGGCCGCGACCTCGTCGGCATCCATTACGCCATGGACTTCCTGCCGCAGCAGAATCGCCGCGTGTCCGAGGAGCCGCTGGGCGGCGTTCAGGAGATTCTGGCCGCCGGCAAGCATGTCGTCGTCATCGGCGGCGGCGACACCGGATCCGATTGCATCGGCACCTCGCTGCGCCAGGGCGCGCTTTCCGTGACCCAGCTCGAGATCATGCCCGCACCGCCCGAGCACGAGAACAAGGGCCTGACCTGGCCGAACTGGCCGCTCAAGATGCGGACGTCCTCCAGCCAGGCCGAAGGCGCGGTCCGCGAATTCGCCGTGCTGACGCAGAAGTTCACCGGCGAGAACGGCCAGGTCAAGAAGCTGCACTGCGTGCGCGTCGACGACAAGTTTAAGCCGATTGCCGGCACCGAGTTCGAGCTCGACGCCGACCTCGTCCTGCTCGCGATGGGCTTCGTCCACCCCGTGCACGAGGGCCTGCTCAAGATGCTCTCAGTCGATCTCGACCCCCGCGGCAACGTCAAGGCCAACACGCTCGACTACCAGACCTCGCGTCCGAACGTATTCACCGCCGGCGACATGCGCCGCGGCCAGTCGCTGGTGGTCTGGGCCATCCGCGAGGGCCGGCTGTGCGCAAGGTCGATCGATACGTTTCTGATGGGGAAGACGGATCTGCCGCGCTGAGTCTGGGGGACTGCGCTAGCTCGAAGACAGACAAGAAATCCGCTGTCGTCCTGGCGAAAGCCAGGACCCATACCGCGTGATCCCTCGATCGTGACCGGTCGCAATACCGAACGACGAGTCTTCGCCAAACTACTCCTTGGGGTAATGGGTCCTGGCTTTCGCCAGGACGACGCCTCGGGCTTGGCTTCGCCGATGGGACCGCCTCCCCCTCTAATTCTGCAGCCTCACCCCGACCATCACCACCGTCCCCTGCGAGCTTGACCCCGGCTGGTTCGAATCCAGGATGTCGTGGCGGAGCGTGCCTTTGATCCAGATGTTGCGGTTGAGCTTGTAGATCAGATTGCTTTCAAACGAGTAGGTCTTGTCGTTGCGATTCTGGCCCTGGTAGTCGTATGTGCCGTAGGTGAACTTGCCGACCGCGGTGAGCCAGCGGCGGAAATCGTGATCGACTTCGGCGGCGTAAGTGTGCACCAGCACGCCGGAGGAGCCGGGGATCGTGGTCTCGGCAATCTGCGTGTCGGTGGCGAATTTCAGTGTGGTCAGGCCGCTTGCGTTCCAGATCAACGAGCCCGAGGTCAGGAAGCCCGCGAGCTGGCTCAGGCGCGGATCGACATAGTTGCGCGCGGAATAGCCGACCGAGACCTCGCCGGTGAGGATGCGCGAGAACTCGAAGGACGTGCCGACCTTGGCGTAACCGCCGTTCGAATCGCGGAAGAAGCCGTTGCGGTCGGCGGCCTGGTCGTGGACGCGGGTGTCGCCCTGGATCTCGACGAACGGCTTCAGGCCCGGCTTCAGCTCGTAGGAGAAGCGCCCCACACCGCCATACTGGTTGAAGTCGCGATCGTTGTTGCTGAAGGTGGAGCCGTCGGTGAGTTTGGAGTTGGTGTAGGCGGTGCGATCGACGGTGGCGCCCGCGGCGACCTGGAAGCGGTTGAAGGTCTGGTCGAAGCCGACGGTCGTGCCATAGGCGGCGTAAACAGGATATTTTTGCAGGCCGGCCTGCACGTTCGGGCTGCCGGGATTATCGGTGGCGAGCCGCAGGCGCAGCTGCGTGGTCAACTTGAGATCGCGATTGACGTCGATGCGGCCGTCGACATGGCCGTTGAAGTCGGGGCGATCAACCTCGACCGGCGAGGGCGAGGCAAAGCCGTCGATCGTCGCCGGCATGTTGTTGGTGTAGCCCGAGAACGAGCCGCGCAGATCCGCGACCAGCGCGTGGCGCTCCCAGTCGGACGCCACGAGCAGGTCGGGCGCAATGACATAGGCCGGCGAGCCGATGGGCTTGTTTAGACGCGCCGGGTTGGTGTCGTAGCCGGTGGAGAGCTCGAGCCCGCCCTTGATCAGGAAGCTGCCGGCATAGTCGCCGACCGCGCCGAATGCATCGTCATCGATCTTGAGGCGGCGGCGCAGCGGCTGGCCAGGCACGTTGCCGGCCATCGCCGGGGCGACCGGAGTCTTGTGCGCCGTCTCGGAGGGCGGCGGCGCGATGCGTGGCGGGCCGAGCGTTCGCTCCGGCGTAGCCGGCGGCACCGGCGAGCCGGGGCCGACCGGGCGCTTCGGCTTCGCCTGTCCGGGATAAAACTTTGGCTGCTGTCGCTTGCGGTTGAGCGAGTCGTAGCCGGAAGCGCTGGCGCCATTGGCGGCGGGCAAGCCGTAGATCGGGACCTGACTGGTCGGGCTTTGGTTGGTCGGGTTTTGGCCCGCGCGCGCCGGCGTCTGCTGGCGTTTGCGCAAATCGGCGTTGGGATCGGGCAGTGTCGGCAGCGCATCAGACGGTGCCTGCGGCACGCCCGCGGTACGGCGCGTCGGCAGCGTGTCGGGCGAGGCGAAGCCACCGCGGTTGGGGCTGAACAGGTCTGGGGTGAGGCTCTGGGCGGTCACGGGGGCGCTTCCCAGGACCGTCAGCGCAAAGCACGGCAAAGCCGCGCGCAGGAAATGCGCGCGTTTGCTCCGGCTCGTGCCTGGAGACGACCCCACGATGGAAGAACTCCAACGAAATCAAACACTTTCGCGATCGTCCCCACCGATCGATGGGAACCATCGTTAATGGAGTTAAAACAATTATGGTTAACGACCGGTTGAGGGTCGGGGCGCCCTCGTCGCCTCGAAGGCCGTGGCGTGCTAAGCAGGCGCCAACGGGCGAACGCCCCTCCTCCCTGGACCAGAACATGCCGAGTTCGAAACCGCTGATGACCCAATCATCCGGCCCCATTCCCGACAGCGTCGAATCCGCACTCCGCACGCTGGAAACGGAGAGCGGGGGCATCAACGCGCTCGCCGCCGCCCTGCGCGGCCCGCTTGGCGCGAGCTTCGCCCAGGCGGTCGATCTGATCCGCAACGCGAAGGGCCGCGTCATCGTCACAGGGCTCGGCAAGTCGGGCCACATGGGTCGCAAGATCGCGGCAACGCTTGCCTCGACCGGCACGCCCGCCTTCTTCGTGCACACCGCCGAAGCCGCCCATGGCGACCTCGGCATGATCACCACCGACGACGTCATCATGGCGCTGTCCTGGTCCGGCGAGCAGCCGGAGATGAAGACTCTCGTGAACTATTCCGCACGGTTCGCGATCCCGATGATCGCGGTGACGTCGAACGCAACGTCCTCGCTGGGACAAGCGGCCGACATCGTGATCGAGCTGCCGAAGGCGCGCGAGGCCTGCCCGCACAATCTGGCGCCGACCACCTCGACCCTGATGCAGGCCGCAATCGGCGATGCGCTCGCGATCGCGCTGCTCGAAGGCCGCGGCTTCACCGCGCTGGAGTTCGCGCATTTCCACCCCGGCGGCAAGTTAGGCGCGATGCTGAAATTCGTCCGCGACTACATGCGCACCGGAGCGGAGATCCCCCTCAAGCCGCTCGGCACCAAGATGTCGGACGCGGTGATGGAGATGTCCGCCAAGGGTTTGGGGTGCGTCTGCATCGTCAACGATGCGAACGAGGCTGTCGGCATCATCACCGACGGCGATTTGCGCCGCCACATGCGGCCGGACCTGCTGACGGCGTCGGTCGACGACATCATGACCAGGCAGCCGAAGACCGTGCCGCCCTCGATGCTGGCCACCGAGATGATCGAGGTGCTCAACACCCGCAAGATCACGACGCTGCTCGTGACCGAGGCCGACAAGGTGGTCGGCATCGTGCACCTGCACGATCTGCTGCGGGCCGGCGTGGCTTAAGACAAGCTCTCTCCGCTCGTCATTGCGAGCGCAGCGAAGCAATCCAGACTGTCACCGCGGACACTGCCTGGATTGCTTCGTCGCAGAGCTCCTCGCAATGACGTGTGGCTAGAGCTGCGGAAATCTTGCCGCGCTCTCCTCCAGCGGCAGCCGCAGCCCGTTCGCCAGATACGACACCGTGCGGTAGAAACCGCACAGCAGCATGATCTCCAGGATCTGCGCCTCGTCGTAATGCGCTGACAGCGCGGCGAACTCGGCGTCGTCAAAGGTCGCGCGGTGATGCAGCGCGTCGACGGCGGCGATCAGCGCCTGTTCGGCCGGCGACCAGCACGACGACGCCGCAACGCCCTGCACGGTTGCACGCACCTCGGCTTCGCTGAGCCCCGCCGACCCGGCAAAGATCGCGACATGCACACCCCATTCATATTCGCATTTGTTCAGCGCGCAGGTGCGGTCGATGACGATCTCGCGCTGGCGCAACGAGAGCGGGCCGGGATCGAGCAGGCCGCCGACGCGAAACTTGTCCCAGGCGCGGGTGTGGCCCGCCATCACCCGGAACAGCAGCAGCGGCGGCGCACCGCGCATGATGCGGTCGAACTGCGCCTGGATCTCCGGGGGATAAGGCGGGGTGAGCGGGGCAATGCGCGGCGGGGCCTTGGACATTGCTCTCTCCTTTGCTACATTTATTGTAGCAATACGCTACATTATTTGTAGCAGTGCGCAAGAGGGCGACGATGGCGAAACAGACCTCCTCCAGATCGCGCAGCGTCCGCGGCTCGCGCACCGGGCGGCCGATCATGGTGCTGCTCGACCTCCTGGGGCGACGCTGGAGCCTGCGGATCCTGTGGGAGCTGCGCGACGCCCCCCTCACCTCGCGCGCATTGCGAACGGCCTGCGGCGAGGCCTCGCCGACGGTGCTGCAGGCGCGGCTGAACGATTTGCGCGAGGCCGGGTTAGTGGAGCTGGGCGAAGCCGGCGGTTACGGGCTGACGGCGCTCGGGCGGGAATTGTGCGAGACGTTCATGCCGCTGCACCGGTTTGCGGAGAGGTGGCGCAGCAAGAGCCGGGCCTAAGTTTGGCGATGCCGTCCCGACTAGCTCGTCATTGCGAGCGAAGCGAAGCAATCCAGAATCTTTCCGCAGAGACAGTCTGGATTGCTTCGCTTCGCTCGCAATGACAAGGAGGCGACAGCTACGCCGCCGCCACCGTCAGATTCGCACCGTCGACCAGCACCACCTTCACACGCGTGCCCGCCGGCGTATCGGGACCTGCGACGCGCCAGACCGTGTCGCCGATACGCATGGTGCCGTTGCCGTCGACGATCGGCTTCTCCAGCGTGAACTCGCGGCCGAGCAGCGCATCCGCGCGCTTGTTGAGGAAGGGGCTGGCCGCACGTGCATCCGGCTTCGGCCGGGCGAGCCGGCGCCATACCGGCACGGCGGCGGCGGCGAAGATCGCGAACATCACGAGCTGGATTTGCCAGGATATCGCTACTCCGAACGAGATCAGCCCGACCAGCAACGCGGCGAGTCCGAGCCAAAACAGGAAGATTCCCGGCGCCAGCACCTCCAGCGCCATCAGGATGAAGCCGAAGATCAGCCAGTTCCAGGTGCCGAGCGATACGAACATGTCGGTCATGACACGACCTCTTTAATTTAAACGCATGCCCGTATCGGAAGACGGCGTCCACCTTGCCGGGGATGCGTTGTGACTATCCCTGTCGCGGCGGCACCGGCGGCGTCGGGCTGGACGACGGCACCGAGCCGCGGCGGGCGGCAGCGGCCGCGGACGCCGCGCTTTCGCCGAACGTCGCCTTGGCGATCTCGCCGATGCCGGCGAGCGAGCCGAGCATGCTGGTGGCTTCGATCGGCAGCATGATGATCTTCTGGTTCGGCGAGTCCGCGAACTGGCCGAACGCCTTGATATATTTGTCGGCGATAAAATAGTTCAGCGCCGCGACGTCGCCCTTGGCAATGGCTTCACTGACCATCTGCGTCGCCTTGGCCTCAGCTTCCGCCGACCGCTCGCGTGCTTCGGCGTCGCGGAAGGCGGCCTCGCGGCGACCTTCAGCCTGGAGGATCTGGCCCTGCTTGGCACCCTCGGCGCGCAGGATCTCGGACTGGCGTGCACCTTCAGCCTGAAGGATGTCGGCGCGTTTGACGCGCTCGGCCTTCATCTGTCGGCCCATGGCTTCGACGAGGTCTGCCGGCGGCACGATGTCCTTGATCTCGATACGATTGACCTTGAGGCCCCAGGGCGAAACGGCGGCATCGACCACACGCAGCAGGCGCTCGTTGATTTCGTCGCGGTGCGACAACACCTGGTCGAGATCCATCGAACCCATCACCGAACGGATGTTGGTCATGGTCAGCACGGTGACCGCCTGGGTCAGGTTGGAGACCTCGTAGCTCGCCTTGGCCGCGTCGAACACCTGAAAGAAGGCGACGCCGTCGACCGTCACGGTGGCATTGTCCTTGGTGATCACCTCCTGCTCGGGAATGTCGATCACCTGCTCCATCATGTTGATCTTGCGTCCGACGCGATCGAAATAAGGCACGATCAGATTGAGCCCGGGGCTCAGCGTCTGGGTGTATTTGCCGAACCGCTCGATGGTCCAGTCATAGCCCTGCGGTACCGTCTTCACGCCGGCCACCAGCGTTACGATGACGAGCAGGACCAGCACAATCGCGAAAATGTCGAAACCGCTCATATTTCCTCCAAGGCGGAAAAGATTGGCGGGAAAAGGCCTTTTCCGCGCTGTCATTGGTCGGGATCACGACCCCAAGGGTTCAGCAAAGGGTTCTGTAAAGGATTCAGTGTTCAGCGGTCGTGGATGATTTCGGCATCGGCAGGATTCTACACAAGACTCCGGGAGAGGGAATGGTCGCGATTATGTATTTGCGAGGCGCTCTTGAAAGCGTGCAGGCGCAGACCTAGGGCGAAAATTAACGAATCCAGCCATGCCGGCGGTCGCAGCCAAATCCTACTCGATGACCTCGTTCGCGGTTGCGAGCAGGCTTGGCGGAAGCGTGACGCCGATCGCCCTGGCCGTCTTCAAGTTGATCGCCAGCTCGAACGTCGTCGGATTCTGGACCGGCAAGTCGGCCGCTCGCGCGCCCTTCAGGATGCGATCGACATAGGAGGCGGCGCGGCGGAGCTGCTCGGCGCTGTCGGTGCTGTAGGACATCAAGCCACCCTCGTCGACGAAGGTCCGGCTCCAGAACACCGCCGGCACGCGCGCTTCATTGATCGCTGACAGGAGAAGCGCACGGTTGAACATGGTGAAGAAGTCCGGCAGCACCAGCAGGCCGCCGTCTTTCCGCGAGGCCAGGGCGGCGATCGAGGCCATGTCATGGACCGGCGCGGGCTCCACCGTCACATCGAGCGCGCGGCCGGCGTCCTCGATCGTCCGCAGCATCAGCGGCGCGAACGGCGCGGTGGCGGGATTGTAGACGACGAAGACACGGGACGGCTTTGGCATGACCTGTGACAGCATCTCCAGCCATTTGCCGGCGAGCGGGCCGTCGTAATCGGTGAAGCCGGTGACATTGCCACCGGGATGGGCGAGATTCTGGACAAAGCCTTGGCTGACAGGATCGGTGACGACGGCGAAAACGATCGGGATCGTCGTCGTGCGCCGGCGCAGCTCCTCCACCGAGGGCGTGCCGACCGCAAGCAGGATGTCGGGCTTGAGCGCCACGAGCTCATCGGCGAGTTGCGCGATGCGCGCGCGATCGCCGCCGCCGTTACGCCAATCTATCTTGAGACTGTCATGCTCCTTCCAGCCAAGGCCGGCAAGCGCCTCGACCAGAATGGCGCTACGCGTCTGCCCGATCGCATCGTCCGCCGCAGTGACCGAGAGCACGCCGAGCCGGCGGGTCGCATTCGCTTGCGCCAGCACCGAGGCCGGCAGTGCCGCGGCCATCCCAAGAAGCGCCAGAACGTCGCGACGGTTCATGGGGCGCCCATCAGATCCAGGCTCACTATATCCAGCCCTGGAGCTCGCGCAGCACCAGCGTTCGGATCACATCCATGCCTGGGTCACTGTCGTTGAGGCAGGGGATCGCGGAAAACTGCTCGCCGCCATTGTGCTGGAAGATCTCGGCATTCTCCTGCGCGATCTCCTCCAGCGTCTCCAAGCAGTCGGCAGAAAAACCCGGCGTGATCACCGCGATGCGGCGCACGCCCTCTTTCGCCAGACGCTCCATGGTCTTGTCGGTGTAGGGCTGCAGCCACTCGTCGAATCCGAAGCGCGACTGGAAGGTCAGTAGCAGCTTTGTCTCGTCCATCCCGAGCCGGCGCCGCAGCGCCTCGGTGGTCGCCACGCATTGGCTCTGATACGGATCGCCCTTGTCGACATAGGCCTTCGGCATGCCGTGGAAGGAGGCGACGATCAGCTCCGGCTTGAACGGCAGGTTTGCCAGATGCGTCTCGATCGATGTGGCGAGCGCCTCGATATAGGCTTCGTCCTCGTAATAAGGCGGCGTCACCCGCAGCGTCGGTTGCGCGCGCAGCCGCGCAAGCACGCGAAACACCTCGTCGCAGACGGTGGCCGATGTCGCGGCGGAATATTGCGGATAGAGCGGTACGGCAAGAATGCGATCGCAGCCCTTCGCAATCAGCGCATCGACGCCCGACTTGATCGAGGGATTACCGTAGCGCATCGCCCACTCCACCGTGACCTGGTCGCGGTCCGACAGCATGGCTCCGAGCTTGTCGCTCTGCGAGCGCGTGATGGTCTTGAGCGGCGACTCGTTCTTCTCGGTGTTCCATATCTTCAGATAGTCGCGCGCCTTGGCGCGGGGGCGGGTGCGCAGGATGATGCCGTTCAGCACCACCTTCCAGACCAAGCCCTGATCCTCGATGACGCGGGCGTCCGAGAGGAATTCCTTCAAATAGACCCGCACGCCGCGCGCGTCGGCGGTATCGGGCGTGCCGAGATTGACCAGGAGCACGCCGACGCGCGAGGGGGCGGGCTGCGTGGCCGGCATCGCGGTCTGGGTGGGGGCGATTGTCATCATGATCCGTTGGGTCGCGCGTTGTTCCGAACTTGTCAAGATTGGGCCGGTTTCGCTAGGGTCCGTGCGCAGGGGAGAGAACCATGACGCTGGCGGAATGGTGCGTTTTCGGGGCGCTGCTGCTCTATCTCTTAACGATCGTCTCGATCAAATGGATCAGATTTCGCGGCTTCGACAATTCGCGGCCGCGCGACCCCGCCTTCTTCGAGGACGCCATCGCGCAGCGCGCGCTCGGCGCGCACCAGAACGGCATCGAGACCTTTCCGTTCTTCGCCTTCGCGGTCCTGCTTGCCGAATACAGGGAGTCGCCGCAGCGCCTGATCGACGAGCTCGCGGCGCTGTTCCTGATCGTGCGGATCGCCTATGTGCTGACCTATCTCGGCAACCGCCCGACGCTGCGCTCGATCCTCTGGAGCATCGGCTTTGCGATCAATCTCGGGATATTCTTCATGCCGGCGTTGAAGCAGTTTCTGCCGGTGTGAGTTCGTGAAACCGTAGCCCGGATGGAGCGAAGCGTAATCCGGGGTCCCTCCACGGCCGCACTGTCCCGGATTGCGCTTCGCTCCATCCGGGCTACAACGCCTGCCGCTCAAAAACACGTCGTCCGTTCGGCCGCGATGTAACCCAACATCAAGCCCGCGCCGAACAGCAGCACGAGGCCGGCGGCGGCGAATTCGATGCCGCGCATGAAAAGCGCGCCGCCGCCGTCGCGCCCGGCGCTCAGACGGGCGGCGATGTCCTTGGCGGAGACGGCGACCACGGCAATGGCCGCGACCGTGATCGCGGTGCCGAGCCCCATCAGCAAGGTCGCGGCGATGCCGGCCCAGAACAGGCCTTGGGCCAACGCGAACACCAGCACCAGGATCGCGCCCGAACAGGGCCGGATGCCGACGGTCAGGATCGCGGCAAAGCCGCGTCCCCAGCCACCGGGGCCGGCGAGCTCGCTCGGCGTGGGGCCGTGGGAATGGCCGCAATGCTCGTCATGGACGTGGTCATGTTCGTGGTGATGATCGGCGTGGGCATGATCGTGGCCATGATGATCGTGCGCATCGTGGTGGTGGTGACCGTGATCATGATGGTCATGCGGCACGCCCGCGATCGCCGGCACCGGCTGAGCCGCCTGGAGGGCACGGATGAAGGTGCGGCCCTTGACCCAGACCAGGCGCAGGCCGAACAGCGCGATCAGGGCGTAGCTTGCGATCTCGATCGCGCCTTCCGCCTTGCACATGGTCTTGGCGGTCGCATTCAGCACCCAGGCCGAGATGCCGACGATCAGGATCGCGACCAGCGACTGCATCAGCGCGGAGGCAAACGACAGCACAATGCCGCGCCACGCGGTCTCGCGATTGGCGACGAGATAAGAGGCGATCACCGCCTTGCCGTGACCCGGGCCAGCCGCGTGGAAGATGCCATAAGCGAACGAGATGAAGAGCAGCGTCCACACCGCCGAGCCGTCGGTTTTCGCCGCGCGGATCGTCGCCGACATCTGGCGATAGAATTCCGATTGCTTGGCCAGCAACCAGCCGATGATGCCGTTGGCCTCGGGCTGGGCCGCTTGTGGCGAACGCGGCCCGCCGAACGGGTTCTGCGCAAGGAGATCGTGGAGCGCCGCATCGGCCACGCCCACGACCAGCAGAGCGGCGGCGCAAGTGAGCAGCCCGCGCGCCACGGGCGTGAGTTGCGGCTTCAAGGGCAATCCACCGTGATCTTGTTGGCGAACATCATGCCGAAATTGGTGTTCTCGCCGTTCATGAAGGTCTGCTCGTTGAGCTTCTGGGCGGTCGCCGTGCCGTCGCTCGGCCGGTCAAGTTTCATCTGGCAGCCGGCGGGCGCGCCGACCAGCTTGACCGGATTGTCCTTGGCCATCTGGAAGTCGATGAAGAAGGAGCGGTCGAACACTTCGAGCACCAATTGCCTCGGTTTGATCGGGTTCTTCAGCGGCAGCGTGAAGTGCAGGGTCAGCACGGTATCCTTGTAGTCGAGGAAATAGTCGACCGGCTCCTGGAATCGCTCCTTCTTGCCGTCAGCTCGCGCGAAGGTGAAGTAGGCATATTCCTTCAGCGATTCGACATTGGTCTGCGCCAGCGGCCCGAGCTCCTCGCGCGTATAGGCGCCCTTGGTCTTGCTCTCGAGGCCCTGCACCGCATAGGCCGAGAACATGTCGTCGAAGGTCCAGGCGTGGCGCACGCCGGTGATGGTGCCGTCCTCGGCGTAGAGCAGCTCGCTCGTCGCCGTGATCCAGACATGTGGATGTGCGCTCGCTGCGCCTGCCGCGAGCGACAGGCCGACGGCGAGCAGCCATCCGAACAGGGCACGCATGCCCATCAGGCCGCCTTCGGAGCGTCGAGCAGGCCGCGACGGCGCAAGAGCGCGTCCGGCTCCGGCGGCCGGCCGCGGAAGGCCTCATAGGCGGCTTCCGGATCGACCGATCCGCCGCTCGAGTAGATGTCGTCGTGCAGGCGTTTTGCGACGGCGGGATCGAAGATGTCGCCGGCCTCCTCGAACGCACCGAAGGCGTCGGCGTCCATCACCTCCGACCACATGTAGCTGTAATAGCCGGCGGCATAATGATCACCGGTGAAGATGTGACCGAATTGCGTCGGACGGTGACGCAGCGAAATCTCCTCGGGCATGCCGATCTTTTCCAGCTCCTTCTTCTCGAAGGCGCGGACATCCTGCGTGGCGGAGGCCGGCTGGGTGTGGAATTCGAGATCGATCAGCGCCGAGGAGACGAACTCGACGGTGGCAAAACCCTGGTTGAATTTTCGCGCGGCCAGGAACCGTTGCAGCAGATCATCCGGAAGAGGCTCGCCGGTCTGGTAGTGGCGCGCGAACTGCTGCAGCACCTCCGGGCGCTCCTGCCAGTGCTCGTAGAGCTGCGAGGGCAATTCGACGAAGTCGGTGAACACTGATGTGCCCGACAGCGAGGGATAGGTCACGTTGGAGAGCATGCCGTGCAGGCCATGGCCGAACTCATGGAACAGGGTGCGGGCGTCGTCCGGCGACAGCAGCGAGGGTTCCCCATCCGCGCCCTTGGAGAAGTTGCAGATGTTGAGGATCAGCGGCGCGACCTCGCCGTCGAGCTTCTGCTGGTCGCGCAACGAGGTCATCCAGGCGCCGGAGCGCTTCGACGGCCGGGCGAAGTAGTCGCCATAAAACAGCGCCTTGTGCTTGCCGTCCCGCCCCTTCATTTCCCAGACGCGGACGTCCGGATGCCAGACCGGCACGTCTTTGCGCTCCTCGAAGGTGACGCCGAACAGGCGCGTGGCGCAGTCGAAGGCGGCGGCGATCATGTGATCGAGCGCGAGATACGGCTTGATCGCGGCATCGTCGAAATTGGCGCGCTGAAGGCGCAGCTTTTCGGCATAGAAGCGCCAGTCCCAAGGCGCGAGCTTGAAATTGCCGCCCTCCTCCGTGATCAGCACCTGCATGTCGTCGCGGTCTGCGAGCGCCCGCGCCCGCGCCGGCTTCCAGACCCGCTCCAGAAGGCCGCGCACCGCTTCCGGCGTCTTGGCCATGGAATCCTCGAGCCGGTAGGCCGCGAAGGTCGGGTAACCCAGGAGATTGGCGCTCTCCTCGCGCAGCTTCAGGACCTCGACGATGGTCGTGTTGTTGTCGTTGGAATTGCCGTTGTCGCCCCGCGCGGTGAAGGCCTTGTAGACCTTCTCGCGCAGGTCACGCCGGGCCGAGCTCTTCAGGAACTGTTCGACCGACGAGCGCGACAGCGTCACGATGGCCTTGCCGGCCATGCCGCGTTCTTCTGCCGCAGCCTTGGCGCTGGCGACAAAACTCTCCGGCAGGCCCTGGCGGTCGGCTTCGCCGAGCTCCATGAACCATTCCTGCTCGTCGCCGAGCAGATGATGACTGAAGCTGGTGCCGAGCTGGGCGAGCTTCTCGTTGATCTCCGCCATCCGCGTCTTGGCCTCTTCGGAGAGGCCGGCGCCGGAGCGGTGGAAGCGGGTGTAGGTGCGCTCGAGCAGGCGGAGCTGTTCCGGTGTCAGACCGAGATTGGCGCGGTTCTCGTGCAGCTGGGCGCTGCGGCCAAACAGCACGGCGTTCATCATGATCGGATTCCAGTGCCGCGCCATCCGCAAGGAAACCTCCTTGTCGATCTCCAGGATGGCCGGGTTGGAATGCGCCGAGACGAGGTCGTAGAAGACCGACGCGACCTTGCTGAGCAGCTTGCCCGAGCGCTCCAGCGCCGTGATGGTGTTGGCGAAGTCGGCCGCGGTCGGGTCGTTGGTGATAGCTGCGATCTCGGCGGAGTGGTCGGCGAAAGCCTGTTCAAAGGCCGGGAGGAAGTGCTCCGGCTTGATCTCGTCGAAGGGCGGGGTCGCAAATGGCGTCACCCACGCCTTCAACAGCGGGTTGGTCTCTGAGTCCGTAGTTTGGCGGGGGTCTGACATCGCAAGTCTCGATTTTGTGGCTCGATTGTTGCGGCCAGCTATAGCACGCGATGGGGCTTTTTTGGGCCATTTGCCCTTGCTCCCGGCTGCCTTTTCGGGGAGATTGCGGCCCTCCAAGCCTAGGACCCCTGAGCTCATGAACGCGACCTCCTCGTCTTCCCGTCGGATCGTCTGGCCGAGCGTCATCACCGTCGTCAGCGCCGCCATCCTGATCGGCGCCGAGGTGTTCGGCGCGGCGTTTGCCGGCGGCTGGGCGCTCGCGATCCTGTTCGGGCTCGGCGAGCAGGGCACGCACATCCTTCAGGCCGCGCTGTTCGCGCTCGGCGTGCTCGTGATGACCGCCTTCATCCGCGCCGCTCAGCGCGTCGAGCCGTTCACGAAGCGCGGCTGAAGCACGTACGCGCGCGAGTGACGCGCGCCGCACCGAAAACTTAACGCGCGTTCATCTTTCGCGTCGCTCGCGCAACACTGCGCAAGCAGATGTTAGGCAATTCTGTTCGCAGCCTAAAAAATCTCTTGCGAAGCAGAGTCAAAACACTTATGTGCGGATTGCCCAATTTCGCACGTGCCTGTGGTCGTGTGTCAGTCGGTAGGTATCCGGACAAGAGGCCGGACAGCCGCCAAGGGGTGAAGAAGCCGAGGGGCTCTTCGGAAGTGCGGAAGTCGGAAGGCTCATAGCCGGAAGACGAAAGCAAACCCGGAGCGTCCAGCATCTCTCTCAAAGAGATGCCTTGTCGAAGGTGACTTTGCTCTTTGCAACCGTGACTGGCAGCCGGAGGCGAACCGGCGCACCCCGCTCTCAACGGGGGACGCGACTTAAAGCAACGACGGATCGGGCTTTTTTGGTCTCTACCGGCAGTCCAACGCCGGCGCGGGCTACTGAAAAGGCTTGTCCTTCATTGCCAGGTGTGCGGGCGGGAACATTCCCAACCAATCCACGGCAGCACAGTCTGATGTGAGTCTTTGGCTCGTCGCGCCTCCATCGCGCGATCTGGCCGGAGCGCTCTTATCCGACGTCATTTTTTGAACGGATCCCCGTCGCTGGGCCGTTTGGGAGAGTGCTATGACCGACCGTATCCAGGAATTCCTGCGCAACCGCCGCAGCGAGGGCCTCGACACCGAACCGTGCCTCGTCGTCGACCTCGAAGTCGTGCGCGACAATTACCAGACCTTTGCCAAGGCGCTGCCCGACAGCCGCGTGTTCTATGCCGTCAAGGCGAACCCGGCGCCGGAAGTGCTGGCTTTGCTCGCCTCGATGGGCTCCTGCTTCGACACCGCGACGGTCGCCGAGATCGAGATGGCGCTGGCCGCCGGTGCGACGCCCGACCGCATCTCCTTCGGCAACACGATCAAGAAGGAGCGCGACATCGCGCGCGCCTTCGCGCTCGGCATTCGGCTGTTCGCGGTCGATTGCACCGCCGAGGTCGAGAAGGTCGCCCGTGCCGCGCCCGGCGCAAAGGTGTTCTGCCGCATCCTCTATGACTGCGCCGGCGCCGAATGGCCGCTGTCGCGCAAGTTCGGCTGCGATCCGGAGATGGCCGTCGACGTGCTCGACGTTGCCAAGCGTCTGGGCCTGGAGCCGTGCGGCATCTCCTTCCATGTCGGCTCGCAGCAGCGCAAGGTGAAGGCGTGGGACCGTGCGCTGGCGATGGCCTCGCAGGTGTTCCGCGACTGCGCCGAGCGCGGCATCAACCTGACCATGGTCAACATGGGCGGCGGTTTCCCGACCAAGTACCTGAAGGACGTGCCGCCGGTGGTGACCTACGGGCGCTCGATCTTCCGCGCGCTGCGCAAGCACTTCGGCAACCAGATTCCGGAGACCATCATCGAGCCGGGCCGCGGCATGGTGGGCAACGCCGGTATCATCGAGTCCGAGGTCGTGCTCATCTCGAAGAAGAGCGACGAGGACGAGGTGCGCTGGGTCTATCTGGACATCGGCAAATTCGGCGGCCTCGCCGAGACGATGGACGAGTCGATCCGTTACGCCATCCGCACTCCGCATGACGGCGCGGACATGACGCCGTGCGTGCTCGCGGGCCCGACCTGCGACAGCGCCGACGTGCTGTACGAGAAGAACCCGTATCCGCTTCCGGTGACGCTCGAGATCGGCGACAAGCTGCTGATCGAAGGCACCGGGGCCTATACGTCGACCTACTCGGCGGTGGCGTTCAACGGCATCCCGCCGCTGAAGACCTATCACATCTGATCGCCTCTCTTTCTGAGGCCTGACGAACCCGGGAGCCGGCTTGCCGGCTCCCTCCCTGACATTTCGATTTCTGACGACGCCTTGGACCGGCGTGCTTTGCGCACGTCCGTTTCAAGCGGGGACTGACGCGCCATGACTGCTCTTCGGAAGACACAGGTTGCCCCCACCTCGAAAGCTGCTCCGTTCGCGATCCGCAGCGAGCGTGCTGCCGACGTTGCGATGCGTGAAGCGCTGCTCGATGCGTCCTTTGGCGAGAACCGTCATGGCCGCACCTGTCAGCGCCTGCGTGACGGACGCGCACCCGCTGCCGGCCTTGCGCTGGCTGCGATGCGCGAGGGGAAGCTCGTGGGAACCGTGCGGCTGTGGCACGTCAGCGCCGGAGGCAGGCCCGCTCTGGTCCTCGGACCGTTGGCGGTGGATCCTGCCTGCCGCGAGCTCGGGATCGGCGCCGCGCTGATGCAACAAGCGCTGGCTGCCGCCCGGGCGCGCGGGCATGCCGCCGTGATCCTGCTCGGCGATGCCCCCTATTACGCCCGCTTCGGCTTCTCGGCTGCCAACACCGGCGCGCTGTCGCTGCCCGGCCCGTTCGAGCGCGACCGCCTGCTGGCGATCGAATTCCAGGCTGGTGCGCTGGACGGCGCCGCCGGGATGATCGTCCCGACTGGCGCGGCCCTGCCCAAACGGAGGGTAGTTCGCGGCCTCGAGGCGCACGCGGCCTAAGGGATTGCCATGATGGCGACGACCAAAGCCGCGAACCGCGGCGAAGCCCGCGCGTGCCCATTCCTTTAGGGTTGCGCGGGCCTGAGAAACGCCCTTTAACCCGCCAAACACCCCTTCAGTCGAGGCCCACGACCATGTCCCGCCGCCTGATCTCCACCGGCTCTCCCCTCGAGAAGACCGTCGGCTACAGCCGTGCCGTGATCGACGGCGATTTCGCCTTCGTCGCGGGAACCACCGGCTACGACTACACCACGATGACGATGCCGGCAGATGTCACGAGCCAGTCACGCAACTGCTTCAAGACCATCGAAGCAGCCCTGAAGGAGGGCGGCTTCGAGATGGCCGATATCGTCCGTGCGACCTATTACGTCACCGACGCCAGCTACATCGATGCCCACTTCGCCGTCTGCGGCGAGGTTCTCGGCGATATCAGGCCGGCTGCGACGTTGCTGGTCGTCTCCGCCCTCGCCAAGCCCGAGATGAAGGTCGAGATCGAAGTCACCGCCAAGCGCCGCAGCGCCTGATCCATCCCTCACCATTTGTTCGCCAGCACGTTCCGGAGAAACCATCCCATGAGCCCCGCCTCGCAGATCTACGCGAAGATCACCGGTCCCATCGTCATGGTCGGCTTCGGCTCCATCGGCAAAGGCACGCTGCCGCTGATCGAGCGGCATCTCGATTACGACAAGTCGCGCATCACCGTGATCGATCCCAAGGACGAGGGTCGCAAGGCGCATTGCGAGAAGCACAATGTGCGCTTCATCCAGAAGGGTGTGACCAAGGACAATTATCGGGAGTTGCTGACCCCGCTGCTCACCGAAGGCGGCGGCCAGGGTTTTTGCGTCAATCTCTCGGTTGATACCGGCTCCACCGACATCATGGAGCTCTGCAACGAGCTCGGCGCTCTCTATATCGACACCGTCAACGAGCCATGGCTCGGCTTCTATTTCGATTCCTCGAAGGGCCCGGAGGCGCGCTCCAACTACGCCCTTCGCGAAGCGACGCTGGCCGCCAAGAAGGCGCGCCCCGCGGGCTCGACGACGGCCGTCTCCTGCTGTGGCGCCAATCCCGGCATGGTCTCGTTCTTCGTCAAGCAGGCGCTGCTCAATGTCGCCGCTGATCTGAAGCTCAATGCCCCCAAGCCGAAGACCAAAGCCGAATGGGCGGACTTGATGCGGCAGGCCGGCATCAAGGGCATCCACATCGCCGAACGCGACACCCAGCGCTCCAAGTCGCCGAAAGAGCCTGATGTCTTCGTCAACACCTGGTCGGTAGAAGGTTTCCTGTCGGAAGGCGTGCAGCCGTCCGAGCTCGGTTGGGGCACCCATGAAAAATGGATGCCCGAGAATGCGCGAACCCACGAAGCCGGCTGCGGCGCCGCCATCTATCTGATGCAGCCCGGTGCCAACACGCGCGTGCGCACCTGGTGCCCGACCCGCGGCGCGCAATATGGCTTCCTCGTCACCCACAACGAGTCGATCTCGATCGCCGACTATTTCACCGTGCGCGACGCATCAGGTACGGCGGTCTACCGGCCGACCTGCCACTATGCCTATCATCCGGCTGACGATGCCGTGCTGTCGCTGCACGAGATGTTCGGCCGCGCGGCGAAGATGCAGGAAAAGCACCACATCCTCGACGAGAACGAGATCGTCGACGGCATCGACGAGCTCGGCGTGCTGCTGTTCGGTCATGACAAGAACGCCTACTGGTACGGCTCGCAGCTCTCCATCGAAGAGACCCGCAAGCTTGCGCCCTATCAGAACGCCACCGGCCTGCAAGTGACCTCCGCCGTGCTCGGCGGCATGGTGTGGGCGCTCGAAAACCCGAATGAAGGCATCGTCGAAGCCGACGAGATGGATTTCGATCGCCTGCTGGAAATTCAGTTGCCGTATCTCGGTCCGGTGAAGGGTTTTTATACCGACTGGACGCCGCTGACGGATCGTCCGGGACTATTTCCGGAAGATATCGACACGAGCGATCCCTGGCAGTTCCGGAACGTTCTGGTGCGGTGAGGGGCCGTCTCAGCCCGCCGTTGCGGGGCGACGCTCATCCACATAGCGCAGTCATGCCCCGCGACCCGGCTACGCCAAGGCTTCGCCGAGGTTGATGTCTAGGCGCGCCGAAGCTTTAGCGTAGGTGGCAGGCGGGGCATCCAGTACGCCGCGACCTCTTCGTATCCACGCATGGCCTCTGGAATACTGGATCGTCCGCCTTCGCGGACGATGACAGCGTCCACTAGTTGCCTACTTCCTCTCGATCGGCGGCGCGATCTTCTCGGCTGGCGCCGGGGGCAATGCTGGTTTGGCCGCGCCCGCAGCGCCCTGCGTCTGCGCGTCGGGCCGCGCGGGCTCTGGGGCGGGCGTGGTCGGCCGGTCGCCGCCGGGCTTGGCCTCGGCAGGCTTGTTCTGGTCGTCGGACGGCGTGCCCTGAAGCGGCTGGGTCGCCTGGGCCGTCTGCATCCGGGTCTCGGCGCGGATTTGCGCCAGCGACATGCCTGAGACCACGATGCCGGCTGCGAACAGCGAGCAGGCGACCATCAGGTCGAGCTTCAGTCTACGCTTGTCATATTGGCCGGGCATGTCGATCACCGCCTTTGTCCGTAGGATCAACGAAATGGCCGGTCTGCGGTTCCCTGCCCCTGGCGGCCGGAACTCGACGGCTGCGCGCCCAATCGCCGCGCTCAATCCGTGGTGCTGACTTCCCAGGTGGCGTGGCGGACGCCGGGCAGGTGCTGGAGATCGGTCGCCACTGCATTCAGCTCGTTCGGATCGACGGCGGTCGCGACCAGCTTTGCCACGATCTCGATCAGATCGTCCCCGGTCTCGACCATTTCGATATCAGCCACCAGATATTTTGCGCCCTCGAGCTTCTCGACGAGGCGGTCACGCATGTCGGGCAACGCTTCCGGTGCGACCGCGAGCTTGAAGTAATAGGTTGCCTCGGAGGTCTTCTCGTTCAGCGGAATGCGGTTGATGGCGTTGACCAATGGCCGCAACATGGTGTTGCCGGCAATCACAAACACCGTCAGCGCCGCCGCCTGCGCGATCATGTCGGCGCCGGCGCAGGAGCCGACCGCGGCCGAAGCCCATAGCGTCGCCGCGGTATTGAGCCCGCGCACGTCCATGCCCTGCTTCATGATGACGCCGGCGCCGAGAAAGCCGATGCCCGAGACAACGTAGGAGATCACCCGCACCGCGCCGTCGGCGCCGGTCAGGTGCATAGCGAGATCGACGAAGGCGGCGGCGCCGACCGCGACCAGCACGTTGGTGCGCAGGCCCGCGGTGCGCTGCCGGTATTGCCGCTCGGCGCCGATCAGCGTGCCCAGCACGAAGGCCGTGAACAGGCTGACCAGCGTGTCCGCGAAGTCAGCAATCTGGAAGGTCGTCAGAAACCGCATGGCGCCATCTACGGTCAGAACGATGACAGATTAAAGCTCCAGCAGGCCGCCATCCCCATTTTCGTCGGCGAACGCCAGCAGCGTCCCCTTCGCGTTCCAGGCGAGCGCGGCCACGGGCGGGGTGCCGTTGCGGCGGACCAGGATCTCGGCGCCGTCCTCCAGACGCACCATCAGCACGGTGCCGTCGCTATAGCCGGCGGCGAAGATGTCGTTCTTGGGATGGCAGGCGACCATCGACACGCGCGCTTGCAGCGGCGCGAGCATCGCGGGCTCCTTTCCCATCGGCCCGTCCTTGCTGGCGAACGGCCACAGGATGACGGTGTCGGCGCCCGAGGTCGCCAGCGCCTTGCCGCCCGCGCTCCACGACATCGAGCGGACGCGGCCGGGATAGCCGGTCATGCGCATGTGCCTGTTGTCGGCAAGCCGCCAGCCGTGCAGCGCCGATTCGTGCATCGTGGTGACCAGGAATTTGTTGTCCGGGCTGAAGGTGACGCCGAGATGCGAACCGGCCCAGGGCAGGAATTCGGCCGACCCCTCCATGTTGGGAAACCACAGCGTCGCGCCGTTGTAATGGGCGATCGCGAGGCGCTGGCCCTTTGGCGCAAACGCAAGGCCGCCGACGGTCGAGGGCACTTCGAGCGACTTCTCCTCGCTCTTGCCGCTCTTGAAGAAAGCGGTCTTGCCGGCCGACCAGGCGTAGGCACCGTCCGGATGCAGCGCCACCGCGTCGATCCAGCGCCGCTTCGGGTCGGTGGCAAGCAGCGTCACCTCGCCCTTTGTGTCGAGCGACACGACTTTTCCATCGTCGCCGCCCATCACCAGGCGCTTGCCGTCGGAGGCGGCCGAGAGAATGCCGCCGCTGTGTACAGCGACCTTGCTGATCTCACCCTGGCCATCCACAAACGCGACATTCTCCTCGCCGCCGACGAAGGCGGCGCGGTTGCCAAGAAAATGCACGGAGGTCACGACCATGCCGAGCGCGAGCGGCTTGACGCGCTCGGTGACGGAGACGATCGAGGCGGAATCGGCGGGCGGCGTAAACTCTTTCATCACGAGACGATGCAGCTCTCAAAACCCTGGCGAATGAGATCTTGCGGCAATTCGCGGCCGATGAAGACGAGGCGGCTCTCGCGCGGCTCGCCGTCCTTCCACTTCCGCTGGTGGTTGCCCTCCAGCATCATGTGGACGCCCTGAAAGACGTAGCGGTCATCGTCGTCGTGGAAAGCAAGGATGCCCTTGGAGCGCAGGATCTTGCCGCCCTCCACCTGCACCAGATTCTGGAGCCAGGGCATGAACACGTTCGGATCGAGCGGCTTGTCGCTCTTGAGCGACAGCGACTGCATGTCCTCGTCGTGATAGTGCTTCAGGCCGTGGCCGTGATCATGATCGTGATGATGGTCGTGGCCGTGGTGATGATGATCATGGTCGTGGTCATCGGCATTCAGGAAGTCCGGCTCGATGTCGAGAATGCGGTCGAGGTCGAAGGCGCCGCGGTCGAGCACGTCGGCCAAAGCCACCGAACAGCGCTCGGTGCGGTGCAGCTTCGCATAGGGGTTGATGGCGCGAATGCGGGCCTCGACCTCGGCAAGCTCTCCCTTGGAAACGAGATCGATCTTGTTCAGCACGATGACGTCGGCAAAGGCGATCTGGTTCTTGGCCTCTGGGGCGTCCTTGAGACGGTCGGACAGCCACTTGGCGTCCGCAACCGTCACGACGGCATCGAGGCGTGCGTTCTTCTGCACGTCCTCGTCGACGAAAAAGGTCTGGGCGACGGGGGCCGGATCGGCAAGACCGGTGGTCTCGACGATGATGGCGTCGAACTTGCCCTTGCGCTTCATCAGGCCTTCCATGATGCGCACGAGATCGCCGCGCACGGTGCAGCAGATGCAGCCGTTGTTCATCTCGAACACTTCCTCATCGGCTCCGATGATGAGGTCGTTGTCGATGCCGATCTCGCCGAATTCGTTGACGATGACGGCGTACTTCTTGCCGTGGTTTTCCGACAGGATACGGTTCAACAGCGTGGTCTTGCCGGCACCGAGATAGCCGGTCAGGACGGTCACGGGAATCTTCTGGGCGGTCGCTTCAGACATAACAACTCCGGACTTCGGGCTTTTCGCGCGACGCGAGGCGGGGTGGCCCCTGCCCTAGTGGTCAAGCGCGCTGGTAAGGGCCTTTATATTGTGCCTGACCATATCAATGTAAGTGGGTGCAAGCCCCTTTTCGCCGGTCAAACCGTCCGAAATCAGGGTCCCGCCGACTTTTGAGCCGGTCTCCGCCGCGATCCGCCGGATCAGCCGGTCGTCGCTGATATTTTCCAGGAACACGGCCGGTATTTTTTGGGCCTTGATCTGGCCGATGATGGTGGCGATGTCCCGCGCGCTGGGCTCGGTTTCCGTGGAGACGCCGAGCGGCGCGATGAACTGGACGCCGTATTCGGCGGCGAAATAGCCGAAGGCGTCATGGGTCGAGATCACTTTGCGCCGCTCCTGCGGGATTTTGACCACGGCTTCGCGGACCTCGCGGTCGAGCGTTTCCAGCTTTTCCAGATAGGCCTTGGCCTGGGCGCGAAAGAACTCCGCATCGTCAGGGTCGGCCGCAGCCAGTGCATTGGCGATGTCGGTGACGTAGATCTTCGCGTTGGGGACGGACTGCCAGCCATGCGGGTCGGCGGCCGAGCCGAGCTTGAGCGGTGCGATGCCTGCGCTCACAGTGACCACCTGCGCCTTGCTGCCCGAGGACTGCACGAGGCGCGGCAGCCAGCCCTCGAGACCAAGTCCGTTGACGATGACCAGTTTTGCGTCCGCGATCCGCTTCGCATCGCTTGGCGCGGGCGTGTAGACGTGGACGTCGCTGTCGGCCCCGACCAGCGTCGTCAGATTGATCCGGTCGCCGCCGACATTGCGGACGAAATCGGCGAGGATCGAGAAGCTCGCGACGACCTTCAGCTGCTCCGCGGCGTGCAGCGGCGAGGCGAGCAAGAGCACACAAAGCATGATGCGCCGCATCGCTGTCACGCTTCCAGATGCCGGCCGGGAAACAGCTGCCTGACGACGCCACCGACCGGGCCGAACAGGACGGAGACGGTGTAGAGCGCGCTCGCCACCAGAATGATCGCAGGGCCCGAGGCCACACGGGTCTGGAACGACAGCACGAGACCTGCATAGCCGGAGACGGCGGCAGCGACGACCGCGATGCAGATCATGACGGTGAGATCGCGCGACCAGAACCGCGCGATGCCGGCAGGCAGGATCATCAGACCGACCGCGAGCAGCGTGCCGAGCGCCTGGAAGCCGTTGACGAGGTTGATCACGACCAGCGCGAGGAAAGCGAGATGCGCAGGCCCGCCCGCCCGGCTCACGGTGCGCAAGAACAAGGGATCGACGCTTTCGATCACCAGCGGGCGATAGATCACAGCGAGTACCAGCAGCGTCACCGTGGCGTTGAAGGCGACGACCAGCAGCGTCTGGTCGTCCATCGCGAGAATATTGCCGAACAGCACGTGCAGCAGGTCGATATTGGTGCCCTTGATCGAGACGATGGTCACGCCCAGCGCCAGCGAGGCCAGATAGAAGGTCGCGAGCGAGGCATCCTCCTTCAACCCGGTCGAGCGCGCGACGAGGCCTGCGAGGATCGCGACGGCAAAACCGGCGATCAGGCCACCGGCCGTCATCGCGAACAGGTTGAGACCCGAGAGCAGGAAACCGACAGCGGCGCCGGGGAGGATCGCATGCGCCATGGCGTCGCCGACCAGGCTCATCCGCCGCAACATCAGGAAGACGCCGATTGGCGCACCCGCGAGCGACAGCGCAATGACGGCCGCGAGCGCACGTCGCATGAACTCGAATTCGGTGAACGGGCCGATCAGCGCGTCATAGAGCATCGGATATCAAGCCGCCCGTGAGCGGGCATCATCGGCCGAGCAGGCGGCGGCGCCGTCGTCGAAGGCTTCGCACATCCGCATTGCGACCATCAGGTTTTCCGGCGTCAGCACCTCCGCCGTCGGCCCCCACGCCACGGGGCCGCGCGCCAGCACCAGCGTCTCGCTGAAATGGGTGCGCACCATCTCCATGTCGTGCAGCGCGGCGAGCACGGTGCGGCCCTCGCCATGCCAGTGCTTCACCAGCGCCAGCAGATCGGCCGTGGTCTTGCTGTCGATGGCGTTGAAGGGCTCGTCCAGCACGATTAGCCGCGCGTCCTGGAGCAGCACGCGCGCAAACAGCACGCGCTGCATCTGGCCGCCCGAGAGTGTGCCGATCGGGCGGTTTTCGAAACCGTTGAGGCCAACGGAAGCGATGGCGCGGAGGATCTTATCGCGCGCCGCCTTGCCGATGCCGCCGAACAGGCCGGTCCCACGCCACAGCCCGGTGGCAACGAAGTCCAGCACCGAGATCGGGAAGCTGCGGTCGATCTCCGCACTCTGCGGCAGATAGGCGATATCGCGGCTGTCGAGCCCGCCGAGATGGATGCTGCCGTCGAGCGGCCTGAGGATGCCGACGATGCCGCGCAGCAGCGTCGACTTGCCGGCGCCGTTCGGGCCGATCACGGCCAGCAACGCACCCGGCGCGACCTCCCCATTGAGGTGATGCACAGCCGGATGGCGGTCATAGCCCAGCGTGACGTTGTGGAAATGCAGCGCCGCCATGGTCACCTCATCGCCAGGAAGACCACGCCCCAGAGCACGGCGCAGACCGCGAGCGCGGCCGCGAGGCGGGCGGCCATGGTCATGCGCAGGATCGACCAGTGCGCCGCCTGAGCCGGATGCGGAGAGGCCGCATCGTGGACATGGGCGTGAGAGTGATGGGCGTGGGAGTGATCGTGTCCGTGCGAATGCCCGTGGTCATGGGAATGATCATGGGAATGGCCATGGGCATGGTCGTGATGATGAGCTGGGGACGCGACGGGAACCATGTCGGGACGTTATATTATAACATTACCTCTGTCCACGACGGGCTCAGGGCTTGCCGATTAGCATGGCGATGGCGGCGGCGACGAACGGGAACGGGACCGAAACCGCACAGCGGAACCAGACGAAACGGGCCGGCATGAACGGAATTTCCCACAAAATCACCCGTTGGAAGGCAAATAACGCCCAGGCGACGACATAGGCGACCACCTGCGGCACCCCACCGCCCGATTTCAGCGCCACCGTCCCGATGGAGAACCCGATCACCGGACCGCCGGGCGTCGCGGCCCCGGCGACCACGGCGGTCGCGACCCCGAGCCAGCCACTGTCCGGGCCGAGCCAGCCGCTGATCACCTCCTGCGGGATGATGGCAGCGATGTAGCCGGAGCCGATCACCCCTAACGCGATGCGCGGCACGATGTTGACGAAGTCCATCGAGCCTTCGCGCAGCGAGGCCTTGAACACCGGTGGGCCGCGGCGAAAGGCGATCAGGCCGACGCCGAACACCGAGCCCCACAACAGGATGTCTATCAGAAGCGCGGCGCTCAATTCTCATCGTCCTTGGTGGCCGGCTTCGGATAAAGCCGGACATAGACGAAGCGGCCGAGCGCGCCTGCGAGCACCGGCAAGGGCAGCGAGATGACGATGCGCCACAGCGTGAAGTCGGTGCCCATGATCGGGATTTCCCAGGCCACCGCCCGGCCATAGCCGATCAAGGTCCAGCTCACGACCATGGCGATGGTGGCACCGAAATCGGCGCCGACCGCGAGCAGCGCACTCGCCACGGGATAGGCGGTGAAGGGACCGCCGGGCAGGATCGCGCCGAAGGCGGTGCCGATCAGAAGGCCTTTCAAACCGGATTTCGGCCCGAGCGCGCGCGAGACTTTTTCGTGCGGCAGGATCTCGGAGATGAACGCGCCGAGCAGGCAGCCGGCCAGCACGCGGGGCAGGATGCCGCCAAACAACGAGAGATCGTGGGTCAGTATTTCGAGAACACCGTCGGTGCCGTCACGCCGCCAGACCAGACCAGCGCTCACCGCCACCAGTGCTGCGATGATGATAGTCGACCAGCCGATCGGCTTTCGCACGCGACCCGGCCGCGGCTCTGATTCCGCGTCCTCGGCGGGCGCCGGGTCTTTCGGGGAGGGTTCTGACAACGGGCGCGTTCGGCTCGAGGGTGATGCCCGTCCTGATTAAGGGCGCCGCAGATGCGATGCAAACAGTACGATGACGGGAGCGATGCGCACCTCGCGCAGGGCCATGCGGACGAAGTGCGAATTCCGAACAGCAAAAAGGCGGCCGCTCCTGCGACCGCCTCTTTGTTTATGTCATTCCGGGGCGGCCAAGCCGAACCCGGAATCTCGAGATTCTCTGGTGCGGGAGCCCGCACCATAGTTCGATGCTGCGCATCGCCCCGGAATGACGGAGTGAAGCCTCAGGCCTTGTCGAACAGCGACTCGACATATTCCCAGTTCACGAGGTTCTCGACAAACGCCTTCAGATAGTCAGGACGGCGGTTGCGGTAGTCGATGTAGTAGGAGTGCTCCCAGACGTCGCAGCCGAGGATCGGGGTGGCGCCGTGCACCAGCGGATTCTCGCCGTTCGGGGTCTTGGAAATCTCGAGCTTGCCGTTCTTGACCTGGAGCCAGCACCAGCCGGAGCCGAACTGGCCGACGCCAGCCGCCTTGAAGTCCGTCTTGAACTTCTCGAAGCCGCCGAGGTCCTCGTTGATCTTCTTCTCGATCTTGCCCGGCAGCTTGGTGCCGCCGCCATTGGGCTTCATCCAGCTCCAGAAATGGATGTGGTTGTAGTGCTGGCCGGCATTGTTGAACACCGCGGGGTTCTTGCCGAACGAGCCCTTGACGATCTCCTCAAGGGACTTGCCTTCCCATTCGGTGCCCTTGAGCGCGTTGTTGCCGTTGGTGACATAGGCCTGATGATGCTTGTCGTGGTGGAATTCGAGCGTTTCCTTCGACATGAATTGCCCGAGGGCGTCATAGGCGTAGGGGAGTGGGGGCAGCGTAAAGGTCATGGGTGTTGTCCGCGACTGATGGGGGAACGAGACTTAACGGTCACCCCTTATAGAAGGTTCCGTGGCCGTTAAATACCGCGATTTTTCCAAAAGGCGCGGTTCGGCGGCTTGGCCGGATTGCATAAAATCGTCGCAAGGATGTCGGGCGTTTCAACCGGGCCGTAAAATATCATTGCCTTTGAGGTGCTTATGGCAGAACGAAACGCACCGACGGCGCGGAGATGCGAAAGAGAGAGCGATGAGCATCGAGATTGACATTTTGAACGGCGGCGCCTCGTGGCGGATGGCGGAGCCGCTGCACCAGGCGGTCTTCGGACCTGATATCGTCGGGAAGCAGCCCTGGGCTCACGTCAAATGGGCCAATGCCGACCTGCGCGTGCTGATCGAGACGCCCGAGGATGGTCTCGTCTGCCACGTCGGCATCTACTTCCGCACCGTCACTTGGAACGGGCAGAAGGTTCACATCGGCGGCATCGGCGGCGTCTGCACGCGGGAGGACCGGCGCGGGCGCGGCTATGCGACCATGGCGATCGACGCCGCGCTGCACACCATGCGCGCCAACGAGGCGGTCCGCTTCGCGCTGCTGTTCTGCGAGCCGCACAATTTTGCGTTCTACGAGGCCCGCAGCTGGCTCCCCTTTAAGGGCGAGGTCTATTGCGAGCAGCCGGAGGGACGGATCCGCTTCACCCACATGGCGCCCTATGTCTGCAACATCGTCAGCGCGCCGACGCTGGGCACCATCGACCTCTGCGGCCTGCCCTGGTGAGCCCTGCGTGAAGCGACGCTGGCGCCGGCGCTGCACGTTCTGTAATATGTCGATCATCATCTAATATTCCGCGCGGTGACACATGACGATCGACGCCTCGATAGACGCCGTGCCGCCGCCTGCCCCGGTCGCCTCCTCCATCGCCAGTCTTTTGACCGCACCGATCCTGCCCACCCTGCTGCGGCTCGCGATCCCCAATATGATAGCGATGGTCGGCAGCACGCTGGTCGCGATTGCCGAGACCTCCTATATCGGCCGGCTCGGCACCATCCCGCTCGCAGCGATCGCGCTGGTGTTTCCGTTCGCCATGCTGACGCAGATGATGAGCGCTGGCGCGATGGGCGGCGGCGTCTCGTCTGCGATCAGCCGCGCGCTCGGCGCAGGCGATCGGACCCGTGCGGCGACGCTGGCGCTGCATGCCGCCATCATAGGCCTCTGCGGCGGGCTTTTCTTCACGGTGACGATGCTCGTCTTCGGGCGCTCGTTCTTCACGCTGCTGGGCGGGCGCGAGCGCGTGCTCGAGGAAGCCAGCGGCTATTCGCAAATGCTGTTCTCCGGCGCGGTCGCGATCTGGCTCGTCAACACGCTGGCCTCTGTGATCCGCGGCACCGGCGACATGCGTCTGCCTTCGATGGCACTGATCGGGACGAGCGTGCTCCAGATCGCGCTCGGCGGCACGCTGGGGCTCGGCCTGTTCGGCGTACCGCAATTCGGCATGCCCGGTGTCGCCGCCGGTCAGCTGATCGCGTTCACCTGCGCCGCGATTTTCTTCCTCTGGTATCTCTGGTCCGGCCGCAGCCGGCTGCCGCTGGATTTCCGCGCCTTCCATTTCGATCGCGCGTTGTTCTTCGACATCCTCAAGGTCGGCGCGGTCGCTTGCCTGTCGCCGCTCCAGACCGTGCTCACCATTTTGATCTTCACCAAGATCCTGGCGACGTTCGGTACCGAGATGCTGGCCGGTTATGGCATTGGCTCACGGCTGGAATTCTTGCTGATTCCGATCACCTTCGCCTTCGGCATCGCCTCGGTGCCGATGGTCGGCATGGCGATGGGCGCCGGACAGGTGAAGCGCGCGCGGCGCGTGGCCTGGACCGCGGCCGCGGCCTCGGGAATCACGGTGGGTCTGATCGGCGTCATCATCGCGCTCGATCCGTCACTGTGGGTTTCGCTCTTCACCAGGGATCCCGGCGTTGCCGCCGCCGCGCACAGCTACTTCCACTGGGCGGGCCCGACCTTCGTGTTCTTCGGCATCGGCGTGTCGCTGTATTTCTCCTCGCAAGGCGCAGCGCGCGTCGGCGGCCCCGTGCTCGCCTCCACCGCGCGGCTTCTGATCGTCGCGATCGGCGGCGGCAGCCTGATGATGGCGCAGGCTCCGGCCTGGACCCTGTTCGCGCTGGTGGGCGGCGCCATGGCGGTGTTCGGGCTGTCGACCGCAGGCTCGGTCGCCTTCGCGCGCTGGGGCAAATGAGCACAGGCAAACAAACGCAGGAATGTGATTCCGTCCAGCGTTGCACTATCCCGCTAGGCTGCTATGGAGGCGCTCCATTTCGGGGCTCTCTCCATGACTTCCGGATTCGCTGCTCTCATCGTCCTTCTGGCTGCACTCCTTGGCGCGACTGCCGCCCATGCGCAGAGCGCCGACGGGACCTGGTTGACCCAGGCCGGCGATGCCCGCGTCAAGATCGGCAAATGCGGCGGCGGCATCTGCGGCAATGTCGTCTGGCTGCGTGAACCCCACGACACCGCGACCGGCCAGCCCGCCACCGACAGCAAGAATCCCAATCCCGCCCTCGCCAGGCGCCCGATGATCGGCTTGCCATTGTTCAGCGGCATGCAGCCTTCAGGGCCGAACAAATGGTCGGGCCAGATCTACAATGCCGACGATGGCAGCACCTATGCGAGCAGCGTTACGATGACATCAGCGGATTCGCTGCGGGTCGAAGGCTGCATCGGCGCGCTCTGCGGCGGCGAAACGTGGACGCGCGCGGGGCGCTAACGCTTCACGCCGTCATCGCCTTCAGCGCCGTCGCCGCCGAGGCGTAGCCACCCCGCGCGCCGTCGATGAAATGGACATGGTCGCTGCGCAGCGCCGACGGGGTGAAGCAGGTCATCATCGCGGCGTCCTGCTGGTGGAGGCCGTAACGCACGATGCCGTCGCGCGCGGCCGCAGCGAGGCGATCGCTGAGGGCGCGTTCGAGTTCCGGCGTACAGTCGAGGATCATCCGCAGGCCATCGTCATATTTCCGGAAATCGGAGTTCTCCACGACCTGCCGCGTATAGAGCTTCGGCACGAAGCCGCCGACCTTGAGGTCGAAGCGCATGATCAGATAGACGAACAGCGTATAGGCCAGCACGCTGGCGCGGCGTGCAAGGAGCGGACCTCCGCGCTTGGTACGCGCCTCATAGTCCAGCCCCTGCGGCGGCCATGTCAGCGGCGGCCCTTGCGACGGCACGGGCCGACCGGCGTCCGGACTGCGCTCGACGAGATGGATGACGTCCTCGATCACCTTCCGGAAGGCCCGCGGGTCGGCGCCCTCCGTCGGCATCACCAGCACCGACAGAATCAGGCCGCGCGCAGCCGGAATCACCTCGAACCGGCAGGACAGGCCGGAGAGATCGGGCTGCGTGCCCGCCGGCGCTTCAGCTATCGCAAACTCGCCGCGCTTCATCGCGGCGTCGGCCCAGGCGAGCCCACCGCCCGAGAACATCGCATAGGACAAATTGGCCGACGGACCGAAGCGCGCGACGCGGACGTCGAGGCCCCGCGCACGGATGGCACTCACCGGCACCAACGCGACGCGCATCCCCAAATCGAGATCTTCGCGCACCCAGGTCGCGGTCGCAGCCAAAGCCTCGCGGGCCAGCTCGAGATCGCGAGGCGCGACCGCGAAACTCGCGCCGTCGCCGCCGAACACGAAGGGAAATTCGCGTCCCTCCAATGCGTTCGTCACCGCCGCGATCACGGCGGCACCGGCCATATTCACCGCCTTGTAGCGCTGCGCCGCGATGGCCTTGGTGGAATCCACGATGTCGGCAACGCCGATGCTCCAGTCGTCCGGCAGCGGCGAATACAAAGCGGGGTCCATCAGGCTGGTGAAGCCGCGAAAGACCGGAATGCCGCTATAGAAGGCTGATGTCATCGGATGATGCCGGATGGTTGGGACGCGCGTCCAAAAGACATACGGAGCAGGATCGATCCGGGTTCGCCGGGCGGCGCCCCCTCGCAATCATTGGCTGAAATGGACCCGGACAACAAGATGAGGGCGCTGCAATGCCACAGGAGGTCATTGATCGGCATCAAACAGCCGGCCGCAAATGGCGTCTAGTCTCGATGATCTGACATGGTTGCGCGGGAACATCGACGTGTCTGACTTCGACAGGAAGGACTCCATCGCTCCGCTACGCCGGCGCACCGGGCGCGATCCGATCAGTGCGGTGAAGATGCCGGAAAGCCTGACCGCGGCCGTCGATATGTGGGCCGAAACCCGTCACCTGTCGCGCTCGGATGCTATCCGCGAGCTGGTCGAGCTGGGCCTGAAGGTCGCGCCCCCGGCACTCACACCAGGCCACCCGCTCGCTTCGGATGCCACCAGGATCGAAGAGCTTGCGGTGCATGAACTCGAGGGGCTGCTCGATCCTGCCCTGTCTGAAGACGAGCGCGAGCGCCGGATCCGCCGCCTGACCGACGGCCCGCCGGAGTTCTCACACGAGCGGATTGACCTGCCGAAGCACCGGACCTGAATGTCTAGTGCAGCTTCTCATCCTGACGCTTGCGTAGCGTAGATGCGGGCACGTCGTGGCAGCCGACCAGACGCACGAATTTCTGCGGATACATTTCGTAACCGTTATCACCGCAATTTTGATGAGACATCGGCTGGCAGTGAATGGGCTGGCAGTGAACGTCGCTTTGCTGTGCGCAAGATGGCTTTGCCGACGCCTTGCCCGGGTTTGAAGCGGTCATGGACTGCTCCCTATCGAATAGGGCAGATCGATTGACGTAACACCAATCGATTGCGAGGTATCTTACGACCAAATCCGGATGATGTCATTGCGCGGGATCAACGCAATTGTGGCGGTGGAGTTCCGCCTACGCCGTGTTGCCGGCGTCGACCGTGAACACAGTCCCCGTCACATTGCGACCGCCCTCCCCCAGCAAATATTCCACCATACGCGCGACGTCGTCGGTCTCCGGCAGGCGGCGCAGCGCGCTGCGGCCGGCGATGCGCTTGCGGCTGTCGTCGGAGAGATTGTGCGTCAGCTCGGTGTCGATGAAACCGGGCGCGATTGCGTTCACGGTGATGCCGAGCTTGCCGACCTCGCGCGCGAGCGAACGGGTGAAGCCTGTGGCGGCGGCCTTGGTCGCACCGTAAACGGACAGGCCGTTATAGCCTGTCGTCGCGATGATCGAGGAGATGTTGATGATGCGGCCGGCGCCATCGGCCATCATCTGGCGCGCGACATATTTGGTGAGAATGATCGGCGACAGCACGTTGAGCTGCACCAGCGCCTCGATCTCGGAATTGTGCATGGTCGCGAGCAGGCCTTCGGTGCCGAGGCCGGCATTGTTGACGAGGCCGTAGATCGGGCCGAATTCGTCGCGCACGAGCTTTGCATAGGTCGGAATCGCGTCGATTACGGCGAGGTCGCAGGCGCGGAAATGCAGGCGCCCCTCCGACCCGGCAATCGCGGCCTTGAGCTCGTCGCTCTCGCGCCGCGCCGCCGCGATCACGTTGTAGCCGGCGCCAATGAGGCGCTGGCCGATCGCAAGGCCGATACCGCGGCTGCCGCCGGTGACGAGAACATTATGCATCGGTGCGCGCCAGTTTTCCGGCCGGCGTGACGTCGAGCGCCTCGACGAAGCGGATCACCGCCGGCACCTTGTGGGACGCGAGCTGCGCGCGGCACTGATCCAGGATCTGGTCGCGGATCTCTTTCGCGCGCGCCGGATCGGTGCCGTCGGCGAGGATCACGTCGGCGACGACGATGCCGCCGGTGATCGGGCTCTTGCGTGACTTCGCCCGCGACATCCACACGTCGGGATGACGGTTGATCACCGCCTCGATCTCTTCGGGGTGAACCTTCAGCCCACCGATATTGATAATGCCGCCGCGGCGACCGACGAAATAGTAGCGGTCGCCGCGCAATTCGACGACATCGCCGCTGTCGACATAGCCGTCTGCATCGGTGAGCGCAGCCGCGTCGCGGCCGATGTAGGCGTGCGCCGTGCGCGTCGAACGGATGCGGAGCGAGCCGTCGACGACCTTCATCTCGACGCCGTTGCGGTTGCCGAGATAGTCGGCGGGAAAGCCTTCCAGCCCGTCATTGACGGCAAAGCCGACGCCGGCCTCGGTCGATGCATAGGCATGGCCGACGGAGGAATTCGGAAACGCCGCCTTCAGCCCGTCCAACACCGCCTGGTCGGCGATCTCGCCGGAGAGGCGGACATAGCGCGGCGCGAACTGCGCGGCCGAGCCGCTCATCAACAGCTTGCGCCAGTGCGAGGGCGTGCCGGAGATATGGGAGACGCCGCGCGCGTTCAGCCGCGTGACGTGATCGGCGAGCGCCTCATGCGGGTCGGACAGCACCATCGAACCGCCCGAGAGGACGGCGCGGAGGAATATCTGCAGGCCGCCATAGCGGCGGATGTCGTAGAACGTCGCCCATACTGGCGCGGGTCCGCGCGCTGGGCCTTCGGCGACGATGGCGCCGGTGAGTGCTTCCAGCGTATGGCCGACAATTTTCGGCACGCCCGACGTGCCCGAAGTGAGCATCAGCCATTCCGTGGCGCGTTCGGTCATGGCCGGTGCGGTAGCCTGACGCGGCAATTGTGCGGTGACGACCAACGGCACGCCGGTCTCGGCCCAGCGATCGGGCTCGTCGGTGACGACGGCATCGATCCCGGCGTCCGCGATCAGCGCGTCGAGATGCGCGGGGTTGAGATCGGGCGGGCACAGCAGCATGCGGCGGGCCACACCGTCGAGCTCGATCATGGCAAGGCCCGAACGGAGCTGGTCGGACAATTTCAGCAGCACGGCACGGCCGGACAGCTCGCGCAGGCGGCCACCCAGGACCGTCTGCGACAGTATATCCGTCAGCGACACGGCATCGTACGCATCCGACAGCGTGCGGCCGGTCAGCTCCGCGCCGAGATAGTCGCGAAGCGCAAAGATCTCACGCGGGGACATTTTCATAGGCCCGCACGAAATCGCCCACGGTGGCGGGGAACGCTGCGTCCTCGGAAATGGTGAAGGGGTCGACGCCGGTCTCGTCCTCGAGGCGCGCCACCAGGATGGCGAAGGCGAGCGAGTCGAAGCCCGTCTCGTGGAGGGACAGATCGTCCGAGAGTGCGGGAAGCGCGACGTGCTGCTCCTTGGCGATCTGCTGGATCGCTTCAATGACCTTAGACCGTACCGACATGGCTGGCTCGCTTCTGTTGTCGTTCGTGTTGCGGCGGTTCTTGATGACCGCCTCCCTTGGCCGCTTGTTTACCCGACAGAAGTAAATGGCTTCTTGGACAATTCGGATAAAATTGGACCTATCTCCGAATTTTCGCGCGGCTAGAGCCGGATCGTACCCTCGTCGATTTGCGCATACGTCTCCGCGTCCAGCACGACATAGGTACCGGTCTGCGGGTCCAGCATGAACAGCGGATCGGAGACCGCACCCGGATCAAATCCCTCGCGCGCGAGCTCGGCCTTTTTCTGCTTGAAGGTCTCGGTCGCATCGAGCTCGCGCGAGATGCGTATGAAGACGGGGCGAGCATAGGCCGGCAGGCGCTGTGCGAGATGGGCGGCCAGCGCCTCGACGGCGAAGCCCTCGTTCACAACGATCGCGCTCATGCCGGCGCGACCATCGGTGCCGGGAATGCTGACGCCGTAGGTCGTGGCGTCGATCACGCCGGTGAAATCGCGCACGGCGTCGTTGACCTCCGAGGTCGCGACGTTCTCGCCCTTCCAGCGAAAGGTGTCGCCGATGCGATCGACGAAGTGGAAGAAGCCCTTCTCGTCGAGGCGCATCAGGTCGCCGGTGCGGAACCAGGAATCGCCCTTGGCAAAGACATCGCGCAGGATCTTCTTCTCGGTCTCGCTCGCCTCGGTGTAGCCCTCGAAGCGACCGCCGCCCTCATCCGCCGTGCCGATGCGGCCTATGGCTTCGCCAGCCTCGCCGCGCGCGCAGGGGATACAAAATCCCTCTGCATTGCGCAGCGGCGCGCCATTATCGGGGTCGAGCTTGACGAGACCGGCAGGAAAACGATGCGCGAGCAGCGGCGGAATGCGGCCGATCGCGCCGGGCTGGCCCTCGACGTTGAACAGCGAGAAATTGCCTTCCGTCGCCGCGTAGAATTCGAGGATGCGCGGAATGGCGAAACGCGCCTGAAAATCGTCCCAGATGTCACCGCGAAGGCCGTTGCCGCAAACGAGCCGCAGGCGATGCCGGTTCTCGTATTCCGACGGGGGTGCCTTGAGCAGATAGCGGCAGAGCTCGCCGATATACTGAAACAACGTGCAGTCGTGGCGCACGATGTCGGGCCAGAAATTCGAGGCTGAGAATTTTTCCGCGATCACCACCGAGCCGCCGGCAGCGAGCATGCTGCATGGCGCGACGATGCCGCCGACCGAGTGGAACAGCGGCAGGCAATCGTAAAGCCGATCCTGCGGCGTCGCGCCGGTAAGGCCGGCAAACCAAAAGCCCCAGTTGAGGATGCGGCGGTGGCTGATGCTGGCCGCTTTCGGCATGCCGGTGGTCCCTGACGTGTAGATCAGCAGGGCCCGGTCGTCGATGGTGACATCGCCACGCTCGCCCGGCGAAAGCGGCCCGTCATCGAGGGCGGCAAGTGCGACATCGATCGCACGCTCGCAGCGAGCATCGCCATGGGTCCAGACCTTTGCTTCCGTCTTCAGGTGCGGCGACGCGCCGTCCAGTGCATCCTTGAGCTCGTGTGCGACAATGACGTGAGCGGGCTTTGCGACTCCGATGCAATGCGCGAGCGACTGGCCAACGAGCTTGGTGTTGATCAGCGCGACCACGCCGCCGACCCGGCTGATGCCGAGCCAGGCCGCGACATAGTCGATGCCATTCGGCATGATCAGCGCGACAGTGTCGCCCTTGGCCACGCCGGCCGAGCGCGCCCACCGCGCATAACGATTGATGCGTTTCGAAAGCCCCTCATAGTCGAGGCTCGCGTCATCGGTGGCCAGCGCAATGCGATCGGGCTGGCGCTGCGCCCAATCATCGACGACGTCGGCGAACAGCCTGCCCGGCAACGTCTCGATCCGTGCGGTGAGCTCGATCGCCTTCAGCCAGATTTTCGAAGCAGAAGGTGCGCGCGCGGCTTTCGGTTGCTCGATGACGCCGGTTGTCATGCCGTTCATTCTTTCGGAACGTGTGTGCTGGTTCCCGGCAGCTTAGCTCGCACGCCCTGCCCAGGTGTTAAGAGACAAGGTAAAAGCGGGTTAGTGCGTGATTAACTCTAGTCATCCTTTACCAAGCCGGTGGGATCGGCGTGCGCGGCCTCGCAATTCTTGCGATAGCAAAGCCAGTTGTCGGGCGCGCTGTGCGTGTCCCCCTTGCCCTGCTTGCGGGGCGAGGCGAGCTGGAGAGCGTGATGATCACCAAGAGACATTTCCTTCAGGCTGCAGCCTCTGCCGCAGCTATGCTCGCCACGCCGCGCGCCTTTGCTATCGGCAATCCCTCCTATCCCTCGCGCAGCGTGAAATGGGTGGTGCCCTATGCGCCGGGCGGAGCCACCGACGTGCTGTCGCGGCTGCTCTGCCAGCGCCTCTCCGACCGGCTCGGCCAGACCTTCGTCGTCGAGAACAAGCCCGGCGCCGGCAGCAATATCGGGACACAGGCGGTGATCACGTCCGCCCCCGATGGTCACACGCTGCTGTTGACCTCGACCGCGAACGCAATCAACGCCTCGTTCGACCCGGCGCTGCCGTATGATTTCGCCAGGGGCATCGCGCCGGTCGCCGGCGTGGCGCGAATTCCGCTGGTGCTGGTCGTCAACAACGACCTGCCGGTGAAGACCGTCGCCGACTTCATCGCCTACGCCAAGACCAATCCCGGCAAGATGTCGATCGCCTCTTCCGGCATCGGTACCTCGCTGCATCTCTCCGGCGAGCTGTTCAAGTCACTGGCCGGCGTGCAGTTCACCCACGTGCCCTATCGCGGCTCGGCACCCGGATTAACCGACGTGATGAGCGGCCAGATCCAGGGCATGTTCGACAACGTTACCTCATCCTTCGAACTGGTGCGCGCCGGCAAGCTGCGCGCGCTCGGCGTCACCACGCGCGAGCGTTCGGAAATTCTGCCGGACGTGTCATCGATCGCCGATACGCTTCCCGGCTACGAGACCTCGTCGTTCTATGGCGTCGGCGCCCCGCACGACACGCCGCGCGAGATCGTCGATCTGCTCAATCGCGAGATCGATGCAGCCCTCTCCGACGCCGAGATCAAGTCCCGCATCGCCGGGCTCGGCGCAATCCCGCTGCACGGCAATGCCAACGAATTCGGCGGCATGCTGACGGCAGAGACCGACCGCTGGCGCAAGGTGGTGGAGTTGTCGGGAATCAGGAAGGAGTAGCGACCTGTATCCGGGCGCGCGAGGCTAGGCGGCCACGGGGTAAACGGGTTAGGCTTCTCTACCCTGCATTGTCCGGGTTGCGAAAGGGAGACGACCTGTGGCTCTCGACTCGTCTGAGTTTCCCGTCCAGGCCGCGCCGTTCGAGCAGCCGCTGACCAATTTTGCTCGCCGGTTGAAGGACGGACAGGCCAAGGTGGTCGCGATCGGCTCGTCGACCACGGCGGGCGAAGGAGGCATCGCTCCCTATCCGCAGCGGCTGCTGGCCGACCTTCGGATACGATTTCCAAATGTCATGATCGAAGTGGTCAACCGAGGCGTTGGCGGCGAAGAGGCCCCTTTGGAGCTGAAGCGGTTCGACCATGACGTCTTCGATCTCAACCCCGATCTCGTCATCTGGCAGGTCGGCACCAATTCAGTGTGGCAATCCACCGATCCGCCCGCGTTCAAGGACACCACGCACGCCATCCGTGAGGGCGTTGACCGGCTGCTCGGCGCCAAGCGGATCGACGTCATCCTGATGGACCTGCAATATGTGCCGGCGCTGCTGACACCGGCCAAGGCCGACAAGGCGAATGCGATGGTCGCGGCGATCAGCGAGATCGCGCATGCGAAGGGGGTCAACGTCTTTCGTCGCTTCGCACTGATGAAGGGCTGGCACGATGTTGCAAGAATTTCGTTCGACCGCATGGTCGACCCCGGCGACGATAGCAGGCTGCACGCAAGCGACTGGACCACGGACAAGATGACCTGGCAGTTGACCGACGCGATCGCCACCGCGGCCAACAAGGCGCCTCACGGCAGCTAGTCCTGCATGCTCCGTCGGATTGACGGCCGAACGGGCGTTGAGCGCTAGCCGCCTCGCTTATGGCGCAAGCGCGGCGGCGGTGCGTTGACCGGATAATACGGATTGAGATCGCAGCTCGCGGAGCGGCCCGAAGCGGTGGTGCGGCACTGCGGCAGCGAGGTGAAGGAGCAATCGTACCATTCCCCGCCGCCCTCGTTCGCGCCGGAATAGACGTGCATGCAGACGGGATAGCGCGGATCGAAGGTCTGCGCATGCGACGGCGCGGCCGTGAGCAGGGCACCGACGGTCATGATCAGGCCGAATGAGCGACGCATGAAAAATGCCCCTGAAATCCGCATTGCGGATTGCTAGTGCACCTTCTTGTAGCGCCGGCGCGGCGGCGGCGGTTCATCGAAGGCATAGTAGGGATTGACGTCGCAGCTTGCCGAGCGACCCGAAGCCGTGGCGCGGCACTGCGGAATCGAGGTGAAGGAGCAGTCGTAATAATCGCCGCCGCCGCCGAAGCCGCCGGGCGAGTAAACGTGCATGCACACCGGATAGCGCGGATCGTAGGTCTGGGCGCTGGCATCTGCCGCAACGAACAGCGTGGCAATCGCAGTGAGGGTCAGGATCGGCAAACGCATGGAGAAATCCTCGAATCGTTCATGTCGGCGGCCGGGATGCCGGCCGCCTCATATGGCACAACACCACGACAGAGGCGACCGTTCCTGCGTGCGGATGACGGCAAGGTGAGTGCGGTGCACTGCGGCCGCTACCCGCCGAGCCCCCGCAACACCAGCCGGTTCAACCTTGCCGCAAACGCCGCAGGGTCTTCCGGCAGCTCGCCGTCCAGGATCTGCGCCTGTTCGAGCAGGAGCAGGCTGAGGTCGTCGACCGCAGAGGAGCCGGCCTGAGCCTTCGTGATCGCCGTCACCAGCGGATGGCGCAGGTTGATCTCGAGGATCGGCCTGGTGCGCATGCCGCGGTTCTGCTGGGACAGGATGCGCTCGAGCTCGCGGCTCGGGCCCTGGCTGTCGGCGACGAGGCAGGAAGCGGAGCTGGTAAGGCGCGTCGAGGCTTTGACGTCGCTGACGCGCTCGCCGAGCGCGGCCTTGATCACGGCGATGGTGGCGGCCTCGTCGGCGGCCGGCTCGTCCTTCTTCGCCTCGTCCGCCTCGTCGACGCGCGGGATCAGATCGAGGTTGAGATCGCCCTGGCTCAGCGACTTCAGCGGCTTGCCGTCAAACTCCGATGGCATCGACGTCCAGAAGGCGTCGACGGGATCGGACAGCAGCAGCACTTCGATGCCGCGCGCAGTCGCCGCCTCGAGCCGGGGGTTCGACTTCAGCCGCTCGATGCTGTCGCCGACCAGATAATAGATCTCGGTCTGGTTCGGCTTGAAATCGGCGATGACGTCCTTGAGCGAACGCTTCTCACCCGAGGTCGTGGTGAAACGCGACAGCGCGAGCAGCTTTTCGCGGCGTTCGAAATCCTCGTAGATGCCTTCCTTCAGCACCGCGCCGAAGGCCTCCCAGATCTTCGCAAAGTTCTCCGGATCCTTCTCCGCAAGGCTTTCGAGCTCGGACAATACGCGGGTCGCCACGGCCTTGCGGATCTGCGCGAGCTGCGGATTGTTCTGAAGCATCTCGCGGGAGATGTTGAGCGGGAGATCCTCGCTGTCGACGACGCCGCGGATGAAGCGGAGGTAGCCCGGCAGCAGATCGGCATCGTCGGTGATGAAGACGCGGCGGACATAGAGCTTGACGCGGCCCTTGCGGTTCGGCTCGAACAGGTCGAACGGCTTGGTCGATGGCGAGAACAGCAGCACGGCGTAGGAGTAACGCCCCTCCGCGCGATAATGCAGCGTCATCGCGGGATCGTCGAAGGCGGAGGCGATCTGTTGATAGGCCTTCTTGTAGTCTTCCGGCGCGAGCTCGGATTTCGAGCGCTGCCACAGCGCGCTTGCAGAATTGATCTGACGCGGTTCGCCCTCTTCAGGCACGAGCTCGATGGGGAAGAGGATGTTGTCGGAATAAGCGCCGACGATGCGCTCGATCTCGTAAGCTTCGAGATATTTCTTCGCCTCGTCCTTGAGGTGCAGGACGATTTCGGTGCCGCGCTGCACGCGGCCCGCATCCTCCTCGCTGGCACGCGCGATCTCGAAGCCCGAGCCGCCCGAGGATGTCCAGGTCCAGACGTCGCTCTCGCCGGCGCGGCGGCTGACCACGACGATCTTGTCGGCGACCATGAAGGCGGAATAGAAGCCGACGCCGAACTGGCCAATCAGGCCGAGTCCTTCCTTGGCCTCCTTGAGCTTCGACACGAAGGCCTTGGTGCCGGAGCGGGCGATGGTGCCGAGGTGGTCGATCAGCTCCTGCCGCTCCATGCCGATGCCATTGTCGGCGATCGCAAGCGTTCCGGCCGTCTTGTTCGGAATGATCCGGATCTTGAGCGCGTCACCTTCGCCCAGCAGCGCCGGACTGGCGATGGCCTCATAGCGCAGCTTGTCGCAGGCGTCCGATGCGTTGGAGACGAGCTCGCGCAGGAAGATGTCAGTCTCGGAATAGACGGAGTGCACCATCAGGTGCAAAAGCTCGGAAACCTCGGCCTGGAAAGGCTGCGTATGCACAGCCGTGTCTGACGTCGTCATGCGTTTACCCGGTCAATCGAAAGGGGAAGAAACCCGGGATATAACGCGAGGGGCAGGGGATCAAGTGGACGTCAGCAATTGCCCTCCGGGCGGAGGGCGACTTTCCGTGGCAAATTCCGATCAGGTCACGCAGCGGCCGGGCTGGAGCAGTTTTGCGACCTCGGTGAGGGAGCTGACCATCGGCTCGCAGGCGATCGTCGGCTTTTTGCGGCTCTGCTTCTGGTCCGGGAGCAGCACCGGCGGCTTGGCGGCGTTACCGGTCTCGATCACCGCGGGGACCCGCAGCAGCACCGACGTGTCGGCCAGATCGTTCAGCCGCATCGACACGGTGCGGGTCGGAACCTCCGCCTGCTTGATGTCGGCGAGCCGGTCAGCTTTGCTGGAGCGATTGACGTTATGGTCCGGTTTGTCAGCGACCGCCTGCCAGCGGTCGGCCAGATCGTGACCGGAGGCCAGCTGCACGGCGCCCACCTGGACGGCGCCAAGCGTCGCGGCGATCGCGATGGCGCCTAAAAATACCTTTTGAATCTGTGACATGGATGTCGGTCCCTCGCCCCATGGCGATCGCGGGAACAACGCAAGGAGAGGACCGGGAGTTCTCAGTCATTAAGATCACTTAACCGTGTGCGAAAAAGGCATGGGCGTGAGAAAAAACATGGCCCGCGAAAAATTTTGCAACCGCCTGGAACGACTTTGGCGGACGGGAGTCGTCTCAACAGCCGGCTATTCCCCCCTGCCCCATAAGCCGGCGACGTAGGGCGCGACTGTGGTGATGCCAGTCGCGCCTTACTTTTGTCTGGCGTTCAGTTCGCCTTTCCCGCGAGCCACTCCCGTCCCTCGGCATAGAGCTTCTCGACCTCGGGCCCGGTGAGGCCCGGCATGTCGCGCTTGACCTTGTACCCGATCAGCTCCTGCATGTAGGCGAGGTGGCGGTAGCCTTCGGGCAGCGCGGCAAGGGCTTTCTGGTCGAGCTGAAGCGTCGCGGCGGGGTCGACCGGGTCGATCCGGTCCTTCTCGTAGATCGGCTGGCGGCGCACGATGCCCCACGCGCCTGACCGCTTCTCCAGGAAATCGTAGAAGCGCCCGGTGCAAACGACGTCGCAGGGCACGTCGTGCACCGGCGCGCGCTGCGAGATGGTCATCTTGGTCTGCGCGATCGCGCGCGCCCCCTCGAGATCGATGCTGGTGCCACCGAGGAAATGCAGGATGCGGACGCCCTTGGCGAACCCCTCCTGGCTGACCCGCATGAAATCCCGCGCCGGCCCCTGAAACCAGGTGGCGGACATCCAGCCTTCCCCGTGCCAGACGGTGGCAAAGCGCTCCCAATCGCCGGCGTCGCGCCACACCGCCCAGTTCTCGACGAGGTCGCGAATGGCGAGGCGGTCGAGGAGTTGCTGGTCCATGAACACGTCTCCGATTGCACTGCGGCTGCAACGGCCGCTGCGCGAGGTATGAGCGGCGAATTCGATGGCCGTCAAGCGAGGCAACCGGGTCAACGAAAATCCGGCGCACCTTGCGGCGCGCCGGATCGGGATTTCGTCAAATGCCGGGCGCCGGCGCTTCTTACGCTGCCGGCACTTTCGGCGCGCGGTTGCGGGAGTTGCGCTGGAAGAACAGCGCCTGGCTCGCCACCGCCGACACCATCGCCGGCTGGAACGGCTTCGAGATCAGGAACGCCGGCTCGGGTCGCTCGCCGGTGAGGAAGCGTTCGGGGTAGGCGGTGATGAACACCACCGGCACCTCGAAGGTGCGGAGCAGCTCGTTGACGGCGTCGAGGCCCGACGAGCCGTCGGCGAGCTGGATGTCGGCGAGGATCAGGCCGGGCCGCCTGTTCTTTGCCAAGGCGACCGCATCGGCGTGGGTGCGGGCGACGCCGACGACATTGTGGCCGAGATTCTTCACCAGGCTCTCGAGATCCATGGCGATGAAGGTCTCATCCTCGATGATCAGCACGTCGGTGGCGATCTCGGCGGCCATCTCACGCCCTGCGGCATCGGCAAGCCGGCGCGTCTCGCCGACGTCGGTGCCGAGAATATAGCCGACCTCTTCTTCCGAAAATCCCTCGAGCGAGAGCAGCAGGAAGGCCTGCCGCGGCAACGGCGTGATGTTCGACAGCCGCCGCTCCGGCGGCATCGGCAGGTTCGTCACCTCGGAATCGTCGTTGACGGAAACGGAATTCCAGATCTGGGTGAACAGCCGGAACAGGCCGGCGCGCGGCCCGTGGCTCTCGTCGAGCACCGACGGATCTCCCAGCATGGCTTCCAACATGGCTGCGACATAGGCGTCGCCGGAGGACTGGCTGCCCGTCAGGGCGCGTGCGTACCGGCGCAACAACGGCAAGTGTTCAGCAACAAGCTGTGAACGGGACATCCCCACTCCATATATCTTCGGGCCGACCTTGACGTGCAGGCGTTAGGCGGGGGGCCCGGGTTCCCCTGCTGGGCTGATTACGTCTCAGACTTAGAAAAGTTCCGCATGGGCGCGGAACTTTTTCTCGCAGCTCGCATTGAGCCTATCCAGGGAACGGCTCCCGGTTGAGAGAACTTCTCGATTTTACAGTCACTTAACTCGGGGAAACGTGGAACAGGTCATGAAAGATCTCAAGTCTCAAGCCAGCAAAAGCACGACCCCCGGCAAGGGAGGGCTCACTCCGGAGATCCAGTCCCGGATCGGGCACCAGCTGCGCGCCATGTACGACGACGTGGTGCGCCAGGGGGTTCCGGACCGGTTCGCGGAACTGATCAAGAAACTTGATGCGCCGGGAGCGGCACCCCAAGTGGAAAATGGTGGCGGCTCTAACGACAACAATGGGAGGGATTAATGCCTCTCACGGACTCCCTGCGTAACGACATCCTGGCGGCCGTGCCCAGCCTGCGCGCGTTCGCCATCTCGCTCAGCGGCAATGCCGATCGCGCCGACGATCTGGTTCAGGAGACGCTGTTGCGCGCGCTCGCCAACATCGACTCGTTCCAGCCCGGCTCCAATCTGCCGGCGTGGCTGTTCACGATCCTGCGCAACCTGTTCCGCTCGGACTATCGCAAGCGGCGGCGGGAAGTCGAGGATGCCGAAGGCAACTATGCCAAGACGCTGAAGACGCAGCCCTCGCAGAACGCCCACCTCGAGTTCGAGGAATTCCGCACGGCGCTCGAAAAACTTCCGCAGGACCAGCGTGAAGCGCTGATCCTCGTCGGCGCCTCAGGCTTCTCCTATGAGGATGCGGCTTCGATCTGCGGCTGCGCCGTCGGCACGATCAAGAGCCGCGTCAACCGTGCGCGCTCCAAGCTCGCGGCGCTGCTCTATGTCGATGGCGCCGAGGATTTCGGGCCGGACGAGACCATTCGCGCCGTGATCGGCGGCAGCGGCGGCTGACGGCCGGCGTCAATCGGACTGAGACCGTGATGAAGGCGGCCGCTTCCGCGGCCGTCTTCGCGCGTCTGACGTGATCACATCGCGCGTCGCCTCGATCACTCGTCCACGAAGGTCACGGTCTCGGCCACGCTCGCACGCGACGTGCGGTAGCTGTTGACCTTGTGGGCGTCGTCGGCATAGCCGAACGAAATGCCGCAGACGATACGGCGATCATCGGGCAGTTTGAAATGGCGGCGGATCAGGCCGGAGTGGCGCGCGATCGCCGCCTGCGGAATGGTGCCGAGCCCGAGCGCCTGCGCGGAGAGCATGAAATTCGAGACATAGGCGCCGCAATCGATCGCACCGTAGATACCAAGCGGCTCATCGGTGTGGATGATGGCCACATGCGGCGCGCCGAAGAAATTGTAGTTCTCCAGCGCCTGCTTCGCGTACGCCGCCTTGTCCCCGCGCGCGATGCCGAGCGTGTTGTAGAGCTGAAAGCCGCTCTCGCGGCGGCGTTCGAGATAGGCGCCGAGATATTCGCGCGGCGGCGTGAAATCATAATCGCCGCCGAGTCCGCTGGATGCTTCCGCGTAAATCAGCTTGCGGAAACGCTCCTTCGCCTCGCCGCTGGCGATGATCACCTGCCAGGGCTGGCTGTTGCACCAGGACGCCGTGCGCTGCGCGGTGGTCAGCACATGTTCGATCGTCGCACGATCGACCTCCTTGGCCAGGAAGGCGCGCACCGAGTAGCGCTCGTTGAGTAGCTCTTCGAGCACGCCGATGCGGTCGGTTTGTTGTACTTGTGCGTCCATTGCCTAGCTCGCTTTCGTGCCCCGGATGCGACGCAGCACGAAGTGATGCGGCGCTGAGCCGGGGCCTATTGTGGCCTGTCCATTGTGGCTCCTGGGTCCCTGCTCGCGCTTCGCGCGTTTGGGACACGGGATATCAACGTCCCTTGGTCGGGATCTTGTTATACGGCACGTCCTTGTCGACGCGGATGTCGCCCGGCAATCCCAGCACGCGCTCGGCGATGATGTTGCGCAAGATCTCGTCGGTTCCGCCCGCGATGCGCATCGAGGGTGAGGACAGCAGCATCTGCTGAAACTGGCCCTGCACGGTCTCCTCGTCGCTGCCGGTGAGAACGCCGGCCGCTCCCTGGAGGTCCATGGCATAGGTTGCGATGTCCTGCAGCATCATGCCGGACACGAGCTTGCCGATCGAGTTCTCCGGCCCTGGCCGGTCGCCCTTGGACAGCGCCGAGATCGCGCGGTAGCTCGTATATTTCAGCCCGCTCGACTTCACCGCCCAGCTCGCAAGTTTTGAGCGCACGGCGGGATCGTCGATGGCGAGGCCATCCTCCAGCATCAGATTGGAGCAGAACTCGAACATCTCGGGGACGCCGGTCGCAAGCCGCGAACCGATCGACATCCGCTCGTTCATCAACGTGGTCAGCGACACGCTCCAGCCCTCGCCGATGGCGCCGAGGCGCTGGCTGTCGGGAATGACGACGTCGGTGAAATAGACCTCGTTGAACTCCTGCATGCCGTTGGCCTGCTTGATCGGCCGCACCTCGACGCCGGGACTCCTCATGTCCAGGAAGAACATGGTGAGCCCCTTGTGCTTGGGCACATTGGGATCGGTGCGCGCGATCAAAAGTCCGTAGTCGGAATAGTGCGCACCGGAGGTCCAGATCTTCTGGCCGTTGACGACCCAATTATCGCCCTTCTTCTCCGCGCGTGTGCGCAAGCCCGCGACGTCAGAGCCCGCCGACGGCTCGGAGAACAGCTGGCACCAGATCTCCTCGCCCGCGGCTAGCCTCGGCAAATGGCGCCGCTTGGCGTCCTCGCTGCCAAAAGCCATCACGGTTGGGCCGCACATGCCCTCGCCGATCTGGAACGGCTGCGTCAGCTTGCCGTAGACGCCTTCCTCCTGCTGCCAGATCACGCGCTCGATCGGCGTCGCGCCCCGGCCGCCATATTCCTTGGGCCAATGCAGACAGGCCCAATTGCCTTCGGCCTTCTTCTTCTGCCAGGCCTTGCCGACATCGACGATGTCGTGATTGGCCAAGCGGATGCGCCCGAGCGAGGATTTTGACAGCTCAGCCAAAAACTCCTTCGGCGCGTTGGCCTCGATCCATTTGCGCGCGGTCTCGCGGAAAGCGGCTTCCTGCGGGGTGTCGTCGAAATTCATGGCGACCTCTTCGTTCTTGCTCTGTCTTAGTCCCTCATGGTGAGGAGGCGCGCAGCGCCGTCTCGAACCACGAGGCCCCAGTCGGGCCGCATCCTTCGAGACGCCGCGTTCCGCGGCTCCTCAGGATGAGGATCATCAGCCTCTTCCCTTCGTCGGGATCTTGTTGAACGGCACGTCCTTGTCGACCCGGATGTCGCCGGGCAGGCCCAACACCCGCTCGGCGATGATGTTGCGCATGATCTCGTCGGTACCGCCTTCGACGCGGGTGCCGGGTGCGCGCAGCAGCATCGCCTGGAAACGGCCGGCGAGTTCGGCATCCTCGCCGCTGACCACTCCGCCCGCCCCCTGCAAGTCCAGTGCGTAGGTCGCGACATCCTGGATCATCGAGCCCGCCACCAACTTGCCGATGGAATTTTCCGGTCCCGGCCGCTCGCCCTTCGACAGCGCGGAGATCGCGCGCATGCTGGTGTATTTCAGCCCACTCGCCTTCACCGCCCAGCTCGCCAGCTTCGAGCGCACCGCGCGATCCTCGATCGCCGGGCCGTCATCGAGCATCAAGCTCGAGCAATATTCGAACAGTTCGGGGAAGCCGGTCGAGACGGCCGCGCCGATCGCGCTGCGCTCGTTCATCAGCGTGGTCAGCGAGACGTTCCAGCCGTCACCGACCTCGCCGAGGCGCTGATGATCGGGAATGCGGACGTTGGTGAAATAGACCTCGTTGAAGTCGGAAGCGCCGCTCGCCTGCTTGATCGGCCGCACCTCGACGCCCGGGCTCTTCATGTCCAGGAAGAACATGGTGAGGCCCTTGTGCTTGGGCACGGTCGGATCGGTGCGGGTCAGTAGGATGCCGTAATCCGAGTAATGCGCGCCCGACGTCCAGATTTTCTGACCGTTGACGACCCAGTCGTCGCCGTCCTTCTCTGCGCGCGTCCGCAGGCCCGCGACATCGGAGCCGCCGGCCGGCTCGGAGAACAGCTGGCACCAGACCTTTTCGCCGGAGGCAAGCGGCGGCAGATAGCTGCGCTTATGCTCCTCGCGCGCGAACGCCATCATGGTCGGCCCGCACATGCCGTGGCCGATGATGAACATGCGGGACAGCTGGCCGAACGGCCCCTCTTCCTGCTGCCAGATCACACGCTCGATCGGCGACGAGCCGCGCCCGCCATAATCCTTGGGCCAATGCAGGCAGGCCCAGCCGGCATCGGCCTTCTTCTTTTGCCAGGCCTTTGCCACTTCCAGAATGTTGGCGTTCTTCAATTGCGTGCGGCCGAGCGAGGACTTGCGAAGCTCCTCCTCGTACTGCTTGGGCGCGTTCGCACCGATCCAGGCGCGGGCAGTGGCGCGAAATTCGGCCTCTTGCGGGGTGTCGTCGAAGTTCATGGTGTCTCTCTTCTTCCGTCATTCCGGGGCGATGCGAAGCATCGAACCCGGAATCCAGAGGTTATCGACTCATTTCGAGATTCCGGGTTCGCCGCGTTGCGGCGCCCCGGAATGACATCACGCCGCGTTCTTCTTGCGCATGCGGTCGATCAACTGGTCTTCCCAATAGGACAGGCTGCCGAGCCCGAGCGCCATGGCGTTGGCGCGGCGATAGTACATGTGACAGTCGAACTCCCAGGTGAAACCCATGCCGCCGTGAACCTGGATGTTGTTCTTGGCGCAGTGCTGGAACGCCTGCGTCGCGCTGATGCGGGCCGCGGCGGCGGCTTCCGGCAGCTCCGCGGCGTTGGTCGAGAGCGCCCAGGCGCCGTAATAGCTGTTGGAACGTGCCAGCGTCGCCGACACATACATGTCCGCCAGCATGTGCTTGACGGCCTGGAACGAGCCGATCTGTCGGCCGAAGGCGATACGGTCGAGCGCGTAGTCGCGGCCCATCTCCAGCGCGCGGTCGGAGCCGCCGACCTGCTCGAACGCGCAGAGCACCGCGGCGCGGTCCAGCACTTGAGTCAAGATGCTCCAGCCTTCGCCGGCCGCGCCCAGCGGCTCCGCCTTGCAGTCTTTGAAAGTGATCTCGGCCTGCCCGCGGGTCGGATCGAGATTGGTCAGGCCTTTCACCTCGACACCGCCGTCCTTGAGATCGACAATGAACAAGGAGATGTCGCCGTCGCGTCCGCTCGATCCCGTGCGTGCCGCGACCACCGCGAAGTCGGCGATCGCGCCATCGGCGACCGGCTTCTTGACACCGTTGAGCACACCGTTCGCAGCCGCGAGCTTGACGTTATTCGGCGACGGATTGCCCTTACCCTCGAACAGCGCCAGCGTGCCGATCGCCTCGCCCGAGGCAATCGCCGGCAACCATTTCTTCTTCTGCGCGTCGCTGCCGGCGATCAGCAGCGCTTCGGCGACGAGATAGACGGTGGAGGAAAACGGCACCGGCGCGTTCGCCCGGCCCATCTCTTCAGCGATCACGCAAAGTTCGAGATGGCCGGCGCCAGCACCACCAAAATCCTCGGGAATGGCGACGCCAAGGAAACCCATCTCGGCGAGGCCTTTCCACAGCTCCTTGTCATACGGCGCCTTGCCGTCGAGGACTGCGCGCACAGCTTTGGGCGGGCACTTCTCGGCGAGGAATTTGCGCGCTTGGTCGCGGAGCTGCTTCTGGTCGTCGGAGAAATCGAAGTTCATGGCGCGTATCCGTGTTGATGATGTCGATTACTTGAGAATGATGACGTCCTGGTCGGGCTTGTCGGCATAAAGCCGCTCCACCAGCGCGGCACGGCGCTCCAGGCCGGCGCGCTGATTGATGTAGCCCTTATCGGTGAGCTCGTTGCCGTCGATCGAGGGCGGCTCGGCCATCAGCATGGCGCGGGCGATGATGCGGCTGCTGGCGCCTTCGCACGCCTTGTTGTGAGCCTCCAGCCCGCGCCTGAAGCAAGCGATCACCTCGGGATGCTTCACTGCATCATCGAAGCCGAGATCGGCGTTGCCGACGAGTTGGCGGCAGGCATGCAGGTTCGGCCAGGCCAGCAGGCCGATGAAGGCACGATCCTGCCCCGCGACCAGCGCATCATGCACAACGGGCGTCGCGGCGGCGATCGCATCTGTACGCAGCGAGCCGACATGGACGAAGGTGCCGGTGGTCAGCTTGAAATCTTCCACCACACGCCCGGCAAAGATGATGCCTTTCACCGGATCGGTGTCGTCGACGAAGATGCCGGCGTCACCGATGCAATAATAACCTTCCTCGTCAAACATCTTCTTCGTCAGGTCAGGCTGGCCAAAATAGCCCGGGGTGACGTTGACGCCGCGCAGACGCAGCTCGTACTTCGAACCGCACGGCACCATCTTCAACTCGACGCCGGGGAACGGCAGGCCGATCAGGCCGACGCGCTCGGTGTCCCAATAGGTCCCGGTCGAGGTCGGCGCGGTCTCGGTCGAGCCCCAGCCGGTGTAGAACACGATGCGCTCGCCGGTGGTCTTCACGGCGAGAGCCTGCATGCGATCGTAGAGATCATCCGGCAGTCGCGCGCCGCCATAGGCCATGATCGAGAGGTTCTTGAAGAAGGAACGGCACAGCGCGTCGTCCTTCTCCATGGCTGCGGCGAGCGCGGCATAGCCGGCGGGCACGTTGGCGTAGTAGGTCGGCGAGATCTCGCGCAGATTGCGCAGCGTCTCATCGAATTGGCCCGGCATCGGCCGACCGTCATCGATATAGAGCGTGCCGCCGTCGACCAGGATCGGATGGAACGCCGCATTGCCGCCCATGGTGTGGTTCCATGGCATCCAGTCCAGCATGGTCGAGATCGGACCGCTGGGATCGCGCGGCCGTACCTGCATCATCATCGCCGCATTGGCACACATCATCGCTTGCGTGTTGATGACGGCCTTGGGCATGCCGGTCGAGCCTGACGTGAACAGCAGCTTGCCGACGGTCTCAGGCGTGATCTTCCCGATCGACGCTTCAACATCGGCGGTCACGGCTGTCGCCGCGAGCTGGGCGAAGCTGACGCTCTCAATGCCCTCGCAGGGCCGTAAGACGTGAACGACGGTGACGCCGGTGAGATCGAGCGCCTTCAGCGCCTTCTCGAAGGTCGGGCCGTCCTGCACCATCACCACGCCGGGCTTGATCAGGTCGAACAGATATTTCAGCTTGACGTGATCATGGCTCATCAACGAGTAGGCCGGCGAGACCGGCGCGGCCGGGACGCGCGCCTGCATCGCGGCCTGCGTCATCAGCGCGTGCTCGATGGAATTGCCGGAGAGGATCGTGACCGGGCGGCCGTCGAGCGCGAGATTGAGCAAGCCCTGCGTCAGCGCATCCACGGTGCGCTTGGCTTCGCCATAGGACAATTTGCGCCATTCGCCGTTGGGGCCACCGCGCTGGGCAAGCCAGATCCGCTCCGGCGCTTCCTTCGCCCATTTTGCCAGCGAAGCCGGGATATGCTTCTCGTAGGTCTGCAGCGGGATGCGCGACTTCAGCACCACCGTTCCGTCGTCGCGGCGCTCGACGTCGATGTCGCGCGCCAGCCACTCGACCTTGCGAAAGGCGGGCTTCGTCATCACCGCCGCCGCGCTTCCACTCATTTTGCGTCTCCCGGAATTTCTCGTCCTTTACGGATCTTCGTTGCTTCAGCGCTTGATATAGACAGGCTTTCGCTTCTCAAGGAAGGCCCTGATGCCTTCCGAAAATTCCTCGGAGCGGCTGCACAGCACCTGGTTGCGATCCTCCATCGCGATCACGCCTTCCAACGATCCGGCATCGACGCTCATGTTGAGACATTCCTTGGACAGGCGCAGACCCACGGGCGAGGCCGTGATCATCGCGTCGACATAGGGCTCGGCGGCGGCATCGAGCTTGTCCTCGTCGACGACCTCGGAGACCAGCCCGACCGCGAGCGCGCGTTCGGCGCCGATGAAGCGCCCCGTGAGGATCAGCTCCGAGGCTACCGAGACACCGACAAGGCGCGGCAGGAAATAGCTGGTGCCGATGTCGCAGCCGCCAAGACCGAGCTTGATGAAGGCGCAGTTCATCCGCGCCGATCTCGTCGCGATGCGGATGTCGGAGGCGAGCGCCAGTGCAAAGCCGCCGCCGGCCGCCGCGCCCTGCACCAGAGAGATGATCGGCTGCGGACAGCGCCGCATCAGCATCACGATGTCGGCGATGCGCCGCTGCGAGTCCAATGACTCCGTAACACCCGGCGGCTCCTGCTGCCCGGCACGGCGCGCCATCGCGGCCTTGAGATCGAGGCCGGCACAAAAATTCTTGCCCGCGCCCTTCAGCACCACCACGCGCGTGTCGCGGTTGCGCTGGAGGCCCTGGAAATAAACGTTGAGCGCGTCGATCAGCGCAGGATCGAGCGCGTTGAGGTGTTCGGGACGATTGAGCGTCACGGTGTCGACGCCGTCGTTGTGCTCGATCAGCAGCGGTTGGGACATGAGGCGCCTCGTGCTTGCCGCGATTCGCGGTGCCGATTGCTGCGCCCTCTCCCCTTGTGGGAGAGGGCATGTACGCTGTGAGCCCGGAATTCGCTTGGGTGAGGGCTCTGTCTCCGCGGATAGAGATCCCTCATCCGTCGCGCTACGCGCGCCACCTTCTCCCACAAGGGGAGAAGGGAAAGAGCCCTACCTTGGCGCCATGCGGATCGCGCCGTCGAGGCGGATGGTCTCGCCATTAAGCATCGGGTTCTCGACGATGTGCACGGCGAGCGAGCCATATTCATTGGCGTCGCCGAGACGCGCGGGATGCGGCACCTGAGCACCGAGGCTCTTGCGGGCCTCTTCGTTCAAGCCCATCAGCAGCGGCGTCAGGAACAGGCCGGGCGCGATGGTGTTGACGCGGATCTTCTGGCTCGCGAGGTCGCGCGCGGCCGGCAGCGTGAGACCGACGACGCCGCCCTTCGACGCCGCATAAGCGATCTGGCCGATCTGGCCTTCGTAGGCGGCCACCGAAGCGGTGTTGACGATGACGCCGCGCTCTTCACCGACCGGCTCGATCGTGACGAGGCGCTCGGCGAACAGACGCAGGCAGTTGAAGGTGCCGATCAGATTGACGTTGATGATGCGCGCGAACTTCTCCAGCGGGTAGACACCGTCGCGGCCGACGATGCGCTGCGAGCCACCGATGCCCGCGCAGTTCATCAGCACGCGAGCGACGCCGTGCGCAGCTTCCGCCTTGGCGATCGCTGCCTTGATCTGCTCCTCGTTGGTGACATCGGCGTGGAGCGCGATGCCCTTCACTTCGGCGGCAACCTTCTCGGCGTTTTCCTTGCTCTGGTCGATCACGCCGATCTTGGCGCCCTTGGCCGCCATGGCGCGGGCGGTCGCAGCACCAAGGCCCGACCCGCCGCCCGTGATGAGAACGGCTACGTCTTTCAACTGCATCGTAAGCTACCTTTCCTCTACCTTTTCCTTGGGCGTTTCTTCTCTAGACTTCGGCGTTCTGGCCGGATCATCCGGCCGCGACAGCTTCCTCGCCTTGCGTGAGGATGCCGCCGCAGATCAGCGTTTCCATGTGCTTGATGTATTGCCGGCAGACGTCGTCGGTGACGGGGCCGACGCCGGTCGCGCGTGACATCGCATGCCGGCCGAAAAACAAATGATCGCAGGCGCCGATCAGGCTGGTGTAGAACAGCACCGGATCGGTCGCGCGAAACTCGCCCTGACTGACGCCTTCGGCGAGCAGGCGCCGATGGAAGTCCAGCAGCGGCGCGACGAAGAATTTCGAGACCTCGTCCGCAGAGCCCGCGACGCTCTCGTGCAGCAGATAGTGGATCAGCCGGTTCATGTAGGGAAACCGGTGATAGGCGCGGATGATGCCGCCGATATGCAGCTTCAGCTTCGCGGTCGGCGTGATCGGCTGCGCCAGCAAGTATTCGAGATTGGACAGTTCCGTTCCCGCGTCGCGCTCCAGCAGCGCCAGCAGCAGTCCGTCCTTGTTGCCGAAGTGATATTTGACCAGCGCGGCGTTGGCGCCGGACTTCTGGGCGATGTCGCTCAGCGAAATCTCGATCGAGGAGCGTTCGATCATCAGCTCGCTCGCGGCCACGAGCAATTTCTCTGCCGTGGAATTCTTTGCGCTTGGGAGCCTGTTCGGTACGCTGGTAGTCACGGAGATCCCTGATTTTGGCGCGAGAGCGGCCGCAGATAAGCCCAAGCAGCGCCTCGCCACAAGAGTTAATTGATCGATTGACTAAATAGCCAGTCGCCCCTTAAATCCGCCCCGACAACCAGCCGTTCAAAATAATCCAGGGAGAAACCGACATGGCCGAGGCTTATATCGTCGCCGCTGCGCGTACCGCCGGTGGGCGCAAGGGGGGCCGCCTCGCCGGATGGCATCCGGCCGATCTCGCCGCGAAGGTGCTGGACGAGCTGGTTGACCGCACCAAGGTCGATCCCGCGCTGGTCGAGGACGTGATCATGGGCTGCGTGATGCAGGTCGGCGAGCAGTCCAACAACGTCGCGCGCAACGCCATCATGGCCTCGAAACTGCCGGAGAGCGTGCCGGGCACCTCGATCGACCGCCAATGCGGCTCCTCGCAGCAGGCGCTGCACTTCGCAGCCCAGGCCGTGATGTCCGGCGCGATGGACGTGGTGATCGCCGCCGGCGTGGAATCGATGACGCGCGTGCCGATGGGCCTGTCGTCGCAGCTTCCGGCCAAGAACGGCTTTGGCAGCAACAAGAGCCCGGGTATCGAGCACCGTTATCCGAACATCGTGTTCAGCCAGTTCACCGGCGCCGAGATGATGGCCGAGAAATACGGTCTCTCCAAGGATGAGCTCGACGAGTACTCCTACAACAGCCATCAGCGCGCGATCGCGGCAACGCAGGCCGGCCGTTTCAAGACGGAGATCGTGCCGCTTGAGATCACCCGCGCCGACGGCTCCAAGGACACCCACCACATCGACGAGGGCATCCGTTTCGACGCCACACTCGACGGCATCAAGGGCGTCAAGCTGATCGTCGAGAACGGCAAGCTCTCCGCGGCCAGCGCCAGCCAGATCTGCGACGGCGCCTCCGGCGTGATGGTGGTGAACGAGCGTGGCCTGAAGCAGCTCGGCGTGAAGCCGCTGGCGCGCGTCCACCACATGACCATGATGGGCGGCGATCCCGTGATCATGCTGGACGCACCGCTGCACGCCACCAAGCGCGCGCTGGAAAAGGCCGGCATGGCGGTCGACGACATCGACCTGTTCGAGGTCAACGAGGCCTTTGCCTCGGTGCCGACCGCCTGGCTCAAGACCACCGGCGCCGATCCGGAACGTCTCAACGTCAATGGCGGCGCCATCGCGCTCGGCCATCCACTCGGCGGCTCCGGCACCAAGCTGATGACGACGCTGGTCCATGCCTTGCATCAGCGCGGCAAGCGTTACGGGCTGCAGACCATGTGCGAGGGTGGCGGCATGGCCAACGTGACGATCGTGGAGCGGCTGTAAGCTGCCGATGCTTCGCTGACGCGTCGCTCAACAACGGTGTCGTCCCGGCGAAAGCCGGGACCCATAACCACAGCAGTCTATGGCTATGTCGGGCTTGGGCGACAGCGTGCTTCAACAATTTAGACTGGTGGTTATGGATCCCGGCCTTCGCCGGGATGACACCTTTCTTGTTGAGAGATCTCGACCATGACGCATCCGTCCATCCACGCCCGCGCCACAGCCGACAAGATCGCCTATCAGATGGCCGGGACCGGCAAGGCGATCACCTATCGCGAGCTCGAGGAGCTCTCGAACCAGGGCGCGCACCTGTTCCGCTCGCTCGGGCTTAAGGCCGGCGACCACATCGCGCTGCTGATGGAGAACCGCCTCGCCTTCATGGAGATCTGCTGGGCGGCGCAGCGCAGCGGGCTCTATTACACCGCGATCAGCCGCTATTTGAAGCAGGACGAGATCGACTACATCATCGCCGATTGCGGCGCCAAGGTCGTGATCACGACACCGACATGCGCCGACCAGATCAAGGCCCTGATCAAGGGCACTGCGGACGAGCCGGTCTTCTACATGATGGACGAGCCGCAAGCCGGCTTCCGCTCCTACGACAAGGAAGCCGCCGCACAGCCGACAACGCCGATTGACGACGAAGTCGCCGGCTACGACATGCTGTATTCGTCGGGCACTACCGGCCGGCCCAAGGGCATCAAGAAGGCGTTCGAGGGCAAGCCGATCGACGAGCCGAACGCGTTTCTGCGCGTGCTCTGCGCCAGCATGTGCGGCATGAATGCCGAGACGACTTATCTCTCACCGGCACCGCTCTATCACGCGGCTCCCTTGCGCTTCAACATGATGGCGATCGCGCTCGGCGGCACTTCCATCATCATGGAGCACTTTGACGCCGAAGATTTCCTGAAGCTGGTCGAAAAGTACAAGGTGACCCAGGCACAGCTCGTGCCGACCATGTTCGTGCGCATGCTCAAGCTGCCGGACGAGGTTCGCAACCGCTACGACGTCTCGACCCTAAAGGGCGCAATCCACGCCGCCGCCCCCTGCCCCGTCGAGGTCAAGGCCAAGATGATCGAATGGTGGGGGCCGATCCTGATCGAATATTACGCAGGCTCCGAAGGCAACGGCGTCACCGTCTGCAACTCGAAAGAATGGCTGGAGCACCGCGGCAGCGTCGGCCGCGCCGTGGTCGGCAAGATCAAGATCCTCGACGAGAACGACGAGGAGCAGCCGACGGGCGAGATTGGCACGGTCTATTTCGCCGATGCGCCTGTTTTCACCTATCACAACGACCCCGAGAAGACGAAGAAGGCCTACAACGCAAAAGGCTGGTCGACGCTCGGCGACGTCGGCTATCTCGACAGAGACGGCTTTCTCTTCCTCACCGACCGCAAGTCCTACATGATCATCTCGGGCGGCGTGAACATCTACCCGCAGGAGACCGAGGACGTGCTCGTCACCCATCCTGAAGTCGCCGACGTCGCCGTGTTCGGCGTGCCGAACGAGGAGATGGGCGAAGAGGTCAAGGCGGTGGTGCAGCCGCACGATCCCAAGCGCGCCGGCAGGGAGCTCGAGGCCGATCTGATCGCCTACTGCAAGAGCCGCCTCTCGACGATCAAATGCCCGCGTTCGATCGATTTCGAAGCCGAGCTGCCGCGCACGCCGACCGGCAAACTGGTGAAGCGGCATTTGCGCGACAAATATTGGCCGAAGGCGGCAGCGAAGATTTAGCAGAGATCTCGCGTCCCGGACGCGGTGCAGCGCGTAGCGGTGCGCCGCAGAGCCGGGACCCATCTCGCTGAGGTGCTGGGCCCCGGCTCTGCAGTGCGTCACTATGTGCCGCACCGCGTCCGGGGCACGAGAGCCCATCCTCAATCAAACAAGCTCGGCGTGTGGTTCACCAGCGCGCCTTCGATCTCGAGCATCTTCAGCTTCGTCACCACGCCACCATTCGCGGAGAAGCCGCCGGGCTTGTTGCCGGCCGCCAGCACGCGATGGCACGGCACGACGATCGGGCACGGGTTGCGGCCGAGCGCCTGTCCGACGTCGCGCGACAGCTCGACACCGCCGAGTTGCTTGGCGATGTCGCCATAAGTGACGGTCTTGCCCGGCGGAATGGTGCGGGCGATCGCGTAGACGCCGCGGTTGAAGTCGGGCACGCCGTCGAGATCGAGCGGGATGTCGGTGAGGTCATCCGGCTCGCCCGCGAGCAGTTTTGTAATGCGGTCGATCGCCTGCCGCACGTCGGTGGTCGGTTCGGCTTCGCCGGCGCCGGCATGGCGCTGGCTGATGCGGGTGCGGATCTTCTGCTCACCGCCCATTGGCAGTTGCGTGCCGTTGATGCCGCGCGGACCCCAGGCAATGGCGCACAGGCCGATCTTGCTATCGAACAGGGCAAAATGCTGGTCGGTCATGGTTTGGTCCCTGGCTTGCGTTCCCTCGCATGCCCCCAATGTGAACTGAGCCGAAATCTAGGCTTGGAAATAGTTGCGATCCACCCGGTTTCCGGGAATCGTACACAGGAGTTCCGCCTCCCCTTTCGCGAGCCCAGAATGCAAAGCCTCCACGTCAACGGATACGACATGCCCTATCTCGACGTGGGCGAAGACCGAGGCCGGCCGCCGCTGGTCTGCGTGCATGGCTCGCTCAACGACTTCCGTGTCTGGGGCTGCGTGCTCGGTCCGTTGACGCAGCGGCACCGGGTGATCCCTGTCAGCTTGCGGCACTTTTTCCCGGCCCAATGGGATGGCGTCGGCGACACCTATTCGATCGCCCAGCATGTCGACGACGTCATCGCCTTCATCGAGGAACTCGACCTCGGCCCGGTCGATCTGATGGGCCATTCCCGCGGCGGGCACATCTGCTTCCGCGTGGCGCAGCGGCGGCCGGATTTGCTTCGGCGGCTGGTCCTGGCCGAGCCCGGCGGCGAGCTCGATGCGAGCCTCGATCCAGATTATGCCGGCGGCCCCTCGCCGCTGCTGGCGCGGTTCACGGCCTCGGCCGAGAAGATCGCGGCCGGCGACGTCGATGGCGGCCTCGCCGTCTTCGTCGACACGCTTGAAGGCGCCGGCACCTGGCCGCGGCTGCCGGCGCTGGTGAAGCAGAATCTGCGTGACAACGCCTTCACGCTGATCGGCCAGGTCCGCGACAACCGCCCGCCGTTCTCGAAGGCGGACGCGGAGTCGATTCTGATGCCGACGCTGTTCATCCTGGGCGCACGGACCAAAGGCCTGCTGCCGAAAGTGCTGCATGCGCTCGCCGCGCATGTGCCGTATTCCAGGACGGCGGTCATCCCGAACGCAACGCACCCGATGTTCGAGCAGGCGCCGCAGAGATACTCGGAAGTGGTGCTGGATTTTCTGGCGGGCTGAACATGCAGACATTTCGCGTCAATGGTTACGACATGGCCTATCTCGAAGTCGGCGAGGGCCCGCCGCTGGTCTGCGTGCACGGCACGCTGGGCGATTTCCGCACCTGGTATTCCGTGCTCGGTCCCCTGTCGAAATCGCATCGCGTGATCTCGGTCAGCCTGCGGCACTTCTTTCCGGAGCATTGGGACGCCGTCGGCGACGACTACAAGATGGCCCAGCACGTCGCTGACGTGATCGCTTTCATCGAGCAGGTCGAACCCGCGCCGGTCGATTTGATGGGCCATTCGCGCGGCGGCCACATCGCGTTTCGCGTGGCGCAGACGCGGCCGGATCTGTTGCGAAAGCTGGTGCTGGCCGAGCCCGGCGGCGATCTCGATGCCAGCCTGCCGGTGCCTGCAGGCACGCCCGCGCATCCACCGCTGGCCGCGCGCACGGCGCGCTCGGTCGAGATGATCCGCGCCGGCGACATCGAGGGCGCGCTGCAGAACTTCTACGAGGGCATCGAGGGCGACGGCTCGTGGCGGCGCGTGCCGGCGGCGGCGAAGCAGCAATTGCGCGACAACGCGATCACCTTCCTCGGCCAGATCAACGAGCAGCGCAGGCCCTACACGCTCGCGGACGCGCAGGCGATCAGGACCCCGACGCTGCTGGTCGGCGGCGGCGCGACCACCGGCAGCCTGTCGGTGATGTGGCGTGTGCTCGCTGAGCATATCGCCGGGGCGAAGACGGCCGTGATCCCCAAGGCCGGCCACTGGATGTTCGAGCAGGCGCCGCTGGAGTTCGGCGAGGCGGTGAGCGCGTTCCTGGCGGAGTAAGCGCCTCACACCTCTTTTCTTTTCCTCGAAAACAACCCCATGCACAGTAGCCGATCATAGCAATATCAATGACTTAGAGGAGCGCAAAAAGCGGGGTCGGACGCCCCGTTGGTCGCGCTTGACGCGCTTATGCTCTCGCCTTATCTTCGAATACGGAATTCCGTATTCCCTTTCACGGTCATGGGAGCTGTCGGCGTGATCCCTCTCGACCCGCTTCCGAACTTGATCGACCAGGTCTATGCGCGGATCCTGGAGGCAATCTCCGACCGCACGCTGCAGCCCGGCCAGCGCATCCGGCAGAACGAGCTCGCCGACAGGCTCGGCGTGTCGCGCCAACCGGTGTCGCATGCGCTGCACCTGTTGCACCGGCAGGGACTCGTCGCCGAAAGCGGCCGGCGCGGCTTTGAAGTCACCCAGCTCGATCCCGCACGCATCCGCCAGCTCTACGAGGTGCGCGGCGCGATCGATGCGCTGGCAGCGCGGCTGGCAGCAGAGCGCGCAGGCACCGATGCGGCGGGACGCATGCGGCTGGAGGCGGCGCTCGCCGCCGGACGCGGGATCGATGGCAAGACCACGCTCGCCGAGCTGATCGCGCTCGACGTCGAATTTCATCGGGCAATCTATCGGCTCTCCGGCAATCCCGTGATCGAGGAGACGATCACGCCGCAATGGCCGCATATGCGCCGCTCAATGGCGACGGTGCTGTCCGAGCTCGATTATCGCGGCAGTGCCTGGGCCGAGCATGCCGACATTGCCGGACACATTCTCGCAGGCGATGCGAAGGCGGCCGAACGTGCGGCGCTTGCGCACGCGCAGACGGCGGGACGGATGACCGAGGAGAGATTGATGGCGACGGACGAGGCGGCGGCGTAGGTCGCTGTCATTCCGGGGCACGCGAAGCGTGAGCCCGGAATCTCGAGGTTCCCCGGTGCGCAATTGCGCACCTGAGGTTCGGTCCTCGGACCGTCCCGGAACGACGAATATAACAAAAACGAACCAAAGGAGGACGCCGCATGAAACTGTCCCAGGAGCAATTGGAGTTCTTCCACCGCGAGGGCTGGCTGTTCCTGCCTGAGCTGTTCAGCCAGGAGGAGGTCGATCTCCTCGCGCGCGAGGCGGTCGCCATCTATGACGCGAACCGGCCGGAAGTCTGGCGCGAGAAGAGCGGCGCGCCGCGCACCGCCTTTGCCGCGCATCTCTACAACGAGGCGTTCGGCATTCTCGGTGCGCATCCGCGCATGATCGACCCGGTCGAGCAACTGTTCGGCGAAAAGGTCTACATGCACCAGTTCAAGATCAACGCAAAATCCGCCTTCACCGGCGACGTCTGGCAATGGCACCAGGATTACGGCACCTGGAAGCGCGACGACGGTATGCCGGAGCCGCGCGCGATGAACATCGCGATCTTCCTCGACGAGGTGATGCCGATCAACGGCCCGCTGATGCTGGTGCCGCAGAGCCAGAACGCCGGCGACCTCAAGGCCTCGCACGACCTTGCGACGACCTCCTATCCGCTGTGGACGCTGGACGAGGAGACGGTGACGCGCCTCGTCAAGCAGGGCGGCATCGTGGCGCCGACCGGCAAGCCCGGCGGCATGCTGATGTTCCACGGCAATCTTGTGCACGGCTCGGCCGGCAACATCACGCCCTACCCGCGCAAGATCGTGTACCTGACGCTGAACGCGGTTTCGAACTACATCCGAAGCCCGACGCGGCCGGAGTACATTGCGCACCGCGATTTCGCGCCGATCAAGACGGTGGACGACGACGCGCTGGTGCGGCTGGCACGTGCGCCGCGGCAGGCGGCGGAGTAAACACGTCTCGTGCCCCGGACGCAGCGCAGCGCGAAGCGGTGCGCTGCAGAGCCGGGGCCCAGCTACACGGTATCCCTTACACTGGGTCCCGGCTCTGCGGAGCAGCGCTACGCGCTGCACCGCGTCCGGGACACGATCACAGTCGGACAAGCCCCATGAACCTCTTCCGCCTCCTCCAGGCCCGCGCTGCCGCCGGCAAGCCCGTCCGTGTGGCGCTGATCGGCGCCGGCAAATTCGGCTCGATGTTCCTGGCGCAGGTGCCTCATACCCCGGGGCTCGAGGTGCCCATCATCGTCGACATCGATCGCGATCGTGCGCGCGAGGCCTGCCGCACCGTCGGCTGGGACGCGGCGCGGATCGCCGCCACCGTCTTCACCGATGACGGCGCGCGCGCCATTGCCGGCGGCGCGATGGACGTGGTGGTGGAGGCGACCGGCAATCCAACCGTCGGCATCAGGCACGCCCGCGCGGCGATCGCGGCGGGCAAGCATATCGTGATGGTCAATGTCGAGGCCGACGTGCTGGCGGGTCCGCTGCTCGCCCAGGAAGCCCGCAAGGCCGGCGTGGTCTATTCGCTCGCCTATGGCGACCAGCCGGCGCTGACCGCGGAGATGGTGGATTGGGCCCGCGCCACCGGTTTTCACGTGGTTGCCGCCGGCAAAGGGACAAAGTATCTGCCGGCCTATCACGACGTGACGCCGGACAGCGTCTGGCTGCATTACGGGTTGACCGCGGGCGAGGCGCAATCGGCGGGGATGAATCCGCAGATGTTCAACTCCTTCCTCGACGGCACCAAATCGGCGATCGAGATGGCCGCGATTGCGAACGCCTGCGGACTGGACGTGCCTGCAGAGGGCCTTCTGTTTCCGCCCTGCGGCGTCGACGACCTGCCGCATATCATGCGGCCGCGCAGCAGGGGCGGCGTGCTGGAGCGGTCGGGCGTGGTGGAGGTGGTTTCTTCGCTCGAGCGCGACGGAAGGCCGGTCTTCCGCGATCTGCGCTGGGGCGTTTACGTCGTGCTGGAGGCGCCGAACGACTATGCCGCCGATTGCTTCAGGCAATACGGCCTCAAGACCGACGGCAGCGGACGGTACGCTGCGATGTACAAGCCCTACCATCTGATCGGCCTCGAGCTGAACATCTCGGTGCTGTCGGCCGCACTGCGGGGCGAGCCAACCGGGCAGCCCCATGGCTTCCGCGGCGACGTCGCCTCCGTGGCAAAACGCAATCTGCGCGCCGGCGAGATGCTGGACGGCGAAGGCGGCTACACGGTTTGGGGCAAGCTGGTGCCGGCAGCCGCGAGCCTCAAGGCCGGCGCGCTGCCGATCGGCCTGGCGCATCGGCTGAAGCTGAAGCACGATGTCGCCCATGGCGAGATCGTGCGCTGGAGCGACGTCGAGTTCGACGCGGGCAACGAGACGATCAGGACGCGGAAGGCAATGGAAGCGGCGTTCACGAAAGAGGGGTAGACCGAGCCGGGATGGACTTCACCCTCCTGAAGGTTAGTCTTCGGCTTCCATTATTTTCCGCGATATCGAAGAGCATCAACCAACAGTGAGAACGCAGGCGACGATTGTCTGCGGCTCGGATAGTACAAGTGATATCCGGAGAACGGCGGGCACCAATCCGACAACACACGAATGAGTTCGCCGCTAGAGAGATAGGGCTGCACGTTGCCTTCGATCAGATAGGCTAGGCCGAGACCCTGCAGTGCCGCCTGAAGCAGGGCGCCCGAACTGTTGAAGACAAGCTGCCCGTCCACGCGCACTCTGACGTCGCGTCCGTTTCTCTCGAACTCCCACGCGTAGAGACTTCCGCCGTGGGTAGGTAGATGAAGGTTGACGCAGTTATGCTGCGTCAGATCCTGCGGCGTCCGCGGCTTCACTCGGGACGCGAAATAGGACGGCGAGCCCACCACGGCCATGCGCAAGTCCGGACCGACCCGCACCGCGATCATGTCCTTCGCGACTAGTTCGCCTGGCCGAATCCCGGCGTCGTACTGCGCGGCCACGATGTTCGTGAGGCCAACGTCGATCATCACCTCGACTTTGATGTCCGGATACAGCGGCGCGAGTTTGGCCATGGCAGGCATCAGGATCGCCTGCGCCGCATATTCCGTCGCGGTAATTCGGATCGTCCCTGCCGGCTTTTCGCGTAGTTCGCTCAAGGCTCCGAGCTCGGCATCCATCTCGTCGAACTTGGGTCCGATCTTCTGCAGCAGCCGCTCGCCAGCCTGCGTCGGCGTAACGCTGCGGGTGGTACGGTTCAGCAACCTTACGCCCAGCCGCTCTTCCAGATTCCGGACGATTTGACTGAGCGTCGGCTGAGCGATCGCCAGCCGCGCCGCCGCACGGGTAAAGCTGCGCTCCCTCGCAACGGCAAGGAAGGCGAGCAGATCGCTCGCATCGGCGCGTTCCATTTATAGGCTACTCCAATCAATCTAATTGGCTTTTATCATCTAATCTGAATGGGCCCAAGCGCCTACTTTGGATGCTGACCGGCGGCTCCGACGGCCGAACGTCGAGCAGGAATGGAATGGCGGGCGGAGGAGGGATTGACGGAAGGCAAGCCCGCGCTTGGCCTGGTCGCCAAGTGAGCCGGGCTGAACGCCGTGTTTCCCACCAGCGCCGTCACCGTACTCCTGCGTCGCGTTAGTCGCGTCGTGGCTGATGATGAAACCCCAACCGTGGAGGACATCAATGAAGCTTCTCGCAGCAACCGTACTTTCGCTTTCGCTCGTTGCCGGTGCGGCCAACGGTCAACAGACAACCATCGAAGGAAAAAAAGCCATGCCCACGACCGCAGACATTCGCGCCGTCGCGCCCGCCCTCGAAAAATATGCAAAGGACGTCGTGCGCGGCGATCTCTGGACGCGGCCGGGGCTGACCGCGCGCGACCGGAGCATCGTCACGGTCGCCGCGCTCATCGCTCGCGATCAGACGGTCGAATTGCCGTACTATCTCAACGTCGCGCTCGACAACGGCGTGAAGCCGGCCGAACTGTCGGAGATCATCACGCATTTGGCATTCTACACCGGATGGGCCAATGCGATGGATGCCGTTGCCGCGGCCAAAGATGTGTTCAAGAGCCGCAACATCGGCACCGACCAGCTTCCGCCCGCCTCCGGTCCCCAGCTTCCCCTCGACGAGGCGGCAGAGGCGCAGCGAGCGACCCGAGTCGGCGAGCAATTCGGCAAGATCACGCCCAGCCTCGTCCAGTACACGACGGACGTGCTATTCCGCGATCTCTGGCTCAGGCCGGGGCTCGCCCCGCGCGACCGCAGTCTCACCACGGTCAGCGCCCTCATCGCGACCGGCCAGGTCGCGCAGATCACCTACCATCTGAACCGAGCGATGGATAACGGGTTGACCAAGGAAGAAGCCGGCGAGGTCGTCGGACATCTTGCATTCTATGCCGGTTGGCCCAACGCGTTCTCGGCGGCGCCGGTGATCAAGGAAGTCATCGAGAAAAGGTCCCGGTAGAGATGTCGCCGTACTCCCGTCGGCAAGCCATTGGCATCGTCGCCGGTTTCGCCGCATCGGCGGCGCTGGATGCACACGCCAACGAGGCGAACATGCAAAGGAACGCAGTCATGGACATCGACATCAAACGAAACGGTTCGCGACCCTCGACGAAGGGGAATTCCGACTGGTTCACCGGTTCTGTCCGAGTGGATCCTCTCTTCCAGGCTCCAGACCCGGGGCGGGTAAGCGGCGGCCAGGTCACCTTCGAACCCGGATCCCGGACGGCCTGGCACACGCATCCGCTCGGCCAGACGCTGGTCGTCACCGCCGGTCTCGGATGGGTGCAGCGCGAGGGCGGACCGATCGAGGAAATCCGCCCCGGCGACGTGGTGTGGTTTCCGCCGGGCCTCAAGCATTGGCACGGCGCTTCGCCAACGACGGCCATGACGCACGTCGCTATTCAGGAATCCCTCGGCGGAAAAAACGTCGACTGGCTGGAGAAGGTCGCCGATGACCACTACCGGAAGTGAGGTCTGGGCGCGCGCCCGGTTCGCGAGCCTTAGGATCATGCCACGCAACGGGAGCAGGCCATGAATGTGTTGCAGCTTTACGTTTACGGTGCATCGTTGCTGGCGACGTCGCTAGGCGCCGCCGTCGCCCAAGAGGCGGGCGGACAGTACGTCCAGGTGGCGGAGATCGAGGTCGATCCTGCTCAATTGGAGACCTACAGGGCCGCAGTCCAAGAGCAAATTGACACGGCAATCCAAAAGGAGCCGGGCGTTCTGGTGCTCTACGCAGTGTCCGAGAAGGACGAGCCGTACCGGGTCAAGGTCTTCGAAATCTACCGCGACAGGAAGGCGTACGAAGCACACCTCGGATCGGATCATTTCCGGAAATACAAGGCGACGGTGGAGAAGATGGTGAAGTCGCTCAAGCTGGTGCAGGCGACGCCGATCGCACTTGGAGCAAAAACGAAGTGAGGTTTTGGTCTGCCTCAAGGCATCTGATCGGCCTCCAGTTGAACATCTCGGTGCTGTCGGCCGCGCTGCGGGGCGAACCGACCGGGCAGCCTCATGGTTTCCGCGGCGACGTCGCCGCCGTGGCAAAAACGCAATCTGCGCGCCGGCGAGATGCTGGACGGCGAAGGCGGCTATACCGTTTGGGGCAAGCTGGTGCCGGCCGCCGCGAGCCTCAGGGCCGGTGCCTTGCCGATCGGCCTGGCGCATCGGCTGAAGCTGAAGCACGACGTCGCCCACGGCGAGATCGTGCGTTGGAGCGACGTCGAGTTCGACGCGGGCAACGAGACGATCAAGACGCGGAAGGCAATGGAAGCGGCGTTCGTCAGCGCAGATCAGGCCGCGCACTCATAGATCGAGATTCATTGGTGCGGCCTGAGCGATCTCCGCTGCCCGACGCTTTGCGGAATCAAGCTGAACATCGATTCAGGTCAGCTATGGGGCATGAGCGGACTTGGTCTACCCGACACGGTCTGTTTCGCCACGGCGGCTAAAGGCAATGCAATCGTGGCAAGGCCTGCCGACAACGGAATTATTGGCTTGCCGCCGCAGCAGCGGTCGCCACATATTTCGTGTAGAAATCGGCGACCCGGCCACGCCACATGCCGACGAACGCCTCTGACGTCACGTTGTCCACCGATTTCCAGGAGCGCTTGAACGCGGGAAGTACATTGCCCCAGATCGCGCGTTTGCACCACCTCTCGCCCTTCTCCTTGCCTTCGCTGGTGGCGCACATGGATTTCCAGGCGCTGCGAGCGGGCCGGCTGATGTGCTCAGCGGCGCCTTCCCAGCCCTGCTGATGGATCAGGTAAAGATCGCTCATGTCCGGCGTCCGGTGCGTGATCCACCCGAACTGGACGCCTTCGGTAATGATTTTGTAGGCGGCCGCAACGGCGTTGTCCCGCGGATTGCGAATCTGCCCGAAGCCGAACTTCCCGAACTCATAGAGGCTCAGTTGAAACAGGCCGATATACGACCCGGTGCGCTGATTGGGATTAAAACCGGATTCGATCTTCGCAACGGCCATCATGAAATTGAAATCGAGACCAAACGCGTCGGAAGCGCGCTTGATCTCCTCGGCCGGCGTTCCGACCGGAATGTCCTTGAACGCACGCAAGACGATCTCCGCCGGTTTCTCGGCGGGCGGCAGTTCGGACCAGACGTAGTAGACCAGATAGCGGAAATCCTGCGTCGATGCCGCTTTCGGAGCATCGTCAGACGCATCGCGCTCTGCCAGCACCGGCCGGACGATATCCTGTCCCAAAGACGCCAATTTCGGTGCGACGGGTTCATCGACGATCTCGGCTCCGGTGCTCAATGGTCCGGAACCTGCTGACGTCGCCGCGCCAAGCTCTGCTCTTTCTGCCCGAAGCGCTGCCGCAAGTCTGGCGGATGCCTCTGCGTACAACGCGGGCGCCGCCATGTGCGCCGGAGCCGTCATGTTCGCTGCAGCTTCCGGCATGACATCCGGCTCCGTCGCGGCCGGTCTGTTTCCGCCGGCCAGATAAAGTCCCACGGATGCGATAACGCACACGACGCAGCTCGTCTGCAAAACCCTCATTGCCTGAAGTCCACGGATGGCTTCTGTACGAAGGGTGTTCGCATGTTTCCTGCGCCCTGTGGTGAGCCTTCTTCGTAAAATCTTAAGGTTTAAATGTGGTGAACGAGAGCAGACTTTCCGCCTCGCCACTCCCCTGGCGGGACACGCTCGCGGGGTCGGCTAAGGGGCAATCGCGTCGTTCCGACCCATGCAAGCGGCTTCCGGTCTGCCCCAAGGAACGGACATAACACGGCACCGCCTCAACCGACGTGATGGGCCAGGAGCCGGCTATCGTGTGCGCCGCGTCAGAACGCGGCGCGCTTGGTCGTGATCAATCGGTTACTTGTGCTGCCGAACCGTCCGGTTGTGGATGGCTTCCATCAAGGCGCCGAGCGGCCCGATAGCGGCCGGGCGACAATCCGTGATGCCGGTTGAACAGTTTTGAAAACGCCGCCGCCGTCTCGTAACCAACCCGGCTCGCGATCCGTGCGATCGGCTCATCACTGGTTTCGAGCAGGAACGCCGCTTCCGCCATCCGGCGTTCGATCACATAACGTTGCATGGGCTGGCCGACGAGCCTGGTGAAGCGCGCCGAAAATGCCGAACGGCCTAGCCCGACGCGACGGCCAAGCTCGCTCAGCGTCCAAAGCTGCTCCGGACTTTCGTGAATCAGCTTGAGCGCCGGTCCGATATGCGGGTCAGATATGGCCCCGATCCAGCCGCCTTGTCCGGGACTGAGAGACGAGATCCAGCTTCGCAGCACCTCGACGAAGAGCACTTCCGTCAGTCGTGAAAGCGCGACGCCCTGGCCAGGACGATCGAGCGCGGACTCGCTCATCATGCGGCGCAGGATGGCTTCAAGCCAACCACGGTCCGACGTCGGCTTCAGCAAGAGCACGGGTGGAAGCAACTCCAGCACGCTGCCAAACATCGGCCGCGACACCGTGAAATTGCCGCAGAGCATGGTTGAGAGCGGCTTTGCACCGATGCCGTGACGAACGAATCCGAGGCGTGGCGACGACCGTTCGATATCCACGATGCGCAAAGGCTCGGCCTGGCGATCCGAATAAAACACATGCGGCTCGCCACGCGTGATGACGACAAAATCGCCGCCGGTGATCTGGATTTCCTCTCCCTGTTCGAGCGCGAGGGTCGCTGAACCCTGGCTGAGATAGTGAAACAGGGCGTAGGGGCGCGCCGGCAACTCAAGATGCCATGGATGGCCGAGCTCGAAATGAAAGAGCAGCGTCCCGCCGAGACGAACCCGATCGAGAACCTGGGTGAGTATATCCATCCACCGAGACTAGAACCGTGGACGATCGGACACAAGATCCGGACGATTGGTCCCTATCGTCCGAGAGGTCCGCGGAATAGGTCATGCCGCGGCGGGCCGACGTGACGTGCGGCAACCATTTCGCAAAGGGCAGATGGAAGAACCGCGACCTTGCTGGAAACGCCTGTCCATTTCCCCGGACTGTTTTCGTCCGACACACCAACAGGAACAATCAATGCGAAATATCCTCCTCTCAGCCGCCACCGTCCTCCTGGCCGGCACGACATTGGTCGGCTCCGTCCACTCCGCCGAACCGCCCAAGGGAGCAGCCCACAATATCGTGCTCGTGCACGGCGCTTTCGTGGACCAGACGAGCTGGCAGCCGGTTGCCGATATTCTCACGAAGAAAGGCTACAACGTCACGCTCGTCGAAAATCCGCTCACTTCGCTCGCCGCGGACGTTGATGCCACCAAACAGGCGCTCGCGAAGCAGGACGGCAGGACCGTTCTGGTCGGCCACTCATGGGGTGGGATCGTCATCACGCAAGCAGGGGACGATCCCAAGGTTTCGGCGTTGGTATATGTCTCCGCGTTCGCGCCCAACGTCGGAGAGTCTCTGGCATCGCTGTCCAAAGCCGGCCCGCCGACCGAAGGCGGCAACGCCATTCATCCCGACGACAAGGGCAACCTCTACATCGACCCGAAGGTATTTCCTTCGGCGGTCGCGGCTGATCTTCCCGCGGAGATAGCCGCGCACCTGGCAGCCTCGCAACTTCCGTTAAATCACGTTGCGTTCGAGGCTCCGGTCACCATTGCGGCTTGGCGCGACAAGCCGACATTCGATGTGATCAGCACCAAGGACAAGTTGCTCGCGCCCGAGGCCCAGAAGTTGTTCGCAGCGAGGATGAAGGCGCAGATAACGGAAGTCGCCGGCAGTCATGCCTCGCTCGTCGTCCATGCGACGCAAGTCGCTGAGGTCATCGAGAAGGCAGCACTCGTGAAGTGACGGTACTGCTCCTGGCGCTTTCGCGCCGGGAGCGCACCGGCCTCGCTCAGAGGAATGCAGAACGCATTTCCCCCACTCGAATATTTCATGCTAAGCATCCGGAGGATAACATGACTCAACTTGCCATTGCGAACGAAGACGTCGCCATGCTCGAGACGGCGCCGACGTATTACGTCGAGGGCCACGGAATCCGCTTCGCCTATCGCCGTCTCGGCCCTGCTACCGGAACGCCGCTGAGCGAATGTGCGAGCTGAAGGGTCCTGATGACGTCTTCGGCCGATGGATATGGCAGCTGATACCAATCGCGGAACGCGGGGCACGTGATACGACAGCCCCCGGCGGAGGCGCGAGGACTCAGCTGAGCGTCACGGCAGCAGTCGCTCTTGCTTCGCCTGCCTGAACCACTTCCGGAACATGTCCTCGGTGTCCATCATCTCGGTGAAGCCGGCGCGGTTGATCTTCACGGTCGAGACGATCGAGGGCGGACCGGATTCGGTGTGGCCGTAGCGCAGGCTGTAATCGGCGTATTGGAACGAGAGGCCGACGAATTCGGCCAACGCCGGCGATACGAGGTCGTGCTTGCGGCGCAGCGCATCCCAGGGGCCGACCCAGGATGGAAACGCCTTGGCGAGCGACAGCGGGACCGGCTTGCCCGGCTTCATCCCCAGCGCATCGGCGACCGCAGGCCAGATGTTCTCCCAGGTAAAGACGTCGCCATTGGTCACGTTGAAAGCCTCGTTACGCGCGGCCTCGGCCTCGCCCGACCAGGCGATGGCGCGGGCGAGGAGATCGACATCGACCGCCTGCCCCACCCGCGCGGCGCCACCGGGGTAATCGAGCGGCCTGCCCTGCTCGTGCAGCATCGCGGCATAGACGCCGAGCGGCGGAATCAAATCCATGGCGCCGCCCATGGCGAGACCGACGATCAGCACCGGCCGCAGGATGCTCCAATGCCAGCCCTTGCCGGCTTGGAGGTCGCGCAGGAAGTTCTCCTGCGCCCAGTAGAAGTTGGGCTGCTCGTACATTTCGGAGCGGCCTTCGCGGGCCGGCACGGTCAAGGGGCGCACGTGGACACCGTAGGCCTTGGTGCCCTGCAGCAGGGCGACGTGCCTGAGGCCGGGTGAGACCGGCTCGAGCGCACCCATCAAATTGCGCAGCATCAGGTCGTTGGTCTTGATCTGCTGCGGGTCGCGCCAGCCGTCGACGAGCTGCGGCGCCTCGTAGAGCGCGGCGTAAATCAGATGCGTTGCGCCGCTCAGTTCCGAGGCGGCGCGCCGGCAATCCGCTGCGCTGGTCAGGTCGATCGGGACATGATGGGCGCCATAGAGCTCGCGCGGCTTCCGCCGGGAGAGGGCAATGACATCGCAGCCGCCCGATATGCCGAAGTGTCGCAACGCGGCATTGCCGACGAGACCGCTCGCTCCGGCAACCACGACCGTCTTGCCTGTCATTCGCAAGTCTCCGGGTTTTTTAAGCGACTGAATAGCAGATCGCGTGCAGGCCCGACTTGCGTCAGGTTGGCGTTCGCAAATGCGAGGCGCCCATGAGGCTTGAGAGGTGAGGCTTGATTCTGGCGAAGCGCCCGGTCATCCTCGCGCGCGGATCCGCAACGATCGGAATTCCATCAACGAGTGCCCTCAAGGGCCGTTCAAAAACGCCACACCGTCTCAACAGAAAACGTCGAGCGTCGACGAAGACAAGACGACACCAAGATCGTTCCCAGGTCGAAGCATCGACTTAACGGAGGGAAGCGCATGGAACGTCGTAAATTCCTCACGGCAGGCGGATTGGGCCTGGCCGCAAGTGCGGTCGCTTCGCCGGCGATCGCGCAGTCGATGCCCGAGATCAAATGGCGATATGCCGCGAGCTGGCCGAAGGCCCTGGATACGCTCTACGGCGGCTGCGAGTATTTCGCCAAGCGCGTCGCCGAGATCACCGACAATCGTTTTCAGATCCAGCCATTCGCCGCGGGCGAGATCGTGCCGGGCCTGCAGGTGCTCGACGCCGTCGCGAACGGCACGGTCGAGATGGGCAACACCGCGCTGTACTATTACTGGGGCAAGAACCCCGCCTTCACCTTCGGCACCTCGCTGCCGTTCGGCTTGAACACGCGCCAGCACATTTCGTGGCTGCAGTGGGGCGGCGGCCAGGACCTGATCAACAATCTCCTGAAGGAGTACAACACCATCGGCATTCCGACCGGGTCGACCGGCGCACAGATGGGCGGCTGGTTCCGCAAGGAGATCAAGTCGATCGACGATCTCAAGGGACTGAAATTCCGGGTGGGCGGCTTTGCCGGCACGATCATCGCCAAGGTCGGCGGCGTGCCGCAGCAGATTGCCGCGGGCGATATCTATCCCGCGCTGGAGAAGGGCACGCTCGATGCCGCAGAATGGGTCGGGCCCTATGACGACGAGAAGCTCGGCTTCGTGAAGGTCGCGAAATACTATTACTATCCCGGTTGGTGGGAAGGCACCGGCCAGGGTCACAACATCATCAATCTCGACAAGTGGAATACGCTGCCGAAGCACTATCAGGCCGCGGTCGATGCCGCGTCGCGCGATACCTTCACCTGGGTGACCGGCAAATACGACTACGTAAATCCGCCGGCGCTGAAGCGCCTGTTGGTGGCCGGCGCGATCCTGAAGCCGTTCCCGCAAGAAGTGCTCGAAAGCTGCTATGGCGCGGCCAACGAAATCTACGCCGATCTCGCCAAGACCAATCCGCATTTCGGCAAGATGTATGCGAGCCTGACGGCTTTCCGCAGCGAATCGCTGGCCTGGATGCAGGTCGCCGAGCTGAGCTTCGACAGTTTCATGATGCGGATGCGGACACGGACGTGAGACGCTGAGCGACGCGTGAGGTCGAAAACGACAAAAGCCCCGGAGATGTCTCCGGGGCTTTTCGTTGCGGCAATGATGGTGGAGTTAAGCGAAAGCTGGCGTCACCAAAGGTGTCATCGCCCGGCTTGACCGGGCGATCCAGTATCCAGAGGCCTGCGTTATGGAGCTCGCTCTCATCGTAACCGCCGCGGCGTACTGGATGACCCGGTCAAGCCGGGGCATGACAGCAGTGAGAGTTGCCTCCTCAATTCTGGTCGTCACCCAGTGCGGCGACCAGCTTGTCGTAGTACTTGCCGACGAGATCGATGTTGGCCTTGTTCTCGATCTGCGGCGCGGGCGTCTTCAGCGCTTCGTTGAGCTCGTCGAGCGCTTCCTTCTTGTCCTTGGCCGGCATCTTCTTGTCGGCCTGGACCTGCGCGATCTGCGCCTTGATCACGGCTTCAGTGCCGACATATTTCTTGGTCGCGGGATCGAAGCCGCCGAGCACGAGGCTGATGTTGTCGACGACGTTGTTGTAATCATCGTAGCTGGCAAAGCCGTTCTTCTTGGCGACGCCGTCGAGCTGACCGATCACCTTCTGGTCGGGCGCCGTGTTCTCCGGGAGTTTTTCCGTGATCGCATCCATGTCCTTCTGCGCGGCGAGCACGCCGTCGAGCTGCTTGTCGGTCAGCGCGATCTGCTTCAGCGCAGGTGCCTGGGCCTGTGCGGGTGCGGCCTGCTGTGCCGGCGCCGCCTGCTGCTTGGCCTGCGCGAGCGCGGTGCCGGATGATGCAAGCGATGCCGCGGACAGAAGGCACGCGAGGCCGAGCGCGGTGAGGGCGGGACGAAGCAAGGCTGGCATGGAGGTCTCCTCGGATCTTTGATTGGCAGGGGTCAGAGCCGGGATCGGATTATCGATCCCCGCGTGAATGCCTCATGAACTTCCGCCTGACCGCTTTCAACTCATCGAGAGCACGGACAATGGATGCAGCGGGCGGCGAGCGCCG
>NZ_PYFX01000001.1:387500-952659 GCF_003020115.1 Bradyrhizobium sp. MOS002
TACAACGAACTTGACGCCCTATTCAGACTCGCTTTCGCTACGCCTTCGCCTATCGGCTTAAGCTTGCTCGTTAAATTAAGTCGCTGGCCCATAATACAAAAGGTACGATGTCACCCAGAACGTATCTTGGGCTCCATCTGTTTGTAGGTGTCCGGTTTCAGGTCTATTTCACTCCCCTCGTCGGGGTGCTTTTCACCTTTCCCTCACGGTACTGGTTCACTATCGGTCGCTGAGGAGTACTTAGGCTTGGAGGGTGGTCCCCCCGCGTTCAGACAGGATTTCACGTGTCCCGCCTTACTCGTGGATACATCATCGCATTACTCGTACGGGGCTATCACCCTCTAAGGCCCAGCTTTCCTGACTGGTTCCGATTGTCTTTGATGTATCACTGGCCTGGTCCGCGTTCGCTCGCCACTACTAACGGAGTCTCTGTTGATGTCCTTTCCTCCAGGTACTTAGATGTTTCAGTTCCCTGGGTTTGCTTGAAACCTCCTATGTATTCAGAAGTCTCATACCTTCTTTTGATAACCGGAAATCCAAAACCTCTTCGATCGAAATCTAAAGGCTTAGGCTTCTCACATTTCTGTTCGAACCCCACACCACAGTCTTTCGACTGAGGTCTTGGAGTTCCGGCTATCGAAGGTGGGTTTCCCCATTCGGAAATCCATGGATCAAAGCTTCTTCGCAGCTCCCCACGGCTTATCGCAGCGTAGCACGTCCTTCATCGCCTCTCAGCGCCAAGGCATCCACCGAACACCCTTAAGGCACTTGATTGCTCTCATTATCAATGTCCACACACTCGGCAGAATGTTGTCTGCAGAATTACCTTGCGGTACGCGCCCTCGATGAACGCTATCTGCAGCCGGACAATGATTAGAAAGACCAGCTTGCTTCGTAAGATCGTTCCGATAGCGAGGCGGTCAAGCTTCGCTAAAAGGATCATTTACAACTCGTTCGTCTTTCAATGCAGCCTTGTGAGCTACCCTGGAAGACGCACGAGCGCCGAAATGATCCGGAGATAATGAAGTATCGCGTGGCAATTGCTTGCCGCACGATCCAACTCGGATCGATCTCCTCTTTACGATGTCAGAAATCACGCAGCTTACTGTCCATCCGGACTAGTAAGTGCGAAGTGATGTTTCGCGGACGACGGTATGGGCAGTCGGTGATCAAACCATCTGGTGGAGCCAGACGGGATCGAACCGACGACCTCATGCTTGCAAAGCACGCGCTCTCCCAGCTGAGCTATGGCCCCGTAACCAGAAGACGAATGCTCACTCGATGAGTGTGGTGGGCCTGGGAAGACTTGAACTTCCGACCTCACGCTTATCAAGCGCGCGCTCTAACCAACTGAGCTACAAGCCCCTAACGCATATCCAGTCAAGGACCAGGGATTCTGCAAGGTTGCAGCCCCAGCGCGTGTTCGTCCGCGAAGAAAGAGAAACGAAGACGGCGAAATCCCGCCAATGCAGCTCAACGATCCTGACGACCGTTGGCCACTGATGTTTCTAAAACGGTTCGATAGAAGCAAGCTTCTGAAGAACCATCCTTAGAAAGGAGGTGATCCAGCCGCAGGTTCCCCTACGGCTACCTTGTTACGACTTCACCCCAGTCGCTGACCCTACCGTGGCCGGCTGCCTCCATTGCTGGTTAGCGCACCGTCTTCAGGTAAAACCAACTCCCATGGTGTGACGGGCGGTGTGTACAAGGCCCGGGAACGTATTCACCGTGGCGTGCTGATCCACGATTACTAGCGATTCCAACTTCATGGGCTCGAGTTGCAGAGCCCAATCCGAACTGAGACGGCTTTTTGAGATTTGCGAAGGGTTGCCCCTTAGCGTCCCATTGTCACCGCCATTGTAGCACGTGTGTAGCCCAGCCCGTAAGGGCCATGAGGACTTGACGTCATCCCCACCTTCCTCGCGGCTTATCACCGGCAGTCTCCTTAGAGTGCTCAACTAAATGGTAGCAACTAAGGACGGGGGTTGCGCTCGTTGCGGGACTTAACCCAACATCTCACGACACGAGCTGACGACAGCCATGCAGCACCTGTGTTCCAGGCTCCGAAGAGAAGGTCACATCTCTGCGACCGGTCCTGGACATGTCAAGGGCTGGTAAGGTTCTGCGCGTTGCGTCGAATTAAACCACATGCTCCACCGCTTGTGCGGGCCCCCGTCAATTCCTTTGAGTTTTAATCTTGCGACCGTACTCCCCAGGCGGAATGCTTAAAGCGTTAGCTGCGCCACTAGTGAGTAAACCCACTAACGGCTGGCATTCATCGTTTACGGCGTGGACTACCAGGGTATCTAATCCTGTTTGCTCCCCACGCTTTCGTGCCTCAGCGTCAGTATCGGGCCAGTGAGCCGCCTTCGCCACTGGTGTTCTTGCGAATATCTACGAATTTCACCTCTACACTCGCAGTTCCACTCACCTCTCCCGAACTCAAGATCCTCAGTATCAAAGGCAGTTCTGGAGTTGAGCTCCAGGATTTCACCCCTGACTTAAAGACCCGCCTACGCACCCTTTACGCCCAGTGATTCCGAGCAACGCTAGCCCCCTTCGTATTACCGCGGCTGCTGGCACGAAGTTAGCCGGGGCTTATTCTTGCGGTACCGTCATTATCTTCCCGCACAAAAGAGCTTTACAACCCTAGGGCCTTCATCACTCACGCGGCATGGCTGGATCAGGCTTGCGCCCATTGTCCAATATTCCCCACTGCTGCCTCCCGTAGGAGTTTGGGCCGTGTCTCAGTCCCAATGTGGCTGATCATCCTCTCAGACCAGCTACTGATCGTCGCCTTGGTGAGCCATTACCTCACCAACTAGCTAATCAGACGCGGGCCAATCTTTCGGCGATAAATCTTTCCCCGTAAGGGCTTATCCGGTATTAGCACAAGTTTCCCTGTGTTGTTCCGAACCAAAAGGTATGTTCCCACGCGTTACTCACCCGTCTGCCGCTGACGTATTGCTACGCCCGCTCGACTTGCATGTGTTAAGCCTGCCGCCAGCGTTCGCTCTGAGCCAGGATCAAACTCTCAAGTTGGACTTGAACTTTGAACCGGCTGATCACAACGTTTTGACGAGGTCCCACCATTTTTCATCGACCGAAGTCGATGAGCTGCCCGCGATTCACATCGCTGGCAACGATGGTGTAACCTTAAAACGTGTACCGCCGAAGTCTTTCGTCCGGTCCCGATCCAAAAAGCCGAAGCTCTTTAAATGCGAGACCCGCAAGGACTCCGCCGTCCACGTTTCTCTTTCTTCATCTTCACTTGTCAAACAGCCCGGGACCAGGAGGCCCCAACCTTCCAGAGAGGAAGGGTTCCGACACCCTTACCGACGATGGATGAACTCCAATCGACTTACGTCGACTGTTGTGTCACTCAACAAGGTGAGGAGCATCAGTGGCGCGTTCGCTCGCCTTGGTCAGTGACCCGGCGGCGCCGCGCTCAGTGGTCGGGTTATAGGCCCCACCCATCGGGGTTGTCAACGACCATTGTCAGAAAATCGTCGCACGGTGGATTGTTTGAAAAATCAACGCGATTACAGTGGGTTAGAAAGGCGCCGAGCGGCTGGATCGGGGCGGCGCGGAGAAAAAACCCAAAAAAAGTTTGGGCCCGAGGGGGCTCCGGAGGCGCCTTGAACGGGGCTTGGAGCGCCCGCCCCTGGAAGGCCCCTGGCGCCTGGCCGTTTCCGGAAACTTTTCCATATTAGGCGCCGTACTTGAGCCACAATCCCCCGGCGTTCTGGTACAGACAAAGCTTGAATCGCAGGGATGCCAGTGGGGGCTGCCGGCGGTTTGTGTGGGGTCAGAGGAAGGCGATCATCCGATGAAGCGGCCTTCTTCAGACATTCGAGACACATCGAGAGATCTTTTTCCGCTTAGCTGTTCGTAATTTCGGCCGGTCCGTCATCTGGGCCTTCTGACTGCGGACGCCTATGCGGCTTGGCTTTTCCAGACGCCCCCGAAGAGGGCGGCGTAAGGAGGGGCTCGAAACTGGGCTGCTCGGAACGGGCTGCTCGACATCGGGCTCTCGGGTCGTTGATTGGGGGACTTGGGTTGAACCACAGGACGTCACGCGGCGCTTACGGGCGTGAGACCGGGATCATCGATCTCGGCCACGAGCCGCCGCTGTCCGTCGATGGTTCCGAAGCCGCCGTCATCGATCGCCGCCGCGTCTCGGTGCAATGGTTCAGCGGGACGATTCTAACCGGACTTTGCGGCGCAGCCCTGATCGGCGGCGCCGTTTTCGCTTCGCTCGACGGCGAGATGACCTTCGCCAAGGTGCCGGAGCGCGTCGAAGGCGCGCTGCGCGGCGCATTCGGCGCCGCCGACCGGGCCGCCACGCTGCACAAGAGCGACCGCCTGCCGCCGCCGAACGAATCCACGGCCTCGCGCAACATCGTGCGCGTCTCGACCGTCGCCCGCGTCGGCAACCGCGACGTGATGCGGGTGCGTCCCTTCATCCGGATTGCCGGCAATCTGTCGATGACGACGAGCGACCTGTCGGCGAAGATCCCGCCATTCAACGCCCAGCGCCTTCTCACCGATGTCGGCTCCGATCCGAAGACGGCATCCGAGGATCCCAATAATCCGGAAGCCGTCGAACCCGACGCCGAGGTCTCGTTCGTCACCAGGGACCTCTCCCAGGTGCTGCCGAAAGCCAAGATTTCCGCAGTGGTGGCGCTCGACGACATCCTGATGCGGGTCCGCGATGCCGCCAATTGGCGCGGCAATGGCGGGGTGCGCTACGCCGCGCTCTCCAATGCTACGGCCGACGTCTCCGGCGCGACTGGCCCGTCCGACATGAGAAGCGCCTACGCCACCGAAGTGTCGCCGTCCGATCCCTATGCCGGCTTCGAGACACGCGTGGTGCCGGAAAACGTCACGCTGCTGCCGAAGACCAAGGAGCAGATCACCGGCGGCAATCCCAACGGCGAACGCGTCCACGTCGTCAAGAAGGGCGACAGCGTCGCCGGCGTGCTGCGCGATCTCGGCGCCACGGCAGACGAGATCAAGGCGATCACCGCAACGCTCGGGCCGCGCGGCCGCGACGGCGGCCTGAAGGAAGGCGAGAAGCTGCGCATCCTGATGGCGCCCGCAAGCCCCGGCGCCCGTCTGCAGCCCTACCGCGTCGTCATCGCCAACGAGACCATGGTCGAGGCGATCGCGGCGCTGTCCGATCTCGGCAAATACGTCGCGGTCGACGTCTCCAGCATGAACACCGTCGCCGATGCCGCGGCGAACGCCAACAGCGACGACGATGACGACGATGACGGCACGGGCGTGCGGCTCTACCAGAGCATCTACGAGACCGCGATGCGCAACAAAGTGCCGATGCCCGTCATCGACGACATGATCAAGATCTACTCCTACGACGTCGATTTCCAGCGCAAGGTGGCGCCGGGCGATTCATTCGACGTGTTCTACGCCGGCGAAGACGAAGGCGTGACCGCAAGCGAAAAGAACGACGTGCTGTTCGCTTCGCTCACGCTCGGCGGCGAAACCAAGAAATACTACCGCTACCAGAGCCCCGACGACGGCGTCGTCGACTACTATGACGAGACCGGCAAGAGCGCAAAGAAGTTCCTGGTACGCAAGCCCGTCAACAACGCCATCATGCGCTCCGGCTTCGGCGGCCGCCGTCACCCCATCCTCGGCTATGTGAAGATGCATACCGGCGTCGACTGGGCCACCTCCTACGGCACGCCGATCTTCGCCTCCGGCAACGGCGTGATCGAGAAGGCCGGCCCCGAGGGCGGCTACGGCAAATACATCCGCATCAAGCATAACAACGGCTACGAGACCGCCTATGGCCATATGTCGGCCTTCGCCAAGGGCATGGAGCCCGGCAAGAAGGTGCGGCAGGGCCAGGTGATCGGCTTCGTCGGTTCGACCGGCGCGTCGACCGGCCCGCACGTCCACTACGAAATCCTGGTCAACGGCCGCTTCGTCGATCCGCTGCGCGTGAAACTGCCGCGCGGCCGCTCGCTGGAAGGCCCGATGCTGGCCGGCTTCGAGAAGGAGCGCGACCGGCTCGACGGCATGATGAGCGGCCGCGCCGGCGCCATCGCCCGGATGTCCGACGCCACCGGTGGTCCGTTGCAGGTCACCAACCGGTAGAGCCGGCGAACCGGCCGAGATCGGCCGGATATCTTCAACCACGACCTGGATTAGACCTCGTCCCGCGAGGCCCGCTTGGCGCCATCACAACGTCAAGTTTCGTTTGCCAAAGCCGCATGAGGAGCGAATACTTTCCAAAAAACGGGAGGTCTCGCCATGAAGAACAGGCTCGCCTGCGCAGCCTTCGTCGCTGCGATTGTCTCCGCCACCAGTGTTTCGGCCGAAAACTGGGAGGTCACCAAGCTCGTCCCCGGCTCGGCGTTCCACGGCGTGCACGGGCTTGCGATCGACAAGGCCGGCCATCTGTTTGCCGGCAGCGTCGCGGGAGCGGCGCTCTACGAGGTCGACATCGCCGGCGGTACCGCCAAGGTTGCAATCCCCGCTCCGGTCGGAATGGCCGACGACATCGCGTTCGCGCCCGACGGAACCATGGCCTGGACCGGTTTCCTGGCCGGCGATCTCTATTCGCGCAAGGGCGACGGGCCCATCAAGAAGCTCGCTTCCGGCCTTTCCGGCATCAATTCTCTCGCCTTCCGCAAGGATGGCAGACTCTACGCCACCACCGTCTTCCTCGGCGACACGCTCTATGAGATCGATGTCGAGGGCGTCAAACCGCCGCGCCAGATCATGGAGAAGATGGGCGGCCTCAACGGCTTCGAGTTCGGCCCTGACGACAAGCTCTACGGTCCGCTCTGGTTCAAGGGACAGGTCGCCAAGGTCGACGTCGACAAGGCCGAGCTGACCGTCGTTGCCGACGGCTTCAAGGTTCCGGCCGCGGTGAACTTCGATTCCAAGGGCAATCTCTGGGTGGTCGACACCGCGCTCGGCCAGCTTGTTCGGGTCGATCCGAACTCGGGCGCCAAGACCATGGTCGCGCAATTGAAGCCGTCGCTGGACAATCTCGCGATCGACGACAAGGACCGGATCTACGTCTCCAACATGGCCGACAACGGCATCCAGGAGGTCGATCCCGCGACCGGCCAGGCGCGGCAGGTCATTGTCGGCAAGCTCGCTTTGCCCGGCGGCATCGGCGTCACGTCGGAGAACGGCAAGGATACGATCCACGTCGCCGACGTGTTCGCCTATCGCACGGTGGACGGCGCGACCGGCGAGGTCACCGAGAAGGCCCGCATGCACGCCGCCGGCGTCACGCTCGAATATCCGATGAGCGCGACGGCCAAGGGCAACGATGTGGTCCTGTCGAGCTGGTTCACCGGCACGGTGCAGGTGATCGACGGCAAGACCGGCGCTACCCGCGACATGCTGCACGGCTTCAAGGCGCCGCACGACGCGCTCGTGCTCGCGGACGGCAGCATTTTGGTGGCCGAGCTCGGCACCAAATCGCTGGTCCGTGTCAGCGGCGAGCACGGCAAGGACCGCACCCCGCTGATCGGCGGCCTCGAGGGCCCGGTCGGGCTCGTCGCGGGATCGCGCGGCGAGGTCTATGTCACCGAAGCCTTTTCCGGCGTCATTTCGATGATCGAGAGCGGCGGCGAAAAGACCGTCATCGCCAAGGACCTAAAAATGCCTGAAGGGATCGCACGCGGCAGCGACGGCAAGCTGATCGTGGCGGAGGTCGGCGCGAAGCGGTTGATCGAGATCGCACCGGAGAGCGGCACGATCACCGAGATCGCGGCCAATCTCCCGATCGGCCTGATCGGGGCACCCGGAGGACTGCCGACGCATATTCCGACGGGCGTGGCGATTGGGGCGACGGGAGTGATCTACTTCTCGTCGGACGTGGAGAACGCGATCTACAAGGTCACCAGGAAGTAGCGCCAGCGCCGAAAAAAAACCGGAGAGGACGAACCTCTCCGGAGCGTTTGTTTGGGCCTGCGATCAGTTCAACTTCCGCTTCGTCACCGGAGTCTCGAACTGGGCGATCTCCGCGGTCTGCGGCGCCTTGCCGTTGAAGGTCAGCACGTTGCCTTCGGACGAGATCGCAACGCTGTCGCCGTCCTTGACGTCGCCGGCCAGGATCATTTCGGCGAGCGGATCCTGGACGTGACGCTGGATCACGCGCTTCAGCGGCCTTGCGCCGTAGGCGGGATCCCAGCCCTTGGCGGCAAGCCAGTCGCGTCCCGCAGCGTCGAGCGTCAGCACGATCTTGCGATCGGTCAGAAGCTTCTGCAGCCGCGCGAACTGGATCTCGACGATCCGGCCTATCTCGCTCCGCTGCAAACGGTGGAACAGGATGATCTCGTCGACGCGGTTGAGGAATTCGGGGCGGAAATGCCCCCGCACCATTCCCATCACCTGGTCGCGCACGGCCGAAGTGTCCTCGCCCTCCGGCTGGTTCACCAGATACTCCGAACCGAGGTTCGAGGTCATGATGATCAGCGTGTTGCGGAAGTCGACGGTGCGGCCCTGGCCGTCGGTGAGGCGGCCGTCGTCGAGCACCTGCAACAGGACGTTGAAGACGTCGGGATGCGCCTTCTCGATCTCGTCGAACAGCACCACCTGGTAGGGCCGGCGTCGCACCGCCTCGGTCAGGGCACCGCCCTCGTCATAACCGACATAGCCCGGAGGCGCGCCGATCAGCCGCGAGACCGAGTGCTTCTCCATGTACTCGGACATGTCGAGGCGGACCATCGCGGTCTCGTCGTTGAACAGATATTCGGCGAGCGCTTTCGTCAGCTCGGTCTTGCCGACGCCGGTGGGCCCCAGGAACATGAACGAGCCGGTCGGCCGGTTCGGGTCCTGCAGCCCTGCGCGCGAACGGCGCACGGCGGTCGCGACCGCATGCACGGCTTCGGCCTGGCCGACGACGCGCTTGCCGAGCGAGTCCTCCATCCTCAAGAGCTTGTCCTTCTCGCCCTCGAGCATCTTGTCGACGGGCACGCCGGTCCAGCGCGAGACCACCTGCGCGATGTGGTTGGCGGTGACCGCCTCCTCCATCATCTCGCCGGAGTTCTCCTTGGCCTCGATGTCTGCAAGCTGCTTTTCGAGCTCGGGGATCCGGCCATAGGCCAGCTCGCCGGCCTTCTGGAATTCACCGCGGCGCTGCGCGTTGGCAAGTTCGACCCGCAAGCCGTCGAGCTCGGCCTTCAGCTTCTGGGCGTCGGAGAGCTTGTTCTTCTCCGCGCTCCAGCGTGCCGTCAACGCCGCGGACTTCTCCTCGAGATCGGCCAGCTCCTTCTCCAGCGTCTGCAGGCGGCTCTTCGAACCGGCATCGCTCTCTTTCTTCAATGCTTCCTGTTCGATCTTCAGCCGGATGATTTCCCGATCCATCGAATCCAGCTCTTCCGGCTTGGAATCGACCTGCATCTTGAGCCGCGCGGCGGCCTCGTCCATGAGGTCGATCGCCTTGTCCGGCAGGAAGCGGTCGGTGATGTAGCGGTTGGACAGCGTCGTTGCGGCGACCAGCGCGGAATCGGTGATCCGCACGCCGTGGTGCTGCTCGTACTTGTCCTTCAGCCCGCGCAGAATCGAGATCGTGTCCTCGACCGAGGGCTCGCTGACGAAGATCGGCTGGAAACGCCGCGCCAGCGCCGCGTCCTTTTCGACGTGCTTCCGGTACTCGTCGAGCGTGGTGGCGCCGATGCAGTGCAGCTCCCCTCGGGCGAGCGCAGGCTTGAGCAGGTTGGACGCGTCCATCGCGCCATCGCCCTTGCCGGCGCCGATCAGCGTGTGCATCTCGTCGATGAACAGGATGAAATTGCCCTCGCTCCCGGTCACTTCCTGGAGCACGGCCTTCAGCCGCTCCTCGAACTCACCGCGATATTTTGCACCCGCAATCAGCGCACCGAGGTCGAGCGACAGCAGCTTCTTGTCCTTCAGGCTCTCCGGCACGTCGCCGTTGACGATGCGCAGCGCCAAGCCCTCGGCGATGGCGGTCTTGCCGACGCCGGGCTCGCCGATCAGGACGGGATTGTTCTTGGTCCGGCGCGACAGCACCTGGATCGTGCGGCGGATCTCCTCGTCGCGGCCGATGACCGGGTCGAGCTTGCCGTCGCGCGCAGCCTGGGTGAGGTCGCGGGCATATTTCTTCAGCGCGTCGTACGCGTTCTCGGCCGTTGCGGAGTCCGCGGTCCGGCCCTTGCGCAGCGCTTCGATCGCCGAGTTGAGGTTCTGCGGGGTGACGCCGCCCTTGGCCAGGATCACGCCCGCCTCGCTGGTCTTCTCCAGCGCGAGCCCGAGCAGCAGCCGCTCGACCGTGACAAAGCTGTCGCCGGCCTTCTCGCCGGCCTTTTCGGCGGCGTCGAAGGTGCGGGCGAGTTCGGGCGCCAGGTAGATCTGGCCGGCGCCGCCGCCAGAGACCTTCGGCACCTTGTTCAAGGCGTCCTCGGTGGCCTTCAGAATTGCGCGGGAATTGCCGCCGGCGCGGTCGATCAGACCGCCAGCGAGACCCTCGCTGTCATCAAGCAGGACCTTCAGCAGGTGCAGGGTCGAAAACTGCTGGTGCCCTTCGCGCACCGCAAGCGACTGCGCGGACTGGACGAAGCCCCTTGAGCGTTCGGTATATTTTTCGATGTTCATATCGTGGTCTTTCCCTCGGCCTGCCCCTGGAGCCCTCAAAGGCACTCCAAACGGCATCTTCATTGGGTTTCCGATGACCGCATTGACGTTTCTCAACCGGCAACGGTCGTTATCAGCCAGCGCTGGCGCCGGCCTGACCCAGATGTGGGAAGCGAGGCCTCGGACCGGAAGAGGCGAGTTCACAATTTCGTGCGCAGACCCGTGCGCTTGGCGACGGTGGGCCGAATCCCCTAAGTAGCGGCATGACCCCTAGCGCAATGACAGCCAGCCAGACCGCCGAGATCACCGGCCTCTACCGCTACCCGATCAAGGGCCTGACGCCGGAGCCCCTGCCCCGCGTCTCCCTGCGGACCGGCCAGACCCTGCCCGCCGACCGCCGCTACGCCGTCGAGAACGGCCCGAGCGGCTTCGATCCGGAACAGCCGCAGTGGAAGCCGAAGATCCAGTTCCTGATGCTGGCGCGCAATGAGCGGCTGGCATCGCTCGACAGCCGGTTCGAGGACGCGACCAACCGCCTGACCATCCGCAAGGACGGCCAGATCGTCGCCAGCGGCGATCTCGGCACCGCCGCCGGGCGCGCCGCCATCGAGGACTATTTCAGCCAGAACTTTCAGCCGGAGCTGAAGGGCCCGCCCAAGATCCTGTCCGGCCGCGACCACAGCTTTTCCGACGTCGCCCGCAAGGTCATATCCATCATCAATCTCGACAGCGTTCGCGCGCTCGAGACCATGCTCGGCGGCGCCGCCGTCCACCCGCTGCGCTTCCGCGCCAATCTCTACGTGAAGGGCTGGCCGGCCTGGTCCGAGCTCGACCTTGTCGGCCAGACGCTGGCGATCGGACAGGCCCGGCTGCAAGTGGTCAAGCGCATCAAGCGCTGCCCGGCCACCAATGTCGATCCTGATACCGCCAGGCGCGATCTCGAAATCCCGGCCGCGCTCTCGAGCAATCTCGGCCACATGGATTGCGGCATCTATGCCGAGGTGATCGCCGACGGCGACATCGGCGTGGGCGACGCGGTTGCGTTGGAAGAGCCGAAGCTGGTGTGACGCGGCGCCGGCTCCACGTACTCCGTCATTGCGAGGCGCGAAGCGACGAAGCAATCCAGAGTGCACCCGCGGAGGGATTCTGGATTGCTTCGCTTCGCTCGCAATGACAAGCGTCAATTCGGCATCACATACGCATAGATCCGGCCGCGCGAGATCGGTGCTTCGCGGACGCGGTTGCCGTTGTTGCCGGAGATCATGATCGGATTACCCTGCGCATCGATGCCGGTGATGATGCCGACATGCCCACCCCGACCACCGCGCGACATCACTGCGATGGCGCCGACCTGCGGACCGGAGACGCGCGTGCCATAATGCGCGAACGAATTCGCCATATCGGAGCCGGTGCCACGGTGACCGGTCTTCTCAAGCACCATGTTCATGAACCGCGCGCACCACAGACTGCCGCGGCCGGTCGGATTGCCGCCGACATAGCGGCGTGCTTCGGACACGAGACCCGACCCACCACCGAAGCCGCTGCTGCTCGTCGCGCTATTGGCCACGCCGCCGTCATTCGCGTTAGTGGCCATTCCACCTCCGCGCCTCATGGCGATGCGACGGCTGGCGCGCGTGGTCATCCCGCCGCTATCGCTGGTAACCATTCCACCACCGCCGCTCATGGCCATTCCACCGCTGCCGCTCATGGCGATGCCGCCGCTATTGGCGTTCGGGTCATAGCTGGCGAAGGTGTTGCCGAAGCCGCTCGCCTGCAATTGCGCTGCGCCGCGCTCGAAGCGCGAGCTGCGTGCATGATACCGGAAATGATGATGTCTGCTGGCGTGATGCGCGTAAGCGTGCCGCTCTGCGCTATGACGATGAGATCGTGCTGACGCCGGAGAGGTGAGCGCGGCGACCGCCGCGAAGAAAACAGCCAGCGCGACGACACAACGCGACAGGCGAGACGCAAACAACTCGAACATTCTTCATCCTTCGTTGACACCCCACTTCCCAATCGGCCCGTGCGGTGGCCGACATCCGCGGGCTGTATCAGTATCTTGATGTGGCGAGAAAAAGACGCGGCCGCGGAGATTTTGGACGATGATTAACAAGTGTTAGGATCGTATGCGCTGACCGCAGGACGGCATTCCAATGCCGCAGCCACCTCAGGGAGAAAACTGGATGCCTCACGCCCTCACGAAAGACAATTGCCGCCTCTATTTCGAAGAAGCAGGCGCGGGCACGCCGATTATTTTTCTGCACGAATTCGCGGCCGACTACACCAATTGGGAGCCGCAGATGCGCTCCTTTTCGCGCGGGCATCGCTGCATCACCTATTCCGCGCGCGGCTACACGCCATCGGACGTGCCTGATGGCGAGGTCTACAGCTACACGCATTTCTACACCGATGCGCTCGCGGTGCTCGATCATTTGAAGATCGATCGCGCGCACTTCGTCGGTCTCTCGATGGGCGCCTATTCGTCGCTCCAGATCGGGCTCAACGCGTCCCAACGTGCACTGTCGATGACTCTCGCCGGCGTCGGCTCGGGCTCGGAGATCGACAACCTCGACGCCTGGCGCCAGCAGTGCCGCATCAACGCGGAGCAGTTCGAGATGCTCGGCTCAGCCGAAGTCGCAAAAGTCACGCGCGAGGCGCCGAGCCGGATTCCCTTCCTGGTGAAGGACCCGCGCGGCCACGCCGATTTCTACGCCGCCCTGGCGCGGCACGACGCCAAGGGTTCGGCGCGGACGATGCGCGGCTTCCAGGCCGGCCGTCCCTCGATCTTTACGATGACGGACGCGATCAGAGCCGCCACGACGCCGGCACTCATCATCTGCGGCGACGAGGACGATCCGTGCGTGGGCGCAAGCCTGTTCCTGAAGAAGCATCTGCCTGCGGCTGGGCTCGCCATGTTTCCGAAGTCCGGCCACGTGCTGAATCTCGAGGAGCCAGCGCTGTTCAACGAAACGGTGGAACGGTTCGTCACGCTGGTGGAAGCGGGAACATGGCCGGTGCGCGATCCGAGGTCGCTGGCGGCGCATTAGCGCGAAGGCGTCCCCACACGCTCCGTCCGGGCTACGGGCAGGCCTACTTCCTGCCGCCCCGCGTCAGCAAGAACACGCCCTGCTCGCCGAACAGATTCCACACCCACCAGGGCATCCGCAGCCGCAGCGGACGGCCGTAGAGGTCGAGCGCCTCGGCACGTTCCATCTTGACGTCGATCGCGTCACAAAGCTCGACGAAATCCTTGATGGTGCAAAAATGGATGTTGGCGGTGTCATACCAGCTTGCCGGCAGATTCTCCGTGCGCGGCATGTGGCCGCCGATCAGGAGCTGGAGCCGCATCTTCCAGAAGCCGAAATTCGGGAACGACACGATGGCGCGGCGGCCGATGCGCAGCAAATTCTCCAGCACCACTTTCGGCTGCCGCGTCGCCTGCAACGTTTGCGACAGGATCACGTAGTCGAAGGCGTCATCCGGGTAATTCACGAGGTCGGTGTCGGCATCGCCCTGCACCACCGCAAGTCCCTTGGCGACGCAGCGGTTGACGCCCTCGCGCGACAACTCGATGCCGCGGCCGTCGATGCCGCGAGTTTCCAGCAGCTGGAGCAGGTCGCCCTCGCCACAGCCGACGTCGAGCACCTTCGAGCCCGGCTTGACCATCTCGGCCACCAGCACATGGTCGGCGCGAAAATCACCGGGCTGCCCGGTCGCAAGGCCGCCCAGCGGCAGCGCTTCCTGTACAGACATGACTAGCCGTCCTTAAGCATTATTGGCGGTGAGCCCGCGCGCCTTGCCGGCCGATTGCAGGAAGGCGCGGGAGATATCAAGGAACTCGGGTACGTCGAGCAGGAACGCGTCGTGACCGCGATCGGTCTCGATCTCGGCGAACGACACCCGCGCGCTCGACGCGTTCAGCGCGTGCACCAGGGCGCGCGATTCCGAAGTGGGGAACAGCCAGTCACTGGTGAAGGAGACCACGCAGAACCGCGTCTGGATTCCCGCGAACGCCTTCGCCAGCACGCCGCCATGGTCGCCGGCGATGTCGAAATAGTCCATCGCGCGGGTGAGATAGAGATAGGAGTTGGCGTCGAAGCGTTCGACAAAGGACGAGCCCTGGTAGCGCAGATACGACTCGACCTGGAAGTCGGCGTCGAACGAGAAGGTCGGCAGCTCGCGGTCCTGCATGCGCCGGCCGAATTTTCGATGCAGCGCGGCGTCCGAAAGATAGGTGATGTGCGCCGCCATCCGGGCGACACCGAGTCCGCGATGCGGATGGAGGCCGTGATCGGCATAGCCACCATGGTGCCAGTCGGGATCGGCCATCACGGCCTGCCGGCCGAGCTCGTGGAACGCGATGTTCTGCGCCGAGTGCCGCGTCGAGCAGGCAATCGCCAGCGCGGAGAATACGCGGCCCGGATACGCCGCAGTCCATTGCAGTACCTGCATGCCGCCCATCGAGCCGCCGACGACCGCGAACAGCGTGTCGATGCAGAGCCGGTCGATCAGCATCGCCTGCGCCCGCACCATGTCGGGGATGGTGATGACGGGAAAATCGAGGCCCCAGACCTTGCCGGTCGCGGGATTGATCGAAGCCGGACCGGTCGAGCCCATGCAGCCGCCGATCACGTTCGAGCAGATGATGAAGTAGTGTTGGGGATCAATCGGCCGGCCGGGGCCGACCAGCGTCTCCCACCAGCCGGGCTTGCCGGTGACGGGGTGCACATTGGCGACGTGCTGGTCGCCGGTCAGCGCATGGCAGATCAGGATCGCGTTGGAGCGATCGGCATTCAGCTCGCCGTAAGTCTGGTAGGCGATCTGGAACGGGCTGAGATCGACACCGCAATCGAGCCGCAGCGGCTGCTCCGCGCCGAACTGCGCGACTTGCGAGCTCGGATGATCCACCTCGTGCGACCGCTCGTCGGCAGTGATCGCAGGACTCGGAATTGACTGGACGCCAACCATCTGGCCATCGACCTCGTTTGCGATCGTCGTGGTGACCGCATTGACATCAGGCCATGAAAAACCCGGCCTGAACGATAGGTTCGGCCGGGATCGAAAGGGTCCCCGGCCTGTTTAGCGAGTTTTTTAACGTGGCTGCAAGCCGGCCGGCTCAAATGACCACGGAACGGGTAAAAACTACCGTCTTGGACGGTTTTCGTCAAGTCACGGCCCGGATCAACCCAATTCGCCTCTCGCGCCGCGGGCGGAAAGGGCCCGATTTCCCTCTGTATTTCTCTTTGCTTTCGCAGCCCCGACTGCCTAATCAGGACATCCATCGCCGCGGTGACGGCTCGACTGATCCGCATTGGAACGCCTCTCAACAGCACCTCACAGACATGTCCCAACGTCCGCCCGCGCCACCATCGCTCCAGGAATTGCGCAAGGAGATCGACGCGATCGACGAGGGCATGCATCGCCTGCTGATGCAGCGCGGCGACATCATCGACCGCCTGATCCAGGTGAAGCAGACCCAGGAGGTCGGCTCGGCGTTCCGCCCGGCGCGCGAGGCCGCCATGATGCGTGACCTCGTCCAGCGCCATCGCGGTATCCTGCCGCTCGACACGGTCGAGAGCATCTGGCGCGTCATCATCGCGACTTTCACCTATGTCCAGGCGCCGTTCTCGGTCCACGCCGACATCTCGGCGAGCGAGCCGGCCATGCGCGATTCCGCGCGATTCCATTTCGGCTTCACCGTGCCTTACGTCGCGCATTTCAGCGCGCAGGCGGCGGTCGAGGCGGTCGCGAAGTCCAAGGGCGATCTGGCGCTGGTCTCGGCGACCTCGAGCCGCACGCCGTGGTGGCTGTCGCTGGAAGAAGCCGGCGCGCCAAAGATCATCGCGCGGCTGCCCTTCGTCGAGCGCGCCGACCATCCGGCGGCGCTGCCCGTGTTTGCGGTCTCGCGCGTCGCCGACAGCGCCCTGGTGACGGAGGTCGAGACCTTCAGCGTACGCGTGTCGGGGTGGAATGCCGAGGTCGCGCGCGCCCTGTCGCCGCTCGCCGAGATCGTGGCGGTGCCCGACACCGCCTTCGACGGCGCCGCGCTGCTGGTCTCGGTCACCGCGACGAGCAGCCTCGACAAAATCAAGGCAGCCCTGATCGAAGCGGGGGCCTCGGTGCGCTCCACGGCCCTCGTCGGCAGCCACGCAACGCGCTATACGGTGCCCCCGACCGGGTCGAAATCGTAAGTCGCGAACCGCTTAAGCCACTCCGGAGTTGAAGATGTCCCGCCCCGTGCCGAATCCCGGCATTCTCGATATTGCGCCCTACACGCCCGGCAAGACTCCGATGGCGGAGCCCGGCCGCAAGGTGTTCAAGCTCTCGGCCAACGAGACGCCGTTCGGGGCCTCGCCGAAGGCGATCGAGGCGTTCAAGCATGTGGCGGATCATCTGGAAGACTATCCGGAAGGAACCTCGCGCGTGCTGCGCGAAGCGATCGGGCGCACCTTCGGGCTCGATCCCAACCGCATCATCTGCGGCGCCGGCTCGGACGAGATCCTCAACCTGCTCGCCCACACCTATCTCAGCCACGGTGACGAGGCGATCTCGACCACGCACGGCTTTCTGGTCTATCCGATCGCGACCATGGCGGTCGGCGCGAAGAATGTCATCGCGGCCGAGAAGAACCTCACCTGCGATGTCGACGCCATCCTCAAGGCGGTGACGCCGAAGACAAAGCTGGTCTGGCTCGCCAACCCCAACAATCCGACCGGCACCTATGTGCCGTTCGACGAGGTCAAGCGCCTGCGCGCCGGCCTGCCCTCGCACGTGCTGCTGGTGCTGGACGCAGCCTATTGCGACTACGTCTCGCGCAACGATTACGAGATGGGGATCGAACTCGTCGCCACCACCGAGAACACGGTCGTGACCCACACCTTCTCCAAGATCCATGGTCTTGCGGCGCTGCGCATCGGCTGGATGTTCGGCCCCGAGCACATCATCGACGCGGTCAACCGCATCCGCGGTCCCTTCAACGTGTCGACGCCGGCGATGTACGCCGCCGTTGCCGCGATCGAGGACACCGCGCATCAGGCCATGTCGAAGCAGTTCACCGAGACCTGGCGCAACTGGCTCGCCGAGGAGATCGGCAAGCTCGGGCTGAAGGTGACGCCGAGCGTCGCCAATTTCGTGCTGATCCACTTCCCGACCGAGGGCAAGACCTCGGACGCAGCCGACGCCTTCCTCACCAAGCGCGGGCTGGTGCTGCGCGGCTTGAAGAACTACGGCCTGCCGCATTCGCTGCGCATGACCATCGGCACCGAGGAGGCCAACCGCCTCGTCGTCGAGGGCCTGCGCGACTTCATGGCCGGACGATGAGCGCGACCCCGCACTTCCAGCGCGTCGCGCTGATCGGCTTCGGCCTGATCGGCGGCTCGATCGCACGCGCTGCGAAGCTCCAGGGCCTGGCTGGCGAGATCGTCACCACCGCACGCTCGGAGAAGACGCGCGCACGCGTGATGGAGCTCGGCATCGTCGATCAGGTCGTGGCGACCAATGCGGAAGCCGTGAAGGACGCCGATCTCGTCATCCTCTGCATTCCCGTCGGCGCCTGCGGGCCGGTGGCGCAGGAGATCGCCGCGCATCTCAAGCCCGGCGCAATCATCTCCGACGTCGGCTCGGTCAAGGGCGCCATCGTCAAGGATATGGCGCCGCATCTGCCGGAAGGCATCCATTTCGTGCCGGCGCATCCCGTCGCAGGCACCGAGCATTCGGGCCCCGATTCCGGCTTCGCCGAGCTCTTCATCAACCGCTGGTGCATCCTCACCCCGCCGGAGGGCGTTGATGCCGCTGCCACCGATCGCCTGCGCGCGTTCTGGGCGGCGATGGGCGCCAAGGTCGAGATCATGACGCCGGATCATCATGATCTCGTGCTCGCGATCACCAGCCATCTGCCGCATCTGATCGCCTACACCATCGTCGGCACCGCCGACGAGCTGGCGCAGGTGACGGAGTCCGAGGTCATCAAGTTCTCCGCCGGCGGCTTTCGCGACTTCACGCGCATCGCCGCCTCCGATCCGACGATGTGGCGCGACGTCTTCCTAGCCAACAAGGAAGCCGTGCTGGAGATGCTCGGCACCTTCACCGAGGATCTGGCCAAGCTCACCCGCGCGATCCGCCGCGGCGACGGCGAGGCGCTGTTCGACCACTTCACCCGCACCCGCGCCATCCGCCGTGGCATTGTCGAAATCGGCCAGGACTCGGCGGCGCCCGACTTCGGCCGGCCGCATGCGCAGCTCGGCAACAAGCCGTAGCACTGAAGTAGCCCGGATGGAGCGCAAGCGTAATCCGGGACCTCCGTCGCTTGAGGCAAGATTCCCGGATTGCGCTTCGCTCCATCCAGGCTACGAGCCCGCGTGGCTCTGTGACTAGAACGGATAGTAGCCGATCTAGTCATGACGATTGTCGCGATTGTCCAAGGCCATGTTCAAGGCCACGCGCAATGGGCCCGGCCGGGACATGACTGGGCCCAGTTTGCGACGGGCACGTAGTGGGACAGCGGCTATTTGCCCTTGGTCGCGCGCATCACCATGGGACGCGGCGATTTCGACGTGGGGACGAACGCCATCGTCTCCCGTGTTGCGGGGCTCGCGAGGGTGCGATCGCCGTTCGGATACATTGAGGCGTATGCGGCCGGCTCCTGCGACTGCCATTGCCACTGCGCGAACGCGGGCGTCACGAGCGTGGTCGAGATGGCGATGGCGGCAACGAACAGTTTGGACTTGGTCATGGTATCTCTCCTGCCTGGGCGACCGCCTCAACGTGCGGCCGACATGGAGAGAGAGCGGATTTTCCGGCTGCGCATTCCCGGCGGGTCATCACGATCCGGCGAAGCGGCCGTGAGTTCAGCTCGTAATCCGCATGCAGGGAGTTACGACAGCTGAGGGCGATGAATGGAGCGAGGCGACTCTGAATTCATCCTACTGCTTCGCGCTGCGACCAAACTTTCCCGGCTTGAACAGATCGAGGTCGATGGCCTGTCCCATCGCCAGATATCCGGTGCGGTTGGGATGAAGCTTGTCGCCGGCGCCGCCAGTCGTGCTTTCGGGAACGAACTCCGGCTTGAGACCACCCGACGCCGGATCGAGCGTCGCGCGATCAAAATCTATCACACCGTCGAACGTCCCCGAGTCACGGATGAATGCGTTGAGCGCCTTGCGCTTGTCATCCTGCTCGGGAAAACCATGTGCCGCGCTGGTGCTGCCCAATGCCGAAACGACGGTGGCGCCGATGATCCGGGCTTGCGGCCATTTCGCACGTAGCCTCGCGACGCCGTCCTTCATCGCGGCGATGACCTGGTCGGCTGTAAAATTACCGTTCTTGCTGAAATCGTTGATGCCTTCTAGCCAGATCAGGCTCGATATGCCGGAGAGCGACAGCACGTCGCGATCGAGCCGCTGGCCCGAAGCGGGGCCGCCCGCGTACGGTTTGTCGGGACCATATTCGGCGGGGCCTGCGATTTGGTTGCCACCGATGCCGCCATTCACGACGGCGACCTTGTTGCCGTAGACCGCCTTCAGCCGACGCGACAGCACGTTGGGCCAGCGATCGTCGCCATTCATGGTCGAGGCGGTCCCGTCGGTAATCGAATCCCCAAACGCCATGATGGCGAAGGCATCGGCAGGCGCAGTCATTTCGATCGCATCGAGAAAGAACCACGACGCAGTCGCATAGGGGAAGGAAGCCTCGTCTTCGAGGGCGCCCTTCGCGCCGGCGCCGGGCGCACTGACATAGGAGGTGGTCAGCGCTTTGGCGTGCCAGGTCATCGGACCACTCTGGCCGGCAACATGAAAACTGACCGCAAGCCGGCGGCCGCCGAGGTCATCGGGCCGCTTTGCAAACGGCAGCGCGATCGCGTCGCTCCAGACCGAATTCCCCGGCGACACCGTAACGGAAGCCGTCCCGGCGAACGTAACCGGAGTGTTGGAGCCGCGGATCAACGCGGCACTGCCCGATTGCAGGCCGACGTAAACGCCGTCAAACGTGACGGGCTTGGTGCCGAAGGCGTTGCTGAGCCGGATGCGGGCCTGACGGCCCCAGATATCCGGCCGCACGATCAGGCGAAAGGTCTGGTCCCGCGCACCGGCCGCAGGCTCGGGAAACGCGAATTTCTGTTCGGGCTGGGCAGACGGATTGCCGACGGGGTATGGGCCCTGGACCGCGCCCGTCCAGGACACCACCCAATGTTCGCCATCCTTAGCGGTAGCGGTCTGAAGCGAGGCGACGAGCAACGATGCTGCGACGAGACAATTCAACGCGTGCATTGTTTCCCCCGAACCCCAGATAATTTGGGCGCGACCTTAGAGCCGTCAGTTGGCCTTCAATAGGCTGGCGGAACGCTACCTGTCCAGACGCCACTGACGCACTCTAGGCCTGACGCCGGAGAGGACCTCGCAGGTTGCATCACCGGCGCCACAAGAAGCTCTTCGGAAGGATCTGTTCACAGCTTCGAGCACGTCAGGCGGACCAAGCCGTCCGCCCGGCAAATTTATGAATTCACGACCTAATACAGCGGCGGGATCTGGCCGACCTTGACCGGGCCGAGCAGCACAGCGCCGTCGACGAACTTCAGCGGGAAGCTGCGAGCCTTCTTGCCTTCCAGCGTGCTCTCGGTGCCGATCGAATTGATGCCGGCGGCAACGCCGGCATTGGCGTTCTGCTTGATGACCTTGCCGAGCCCGGGAACGGCGCGGTCGAGCGCACCGAACAGATTGTTGAGGTCCTGCGACTTCACGCCGGGCGCGACGCGATCGAGGGTTGCCTGCGGCACCCCCTCCTCCAGCATCTTCTCGATGCCGAGCGCGGGGATCACGCGCTCGAGGCCCGTCACCGTCATCTGCAATTCGCCGTCGAGACGGCCGTTAGCCGAGATCCCGAGCGTGCCGGCCGAAACCGCGATCATCTCGCCCTGCTGGATCCGGGACTGCACGATCTCGATATGGCCGCCGGCCGCCTGGATCTCGCGGAAGCGCTGGGGCCACGGCTTTGGCGTAAGGTCGGAGAGTCCGGAGATCTTCGCCCGCGTGTCGGCCTCGAACGGCTCGGCGAGCAGCGGATGAACGCCCTGAATGCTGCCCTGCGCGATCTGGAACACGGTCTCGATCACGGGATGATCGGACGGCGATCCCTCCGCGAGGCGTCCATGCAGCTCGACTTGTTTCGCGCGCGCGAGCGGCACCTGCACGCTGCCGTCGACCCGGTTGACGGTCGGCTCCTCGAACACGATGGAGGCGCGCTCCGGCACGGCGGGCAGGCCGACCACGCTGCTGCGCCCCTTGCTCCAGTTCACGACGAAGGTGTTTTGCGTGACGCCGTCAGTGAGCGTCGCGGGTGCGGTGAATTCGGCGATGACGCGCTTGGGGTCGTAGACCTGGGCGAGGACCAGGATGTTGTCGAGCTTCGCCGTGAACGGCGTCTTGCTGGCGTTCTGCGACACCAGGGCGACGCTGGCGCCGGAACACTGGACCTCGAAGCGGAACGGGAAGCCCGCGATCGAGCGCTTGGCGCAATCATAGATGCGGCCGGATTTGGCCTCCTGCGCGCGCCAGGCGTCGGCGGCGATTTCGGCCTGCGACGCCGCATAGAACCAGAAACAGCTCCACGCCACCGCGAGGATCAGGAGGATGACAGGGGCGATGAAAAGGCGCCAACGGGAGCGCCGGCGCGCGGCAATGGTCATATCGGACATGTGGCGACCCTTTGACCCCTGATGATGGCAAATGTAAGCGAGGTTGGCTTGCTCCGAAAGGCGGAGAATTCGCTTCGCTTGGGGGCGCGGTTCTGGTAGCCGTGCCCGAAATGTCGGAAATCACCCTCCCCTCCGTCACCACTGCCAAAGGCGACCTCTGGGTGTTCGGCTACGGCTCGCTGATGTGGCGGCCGGGCTTCGAATTCGAGGAGCGTGTCCCGGCGCGGCTGGTCGGCGAGCATCGCGCGCTCTGTGTCTATTCCTTCGTCCACCGTGGCACACCGGAGAAGCCGGGTCTGGTGCTCGGCCTCGACCGCGGTGGCGCCTGCCGCGGCATCGCGTTCCGCGTCGCCGAAAAGAACCGTGCCGACGTCGTCGCCTATTTGCGCGCGCGCGAGCAGGTGACGTCGGTCTATCGCGAAGTCATGCGCTCGGTGTGGCTGGAGAACGATGCGCGGCAGCGCGTCTCCGCGCTCGCCTATGTCGTCGACCGCGGCCATGTGCAATATGCCGGCCGGCTGTCGCTCACCGACCAGCATCGCCACGTGCTCCAGGGCCACGGCCAGTCCGGCGCCAACCGCGACTACGTGACCGCGACGGTGAAGGCGATCGAGGCCGAAGGTTTTCGCGATGCGCCGCTGCATCAGCTTGCCACGATGCTGCATGGTGATGCGCATTCTCCGCACGCGCCGGCTCCCGCGAACGATCGGGAAAACCGCTAGCTCTCCGACGGCGCATAGCTCGGCGCCGAGCCGATCAGCTGCTCCTGCTCCTTGCGGCCCGCTTCGACGAGGCGGCCGGTCGCGTCTTCGATCGCCGTTTGCACACGGGAGAGAAACTCGTCCTTGGGCAAGCCCGGCGGCAGCGGATCGAGGAACTCCACCACCAGCGTACCGGGATAACGCATGAAGGTGCGGCGCGGCCAGAACAGGCCGGAATTGAGCGCGATCGGCAGGCACTGCGCGCCGCAGGACGAATAGATCTGCGCGAAGCCGCTCTTGTAGTCCGGTGGCGCGCCCGGAGCGCGGCGCGTGCCTTCGGGAAAGATCACGAGCTGCCCGCCGCTGCGTACCGCCTCGCGCGCCCGCCGCGTCATGTCCAGCAGCGCCTTGACGCCGGCGTTGCGGTCGATCGCGATCATCCCGGTCTTGACCAGGAACTGACCGAACACCGGGATCTGCATGAGCTGACGCTTGAGGATGAAAATCGGACGGTTGAAAAAACCCGGCAAGACGAACGTCTCCAAGAACGACTGGTGCTTCGCCACGACGACCAATGGTCCCGTCGGAATCTTGTCGAGGCCGCGGAATTCCACCTTGATGTTGCAGACGGCCCGCATCAGGAACAGCGTCGCCTTTGCCCACCATTGCGCGACCGTGAGCATGGCGCGCGGCGGCAATGCGAAGGTCGGCAGCGCCACGATCGCGAGGCACACCAGCACGGTGTAGAACAGCAAGTTGAACACGAGCGATCGCAGGAAAATCAAGAACATCGAGGATCCGATCAATTGCCGATCAGTTGCCGATCAATTGGCCTGTGCGGTGGCGGGCCGCTTCGGCTGCAGCCCGGGAGGCTGCTCCGACATCTCGGGCGAAAGGTCAATCCCGAAATCCTCCAGCCGCACCCTGAGCTCGGCCGCGATGTACTTGACATATTCCGACAACAGCAGCCGCAAGGTGGACGCCGAGGTCCACCACGGCTCCTCGCGCCATTTGTCGCCGACCACCGCGAACGGGATCAGTGTCGTCTCCGGCATCGCATGCGAGAATTCCACCAGCGCGCGCGGCATGTGATAGTTCGAGGTAACCACGATCAGCGATTTGAAGCCGCGTCCCGCGGCCCAGCGCCGCGCTTCCGCGGCATTGCCGCGGGTCGAGACCGCGGTGCGGTCGAGATCGACGCAGCAACGCATGAAGGACTGGTTCTCCGGCAACGTCCGGGAGATGTCGCTCGCCGTCGAGGTCGGGTGCACGCCGGAGATCAGGAGCCTCCTGCCGTAGCCGGCAGCGAGCAGCTCCATCGCATCCGACACCCGCGAGGAGCCGCCGGTCAGAACCACGATGCCGTCCGCCTTGCGGTCCGGCGCGATCTCGGCGCCGCGCAATTGCGACAGAAACGCGATGAAGCCCGCCGCGGCGCCGACGAAGGCGAGCGCAATCGTCGACATCACGGCCGCGCGCAGCCAGCCACGCGGCAGTTTCGGCGATCGATCGTCGGTCGGCGCGGTCATGCGATGTCGGTGATCCCTTCCCAGAGGTGATTTTAGGACGTTTTGAGGCGAAGTGGAGTCCGGTTTGTCGGCCTCAATCAACATCATTCAGCGTCGCGAACAGAGTCTGGCGCGAGGCGACCGCGGTGATGGCGCCGATCAGCACGGCCTGCACCGCGAGCACGATGTAGCCGGACGGCCGCAACGAGAAGGTGCCGAGCAGTGCGGCGAACTGGTCGCCGACGGGTGTGCCGGAAAACCAGCCTGCAATCGACTCGGAGAAGCCGAACACCAGCATGGCGGCGCCGCCGCCGATCACGCCCCCCTCCAGCCCCAGCCTGAGAAAGTGACGCAGGAAGCGGTTGGCGATATAGCGGTCGCCGGCGCCGACGAAATGCAGCACCTCGACGATCGGACGGTTCGCCGCCATGGCGCCTCGGGTCGCGAACGACACCGAGATGATGGTGGCGACGATGACGAGCGCGAGGATGCCGAGGCCGGCGAGCACGGTGGCGTTGGTCATCGAGCGCATGCGCTCGATCCAGGCGCGGTGATCGTCGACGCTGGCGCTCGGCGCCACCTGGGTCACGCGGGCGCGCAGAGCGCCAAGATCGAGCGCCGTGCCGGGCTGCACGCGCGCGATGATCATGCGCGGCACCGGCAGATCGTCCATCGACAGCCCGGTGCCGAGCCAGGGCTCGAGCAGCTTGCCGCTCTCGTCCTTGGTGAACGGCTTGACCTCGACAATGCCGGCTTGCGCGCGCATGGCCTCGGTCACCGCTGCGGTGTCGCGTTCGAGATCGCGGCCGGTCTGCGGGCGGACCTGGATGGTGATCTCGCTCGCGACATCCGACTGCCATTCGGCGGCGGAGGCGCTCACCAGCAGCACCGTGCCGGTCGTCATCGACGCCAGGAAGGTCATGATGGCGACGACGGCGACCAGCGCGCGGCCATGGATCGAGGCGCGCGGCACGATCGGCGACATGTTGCGCGCCCTGGCCGGAAGCGGCGGCCCCTCCTGTCCGAGATCGACCAGCACGCCGCGCTCGTCGGGCCTACTCATAGACGTGCAGCCGTCCCTGGTGCAGCACGAAGCGTCGCGCCTCGTACTGGTCCATCAGGGCGATATCGTGGGTGGCGATGATGACGGCGGTGCCAGACTTGTTGAGCTCGATGAACAGCCGCAGCAGGCGGCGGCCGAGCGTCGGATCGACGCTGCCGGTCGGCTCGTCGGCCAGCAGCAGCTGCGGCCGGGAGATCACGGCGCGCGCGATCGCCGCGCGCTGCTTCTCGCCGCCGGACAGGATCGGCGGCAGCGCGTCCATGCGCTCGCCGAGCCCGACCCATTTCAGGAGGTCGATGACCTCCTTGCGATAGCTCGATTCGCTGCGGCCCATCACGCGGAACGGCAGCGCGACGTTCTCATAGGTCGTCATGTGGTCGAGCAGGCGGAAATCCTGGAGCACGATGCCAATGCGCTTGCGCAAGTCTGCGATCTCATCCTTGCCGAGCTGCGAAATGTCGTGACCGAACAAATTGACGAGGCCCCGCGTCGGGCGATGCGAGAGGAACAACAGGCGCAGCAATGAGGTCTTGCCGGCGCCGGACGGCCCGGTGAGAAACTGGAAGGAATGCGCCGGAATCTGGAAGTTGAGGTCGCGCAAGACCTCGGGCCCCAGGCCGTAACGCAATCCGACATTTTCGAACCGAACCAAGCTCAGCTCCGTTCGAGAGAGGCCGCGGGCCGCGCGGCTGTGCTCCGCCACACGCGATCAGCGGGTTTTGCGGCCGTTATGGTTTCCGGTTCGTTAACGGTCGTCCTGTAGCATAATTGGTAGCATCTTTCCCGCTCGGTTCTCCGCGACCGTGTCACCGTCAAGACTTGGCCATGCATCAAGGCTCGTCCATGCATATCGTCTGCCCTCATTGTACGACATCCTACGCCGTCAAGCCCGCGAGCCTTGGGGCGAACGGGCGGACCGTGCGCTGTTCCCGTTGCAAGGAAACCTGGGTCGCCCATGCCGAGGATGCCATCGAGGAGGCATCTGTCCCGGCCATGGCCGCAGCCAGCCGGGCCGACGACCAGTCCGATCTCGCCGAGCAGTGGAACTCCTATGCCCAGGACGACGGCGCCGCTGACGCACCTGTCGTCGACAGCCCCTCGATCGCCAGCGACTGGCCGGACCAGGAGGCCACCGACACCGAGGACGAATGGTCGGCGGCCGCCCGGTCCGTCGAGGAGGAAGTCGTCGGCGAGCAGCACCAGTCCTGGTTCCGAGGCCTGTTCGGCCGCCGCGGCGCCCGGGTGCGCCGTCCGGTCGCCACGGCGGTCCCGCGAAAATCGCATTTCGGCCTGCCAACAGCCTGCGCCGCCATGGGCGCGCTGGTGCTGGCGCTGGTGATCTGGCGCGGCGACATGGTGCGGCTGCTGCCGCAGACGGCCGCCTTCTACAGGATGGTCGGCCTCGAAGTTAACCTGCGCGCACTGGCCTTCAAGGACGTCAAGCTCTCCAGCGAGACCGTGGACGGTAAGCAGGTGCTCGTCATCGAGGGCGTGATCGTGGGTCAGGGCAAGAAGCCGCTCGACATTCCTCGATTGCGCTTTGCGGTGCGCGACGCGCAGGGCGCGGAAATCTACGCCTGGAACGCCGTTCTGGAACAGACCGTGCTACAGCCCGGCGAGCGCGCCTTCTTCCGCTCGCGCCTGGCCTCGCCGCCGCCGGAGGGCCGCAATATCGACGTTCGCTTCTTCAACCGGCGCGACATCGCCGGCGGCAGCGTATAATCGATTTCGCAGGTCTCGCAGGCAAAGTTGGTGGCGAGATTGATCCCAAGGTTTGTCTCATGTCCAAAATCCTGATCGCCGACGACGAGGATTCGATGCGCCAGCTGGTGGCGCGCGCCATCGCCATGGACGGTCACGAGACCGTCACCGCGCAAGACGGCGCCGAGGCGCTGGAGATCCTGACCCGCGCGGACGGCGGGTTCGACCTGCTGCTCACCGACATCCAGATGCCGGTGATGGACGGCATCGCGCTGGCGCTTTCTGTTGCACGCGATTTCCCCGATTTGACCATTCTGCTGATGACCGGCTTTGCCGACCAGCGCGAACGCGCCTCGAACCTCAATGCGCTGGTGCATGACGTCGTGACCAAGCCGTTCTCGGTCGCCGACATCCGCACGGCGGTGGCGGATGCGCTGGCGGCGAAGAAGGGGTAGCGAATCGGGTTCGTAGCTTGTAGCCCGCATGAGCGCAGCGACATGCGGGACCGGCGGCCCCGGATATCGCTTCGCTCATCCGGGCTACGAGAGCTGCGACAGCCTCAAAAATCCTTCAGCAGCCGCTCGATGTAGTCGAGCTCGATCTGCGGGCGCGAGCTATCCCCCAAGCGGCGACGGAGCTCCTCGAGGATGCGGCGGACGCGCTGGGCGTCGATCTCGCCGGGGATCTTGACCGTGTAGTCGTCGCTCAGATCGCGGCCGTGAAGGGGGCGGCCGAGCGGGTCGGTCTGATTGCCGCCGCTCTGCTGGCGGCCGGGCCGGTTGCCGGGACCATCGCCCTGCCCGTCGCCATCGCCCTGCTGCATCGCCTCGGCCATCTTCTGCGCGCCCTTGCGCAAGGCTTCGAGCGCTTTCCCCTGCGCGTCCACGGCGCCGTCCGAATTGCCTTCGCCGAGCTGCGAGCCGGCATCGCCCATGGCCCCGTCGGCGGCGTCCAGACTGCCGTCGTCATCGCCCTGGTCACCGTCCTGATCGCCATCCTGGCCCGGTTGTCCCTGCTCGCCCTGCTGACCCTTCTGCCCTTTCTGGCCCTGGCTCTTCTGGCCCTTTTGCCCCTTCTGCGCGAGGCCGCGCTTGGCGAGCTCGTCCTGCAGCTTCTTCAGGCGATCCCGCAGCGACTGCTGATCCTGCTGGAGGTCCGACATCGACTGGTCGCCCTGCTGCTTGCCGCGCGAGCGCTCACGCCGGGAATCCTGCCCCTGCTTGAAAGTCTTGTCGCGCAATTGCTGCTGCTTGCGGATCATGTCGCTGAGCTCGTTGAGCGCCTGCTCCATGTCGCTGTCGCCGGATTGCCCGGGCTGCGCCATCTGGAGGTTTTCCATGATCTGCGCGAGCTGCTCGAGCATGCGCTGGGCCGCTTCTTTATTGCCTTCGCGCGCCGCCTTCTCGATTTGCTTCAGCAATTCGTCGAGGTCGCGCTGCGTGATGACGGAACGATCGCGATTGGAGGATTGGCTCTTTTCCGTCGCCCGCTTGTACTCCTCGAGCTTCTGAATCGCATCGGATTGATTGTTCAGGCTCTTGCCGGATTCCTTCTGCCTGAGGCTGTCGCCGGAATCCTGCATCGCCTTTTCAGCGCCATCGAGCAGGGCATCGACATCCTGATCCTGCTGGGCAGCCACGGGCAAGACGCCTCCCAACAGGAAGGCGAGGCAGGCGATCGAGATCGCCTTCAAGACTGGCACGCGTGCTAGCTTCCGCATTTACGGTCTCGCGTCGACTGGTTGGCCCCGTCGTTGCCCGCCTTCGCCCGGTTGTTCGCCGACTTGCGATAGGCCTGAAGCTGCTCGCGCAACGCGTCCTGCTGCTTCGCGAGCTCTTCGAGCTGCTCGGGCGTGGCGTTCTGGGTCTTTTGTTTCAGCTCGACGGACTTGTCGAGGATGAGCTGAACCTCTGCCGGGAATGGCTGGCGGGGTCCAAGCGGATTCTGCTCGGCGCGCCGGGCGAGATCGCGCACCTTGCCGGCCATCGCCTCGCGAAGTTTTTGCGTCAGCGCCTTGATCTCGTCCTCGCTGGCGCCGCGTTCCAGCGCCCGCTTGAGCGCATCCTGCGCCGACCGCAGCGCGGCGTTGACGCTGCCGGCGACACCGTCGTCCTCGATGGTGACCGCGAACGCCCACATGCTTTTCACCACATCGCGCATCGCGTCGTCGGTGCGGGCGGCTTCGAGCTGCAGCGCCAGGCTGCGCAGGCCGAGATAGCAGCCCGCATCCGGCGTGAACAATTCGGGTGCGATCATCAGCGCGTCGAGCGCGGCGTAGACATCCGAGTTCTTGTTGGCGTCGAGCGCGAGGATGCGGCGCTGTTCGACCAGCGCGCGCGCGAGCGAGTTGGTGAACAGCCGCTCGGGCAGGCGCATGTTGAAGGGCTCGCTCCTGGCCTCGTTGCCGGCCTCGTCCTTGGCGGTGAGGGTCAGCGTGACGTCGGCGCCGGCATAGGGATCCTCGCTGAGGTCCTTCACCGTCTGGCCGACGCCGTTGCGGGTGCGCGCATTCGGCAGCACGAGCGGGAATTGCGGAGGCTGGAATAGCGGCCGCGCGGCGGCCTTGGTGTCGGCCTCCTTGCTGCCATCCTTGCCCCCATCCTTGGCATCGGCGGGGCGCAGGCCGATTTGCGCGTCGGCGCCGGTGACGCCGTAATCGTCCTCGATCTTGTAGGTGAGCTGGAGTCCGCCACGGGCCTGGCGCTCGGGATCCTTGGCCAGCGCGATCGTCGGCGCGCGGTCTGGCGTTGCCGCAAACGACCATTGCGGCTGGCCGGAGGGCGCGCGGACATGCGCGGTGCCGTCGCCGCTGATGGCGAAATGCTTCTCGTTGGTGCCCTTGGGCGCGGCTTCGGTGGGCGCGACTTCCTTGAGGCCGCCGGAGACGACAACATCAAGGCTGCCGCCGGAGGAGCGAACGATCAGGGTTGAGCCTGCGGGAACCGCCAGCGGGCCGCTGGCCGGCAGCGCCGCGGCCTCCTTGTTCGCGGCCGACAGTATGACCGGCGGTTTGCCGGTGTAGAGCGGCGGCGTGACCCAGGCATCGACGCGAACATTCGTCGGGGCCAGGACACCGTTCCAGTGGAAGGCGGCCCCGAGCCGCATCGCACGCTCGTCGCCGGCGGCGAAGAAGGTCGCAACCAGCATCACCATGACCAGCGCGCGCAGCGCCCAGGGATCATGCAGAGCGAGCCGGGGCTTCGGCATACCGGCGCGGATGCGCTTGATCGAAGCCAGCGTGCGCTCGCGCTGCGCCCGCCACAAGGCCTGCGCAACCGGGTCCTGCGAGCTCAGCGTGTCCGTCAGCGTGGTGGCCGGCCGATGACGGATGCCGGAGCCGCGGTCGAGCCGGGCCAGCGCCTCCTCGCGGGTCGGCCAGCGGAAGCGACTCAATGGGAACAGGACGGCAATCGCAACGCCAGCGAAAACCACGAGACCGATGGCGCGGGCAATAGACGGCAGCGCCAGCCAGAGGCCGGCCCAGGACACCACCAGGAACAGGCCGACGACGGTTAGAAGCCGCGCCAAATTTGGCCAGGCACGCTCCCACGCGATGGCATAAGTGGCCCGCTGCAGGGCTTGCGCCAGCTTCAGCCGCGACAGAGCGTCGCCATCGCGGATCGGGTCTGACGGGTCGGGGGTGACGCCGTTCAATCAACTCTCCAGGTTGCCCGGTAGAGAAGCGTACCACAACGGCAGCACTGAGGCATCCGTTCCTGTACGGGAGACACCCCTTTTCCCGCATAACACGAGGACGTGACTGGCCCGCCGCAACCCCGTAATTTCCGCGCCGACAGCCTGGGGAAACAAAGGAAACGCCATGGACAAGAAGATGCACGACAAGGGCCTGGAAGTCCGCAAAGCGGTGCTGGGCGAGGCCTATGTCAACAACGCCCTGAAGACCGTCGACGACTTCAACCGTCCGTTCCAGGAGATGCTCAACGAATATTGCTGGGGCACGGTGTGGGGCCGCGAGGAGCTGCCGCGCAAGACCCGCAGCATGCTCAACATCGCGATGATCGCGATCCTCAATCGTCAGCACGAATTCCGCGCGCATCTGAAAGGCGCACTCACCAATGGCGTTAGCCGCGACGAGATCCGCGAGATCCTGATGCAGGTCGCAATCTATGGCGGCATGCCGGCTGCGGTCGACAGTTTTCGGATCGCGCGCGAGGTGTTCGCGGAAATCGACGGCAAGGCGTGAGGCGCGCCGGTGTGAGGGACGGGAACGCCACGTCCCTCTCCCGCGTCGTCCTGGCGAAAGCCAGGACCCATAGCCACCGGCAGCTGTGGTTACGGCGACTCGGAGTTGCCACTTCGCGCCACAACCTCTCCCTGGGGTAATGGGTCCTGGCTTTCGCCAGGACGACACCGGTGGGTCCGCGCCGATCAACAACAACCTATAATCAACACAAGGAAACACCATGGACATCGGATTCATCGGCCTCGGAAACATGGGTTTCCCGATGGCGCGGCGGCTGATCGAGGCCGGCAACCGGCTCGTCGTGTTCGACACGCGCCAGGAGGTCGTCGACAAGCTGGTGGCGCGCGGCGCCACCGCGGCGACGTCGCCGAAGGACGTCGCCGACCAGGTCGAGACCGTCATGGCGAGCCTGCCCTCGCTGCAGGCTTCGCTCGCGGTTGCGACGGGGCCGAACGGCGTGATCGAGGGGAGCCGCGTCAAACGCTTCATCGATCTCTCCACCGTCGGCTCGGCGATGGCGGTGAAGATTCACGGCCTGCTCGCCGAGCATGACATCGTGCAGATCGACTGCCCCGTCTCCGGCGGCGTCGGCGGCGCCGAGAAGGGCACGCTGGCGGTGATGGTCTCGGGGCCGAAGACCGAGTTCGAGCTGCTCAAGCCCGCGCTCGACGTCATCGGAAAAGTGTTCTTCATCGGCGAGAAACCCGGCGCGGCGCAGACCATGAAGCTCGCCAACAATTTCTTGTCGGCCACCGCGATCGTGGCGACCTCGGAAGCGGTGGTGATGGGCGTCAAGGCCGGGCTCGATCCCGCCGTGATGATCGACGTCATCAATGCCGGCTCCGGCATGAACACCGCGAGCCGCGACAAGTTTCCGCGCTCGGTGCTGCCGCGGACGTTTGACTTCGGCTTTGCCACCGGACTGATGGTGAAGGACGTGCGGCTGGCGCTGGAGGAGATGAAGCAGCTCGGCCTGTCGATGGAGGTCGCGGATGCGGTCGGCCGGTTGTGGGAGACAGTCATCAGCGCGGAAGGCGCCGAGTCCGATTTCACCGCGGCGATCAAGCCGATCGAAAAGAAGGCGGGCGTTGTGGTGGGCGGCAGGCCACCCAGCTAGCGCCAACACGAGGACGCAGCGCCGACGACCGGCGCTGCGCTATCGTTCTTGGATCGATCTGCTACGAGCGGCGTCTGCCAAGTTCCAGAAGGTCGATCGGCTGCTCCAGTTGCAGGGAGGCCGAGCCCCCGCTGCATTTGATGTACTTCTCGTCGCACCTGCGCATGCACCGTCTCTCGCTCGAGCATTTCGCAGAGGTGTTGTTGCAGCTGACCCACGTAATGTCGCACCGCGTGACCCGGGCCGACGCGGCGCCGGAAAGTCCGAGCAGGAAGGCCACGCTGCAAGCTACGAAAAGCATGCGAAGCAGGCCAGCGCCGGCAAGTGAATCGTTCATTCCAACCTCCTGTGTTGGCCGGGCACGTCTGCGCCTGCGGCCGAGTTTTTGACAAAGACGCAGTTCAAGCCTTGGCGAGATAGGGGATCGTGCCGGCCAAGTCGGTATCGTCGATCAACTGGAAGCGGCTCTCGCTGCCGCCCCTGCGCGCTGCCGCGAAGCGGACGTAGGCGGGATCAGTGACGAAGGACTCCGCTGCCTTCGCCGTTGGAAACGACATGATCGCGATCAGCGATGTGTCGAGAGGGGCACCTTCAAGGGTTTTCACATTGCCACTGCGGGAAAGATACTTGCCGCCATGCTTGTGCACCAGCTCGTGGACGGACGCTGCGTAGTCCGGCACCCACTTTCCGTCAGTCACTTTGATGTCCGCGATCAGATACGCTGTCATGTCGTGTCTCCTGGCTCGAGTTCAGCTCCGCGTTGATACAGGCGGGCATCACTTGGGTGCCAGAACACGGCGCGGGCTCGCCAGTACGGGAACTGTAGCGGGGCGATACAAATACTGAATTGCGCCGCCTGGCATCAGCTCGCCAACTTGCGTTCCTTGGCGAACGGGCTGAGGCCCAGCCAGCTTTGCATGGCCGCGGCAAGCTGCCGGTCGCCCGTGAGCAGCATCCGCCGGCTTGCGACGGCCGCGCGCACGGTATCGAGTCCCATCCAGATCGCTGTCATGGAGCGCAGATCAACCGACACGTAAAGGTCAACGTCGAAACCGGGATCAATCGAGCAGAGGTCGACACTGTCGTCGGGATCGACGATCAGCCACCACAATCGCTGCGTTGAAGGTAATTCCGGATACGCGAACTGCAGCACGCTGCGGCGGGTCGGCATCGGCGTCGTGTTCAAATTCCGTCGCATGTCCCACATCAGCAGCTGGACATCGAGATGCTGAAGCGACAGATCCGACTCGATGCGGCGCTGGCCCCAGATGCCGAACGCCTCCACGATTGGGCCGAGTTCGCGTCCGGCCGTGGTCAGCAGATATTCTGTGATGCCGCGCTCGGAAGCCGACGCCCGGCGCGTTACGATGCCGGCGGCTTCGAGCTCCTTGAGACGTTGCGAGAGCAAGGCAGGCGACATCCGCGGAACGCCGCGGCGCAGCTCGTTGAAGCGCGTCGAGCCGGCAATGAGTTCGCGGAGGAGCACGACGGTCCAGCGCGTGCATAATATCTCGGCCGCCATCGCGACCGGACAAAACTGCCTGTAGCTGCCGATGGTCATGCGGGCCTCCGTGACAAGGGAAGGCTCAAACTTAGGCGCGCGGCGCGCGGCTTCCTAGTTCAGTTTCTGTATCAGCAGCGATTCATTCTCTGAACTGGCCGCGGACCGTGGTGAGCGTCTATTCGACCGGCATTGGCAAGCCGGCCGCCTCAATCGCGGCCCGCCGGACACAGGAGATTACCATGAAGAAACACGATTCAACGGCTTCAAGATTGCTCGTTTCGGTTCGCAGTGCCGCGATTTGCGCCCTCAGCCTGGGCGTCGGCGTCATGCCGGCGTCCGCAGCCAATCTGACGAGGAGCATCGAGGTCAGCAGTGCTGCGGCCGAGGTGTGGTCCGTCATCGGGCCGTTCTGCGCGATCAAGGATTGGCTGCCGCCGGTGGGACAGTGCATTGCGGACGGCAAGTCGCCGCCAACCCGGACGCTCGTCACCAGGGACAGCAGGGCCTCGTTCGTGGAGACGCAGACTGCGCGGAGCGACAAAGACTACAGCTATTCCTACGCGTTTCTGTCGAGCCCACTGCCGGTGAGCCAGTACAAGTCGACCATCAAGGTCACGGCAAAGGGTGAAGGCGCGTCGGTGGTGACATGGACCGGCATCTACACGCCCGACCCGGGGCGGGAGAAGGAAGCGGCCGATGCCCTCGGCGGCGTCTATGATTCCGGCCTCGCCGCGATCAGGGACCGGTTCAAGAAGTAGGAGTCAATGCAACGATGGGCGCAGCGGTAGCTGCGCTCATCGTGGACGATCACACACTCACAGCCAGGGCGCGGGCGTATCCATCGCGATCAGTTGCTCGACCTCGATGCGCGGACGCACGACGGCGTACTGATCGCCCTTCACCAGCACCTCGGGCACCAGCGGCCTCGTATTGTAGGTGCCGGCCTGCACTGCGCCATAGGCGCCGGCGGTCATGATGGCGATGAGGTCGCCGGGCTTTGGCGTCGGTAGCGTGCGATCCAGTGCGAGGTAGTCGCCGGTCTCGCAGACCGGGCCGACGACATCGGCCATGATGGTCGCGACCCCCTTCGCAGGCTGCGTCACCGGCAGAATGTCGTGATGAGCCTCATACAGCGTCGGACGGATCAGATCGTTCATGGCGGCGTCGATGATGACGAAATTCTTGCCGTCGCCGTGCTTCACATAGATCACCTTGGCGACCAGGATGCCGGCATTGCCGACGATCATGCGCCCGGGCTCGAACATCAGCGTGCAGCCGAGATTGTGGCTGACGCGCTTGACCATGGCGGCATAGGCGTCGGGCGCCGGCGGCGCCTCGCGGTCCATGTAATAGGGAATGCCGAGGCCGCCGCCGAAATCGACATGCGAGATGTTGTGGCCGTCGGCGCGCAGCATCTGCACGAATTCGGAGAGGATGCGGAACGCGATCTCCATCTTCGAGAGATCGGTGATCTGGCTGCCGATATGCACGTCGGTGCCTGTGACCTCGATGCCCGGCAGCTTCGCCGCGCGGGCATAGACCTCGCGGGCATGCGCGATCGGGATGCCGAACTTGTTCTCGGACTTGCCGGTCGAGATCTTTGCGTGCGTGCCGGCATCGACGTCCGGATTGACACGGATCGAAATCCGCGCGGTCTTGCCCGTCTCGCTCGCAAGGCGCGACAGCAGCTCGAGCTCGGGCTCGGATTCGACGTTGAGGCAGAGGATGTCGGCGGCCAGCGCGGCGCGCAGCTCGGCTTCCGTCTTGCCCACGCCGGAGAACAGGATCTTGTTTGCGGGAATGCCGGCGGCCAGCGCGCGCTTCAATTCGCCGCCGGAGACCACGTCCGCGCCGGCGCCGAGCCTGGCCAGCGTGCGCAGCACCGACTGGTTGGAATTCGCCTTCATGGCGTAGCAGACCAGCACCTTCTCGCCGGCGAAGGCGTCGGTGAAAACGCGATAGTGCCGCTCGAGCGTTGCGGTCGAATAGCAATAGAACGGCGTGCCGACGGTTGCAGCCAGCTCGGACAGGTTCACCGCCTCGGCGTGCAGCACGCCGTTGCGATAGTCAAAATGGTTCATGGCGTTGGCTCAGTTGCCCCAGCCTATCGGCTGGGTCTTTCGTCCAGGAGCGGGTCGAGGATGAACGGTCTCTTTTTGCCCTTGGCCGCCGCCGGTGCGGCGTCCGCACCATAGGTAGGATTGAACACGCTCGGCGTCCTCTGGGCTTCGGTCTCGGTATCGGTCGGCGGCGCGATATTGGCCGTAGACGCGCTCGAGGCGGTCGGCGGCAGATCCAGCGGGCCCTTGCGGCCACAGCCGGCAAGCGCGAGCGCCGTCAGGCTCAAGACAATGATGGCCCACCCCGAGCCGGCCGGGCGAAACTTTGACGTCACGACGAAATCCCCACTACGCGCGGCGCACCATACAGAGATTGGCGCGCTCTGGCGAGACCCGGATGACCATGAAACATAAGCGAAATTTTGCCCTCAGCCCAATTTTCGCTCTTTTTCCAGCCGCCTCAACCAGGCCTTGGCCTGCGCCGCCACGTTCTTCGGCGCGGTGCCGCCGAAGCTGGTCCGGCTCTTGACCGACGATTCGACCGAGAGCACGCCGAGCACGTCTTTCGTGACCTTCGGCTCGATCGCCTGCATCTCCTTGAGCGGGAGCTCGTGCAGCGCCACGCCGCTCTCGGCGGCTTTCGCGACGATGCGGCCGGTGACGTGATGGGCCTCGCGGAACGGCATCTTCAGCGTCCGCACCAGCCAGTCGGCAAGATCTGTCGCGGTGGCGTAGCCCTCGCCGGCAGCAAGCTTCATCTTCGCTTGATCAGGCACGAGATCCCGGACCATGCCGGTCATGGCGCGGATCGCGAGCGACAGCGCGGCGAAGCCTTCCATGGCGCCCTGCTTGTCCTCCTGCATGTCCTTTTGATAGGCGAGCGGCAGGCCCTTCATCACGATCAGCAGGCCGTTGAGCGCGCCAATGACGCGGCCGGTCTTGGCGCGCACCAGCTCGGCGGCGTCGGGATTGCGCTTCTGCGGCATGATCGAGGATCCCGAGGTGAACTTGTCGCTGAGGCGGATCATGGCGACCAGCGGCGAGGTCCAGATCACGATCTCCTCGGCAAAGCGCGACATGTGCACGGCGCAGATCGAGGCCGCCGACAGCGTCTCCAGCACGAAGTCGCGATCGGAGACCGCATCGAGCGAGTTCGCCATCGGACGATCAAATCCCAGCGCCTTCGCCGTGCCGTGACGGTCGATCGGAAACGAGGTCCCGGCGAGCGCTGCAGCTCCGAGCGGGGATTCGTTCAGCCGCTTGCGCGCGTCCTGGAAACGGCCGCGATCGCGCGCGGCCATCTCGACATAGGCGAGCAGATGGTGGCCGAAGGTCACCGGCTGCGCGGTCTGCAGATGCGTGAAGCCGGGCATGACCGTTCCGGCATGCTCGAGCGCGCGCTCCACCAGCGCCTGCTGGAACGCGGCGAGCGCGGCGTCGGTCTCATCGAGGACATCGCGGACATAGAGACGGAAATCAGTCGCGACCTGGTCGTTGCGCGAGCGCGCGGTGTGCAAACGGCCGGCGGCAGGGCCGATCAGCTCGGACAGGCGGCTCTCGACATTCATGTGAATGTCCTCGAGCGCGCGCTTGAATTCGAAGGTGCCCTTGCCGATCTCTGACAAAATCGTGTCTAGACCCTTGCCGATATTTTTCGCATCAGAGGCCGTGATGATGCCCTGTGCGGCCAGCATCGCGGCGTGGGCCTTGGACGCGGCAATGTCCTGGGCAAAGAGGTGCCGATCGACGTCGATGGAGACGTTGATCTCTTCCATGATCTCGTCGGGACGTTCCGAGAACCGGCCGCCCCACATCTTGTTGCTCATGATCCCCTGCTCACGCCTTGCTTGCCGTCACCGCATGTTTGCTGGCTGCGGCTCGCCGTATTAAGAGGCCTCTGATAGCCATATCTGCGACCGGATGACAAACGATATGCTCGACCCCAACGATCGCCTCGACCGAAGGAAAGCGCGGTCGGCCACGCGCCGGATCCCCGTCGTCATCGCCACCGTGGTGGTCGGGGGCCTGGCTGGCTTTGCCGCGCTGTACGGGCTGGGCCTGAGCCGGGCCCCCTCCGGCGATCCCGCCTGCCGGGCGGCGGTGAACACCGCACAGAAGATCGCCCCGCTCGCCCATGGCGAGGTGGCGGCGTTGACCATGGCGACCGCGCCGCTGAAGCTGCCGGACCTGGCCTTCGAGGACGCCGACGGCAAGCCGAGGAAGCTGTCGGATTTCCGCGGCAAGACGCTGCTGGTGAACCTCTGGGCCACCTGGTGCGTGCCCTGCCGCAAGGAGATGCCGGCACTGGACGAGCTCCAGGGCAAGCTTTCGGGCCCGAATTTCGAGGTGGTGGCGATCAATATCGACACCCGCGACCCCGAGAAGCCCAAGACGTTTCTGAAAGAGGCCAATCTGACCCGGCTCGGCTATTTCAATGATCAGAAAGCCAAGGTTTTTCAGGATCTTAAGGTGATAGGCAGGGCTTTGGGCATGCCCACCTCGGTGCTGGTCGATCCCCAAGGCTGCGAGATCGCGACGATCGCGGGGCCGGCGGAATGGGCGAGCGAGGATGCGCTCAAGCTGATCCGGGCTGCGACAGGCAAAGCCGCCGCGTCGTTCTAAGCGAGGATGTTTTAGGCGGTAACGTTGAGGTTGCTGCCGACGCCGGCGCCGACATTGGCGAGCGAGGGCTGTCCGGCGCCGAGCAGCGTCAGGACGGTGGATTTCTCCGCATCCGCGTTCTGCTTCATCAGCGTCGCCGAGATATTCGACTGCAGCGCGCCTTGCTGAGAGGCCAGCATGCTGCTGACCATCGCCATCATGTCCATTACGCAAACCCTCGTACGCGCGTAACCTAGACGCGAGCGGTTAACGGGACATGAATTGCCACGAAGCGCCGCAGGATAGGCTTCGTCCGTGTCCCGGACGCGGCGTGTCACGAAGTGACGCACCGCAGAGCCGGGACCATGCTTCAGCGTGCGCGCGGCCTCTGGGCCCCGGCTCTGCAGCGCTTCGCGCTGCGTCCGGGGCACGAGACAGCTTTATCTCGTCGGAACCGGCTTGGCGCCGCGGTAGTCGTAAAAACCGCGCTGGGTCTTGCGACCGAGCCAGCCTGCCTCGACGTATTTCACCAGCAGCGGGCACGGGCGGTACTTGGAGTCGGCGAGGCCCTCATGCAGCACCTGCATGATCGACAGGCAGGTATCGAGGCCGATGAAATCGGCGAGCTCCAGCGGGCCCATCGGATGGTGCGCCCCGAGCTTCATCGCCGCGTCGATCGCCTCGACGTTGCCCACGCCTTCGTACAGCGTGTAGATCGCCTCGTTGATCATCGGCAGCAGGATGCGGTTGACGATGAAGGCCGGGAAATCCTCGGAGACCGCGACCTGCTTGCCGAGCTTGCCGACGAATTCCTTTGACGCCTCGAAGGTCTGGTCGTCGGTGGCGATGCCGCGGATCAGCTCCACCAGCTCCATCAGCGGCACCGGATTCATGAAGTGAATGCCGATGAAGCGTTCGGGCCGGTCGGTGGCGGCGGCGAGCCGCGTGATCGAGATCGAGGAAGTATCGGAGGCGACGATCGCCTCCGGCTTCAACACGGCGCAGAGCTCGTGGAAAATCTTGCGCTTGACCTCTTCCTTCTCGACCGCGGTCTCGATCACGAGGTCGCAGTCAGCGAGATCGTCCAGCTTCTCGCCGGCCACGATACGCGCCATCGCCTTGGCTTTGTCGTCCTCGCTCACGGCCTTCTTGGAGACCTGGCGCGCCAAATTGCCGTTGATCGTGGCCATGCCTGACTTGAGGCGGTCGGTCGAAATGTCGTTGAGCACCACGTCGAAGCCGGCCAGCGCAGCGACATGCGCGATGCCATTGCCCATCTGCCCCGCGCCGATCACGCCGACCTTCTTGATTACTGCCGCCATAATGTCATCCACCGGAACGGCGCGCTATCAACCGCGCCTGCCTATCCCCCTGAGCCGGGAGGTCCGATTTAATCAGAACCCGGCCTCGAAACCTAGATTGGATCGCTTCGAAGGCGTGTCCCACGCCAAAGAAAACGCCTCAAAAAGCAACACCGGCCGGAGTTTATGGCTCCGGCCGGTGTTTTAGCGCGTTTACTTGCCGAGCTTGCCGAGTTCGGCCGTCAATTCCGGAACCGCCTGGTAGAGGTCGGCGACCAGGCCGTAATCGGCAACCTGGAAGATCGGCGCGTCCTCGTCCTTGTTGATCGCGACGATCACCTTGGAGTCCTTCATGCCGGCCAGATGCTGGATCGCGCCGGAGATGCCGACCGCGACATAGAGCTCGGGGGCCACGACCTTGCCGGTCTGGCCGACCTGCCAGTCGTTCGGCGCATAGCCCGCATCCACCGCCGCACGCGAAGCGCCGACGCCAGCGCCGAGCTTGTCGGCAAGCGGCTCGATGTACTTTGCGAAGTTCTCGCGGCTCTGCATGGCGCGCCCACCGGAGACGATGATCTTGGCCGAGGTCAGCTCGGGACGGTCGCTCTTCGCGACTTCCTCGCCGACAAAGGACGACAGGCCCGGATCGGCAGCCGCCGCGACGCTCTCGACCGACGCGCTGCCGCCTTCACCCGCTGCGGCAAAGGTGGAGGTGCGTACCGTGATGACCTTCTTGGAGTCCTTCGACTTCACCGTCTGGATGGCGTTGCCGGCGTAGATCGGACGCTCATAGGTGTCGGGGGCGACCACCTTGGTGATTTCCGAGACCTGCATGACGTCGAGCAACGCTGCAACGCGCGGCATCACGTTCTTGAAGCGCGAGGTCGCGGGCGCGACGATGGCGTCATAGGACGGCGCCAGCGAGACGATCAGCGCGGCCAGCGGTTCGGCCAGATCGTGCGCGTAAAGCGCGCCGTCGGCGAGCAACACCTTCTTCACACCGGCAAGCTTTGCGGCGGCGTCCGCCGCGGCCTTGGCGTTCTCGCCGGCCACCAGAACCTCGACGTCCGCGCCGAGCGCGGCCGCGGCGGTCAGGGCCTTGTTGGTCGCATCCTTGAGCGACGCATTGTCGTGTTCGGCAATCAGAAGCGTCGTCATCAGAGCACCCCGGCTTCGTTCTTGAGTTTCGACACCAGCTCGGCGACGTCCTTGACCTTGACGCCCGCTTTACGGCCCGCCGGCTCAGTCGTCTTGAGGACCTCGAGACGGGGGGTGGCGTCGACGCCGTAATCCGCCACAGTTTTGTCCGCGATCGGCTTCTTCTTCGCCTTCATGATGTTCGGCAGCGAGGCGTAGCGCGGCTCGTTGAGGCGGAGATCGGTGGTGACGATCGCCGGTCCCTTCAGCTTCACGGTCTGCAGGCCGCCATCGACTTCGCGGGTGACCTTGAAGTCGCTTCCTTCGACCTCGAGCTTCGAGGCGAAGGTCGCCTGCGACCAGCCGAGCAGCGCCGCCAGCATCTGGCCGGTTTGGTTGCTGTCGTCGTCGATCGCCTGCTTGCCGAGAATGATCAGGCCCGGCTGCTCTTCGTCCGCGATCTTCTTCAGGATCTTGGCGACCGCGAGCGGCTCTACCGCGCCCTCGGCCTTCACCAGGATGCCGCGATCGGCGCCCATGGCGAGACCGGTGCGGATCGTTTCCGACGCCTGCGCCGGTCCGATCGAGACCACCACGACTTCGGTCGCCTTGCCGGCTTCCTTCAGGCGCAGCGCTTCTTCGACCGCAATTTCGTCGAACGGGTTCATGGACATTTTGACGTTGGCGAGTTCAACGCCCGATCCATCGCTCTTGACGCGGACCTTGACGTTGTAATCGACCACCCGCTTTACCGGCACCAAGACCTTCATCGATCCTCTTTCACTCAATCTGGGAGGGGGGTTATCAACTGGCGCGGAACCTAAAGGCCTGATCCGGCCCGGTCAACGCGCGAAGGGGTCTAATTTTGGCGTCCAGAAATGCGCGGCCTAATGGGTCAGCGATTCTGGCCCGGAACCCAGAGCACGTCGCCCGCTCCGTCATCGTTGGCAGCACGGCTGGCCACGAACAGGAAGTCTGACAGGCGGTTCATATACTGGATGCCAGCGGCCCCAACAGGCTCTTCCGGCCGGGCCGCCAGTTCCACCATCACGCGTTCCGCCCTGCGGCAAATCGTACGGGCGACATGGAGGGTGGCAGCGGCCGGCGTTCCGCCCGGAAGCACGAAGGAGGTCAGGGGTGCCAGCTTGTCGTTGAGCGCGTCGATGTCGCGCTCGAGCCGCTCGACCTGGCTCGCGACCACTCGCAGCCGCTCCGCCTTACCCTCACGTTCGGGCACCGCAAGGTCCGCGCCGAGGTCGAACAGATCGTTCTGAATCCGCCCGAGCATTGCGTCGAGTTCCGGCGCATCCTTTGTGTACAGACGGACCACGCCGATCGCGGCATTGGTCTCATCGACCGTGCCATAGGCCTCGATGCGCAGATCGTATTTCGGCCGGCGCTCGCCCGAGCCGAGCGCTGTCGTGCCGTCGTCACCGGTTTTCGTGTAGATGCGGTTGAGCAAGACCATGTTAACGCCCCATCGCCCACACGGCGAGCATCGCGATGACGATCGCCACGAACTGAAGCAGCACGCGCCAACGCATCAGCTTCTGCGAGGTGTTGGGCGAGCCGCCGCGCGTCATGTTGATGAGACCGAGCAGCAGCACCAACGCCACGGCGCCGACCGCGATCGGCAGGATGAAAGTACTCAGGAGAGATGCCATTCGAGGGTAAATAACACCCTCCGCGCCGGTCCGCCATGGCGTTCCCGATCTGGCTTTTAAGCCAATAATATCAGAAGTTAGCTGGATGAATCTGGATTTGCGCGAACTGTCGATGCTCTTCACCGCTCTCCGCCTGCGGGGAGAGGCCGAAATGCGCTCCCCGCTGGAGGGAAGCGGAAGCGGCAACAGCAGTGCGGGTGCCGCGTGAAGGCAATCCGCACCATCTACGTCGTCGTGATGGACGCGTTCTACACATTCCTGGCCGACGATGGCTGGGCGATCGCAAGCCACATCGCGCTGTCGACGTTGATGGCGCTGTTCCCGTTCCTGATCGTGCTGACCTCGCTCGCCGGCTTCTTCGGCTCCAAGGAACTCGCGGACCAGGCCGCCAGCCTGATGCTTCAGGTCTGGCCCAAGCAGGTCGCGGATTCGATCTCGGGGGAAGTCCACGACGTGCTGACCACGACCCGCACCGGCCTATTCACCATCGGTGCGGTGCTGTCGGTCTACTTCGCCTCCAACGGCGTCGAGGCGCTGCGGGTCGCGCTCAACCGCGCCTATGCGGTTGTGGAGATGCGGCCCTGGTACTTTCTACGGCTGGAATCGATCGCCTACACACTAATTGCGGCCTTCACCGCGCTCGCCATGGCATTCCTGATCGTGCTCGGACCGCTGCTCATCGAGGCCGCGCGCGCCCACATTCCGCTGTTCGTCGAATCCAACGAGAGCATACTCACCTGGCTGCGCTACGGCATCACCGTCGCCGCGCTGGTGGTGGCGTTGATCATCCTGCATGCCTGGTTGCCGGCGGGACGGCGTGGATTTCTCCAGATCCTGCCCGGCATCGTCTTCACCATCGTGGCGTCGCTGGTATCAGGCATCGTGTTCGGGCAATATCTGGCGCGCTTCGCCAACAATTACGTGACGATGTATGCGGGGCTCGCCTCGGTGATCATCGCGCTGGTGTTCCTGTACTTCATCGCCGCGATCTTCGTTTTCGGCGGCGAGCTCAACGCCGCGATCATCAAGTCGCGACTTCCTCACGGCGTGTCGCTGCAAGCAGCGCAGTCGCTAGCGCCCGCGGAGACACAGGCTTGACCAGAAAGGCGTCGGCACCGGCCTCGCGTGAGGCGACTTCGTCCTCGCCGCGACCGGACACCCCGATAATGGGGATCTGAGCCAGCGGCGTCGCCATGGTGCGGATCCGCCTGATCGCCTCGACACCATTGATGCCCGGCAGCACCATATCCATCAGCACCGCGTCGAAGGCGCCCTGCGCGAGCCGGTTCACCGCGTCCTCGCCGCGCCCGATGAACTCGGCATGATGGCCGAGCTCGGTGAGGATGGTGTTGAGCACGACGCGCCCGAACGGATTGTCCTCGACGCTGAGCAAGCGCAGCGCCGGGACCGCATCCATCCCGGCATCGCCCTTCGACTTGCTGGACTTGCCCGATCCCGTGGCATCCACCGACACCGTCAACGTGAAGGTGGCGCCGCCGCCGGGTCGAGGCGCGACCGTGATGTCGCCGCCCATCGCGCGCGCCAATTGCTTCACCGACGACAGGCCGAGGCCAGCGCCGCCGAAGCGCGAGGCAATGGTGACATTGGCCTGGGTAAACGGCCGGAACAGTCGCTTGATCTCGGCCATGGTGAGGCCGATGCCGCTGTCGGACACCGCGAAGGCGACCCCGACCCGGCCTTTGGCCTTTGCTTTGCCTTTGCTCTTGCTGGAACGCCAAGGCGCGACCGTGAGCGCCACGCCGCCGTGCTCGGTGAATTTCACGGCATTGTCGATCAGGTTCTCGAGCGCGGCGCGCAGGCGGACGGGATCACCGACCACCAGCCCCGGCAGCTTCTGGGAGATATCGACCACGGCCTGGAGACCCTTGGCCGCGGCGCGACCGGCCAGCGAATCGCCGGCGTTGCGGGCGAGGGTCCGCAGGTCGAACAAATCCTGCCGTAGCATGCTTCCACCCCCGGCCCCCTTCCCGGCCCCCTTGCCGGTTCTGGCGGCATCGACGAACAGGGTGGCAAGGTTCGCCAGATGCTCGGCACCGGCCTTGATCGTGTCGGCCCATCGTCTTTCGCGTTCACCGAGATCCGAAGTCGCAAGCAGGTCGCTGATCGCGAGAATGCCAGTCAGGGGGGTGCGGACCTCATGGGCAAAGGCGGCAAGCGCGGCCTGCACGACGTCCGGCTCGACCCGCTTGGTGCTGCGCTCGCGCAACCCGGCGGTCGGCCCGGAGCGCTTCCGAGCCACTCGCTTGGACGTCCGCGTGGTGCGCGCTGCGCGCGTTTTCGCCGCCATAACTCCCCTTCGAAGTATCCCCTTCGAACCCCCGGCTGTCAGGCGAGCATGGCACGGCGGATCACCCGGAGTCACGGCGCCGTTTGGCTAACCCCCAGAGAAACTTAACCTAATCCCACCAACCGGCGGATACCGGCCGGCGTGGCGCCGGCAGCGCGCAGTTCACGAAGCCCGGTCGAGCTGGTTGATTTCGACAGCTTCCGGCCGGCCTCGTCACGAAGAAGCCCATGGTGGCGGTAGACGGGTTCGGGCAGGCGGAGCAGAACTTGGAGCAGACGGTGGACCGAAGTGGCGTGAAACAGGTCCTGGCCCCGCACGATCTCGCTGATGTCCTGGAGCGCGTCGTCGACAACGACGGACAGATGGTAGCTGGTCGGCGTCTCCTTGCGGGCTAGAATAACGTCGCCCCAGGCCCCTGGCCGCGCCGGGACGATGCCGCGCTCACCATCGGGCCCCTCGCCCAGTTCGTTCCAGGTCAGGCCGAGCGCGCGGCGGCAGGCGGCCGCCATATCGAGCCGAAGCGCATAAGGCGCACCGGTGTCGATGAGGCGGTCGCGCTCGTCGGCGGGCAGCGATCTGGCGTCCCCGGGATAGAGCGGCGCGCCGTCAGGATCGCGCGGCCAAGGCCCATCCGCTTCACGCGCCGCAACCAGCCTTGCGATCTCGGCGCGGCTTTCAAAGGCGGGATAGACCAGGCCGAGCGCAGAGAGTCTATCCAGCGCCGCGCGATACGCATCGAGATGCTCCGACTGCCGCCGCACCGGCGTCTCCCAGGCGATACCGAGCCAGGCGAGGTCATCGTAGATCGCTGTCTCATATTCCGGCCGGCAACGCGTCGCGTCGATGTCCTCAATGCGAAGCAGCAACCGCCCGCCGGTTTCGCGCGCGCGGTCGGAATTCAACAGCGCTGAATAGGCGTGGCCGAGGTGCAGGTAGCCGTTCGGACTGGGGGCAAATCGGAAAACGGGTGGCGACATGCTGCGGAACTCGTCATGGCCGGGCTTCACCGTCACGGTTGTCATTACGGGGCGGTCCGCAGGACCGAACCCGGAATCTCGAGATTCCGGGGCTCGATGCTTCGCACCGCCCCGGAATGACGGAGTAAGATATTCGGTACGCGGTCAAGCCCGCGCATCACGAGTTGAGCAAGCAATGACCATCCACCTCGAAACCCAATCCGATCTCGAAGAGGCCGTCCACGCGCTGGTCAAGTGCGATCCGCGCCTGAAGCCCGTGCTGGCGACTGCCGGCATGCCGGCATTGCGGCGGCGCGAGCCGGGCTTTGCGGGGCTTGCCCATATCGTCTGCGGACAGCAGCTCTCCACAGCGAGCGCGGCGGCGATCTGGGGACGGCTGTCCACCGCGTTCGATCCGTTCGACCACGTGGCTGTCCGCCGCGCCCGCACCGACCGGCTGGGGCGGCTCGGCCTGTCCGCCGCCAAGATCAAGACGCTGAAACATCTCGCGCGCGAGATCATCGCACAGCGGCTGAACCTCGACGTGCTCGCCGAAGAAGACGCCGATGCCGCGCATCACACGCTGATCGCACTGCCCGGCATCGGACCGTGGACGGCGGACGTCTACCTGCTGTTCTGCCTCGGTCACGGCGACGCCTGGCCGGCCGGCGACCTCGCCGTGCAGGAAGGCATCCGCACCGGGCTCGGCTTGCAGGCGCGGCCGACGGAGAAGCAGATGGCGCCGCTCGCCGAACCCTGGCGCCCCCTGCGCGGTGCGGCGGCGCATCTGTGGTGGAGCTATTATCGCGCGGTAAAAAAGCGCGAAGGCGTCATCGCGGGATCAGCTTAGCCCCGCAGCCTGACGCGATCGGTCCGGGCGCAATCGGCGACGAAGTCGATGACGGCGCGCACTGCCGGGAGCTCGACGAGGTCGGGATGGGCCAGTAGCCACAGGTCCGCCACGCTGGCGAGCTTCTGCGGCGCGACGCGCACCAGATCGGGATAGCTCTCGGCGACGAAGCACGACAGGGCGGAGATTCCGAGTCCAGCGCGGACCGCCGCCAGCATGTCGCCCTGAGACGAGCAGCGCATCACCACCCTGGCCTGACGCGTGACGACGTCGCTCCAGCGCGCAAGCTGGGCATTCGAGGTCTGGTCGGCAAAACCGATGACGCTGTGCCCCTTCCACTCGCCGCGCCGTTCCGGCAGGGACCGCCCGCCGGCGTAGTCGCGCGAGGCGTAGAATCCCGTGCCGAGACGGCCGATCTTGCGGCCGACCAGATTTTCCTCCCCGCTGTCGAAGGGCCGCAGCACCACGTCCGCCTCGCGCCGGCGCACGCTCGCGGGAAACGGATGGGTGATGATCTCGAGCTGGACGTGATCATGCGCGTGCAGGAAAGCAGGCAGGCGCGGCATCAGCCAATGCGAGGCCAACGTCGCGCCGATCGACAGCTTGACGATACCGCGCGCCTTATGTCCTCCGGCCGAGACTGCCGTCTCCGCCCGCAGCGCGGCCGCCGCCATCGCCTCGGCGTGCTCGCGCAGCGTCCGTCCATCCGCGGTCAGCGCCAGGCCGTCGGCGGCGCGCGCCACCAGCCTGGTGCCGAGCTGAGCTTCCAACGCCGCAATCTTGCGGCTGACGGTGGGATGGCTGCTGTGCAGCCGGCGCGCCGCGCCGGTGAAGCTGCCGGTATCGGCGACCGCGACGAAGGTCTTGCAAAGGTCCCAGTCCATGAGCGGCCTCTGTTCAAATCTGAATAGTCGTTCGTTCAATATTGAACGATGGGAGGCCGCACTCCAACCCCTATACTGGCGTGAAATGAAACTTGGGCGGCAACTCGCCCGCGACAATCAAATAGGGAAACGCCTCGTCATCCGCCTGCCGGCGGGCTGCGTTTTCGGGAGGACATCATGGCGCTGCCCGCTCTCTTGAAGGATTCGCTCGAGCTGCCCGTGGTCGGCTCGCCGCTCTTCCTCGTCTCCGGCCCTGAGCTGGTGATCGCCCAGTGCAAGGCCGGTGTCGTCGGCTCGTTTCCGGCGCTCAATGCCCGTCCGGTCGAGAAGCTCGACGAGTGGCTGAGCCGCATCGAGGACGAACTCGGCGAATACAAGTCACGCAATCCCGGCAAGAAGGTCGCGCCCTACGCCGTCAACCAGATCTGCCACGCTTCCAACGACCGGCTGATGAAGGACATGGAGACCTGTGTGAAGCACAGGGCACCCATCATCATCACCTCGCTGCGGCCGCCCGCCGAGATCGTCGAGGCCGCGCATTCCTACGGCGGTCTCGTGTTCCACGACGTCATCAACGTCAAGCACGCGCGCAAGGCCGCCGAGCAGGGCGTCGACGGCCTGATCCTGGTCTGCGCCGGCGCTGGAGGACATGCAGGAACGCTCTCGCCTTTCGCACTGGTACGCGAGGTCAAGCAATGGTTCGACGGCGCGATCCTGCTGTCGGGCGCCATCAGCGACGGCTTCGCAATCGCCTCCGCGCTGACGCTGGGCGCCGACCTCGCCTATATGGGCACGCGCTTCATCGCGACGAAGGAAGCCAACGCTGACGAAGCCTACAAATCCGCCCTGACACAGCACGCCGCGCACGACATCGTCTACACCAACCTCTTCACCGGCGTGCACGGCAACTATCTCGGCCCTTCGATCGCCGCGGCCGGGCTCGATCCGGACAATCTGCCGGCGGCCGACAAGACGAAGATGAACTTCGGCTCCGGCGGCAACATGAAGTCCAAGGCGTGGCGCGACATCTGGGGTTCGGGCCAGGGTATCGGCCAGATCGCCGACGCGCCGCCGGTCGCCGAGCTCGTCGACCGGATGAAACGGGAATTCGACCAGGCCCGACAGGATTTCCTGATTCGCGCCAGCGCCTGACGGCTCGAACCGACAATAAAACGGGAGGACACCATGAAGCTGGCAGCCGCACTGATCGGCATGTCGTTGCTGACGCTCGCTGGCGGCAGCGCCCATGCCGAAGGCAGCGACGAAATCCGCATCGGGCAGACCCTGCCCTACAGCGGCCCCGCCTCCGGCTTCGGCGCGATCGGACGGACGCAGGAAGCGTTCTTCGAGAAGGTCAATGCCGAAGGCGGCATCAACGGCCACAAGGTCAAGTTCATCACCCTGGACGACGCCTATTCACCGCCCAAGACCGTCGAGCAGACCCGCAAGCTGGTAGAGCAGGACGAGGTGCTGATGATGTTCGGCTCGCTCGGGACCGCCACCAACAGCGCCGTGCAGCGCTATCTCAACGCCAAGAAAGTGCCGCAGCTGTTCGTGCTCTCCGGCGCCACCAAATGGGCCGAACCACAGAAGAACCCGTGGACGATGCCGGGCATGGCGGCCTACGAATCCGAGGGCGTGGTCTATGCCAAATACATTTTGCAGACCAAGCCCGACGCCAGGATCGCGATCCTGTCGCAGAACGACGATTTCGGCCGCGACTATGTCGCGGGGTTCAAGCGCGCGCTCGGGACCAAGGCGGCCGGCATGATCGTCGCGGAAGCAAGCTACGAGACCAGCACGCCGACGATCAGCTCGCAGCTCTCGACCTTGAAGGCCTCGGGCGCCAACGTGCTGTTCGGCGTCGTGCTCGGCAAGTTCACCTCGCAGATGGTCAAGGGCGTGGCCGAGATCGGCTGGAAGCCGGAGCTGTTTTTCGTGCCGACCTCCGCCTCGTCGATCTCTTTCCTGGAACCGGCAGGGCTCGACAACGCGGTTGGTCTGATCTCGTCGAGCAACCAGAAGGACACGATGGACCCGCAATGGGCCGACGATCCCGGCGTGAAGGAATACTTCGCCTTCATGAAGCGCTACATGCCCACCGCGGACCTCTCCAACTCCAACTACGCCGCGGGCTATCACTATGCCACGCTGCTGATGACGGTGCTGAAAGCGTGCAGGGATGATGTCAGCCGCGACAACATCATGCGCCAGGCGGCCTCGCTGAAAGATGTGAAGCTGCCGCTGCTGCTGCCGGGAATGACTGTTACGACCGGCCCCGACGACTATCTGCCGTTCCAGCAGCTTCAGCTCCGGCGCTTCAACGGCAAGAGCTGGGTCGGCTTCGGCGACGTGCTGGATGATCGCTAGACGAGCGGGATGAGGAGACGCCATGATCATCAGCGGCGAACGCCAGATCAGCTATGACGAGATCCGGGCCCGGATCAGGCGGGCGATGAGCGGCTTCCGCGCCCTGGGGCTTGCCGAGGCCGCGCCGCTCGCGATGATGCTGCGCAATGATTTCGCCCTGTTCGAGGTGGTTGCGGCCTCGGCCGCGCTGGGCAGTCCGGTGGTGCCGATCAATTGGCATCTGAAGGCCGAGGAGGTCCGTTACATCCTGGCCGACAGCGGAGCGAAGATCCTGGTCTGCCATGCCGATTTGCTGCCGCAGATCCGCGACGGCGTACCGGCGGATGTGCTTTTCCTGGTCGTCGCGACCCCGCCCGAACTCGCAGCGACCTTCTCGATCCCTCGGGAGCTGACCGAGATCCCGGGGGGACTGACCGATTGGGACCGCTGGCGCGACAGCCATCCGCAAGCGCAGCAGCCGCCGCGGCGGGCCGCAGCGATGATCTATACATCGGGCACCACGGGCATGCCGAAGGGCGTGCGGCGCATGCCGATGCAGCCCGAACAGGCGGCCGCCTCCGAACGCGTGGGCGCGATCGCCTATGGCATCAAGCCGCGGGAAGACCAAATCGTGCTGATCAACGGGCCGATGTATCACTCGGCGCCGCATTCCTACGGCATGCTGGCATTCCGCAGCGGCTGCACCATCATTCTCCAGGCGCGGTTCGATGCGGAGGAGTTGCTGGCGCTGATCGAGCGCCACCGCGTCACGCACATTCACATGGTACCGACCATGTTCGTCCGGCTGCTGCGGTTACCCGAAGCGGTCAGACAGCGTTACGATCTGTCGTCGTTGCGTTTCGTCGTGCATGGCGCCGCCCCCTGCCCGCCGGACGTCAAGCGCGCCATGATCGACTGGTGGGGACCGGTCATCAACGAGTATTTCGGCTCCACGGAGACCGGAATCCCGGTGTGGCACTCTGCCGAGGAAGCAATGAAGAAGCCCGGCACGGTCGGCCGCGCCATCGAAGGCGGCATCGTCAGGATCTTCCGCGACGATGGCAGTTCCTGCGGTGCCAACGAAGTCGGCGAAATCTATATGCGCCAGACGGCGGTGCCCGATTTCGACTATCACGGCAGGTCGCAGGCAAGGGCCGAGGCCGGCCGTGACGGGCTCGTCAGCGTCGGCGACGTCGGTTACCTCGACGAGGACGGCTATCTGTTCCTGTGCGACCGCAAGCGCGACATGGTGATCTCCGGCGGAGTCAACATCTATCCCGCCGAGATCGAGAACGTGCTGATCGGAATGCCCGGCTTGCGCGATTGTGCCGTGTTCGGCATCCCCGACGCGGAATTCGGCGAACGGCTGTGCGCCTTTGTCGAGCCTGAATCGGATGCCGAGCTCTCGGCCGACGCTGTCCGATCGTTCCTGCGCGAGCGGCTTGCCAATTTCAAGGTGCCAAAGGACGTCGAATTCCGCGACGCGCTGCCGCGCGAGGCGACCGGAAAGATCTTCAAGCGCAAGCTGCGGGAGCCCTATTGGGCGACGTGAGAACAGGCAACGCGTCCGAGTGTACGAAACCGCATAAACGGGAACGAGTGGCATTCGTTCCTATGCCTCTTCCATATCGAGCAGATTGAAAACGCGCGCTTCCGTCGCAAATGGAAGAGCAACCAATTCGAATCTCGCCTGTTGTCGACCGGCACAATCAACAGCCGGAGGACAAAGAATGTCTCGTCTCACCATACTCGCCGCAGCTCTGCTGCTACTCGGATCAGCGCCTGTAAGCGCACAGTCACAGCCTGCACAAAGCGGCCCGGGCAACAACGCCGTCAACAGCTCTGATCACAACAACTCCAACGCACCGGTCGCAGGCCGCAACAGCTTCACCGAGGGCCAGGCGAAGTCGAAGATCGAGGGCGCGGGTTATTCCAATGTTTCGGGGCTGCAAAAGGACGACAACGGCGTCTGGCGCGGCAAGGCCGACAAGGCCGGGACCAAAGCCGACGTGAGCGTCGATTTCCAGGGCAACGTGAACCCCGCCAAGTAAGGAGGATGAAACATGACGACCACCATTTCTCGACTCTATGACACCTATTCGGATGCGGAGCGTGCGGTCAGCCGTCTGGAGGCCGCGGGCGTGCCGCACTCCGACATCAGCATCGTCGCGAACAATTCCGACAACTGGTACGGCTCATCCACCGGCAAGGTCGACCGTGATCGCGACGGCGTCGACGATCGCGCCGAAGGCGCCGGCACCGGCGCCGGCATCGGCGCTGGCCTCGGAACCGCGGCGGGCCTGCTTGCAGGACTTGGCTTGCTGGCCATTCCGGGACTTGGCCCGGTCGTTGCTGCCGGATGGCTGGCTTCGACCGCAGTTGGTGCCGCAGCCGGCGCCGCGACAGGCGGCATCGTCGGCGCGCTGACCGAAGCCGGCGTCTCCAAGGACGATGCGTCGCGCTACGCGGAGGGCGTCCGTCGCGGCGGAACGCTGGTATCGGCGCGGGTCCCCGACCAGGACCGCGCGCGTCTCGATGCCCTTCTGCACGAGAAGGCCGTGAACCTGCAGGAACGGAGCGCCGCCTGGCAAAAGTCCGGCTGGAACGGCTTCGACGCCGCAAGCCCGCCGCTGTCGCCTGACGATGTCGGCCGTGAGCGCGAGTTGTACGGCACTGGGATGCGGGGCAGATAAGGGTCCGCAAACCAAAACGACAGCACGAGGAGGCTCCACTCAGGTGGAGCCTTTTTCGTCATACACCTCTCTCGTTCCGCGAGCGTGCGGCGGGCATCTCGCAGCGCTCGCGGGCGTATTCCGCCTGAGCAGGGCCACATGCTTTCACGGCTCGGGTAAAGCGCTTTCGATACCCCTCCTTCCAGTATAGCCTTCGACCCCAAAGGAAACGCCGCGAAGACGGCACGAGGCCGCGCATGCTGGACCGGACGAAGGATATTGCCGCATTCGCGCAGGCCTGGCTCGACGAATTTGAGCGCACGCTTGGCGCACCCGATGGCGCTGGGCTGGATCGTCTTTTCCTCGCCGACAGCTATTGGCGCGATGTGCTGGCGCTGAGCTGGAACCTGCAAACGATCGCCGGCGGCGACTCGATCAAGGGGCAGTTGACAACGCTCGCGGCAAAGGTCGCGCCGAGCCATTTCAAGATCGCGCCGAACCGAGCGCCACCGCGCTGGGTGACGCGTGCCGGCACCAACACGATCGAGGTGATCTTCAATTTCGAAACCGCACTGGGGCGCGGCAGCGGCATCGTCAGGCTTGCGCCCGACGCCGCCGACGGCGACCGCCTGAAAGCGTGGACGCTCCTCACCGCGCTCGACGAGCTCAAGGGCTTCGAGGAGCAGCTCGGCACCTCGCGGCCGCGCGGCCAGGCCTATTCGCGCGACTTCCGTGGACCGAACTGGCTCGACCTGCGCAACGCCTCGCGCGACTACGCCGATCGCGATCCCGCCGTGCTGGTCGTCGGCGGCGGCCAGGCCGGGCTCGCGATTGCCGCGCGGCTGAAGCAGTTGAACATCGACACCCTGATCGTCGATCGCGAGGCACGGATCGGGGACAATTGGCGCAAGCGCTACCACGCGCTGACCCTGCACAACCAGGTGCAGGTCAATCATTTGCCCTACATGCCGTTTCCGCCGAGCTGGCCGACCTATATTCTCAAGGACAAGCTCGCCAACTGGTTCGAAGCTTACGTCGACGCGATGGAGCTGAACTTCTGGACCGGCACCGAATTCGAGGGCGGCGCCTACGACGATGCCAAGGGCAATTGGACCGTCACGTTGCGAAGCGCCGACGGTGGCAAACGCACCATGCGCCCGCGCCACGTGGTGATGGCAACCGGCGTCAGCGGCATCGCAAATGTGCCCGTTATTCCGACCCTTGATCACTTCAAGGGCACGCTGCTGCATTCCAGCCGCTACGAGGACGGCGAGACCTGGACAGGCAAACGCGCCATCGTCATCGGCACCGGCAATAGCGGCCACGACATCGCGCAGGATCTTCACTCCAGTGGCGCTGAAGTGACGCTGGTGCAGCGTTCACCCACGCTCGTCACCAATATCGAGCCGTCGGCGCAACTTGCATATGCGACCTACAATGAGGGCACGCTCGAGGACAACGATCTGATCGCGACCTCGATGCCGACGCCGCTTGCTAAAAAAACCCATATGATGCTGACGGAGCAGTCGAAGGAGCTCGACAAGGAGCTGCTCGACGGATTGCGGCGGGTCGGCTTCAGGCTCGACTTCGGCGAGGCCGGCACCGGTTGGCAGTTCAAATACCTCACCCGCGGCGGCGGCTATTATTTCAACGTCGGCTGCTCCAACCTCCTCGTCGAGGGCGCGATCAAGCTCAGGCAGTTTTCCGACATCGAGGGCTTCGTCACCGAGGGCGCGCGGATGAAGGACGGCACGGTCCTTCCGGCTGACCTGGTCGTGCTGTCGACCGGTTACAAGACGCAGGAATATCTGGTGCGGAAACTGTTCGGCGACGGCGTCGCCGACCGGGTCGGCCCGATCTGGGGTTTTGGCGACGGCCTCGAGCTGCGCAACATGTATGCGCGCACCAGGCAGCCCGGCCTCTGGTTCATCGCCGGCAGCCTCGCGCAATGCCGGATCAACTCGAAATATCTCGCGCTGCAGATCAAGGCGATCGAGGAAGGGATTCTGGGGCGTGAGGCGGGCACGGCTTAAGCCTCGTCATTGCGAGCGCAGCGAAGCAATCCAGAATCTTTCCGCAGAGACAGTCTGGATTGCTTCGCTGCGCTCGCAATGACAGTGTGGGGACGATCGCGCATCGCCGACACGAATAAAAGGAGAATTCAATGCCAGCCATTCTCGGCACCGGCGAGCACCGCTACCGCGTCGTTGAAAACTTCGCAAAGCTGCCGGACGGATGGCAGCTCACCGACGTCGCCTCCGTCGCGGTCGACAGCAGGGACCGCGTCTACGTCTTCAACCGCGGGGCCCATCCAATGGTCGTGCTGGACCGGGAGGGTAATTTCCTCCGCAGTTGGGGCGAAGGCCTGTTCTCGCGCGCCCACGGCCTGCACATCGATGCCGACGACAATCTCTATTGCACCGATGACGGCGACCACACCGTGCGCAAGTGCACCACCGACGGCAAGGTGCTGCTGACGATCGGCATTCCCGAGAAGCCGTCGCCGTTCATGAGCGGTGATCCCTTCCACCGCTGCACCCACACCGCGCTGTCGCCGAAGGGCGAAATCTACGTCTCCGACGGCTATGGCAATGCGCGCGTGCACAAATTCACGCCCGATGGCAAACTGATGACGAGTTGGGGCGAGCCCGGCACCGATCCCGGCCAATTCAACATCGTGCACAACATCGCCACCGATGCCGACGGCTTTGTCTATGTCGCCGACCGCGAGAACCACCGCGTGCAGGTGTTCGATGGCAACGGCAAGTATGAGACGCAGTGGAACAATCTGCACCGCCCCTGTGCGCTGTGCTGTTGCGGCGGCGGCAAAAGCCCGACCTTCATTATCGGGGAACTCGGCCCCGGCCTCGCGGTCAACCGCAAGGTGCCCAATCTCGGTCCGCGGCTGTCGATCGTGGATGCGAAAGGCAACCGCATCGCGCGGCTTGGCGGCGAGGCAGGCCCGGGTGTTGCAAGCGGAAAATTCCTGGCGCCGCACGGCATCGCACTTGATTCCAGGGGCGATATCTATGTCGGCGAGGTCGGCGTCACAGACTGGAAGACCAGCTTTCCGGACGAGGAGATGCCGGCCGCGGTGCGCGCGACGCGATGTTTGCAGAAGCTGGAGCGGGTGCGGGAGTAGCTGCCTCGGCACATCCACGTCGCGCTGTCGGGATGACGCTGCCTCCACGGCCTTGGACCTGGAAATCACGGCATTTTGCGCGCTTTGCCACCCCCCGGCCGCATTGCTTGTGCCGGAATAAGTCGCTCAACGGGCTTCACAATCCCGTCACGCTGCATGTAGTATGTGAGTTACGTGCTGCTTCGCAGCGTACATTGGAGGCCAGGAGCGTTACTTGAACGCACATGTCTCGCAAGGCCATTGGCCGGTGTTGGTACTAAATGCGGACTTCCGGCCGCTGAGTTACTACCCACTGTCTTTGTGGTCGTGGCAGGACGCGATCAAGGCGGTATTCCTCGACCGCGTCAACATCGTCGCGCATTACGATCAGGCGGTCCATAGTCCCACGCTGCAAATGCAGCTGCCGAGCGTCGTCTCGCTCAAATCCTTCGTCAAGCCGACCACGCATCCTGCCTTCACCCGATTCAACGTCTTCCTGCGCGATCGTTTCGCCTGCCAATATTGCGGCTCGCCCGAAGACCTTACCTTCGACCACATCATCCCGCGCAGCAAAGGTGGCCAGACCACCTGGGAGAACGTGGTCGCGGCGTGCTCGCCCTGCAATCTGCGCAAGGGCAATCTGACGCCGGTGCAGGCCAAGATGTTTCCACGCCAGCACGCGTTCGCGCCGACCGTGCACCAGCTCCACCGTAACGGCCGCCTGTTCCCACCGAACTATCTGCACGACAGCTGGCTGGATTACCTCTACTGGGATACGGAGCTGGATCCGTAAGGTCTGCGCCGGTTCTCACATCCCGATCGCATTCCGCGCCACCACATCACGGTAGAACGCCGCGCTCAGCTTTGGCACCCTCGCCTGCGTCTCGAAATCGACCCGGTACAGGCCGAACCGCTTTCCGTAACCAAAAATCCATTCGAAATTGTCCATCAGGCTCCACAGGAAATAGCCGCGGATCGGCACGCCTTCAGCGACCGCGCGCTGCATCTGGGTCAGGTAGTTGCGCAGGAACATGATGCGATCGAGGTCGTAGACCTCGCCGTCGGCAGCGAGCTTGTCCTCCGAGGAGGTGCCGTTCTCGCTGATATAGATATTGTCGATGTTCCAGATCTTTGCGGCGAGGCGCGGTGCCCAGTAGATCACCTCGGGGCCGACGCGGAGCCATTCCGAATTCATGTGCGGGAACGAGGAGGGAAACGGCAGTACGTGGAAGCCCGGCGCGCGGTCGGACGCCGTGACGTAATATTGCGGCGCATAGATATTGAGACCGACGAAATCGTTCGGCGTGCTGATGATCTTCAGTTCCTCAGGCGTGAATTTCGGCGCGTCCGCCCCCGCATAAGCGAGGAAGCCGTCGGTGTATTTTCCCTCCAGCACCACGCCGAGGAAGCCGGCATTGAGCTCGCGCGTCGCGATCTCGGCCGCGCGGATGTTTTCGGGCGTCGCGATCGCCGGCACGCAGGCGGCAATGTTCTCCGCCGCGCCGACGCGGGTGCCGGCGCGTCCCGACGCGCGGATCGCCTGCACCGCGAGCCCATGCGCCAGCGCGACGTGATGGCGGATCTGGTTGAGCTGTGCCGCCGGCAGCCTGAGGCCCGGGGCGTCGATGCCCCAGCCATAGCCGAAATTCACGAAGCGCCCGACCTCGTTGACGGTGAAGATATTCTTCACGCGATCGGTCAGGCGCTGGGCGACGTAGGCGGCATAGTCGGCAAAAGCCTTCGAGGTGTCGCTGGACTGCCAGCCGCCGAGGCGGTCCTGGAGCGCCTGCGGCAGGTCCCAGTGATAGAGCGTGGCGTAGGGCTCGATTCCGTTCGCCAGCAGCTCGTCGACGAGACGGTTGTAGAAGTCCAGCCCTTTGGGATTGGGTTGCCCCGATCCTTCCGGAAACACCCGCGGCCAGGCGATCGAGAAGCGATAGGCCTTGACGCCGAGCGCCTTGATCAGCGCCACGTCGTCCTTGTAGCGATGATAGTGCTCGTTGGCGCGGTCGCCGGTCGTGCCGTCCTCGATCTTGCCGGGCGTGTGACTAAAGGTGTCCCAGATCGACTTGCCGCGACCGTCCTCGTCGACGGCGCCTTCGATCTGATAGGACGAAGTCGCCGTGCCCCAGAGAAAATTCTTCGGGAAAGGCGCGTGGCGGTCGGGCACGATCAGCGTTTCATCGACCGCAGCCTTGTCCGCAGCTTTGGCACCTGCCGTTGCGCCAACCGCCGCAAGGCCCGCGAGCTTTGCAAAATCGCGCCGCGAGAAATCAGCAGCCATTGCTATCTCCGGGCCTGCTCCATATCGATCTGATAGACGGAAATCCGGTCGATCTCGAATGCGACGGTAGGCGGCGACTCCGCGTCGACAGGTCCGACGCCGAGAAAGAATTTCGATCCGATCGCGAGATTGACGATCATGTACATGGGATCGTCGAAACCGATCGGCACCTTGATGTCGGACACCGGCCTGCGGTCGATGAAATAGACCAGGCGATCCTCCTCCCACAGTACACCGTAAGTGTGGAATGCGCTCGAAGCGTCGCCGACCGCGAAGTCGAAGCCGCAGGACTGGATCTTCTGGGTCGAAGGAATCCGCCAATGGGTCGTCATCACGAGATCGCCCGGCTTTTCGCCGCGGCCTTCCAGCACGTCGACCTCCGGCGGCCAGCCGCCGTCATCCGCCAGCATCCAGAACGCCGGCCACACCGCATGCCCGACCGGCACCTTGGCGCGGATCTCGAAATAGCCGTGCTTCTGCGCGAACGTGCCCTGGGTCGTGAGTATCCCGGAGATGTAGTCGTTGTTAAACAGCACCGGCTTCAACCCCGGCGGGGTGCGGCTGGCGACGATCGACAGCACGCCGTCTTTGACCTTGAACGGATCGAGCCCGAGCGGTGCCCCCGCGCGCCCCGCGTAGCGCGGATCGACATAGATCTGTTGCTCGCCATTGGCGCTGGTCTTGCGCTTGAAGTCGGAGCCGTCGCCGCCCCAGTAGCGCGCCTCCGGCCAGGCCGCACCGCCGGCGTAATGCGGCACCCAGCGTCCGTTCGCCAGCGGATGCTCGTCAAAGTCCTCGTTGAAGGTCCGGCGCAGCGGCAAGAAGACCAGCGAGGCAGGATTCACCGTTTCCAGCCGGCGGCACTCGATGGTGGAGGGATCGGTCGTCACCTGAAGCGACATGCTCACCGGTGCATCGTCGAGATCGTCCTGCGCGATGCCCGGTGCAGGCACAACGCAGAGACCGATCGCAGCCAGAGCGCCCCTCGTCCAACGCTCGATCATCACCGCACTTCGAAGATGCCAGAGGAAAGGCCCAAGTTAGCTCGCTCATATCGGGACGGGCAAGAGCAGGCCCGCGACCGCGCGCCAATTCGGGAGCGCCGCTTGCACACGCGATCCAGATTTTCGTGCACTTGCAAAAAAGGGAGACACCCCAGAAGGCGAGCGGCAGGATCCTGCCGGGGACGGAACTCGAAGCGCCGGCATCCGTTCAGAGTCGAGGCCGGATGTCGCGCGGGCGGCGGTTGTCCGCGACAGACAAATCCGGTCCCGCCACAGCACAAGGGGAGAATGGTCATGGCCACAAGCGAGACAGATCACGTCTACAAGATCCTGGAACTGGTCGGATCGTCCGAGACCTCGATCGAGGATGCGATCAAGAACGCGGTCAGCCGGGCCGCCAAGACCGTTCGCGAGATGAAATGGTTCGAGGTGGTGCAAACGCGCGGCCATATCGAGAACGGTGCCGTGGGCCACTACCAGGTTACGCTGCGCGTCGGCTTCACGCTGGATGAGTGAGGCAGGAAGGCCGGGCGAAGCCGACGCCTGAGGCCAGCTTGTTAGCTCGACCATAGCCCGTCAATTGTCGAGGACTGTTCCGACCGGAAGCGCACAATCCGCGCGGATGTTGCAACAGGCCGTTAAGGCCAAAGTGGGAGGTTTGCGCCGAAATGGAGCAAGCCTGATGACCACGGGCCGCGACCTCGGAAAGACGCGCCTTCCGATCTGGGCAGCGGGTTTCGTCATCCTGACCTGCTTCGCCATCCTCGGCTTGAGCGCCTGGCGTGAATGGGAAACACGCAATGCCGATCTCAAGAACGCCGAGATCGACGTCGCCAACCTGGCGCATTCGCTGGTCCAGCACGCGGACGACACGTTCGAACTCGTTGATACGATCCTCGTCGGGTTGGTCCATCGGCTCGAACTCGATGGGACGGGTCCGGACACGATCACCAAGCTTCAGGCCTATCTGCCGACACGAAAATCATCGGACCGCATCCGCGGCATCTTCGTTTATGACGAGACCGGGCAGTGGCTTGCCACGACCGAGCGCCTCGATTTCTCCAAGCTCAACAACAGCGACCGCGAATATTTCCAGCGCCATCGCGACTCGCCGAAGACGGGCACGCTGATCGGACCGCCCGTGAAGAGCCGATCCGGGGGCCAATGGATCATTACCGCGTCCCGCCGGATCAACGATGCCGACGGCGGCTTCGCCGGCGTTGCCCTGCTCACGATCGACGTCAGCTATTTCGTCAAGTTCTACGAGCGGTTCGACATCGGTACGAACGGCTCGGCATCGCTTCTCAACGATAGCGGCATCATGCTCGCGCGCAGCCGCGACGACAGCGGCGCCTTTGTCGGACGCGACCTGTCCAATGCGCCCTTGTTCAAGGGTTGGGAAAGTCGTCCCGCCGCCGCAGTCTACTATTTCAAGTCGCCGCTCGATGGCGTCCAGCGGCTGAGCTACTACCAGCGCAGCAGCCGCTATCCCCTGATGGTGCTGGCGAGCAAGTCGCGGGACGACGTGCTGGCGCCCTGGCGGCAAGCCGCGGCTGCGCGCACTATCTTCGTCCTCGGCCTCGTGCTGCTGATCGCGGTGATCGGCTTTTACCTGGTCCGTCAGCTCGTGCAGCGGCAGCGCATGGCCCAGGCCCTTGTCGTCAGCGAAGCAAACTTCCGCCTGTTGGCCGAGCAATCCAGCGACATGGTGACCCGGATCGGGCTGGACAACCGGCTGCTCTACGTTTCCCCCTCGTGCGTGCGCATCACGGGCTGGTCCTCCGACGAATTGCTGTCCACCTCGGCCCTGGCCGGCATTCACGCCGACGACATGGAGCGGGTCGAGCAGGCCATCGCCGCGCTGAAGAATGGCGAGGCCGAGGAGACGCGGTTCGTCTATCGCCAGCGTCATCGCGACAAGGGCGAGATCTGGGCGGAGGCGGCGTTGCACGTGACCCTGGCGTCGGACAGCGGCGAGATCGACGGCGTCGTCGCGGTGGTGCGCGACATGACCGAGCAAAAGGATCTTCAGGACAAGCTCGCCTCGCTTGCAACGACCGACGGCCTCACCGGCCTCGCCAACCGGCGCGCATTCGACGAGCGTCTCGCAGACGAATGGGCGCGCGCAAGGCGCGACGGCACGCAGCTCTCGCTCCTGCTGATCGATGTCGATCATTTCAAGAAATTCAACGACCAATACGGCCATCTGGCCGGTGACGGATGCCTGCGCGCGCTGGCCCGGATCCTGTCCGCGCACACCAAGCGCCCGGCCGATCTCGCGGCACGCTATGGTGGCGAAGAATTCGCCGTGCTGTTGCCGAACACCGGTCCCGAGGGCTGCGCCGAGGTCGGCGATGGGATTCGCAAGGCCCTGCACGATCTCGCCATGCTGCATGCGCAAAGTCCCCCCTCCCGCCTGGTGACTGCAAGCGTTGGCGGCGCGACGAGCCTTCCATCCCAAACCACGACGGACTGCAGCACGCTGGTCGCCGCCGCCGATCGCGCGCTCTACGCCGCCAAGGACAACGGCCGTGACCGGCTGGTGATGTCGGGACAGGTCGTTCCCTGGCCCGCGAGGAGCGCGTGACGGGATCGACTGTTGCTTCGGATTTGTCGCCGGCGCTCCAGCGCGGTATGGCTTGGATCACGGCCGGATGTTCGGCCCATCCGAGAGTGCCGCTGTGACTGGTGGAATCAAGCTCGTCCTCTTCGACATGGACAATGTCCTTTGCGACTACGACAGGGCAAGGCGCGTCGCATGGCTGGCGAAGCTTGCGGGGATCACGAGCGAATCCGTCCACAAGGCGATCTGGGACAGCGGCTTCGAGTTGCTCGGCGATTCCGGCACTCTCGATGCCGCGGACTATTTGCGGGGCTTCGGCGAGCGCATCGGCTATCCGCTGTCACTTGACGAGTGGATCGAGGCGCGACGCCGCTCAATGCAGATTGATCGTGCCATGCTGGAGATTGCCGGCAGCTTGCGTCAAACCGTCGACATTGCCGTCCTGACCAACAACACCACGCTGGTCGCCGACCATATCGCTGCGCTGCTTCCGGAATTGCCGCCGCTGTTCGGCTCGCGAATGTACGCCTCGGCCCGGTTCAAGACGGCGAAGCCGGACCCGCGCTGCTACCGCCTCTGTCTGTCGGAGCTCAACGTGAAACCGGATAGCGTCCTGTTCGTCGACGATCTCATGGCCAATGTCGCCGGCGCGAGAGAGGCGGGTCTGTTCGCGCATCACCACACCTCGGTTGAGGCTTTCAGGCAGGCCCTTTCGGAGCACGGCCTGCTTCACGCGTGAAAGCGCGCTCCGCTTTTCCCGGCGTCAGGCGAGATGGCACGCCACGAAGTGCCCGCCCGCTCCCTCCTTCAGCTCCGGTGCGCTTTCCGCGCAACGCGGCTGCGCGATGGGACAGCGGGTGTGGAAGTGGCAGCCCGACGGCGGCTTCATCGGGCTCGGAACGTCGCCCTTGAGGCGGATGCGCTCGCGCTTGAGCTTGGGATCGGGCACTGGCACCGCTGATAACAGCGCCCTCGTGTAGGGATGCTGCGGATTGCGATAGAGGTCGCTGGCCTTGGCGAGCTCGACGATACGGCCAAGATACATCACCGCGACGCGGTCGGAGATGTGCTCGACCACCGACAAATCATGCGCGACGAAGAGATAGGTGAGGTTCAGCTCGGCCTGGAGATCTTCCAGCAGATTGATGACCTGCGCCTGGATCGAGACGTCGAGCGCGGACACCGGTTCGTCGCAGACGATCAGCTTCGGTTCGACCGCGAGCGCACGCGCGATCACGATGCGCTGGCGCTGGCCGCCGGAGAATTCATGCGGATAGCGCCGCATATGCTCGGCCTTGAGACCGACCTTCACCAGCAGCCTCGCGACGCGATCCTCGCGCTCCTTGGCCGATGAGCCGAGCTTATGGATGATCAGCGCCTCGCCGAGGATGGCGCCGACCGTCATCCGCGGATTGAGGGAGGCGAACGGGTCCTGGAACACGAGCTGCATGTTCCGCCGCATCGCGCGCAAATCGGTGCCGCCGAGCTGGCGGACGTCCTGACCATCGAACACGACTTCGCCGTCGGTCGGCTCGATCAGGCGCAGCACACAGCGTCCCGTCGTCGACTTGCCGCAGCCGGATTCGCCGACGAGGCCGAGCGTCTCGCCGCGATTGACCGAGAACGAGACCCCGTCAACCGCATAAACGCTGCCGACCTGACGCGACAACAGGCCGCCATGCACCGGAAAATATTTCTTCAGGCCGCTGACGCGGAGCAAAGGCTCGGTCATGCTGCGCCTCCCAACTGCGTATCTCCCAGATGACAGGCCATGCGGTGGCCGGGCGCGATCTCGCGCAGCAGCGGCTCCCTTTCGGTGCAGACGCTCATGGCGTGGCGGCAGCGCGGAGCGAAGCGGCAACCGACCGGCGGATTGATCAGGATCGGCACCGAGCCGCCGATCGCCTCCAGCCGGACCTTGTGCTCGCTGGCAAGATCGATGCGCGGGATCGAGCGGATCAATCCCTGGGTATAGGGATGGCCGGGGTTGCCGAAAAGGTCGTCGACAGGCGCCTCCTCCACCACCTTGCCGGCATACATCACGACGACGCGCTGCGCGGTCTCGGCGACGACGCCCATGGCATGGGTGATCAGCATCACCGCCATGCCGAAACGTTCCTTCATGTCCTGGAGCAGGTCGAGGATCTGCGCCTGAATGGTGACATCGAGGGCCGTGGTGGGTTCGTCCGCGATGATCAGCTTCGGCTTGCAGGCGAGCGCCATCGCGATTATCACGCGCTGACGCATGCCGCCGGAGAACTGATGCGGATAGTTGTGGACGCGGCCTTCAGCGTTGGGAATCTGCACCAGCTTGAGCATCTCGATGGTGCGCTCGAGCGCCTGTTTCCTGGTGACGTTCTCATGGCGGCGCAGGCTTTCGGCGATCTGCTCGCCGATGGTCAGCACCGGATTGAGCGAGGTCATCGGCTCCTGGAAGATGAAGCCGATCTCCTTGGCGCGGATCTCGTCGAGCTGACTGCTCGTCAGCGGCACGAGATCGCGGCCCTCGAAGATGATCTCGCCCGCCGCGATGCGGCCTGGCGGCATCGCGATCAGTTTCAGGATCGACATCGCGGTGACGGTCTTGCCGCAGCCGGATTCGCCGACGACGCAGAGCGTCTCGCCGCGGTTGATGGAGATGTCGACACCGTCAACGGCCTGGAGGATGCCGTCGTCGGTGGAGAAATGGGTTTTCAGTCCCTTGATCTCGAGCAACGGCGCCATCAGATCACCCGTCGCGCATCGAGCGCGTCACGCAGGCCGTCGCCGATGAAGTTGATGGCGACCACCGCGATGAAGATCGCGCCGCCCGGAAACAGCGCCCAGTGCGGGCCGATGTCGAGAAAGTCCTTGGCATCATAGAGCAGGCGGCCCCAGGTCGGCGTATCCGGAGGGAAGCCGAGGCCGAGGAAGGACAGCGTCGATTCCGCGATGATGGCGGCGGCAACGTCGATGGTGCCGGCGATGATCACCGGACCCAGCGCATTGGGCAGGATATGGCGCACCACCTGCCGCACCGGACTTGCCCCGAGCGCGCGCGCGGCTTCGACGAATTCCTTCTCACGGATCGACAGGAACTGCGCACGAACGAGGCGGGCGACGGGCATCCAGCGCAAGCCACCGATCACGAGCACGATCAGGATGAAAATGCCGCCCTCGGGGCCGAAAGCGGCCTTCAACCCGTCGCGGAAGAGATAGATCAGTAGGAGCAGGAGGGGCAATTGCGGCAGCGACAAAAAGAGATCGGTGAGCCACATCAGTCCATGACCGAGTGCACCGCGCGACATGCCGGCGAGCGCGCCGATCAGCACGCCGACAAAGACCGAGACCAGCATCGCAGCGAGACCGACCGCGAGCGAGATGCGTCCGCCATAGATCATGCGGGCGAGGATATCCTGCCCGAGATCGTCGGTGCCGAAGGGATGGGCCAGCGACGGCCCCTGCATGCCCGCCACGATGTCGATGTCGTCGATCTTGACCCGCCAGATAAAGGGGCCGACCACCACTGCCAGGATCAGAACGAGGAGCAGAAACGCGCTGACCACGGCAAGCTTGTGGCGGCTATAGCGCCGCCACGTCTCGCGCCAGGGCGAGTAGACGCGCCGCTCAGCGGAGGGAGATGCGAGGGTCAAGCCAGCCATAAAGAACGTCCGCGATGAGATTGAACAGCACGACCAGGCACGCAAAGACGAAGGTGACGGCCATCACCACCGGCGTGTCGTTGGAAAGGATGGAGGAGATCAGCAGCGAGCCGATGCCGGGGATGCGGAAGATCTGCTCGGTAACGATGGCGCCGCCGAACACCGCCGGAATTTGCAAGGCAATCAGCGTAACGACCGGGATCATCGCGTTGCGCATCACGTGCTTGATGATCACCCGCCGCTGGCCGATGCCCTTGGCGCGCGCGGTGGTGACATAGTCCAGCCGGATCACGTCGAGCATCGCCGAGCGCACGAAGCGCGTCATCGACGCAGCCTGGAACAGGCCGAGCACCGCCACAGGCATGATCGCCTGACGGATCGTCTCCGCGAGCCAGTGAATGCCCGTGCCCTTGATGTCCGTGGTGTAGACGAAGGGCAGCCAGTCCAGCGTGACCGAAAAGATCAGGATGAACAGGATGCCTGTGAAGAAGGTCGGGAGCGAGAAGCCGACGAAGGCCAGCGTGTTGGCAACCTGGTCGAACAGCGAATAAGGTTTCGTCGCGGCATAGACCCCGACCGGGATCGCGATCAGGAGCGCCAGAATCTGCGCCGAGCCGATCACGTAGAGGGTCGTCGGCAGTCGCTGGAGAATGAGCGTGTCGACGTTCATCCGGCTGACGAAGGAGAAACCCCAGTCGCCGTGCAGCATGGCGTTGAGCCAGTGCAGGTAACGAAGGTAGATCGGATCGTCGAGGCCGAACTTCGCCCGAAGCGCGAGAGCGACTTCGGGCGGCACATTCGGATTGGTCGCCAGCTCCGAGAAGGGATCGCCCGGGGCTAGTGCGAGCACGACGAACAGCACGAGCGAAATTCCGAGCAGGCTCGGAATCGCGATCAGGAGGCGACGCAGGACATACTGGCTCATGAAGAAGGACCGCTCTAGGCGTGCGTGATCATTCTTCGCGATACCAGTCGAACAAATTGTCGGTCTCGTTGGCCCAGCCGGAAACGACCGGGCGCAGATTGTTGGCGGCCGCCTCGACCTTCAAGCGGTGCTGCACCGGGATGAACACGATGTCCTGATACATGAGGTCGTTGGCCTTGATGTAGAACGCCGCGCGCTTGACTGGATCCATCTCGCCGTCCGCGGCCAGGATGGTCGCGTCGTACTCCTTGTTGACCCAGCGCGGGAAGTTGGTGCCCTGCCACTTGTTCTCCTTCGTGGCGACGAGGTTCGAAAGGTAGCGACGCATGTGCTGCGACGGATCGGGCTGGCTCAGCGGGATCTGGAACATCTCCATGTCGGCGTAGAACTTGGAATAGGTATCGGGATTGCCGACGTCGGAGGAGAAGAACACGGAGGCGACGACCGATTTCAGCTCGACGTCGATGCCCGCCTTCTGGCAGGCCTGCTTGACGATGGCCTGCGTCTTCTGGCGCGGCCCGTTGATCGCAGTCTGGTAGAGGAGCTTCAGTTTCTTGCCGTCCTTCTCGCGGATGCCGTCGGCGCCCGGCTTCCAGCCGGCGTCGTCGAGGATCTTCGAGGCCTTCTCAATGCTGAACTCCCACGTGGTGTTCTTGGACACGAATTTTTCGGGCCCGTTGAGGAAGTTGGCGGTGGTGCGGCCGGCGCGGCCGTAGATCGCCTTCTTGACCGACTCGCGATCGATCAGCAGCGAGAGCGCCTTGCGCACCGCCGGATCGGAAAACAGCGGGTGCTTGGTCTTCATCGAGGAGCGTTCGCCATCGACCTCGGTGTTGGGATCGGTGAAGTTCAGCGCGATGAATTCGGTGTCGCCGCCGACGGCGTAGACGGTCTTTCCCTTGCCGCCTTTCTCCAGGCGCAGCAGCACGTCGTCCTCGACCTGAATGTTCCAGCCGAAATCATATTCGCCGGTCTGGATCACCGCGCGCGCGGCAGAGACGGCGTCGCCGCCCCCCTTCATCTCGATCGAATCGAAATAGGGCCGGTTCGCCATGTGATAATCGGGATTGATCACGCCGCGGACAAGATCGCCCGGCTTGAACTCGACGAACTTGTAGGGGCCGGTGCCGACCGGCGAGAGGTTGGTCGGCGCCTCCCGCGACTTGGACCCCATATAGTCCTTGAACAGATGTTTCGGGATGATCGTATTGGGAGCCCCGACAAAAGCGTCAGCCCAGAACGGCGTCGGCTTGTTGAAGAGGACGCGGACCGTGAGGTCGTCCACCTTCTCGACCGTGATGTCGCGGAGCGTCGCGATCGTCAGTGCGGAGGTCGCCGGATCCTTGGCATATTCCCAGTTGAAGACGACGTCGTCGGCTGTGAACGGCGTGCCGTCATGCCATTTGACGCCGGGCTTGAGCTTCCAGGTCACCGACTTGCCGTCAGCGGCGAGGCCACCATTCTGGATCGAGGGAATTTCGGCGGCCAGGACCAGCTTCATGTTGCCGTCGGGATCCCAGCAGGCGAGCGGCTCGTAGAACAGGCGCGCGCCATCCTGGTCCTTGGTGCCGGTGGCAAAATGCGGATTGAGCAGGGTCGGCCCCTGCCACCACAGCAGCTTGAGCGCACCACCGCCGCCGCGCTTGGTCGGCTTGTAGGTCGAGGCGCCCTCAGCCATGGCCACCCCGCCAAGCGCGAGGATCTGATTGGCCAGAGGCGCGGTGAGACCCACGGCAGCCAAGCGCTGAATGAAGCCGCGGCGATCCATCCGCCCGTCCTTCACGTCACCGATCATCGAACGTAGTTCTTTATCCAGCATGGTTGTCCCCCGTCTGGTTCCCGTATGGATGCAGGCGGTCGCGCGAGGCGACCACCGGGCTTGGCTGGCGGTAGATGGCACACCTAATGGGGTGCGCGTCAACTGCGACCGTGTGTATGCAAACGGTCTTCTGACTGTCTGTTGGGCAAAACCATATTCCGCAGCCCATCCGTTCGGCAATCCAGCGTCGAAACACGCTGAGTTTCGCGCTGCACTGCAGAAAATTTGAGCGCCGGATCAGACGAAGTATCGAGGCGAAATCTACGCCACGGACATGTCGAGCGGCGGTGCGACGTGGTCTGGCAGCGGACAGACGTAAGGCGTCTTCGCCGTCCGCTTCTCGAGGTCAGCCTTGGCAGCCCTGATCAGCTCCGGATCCGTCAGCGCCTTGATGCCGATGCCGGCCATCGCCTTGGCGGCCTGCACCATGGCCTTGTGCGCATGCGCGCTCTTGCCCTGCGCGACCACCTGCCAGGTGTGGAAGGGCGTGCCGATTGCAACCGTGGGTGCATGGACCTGCACGGTCGGCACCACCCAGCTCACATCGCCCACATCGGTCGAGCCAACCTGCGGGTTACGCTTGGCATCGAGCGGCACCAGGAAGTCGGCCAGCGGCCGATCGGTTGGCTCCATGCCGATCGCATAATAGACTGCGGCGATGTCCTTGTCGCTCAGCGTTGCGCGGATTTGGGTCGCGAAGTTCTTGTCGGCGTCGTCGAAATGCGGCGGGCCGAGCTCTTCCATGACCCGGTGCAGCGCCTGCTCCAAGGGAGCATTGGGCAGGATGTTGGAGACCGCGGAAATGATCTTCATCTCCATCTTGGTCTCGGTCATCAAGGCCGCGCCCTGCGCGATCTTGTTCACGCGCCCGACCAGCTCGTTCATGCCTGGCAGGTCGCGGGCGCGGATCGAATAGCGCACACGCGCGTGGGCCTGCACCACGTTCGGCGCGATGCCACCGGTATCGAGCACCGCGTAGTGGACGCGCGCATCGCTCGGCATGTGCTCGCGCATATAGTTCACGCCGACATTCATCAATTCCACTGCGTCGAGCGCGGAGCGGCCGAGATGCGGCGAGGCCGCCGCATGCGAGGTACGGCCGGTGAAGATGAAATCGGCGCGGGTATTAGCGAGCGACGGCGTCACCGCCACCTCCCATAAGCTGCTCGGGTGCCAGGTGATGGCAATATCAGCGTCCTCGAACGCGCCGGAGCGGACCATGAAGGCTTTTGCCGCGCCGCCTTCTTCCGCCGGGCAGCCGTAATAACGCACGCGGCCGGGCACCTTGTTCTCGGCGAGCCAGTCCTTCACCGCGGTCGCGGCCAGCAGCGCCGCCGAGCCGAGCAGATTGTGACCGCAGCCATGGCCGTGGCCGCCGGTCTCGACCGGACGATGCTCCGCGACGCCCGCCTCCTGGCTGAGGCCCGGCAGCGCATCATATTCCCCCATGAAGGCAATGACCGGCCCGCCCTCGCCCCATTCGCCCATCACCGCGGTCGGAATGCCCGCGACCTGCTCGGTGATGCGAAAACCCTGATGGCGCAGCTCGGCAAGATGCTCGGCGGCGGACCGCGCCTCGGTGTAGCACACCTCGGGCATGCCCCAGACCTTGTCACTGAGGTCGATGAAACGTGCCTTGATCGTGTCGATGCCACGCCAGATGTCGCTGCGGTTGTCCATGCTTCGGTCCGTGATCCCTAGGTCAAACGAAGCGGCAATGGTTAGCAGCTTCATTGTGCGACGCCTAGCACCTCGCCGGACAGCAGCCATGCGGCCACTGCCGGAGAGCCGACCGACCGTGCATGAACCGTTCCTGTGCCTTTCAAAGATTTCACACGGCGTTCTCCGGAATAGTTGGGAACGAGGCTTTCAAGACGGCCTCCTCCGGCCTAAATTATGCGTGCTTCGCGCGTCGTTCCGCTAGCCATGGCGGAGCGATGCCCTCAGCCAGGAGAACTCCATGCCCGCCCTGACCGAATGGAGAGTGCCGCCGGCCAATCAGCCGCGTGCGAGCGACTACGGTTTCGATCTCGACCGCGCGCTCGCCTCCGTCGTGGGCCTGCATGCCATCATCCCGCCGGACGCCTTCAGCGCCGAGACACTGGGGACCGAACGCGCCGGCAACGGCGTCGTGATCGACGATGGGCTGGTGCTCACCATCGGTTATCTCATCACCGAAGCAGAGTCCGTGTGGCTGCATGTCGGAGACGGGCGCGTGGTGGAGGGACATGTGCTCGGCTTCGATGCCGTCACCGGCTTTGGCCTGGTGCAGGCGCTCGGCCGGCTCGACGTCGACCCCCTGCCGCTCGGCATCTCGGCCGAGACCCGACTCGGCGACCGCGTCGTGGTCGGCGGCACCGGCGGACGCACGCGTTCGGTCGCGAGCCAGATCGTGGCCAAGCAGGAATTCGCCGGCTACTGGGAATACCTCCTGGACGAGGCCGTCTTCACCCATCCCGCGCACCCGAACTGGGGCGGCACGGCGCTCCTCAACGAGCGCGGCGAGCTGATCGGCATCGGCTCTCTGCAGCTCGAACGCGAGCGCGACGGCAAGGCCGAGCACGTCAACATGATCGTGCCGATCGACCTGTTGAAACCGATCCTGGACGATCTGCGCAGATTCGGCCGCGTCAACAAGCCGGCACGGCCGTGGCTCGGACTCTTTTCGACCGAGATCGACAACCGCGTGGTGGTTATCGGGATCTCCGCCAACGGCCCGGCCGCCCGTGCCGAGCTCAAGACCGGCGATGTCATTCTCGCGGTGGACGGCGAGAAGGTCACGAGCCAGACCGGCTTCTACAAGAAGCTGTGGGGCCTCGGCGCCGCCGGCGTCGACGTGCCGCTGACGGTACATCATGAAGGCGTCACCTTCGACGTGACGGTGACCTCGACCGATCGCTTCAAGCTCTTGAAGGCGCCAAAGTTGCACTAACGATCAGAACTGACGCAAGGAAGCGACGATGAGCGAGGCCGTCGTTGACGACATCGTGGCCGTGCTGCCGCCGCTGCTCAATGCGCTGGAAGCGCTCGGTTTCTTTCAGCGAAACCTGCATCCGCCGGCCTTCGGCTCCGTGATGAACGCGATCGGCGCTCCCGACGAGGCGTTGCAAACGGCGCGGGCGGCAATCGGAGAATGGCCGGAACAGTTCACAGGACTGCGTGAGCGGCTCGATCGTGCCTGCGACGAGACGCTCGCCGCCTTTGCCGGCCTGCGCGAGGTCGAGCGTGGCAATGGCGACCTCGTCGCGGTCTTCCGCGCGCTGCGCCATGCGCCGCGCGCGCAGGAGGCACTCTATCCGCTGGCGGTGCAGTTTCCGCCGGTGAGCAGCTTCTTCCTCAACGCCGCCACGCGCGAGAACGCCGACCTGTTGTCGCGGCTCGAAGCCGGCGCGGACGCGCACACCGGCATCATCCACGATCACAACGAGCCCGGCAGCCGCGGCGGCTTTTCGGTCTACGTGCCCGAATATTACACGCCCGACCGCGCCATGCCGCTGGTGATGGCGTTGCATGGCGGCAGCGGCAACGGCCGTGGCTTTCTGTGGAGCTGGCTGCGCGACGCCCGCAGTCTTGGCGCGATCCTGGTGACGCCGACCGCGACCGGCCCGACCTGGGCCCTGATGGGTGACGACACCGACACGCCCAACCTCATGCGCATTCTCGAAACGGTGCGCAGCCGCTGGAGCATCGACGCCTCGCGCATGCTGCTGACAGGCATGAGCGACGGCGGCACCTTCTGCTACGTCACAGGACTCGACGGCGCCTCGCCCTTCACGCATCTCGCGCCGGTGTCGGCGACCTTCCACCCGCTGATGGCCGAAATGGCCGACGCTGCGCGTCTGCAGCGCCTGCCGATCTTCATCACGCATGGCAAGCTCGACTGGATGTTTCCGGTGCAGACCGCGCGGCAGACACAGGCGGCCCTCGCCGCCGCCGGCGCAGACGTCACCTATCGCGAGATCGACGACCTCAGCCATACCTATCCGCGCGAGATCAACGCGCAGCTGGTGCAGTGGCTGAATGGAGCGTGAACGGGCCGTCCTTACCTGCGCCGCACTGTTGCGGAACCATCGGTCGGGGCCGACGTTATCGCCCGTCATCGGAGGTTTCGCCATGCGGATGTTTCTTGGAATGATTTTGGGCGCGTTGCTGCTCGGCTGCGGCGTTTATGTTTACGACTCCATGCAGACGTCGTCGGTCGCCAATGGCGAGGTCGCGACCACCAATCGCACCATCGTGAATTGGGATGTCGCCAAGGCCGATTGGGACGCGCTGCGCGATCGCGCGCACAAGGATTGGGTCCGCATCTCCTCGAAGTAACGACGCCGTGTCATGAATGAGGCGCCGTCGCGGGTCCGCGGCGGCGCCTTTGTGTTGCGCGGCGAATATCGCTCGCCTCAGTTCATCTTGGCCTTGCGGGCATCGGCGATGACCTGCTCGAACTCGGCCATGCTGAGCACGCCCGGCACACGGTACTTGCCGACGATGAAGGACGGGGTGCCGCGGAAACCGAAGGCTTCGGCCTGCTCGTTGTTGCGCTTGAGCACGGCGTCGATGTCCTTGGCGTGGTCGGTGAGATCACGCCTCAACCGGTCCATGTCGACGCCGGCGGCCGCGAGCAGCTCGTTGATGCGTGGCTCGGTCAGGCGCGAGCTGACGCCCATCATCGCGTCATGGGCCTGGTGGTACTTGTCCTGGAATTTCGCCGCGAGCGCGATCCGCGCCGCGGTGACCGAGACCGGCCCGAGGATCGGCCAGTCCTTCATCACCAGCCTGACCTTGCCGTCGTCCTGGATGACCTGACGCAACTCGGGCTCGAGCTTGCGGCAATAGGGGCAGTTATAGTCGGACCATTCGATAATGCTGACGTTGCCATCGGGATTACCGGCGACGGGAACGTCGGGGTCGCGCAGCACCTTGGCTTCGGTCAGCACCTCGTCTTCGTCGGTCGCCGCGCGCGCCGAGGTGATCCCACCCGCTGCAAGGGCGCCCGCCCCAATCAGCGTCAGCGCCGCGCGCCGCGTCGGCACCAGGCCTTTGTTCCTGAATCCAGCCATATCTCGTCCCGTTTCGGTCCCATCTCCGTCGATACGGTTCGAGACCGGGAATTGTTACAGGTCATATAGAGTGTCGCGGCGACGATGTCATCGCACCAGCAGCGTGACCGCCAAAGGTACCAGGAAGGAGGTCACCAAAGCGTTCAGGCTCATCGCGATGCCGGAGAAGACGCCGGCGATTTCGTCGACCTGGAACGCACGCGCGGTACCGATCCCGTGCGCGGCAAGGCCGGCGGCAAAGCCGCGGGCGCGGAAATCGGTAATGCCGGTGCGGTTCATCAGCGGCGTCACGATGATCGCGCCCATGATGCCCGTGAGGATGACCGCAACCGCTGCCAGCGAGGGATCGGCGTGCAGGGATTCGGCGATGCCCATGGCAACGCCGGCCGTGACGGATTTCGGCGCGAGCGACAAAACCACGTCGCGCGGCAGACCGGCGAGCTCGGCCAGCAACACCACCGACACCACGGCGATGACCGATCCCGCGACCAGCGCCACCAGCATCGGCACGATCGAAGCGACGACACGCTTGCGATTCTCGTAGAGTGGAACAGCCAGCGCGACCGTCGCTGGCCCCAAAAGGAAATGCACGAACTGCGCGCCGGCGAAATAGGTGGTGTAGGAGGTACCGGTCAACAGCAGGAACGCGCCGACGATCCACATCGCATGCAGCACGGGATTGGCGAGCGGATGGCGCCGCGTCGCCAGCGACACCGCATCCGTGCTGGCATAGACCAGCAGCGTCACGGTCAACCAAAGCAGCGGCGACTGCGAGAGATAGACCCAGAGCGAGAACGGATTGTCCTTCATCGCGCGTCCTGTTGCCTCAACAGGCGGCTGACGAGGCGGAAGGTAAGTACGGTTGCGAGCAGCGTGACGACCACCGACAGCGCGAGCACGAGAATGATGGCGATGCCGTGGGACGCGAGCAGATCGAGCTTTTGCACGACGCCGACGCCGGCCGGCACGAACAGCAGCGACAGATGCGCCAACAAACCCTTGCTGGCCGTCTCGATGCCATCATCGCGGAGCGGCCCGCGCGCGAGAAGCGCAAATCGGTCGCGCGCGAGCAACAAGATCAGGAGCAGCAGGAGGCCAAGCACCGGGCCCGGCATCGGCAGGCCGAGGCCGCGCACGACGGCTTCGCCGATCAACTGGCAGAGCAGAATGAGACCAAGGCTTGCAAGCATGATGGGGGTATCAAGGGATGCGCCGGCAGCCTTGTCAATCACCGCTATGCAGCGGTCGTGCGCGGTTCGGGCAAGGCCACAACGCGGGGCAGCATTGCCATCAGCGTCCCGGTCATCGTGGCGATCAACGTGACCTTGCCCTCGTGCTCGGCAAGCGCCCGGGCCTCGCAAAAGGTCAGCGTGCGGCCGGGCTTGACCACCTCGGCCTTGAAGACAAAACGCTCGCCCCGTGCCGGCGCGAGCAACGTGGTCTTGAACTCGACGGTGAGGATATCGGCCTCGCGCGGCATCAGGGTGAAGGCGGCGACACCACAGGCATTGTCGAGTCCTGCGGTAATGATGCCGGCGTGGACAAAGCCGTTCTGCTGTGTGAGCGCCGGCGAATGCGGCATGGCGAGTTCAGCCTCGCCCGGCGCAAGGCGGAGGATCACGATGCCGAGCGTGTGCATCGCCGGCTGGCCGTCGAACATGGCGATGGCAGCCGCGCGATAGCCCGGGTTCTTCGGCTCGTATGCGGCCATGGGTCAGGCCTCTGCCGGCTCGGCGAGATGCCTCAAGGCGATCTCGCGGATGGCATCCGTGAACAGCACCGATTTGCGCTGGCTACGGTCCATGTGCACGCCGGTGATCTCGCAGAACGCGGCGATCTCGCCGGTCTCGGCATTGGCCATGTCGTGCCGGAAGCGGATCGATTTGTCGCGGATCTCCAGCAGATGACTGCGGATTTCGACGATGTCGCCGGCGAGCAGCTCGCGCTTGTAGGTGATGTTCTGCTGCACAGCGGCCATGCCGCGGCCGGAGCCGCGCAGATAGCTCGGCGTCAGCCCGAGGCGTGCGAACAGATTCCAGTTGGCCTCGTCGAATTTTCCGACATACCACATGATGTTCATGTGGCCGACGTGATCGCACTGCCACGGATAGACTGTGCCGCGATAGGTCGCCTCCTGCTCCATCGCAATTCTCCCTGGCTTTTTTTGCCTTTGATGGCTGATACGGTAGCGTATCAATCTCCTCCCGCGTTAGCAATACGGCACCGTATCAAGAATCGGCGAGACTTCCTGCATGAGCGACGGCAAAGGCGATGTCTGGGTCGAGGCAGGGTTCACCGAGCTTGCCCGATCGGGGGTCGAGGGGGTTCGGGTCGAGGTGCTCGCCAAGAACCTGGGCGTCACCAAGGGCGGCTTCTACCGCCGCTTCGCCGACCGTGCCGCGCTGCTCGGTGCCATGCTGGAACGTTGGCGCGAGGGGCGTTCAACGGCGATCGCACAGCAGACGAGTCTCGATGGCCAAGAGCCCCGTGAACGGCTGAGGGCGGTGATCCAGCTCTATTCCGAGCGGCTCAATCCGGACGGGATGGCCATCGAGCTTGCGATCCGGCAATGGGCCCGCTCGGACGAGGGCGCCGCGGCAGCGGTGGCGAACGTGGACGCGGCGCGGCTGAAGCACGTCGCCGAACTCTACCGCGCGACCGGCCTCGAGGCCGAGGCGGCTGAAGCGCAGGCCTTCCTGTTCTACTGCTTCATCTTCGGCCAGAGCCTGCTGTTCGTCGAGCGCGGCCCGCGCAAGCGATCGCAGCTCGTGGCGAAATCAGCCGAGAAGCTACTGGACTAAAGCAAGAGGCCGGAGCTTGGCTCCGGCCTCTGCGTCGTCCAGAAGCTTCAGGCGGCGCCCTTCAGCTTCTTGTTGCATTCGCTGTAATAGCCGCCGCCCTTCTCGATCCACTTCATGCCGCCATTGCCGTTGGTGGTCTTGTTGGCGTTGTACTGGTCGACGCAGGTGTGCAGGCGCCCCTTGCCGGCGCTCTCCTTGGCGTATTTCGGATCGACCGCGTTCGGATAGATTGCCGGGCCGGCCGGCAGGGTCGGCGCCGGAGCGGCAGCGGGGGCGGCTTCCTTCTTCGCCTGCTTCGGCTCGGCGGGAGCGGCGGGCGCAGCAGGAGCAGCCGCGGTCGGCGCAGCCGCTGGCGTCGCGTCCGCACCGCACTGGGCCTTGCGGAAGTCATTCCACTTCGTGGTGCCGAGCGAGCCGTCCTTCTTGGCGGCCTGATATTTCGCGCTGCACTCCTGCGAGGTCAGCGCCTGCGCCGGCGCACTCGCCACCAGCGCGGCAAAGCCCGACAGCGCAACTGCACACAGCAACTTTGATTGAACGGTCATCCTTGGTCTCCTCCTTGATCTTCCCCCGAGGGAAGTTAACCGAGGATTGCTATCCTAGCGTGCCGCACGCTCGCGACAAGGAAGCGATGGCTCCTGCCGCCAAAATATAGTGATCCTCCACGTTCGAATTATTCATGTCGCGTTCAGCAAGGCGAGTCGACCTTCGCGCCCTTCGCAATTCCCGCAAGAAGAGTGCAGCACCATGACCTTCACATCTCGCCTCGCCGTCGTCGCCCTCGCCTCCCTGCTCGCCACCGGCACCGCCTTCGCGCAGACCGCCGCGCCGGCAGCCAAAACCGATGCCGCCGCTATGACCGACAAGAAGGCGCCGAAGGAGCGCTCGGCCGGATCGCTCGAATGCTCCAAGCAGGCGGATACCAAAGGATTGAAGGGCAAGGAGCGCAAGAAATTTCGCCGCGAATGCATGAAGGAAGCCAAGGCCGGCGCGACCACCGCCCCTGCTGACAAGAAGTAAACCCGTCACGATCTTCGGCGAGAGGCGCACGCATTGCGGCATGACGTGGCCGCAATTGTACGCCCCTCGCTGATTTGCGATAAGGTGGTGTGAAGCAAATCACCGCCTCCCTGCCGTTCGAATGGCCGAGCCGTGCCAAGATCTTGAGCACGGTGGAAACGCTTGTCATCGGCACCGCCGGGGGCCTCGTGTTTCTGCTCGCGGGCCTTCCGGGGGGATTGATCTCGGGCTCGATGATCGCGGTCGGGATCGCCGCGATCGCCGGGCGCCAGCTGACGCTGCCACCGATCCTGACCCAGACCGTGCTGGTGCTGCTCGGCATTTCGTTAGGATCAGTCGTCTCGCGCCACCTGCTTCAACAGGTCAGTGCCTATCCCCTCACCATCGGGCTGCTCGCGCTCGCGACCTTCTGCTCGACCTTCGGCTCCAGCTATTATCTCCAGCGTATCCACGGCTGGGACCGCACCTCGGCGTTCCTCGCCGGCAGCCCCGGCGCGCTGTCGCAGATCACGATTTTGGCGGTCGAGCGCGGGGCCGACCTGCCGGGGATCGCGGTGGTGCAGACCATGCGCGTCATCATCCTCACCGCGGCGCTGCCGATGGTGCTGGCGTTCGCCGGCGTCGCACCCTCCGTCGCGCCGTCGCTGACGACGACGATCGCCTCGCCGCTCGGCCTCGTCGAGCTGGTCGCAGCCTCGCTGGCTGCGGCGCTCCTCCTGCGGCTGATCAAGTTTCCGGCGAGCTGGATGTTCGGTGCGATGATTGGCTCAAGCGTGCTGCATGGCGCAGGCTGGGTCGAGGGCGGCCTGCCGGACTGGGTACGCGGCGTGGCGCTGGTCGGCATCGGCGCCCTGATCGGCAGCCGCTTCGCGCGGATGCGGATCAAGACGCTCGCAGGCCATATCAACGCGGCGCTGGGCTCGTTTGCCGTCGCCATCGCCGTTTCCGCGATCTTCGTCGGCATCGTGGCGCTCACCACGCAGGTAAAATTCTCCGACGTCGTGGTCGCCTACGCACCGGGCGCTATGGACGCCATGCTGGCGTTGGCCCTGACGCTGCACATCGACCCGATCTTCGTCGGCGCACATCACCTCTCGCGTTTCGTCTTCGTGACGATCGCGACGCCCGGCATCGTGCACCTGTTCGGCCGGACGCAGGACGATGTGGATGATTGAGCCTTAGCGCTTCGCCGTCGCAACAAATCCCCACGCGGCGATCGCAGCCATCAAGAGCGAGATCAGCACGTTGTAGCTGGCCAGCGAGAGGCCGAGGAAGCGCCACTGCACCTCGTCGCAGCGGACCACCTTCACGGTGTCGAGCCGCGACAGCAGGTCGGTGGCGCTGCCGAGATTGACGACGGGACCGGAGCAGTCGGTCGGTCCCTTCCATAAGCCCCATTCGACCCCGGCGTGATAGGTGCCGAGCCCGGCATTGGCGAGGCTCGCCAGCACAAGGATCGCAAGGCCCGCGAGCAGCAGCGGCCTCGGCGCACCGCCCCGTGCCGCGAGGGTGATGAGCAGGCCGAGCGGGATCGCGAGGTAATAGGCGTAGCGCTGCTCCAGGCAGAGCGGACAGGGCACGATCCCGAGCACCAGCTGGAAGAACCAGGCGCCCGCGATGGTCGCGGCTGCTATCAACGTGACCGCGAGCGAAGCGGTCAGCGCGGGGTTCATGGCCGCCGGTTTGAACGCAGGTATTGCGGCACTCTGGGTCGTCACGGCAGCCTCTTTTCGATGGGTCGCTTTCCAAGGCTGTAACCCCGGCTCATGCGGCTGTCGAGAACGGCCGGGATCACTTTGGCGCGGGTTGACCCCGCTTGGTCCATGGCTATAGTCCGCCGGCTTCGCGAGGCCCGCCTTAGGGCCGACCGAGGGCCCCTGTGGCGGAACTGGTAGACGCGCTCGACTCAAAATCGAGTTCCGCAAGGAGTGCTGGTTCGATTCCGGCCAGGGGCACCACGCTTCGCCCTTTCGGGCTTCGCGTGGCGCAGCCCGCGCCAAGCCCGAAAGGGTGAAGCGTGTCCGGCGAAGCCTCTTAGCGAAGACGGACTGTCTCGACTTTCCCCTCCCTAGCAATCGTCACATCCCGCCTGTATAAACCGGTAGCTTCTTCCGCAATTTGAAGAGGCTCATATGAACGACCTGCACGCGTGGCTTTCGCAACAGCACCACGGCCTGCGCACCTTCCGAATCTTTCAGCAAAAGCTCGAGTCGCTCGGCCGCGACAACCCCGAACAGCACGGCCTGTGCCGTCTGTTGAGCGGTCTCGTCGGCAGCTATGTCGAGACGTTCGATGAGGCCCCGCTGCCCGTCGAGGTCGCTGACGGCGCCTATCATCGCCTGCTGACGCTGGTGGCGAGCCTTGATCTCAATGGTGACACCAGCCGGCGGCTTGCCGATATCAACCGGGTTGCGACCTGCGAACTCTGGCAGTGACGCGGGCGTGCGGCCCTACGGCTCGCATCCGCGTCCCGGAGACACTTCGCCAGCAGAGGGCCGCGTGCTTCCCGGCACGAGCCTCCCTGAACGGGTTCGACTTCGCCGAGCCAGTCCCTATATCGTGCGGCAACGTATGTTGATGCAGCGAGCAGCTTCGATGGCCAGGAGACGCGCGACGGAAACGGAAGCTGACGATCTCCCCCGCTATTTCGTCTGGGTGCGCGGTCTTGAGGGCCCCGAACCGCAAAAATGGATGGCGATGGATTTCGGCGTCGGTGACTGGAAACGGCCGCTCGTGCTCGCCTATCTGGAGCTGCCGGAGGGCGAGCGACACTTGCCGTTGTCGGCGCTGGCCCGGCGATATCCGCCGCCGCGGGGAGAGGCCTTGTAAAGGGGGCAATCCTGGACGGACGCGAGGATCTCGCCAGCCCCTCAACCCAGAGCGAGCAACGCCGGATCACTGGCAGTACTGCTTTCCGCCATAGGTATAACATTTACCGCCTTCGTTGCTGGCCGGAGCAGACGGCGCACGCGGGCTCGGCTCTTGGCGGGATACCGCCTTTGGCTTCTGGGGCGGCGGATCGGGACGCCGCTGGCACACCCCCTGGGCGTCCAGCACGAAATTGTTGTCACAGACGATCTGGACGCAGCGGTCGCCGACCGCTTTTTGCCCCCTTGCACAAACCAGCGGACAGATGCGATCGGGCCGGGCGCGCACCGCATCGAGCGCGTCTAGGCTTGCGACTTTCACGTCGAATTTGGTGCCGGCATATCTGTTGAAGCTGTCGAGCGCCTTTTGCGACGGAGCAGTCCAGGCGCCATCGGCTGCACCGGGATCGCAACCGACGCGCTTCAGGTGCGCCTGGAGCAAGCGGGCGACGTCCGCAGGATCCATCACCGGCGCAGTGGTCGGCGCCAAGGCAACAGCAGGAGGCGGCGCGGCGGGCGGGGTCAGGGCGGCAAGCGTAGCCTGGCGCTCCTTCTCGCGCCGCTCTGCTTCGCGCTTCGCCGCCTCGATCTGCTGCTGTGCATCGAGCGCGGCCTGCTTCTTCGCCTGCTCGACCTGAAGGGCCGCATCCTCGGCTTGTCGGCGCGCCTCCGCAACCTGCCGCCGGGCGTCGTCGAGCTCCCGCTTAGCCTGGTCGGCGAGGCGTTGGCGCTCCTTGTCCAGATCGCGCCGGGCCTGCTCGGAGATCTGCTGCGTGGCCCGTTCGGTCTCGCGCGCCGCCTGCTCCTCGATCTGTTTCCTGAAATCGTCGCTCTTCTGCCGGACCTGCTGCTCAGCCTGCCGCTGTACAGCATCGGCGTTCTCGCTGATTTTTTCTGCGGCCTCGAGCTTGTCGAGCGCCGCATGCGCAAAGTTGGCATAGATGCCGCTGGCATGAACGGCGAGAAAGGAAAGCCAAGCCTGCTTGGTGCCGGCCTGTGCTGCAAGCTCATAATCCCGCCGGGCTCCCGCGTTGGGATCGACCGGCGGCGCAACCGGCGGCACCAGCGCTACGGTGTCGCCACCGAGCGATCCGTAGACGAAGGGCTCCTGCCGGCGCCGCGTGCTCTTCAGCACCTCGTCGCGAACCCGGCCAAGCGTCAGGCGAAGGTCGAGGCCGGGCGTCGCCAGATGATTGAGGAGTGCGGTCGCAAACGGGCTGTGCGCGCCGTCGCCGTCGCCGGCGACCGCTCCGGCCTTGGCGGCGAACGCAATCAGCGTGTCCGCCGTCGCGGGCTCGATCTTGGCAAGGCCGCGGTTCATCGAGCGCGTCGCAACCGTGCGTGTCATCCGCTCCGCAAACGGGTTGTCGCGGCAGGCATCGAGAATGACGAGCCGCAGCCGTTTCGCCGGATTTATCGCCTGGAGAATCCGGTCCAGCGGGACCGCCTCGTCCTCGACGTCGAAATCGCTCTGCAGCCTGGCATCTGCCGGGATCAGGAAATTCGCGCCGTTCACCTCGATGCCGTGACCGGCGTAATAGACCACCGCCATGTCGGAATCCGCGGCAACCGCAGCAAAGTCGCGCACCGCCCGCCGCATCTCGGTCACGCCGAGATCCTGGCGCAGCTCCACGATATCGAAACCCATCCGTTTGAAGACGTCGCTGATGGCGGCCGCGTCGTTGTCGGGATTGGCCAGCCGCGCGACGCTCTGGTAGTTGGACACGCCAAGTACCAGCGCCACCCGCTTGTCAGCCAGCGCGGTCGACGCCGCGACCAGCATCCACAAAACCGATAGCGCCAGCCGGCAGGCCAACCGGCTTGAGCGCAACGTCGGGACTGAAGGGCTCAATCGGACCATGATGCGGGCTTCGTTCCACGCTTCGGCAATGGGCTGCAATCGGTATGAATACTATTTCGATAGCGGTCCGCCCTCAGGTCTGTGCCATCGATCACATATCGGCCCGGCCTTCAGGCGAGACGGTTGCCGCCGCGCCGCGTCCTGCCGGCGACTCCCTACCCGAAATGATAGTGGAAGGCGCATGGCATTGGGAAGCCGTCCTGCAACCTTCCAGAGATACTTGCCTCCCCCCGGCGCTTAAGCTTCTATGTTGGCATAAATCGCTTTTGCTTCATTGGCCGCCAAAGGGGTTTTCAGAATGATCCGTCCTTTCATGACAATTGTGTTGTCGCTCGCAACCGCCGCCTTGTTGCTTCTTTCCGACACTGCGAGCGCCGACAAGATGCGCCCGGGCTACAAGAGCTACCAAAACGCTCACGGCCTGAATGCCAACACCTCTTGCCGGCGCCCGCATTTCAACATCTGCCAGGGTTGTAATGTCGTCATCCCGATGCGGGTCGCGCAAGATCGCGGTTGCGGGTTCAATTTCCAATCGCTGGGTCCGTTCGTGGGCCAGGACGTCGTCGTCGCTCCGGCAAACGGCTCTTACAGCCTGGTCAACTCGACAAAGGCTGTGTACCGGCCCAACTCCGGCTTTACCGGCAGCGACCGCTTCGAGAGCCGTCTCTACTTCGAGGACGGCACCGGCAAGCGCACGTTCCTGAATCTGAAAGTGAACGTCAACGTCGTTCCCAGCCTGTGAGCCGGGGCGCCGTGTCACCGGCGCTGGTCTCAATCGCCCTCACAACTGCCGCCGCATGAATCGGCTCCGCCGGACGGACGCGCGCGACCGCGCGGGCTCGACTCCTGGCGCGATATCGCCTTTGGCTTCTGCGGCGGCGGATCGGGGCGCCGGCGGCACACGCCCTGGGCATCCAGCACGTCATTGCCGTCACAGACGATCTGGACGCAACGATCGCCCTCTACCTTTTGTCCCTTGGCGCAAACCAGCGGACAGACACGATCGGGCCTGGCGCGCACCGCGTCGAGCGCATCGAGGCTTGCAATTTTGACGTCGAATTTGGTACCGGCGTTTCGGTTGAAATTGTCGAGCGCCTTTTGCGACGGAGCAGTCCAGGCACCGTCGGCAGTACCGGGGTCGCAGCCGACGCGCTTCAGATGGGCCTGGAGCAGGCGGGCGATATCCGCGGGATCCATGGCCGGCACGACAACCGGCGCAGGGGCAGGCGCAGCCGGCGGAGTTAACGCGGCAAGTGTGGCCTGTCGCTCCCGCTCGCGCTGTTCCTGTTCGCGCCTTGCGGCCTCGATCTGCTGCTGCGCGTCCAGCGCGGCCTGCTTCTTCGCCTGCTCGACCTGAAGGGCCGCGTCCTCGGCCTGCCGGCGCGCCTCCGCAACCTGCCGCCGGGCATCGTCGAGTTCGCGCTTAGCCTGGTCGGCGAGGCGTTGGCGCTCCTTCTCCAGATCGCGCCGGGCCTGTTCCGAGATCTGAAGCTTGGTCTGCTCGGCCTGGCGCGCAGCCTGCTCCTCGATCTGCTTCCGGACGTCCTCGTTCTTCTGCCTCGCCTGCTGTTCGGCTTGCCGCCTCAGCAGGTCTGCCTTTTCACGGGCCTTCTCCGCCGCATCCAGCTTGTCGAGGGCCGCATGAGCAGACGCAGCGTAGGGGCCGCTACCGTGAACGCCGAGAAACGAGGTCCATGCCTCCCTTGTGCCGATCTGCGCCGCAAATTCGTAGTCCCGCTGGGACTCAGCGTCCGGATCGACCTTCGGGGCAATCTGCGGCACCAGCGCCACGGTGTCTCCACCGAGCGATCCGTAGACGAACGGCTCCTGCCGCCGCCCCGTGCTCTTCAGCACCTCGTCGCGAACCCGGCCAAGGGTCAGGCGAAGGTCGAGGCCGGGCGTCGCCAGATGATTGAGGAGCGCGGTCGCAAACGGGCTGTGCGCACCGTCGCCGTCGCCTGCGACCGCGCCGGCCTTGGCGGCGAACGCAATCAGCGTATCCGCCGTCGCGGGCTCGATCTTGGCAAGGCCGCGGCCCATCGAACGGGTGGCGACACTGCGCGTCATCCGCTCCGCAAACGGATTGTCGCGGCAGGCATCGAGGATGACGAGCCGCAGCCGCTTCGCCGGATTTATCGCCTGGAGAATCCGGTCCAGCGGCACCGCCTCGTCCTCGACGTCGAAATCGCTCTGCAGCCTGGCATCAGCCGGAATCAGGAAGTTCGCGCCGTTCACCTCGATGCCGTGACCGGCGTAATAGACCACGGCCATGTCGGAATCCGCGGCAACCGCAGCAAAATCGCGCACCGCCCGCCGCATCTCGATGACGCCGAGATCCCGGCGCAGCTCCACGATATCGAACCCCATCCGTTTGAAGACGTCGCTGATGGCGGCCGCGTCGTTGTCGGGATTGGCCAGCCGCGCGACGCTCTGGTAGTTGGACACGCCAAGGACCAGCGCCACCCGCTTGTCAGCCAGCGCGGTCGACGCCGCCGCCAGCATCAGGGCAACCGCCAGCGCAACGCGGCCGGCGAGATGCTGCAGGCGGAACATCGGAGCCGGTGGGATCAATCCGACCATGGTGCAGGCTTCAATCCGTAAGGAGTCCCTAGGCTGGCTCCGGGAAGATTTCGAGGGTCTCCTCCCGTAAGTCAACCCGTCTGTGGCCTACCTCACTTCCCAGTGCCGAGGTGTGCGTCGGGCCAAACAGCGGTCGAAGCAAGAGAGGTCGTTAAAGCCGCTGGCGAAGGCGGCGGCGCTGATGCAGAGAGGCTGAACACTCCGCCTCTCCCCGCCGTCCGTCGCCGCTTCCCCGACGTCGTACCGCGGCGGCGCGTTCCTGCTTGCTACCTCAGCGGGATTGTGTGCAGAATGCACCTGCATTTTCACGACGCAACCATTGCAACCATTGATTGACTTTGGGGGGGGGTGCTGCCCGGCTCGGGCCTGAAGCTCGTCCCCGTCGCATTGTCGGAGGGGCTCATGCCGCACCATGACGGCGCGCCGAACGCCGATTCTGCCGGACCGGAACGCGCGCAGATCGAGATGAATGCCGGCGGGCACACCGCCGCCGTCCCGTCAAAACGCAAGCTGGTGCTGTTCGCCGACGGCACCGGCAATGCGTTTACTACCCAGGAATCCAGCGTCTGGCGTCTCTACGAGGCGCTCGACCACACCCAGCCGGACCAGATCGCTTACTACATCAAGGGCGTCGGCACCGCCGGCTGGGCGCCGCTCGCCGCGCTCGACGGCGCCACCGGCATCGGCGTGCCCGGCAACGTCCGCAAACTCTATCGCTTCCTGTGCTGGAACTGGCGCGAGGGCGACGAGATCTACATTTTCGGCTTCAGCCGCGGCGCCTTCACCGCGCGCACGCTGGCGTCGCTGATCGCGAGCCAGGGCCTGGTGCCGGCGGAGATTGACAAGGTTGCGGTGTCGCATGTGGAAATGCAGCGCAACACGATGGCTGCCTGGCGGGAATATCGCAAGGAGTCGGTCGGCTATCGCAGCCTGCCGACGATCTGGATCGTCCGCTGGATCCGCGACGTCCTGATCTATCTCTATCACCTCGTCCTTGGGCATCGCTCCTATGCCAAGGTTCGCGAGGCGATGGACGGCCGTAAACAAATCGAGATCGAATTCCTCGGACTGTTCGATACGGTCGAGGCCTTCGGCGTGCCGGTCGAGGAGCTCCGCCTCGCGGTCGACTGGGCGATCTGGCCGATCTCGTTCCGTAATCACCGGCTGTCGAAGACGGTCAAGCGCGCTTGCCATGCGCTCGCGCTCGACGACGAGCGCACCACCTTCCATCCGCTGCGAATCGACCAGCGCGATCCTCCGCAGGGACAGGTCGTCAAGGAGGTGTGGTTCACGGGAGTCCATTCCGACATCGGTGGCGGCTATCCTGACTCCACGCTGTCCTTCGTGCCCTTGGTCTGGATGGCTGATCAGCTCGACGGCAGGCTCCGCTTCCAGGACGGCACGATCGAGCATTTCCGCGAGTACCAGTCCGCGATCGGGCCGATGCATGATTCACGCAGCGGCGCCGCGGTGCTCTACCGCTACGGCCCGCGGCCGATCGCGGACCGCAAGGAAGATGGCGGATCGCCGGTGGTGCACTTCGCCGTCGTCGAACGCATGCTGCACGGATGCGACAACTACGCACCGCTGATGCTTCCGGCAAGCGCCCGGGTGCTGCTGCCGAGTGGAGAGGTCTTGCCGCTCACGAAGGACGAGACGCGCAAGGCCATGAAGTCGGCCTACGCCGCGAGAACCGGGGATCGGCAAAAAGCGGCAGAAGCCGATGCATTCACGGCGATGAGCCCGCCGGATGCCGAGATGGCCAGACAGGTGCTCGATACCGTGTGGTGGCGTCGCGTGGCCTACTTCTCGCTGGTTATCGCGCTTGGCCTACTTGTCGCATGGCCCTGGATCGCGCGCGCAGTAGTGGGGTCATCCAAGGATCACGGTCTCCAGGACACCGGCCTGCTCAAATGGATCACGTGGTTCGACAACGGCACCGGCCCCGTAGTCAAGCCGCTCGCGGATCTTCTCGCGAATGTCCTGCCATCCTATGCAGGGCCGTGGCTTGCCATCGCACTCTACTATCCCTTTCTCACTACGGTTCTTGTCATTGTCATACTCATCGCCTGGAACAGGAACGCGGTGCTGCGCGACAGCATTCAGGAGCGCGCGCGACTGGCCTGGTACAGGCCCGACCGGAAGACCTCCAGACGCCGCGTGAGCAAATCGGGTTGGCTGCTCGCGATCGGACGCTGGATGCGGCTGCACGCTTGGCCGGTGCGCATGGCATTCACCAACGTCCTGATGCCGGGTATTTTCCTCGCCGCCATTTTCGGCTCCGCGTTGCTGTTGACGTCCCGCGGCTATCTCAACTGGCGCGCAGGCATCGGCGACATTTGCAAGAGCAGCGCATCGACGCGTGCGGTTGGCGACACGCCGGTTACCGCCCGTGACGGCGACTTGTTCGACGTCAACGATTTTTGCTGGGCGAGCCGCCTCGCGGTCGAAAAGGGACGCAAATATCGCGTTTGGATTCAAATGGCCGATCCGTGGTTTGATCGCACCATCATGACCGGCCTGAACGGATTCAAGACCCCACCGGATTCGACCCACCGCTCGGCTGTCCCGATCCTGCGGCTCTACGGCGCAGACTGGTTCCAGCCGATCGTGCGGGTGGGCGCCAGAGGATCGAACAACCTGCCGCTCCAAGCCGTCAATGGAATCCCGGCGGACGAGCTGCCGCGTCGGGTCAACGCGACGGTGCCGGCATACGAGGACAACACCAAGGACAAGTACCCCATCCGTGTCGAGGACTCCATGGAGTTCGATAAGCCAAACAGCGAATTGAAGCGTGTCTGGCGCCCATTCGGAGATTTCGAGCCGATCCCGACCGAGGCACTGCCAGCGGCACGCGCGCTATGGCGCAGGCAGGGATTGTCCGATCTGCTCGTCGCGGAATTCGTGGCACCCGAGTCTGGCGAGCTATTCTTCTACGTCAATGACGCCGTCCAGTTCTTGCCGCGGGTCGTTCCATTACGGTTTGCACCGGGGTGGCTAGTTCCGCTCCAGGGACCGCGCGTCCAGTTCTACAACAACAACAGCGGCACGGCGACGATCAGGGTCCAGCGGATTCCAGCTCCGCCTCCGGCCGACTAACGACGCCCCCGGGCTGATTGCATGGAGGAGCCCATTGCGCCCCCATGATTATGGGTGTCGCGGCGCCCGCACCGCGGCTAAACTTGGGCCTGCGCCGCGGGGGACACGCGGTGCAGGACGCTGATCATGACCGAACAGGGCGAGACGGGTGAAGCCATCACCATCCTCCTCGTCGAGGACGACGCGCCGACTTGCTGGCGGCTTCAGGACGCGCTGGTCAAGGCCGGCTACGAGGTACGCAGCGCCGGCACGCTCGCAGAGGCCCGCTCGGGGCTCGGCGAGCGGGCGCCGCGCGTGCTGCTCACCGATCTGCGGCTGCCCGACGGCCACGGCGTCGAACTGATCCGCGAGACAAGGCAACGCTTTCCCGACACCGAGATCATGGTGATCTCGGCGCTCGGCGACGAGGAGAGTGTGATCTCCGCGATCACGGTCGGCGCCACCGGCTATCTCCTGAAGGATGCGTTCCCCACTGATATCGCCACCACCGTGCGCGATCTGGTCGCCGGCCATTCGCCGATCTCGGCCTCGATCGCCCGCTTCATCGTGCGCAGAACACAAGGTACCGCGCAGAATGCGGCCGAGCCTTCGCCGGGTCCCGCGCTCAACACCGCAAGGCTCACCCCACGCGAGATCGACATCCTCTGGGGCATCGCAAAAGGCTTTAGCTACGCCGAGATCGCGAGCCATCTCGGTCTCTCCAAACAGACCGTGCCCGGCCACATCAAGAACATCTATCGCAAGCTCGAAGTGCACACCCGCAGCGAAGCGGTGTTCGAAGCGGTGCAGCAGGGCCTGATCAAGCTGTGAGCGAGATCGCGGCGAAGGCACCGGTCAAACCCGCGCGGCGCCGGCTGCTGGTCTCGCGACTCGTGCCCTATCTGCTGCTCCAGTCGCTGATATTGGTCGCGACCGTCCTCGGGCTGCGGCTGCTCCAGCCCAACGACCCCGACGACTTTGCGCTGAGCGAAGTCTCGCTACGCGAGGACGGCGGGGCGCGTCCCGTGACGCTGCCGCATTTCACGTCGTCACGCTATTCCCTGGCCGACCCGCCGCTCTACACCGGCGCCTTCACGTTCCGCCGCGGCGATGTGGCGTCGGGATGGTCGGTATTCCTGCCGCGCTTCAGCAACGCGGTGGAAGTCGCAATCAACGGCGTCGTCATCCTGGATTCCCGACGCGATGCCAACGCCAACCGGCCCGACCGCAACACCCCGCAGATCGGGTCGATCCCGTCCTCGCTGCTGCGCGAGGGAGCGAACGAGATCACTGTGCGGCTGTTGGTCTGGGGACCGCTCAAGGGCTTTCTCGATACCGTATATGTCGGGCCGGATGCGGCCTTGCGGCCGGCCTACGAGACACGCACGCTGATGTTCGTCACGTTGCCCGTGGTGTTCTCCGCCTGGCAGTCGATCCTCGCCGTCATCCTGGCGATCATGTGGCTGATGCGCCGCCGCGAGCCGGTTTACGGCGTCCTGGCCGTGGCGATGGTACTGGGCGTAGTGCAGGCCTTCGCGCCGGCACCGGTGCCCCCCGCCAGCACCTCCCGGCTCGCCGCAGTGTTGCTCGCGTCCGCACCGATCGAGAGCGCCCTGGTCGTCGTCTTCGGCGTGCTGTTCTTCGGCTGGCGCTGGCCGCGTTACGGCATGCTGCTGTTCGCGCCGGGGCTCGTCGTATTCAGTGTCGGGCTGATCGCAGGCCCGCCGCTGCCGCGCATTCTGTTTCTCGTGCTTGGCATTCCCACCGTCGGGCTCTGCCTGATCCTGATGGCCTGCGTCACAGCTGCCGCAGTGGTGCGGCGGCAGGACGCGGCAAGCTTCACCCTCGGCTGCGCGGTGACTATCGTGCTGATCTGCTGGGTCCACGACATGCTGTCGGTGTTCGAGATCGTGACCGACGAGCGCATCTTCCTCTCGCGCCTGTCCTATTCGGCGATGCTGGTCGCGATCGGCGCCGGCTTGACCTGGCGGTTCGCGCGCGCGCTGAACCAGGTCGACAGCTTTGCCGGCCAGCTCGTGACGCGCGTTCGCGAGGCCGAGGAGCGGCTGAAGGCGAGCTTTGCCCGCGAGGAGGAGCGTGCACGGGCCGCTGCGCTTGCCAATGAGCGCACGCGGCTGATGCGCGACCTGCATGACGGCCTCGGTGGCCAGCTCATCAGCATCGTGGCTCTGTCCGAGCGCGGCCACGAGGGCGCGACCATCACCGACGCCGCCCGTGCGGCGCTGAAGGACCTCCGCCTCGTCATCGACTCCATGGACGATATCGGCGGCGACCTGATGCTCGCACTCGGCTCCTGGCGCGAGCGCGCGACCGCGCAATTGCGACCGCACGACATCGCGCTCGACTGGCATGTGGCGACGCCGCAGGGGCTGCCGCTGCATCCCGAGCTTAGGCCATGGCATGTCATCCAGATCGTGCGCATCCTCGACGAGGCAGTGACCAACGCGGTCAAGCACGCAGAGGCCCGCCGCATCGGGGTGACCATCGAGACGGTCGACGAAGGTCAGGGGCCGTACGGTGTGATCAGGGTCGCGGATGACGGCAAGGGCTTTGCGAACGGGTCTGCGCCGGTCGGCGGCGGCGGGGCCACCAACGCGAGCCAGACCGCGCGGGGCCTTCGCAACATGAGGAACCGTGCCGCGCGCTGCGGGGCGATGCTCGATCTGAGCTCGGATTCCTCAGGCACGCGCGTGCGGCTGCAATTGCCGCAGATTTTCCCCGACAGCGATGCCGCCGTCGGCTGAAAAGCCCCCTCTCCGAACGTGTGGGACGCGCGGAGAGAGGGACGGGCCGGATGATTTGCCTGCGGAGGACGGGGGGGTTCGTCCGCAATGCTCCTTCGCCCGAACTCTTTCGTCTTTCTCAGCGCACGCCGACGCGATTGACCGGACCACCGCGATTCATCGGCGTGCCCGCGCGCACGCCGACGCCGGGCGCCCCGACCCCGGGTGTCGCGACCGCGACCGCGGCGGCCGGCGCAACCACCACTGCTGCTGTCGGCCGCACCACGCAGCCCTTGGGTATGCCGACTGTCTTGCAATAGACCACCGCCTGCGCTGGGCTCGTGCCCAGCGAAACCACCGCCGCACCCGCCAGCGCCAAAATCGTCAGCCCGGCGCTCAGCGCTCCCGCTCTTTTCGACATCTTGCTCTCCTGCTTCCCGTTCGGCGTCCCGATGCAATCACCGGGTCTCGCAGCCGACGTGCAGCCTGAATGACAAAAGACGGCGCACTGATACATGCCATGAAAATGGGGGTACGGCGGCGGGACGGGCTGGCCGATGCCATGAACATGGCATGGACCTGCGCCGGGCCCTCGCGAGATGGTCCGGCTCGCTTGATCCCGAGCGGGACCAACGACATTCCCAAGGAGGTGCTTTATGAAGATTTCGGTTCTTGCCGTGCTGCTGCTCGCCGCTACCGCCCAGACCGCCGCTGCACAATCCGGTCCGACGCCGCAGGAGCAGATGACTTGCCGAAGCGACGCGAGCAAATTCTGCGCCGAACACATTGGCAAGCCGCCGCAGATGAATGCCTGCCTGCGCGAGAACAAGTCGAAGCTTTCGGATGGCTGCCGCAAGGTCGTGGAGTCGCACGGCGGGTGAGCACTCGCCGTCCACGGCACAAATCTCGCGGGCGCTAATGCGTCAGGCCATAGACGTCGATGCGCCCGTCATAGGTCGGGCGATAGATGCGGCCCTTCCAGACGATCGGGCGGTTGAACTTGGGATGCATGAAGGCGTGCTCCGGTCCCCAGTTCTCGCTGTCCCAGATCACCTGGAGCCGCTTGGAGCCGTCCGGATTGGTGGCGAAATTCTGCGCGTCGTAAACCAGGAAGCGGCCCGGGCTGAGCATCATGTTGCTATCCTTATAGGGCACCATCGCGACGATGATGCCATCAGCGCCGTTGTTGGCGGCAAGCGTGATGCCCCAGCCGGGCATGCCGCCCGGCGGACGCGGCGATTGCGGCGAAGCGATCTCGTTGCCCCCGGCGAGATAGGCCGTGGTCCCGTCGGCTGCGATCGACCAGGCTCGCAAGGCACTGTTCTCGCCGCCGACGAAATGCATGATGCCGTGGACGGCGGACTGGAACAGCAGCGGCGAGCCATGCAGATGTCGCGTCGCGCCGCCGGGAAACAGGTTCAGCTCCGTCGGTGCCGCCGGCGCCGGCGGCACGGCTGGATCGAAATATGTATACAGGATCGGCGGCATGCGAAGCTTGTCGTAGTTCGCCGCGAAATGGCCGGCCGCAAGATCAGCCGGTTGCGTGTTGCCGAGCGCATTGGCGTTGCCGGTGTAGAGGACGCCATCCTTTCCGGCGGCCAGAATAGCATGGGCGGAAGCGACATAGACCGGACCGCCGGAACCGAAATCCTGGTCGCCCCACATCGATTCGTTCATCGCTTCCATGTGATGCGCCACGACCGACGCGATCTGGGCGTCGATTGCATTGCGATCTGACGTGACTGCGACATGCGCCATCTCGCGCGCATGAAGAGGCTTTAGCGGCATTCCCATGCGCCTGGCATGTGCAATCACGGAAGGCAGGGATACGTTGGACGGTAACGCCGACTCGTCATCGTTCTCCTCGGCCGCGGCGGCGCCGACCCGGTTGACGTCGGTCCATGGCGCCCACCACGACACGACCTCGAAACGGGCATGGTTTCCCGTGTGCAAGGCCAGCCGCACGATGCTCTCACCGAAATCGCCGTGTTGCGGAGAGAACGCACCGTTGCCGGTGATGACGTAGATCGAAGCGTCGGGGGCAACGGCAGGCCCCGCCCCGCTCTGCCACAGCCCGCCGCCGGAGCCGGTAACGGTGGAGCACCAGGCGGCAGCGAGCCGCCAGCCATGAACATCGACCGCAATCAGCCAGCCACGCGCCGTCTTCGACGTTTCCGCGATCGTGCCGAAGGGAATCAACACGTGGTTCTGCGTCAGCGTCAAGGCACTGCGCTGCTTGCGTTGAGCCGAGACGAATTTCTGCACCGGCAGACCGCCCGGCGGCGTGTACACCGCGCCCTCGAGATTCAGGAGCTCGTGCACCTTCGAGCCGTCGGCGATCCGCAGGGCTGCGAGAAAATGCTGCCCCTTGGCGACGCTGCCGTCGTTGCTGATCCAGGCGCAGGCATAAAGAATACCTGCCCCTTCGTCGATCACGGGCGTCGAGAGAATGCCCCAATGGACGTTGGTCATATGTCCGTCGATCGCCCTCGTTCCGACGATCGGACGTCCGAGATTCGTCGCCCAGATCTTGTGGCCAGTCACAGCGTCGAATGCATAGACCCAGTTGCCCATGCTGGCCTGGAAGATCAGATCGCGGGTCGTGCCATCGGCCATGTGCACGCCGCCGACCGCCAGCGGCTGCGCCTCGAGCCTGGGATCGTCGGGAATCGGAAGGCTGAAGAGTTTGACGATACCTTTGTTGCGGACCGCGGTGGCCGTCAGCACTGTTTCGGAATTGTTCGCACCGGTACGGGCGTGGTTGTAGCTGCGGGTCGTGACGGAAGCGGGCATGGTCAGCCCCCGAATGCCAAAACGCTTCCGGCGACGAGCAGGCAGGCTCCGGCGAGCGGCCGTCCGCTTTCAGGACTTGCGTTCGACGAACAGAGCGCCGTGGCTCCGCACGAAAATCCGAGGCCAGCCATCCCGGCGCTGGACAGCGCCACGAGGCCGATATGGTCCGGCACGTGCGACACGACATTGTCCATCGCAAGCAGCGGCGGCAGGACGTAGACCCAGCCCGCCGCCTGTGTCAGGCGATGCGCGACCGGAAGCCGCAGGACCAGCAACGCGCCGCACGAGATCAGCGCGATCGCGGCAAGGCCGCCTGCCACCGGCACACCGACACCGAGCGCGGAGCCCAGCGCGTCGCAAACGCCGAACATCAGAATGAGCGGCAGCACATGGCGTCGCGGAACGATGAATGCGAGCGCGAAGGCCACGACGAGGCTGTCGGCGGACGTCCACAACAGATGCAATGACACGGAAACCTCCATGAGGTTTGTAATGCGAGATAAGTGAGGTCAATCGAGGAGGCCGCGCTGCGAGGCCCGAATACGCAGTCGCCGTCGCAACCGCGGTCCGCGCCTGTCATTGCCTTCGATATCGGCAGCAACTGGAGCGCGGTGAATCCGACATCTCGCAGAGCTTGCGCATGTCGCGCCGGAGAGATGAGCAGCCGAGGTGGTCGGTCAACCTGCATCGGCACGGTGAAACGTTCGCCGAGCGGCCCGAAGAGGCGGCCCGATGCTAATAGCGCTACGTCCATGACGCGGCCTCTTGCTGGCAACGTCAATCATGCATGGAACGGAGATCGTCTGGAAGTTGAAAATCGAGGCAAGTGCCTCTGCAGAACGAACCGTGGCTCACGATCGCGTGCGCGACGGCGAGGGTCGACGCTAATCGTCGTCAATCCCGAACAGCCTGATCTGCGGGACTCCGCCCCGCGGCCGGCTCGAGACATCGCGCGCATCGGAATCTTCGCGGATGTTGCGCGCCACGTCGTCCCAATCGGTGCGGTCGCGCATGCCCCGTGGCTCGCGGGACTCGTAATAGCGGCGCTCGGCCCAGCGCTCACGGCGCTCCGTCCGGCGCCGTTCAGACGTGGCGCGCTTGACGTCAGAATCCCTGGCCTTGGCATAGGCGCTGTCGGGTGAGGGTGACAGCTCTGTCGACGCCTGCTGTGCAGCAGGTTTCGCGACTTGCGGAGGCGATGCTGGTGCCGGCTTCGGGGGCTCCACCGCGGCCGCTTGCGAAGGCTGTTGCGCTGGCGGTGCAGCGTTGGCCTGAGTAGTCTGCGTGTCGGGCTTCGCGGCTTCGGATTTCTCTTCGGATTTGGCTTCGGCCTGCGCCGGCGCGGCGACCATGGCGCCGAAGGCTTGCGAGCCGGTTAGATATTGCAGGCGCTCGGATGGCGCGTTCGTCGTCGCGGGTTTGGCGTCAGCGCGCTGCGCCATCTTGCTGGTATCCGGCCCCTGCTTGGGCGAGACCGGATTCATGATATTGCCGGCGACAATGCCGCCGCCGAGACCAATGGCGATGGCTGCGACGATGGTTCCGGCACCGACGAAATAAGCTGTCGAGGCGCGCATTGGTCCACTCCCTCTTTGGAGCGGGCAACGCTTATCGATTGCCGGATGTTCCTGATAGGGGCGCGGTTCCAGGAGGAACTTACGGGTCAGATCTGCTGTGCGACCTTCTCAAGCCCGATGATGCGGGCGAGCTTGCGCACTTCCTCTTTCTGGTCGTCACGCAGCTGGAACAGCAGCGGCATCGCGGCCGATTTCAACTGCTGGACCTCGTCGCAATTGGGATCGATCGGCACGCCCTGCACGTTCGGATTGGACAGCTTGTTTGCCGAGATCTTGCGGACAACGTTGCGCAGCGCGGTTTCGACCGAGGGCCAGTAATATTCCTGCGACGACGACAACTTCAGACGGTCTCTGATGCCCGCGATCTGCACGTCGGACAGCAGCGAATAGGATTTCTGCGGCTGCGGCTTGGCGGCGACCTTCGGCTTGGCCGGGACTTCGACGGCAGGAATTTCAGCAGCGGCCGGAGCCTCGTTCACGCTCGCCTTCGGCATCGGGAAATCGGATGGCGTGGCGGCGGCAAACGCCTGGCGCAGCGGCTCGGTCAGCACGGGCATTTGCGAGAGCTTGTCGGCAGGAACCTGGACCGGGTCGATCGCGGCCGAGGCCAGCGCCAGCGTCGGAACCAGACGGTCGGCCTTGGCCGCCCGGTTGGTTGCAAGCGGCTTAGGCGGGTTCTGGGAGATCATCTCAGCGCTGACGCTGGGCACACTGTCGCGGCCGAGAATGGCGGTGGTGGCGGCGCCGAGGACGAGGAAGCAGGTCAGCACGACGATGGTGATGGCTTTCGACAAACGTCTCTCCGCAACCGGCTTCAAGTGCACGTGATCACTGCCCGGAAACTGGGCGATAATTAAGGCTTAACCGTGCCATTGCGGCGGCAATCGACCGGACTGTGGCGACATTGCCTGGAAAACTCAACAAAATCAGGCAGCTAGCGCCAGATCGTAAGCGTCCTGGATGTCAGCCACGATCTCCGAGGCTTCCCAGACTCCGCGTGGCTCGACCGACTGCAGCGCCACCGTCCAATTGCCGCCCCGGCGGGTGCGGGGGACGCTGACGATGTCGAAGCGCACGTTGCGGCAAAGCGGGTGGCGGGCCAGCGCGTGGGCCACGCGAACGCGAATTTCGTCCAGCGAAGCCGCCGTCTTGGCGTTAAGAAAGTCGAAGTCCATAGCCTGTCCCTCTCGGTCCTGATTGGCGGCCGTGAGAGGGATTCTTGCCGGGCGTTGGTTAATCTGCCGTTAAGTAAGGGCTTCTCAGGAGCGCTCGATTAACTGTGATGGGGGCGACGGGCCCTGTCGGTCTCCGCATTTTTACTGGGAGAGACGGCCACCAGCCTCTCGATACTCGGCGAGCGTCCGCGCGACGAGACCGTTGACCTCCATCACTTCGGTCACACCCGATATCGAATGCCCGCCGCTCCAGATATCGCGCCAGCGCTTGGGGCGGCTCTCGCGCGCGTTGATGTCGATGTCCTTGCCGATGTCGATCGCGCCGCGCGCCGGCAGATCGTCAGGGTCGAGACCGGCTGCCACGATCGACGGCTTGAGCATGCTGGTCTGCAGGCCCGTGAACGCGGTGGTCAGCAGAATGTCATCCGCGCTGCCGTCGACCAGCATTTGCTTGTGACGCTCGTCCGCCATGCTCTCGCGTGTCGCTATGAATTTCGTGCCCATGTAGCCAAGATCGCAGCCGAGCACTTCGGCCGCGCGCAATGCGTGGCCGTCGCTGATGCCGCCCGCGAGCACGATGATGCCATCGTAGAACGCGCGCACCGCGCGGACGAAGGCGAACGGGTTGAGCCAGCCGGTCTGCCCGCCTGCGCCCGCGGTAAGCAGCACGAGCCCGTCGGCCCCCGCCTCCGCCGCCTGCCGGGCGTGGCGGATCGAGGCCACGTCCGCCAGCACCAGCGCGCCGGCTTCATGCAGCGGCTTCAACACCGGCGCGGGCGATCCAACGGAGGTGATGACGAGCTCCGGCTTGTGGCGCAGCAGCACTGCGAGATCCTGCTCCAGCCTCGCGTTCGAACGATGCACGATCAAGTTCGGGCAGAGTGGCGCGGCCTGGCGGCCGGTTTGATCCGCGTGCTGCCGCAGCCGCATTTCGATTTCCGTGAGCCACGCCTCAAGCTGTTCCGCGTTGCGGCAGTTCACGGTAGGAAAGCTACCGATCACACCGTTGCGGCAGGCCGCGACCATGAGTTCGACGCCCGACACCAGAAACATCGGCGCCGCGATCAAAGGCAGACCGAGACGATCGCGAAAGCGTTGCAGTCGATCGGACCTCATATAAGCCTCCCCGCGCGCGGGCTTTGTCGTTCGATCCCGCATTCCTGTGCTAGCCTTGCGCGCAACATTGGCACGTCAAAAGCCGATGACAAAGCAATGAGGAAACATATGGCCGATCCGCTCCATGCATCGTCCCCGACTTGTGCGCAGACGCTACGGGCACTGTCGCGCTATCCCGCCCGCACCGCTTTCGCCTGGCCCGGCGGATCGCTGAGCTATCAGGGCACGCTCGACCTGATCGGACGCATCCAGAGCGTATTCATGCGCCTTGGATTGCAGCCCGGCGCGCGCGTCGCATTCCTCACCGCCAATCGCGCCGACACCTGGTGCGCCGGCGTCGCCGCGCAATTGTCCAGGCTCTGCATCACCTGGCTGCATCCTCTGGGATCGCGAGAGGACCAGCTCTTCCAGCTGGAGGATTCCGAGTCCGAAATGCTGGTGGTGGATGCGGCCTCCTTCCGCGAGCGCGGCGGCGAGCTGGCCGCACAGGCGGGGCAGCTCAAGGCGGTCTTCACCATGGGACCGGCCGACTATGGCGCCGACCTGTTGCAGGCGATCGAGATCGAAGGCCACGCCAGCGCGCTGTGCCTCGCCGGCGCCGACGATCTTGCCACGCTGAACTACACCGGCGGGACAACCGGAAAATCCAAGGGCGCGCTACGCTATCATCGCGAGAACAGCGGTGCGGCAGGTGCGATCCTCGCCGACTTCGAAATTCCGGAGGCGGCGCGCTATCTGACGGTCGCTCCAATCAGCCATGTCGCGGGCACAAAGGTGCTGCCGACCCTGATGCGCGGCGGCACCGTGCACATGCTGAAGGGTTTTGATCCCGAGGCGGTACTGGCTACCATCGCGCGCGAGCGGATCAACTTCACATTGCTCGTGCCGACCATGATCTACGTGCTGCTCGATCATCCCGCGCTGGGCAAGACCGACCTCTCGTCGCTCGAGCTCCTGCTCTATGGCGCCTCCGCGATGTCGCCGAGCCGGCTGATCGAGGGGATCGAGCGCATCGGGCCGGTGTTCTCGCAATTGTACGGCCAGACCGAATGCTATCCCGTCTCGGTGCTGCGCAAGGGGGATCACGACCCCAAGAGACCGGAGCTGTTCCTGTCCTGCGGTTTCCCGATCGCGGCGTGCGAGGTCAAGATCCTCGACGACAACGACCAGGAAGTGAAGACGGGCGAAGCCGGCGAAATCTGCGTGCGCGCTCCACACGTCATGGCGGAGTACTGGAAGCGGCCGGACATCACCGCCGAGACGTTGAAGAACGGCTGGGTACACACCGGCGACATCGCTCGCAAGGACGATCGCGGCTACATGTTCATTCTCGACCGCAAGAAGGACATGATCGTCTCCGGCGGCTTCAACATCTTTCCGCGCGAGGTCGAGGACGTGCTGTCGCAGCATGCGGACGTGGCCATGGTCGCGGTCGTTGGCATCCCCGACGAGAAATGGGGCGAAGCCGTCACCGCTGTCGTCGTCCTGCGCGAAGGCGCAAAACCTGACGTCGATGAACTGGTCAATCTGGTGAAGACGCGAAAGGGCTCGGCCCATGCGCCGAAGCAGATCCAGTTCGTCAAGCAACTGCCGATGACCGGCGTCGGCAAGGTCGACAAGAAGGTGCTGCGCGCGAGCTTTTGGAGCGGGCGGGGCCGGATGGTGGGATAGAAAGATACCTCACCGTTTCTCGATCACCAGGCTTTGCACGGCGCGGCCGAAATAGCCCTGCCGGTCGGCGAGCCGCGACATCGCAAGCCCGGCGCCATCGGGACCGATCCAGGAATCGCCGTCGAGCAGGATCCATTCGCCGATCGGCTGGCGCGAAAAGCTCACGGTGAGGTCGGCGTTGATGTAGGTCCAGGCGCGGAAGTCGAGCGTCGAGGCAGTGCCGTTGGAAAAATCGGCAGCGACCACGGCGCGCATCGCCTGCGAGAGCGTTTCGCCTGCGATCAGGGGATGGTCGACGCGAAACCAGATCGCGCCCGCGCCGGCCTGGCCGAAGCGGCCGCGCGCGGCGCGCATCGAGACCGACCGTACGAACGGGCTGGTAGCGGCATGACCATCCTCGAGCAGCGAGTCCTCCGGCGACGGCAGCGTAACCGGCAGCGCCTTGACGTCCTCGGGCAGCGTCAGCGCCTGGCGCTTGATCTTGAGCACGGTGGCGCCGACCACCTGTACGCCGTCGGCGAGCAGCTTGACCCCGCAGAGCTGAATCTTGCGGCCCTCGCGCAAAATCTCGGTCGCAATCGTGAGCGGCGCCACCGGCACCGGGCGCATCAGGTCGATGGTGACCCGCGCGATGTCCATCGTAACCGGCGTCGGAATGCGCTCAGCCGCCCACGTCACCAGCGAGGCCGGTGCCGAACCATGCTGCATACGCCGGTCCCACGGGCCCGCAGCATCCGGGCTGGTGACGACGCTGTCGCCGTCGACGCGGTAGATGGGGGTCATCGCTTCTCCGTGATGCACATTCGGCGCTCAGCAAGAGCTGTCGTCCCGGCCTAGTGCGCTATCGCGCACTAGGCCGGGACGACTGAGTTCACAACGGCGGATCGACCGCCTCGTCGTATTCCTTCTTGAAGCGCGCGATCATTTCGGCGGCGGGCACGATGCCGTCAATGCTGCCGACGCCTTGGCCTGAACCCCAGATTTCCTTCCAGGCCTTTGGCTTCGCGCGCTCGCCGGAGGCGTCGGTGCCGAAGTTCATCTTGGAGGGATCGGACGTCGGCAGGTTCTCCGGATCCATACCGGCGGCGAGAATCGACGGCTTCAGATAGTTACCGTGCACGCCGGTGAAGAGGTTGGAATAGACGATGTCGTCGGCCGTCGCGCCCGCGATCATCTCCTTGTACTTCTCGACCGCATTGGCTTCCTTGGTGGCGATGAAGGCCGAGCCGATATAGGCAAAGTCGGCGCCGAGAATGCGCGCGGCGCGGATCGCCTTGCCGTTGCCGATCGCGCCCGACAGCGCGATCGGGCCGTCGAACCATTTTCGTGTCTCGGCAACGAACGCCAACGGCGAGATCGTGCCGGCATGGCCGCCAGCGCCCGCCGCGACCAGGATCAGGCCGTCGGCGCCCTTCTCGATCGCCTTGTGCGCAAACTTCTGGTTGATCACATCGTGGAAAACGATGCCGCCCCAGCCGTGCACGGCCTGATTGAGCTCCTCGCGCGCGCCGAGCGACGAGATGATCATCGGCACCTTGTACTTGGCGCAGAGCTGCATGTCGTGGTCGAGCCGGTTGTTCGACTTGTGCACGATCTGGTTGACCGCAAACGGCGCCGACGGCTTGTCGGGATGCGCGCGGTCATAGGCCGCGAGCTCTTCGGTGATCCGCGCCAGCCACTCGTCGAGCAGCTCCGGCGGCCGCGCGTTCAGCGACGGAAACGAGCCGACCACACCCGCCTTGCACTGCGCGATCACGAGATCGGGCACCGAGATGATGAAGAGCGGCGAACCGATCACGGGGATCGACAGGCGCCCCTTGAACAAGGCAGGCATGGACATTGCGAGACGATCCTCTGCTGGCGGTCAAATCGAAGTTGGGAGCCATACCAACAAGGCAATCTTTCCACTGTCAAGTATTGCGTTTTGGCGCCGTGGAGGACGCCCGTTACCGCAATTCCAACGCGCGGAATTCAGCGCGGACCGACGACATCACGCAAGCAGATCCGGATTGATCAGCCGCTCGAACGAGAACATCTCGTCCCATTTTTCCTGGGTCAGCAGCTTGCGTTCGACCACGACGATCTGGTGCAGCGACTTGCCGCTCTTGTAGCCCTCGCGCGCGATCTCGGCGCATTGCTTGTAGCCGAGCAGCGGCTTCAGCACCGTAACGATACCCAACGAGTTCAGCACCATGTTGCGGGTGTGCTCCTCGTTGGCAGTGATGCCCACGACGCAATTCTCGCGCAGGCTGTTGACCGCGCGCTCCATGGTGCGGATCGAGAAGAACAGCGCGAACGAGATCACCGGCTCCATCACGTTGAGCTGGAGCTGACCGGCGGATGCCGCGAGCGTCACGGTGGTGTCGAGCCCGATGACGAGGAAGCTGGTCTGGTTGACGACCTCGGGGATAACGGGATTGACCTTGCCCGGCATGATCGAGGAGCCCGGCTGAAGCTGCGGCAGGTTGATCTCGTTGAAGCCGGCACGCGGGCCCGAGGCGAGCAGGCGGATGTCGTTGCAGATCTTGGTCAGCTTGCTCGCGGTGCGCTTGAGGACGCCGGAGAGCTGCACATAAGCGCCCGTATCCGACGTCGCCTCGACGAGGTCGCCTGCAAGGATGAAGTCGACGCCGGTGAGCGCGCTCAGATGCCGGACCGCGAGCTTGGGATAGCCGTGCGCCGCGGTGACGGAGGTGCCGATCGCGGTGGCGCCGAGATTGATCTCGCGCAGCAGCGCGCGGGCCTCGGAGATTCGATCGACCTCCTCGCCCATGGTGGTGCCCCAACCGCGGAATTCGGCGCCGAGCGACATCGGCACCGCGTCCTGCAAATGGGTGCGGCCCATCTTCAGCACGCGCTCGAACTCCCTGCCCTTGGCGAAGAACGCCTCCTGGAGCTGGCGCAACGCCGTCATGTAGCTCTCGAGCCGCAGGATCAGCGCCAGCCGAAAGGCGGTCGGATAGGTGTCGTTGGTCGACTGGCCGTAATTGACGTGATCGTTGGGGCTGACGTGCTGGTAGTCGCCCTTCGCAAAGCCGAGCGATTCCAGCGCGAGATTGGCGATCACCTCGTTGGCGTTCATGTTGGTGGAGGTGCCGGCCCCGCCCTGTATGAAGTCGGTGACGAACTGGTCCATCATATCGCCGGCGATGACACGATCGCAGCCCACGATGATGGCTTCCGCGACTTTGGTGTCCACCGCGCCGAGATCACGGTTGGCCATGGCGGCGGCCTTCTTGACGTATCCAAGCGCCTTCACGAAGTAAGGCTCCTGGTTCATCGGAATGCCGGTGATGTGGAAGTTCTCCTTCCCGCGGATGGTCTGGACGCCGTAATAGATGTCGTCGGCGATCTCACGCTGTCCGAGGAAGTCCTGCTCCGTGCGGCTCATGGGCGCTCCTTGCTTGCTCGCGCGACGTCCTCAGTTCTGGCACAGCGCGCTGGTGACAAAGGTATCGGTGCGGCAGTCATCCGGTTTGCGTTGCCTGCCCGGGATCAGAACCTTGGCCGAGCACTTTTCCGCGGAATCGGCATTCAGGCTCTTGCCTTCCGTGTAGCCCTTGCTCTGGCAGAGTTTGTCGGCGGCGAGCTTGCAGTCTGGCGCGCCGTTCGACGAGGCCGGACAGGCCACGCGTCCCGACACCATGGTCGACGGCTTCGCCAGGCGCGACAAATCGTTCATGGTCTCGCCCGGGCTTTTGATCGGCGGCAGCATCGAGGGCAGCTTGTCGAACAGCTTGCCCATTTCGTTGATCAGCCCGGGATTTTCCTCATGCACCGGCGGCGACGAAGCAGCTGTCGAGGGCGCCGGTGCTGCCTGCGGTCCTTGCTCCTGCAAGCCGAGCGCCGGCGCGGATTGCGGCCATCCGGTCCCGCCGGCACCCAGCAGGAGCGAAAGCACCGCAAATGTCAGCGTCCCAAGTCGCAGGACCGGAATGCCGGATCGAAGCGTCATGACGCCAACCGTAGCCGAACCTGGCGCGGGGGCAAAGCGCCTTCGGGTTAGATCAATTTGATTGCGACGACAAAGCCGAGCACGAGCACCGCGGCGCCGATTGCCACCACCAATCCGAGATGCTTCTCGATCCTGACCCGGATCCAGTCGCCGTAGCGGTTGAGCAGGATCGCCACGATAAAGAAGCGCCCGCCACGCGCGACGATCGAGCACAGGATGAAGAGCCCGATATTGTAGCCGGCAAAGCCGGACGTGATGGTCACGAGCTTGTAGGGGATCGGTGTCAGGCCCTTGAGCAGGATGATCACGGCGCCCCATTCGGCATAGGAGGCGCGGAAGGCGTCGACCTTGCCGCCGAGGCCATAGACCTCGATCAGCCAATGGCCGACCGAGTCGAAGAGCAGCGCACCGATGGCGTAGCCCAACAGGCCACCCAGCACCGACGTCGCAGTGCAGATCCCCGCATAGACCCAGGCGCGTTGCGGGCGCGCCAGTGACATCGGGATCAGCATCACGTCCGGGGGGACGGGAAAGAAGGAGCTTTCAGCGAAAGCCACGGCGCCCATGATCCAGAGCGCGTAAGGCTTGTGAGCGGCGTCGATGCACCAGTCGTAGATACGTTTCAGCATGGCGCCGCGATGAAGCACCATGGGACGGATTTGTCCATGCCGAGATGGGACCGATTTGTGACAATACTAGTGGCGCTTGCGCGCGGTGCGGCCTTCGAGCGCGACGATAGGCCGCCTTGCGGCGACGCGCGGTGACGCAACTTTGGGCAGCTTCATCGCCGACTTCGGCAGCTTCTCGGCGATTCCGAGCATGTCTTCACGCCGCGACATTTCGCGCCAGACGTCCTCGGGGCGCACGCCGGCCGAGGCCCAGAGCACGGTGAGATTGTAGAGCAGATCGGCGCTTTCCCGGACCACGGCCTGGGTGTCGCCATTGACCGCATCGATGACGACCTCGATGGCCTCTTCGGCCAGTTTTTTTGCCATCTTGGACGGCCCACGCTGAAACAGCCGGGCCGTACGCGACGTTGCCGGATCGAGATCTTTGGCCGCGAGCACAGCCAGATATAGCCGCTCAAGCGAATCACTCATGTACGCCAAGCTACTCTAAAGCCATGGCGGGGACGTTAACGCACGACAGCAAAAGCAAAAAGCCGGCCGTCGCGGCAAGCGCGACGGCCGGCTGGTCAACACTTGCTAGCCAAAGCTAGTAGCAAGTCGAAAGGTTACCCTGGCCACCCTGCGCAGACTGGTACGGGCCGCCACAACGGTGATACGGGCGCGGACCGATATACGAGTCGCCGCCGTAATAGACCGGACCGTCGTCGTAGTAGACCGGGCCGCCGCCGTAATAGGCAGGAGCATCATATGCGTAGGCGTCACGGGTCGCGGCGATTGCGAGGCCGGTGCCGATAGCACCGGCAATGGCCGCGCCGGCAAAGGCCGCGCCGCCGCCGCCACCATGCCAGTGACGGCCGCCTGCGTATGAAGCGGTCGGGGTCATTGCGGTCAGCGCCAGCACCGCGGCGGTGGCGAGAACGGCCTTGCGGCCGGCAAATCTCGAAAATCTGTCGAACATGTCCTGGACCCTCCTTGGGACCTCGAATGGTGCCTGATGACAGGCTCATGTCTTTCAAACACCCACATCCCATGTTGGGTTCCCCAACCCCAACACAAGCTGAACGGGGTTGCGTAATCGTGACGCAACCGCCGCTCATCCGCCGTTCATGTTGGCGCGGACAAGCTTGTCGCCAGCCGGCGCTCCGAGCGTCACAAAGCCATAACAATTCCCGACCGGCGCGACTGATGTTCGAATTCACGACAATCGCTCTTCGCGGCTTGCTGGCCGCTGCAATCTCGCTTGCGGCGCTGACTGCGCGGGATGCTACTGCGGCCGAAACCGCAGCGCCCTCCATTGCGATCCACTTCATCTTCGACCGCCCGATCGATGCGAGCATGGCGCCGTTCTTCCTTGCCGCAAAGGACGGCAGCTTCGGCGCCGAACGTCTCAACGTCTCCTTCGGCAGCACAGCCGGATCGCCGGAGGCGCTTGCGCGCGTCGCCAAGGGCGACAGCGAGCTCGCGCTCGTCGACATCAACGAGTTGATCCGCTTCCGCGACAAGGATGCGTCACCGGTCAAGGCGGTGTTCGTGCTGTTCAACCGTGCGCCCTACGCGATCGTCGCCCGCAGGAGCCGTGGTATCCACCTCCTGCCCGACCTGGATGGCAAGACCGTCGGCGTTGCCGATAGCGATCTGTCGATGCGGCTGTGGCCGGCACTGGCGCAGCAGAACGGCATCGACACGGCTCACGTGAAATTCCACAAGATAAGCGCCGCGGTGCGCGAGCCGATCCTCTCCGCGGGACAGGTCGATGCCGTCGCCGGCTTCAACTATCTCTCGGCAGTGAACCTGCGCGACCGCGGCGTTCCAGGCGGCGATCTCGTCGCGCTTCGCTATGCCGACTATGGTTGCGAGGCCTATGGCTTTGCCGTCATAGTCAACCCGGCTTTCGCCGCGGCCAAGCCGGACGCCGTGAAGGGGTTCATCCGTGCATTGATCGCCGGCATCAGCGCGACCGTCAAGGAGCCGACACGTGCGGCGGACGAGGCCGCGAGCCGCATCGAGAACGGCGACCGCGATCTTGAGCTGGAGCGCCTGCGCACCGTCCTCGTCGACAATATCCTGACCGACGAGGTCCGTCGCAACGGCCTCGGCGACATCGACCCGGCGCGCATGGATCGCGCGATCGACCAGATCGGGCAGGATTTCAAATTCCGCAAACGGCCGGCGGCGGGCGACATCTTCGACGGCGGGTACTTGCCGCCGGTCGCAGGGCGGTTGATCAACTGAGCAAAACCGACAGCTTCCGCTATATCTCGCAGCCGATCCCTGATTAGAGTATGGGCTCACTCCGTTCTATCCGCTCGAGCTCCTCGCCAATGCCCATTCTCCGCCTCTACACCCGCGTTCTCGAGCTGCTCGGCAAGGAGGCACGGCTGGGCTGGCTGCTCGCGATCGGCAATCTCCTGCTTGCGGGCTCGCAATTCGCCGAACCGGTGCTGTTCGGCCGGATCGTCGATGTGCTCTCCGGCAAGACGGTCGCAGGCTCCAACTCGGCCTGGCCATTCCTGGTTGCCTGGGTCGCGTTCGGGCTGTTCACCATCGCCTGCAGCGCGCTCGTGGCGCTACAGGCCGACCGGCTCTCCCACCGCCAGCGGCAGGCGGTCCTGACGGACTATTTCGAGCACATCCTGCAACTGCCGCTGACCTTCCATTCCGGTACGCATTCGGGCCGGCTGATGAAGGTCATGCTCAACGGCACCGATGCACTGTGGCGGCTGTGGCTGGGCTTCTTCCGCGAGCATTTTGCCGCCCTCCTCTCGGTGGTGGTGCTGCTGCCGCTGTCGCTCTACCTGAACTGGCGGCTGGCAATCCTGCTGTTCGTGCTCTGCATCGTCTTCACCGCGCTGACCACCTTCGTGGTGCGCAGAACCTTCGGCATGCAGATGGAGGTGGAGGAGCACTACAGCGAGCTCTCCGCGCGCGCTTCCGACGCCCTTGGCAACGTCGCGCTGGTGCAGAGTTTCGTCCGCGTCGAATCCGAGGTGAAGGGCCTGCGCTCCGTCGCCGACCAGTTGCTGGCGGCGCAAATGCCGGTGCTGTCGTGGTGGGCACTCGTCACCGTCATCACTCGCGCCTCCACAACGATCACTGTGCTCGCGATCTTCACTTTCGGCATCGCGCTGCACGACCAGGGGCTGACCTCGGTCGGCGAGATCGTGATGTTCGTGAGCTTCGCGACGCTTCTGATCCAGAAGCTGGAGCAGGTCGTGAGCTTCATCAACAACGTGTTCATGGAAGCCCCGCGCCTGCGCGAATTCTTCAACGTGCTCGATGCGGTGCCTGCGGTGCACGACCGGCACGACGCGATCGATGCGGGTCGGCTCTCCGGCCTCGTCGAATTCAACGACGTCACCTTCTCCTATGACGGCAAGCGGCCGGCGGTCGAGGACCTCTCCTTCACCGCGCTTCCCGGCCAGACCATCGCGCTGGTCGGCGCAACCGGCGCAGGCAAGTCGACGGCGATTGCGCTGCTGCATCGCGCCTTCGATCCGCAGTCCGGCTTCATCAGGATCGACGGCATGGACGTGCGCGGGGTGACGCTGACATCCCTGCGGCGGAACATCGGCGTGGTCTTTCAGGAGGCGCTGCTGTTCAACCGCTCGATCGCGGAGAATTTGCGCGTCGGCAAGCCTGATGCCACCGAGGTCGAGATGCGCAAGGCGGCGGAGCGCGCGCAGGCGCTCGAATTCATCGAGCGCAGCGGCGGCTTCGAGACCAACGCCGGCGAGCGGGGCCGGATGCTTTCGGGCGGCGAGCGCCAGCGGCTGTCGATCGCCCGTGCGCTGCTGAAGGATCCGCCGATTCTGATCCTGGACGAGGCGACCAGCGCACTCGACGCCGTCACCGAGGCCAAGGTGAATACCGCTCTCGACGAAGTGATGAAGGGCCGCACCACCTTCGTGATCGCCCACCGTCTCTCCACCATCCGCAATGCCACGCGCATCCTGGTGTTCGAGAACGGGCGTGTGATCGAAAGCGGAACTTTCGATGAACTCGTGGCCAAAGGCGGCCATTTCGCCGACCTCGCCAGGGCTCAGTTCATGGTTCAGGAGAACGCACGGGCCAGCGTGACAGCGGCTGAGGCTGCCGCGACGGCCGTCAAGTCGCCTTAGCGAGCCGCCTGGCAAGTCCCCATCATATCGTCGAAATTCGGCCCATTTCATTGCGGAATACCCCGCTCATGCCCCTATTCCCGACGCACCAGCCGGTATAGGTTTGCGACGCCGCAAGCGGCGGCGCTGGATTTCAGAACCGAACATCAGATCACGAGAGCCGACCGGAACCGGCGGGTCTCCAAGGACCGGAATCGGATAGTGCACGCTCTTCGCCCGCTGCTTCGCAAATCCCTGTTCAACCTGTTCGCTGCGGCTCTCGCATGCGCCGCATTGCTCGCGCCGCGCGCGGCGAGCGCCGAAGCACTGCTCCTGATCGAGGCCGACAGCGGCAAGGTACTGCAGGCGGAAAACGCGACCATTCCCTGGTATCCGGCTTCCGTCACCAAGATCATGACTGCCTATGTGACGCTGAAAGCGGTCAAGGACGGCAAGCTCACGCTCGACACAATACTCACGGTGTCGCCGACGGCAGCCTCGCAGTCGCCCTCGAAGATGGGATTTCGCCCGGGAACGCAGCTTACCGTCGACAACGCACTCAAGATGATGATGGTGAAATCGGCGAACGACATGGCCGTCGTGCTCGCCGAGGGCGTCGGCGGTTCGATCGACGGCTTCTCGGCGCTGATGAACGACACCGCGCAGAAGCTCGGCATGACGCAGACGAGCTACGTCAATCCGAACGGCCTGCCCGCCGACGGACAGATCACCTCCGCGCGGGATCTCGGCATTCTCGCGCGCTCGTTCCTGCGCGACCTGCCCGAATACGAGTATTTCGTGCACATTCCGGCAATCCGCTTCGGCAAGCGCGTCACCGGCAATTTCAACAAGCTGATCGGCCGCTATCCCGGCGCCGATGGTTTCAAGACCGGCTTCATCTGCGCCTCCGGCTACAACCTCGTCGCGTCGGCCACCCGCAACGGCCGCCGGCTGATCGCCGTCGTGCTGGGCGCCAACTCCGGGACCGCGCGCGCGGTGAAGGCAGCGCAGCTGCTGGAGCGCGGCTTCTCGCAAGACAATCTCACCTGGCTCCGCCCCTCGCTCGGCACCGTCGACAAGCTGGTGCCGGTCGATGCCTCGCCGCCGAACCTGCGTGACGACATGTGCGGCGGCCATCGCAAGCGGCCGGCCAGCGACGATGACGACGCGCTGATCGCGACCAATGGCGGCATGTCGGGATCGGCCTCGGCCACCGGCGGCGAAGCTCAGGTCACCTTCTTCACGGCCGGCCTTCAGCCGCCCCTGATGAAGGCCTCCGAGCTGATGGCCTCGGCCCCGGCGGCGGCCGAGCCCGTACTGGTCTATACCGGTCCGACCCGCACCGGGACCGCCCTGATCGCGGCGGTTGCGGCCGATGCCGACCAGCAGGCCACGCCAAAGCCGCGTGGCAAGAAGTCGCGCGTCGCCAAGAAGCCCGACGCGGCCGACAAGCCAGCAGACAAGCCGAAGGATGCCAAGACAGCGGCGGCGAAGCCCGATGCCAAGCCGGCGGCGGCCGCAAAGCCGACCGACGGCAAGTCCGCCGCCAAGCCGGCCGGCCCCAAGCATGCCGCAGCCAAGCCCGATGCGGTGGCCAAGCCTGCGGCGAGCGGCGAGCAGGCGGCCAAGCCCGCCAAGCCCAAGGCCGCGACCAAGCCCGCCAAGCCGGCCAACAACAGTTAACGGCCGACGCGAGGCGAGACCGCTTCGCAGTTGCGGCAGCGCCATTTGCGAGGATTCCGGTAGCCACTCCCTGACGTTTGTCCTAAGCCTCGACCGCTTGCCACCCGTTCCGGCAGGCTCGATACTGACGGCAATGAGGCAAGCCCGAGACACAACGGGCTCTGGTCATGAGGGGAGTTTCCATGGAGCGCATCTGGCTTAAGCAATATCCGCCCGGCGTCCCCGCCGATATCGAGCCGACGCAATATTCATCGCTGGTCGACCTTCTGGAGGAGAGCTTCGCCAAGTTCGCCGACCGCAGGGCGTTCATCTGCATGGACAAGTCGATCAGCTATCGCGACCTCGACCAGATGTCGCTGGCGATGGCGTCCTACCTGCAAGGGCGAGGCCTGCAACGCGGCGCCCGCGTCGCGATCATGATGCCGAACGTGCTGCAATATCCGGTCGCGACCGCAGCCGTGCTGCGCGCCGGTTTCGCCGTGGTCAATGTCAATCCGCTCTACACGCCGCGCGAGCTCGAGCACCAGCTCAAGGATTCCGGCGCCGAAGCCATCATCGTGCTGGAGAATTTCGCCCACACCGTCGAGCAGGTGATCGCGAAGACGCAAGTCAAGCACGTCATCGTCGGAAGCATGGGCGACCTGCTCGGCTTCAAGGGCGTGATCGTCAATCTGGTCGTCCGCCGGGTCAAGAAGATGGTGCCGGCCTGGTCGCTGCCGGGCGCGGTCTCCTTCAACGACGCGATCTCCGCCGGCCGCTCTCTGGCCTTCAACAAGCCGAAACTGTCGCCCGGAGACGTCGCGTTCCTGCAATATACCGGCGGCACCACCGGCGTGTCCAAGGGCGCCACCCTGCTTCATCGCAACATCGTCGCCAACGTCCTGCAGAACGACGCCTGGCTGCAGCCGGCGATGGCCGCGCCGCCGCATGTCGATCAGCTCATGGTCGTCTGCGCCCTGCCGCTCTATCACATCTTCGCGCTGACGGCCTGCTACCTGCTCGCGGTGCGCGCCGGCGGCTGCAATCTCCTGATCCCCAATCCGCGCGACATCCCGGGCTTCATCAAGGAATTGGCGAAGTACCAGGTCAACAACTTCCCGGCCGTGAACACGCTCTACAACGGCCTGATGCACCATCCCGACTTCAAGAAGCTCGATTTCTCCAAGCTGAAGATCTCGAACGGCGGCGGCATGGCGGTGCAGCGCCCCGTCGCTGAGCAGTGGAAGGCGATCACGGGCTGCTCCATCGCCGAAGGCTACGGCCTGTCGGAGACATCTCCGACGCTGACCTGCAACACCACGACCGATCCCGAGTTCAACGGCACCATCGGCATCCCCGTGCCCTCGACCTGGATCTCGATCCGCGACGACGACGGCAACGAGATGCCGCTCGGCCAGCCTGGAGAGATCTGCGCCAAGGGACCGCAGGTGATGTCGGGCTACTGGAACAGGCCGGAGGAGACCGCCAAGGTGATGACCGCTGACGGCTATTTCCGCACCGGCGACATCGGCATCATGGACGAGAAGGGCTACACCAAGATCGTCGACCGCAAGAAGGACATGATCCTGGTCTCCGGCTTCAACGTCTATCCGAACGAGATCGAGGAAGTGATCGCGAGCAATCCCGGGGTGCTCGAATGCGCGGTCATCGGCATTCCCGATTCCAAGTCGGGAGAGGCGGTGAAGGCGTTCGTGGTCAAGAAGGACCCGAACCTCACGGCGGAGGCCCTGGTCAAGTTCTGCCAGGAGCAGCTGACGGGCTACAAGGTGCCCAAGCACATCGAATTCCGCGCCGACCTGCCGAAGACCAATGTCGGCAAGATCCTGCGCCGGCAGCTGCGCGACGAGAAGAAGGCGGAGGCGGCGTAAGCGCCTCTTTCGTTCATGACTGATTTCGGCAATATCAGTCCGGCCGGCATTCTCGCCTTCTGGCGCGAGGCCGGCCGCGATGCCTGGTACGAGCGCAACGACGCATTCGACGCGGAGGTCAGGCGCTGCTTTCTCGCGCTGTGGCAGAAAGCGGTCGCCGGCGAGCTCTCGTCATGGGAGGCGACCGACGAGGGCGCACTCGCGCTCGTCATCGTGCTCGACCAGTTTCCGCGAAACATGTTTCGCGGCACATCGCAGGCCTTTGCCAGCGACGTGCTGGCGCGCGACGTCGCCCGCCGCGCCATTGCGCGGGGTGCAGATCAAAGAATCGATCCGGTCCTGCTCGAATTCCTCTATTTGCCCTTCATGCATTCCGAGCACCTGCCCGACCAATTGCACTGCGTCGCGCTGTTTCAAAACACCGACAATGCCGAAAACCTGAAATACGCGCGTGAGCACGCCGACATCATCCGGCGGTTTGGCCGCTTCCCCCACCGCAACCGTCTGCTCCGCCGCGACACCACACCGGACGAGCAGGCCTTCCTTGACGGCGGCGGGTTCGCCGGCTGATGACGTAACGGTGAAGGGTCCCGCCCTCGCCGCTCCCGGGACACTATCCGTGCCGGCAATATTGTGCAGGCCCGCCGTACGGTCTAAAAAGCGGGACCGATTTTCAGGGAGACTAACGATGGCGATCCAGACTGGCGAAAAGCTGCCCGAGGCGAAATTCCGCGTGATGACGGCCGAAGGTCCGCAGGTGAAGACCACCGACGAGATCTTCAAGGGCAAGAAAGTGGCGCTGTTCGCGGTGCCCGGCGCCTATACCGGCACCTGCCACAAGATGCATCTGCCGAGCATCTTCCTCAACGCCTACGCCATGAAGGACAAGGGCGTCGACACCATCGCCATCGTCTCCGTCAACGACGCCTTCGTCATGAATGCGTGGAAGCGCGACACCGACCAGCGCGACGAGGCCATTTTCCTTGCCGACGGCAATGCAGACTTCGCCAAGGCGATCGGCATGGAGCTCGACGCCTCCGGCAACGGTCTTGGCATCCGTTCCAAGCGCTATTCGATGCTGGTCGAGGACGGCGTGGTCAAGAAGCTGAACCTCGAGGCGATGCCCGGCAAGGTCGAAGTGTCCGGCGGCGATACGCTGCTGGGGCAGCTGTAAACGGCCACCGCTTTCAGCCACGAATGACACTGTCATGCCCCGCGAAAGCGGGGCATCCAGTATTCCAGAGACGTCGAGATTCATTACAGCCGCCGCGGCGTACTGGATCGCCCGCCTTCGCGGGCGATGACAGTTGAGAGTGGAGCGCCGACCGCGCCTACTCTGCGACCCTCTGCTGCAGCCGCGCCTTCACGATCCCGTCGCGCGCGAGCTGATCGGCGCGTTCGTTCTCGGGATGCCCTGCGTGGCCCTTGACCCAGTGCCAGCGGATCTCGTGCTGCTTCAGCGCGGAATCGAGGCGCTGCCATAGCTCGACATTCTTCACCGGCTTCTTGTCGGCGGTGCGCCAGCCGTTGCGCTTCCAGCCATGGATCCAGCCGGTGATGCCCTGACGGACATATTGGCTGTCGGTGTAGAGATCGACCGTGCACGGCTTCTTCAGCGCCTCCAACGCCGAGATCGCCGCCATCAATTCCATCTGGTTGTTGGTGGTGTGGCGCTCACCACCGTTCAGTTCCTTTTCCTTGTCGCCGAACTTCAGGATCGCGCCCCAGCCGCCGGGCCCAGGATTTCCCGAGCAGGCGCCATCGGTGTAGATCGTGACAATCGGGAGCTCGCTCACGCCACCAGCCCCGACGGCGACAGCCCGTAGTCGCGCACGCTGGAAACGCTCTGGTGGAAGCGCAGCTTGCGGACATATTCCAGCGGATCCTTCGGCCGAACCAGCGCGCCGGGCGGAACGTTGAGCCAGTCGACCAGCCGCGTCAGCAGGAAGCGCATCGCGGCGCCGCGCGCGAGCAACGGCAGCGCGGCCTCTTCCGCCTCGGCCAGCTTTCGCACGCGGCCATAGGCATTGAGGAAGGCCCGCGCCTTGGTGACGTTGAAGGAATGATCCGGCTCGAAGCACCAGGCGTTGAGGCAGATCGCGACGTCATAGGCGAGCATGTCGTTGCAGGCGAAAGTGAAGTCGATGATCCCGGAGAGCTTGTCGCCGAGGAAGAAGACGTTGTCGTTGAACAGGTCGGCGTGGATCACGCCTTCGGGCAGCTGCGTCGGCCAGACCCCGCTCTCGAGATAGTCGAGCTCGTGGCTCAGGAACGCGCGCAGGCCGGGCTGCACCTCGTCGGCCCGGTGCGACGCCGCATCGAACAGCGGCCGCCAGCCCGGGACCGACAGCGCGTTCTCACGCCTGATCGCGAAATTCGCGCCGGCCAGATGCATCCTGGCGAGCCCCTCGCCGACGCCGGCGCAATGGGCGGCGCTCGGTTTGCGCGGCCAGACGCCTTCGAGAAAGGTGATGATCGCGGCGGGTCGGCCCGACAGCTCGCGCAACGCCTCGCCGTCTATTCCCTTCACCGGCAGCGGGCAGTTGACGCCGTGCTCGGCCAGGTGCGTCATCAACGCGAGGAAGAACGGCAGATCGTTCTTCGCCACGCGCTTCTCATAGAGCGTGAGGATGAACGACCCCTTGGTCGTATGCAGCAGGAAGTTGGAATTTTCGACGCCCTCGGCGATGCCCTTGTAGGAGAGCAACTCGCCGAGATCGTATTGGTTGAGGAAGTCCGCAAGCTCGTCGGCGGCAACGTCGGTGTAGACCGCCATGAAGGTCTACTCGGCGGCGGCTTCGGGGCGCACCTGGCGCGGCAGCGGGAAGAACTCGTTCTCTTCCGCGGCCGAGACCGTCTCCACGTGCAGCGTGAAGCGCTCGGCGAATGCGTCCATGATCTCCTCGACGATCACTTCCGGTGCCGAGGCGCCCGCGGTAATGCCGAGGCTGGTGATGTTCTCGAACCGCTTCCAGTCGATTTCGGTGGCGCGCTGCGCCAGCACCGCGATCGGGCAGCCTTCGCGCTCGGCGACCTCGCGCAGACGCTGCGAGTTCGACGAGTTTGGCGCACCGACCACGATCAGAGCGTCGACCACCGGCGCCACCTTCTTGACCGCGAGCTGGCGGTTCGTGGTGGCATAGCAGATGTCTTCCTTGTGCGGCCCGTTGATGTTCGGGAAGCGCTCCTTCAGCAGCGCCACGATTTCCGCGGTGTCGTCGATCGACAGCGTGGTCTGGGTCACGAAGGCGAGGTTATTCGGGTCCTTCGGGGCGATGGTCTTCGCGTCCTCGGCGGTCTCGATCAGGGTCACGGCGCCGGTCGGGAGCTGGCCGAGCGTGCCCACCACCTCCGGATGATGAGAATGGCCGATCAGGAAGATCTCGCGGCCGCGCTTGAAATGGATCGCGGCCTCGCGGTGCACCTTGGTGACCAGGGGGCAGGTCGCATCCAGCGAGAACAAATTGCGGGACGTGGCGTCGGCCGGAACCGATTTCGGCACGCCATGGGCCGAGAACACCACCGGCGCGGTAGTGTTTTCCGGGATTTCGGCGAGTTCCTCGACGAAGATCGCGCCCTTCTTCTTCAACCCATCGACGACGTATTTATTGTGCACAATCTCGTGGCGAACATAGACGGGGGCGCCGTATTTATCGAGCGCCCGCTCCACGGTGTCGATCGCCCGGACCACCCCGGCGCAGAAGCCACGGGGAGAACAAAGCACGATCTTGAGGTCTGGTTTGGCTGACATTGAGCGATCTCGGGACCGAATCACCTCGCCAAATGGGCGGGAAGCGGTCGATGAATGAATAGGGCTTGGGTACGGTCTTACAGGGACTTCAGAGGGAATTGGGCCCCCTTTCGGGCGCTGTCAAGGCACTATCTATAGCAGAACCATTGCGTGGCTACCCCCTCCGGGCTTATATAGCCCGAATTCCCAGTCATCGCTGATGACCACCGGTTTCGCCTCCAAAGGGGTGGGCGAAGCACAAAGGAGATTTGCCATGAGCAACGCACCTCTGATGCCCAAGGCGACCGCCGTCTGGCTGCTCGACAACACCGCGCTGACCTTCGATCAGGTCGCCGATTTCACCAAAATGCACCCCCTCGAGGTGCGCGCGATCGCCGATGGCGACGCCGCCCAGGGCATCAAGGGCATGGATCCCCTCTCCAATGGCCAGCTGACCCGCGAGGAGATCGAGAAGGGCGAGAACAACCCGGACTACCGGCTCCGCCTCCAGGAGAGCAAGGTGGTGCTGCCGCCGCAGCCGAAGCGCAAGGGCCCGCGCTACACCCCGGTCTCGCGCCGCCACGAACGTCCGAGCGCCATCCTCTGGCTGCTGCGCAACCATGCCGAGCTCAAGGATGCCCAGATCATGCGCCTGGTCGGCACGACCAAGAGCACGATCGCCAGTGTCCGCGATCGCACCCACTGGAACACCTCCCAGCTGACGCCGATTGATCCCGTCACCCTCGGCCTCTGCTCGCAGATCGAGCTCGATTTCGAGGTCGCGCGCGCGGCCAAGGAAAAGCCGATCGACGCAGCCTATGGCGGCGCCACCCTGCTGCCGGCCTCCGAAACCACCAAGAAGGACGAGTACGAGCCCGCGGAGAGGTCCAGCGACGATCTCAACGTCGATGCCGTGTTCGCCAAGCTGAAGACGCTCGGCGGCAAGAAGCAGGACCAAGAGGAGGAGTAATCCTTCGCTCTTCGTTCATCATCGCATGCGAACGCGGCGGGCCAACCCGCCGCGTTTTTGTTTGGTCGCGAGAAGGGACCTCGCCACGCTCTCGGGCGCCGTCCCGGCGAAGGCGAGACTAGAACTTATACGTCACACCACCGCCGACCAGCCACGGGTCGATATGCGCGGTGCCGGTAACCGGCAGCCCACTGACCGTCGCCGAATAGTCCGGCCGCAGCCAGAGTTTCTTGACGTCGACATTGAGGCCCCAGTGCCGATCGAGCATGTAGTCGAAGCCGAACTGCACCGCGCCACCGAAGGCGTTGCTGACATGCAGGCTGGTGGTGGTGGCGACGATCGCGGGCGGACCGGCGATGGCGGCGGGCGTATTGGCGGCCGCGTTGTTGAAGAACACCGTGTAGTTCACGCCGGCACCGATATACGGCTTGAACGCGCCGAAATTGTCGAAGTGATATTGCAGGGTCAGCGTCGGCGGCAGCAGCGTGGTCTTGCCGATCGGCAGATTTGCGAGCGAGCCGGTGCCGCTGATCGAATGCCGGGTTACACCGAGGATCAACTCGGCCGCGATGTTCTTGGTGAAGAAATAGCTGATGTCGAGCTCAGGCACGACCTGGTCGCTGGTCGAGAGGCCCGAATTCGGCGACGACAGCGACGGAACGCCGGCGACATTGACGGTCGAGCCGCCCGCATCCGGCAACACGCCAAGCACCCGCAAACGCACCATCCAGGGATTGAAGGCTTCTACCGGGGGCGGCGCCTTTTTGTAGATCGGCAAATCGGCGGCTTGTGCCGAGGCAAGAGCCCCCACCAGCGCCGCGCCTAGCGTCGCAAGCCGCGCCATGTTTCTTATCATTCCGTCCATTGCAGTCCCCTTCAGCCATGTGCGCGCTTCGTTGCGCGACATCAGCGTCAGAGCAGAAACGCAATGGTGAAGGATTTGATGCCGATCAAATCAGGATAAATGCGATTGCGATTTGGCTGCGGCGTTGCAGATGTGTCGCGGCAGGATAATGCCGCAGCTCACATCATGGCCGGTCCGGATGGTTCAGCATGTATTCGCCGAGATCGCGCTGGCGGCGGTCGGCGCGGGTGGTCGCGGAACTGCGCTGGACGTCGCGGTCCTTGCGGCAGGCCACGTATTCGGGCGAGCCGGCCGCATAGCCACGACTCTGGCAGACCGCGTCGTCATCGTCGCCGCCCATCGCCACCGGCGTCTGGTAGCGCGCGGAGCAGGCGGAGAGGATGATGGCGAGCAGCACGGCTGCAAGCAGACGCGGCGCAGCGGCGAGTGGCATACGAGGTCCCCTATTGGTCCGCCCTGTTTAGCGCGGAATGAGGAGAATGTAAGTCCCTGTACGCCGTTCCGCGCCACCACTGTCATTCCCCGCGAAAGCGGGGAATCCAGTACGCCGCGGCGCTCATTACGTCACACAACTCCGGCCGCGGCGTACTGGATCGCCTGCCTGCGCAGGCGATGACAGCGGGGTTGGAGCAGCGGCGTCGCACGTCAATGGCTATGCCCTGGGAACAAACCTCACACCCTCCCCTTCAGCGCCTCACCGATCTCGTCGAGCACCTTGGGATCCTCGATCGTGGCGGGCATCGCCCACGTCTCGCCGTCGGCGATCTTCTTGATGGTGCCGCGCAAGATCTTTCCGGAGCGCGTCTTGGGCAGGCGGCCGACGGTAATGGCGAGCTTGAACGCGGCAACGGGACCGAGCTTGTCGCGTACCAGCGCGATGATCTCCTTCTCGATCTCGGCGGGGGCCCGCTTCACACCCGCCTTGAGCACCAGGAAGCCGCAGGGTACCTCGCCCTTGATCGCATCCTTGACGCCGAGCACGGCGCATTCGGCGACATCGGGATGCGACGCCAGGATCTCCTCCATGCCTCCGGTAGAGAGCCGATGGCCGGCGACATTGATGATGTCGTCGGTGCGGCCCATGACGAAGATATAGCCGTCTTCGTCCTTGTAGCCGGCATCCGACGTTTTGTAGTAGCCGGGGAATTCGGTGAGATAGGTTTCCTTGAAACGTTCGTCCTGATTCCACAGCGTCGGCAGGCAGCCCGGCGGCATCGGAAGCTTGATGACGATCGAGCCCATGGTGTTCGGACCGACCGCCTTTGCCGCTTCGTCGACCACGTCGACCTGATAGCCCGGCATCGGCACCGTCGGCGAGCCGTGCTTCACCGGTAGCTGGCCTAAGCCAACCGGATTGCCGGCGATGCACCAGCCGGTCTCGGTCTGCCACCAATGGTCGATCACCGGCACTTTCAGCTGCTGCTCCGCCCATTCCACCGTCGGCGGATCGGCGCGCTCGCCGGCCAGGAACAGCGTGCGGAACGTCGAGAGGTCGTATTGCCGGATGAACTTTCCTTCCGGATCTTCTTTCCGGATCGCGCGGAACGCGGTCGGCGCAGTGAAGAAGGCGACGGCCTTGTGCTCGCTGATCACGCGCCAGAACGCGCCGGCATCGGGCGTGCCGACCGGCTTGCCCTCATACATGATCGAGGTCGCGCCGTGCAGCAGCGGGCCGTAGACGATGTAGCTATGGCCAACCACCCAGCCGATGTCGGAGCCGCACCACCAGACCTCGCCTGGCTTGACGCCATAGAGGTTGAACATGGACCATTTCACCGCGACGAGGTGGCCGCCATTGTCGCGCACGACGCCCTTGGGAATGCCGGTCGTGCCTGACGTATAGAGAATGTAGAGCGGATCGGTAGCCGCGACAGGCACGCACGGCGCCTTCTTGCCGTCGTTCATCGCCTTGCGGCGCAGGCCCGCCCAATCATAGTCGCGGCCGGGTGTGAGGGCGCAAACGAGCTGCGGGCGTTGCAGCACGATGCAGGCCTTCGGCTTTACGCCCGCAAGCCTGATCGCCTCGTCGAGCAGCGGCTTGTATTGCACCATCCGGCCGGGCTCGATGCCGCAGCTCGCCGACAGGATCAACTTTGGCTGCGCATCGTCGATGCGGGTGGCGAGCTCTTTCGCGGCAAAGCCGCCGAACACCACGGAGTGCACCGCGCCAATGCGCGCGCAGGCGAGCATCGCGACGACGGCCTCCGGGACCATCGGCATATAGAGGATGACGCGATCGCCCTTGGCGACGCCAAAATCCTGCATGATGGCGGCGAGCGCCTGCACTTCGGCCAGCAGTTCGGCGTAGGTGAATTTGGTCACGCTATTTGCCAGCGGCGAATCGTGGATCAGCGCGATCTGGTCGGCGCGGCCGCGTTCGACGTGGCGGTCGAGCGCGTTGTAGCAGGTGTTGACGACGCCACCGCTGAACCAGCGGCCGTAGACGCCCTGCGAGGGATCGAAGATCTTTTTCGGTGGCTCGATCCAGTCGATCTCCTTGGCCGCCTCGGCCCAAAAGCCCTCAGGGTCGGCCAGTGAGCGCGCATAGACCTCGTGATAGAGGCTCTTTCCGTCGATGTTTCCTCGGACGTTCATTCCCGCGCTCCCGTTCCCTTATTCGCCTAGCCTTGACCTTGTGGCAGGACAAACGTCCCGCCATGACAGGGATCAAGTACCGGCCTTGTTTGAGGGGTATTTTCCCGGGAACGGGCCGCGGTTCAAGCTGAAAAGAACAATGCTCAGCTATCCATCGCATTCAGCCGCTGCAGCCGCTCCTGCATGACCTTCCTCAGATCATAGCCCGGGCGGCCGAAGCTCATATTGCGGGTGGCGAGGAAATCGCGCTGGGTGCGACGGAGGTCGCCGGCCGAACGGGACCTGGCCGATTTCAGCACGCGCTCGTAGGTCTCGGCGATCTGGCGATCGAGCACACCCAACTGCGGATCGGCACAAATCACCTTCTCGACCTCGCGCTTCGCAGTGGCACAATCGAACGACGGGCCATTGCCGGAAGTCGCCGCGAGCGGCCGCAGCGGTTCGCCGCCGAATTTCGCGATCTCAGCGATCATGGCGCGGCGGCCGGCGGCGGCGTTGTCGTTGCCGGGATCGAGCCGCAGCGCGGTCTCGTAGTCGGCCAAGGCCTTCTTGCGCTCGCCCATCTTCTTGTAGAGCACGGCCCGGTTGTTGTAGGTCTGCGCGAAATTCGGATCGAGTTTCAGCGCGGCCTCGTAGTCGCTCAGAGCCGCGCCGAGCTCGCCCTTGAGGTGGTAGGAGTCGCCGCGGTTGGTGAAGAAGTTCGGCCGCGGCGCCAGCCGCAGCGCCTGGTCGTAATCGGCAATCGCCTTGTCGTACTCGCCCATCGCGGCCAGCGACAGCCCGCGATTGTCGTAATATTCGGGTACCTTCGGATCGAGCCTGATCGCCTCGCCATCGTCGGCAACCGCCTTGTCGAGCTGGCCGAGCTTCTTGTAGGCGGCGCCACGATTGGTGTAGCTGCGCGGCCGGTTCGGATCGAGCCGCAACGCCTCGCTCAGATCGCGGATCGCCTTCTCGTTGTCGCCGCCGAGATAATAGGTCACGCCGCGGTCGGACCAGGCCTGTGCATTGTCAGGCTTCAGCTTGATCGCCTGGTCGTAATCGGCAAGCGCGCGGTCGAGCCGGCGCTGGTTGGTGTAGACGACACCGCGCAGCTCGTAAGACTCCGAATCCTGCGGATCGAGTTCGATGGCCTTGCTGAGGTCCGCCGCGGCGCGGTTGAGATCGCCGCCGGCCTCGCGCAGGAGATCGCCGCGCAGGCGCCAGGCTTTTGCGTTCCTGCCATCGAGCGCGATGGCGCGATCGATATCCCGCAGCGCCTGGGTGAGGCCGCCCGAAGTCCGCGCATTGGCGTCGGCGCGCACCAGCAAAGCCGCGGCGCGATCGGAAGATGGATTTGGGGTCTGGTCGATGATGGCGCTGCATGCGGGGATCAGCTCAGCCGGGGCGGCCTTGCTCCCCATCACGCAATCGACGCCGGCCAAGGCAGGGGCGACGAGGACGACGCTCATTGCTGCGCCGAGCAGGAACGAGCCAAGCGAGATCTTTGCTAACGAAAACATTTGCGCGGAAGGATGCGTGCCGCACATGGCATAGGACTCCGGGACATCAAGCTTTCACCATTGTCGCCGCGGGGAAGCGATGGGTTCAAAATTGAGCCCGTCAGGGGCGCACCAGCGCCCTTCTCACGACCAGCGCCCTTCTCACGAGAAGTCGTCATGCCCGGCCATGACGTTGCGGCGGCCTCAAGGCCTCAATACCCGTCCACCCCGTTCAGCTGCCGCAGCCGCTCCTGCATCGTCTTCTTCAGATCGTAGCCGGGCCGGCCATATCCGGCATTGCGGCGGGCGATGAAATCGTCCTGCTCGCGCTGAAGCGCCTTCGCTTCGCCCGCATTGCGGGCTTCGCGCAACACGCGGGCATTGGCGGCAAAGACCTCGCGGTCGAGGTCAGCGAGCTCGCGGTTGGCGCAGATTGCCTTCTCGACGGGGCGGCGCGCACCCTTGCAATTGAAGCTGGGCTTGCCTGCGACCGCCATCTGCGCGCCGATCCGCTCGATCTCGCGCGCCATCGCCTTGTGATTGACCTTAGCCTTCTCGTGGTTCGGATCGATCTTCAATGCCGCGCCGAAATCCTGCACCGCCTTGGGCTTGTCACCCTTCCTCAGCCAGAGCTCGCCCCGTGCGTTGAAGATATCGGCGAGACCGGAATCGAGCTCCAGGGCGCGGCTGTCGTCGGCGATCGCGCGGTCGACCTGATCGTGCCGGGCAAACAGCGTGCCACGCGCGATCAGCGCCTTGATCAGGTCGGCCTTCGCCGTCTTCTCGTTGTCGATCACGGCGGCGCAGGCCGTGACGGCCTTGTCGACGTCGTCGGCTGCGGCAGCCGCGACACACGGAGCGATGTCGACCTGCGGGACCGCAGCCGGTTCGCCGCCGGTTGCGGCATGAGCCACGACGAACGAAAGTGCGAAAAGCACCCCGGCGCAGGACCAATGAATGAGAAAACGCATGCTAGCCACAGTTGGAAAGTCTTGAGTTAAGGTCCGGGTTGAGGTCTTGCCTTGGGGCCGCACTATCCATCATACGGCCGGATTGGTGCTAGCCTGTGGCGCCGCTCAAATCGGTTTCGGGGATCAACGTGTCGACATTCGAATGGATCATTGTGCTTCTGCTCGGCGCCGTTGCATTATCGGCGCTGGCGCGGCGGATCAAGGTCCCCTATCCGACCTTTCTCGCGATCGGGGGCGCGCTGATCGCCTTTGTGCCGTCGAGCCCATCCTGGGCGCTGGAGCCCGACCTGGCATTAGCTCTTTTTGTCGCACCGGTCCTGCTCGATGCCGCCTTCGACACGTCGCTGCGCGATCTCCGCAACAATTGGGTTCCAGTCGCCACCCTGGTCGTCGCCGCCGTCGGCCTGACCACGGCCGGCGTGGCCTACGTCGCGCACCGGCTGATGCCTGATATGCCCTGGGCCGCCGCGGTTGCGCTCGGCGCCATCGTGGCCCCGCCGGATGCGGCCGCCGCGGTTGCGATCCTGAGCCAGGTCAAGCTGCCTCACCGCATGGTGAAGGTCCTGGAAGGCGAGAGCCTGCTCAACGACGCGACCGCGCTCCTGATCTATCGCATCGCCGTCGGCGCGGTTGCCACCGAGCATCTGGCATGGAGCCAAGTCGCGCCGACCATGGCGCTGGCGCTGGTCGGCAGCGTTGTCGCGGGCCTGGTCGCAGGCCGCATCATCCCGCTGTTCATGGAACGCGTCAAGGAAGCGCCGAGCGCGATCATCGTGCAGTTCGCCACCACCTTCATGGTCTGGATTGCCGCCGAGCATCTCGGCCTCTCCGGCATCCTCACCATCGTGGTCTACGCCATCACCATCGCGCGCACGGCGGGGGCACGCATGCCGGCGCGGCTGCGGGTGCCTTCCTATGCGGTGTGGGAGACCATGGTGTTCGTTCTCAACGTGCTCGCCTTCATGCTGATCGGCATGCAGATGCGGCCGATCTGGACGCGGCTCGATGCAGACGTGCGCTGGGAATATTGCGTGGCCGCGGCCTGGATCCTGCTCACCGTGGTCCTGGTGCGCCTGGCCTGGATCACATTCTACCGCACGACGCTGCGCGCGCTGATCGCGCACGGGATCTATCACCCCAAGGATCCGAAGCAGGTCGCCTCGCCCAAGGGCGGCCTCATCATCTCCTGGTGCGGTATGCGCGGCCTCGTCACGCTCGCCACCGCCTTTGCCTTGCCGGAAAACTTTCCGCATCGTGACTTCATCGTCTTCTCGGCGTTTGCCGTCGTGCTCGGCACGCTGGTCGTTCAGGGGCTGACGCTGCGGCCGCTGATCCTGGCGTTCGGCCTCAAGGACGACGACCCCGTCGGCATCGAAGTCGCGCGCGCCCGGGCCGTCGCCTATCGCGCGGCGCTCGACGCGATCGAGGACGATCCGTCGGAGGAAGCGGAAATCCTGCGGCTCGAATATCGCGCCATCCTGATGCAGGCGGACGACGATCCCCATGGCGGCATCACCAACGGCGAACTGCCCGCCGATCCGCTGCGCCGCCGGGGTATCGCGGCCGCGCGCAAATCGATCTTCGACCTCCGCGCCAGGGAAGTGATCGGCGACGATGCGTTCCATCGGATCGAGGAAGAGCTCGATCGCGCAGAGTTGAGCGCAGGGGGTTGATGTTTCGCTGCCTCCAGACTTCAGGTCGTCCCGGCGAAGGCCGGGACCCATAACCCCGACTTTCAGTTGTTGAGAACAAGCTGGAGCCATCGGCGTGCCAATTCCCACATCTTGTGGTTATGGGTCCCGGCCTTCGCCGGGACGACACCGGAGGGTGAACGGCAGGCATTGAACCGAATGCCATCGTCGCAGACTCATCCCTCATGACGACCCTGATCGACGACCGTCGTGTGCGCGCGCGAGATGCGTCGCCCGCACGATATTTCTATCTCCACATGTCCCTGGCCTGCGCTGTCACCGCTTTTCTCGGCTTCGCACCGACCTATTTTGTGCCGCTGGCGCAACGGACGTTGTCCGCAAGCCCCGTCATTCATTTCCACGGTCTCTTGTTCTTCACTTGGTCTCTCTATTTCGTGATCCAGACCTGGCTCGCCGCCTCAGGCCGCGTGGTCAATCACCGCGCGCTCGGCATCGCCGGCGTTTCGCTCGCGACCGCGATGACGATCTTCGGCTTCCTGGCCTCCGTACATGTGATGCAGCATTCCGCCGCGCTTGGACAGAAAGAGGCCGGCATCGCCTTCTCGATCGTGCCGATGAGCGGGATCGCGTTCTTCGCAGTGGTGTTCGTGCTCGCGATCATGAACACGCGAAAGCCCGAGATTCACAAACGCCTGATGCTGCTCGCCGCGGTCTCCATCCTCGATGCCGCGATCGCGCGCTGGTTTCTCACCTTTCTCGCGCCTCCGGGACCGCCCGGGCCGCCGCCGGTGCCGGTCACCATCGCGCCCGCGATGGTCGCCGCGCTCCTGCTCGTCGTCGCCATGGTACGCGACTGGCGCACCGAGGGCCGCGTGCATCCGGTCTACATCTACGGGACGCTGGCCATGCTGACGGTGAAGGTCTTGAACTGGCCGGTCAGCGAGACCGCCACGTGGCATTCGTTTGCCGGCGGGATTCTGGCGCTGGCGCAGTGATGTCGTTCTGGCGAAAGCAAGGACCCATTACCCCGAATGCCGATTGTTGAAGCAAGCTGGAGCCACCAGCCTTCGCCAAGCGTCTCCCAGTGGTTATGGGTCCTGGATCAGCGCTCGCTACGCTCGCTTTTCCAGGACGACGGTGGAATTTATAGCGGCGCCTACGCCCCCGCCTTGCACGTGATCCCGCCGTCCACCACGAGCTCGATCCCCGTCACATATTTCGCTTCGTCCGAGGCCAGGAACAGCGCAGCGTTGGCAACGTCGAAGGCGTCGCCCATGTGGCCCATCGGCACTTGCGCATCGCGCGCCCGCCACATCGCTTCGACGTCGCCCTTGGCATAGCTGTTCGCAAGACCTGCGGAATGTTCCACCATCGGCGTCTTCATCAGGCCGGGCAGAATTGCATTCACGCGCACATGGTTCTTCGCGAACTCGATCGCGGTGGAACGCGTCAACTGGTTCATCGCCGCTTTGCTGACGTTGTAGCTGACATACGAAATTCCGACGTGGCGGATCGAGGCGATCGAGGAGATGTTGATGATCGAGCCGCCGCCCTGCTTCACCATCGCGGGGATGACGTGCTTCATGGCGAGATAGGCACTCTTGAGGTTTACGGTGAAGACGCGGTCCCAGCTCTCCTCGGTCACGTCGACGACGCTGCCCATCTCGGCGATGCCGACATTGTTGTCCAGCACGTCGATGCGGCCATAGGCCTTGAGACACGCCCCGACCATTGCCTCGATCTCGGCGGCCCGCGAGACGTCGGCGGTGAAGGCGGTCGCCGTGCCGCCTTCGTCCGTGATGATCTTCACGGTCTCCTCGGCGGCCGCGCCGTTGCGATCGACGCAAAACACCTGCGCGCCCTCACGCGCAAACGTCACCGCTGTGGCCTTGCCGTTGCCCCAGCCCGGTCCGATCGAGCCGGCGCCCACCACCATCGCAACCTTGCCCTTGAGCCGATCCATCACGTGTCTCCCTTGTTTTTCTTGTAGCCCGGATGGAGCGCAGCGTAATCCGGGGCCGCCATTCCCGGATTACGCTGCGCTCCATCCAGGCTACGGATCTTTGCAGACGCTCATTTTTGTGACGTTAGCACCAATGGGATGACCGACAATCTCGGACAACGTCCGGCACTTGCCGTCATGGCATAGCCGCCATTCGCCAGCCGCGCCCGAACTGCCCAGCACGACCTCCGGCATCGGCGCGCGCGCAGGCCTCCATTGAAACCAGCCGTCGACGAGGCGGGCCTCGGGCGGCGGCTCCATGCCGGGGCCTGTGCCCTTGATGCGTGCCTGCACCAGTTCGAGCCCGGCGGGGGTGACGCGCCAGTCTTCCTGCCAGTCGACCTTCGCGATCGAATGCGTCCACACCAGCGTGAAGGCGGACAGCGCCAGCGCCTTCACGCCTGAAGCTGTGGCGAAGCAGAGGCTCACACCGCCTCGACCGGCGACGGCGGACGCTGCCGCCACTGCCACAGCACGATCGCCGCGGCGAGCAGGAAGCCCGCGGTGTCGCTGAACGGGAAGTCCCCGAGCAGGCAGAGCGCAGCACCGAGCGCGACCAAACGTTCGAGGAACGTCAGGCGCGTGAACAGGAAGCCGATCGCGACCATGCCGAACAGCGCGATCGCGACCAGCGCCTTCAGGGTCGCCAGCGCCACCGCGCCGTAGAAGCCGAGTTTTGCCGCCATGGGATCGCCGGCCTGCAGCATCAGGGCCGGCGAATAGACGAAGATGAAGGGGATGACGTAGCCGGCGAGCGCGATGCGCATCGCCTCCCAGCCGATCTTGTCCGGATTCTCCTTCGCGATCGGTGCCGCGGCTAACGCCGCCAGCGCGACCGGCGGCGAGAGGTCGGCCATGATGCCGTAGTAGAACGCGAACATGTGGCTCGCGATCAGCGGCACGCCGAGTTTGGCCAGCGCAGGCGCCGCGAGCGCCGCCGTGATGATGTAGGTCGGGATGGTCGGGATGCCGGTGCCGAGCAGGATCGACAGCAGCATGGTCATGATCAGCGCCAGGAACAGGCTCTTCTCGCCCAGCCCGATCACCCAGCCGCCGAAGATGGTGCCGACGCCGGTCTGCGACATCATACCGATGATGACGCCGACGATAGCGCAGGCCATGCCGACGGTGATGGCGGATTTCGCGCTTTCGGCCAGCGCATCGCGGCAGGCGCGCAGGGCGGGAAATCCGCCGCGCACGAAGGCAGTGATCACGATCAACGCGACGACGACGCAGGCGACCGGCACGATCTGAAGGCCGTCGCGCGACAGCGCGGCAACGACGAGCGCGAGCCCGATCCAGAAGATATAGCGGATCGCCATCGAAGGCGCGCCCGTCGTGATGGCGGTGCCAAGGATCAGCGCCACCGTTAGCGCGAGGCCCATGCTGCCGGCATAGAGCGGCGTAAAACCTTCGAACAGCATGTAGACCAGCGCCGCGAGCGGAAGCACGAGATACCAGCGCGTCACCAGGGCCTTCCAGGCGCTTGGAATCTCGGAGCGCTTCATGCCGGTGAGGCCGTGCTTGCCGGCTTCCAGGTGCACCATCCAGAAAGCGGAGGCGAAATAGAGCATCGCGGGAATCGCCGCCGCTTTCACGATCTCCGAATATTGGACGCCGAGCGTCTCCGCCATGATGAAGGCGACCGCGCCCATCACCGGAGGCATGATCTGCCCGCCCATCGAGGCCGTCGCCTCGACGCCGGCCGCGAACGCGCGGCGATAGCCGAACCTGATCATCAGCGGAATCGTGAACTGGCCGACGGTGACGACGTTGGCGACGCCGGAGCCGGAAATCGTGCCCATCATGCCCGAGGCGAACACTGCGACCTTGGCCGGGCCGCCGCGGGTCCTGCCGAACAACCCAAGAGAAACGTCGGTGAAGAGCTGGATCATGCCGGCGCGCTCCAGGAACGAGCCGAACAGGATGAACAGGAAGATGTAGGTCGCCGAGACGTAGATCGGCACGCCGTAAAAGCCTTCGGTGCCGAACGACAGATGCGTGACGATCTGATCGAAATCATAGCCGCGATGGTTGAGCGGTGACGGCAGATATTGGCCGAAGAACCAATAGACGAGACATGCGCCGCACATCAGCGGAAGCGCCGCGCCCATCAGCCGCCGCGTGCCCTCGAAGATCAGGACGGCGAGCAGCGTGCCGACCGCGAGATCGAGGCGGGTCGGATCGCCGTCACGTGCGATGAGATCCGCATAGAAGATCCATTGATAGAGCCCGCACAGAAAGCCCGCGCCGCCGACCAGCCAGCCGATCGCGCGGCCGAAATCGCTTTTGGCGGTGAAGTTGCCGATCAGGCCGAAGGTGAGGAGGATGAGAAAGCCGACATGGACGCCGCGCACCACCTGGCTTGGCAGATAGTTGAAGGCCGCGACATAAAGCTGGAAGGTCGCGAAGGCGATGCCGATCCAGTAGGCGAGCGTACCCCACCAGCGCGGGCCAAAACCTTCCGGAAAACCGTGCTCGAAATTGTCGAACTCGACCTTGATGGGCGCTTCGCTGCCCTCTGCCTGCAACATCGATATGTCCCCAACCGTCCAGCGCTTATATTGCACAGCGCCTCCAGACCGTCATGCCCGGGCTTGTCCCGGGCATGACGGACTTTCTCGCCTGCTCTTAGAACGTGGATGGCCGGGACAAGCCCGGCCATGACGTCCGATAACGAAAGCTGATTACTTGATCAGCCCTTTTTCCTTGTAATAGCGGATCGCGCCGGGGTGCAGCGGAACCGGGCTGCCGCTGGCGGCCGTCTCGAGCTTGATCTCTTTGCCGGCCGCATGCGCGTTGGCGAGCTCGGGCAGCGACTCGTAGACCAGTTTTGTCATCTGGTAGGCGAGATCGTCCGACACCGCCGAGCTGGTGACGAGGTAATTGACCACGGCCGCGGTCGGCACGTCCTTGTCCTGGCCGGTGTATGTGTTGGCGGGAATGGTCGCCGCGATGAAGGGCAGGCCGATCTTGTCGACGGTCTCCTTCGGCACCGACACCACCGTGATCGGGCTCGAAGTCGACAGATCCTTCAGCGAGGCCACGCCGAGGCCGGCCGATTGCAGCGTCGCGCCGAGCTGGCGGTTCTTCATCAGATCGACGGATTCGGCAAACGGCAGATACTCGACCTTGCCGAGATCCTTGTAGCTCATGCCGGCCGCCGCCAGGATCGCGCGCGAATTCAGCTCCGTGCCCGATTTCGGCGCACCGACCGACAGGCTCTTGCCCTTGAGGTCCGCCAGCGTCTTGATGCCGCTCTCGGCGGTCGCGACGATCTGGATGTAATTCGGATAGATCGCGCCGATCGTGCGCAGCTTGTCGAGCTTGGTCTTGAAGCCCGCCTCCTCCTCGCCGTCCCAGGCGGCTTTCAGCGAGTCACCCAGCGTGAACGCGATCTCGCCGCGGCCCTGCTGGAGCAGGATCAGGTTCTCGACCGACGCCTTGGTGGCCTGCACCTGCGTCTTCACGTTCGGAATCTTGTCGCCGTAGATCTTCCCGATCGCGACCCCGAGCGGATAGTAGACGCCGGAGGTGCCGCCGGTCAGCACGTTGATGAAGGATTGCGCCTGCGCACAAGGTGCCGACGCCGCCAGAGCAAGAGCCGCGGCCACGCCGAAAATCGTCCGTTTCATGATTTTTCCACTCCCCAAACCGGCCGGGAAGTTGGCCGGATGAGGGGGGCGGGTCAACCCATCCAAAAGTCAAAACAGGACTGCGGTAAATGGCTGTCCTGGCTCGATTTTCGGGGAACTCGGCAGGTGCGGCGAGGTGGCGCAGCCAGGCATGCTGACGTGAGGATCAATCACTCACGCGGCAGGCTCGGTGCAACCTCTCCCGCGTGCGGGAGAGGTCGGCGCGAAGCGCCGGGTGAGGGCTTTCTCCTCTGGGGGATTGTCCCATTGAGGATACACCCTCTCCCCAGCCCTCCCCCGCACGCGGGGAGGGAGCGCACGGTCACTGGCAAGCCCTCACTGGCAAACCCTCACTGGAAGGTCATGTCCAGGCATTTGGAGATGTCGGAGCCGAGGCCGGAGGAGATGATGATGCAGCCGCGCACCTTCTGCGCGCTGACGTCGGCGGCCCAGACCGAGTAGCCGCCGGGGCCGAAGAACGAATTGGTGTTCGGCGGCTCGGTCTCGGTGGCGTCGAAATCGTAGTGGCCGTCGGTCTCGAAGATGCGCGGCTTCTTGGTGCAGGCGCCGTCGGTCTGGACGTTGATGACTTCCTTGTTGTCTCGGGTCAGCGCCAGCGAGACCTGACAGCGGAAATATTCCGAGGTCTTGGTGTTGAAGAGATAGGTGTAGGACTTGCAGGTCGCGGTGTTCAGCTTGCCTGGGGCCAGGCCGCGGCTGCACGAAATCCGCTGGTTGTGGCTGAGCTGGTAGTCATCGGCCCGGGCGGCCGGCGCCAGCGCCGTCAGCAGCAGTGCAGCAGTCCCACAAACTTTAATGACATGGCTCATCCGAATCATCCCCACCCATATTTTTGTCGAATTGCGTTCTAGACGGAAAGCGGAACATAGTCGCGAAGGGGCGAAGGGAAAATCACAAACTGCTGGGCAAGACGTGATGCGCTGCGGCGCTTTCGCAAATTGACCTGAAAGCGTCGTTCGTGATTTGTTCAAGCCAGGCGCCTCGATGGGGAGGATAGGGTGATGGCATTTTCAACAAAGACATTTTTGGTTACGGCCGTGCTCGGCGCGTTCGCTGCACCGGCATTGGCACAGACCGCTGCAACACCGTGGGAGCTCAAGCCCGACACCGGCTACGCCTATGACAAGGACGGCAAGACCTTTTCCTACAAGATGGGCACCAACAATGCCGGTGAACTTCTAAAGGGCGCCAAGAAGGTGCCGAAGGGCACGCTGTTCTTCATCGGCCACAACGGCCAGCTCTACATGCGCAGCGGCCCGTACCTTGAAGGCGACGGCAAGTTCAAGTTCGGGTCGGATCAGTAGGGCGAGGTCGCGGCGACGCCACACGCTGCGTCGTCCCGGCGAAGGCCGGGACCCATACCGCGTGATCCCTCGATTGCGTACGGCCGCAGTACCGAACGACCGTCCTCCCAAACTACGCCCTGTGGCTATGGGTCCCGGCCTTCGCCGGGACGACGCCGCCTAAAACGCCCCCGCCAGCTCCCGCGCGCCGGCGTTGTTGCTGTTGCTGTCCATCCTCGTATCCGTCACCGCCAGCAGCTTCGCCACCGTGTTGTGGCGGATCGCGACCGGGTTGCGCTCGTAGCCGCCGCGCTGGAAGAAGTTCGAGGTCGGCACCTGCTCGCGCATCGCCTGCGGCATCGTCACCATGTCGAGGCCGGTGCCGTCGCCGGTGAGGTTCATCATCTCGAGCTCGGCCGCGCTGAGCGGGCGGCTGTAGCCCTTGGTGCGCGCGAATAGCACCGAGGTGAGCAGCTTGTGGGTCTGCAGCATCGGCCCGATATCGATGTCGAGCACCATGGCATGCATGGCCCAGCCCTGCGCGGTGTTGCCGATCTTCTCATGCTCCGACCAAGTGTCGGGCACCGATTTGGCGTGCGCCACCATTTTCTTCAGAACGGTGAGCTTGTGCTCGAGCGACTGGTGCGCCGGACCCGAGGTCCGCGCGACCTTGTCAGAGAGCGCGCGGATGAATTCATGGCCTTGCTCGGCCAGCAGCTCGACGCTGTTGGTCGTCAGCAGCTGGTTGTAGCCCATCGCGGTCGAGATGGCGCGCTTGCCGCCATGCTCGATTCCCGCCTGCACGTCGTAACTTCCGGTGCCGCCGGTCTCGAACGCATAGACCCGCACCGCCTGATCGCGCGTCAGCCCCGAGGCCAGCGCGTAGCGTGCATAGACGCGCTTGAATTCGACTTCGTTGGACGGCCGCTGCGGCGTGAACTGGTAGAGTTCCTGCGCCGCGCGCAGCAGATCGGCGACCACGGGGATCGGCTTTTTGGTCGGGCGGTCCGGGGTTTCCTCCGGCTCCGGATTCACTGGCCGTTTCGGCCCGTTATAAAGCGGCGGATGCTCCAGCACATAATCGTCGAGCGTGATCTGCTGCCCGCTGCGCCGCTTGGCGTTGCGACCTTTCCGCTTCTCGGAGATCTGGCTCCAATAGGCGCCGGCTTCCTCGTCGAAGGCCGCACGCGCCGCCTGATACTCCTGCAGCTTGCGGCGATATTCCAGCACGGAGGGCGAGGCCCCACCTTGCGCAAAGAACTGCGACAGCAGCTGGGCCTTGGCATCGCGGACAGCCAGCGGCAGCGCGTCGGCCCCACCGCCACGCGCAGCAGGCGCGAGCAGAAGGAGCGCGAGTGGAACCAACGCCAGTGATTTTCGAATCGAATGATGCATGCTGCCCTCTTAGCAGGCATCCGGTAACCGTCACGTTAACGTGGCGTTTACCATCGCTATTTCCAGGCGAATACCGGCTGTTCCAGCTCGGTGACGCGGGTCTGGCGGCCCGCCAGCACCTCGCGGAACTGGTAGATCAGCGCCGCCGTCGGCGCATGGATCAGGCTCATCTGGTGGTGGAAGCGGATCACACGGCGCGTGCTTTCGGGGATATCGGTGAAGTCGAAGGCGTCGTCGTGCTCGATCGTCGCGAGCCCGATGCGATGGACGGAGGCGACCTCATCCGGGTTCGGCCTGATCGCGGCACTGTCCGCGGCCCAGACCACGACCGGTGTGATCAAATAGCCGGACCGCGTCGGATAGTCGTCGAGCAAGCCGAGCACCGCGTCGGCCGAAAGCCGGAGCGCGAGCTCCTCCTCGAGTTCGCGCAGCGCCGCTTCAACGGGCGTCTCGCCAGCATCGCAGCGTCCGCCCGGCAGCGCCCATTGGCCGCGATGCGCGCGCAAGCTCGATGCACGCTTGGTGATCAGGAAGGCGGTGTCGTCGCCGTCATTGGATTCGGTCAGCGCGAGCACGACCGCGGCGCGCTTCAACGGCGACGGCTCGGCCGCGTCGGGCAGCCGCGCGAAGGACGCGCAGGCCTCTGCGATATTCCGCCGTGTGGCATCGTCGAACGGTCTCATGACGCTTGACTACACCACGTCCGGCCCCGATGAAATGAGATCGCACGACCCGCTCAGGAATGGACGACATGACCAACAAGACAGCCGCAAGGCTGAAGGCAGAAGGCTGGACCATTCTGGAGACCACGGGCTTCATGCATCTGATTGGCCCCCTATGGGAGCGCAAGGTCGACGGCCAATACGAATTCGCACTCGCGACCGAGGACAAGCACCACAATCGCCGCGGCATGGTCCAGGGCGGCGTGATGATGACGTTCGCGGACCGTACCTGCGGCATGACCGCCCGCTACGCCTCCGGCAAGGAGTTCATGGCGACGGTGCAGCTCGACACCCATTTCGTCGAAGCCGGCCAGATCGGCGACATCCTGATCTCCCGCCCGCGCGTGGTGCGCGCGACGCGCAGCCTGATCTTCATGAGCACCGAGGTCAGTGTGGACGACCGCTGCGTGGTGATGGCCAATGGTGTGTTCAAGATTTTGAAGGGGCCGGGGTAGGTTCGCGCAATCAGGCCGACACTGCCGATCGCGCTCACCGCCGTCATTCCCCGCGAAGGCGGGGAATCCAGTACGCTGCGGCTTCTCCGCTCAATCACCAATCTCTCGGCGTACTGGATCGCCCGGTCAAGCCGGGCGATGACAGCTGAGAGCGTAGTAAGCAGCTCCGCCGAGCTCGTCTTTGCGAGCGCAGCGAAGCAATCTAGAATCTTTCCGGAGACGCATCTCTGGATTGCTTCGCTGCGCTCGCAATGACGGGATGAGACGGCTATGCTGTCGCCGAAGAAGCAGCAAGGACAGCCCATGCAATATCGCCAACTCGGCCGCAGCGGCCTCAAAGTGTCGCCGATCTGTCTGGGCACCATGATGTTCGGCGGGCCGACCGATGAAGCCACATCGAAGCGGATCATCGCGAAGGCGCACGAGGCCGGGATCAATTTCATCGACACCGCGGACGCCTATTCCAAGGGCGCGTCCGAAGAGGTCGTGGGACGCGCCATCGGCAACAACCGTCACGCCTGGGTGCTCGCCACCAAACTTGCGAACCCCATGGGCGAGGATCCCAACCGTGTCGGCCTGTCGCGGCGCTGGGTGTTGCAGGCGGCGGATGAGAGCCTGAAGCGGCTCGGCACCGATCACATCGACATCTATTATCTGCACAAGGAAGACCATTCGACGCCGCTGGGGGAGACGGTGCGCGCGATGGGCGACCTGATCCGCGCCGGCAAGGTGCGCTATTTCGGCGTCTCGAACTACCGCGCCTGGCGCGTCGCCGAAATCTGCAACATCTGCGACCGGCTCGGCATCGACCGGCCCGCGGTGAGCCAGCCCTATTACAACGCCATGAATCGCATGCCCGAAGTCGAGCACTTCCCGGCCTGTTCCTATTACGGCCTCGGCATCGTGCCTTACAGCCCGCTGGCGCGCGGCGTGCTGACCGGCAAATACAAGCCCGACACGGCACCGGACAAGGAGACGCGCGCAGGCCGGAACGACACGCGCATGATGCAGACCGAATGGCGGCCGGAATCGCTCCAGCTGGCGCAGGAGATCAAGACCCACGCCGAGAAAAAGGGCATCACCGCAGGCCAGTTCGCAGTCGCCTGGGTGCTGAACTCCGCCTTTGTCTCCTCCATCGTTGCCGGTCCGCGCACCGAGGAGCAATGGGACGGCTACACCGGCGCGCTCGACTATCGCTTCACGGCGGAGGACGAGGCGCTGATCGACAGACTGGTCGTGCCGGGTCATCCCTCGACGCCGGGCTACAACGACCCGGCCTATCCGATCGAAGGACGTCGGGCGCGGACGGCCTGAGCCGGAGACAAGAATGGCCCTCGAAGATCGCTACGGCCTGCCGCTCTCCACCTCTTCGCCCGAGGCGGCATCCGCTTATCGCGAGGGCGTCGACCTCATGCTCGCGGGCTGGACCGGCACGGCGGAAACGCTGGAGCGCGCGATTGCGGCCGATCCGGATTTTGCGCTGGCCTATATCGCCCGCGCCCGTCTGCACGGCTTCTATCAGCAAGGCGATCTGGCACGGCAGAAGGCGGCACTCGCGCGCGAGCTCGTGGCGAAGCGCGGCACGGAACGCGAGCGCTCGCATGTCGAGACGCTGGCGCTCGCAATCGAGGGCAGGCTGCCCGAGGCGATCGCGGCGACGATGAAGCACGTCGAGGCGTGGCCGCGCGATGCACTGGTGCTGTCGCTGCCGCTCGGCGCCTTCGGTCTGTTCGCGTTCTCCGGCATGGCCGATCACGACCGCGCGCGGCAGGAGCTGTGCGAGCGCGTCGCGCATCATTATGGCGAGGATTGGTGGTTCCTCACCATGTACGGCTGGGCGATGACCGAGAACGGCAATTTCAGTCGCGGCCGCGGCGTCACTGAGCGCGGCTTCGAGCTGCGCCGGCAGAATGCCCATGCCGCGCACGCCGTGCTGCATGCGATGTTCGAGGACGGTTCGATCGAAGCGGCCGACCGGTTCGTCGACGACTGGATCCCCTGTTACGACCGCGCCGGGATCTTGCACGGCCACATCCGCTGGCATCAGGCGCTCGGCGCGCTGGAGCATGGCGATGCCGCGCGGGCGCTTGCGATCTATGCCGATGTGCTGCAGCCAAAGGCCACACAGGCGCCACCACTCAATGCCATCACCGACGGTGCGTCACTGCTCTGGCGCTTGTCGGCTTACGGCCACGCCGTGCCGAGCGCGCTCTGGGTCGAAGCCGATGCCACGGCGCAAGAGCTGTTTCCGAAATCAAGCCTGCCCTTCGCCGACGTCCACATGGCCCTGTTCGCAGCTGCGACGGAAAATCGCGAAGCGCTTGCCGCGCGGCTGACCGCGATCGAGCAGCGGCTCGCCGATGGCAAGCTGCCGGCCGGTCCCGTGGTGCCGGCGGTCTGCCGAGCGCTGGCCGCCTTCGCGGACGAGCAATACGTGGCGTGCGTGCAAATGCTCGCGCCGGTTCTCAGCGAGGTCGTGCGCCTCGGCGGCAGCCACGCCCAGCGCGAGTTGATCGAAGACACTTTTATCGTCGCCCTGATGCGCAGCGGCGAGCTGTCCCGCGCCCGCGCCCTGCTCGATGCCCGCCTGCACCGTCGCCCATCCTTGCGCGATACGCGCTGGCAGGCGGCTATGGGGTAGCCCCGCCACGAAAAAAACACCGGCCTGACGGCAAGTGCCGGCCGGGAATGGGTTGGGCGATATGGGCGAATCGCCGTTGGGGTGGCGCGGTGGTATTTCAGACGAATCCGGCAGAACAAACGGGATCGCAACCAATTTGCGGTTCGCTGGTTATCGGGCGGAACTTTTCCGTGGTTCCCTGGCATGTGAGCCTCCCGATGCGCCTCTGCCGACCAGTCCTCACCGCCGCCCTCGTGGCCCTGGCAAGCCCTTGTTTTGGCGAGTCTTCCTTGTCGATTCCCGTGAACAACGCTCCGGCCGGTAACGCTTTCGTCGATCTGCTGGCGCTGATGTCCGGCCATTGCAAGACGCTGAAGGTCGCGGGCCGCACCTTTGCCTGCAAGACGGTCGCCTATGCCCATGGTGACAAGGGCCGGGTCAATTTCGCGGTCGCGGTTGACGATCCCGCCGACGAGAATCACGTCGTGTCGTTCTCCGGCGAGAACGGCAAGCGCGCCGACGACAATTCCTATGAGCTGCCGATCGACCGCATGCTGCTCAATTCCAAGGACCGCCCCAAGGTCGACGGGCTACCGGTGCCCGCCGAGCAGACCTCCACTGGCCTCTGCCGTCAGACCGGCAATTTCGCCGCCAAGAAGGTGACTGACGTCACCTGCTCTGCCACCGACAGCGAGGGCCGTCGCTACGAACTGCTGTTCGTCTCCGACGGCACGCCGGTGAGCGTTCGTCGTATCAGGCAGTCGGCGCCGTCGATCCAGGATCCGTTCAAATAGCGGTCCTTCTTCGCTCTGTATGCGGGCGAGGTGAACCGCCGCCTGCGCAGCACAGCCGGATCAAATCCTTTCGTTGAAACTTCGGAACCGGCAGGTATGCTCGGATGCGTCCTCATTGAGGAGGCGCCCGTTGCAAACACAGGCAGGCACAGAGTCCAGCAATGCGGATGGTCATCGCGATCAAGCGGCTCCTGATCGTCTGCCTGTTCGCAACCCTGGCACATGAATGCCCTGCAGCCGACGGTCCGGGGCAGCGCTCGATCCTGGTGCTGGAAGACGCCGACTTTCGTTCGCCGTTCTATTCGGAGATTTTTGCCGGTATCCGCACCGCTGCGAAGGAAAATGGACAGATCCACACCGTGATCTACGGCGAAAGCCTCGATCTCGCCCGTTTCCCGGGACCGGACTACGAGGAGAGCCTGGTCGGTCATCTCAAGACCAAATACGCGCATCGGCCGATCGACGTCATCGTCTCGATCGGCGTCGCGTCGGCGAAATTCCTGCAGGCGCGCAAGCACGACATCTGGCCCGCCGCCCCCGTGGTTTACGGCTTCGTGCCCGATCTGCCCGAGACGCGCGCGCTGTTCCTGCCCGGCACGACCGCCATCTTTGCCAAGGTGTCTCCGGCGCAGATACTGACTGCGGCACGCGCGGTCGTTCCCGACTTGACTGGCGTCGTCCTCGTTGGCGATGCATGGAAAAATCCGCTGACATATGGCCACTGGAAACAGGAATTCGCGACCACGATGCCGGGTCTCGAAATCATCGATCTGTCCGGCATGGTGCTGCGGGAGGTGCGCGAACGGGTCGGCTCCTTGCCCCCTCGTTCTGCAATTCTGACCTCGGCGATGTATTCCGACGGCGAAGGCACCCACTATTTGCCGGCCGCGGCGCTTGCGCGCGTCGCCGAGCGCGCGAACCGCCCGATCATCATCACCTCCGACACATTTCTCGGGCGAACCGGGGTTGGCGGCTTCCTGCTGCTGCCCGAAACCATCGGACAGGAAGCCGGCCAGTTGGCAATGCGGATTCTCGGCGGCGAATCGCCGTCGAACATCCCGCCTGTTGCCGGGGATAACGTGAAGCCGATCTTCGACTGGCGACAGCTCAAGCTCTGGAATGTGGACGAAGCCCATCTGCCTCCCGGAAGCGAGGTGCGTTTCCGAGAACCGAGCTTCTGGGAGCAGTACTACTGGCGTGTCATGATCAGTGCCGGCGTGGTGCTGGTGCAGGCGATGATGATCGCCATCCTCCTGCGCGAGCGCAGGCTGCGATTCCTGGCGGAGGTCGAGGCACGCCAACGCATGTCGGAGCTAGCCCACATGAATCGCCTTGCGACCGCGGGCGAGATGTCTGCCACAATCGCGCATGAGCTGAGCCAGCCGCTCGCCGCCATTCTGATCAATGCTGAGACCGCCGAGCAGGTGTTGCAGACACCGGCACCTGACCTCGGCGTGATCAGGGAGATACTGGGTGACATTCGCCGAGACGATAAGCGTGCCAACGAGATCGTCGTTCAGGTGCGCTCATTTTTGAAGAGGGCCCGCACGGAGCGGATCGAACTCGACCTCAACGCGGCGGTCAGCGATGTGTTTAGGTTCCTTTCCATTCAGGCCCTGACCTACGACGTTGCGCTCGCGACGGATCGATCGTTCTCGGATATTCGCGTAACTGCCGACAAAGTGCAGCTCCAACAGGCTATTCTGAACCTGGTCATGAATGCCATCGAAGCGGTGGCCGATCTGCCGGAGGATCGGCGACGCGTCGTCGGTCGAACCAGCCTTGCAAACAATCAGGCCATGATCTCGATCGCAGATGCCGGCGACGGCATCTGCACAGAAAAGGTAACCAAAATCTTCAAGCCGTTTTTCACAACCAAGACGCAGGGGATGGGCATCGGCCTCTCGATCACGCGCACGATCATCGAGGCACATGGCGGGCGCATCTGGGCCGAGAACGCGCCGACGGGAGGCGCCGTCTTTCATATCAGCCTGCCGCTGGCTGTGGCACGGCCGTAAGTCGAGGCCCTCTGCCGTTCAAGTCGCTCCGCCCGTCACGTGAACGCCTTTTCCAGCGTCGCGAAGATCACCGCAAGCGATTTGTCGTGCCGCGTCACCGGCGGCACGGGGCGATCGATCTTCATCAACTGATAGACCGCCATCTGCGCCGCGCGCACCGAATATTCGACGGTGAACACGACGTCATCGGGGATTTCGACGAACTGACTGACGAAGGCGAGATTGACGGAATTCCTCGGCACCGGCAGCGGCCGGTCGGTCGCCGTGCGCGGCATGAACATGCTGGTGATGTAGGGCATGCGACAGGGAACGCAGATCGCATCCTCGAACACGCCAGGGTCGAAATTCAGGTGACCGCAAAGCTCCTTCAGGATGTCGGCGCCGCCGCAATCGGACATCGGCTTGGCCACGAAATTGCCGACACGGTCGGGATGCAGCGCATAGCCCCAGAACACCTGCACGTTCTTCGGCTGTCCGGCGAAATGCGGCTGGTGATACAACACCACCGACATCAGCCAGTTGGAATCCCTGAACGTGACGAGGCCGCCGGTGCCGGCCTTGTTGCCGGAGAACGCCTCCATCTTGTCGAAGAAGCGCGGATCGCGGCAGGTGACGGTGAATGACAGCCAATAGGATTCCGGGATCGACGCGTTGAACGCGGACGGCTTGCCGAATTCGGGACGTTCGCTCGCGATTTTCTCCCACAGGGCCCAACCCCGGCTGTCCGACTTGGTCAGGCGCGGAGCCGGCTCGGTCATCGAGCCCAGACTCGAGGCGTCCGTCATCGAGCCGTTTTGAAGGAACACGAGGTCGCCGTCCTCGAGCTGGACATTGGCGATGCGGCCGTCGCGGTCGAGTACGAGCTGGCGCACCCGCAAGCGTCCGTCCTCGCTCTCGATCGCCATGTCGGTGACGGCGGTGCCGCGCACGAATTGCACGCCCTGCCCTTTAAGCCAGCCGGCAAGCGGCCGCACGATCGCGTCATACTGGTTGTAGACGGTGCGCTTGACGCCGGCGAGAGTCTCGATGCGCGGGAACTCGTTCATGAAGCGATGCAGATAGCGCTTCAGCTCGACCGCGCTGTGCCAGGGTTGGAAGGCGAAAGTGGTCTGCCACATGTACCAGAAATTGGACTCGAAAAATTTGGGCGACAGCCAGTCGGTGATGCGGCTGTTGCCGAGCGTCTCCTCCGAGGCCTCCGTGAGCCGCAGCAGCTCGAGCCGGTCACGCCCGGAAAATCCCATATGCGAGACGTCGAGCTTGAAGCGGTTGCGATCGACCAGCCGCGCCTGCGAATGCGCGGGGTTCTCGGTGTTGAACGCGACGGTTTCCTCGCGCACGCTGAGGCCGGGACGTTCGAGCGAGGGAATGCTCGACAGCAGGTCCCAGGTGCATTCGTAGTGATCGGTCGTGAGCATTCGTCCGCCCCGCAGCGAATAGGCACCGTTCGCGAGCAGCGCGCCGTCGAGGCTGCCACCGACCAGCGGCTGCGCCTCGTAGATCACGATATCCCGGCCCGGCAGCTGCGCGTCACGAACGAGAAACGCCGCGCCCGCGAGCGATCCAATGCCGCCACCGATGAAATACGCCTTCATGTCTTGCCTCGATCTGCAATTCGAATTTTCGCGGCGACATTGCATGGGGAGACATTGGCCGGAGTTGCGCTGGATCAAGCGCAACGCGCATGAGGATCACGTTGAGTTGAGCGATCGACTGATCAGCCCCGGCATGGCGTCCTTTGGCGACGTCTTCGAATCATGTCTTGACATTGCGACCGTCAATCGGAGCGACCCATGACGCGCGACCGCTTCGCTTTCCCGATCCGCATCGCAGAGCCGGGGCACGAGGCGTCGCGAAACGAGGGAAGATTGACATTGCGCGTTGTCACTATCGCCTCGCATAGTCGGCGCAGCAAGCAAGTCTGCAAGTAAGTCTGAAAGCCGCCCCTCATGTCCCTCGCCCTTCCCGCCCTCATCGTCGTCGACGTCCAGCGTGCGTTCGACGAATGGGAGGCGGCGGGCAAGCGGCGCAACAACCCGGATGCAGTGGCGCGCATCGCCGATCTCCTGACGGCGTTCAGAACGAGCGGCGCGCCGATCTTCCACATCCGTCATGAGGGCACCAAGCCGTCCTCCTCGTTTCTGCCGACGAGCTCGGGCTATGCCGTCAAGGACGAGGCGCGCGAGCGGCCGGGCGAGGTCGTGATCGTCAAGCGCGTCAACAGCGCCTTCATCGGCACCGATCTGGAAAAGCGCCTGCGCGCGGACAACATCGGCACGCTCGTCATCTGCGGCGCCACCACCAATCATTGCGTCGAGACAACGACGCGGATGGCCGGTAATCTCGGCTTCGACGCGCAGTTGGTGCGCGACGCGACCTGGACATTCGAACGGGTCGGGCCGGATGGAGACAGGCATTCTGCCGAAGATATCCATGCGATGACGCTATCGAACCTCAACGGCGAATTCGCGCGCATCGTCACCACCGATGACGTGATTGCGTCATTCGCGGCAGAGTGATGGCAGCGCGGCGATCGACGCGCGTGATGCGACAATAAATCTCACGAGACGCACACCGCCGCGAATCGGACGCGGATGAAACTGCGTCGTTTCGACGCCCGCACTGGCCGGAACGCGCCGGATGACCATGTGTTGTCACACGACATTCAACTGGAGTGATGACATGAAGTATCTCTTTGTCGCGATAGCCGTCGGTGCTGCGGCGCTTGCAGGCGGATCGGCGGCGAACGCGGCCAATCATTCAAGCGCGAAACAGAACGCGCCAGCCGCCCAGTCAACCGATATCAGCGCGCAGCACAGGCACCACCATCACGGCCATCGCCATCACTGGCGTCCTCACCACCATCACGGATTTCATCGTCCGCACTACCGGAGCTACGGCTACTACCCGCGGCACCACGGATATTACGGCGGCGGACCGTACGGATATTACGGCGGCGGCGGTCCCAGCGTGACGTTCGGCTTCGGCGGCAGCCGCTGGTAAGACGGTCGCTGGTAAGACGAAAGGCCCGCGAAATGCGGGCCTTTCTTTGCGCGTCAGCCTATCCCCGCAAGATCATCCCCGCCGTCTGTTGACCGCTCGCCAGCGCCGCTTCGACTGTGCCCATGTCGGCTCCGCGATAGAGCGCCTCGCCGGAGAACAGCACCGGACCGTCGGCGCGCCCGAGGGTCGCTTGTGCCTCGCGCGTTCGCGGCGTCGCCCAGGAATAGGCGCCGCGGGCGTAGGGATCGTGCGCCCAGTTGGTCGCAGCGGCCGCGATGAGCTCGCGCGCGAGGTCCTCGCGCGACAGGCCGAAGACCGTAGCAAGCGAATCGAGCCCGGCATCGATCAGCGCTTGCGGATCGAGCTGCGACAGCGCTGCCGTGCGCGGGCCACCGAACCATCCGGTCAGCACCGGATGAGGGTTCGGATATTGCGTCCACCACACCGGGATGGGCTGGTCGGACAAAAGGAAGCTCATCTCCGCGAGCTCTTCCTTGCGCGCGCGCCACCATGGCCGCCTGAAGCGCAGCAGGATTTTTATCACGTTACCGAAGCCGATGTCGTCGGCGGCCGCCGCCTTCGCGCGCGCGCTGCTCGGCAGCGCAATCTCGCGCAGCAACGGCAACGGAACGGTGAGGATCACGCGATCGCAGCCATGCACGTTGCCGCCGACACAGCGAACGGCGATCGCGCCGCCTTCCTCCTCGATCGCCGACACCACGCAGCCGAAGCGAAAAATCACGCCAAGCTTGCGGCACCCGGCCGCCAGGAAGTCGATCATCGCACCATAGCCGCCCTTGACCCGCGCCTGCGGAGAGTGCCCGCCAGCCATCCATTCCTCGCGCAGCGCCAGCGTGGAGGCGCGCTCCGGGTCGGCCGCATCGTAGCCCTCGACCATTCGCTCGATCGAATGGCGCAGCCGCGCGTGTCCATCCCCGGCGAAATGCCGGCGCAGGAAATCGGCGACGGTGAGGTCGTCGTTCAATTCCCGAACCACGGCGTGCAGCTCAGCCTCATGCGGATCGTGGCGATCCTCGCGCACGATGTCTGCGCCGTCAAAGCCCCACCGCTCGCCTTCGATCTCCTGAAGGGACAGCCCGGCCTCACGCAGCAACGCGCGCGTGACCGGCGCCTCGCCGTGGACGAATTCGGCGCCGCCATCGGCGGGATACCCGAACTCCGAAGCAGGCAGCGGGTGGATGCGGCCGCCGCAGCGCTCGCGCGCCTCCAGGATCGTCACTGTCCTGCCCGCGCGCGCCAGCTCGCGCGCCGCCATCAGGCCGGCCGCGCCGGCACCGACGATGACGATATGGTCTGATGTTGCCGCCATCTCGGTGCTGTTACTTGCCCACGGCCTGCGGATCGTTCTGGATCAGATAGCGCAGCAACAGGACACCGCCGCCGAGATCCCGCGTGCCCTCCAGCGTCATCGCAGTCAGCGGCGCACGCCGGTCGCCGTCAGCGTCCGTAGAGTCGAACACGAAGGGCGCGCCCCTGGCGCCGTCGATCGCGGGACTGAGGATCAGGTTGAACTCGTCGATCAGGCCGGCGCGCAGGAACGCGCCGTTGGCGACGCCGCCGCCCTCGACCAGCAAGCGCTTCACCCCGAGCTCGCGATTGAGAATGTCCAGCGTCAGCGCGAGGTCGATCTCGGACTTGCCGGCAAAGATATAGGACATGCCCTCGCCGCGAAGCCCGGCGAGATGCGAATCGGAGACGCCCTCGGTCAGCACGACGACGATCGGATCGCCGCCGATATCGGAGCGGCCCCAGCCGATCTTGCCCTGCGCATCGAGCACGACGCCATAGGTTTTCGCGTCACGTCGCGCGAACCAGTTTTCGCGCGGAAATTTCGCGTCCACCGTCGTGGGATAGGGCTTGCCCTTGGCGAACTCCGCGCCGGTGACGCGGCCGATCACCCAGGCATCGCCGCCGAGCTCGTCGTGGATTTTCTCGAACCAGTCCGTCGCTCCCCCCTTCGGTCGCCAGCGGCTGGGATGGGTGCGGCCGTCCAGACTCGAATGCATCAGACAGATGACGTAAGGCTTCATGCGCATCTCCGGGCCGCGCTCAGGCTGCCGGCTCATTGCCCTTCTCACTCCGACCGTTCACGATCACCGCGAGGGGATTGAGCTTCGGCGGCGCGACGAGTTTGAGCGTGTTGGTGTCGCGATGGTTGAACGGCGCGCCGCTCACGAACAACTCGGTCTGGATCAGATAGGTCCAACTGCCGTCGTCGTTGAAGGTGATGTCGCAGCGGTAAGCATCGGTGCGGAACGCTTGTTCCAGAAAATCAGTCGAGCAGATCCCGTAAGCGGTGTCGCCACGCTTGGCGGTGACGGAGATCTCCTTGTCGTCCGGCCCGGCCTTGCCCGACGCCAGCAGCACCTGCCCGCGCGGGATCGCCAGCGTCTGCATGATCAGCCCGGTCGCTGGCTCCCACAACCAGTAGCCAACCTGGTCGTGGAAGGTGATGTCTTCCTCGGGCGTGTTGATGTGGATGTGATAGCGCAGCCCGTAGAGCAGCTGCGGCCCGTTGGCCTGCGGATCGATCGGGTCCATCCGGATGCGCTCGATGAAGGTCCGCCGCTCCGGCCCCTCCGCCTTCGGATTGATGTCGATGCCCTTGTCAGCCTGCCAGCTGCCTGCGAGACGGCGGAGCGGGCCGAGATTGGCAAGGCCGTCGGGCGAGACGTCCTCGGGCTCGGTGAAGATGTCGGCGGGAAGGGGGAGCATGGGTGTCCTCGCGTCGTTGCGAGGCAGCAATAGCATGAGAGCGCGGGCGTGGCTCGTTCTCAAGCCTCACAATCGCGAATGGACGTAGGCGCCACGCGCAGACGATCCATGACGCGAAGCGGAGCCGAACCTCCTCAGTTCGGCTCCGTCGCCAGGACGCTTAGTGGCGGTGGTCGCGGACCTCAGGTTGATTGCGGTGATCCCGGACGATGGGTTGATTGCGATGGTCGCGTACGACGGGCGGGTCGCGATGATCGCGGACGATGGTCGTCGCGTTCGAAGGTGTCACCACGTTCGCCAATGCGATCGCTGCGAGAGCCGCAAGGATGTAGTTGCGCATGAGTTTTGCCTTTTGCTTGGTGGATCACTGCGAGCCACCTGACACCAAGCTAGATCGATCAGCTGGAATGATATGTGTCGTCGATCACCCGGCGATGATCGATGCGCTGTCGGTCGAGCCGTCGTCCAATCGGAGGAGAGACGGACGGCGACCGTCACGATCTATTATGATTCGTCTACGCCCGGCGGACAGGCCTCCGCGGCCCCGAGACGAGGACATCTCGCGCCCAATATCATTGCATCGTCGAACCCCTGCATACTTGATACGCCCTGCCGGTTTGCAATCAACGTCGCGGCTGCCGCCGTTTTAATCAGGCCATAAGCATTTGTGTTCGGTGTTCCCGTTTGCGCCACGGAATCACGGTGATAGGATCAGGGCCTCAGGATTGTGAAATACACCATAGGCGATGAAGCCACTCCTAAACTAGCGTCCACGTGACGTCCGTGATTTTCAAGTGAGTGGTTTGGAATGCAGCAGGCTTCGGTCGAGAAGTTCTCAGACCTCATCGGCGCGATCTACGACTGCGTGATCGCGCCGGAACGCTGGACGGGCGTTCTAAATGAGATTCGCACGGAGCTCGGCTTCGCGACCGCCGTGCTCTCGGCCTATAGCCTCACGAACATGAGGATCGGAGTCAATGCCGCGTCCGGGACCGACCCTGTCCAGACGATGGCCCGGACCAGCATCGAGTATGCGCCCGATATCGTCGAACTCTGGGGCGGCGTTGAGCGCATCCGGCAATATCCACTTGGAGAACCGATCATTCGATCCCAGGCGGTCCCGGAGGAAACAGTCCTCGGAAATCGCTATCACCTGGAATGGGCTCTCCCCAAGGGCTTGTTCGACGCCGTCGGCGTCGCCCTCGTTCGCGAAAAAACAATGATCGGCAATGCGACATTCAGTCAGCATCAGTCGGACGGAGCCATTGACGATGCGCAGGTCAGCGGATTGCGCGTTCTCGCACCTCACATCCGCCGTGCCGTGATCATCAGCAATCTGTTCGACATGAAGACCTTGGAAGCCGCGACATTCGCCGCGACAGTGGAGGCCCTGACGGTCGGAGTCGTTCTGGCGGACGACGATTCGAAGATCGTTCACACCAATTCCGCAGCCACAGCCATGCTCGCGGCAAGCGATCCACTTCTGGCTCGACATGGCCGGATCGCCGTTCAATCGGCGACCACCACCAGCACGTTGCAATCGGCCATCGCGCAAGCAGCAAAGGACGAGGCGGCACTCGGCCAAAAAGGCATCGGCATCCCGATCCCCCGCTCGAGCGGAGACCCTCTCGTCATTCACGTTCTGCCGCTGCGACGCGGCGACATGCGGGCGGGCCTGGTCCAGCGCGCCGCCGCCGCTCTGTTCGTGGCATCGGCCTCCGGTCCGCCGCAGCTGCCTCACGATGCTCTCGTCCAGCTCTACGATCTGACGCCGGCCGAAATTCGCATCTTCGAGCTCATCTGCGATGGACAGACACGCGAGGCGATCTCGTCGCAACTCGGGGTGTCCGTCAGCACCGTGAAAAGCCACCTCTTTCATGTCTTCGAAAAGACAGGTTGCCGGCGCCAGGTCGACCTGGTCAGGCTGGCAAGGTCGCTGGCCTTTCCGGTGTAGGGGAACTCGGGGTGACGGCACGCTTTGTCGTCAGTGATTTTGAAGTGAGTGGTTTGGAATGCAGCAGGCTTCGGTCGAGAAGTTCTCTGACCTCATCGGCAGTATCTATGATTGTGTGATCGCGCCGGAACGCTGGACCGAAGTTCTGGACCAGATTTGCGCCGACTTCGGCTTTGCCACCGGCGCGCTCTCGGTCGCCAGCCTCTCGAACATGAAAGCCGTCGTCAATGCAGTCTCCGGGTCCGACCTGGCCCAGATGGCCCAGAACGGGGTCGGCTACGGCCCCGATATCATCGAGCTCTGGGGCGGCGCCGAGCGCATTCAGCAATACCCGCTCGGCGAGCCGATCGTTCAATCCCAGGCGGTCCGGCCGGACGTCATTTCCAGCAATCGCTATTATCGCGAATGGGCCCTGCCCAAGGGCTTGTTCGACGCCGTTGCCGTCGGCCTCGTACGCGACAGGACGATGGTCGGAAACGCGATATTCAGCCAGCATGAGTCGGCAGGCCGCATTGACGATGCGCAGGTCGACGGATTGCGCCTTCTGGCGCCTCACATCCGCCGCGCCGTGACGATCAGCAATCTGTTCGACATGAAGACGGTGGAAGCCAACACATTCGCCGCGACGGTGGAGGCCCTGACGGTGGGCGTCGTCCTGGCCGACGAGGATTCGAACATCGTTCACACCAACGCCGCAGCCGCGGCGATGCTCGCGGCCGGCGATCCGATCGTGACAAGGCATGGCCGGATCGCGGTTCAATCCGCGGCGACCACGGCCGCATTGCAATCCGCCGTCGCGCAGGCAGCAAAGGACGAGGCGACGCTCGGGCAAAAAGGCATCGGCATCCCGATCCCTCGCCAAGGCGGTGACCCTCTCGTCATCCACGTTCTGCCGCTGCGACGCAGCCACACCCGATCCGGCCTGATCCAGAGCGCCGCTGCCGCCGTGTTCGTGACGTCCGCCTCCGGGCCGCCGCGATTGCCTCACGATGCGCTCAACCAGCTCTATGATCTCACGCCGGCCGAGATTCGCATCTTCGAGCTTATCTGCGAGGGACACACACGAGACGCGATCTCGGCCTTGCTCGGCGTTTCCGTCAGCACCGTGAAGAGCCATCTCATTCACGTCTTCGAAAAGACCGGCTGCCGGCGCCAGGTCGACCTGGTCAGGCTCGCGAAATCGCTGACGTTTCCGGTGTGAGGCGTGGGCACGAGACGGCGCGCCGTCGGCCGGACCTGCGTGCGGACGGCCCCGGAACCTGTCGCAATGATCATTCCGCGGTGATCCAAGGCCTGTCCTCGTTCGTTCCCAGACCCACAGGTCGCTTGTCGAGGCGCTATGATCGCTGCTATCCGAGCTTTAGATGCGCCAATCCGGGCGAAGGCTGGTTTTCCCCGGAGGATTGAAGCGCGGCTGTCGACTGGCACGAGCAAAGGGCCGAAGACAAAGGTGGATTGGGCTGATCTGATCGGACGCGTCGCCTCGGCCGGAGACCGGGAGGCCTTCAAGCGCCTATTCGAGCATTTCGCGCCACGCATCAAGGGACTGATGCTGAAGGCCGGGTGCAGTTCGGACGAGGCGGAGGAGATTGCTCAAAATACCCTGATCGCCGTCTGGCGGAAGGCAGGCCAGTTCGATCCTTCCACCGCTGGGGCCGCGGCATGGATATTCACCATCGCGCGCAATTTGCGCATCGATTTGTTCCGCAGCAGAGCGCGGGCAGACCGCCTGCGAGGCACCTCTGAGCTTCCCGAGGCACCGGATCCCGCGGAACCCGCGGACGCCGTCATGTCCCGCGTGCAGGACGCGGCGCGGATCAATTCGGCCGTCAAGCGGCTCTCGATGGAGCAATCCATGGTGGTGCGGTTGTCGTTCATCGAGGAGAGGCCGCACCCGGAAATCGCAAGCCTGCTCGGCATTCCGCTCGGAACGGTGAAGTCGCGGATCAGGCTGGCGATGAACCGCTTGAGAGACATATTGGACGAAGAAGCATGACGATCAGCCATCATCCGCCGGAAGATCTTCTGGCCGACTTTGCGGCCGGCAGGTTGGAAGAAGCCCATCAATTGGTGGTGGGAGTGCATGTTGCGGGTTGCGCACGGTGCGGCCGATTCGTGCAGGCCATCGAGCAACTTGGCGGCTTGGCGCTTGACGATATCGAGCCGGTGCCGGTCGCATCGGATGCGTTCGAGCGGGTGATGTCGCGCATTCATGACGCTCCTGAAAAACGAGCGGTGCCGACTGCTGAGATCGCTCGCGGCAGCGAGCAGGATGTTCCGGCGGCGCTGCGAAACTACCGCATCGGCAAGCGCAGGCGCATCGCTCCGGGTCTGAGCATGCGCCCGATCGAGTTGTCCGGATCGGGGACGGCGCGGGCATTCTTGCTTCGGTCCGCGCCGGGGACGCGCATGCTTGAACACACACACACCGGCACCGAACTGACCCTCGTGCTCGAGGGCAGCTTCAGCCACGAGGGCGGCCGGTTTGGTCCAGGTGATTTCGACTATGGCGACGACGAGGTCGACCATCGACCTGTGGTGGGCGACGAGGGCCCCTGTGTTTGCCTTGTCGCAATGACGGGCGACCTGCACATGAACGGCCTGCTCGGCAGGCTGATCGGGCCATTCGTGCGGCTTTGATCCTTCTTCCGCCGGGTGATCCGAACGCGAGCCCGGAGCGTATCGAAGGAAACGCAAGGGAGACAGGTCATGGCCGGCTTAAGCCTGACACGACAGGCGCAGAGCGAAGCATTGCCCGAACTGCTGGCATGCGTTTCGGCGGGCGACACACGCGCCTTCGCAGCGCTGCATGTGCTGACGCGGAGCAGGCTGCGCAGGACTGCGCTCGCCGTCGGAACTCCGCCCCACGACATCGAGGACATTCTTCAGGAAGCCTATCTGAAGATCTGGCGCAACGCGGGTCGGTTCGACGGCGAACGTGCTTCGGCGATGACATGGATGTCCGCGATCGCGCGGAATACCGCCATCGACCATCTGCGGGTCAGAAGACTGCCGACTCACGAGCTGGACGAGGCGCTTCTGATTCCGACAAACGCTGATTCATCGCCCATCGACGATTTCGACTACGCCCGCGCCGAACCGATCGCACGCAGCGTGCTGGCTCGTTTACCGGAAGACCGCCGCAGGCTGGTGGCGCTGGCCTATCTCGAGGGTGAGAGCCGCGCGAGCTTGTCGCGGCGCTTCGGTGTGCCGGTCGGCACCATCAAGACCTGGCTGCACCGAACCCTTCTGGCGGTACGCAAGGACTGCCTTGCCGCATCGGCTGCAGCCTGAAGCAGGCGAGGACCCCACGCGTGACCGCAGAGATCATCGAATTCCCCAACCCTGGACACCAGGACCTGCTTGTGTCCTCCGTTGCGAGGCTCGAGCAGATGGTGAAAGAGGTCGACCGTCTGGCAGCCGAGCAGCCCGCGGAATGTCTCGATCATTTGCTCGCTGTCATGGAGCGTTTCGGTGATCGACTGGTCGATCTTGCGCACCTCGTGCTTGACGACGATGCCAAGCAGAGTGTCCTGATCGCATTCACGTCGCTCTCCGACAAGATCGCGGCGACCAGAGATGCCTTTGACGGATGCGATGGAGCGACGGATCCCTGAATTCGGCACTACGTTCGTCCGTTCAACGCGTGAAGTCAGTTCTGCGCGCCGATCTTAATTGAGACGGAGCAACGAGATGTTCAGCAAGGTCGCAAAGCCCACCCAACCGGCATAGGGAATGAAAAGCGTCGCCGCCAGCCGATCGTTCGCCCATTGACGCCAGACAAAGGCAAGGATCACGGCGAACAGCGCAACAATGACGCCTAGAGCCACGTCCATGCGATGAAGCGAAAAGAAGATGGGAGGCCATGCAAAATTCAGGATCATCTGCAGGCTCCATAATCTCATCGTCGTTCCGCGCGGCTCCGCCTCGAAGGTGCGGAATCCGGCCACGGCGATCATCAGGAACAGGATCGTCCAGACCGGTGCGAAGACCGCATCCGGCGGATTGAAAGACGGCTTGTTGAGCGCCGCGTACCAGGCTCCCGAACGGTTCAGGACCCCGATCAGAATCCCCGCAGCAGGAACCAGAAACAGGAAAGCCGCGAATCGGTACCATCTGCCGCGCTTCCGGTCGCCATCCTGCTGCAGCGCTCCGTCGTGCGTCCCGTCCATGATCAATGCGCCATTTTCTGTGCGACGAGAAATCCGGTCCAGGCGCTGACACCGGCGAGGAAGGATCCCCAGCACACGTCCGCAACAGTGAGCCCCGTCGACCAATTGCGCAGCGTTGCCTGGTTGGTCAGATCGTAGGTCGCATAGGTGAAGCAGCCCAGCATCACGCCGGACATGAAGGCGCGCAGAGCGCCGCCATCTTGCTGAGCCGGCAGCACTGCGAACCAGATCAGGCCGACGGGATACGCCAGATAAAACACTGCAGCGGCGGCGAGGTCGGGCTCCGAGCGCAACATGTCGCCCAGCACCGGCCGGTAAAGTCTCTCAACCATGGTCTTCAGCCAGATCATGTCGAGCGCAACGAAGGTCGCAGCCACCGACAGATATGTGAAAAGCAGGCTCATGTCCGGTCTCCCCTCCGGTGGTGTCGCAACCGGTTTGACAAAGGCAACGCCTATAAACGACGGGAGGCCTTCGCTGGATCACGCTGCGCCCTCGTTCCGCCTTGCCGCGCAACCCCGTCACGCCCTTGAACCAGATCGCGCGGCGCCGGACGTCCGATCATTCCGGCGCCTGTTTGGGCGGTCGTGGAAAGAACGCGCTGGTGCGTGCCTGATAGTCCCGATATCGGCGGCCGCGGGATCGAAGCATCTGGACCTCGAGCGGGGGTATTCCGGTCACGTGCACGAGTATCCAGTACATGATCGCCGGCGCAATCAGGCTCGCCCAGCCCCATGCGTAGCCCGGCGACAGCGCGATGACCGGGTAGGCGAGCCATCCGAGCCATTCGAAGAAATAATTCGGATGACGCGACCAGCGCCAAAGCCCGATATCGCAGACCAGGCCCGCGTTTGCCTTGTGGCGCTTGAAGCCCCGCAATTGCTCGTCGGCGATCGCCTCGCCTGCAACGGCCGCAAGCATGATGGCGGCGCCGGCATAGTCCTGAAGTCCCAACCCGGTCCGTGGAGCGTGTGCAGCCAGGAAGACCGCGAATGGCAGCGGGACCGAGACGAAGGCCTGCGACTGCAGGAATGCGAACATGCGGAGCGGCGCCCGCGAGCCCCATTCCTGGGCATAGCTGGCATATCTGGGATCGTCGATACCCGCTGCGGCGCGGCGGGCGATATGCGTCCCGAGCCTCGCCGACCAAAGCAGCACCAGCCCGCCCACGAGCATCTGGCGCACTGGCAGCGCCTCGCCGAACGGCAAAAGGGCCGCAACCGCCCCGACGAGGCCGACGGAGAAGGTCCAGATCGTATCGACCCACCCAGAATTGCCCGTTCGCTGCTGAACGATCCAGGCCAGCCCCATCAACAGCGACAGGGCAAGCGCGATGCCGGCGATGATCAGTATTTGCAGGAAATCCATGTCCTCACCATAAGCAAACTTGGATCCTTACGTCCGCCTTATGCCCCGGTTTCACGGGTGATCCACGCCGTCCGCTGGAACGTTTCCTCAAGCGCATGTGGACGGGTCAGCTATTAGAGCTGTCCTGAGCCGGGCGACGATCGACATTGGCCCGAACCCGGATGTTCCGGCCGTCGCTGGTGGTATTGGGGGGCGACAAGACATGCGTTTGGCGGTGATCGGGACGGGAATTGCTGGCAATGCCGCCGCATGGCTCCTGTCAGAGCGTCATGCCGTGACCGTCTACGAGCGGGAATTGCGACCGGGTGGACACAGTCATACAGTACGCGTTGACTACGATGGCGAAGAGATCGACGTCGACATCGGCTTCATCGTTTTCAACGAGCCGAACTACCCGGAATTGACGTCTCTGTTCGCGCACCTGGGTGTGAAGACCGAGGAGACATGCATGAGCTTCGCGATGTCGGCCGACCATGGCCGATTCGAATGGCGGGGTGGCGGCGAGACCTTCCTTCAGGTCGCCTCCGGCCTGTTTGCCCAGCCGCGCAACCTCTTCTCCCCCTCGTATTTTCGCATGCTGGCCGAGGTCCGCCGCTTCAATAAGGAAAGCGTCTCCGACTTGCGGGCTGGCCGGCTCCAGAACCTCACACTCGGCGAATATCTGCGCCAGGGAGCGTTCAGCCCGCGCCTGTTCAGCGATTATCTGGGACCGATGGGGGCCGCCATCTGGTCGTCGCCCTCGGCCGAAATCCTCGCCTTTCCCGCGGAAAACTTCATCGCCTTTTTCGACAATCACCGGCTGTTGCATCTGGATCGGCCGCTCTGGCGGACCGTCCAAGGCGGCAGCCGGCGCTATGTCGAGAAGCTCACGGCCAGGTTCAAGGCCAGCATCCGGCTCGGCTGCGCGGCGACGTCGATCCATCGAACCGAGCATGGGGTGACGATCGGCGACAGTCACGGCCATCAGGAATCCTACGACGCTGTCGTGATGGCCTGTCACAGTGATCAGGCTTTGGCGATGCTGTCGGATGCCGACCCACGCGAGAGATCCATTCTCGGCGCGATCCGTTACGCGCCAAACACGGCCTATCTGCACCGCGACCTCAGCCTCATGCCGAAACGCCGCAACGCATGGGCATCCTGGAACTTCCTGCGCTGGCGACGCGAAACGCCTGCCCAGAATGACGTCGCCGTGACCTATTGGATGAACCGGCTGCAGGGCATCGACGACAGCAAGCCGCTATTCGTCAGCCTCAATCCCCCTTGCGAGCCGGCGCCTCATCTCACTTTCGGCAAGTTCACATTCGCGCATCCACAATATGACGCGGGCGCGTTTGCCGCGCAGAGGAACCTGCCCGAAATCCAGGGACACCGCCGTACCTGGTTTTGCGGCGCGTGGACCGGCTACGGATTCCATGAGGATGGCTTGCGTTCCGGCATCGCCGTCGCCGAGGCACTTGGCAGTGCGGTGCCGTGGCGACGGTCCGGCGCGTTGCTGGCGCAGGCTGCTGAGTAGAACATGTTGCAACCGGGCGCTCCAGAACGAACGGCGACGTCATCTGCAGCCGCGCTCTACCTGGGCCGCGTGATGCACACGCGCATGCGGCCCGTGCACCACAGGTTCGCCTACCGGGTCATGAACCTGCTCATCGACCTCGACCGGCTTGATGAAGCGGATCGCCAGTCTCGCCTGTTCGGCGTCAATCGCGCATCACTCTTCAGCTTTCACGAATCCGATCACGGCAAGCGTGACGGGGCATCCTTGGGCAACCATGTGCGACGCCTGGCCGAACAACGCGATATCGATCTGTCGGGAGGGCGCATCCTCCTTTTGTGCTATCCGCGGGTCTTCGGCTACGTGTTCAATCCGCTTTCGATCTACTTCTGCTATGGCAGCCACGGCAATCTTGCGCTGCTGATCTACGAAGTCCGCAACACTTTTGGCGAGATCCATTCCTACGTCCTTCCGGTCGAGGATGCTGCTGCCGGCGGTGCCATACGACAATGCCAGGCGAAAGAGTTCTACGTCTCGCCATTCATGGAGATGCAAACGAGCTATCGCTTCACCATTGCCCCGCCCGACCAGCAAGTGAAGGTCAGAATCGTGCAGTCCGATGAGCATGGCGCTATATTTACGGCCGCATTCTCCGGGCAGCGTCGCCCGCTGACCGGCCGCTCGCTGTTGGCGACGCTCGTCACCCTGCCACTTCTCACCTTCAAGGTCGTCGCGGCCATCCATTGGGAAGCGATCCGGCTTTGGCTGAAGAATGTTCCTTACGTTCCCCGTCCGAACCAACGCTGAATGTGAAGCCATGGACCTCGCAGCCACTCACCAGACCGCTCGCTTCGATGACGTTCCCTTGCTCGCGCGGCTCGCGCTCCGGCTTGCCTCGCGGCTCAAGCTCGGCACCGTGGATGTTCGCCTTCCCGACGGCAGAACGGTGGTGTTGCGGGGAACGCATCCGGGTCCGGCGGCGACCATCGAGCTCAACACCTACGCGTTCGCGCGAAGCCTGGTCCTGGGCGGCGATATCGGCATGGCCGAGGCTTACGTTCGCGGCGATTGGAGCACGCCGGATCTCTCCCAGCTGCTTTACGTGTTCTGTCTCAACGAGGACCTGGTCGACAGCGCCTTCGCCGGCAATGCACTGGTCCGGCTTTGCCGGCGCGCGCTGCATCGGTTGCGCCGAAACACGCGACTGGGATCGCGGCTGAACATCCACGCCCACTATGATCTCGGCAACGAGTTCTTTGCGGCTTGGCTCGATCCGAGCATGACCTACTCGTCGGCATTGTTCTCGCCCGAGGCGACCGACCTGCTCGCCGCTCAACGGCACAAATACGAACAGCTGGCGCAGGCGATCGAGCTGCGGCCCGGCCATACCCTGCTTGAGATCGGATGCGGCTGGGGCGGCTTCGCCGAATATGCCGCCAAAACTTGCGGCGCCAAAGTCTTGGCGCTCACCATCAGCAAGGAGCAGCACGCATTCGCCAGCCGGCGAATCCACGAAGCCGGACTCGGCGAAAAAGTCGAGGTCCGGTTGCAGGATTATCGCGATCAGGACGGGCAGTTCGACCGGATCGCCTCGATCGAGATGATCGAGGCCGTCGGCGAACCGTTCTGGCCGACATACTTCAATCAACTGCATCAACGGCTCAAGCCGGGCGGCCTTGCCGGAATCCAGGCGATCACCGTCCGCGACGAGCTCTTCGACAGCTATCGGCGGCGCGTGGACTTCATCCAGAGATACATTTTTCCGGGCGGGATGCTGCCTTCGCCGAATGTCCTGCGCTCGCTCGGCGAACGCGTGCAGATGCCCCTGATCCGCGAGCGGGTCTTTGGACAGGACTATGCCAAGACGATCGCGGTCTGGCGAACGAGCTTCGGCCATGCCTGGTCGGACCTGACCTCGCTCGGGTTCGACGAGCCGTTCCGGCGGCTGTGGGAATATTACCTGTGCTACTGCGAGGCAGGTTTCAGGGCCGAAAAGATCGACGTCCGCCAACTGGTATTCGCGCGCCGAAGCTGACGAGACCGTCGAGCCGCAGTCGCCCCTGCCGGGAGGAGCCCTATCGCCTGCTTGAGTGAGCGAATGGTGCCCAGGGGCGGAATCGAACCACCGACACTGCGATTTTCAGTCGCATGCTCTACCAACTGAGCTACCTGGGCGTGCTCCAAAGAGGGGCCAAAGCCCATCGAGCGGGCGGTTTATAGTGGGCTGAAGGCTGCCTGTCCACCCACGCTTCGCCGATGGCTTCGCGGGGTGCGGCCCGGCTGTGCACAAGGCGGAACGTGGCTTGGCCGAAACGGCGCGCAGCGGCGCATCGAGAATTTAAATAATTGATACAACAGGGTTATTCTTCCCCATCCGCCTCGTCATCCCGGCCGGGAATGACATAGGAGCCCTTCAGCCAGCGGTTCAGATCGACATCGCGGCAGCGGGAGGAGCAGAACGGGCGGGTGGCCTCGGCCTGCGGCTTGCCGCAGATCGGGCAGGTTTTGAGGGTGCTTGCGGGCTTTTTCACCGGGTCGTCCATGAGGTGCTCAGCTTACACATGCGAGCCAGCTCAAGGGCCTGCCGCAAAAGGGGTTCCTCCGGCGGAGGCGCAAGCATCCTGGCCAGGTGCCGCCGGGCAATTCTACTGTGCATGGGGTTGTTTTCGAGATTTTTTGCAGGAGCGGCTTGTCGGCTCAGATGGCGGTGGCGTTGAGCCAGCCGAAGCGGATCGGGAAACCTTCGCCGCCAAGCAGCGTGGTGGTCTCGTACAGCGGCAGGCCGACCACGTTGGTGTAGGACCCCACCATCTTGACCACGAACGAGCCGGCGATGCCCTGCACGGCGTAGCCGCCGGCTTTGCCGCGCCATTCGCCGGAGCCGATATAGGCCTGGATGTCGTCCTCCGAGAGGCGCTTGAAGCGGACGCGGGTCTCGACCAGGCGCTGGCGGAAGGCCTCGCGCGGCGTCACCAGCGTGATCGCGGTGTAGACGCGGTGGTTGCGGCCCGACAGCAGCCGCAGGCACTGCGCAGCCTCGTCGACGAGATTGGCCTTGGGCAGGATGCGGCGGCCGACCGCCACCACCGTGTCGGCGGAGAGGATGAAGGCGCCGCGCAGCTCGTCGTCGAGTTGCACCGATTTGAGTGCCGCATCCGCCTTGGCCCGCGCGAGCCGGTTGGCGCAGGCGCGCGGCAGCTCGCCCCGCTTCGGCGTCTCGTCGACGTCGGCAGGCCGGAGCGCATCCGGCTCAATGCCGGCCTGGTTGAGCAGCGACAGGCGCCGCGGCGAACCGGAGGCGAGAACGAATTTGGGGCGGCCGAGCATCAGGTGATTTGGGGAATGAAGCAGGGGGTGAATTGCGCGCGGAACCTATCGGACGGGGGCTGATTTCACAACCCGGGAACCCGGACATTACTGATTCGACGGGCACGGGATGCGTGTGCCTGCAGTCTGTGACGCGGGTGTTACGGCCGAATGCTACCCGTTCGCCGCGCCCACCTTCGAAAACCGCCGGCGGATGCGCATCAGGAGCTGATCGCAGACGTCGCGGTAGGCGGCGAGCTTCTGGTCGCGGCTGCCTTCCATGGTGGTGGGATCCTGCGTCGGCCAATACTCGACGTCGGCGGCAAGCGTCCGGGTCAGCTCCAGCGCCTTGTGATGCGCCTCCGGCGAGAGCGTGATGATGAGATCGAAATTCAGCCCCTCCCAATCCTCCAGCTCCTCGAAGGTCTGCGGCTTGTGGGTGGAGATGTCCTGGTCGAGCTCGGCCATCACAGACACCGCGAACGGGTCGAGCTCGCCGCGCCTGGCGCCGGCCGACTTCACGTAGAGGCCTTGCGGAAACATGTGCCGCAGCAGGCTCTCGGCCATCGGCGAGCGCACGCTGTTCATGGCGCAGGCGAACAGCACCGATTGCGGATCGCGTGCGCGTGGCGGACCCGCCATCGCGCTTAACCCTTCCAGTGCAGAACGGTAATGAGCGTGAACAGCCGGCGCGAGGTCTCGAAATCGACCCGCACCTTGCCCTTCAACCGCTCCTGCAGCGTGCGCGAGCCCTCGTCATGGATGCCGCGGCGGCCCATGTCGATGGCCTCGATCTTGTCCGGCGTCGCCGTGCGGATCGCCTGGTAGTAGCTGTCGCAGATCATGAAATAGTCCTTCACGATCCGCCGGAACGGCGTCAGCGACAACAGATGCGCGACCACGGGTGTGCCGTCTTCGCGGCGGATGTCGAACATCAGCCGGCTGCCGGTGATGCCGATATGCAGCGTGAACGGCCCCTTCCCGTCCGCGCCCTCCGGCGCGAACAGGTTCTGCTCGATCAGATCGTAGATCGCGATCGCGCGCTCATGCTCGATGTCGGGCCCGGAACGGCCGATCGAGTCCTCGTCGAGCGTGACGCCGACGATGCGATTCTGCGAGTCGTCCTGTTCGGGCGGCTGGGTCATGACAAATTGAGGCGCAATCCAATCGAACGCGAGTGGGCATCTAGCCCCTCCGCCTTGCCGAGAATCATCGCGGCCGGACCCAGCGCACGCAGCTGATCCGGGCCGCATTTCAGGATCGAGGTGCGCTTGAGGAAATCGTGCACCGAAAGACCTGACGAGAATCGTGCCGAGCGCGCCGTCGGCAGCACGTGGTTGGAGCCGCCGACATAGTCGCCGATCGCCTCCGGCGTATGCGGCCCGAGGAACACGGCGCCGGCGTTGCGGATCCTTGCGGCGAGCGCGTCGGGATCTTGCGTCATGATCTCGAGATGCTCGGCGGCAATCGCATCCGCAAGCGGAATGGCGTCGTTGAGGTTCTTCACCATGATGATGGCGCCGAAATCGGCCCACGAGGCGCTGGCGATCGCGGCGCGTGGCAGCGTCTTCAACTGTGCCTCAACGGCCTTTTCGACGTCGGCGGCAAGGCGCGCGGAATCGGTAATCAGGATCGACTGCGCGCTGGCATCGTGCTCGGCCTGGGCCAGCAGGTCGGCGGCAATCCAGTCAGCATTGCCGGTGTCATCGGCGATGACAAGCACCTCCGAGGGACCGGCGATCATGTCGATGCCGACCTTGCCGAACACCAGCCGCTTTGCCGCGGCGACATACGCGTTTCCGGGTCCGACGATCTTGGTCACAGGCGCGATCGTCGCAGTGCCATGCGCGAGCGCGGCAATCGCCTGCGCGCCGCCGACGCGATAAATCTCGGTGACGCCGCCAAGCTTTGCTGCCGCCAGCACCAGCGGGTTGAGCTTGCCGTCGGGCGAGGGCACCACCATGACGAGGCGCGTCACGCCGGCGACCTTTGCCGGCACCGCATTCATCAGCACCGAGGACGGATAGGCCGCGGTGCCGCCGGGCACGTAGAGGCCAGCGGATTCGATCGCGGTGTAGCGCCAGCCGAGCTCGACCCCGAGGGAATCGGTGAAGCGCTCGTCCTTCGGCAGTTGGCGGCTGTGATAGGTCTCGATGCGATCGCGCGCGAGCTTGAGCGCATCCAGCGTCGCCGCATCGCAGGCTTTCACCGCGGCGTCGATCTCGGCGGCCGTGACGCGCAGGCCGGATGCATCGAGCGTCAACCGGTCGAACTTTGCCGTGGCCTCGAGCAGGGCGGCATCGCCCCGCTTCGCCACGTCGTCGACGATGGCGCGCGCGGCGGCCTCGACGTCGGCCGAGGCCTCGCGCTTGGCGGCGAGGAAGGCCCCGAATCGCTGGTCAAAATCGGCGCTGCTGCGGTCGAGACGAACGGGCATCTTGGCTTCTAACTGGTTTTTGGGGGCGCGGTTTGGCTCACCAAGCCTCTGCTCAATGGCGCGGCGGGGAAGCTGCGTCAACCCTTGGGCCGGGCCGTTCCCCTCCGGCGTCATCCTGGCGACAGCGGAATGCGTGGCCTTGGCATGCCACCTCACCCCTCCCCTTCAGCCTCCAACCCCGTCCCCAGCTGATCCGCTCCCAGATCAGTCAGCTCGCATTCCAGGCATTCGACGTCGAGGCGGATGGCGCCGCCTTGGGCAAACAGGAGCAGCGCGCTCCCGCCGGGGGCGTCCTGGCCGTGGAATTCGATACCGACGAGGTCCATGATCGTGTCCGGCGCGTCGAGGTCGATGTTGCGCGACTTGCAGGCGAGCACGCGGTCGAAACGAAGGGCGGCCACCAGCCTGCGCGGCTCGGCATCGCCGTCAAGCGTCTGCTCCCAGTCCAACCGGCTCATGCCGACAACCAGCCGCTTTTCGCTTTGCCGCCAGATGATGTCCGAGGGCTGCACGCGGGCGTCCTGGACGTGGGCCGAGATCACGGAGAGGTCGTCGGCGTCGAGTGCGATCAGTTTGAGCTGGGGAGACATCGACGGCGCTTTCTCCTTCGGGCAGACGGGGCTCAACGCGCGCGGGCGGCGAAATTTCCCTAGAACTAACGCCCCACGGGACTAGAGGCTATTGATATCCTCCATCTCCAGCACCTTTCGCGGATACCCCTCCCGCGCAACCCGGATCATGGCGCGGCCGACCTGCTCGGTCGAGGTGACGAGCCGCGGCGAGAGCCGGCGCAGCACAGACCACAGTGGCCAGCTTGCTGTATACACGGCCTGCACCCACGCCGTCTTGGAGCGGGCACCGTGGAGCGGCTGGATCGCACCCGGCCGGAACATGTAGGCCGTCCTGAACGGCAGCTTGAGCAGATCGTTCTCGGTCTTGCCCTTGATCCGCGCCCACATCCGCGAACCCTGCTCGGTGGAATCGGTGCCGGCGCCCGTGACATAGACGAATGTCATCTGCGGATTGAGCCGTGCCAGCGCGGTCGCCGCTGCGAGCGTGAGGTCATAGGTGAGATGGCGGTAGCGCTCCTCGCTCATGCCGATCGAGGAGACGCCGAGGCAGAAGAAGCAGGCGTCGAAGCCGGTGAGCTGCGCTTCGATCGCCGAGTAGTCCGTGAAATCGCCATGCGTGATCTCCGTGAGCTTGGCGTTACGTACGCCGGTCGGGCTGCGGCCGACCACGAGCACGCGATCGATGCCGGCATCGACCAGGCATTCGCGCAAGACGCCCTGCCCGACCATGCCGGTCGCGCCGAAAATGATGATCTGCATCGGGACCTCCCCGACAGGCCCGCGGCTCATGCGGCGGCCGCGATCTCGTCGAAGGATACACCGGTCAACGTCGCCGAGACATCCCACAGCATGGCGGCCGAGGCGAAATCCTTTGCCTGCGGCATGATCTTCGCCGGCCGTGGTGGCCCTTTCAATTCGTAGAACCCGTTCGGGCCGTAATATCCGCCGGGCTCCGCTGCCGGCGAGGTCGCCGCCAACAAGGTTGGCAGCGCGCCTTCCGCAGCAGACTGGCTGATGAAAGGCTGCAGCCACCGGCTGACACGCGACTGCAAGCTCCTAGTGCCCGGCCCGTTCGGAATCAGATCGGTCCGCGCGTAGCCGGGATGTGCGGCAAGGCTCGTCAGACCCCAGCCTGCGGCGAGGCTGCGGCGCTGCAACTCCAGCGAAAACATCAGCATCGCCAGCTTGGACTGGCAATAGGCCCGCCACGGACGATAGGAATGCTTAGCCTGCAGATCGTCGAAATTGATCGCCCCGGAGCGGTGCGCAAGGCTCGAGAGGTTGACGACTCGCGCGGCCTTCGCCCGGCGAAGCTGCGGCAACAACCGCGCCGTCAGTGCGTAATGACCGAGATAGTTGGTGCCGAGCTGCATCTCGAAACCATCTGCCGTCTGCTGCCGCTTCGGCAGCGCCATCACGCCGGCATTGTTGACGAGCAGGTCGAGCTGCTCATTGCCGGCGGCAAAGCGCCTGGTAAAATCGACGACGGAGGCGAGGCTGGCGAGATCGAGATGCTCGTAGGCGATCAGCGCATTGGGAAAGCGTTCGCAAATGCCCTCGATCGCGCGCAGACCCTTTGCGTCGTTGCGCCCCGTGAGTATGACAATGGCACCGGCGCCCGCCAGCGCCATCGCCGTCTCGTAGCCGAGGCCGCCCGTCGCTCCGGTCACGACGGCAGTCTTGCCGCTGAGGGAGGGGATGTCTGCCGTGGTCCAGTCGGTCATGCCATAGCTCCGTCGGGGCTGGGAAAGGGCCCGCGACGGGTCTAAATGTGCACTGGGTGCAACTTTGCAAGTGGTGAAATGATTTGAATGCTTCGAAGCCCGCCAGGACAAGCGCCAAGCCATTGTCGCCGGGAGGAAAATCGCCGGTAGCACCGGGCTTGCGCGCGCGCAAGCAGCAGGCGACCCGCGAACGGCTGGCCCGCGCGGCGATGGTGCTGTTCCTGGAGCGCGGCTTCGAGGCCACGACCATCGACGATATCGCGGCCGCGGCGGACGTGTCGCGACGCAGCTTCTTCCATTATTTCGCCTCGAAGGAGGACGTGGTCGCGGCATGGCAGGAAGGCGCCGCCGCCGCGCTGGTCGCGGAGGTCGTGGCGCGGCCGGCGGGCGAAACCATGCTGACCGCGGCGGAAAACGCGATCGCGGCAACGCTCAAGCGGATCGATCCGGCCGAGGCCGCGGCAATGTCGCGGCTCAAGCGCGACAATCCCGCGCTTCAGGCCCGCGACCAGCTCAAATACGAGAAGCTCGAGCGGGCGCTGGCCGAAGGGCTCTCCCAGCGCGCCAGAAACAAATCGGAGCAGCTGAAGGCACGCCTCGTCGCAATGATTGCCACCGGCGCGATGCGCGTCGGCGGCGAGAGCTGGATCGGCGGAGGGGCGCGAGAGAAGCCGGAAGCTTTCGTCAAGCGCACTTTCGACGCGATCAGGGCGATATTGGCGTGAAGCCGCTCACCCCCTGAAGAACGCCAGCAGGTCCGCGTTGATGGTCTCGGCGTGCGTTGTCGGCATGCCGTGCGGGAAACCCTTGTAGGTCTTCAGCGTGCCGTTCTTGAGCAGCTTGGCCGACAACGGCGCGGAATCGGCGTAAGGCACGATCTGGTCGTCGTCGCCGTGCATCACCAGCACCGGCACATTGATCTTCTTCAAATCCTCGGTGAAGTCGGTCTGCGAGAACGCGACGATGCCGTCGTAATGGGCCTTCGCGCCGCCCATCATGCCCTGGCGCCACCAGTTCTGGATCACCGCTTCCGACGGCTTCGCGCCGGGACGATTGTAGCCGTAGAACGGACCGGCTGCGATGTCGCGGTAGAAGCTGGCGCGGCCGGCAGCGAGCTGCACCTTGAAATCGTCGAACACGCTCTTCGGCAGGCCGCCGGGATTGGCGTCTGTCTTCAGCATCAGCGGCGGCACTGCGGAGAGGATCGCGGCCTTCGCCACCCGGCTCTCGCCATGGCGCGCGATGTAATGCACGACTTCGCCGCCGCCGGTGGAATGGCCGACGTGGATTGCATTCTTGAGGTCGAGATGCGCCGTCACGGCCGCGAGATCATCGGCATAATGATCCATGTCGTGGCCGTCGGCGACCTGCGACGAGCGGCCGTGGCCGCGACGGTCATGGGCGACGACACGGTAGCCGCGGGTGACGAAGAACATCATCTGCGCATCCCAGTCGTCCGCCGACAGCGGCCAGCCATGGCTGAACACGATCGGCTGGCCACTTCCCCAATCCTTGTAGAAGATCTCGACGCCGTCCTTGGTGGTGATGGTGGGCATTGTCAGGCTCCTTGAATGATCAGGCGAACGCCATCGGCTTGAAGCGGCGCCAGGCGCCGACGGTGAGCACCACGAAGAACACCAGCACGAGGCCCTGCACCACGGCGAACACGGGACCTCCCGGTGGATTCGGCGGCACGGCGGGTGCGAGCGCGGCGAGCGCCGGCACCTTCAGGAACGACTGGATCACCAGCACGAAGACGTTGAAATACAGCGAGATCATCGCGGTCACGATGTAGACCGGGCGCCAGCCCCCGGTGAGCTTCATGCCGTAGAGCGCGATACAGGCGATCGCGAGCAGGACCAGCGAGATGATGCCGATGATATGCGAGGGCAGCAGCTCCTTGAACGGAAACAGGAAGCCGGTGGCGCTGGTGAGGATCGTGAACAGCAGGAAAATCGCGGTCAGGCCCGGCATCGGCTTCGAGCCGAGCAGGCCGAACATCACGACGAGGCCGGCGGCAATGCCAATCAGGCTGATGATGACATGGACCAACGTGAAGGCGGGCAAGCTCAACCCAAGAACCATGACATCTCTCCTACTCTCTGCATTGAGTTCAGGATTGATATTACGGTCCTCATCGGATTGCCACATGCGCTGGCGTCACACATGCGTGCACAGCCATGCGTCATCGTGCGAATCGACAAACGCATGACTGAATTTTTTGCAACGCTGTCGCAAACGACGGCAGCTTGTAACCCGCCGGGCTACGAGTCGACGAAAGTCGGATCGCGGCTCACACTTCCTTGGTGTCGAAAATCAACAGGTCGGCGCCGCCACTGGCGAATTTCGGCACGTCGCCCGCGGCCGCCTTGCCTGCTTCGCTGCCGAAGGCCGACTGGATGGCGGCGACGTTGTCGAACGTGAGGATGGCGACGAGGTGGATTCCGGACGGTCCCGCGGGGGAGCCGACGGCGCCCGTGCTGACCGCGTACTTCTTCAAGCCGGGAAGTTTCTTCGCGAGCGGGATGTGCGTCTCGGCATAATGCTTGTCGAAGGCGGCAGCATCCTTGGGCGTCTTGTAGAGCACGACGAGTTCAGCCATTTAGTCCTCCCGTTAAGCGTTTTGTTTGTCGATCCTCATGGTGAGGAGGCGCGCGAGCGCCGTCTCGAACCATGCAGGCCCGGCTTTGGCGGCTGGGCCTTCATCCTTCGAGACGCGCGCAATGCGCGCTCCTCAGGATGAGGGGATAGTCTGCATCAACACGCGCAATGGCAAGCCTCATTCGACTTGCCATTTACTTGCCTTGTCCTTGACTAAAGCGCCGGTTTTGCGGCGTCGCCGAGGAAGCCGTGCAGGGAGGCCACGACCTGGGCGCCTTCGCCGATAGCGCCGCCGACGCGCTTGACCGAGCCGGAACGGACGTCACCGACGGCGTAGACGCCGGGCACCGAGGTCTCCAGTGGCGCGACCAGCCGGCCCTGGTTCTGTTCGGACTGCGCGCCGGTCACGACGAAGCCGCCGCGATCGAGCGTCACGCCACAGCCGTCGAGCCAATTGGTGGCGGGATCGGCGCCGACGAACAAAAAGAGATTGCGGATGTCGGCGAAATCCTCGTCGTTCGACAGCCGGCTCTTCAGGCGGATGCGCCGCAGCAGCGAGGCTTCGTCGCCTTCGAGCGCGGAGATTTCGGTGTTGAACATCAATTCGATGTTGGGGGTCGCTTCGATGCGCTCGATGAGATAGCGCGACATGCTGGCGCCCAGGCCGCCTCCGCGGATGATCATGAGAACTTTTTTGGCGTGTCCCGACAGGAACACGGCGGCCTGCCCCGCCGAGTTGCCGGCGCCGACCAGTGCGACCTCCTCGCCGGCGCACAGCTTCGCCTCGACCGGGGAGGCCCAGTACCAAACACCGCGGCCCTCGAACTTGTCGAGATTCTCGATCTCCGGCCGGCGATAGCGCGCGCCACTGGCGACCACGATGGCGCGCGCGCGCAGGGGATCGCAGCCGTCGAGCGCCACCGAGAATGCGCCATCCCTGCGCGTGCAGTCGAGCGACTTCACCGTGACGGGAATCATGATCTCGGCACCGAATTTCTGGGCCTGGGTGAAGGCGCGCGCGGTCAATGCCTGACCGGAAATGCCGGTCGGAAAGCCGAGGTAGTTTTCGATACGCGCGCTGGCGCCGGCCTGGCCGCCGAAGGCGCGGGTGTCGAGCACCGCGACCGAGAGGCCTTCGGATGCGGCATACACCGCGGTGGCGAGCCCGGCCGGTCCGGAGCCGACGACCGCAACGTCGTAGATGCGATCGTCCTTTGCTCCGCCGATCATGCCAATGGCACGGGCAAGTTCGGTTTCGCCGGGGTTGCGCAGCACCTCGCCGCTGGCGGCGACGACCAGCGGCCAGTCTTCCGGCTTGGGCGAATAGCGCGCGATCAATTCGGCGGCGTCACGGTCGCGCTCAGGATCGAGCAGATGATGCGGCTGGCCGTTGCGGGTGAGGAACCCCTGCAGCCGCACCACGCCTGCCGAATGCGACGGTCCGATCAGCACCACGCCGCCGACGCCGGCCTGGAGCAGATTGACCCGGCGCAGGATCAGCGCGCGCATGATGCGCTCGCCGAGGTCGGCCTCGGCGACCAGCAGCGCGCGCAGCCGCTCCGGCGGCAGCAGCAGCGTCTCGACATCGCCTTCGGCGCGGCCGTCGACCAGCGCCGGCCGTCCGGAGAGCTGGCTCAGCTCGGCCAAAAATTGCCCCGGCCCCTGGTCGATCAACGGGGTGACGTGGCCAAGGCCGTCGCGCTGGGTGATGGCGACATGTCCCTTCAGCACGACGAACATGCCGGGCCCCGGCTTGCCGGTCTCGAACAGGAATTCCCCATCGGCATAGTTGCGGACCTCGCCGAAATGCCTCATCCGCTCGATCTCCGCTGATGTCAGCGTCGGAAAGGTCTGCTCAGGGCGGGTGAACCGCGACATCTGCGCGTCACTCTCGGGTCGTTGCGATTCGTCCTGCCCCATTGCCACGTCCATGCACTCCAAAAAAATTCCAGCCGTCGGATTCTAGCCGCCGGTCTTGTCGGCGGTCCCCTCATCTAGGGAACCATCTTCATTCTGCGAGGGGTCGCCACTTGCGGCGCGTTCGCGCGCCTGCACCTTCCGCCGCTTCAGGTTTTCGCGCAGCGCCGATTTGAGCCGGTCGTCGCGGGACGCCCTCGCCTGTTTGGAGTCCTGCCGCTCGCTCTTGTCGTTCTCGTCAGCCATCAGGGTCCATTACAGCGATCGGCGATAACATGCCCGAGGAATAAGGCAGCTCAAGAGGCCCGCGCGATCCGATCGTGCGAAAATCGAAATGGATCGAATCCGGCGCGTCGGGCAACTGGCCAGTTGGGTGGGGATATCGGAACCGAATCCGCGGAAAGTCGGCCGTTTCGAGCCAAAACAGGCACTTTGGCCCCGATATCGACCCGATTTTATCGCTTTGGCGGAGCTAGCAAGCTTGCACAGGAGGGGGGCTTGTGGCAGATATCGGCCCGCTTGGTAGGCCCCTCGTGGCGGCCGATTCTTACCCCAGCACATGCTGCCGTAGCTCAGTGGTAGAGCACTCCATTGGTAATGGAGAGGTCGACAGTTCAATCCTGTCTGGCAGCACCATTCCCTGGGTCAAATCACGCACAGATCAGCATTCTCGCGGCTCAAAGCACCCGAGTTTTGCTTCTCTCCTTACCCCTCCTCTGTGAAGAGGGCGCAGGGAAGACCGGGTGCCGGCTGGCACCCGCGGTCCGCTGCGCGAAAGTGTAGCGCAAAGAGACCGCACAGCAGCATACAGGTGACGCCGAACACTCGGCCTTCCCTGCACAGTGGGTTGACGGCTTATGCCGCGCTCTCCCCGGCGACGAGTTCCTTTTTGTCACCGTCGCCTTGCGAATTGACGATGGCCGAAGACCCGGTTGAGCCCCGATCCATCTCCGCAAGGCTTGACCGTAGCAACGACGGCCAGGACCACACGATTTTGCCGTACGCAGCGATCCGGCTTCGCCCAAAGGCTTCACCGGACACAGGCGCCGTTCGTCCGCACGCAACAGGACCTCACGAGGTTCATCTCGCCCTGGTCCCGCCTTCGCGTGCCCGACGCTGCCGCGTCCACCGCACCCCGATCCACGTTCGTTACGACGGACGATCGCCCCTCTCCCTGGACCGGGATGGGCGGATGGATAACGTAATTCCGAATTTCGGTAAAGTGGAATATTTTTATGGGGAAGGGTTGACGAGTTTTGGCGGGAGGTGGGTGTTTTGCCCGACGGGTCAGATTGGCGCACATCATGTCGTAGCGCGTGCGCGCCAACCACGTATGACAGTCGCTACCGGAGAGGCCGCCAGGACCGTCTACTTCGCCGATTTATCCGCGATAATCCCCAACTTATGAATTTCCGGTGTCCTGGCGAACATGTCGCCTTCCTTGATCTTATCCATCAACGCGGCCGCGACCTTTCCGTTGAGATGCGCGTCGCGCCCAGCCTCGTCGTCGAAGGTATCAAATATTGCGAAAGAGGAAGGTCCTTCCTGAATCGTATACCATGAGATCGTTCCGAGTTCGGCGTTCACCAAAGGAACCGCCGACCGCAGGAAGTCCTCGACCTCTTCTCCTTGCCAGGCTTGGCTTCAAGCGGAACGTACAGCGCGAACTTTGTCATTCTGCTCTCCTGTTCTGATCGTCGCGAATGCCTTTCGGCTACAAATCATCCTCGCGTCATGAACGCTCAACCGCACAATTCCCAGGGTCGGAATTCGATCCTTGCAAACTCTTTATGATATTTGCCGTTGCGATAATTTGACCGATAGCGCGTGGCGCGTTGCCACATCTCTTGAAACGCTCATTTTTTTGAGCAAGCCCTCGATCACTCCGTCGAGCAAGGGTTCCTCGAACGCCCGCCGTTTGGAACGTTCGCTTCCTCCGCGCGAAGGGGAACGCACGCTCTACCCATCCTACGCACTGGGGTCGGTTCCCAAGCAAACATAGTGGAAGCCGCGGCGAACCGGCCTAGCGCCTCCGCGCACCGCGGCGCGAGCATGCCGGAGCGCATGAGTTCCGTGACTTATATCAACCTAACGCGTCGAGGCCGCCGCAATCTCCCGTGCTCCCAGACTTCGTAGAGAGGTTGCTGTCATGCTTCGCTATATTCTCGCTGCTACCGCAGCAGTTGTTCTGCTCACCGCCAGTTTGATCCCAGACGATGCCTATGCCCGCGGTCGCGGCGGTGGGGGCTATCGGGGCGGTGGCGGATATCACGGAGGTGGATACCGCGGCGGCGCTGTTGCAGCCCGAGGCTACCGGGGCGGCGCTGTCGCAGTTCGAGGAGCGCGGGGTGGTGCTGTTGCAGTGCGTGGCGGGCGCTATGGTTATGGCGGCTACGGGTATCGGCGTTACGGAGTCGGTGCGGCGGCGGTCGGCGCGGCTGCCATCGGCGCTGCTGCGACAGGCGCCTACTATCGCGGCGGCTGCGGCTACGACGCCTACGGCAACTGGATTTGTCCGGGCTACTAGTCCGTATCCTCGCGGCCGCGAAAAATCGTAGCGACGCGGCGCCGATTCGGGATCCTCGGCGCCGCACAACGCACCTGCAAGAGTTCAGCGCTGTCGATTTTTGTTCGGCACGAGGCTGCTAGAGCGAGCGTGGGAGATTGCGAAGGTCTGCAACGGGTCCAGTTGCGGACATCGCCCGAGCGAGAGCTCCGGTCAGATTTGGCCAAGAGTTGCATAGCATTGCTCAGTGACGAAACATGATGGGTTTCGCTTCGCTCGACCCGTCCTGCGCGCGCTGACTGGATCTACCGCCGACCACGGCGCCAGGAGGCCCCGATCAGCCAAAACACGAACCTTACAAACAGGATCGCGGCCGTGATCTGGATCCAAAGGAAACCACCGAGCTCACGCAAGACAATTTCTGCCTGAGCGCCCCAATAACCAGGAAGCGCATCGCCGACAGCTTCAATACCGTGCGTGCCTGTGCGCAGAGCCCATCGGACCCACTCAGGCTTGTAAAAGAGCGTCGCGCCGAGCAAAATCCAAGTCAGCAAAGCAGTGCTGACCCTGAAGGAGTGCACCTTGGCGTGGTGCTTGAACGCCCCGAATCTTCCATTTTCTCCGGCTTGAGCCATGTTATTTTCCTATTCGAAGCCTACGGGGCCGGGAAGTTTGCAGGATGGGCCAGCGAAGCGAAAACCCATGGAAGATTTGCGCGGTGACGAAACATGATGGGTTTCGCTTCGCTCTACCCATCCTACGCATGTCAACTCTCGTCACCCATCTGCTGTCCGGCGAAGCGATCGTCGGAGCGGCGCAGCCGTCGGCATAGCTCGCGATTGATGTTTTGCAGGACGATCACATAGGCGTGGATATCGGCCTTGTAGCAGGCGTAGAGCTTCTGGGCGGTCAGCTCGTAGAGCAGGGTCGGACTCTCCGCGACCACCGTGGCAGAACGATTCTGCATTTCAATCAGCGTCATTTCGCCGAAGAAATCGCCGGGCTCCAGAACGGAAATCGGGATGACGTTGCCCGCATTCGCCCGCTTGCTCACCGCCAGCCGACCGGATTTGACGATGAACAGCGAGCGTCCGGGCTCGCCCTCCGTCACGACGGTTGCTCCGGTTTCAAATCGGCACTCGACCAGCATCGACATCAGGAGGTCGAGACTTTGATCCGGGATACCGCCGAAGAACGGTGTGGCGAGCAGGAATGCTTTCAGTTCGGGGGCACTGACGGCCATCGCGAAAGGTTACGCCCGGTCGCTGACTGCGGCAAGCGGGGTAGCCTGCTCCGTCATTGCGAGCGTAGCGAAGCAATCCAGAATCTTTCCGCGGAGGGACTCTGGATTGCTTCGTCGCAAATGCTCCTCGCAGTCACGAATTGAGAGAGCTTCGCCTCTTGAGCCCAGTGAGCTACTGCCGCGCGACACTTTCCCCCCGCAGCGTCCTTCGCTTTCGCCACACTTGCAGGTCAATCATGACCTTCACGGTTGCCACGACGATCAACACGCACAGCGCCGCCTTCGAGATTGTCTCCATTGTCCCCTCGATCAGCAGGCAATGGGCCACGCTGCCTGCAACGATGACGATCGCGAGGGGAATATGGACGATGCGCCAGGTGCGCAGCCGCAGTCCCAATCGCCGGCGCAGCGCGGCCAGAACCGCGACGGTGAAGATGGCCCACATGGCGGTCACGCCGAAGGGGGAGAACGGCGTCGGTGATGTATAGGTCAGGGCGTCGATCATGTCGGGCGGGCTGGTGATCCAGAGGCCGGCGACGTGGATCACCACCGCCAGAGCGAGCGCGCCGCCGATCCAGTGATGGGCGCGCCGGCCGCGATAGGTCGACAATCCCGGCAGATATCCGCCGATCAGCAGAGGCTGAACGAGCACGAGACCGAGCGCGATGATCCCTGCAAAGCCGGCGAGGATGTAGACCGGGCCGCGCCATGCGAGCTGCTCGCTTCCCGCGGCGAGCGCGATCGGCACGCCAATGGCCAAGGCAAGGGCGGCCCAGATCAGGGGAGCCCTGGCCGATCGCCGCCCCTTCATCTCCAATGCGATCAGGCCGGCTGCAGCACGAAGTGCGCCTCGAGGCTGGTTTCCTTTGCGCTCCGCATCACCGGCCGCAGAAACACGGTTTTGAACTCACCGCTGTCATAGGCGAGGTGACCATGCGGCTGGCCGAAGATGGGAATGATCTGCGGCATCTCGAGCCGGAACTTGCCGTCCTTGTCGGTGAGCGTGGCGCCATGGCTCTGCGGCTCGTGCTCCTGCCCTTCGGTGGTGTGCGCCCAGATCTGGATGCGCTGCCCGGCCAGTGGAACCCCGTCGCCGGCGCGACGTACGGTGCCGCTCATCCAGAAGCCACCCTTGCCGATCCGCTCCACGATCGCCGCGCCCCTGCGGTAGTTGTTCGCCCCGCCCGACATCGTCTCGGTCGGTGCGAGGCCATCCGCGCGGGCAGGCAACAGCAGGCCGGGAACACCGGTTGCCAAAAGCCCGGTGGCGAGGGCCGAGCCGCCCGCGGCGAGGAGGCTCCGGCGATTGAGTACGACCGTGGTCATGTCGGTTCCTCCTGGCGAGCATCCAATGGCTCAGCGAGTGTACAACAACAGGCGCCAGACGCCCAGTTGGGCCGAGGGGCGCAACGGGTCGCAATGACGGTGTTGTGAACGGGGTGCAGGCTGCTCGCACGTGCATCAGTGATCGTCGTCTTCCTTGACCAGCGTCAACAAGCGAAGCGTCAGGAACGTGAACATCGCGACCGTTACTGCGACATCAAAAGCGCCGAGCCCGACGGAGACGCCGATGGCCCCGGTGGCCCAGAGGCTCGCGGCGGTCGCGGTGCCCTGCACCGAATTCCCCTGCTTGAGGATAGCGCCCCCGCCGATGAAGCCGATGCCGGTGATGAGGCCCTCGATCACCTTTGCCATGCCGTCAGGCGAATGCACAAGCAGGCTTTCGCTGGCCTGCACGAAGCCGCAGCTTGCCATTGCGACCAGCGGAAAGGTGCGCAAGCCCGCGCTTCGCGCCCGCTTTTCGCGGTCCCACCCAATGGGAACGGCGAGCGCGAAGGCCGCAGCCAGCGCAACGACATGAACGCCGATATTGAATCTGTCCAAAGAAAGCCCCCGAAATGAAAATCGACGCCATTGATCAAACCGGCCGGCAACGCCGCAATGCGGCCCGCGGTTTCCATGCAGGCGAATTTGCCGCATGCATCGGCGCAGCGATGGCTTCGCCTCCCCGCGATGGCGCCGCCGGCGCAGCCCGATGATCGTTTCGGCTGGTATTCCTGCAGTCGGCTCCTACATGTCGAGTCCACGTTCCCATCGCACGCGCCATCCGGACCCGCCCATGATCCCCTTCTCCGTGCTCGACCTTGCGCCCATCCGCCAAGGCGGCGATGCGACGCAGGCCTTTCGCAATTCACTCGATCTGGCGCAGCATGCCGAGGGTTGGGGCTACAAGCGGTTCTGGCTGGCCGAGCATCACAACATGACGGGCATCGCGAGCGCGGCGACGTCGGTGGTGATCGGGCATGTCGCGGGTGGCACGAAGACGATCCGGGTCGGGTCCGGCGGAATCATGCTGCCGAACCATTCGCCGCTCGTCATCGCCGAGCAGTTCGGCACGCTGGCCTCGCTCTATCCCGGGCGGATCGACCTCGGGCTCGGGCGGGCACCGGGCACCGACCAGTTCACCGCACGGGCGCTGCGCCGCGACCTCGCCACCAGTTCCGAGAATTTTCCGCAGGACGTGCTGGAGTTGCAGGCGCTGCTCGGCGACGTGCAACCAAACCAGACGATCCGCGCCGTGCCGGGCATGGGGACGAAGGTGCCGCTGTGGATCCTGGGATCGAGCACCTTTGGCGCGCAGCTCGCAGGCATGCTCGGCCTGCCGTTCGCGTTCGCCTCGCATTTCGCGCCGCAAATGATGATGCCGGCGCTGCGGGAGTATCGCGCGCGCTTCGAACCCTCGGCGCAGCTCGACAAGCCCTACGCGATGGTCGGGGTCAACGTGTTCGCCGCCGACAGCGAGGCGGACGCGCAGCGCATGTTCTCCTCGCTGCAGCAGCAGTTCATCAATCTGCGCCGCGGCACGCCCGGCCCGCTGCCGCCGCCGACTGGCGACATGGACGCGCTATGGTCGCCGGCCGAGAAGGCGATGGTCGGCCAGTCGCTGTCCTGCTCCGCGGTCGGCTCGCCTGAAATGGTCGAAGCGAAGCTGAAGGCGCTGATCGCCGAGACCGGCGCGGACGAATTGATGACCACGGGGCAGATCTACGACCACGCCGCGCGGCTGCGCTCGTTCGAGATCGCCGCCGGGGTAAGGGACAGACTGGCTTCGCAGCCGGCGGGGTGAGCGCGAAGACCACGCCCGTCATTGCGAGCGCAGCGAAGCAATCCAGAGTGCCTCTGCGGAAACAAGTCTGGATTGCTTCGTCGCTTCGCTCCTCGCAATGACGGGGTAGCGCTAGTCCGGGAATCCAAACAGCTTTGCCGGATTGTGCACCAGGATCTTCTCCAGTTCCGCTTGATCCGGCGCGTAGCGGTACATCAGCTCGAGCAGATCGGCGTCGTTTGGCGGCTGCTTCACGGAGACCGGATGCGGCCAGTCGCTGGCCCAGACGCAGCGGTCGACGGCTGCCTCGATATAGGCGCGCGCGATCGGGATGACGTCGTCGTAGGGCGGCCCGAGCTTCGAGGTCTTCTCGCCGAGCGACAGCATCACCCAGAAATTGCCCTTGGCGAGCAGCTCCAGCATCTTGCGCAGGTTCGGATCGTTTTTGCCGGCTTCCGGATCGGGCCGCGCCATATGGTCGATCAGCACGGGCACGTCCAGATTCTCGTACTTGGCGACGCTGGAGACGATGCCGTCCTTCTCGGGCTGGATCTTGACGTACCAGCCGAGCTCGCGGATGCGCGCAATGGCGCGGGCGAAGTCGGCATCCGACAGCACGGCGCCGAGTTCCTGGCGGAAGCTGAAGCGCGCGCCGCGGACACCTGCATCATGCAGCCTGGCGAGATAAGTGTCGTTCGCCTCGGCGAACACCAGCGCGTTGGCGCAGCCGCGATAGTTCGGGCCCATGGCGGCGAGACCGTCGAGCACGACGGCATGATCGGCGCCATAGGTGGTGGTCTGCACGATGATGCCGCGCTCGATGCCGAGCGTCTTGTGCACGCGCAGCGCCGCTTCCCAGGTCGCGGTCGGCATCCGATAGGCCGCGCCGGGACGCTCGGGATATTTGTCGATGGGGCCGAGCACGTGAAACTGGCTGTCCACGGTCTTCGGCGGCGGCGCCTTGACCGGGCGGCGCGGGTTCGGATCGAACGGCAGATAGGTCGGCATGCGGCAGGCTCCTTTAGTCAATCACGGCGGTGAAGTCGCACTGCACCAGCGCGCCGCCATCCATGTTGTCCATCGGCAGCGCATGGCGCGCCGGACGCGAATGCTCGTCCGGAAACATCTTGAGCCACTCGACATTCACAGGCCCGCGCTGCGTACGGTCCTTCAGCCACACCGTCATCTTGATGATGTCGTCCGTGGTGCCGCCGGCGGCTTCCACCGTCGCCTTCATATGCGCGAACATGTTGGCGCATTGCGCGTCCAGGCTCTCGGGCATTGCGCCAGCCGCATCGCGGCCGAGGATGACGCCCGACATCACGAGACTGCCGATGCGGCAGGCGTTCGGAATCGGATTGGCATGCTTGAAGCCGCCGATATGGATGCTCTTGCGCCGCGTGTGACCGGTCATGATGCGCTCCCTCTTTGTTGCTTGTTCAGACGAACTGGCACGACACCGAGCCGAACGCGCCATAGTCTGCGTGGAAGGTGTCGCCGCGGCGGATGTCGACGGGCCGCGTGAACGATCCCGCCAGCACGACCTCGCCGGCGGCGAGATGTTCGTCATGCGGCGCGAGGCGGTTGGCGAGCCAGGCGATGCCGTTGGCAGGATGATTGAGCACGCCGGCGGCAAGGCCGGTCTCCTCGACCTCGCCGTTGCGGAACAGCAGCGCGCCGATCCAGCGCATGTCCGCGTCCATCGGACGGAAGGGGCGGCCGCCGAGCACCAGCGCGGCGTTCGCCGCGTTGTCCGAGATCGTGTCCATGACCTTTCGCGCCTTGCCCGTCTGGGGGTCGACGCGGTGCATGCGCGTCTCCAGAATCTCCAGCGCCGGGGTCACGTAGTCGGTGGCGTTGAGCACGTCGAAGATGGTGCAATCGGGCCCGCGCAACGGCGCCTTCAGCACGAAGGCGAGCTCGACCTCGATTCGCGGCGCGTGAAAGCGGTCGAACGGAATCGGCGTGGCATCGGCATAGAACATGTCGGCGAACAGCACGCCGTAATCCGGCTCGGAAATGCCGACCGCGTTCTGCATCGCCTTCGAGGTCAGGCCGATCTTGTGGCCCTTGATGACCCGGCCGCGTCCGAGCTGGAGTTTTGTCCAGGCGCGCTGAACGGCATAGGCATCCTCGATGCTGAAATCGGGATAGTCTTTGGTGAACATCGTGATCAGCGTCTTGGTGCGCTCGGCTTCGTCGAGCCGCGCGGCAAGGCGTTCGATCGTGGCGGCATCCAGCATGGCTCAACTCTCCGCCGCGACGGTATTGCGCAGCACGCCGATGCGGCTGGATTCGACCTCGACGACATCGCCGACCTTGAGCCAGCGCGGTGGGTCGAAGCGGGCGCCGGCCCCGGTCGGCGTGCCCGTCACGATCATGTCGCCGGGCTTGAGGGTGGCGAAGGTGGAGAGATAGGAGATCAGAAAATCGAACGGGAACATCAGCCGTTCGGTGGTGTCCTGCTGCCGGACCTCGCCGTTGACGCGCGTGACGATGTCATGGGGGCCGCGCGGGTCGAGCTCGTCCGCGGTGACGATCCACGGGCCGATGCTGCCGGAGCGGTCGAAATTCTTGCCCTGCGTGACGTTGAACTTGCCGTGGCGCAGCCAGTCGCGGATCGTGCCCTCGTTGCACAGCGTCATGCCGAAGATGTGGGACCAGGCCTTTTCGCGCGGAATGTGGCGGCCGCCCTGGCCGATCACGATGACGAGCTCGCCTTCGTAATCGAGCTGATCGGAGACGTGAGGCTTCTCCAGCGGCTGACCGGAGCCTGCCATCGAGGACATGCTGCGCACGAACAGGCTCGGGTATTTGGGCAGGTCGGAGCTGTCTTTATACTCCGCGTTGCGCTCGGCGTAATTGACGCCGATGCACCAGAGCTTCTCCGGCGTCAGCACCGGCGGAAGCAGCACGAGATCGTCGAGCGCGTAGTCCGGCTTTTGTCCGGCGACGGCTTCCTGCGCGTCGGCCAGCGCATTGGCCGCGATCAGTGCCCTCACATCGGAGAAGTCGCGGCCGATCCGCCGGGTCAGATCGACGACACCGCCTTCGATGGCGGCGCCATAGCGCGGCTCTCCGTCCAGGAGATAGCTTAGGAGTCGCATGGTCGTTCTCCAATGGTCTTGAGGCGCGCGCGGGGCAGCGTGCTCAGTCTTTCGATTTGGGAGTCTGGAACACGCCGCGCAGCGTCACGATCTCGCCGAGCCGGGCGTAGCGCGGCCCGCCGATGCGCGCGATCGGGTCGAGCGCCGCAGTTTCGACCTTGCCGTCGTTCACGAGGCCGTCGCGGAGGTGGAACATCACGACCTCGCCGACAATCAGCCGGCTGCGGGCGTCGCCGAATTCGAGGCACTGCCGGAAGCGGCATTCCATCGCAACGGGCGCAATGCTGAGCCGCGGCACGTTGATGCGCTCGCTCGCGATCGTCTCGAGGCCAAGCTCCGCGACCTCGCTGATCTCAGGCGGATGCTCGACCGATGAGTCGTGCACGGCCTGCATCAGCGGGGTATCGGCGATGTGGATGACGTATTCCTCGGTGTCGAGAATGTTGTGCGCGGTGTCCTTGTAGTCCGCGCCCTTGCGGCCGACGCTGATGGCCAGCATCGGCGGCTTCTGCGACACGAAGGTGAAGGCGCTGAACGGCGCGAGGTTGAGCACGCCTGCGCGCGACAGGCTCGTCACCCAGGCGATCGGACGCGGCACCACGATGCCGGTCATCAGCCGGTAGATGCGCTCGGCGCCGAGCTCGGCGGGGTCGATCCGCATCGATCAATCCGCCTTGATGTTGGCCTTGCGCACGATCGGAATCCATTTGGCGTCCTCGCGCGCGAGATAGGCCTTGAATTCGTCGGGCGTCATCGCGACGGCTTCGCCGCCGAGCTTCTCGAACTTGTCGACCACGGCGGGATCCTTCAGGATCGCGGTCAGCGCCTCGTGCAGCTTGTCGATCACGGGCGCCGGCGTGCCTGCCGGTGCGAACAGGCCGGTGAAGGTCTGCCCGTCAAAATCCTTGTAGCCGAGCTCAGCGAAGGTCGGCACGTCGGGCAGCGACTTCAGGCGGTGCGGGCTGGTGACGGCCAGCGCCCGGAACAGGCCGGCCTTGATGTGCTGCAGGCTGACCGTGAGCTGGTCGAACGCGAACTGGACCTGCCCGCCCAAGAGATCGTTGACCGCAGGCGCATTGCCGCGATAGTGCGCGGTGACCCATTGCAGGTCGAGGCTGGACTGCATCAGCTCGCTGAGCAGATGGTTGGTGGTGCCGGGACCGGGCGAGGCCATCGTCAGCTTGCCGGGCTCGCGCTTGGCGAGGTCGATGAACTCCTTGAAGGTCGTCGCCTGCACCGACGGATGCACCTCGAGCACCAACGGCGTCATCGAGATCGTCGTGATCGGCAGGAAGTCCTTCTTCCAATTGTAGACGTCGCGCTTGTTGATTTCGGTCGCGAACAGCACCGGGCCGTTGGCACCGACGAACAGCGTGTAGCCGTCGGGTGCGGATTTCGCGAACGCCTCGCCCGCGATCATGCCGCCGGCACCCGCCTTGTTCTCGATGATGAAGGGCTGGCCGAGCTTTTCCTGGAGCTTGTCGGCGATGATGCGCGCGGCGCTGTCGACATTGCCGCCGGCCGGATAGGGCACGATCAGCTTGACGTTGCGCGCCGGCCATTGCTGGCCCGACGCCGGTCCCGTCAACGTCGCTGCCGCGGCAGCTATGGCAATCCAGATTAATCTCATGTTAACCTCCCGGCGGCACTTCCAATTTTTACATCGAGTTGCCTGTGTTCGTACACGGCATCTCGATTCGGAGCGCAATCTCCAGATGCGCGCTTTACCTGTCGAGTGAATTGTGGCGTTCTTGTCCATATTATGGACAAGACGACTTCCGCGAAATCCGCCCGCCGCGTGACCGAACCGCGACAGGGCGCGCAGGCGATCCGCCGCGCGCTCGCCGTGCTGCGCATTCTCGCCGCAGGCCGCGAAGACGGCGTGCCGCTGGCCGAGGTGGTGCGGGCGACCGGCCTCACCCGCCCGACCGTGCATCGCATCGTCCACGTCCTGATCGAGGAAGGCATCGTCGAACGGCATGACAGGACCGGCCGCTACGCGATCGGCAATCAGGTGCCGGAGCTCGCGCTCGCACGGGCCCGGCCGTCGCGGCTGCTGATCGCCGCCAATCCGTCGCTGCAACGTGCGTCGACCGAGATCGGCGACACGCTGTTCCTGACGGTCCGGACCGGCAACGACACGCTGTGCGTCGATCGCAGGATCGGTGTCTATCCGATCCAGGTGCTGTCGATCGAGGTCGGCGCGCGCCGACCGCTCGGCGTCTCCAGCGCAGGCGTTGCCATCCTCGCCGCGATGCCGGCGCAGGACGCGCGAAAAATCGTCGCGGCCAACGAGAAGCGACTGGAGGCCTATCGGACCGATGCCGCAACGGTGCTGGGCCAGGTCACCGCCGCAAGACGGCTGGGGTATGGCATGAGGGAAATTGGTCTCGTGCAGGGCACGAAGTCGATCTCGACCTGGATCAAGACCCCGGACGGCCGCCCCGCTGCTGCCATGACTGTCTCCGCCGTTCGGACGAGGCTCGGCCCGCGCCGCGAACAGGAGGTCGCGGAGATTTTGCTGCGGGAGGCGCGGATCATCGAGCAGGCGATCCGGGGTTAGGCCACGCTGTCAATGGGCTGACGTGCCGCGCATTTTTGTGGCACAAGGGCCGCCTCCGCCGACCGAGCAACGAGGCCCCGCATGCCCGCGCCAAAACCGCCCGCCTTCGAGACCCTGAGCCTGCATGCGGGCCAGCATCCGGATCCCGCGACCGGCGCCCGCGCCGTTCCGATCTACCAGACCACGTCCTACGTGTTCCAGGATTCCGATCACGCCGCCGCTCTGTTCAATCTCGAGCGCGCCGGCCACATCTATACGCGCATCTCCAATCCGACCACCGGCGTGCTCGAAGAGCGGCTCGCCGCGCTGGAGGGCGGCGTCGGCGCGATCTGCACCGCGAGCGGCATGGCCGCGCTGCATCTGGCCATCGCGACGCTTCTGAACGCCGGCGACCATATCGTGGCGTCGAGCTCGCTCTATGGCGGCACCATCAACCTGCTGGCGCACACGCTGCCGCGCTTCGGCATCACCACCACCTTCGTGAAACCGCGCGATCTCGACGCGTTCCGCGCGGCGATCAAGCCGAACACGAAGCTGGTGATCGGCGAGACCATCGGCAATCCCGGGCTCGAGGTGCTGGACATTCCGAAGGTCGCGCAGATCGCGCATGACGCAAAAATCCCACTGCTGATCGACAACACCTTTGCCACGCCCTATCTCAGCCGTCCGATCGAGCTCGGCGCCGACATCGTCATGCATTCGGCAACCAAATGGATCGGCGGCCACGGCATCGCGATCGGCGGCGCCATCGTCGACGGCGGCCGTTTCGATTGGCGCTCATCCGGCAAATTCGGCGTGCTGACCGAGCCCTATGGCGGCTATCACGGCATCGTCTTCGACGAGCAGTTCGGCACCGCCGCCTTCATCATGCGCGCGCGCACCGAAGGTCTGCGCGATTTCGGCGCCTGCCTGTCGCCGACCAACGCGTTCCAGCTGTTGCAGGGCGTGGAGACGCTTGGCGTGCGCATGGACCGCCACATCCAGAACACGCACCTCGTGCTGGAAGCACTGAAAGCCAACAAGGCCGTCGATTGGGTGCTGCACCCATCGCTGGAAGACCACACGGACTACCAGCTTGCAAAGACGCTGCTGCCGCGCGGCGCCGGCTCGATAGTCTCCTTCGGCATCAAGGGCGGTCGGCCCGCGGGCCGCAAGTTCATCGAATCGCTGCGCATGATCAGCCATCTCGCCAATGTCGGCGACGCCAAGACGCTGGTGATCCACCCGGCGTCGACCACGCACCAGCAGATGGACGCCGAGCAGCTCAAGGCCTCCGGCATCGGCGAGGAGCTGGTGCGGCTCTCGGTCGGCATCGAGACCGCAAGCGACATCATCGACGATCTCACCCAAGCGCTACGCATCTCGCAAAAGGTCTGACACCATGAAGCTCCCCGTCAACGGCGCCGAGGTGCTGGTCGCAACCGGCGGCCGCGACTTCGACAGATCCCTGCCCGCGGTCGTCTTCCTCCATGGCGCCGGATTCGACCATTCGACCTGGGCGCTGCACACGCGCTGGTTCGCCCATCACGGCTTTGGCGTGCTGGCGCCTGATCTGCCCGGCCACGGCCGCTCGCCCGGACCGTCGCTCGCAAGTATCGCCGAAATGGCAGACTGGACGGCGGGTCTGCTCGATGCGGCCGGAATTACGAAAGCGCATCTGATCGGCCATTCCATGGGATCGCTGATCTCGCTGGAGACGGCGGCACGGCATCCCGACAAGGTGTCCGCGCTCAGCCTGATCGGCACGGCCGCGACCATGACGGTCGGCCCGGATCTGCTCAAGGCGGCCGAAGCCAATTCGCAGGATGCTAACGACATGGTCTCGATCTGGGGCCTCGGCTTCAACGCCGAGCTCGGCGGCAGCCTCGCGCCGGGCCTGTGGATGCATGGCGGCGCGCAGGCCGTGTTGAAACACTGCGAGCCGGGCGTGCTGTTCCGGGATTTGTCGGCCTGCAATGCTTACGCGAATGCGCTTCAAGCAGCCGCGAGCGTGACGGTGCCTACGACGCTCATCCTCGGCGAGCGGGACATGATGACGCCGGTGAAGGCCGGCAAGGCACTCGCGGCGGCGATCCCGCATGCGAAGACCGTCGTGGTGCCGGGCGCGGGCCACATGATCATGGCCGAACGCCCGGATGAACTGCTGGTGGCGCTGAGGGGCTGAGGCCCCTCACGACCCCGGCGTCCACTTCCAGACGATGTCGGAGACGTTGACCGGTTTCGGGATCAGGCCGAGCTTGGCAAAGCGATCGGCGACCGCCTGCTGGGTCTTGACCACTTCGGCGTCGAGCGGCACCACGCGATAGCTGGATCGGTTGACGAAGCGGCGGACCGCTTCGATGTCGACGCCGGTCGCCTCGGCCTGTGCCTTTGCGACCTCCTCGTGATGCGACTCCGCCCACACGCCTTCAGACGCAAAGGCCGTGTTGAGCTTTGCGACCAGCGAGGGATACTTCTCAACGAAATCGGTGTTGGCGATGTAGTAGGCGTTCGGCTTGTGCACGTCTTTGTCGAAGGCAATGACGCGCGCATTCTCTTTCAGTTCGGCAAGCGCGAGATAGGGGTCCCAGATCGACCATGCATCGACCGAGCCCTTGACGAAGGCTGCCGTCGCGTCCGCCGGCGCGAGCGGTGCAGGCGTGATGTCGGACCAGGACAGACCGGCCTTTTCGAGCGCCGCAACCAAGAGATTATGTGCGCTCGAGCCCTTGCCAAAGGCGACGCGCTTGCCCTTGAGATCGGCGAGCGTCTTGATCGGCGAATCCTTCGGTACGACGATCGCCTGGGTGTTGCCGTCGGACTTCACGGCCGCGACATAGCGGATTCTGGCGCCGCCGGCTTGCGCGAAGATCGGTGGGGTGTCGCCGACGAAGCCGAAATCGACGCTGCCGACATTGACGGCCTCCAGCAGCGGCGGGCCGAACTGGAAGTCGATCCATTTGATCTCGATGCCGAGCGGCTTGAAGGCGATTTCGAGCGTCTGGCGCTGGCGCACCGCCGGGAAGAAGCCGCCTTTCTGCGTACCGATGCGGATTTCCGCCGGCTTGTCCTCCGCGCGCGCAGGGCCGGCCAAAGCTGTCGCGAGCAGCAGGGTCGTTGCTAGAATGTGTCGTCGGGTCATCATAATCTGGTCCTTTCGGTGGAGTCAGCTGGCAAAGAGTTGGGAGTTCGCGCGCCGGCTCTGCTCGAAGAACACCGCGCGTGCGGCGCGCTCCGCCTCGCGCGCCGAGCGGAACTGGCGACCCTCGAGGCTGTCGAACAGACGCTCGGAGGAGAAGAAGCGGAAGCCGCGCGTATCCCTCGTGACGATGCCGGCGGCGCGGTCGTGGATTTCGATGATGTAAGCGTTCGATTGAATTCGGGACATGACTGCTCGTTCGCCGGGATCTCGGCGCTCCTGTCTCTGGATTTGCTGGGTGGCGTGCTGCTAGGAGGCGGCGGTCAGCAACAACAACAGGCGCCGGTCGCCGCCGAGAAACAGCGCCGCGCCATGCCCGCTTGCATGTCGTTCTGATTGCGCTGGTGATCGGTTCTCATGTCGCGGCTTCGGCTCGAGGAGCAGTGTCGATGCTCCAAATATCGAGCGTTTAGCCCGATCGGTCAATGAAATGGCTATCCATAATTGCCACTGGCGCGCATCGGCACTTCTCCGGGCGCGAGCGCCGGCAGACGAATTCATCTCGCGATGAGTTCAACGCCAGTGCGCAGCCGGCCGTGGTATGGTCCGCTCGATAAGCGACAAATGAGAGGGAGGCCCAGTCATGGCGGATGACCTGAAGGACGCACGGCGCTCGTCACCGGCGGATCGCGCGGGATCGGCGCTGCGGTCTGCCGCGCGCTGGCCGAGGCCGGCGCGGCCGTGGCGATCAACTGCCGCGAGCGGATCGGACAGGCCGAGCAACTCGCGGATGAGATCGGCAAGCGCGGCGGCCGCGCCATTGCCGTTGCTGCGGACGTATCGCAGCGCGAGGCCGTGGCCGGCATGATCAAACGAGTCACGAACGAACTCGGGCCGATCGACATCCTCGTCAACAATGCCGGCATCGCCATCACGCGCGGCGTCGATGACTTAAGCGAAGACGATTTCGACCGCACCATCCTGGTCAATCTGAAATCCGTCTTCCTGTGCACCCAGGCCGTGCTGCCGTCGATGCGCGCGCGGAAATGGGGGCGCATCGTCAACATCTCCTCGGGAGCGGCGCGCGGCGCCGGCTCGATCGGACCGCACTACAATGCATCCAAGGCCGGCATGGAGGGCCTGACGCGCGGCTATGCGGCGCGTCTGGTGAAGGAAGGCATCACCGTCAACGCGGTGGCGCCGTCGCTGATCGAGACCGACATGATGAGCGGCCAGCAGCAACTCGTCAGCCGCATTCCGCTCGGCCGCTTCGGCACCGCGGACGAAGTCGCGAAAGCCGTGATGCTGCTGGTCGACAACGCCTACATGACCGGCCAGACGATCGCGCTGAGCGGCGGGATGGCGTTTAATTAGGGGCGCGGCGAGCTTCCTCTTCCCTTCTCCCCTTGTGGGAGAAGGTGGCGCGAAGCGCCGGATGAGGGTCTCTATCCGCGCATACCAACTGCGAGATGAGTGCTCGGATAGAGACCCCTCACCCGTCTCGCCGCTGTCGCGGCGAGCCACCCTCTCCCGCAGGGGGAAAGGGAAACAACACTACCACATCGTCGCTGCCGCCCGCTCCGGCCAGATGCGGTCGTACTCCGCGCCGCCGACTTTGTTCTCGCTCATCTCGGCGAGGATTTGGCCCGGTGTCGGCAGCGTGTTCGGATCGATGCGCTTGTCGGGATTCCAGAGGTCGGAGCGGACGATGGCGCGGGCGCACTGGAAGTAGATTTCATCGACCGTCATCACCATGACGCTGCGGGGCGCCTTGCCTTCGACCTTGAACGAGGCGAGCAGTTCGGGATCGATGGCGAGATGGGCCCGGCCATTGGCGCGGACCGCATTGCCGGAGCCGGGGATCAGGAACATCAGCGACACCCTGGGATCGCGCACGATGTTGCGCAGGGAATCGACCCGGTTATTGCCGCGGCGATCCGGCAGCATCAGCGTCTTCGGGTCATGAATGCGGACGAAGCCGGAGAGATCGCCGCGCGGCGAGCAGTCGATCCCCTCAGGTCCGATGGTGGCGAGCGCGGCGAACGGCGCCTTTTCGATGAAGACGCGATAGAGCGGGGTGACGTGGTCGGCGACTTTCACGGTCGAGGCGTCATTGGTGACGCCGTAGATGGCCTCCAGCTGCTCGACCGTTTCGATCACCGACATTCCAGTCTCCTTGTTGTGCGGGCTATTCGTGCCAGCCTTGATTCCTGATCACACGCAGAAGCTGGCGGCCGTGATACTCCGCGCTGCCCGCGTTGAGGATGGTGACATCGGCCTGCGCCGATGCGTCGTCGACGTTGCGCGTCAGCCGTTCCGCGATATTGCCGTCACTGTGCCGGGCGCGCGCGGCAAGCCGCTGCGCCAGCACCTCCGGCGGCGCCGTGATCGCGACCACCACGACGTTTGCATATTTTTGGCGCAGCGCGCCGATCACCGTGCGCGAGACATTGGCGACGACGGCGCGGCCGGCGCGGATATCAGCGTCGATGTCGAGTGGCAGCGCGTAGCAATGCCCATGCGCCTCCCAATGCACGGCGAAATCCCCGTGATCGAGTGCGCGCCGGAATTCGTCGGAGCTCACCGCGATATTGTCCTCGTCGGCAGAGGATTCCCGCGTCACGACACGGCGCGGGAAGACGATGTCGTGATTCTCGATGCACGCTGCCCGCGCCAGCCGCAGCAGCGTGTCCTTGCCGGCACCGCTGGGACCGACCACGAGCACGAGCCGTCCGGGCCCGATCGCTCCCGTCGTCTCTTCCGCCGTGGTGACGGTCTCGCTCATGCGACACGGCTCCCTTCGCGCCAGACGCTGCGGACCGCGGGGACGCTGCCCGCGACATGCACGCGGATCAGATCGGCGCGCTTGCCGATCGCGATCTCACCGCGGTCGGAGAGACCGACCGCCTCCGCGGGCGCCTTCGTCACGGTGCGGATCGCCGCCGCAAGACTGATGGCGGGCACCTGCTCGGGCAAATGCAGCGCAGCCATCAGAAGGCTCGAGGGAATGTAGTCCGACGAGAGGATGTCGAGCAGGCCCTCGCGGGCGAGATCGACCGCGGCGATGTTGCCGGAGTGCGAACCGCCGCGCACGACGTTCGGCGCGCCCATCAGGATGTCGATGCCGGCCTCGTGCAGGCCGCGCGCGGCCTCCAGCGTGGTCGGAAATTCCGCGACCGACACGCCGTCGCGCACGGCGTCCACGACGTTCTCCTCGGTGGTATCGTCATGGCTCGCCAGCGGGATCTTGTACTTATGCGCCAGCGCCACGATCTCGCGCATATTGGTCGCGGCATAGGCCTTCTGATACTCGAAACGCTTCGCGAACAGTTCGTCGAGCTGGGCATCGGTCTTGCCGCCGCCCTTGCCGCGATAATAGTCGCGCAGCTTGCCTTCGTCGCGGAACTGGCGCTGGCCGGGTGTGTGATCCATCAGCGACATCAGCCGCACGTCGGGACGATCGATCAGCTCCCTGGCCTCCTCGACCACGCTCGGCATCGGGATTTCGCAGCGCAGATGCAGGAAGTGATCGGCGCGCAGCAGATCGGCATCGCGCGCGGTCGTGATCGCGGCGGCGAGCGTGCCGGCGCGGCCGTCGACTTCCTCGGCGCCGTCCTCACGCCAGACCCGGAGCGAGTCGAACACCGTGGTGATGCCCGATGTCGCGAGCTGGCCGTCATAGGAGACGACGGCGGCGACCGGATTCCAGAACACTTTCGGGCGCGGCACGTAATGCGCCTCGAGGTGGTCGGTGTGGAGCTCGATCAGTCCCGGCATGATCAAATCGCCACCGGTATCCTCTGCCCCCGCAGGCGCCCTGCCCTCACCGATCTCGGCAATGCGTCCATCGGCGAGAGCGAGCCAGCCCTGCTCGATCACCCGGTCCGCCAGCACGATCCTGGCGTTGGCGATCACGGTTACCTTCGACTTGGCGTTCATGTCCATTTCCTTCAGGCCGCGGCGGCGAAGCTGGTGACATCGACGATGCGGTCGGCAATCAGATGACGGATTTCGTCGTCATGGACAATGGCGACCATGGCGACGCCCTGGCGCTTCTTTTCAGCGACCAGCTCGACCACGACGGCGCGGTTGGCGGCATCGAGCGAGGCGGTGGGCTCGTCGAGCAGCAGAATCGGCAAGTCCGAGATGAAGCCGCGCGCGATGTTGACGCGCTGCTGCTCGCCGCCGGAGAAGGTCGCGGGCGGAAGCTGCCAGAGCCGCTCGGGGATATTCAGCCGATGCAGCAATTCGCCGGCACGGGCCTGCGCCTCCGCGCGCGCCAGGCCGTTGACGATCAGCGGCTCGGCGACCACGTCGACGGTCGCGACGCGCGGCACCGCGCGCAGGAACTGGCTGACATAGCCGATGGTCGCGCGGCGGATGTTGAGGACCTGTCGCGGCTCGGCGGTGGCGAGATCGACCAGCGCGCCGCGATGGCGAATGCCGATGCGACCGGAGTCGCAGCGATAGTTGCCGAAGATCATCTTCAGAATCGACGATTTTCCGGCGCCTGATGGCCCAGCTAGCACGACGCATTCGCCCGGGTTGACGTGGAAGGTCACGCCGCTGACGACAGGCAATTCGATGCCGCCTTGCAGGTGCATCGTAAAGGTCTTGTTGGCGTCGGTGACGTCGATCATGGCGGTCATTGGGAAACTCTTCTGGGAAAACTCATGCCGGCAGAATCGAGGAGACGAGGAGCTGGGTGTAGGGCTCGCGGGGATCGTCGAGCACCTGGTCGGTGAGGCCGGTCTCGATGACGCGGCCACCCTTCATCACCATCACGCGGTGCGACAGCAGGCGCGCGACCGCGAGATCATGGGTGACGATGATGACAGCGAGGTGCAGTTCGGCGACGAGGTTGCGCACGAGGTCGAGCAGACGGGCCTGCACGGAAACGTCGAGGCCGCCGGTCGGCTCGTCCATGAACACCAGCCGCGGCTCGGTGACGAGGTTGCGGGCGATCTGGAGACGCTGGCGCATGCCGCCGGAATAGGTGCGCGGCGCATCGTCGATGCGTGCGATGTCGATCTCGACGCGGGTCAGCCAGTCCGACGCGGTATCGCGGATGCGGCCGTAGTGATTCCACCCCACTGCCATCAGCCGCTCGCCGACATTGGCGCCGGCCGAGACCGCCATGCGCAGCCCCTGCGCGGGATCCTGGTGCACGAAACCCCAATCGGTGCGGAACAGGAAGCGCCGCTCGGCCTCGCCCAGCGTAGCAAGATCGCGGGTGACGCTGTCGCGCATCCGATAGGACACCTGGCCGCCGCTGGCCGCGAGCTGACCCGACAGGAGCTGGAGCAGCGTCGACTTGCCCGAGCCGGATTCACCGACGATCGCCAGCACCTCGCCGGGATAGAGCGCAAAGGACACGTCGCGGCAGGCGGTGATGCGGCCATAGGACTTGCTGAGAGACTCGGCAATGAGCAATGGCTGGTCGTTTTCTAGCATGTCTTGATCAACCATGTGAGCCCGCCTTGTCCTTGTACGGCGCAGCGCTGAGGCTGCCGTGATGGCCGGCGGCCTGGCGTCCCTCGCAATAATCGGTGTCGGAGCAGACGAACATGCGCCCGCCCTTGTCGTCGGTGACGATCTCGTCGAGATAGGAATTTTCCGCGGCGCACAGCGCGCACGGCGCGTTGAAGCGATACGGCTCGAACGGGTGATCCTCGAAGTCGAGCGACACGACTTGCGTATAGGGCGGGATCGCATAGATCCGCTTCTCGCGGCCGGCGCCGAACAATTGCAGCGCCGGGCAATTGTCCATCTTGGGATTGTCGAATTTCGGCGTCGGCGACGGATCCATCACATAGCGCGCATTGACCTTCACCGGATAGGCGTAAGCCGTCGCGATGTGGCCGAAGCGGGCGATGTCCTCGTAGAGCTTCACGTGCATCAGGCCGTATTCGGCGAGCGCGTGCATGCGCCGAGTCTCGGTCTCGCGCGGCTCGAGGAAACGCAGCGGCTCCGGGATCGGCACCTGATAGACCAGCACCTGATTTGCGTGCAGCGCCGTCTCCGGAATGCGGTGGCGGGTCTGGATCACGGTCGCGTCGATCGTCGCGGTCGTCGTGGCGACGCCGGCGGTCTTGGCAAAGAACTTCCGGATCGAGATCGCATTGGTGGTGTCGTCGGAGCCCTGGTCGATCACCTTCAGCACGTCCTGCGGCCCCAGAATCGCGGCGGTGACCTGGACGCCGCCGGTGCCCCAGCCATAGGGCATTGGCATTTCACGGCTGGCGAACGGTACCTGATAGCCGGGGATCGCGATCGCCTTGAGGATCGCCCGGCGGATCATCCGTTTGGTCTGTTCGTCGAGATAGGCGAAATTGTAGGCGGGCGCGTTCATTCCGCGGCCTCCTTCATGGCGTCGGGCGCATTGGCATCTGTGAACGCTTCAGAAAACTCCCGGCGCAGCTTGCGCAACAGGCCGAGCTCGGACTGAAAGTCGACATAATGCGGCAGCTTCAGATGCTCGACGAAGCCGGTCGCCTGGACGTTGTCCGAATGCGACATCACGAATTCCTCATCTTGCGCGGGGGCGAGTGCCTCCTCGCCGAGTTCGCGCGCGCGCAACGCGCGGTCGACCAGCGCCATCGACATGGTCTTGCGTTCGCTCTGGCCGAAGGCGAGGCCATAGCCGCGGGTGAAGCACGGCGCTTCGGTCGCGGAGCCCTTGAACTGGTTGACCATCTGGCACTCGGTAAGCTCGATCGAGCCGAGCGGCACGGCGAAGCCGACGTCTTCCGCCGAAAACTCGACCTCGACCTCGCCGAAGCGAATCTCGCCGGCAAAGGGATGATTGCGGCCGTAGCCGCGCTGGGTGGAGTAGCCCATCGCCAGCAAAAACCCTTCGTCGCCGCGCGCGAGGTTCTGCAGGCGCAGATCGCGGTCCGCGGGGAAATTCAGCGGCTCGCGCGTGAGGTCGCCGACGCTGGCACCTTCCTCGGCCCGCGGCGAGGATTCGATCAATCCGTCGCGGCCGAGAATATCCGTCACCCGCGGCGTTGGCACCGTGGATGCTTCGGCCGTCGCAGGCTGCTCCGGCACAAAGCCTTCGGCGAGCGAGGGATCGAGCAGGCGATGGGTGTAGTCGAAGGTCGGGCCGAGGATCTGGCCGCCGGGAATGTCCTTGAAGGTCGAGGACACCCGCCGCTGCACCCGCATCGCGCCGGTCTCGACCGGCTCGCTGGCGCCGAAGCGCGGCAGCGTGGCGCGGAAGGCGCGGACCAGGAAGATCGCCTCGATCAGGTCGCCGCGCGCCTGCTTGATGGCCAGCGCCGCGAGCTCGCGGTCATAGAGCGAGCCTTCGCTCATGACGCGGTCCACGGCGAGGCCGAGCTGCTCCGAGATCTGGTCGAGGGAAATTTCCGGAACGCTCTGGTCGCCACGCCGGGCACTTGCAAGCAGGCGATGGGCGTTCTCGATGGCGCGTTCGCCGCCCTTGACTGCGACATACATGCTTAGCTTCCCTTGTTCACGACGCGCGTGGTGCGCGGGATCGCGACCACGGCATCGTCGGCGACCAGCACCACATCGATGCCGCGCGGAAACAGCGTTTCGTTGACGCGCAGGCGCTCGAACAGATCGAACGGCTTGATCGACGCCTGGAGCGTCGCGACACCGTCGATGCCGGGTCCGCTCAGGTCGAAGCTGCGTCCCGAATCCAGGCTATCGACCTGAAGGATCAACGTGGTCGAGCGATCCGGATATTCGCTGGTGCCCAGCGCGAAACGCTCGAGCGAAGGCAGCGCCGCGCCGTCGCTGATCAACGCGAAGCTTGCGATCGAAGAATCCTGCACCACTGGCGCGCCGGTGTGAAATTTCAGCCATTTTGTCACGTCGGTGCTTTCCGACATGCGCGCATCGAGCCAGAGCGGCGTGTCGTGATCGAACAGCGTCAGCGCGATCGCGGCCGTGCCGCGCCTCATCGTATGAGGCGCTCCCGATGTCGGCACGATGCGCCGGACCGACCCCGGCCGCGCCATCGCGTCCATGACCGAACGAAAGGTGGATTGCGCCGACAGCACCTTGTCGGCGAACCCCGGCGGCAGTTCCGCAATCGTGGTCATGACCTCACCCCTCACCGCGCACCATGGTGTAGAAATCAACCTTCGTCGCGGCGGTCTCGGCCGCCACCTTTTCGCGCCTGACCGTAAGCTGCTCCCGCAACGGCGCGATAACGTCCCGCTCCACCGCGCCGCCGAAATCGCTGGACTGCACCAGCGCATCGCACAGCGCGATCAGCCGCGCCTTCTCGCCGTCGCGACCGAGCGTGTAACCGAAGCCGACCTCGCCGCTGGCAAGCCGCACCGCGGCGCGCGACACGGTCGCTTCGCCGATATTGAACGGCGCACCGTCGCCGCCGACCCGGCCGCGCAGCATGACGAGGCCGTTTTCCGGCGCGCGCAGATCCTGATGCGCCGGCAGGGCGAGAGTGCGGAGGCGAGCGGCGATCTCGCCCGCCTCCGCGTGCGCCAGCACGGCCATTGCGGTCTTGCGTTGCGCTTGCTGATTGTTGTGCTGGGTCACCACATCACCGACTTTTCTGCAGAACTTGTCGAATCCAAGTTGTCTATGATACTAGACAACTTGATACGGGAATGCCATGACTGTTTCGTGACAAAGGCGTGATTTCTGGAGTAGCTTCCCCGCGACATGAGCATGCAGGACACAGCCTCCTCCGGCGTCGCGTTGTGGCGCCTCGTTGCCGACGGCATCGAGCGCGGCATCGCCGACGGCCGCTTTGCGGCGGGCGACAAGCTGCCGGGCGAGGTGGAGATCGCCGAAACCTATCGCGTGAACCGCCACACCGTGCGGCGCGCGCTGGCCGCCCTTGCCGAGCGCGGCATCGTGCGGGCCGAACGCGGCAGCGGAACCTATGTCGAGGCGCAGCGTCTCGCCTACCCGCTGCGCTCGCGGACCCGTTTCTCTGAGATCGTCGGCGCGGACGGCCGCGAACCGCATGGCCGGTTGATCGAGGCATCGGATGATGTCGCGACCCGCGAACTCGCGCGGGAACTTGGATTGAAGGCCGGCGCACCGCTGATTCGGATCGAGGCGATGCGCCTCGCCGACCGCACGCCGATCTGCGTCTCCACGACCTGGCTGTCGGCTCAGCTGTTCCCGGGGGCGGGCGACGTCTTTGCCGCGACCCGCTCGATGACGAAACTGCTCGAGCATTACGGCGTCCGTGACTATCGCCGCGGCGCGACCCGCATCACCGCCGGCATCGTCGACGCAGCCGACGCCGCGCGGCTCGACCTGGCACTGGGACGGCCGATCCTGGTGGTCGATGCCACCGACCACGATCTCGACGGCAAGCCGCTGGTCACCAAGCATTCGCGGTTTGCGGCAGAGCGGGTGGAGTTTCTGGTGGAGAACGGGTGAACGGGCTGTTCTCTGCCCCTCTCCCATAAGGGGAGAAGGAAGAAAGTTACGTCACGGCGCGCCGCCCGATGATGGCGAAGCGCAATTTTCCCGAGACGAAATCGATCGCGGCGACCGCGACCAGGATCATCAGGATCAGGAACGACACCTTCTGCCATTCCAGCACGCGGATCTGCTCGGCGAGTTGGAGGCCGATGCCGCCGGCGCCGACGATGCCGATGATGGTGGCCGAGCGCGTGTTCGACTCGACGAAATAGAGCACCTGCCCGGCGATCACTGGCAGGACCTGCGGCAGCAGGCCGAAGCGAATCTCGTGCAGCGCGCTGCCGCCGGAGGCGCGGACGCCCTCGACCTGCTTCTGGTCCGCGCCCTCGATCGCCTCCGAGAACAGTTTGCCAAAAGCGCCGAAATCGGACACGGCAATGGCGAGCACGCCGGCGAACGGGCCGAGCCCGACCACGTTGATCCACACCAGCGCCCAGATCAGCGTATCGACGCCGCGGATCGAATCCAGGAAACGTCGGACCGGAAAGCGCAGCAGCTTCGACGGCACAACGTTACGCGCGGCAAGAAGACTGACCGGCAGCGCGAACAGTGCGGCCAGCGTCGTGCCGAGCAGCGCGATCGACAGCGTCTCGCCCAGCGCCTTCAGATAGATCGGCAGCGACGAGCCGGGATCCGGCGGGATCATCATCAGGCTGATCCATCCGAGCTGGCTGAGGCCCGCGACGAAGCGCGACGGCGAGAAGTCGAGATCGACCAGGCCATAAACCAGGATCGCGAAGGCCGCGACGATCATCGCCGGCATGGCGAGCCGGGCGGAGGCCGGCCGGTCGAACACATCAGGGTAGCGCGCGCGAAGCTCCCGCGTGTCGATCTGCTGCGGCCCCGTCATGTCCGCGCCTCCTTGCCGAACAGACGGCCGCGCAGCCAGCCGGTGCTGATGTCGATGATGAAGACCGTGACGATGATGGTGAGCAGGATCGCGCTGACGTCGGAGTAATAAAACTTGCGGATGGCGACGACGAGCTCCTGGCCGATACCGCCGGCACCGACGAAGCCCATCACGGAGGCTTCGCGAACGTTGATCTCGAAACGCAGCAGCGCGTAGCTGGCATAGCCTGCCGTGACCTGCGGCAGGATGGCGAAGCGCATGCAGGACAGCCAGCTCGCGCCGGTCGAGCGGACGCCTTCGACCGGCTTCATATCGGCGTTCTCGACGATCTCCGAGAACAGCTTTCCGAGCGCGCCGGTGGAGTGAATCGCAATCGCCAGCACGCCCGCCATCGGTCCGAGCCCGAACGCGATCACGAAGATCAGCGCAAACACGATGCCGGGTACCGTGCGGGCGAATTCCAGCAGGCGCCGCACCACGAAGCGCAGCCAGGGCGCGGGCGAGGTGTTTTCAGCCGCGAAGAAGTTCAGGCAGAATGCAAAAGTCGCACCGATGAGCGTGCCGACATAGGAGATCAACACGGTCTCGCCCAGCATCCTCAACCATTTGCGCCAGCCCCAGAGCCACTCGCCGACGTCGGTCCAGACCCGCTGGCCGGTGTCGAGTGTGAGGATGCGGTCGAAATAGCTCATGAAGTTGCCGAAATGAGCGAAGAGAGTGTGCAAATTCACTTCCGCGCCGACCGCGGCGAGCAGCAGTGCGGCGGCGAACACCACGGCTCCGAACAGGAGCCGCCATCGCTTGCGCGCGACCGCCTGGCGATAGGCGGCGTTGAGCACGGCGAGCTGCTGCTCGGGAAGGATCGAAACCGCGACGGTCATCTGGTCAAGGCGAATGTTCACTCAAAAGAGAAAGAGCCGGGTCCATCGACCCGGCTCCAGTGGCATAGTCCCGAAACTCAGGACGCCTTCTTCTTACGCAGCGCATCGACGAACTTGATCAGCTCGATCGTGCCATCCCAATCCTTGGTGGTCGCGGGATGAAAACCCTTCTTCTGGCCGTCCTGGAGGCGATCGAAGGCCGCCTTGTCCTTGGCCGGGGCGTCGAAGAACGCCTTCGCGATCGCCGCCTTGGCCTCTTCCGGCAGGTCGGAATTGTAGGCATAGGGGCCATTGATGATCGGCGCCGACTTGTGGATGATGCGGAAATCGTCCTTCTTCATCGCCGAGCCGTCGGCATTCTTCAGCATGCCCTTGGTCAGCATCTGTGCCAGCGTCGAATCGTCGTCGCTGGTCCACTGGTTGGCGGCGACCTCCACCGTGCCCTGCGCCAGCGCCAGGATCGCGTTCTCATGGCTGCCGGTGAAGACGACTTTGCTGAAATAGGTGTCGGCGTCCGCGATGCCCATCTTGTCGAGCTCGAAGCGCGGCACGTTGTTGCCGGAGGTCGAGTTCGGGTCGACCAGGCCGAGGTTCTTGCCCTTGAGCTGGTCGATGCTCTTGTAGGGGCTGCTCGCCTTGACGAAGAACACCGAGTAATAACCGGTGGAGCCGTCGGAGTTGATGTCGTTGGCGAAGGCGTCGGTCTTGACGCCGGTCAGGCGGGCGCGGGCGAACGAGGCCGAACCGTAGCTCGCGATGTGGATGTTGCCGGCACGCTGGCCTTCGATCACGGCAGCGTAGTCGTTGGCGATGCGCAGCGTGACCTTCACGCCCAGTTCCTTGGAAAGATAGCTCATGAACGGCGCCCAGCGCTCGGTGACGCCCGAGGCGTTTTCCGCCGGAATGACCGCAAAGGTCAGTTCGGGATATTTGGCTTTCCAGTCGTCGGCGGAAGCGGAAGTCGTGAAGGCGAGCGCGGCGGCGCCGGCAAGGATCAATCTGCGAGTGATCATGATATACTCTTCATCGTTTGAGGTCGGTTGACGCAAAACTGGTGATGATCGATGCGGCGTGGCTCAAGCGGCGGCCGCCGTTCCAAGCGCCGGAATGCCCTCTCGCACCGGTGCAGGCATGCCGCCCATGACATCGGCGGCTTCGAGATCGTAGAGCTCGCGCGCAACATGGTCGGTCAACTCAGCCGGCGCGCCGTCGAACACCACGCGCCCTTGCGCCATGCCGATCAGGCGGTCGCAATAGCTGCGCGCCAGGTCGAGCGAATGCAGATTGCAGAGCACGGTGATGCCGAAATGCTTGTTGATGCGCAGCAGCGCATCCATCACGATCTTGGTGTTGCGCGGATCGAGCGACGCGATCGGCTCGTCGGCGAGGATGATGTCGGGCTGCTGCACCAGCGCGCGGGCGATCGCCACGCGCTGCTGCTGGCCGCCGGAGAGCTGATCGGCGCGCTGGGCTGCGAGCGGGGCGATATCGAACTGCTCGAGCGCGGACATCGCCAGCGCCTTGTCCTGCTCGGGCCAGGTCTGCGACAGCGAGCGCCAGGCCGGCATCGTTGCGAGCCGTCCCATCAGGACGTTGGTGAGGACATCGAGCCGGCCGACCAGATTGAACTGCTGGAAGATCATCGCCGAGCGCGCCCGCCACTGCCGCAGCTCCTTGCCGCGCAACGCCGTGACGTCGAGGCCGTCGAACAGGATACGGCCCTGCGAAGGGGTCGCGAGACGGTTGATGGTCCGCAGCAGGGTCGACTTGCCGGCGCCGGACCGTCCGATCACGCCGACGAAGCCGCCGGGAGAAACTTGAAACGAAGCGTCGTCCACCGCGGCTTTCACGCCGAAGCGACACGTCAGACCTTCAACCACCAGCATGCAGGGCTCCAGAGTAGCTGGGACCCACCGCTAACGCCGGCGCTTGACACTTGTGTGACACGGACATTGCGGTGCGGCGATCGTACACACCTCATCCCCTAATCATCCCCTGTCATCGCGTCGTCATGACATTGTCATCAAGGCGCTCGAAGAAAAACGCCCGCCCTCTCGTTCGGATGCAACATGGCCGCCAAAGCTCTTTCGGTCCAGCCGGCCATCGATCCCTCGGCCAGGCTGCACGACACCCGGCTTGGGGCCTACACCGAGGTCGGCGCGCGCACGATCCTGCACGAAGTCACGATGGGCGATTACTCCTATGTCGTGAACGATGCCCAGATCACCTACACCACCATCGGAAAATTCTGCTCGATCGCGGCGATGACGCGAATCAATCCGGGCAATCACCCGATGCACCGCGCCACGCAGGCGCATTTCACCTATCGTTCGAGCGCCTATTTCGAAGGCGAGAGCGACGACACGGACTTCTTCGACTGGCGGCGCCAGCACCACGTCCATATCGGCCATGACGTCTGGATCGGCCATGGCGCGATCGTGCTGCCGGGCCGCAACATCGGCACCGGCGCCGTGATCGCGGCCGGCGCCATCGTCACCAAGGACGTTCCGGCCTACACCATCGTCGCCGGCAATCCGGCGCGCATCGTGCGCCGCCGCTTTTCGGAAGACGTCGCCGGGCGGCTCGCCAGACTCGCCTGGTGGGATTGGGATCACGACAAATTGCGTGCAGCACTGCCCGATTTCCGCAAGCTCGGGATTGAAGATTTCCTCGCGGCATATGAAGCACGGGGAAGTTCTCTCAACAATTCCCTTGGCAGCAAACGAAGCGCGATCGCGTGACAGACATTTTCCTCGAGGGCGGCCGGACTCTGATCGGCTCCGAGTTCGTCGAGACGTCGCTTGCCCTGTCCGGACAGGACATCGCCGAGGTCGATGCCTCTCGCGGCCGGGCGCGACTTGCGATCGACGCGCGAAACCTGCTGGTGCTGCCCGGCATCGTCGATCTGCATGGCGATGCCTTCGAGCGGCAGATGATGCCGCGCGCCGGGGTCGACTTCCCGATCGACGTGGCGCTCGCCGACAGCGACCGCCAGGCGATCGGCAACGGCATCACCACGGTGTTTCACGCCACGACCTGTTCGTGGGAGCCGGGCCTGCGCAGCGCCGACAATGCGCGCGGCCTGATGGAGGCGATCGAACGGCAGCGTCCGCAATTCGCCGCCGACACCCGCTTCCATCTGCGCCACGAGACCTACAATCTCGACGCCGAAGCCGAGATCGGTCAGTGGCTCACTGATGGCCGCGTCGACCTGCTCGCCTTCAACGATCACATGGACGGCACGGTCGGGGACATGGCCAAACCTCGCAAGCGCAACCGCATGGTGGAGCGTACCGGCCTGTCGAGCGAGGAATTCGACCGGCTGGTCGGACACGTGCTTTCGCACGCCAGCGAAGTCCCGGCTTCCGTGTCGCGGCTTGCCGCGACCGCCCGCGCCGCCGGGGTGCGGATGCTCTCGCATGACGATGCGACGCCGGCGATGCGCCAGGGTTTTCGCGCCATGGGCGTGGCGATCGCGGAGTTTCCGGTCAACGAGGACACGGCGCGGGCGGCGGCAAGCCACGGTGACGCCATCGTCTACGGCGCGCCGAACGTCGTGCGCGGCGGCAGCCACACCGGCTGGACCAAGGCATCCGACATGATCGCCAAGGGGCTCTGCTCGGTGCTGGCCTCGGATTACTACTATCCCGCGCAGCTGCTCGCCGCGTTCCGCCTCACCGCCGACGGCGTGCTGCCACTGACCGAGGCCTGGGACCTGGTCTGCGCCGCGCCGGCGCGCGCGACCGGCCTTGCCGATCGCGGCGTGCTCGCGGAAGGACGACGCGCGGACATTCTGCTGGTCGACGACAGCGTGCCGCTGCGGCCGCGGCTGATCGCGGTGATATCAGGCGGCAAGCTCGTGCATCTCACCGACGCGACGCGGTTGCTTGGCATGGCAGCCACCCCGCGCGAAGCTGTCGTCGCGGCATAAACCCGCTATGCTCGAACGATGACCGCCCCCTCCCGCTACGCGATCTATTTTGCCGCAGGCAGCGACAGCGCCCTCTCCCGCTTCGGCGCGGAGTTGCTCGGCTACGATGCCTATACCGGCGATGAATTGCCCTTTCCCGACCCTGCGCTGCATGTCGCGCCGGACTGGCGCGACATCACCGCCGATCCCCGCACGTACGGTTTTCACGGCACGCTGAAGGCGCCGATGGCACTCGCGCCGGGCAGGACGGAGGCGGAGCTTTTGGCGGCCTGCGCGGTCTTCGCCGGCGAGGCGCGGCCTGTCCCGTTGATCCGCCCGGTCGTCGATGCCATCAGCGGCTTCATCGCCGTCATTCCGGCTGAGCCGGTCGATGCGCTCCAAGAGCTCGCCGCTGATTGCGTCCGTGCGTTCGATGGCTTTCGCACCGCCCTGACAGCGGAAGATCGCGCGCGTCGAAAGCCCGAGAAGCTCAGCGAGCGGCAGCGCGACTATCTCGACCGCTGGGGCTACCCTTACGTGATGGAGGAGTTCCGCTTCCACATGACGCTGACGGGACGGCTGGACGCGGAGCGCCGCGGGCCGATTCTGCAGATGCTGCGGGCAAGGTTTGCGGCGCTCGGGCTTGAGACGCTGCCGGTCGATCGCATTGCGCTGTTCAAGCAGGATGATGCGGGGGCAAAGTTCCGCATTGTGGGCGAGTGGGAGTTGGTGAGGTAGGCGCCCGCTCGCGCGTCATATTCAATGTCGTCCCGGCGAAGGCCGGGACCCATATCCCCGAGGGGGGCTATGGGTCGGGCTAGTAACTCCGAGTTGTCGTCAAACTCAATTTCGTGGTTATGGGTCCCGGCCTTCGCCGGGACGACGTAGGGGCTACTTCCCCCACCGCAACGCCAGCGCATCACGCTCCTTGGCCAACTCCAGCAGCCCGGCCCGCGTCGCCGGGTGCAGCGGTTGCAACGGATGCCGCACCGTGTCCGACTTGATCACGCCGCCGGCCTGCATCATCGCCTTGCAGGCGATCAGGCCGCATTGGCGGTTTTCGTAGTTGATCAGCGGCAGCCAGCGTTCGTAGGCGGCTTTCGCCTCCTCACGCTTGCCGGCGAAATAGGGATCGATGATCTGGCGGATGCCGTCGGGATAGCCGCCGCCGGTCATCGCGCCGGTGGCGCCGGCATCGAGATCGGCGAGCAGCGTGATCGCTTCCTCGCCGTCCCAGGGACCCTCGATATCGCTGCCGCCGGCCTCGATCAGGCTGCGCAGCTTTACGGCAGCACCCGGCACCTCGATCTTGAAATAGCGGATGTTCGAGAAGTCGCGCGCCAGCCGCGCGAGCAGCTCGACCGACAGCGGCGTGCCGGCGACAGGCGCATCCTGGATCATGATCGGAATCTTGATCGCGCCCGACAGCACCTTGAAGAACTCGACGACGCCTTTCTCGGGCACGCGGAAGGTTGCGCCGTGATAGGGCGGCATGACCATCACCATGGCGGCACCGGCCGCCTCGGCCTGCTGGCTGCGCGCGGCGCAGACGGCGGAGCTGAAATGCGTGGTCGTGACGATCACGGGAACCCGGCCCGCGACATGCTCCAGCACCGCATGCATCACGGTCTCGCGCTCGGCATCCGTGAGCACGAATTGCTCGGAGAAATTGGCGAGAATGCACAGACCGTTCGAGCCGGCATCGATCATGAAATCGATGCAGCGGCGCTGGCCGTCGAGGTCGAGCTCGCCGCGCGCGTCGAAGATGGTGGGTGCGACCGGGAACACGCCGCGATAGGGGCGCTGGGCCTTGTGTTGGGGCGTGACCGGCATCGAACTCTCCATCCCTGATATCTCTTACATCTGCCGCGGCGCTCGCGCAGCGTCACAGATGTAGCCGCCGCGCGCATCGTCGGCAATGCCGATCGCGCGACGCAAGGATGGTAGATCGTCGAAGCTATGCGGTCCTCACCGCGCCCAAAAAGCCCTCGACCGCCACGCGGAGACGATCGGCGTCGGCGGACATTTTCGTCACGGATACCGACAGTACCGAACCGGCATTGCCCGTCTCCTGATTGAGCCTGGCCACGCTACCGATGGTGTCGGTGACCTCGCGGGTTCCCTGCGCGGCCTGCTGGAAGTTGCGGGAGATCTCGGTGGTGGCCGCGCGCTGCTGTTCGACGGCTGCCGCAATCGCCGTCATCTTCTCGTCGATGCCGCTGATCGCGCCGCCGATCGCGCGGATGGCAGTCACCGCCTGGCCGGTAGCGCCCTGGATCTCCGCGACCTGGCGGGAGATCTCTTCCGTCGCCGTCGCCGTCTGCGAGGCGAGGCTCTTGACCTCGCCGGCAACCACGGCGAAGCCGCGGCCGGCCTCGCCCGCGCGCGCGGCTTCGATGGTGGCGTTCAACGCCAGCAGATTGGTCTGCCCTGCGATGGCGTTGATCATCTTCACGACCTCGCCGATGCGGCCAGCGGTCTGATCGAGGATCTCGACCGTCGCATTGGTCTGCGCTGCCTGCGACACGGCTTCGCGGGCCTCGCGAGCGCTGGCCTGCACCTGCGCGGAGATCTCGCCGACGGACGCCGAGAGTTCTTCGGTCGCGGCCGCAATGGTCTCGAGATTGTTGGTGGCCTGCTCGGCGGAGGACGAGACCGCCGCGGTCTGGCTACTCGATTCCGAAACCAGCGAGCGCACGTCGGTCGCGGTGGCATCGAGCTCCTTGGTCGACGCCGCAACGCTGTGAATGACGGCTTGCACCGTGTCGTCGAAGCTGCGGCAGGCCGCATCGACGGTGCCGGACCGGGCGAGCTGCAGCGCCTGCTGCGATTCGCGCTCTCGGCCCAGGCGTTCCGCGGTCGCCGCGCTCTCGCGCAGGCTTTCGAGCGCAGCCGCCATGGTGCCGAACTCGTCGGGATGTCTGGATTGCGGAACGGGCGTCGCGTAGTCGCGGGCGCTGATCTTGGCGATGGCGTCCAGGATGGCCCGCACCGGGCGCATCAGGCGGTTGCGCACCACGTAGACGCCGGCCAGAGTCACGGCCAGCGCGAGCAGGAACGCGAGCGACTGCACGACGAGATTGGTGAGCGCCTTGGCCTGCACCGTCTCCGCCCGCGCGATCGACTGGTCGAGCGCCTTGTTCGCCACCGCGACAATGGACGCGAAGGGTGCCTGACACAACGTATTCCATTCCGAGGCCGGCATCGCGGGCTTGCCGCTGCCGTCGAAATTCTTCGTGAGGTCGCCGATCTGCTTGAGCGCGCCGTCGGTCTTGGCTTTCGCGTCCGTCGCTGCCGTCACCAGCTCCGCCGCCACGTCGGGCGCAGCCAGCAACTCGGCCATACCCGTCCAGCCGGAGGCGATCGTGCCATCCCATTGCGCCACTGACCGCTTCTGGGCGTCGTCGAGCGGCTTGCTGCTGTTGATGTTGGAACGAAGGGACGAACAATGGATCCCATAACGGTCGCGCACCTGCCAGGCGAAGCGCCTGACCTGGATCATGCGGGCGATGAAGGGGTCATTCATCCAGGCACGGTTCGAGACCGCGGTGGAGGCGAGGTTCGCCGTTTCGATCACCTTGGTGACGGCATCATACCAGGAGTTGGTCCGCTCGATCTTGCGCTCGGCGCGCGGGCGCTTGGCTTCGTCGTAGAACAGCTGGAATTGTGGTGCGGCGGCGCTCCAGCCTTGCTTCAATGTGCCGGCGAGTTCGTCGCGGCGGGCGAAATCGACGGTGGCGAGCGCGGCGCCGATGGCGTCATAGCCGCCCTGTTCAGCCTTTTCCGCCGCCTCGAGTTTTGCCCGCGGGTCGTCCTCGCCGAGGATCGCGCTCTGCGCATCGCCGCGATTGTTGCGCAGCGCCAGCACGCCATGGAAGATCGCCTTGTCGGCGGCGGCAAGCCGCGCGGTCTCGAGGCTGTCGCTGTGGCGGCCGAACGCCCCGACCATCTGGATCGCCGTAGAGGCCAGCGCACCCGCGGCGAGCAGGGCCATCAAGGTCAGGAGGAGCGAACTTACCGATTTCTTAAACATTGCCATGGTGTCGGGGGCCTGGGTCGGGGGCCTATTTCGAGCGCCACCTTGCCCCGGGACATGCCAATGTTCCGTTAAGTTTAATCGAATTGCCGTGGGGACCCCCGACGAGGCTCGGTGCCCCCCATGTCACGCAACCTTGGTGAAATCCGGCGGGCGGCGTTCCGCGAAAGCGGTGAAGGCCTCGCGCGCCTCGGCGGTGCGCAGGCGCAGGCCGAACTGCTCGCCTTCGGCGCTCATCTGCGCGACAAGCGCCTCGCCATTGCGCATCAGCTTCTTGGTGGCGGTGAGCGCGCCGGCCGGCTGACGGGCAAGACGCTGCGCCAGCGCGAGCGCCTCGGCATCGAGCCTGTCGAGCGGCACCACGCGGTTGGCGAGCCCCCATTCCAGCGCTGATTTGGCCGGCACCGTCTCGCCCAGCGCGAACATCTCGTAGGCCCGGGCATAGCCGATGCGCGCCGGCATCAGCAGGCTGGAGGCTGCTTCCGGCACCAGCGCAAGGCTGACGAAGGGCGTCGACAATTGCGCGTTGTCGGCAAGCACGACGAGGTCGCAATGCAGCAGCATCGTGGTGCCGACGCCGACGGCGCGGCCCTGCACCGCGGCGACCAAGGGCCGGGTGCAGCGCGCCAGCGACTGGATGAAGCGCACGACGTTGCGGCTGCCTTCCGACTTGCCCGCTGCGACCGCCGCGAATTCGCCGACGTCGTTGCCGGCAGTGAACATGTCGCCTTCGCCGCGGATCAGGATCACGCAGGCCGACGGATCGTGCTCGGCGGATTCGATGGCATCGGCGAGCTTGCCGTACATCGCATCCGTCAGCGCATTCTTCTTGTCGGGGCGCGCCAGCGTGAGCGTGAGAATTCCGCCGCTGTTCTGGATCCGGACGTGCTCGGTCATGGGTCTCTCCTCTATTCCTCTGGATCTCTTGAAAGTTCGCTCGAAAGCTCTCTTGAAAGCTCTCTTGGAAACTTGTCCTGGATGCTGGTCAGCCAGCGCGCGACGATATCGATCTCCGTACCGGTGAACCCATCCGTCAACGCCGCGTTGACCTGTGCCGCGTTGGCCTTCGCCTGCGCGAGCGCTGCACGGCCCTTCGGCGTCAGCCAGACGCGCCAGGCGCGCCCGTCCTCGCGGTCGGCCCGCCGCTCGATCAGCTTTGCAGCTGCCGTGCGGTCGACGAGGCCGGAGATGCCGGCCGGCCCCAGGTCGAGCGCCGCGCCCGCCTCGCCCATGAGTGCACCGTCCTGCTTGCCGAGAATGAACAGAAGTCCTGCCTGCGCCGGCGTGACCTCGCTCGAAGGCTGCGACGCCATCCAGCGCTGCAAGCGCCGCTGCGCGACGCTCAGGAGATAGATCAGCCGATGATGTCTCGCCGCGGTCACGCGTGTGCCCATTTATTTCGTATGCGAAATATATATCCGTACAGGGAAGCATTGTCAAAGGCCGGCCATCGCTAGCTCGATCTTACGCGGCTGCCATCGAGGAAAATGGCCACACAGGTTCGCACGCGCCGCTCGATGTCCTTGCGCGACGGCAGGGGCATGCCGCCATAGATCACGGCGCGTTGCGGCGCGGATGCGACCATGCCGATCAGCATGCCCGCGGCCTCGTCGGCGTCATCGAGCGTGATGAGCTTCCTCTTCACCTGGAGACGGAGCCAACGCGCCAGCGCCGTGACGGTGCGGGAGATGCCGTTCTTGTAGAAGTTCGCGGCGAGCTCCGGGAATGCGGCCGACTCCTGCAGCACCATGCGCTGCAATCCCATGACGTCCGGATCGAGCGCGAGATCGGCGCAGGCGAGCAACGCGGCGCGCAGGCCCGTTTCGATGTCGACCTCGTCGCCGGCCTGGAGATCGACGGCGGACAGCAGACGTTCGAGCCGGTCAACGCACATCGCTTCGAACAGCGCAGCCTTGCCCGGAAACAGCCGATACAGCGTCTTGGTCGAAATCCCGGCGCTGCGCGCCAGCTCCTCGGTGCTGGTCGCGGCATAGCCTTCGACGGCGAAGGTGTGTCGTGCGGCGTCAAGGACGATCTGCTTCGTCTCCTCGTCGTCGCGCACCGGCGGCCGTCCCCGCGGGCGGCATTCGCCCGACGATCTTGCGCTTTCCGATTTTTCCTGAGCCATGTCTTTAAATGATGCCTGTCATTCCATTGACAATTCCAAAGCTAACCTCATTTTGGAAATTATCAAGTTTCCTAATTCCGGGGAGCCGGCCATGACCGTCCACACCACCCCATCCGCTGCCGCCCAAAGCGCCCTTCCCGCGACTGCGCTGGAGGGCGTCCTGACCGGCGCCGCGACCGACGTCCGCCGACAAAAACTTAACCTTCGCAAGCTGTTGCTGGCGGGCGTCGCTGTCGTCGCGCTGGCTGGCGCGGGCTGGTACGGCTACGATTACTGGACCGTTGGGCAGTACCTCGTCTCCACCGATGACGCCTATGTGAAGGCCGACAACACAACCATCGCGCCGAAGGTCAGCGGCTATCTCGATCGGGTCCTGGTCGCCGATAACGAGCATGTGAAGGCTGGCCAGGTGCTGGCGAGGATCGATGACCGCGACTTCCGCGTCGCGCTCGATCAGGCCCGCGCCGACGTCCAGGCCGCGAACGCGACCATCTCCAGCAAGGAAGCGCAGCTCGACGTGCAGCAGGCGGTGATCAAGGCCGCACGCGCCACGCTCGACGTCGACCAGGCCAACCTCACCTTCGCCGCGCAAGACAACAAGCGCTACACCGACCTCGCCGCGTCCGGCTCGGGCAGCCTCCAGAACGCGCAGCAGGCTCAATCGCGCATCGCGTCGGCGCGGGCAACGCTCGAGCGCGATAACGCCAACCTCGCTTCGGCCCTCAAGCAGATCGATCTGCTCAAGGCCGAGATCGAGCAAGCCAAGGCAGCAGCCGCGCGCGCGGATGCCGTGCAGCACCAGGCCGAGCTGAACCTCGGCTACACCAATGTGGTCTCACCAATCGACGGGGTGGTCGGCAACCGTTCCTTGCGCATCGGCCAGTTCGTGCAGGCTGGCACGCAGCTGATGTCGATCGTTCCGGCCGAAGGCGCCTATGTCGTCGCCAATTTCAAGGAGACGCAGCTGACGCATGTGCAGGCGGGACAGGCCGTCGATATCGAGGTCGACATGTTCCCGGGCCAAATCGTGCACGGCCATGTCGATTCCATCGCGCCCGCAAGTGGCCAGGAATTCGCGCTGCTGCCGCCGGACAACGCCACCGGCAACTTCACCAAGGTGGTGCAGCGTATCCCGGTCAAGATCGCGCTCGACGCCGCGCATGGCCCCGCGATCGCGCTGCGGCCCGGCATGTCCGTGATCCCGACCATTGCAACACGTTCGACCGCGAATACGGCCGTGACGCCCAAAGCGAAGCTCGTCTCCGGAGGGTCGTGCCATGTCAAACAGCCTCTCACTTTCGACGCAAGCAACACCGGCCGCGACGCCTGATCGCGCCGCCAGCGATCCGAACCGCGCGAGCCTCGCAACCTGGATCGCCGTGCTCGCGGCCATGATCGGCTCGTTCATGGCGATCCTGAACATCCAGATCACCAACGCCTCGCTGCTCAACATCGAGGGCGGCATCGGCACCGGCGCCGACAACGGCTCCTGGATCTCGACGTCGTATCTGATCGGCGAGATCATCGTGATCCCGCTGACCGACTATCTGAGCCGCGTGTTCTCGTTCCGCCGCTACATGCTGGCGAGCGCGGTGCTGTTTGCAGCCTTTTCCGTCGCCTGCGCCTTCACCCACGACCTGCCGTCGATGATCGCGATGCGCGGCCTGCAAGGCTTTGCCGGCGGCGTGCTGATCCCGATGGCGTTCACGCTGGTGTTGACCAAGCTGCCGAAGCCGCAGCAGCCCGTCGGGCTCGCGATCTTTGCGCTGTCGGTCACCTTTGCGCCGGCGATCGGCCCGACCATCGGCGGCTATTTCACGGAAAATTACGGCTGGCGCACCATCTTCTTCGTCAACGTAATCCCGACCGCTGTCATGGTGACCGCGCTCTATCTGACGCTGGAGCGGCAGAAGATGCAGCTCGGCCTGCTGAAGGATGGTGACTGGGCTGGCATCGTCACCATGGCGATCGGTCTGTCGGCGCTGCAAGCCGTGCTCGAGGAAGGCAACAAGGACGACTGGTTTTCCTCACCCTTCATCATCAAGCTGGCGGTGATCGCGGCCGTCAGCCTCACGCTGTTCATCACGATCGAGCTCACGATCGAGAAGCCGCTGATCCGGTTGCGCCTGCTGACCCAACGCAATTTCGGCTTCGGTACCATTGCCATGACCATGGTCGGGTTCGCGCTGTTCGGCTCGGTCTACATGCTGCCCGCCTATCTCGGCCAGGCGCAGGGCTACAATGCCGAGCAGATCGGCAACGTGCTGGCATGGACCGGCCTGCCCCAACTCGTGCTGATCCCGCTGATCCCGAAACTGATGCAGCGCTTCGACACGCGCTATATCGCGATCACCGGGCTTCTGATCTTCGCCTACAGCTGCTTCATGAACACGGCGATGTCGCCGGACTATGCCGGCGACCAGCTCTGGATCCCGAACATCGTGCGCGCCGTGGGACAAGCCATGGTGCTGACGCCGCTGACCTCGGTCTTGACCGGCGGCATCGCGCCGCAGGATGCGGCAGCGGCCTCCGGCATCAGCAACATGTTCCGCAACCTCGGCGGCGCGATCGGCACGGCGACGCTCGCCACCATCATCACCAAACGCGAGCAGTTCCACTCCAACATCATCGGCCAGTCGATCACGCTCGGCCGCGAGGAAGTCCGCGCCCGGATCGCGCAGGTGACCGACTACTTCATGGCGCACGGCGTGCCCGACCCCCACGCCGCGCGCGAGCAGGCCATCATCGCGCTCGGCAAGACCGTGAAGCGCCAGGCGCTGGTGATGGGCTATTCCGACACGTTTGCCGTGATCGGCGTGGTGCTGGTGCTCGCCGCAATCGCAGTGCTGCTGACGCGCCGGGTGAAGGCGGCGGGCGGGCCGGCGCATTGAGGTCGCCGCCTCCCCCGCACGCGGAAAGGTGAATCCGGACCTCACGGCCCGCAGCTGAAGCTCGCGGCCTCCGTCACCGGACCGCTCTTGTAGTGCGGCCAGGCCGGCCAGCGACAAAGCGGCAGCGCGCGAAGCGTCGCAAACGACGGCGCTTCGACCTTCTGCTCGGCGACTTCGAGGTCGACGGGCGCCTTGCCCTTTTCGACCCAGTCGACCAGCGCGCTCAGCATGTCGACATTGGCCGGCGCGCCGGAGCCGACGTGATCGACCCCGGGCGCGGTGTAGAGCCGCGCGAATTCGGCCGTCTCGGCCTTGCCGAGCTTGCGTTCGACGTTTTCGAAATAGCGGATGCCGGCATAAGGGCTCTGCGCGTAGTCCGCCATGTGTTCGAGCATGATCAGCCGGCCGCCGCGGGCGCGGAAGCGGCTGAGATCGGGGTCGGTCGAATCCATCAAGCTGGAGACCTCGAGCAGCCGTGCCTTGTGCTCTTCCGGCTTATACGTCGTCACGTCGAGCTTGGGATCGCGCGCGAACACATATTGGATGCCGCCGGCACCGTAGATCCAGGCGATGCCGTTGTTGGGCGCGGGCGGCTGCGCGGGAGGCGCCGTGCCGAGCCACCACGCGACCCAGCCGCCGGTCGGGCCGACCGCCGGCGTGTCCTCGCCCGACACACCCCAGCCCGGATAATCATCGAGACCGTTGGCAAGCGCGAACGGGAATTTGTAGGTCGCATGCAGGGTGTCGATCGCCTTGATCTGTGCGTCGGTGAGGCACTGATCGCCCGACTTGCCGCTCGCGCAACGCAGCGTCTCCGCCTTGAACGCCGCCTTGCAGGAAACGGGATCTTGCACCAGCGCGTCATCGGAGCCGTCGGCCTTGTCGCAAGCGGCCCGCACGGCATCGCCCACCAGCTTCACCTGCGCCGGATTGATCCAGCCGTCACCCATGGTCGCGAGCCCCGAACGGGTGCCGGCATGCTGCAGGCCGACCCAGTTGATGACGGGCACGCGGGCAAAGATGCCGTCGAAATCGTCGGGATAGCGCTGTGCCATGGTGAGGCCTTCGCGGCCGCCTTCGGACGAACCCATGAAGTACATCTTTTCCGGCGTCTTGCCGTAGGCGCGCTGCATCAGCGCGACGGCGGCATCGCGCACCTTCTTGTAGGCGCGATGGGCGAAATTCTCGAAGGCTTCGTCGTTGAGCGCGAACAGCTGCGGCGGCTCGCCCGGCTTGGACTCATGACCCGAATCGGTGCCGTAGGTGACGAAACCGCGCGCGAGCGGCGACGGCTTGTCGAAGGGATAGGCCGGCGGCAGCGCCAGGCCCGTGATCAGCACGCCGTTGAATCCGCCGCCGCCATATTGCACCGAGCGGCCGTTCCATTCGACGGGCAAATTGACCTGAAACTTGATCGGCGGCGCCTTGGCATCGGTGGGATCGATATGGCCGAGCACCTTGCAGAAGCCGGGATTGGCCGGCGTGACGCGCCCCGACGGCGTCGGGCCGCGTTCGGCGACGGCCAGTTGCGACGGCGCCAGCAACGTCGCCGAATCGATCTTCACGGCGTCAGCGCCGCCGATGAGGCCCTTGCAGACGGTGTCCGCATCCTCGGCCAGCGTCGCCGCCGAAGCGGAATTCGCGCCCAGCGCAGTCACCGCGCCCACGAGCAATACGCACAGCTTCGCACACACTTGCGCCATCGTTTCCCCCCGCACTTTCTATTCTCGTTCGTTCCGTCAGATGGCCGCATTCAAGGCGACCTCCGGCCGGCCGTCAATGAGGCTAGTGCTCGAACACCAGCCGCGCGCCGACCGTGCCTTCGAGGCTGCGGATCTGCTCCAGCAGCGCGCCTGAATCCTGCCCGCCGAGGTCGGCGTCGAGCACGACGTAACCGAGGTCGCCGGAGGTCTCCAGATATTGCGCAGCGATGTTGATGTCGCGCTGGAGAAAGACCTCGTTGAGCCGGCGCAACATGCCGGGCACGTTGCGATGGACGTGGCTGAAGCGCGCGCCGGAGGGGCGCAGATGCAACTGCACCTCAGGAAAATTCACCGCCCCCGTGGTCGAGCCGGTGATGAAGAAGTCGACCAGCTTGCGCGCCACCTCGCCGCCGATGCGCTCCTGCGCCTCCTCGGTCGAGCCGCCGATATGCGGGGTGAGAATGACGTTGCCGAGGCCCTGCACCGGGCTCTTGAAGCGATCGGAGTTCGAGGAGGGCTCGACCGGAAACACGTCGATGGCGGCACCCGCGAGATGGCCGTCGCGCAGAGCTCCCGCCAGCGCATCGAGATCGACGACGGTGCCGCGGCTGTTGTTGATCAGGAGCGAGCCGGGCTTCATCGCCCGCAGCTCCTTCTCGCCGATCATGCCAGCGGTCTCCGGCGTCTCGGGCACGTGCAGGCTGACGACGTCGCTCTGCGCCAGCAGCTCCTCCAGCTTCTCGACCGGCTCGGTATTGCCGTGACGGAGCTTGTCGGTGCGGTCGAAATAGATCACGCGCATGCCGATCGCCTCCGCCAGCGTGGAGAGCTGCGAGCCGATATTGCCGTAGCCGATGATGCCGAGGGTGCGGCCGCGCACCTCGCGGCTGCCGGTCGCCGACTTATCCCAGCCGCCCTCATGGGCCGACACCGAGCGCGGGAAGATGCGCCGCAGCAGCATCACGATCTCGCCGATCACCAACTCCGCGACGCTGCGCGTGTTGGAGAACGGCGCGTTGAACACCGGAATGCCGCGCTTGCGCGCCGCCAGCAGATCGACCTGGTTGGTGCCGACGCTGAAGCAGCCGACGGCGAGAAGCTGGTCGGCCGCTTCCAGCACCTCATCGCTGATCTGGGTGCGCGAGCGGATGCCGAGCAATGACACGCCCTTGAGCGCACGCCGCAAATCCTCGCCGTCCAGCGCCTTGGTCAGGCGCTCGACATTGGTGAAACCCGCAGTTCTGAACAGGTCCACGGCGCTGTCATTGACGCCTTCGAGCAGCAGCGCCTTCGCGTTCCGCTCAGGGCTTTGGCCTGGGGCTGACATGAAATCTCCGTGGGTCACAGCTTCGCCGCAGCTCATAGACCGCGGGGGATGCGCAGCACAATAGGGTTTGGATACGGGGAGAAGATGGCGGGGATAGACCTGCTTGGCATCCCACTACTTTCTTCCGTCATCCTGAGGTGCGAGCCATGCGACGCAAAGCGTCGCGTGGGGAGCCTCGAAGGATGAATGGCCCTAGCTGCGCCGTCGCCCTTCGAGGGCCGCTGAAGGAGCGGCCACCTCAGGGTGACGGTATCAGCGTCAGATGACGTAAAACCCGTGCGTTCCATCCAGACGCAGTTGTTCGACCAGGCCGTATTCCCAGTCGAGATAGGCCTGCATCGCGCGCTCCTCGACGCCGGTGCCTTCATAGGGGCGGCGGTAACGGTGGGCGGGGTCGGGCTTGGGCAGGACGTGCGGCGGACCGATTTCGAGCGTGCCGTCATAGCCGCCTTCCCGCACAAAAACCTCCCACCCCATCTGCCCGAGCCAGGACGCCGTCATGTCGGCGCGGACGCCCTTGTCGTCGGTCAGCACGATGTGCGCGCCACGCACTGGCGCTGCCATGTCGGTTTCCTGGACGAGCTGGCCGCCGGGATAATGGCGAAAGCTCGGGAGATGGCCGGCTGCATATTCCTCGGCATCGCGCACGTCGAAACGATAGAGCGTGCGATCGGTCTGCGCGACAAGCGCAGCCATCTCGCTCGCACCGATGTGGCGCACGCCGGCGCGATAGGCGACATCGCGCGCATTGGCCGGACCGCCCTCGAACGGCCCGATCGCGCCACGCCGGTCGGCACCGTGGTCGAGCGTATGCCGCGCCAGCGTCCAGCCGATAGTGCCGTTGCGCAGCGCCCGGACCTTGTTCGGCACGCCGGCATTGATCAGCGATTGGGTGCCGATGATCGAGCGGGTGCGGCCGGCGCAATTGACAATGATGGTGGTGTCGGCATCGGGTGCCGCCTGTCCTGCTCGCAGCACCAGCTCCGCGCCGGGCACGCTGACCGAGCCCGGGATGTTCATGGTGGCATATTCGTCGAAGCGGCGGACGTCGAGGATCGCGATGTTGGCCTTGTCCGCGATGAATTTTGCCACCTCGTCGGCACTGAACGACGGCGTATGCCTGCGCGACTCGACCAGCTCGCCAAAGGCTTTCGAGTAGGAGTTGACGTCCTCGAACACCTGATAGCCCGCGTCGCGCCAGGCCTTCAGCCCGCCATCGAGCGCGCGGACGTTGGTATAGCCGAGGGCCGCGAGCCGCTCGGCGCCGGCTGTGACCAGTCCTTCGCCGTCGTCATAGAGCACGATTGGCACATTCTTGCGCGGCAGCCTGACCTCGGCTTCGATCTCGATCCGGTCCGCGGCCATGTTCGCCGCGAACAGCGGATGTCCCGTCGCGAAACCAGCCTCGTGCCTGAGATCGAGCAGCGCGATCTCCTCGCGGAGCAGCAGTGCGCGGCGGATATCAGCGGGAGTGACGGTCGGGAGCTTCATGGCATGAACTCTGAGAGGTGGCCATGAGCTTTTGAACCATTGTTGCGGCATTGGCTAGCCATGCTGCGCACAATCGAATTCGGTAGCCCTTGTCAGACACATCATGGTCGAGGAGGAAGATCCTGAGCGCGTCGGCGTCACCTCAATCACATTCATATGTGGCGACCACTTTCGCAAAGTCGAGCTGATCGAGAGCATCGCGGTCGATCCAGAAATGAAGCGTACATCCGATGTTGGAGTGCCAATCAAGAAACGCGAGATCACCTTGCATCTGGAGCAATAATATATCCTCCAAGTGCTCCTCCGTCGCATTTTGCGGGCCACTGCCATATCCCAGCATCTGATGCAGGGCGGTGTCGAAATGGCGGTATTTGGCGCTTCTTACGGTCGGCGTGTTCCAATGATTTTGACGCGCGAGATTCGTAAGATAGCTGAGAGGAACTTCGTCGAGAGCTTCGACATTCTGCTCCGCTATGCATCGGATCGTATGATTGATGGCATTGCCGAGGTCCGCTGCGATTGTGGACGAATACGTATAGACGTTTTGATTGATATTCTCATAGGTGTGCACGACGTCGGTCCACCAAGCCCGAAAGATCGCTCTTGTGTCCGCATCCACGTCGTCCATTGGAGTCAGCGCCCGACAACGCTCGAGCCATCCGATTGCGCCAGCGCGAAGGCGCTTCAATTCCGCGACTGCCTCGTCGTTTACTTGGCTTGTGGGAGTATCGGGGTGTCAGATCGCGCACGACGTGCGACAGCACGGACCGAACCACATGATTGATCAGAAGCCAGTTGAAAGGCCAATGATCGTCCTTCTCGTATTCGGACGCGATTCTGAATTGCAGCAAATCAGGTTGTTGCGGCACCCCGGGACCCAATGCCTTGCATAATTCTGCGATCATGAGTTCGCCGCCGACGGCGTCCTCGTGGAAATAGAAGTCCCGGAATACCTGGAAAGAAAGTGGATATTTGAACTCGACCTCGGAATGAAAATCGAGCGCCGGATCGAGCCATTTGACCTGGGCGTCACCATCGGTCCCCGCCAGCGGCATTAAATCGGGCGGTGGCGCGCGGTCGGGATATGCGTCACCCGCAGCAGCACCGTAGAGAATGCGGCAAGGCGGACGTCCTTCGCCCACAAACACCGAGCTGCAGAAGAAATAGAGCGTGCCTCGTTTCGGCAGCGGCGACCAACCGGAGCCCGGGACTTCGGCCAAGTCGATCTGGGCGACGAAGGTGAGCGCGACGGTCTCCAAGGTTTCGTTCGCCCTGACTTCCGCCGTCGGCCACTCCAATTCTGGGGGCAGCCTGGGAAGTCCGCCGAAGAAACTTCGCGCCGTGTGCGTGAGCGGCACGGGCAGGTCACTGCGTCTCACCAGTACAGCAGGCAGCGCCGTCTCTTCGATCTCGTCTCGTTCAGATAACGCCATCAGACGACCACCACTTTAGGATGCACCTCGCCAATCGAACCATTTTGCGAAAGCTCCGACAAGTGCTTCTTGCCCGCCGCGCCAATGCGCTTCGCTGTCATTGCTATTCGGCGATCGCCGAACGGCAGTCGACGCGTTCACTCGCCCGGCATGAGCCGCCCGAGCCGCGGCTGCGCAGGGCGCCGTAGCCTGCGGCGCGACAGATAGAGCAGGACGCCGGTGACCGAAAACAGCGGCATCAACGCAGCCGCGAGCATGAAGGCGAGCTTGCCGGGCCAGCCCAGAAATGCGCCGCGGTGGATGTCGAGCACGTTGGCGATGATCTTCTCGCCGAGAGTCTTGTCGGCGTAGCGTTCCGCGGAGACCAGTTGACCGGTGACGGCGTCGATGCGGAATTCGTCGCGGGTGGTGTCGAGGGTCGAGTCCTTCCCCCATGACCGGATCCGGATCACCGTCCCCGAACCGGCCGGTAGCGTCAACAGAGCCTTGGAGAAGCGGCTGCCCTCTTCGTGCAGGAAGGCGGCCCACGCGGGATCAAAGCCGATCGGCGCTGCCGTCTCGCTGACGCCGGCGGCACGCGACGCCTTCGTGGGCATTTTGGGCTGCATCTTCGCGGCGGCAATTTGCGGACGCGATAGCAGCCAGACGACGCCGTCCTTGTACCAGTCGAACGAATACCACAGCCCGGTGAGCGTCATCACCAGATAGACCGGCAGGACCCAGGTGCCGATCACCGCATGCAGCGACCGATGCAGCCCGCGTCCGCTCAGGCCGAGATTGGGCTTCAGCCACATCTTCGCGCTGCCTGAACGACGCGGCCAGCGCAGCACGAGGCCCGAAACCAGCATGACGATGAGGCCAAGCGCGGCCACGCCCGTGATCTGACGCCCCCAGCCCTTGGCGTCGCCGGAAATCAACAGCCAGCGATGCAGCTTGCGCACGGTCGCAAAGAATTCCTCGCCGCGCGGCGCGCCCAGCACGCGCGCGTCATAGGGATCGACATAGAGCGAGGACGGCCGCGCGCCCTGTTCGTCGCGGGCGAAGCGCACATGCACCGCGACGGACGGATCACTCGCCAGCGTCACGGCGGAGACCTTGCCGACATCCTGCCCCGCGGTCAGGCGCGCAACCAGTTCGTCCGGCAGCAGCGCCGGTGCCTGGCGCGGTGCGACCTGCATGATGCCGCTATTCAGATAGTCGCCGATCTCGTCCTCGAAACTCATGATCGCACCTGTCAGTGCGATCACAGCGAGCAGCAGCGCGAGCAAGAGCCCGGCGACCGAATGGACCTGAAGCAGGACCGCCTTGATCGCGCGCCAGCACTCACGCATCGGCGCGGGCCTTCCCGCTCGGCGCGATTATCAGACGAGTGTCCCTGCGCGACATGCCCATCGCTAAAACTTCACCGTCGCCGACAGCGACACCCGGCGCGCGTCGCCGATGGCGACGTTCAGATTGTTGACGGCGGAGGGATAGTAGACGGTGTCGAACAGGTTCTTGACGTTGAACTGGTAGATCACGGGCGTGTTCTGGTGTTTCGTCTCATAGGTCGCGAAAATATCAGCGACCACATAAGAGGGCAGGAAGAAGGAGTTGATCGAATCGCCGGGACGATCGCCGACATAACGCGCGCCGCCGCCGAGGCGGAGTTGGCCCGGCAAGGCTGTACCGAAGTCATAGACCAGATAAAGCGACGCCGTGTTCAGCGCGACGTTCTGCAGCTTCCTGCCTAGCAGAGTGACATCCTCGGATGCCGTCACGCGGGCGTCGGTGTAGCCATAGCTGCCGATCAAAGCCCAGCTGTCGGTGAGCCTGCCGGTGACATCCAGCTCCACGCCGCGCGAATGGGCACGGCCCACGGTGTGGAGTTCCACCACGCCTGCGCTATTCGTCTTCGTCGTCTGCACGTTCTTCTTGTCGAGATCGTAGAGCGCCAGCGTTCCGGAAATGCGCTTGTTCAAATCGAACTTCACGCCGGTCTCGTATGACACGCCTTCTTCCGGCGCGACATTGGAGCCAATCAGGACGCCGATCGGGGCGATGGTCGAATTCGGCTTCAGCGATTCAGTATAGCTCGCATAGAGCGAGATCTGGTCGGTCAGCTTGAAAATGGCGCCGCCGAGCGGAAGCACCTTGTCCTGGGACACATTGGTGTTGGTGACGAACGGCTTCCCGCGCCCGGCGATCTGGTCGTAGTCCATGTAGCGGACGCCGCCGACCAACGCGAACCGCTCCGTCAGATGCAAGGTGTCCTGCACGAACATCGACCACTGGCCGAGCTTGTCAGTCTGCGCACTGTCTGGATTGGACACCGTCGTGCCGGGTCCGACCAGCCCGTAGACCGGATTGTAGACATTGATGGCAGGCGTGGCCTGCCGGATCAGGTTGTCCCGGTAGATGGTGCGATACTGGCCGTCGCCACCGAACACCACATCATTGCGCATGTTGCCGAGCCAGAAGCCGCCGGACATGTAGGACGTACCGTAGCTGGCATTGCTGAGCGAGCCCTGGGTGCCGTCGTTGCTGCGGGTCTCGACGCCCGTCGAGAAGTTCAGCGTGGAGATGCGGAGTTGGTTGGCGCTGAAAGTCTCGGTGTTGTAGCTGTAGCCGGCGTAGAGGTTCCAATCCTGATTGAAGCGGTGCTCGACCGACGCCTGGATCAGGTCCGACGTGCCCCACGTGTTATTGAACGGCTCGTCGAGCCGGCGCGTCGTGGGTACCGCCAGCGGCGCCTTGGTCACCGGATTGAACGCCGTGCCGCGATCGAACGGATAGATGAACTCGCGATGCTCGTAGTTGAGCTGAACGGTGGTGTCCTGGCCGTACCAGGCCAGTGACGGCGCAACCAGCATCTCGCGATGACGGCCGAAATTTCGCCAGTAGTCCTCGCTGACACCGTAGCCAATGAAGCGATAGGCGAGGCCCTGGTCACCAATCGGACCAGTAACGTCGAGCAAGCCGTCAGCGCCAGTTGTCGAGGCGTTGAAGGCCGAGCCGAGCAGCGTGACCGAGCCATGCTGGTAGAGCTCCGGCCGCTTGCTGATGGTGTTGACGATGCCGCCGGGATCCATGATGCCGTAGAGCAACGAGGCCGGGCCCTTCAGCACCTCGACGCTTTCGACTGCGGGATTGAAGCTGCGGCCCTGCACCAGCGGCATGCCGTTGCGCATGATCGAGCCGTCGCGGTTGTCGCCAAAGCCGCGGCGGATAACCGCGTCCTGGCTGCCGGCGAGCGTATTGGTCTGGGTGATGCCGGAGACGTTGATGAGCGCGTCGTCGATGTTGCGCGGGAGCTGGTCCTTCAACACCTGCGCGGGCACGACGTTGACGGCCTGCGAGGTGTCGAGCGGCGAGGCGCCGCTGCGCAGCGTGGTCGCACTCGGCATCGCGCGGTAGCCGAGCTTTGCGGCCTGTTGCGCGGCGGCTTCCGCGGCGGCGCGCTCCGAGAGCGTCGGAGCTGCGGGCGCGGTAGCATTGCGGCTGCGCTGACGCGCGGGCGCTTGCGTCCGGCGTTGAGGCTGGTCCGATGCCCGCGCCGCTTTCGGCCGCGGCGCCGGCGCTTCCACCGTCACCGGCGGCAGTGCGGATTGTGCCTGCGCTGTCGCGGAGCTGGAGAGAAATTCGGCAAGCAGCACGGCCGCGCCGATGAGAAGGCCCGCGCGGCTCTCGCCGGCAGGCGTTCGACGGCCGCTGACGTGCTGGCCGTCCAGATAGACACGCACTTTCGATTCACTTCCAAGTCAGACGCAGAAGCTGGCGCGTCTAACAGTCGTGGTACGCGAAGAGAACCGTAGCCGGCCTTGAATCGCTCTAGTGTCGAATGGTTCTAGGCTTCGATCACGCTATTCGGCAATCCTCGATTGATTGCGCAGCGAGCGCAACACGCAGCGCGCGAATTCGCGGCAACGTGTCGCGGTTTTGCGCGATCTCACGCGATGGCGGGAGCCATCAGCTCGTCGAGTTTCCGCTTGAGCGCGGTGCCGTCGGACAAGGCCCGGAGCGGCGGCCGCACGCGCAGCCAGCTCGCATCGCCCGTCTGCGCCGCGAGGATGGCTTTCAGCGTCGTGAGGAAGGATGGTGATTTCACCACGATGTCCACGGCAGCCTGCATGCGTGCTTCGACATCCTTGCCGTCGATCATGGCCTTGACCAGCTCCGGCGCGATGTTGGCCATGCCGCAGATGGTGCCGGCACCGCCGGCGGCGATCGCGCGGGTAATGTCGACCTCGTTGCCGACGGTGATGGCGAGCTCGGGAGCGGCCGCGCGGAACGCCTGGAACTGTTTGAAGTCGCCGCTGGAGTCTTTCAGACCCGCAACCATCTTGCCGTAGCGCTTGCGCAAATTCGCGGCGACGCCCGTCGGGATCGCGACACCCGAGATCTGCGGGATATGATAGAGGTAGGCGCGCAGGCGATCGTCGGCGACGCCGTCGAGGATCGCCGCAAAGGCATCCTCGATGCCTTCGGGGCTGACGCTACGGTCGAAGTAAGGCGGCAGATACAGCACGTGACGCAGGCCGAGGCCGAGCACGGCGCGCGTCAGCGCGATGCTGTCGCTGATCGCGGGAAAGCCGCCGCCGATTCCAATTCGGGCCGGCGCGACGCCGGCCTTGAGCACGGCCTCGATGGTCGCGACGCGTTCGGCGACATTGAAGGAGGTGCCCTCGCCTGTGGTGCCGAACAGCACGACACCGTCGACGCCCTTGGCGAAGAGTTGCTTGGCGTGGGCCGCGAGCCTTGCGGAGTCCACGCTGCCGTCCGTCGCCAGCGGCGTCGCCGACGCCACCCAGAACCCGCGAATTGCCTCCGTCATCACACCATCATCCATTGCTGTGGCTTCGGACCAGGCCTCTGATCTTGAGGGACCTTAGCGGGCTTGGTCGGGCCTTGTTTTTGCTTTACTTTTAGTCTTGTACCTTACATACAACGAGCACGCAAATGCTTTCGCCGTCACGGCGCCGCCGATCTTGAGGAGGGCTTGCATGAACATGGTGACCCCCATCGAGCGGCCCGACCAACTGCTTGGCGCCTTGCGCGACAAGCTCGGCGCGGCAGCTGTGCTTGTCGGCACCGACGTGCCCGCGCGCAATTGCAACGACTGGAGCGCGAGCCTGCCGCAAACGCCGCTCGCGGTGATCCGCCCGGTCGACGCGCAAGGCGTTGCGGACGCGATTCTGACCTGCCGGCAGGCGCATCTGCCGTTCGTGCCGCAGGGCGGATTGACCGGGCTGTGCCGCGGCGCATCGCCTGAAGCAGGCTGGGTCGCGATCTCGCTGGAGCGCATGAGCGGCATCGAGGAGATCGATCATGCCTCGATGACGATGACGGTGAAAGCAGGCACGCCGCTTCAGACGATCCAGATGGCGGCCGACGAGGCCGGCTTCTTCTTTCCGCTCGATCTCGGCTCGCGCGGCTCCTGCGCCATCGGCGGCAACCTCTCGACCAATGCCGGCGGCAACCGCGTGATCCGCTACGGCATGACGCGCGAACTGGTGCTCGGGCTCGAAGTCGTGCTGCCCGACGGCACCATCATCACCAGCCTCAACAAGCTGATGAAGAACAACGCCGGCTATGATCTGAAGCATCTGTTCATCGGCTCGGAAGGCACGCTCGGCATCATCACCCGCGTGGTGCTGCGGCTGTTTCCAAAACCGCGCTCGACCATAGCCGCGCTCTGCGCGCTCGAGGACTATGCCGCGGTGATCGCGCTGCTCGGCGCCGCGCGAAGCGGGCTCGGCCCGCTGCTGTCGGCGTTCGAGGTGATGTGGCCGGATTACTGGGACGTGATCACGACTCGCGCCGGCGTCAAGCCGCCGGTCGCCGCAGGCCACGGCCTCTACGTGCTGGTGGAAGCGCAGGGCACCGACGAGAGCCTCGACGCGCCGCGCTTCCAAAGCTGGCTCGAAGAGCTGATGGAGCGCGGGCTCCTCGCCGATGCCGCCGTGGCGCAATCGCTGGCGCAGACGCAAAGCTTCTGGCGCGTGCGCGACATCTGCGCCGAGTTCGGCCAGGTGCTGGGGCCGCACATCTCCTACGACATCGGCCTCGCGGTGGCGCGGATGGACGAGTTCGTCACGCGCTGCAAGGCGGCGCTCGCGGATGGCATCGAGGGCTGCGAGAGCGTCTATTACGGCCATATCGGCGACGGCAATCTGCATCTCGTCTCCTGGGTGACCGGCCTTGCCGTCGAGGAGCAGCCGAAGGAAGCGATGGACGCGATCATCTACGGTCTCGTGCGCGAGATGGGCGGCAGCGTCTCCGCCGAGCACGGCATCGGCACGCTGAAGAAGAAGTGGCTGGGTCACGCCCGCAGCGAGGCCGAGATCGCGCTGATGCGGACGCTGAAGGCCGCGCTCGATCCCGATCATCTGCTCAACCCCGGCAAGGTGATCTGAGAGAGCCGATGCGATCGCTGAAGCTCGATGCACCGAAATCACTGTCGCAACGGGTCGTGCAGCGGCTGCGCCAGGCCATCATCGACGGCGAGTTCGCGCTCGGCGCCGCCATCTCCGAGGAGATGGTGGCAAACTCCTTCGGTGTCAGCCGCACCCCGGTGCGCGAGGCGATGGGCCAGTTGCAGGCACAGGGCCTCGTCGTGATCCGGCCGCAGGTCGGCAGTTTTGTCTTTACGCCGAGCGCGGAAGACATCACCGCGCTCTGCACGTTCAGGATCGCGCTCGAGCCCAAGGCCGCCGAGCTCGCCTTCCACCATGATCGCGCCGGTGCGATCGCGACGATGAGCGAGGCGATCGCGGCGATGGAGCCGGCGATTGCCGCCAGGGACAACATCGCCTACGGGCGCGCCGATGCCGCCTTTCACGAGGCGCTGTTCGCCCATTGCGACAACCGCTATCTCGCCGAATCCTATCAGCTCGCATCCAGCCGCGTCGCAGCACTCCGCACCAATTTGACTTCGCCGATCGACGTGCGCACCCGCACGTCCTTCGACGAGCATCGCAAGCTGCTCGATCTGTTCGCCCGCGGCGAGTTCGCCGCCTTCGCGACGCTGATGACCACGCATGTCACCAATTCGGGCGTGGTCTACGCCAAAGCGCTGCAGGTCGATTGAGCGCTGCTACCGCGCGCCTTTCGTGCCGGGCCTGTCCAGAAAATCCAGCGCGGTGTTGATCTGTTCGAGCTGGTGTTCGATCTTGTCGCGGTCCTCGACCGTGGGCGCCTTCTCGAGCTGCTCAACGAGCTTCTGCTTTCGCAACAGCAAGTTCTCTATGACTGTACTCACGGCTCCCCCATCCGCCAAAGGCGAACATCGAGGCGATATTAAACCCCGGGCGCGAGCGCGCGCCAGCCGGGCCGGCGCAAACCCTGCATCAGAATGTTCGCGAGGGCAGTTGGTTCCTGCGTGTAACCCGAGAATGTGGATCAGCTGGCGCGCTTAATGGGTCGAGCCTACGCCCGCGAGTTGCACCGGTGCGATTTGGGTACGGGTGACGGAGACCGAGAACAGCGCCAGCAGCGCGCACAGCATGCAGAGTCTCATCCGCACTGTCCTGCGATCGGTGATCGGCAGGAACAGGAAAAACATCATCGCCAGGATCAGCAGCATGTCGACCACAAACATCGATCTCTCCCTTGAAACGAGGCAGAGCATGACGCGGGACAGGCTGGGCGGTATGTGGACGGCGTCACACACCTGATGGCGGCTCTCGCGAGCGGTTAACGCGTTCGCGCGCCCAGGCTGCCGGCCACGGAACCGGATCTTTCACGCGCCTGTCGGTTGTATTCGGCGGCCCGGAGTCCTATGCGTAGGCGCCATGGACATCCAGATCATCGCCGCCGAAAAACCCCTGATGGCGCAGGCGCGTCCGCGCAAGCCGGCGCCGTTCCTCCCCATGAGCCGCGCCGAGATGGATGCGCTCGGCTGGGATGCCTGCGACATCGTGCTGGTGACGGGCGATGCCTATGTCGATCACCCCAGCTTCGGCATGGCCATCATCGGCCGCCTGCTGGAGGCGCAGGGCTTTCGCGTCGGCATCATCTCGCAGCCGGACTGGCATTCGGCCGAGCCGTTCAAGGCATTGGGCAAGCCAAAAGTGTTCTTCGGCGTCACCGGCGGCAACATGGATTCGATGGTGAACCGCTACACCGCGGACCGGCGCATCCGCAGCGACGACGCCTATACCGCGGGCGGCGAAGGCGGCAAGCGGCCGGACCGCTGCACCGTCGTCTACGCGCAGCGTTGCCGCGAGGCGTTCAAGGGCGTCCCGGTCGTGCTCGGCGGCATTGAGGCCTCGCTGCGCCGGATCGCGCATTACGATTACTGGTCGGACAAGGTGCGCCGCTCGGTGCTGGCCGACGCCAAGGCGGACCTGCTGCTTTACGGCAATGCCGAGCGCGCCGTCGTCGAAGTGGCCAATCGTCTTGCCGCCGGCGAGGCGCCGCGCGAGCTTGACGACATCAGGGGCGTCGCGCTGTTCCGCCGCGTGCCCGAGGATTATTCCGAGCTGCACGCCGACGATATTGACTCCGCCGATGAAGGCGCGTCGCGGACGAAAGGCTTGACCGTGATCCGACTGCCGGCATTGGAGCAGGTCGAGCAGGACAAGGAAGCCTATGCGCGCGCGTCACGCGTGCTGCATCGTGAGAGCAATCCCGGCAATGCGCGACCGCTGGTGCAGCGCCACGGCGATCGCGATCTCTGGCTCAACCCGCCGCCGATCCCGCTGACCAGCGACGAGATGGACGCGGTCTACGATCTTCCTTACGCGCGCGCCCCGCATCCGTCCTACGGTGACGCGAAGATCCCGGCGTGGGACATGATCAAGTTCTCGGTGACGATCATGCGCGGCTGCTTCGGCGGCTGCACCTTCTGCTCGATCACCGAGCACGAGGGCCGCATTATCCAGAACCGCTCCGAGGGCTCGATCCTGCGCGAGATCGAACTGATCCGCGACAAGACGCCCGGCTTTACCGGCGTGATCTCGGACATCGGCGGTCCCACCGCCAACATGTACCGGATGGCCTGCAAGGACCCGAAGGTCGAGGCAGCGTGCCGGCGGCCGTCCTGCGTCTTCCCCGAGATCTGCCCGAACCTCAACACCTCGCATGACGATCTGATCCGGCTCTATCGCAAGGTGCGCGAGACCAAGGGCATCAAGAAGGTGATGGTGGCCTCCGGCGTGCGCTACGACCTCGCGGTCGAGAGCCCCGAATACATCAAGGAACTCGTCACCCATCACGTCGGCGGCTATTTGAAGATCGCGCCTGAACACACCGAGCGCGGGCCGCTCGACAAGATGATGAAGCCCGGCATCGGCGCCTACAACCAGTTCAAGCGGATGTTCGATGCCGCGGCCGAACAGGCCGGCAAGAAATATTATCTGATCCCGTATTTCATCGCGGCACATCCGGGCACGACCGACGAGGACATGATGAACCTCGCGCTGTGGCTGAAGAAGAACCGCTACCGCGCGGACCAGGTGCAGACCTTCCTGCCCTCGCCGATGGCGACCGCAACGGCGATGTACCACACCGGCGTCAACCCGCTGCGCGGCGTGCGGCGCGGCGGCAGCGACAAGGTCGAGGCCATCAAGGGCCTGCGCCAGCGCCGGCTGCACAAGGCGTTCCTGCGCTATCACGACCCCGACAATTGGCCGGTGCTGCGTGAAGCGCTGAAAGAGATGGGCCGCGCCGACCTGATCGGCTCGCGCCCCGACCAGCTGGTCCCCGCGCACCAGCCGCCCGGCACCGGCAAGGCCGCCGGCACGCGGCGACCGGTTCGTCCAGACGGCAAGACCCAGCGGTTCACGACCAAGAATCTGCGGGTGATGAAGTAGCGGGCGGGCCGGATCAGGTCCGGCTCAGCCTCGCATTGTCGCGCCCTCAAAACAAAACCTCGAAAACAACCCCATGCACAGTAGCCGGCATGAGCGGGATCAATGACTTAGGCGGCTTGCGAAGCATTGATCCGTCGACCAGAACACGGCGGCACAACAGCTACGGGAATTCGTCGCGAACGTTCCGGATTGCGCCCATTTTGGGCGCATGATAGCATTGCCTCATGCGGATCATAGCTCGTCGGACATTGCGGGAGTTCGTCGAGGCGCGGCGCGGATACAAGGACCACGGCGCACTGAAGGCAGCCCTCGATGCGTGGTTCGATGAAGTCAAAAAAGCGCGATGGTCGAGCGCAGCAGACATCAAACGCAGCTACGCGACCGCCAGCATCATCTCGGCGGACCGCGTCGTGTTTAACGTCAAGGGCAACGACTACCGGCTGATCGTTGCGGTCGATTACGAGAAGAGCATCGTGTGGATCAAATGGATCGGCACGCACCGGGACTACGACAAGGTCGATGTAAGAGAGGTTCGGCATGGCGGCGACTGAGATTAGGCCAATTCGGACGAAGCGAGACTATGATGGCGCACTCAAGGAGGTGGAGCGCCTCTGGGGCGCGAAGTCCGGCACACCCGAAGGTGACCGTCTGGATGTGCTCGCGACGCTGATCGATGCTTACGAGGCCGAGCATGATCCGATGGATCCACCCGATCCTATCGAGGCCATCAAGTTTCGCATGGAGCAGCAAGGGCTGACCCGGCGGGACCTGGAAGAGATCATTGGGACACGCACCCGCATCGCCGAGGTTCTAAACCGAAAGCGCGGGCTGTCGATCACGATGATCCGCCGCCTCCATGAACGTCTTGGAATTTCCGCAGACGTTCTGATCCGACCGAGCCGTAAAAAGGCGGCGTGACGACTCGCGGATTTTGAAGACGCGTTCTTGACCCGTCGGGCAAAACAGGAGCAGGATGGCATCATCGGGATCATGGGGTGGGCAGCCCCAACCGCTACTCCGTATCGATATCCTCGAGCTTCACACCGGGTCCGCGCGCAGGCTATTCCGTGCCTGTTCAACGCGTTGCAGGAAGCGGGGTCATGCTCCAAACGATACTCAAACCAATCGTTCTCGGATTCGAATCCGATCAACACGCCAGCCGCCGTGACGTGTGATGACGATCTCCTGCGTCTCGGCCTCACGAAGGTAGCGAGACAGATCATCCTTGACCTCGGAGAGCGGGACCTCTTTCACTCCGGATTTCCGAACTGTGCGAACAATGACTCCGCCGCCGATTTGGCGACGATCGCCAGAACTTCGACGGTCGTGCGGGAAACATAGTAGAATACCCGGACTTCGCCTACGCGCAGCCTGTATGGGGGCCGACAGACCCACCCCTCACCTCTCCACCGGCGCTCCCGCCCCTCGATGATACCGGCTGGAAAAGAACACCAGTGGCGTGGCGTCGCGATGGTCGCAGGTCGAGACTTCAGCGATGATCAGCGTGTGGTCGCTGACATCGACGTGCCGGGTCACCTCGCAGGCGAACCAGGCGATGCATCCCTGAAGGCGCGGCAGGCCATCGACGAGCTCGTAGTCCGGACTGGCGCCGGTGTTCGGCTGGCTCGCAAAATGCCGCGACAGGTCGCGGCCATGGTCAGGCAGGACGTTGACGCAATAGCGTCCGGTCGCCGAGATCGCCCGGTGCATCCGGCCGGGCATGATGGAGACCAGCACGGTCGGCGGCGCCAGGCTGACGGTGACAAAGCTGTTCGCGGTCATGCCGCAGACATGGCCGTGCTCGTCCAGTGCAGTCAGCACCGCGACCCCGGTCGCAAAGCGCGATGCCGCTTCGCGGAACGACGCGGGACTGACGCGCTGCATCTCAGTCTCCGCTCGTGAGGTGGAAGAGCGTCGCGCCATCGATCGTCACGCAATGGCTCTGACGGGCTCTGATGGCGCCGACATGCGTTCGATCCATGCCTGGATGCGCTGCGGCGTGGAGATGCGGTCCCATTGACGGTCCGGGAAGTTGAAATTCTCGGTGAACTCGTTTGCCAGCGCGGGATTCTGGCTCATCGCGCCGATCAGCATGCCGAGCGCCTCGGTCGGCGGCTGCAGCATCACGTTGGTCCAGCGCGACGCCGCCAGCACGCGATCCTGCCGCCTCAGATCGATCTTCTCGCAAAGACGCGCATCGAGCGCGTCGGAATGGACGATTTCCTCGCCGAGCACGAAGGCGGCATAGGAGGCGATATTGGCGCCTTGGCCCATCATGGGATCGACAATGGCATGGACGTCGCCGAGCGCGATCGCGCATTTGCCGTCATCGAACTCGACCACCGTGTTGCGCACCGTCGGCACCACACCGCCTTGCAGCAGGTCCTGCGGCTGCGCCAGATCGAAGCGCGCCGTGTCGATGCGGTCGTAGGTGGTCGGGTGATGCTTCTCCAGCTTGCCCAGCAGCACCTTCAGGAAGTGCTTCGGGTTGTCGTCGTAACTGAGCGTCGCCAGCTCTTCCATGTCGCCGCCCGGCACGTTTTCCATCAGCAGCGCGTTGGCGATGCCCCCGAAGGTCATGGTCGGGATCACGATCATCTCGCCGTGCCCGGGTGACACCGAGAGCGTGACATTCATGGGGTCGGGCTGCCGCACGCCGGTGTAGAGCCCCACGCACAGTCGCCGTTGCGGCTGCGAATAGGGCGTGTGCTCCGGACGGTAGGTGAAGAGCTGGCCCAACGGTCCCTTGCCGGTCGAGACGACCAGCAGATCGAAACGGGCGACCAGCGGACGGATGTCGCGATCTTCGATGCGGCGGTATTCGATCCTGCCGCCGCGGCTGACGAAGTCCTTCATCAACGCCGGAAGATAGATCCGATAGTCGACGGCGCGGCTCGGCTTCGAGAAGTCACCGCGAAAGCTCAGCGGCTGCGGAAAATTGAAGACGTGATCGTGGTAGTAATAATGATCCTTCGGATCGGTCCAGTGATTGACGCCGAGATAGTCCTCGCGCGCGATCGTCACGTGATGATGCGCGACGGTGTTGAGCAGCCGGATATTGCGGTAATCCTCGGGCGGCCGGTCGGTGATGACAGTGGCGTCCACGCCATGCTTCTGCAGGTAGAGCGCGAGATGCAGTCCGGCGATTCCGGCGCCGACGATTCCGATGTTGCGTGCCACCGTCGTGTCCTCCCCTGTGATTGTTCGTTTCGAGGAAGCCTAGCCGCCCGCTGTGTTGCACACCACGGAATAAATGGGATATAATTTATTCCGGATCGGAATGAATCATGGACCGAATCGATTGCCTGCGCGCTTTCGTTCGCACGCTCGAGAGCGGAAGCTTTTCGGCTGCGGCCAAGGAGCTCGGGATCGGCCAGCCCGCCATCAGCAAGCGCATCGCGATGCTGGAAGGCGAATTCGGCACGCAGCTTTTTTTGCGCACGACGCGCACGCTGAAGCCGACGGCCGAGGCGCACCGCATCTACGACCTCGCGCGGCAGATCCTCGACAGTTTCGACATGGCGCAATCGAGTGTCGAACAGGCGGCGCCGCGCCCCGCCGGCACGCTCCGGATCGGCGTGCCGTCGTCATTCGGACGACGCTACATGATGCCGGTCATCGCCGAGTATGTCCGGAATTATCCGGAGGTTCGGGTCGACATCCGCTTCAGCGAGCGCTTCGTCAATCTGGTGGAAGAAGGCATCGAGCTCGCGCTGAGGATCGGAAATCTGGAGGCGAGCACGCTTGTCGCCCGCCGGCTCGGCACCGTGCAGCGCTACCTGGTTGCGACGCCCACCTATCTGCATGGCCGTCCGATGCCGCGGACGCCGGATGATCTCGGCTCACACCAGTGCATCGTCTATTCGCGCATGACGCCGGCGCAGCAATGGGCCTTCGAATCCGAACATGGCCGTCACGTCGCATCCATCAGCGGCCCCATCCATGTCGACGATGCCGACGCGATGCAGGAGGCAACGATGCATCATCTCGGCATCGCCATCCTGCCCGAGTGGAACGCGGCGGACGGTCTTCGCAGCGGCGAGCTCGAGCATCTGCTTCCGGACTACGCCATCGCCGCACTGCCACTGCATGCGGTCTATCCGGAGACGCAGTGGATGTCGCTGCGCGCGCGAAGCTTCCTGAATCTCCTGGTCGAACGCGCCGAGCACTTCGCGCCAGCCGCGTCGCATACCCGTACCGCCAGCGCCGGCGGTTGACGCCATCCCTGCCATCATTAAATGACGCCCATGAAAAAGATCGGATTCCTCTCCTTCGGGCACTGGACGCCCTCGCCGCAATCGCAGACCCGCTCGGCCGCGGACACGCTGCTGCAATCCATCGAGCTTGCGGTTGCGGCGGAAGAGCTCGGCGCCGACGGCGCCTATTTCCGTGTGCACCATTTCGCGCGACAGCTCGCCTCGCCCTTTCCGCTGCTCGCCGCGGTCGGCGCGAGGACCAGCAAGATCGAGATCGGCACGGCGGTGATCGACATGCGCTACGAGAATCCGCTCTACATGGCGGAGGACGCAGGCTCCGCCGATCTCATCGCCGGCGGGCGGCTGCAGCTCGGCATCAGCCGCGGCTCGCCCGAGCAGGTGATCGATGGCTGGCGCTATTTCGGTTTCCAGCCGGCCGACGGCGAGAGCGACGCCGACATGGGCCGGCGTCATGCCGAGGTCTTTCTCGACATCTTGCGCGGCGAAGGTTTTGCAAAACCCAACCCGCAGCCGATGTTCCCAAATCCGCCGGGCCTCCTGCGGCTCGAGCCGCATGCGGAAGGCCTGCGCGAACGGATCTGGTGGGGCGCCGGCTCGAACGCGACGGCGGTCTGGGCCGCCAAGCACGGCATGAATCTGCAGAGCTCGACGCTGAAGAACGACGAGACCGGCGAAGCCTTCCATGTGCAGCAGGCCGCGCAGATCCGCACCTATCGCGCGGCTTGGAAAGAGGCCGGCCACCCCCGCGAGCCCCGCGTCTCCGTCAGCCGCAGCATCTTCGCGCTGATGAATGATCGCGACCGCGCCTATTTCGGCGGCGAACGCGGCGGCGAGGACCAGGTCGGCTTCATCGACCCGCGCACCCGCGCGATCTTCGGCCGCTCCTATGCGGCGGAGCCGGATGTGCTGATCGAGCAGCTCCGAGCGGACGAGGCGATCGCCGAGGCTGACACGTTGCTGCTGACCATCCCGAACCAGCTTGGTGTCGACTATTGTGCGCACGCGATCGAGGCGATCCTGACGCATGTGGCGCCCGCGCTCGGGTGGCGGTGACGCAAACGGCCGACTTGGCGAAGCGCGCTCTCACAACAAAGCGGCGCCGACAGCCTGTCCGTAAATCATTGCGGCCATGAGAGAGAGCAGCAAACCTGCGCCCGAAAAGATCACGAGGACTTTCAGAGTTTCGACACCAACGTTGGTTCTCGTCGCGCGGGATATCGCCTTTGCCAGTGCAGCCATCATCGCCAGCTCCGAACCGGCCGCGCGGAGGCGCGACCTATTCCATCTAGCGTCATTGGGCACGTTTGCGTGTGAAGCAGATTACAGGTGATCTCGCGTGCTTGCCTTGGCGCCATGGATGCCGCGGGCAAACAAACGCTGGATCGGCCCATCAAATCCCGCCGGGAAGCTCAACGCCCGCTTCCGTCAGGTCACGGAGAAATTTCCGCACCAGGAGCATGTTGGTTCTCTGCAGCTCGTGGTTATTGCCGAACTTGAACTGGTTGGCTTCGGTTACGATCAGTCCCTGGTCGGTCTCGCGGAAAATGCCTTGCTTCTTCAAGCGATCGGCGCGCCGTCGGACGGTTTCGATCGGCAGACCGAAAAAGCGGGACAGGGCGGCACGGGAAACACCCTGCTTGATCTTGTCCGGCTCGACCGCCTGGATACTGCCAAATTGCCGGTCCAGTTCGGGGTTCTTCATGATCTTGAGAACGTTGGCGTTCAAGACCGCATGAATGATCATCAAGTCCAGCGGATCGAAATCGTAGTGGCGAAACATTTCGCTGGCTGCGCACAGCATGTAGGCCAACGAGTGGCGCGAGACGGTTCGGATCAAATCCGACGCGATGTCCTCGCCTTCAGTCGTACCAACCATCACCAGTGCCCGCCCGGTCTGCTGTTTACCCCAATATGGGTATGGTCGCGGTTTCATCGGGTCAATAGCAGGCTTGTCGGCAATATCATTTTCACCGAAACGGGGTTGAATTGCCGGGCGCGCAATTGGCGCGTGCCAACGGTGGTCGTGGGCCAAATGACATTTATCATCGAAGCTATAAAAGACGACTGCCGCACCGTGGATTTCCGTGACAGCGCGATCGTTGCGGTGATCCTGGCCCGCAAGCACGCGGTGAATGGTTTTGCGGTGTCGATAACGGCTCCGGACGGGCAGCTTTTTTCCGCCGATCAGTTCAACCGTTTGCTGACGAGCAAGGGGCTTGGTTCGGATCCGGTGGCGCAGGAAGCAGGCCGGCGCTAGCGCGGGCTTTGCCGGCCGTACGCGGCGCAACTGATTGTCATCGCGGGCGCGCCGGGAACGGGTGCGTCGCCTGCGGACGAAAACGAATGGATGCGGGAAATCGGCGTCGATCGCGTATTCGGAAATGGCGCGCCCGGAACGATTCGAACGTCCGACCCTCAGATTCGTAGTCTGATGCTCTATCCAGCTGAGCTACGGGCGCGTTTTTCGCAAACAGCGCGGGCGTGGCCCGCAGGCAGCCCCCGGCGACGCCGGAGGGGTGCGAAAGAGCGCTCTGACTAACCGCTCTTGCCCCAATTGGCAAGGTCCGGATTGCGGAGATTTGGTAGGGAAATGACGGTCTATCCCCGTCATTCCGGAGCTCGCGAAGCGAGAACCCGGAATCTCGCGCCGAAACCTCCGGATTCCGGGTTCGGCGCACAGCGTCGCCCCGGAATGACGGGCAACGCGGCCGCCGGCCAACCTATGCCCGCGCCCGCTCGTTGCGGACGGAGAGCAGTTCCACGGGACGGTCGGGGATGACGATCCGGAAGGTGGCGCCGATGGTGCCTTCGACCAGATGGATGTCGCCGCCATGGGCGCGGACCAGCTCGGCGGCGATGGCTAGGCCGAGGCCGCTGCCGCCGGGGCGGCCGGAGGTCTGGAACGCCTCGAACAGATGTTCTCGGGTCCTCTTGGGCACGCCGGGGCCGGTGTCGGAGACCTCGAGAATGGCGACCGCGCCCTCGCGTTTTCCCGTGATCCGGATCTGCTGCGCGCCGCCCTCGGCCGACGCATGGCTTTCCAGCGCCTGGGCGGCGTTGCGGACGAGGTTGAGCAGCACGCGGAAGAGCTGGTCGGGATCGGCATCGACCGCGAGCCCGCGCTCGATCGCGGCGACCCAGACGATCGCAGCATCGGAAGCAAGGCCAGCGGTCTCGCGCACTTCCAGCACCACCGGCTCGATCAGGATCATGCGCCGGTCGGGCGCGGCTTCCTGGGCGCGGCCATAGGACAGCGTCGACTGGCAGAAGGCGATGGCACGCTCGAGCGACCGCACCAGCTTCGGCGCAAAGCGCTGCACCCGCGGATCCGGCACACTGGCGAGCTGGTCCGACAGGAGTTGCGCCGAGGCCAGCAGATTGCGCAGATCGTGATTGATCTTGGAGACGGCGAGGCCGAGGGCGGCGAGCCGGCTCTTCTGATGCAGCATCGACATCAGGTCGCGCTGCATGTCCGACAATTCGCGCTCGGCGACGCCGATCTCGTCGCTGCGCTGGCTCGGCACGATGATCCCCGCCGAACTCTCGGGGTTTTCGTGGAAGCCGACCAGGCTTGCGGTCAGCCGCCGCATCGGGCGCACGAACAGATAATGCATGGCGAGATAGACGAGGCCCGCGGTCAGCACCGCGATGATCAGCGCGACCACGACGACGTTGCGGGAGAAGCGGTACATCGACTGCCGCAGCGGCAGCTCGTCGGTGACGATCTCCATGAACTGGGCGTTGCCGACGCCCGGCCCGACGATCCGGATGGCCTGGTTGCCGGTCTCCAGCATCATCCGGAACGAGCCGGTGATCGCCTCCCACGCCGTCATGTCGCGCAGGTCGATGTCATGCTCGATGGCGGCGGGCAGATTGTCGCTGGCGAGCAGACGGCGCTGCTGGCCCATCTTGATGGCGACCGCGCGCGCATTGATGCTTTTCAGGATCTGGCGCGACAGCGAATCGGGGACCATGCCGAGCGGCGCGGCATCGAGCACCAGCGCCGCCGTGTTGGCCGCGGCGACGCGGTCGTTGAGCCGGTTGACCCAGAAATTGGCGATGGCGGGCACGTAGAGCAGGATGGCCGCGATCATCACCAGGGGAACAGTGAGCAGCAGCAGCTTGCCGGACAGCCCAAGCCCGCGCGTCCCCCGCGGCAGCGCCGCCGGCGGGTCCCGCTGATCCGCATCCTGGATCGGCTGGAGGTCTGTCGCTGCCACGAAATTCGCCCTCGCTGCCTTTACCGGATTAAAGATGTCGCCGGGTGAAGGGTTTGGCGCGTATCAAGATGCGGCCCGCCCCCAGCGCGGTCAAATTACAGATCGTCAATCTGCCAAGGTCGGATGTAAGCGCAGATTTGGCGAGTCGCTACCACAAGGGTTAAAAACCCCGCACGCACAGTGATATTCGCCGGAATTGAGCGCTTGTGCGGCGTTGACGAAAAGAAGGCGCTCGCTTATAAGCCGGCCAATTGTCCGCGATGACCCGGTGTGACCGCCGGGAGCGGCTCTCTTGGGGCCGAAAAAGGCCCGTTTTGGGCAGCATCTTCCGGACTTTATCATCAATTCTACAGGCAAATTGCCCGGTCAGCGGAGAAAAACCCGTGAAGCGGACTTATCAACCCAGCAAACTGGTGCGCAAGCGCCGTCACGGCTTCCGTGCCCGTCTCGCCACGGCCGGCGGCCGCAAGGTGCTCGCCGCCCGCCGCGCCCGCGGCCGCAAGCGTCTGAGCGCCTGAGCCGGACCCCCTTTTTGGGATTTCATCATGGATCGGCTGAGGCAGCGAGCGGATTTCCTCGCCGTTGCCAATGGCGCGCGGGTGAATAGTCCCGCGTTCGTCCTGCAAAGCCTTGACCGCAAAAGCCTTGACCGCCAAGACCTTGGCCGAGACGACAGCGGCCCGATACGGATCGGCTTCACCGTCACCAAAAAGAACGGCAACGCCCCCGAGCGCAATCGCATCCGGCGCCGGCTTCGCGAACTGGTGAAGCGGCTCGATCCGGTGTCGATGCAGCCCCATCATGATTATGTGCTGGTCGGCCGAAGGGACGCGCTCTCGCGCGGCTTCGCCACCATGCTCGACGATCTGCGCATGGCGTTCGCGAAGCCCGCGCGGCATACGCACAAGGGACATGGCCGAAGAACTGGCCCAAAAACCGACGGCCAAAGAACCGACGGCTCAAAGCCCGGCCCCGCTCCTGCGACCAGCCGCAAACCGGATTGATGACGAGAGAATGATGACCGACAACCGCAATACCATCCTCGCCGTCATCCTGTCGGGCTTCGTGCTGATCGCCTGGCAGTATTTCTACAACATGCCGGCGATGGAGAAGCAGCGCGCCCAGCAACAGGCGCAGGCCGAGCTGCAGAAGACCACGCCTCAGCCGACGGCTTCCGCGACGCCGGGCGCCACGCCGCAGGCCGGCAGCACCGCCCAGCCGTCGACGCCCAGCGCGAACCAGCAAGCCCAGCCGGTCCAGAGCCGTGACAGCGCGATTGCAGCCAGCCCGCGCGTGAAGATCGAGACGCCGCGGATCGCCGGCAGCATCTCGCTGAAGGGCGGCCGCATCGACGATGTCGCCCTGGTGCAGCATCGCGAAACGGTCGATCCGAAGTCGCCGCCGATCATTCTGTATTCGCCCTCGGGCACGGCGGAGCCCTATTACGCCGAATTCGGCTGGGTGCCGGCCACGGGCGTGACGGCGAAACTGCCCGACGCGCAGACAGTCTGGCAGCAGGACGGTAGCGGCAACCTGACGCCGACGACGCCGGCGGTGCTGAAATGGGACAATGGCGAAGGCCTCAGCTTCCGCCGCACCATCGCGGTCGACGACCACTATCTCTTCACCATCAAGGACGAGGTGAGCAATGTCGGCAACGCGCCGGTCACGCTCTATCCGTTCGCGCTGATCTCACGCCACGGCACGCCGCAGGTCTCCGGCTATTACATCCTGCATGAAGGCCTGATCGGCTATCTCGATGGCTTGCAGGAATACGCCTACAAGAAGATCGACGAAGCCAGGACGGTGAACTTCAAGGCCACCAATGGCTGGCTCGGCATGACCGACAAGTACTGGGCCTCGGCGCTGCTGCCGGACACCAGTGCGCCGCTGCAGGCGCGCTTCTCGTCCAACCCGAGCGGCAACGTCCACACCTACCAGACCGATTATCTGCTCGATCCCGTCACCGTCGCGATCGGCGGCAGTGCGACCGCGAACGCGCGGCTGTTCGCCGGCGCCAAGGAAGCCGGCGTGGTCGGCATCAACTTCCCGCTCGCCGGCCATGGCGGCTACAACAAGGAGCTCGGCCTCAACCATTTCGATCTGTTGATCGACTGGGGCTGGTTCTACTTCATCACCAAGCCGATGTTCCTCGGCCTCGACTTCTTCTACCGCTTCTTCGGCAATTTCGGCATCTCGATCCTGCTCGTGACCGTGATCGTGAAACTGTTGTTCTTCCCGCTGGCGAACAAGTCCTACGCCTCGATGGCGAAGATGAAGTCGGTCCAGCCGCAGCTCCAGGCGCTGAAGGAGCGCTTCCCCGACGACAAGGTGAAGCAGCAGCAGGAGATGATGGAGATCTACCGCAAGGAGAAGATCAATCCGGTCGCCGGCTGTCTTCCCGTGGTGATCCAGATCCCGGTGTTCTTCTCGCTCTACAAGGTGCTGTTCGTCACCATCGAGATGCGGCAGGCGCCGTTCTTCGGCTGGATCAAGGATCTCTCGGCGCCGGATCCGACCAATCTGTTCAACCTGTTCGGGTTGATCCCGTTCGATCCGACCACCATTCCCGTGTTCGGCCACTACCTCGCGCTCGGCATCTGGCCGATCATCATGGGCATCACGATGTGGTTCCAGATGAAGCTGAACCCGACGCCGCCGGATCCGACGCAGCAGATGATCTTCAACTGGATGCCGCTGATCTTCACCTTCATGCTGGCGGGCTTCCCGGCGGGCCTGGTGATCTACTGGGCCTGGAACAACACGCTCTCGGTGCTCCAGCAGAGCTTCATCATGCGCCGCAACGGCGTGAAGGTGGAGCTGTTCGACAATCTCAAGGCGACGTTCGCGAAGAAGGCGACGTAGCGGTCGTCATTGCGAGGAGCGAAGCGACGAAGCAATCCAGAGTCCCTCCGCGGATGCATTTCTGGATTGCTTCGCTTCGCTCGCAATGACGCGGACAAACAGAAAGCCTTCGCATGACCGACGACAAAGATGCGAAGCTGATCGAGGTCGGGCGAAAGCTGTTCACGCGCGACTGGCAGTTCATCTGGGCCTCGCCCTCTACTGAAACGCTGCCGCCGATGGCGGGGCTGGAGATCGCCTTTGCCGGGCGCTCCAATGTCGGCAAGTCCAGCCTGATCAACGCGCTGACCGGCCGCAACGCGCTCGCGCGCACCTCGCATACGCCGGGCCGCACCCAGGAGCTGATCTTCTTCGAGGTCCCAGGCAAAGGCGAGCTGCGTCTCGTGGACATGCCCGGCTATGGCTATGCCAAGGCGCCGAAGAGCCAGGTCGCGTCCTGGACCGAGCTGATCCACAAATTCCTGCTCGGACGCGCCAGCCTCGCGCGCGTCTACGTGCTGGTCGACGCGCGGCACGGCCTCAAGGACGTCGATCTCGAAGTCCTGAAGACACTCGATCGCTCCGCGGTCAGCTACCAGCTCGTGCTGACCAAGGCCGACCAGATCAAGGCCGCCGAGCTTCAATCGCGCATCGTCGAGACCGAGGCCGCGCTGGCCAAGCGTCCGGCCGCGTTCCCGAACGTGCTCGCGACCTCGTCGCGGAGCGCGACCGGCATGGCCGAGCTGCGCGCCGCGATCGCAAAGCTGCTGGAAGAGCGGACCTCGTGATGGCGGCATTCCGCCTGCTGATCGGACTTGCCGGTGTGATGGGCGCGGCCGGCGTCGCGCTGGCCGCCGCCTCCGCGCATGGCGGCGATGCGAGCCGGCTCGCTGCCGCAAGCGCCATGCTGCTGTTTCATGCAACGGCCGTGCTTGCCGCCGTCGCCCTGCTCGGACGCGGCCTTCTGCACGGCGGAATTGGCATCATCGCCGCGTCCGGCTTCGCAGCCGGCGCCGCGCTGTTCGCGGGCGACCTGACCTTGCGGCAATATGCCGGCCATTCGCTGTTTCCCTATGCGGCGCCGACCGGTGGATCGGTGATGATCTTGAGCTGGCTGGCGGTGACGCTCGCGGCGGTGGTGGTGAGGAAATAAGTCTCGTGCCCCGGACGCAGCGCAGCGCTTCAGCGGTGCGCTGCTGAGCCGGGGCCCATGCCGCTTCTGGATCCCGGCTCAGCGGCGCGGCACTGCGCGCCGCACCGCGTCCGGGACACGAGAGCGGCATGCCAGCCACGCTTTGCGCCCTGCCCGCCAATCGGATAGAACGCGGCCCGAGTATCCCGCCAGCGAGATCCGCCTCATGACCGAAATCTCCCCGCTCGACCAGGCCCGCATCCTGTCCGAAGCGCTGCCGCACATGCAGCAGTATGACGAGGAAACCATCGTCATCAAGTATGGCGGCCATGCCATGGGCGACGAGGAGACCGCAAAGAATTTCGCCCGCGACATCGTGCTGCTCGAGCAGACCGCGATCAATCCGGTGGTGGTGCATGGCGGCGGCCCGCAGATCGCGACCATGCTCAAGCGCCTCGGCATCGTCTCGGAATTCGCCGCCGGCCTGCGCATCACCGACGCCGCGACCATCGAGATCGTCGAGATGGTGCTCGCCGGCTCCGTCAACAAGCAGATCGTCGGCTACATCAACGAGGCCGGCGGCAAGGCGGTGGGGCTATCCGGCAAGGACGCCAACATGGTGAAGGCGTCGAAGACGACGCGCACCATCATGGATCCGGACTCGCACATCGAGAAGGCGGTCGATCTCGGCTTCGTCGGCGATCCCGAGAAAGTCGACCTCACGCTGCTCAACCAGCTAATCGGCTACGAGCTTATCCCCGTGCTCGCGCCGCTCGCGACCTCGAAAGAGGGCCAGACGCTGAACGTCAACGCCGACACTTTCGCAGGTGCCGTGGCCGGGGCGCTGAAGGCAAAGCGGCTGCTGCTGCTCACCGACGTGCCGGGCGTGCTCGACAAGTCCAAGAAGCTGATCCCGCAGCTCTCGGTCAAGGACGCGCGAAAGCTGATCGCGGACGGCACCATTTCCGGCGGCATGATCCCGAAGGTCGAGACCTGCATCTACGCGCTCGAACAGGGCGTCGAGGGTGTCGTCATCATCGACGGCAAGATGCAGCACGCGGTGCTGCTCGAGCTCTTCACCAACACGGGCACGGGAACGCTGATCCACAAGTGATGAAGAGCGGGCCAAAGAAAGCCGTCATGGCCGGGCCGCAGCGCCGCTCGACCTTGACGCGCCTGCTGATGGCGCTGCCAGCGGCCATCGTCTCGTTTGTCTTCTCCTCCGCGCCGGCTGTCGCCGACCTCAAGATCTGCAATCGCATGTCCTATGTCGTCGAGGCCGCGATCGGCATCGACGACAAGGCGGCGACAGCGACGCGCGGCTGGTTCAGGATCGATCCCGCCACCTGCCGCGTGGTGGTGCAGGGCACGCTCTCCGCCGACCGCATCCTGCTCAACGCCCGCGCGCTCGGCGTCTACGGCGCATCGCCGATCCCGCAGAACGGCAGCGACACGCTGTGCGTCGCGCAGGACAATTTCGTCATCGCGGCCGCGCGGCAGTGCCGCACCGGCCAGACCCAGGCCGCCTTCACCCAGATCACGCCGACGCAAGGCGCGGACGGCAATTTCGTCGCCTATCTCGCCGAGGACTCCGAATATGACGACGAGCAGGCCCGCCTCGCCGGCATCCAGCGGCTCTTGGTGATCGCAGGCTACGACGCCGCGCCGATCGACGGCGTCGACGGGCCGAAGACGCAAGGCGCGCTGGCCGCTTTCCTGAAGAGCCGCGGATTGTCGTCCGACATCCTGTCGTCGCCGAACTTCTTCAAGACCATGGTCGATGCCGTGCAGACGCCGTCTGCGACCGGCCTCACCTGGTGCAACGACACCACGCACAAGGTGATGGCGGCGGTCGCCACCGACGACGGCAAGGCGGTGACGAGCCGCGGCTGGTATCGCATCGACCCCAAGACCTGCCTGCACCCTGACGTGAGCGGCCAGCCGAAGCAGATCTTCAGCTTCGCGGAAGCCATCGACGCCGACAACCGAATCGTCAAGCTGAAGGACAAGCCACTGAACTGGGGCGGCGACAAGCAGCTTTGCACGCGCGAGACCAAGTTCGAGACCAACGAGCAGACCGACTGCGGCGCGCGCGGTTTCGCGGCCACGGGCTTTGGCGCGGTGGACATGTCGAGCGGCGGCAAGACGCTGCGCTTTGCGATGCCGTGACGGCTTTTGTGATGGCGCAACAAACACCATCGTCGTCCCGGCGAAAGCCGGGACCCATAACCCCAGGATTGGGTTTGACGAAGAACGACGACCAGGGCGCCCCATTGATAGATCACGCGGTATGGGTCCGGGCCTGCGCTGGGACGACTGCGGAAAGTTGGGGGCCCTCTCCGATAACGAATAGAGAGCTGACATGACCGCTCCCCGCGCCTTCGCCCACATCGACACCTGGGTGTTCGACCTCGACAACACGCTCTATCCGCATCACGTCAATCTGTGGCAGCAGGTCGATGCGCGGATCACCGAGTTCGTTTGCAACTGGCTGAATCTGACACCGGTGGAAGCGCGCAAGATCCAGAAGGATTATTACCAGCGCTTCGGCACAACCATGCGCGGCATGATGACCCTGCATGGCGTGCACGCCGACGACTATCTCGCCTACGTCCACAAGATCGACCACTCCCCGCTGGAGCCGAACCCGGCGCTGGGCGCAGCGATCGCGAAACTGCCGGGACGAAAGCTGATCCTGACCAACGGCTCGGTCGATCATGTCGATGCAGTGCTGGCCCGGCTCGGCTTTGCTACGCATTTCGACGGCGTGTTCGACATCATCGCCGCCGACTTCGAACCGAAGCCGGCGCCGCAGACCTACCGGAAATTTCTCGCCGACCATTCGGTCGATCCGACGCGGTCGGCCATGTTCGAGGACCTCGCCCGCAACCTCACCGTCCCGCACGAGCTCGGCATGACCACCGTGCTGGTGATACCGGATGGGACGAAAGAGGTCGTACGCGAGGACTGGGAGCTGGAAGGCCGGGGCGCCGCCCATGTCGACCACGTCACGGATGATCTGGCGGGGTTTTTGGCGGGGCTGTCCCACCCAAGGTAGCCGTCATACCCCGCGAAGGCGGGATATCCAGTAATCGCCGCCGTCTCGAGTCATCACGACCGCCGCGGCGTACTGGATCACCCGCTCCAGCGCGCAATTGCGCGCAAGGCGGGTGATGACACCGAACCAAGCTTGACTCCGTCCCCCCAAATCCCGAAAAAGCGCTCCAAATCACCGCAAATTCCCGCCTGCCTGTGAGGAAATCCCGATGTCGCTCCAAGCCCTCGAATCCACCATCAACGGCGCGTTCGACGCGCGCGACGGCGTCTCGACCTCGACCAGGGGCGAGGTCCGCGAGGCCGTGGATCACGCGCTGGAGATTCTGGACAAGGGTGAGGCCCGCGTTGCCGAGCGCGGCGCCGACGGCAAGTGGAAGGTCAATCAATGGCTGAAGAAGGCGGTGCTGCTCTCGTTCCGCCTCAACGACATGGGCGCCATTCCCGGCGGCCCCGGCAAGGCGGCCTGGTGGGACAAGGTGCCCTCGAAGTTCGAGGGCTGGGGCGAGAACCGCTTTCGTGACGCCGGTTTCCGCGCCGTCCCCGGCTCCATCGTACGCCGCTCGGCCTTCATCGCCCGCAACGTCGTGCTGATGCCGTCCTTCGTCAACCTCGGCGCCTATGTCGATGAATCCACCATGATCGACACCTGGTCGACGGTCGGCTCCTGCGCGCAGATCGGCAAGCGCGTGCACATCTCCGGCGGCGTCGGCATCGGCGGCGTGCTCGAGCCGCTGCAGGCCGAGCCCGTGATCATCGAGGACGATTGCTTCATCGGCGCGCGCTCCGAGGTCGCCGAAGGCGTGATCGTGCGCAAGGGCGCGGTGCTGTCGATGGGCGTGTTCCTGGGGGCGTCGACCAAGATTGTCGACCGCGAGACCGGCGAGATCTTCATCGGCGAAGTGCCGGAATATTCGGTCGTCGTTCCCGGCGCGCTGCCCGGCAAGCCCATGAAGAACGGCCAGATCGGCCCGAGCACCGCCTGCGCCGTCATCGTCAAGCGCGTCGATGAGCGCACGCGCTCCAAGACCAGCATCAACGAGCTGCTCCGGGATTGATCCGCGCCACCAGCTGCCTTTCGATCGTCGTCCCGGCGAAGGCCGGGACCCATAACCACAGGCAGTGGTTTGGCGAAGACTTGCGGTTGGGTACGCCGACCATCCACGACCGATGGATTCCGCGGTATGGGTCCCGGCCTTCGCCGGGACGACACCGAAGAGTCATCGAACCCACCCTCCCCCCATCGCGACCAACATCCGGGCGACCTCTCCCGCCCGGAGCCTTTGGCATGGACTGGATCTGGTATCTCTTCCGCTTCGACGGCCGCATCAACCGCGCGCTGCTGTGGCAGGCGCTGCTGATCGTCATGGTGCTGGCTTGCATGCTCGGGATGATCGACCAGGCCATCAAGGTGCTGAACGGGGCCGCAACTTTCGCCTTCAACTTCAAGGTCGACTTCGATTTCGGTGTCGACGACATCTTCAACGTGGTCGATCCCAGGGCCTACCGTCTGCTGGCAACCGCTGATCGTCCGACCCTCATTCTCAAGGTGCTCGGCAGCTCGCTCTTCTTGTGGATCTACCTCGCAACCGCGACCAAGCGGCTGCACGATCGCGACCGGAGCGGCTGGTGGCTGGTTCCGTTCTTCGTCGTGCCCGCGTTGTTCGACCAGTTCTCGGACCTGCTGCCCACCGAATCAAACTGGGTTCTTGCCCTCGCCTGGGCCATGCACATTCCGTGGTTTTGGGGCCTCGTGGAAATGTTCATTGTACCGGGCACCTTGGGCGACAACCGGTTCGGCCCTGATCCGTTGGCCGAGGTGGAGAGCGGCTCCGCGCCCGCCTCGCCTGCGACGAAAAACTGGAACCAGCAGAGCGAGATCGAATTTGTCCCGCCCAGTGCTAGCCCACCCGGCGGCATGCATGTTAAGCGGGGCGCATGACCGATGCCCTCTCGATTGCCCGCGATCTCATCCGCTGCCCCTCGGTAACCCCGGCCGATGCCGGCGCGCTCGGCGTGCTCGAACAAGCCCTCACCGTGGCAGGCTTCACGTGCCACCGCGTGACCTTCAGCGAGCCCGGCACCGCCGACGTCGACAATCTCTACGCACGAATCGGCACTGACGGGCCGCACATCACGTTTGCCGGCCACACCGACGTGGTACCGCCGGGCGACGAGAGCGCCTGGAGCGTCGGCGCATTCTCCGGCGAGGTGAAGGACGGCTTCCTGCACGGCCGAGGCGCGGTCGATATGAAGGGCGGCATCGCCTGTTCGGTTGCCGCGGTGCTGGAGCATCTCGCCGCCAACGACGGCAAGCCGCGCAGCGACGGAAAGGGTTCGATCTCATTCCTGATCACCGGTGACGAGGAAGACGTCTCCATCAACGGCACCATCAAGCTGTTGAAGTGGGCGGCGGAGCGCGGCGAGAAATTCGACCATTGCGTGCTCGGCGAGCCCTCGAATGTCGAGACGCTCGGCGACACCATCAAGGTCGGCCGCCGCGGCTCGCAATCCGGCACGCTGTATGTCGACGGCGTGCAGGGCCACGTCGCCTATCCGCACCGCGCCGCCAATCCGGTGCCGGATATCTCGCGGCTGATCGTGGCGATCTCCGACGAGCCGCTCGACCATGGCAGCGCGCAGTTCCAGGCCTCCAATCTCGAATTCACCTCGGTCGACGTCGGCAACACCGCCAACAACGTCATCCCGGGACAAGCCCGCGCAAAATTCAACATCCGCTACAACGACAACCACACCCAGGCGAGCCTGCGCGAGCTGGTCGAGACGCGGCTGACCAAAGCCTGCGGCAACCGCATCCGCGCCCGCATCGTCTGGGAGCCCTCGAACTCGAACGTGTTCGTGACCAAGCCCGGCCCGTTCACCGAACTCGCGGTGTCCGCGATCGAGGAGGTGACGGGCCGCAAGCCGGAGCTGTCGACCTCAGGCGGCACCTCGGATGCGCGCTTCATCTCCAGCTATTGCCCGGTGATCGAATTCGGCCTGGTCGGCCAGACCATGCACCAGGTCGACGAGCGCGTGCCGGTCGCGGATCTGGAGCAGCTGACCAAGGTGTATCGCGGGATTTTGGCAAGGTATTTTGGGTAGGCGCGACTGCCTGCCCAAACTCCGCTGTCATCGCCCGACTTGATCGGGCGATCCAGTATTCCCGAGACGGCAGTGACTGAGCCGAGAGGCCGCGGCGTACTGGATGCCCCGGTCAAGCCGGGGCATGACAGTGGCGGATGTAGCGAGCGCGCGCGCCCTCACCCCCATCAATAATCCACCTGCATCAGATACAGCCCGTCCGGCGGGGCGACGATGCCGCAGGCGGCGCGGTTGCGCGCGGCGAGCGCTGCGGAGAGATCGTCGGCGGTCCAGCGGCCTTCGCCGACCCACATCAGCGACCCCACCATCGAGCGCACCTGGCTGTGCAGGAATGAGCGCGCCGAGGTGAGAATCGTAATCTCGCGCCCGTCCCGCAGCACGTCGAGCTGATCGAGCGTCTTCTCCGGCGACCTGGCCTGGCACTCGGTGTCGCGGAAGGTGGTGAAATCGTGCTTGCCGAGCAGGCGTTGTGCCGCCGCATGCATCGCGTCCGCATCGAGCCGGCGCGGCACGCGCCAGGCGTGGCCGGCATCGAGCGCGAGATTGGCGCGGGTGTTGACGATGCGGTAGCGGTAGTGGCGCTTCACGGCCGAGAAGCGCGCCTCGAACGTCTCGGGCACGATGTCCGCCTCGAGCACCGCCACCGGATGCGGGCGCAAATGCGCATTCAAGCCGTCGCGAAAACGGCCCGGCGGAAATTGCTTGGCGATATCGACATGCGCGACCTGGCCGCGCGCATGCACGCCGGCATCGGTGCGGCCGGCGCCATGCACCCGCAAATCCGCGCCGGTCATCGCTTTCACCGCCGCCTCCAGTGCACCCTGCACCGAGGGCAGCGTCTCCTGCACCTGCCAGCCGAAGAACGGCGCGCCGTCATATTCGATGATGAGCTTGTAGCGGGGCATCTTGTCCAGTTTCGCTGTCATCGCCCGGCTCGACCGGGCGATCCAGTACTCCGCAGCCTATCCGTTCGACCGAGAAGCCTCGGCGTACTGGATACCCCGCCTTCGCGGGGTATGACAGCGTCAGGTGAATTTGGCGCCGGTCTTCAACGGCACGCCGCGCAGGAAGTCCGCGGCCTGCATGCGTGCCTTGCCTTCGCGCTGGAGCTCGATCAGGCGGATCGCGCCCTCCCCGCAGGCGATGGTGAGGTGATCGTCGAGCACCTCGCCGGGTGTGCCCGTGCCTTTCGCCAGCTCGCAGCGCAGGATCTTTACCCGCGCATTCTCAAGCTCGGCCCAGGCGCCGGGAAACGGCGACAGGCCGTGGATATGGCGCAGCACCTCGCGCGCGGGCCTGGTCCAGTCGATCCGCGCTTCGGCCTTGTCGATCTTGGCGGCATAGGTGACGCCGTCCCCGCTCTGCTTCTTGAGCTGAAGCCCGCCGCGATCGAGCGCGGCCATCGCGCGCACCATCAGATCGGCACCGAGGCGCGACAGACGATCGTGCAGATCGAGCGCGGTCATGGTGTCCGTGATCGCGAGCCGTTCCGCCATGGCGACGTCGCCGGTGTCCAGCCCGATATCCATCTTCATCACCATCACACCGCTCTCGGCATCGCCGGCCATGATCGCGCGGTTGATGGGAGCAGCACCGCGCCAGCGTGGCAGCAGCGAAGCGTGCAGATTGTAGCAGCCGAGTTTTGGCGCATCGAGTATCGCCTGCGGCAGGATCATGCCATAGGCGACGACGACAGCGGAATCGGCGTCGAAGGCACGAAATTCTTCCAGCGCCTCCGGCGTTTTCAAAGTCTTCGGCGTCAGCACGGGCACGCCGAGTTTTCGCGCGGCCTCTTCCACCGGGGTCGGCTGCAATTGCAGGCCACGCCGGCCGCCAGGCTTCGGCGCGCGCGTATACACGGCCACGATCTCGTGGCCATGCGCGACGAGCTCGAGCAGCGTCGGCACGGAGAAATCGGGCGTGCCCATGAAGATGAGGCGGAGGGGCATCGTGAGAAACCTGCGAGAAACGCGATCCACTGGCGGTCATTCCGGGGCGGCTCGAAGAGCCGAACCCGGAACCTCGAGATTCCGGGTTCGATGCTGTGCATCGCCCCGGAATGACAGATACCCTACTCCGCGCGCTTGGCGGCTTTCTCGAACTTCTTCAGCACGCGGTCGCGCTTGAGCTTCGACAGATAGTCGACGAACAGCACGCCGTTGAGATGGTCGATCTCGTGCTGGATGCAGGTGGCGTAGAGGCCTTCGGCGTCCTCCTCGTGCACCTTGCCGTCCAGATCGATGTAGCGCACCCGCACCTTTGCGGGACGCTCGACCTCCTCGTAATATTCGGGGATCGACAGGCAGCCTTCCTCGTAGACCGACAGGTCCTCGGAGGAGGCGATGATTTCCGGGTTGATGAAGACGCGCGGCTCGGGCTTGGTCTCGCCGTCCTGGTCGGGCTTGGCGAGGTCCATGGTGATCAGCCGCAACGGCTGCGCGACCTGGATCGCCGCGAGCCCGATGCCGGGCGCGTCGTACATGGTCTCGAACATGTCGTCGGCAAGCTTGCGGATCTCCGGCGTGACCTTCTCGATCGGCTTGGAGACCAGACGCAGCTGCTTGTCGGGCAGGATGATGATTTCTCTGAGGGCCATGGCCGCGATTTAATCCGCGCGCCCGATGCGGTCAATGCGCCCGGGAACCTCGTTAACCCTCCGCTAACCATAAAACTTCGCCTTTCGTTAACCATAAAAATTAACGCGCCATTTACCATAAATGTTCGCTATTCGTTCGTGTCGCGGAGCGAATCGGCTAGAAGCAGGGGCATGAACGAGATCATTTTCATGCTCGGCGACTGGCCGGTGCGCACCGTGGACGCGCTGATCGGCTTCGGCGCCCTGGTCCTCATCCTGATGGTGGTGATCGCCGTCGTGATCGCGCGCTCCGGACGGCGCGGGGCGGAACTCGCGATGGCCAACGCCATCCGCGCCGACGAACTCGAGGAGCGCATCAGCCAGATGCTGCACGCCCAGAGCGAGGCTTCGGGCCGGGTCGACGCCATGACGCAGACGCTCGCCGGCCGCCAGGCCGACATGGCGCGCGCGGTGAACGAGCGGCTGGATTCGGTGACCCACCGCGTCGGCCAGTCCATGGAGCACTCGACCCGCAACACCATGGAGAGCCTGCACGCGCTGCACGAGCGGCTCGGCATCATCGACAGCGCGCACAAGAACCTCACCGACCTCACGACGCAGGTGACGACCCTGCGCGACGTGCTCGCCAACAAGCAGTCGCGCGGCGCCTTTGGACAGGCGCGGATGGAGGCGATCGTCCAGGACGGTCTGCCGAAGGGCGCCTACGAGTTCCAGTTCACGCTTTCGACCGGCAAGCGGCCCGATTGCGTGGTGTTCCTGCCCGACCAGCGGCCGCTCTGCATCGACGCGAAATTTCCGCTGGAAGCGATGACCGCGCTGCACGACGCACGCAGCGACGAGGAGAAGCGCATCGCCACGCAACGGCTGCGCGGCGACGTGATGAAGCATGTCAGCGACATCGCGGAAAAATATCTCGTCGCCGGCGAGACCCAGGACATGGCGCTGATGTTCGTGCCGTCGGAATCGGTCTACGCCGAAATCCACGACGGTTTCGACGACGTGATTCAGAAGGCGTATCGCGCCCGCGTCGTGCTGGTGTCGCCTTCGCTGCTGATGCTGGCGATCCAGGTGATGCAGCAGATCATGAAGGACGCGCGCATGCGCGACGCCGCCGACCAGATCCGCACCGAGGTGATCAAGCTCGGCGACGACCTCGGCCGCCTGCGCGACCGCGTGCTGAAGCTGCAGAAACATTTTGCCGACGCCAACGAGGACGTGCGGCAGGTGCTGATCTCCGCCGACAAGATCGAGAAACGCGCCGGCCGCATCGAAGAGCTCGATTTCAGCAAGACTGATGCACCGGAAGCCCCGCATCTGGTAGCGACCGGCGCTGCCGAACTGTTCCCGAGGAAGCTCCAGGCGGGGGAGTGATACTCTCCTGAGATCCGGTACGCTGCCGCCACAACTTCGCTGTCGTCGCCCGGCAGGAGCGACACCTCCCTTGCAGCCCCCAGAATCTGCTAACACCCTGCCATGACCGCACCCGACGCGACCTCCCCTGCCGGCTCCGGCACGGCTCCCACCTCCTGGCGTGACAGCCTTGCCGTGTACCTGCAACCGCGGGTGCTGATCGTGCTGTTCCTCGGCTTCTCGTCCGGGCTGCCGCTGGCGTTGTCGGGCTCGACGCTGCTGGTGTGGATGCGGGAATCCGGCGTCGATCTCAAGACCATCGGGCTGTTTGCGCTGGTCGGCACGCCCTACACGCTGAAATTCCTGTGGGCGCCGCTGGTGGATGCGATGCATGTGCCGCTGTTCACGCGCGCGTTCGGGCGGCGCCGCGGCTGGCTGCTGTTCTCGCAATTGCTGCTGATCGCAGCGATCCTGCTGCTGGCGCTGACCGATCCCGCGCGCTCGCCGTTCTACGTCGCACTCGGCGCATTGCTGGTGGCGACGGCCTCGTCGACGCAGGACATCGTGGTCGACGCCTTCCGCGTCGAGAGCCTGCCGGAGAGCGAGCAGGCCGCCGGCATGGCGTCCTATGTCGCGGCCTATCGCATCGGCATGCTGGTCTCGACCGCCGGCGCGCTGTTCATCGTCTCGGGCTTCGAGAGCACCGGCATCACCCGCACGTCCGCCTGGATGTGGGGCTATGTGGTGATGGCTGGGATGGTGCTGATCGGGACGATCACGGCGCTGGTCGCGACCGAGCCCGAGCAGTCGGTGCGGGCGGAAGCCGCGACGCAGACGCAGACCACGTTCGCGCGCGTGCTGCACGCGGCAATCGGCGCGTTTTCGGAATTCCTGACGCGCAAGGACGCGCTCGCCGCGCTCGCCTTCGTCGTCCTGTTCAAGTTCACCGACGCCTTCTCCGGCACGATGACCGCGCCGTTCGTGATCGACCTTGGCTTCTCCCGCAACGACTATGCGGCGATCGTCAAGGGCGTGGGCCTCGCTGCGACGCTGATCGGCGGCTTTGCCGGCGGCTTCGTCGCGCGGCGCTATTCGCTTGCGACCAGCCTCTGGATCGGCGGCGTGGTGCAGGCACTCGCGAACCTCTCCTTCTCCTGGCTGGCCTTCATCGGCACCAGCCAATGGGCGCTCGCTTTCGCCATCACCTGCGAGAACTTCACCAGCGCCATCGGCACGGTGATCTTCGTCGCCTATCTTTCGGCGCTCTGCAAGAACCCGCTGCACACGGCGACGCAGTATGCGCTGCTCACCGCGCTTGCCGCGGTGGGGCGGACCTATCTCTCGTCAGGCGCCGGCTTCGTGGCGGATACCACCGGCTGGCCGCTGTTCTTCGTGATCTGCATGCTGGTGGCGATCCCGAGCCTGGTGCTGCTGGCCTGGCTGCAGAAGCGCGGGCATTTCGATGCGCTGGGGCCGGTGAGGGTTTAACGCTCCCCCTCCTCGTCATTGCGAGCGAAGCGAAGCAATCCAGACTGCCGCCGCGGCGACAGTCTGGATTGCTTCGTCGCAAGAGCTCCTCGCAATGACGACGGAGAGCAGAGCGCCCCGCGCCCCTACTGCTTCTTGATCAGGCTCCACTTCGTGATCACAGCCTCGCTCATCTGGCCGGGATCGCTGGCGCAGGCGATCTCGTCGACCTTGACCGAGATCTCCTTGCCGGCGAACGTCTTCAGCTGTGCGGCCTGCGCGTCGCCGCTGGGAACGAGCTGGAAGGTTTCGGGCCCGGTCTCGAGATTGCACAGTCCGTTCGGCGGCGGCAGCCGGCGCGGCTCGGAGGTGATCTGGTAGGTCGCAACCCGCTTGCCGACGTTCTTGACGTCGCGCACTTTCATCGTGTTCAGCTCGCCCGACAGCACCTCGCCGGCATTGATCGGCTTGCCGGGCTTCGACGGCGGCGGAGCACCGTCGTCCTGCTGCGCGGAGATCGCCGGCGTTGCCAGCATCGTCAGCGTCGCGACCAAAGCCCATCGTGTGGCGAAAAGTTTCGTCATGTCGTCCGTTCCGTAAGTCTGGATGGCTAGAACAGGGTGCGCTGCCGCATCGCGGCCGATAGCGTACCTTCATCGAGATAATCAAGCTCGCCGCCGACCGGCACACCATGGGCGAGCCGGGTTACTTTTACGTTGGCGTCCTGAAGCAGGTCGGTGATGTAATGTGCCGTGGTCTGGCCGTCGACGGTGGCATTGAGCGCCAGGATGACCTCATGCACCTGCGCCTCATGCGCGCGCGCCACCAGCGCCTCGATGGTGAGGTCCTGCGGGCCGACGCCGTCGAGCGGCGACAATGTCGCGCCCAGCACGTGATAGCGTCCTTGAGTGGCATTGGCCCGCTCCAGCGCCCAGAGATCGGCAACGTCGGCGACGACGACGATGATCGAGGGATCGCGCCTCGGATCGGTGCAGACCGTGCAGGGACTTTGCGTGTCGATGTTGCCGCAGGTCTTGCAGACCTGGACCTTCTCGAGCGCGACCTGCATGGCCGAGGACAGCGGCATCATCAGCGCTTCGCGCTTCTTGATCAGATGCAGCGCGGCGCGCCGCGCCGAGCGCGGGCCGAGGCCCGGCAGCCGCGCGAGAAGCTGGACCAGCCGCTCGATTTCAGGACCCGCAACAGCGCCCATCCTACTGGCCGAACAGCCCCGACAGCCCTGGCGGCAGACCGAGCCCGCCGGTGAGCGACTGCATCTTCTCCTGCATCGCGGCTTCCGCCTTGCGGCGCGCCTCGCCGAACGCGGTGACCAACAGATCCTCGAGCACCTCGCGCTCTTCCGCCTTCATCAGCGAAGGATCGATCTTGACGCCCTTGACGTCCATCTTCGCGGTCATCCGCACGGCGACGAGACCGCCGCCTGAGATGCCCTCGACCTCGACGTTGGCGAGCTGGTCCTGCATCTCCTGCATCTTGGATTGCAGCTGCTGCGCCTGCTTCATCATGCCGAAAATATCGACCATCGGTGTTGTCCTTGGAAAATTGGCTCTAGAGATCGTCGCCGTCGGAACCGTCGGGCGGATCGTCACTGCCGTAGTCGGCGTTAATATCGGATTCCGGCGCCTCGGGGGCAAGCCTTCGGACCTCGACGACCTTCGCACCCGGAAACCGCGACAGCACCTCGCGCACGCGCGGATCGGCCTCGGCGGTGCGCGCATGTTCCTGCTTGGCCGCCTGGCTCACCGAACGCAGCGTCGGCTGGCCCGGCTCGTTGGAGACGATCACGGTCCAGCGGCGCCCGGTCCAGAGCTCGAATTTTCGCGCGAGATCGGAAATCATGGTTTTGGAGGCATTGGGCTCGAGCGCGACTTCGAGCCGTCCCTCCTCGAAACGAACGAGGCGCATGTCGCCTTCGAGCGCGCCCTTGGTCAGGAGGTCGCGCTTCTGCCCGGCGAGCGCGACGAGCTGAGTGAAGCTCGTGACGCGCAACACGGGCGCGGCAGCTTGCGGATCCGGCGCGGGCGTTGCCATCTGCGGGCGGGCACCACCGCCGCCGAAGGAGGACGGCGACGATGTCGGCATGCGAACGGGCGCCGCGGAGGCTACCGGCCCGGCCGGCGCGTTGCGCGCGGCACTGCCGCCGTTCACGACCGGCGAACCGCCGCCGTTCTGCTCCAGCATCTTGAGCGCTTCGTCCGGCGTCGGCAGGTCGGCGACATAGGCGATGCGCACCAGCACCATCTCGGCGGCTGCCGCGGGCCGCGTCGCGGCCTGCACCTCGGTGATGCCCTTGAGCAGCATCTGCCACATCCGGGACAGCACGCGCATCGAGATCTTCGAGGCGAAATCCCGCGCGCGCACGCGCTCGGTCTCGCCATAGGCGACGTTGTCGGCGGTCGCCGGCACGATCTTCACACGGGTGACGAAATTGACGAATTCGGCGAGATCCGAGAGCACGACGATTGGATCGGCCCCGACGTCGTACTGGTCGCGGAACTCCCTGAACGCGGACGCGATGTCGCCACGCGCCAGCGAATCGAAAAGATCGATGACGCGGGTGCGGTCGGCGAGCCCCAGCATCTGCCTGACGGCGTCGGCCTTCACGGTGCCTGCCGCATGCGCGATCGCCTGATCGAGCAGCGAGAGCGAATCGCGTACCGAGCCCTCGGCGGCGCGCGCGATGATGCCGAGTGCTTCAGGCTCGATCTCGACGTTTTCCTTGGCCGCGATGTTGGCGAGATGCTTCATCAGCACGTCGGCCTCGACGCGGCGCAGGTCGAAACGCTGGCAGCGCGACAGCACGGTCACCGGAACCTTGCGAATCTCTGTCGTGGCGAACACGAATTTGGCGTGCTCCGGCGGTTCCTCCAGCGTCTTCAGGAAGGCGTTGAATGCCGCCGTCGACAGCATGTGGACTTCGTCGATGATGTAGACCTTGTAGCGGGCGCTGGCCGGCGCGTAGCGAACGCTGTCATTGATCTGACGAACGTCGTCGACGCCGGTGTGCGAGGCCGCGTCCATCTCCAGCACGTCCATGTGCCGGCTTTCCATGATCGCCTGGCAATGCACGCCGAGCGTCGGCATCTGGACCGTCGGGCCCTTCACCGAGCCATCCGGCATCTCGTAGTTGAGCGCGCGGGCAAGGATGCGCGCAGTGGTGGTCTTGCCGACCCCGCGGACGCCGGTGAGGATCCAGGCCTGCGGAATGCGGCCGGTCTCGAACGCATTGGAGACGGTGCGGACCACGGCCTCCTGGCCGATCAGATCGTCGAATGAGGAAGGACGGTATTTCCGCGCCAGCACCCGGTAGGGCGTTTTGGCCTGGCCGGCGCTGTCAGGGTTGGGAGGGGCGCCAGCGTCGGTCATCGGTCGATCCGCAATGAAGTGTCTTTCGGCCGGCTTTGCGGAAAGGAGCGCGCTGGCGACCCGAGCCGCCGGCGCAATTCGCCCGGAAAAACAGGTAGGAGACTGACGAGCGACCCGATCCGGACCTCGTTAGGGCTGCTTCCTTCCGGACCTGACCCGGTTGGCGAGTGGCTCGTCCACCGCCAATCTCCCGGTCCCTATTTGGGGCCAAAAGGACCGGAAAGCAAGCGGGTATCGGCTTGAACGGGCTGGGCTTCGTAGTGGCTTGCCCAGCATCCGGGCAATTCCCGCTCTGCACAGCCGATAGGCTGTGCTTTCACTGCCGGAGGCGCCTTGGTAAGAACGCTGCCGGAACTCCTTCCAACAGAAAAGCGATTGATCCCAATGGTTACACGTCGTGATGTTGCATCGATTGTCGGACTTGGCGCGATTGGCGCGGCGACGGCGGGCGCGCTGGCCACTCCGGCCCTCGCCCAGGCGGCCGATACCAACGAATCGACCTTCGCCCGCATCCGCCGCACCAAGAAGATGCGGATCGGCGCGGTCGGCGGCGGCGCGCCCTATTACATGAAGGATCTTTCGACCGGCCAGTGGAAGGGATTTTACGTCGACATCGCCAAGGCGCTTGCCGAGGACATGGAGGCCGAGCTCGAGATCACCGAGACCACTTGGGGCAATTCGGTGCTCGACCTGCAGTCCAACAAGATCGACATCTTCTTCGGCCTCAACCCGACCCCGAAGCGCGCGCTGGTGGTCGACTTCTCGGTGCCGGTCTTCAACAACGCCTTCGGCATCCTCTGCAAGAAGGACTTCAAGCCGAAGAGCTGGGCCGAGCTGAACTCGGCCGACGTCAAGATCGCGGTCGACCAGGGCTCGTCGCACGACCAGGTCGTCAGCCGCCTGACGCCGAAGGCGCAGATCTCGCGGCTGAAGACCGCCGACGACGCCACCGCCGCTCTGCAGACCGGCCGCGTCGACGCGCAGTGCCTGATCACCATGCTGTCGCTGACCGTGCTGAAGAAAAACCCCTCGCTCGGCCAGTTCGTGCTCCCGACGCCGATCTTCGCCACCACGTCGAATGCCGGCTTCCGCCGCGAGACCGACAAGACCTGGCGCGACTACGTCAACACCTGGATCGACTTCAACAAGGGCCTCGGCTTCATCCGCAACGCGATCATCACCAACATGGAGCTGGTGGGCGTGACGGAGGCGGACATTCCGCCGGGCGTTTCGCTGTAGCCTTCCACTGTCATTCCGGGGCGCCCAAAGGGCGAACCCGGAATCTCGAGATTCCGGGTTCGATGCTTCGCATCGCCCCGGAATGACGGTGCAAACGGCACCCACGACGAGTTAAACACGCATGTATCAGTGGGACTTCGGCATCCTCTGGAGCTATCGCTGGCTCTTTCTCAACGGGCTCGGCGTCACCGTCGGCTTCACCGTGGTCATCGTGGTGCTTGGCCTCGTCTTCGGCCTGTTCGGCGCGTTCGGTACCCTGTCGCGCTTTCGCGCGGTGCGCCTTCTCGCGCTCACCTTCATCGAGGCGTTCCGCTGCACGCCGATCCTGGTGCAGCTGATCTGGTTCTATTACGCGCTGCCGATCCTGGCCGGTGTCGAGATGACGCCGATCACGGCCTCGGCGCTGGCGCTCTCGCTCTATGGCGGCTCGTTTTATTCGGAGATCATCCGCGGCGGCATCATCTCGATCGACCGCGGCCAGTCCGAAGCCGGCGCCGCGCTCGGCATGACCCCTGGCCAAAGCATGCGGCGCATCGTGCTGCCGCAGGCGATCAAGCGCATGATCCCGGCGCTAATGAATCAGTCGATCATCCAGTTCAAGAACACCTCGTTGGTCTCGGTGCTGGCGGTGCCTGATCTGGTCTATCAGAGCCAGGTCGCCGCCCATGACAGCTACCGTCCGCTGGAAACCTACACCGCCGTCGCGATCGCCTATGCGGCGATCCTGATCCCCCTGACCATCATGGTCCGGCGCGGCGAGAAGCGACTGGCGGTCGGCGAATGAGCGACACGTCGAAAATCGAGATCCGCGCCCTGCGCAAGAGCTTTGGCAGCAACGAGGTCTTGAAGAACATCAATCTCGACGTCGCCAAGGGCGGCGTCGTGGCGCTGATCGGCCCGTCCGGCTCAGGCAAGTCGACGCTGCTCCGCTGCATCAACCTCCTGGTGACGCCCGACGGTGGCAGCGTCCGCGTCGGCGACACGCGCTTTTCGTTCGGAGAAGGCACGAAGCTCCCGGACGTGAAGACGCTGGCCAAATTCCGCACCACCACCGGCATGGTATTTCAGCATTTCAATCTGTTCCCGCACATGACGACGCTCCAGAACGTGATGGAGGGACCGGTCACGGTGCGGCGCATGGCCAGGGCTGACGCCGAGAAACTGGCGCGGGCCCAACTCGCCAAGGTCGGCCTTGCAGAGAAGGCCGACCAATATCCGGCAACGCTCTCCGGCGGACAGAAGCAGCGCGTCGCGATTGCGCGGGCGCTCGCGATGGAGCCGGACGTGATGCTGTTCGACGAGGTCACGTCCGCGCTCGATCCCGAGCTTGTCGGCGAAGTCTTGAACGTCATGCAGCAGCTGGCGTCGGAGGGCATGACCATGGTGATCGTGACCCACGAGATCGCCTTTGCCCGCGAAGTCGCCGACCGTCTGATCTTCATGCGGGACGGCGTCGTGGTCGAGGAAGGCCCGGCACGGCAGGTCATCGACAATCCGCAAGCAGCGGCGACGCGCGCCTTCCTGAGCCATTTTCACCGCACCGGCGCATTGCCGCCGGCCAACGCAGAATCCTGATGCCTGATATCGACCGCGTCTATCTCGTCACCGGTGCCGCCAGCGGCATCGGCCGCGCCACCGCAAAGCTGCTCGCAGCGCCCGGCACTGCGCTGCTGCTGCACACGCGCTCCAACGCAGCCGGTCTCGACGCCACGGCGGCGGAAGCCGAATCGCAAGGCGCGATCGTCGCAAAATGCCTCGGCGATCTCGCCGAGGAGGCCGCGGTCACCGACGCCGTCGCCGCTACGCAACGCGCCTTCGGCCGGCTCGATGGATTGATCCTGGTCGGCGGCCATGCCCGCCGCGGCAGCGCGATCGGCACGCCGGCGGATCAGTTCCGCAAGGCGATGGACGAATCGGCGCTGGCGTTCACGCGGTTGGTGGACGCCGCGCTCCCGTTGCTGCGTGCAGGGCGAGATTCGCGGATCGTGGCGGTGTCGTCGTTCGTCGCGCACGCGATCCGGCCGGAGTTCGCGCCCTTCGCGGCGACGGCCGCGAGCCGCTCCGCGCTCGAAGCGCTGGTACGGCTCACTGCAGTCGAGCTCGCCAAGGAGGACATCACCGTCAACGCCGTCGCGCCGGGCCTGATCGTCAAGGACAAGCCCAGCGAAAGCCGGCTGTCACCCGAGCAGATCGCCGCGACCGAGGCGCTGATCCCGATGGGCCGCCGCGGGCGGCCGGAGGAAGTCGCCGAGATCATCGCCTTCCTGGCCTCGCCGAAAGCATCCTACGTCACCGGCCAGGTCTGGCACGTCAATGGAGGCCTGACATGACCGAAGCGACCGTCGAACGCATCAGGCTGTTCCTGATCGAGAGCCCGATCAAGATGGCGCGCCTCCAGGGCGTCGGCAACGTCAAGGGCACGGTGAAGCGCGTGCTGATCGAGCTCACTTCGAGCGACGGCGTGATCGGCTGGGGCGAGGCCGCACCGTGGGAAGTGTTCACGGGAACGCCGGAAGCGGCCTTCTCCGCGCTCGACATCTATTTGAGGCCAGTCGTGCTCGGCAAGTCGGTGCGCCGCATCCGCGCGCTGATGGCCGAGCTCGATCGCGCGCTGGTCGGACATGCCGAGGCCAAGGTCGCGGTCGAAATGGCGCTGCTCGACATCGTCGGCAAGTCGTCGGGACTTTCGGTCGCCGACCTGCTCGGCGGCCGCGTACGCGACACGATCCCGCTGTCGTTCTCGATCGCCGATCCGGATTTCGCCGCCGATCTCGAACGGATGCGGAAGATGGTTCCGGACGGCAATGTCATCTACAAGGTCAAGACCGGCGTGAAGCCGCATCGCGAGGACCTCGATCATCTCGCGGCGATCCGCAAGGAGTTCGGCGACAAGGTCGACCTTCGCGTCGACTACAACCAGGCGCTGGCGCCGTTCGGCGCCATCAAGATCCTGCGCGATGTCGAGCAGTTCGCGCCGACCTTCATCGAGCAGCCGGTGCCGCGCAAATTTCTCGACGTGATGGCGCAGCTCACGGCGGCGCTGGAAACGCCGGTGCTCGCGGACGAAAGCTGCTTCGACCGCCGCGACATGATGGAGGTGGTGCGCCGCGAGGCGGCAGATGCCGTCTCGATCAAGCTGATGAAGGCCGGCGGCCTGTTCGAAGCGCAGGCGATCATGGCGATCGCCGACATTGCCGGCCTGCCCGGCTATGGCGGCACGCTGTGGGAGGGCGGCATCGGGCTCGCCGCCGGAACGCAGCTGATCGCGGCGACGCCGGGGATCTCGCTCGGCTGCGAATTCTACATGCCGCATCATGTGCTGACCGAGGACGTGCTGGAAGAGCGCGTCGCAAATCGCGGCGGCCACGTCGTGGTGCCCGACGGCCCCGGCCTCGGCATTCGTGTGAGCGAAGCCTCGGTCCGCGGCAATGCGCGGGTGCTGGCGGAGGGGTGAGACGTCGCCACACATTCGCTGTCGTCCCGGCGAAGGCCGGACCCATAACCACAGGGGGATGTTTTGCGAAGATTGGTCGTTCGGGATTAGCACCAACCGCAAACGATAGACCTCGCGGTATGGGTCCCGGCCCCCCGTGCGCAATTGCGTACTAGGCCGGGACGACAACGGTGCATGCGGCCCCTGCGGGCTCCTATCCTTCCCCTCGCCAACTCCGTATCGTATGGTCCGGCGAACCACGCCCAACCCCCATCGGGCCATCCGGAAACCATCATGTCTGATCCCGCCTGGTCGCTGCACTCCCGCCTGAAAGAGGACACCATCGACATCGGCGATTTGCCGTTGTCCAAGGTGCTGGTCATCAAGGACGCGCATTATCCCTGGCTGCTGCTGGTGCCGCGGCGCGCGGATACGGTCGAGATCATCGATCTCGACGAGGTGCAGCAGGCGCAATTGATGACGGAGATCTCCCGCGTCTCTCGCGCGCTGAAGGAGATCACCGGATGCGACAAGCTCAACATCGCGGCACTCGGCAACCTCGTGCCGCAGCTTCACGTCCACATCATCGCGCGCCGCACCAGTGACGCCGCCTGGCCGCGGCCGGTCTGGGGCGTGATGCAGCCCTTAGCGCACGACGCCACGGAGGTGCAGAATTTCATCAGCGCGCTTCGCCGCAAGATCTGGCTGGGTTGAAAGAACAAGAAATGTCAGCATTCGACTCGTTTCCGCTGGGACAACCGGCCTTCGTCACCAACATTCTCGACCGCGCCGCGCATCTGCGCCGCGACGACGAAAAGCTGTTCGCGATGGAGCAGAAGCCTTCGTCGCGCGCCTATGTCGTCTACCGCGACTCGCTGCTGGTGAAGCGCGAGGGCGAAAAAGTGCGCGCGCTGCTCGGAATCGACGAGGCGCTGAAATGCGGCGCCAATCCCGGCACGATCTTTCTGGGTCTACGCGACGGCGCCGCGATGTTCGGGATGGGCCTGTCGCAGGCCGCGTCCGAGAAGCTGATCGGGCGCGAAGACTACGCCCTCAACGAGCTGCGCGGCATGGCGATGCAGGGCGCGGTGCCGCCGCAGGAGCTGTCGGCGATCGCGATGGCGAAGTCGATGGTGAGCTGGCATCAGCGCCACGGCTATTGCGCCAATTGCGGCACGCGTAGCGCGATGAAGGAAGGCGGCTGGAAGCGGGAGTGCCCGAGTTGCAAGGCCGAGCATTTCCCGCGCACCGACCCGGTCGTGATCATGCACGTCGCCTCCGGCGACAAATGCCTGCTCGGCCGCCAGAAGCAGTTTCCGCCGGGGATGTATTCGTGCCTCGCCGGCTTCGTCGAGGCCGCCGAAACCATCGAGGACGCGGTGCGCCGCGAAATCTTCGAAGAATCCGGAATTCGCTGCACCGACGTGCAGTATTACATGACCCAGCCCTGGCCCTATCCGTCATCGCTGATGATCGGCTGCAGCGCGCAGGCCGTGAGCGAGGACATCGTCGTCGACCATTCCGAGCTGGAGGATGCGCGCTGGTTCACGCGGGAGGAGGCGGCCTTGATGCTGACGCGGACCCATCCTGACGGGCTCGCCGGCCCGCATCCGTTTGCGATTGCGCATCACCTGCTCGGCCGCTGGGTGCACGACAAGAGCTGACCGCCGATGGCGCACTCTGTGATCGCGCCGCGCATCCTCTGCATCGGCATTCCCGTGCGCGACCTGATCTTTCGTGTCGAAACCGTGCCCGCGCGCGGCAGCAAGGCGAATGCCAGCCATCTCGCGGAGATCTGCGGCGGCAACGCGCTCAATGCCGCGATCGCCATCGCGCGGCTTGGCGGCCGCGTCTTCTTCGCGGGCCCCATGGGCGATGCCGGGGAGACGTCGAGCCGCTTCATCCTGGAACGGATGGAAGCTGAAGCTATCGAGACCACACACATCGTGCGAATGCCGGGGCTCACGACGCCGGTCTCGGCGATCATGATCGAGCCCTCGGGCGAGCGAACCCTCACCATCTATCGCGATCCCGCGTTGTCGAAAGTGCAACTGCCGGACGCCGACGCACTGCTCGCCGATTGCCGGGCGGTTCTCGTCGAAAGCCGCTGCGCCGCGTTCGCGACCTCGCTCTGCACCGAGGCACGCCGGCGCGGCATTGCCGTCATCGTCGGCGTCGATCGCGCGATGTCGTTGCAGGACGGCCTGCTCACGGCCGCCTCGCACCTGCTGTTCGCCAGCGAACAGGTGCAGGAGACCGCCGGCACCGCCGACGACGGCGAGGCCCTGAAGCGCCTGGCCGCGCTCACGCCCGCCTTCCTTGCCGCCACCCGCGGCCCGCGCGGCACGATCTGGCTGAACGAGGCGGGGGAGTTGGAGGAGACGCCGGCGGTCCCGGTTCAGGCGGTCGATACGCTCGGCGCCGGCGACGTCTTCCATGGCGCCTTCACGCTTCGCCTCGCCGAAGGCGGCGACGTGCGGCAGGCGCTGCAATTCGCCGCGGCCGCCGCGGCGCTGAAATGCACCCGCCACGGCGGTGGCCTGGCTGCCCCGCAACGTATTGAAGTCGAAGAGTTTTTGAGCATGTCGCCGGCGGCGACGCTTGAGCGGGCGCCGAGATTATAGACTTGCTATAGAAAGATTTTCTCTATATCAGGGAAATCGACCCTTGAAATGGAACAAAGTTCTTCAGATGACCGATCTCGCCGTCCCGCTCCCCGAGACCAGCCGCCGCCTCGACGCCATCGACCGCAAGATTCTGATGGTGCTCCAGGACGATGCCTCCCTCTCCGTCGCTGAGATCGGCGACCGCGTCGGCCTGTCCTCGACCCCCTGCTGGAAGCGCATCCAGCGCCTGGAGGCCGACGGCGTGATCACCAAGCGCGTGGCGCTGGTCGACCAGAACAAGATCGGGCTCGGCATCTCCGTGTTCGTGTCGGTCGAGAGCTCCGACCATTCCGACGCCTGGCTCAAGAAGTTCGCCGAAGCCGTCAGCGCCATGCCGGAGGTGATGGAGTTCTATCGCATGGCCGGCGACGTCGACTACATGCTGCGCGTCGTCGTCGCGGACATGCAGGCCTATGACGTGTTCTACAAGAAACTGATCAGCGCCGTGCCGCTGAAGAACGTGACCTCGCGCTTCGCGATGGAGAAGATCAAGTCGGTCACCGCGCTGCCGATCCCGGCGGTGGTGGCGGCTTAAGGCTCACCGCGCGCAAACTGTCATCGCCCGGCTTGACCGGGCGATCCAGTATTCCAGAGACGACGATCGGGTACGGATAAGCCGCGGCGCACTGGATGCCCCGGTCAAGCCGGGGCATGACAGCAAGCGACGCTAGCCTCGCGCCTCAGATCGTCTGATTGTACTCGCCGACTTCGGGATGGGTGCGCAGCACGCTGTTCACCATCTCGAACATGTCGTGCATGCGCTGCTCGGAGACCGGGCTCTCGACCACCACGACGAGCTCGGGCTTGTTGGAGGAGGCACGCACCAGGCCCCAGCTGCCGTCCTCGACCGTGACGCGCACCCCGTTGACGGTGACGAGATCGCGGATCGACTGGCCGCCGATCTTGGCGCCCTTGGCCTGCAAGGCCTCGAAGTGCTTCACCACCTTGTCGATCACGCCGTATTTGACCTCGTCGGCGCAATGCGGCGACATGGTCGGCGACGACCAGGTCTTCGGCAGCGCGTTCTTGAGATCGGCCATCGACTTGCCGGGGGCGCGATCGAGCATGTCGCAGATCGCGAGCGCCGAGACGAGACCGTCGTCATAGCCGCGTCCATACGGCTTGTTGAAGAAGAAGTGACCGGACTTCTCGAAGCCGGCGAGCGCACCCGTCTCATGGGTGCGGCGCTTCATGTAGGAATGGCCGGTCTTCCAGTAGGTGGTTTTTGCACCCTGCTTCTGCAACACCGGATCGGTGATGAACAGGCCAGTCGACTTCACGTCGACGATGAACTGCGCGTCCTTGTGGATCGCGGACATGTCGCGCGCCAGCATCACGCCGACCTTGTCGGCGAAGATCTCCTCGCCGGTGTTGTCGACGACGCCGCAGCGATCGCCGTCGCCGTCGAAGCCGAGACCCACATCGGCCTTGTGCTGCAGCACTGCGTCGCGGATCGCGTGCAGCATCTCCATGTCTTCGGGGTTCGGATTGTATTTCGGGAAGGTGTGGTCGAGCTCGGTGTCGAGCGGGATCACCTCGCAGCCGATCGCCTCCAGCACCTGCGGCGCGAACGCGCCGGCGGTGCCGTTGCCGCAGGCCGCGACGACCTTCAGCTTGCGCTTCAACTTCGGACGGTTGGTGAGATCGGCGATGTAGCGCGACGGATAATTCTCGTGGAATTGATAGGAGCCGCCGGCCTTGTTCTTGAACTCGGCGCCCAGCACGATCTCCTTCAGCCGCGTCATCTCGTCGGGGCCGAAGGTCAGCGGGCGGTTGGCGCCCATCTTCACGCCGGTCCAGCCATTGTCGTTGTGCGAGGCCGTGACCATGGCGCAGCAGGGCACGTCGAGGTCGAACTGCGCGAAATAGGCCATCGGCGTCACCGCGAGCCCGATGTCGTGCACCTTGCATCCCGCTGCCATCAGGCCGGAGATCAGCGCATATTTGATCGAGGCCGAATAACCGCGGAAATCATGACCGGTGACGATCTCCTGGCTGACGCCGAGCTCCGCGATCAGCGCGCCCAGCCCCATGCCGAGCGCCTGGATTCCCATCAGGTTGATTTCCTTCTGGAACAGCCAGCGCGCATCGTATTCGCGAAAGCCCGTGGCCTTCACCATCGGCTCGGATTCGAAGGCATAGGTGTTGGGCAGCAACACGGATTTCGGCTTGGGGAACATTGGGAATGTCTCGTGAAAAAGAGCCAGAATTTGATGCAGCCTTAGCGAATGCCGGGCCGCAGCGGAAGGCGGGAATGGCAGCTTATGGATGATAATTGCGGCAGTTTGGTAACGGGGAATCTGACCGCAAGAGCGGTCGAAATAATAGCTTTTCTTGAATTGTGCGGTCGCCGGGGCCTTTTGGGAGACCCTTACTGCTCCAGCACCATCTGGCCGTTGGCGTATTCGAAACGCTTGAGGCGGGAGAGGAAGGAGAGGCCGAGCAGGTTCTCGGACAGCGCCTCGTCGGGCAGCACCATAGCATCGACGTCGCGCACGATAAGCCCGCCGACATCGAGCATGGCGATGCGGGTCCGCGCGGCCTTGATGGTGCCGTTGGCGGTGGAGACGTTGGCGTTGTAATCGCTGCGCGAGGGACGCAGGCCGAAGCGGGCGGCGGAGGTTTCGTTCAGCGCAACCACGGAGGCGCCGGTGTCGACCATGAAGCCGATGCGCTGGCCTTCGATCCGGCCTTCAGTCTGGAAGTGGCCGCGGCCGTCGCGGGGGATGTTGAGGCTGCGGCCGCCGGCCGGCGCGACGGACGCGACTGCTACCGTGCGCGGCACCGACGTTGCCGAGGCGGAGCTCATCCTGTCCGCCATCTGCGCCATGAAGGTGCCGAGGCCGATCATGATCGCCGCGAAGATCATTATGTTACGCATCACACCACTTCCGAGCCGGAAGGCTCGATTTCACCACGCGGGAGGCCTGTCCGCGAGCGACGCTGCGGCCAGAGCTGTGCTATTTTGACGAAAAGGATGAGCGGACGGTTAATGGGTGTTCGTAACGCTCACGTCCCGCGCGGCTTGACCCGCCGGGTGGGCAGCGCATTCGCCGGATCTTCCGGCCAGGGATGGCGCGGGTAGCGGCCGCGCAAATCGGAGCGCACGGCGCTGTAGCTGCCGCGCCAGAAACCGGGGAGATCGCGCGTCACCTGCACCGGGCGCTGCGCCGGCGACAGCAGCTCCAGCACCAGCGGCACCTTGCCGGCGGCGATCGAGGGATGGGTGTTGAGGCCGAACAATTCCTGGAGCCGCACCGCGATGGTCGGCCCCTGCTCGGCTTCATAATCGATCGCGAGCACGCTGCCGGTCGGGGCCTCGAAATGCGTCGGCGCCTCGCGGTCGAGCCGCGCGCGCATCTCCCACGGCAACAATGTCATTAGCGCGTCGGAGAGATCGCCCGCGGAGATATCCTTCAGCGCGATCTTGTCGTAGAGCGCCGGCACCAGCCAGTCGTCCCGCCGCGCGATCAACCCCTCGTCCGACAGGTCGGGCCAGCTATCGCCCTCGGCCTTGCGCAAGAACATCACGCGATCGCGCCATTGTCTTGCTGCCTTCGACCAGGGCATCCGGTCGAGGCCGGCGGCGATCAGCCCGTCTGCGAAGATGCGCGCGGTGTCCTCCGAGGGTGACACGGCAAGTGTCGCCTCAGAGAGAATGATCGCGTGCATCGCGCGCTTGCGCCGCGCCCGCAACGCCATCGCGCCGCGATCGAACGATACCTCGTCGGCGGATTGGATATGCTCGGCGAAATGCCGCTCGATCTCGTCCTGCGAGATTTGCGCCGCGAGCAGAATGCGCCCGCTCGCCGCCGTACCGGTCATCTCGCCGATCGCGATATAGGGCGCGCGCGCGAGCGACGAGGTCTGATCCACGGCAGCGCCTCGACCGTTGGCGAGCACGAAGCTGCCATTGCCGCGGTTGCGCGCGACGCGATCCGGGAAGGCGTAGGCGAGCATCAGGCCGGTCGAGAGGTCACCTTCTCCGGTCGCCGCCTTCTCCGACGCCGCCACCTGCGAGGCCCAGCGCCGCGCGAGATCGCGCGCGCTTGCGGCGCGCGGGGAACGGTCGCGGCGGAACTGATCCCGCCGGTGCTCGAGATCGACGCTGTCGCCGCCGAGCCCGCGCTCGGTGATGATGGCGGCGATCTCGGCGGCGGCTTCGCCCTCGCCGGCACGATGCGAATCCACAATCATGCGCGCCAGCCGCGGCGGCAGCGCCAGCGCGCGCAAGCTCTTGCCCTCCGCGGTGATGCGGCCATCGCCATCGAGCGCGTTGAGCTCGGAGAGCAGGCTTTTTGCTTCCTTCCAGGCCGGCTGCGGCGGCGGATCGAGAAACGACAGCGCGGCGGGATCGGCGACGCCCCATTGCGCGAGATCGAGCACCAGCGAGGACAGATCGGCGCTGAGGATCTCGGGCTGGGTATAGGGCGCGAGCGAGGCTGTCTGAGGTTCGTCCCAGAGCCGGTAGCAGACACCGGGCTCGGTGCGGCCGGCGCGGCCGCGGCGCTGATCCGCCGCAGCGCGCGAGACGCGCACGGTCTCGAGCCGGGTCAGGCCGATGTCGGGCTCGTAGCGCGGCACGCGGGCAAGGCCGGAATCGACCACGATGCGCACGCCCTCGATGGTCAGCGAGGTTTCCGCGATCGAGGTCGCCAGCACCACCTTGCGCGTGCCCTTGGGCGCCGGCGAGATGGCACGATCCTGCACGGCGGCGTCGAGCGCGCCGAACAGCGGCACGATTTCGATGCTGGAATCCTGCACGCGTTCGCCGAGGAGGTTCTGGGTGCGGCGGATCTCGGCGGCGCCCGGCAGGAACGCCAGCACCGAGCCGGCATCGGCGCGCAGCGCCGAGGCGATCGCATCCGCCATCTGCCGCTCGATCGGCGCATCGGCCTTGCGGCCGAGATAGCGCGTCTCGACTGGAAAGGCGCGGCCTTCGCTTTCGACAACGGGCGCTTCGCCGAGCAATTTGGCCACGCGGGCGCCATCGAGCGTTGCCGACATCACGAGGATGCGCAAATCCTCGCGCAGGCCGGTTTGCGCATCGCGCGCCAGCGCGAGGCCCATGTCGGCATCGAGCGAGCGCTCGTGGAATTCGTCGAACAGGATTGCGGCGATGCCCGATAGCTCGGGATCGTCGAGAATCTGGCGGGTGAAGATACCCTCCGTCACCACCTCGATGCGGGTCGCGCGCGAGATCTTCGAGCCGAAGCGGACGCGATAGCCGACGGTCTCGCCGGCGCGTTCGCCCAGTGATTTGGCCATGCGGTCGGCGCTGGCGCGCGCCGCGATGCGCCGCGGCTCCAGCACGATGATCTTCTTGCCCTTGACCCAGGGGGCATCGAGCAGCGCCAGTGGCACGCGCGTGGTCTTGCCGGCACCCGGGGGCGCCACCAGCACGGCCGCATTATGCGCCTCCAGCGTGCGCGAGAGGTCGTCGAGCACGGCATCGATCGGGAGGGGCGTGTCGAAACTGCGGGGCAAAAGCTCGCTTTCGTCATCACCCGCCTTGTGCGCATTTGCGCACTGGTGCGGGTGATCCAGTAAACTCGAATCTCGGCTATTACGAAGATTGCGGATTACTGGATACCCCGCCTTCGCGGGGTATGACAATCATTTGCCGCTATCAGCCTTGCACCGAAGGCCGCCCGACGCTCTCATAGACGAAGCCGGCCGCAGCCATCTCCTCGGGGCGGTAGATGTTGCGCAAGTCGACGATGACGGGCTGGGTCATGGTCGCCTTCAGCCGGTCGAGGTCGAGCGCCCGGAACTGCACCCACTCGGTGACGATGACGATCGCATCGGCGCCCTCCGCGCAGGAATAGGCGTCCTCGCAATAGGTGATGCTGGGCAGCTCGCTCTTCGCCTGCTCCATGCCGACGGGATCGAAGGCCTTCACCTTCGCGCCCATGTCGATCAGGCCGGTCACCAGCGGGATCGACGGCGCATCGCGCATGTCGTCGGTGTCGGGCTTGAAGGTGAGGCCGAGCACCGCGATGGTCTTGCCGCGCAGCGAGCCGCCGAGCGCCTGGCTCACTTTTCGCGCCATCGCCCGCTTGCGGTTCTCGTTGACCGCCAGCACGGATTCGACGATGCGCAAGGACACGTCGTAGTCCTGCGCGATCTTGATCAGCGCCTTGGTGTCCTTCGGGAAGCACGAGCCGCCGAAGCCGGGGCCGGCATGTAGGAATTTGGTGCCGATGCGGTTGTCCAGGCCAATGCCGCGCGCGACCTCCTGCACGTTGGCGCCGACCTTTTCGGAGAGGTCCGCGATCTCGTTGATGAAGGTGATCTTGGTCGCGAGGAACGCATTCGCCGCGTACTTGATCATCTCGGCGGTGCGGCGTTCCGTGAACATCAGCGGCGCCTGGTTCAGCGACAGCGGCCGATAGATGTCGCTCATCACCTTGCGGCCGCGCTCGTCGGAGGTGCCGACGACGATGCGGTCGGGGAATTTGAAGTCGCGGATCGCCGCGCCCTCGCGCAGGAATTCGGGGTTCGAGGCGACGACCACGTCGGCCTTGGGATTGGTCTCGCGGATGATGCGCTCGACCTCGTCGCCAGTGCCGACCGGTACGGTCGACTTGGTCACCACGACGGTGAAGCCGGACAGCGACTGCGCGATCTCTTTCGCGGCGGCATAGACGTAGGACAGATCGGCGTGGCCGTCACCGCGGCGCGACGGCGTGCCGACCGCGATGAAGACGGCATCGGCATCCGCGACCGGCTTGGACAAATCGGTGGTGAACTCCAGCCGCTTGGCCTTGACGTTGGTCGCGACCAGTTCGTCGAGCCCGGGTTCGTAGATCGGGATCTCGCCACGATGAAGCGCCGCGATCTTCTTCTCGTCTTTGTCGACGCAAATGACGTCGTGACCGAAATCCGCAAAGCAGGCCCCGGACACCAGTCCCACATAGCCCGTGCCGATCATCGCGATACGCATGAAAAATCCTGTTTGCTTGGTTAACAAAACCCCAATTCTAGGGCGGTTTAGCATTTTCCTGAGGTGAGGGAACAGCCCGCGTACAAAAAACGGCACGGCAATTGTACCGGTAAAGAAATCGTAAGCCGCAAGGCGCCAAACTGCTCCGCGTTCACACAGATCCTGGCGGAACACGCCTCGAAAAGAGACACAATGGCACCATCAGACACAATCGCCGCGAGCGGGGGACTCAAGGCCCCGGCTGCTGCGCGTGTCGATTGGGTCGATTACGCCAAGGGCATCTGCATCGTCATGGTCGTGATGATGCATTCGGTGCTGGGGGTCGAGCTTGCCGCCGGCGAGACCGGCTTCATGCATGTATTGGTGGCTTTCGCAAAGCCGTTCCGGATGCCGGATTTCTTCCTGATTTCGGGCCTGTTCCTGCCACTGGTGATCGGCCGGGACTGGCGAACCTATCTCGACCGCAAGGTGGTGCATTTCGCCTATTTCTATGTCGTCTGGGTGACAATCCAGTTCGGCTTCAAGGCTCCCGCATTCGCGGCGGAAACGAGCTGGCGCGACGCCGGCTTGCTCTATCTGGAATCCTTCGTCGAGCCGTTCGGCACGCTGTGGTTCATCTACCTCCTGCCCATCTTCTTCGTCGTCACAAAACTGACACGGCGCATCCCGCCGCCCGCGATCTGGCTCATCGCGGCCGCACTGGAGACGGCGCGTGTCGCAACGGGCTGGACCGCGATCGACGAGTTCTGCGCGCGCTTCGTCTATTTCTATTCGGGCTATCTGTTCGCGCCCTACGTGTTCGCGCTGTCGGACCGCGCGCGCAATCATCCCGGATGGGCGCTGACAGCGCTCGCGACATGGGCGCTGGTCAATGGCGGTCTGGTTATGCTCGGGGCCAGCGAGTGGAAATTCGTATCGCTCGTGCTCGGCCTCGCCGGCGCCTGCGCCATCATCACGATGGGCACGCTGCTCGCGCGTGCACAATGGCTGAATGTCTTCCGCTTCTGCGGCGAGCATTCGATCGTGATCTATCTCGCCTTCTTCCTGCCGATGGCCGCGACACGGACGCTGCTGTTGCGCACGGGCATCATTCCCGACATCGGTGCGGTGTCGCTGATCGTGACCATCGTCGGCGTGATCGGCTCGCTCGCGATCTGGCAGATCGCTCTGCGCCTTGGCGGCAATTTCCTGTTCGAGCGGCCGGACGCATTCTGGATCGCGCCGAAGAAGGCGAGCGCGGTGTTGCAGGCGGCGGAGTAATCCTGCCTCCACATCGTCGTCCCGGCGAAGGCCGGGACCCATACCGCGTGATTTATCGATAGATCGCGGTCTTCGTACTGCGGCACGATCGCTTAGCTGCCAGTCTTCGCCAAACTTCTCCCTGTGGTTATGGGTCCCGGCCTTCGCCGGGACGACATTTGAGTGTGGGCTCCGGCCAGATTTCCTACATCCAAGGCTGTCAAAGTCCGCAAAAATTCATACATTGCGGCCATGCCCAAGACATCGCCCAAGACATCCCCGAAGACCACTGCCAAAGCCGAAACCAAGCCCGCGGCGGCGACAGCTGCTGCCAAGCCCGTCGCCGCGAGAGCGACCGGCAAGGGCGACCATGTCTTCCTGGTCGACGGTTCCGGCTACATTTTCCGCGCCTATCACGCGCTGCCGCCGATGAACCGCAAGTCCGACGGCTTGCAGGTCAATGCCGTGCTCGGCTTCTGCAACATGCTGTGGAAGCTGTTGCGCGAGATGCCCGAGGACAACCGGCCGACGCATCTGGCGATCATCTTCGACAAGTCGGAGATCACCTTCCGCAACAAGATCTATCCCGAATACAAGGCCCACCGGCAGCCGGCCCCGGACGATCTGATCCCGCAATTCGCGCTGATCCGCGAAGCGGTACGCGCCTTCGACCTGCCTTGCCTGGAACAGGTCGGCTTCGAGGCCGACGATCTGATTGCGACCTATGTGCGGCAGGCCTGCGAGCGCGGCGCGAGCGCGACAATCGTGTCCTCCGACAAGGACCTGATGCAGCTCGTCACCGATTGCGTCACCATGTACGACACCATGAAGGACCGCCGCATCGGTATCCCCGAGGTGATCGAGAAGTTTGGCGTGCCGCCGGAGAAGGTGGTGGAAGTGCAGGCCCTGGCCGGCGATTCCACCGACAACGTTCCTGGCGTGCCCGGCATCGGCATCAAGACCGCGGCGCAGCTGATCGTCGAATATGGCGATCTCGAGCAACTGCTGTTCCGCGCCACCGAAATCAAGCAGCCGAAGCGGCGCGAGGCGCTGATCGAGAACGCCGAGAAGGCGCGCATCTCGCGGCAGCTCGTATTGCTCGACGACAAGGTCGACCTCGAAGTCCCGCTGGACGATCTCGCCGTCCACGAACCCGATGCGCGCAAGCTGATCGCGTTCCTGAAGGCGATGGAATTTTCCACGCTGACGCGCCGCGTCGCCGAGTTCTCGCAGATCGATCCGGCCAACGTCGATGCCGATCCCGGTTATTCCAGCGGCGCCAGCGTTTTCTCGCCGCTGCCGCCTTCGGACGTCGTGCCAGCCCCGGGAGCCGGCGCGCCGGCGCAAGCGCCAGCGGGCCAGCGCAACACATCGGCGAGCAAGGAGGACAAGGCCGCGAGTCCGAAAGGCGCGCCGATTTCGCTCGCCGCCGCGCGCGAAGAGGCTTTGCGCAAGCTTCCGGTCGACCGCAGCAAGTACCAGGCCGTCAAGACGCTCGCGGAATTGAACGCGTTCATCGCGCGCATCCACGATGCCGGCCATGTCGCGGTCGAGATCCGCGCAAACTCGATCGATCCGATGCAGGCCGATCTTTGCGGCATCGCGCTAGCGCTGGCGCCGAACGAGGCCTGCTACGTGCCGCTGGCGCACAAGCAGTCCGGCGGCGGCGCCGGCCTGTTCGACGCGGGCCTCGCGCCCGACCAGGTCAAGCATACTGATGCGATCGAGGCGCTGCGGCCGGTACTGGAATCACCAGGGATTCTCAAGATCGGCTTCGACGTCAAATTCACCGCGGTGATGCTGGCGCAGCACGGCATCATGCTGCGCAACACCGACGATGCGCAGCTGATCTCCTACGTGCTCGATGCCGGCCGCGGCTCGCACGCGATCGAGCAGCTGTCCGAGCGCTGGTTCGGTCACGCGATGCTCAAAGAGAACGAGCTGCTCGGCAGCGGCAAGGGCAAGATCACGTTCGACCAGGTGCCGATCGACAAGGCCGCGGCGCTGTCGGCGGAAGGTGCCGACGTGACCCTGCGCGTCTGGCGCGTGCTGAAGCCGCGCCTCGTCGCCGAGCACATGACGACGGTCTACGAGACGCTGGAACGGCCCCTGGTATCGGTGCTCGCGCGCATGGAGCGGCGCGGCATCTCGATCGACCGCCAGGTGCTGTCGCGCCTGTCCGGCGACTTCGCCCAGACTGCGGCCCGCGTCGAGGCCGAGATCCAGCAGATCGCGGGCGAGCCCGTCAATGTCGGCAGCCCGAAGCAGATCGGCGACATCCTGTTCGGCAAGATGGGACTGTCCGGCGGCACCAAGACCAAGACCGGCGCGTGGTCGACCACCGCTCAGGTGCTCGACGAACTCGCCGAGCAGGGCCACGATCTCCCGAAGAAGATTCTGGAGTGGCGCCAGGTCTCGAAGCTCAAATCGACCTACACCGACGCGCTGCCGACCTACGTGAATGCCCAGACCCACCGCGTCCACACGACCTACGCGCTGGCCGCGACCACGACGGGCCGGCTATCGTCAAACGAGCCGAACTTGCAGAACATTCCGGTGCGCACCGAGGACGGGCGCAAGATCCGGCGCGCCTTCATCGCGACGCCAGGGCACAAGCTGGTCTCCGCCGACTATTCGCAGATCGAGCTGCGGCTGCTCGCCGAGATCGCCGACATTCCCGTGCTGCAGCAGGCGTTCCGCGACGGTCTCGACATTCACGCCATGACGGCATCGGAAATGTTCGGCGTGCCCATCAAGGGCATGCCGAGCGAAATCCGGCGCCGCGCCAAGGCGATCAATTTCGGCATCATCTACGGCATTTCGGCATTCGGCCTCGCCAACCAGCTCGGCATCGGGCGCGAGGAAGCCTCCGCCTACATCAAGAAGTACTTCGAGCGCTTCCCCGGCATCCGCGCCTACATGGACGAGACGCGCGACTTCTGCCGGAGCCACGGCTACGTCACCACGCTGTTCGGACGGAAGATGTACTATCCCGACATCAAGGCTTCGAACGCCTCGGTGCGCGCCTTCAACGAGCGCGCCGCGATCAACGCCCGGCTCCAGGGCACCGCGGCCGACATCATCCGCCGCGCCATGACGCGGATGGAGGATGCCCTGGTCCGGAAGAAACTGTCTGCGCAGATGCTGCTGCAGGTGCATGACGAATTGATCTTCGAGGTGCCGGACGCTGAGGTCGAGGCGACGCTCCCCGTCGTGCAGCACGTGATGCAGGACGCGCCATTCCCGGCCGTGCTGCTCTCGGTGCCCCTGCATGTCGATGCACGCGCGGCGAACAATTGGGACGAGGCGCACTGATCCGTCACCGTGATCGAGTCCAGAGGCGAACTGCGTGAGTGATCTCAGCCCGCTGCTCGCCTTCGCGCTGACGGCGCTCGTCATCGAGATCACGCCCGGTCCCAACATGACCTATCTGGCCGCGCTGTCGCTCTCGCGCGGCATGCGCACGGGCTTTGCCGCGGTGGCCGGCATCGCGCTCGGGCTGATGACCTATGGCGTGATCGCGGCCTTCGGCCTCGCGGCGGCGATCGACCATTCGCCGTGGCTTTATGGCCTGCTGCGATGGGGCGGCGTCGCCTATCTGCTGTGGCTTGCCTGGGACGCGTGGTCGGGCAAGGAGGACGCCTCGCCCGGCAGGACGGTCGGCGCCGACGCGCGGCCGTGGCCGGCGTTCCGGCGCGGCCTGATCACCAACCTGCTCAACCCGAAAGCCGCGATGTTCTACGTGGCGGTGTTGCCGGAGTTCGTGCGCGCCGATGCCGGCTCCGTGGTCCGGCAGACGCTGATGCTCAGCGTCATCTACGTGGCGATCGCCACGCTGATCCATGCGGCGATCGTCACGCTGGCGGGCTCGCTGCAATCGACCATCGACGTCGCGAATAACCGCAACGTGGTGCGGGGCTTGTTCGCCCTGGCGCTGGTCGCGATAGCGGTCTGGTTCGCGTTCACCACCGGCCAGTCGGGTTGAATTGTCCTCCGAGCAATTGCGCGATGGCCCGGCGCGGCCTCGCATATTAGAACCGTGCCGTCTCCCGCACCGGTTCAGCCATGCCCCACACCTCCGCCCTGCTCGGCTTCGCCCTCGTCTGCCTCGGCCTCGTGCTCACGCCCGGGCCGAACATGATCTACCTGATCTCGCGTTCGATCACGCAAGGGCCGGCGGCGGGCATCGTCTCGCTCGGCGGCGTGGCGCTCGGCTTCGTGTTCTACATGCTGTGTGCAGCGTTCGGGATCACGGCGCTGCTGCTCGCCGTTCCCTTCGCCTATGACGCGCTGCGCTTTGCCGGCGCCGGTTATCTGTTGTGGCTGGCCTGGCAGGCGGTGAAGCCGGGTGGTCGCTCGCCGTTCCAGGTGAAGCAGCTTGCGATCGACAGCCCTCGCAAATTGTTCGCAATGGGGTTCGTCACCAATCTGCTCAACCCGAAGATCGCGATGCTGTATCTCGCGCTGCTGCCGCAGTTCATCGATCCCACCGCCGGCAGCGTGCTGACGCAGTCGGTGGTGCTCGGCGCGATCCAGATCGCGATCAGCGTCAGCGTCAATGCCATGATCGCGCTCGCGGCAGGATCGATCGCGCTGTTTCTCGCAAGCCGGCCAAGCTGGATGCTGGTCCAGCGCTGGCTGATGGGCACGGTACTGGCCGGGCTTGCGGTGCGGATGGCGGTCGAGGCGCGGAAGGTGTAGCCGACCGCCGCGAACCACACCCCGTCCGTGTCCGGACGCCCCGCGGCGCGCTTGCGCTGCTGCGCAGAGCCGGGACCCAAAAAGCTAAGAACGAGATCGCAGAGGCATGGGCCCCGGCTCTGCAGTGCACCGCTTGCGCGCTGCACTGCGTCCGGGGCACTAGGTGAGAGAGCTGAGAGACTAATCCAGCTTCGCCTCCATGCCCCGCTTTACCGCCGGGCGTGCCATCAAGGCCTCGTACCAGCGCTTGACGTTGGGGAAGTCGGCCAGGTCAACCTTGTGGCGAGGGTGACGCCAGGCCCAGCCCAGGATGGCAAAATCGGCAACCGAGAGCTCGCCGGCCACGAAATCGCGGGCCTCCAGCCGGCGGTCGAGCACGCCGTAGAGCCGTCGGGTCTCCGCCATGTAGCGCTTGAGGCCGTAGGCGCGGTCCTGCTCGTTCTCCAGCGCGATGAAATGATGCACCTGGCCCGGCATCGGCCCGAAGCCGCCCATCTGCCACATCAGCCATTCATAGACGGGGATGCGGCCTGAAAGCGATTTCGGCAGGAATTTGCCGGTCTTTTCGCCGAGATAAAGCAGGATCGCCCCCGACTCGAAGATGCTGACCGGCTTGCCGTCCGGGCCATCCGGGTCGAGGATCGCGGGAATCTTGTTGTTGGGCGAGAGCTTCAGGAAATCCGGGGCCATCTGCTCGCCCTTGCTGATATTCACCGGGATCACCTTGTAGGGCAGCCCCATTTCCTCCAGCGCGACCGAGATCTTGCGGCCGTTCGGCGTGTTCCAGGTGTGCAGCTCGATGGTCATTTGTCGCATTTCCTTCCCGGGGATATCTGGCATCCACCTACTCCAGAAGGTTGCACCCCCACAACCGGCGGGCCGGGATGGCCGATCCCTGTTGACGGGGGAAGCCCCCTCTGGAATGTCGGGGCCGTCGCGGATAAATTCCGCCACCTCCAAAAACGCTCCCGAGGGCCCGCCGTGTCTAAATCAGCCTCCCGCGCCCGCCTGTTCGAGATCATCCGCCGGCGCTCCTTCGGCCGCGGCGAGGTGACGCTCGCGTCGGGCCGCAAGAGCGACTTCTACTTCAACCTCAAGCCGACCATGCTCGACCCGGAGGGTGCGACGCTGCTCGCCGAGCTGACCTATGAGGCGCTGAAGGACGACCAGCTCGATTTCATCGGCGGGCTCGAGATGGGCGCGGTGCCGCTTGCCGGCGCGCTGGCGCAGATCTCCTGGATCAAGGGCCATCCCATCGCGGCCTTCTTCGTGCGCAAGAAGCCGAAGGAGCACGGCGCGAAGCTCGCGATCGAGGGGCTGCCCAGGGGCGAGACGCTGGAGGGCAAGCGCGTCGTGATCGTCGAGGATGTCACCACCACCGGCGGCTCGGCGATGAAGGCGGTGGAAGCGGTGCGCGAGACCGGCGCGGAAGTGGTGCAGGTGCTGACCATGGTCGACCGCGAGGAAGGCGCCGACGACACCTTTGGCGCGGCCGGCCTGCCATTCCGCTCGCTGTACAAGGCGTCGGAGTTCTTGAAGGCTTGAGCGCTTTCTTCCCCCTCGCCCCTTCTTACGGGGTCGCGACGAGCTTCGCTCGCGCTGAGAGGGTTGGGGTAAGGGACCTCTCTCCACAGATGAGATAGCCGTGAGGCCTGTACCCCCTCACCCGAATTTCATCTTCGATGCAATCCGACCTCTCCCCGCAAGCGGGGCGAGGTAAAGGGCCCTCAACCGCTCATTTACCATCCCGCCTTATGGTGAATCATGTGCTGAGACCTGAGGGTCCCGGCCGGTTGGGTAGCGTCGGGTGGAGTAAGCGTTTGCGTACAGTCATGTCCCATGCGCGCCGGTGGCGTCGCGCGATACTCGCAGCCGCCACATTGGCAGCACCGCTGCTTGCGGCTCCGGCCCCGGTTTCGGCCGAAGGCCTGTTCGACTTCTTCTTCGGCGGAATGCAGCAGCAGCAGCAGCAGCGGCCGCAGCGTGAGGTGCCGCAACAGGCGAGCTCCTACGCCGACCCCTTCACCGGCCAGCAGAATGCCGCAAGCCCGCAATACGTGCCGCCGACACGTGCGGCCGCGGCCGGCGGCTCGGGACCGGCGTTCTGCGTGCGCAGCTGCGACGGCAAATATTTTCCCCTGATGCGCGGCCTCACCTCGCCCGCGCAGATGTGTCAGGCCTTCTGTCCTGCAAGCGCGACCAAGATCTATTTCGGCTCCTCGATCGACGGCGCGGCGTCGCAGGCCGGCGAGCGCTACGCCGATAGCGAGAACGCGTTCGCCTATCGCAAGGCGCTGCGCGCCGACTGCACCTGCAACGGCCGCGAGCCGGTCGGCCTCGCTCCGGTCGATCTGGCGCTGGACTCGTCGCTGAAGCCCGGCGACGTGATCGCCACCAGCGACGGCCTCGTCGCCTATACCGGCATCCGCGTCGGCAACGACCAGACCGCGGACTTCACCCCGGTCGCCTCCTATCCCGGCCTCACCGCGCAGGTCCGCGCGCGGCTCGGCGAGATGAAGGTAGCGCCGGTGCGCGCCGAGACGGTGGCGGCGGATAGCCCGGCCGCGGAGATCGTGCGCGAGACGCTGCCCGACGTGACGGTGCCGAAGACTCAGAAGCCGGCGAAGCGGGCGGGGCTGGATTGAAATCCTCATGGTGAGGAGCGCGGAACGCGCGTCTCGAACCATGAAGGCCCGGCTGCTGCGGCTCGGCCTTCATCCTTCGAGACGCTTGCTGCGCAAGCTCCTCAGGATGAGGGTTGAGACCATCACCTTCCGATGATCACGCCGATCACATTCGGCGCCGCCAGATATTTCTCCTCGATCGCCGCGCGCGCGGCGGCGCGGTTGTCTGCCGTGAGCAGGCCGCGTTTTTCGGCCAGGATCATCCAGCAAAAACCCCACCAGTCGGTGAGCATGCCCTGATCGTCGACGAGGTCGTACCCCTGCTCGGCGGCGAAGATGCGCGCATGCGCTTCGTCCAGCGTGTCGAGGAACAGATGGTCCTCGGCCGAGAACAGATCGTCGCTGACGTCGTCGATGGTGTAGCCCCAGATCGACTGGCACACCGCGTTGAACTCGCGGTCGAACTGGTCGTCGTCGACCGCGTAGCGCCGCGCCGCCTGATGCAGCCGCGACAGCGACCGCGCGAAATCGGCGATCCTGGTGAGGGCAAATTGATCGAAGGCAATGGTGGACATGTAGTCCTCGCGAAGTCTGGCTGACGCTAGATATTGTGTCGGCAACGCGCCGAATCACAATGATATATCAAAGACTTGCTAAAGTGTTCTTAATTTGTTCTGATCTCCGCATAATCGTCCCGGCGAAGGCCGGGACCCATAGCCACCGCTATCAGACATGTCGGAAATGGGTGCCGCGCAATGAATGCACCTGCCGCGTACTACGTCTACATTCTCGCGAGCCGACGGTACGGCACGCTATACATCGGCATCTGCAACGACCTCGGCAATCGATTGTCCCTACATCGTTCGGGACGCGGTTCGAAGTTCGTCAGCAAGTACGGCGTGACGCGGCTCGTCTATGTCGAGACATACGCAACTCCATCCGAAGCAATCGCACGTGAGAAAGCGCTGAAAGAATGGCAACGTGACTGGAAGATTCGCCTGATCGAACAAGAAAATCCGGATTGGCGCGACCTGTCTGATCTTCTCTGACTGCGGTGGTTATGGGTCCCGGCCTTCGCCGGGACGACACCGTTTTATAGCGCGCGACCAGCCTCACATCGCCGACATCAACCTATCCCCGCACGCGCTCGCGTAAAACTTGCCGCCGCATTGGCGCTTGATGGCGGCGCAGCGGGTGGCGGGGGATGCGTTTTGCGGGACGGTAAAGCCGCAGCTGAGGCCGTCGGCGCTGCGGCCCATCTTGCCGGCGGCGAAGGCGGCGCTGGAAGCCGCGATGCAGACGACGAGGAAGGTGGCGGCGGCGATTTCGATCAGCCGTCGCATCACAGGTCTCATCAGAGCTTTCATGGGACGTCTCCTCCACACTGATGGCTGAATTGGCCGCCATTCTAGCACCAAATCCGCGTTTCCCCGTATGCGTCCGGGTTCCCAAATCGGCCCGTTCCTTGCATAATTTTACGCCAGCGCAGTGCACGGTCGCACCAGCGACGGTTCCGGTGCACGGGCAAGATGCGTAGGGTCAGTAGTGTTCTCGCGACCAGGAAGTGACGGCTTTGCAAGATTCATCGTTCCAGCCCAATTTCTCCGCCCCCGGCCAGCCCATCGACGAGCTCGCGCTGGCTGAAATCAAGGGCGCGATCCTGGCGAAGCTGCGCCTTGCCATCGGCAAGGATGCCGGCATGGCGACCAAGCACGACTGGTACCAGGCCGCGGCGCTGGCGCTGCGCGACCGCATCGTGCATCGCTGGCTCACGGCCGAGAAACACAGCTACGATGCAGGACGCAAGCGCGTCTACTATCTCTCGCTCGAATTCCTGATCGGCCGCCTCTTCAGCGACGCGCTGAACAATATGGGGCTGCTGAAGATCTTCGAGGTCGCGCTCGGCGATCTCGGCGTCTCCTTGCCTGAGCTGCGCAAATGCGAGCCAGACGCGGCGCTCGGCAATGGTGGCCTGGGCCGTCTCGCCGCCTGCTTCATGGAAAGCATGGCGACGCTGTCGATCCCCGCGATCGGCTACGGCATCCGTTATGATTACGGCCTGTTCCGCCAGATCATCAATCAGGGCTGGCAGCAGGAATATCCGGACGAATGGCTCGGCTTCGGCAACCCCTGGGAATTGCAGCGGCCCGAAGTGATCTATGACATTCGCTTCGGCGGCGGTGTCGAGCATGTCGAAGACAAGGGCCGCGATCGCGCGATCTGGCATCCGTCCGAGACCGTGCAGGCGATGGCCTATGACACGCCGATCGTCGGCTGGCGCGGCCAGCACGTCAACGCGCTGCGGCTGTGGTCGGCGCGCTCGCCCGATCCGTTGAAGCTCGACGCCTTCAACACCGGCGACTATGTCAGCGCCAGCGCCGAGCAGTCTCGCGCGGAGGCGATCTGCAAATTCCTCTATCCGAACGACGAGAGCCCGGCGGGCCGCGAGCTGCGCCTGCGCCAGGAATATTTCTTCGTCTCGGCTTCGCTGCAGGACCTGATCAAGCGGCATCTAGCATCGGACGGCCAGCTCCGCAGCCTGTCGAGCAAGGTCGCGGTGCAGCTCAACGACACCCATCCGAGCCTGGCCGTCACCGAGCTGATGCGAATTCTGATCGACGATCACAATTTCCGCTGGGACGAGGCCTGGAAGATCACGGTCGCCACGCTGTCCTACACCAACCACACCCTGCTGCCCGAGGCGCTGGAGACCTGGCCGGTCGAGCTGTTCGAACGGCTGTTGCCGCGCCATCTCGAGATCATCTACCGCATCAACGTGCAGCATCTCGCGCTCGCAGAGGCGCGCGCCCCCGGCGACATCGACTTCCGCGCCTCGGTCTCTCTGATCGACGAGAGGAGCGGGCGGCGCGTGCGCATGGGCCAGCTCGCCTTCGTCGGCTCGCACCGCATCAACGGCGTCTCCGCGATGCATTCGGACCTGATGCGCGAGACCGTGTTTCACGATCTCAACCATCTCTACCCCGGCCGCATCACCAACAAGACCAACGGCATCACCTTCCGCCGCTGGCTGATGCTGGCGAATCCGAAGCTGACCGATCTGTTGCGCGAGACCTGCGGCGATGCGGTGCTCGACGATCCGACGCAGCTCAGCCTGATCGAAGCCCGCGCCAGCGACGTCGAATTCCAGAAGAAGTTCCGCGCAGTCAAGCTTCACAACAAGACGGCACTGGCGCGCCTGATCGGCGAGCGGCTCGGCATCAAGGTCGATCCGGGCGCGCTGTTCGACGTGCAGATCAAGCGCATCCACGAATACAAGCGCCAGCTTCTCAACGTCATCGAGACGGTCGCGCTGTACCAGGCGATCAAGGACGATCCCAACGGCAACTGGGTGCCGCGGGTGAAGATCTTTGCGGGCAAGGCCGCGGCGAGCTACCGCTACGCCAAGCTGATCATCAAGCTGATCAACGACGTTGCGGAAGTCGTCAACAACGATCCCGCCATCGGCGGCAAGCTCAAGGTCGTGTTCCTGCCCGACTACAATGTCAGCCTCGCCGAAGTGATCATTCCCGCGGCCGACCTCTCCGAGCAGATCTCGACCGCCGGCATGGAAGCTTCCGGCACCGGCAACATGAAGCTGTCGCTGAACGGCGCCCTCACCATCGGCACGCTCGACGGCGCCAACATCGAGATCCGCGACCATGTTGGCGCGGAGAACATCGCGATCTTCGGCATGGAGGCCGGCGACGTGATGATCCGGCGGAAGCAGGGGCTGGACGCCTCGGACGTGATCCGCAATTCACCGAAGCTCCAGCGCGCCATCAATGCGATCGGCACCGGCGAGTTCTCGCCCGGCGATCCCGGCCGCTTCGAATCCATCGCGCACGCGCTGCGCTATCTCGACCATTACATGGTCAGCGCCGATTTCGATTCCTATTACGAGGCGCAGCGCAGCGTCGATGCGCGCTGGCAGGTGGCACCGGCCTGGACGCGTGCCTCGATCCTCAACGTTGCGCGCATGGCATGGTTCTCGTCCGACCGCACCATCCGCGAATACGCCGAGGAGATCTGGAACGTTCCGGTGAACCCGACCACGCCGCTGCTGCCGACCCTGCGCGACGTCGCGGGCTGAATTTCCGCGGCACGGACTTCCATTATCTGCGACGTCATTGAACAAGACGGCGCCGACTGTCATATGATGACCGTCAGCGCACCGCTCGTCATTGCGAGAAGCGCAGCGACGAAGCAATCCAGACCGCCTCCGCGGAAATGGGCTGGATTGCTTCGCCACGCTCGCAATGACGACGGGTCGGCACCGAGGACCAACGATGCACGCCAAGCTCCCGCACCCTTTCGACGACGCCACGCGCGTCACCGCCGGCGATTCAAGCTGGCAGGGACACACCAGCGATGATTACTGGGCCTTTGTCGGCCCGTTCGGCGGCATCACGGCCGCGACGATCCTGCGCGCGCTGATCGAGCATCCGCAACGCGCCGGCGAACCGCTGGCGCTCACCGTCAATTACTGCGCACCGATCGCGAAGGGGTCGTTCGATCTGGACGTGCGGCTGGTGAAGGCCAACCGCTCCAGCCAGCACTGGAGCGTCGAACTGTCGCAAGGCGGCGGCGAGGTCGCAACGCTCGCCTCCGCCGTATTCGCCGAACGCCGGCCGTCCTGGGAGCACAGGGTGGCGCAATATCCTGATGCAAAGCCGTTCGAAGAGACGATGCCGTTCCCGAAGATCGCGGCGTCCTGGGCCAACCAGTATGAATTCCGCTTCGTCGAGGGCGAGATGCGGATCGGCCCGCCCAAGTCCGAGCTCGCCAGCACCTATTCGAAAATCTGGATCAGCGACCGCACGCCGCGCAAGCTCGACATGCTGTCGCTGATGTCGATGTCGGACGCCTTCTTCGGCCGCATCTTCCACGCGCGGCGCGAACTGGTGCCGTTCGGCACGGTGTCGCTGACGACGTATTTCCACACGGACAGCGAAGAGCTCGCGGCCGAGGACATCACGCGCGTGCTGGCGACGGCCGATTCCAAGATCATGCACAAGAGCTACGCCGACCAGAACGCCGAACTGTGGTCGCCGAACGGGAGGCTGCTCGCGACGAGCACGCAGATCGCGTATTTCAAGGCGTGAGCGGGCTCTTCCCCTCTCCCCTTGCGGGAGAGGGTGGCTCGTCGCGAAGCGACGAGACGGGTGAGGGGTTCTCTCCGCGAGCACTTCTCTTGCGATTGAACGCGAGGAGAGAACCCCTCATCCGGCGCTTCGCGCCACCTTCTCCCGCAAGGGGAGAAGGAAGATAAAAAAGGGCGGCCTCGCGGCCGCCCTTTTGAATTTCAAGCGAAGCGAGCTTACTCCGCCGCGAGCTTCACGTCCGGCGCTGCGGCGCGGACCTCGGCGTCGACCTGGGCTTCGAACTTGGCAAAGTTCTTCTGGAACATGCCGACCAGCGCACGGGCGGTTTTGTCGAACTCGTCCTTGTCCTTCCAGGTGTTGACCGGGTTGAGGATCTCGCTGGGCACGCCCGGCAGCGCGGTCGGGACCGCGAAGCCGAAATATTTGTCGGTGCGGAATTCGACGTTGCGCAAGGAGCCGTCGAGCGCGGCGGTCAGCAGCGCGCGGGTCACCTTGATCGGCATGCGCGAGCCGACACCGTATTTGCCGCCGGTCCAGCCGGTGTTGACCAGCCAGCAGTCGACATTGTGCTCGGCGATCAGGTCGCGCAGCATGTTGCCGTAGACGGATGGATCGAGCGGCAGGAAGGGCGAACCGAAGCAGGTCGAGAATTCCGGCTGCGGCTCGTTGCCGAGACCGCGCTCGGTGCCCGCGACCTTGGCGGTGTAGCCCGAAAGGAAGTGATACATCGCCTGCGCCGGCGAGAGCTTGGCGATCGGCGGCAGCACGCCGAAGGCGTCGGCGGCGAGCATCACCACGTTCTTCGGCTGCGGCGCGCGGCCGGTGCGCGAGGCGTTCGGGATGAATTCGAGCGGATAGGCCGAGCGCGTGTTCTCGGTCTTGGAGCCGTCGTCGAAATCGACCACGCGGGTGTCTTCGTCGAGCACGCAGTTCTCGAGCACCGCGCCGAAGCGTGTCGAGGCGGCGTAGATCTCGGGCTCGGCTTCCTGCGACAGCTTGATGCACTTGGCGTAGCAGCCGCCTTCGAAATTGAAGACGCCGTTCGGGCCCCAGCCGTGCTCGTCGTCTCCGATCAGCGTGCGGTTCGGATCGGCGGACAACGTGGTCTTGCCGGTGCCGGACAGGCCGAAGAAGATCGCGGCGTCGCCCTTGGCGCCGACATTGGCCGAGCAATGCATCGGCATCACGCCGCGCTCGGGCAGATAATAGTTCAGCGTGGTGAAGACCGACTTCTTCATCTCGCCGGCATAATAGGAGCCGGCGATCAGCACGATCTTGCGGGCGAAATCGATCGCGACGACGTTCTCCGACTTGCAGCCATGGCGCTTCGGATCGGCGCGGAAGCTCGGCATGTCGATGATGGTGAGCTCGGGCACGAACGCCGAGAGCTCGACCGCCTCGGGACGGATCAGTAGCGTGCGGATGAACAGCGAGTGCCAGGCGAGCTCGGTGAAGACGCGTGTCTTGATGCGATAAGCCGGATCGGCGCCGCCATACAGGTCCTGCGCGAACAGCGACTTGCCTTCGGCGTGCTTGAGAAAGTCCTGGTAGAGCGTCTCGAACTGCTCTGCGGTGATGGACTGGTTGCCGGCCCACCACATCTTCTTATCGGTGGTGGCGTCACGCACCGTGAACTTGTCCTTGGGGCTGCGGCCGGTGAATTCGCCGGTGTCGGCGCAAAGTGCGCCATCGGCCGACAACACCGCCTCGCCCGCAGAGAGCGAGTATTGATAGAGTTGCGGCGCACCGAGGTTCCAGTGAACCTGCTTGAGATTCTTTAAGCCGAATTTGTCGGCGCCGAAGGCACCGTTGCGCACGCCCGTCTCTTGCACGAAAAATCCTCCTAGAACCCACTCAGCGCGATCATGCTTGGCGCCGCCGCGGTCACCGTGATTACAGGCCGTCCGGCCTCGGTTGGAACGACCTAATACTGATGAACGCTGGCGTTGCCAAGCTGATCCCTTGGGATTTGGTTTATTCAAGGACCGCGCCAAACGTCGCGCATGTCAGCTGTGAGCAGATGCATCAAAAAAATCAGGAATGATCGCGCAACCAAATGTCCGTTTCGGCGTTTCCTAGGGTTGTTGCGACGCACAATGCCAAATACAATTCCACGGACGATGGAGCCACCCTATCGTACCTCGCCTTCGCCGATGAGCGCGAACGGCCCCCACATCGCAGGATAGGCGTTGCGCGGTGATGAGGTGTCGTCAACGTAGGTTAACATCGCGCGGCGCAAGGCTTCGGCACGCCCGATCTTTGGTTCGTTTTTGAGCAGCTCGAAAGTCATCGTGGTCAGGCGCGTGGCAGCTTCCGAATCCACGGCCCAGTGCGAGACCAGCAGCGCGCGCGCACCGGCATAGAAGAACGAGCGCGCCAGTCCCGACAGGGCCTCGGCGCCGGGCTTGTCGCCTGCGATGGTATTGCAGGCGGACAGCACAACCCAATCCGCATTGAGCTTGAGCTGAGCGACTTCACTTGCGGTGAGCAGACCGTCGTCGAGCTCCGTGGGCTGATCGGGAATGGAGAGCGCGAGCGAGGGCTCACCCAGTCCCTTGATGTCGCCGGCAACGAGGCCGTGGGTGGCAAAGTAGATGATGCCGTATTGAGCAAGCGCTGCACGCTTGAGCGTCGTCTCGCTGGCGTCGCGGCCGAGATGAATATCGGCCTCGGCCGCTCCGACATCCCTGGCCACCGCGTTCAACTCGTCGGCGGTGTCTGGCAGTTGCGGCAGCGCCTGCGCAAGCCGCGCGCGATCGACGCCGGCACCGCGCCAGAAATCACTATAGGCAATGGTTGCGATGCTGCGCGCGGCGACCTTGCCGCTCGCGGCGCGTCGCTCGGCGGACCCTTCCAATGCGGGATTGAACACGGGATCGCCAAAGCCGGTCATCGGCTTCACGCTCTGGTCCCGGCGCGCGAAGGCCCGCAGCGATTTGAGGCTGACCACCGACGGCAGCACCGAGACGGCCTGGCGCCGCAGCAGCCAGGCAGCGCCACGATAGCCTTCGAGCGTGTCCGGGATCGCAGCCTGCGGCTTCTCGGTGACGAGCAGATGAAACGGCAACGCGGTCAGCGCAGCCGACGGCACCACCAGCAGGCTGCGCTTGTCCTTTGTCAACGCTTCGACCGGACCGAGCAGCGCGACATGGAGTTCGTTGGCGAGCGCGAGATCGAACAATCCGGATTTGCCGGAGGCATCGCGCGGCTTGTCGCGCACCTTGCCGACGTCGAGTCCTTTGCGGAATGCCGTCACCTTCTGCGTCAACGCATCCGCGCCGAGTGGGATGGCCTTCCAGTCGACGCCCTCGCGCGTGATCGCGATGACATAGCTCTGCTTGTCGACGACGGAGTAGAGCACCATCGCCTCGTCGGCCGACAGCAACAGCTGGATGTCCTTTGCTGTCAACGGCAGGGGATTGGAGAGCGACGCGTAGTCGGGAAACTCGACCGCGAGCGTCTTCTGCAAGCCCGCACGCTCGTTGGCAATCGTTGCAATCCGCGCGCGGCTGCGTTGCTCGGCGGCGAGATCGCGCTGCGCGGATTGCTTCGACACTGCGGTGACGATCGCCTTGTCGAGTGCCTCGGACTCAGCCGCGAGATCCTGGTCCCGGCGCACCAGCTCGGCGAGCCGGTCGCTGCCGGCGGCAAGCCGAACCGCGAGCTTGTTCACGGCGGATGCCGCTGAGGATTGCGTGCCGCGCTGGATCGCGGCGAGGGCCTGGTCCAGCGCCTTGTCCCTGGAGAGCAGATCTTGTCGGCGCGCGGCGAACAGGACCGGCAACACGACGCGCAACTCGGCGCGATCGCCCCGAAGCGTTGTTTCCGCGAACGGCAATGCGTCCGCGGTCCGGCCGGCCACGTAGAGGAAATAAGCGAGATTGCTGGTCGAGGTCATGGCATCAGGGTGATCGGGCCCGAGCGCATTTTCGCGGATGAGCAGCGCGCGGCGATAGAGCGGCTCGGCGTCGCCGTAGCGTTGCTGGTGCTCGTAGAGGCCGGCGAGATTATTGAGGGAGCGGGCAACGTCGGGATGATCCGGTCCCAGCACCTTCTCCCGGATCGCGAGAGAACGCTTGATCGGCGCTTCCGCGTCGGCATCGCGGTTGAGATCGCGATAGACCTGGCCGAGATTGTTCAGGACGGTGGCCACCGCCGGATGCTCAGAGCCGCCGGCCTTCTGGTAGATCGCGAGCGCCCGCTGAAACAGCGGCTCGGCATTCGCATAGTGCTGCTGCTTCACATAGAGCGTGGCGAGATTGTTGAGGGACTGGCCGACATCGGGATGCTCGCGCGACAGTCCCTTCTCGCGAACGGCGAGCGCGCGCCTGAACAGCGGCTCGGCCTCGGCATAGCGGCTCTGCCGCTGGTAGAGCGCGGCGAGATTGGTCAGTTCGGCGCCAATCAGCGGGGTTTTGAGACCGAGCGACTTTTCCATCAGCACGATGGCGCGCCTGTAGAGCGGCTCGGCCAGATCGTCGTGTCCCTGACCGGCATGAACCTGGCCGAGGTTGTTCAGCGCGGCGGCGAGTTCGCGCCCGGTGTCGCTCTTCTCCAGGCTCGCGACCATGCCTTGCGCCAAAGGCAGTGCGTCCGAATATCTGCCGGCGCTCATGAGTGCGTTGATCCGCGCGCTCTCCGCGGCGAGACCTTTCTGGGCAAAGCTGGGAGTGACAAGCGATGCGGTGATCGCGAGCGTCAAACCCGCAATCAGCGCCAGTCCATTCCGTCCTGCCATGACACTCTCGCCGCTGCCTCTGACCGGTTACGGTACCGATCACGGACTTGGGTCGCGGCGATGGGCAGCAGCGTTCAATGTGTTGCGCTCTGGTCCGTCCTGGTGCGCGCTTCGCCGGCGAGGCGAACCAGCATCTTGCGCAGCGCCGTGCCATCAGCCACCCGCTCCGGGAAGTCCAGCCGCAAGGCGGCCTGGCCGTCCTGCATGTCGAGGCCCTCCGGATCGCAACCGGTGCAGCGCCAGTCGCCCGCGGCAGCGCCCAGCAGTTTTGTTGCATAGAGGCCCATGGCCTCGCGGTGGTCGGCATTCATGTGCTCGACCGCCCCCTGCTCCGCCGCCAGCAATTCCTCGGCCCCCGTGAGGTCCGTGAGGAATTGTTCCGGCTTGAGGTCGAGGATCCGGCCGAACCCGGCGACCAGGTGGGTTCCCGTGGGCCGAATCCGAAAGAAGGAAAAATCCTTAAACGAAACAAAGGCTTCCGCCGAGGGATGGGCATTGAGATACCGTCTCCGGAGCAGATCCTTGTCCGCATCGGCCGGCTCGGCGTGGCCAGACAGCATGATCCGGGCGCCTTCCAGTGGATCGCCCGCCGCCCGCTCATCCAGCATCAGGGACACCCGGCTGTCGGCCAGGATGTTCCTGGTGTGCACGGCCAATCCCGAGATCAGCAGGATCGGAGAGCCATCCGGATGACTGGCCATATTGACCAGGGAGCAATAGGGATCGCCGCTGCCTGCCATCAACGTCGCCAATGCCCCCTGCCGTGACCGCCGCAGCAGCGATTTGGCGAGCTTTCCGGGGTCGAAATCGGAGGTCGGTTGCATCGGCTTTCTCGGGTCAGGTGGTTGCATGGAGGGCCTTTTTTCGGGTAAACCGGGGCCCGGTTATGGGTCGAGATGCGGCGAATCTGCCGTGTTTCGTGGAACTTGGTCACACTTCAGCCTAGCTTGCATTGCTCGGTGACAAGGTTCGACTGCCAACATCGGCACCCATGTATGCGGCGCATCAGTGGATTGCTCGCCGTTTTCAAGCCACGACCCAAACGGAAAGCAGAAAGCAGAGGCTCATGCCCACAATCGCTTTGGTCGACGACGACCGCAACATTCTCACATCCGTCTCGATCGCGCTGGAGGCCGAAGGCTATCGCATCATGACTTATACCGACGGCGCCTCCGCGCTCGACGGTTTCCGCACCACACAGCCCGATCTTGCCATCCTCGACATCAAGATGCCGCGCATGGACGGCATGGAGACGTTGCGCCGGCTGCGGCAGAAATCCGACCTGCCCGTGATCTTCCTGACCTCCAAGGACGAAGAGATCGACGAGCTGTTCGGCCTCAAGATGGGCGCCGACGACTTCATCCGCAAACCGTTCTCGCAGCGCCTGCTGGTCGAGCGCGTCAAGGCGGTGCTGCGCCGTTCTGCGCCGAAGGACCCGACCGTCACGCCGAAGGAGAACGACGCCAAGGCGCTCGACCGCGGCCTGCTGCGCATGGATCCCGAACGGCACACCTGCACCTGGAAGAACGAGCCGGTGACGCTGACCGTCACGGAATTCCTGATCCTGCAGGCGCTCGCGACCCGGCCCGGCGTGGTGAAGAGCCGCAACGCGCTGATGGACGCCGCCTATGACGACCAGGTCTATGTCGACGACCGCACCATCGACAGCCACATCAAGCGGCTGCGCAAGAAGTTCAAGGTGGTCGACAACGAGTTCGAGATGATCGAGACGCTCTACGGCGTCGGCTACCGCTTCAAGGAAGCCTGAGGCGCACGCGCCTCCACGAAAGACTGAGAGCATCGCCGGTTCTGATTCCATCGGGACCGGGATGGCTCTAGGATGCGGGGACCTTCGCACGAGCTGTCCTAACGCGGGCGTGAGCATTGCTTGACCGAACGCAGCCTGACGAGAACCAGAACGCCGAGGACGTCACCGCCCACGGCGCTCTGGATCAATTGAGCGAGGACAAGCCGGCCGTGCGGGGCTGGCGTCCGCTGAACTGGCTGAAGCGCGCCGGGCAGTTCTTCTTCGCGCTGTCGTTCTCGAGCCTGACCCGCCGCATCGTCTCGCTCAACCTCGCCGGCCTCGTCGCGCTGGTGGCGAGCATCCTCTATCTGTCGCAATTTCGCGCCGGTCTGATCGACGCCCGCGCGCAGAGCCTGCTGGTGCAGGCGGAGATCATCGCCGGCGCCATCGCGGCCTCCGCGACGGTGCAGACCAACGCCATCACGATCGATCCCGACCGGTTGCTCGACCTCAAGCCGGGCGAGACCTATGGCGGCTCGGACGAGTATTCCCCGCTGGATTTTCCGATCAATCCGGAGCGCGTGGCACCGGTGCTGCGCACGCTGATCTCGCCGACCAAGACGCGCGCCCGCATCTACGACCCGAACGGCAGCCTGCTGGTCGACAGCCGCAGCCTCGAGACCGTGGTGCGCTTCCCCCTGCCGTCAGTCTCTGCCGAGAAGCCGGGCATCGTCGAACGCGGCATGGTCGCGGCCCGCACCTGGCTGAACCGCGGCGACCTGCCGCTCTATCGCGAGCTCGGGCCCGAGAACGGCAATGGCTATGCGGAGGTCGGCGACGCGCTCCAGGGCCAGAAGCGCTCGATGGTGCGGGTCAATGCGCGCGGCGAGGTGATCGTCTCGGTCGCGGTCCCCGTGCTGCGCTCGCGCGCCATCCACGGCGCGCTGATGCTGTCGACGCAGGGCGACGACATCGACCAGATGGTCACCGCCGAGCGCCTCGCGATCCTCAAGGTCGGCGGCGTCGCCGCCGCGGTCATGATCATGCTGTCGCTGCTGCTCGCCAGCACGATAGCAGGTCCGGTCCGCCGGCTCGCCGACAGCGCCGAGCTTATCCGCCGCCGGATCAGGACCCGGGTCGAAATTCCCGACTTCACCCGTCGTCGCGACGAGATTGGCCATCTCTCCGGGGCGATGCGCGACATGACCAGTGCACTCTACAGCCGCATCGAAGCGATCGAAATGTTCGCCGCCGACGTCGCGCACGAATTGAAGAACCCGTTGACCTCTTTGCGCTCCGCGGTCGAGACGTTACCGCTGGCCCGCAACGAGAACAGCCGCGCGCGCCTGCTCGAGGTGATCGAGCATGACGTCAAGCGGCTCGACCGGCTGATTTCGGACATCTCCGACGCCAGCCGTCTCGATGCCGAACTGCAGCGCCAGGATGCGATCCCGGTCGACCTGCGCCGCCTGCTGACGACGCTCGTCTCCGTCGCCAATGAAACCAAGCTCGGCCATGACGTCGCGGTCGAAATGCGTTTCGAGGGTCGCAGCCCGGCTGACAATTTCGCCGTGACCGGCCACGATTCGCGGCTCGGACAGGTGGTCTCCAACCTGCTCTCGAACGCGCAGTCCTTCTCCGAGCCCGGCAACAAGGTGCGCCTCACCTGCCGCCGCGTACGCGGCGAGATCGAGATCGTGGTCGACGACGACGGCCCCGGAATCCGCGACGACGCGCTGGAGCGCATCTTCGAGCGCTTCTACACCGACCGCCCTCATCAGGGCTTTGGCCAGAACTCCGGCCTCGGCCTGTCGATCTCCAAGCAAATCGTCGACGCGCATGGCGGACGCATCTGGGCGGAGAACCGTCCCGGCCCCGCGGACGAGGACGGCGCGCCGACTGTAGTCGGCGCGCGCTTCGTGGTGAGGCTGCCGGCGCTATGAGCGACGGCGGCGCCAGCATTCACGCCTCGGCGGTCAAGGTTGGAGATCTGGCGGTGCTGATCCGCGGCCCCTCGGGCTCCGGCAAGTCGCGCCTTGCCTTCGATTTGATCATGGCGGGACGCAGCGGCGTGCTCGAAAGGGCCGTTCTGGTCGGTGATGACCGTGTCCATCTGGCGACAGTCGGCCGCGAAATTGAGGTCCGTCCCGCGCCGGTCCTGGCCGGCCTGATCGAGATCCGGGGGCTGGGAATCCGCCGCTGCGACTTTGTGGAGCATGCGACCGTCGGCCTCGTGGTCGATCTGCACGCCGCGGATGCGGAGCGGCTGCCGCCGGCCGAATCCCTGAAAACAGGCATCTTAGGTGTCGAAATACCGCGAATCCCCGTGGGCCGCGACTATTCGCCCCTCCCACTGGTTGTCGCGGCCTTGATCACTACCAAGAGTTCATCTTCCGTTAACCCTTCAGGCGATTGTTTGAAGGGAAATGGTAACCATATGAGACCCACTATCGCGACCGAATAGACCGGCGCAGCTCCCCTTATCCATCCGTCTAGATTCAGGGAGATACGCAACATCCCCTCTTGCGCGGGGGCTCTGGATGGTCAAAGTGGCGCGTTCGTGCGGTGCACCAAAAGCGCCCGCGAGGAGTTTTCCGATGATTGGTCTAGTACTTGTGACCCACGGGCGCCTTGCCGACGAATTCAAGGCAGCGCTTGAACATGTCATGGGCCCACAAAAGCAAATCGAAGCGATCACGATCGGCGCCGAAGATGATTCCGATCTCTGTCGAAGCGACATCATCGAGGCGGTTAACCGCGTCGATTCCGGCGACGGCGTCGCGATCCTCACCGACATGTTCGGCGGTACGCCGTCCAACCTGGCAATATCCTGCATGAGCCGGCCGAAGGTCGAGGTGCTGGCGGGCATCAACCTTCCCATGCTGGTGAAGCTCGCCAAGGTGCGCGAAGAGCGTCCGCTACCCGACGCGATCGCAATGGCCCAGGAAGCCGGCCGCAAATACGTCACCATCGCCAGCCGCGTCCTCGCCGGCAAATGAGCGACGAGGCGCCTCAAGCCGGGACGGGCGTGCCCGCGGGCGCGATCTCCAAGGACCTCCTGATCATCAACAAGCGCGGCCTGCACGCGCGGGCCTCCGCAAAATTCGTCCAGGCCGTCGAGCGTTTCAGCGCGCAGGTCTGGGTGACGCGCGGCGGCGAAACCGTCGGCGGCACCTCGATCATGGGCCTGATGATGCTCGCCGCCGGTCCCGGCACCACCATCACGGTCGCCGCGTCCGGCGATGATGCCGAAGCCGCGCTCGCGGCGATCACCGAACTCGTTGAAAGCAAATTCAACGAGGAAGGGATTTAGGCGGCATCGCCTCGATCACGCCCCCGGCGGCGCGATGTAGATGTTCCAGCTCATCGACGGACCGGCCTTGCCGTGGGTGAAACGGCGCGTCGTCATCACGATGCGCTCGGCCTTCGGCGCAACTTCGAACACCCATTTCTCGAACGCCGGCAAACGGCCGTCGGCCGGATCGAACACGCCGATGAAGCCGTATCGCTTGACGTCATCGGACGAAATCAACCCGGACCCCCAGGCTTCGAGCGGCGTGAACGCGGCCGGATGATCCGGGCTGTAGAACACCATCGGCTGGATCGACTCCATGGTGCCGGCCACGACCGCCCAGCGCGAGGCGAAGCGGGCGTGCCAGGCCTGCGTCAGCTCGCGCGCGAGATCCGAACGCGCGCCATAAGTCGCCGTGTTGCCGGCATTGGCCGCCATCTCGCGCGCGGCGATCCACGGCGAGGCAATGAGCGTGGCGACGCTGAGCACAAGCCAGATCGCGACAATGTTGAACAGCGCAGCACTCTGCACCCGCAACGCCGGGATCGCGACCAGCGCGAGCGGCACCAGGAAGAACAGCGAGATGCCCCAATCGGTCTTCATGTAGATGCTGAAGGCCAGCGCGCCCAGCGCGGGGCCGACCGCGACGATGATCTGAATGATCCAGACGTTGCGCGCCTGCGAAAGATTCACGCCAGGATTCGCGCCGCGGGCCCAGGCCCGCGTGACGATGCGCAAGGGCGCACGCAGCAGCAGCCTGAACCAAGGCGGCACCAGCGCCATCGCCAGCGCGGCCAGCGCCACCGGCAAAGCCAGCAGCGCGACATTGTGCAGGGCGTAGCCGGCCACGAGCTGATGCACCTGGCCGCTGTCCTCGAGGCTGTAGGTGTCGCCCGCATAGATCAGCGGCAGGAAATGCGCGTCCGCCAGCCAGACGATGTGCGGGATCATCGCCACCACCATCGTCGCGATCGCAACCCATGGCGCCGGTGACGACAGGAACCTCATCCGCTCCGGATGGATCAGCGCGGCAAGCCCGATGGCGCCGATCATGGTCAGCACCCAGTATTTGGTCATCAGCGCCAGCGCGCCGGCAAGTCCGAGCAGGACTCCGGATTGCCAGCTTCGCTTCTCGAACGCATTGAGATAAGCGAGCACGAGGAGCGGCAAAGTGACGAGCTGCAGCAGGTCGGGATTGTACTTGAAACCCTTGAAATTGAAGATCGGGTAGAGCGCGACCATCACCACGACCAGGAACGCGCGCCGCGCATCCACGACGCGCAGCGCGATGAGCCAGCAGATCACCATACCGGTGCCGACGGTCGTCATCGCCAGCGCATAGGTCGCCCAGTCCGTCGGCGGGAACACTGTGAACCAGAGGCCGGCGACCCAGCCCGACAGCGGCGGGTGCTTGCCATAGCCCCAGAGCAATTTCTGCCCCCAGCCCCAGGCTTCCGCGACGTCCATGTGAACGTCCTGCGCGGCCTTGAGGTTGATCAGGATGAAGGTCCAGAGCACCGCATGCAGGATGGCAAGCTGGATCACCAGCCAGAGGCGCGCCTCGGGGCGGGTCGCGCTGGCAACCAGCCAGGCCCGAAAGCGGGCATAGCTCACCCGGGTCTTCGCGCGCGCTCGGGCAGACGGGATCGAGGTCGTCGACATGGGCCTGGACATCAGGCGTTGCGTAGCGCGTTTCGGGCCTTCGTGGAATCAGCTTGGCGTGAACAAAGACCCTGAAAATACAGCAATATGGTTGCCGCACGGGGATGTGAGTGGTATCCCGCGCCCATGACGACCGTCCCCATTTCCAACATCCGCAATTTCTCCATCGTCGCCCATATCGACCATGGCAAATCGACGCTGGCCGACCGCCTGATCCAGATGACCGGCGGCCTCACCGACCGGGAAATGGCGGGCAAGGAGCAGGTGCTCGATTCCATGGACATCGAGCGCGAGCGCGGCATCACCATCAAGGCGCAGACGGTGCGCCTCGCCTACCGTGCCAAGGACGGCAAGGATTACATCTTCAACCTGATGGACACGCCCGGCCATGTCGACTTCGCCTACGAAGTCTCGCGGTCGCTGGCGGCCTGCGAGGGTTCCCTGCTGGTCGTCGACGCCAGCCAGGGCGTCGAAGCGCAGACGCTCGCCAACGTCTACCACGCGCTCGATGCGGGACATGAGATCGTTCCGGTCCTGAACAAGGTCGACCTTCCCGCCGCAGAGCCGGAGAAGGTCAAGCAGCAGATCGAGGACGTCATCGGCATCGACGCGTCCGAGTCCGTGATGATCTCGGCCAAGACCGGCCTCGGCGTGCCCGACGTGCTGGAAGCGATCGTCACCCGCCTGCCGCCGCCGAAGGGCGACCGCGAAGCGACGCTGAAGGCGCTGCTGGTCGACAGCTGGTACGACGTCTATCTCGGCGTCGTGGTGCTGATCCGCGTCGTCGACGGCGTCATGAAGAAGGGCAGCCGGGTCCGCATGATGGGCACGGGCGCGGCCTATGACATCGAGCGCGTCGGCTTCTTCACCCCGAAGATGACGCAGGTCGACGAGCTCGGCCCCGGCGAAATCGGCTTCATCACCGCCGCGATCAAGGAAGTGGCCGACACCCGCGTCGGCGATACCATCACCGACGACAGGAAGCCGGTGACCGACATGCTGCCGGGCTTCAAGCCGGCCATTCCCGTGGTGTTCTGCGGCCTGTTCCCCGCCGACGCCGACGACTTCGAGACCTTGCGCGCGGCGATGGGTAAGCTGCGCCTCAACGATGCCAGCTTCTCCTACGAGATGGAGACCTCGGCTGCACTCGGCTTCGGCTTCCGCTGCGGCTTCCTCGGGCTGTTGCACCTGGAGATCATCCAGGAGCGTCTGTCGCGCGAATTCGATCTCAACCTGATCGCGACCGCGCCGAGCGTGATCTACAAGATGAGCCTGACCGACGGGCAGGAAATCTCGATCCACAATCCTGTCGACATGCCGGACGTGGTCAAGATCGCGGAGATCCAGGAGCCCTGGATCGAGGCCACGATCCTCACCCCCGACGAATATCTCGGCAGCGTGCTGAAGCTGTGCCAGGACCGCCGCGGCGTGCAGAAGGAGCTGACCTATGTCGGCTCCCGCGCCATGGTGAAATACGATCTGCCGCTCAACGAGGTCGTGTTCGACTTCTACGACCGCCTGAAGTCGGTCTCCAAGGGCTACGCCTCGTTCGACTATCATCTCACCGACTACAAGCCGGCCGATCTGGTGAAGATGCAGATCCTCGTCAACAACGAGCCGGTCGACGCGCTCTCGATGCTGGTCCATCGCACCCGCGCCGAAGGCCGCGGCCGCGCCATGGTCGAGAAGATGAAGGATTTGATCCCGCCGCACATGTTCCAGATCCCGATCCAGGCGGCGATCGGCGGCAAGGTGATCGCGCGCGAGACGGTCCGTGCGCTGCGCAAGGACGTCACCGCAAAGTGCTACGGCGGCGACATCACGCGCAAACGCAAACTTCTGGAGAAGCAGAAGGAAGGCAAGAAGAAGATGCGGCAGTTCGGCAAGGTCGACATCCCGCAGGAAGCTTTTATTGCCGCGCTGAAGGTGGACAGCTGAGGCGAAGGCTTTAGGTCGTCTCGAGCGTGACGAGACAGGTCCCGTCCGAGCTCCTCAGGACCGGATAACAAAAAACGCGAAAACAACCCCATGCACAGTAGCGAAGGGTTTGTTCGGATTGAACTTTTGATTTTCAGAATCCCGTTTGACCCGTCGGGCAAAACAGGGCCATAATGCCATGATGCACCCCGTGGCAATGCCGTGCGCATGAGGGGCAGCATCGTCCTCCGGACGCTTTGGGAGGATGTGGGCTTCAGACGAATTGCTTCTACGCTGGAGGCAGCGTCACCCCCGTCAACTCGCCCAGTCTGTCGAGAAGCCTGTCCTGAAAGTCGACATCGGTCGCTTCGTGCGCCGGCTCTTGTTGGCGGAGGTCATGCCAGTAGCGACCGCTGACCAGAGCGGCGGGATCATCGCTCACCGCCAGCCAGGTCTGCGTCCGTTGTCCGGTGGCCACGCCGACCGGCGCTCCGGCACCGCCCATTTTGGTGCGTGCCCAGCCGGGATCGACGGCGTTGCTCAACACCTGCGGCCAACGCCGCGCCAAGGTAAAGGCCAGTGCGACCATGTGCAGCTTGCTCTCCGCGTACGCCTTGGCCGGATCCCAGGTTCGCCTGGTCCAGTCGAGATCGCTCAACGATCCCTCTCCGCCGCGATGTAGTCCGCTGCTGAGATACACCAGCCGATCGGGGCGTTTCATCAGGGCGGTGAGCAAGTAGGGCGCGAGCGTGTTGACCGCCAGGGTGGAGGCGTGGCCTTCGGACGTCGGGCCGCGGCTGCGCTCGGTATAGACCCCGGCGTTGTGGATGACCGCGTCCATGCGTCCGATTGCGTTGACCTGCTCTGCCACGTGTCTGGTCTGGGCGGCGCTCTTGAGGTCGCCGATCACGACCCGCGCGGAACGCGGTTCAAGCTCGGCGATTGCCGCCGCACGTTCCGCTGACCGTGCGTGAAACACGACCTGGTGGCCCTGTTCGAGGAGAGACTGGGCAGCTGCGCGGCCCAAACCGTCCGTGCTGCCTGTGATGAAAACGATTGCCATTGCCAACTCCTGTCCGGTCCCCGCTTCGGCGCCTCCGTCGAAAGCTCAAGGAGAATGCAACATGCTCGACTGATCACGCCGTGGCGCGGGTTGCGACGAACGAAGACATCACAACCGAACAATCTTCGAAGAAGCGCATTAACATTCGATAAGTTGGGAATGACCGCATGTCGAATTTCGTCATGCTGCTGGTCGAGGACGACTCGCTCCAGCGCGAAGTTCTATCCGACCTTCTCAAGGGCGAAGGGTTCGAAGTCGTCGAATGTGCCACCGCGGAAGCGGCGGAGCTTATCGTGGCGTCGACCGGCAAGGAGCTGCGGGCGCTCATTACCGATCACAACCTCGCGGGGAGGATGACCGGGCTTGAACTCGCAGAGTACGCGCGCAGTGCTCATCCGGGCCTCAACATCGTGCTGATGTCCGAGATGGTGATGGCACCGCTGCCGCCCAACACGACCTTTTTGCACAAGCCGTTTGCGCTCGCCCATTTGCTGGCGGCCGTGTAGCCCAGGATCCTCGCACTTCATCCGCCAGAATTTTCCGCGCCGACGGCGTTCTCGCTCTCCGGCACCGTCAGCCGGACGGAGTGACCCTGCCGCATGGCGAGCGATGCCGCCGCAACGGCCGCCTCGAAAGCGGCTTCCTTGGTCTGGCAGGTGTTCCGCATTTGGGCATCGTGGTCGACGTGCCAGGCACCATCCCTGCCAACAACATCATAGGCCGCGAGGCCCATAGTCTATCCCTCCTTCATGCGTCCGGCGTCGCCTTGGACGCCTGGGTGCTGCTCACCGGGTCCGACGCCGGGAAACTGTCCTTCAAGCCCTTGTCCAGCTCGTCGTCCTTGGCCTTGTCGCGTCGGATGCCACGCTTGAGATCTTCCGCGTTCTTGTCCGGCGGTGCCGGATCGAATTTCTCGGTCATCGAGGTGTCCTTTCGCTACCTCAAACGCCTTGATCTCCTGACCGTTCCTTTCAAGGAACCAATGCTGTCGCGATGTGCCGTCGGGGGGAAAAACCAGAAAGCGCTCGCAGCGCAGCGCTCTTTATTCAGGTTGCATCTACCGCTGCAACACATCCTGGGATAGTATCGCGCACCCTTCCAAGCAGGAGAATGCAATGAAAGCTTCGGTTTTTGCGTTAGGGGGCTTGATCATTTTGTCGATCACAGCAGCGAACGCAGCTCCCAAACCCGCTGCCGCCCCGACCACGCCGGCCAGCTCGGTCGCATGTTCCACCTCGGGTGGCGGCTTTGGGAGCTACCCGGCCGGCTGCCGGAACGGCAGCAAACTTCAAGACCTACAATGAATGCAAGGAATCAGGCGTCAAGCGCGGCTGGAGACACGAAGACATGGCATGGTACTGTAGCGGTCTGGGGCTGCAATAGCTTGCAGTTGCGAGGCATGGCGGCACGGGCGAACAGCCATTGTGCTGTTTACGGCCGCGGCCCTAGCTCGACGGTCGGAGCGACCCATGGAATGCACAATCCGGCCCGCACGCGCAGATGATGCCGATGAGATCAGCGCGGTCATCTTGCGAGCGCTGCGGGAAACGAACGCGAAGGACTATGCGGACGAGATCATCGAAAGGATCGCGCATAACTTCAGTCCCGATGCCGTACGGCGGCTGATCGAACAACGCACCGTGTTTGTCGCCACGATCCGCAGCCGCATCGTCGCGACCGCAGGTCTCGACGGAAACGTGGTCCGCACGGTCTTCGTGGCTCCCGATGTTCAGGCCCGGGGCATCGGCAAGCTGCTGATGGCCGAGATCGAGCGCACGGCGCGCGCACGAAACGTCGCTTCGCTGACCGTCCCTTCTTCCGTCACCGCCGAGACTTTCTACGCGCGGCTCGGGTTCAAGGCGGTGCACGACAGCTATCATGGTGACGAACGCACGATCATCATGGAGCGCCTGCTAAAGGACCCGATCTAGGTTGGCTGTCTCCAGGATGCAGCGGCCAGCGGGCTTATGGTATCGCTACCGCCGCGCGGCGAGCACGTTCGAAGGAGCCGTTTGCAACGCTGCGCGCCTCTCGACCAGGGCATGATCGAACAGTTCGAGCACCAGGCCGAAGGCTGCCAGCTCCTCCTCCTCGATGGCGCCGTCATCATAGCAGCCAAGTGTTTCGACGATGATGCCATCGACCTCCTGCTGCATGGCCAATAGTTCGTGGTCGAATTCCGCGGTGCGTACCTTGGAAACCAGGGCCAGAATTCTGTTGCGATGGCTGGTGTTCTCGTCCCTTTCGTCCCGATTGAGATATTGACGCAGCCAGGCGCCGGCCGAACCAATGCCGGAGAGAAGCAGGAGCGCAAACCAGAAGTAGTCGCCGTATTTGTCGAGGAAGGTTCGCTCGGTCCCGTCGATCACGGCCGCCGCTCCCCGGTGTACCGGCAGCTCGGCTTCTTTCTCGGTGTCCGGCTTGGTGATTTGCGCAGCGCCAGGCACTTGCCTCGCAATCGCCTGCCGGAGGGCGAATTGCTGGCGGTAAAACGCCGCCACGGTCGTTTCGGACAGGGCTTTCGGTGCGACGATCAAATGACTGACACTGACAGTCTCCACCTTGTCGTCGGGCCAGGCTGGACTCGCATTGAACATGCTTGGCGGAATTTCCTCCGATTCATAACGCGGATGCTTCAGGGCGATGGCTTCCGATGCTTCGATCGCGAGAAATTTCGGCTCGCCACGCGTCCGGGCGGTCGCGGCCACCGCGTCGGCGGTTATCTTGCTGTCGAGTGGACCAACAGCCATGAAGGCGTCGAGGCTCGGGTCACGCGCCAGCTCCTCGAGCTGGCCCGTGCCGAATTGAGTGACCGTGACCTTGTCCGGCTCCACACCGGCCGCGCTCAGGATGACTCTCAGCAACGCGGCGTTCGCCGGGGTCGCGCCGATCACTCCCACTCTGCGCCCTGCGAGGTCGGCGATCTCCTTGATTTTCGGCGCCGGCTTTCGCTTGGAGCCCTTGCCCGCAACTCCCGAAGGAGACCACAGCACGACGAAGTTCTTGCGCAAGATGACGACCGTTTGCGCGTCCGCCGGCATTTCCAGATCGCCGCGACCGACCGCAAGGTCGGCCTTGCCGACACCAAGCAGAGCGAGAGCTTCGGCCGCCCCGGCTGTCACGATCGGAGACAGCTTCACAGTCCTGCTTTCGCTGGCAAAGGCCTCGGTCATCGCCTCGATCACCTTGTGATCGTTGCTCCCCGGCGGTCCGACGGCAATCCGGAGAGTTATCGGCCGCAGCGCGTAATACAATGTACCCGCAGCGGTTCCGAAAACGAGAAATCCGACGGCTAAAATCAGCAATAGGGTCTTTGTCTGTCTCCGCCCTCGGCGGGCTGCGTCACTGCGTATCATCGGGGGCTCAGACGAGGACATTTGGCGCTGCCGGTTGGAGGTCAAAAATCGCTGCCTGCTTTGGAAGAGTACCATGCTCTTCTGGAAAACGATAATGTCCGGGAAGCGCCACTGGTTTCTCGGGGGCCGGCGTAAGCTTTTCGATCTTGCACCATTCGCCGCCGGAAGCCTTCATGCAGATGCTGGAGGAGATCGCGACAGCGAATGCCTCCACCGCCGGGTGCCTCGGCCAATGCACGGTCTGTGCGATGATCGCCGCCTCGCGCGATCGCGCATGAGGCGCGGGCGGTTGAGGGCGGTTATCGCGTCACGGCGCGCTGGGATCTTGCCTCGGGCTCGCGGCAGGCGAGCCGGCTTGGGGCGCATGTCCGAATCGTCGGTTGCGATGGCGCGCCGTGCAAGAATGCCGACAGTAGTGACGTGCTGCACAACACTTGCACCAAATTCTACCTTTACGGGTATTTGCAACCCCGCCTATACTCGAAATTTCGATGACCGGCGGGGAGGAACCTTAGATGGCCCGCATCGCGCATATTTCAGACATTCATTTCGGAAGCACCTTCGACGTCGATATCTGGAAGCGGGTTCGCACCGAAATCATCGGATTCGGTCCCAGGACCATCATCGCGTCGGGGGATTTTGTCGACCACCCCGACCCCCTGCTTCTGCTCGCTGCCAAGAGCGAACTGGAGGATATCTGCAGGGAGTGCGGCCCGGGCACCGAGTTCTTCGTCGTGCCGGGAAACCACGACCTGCTCGACTTCGGCAACATCGTTCACCCTTTCAGCCGGAAATGGTTCGACCGCGTGATGTTTCACGAGACGGCCGACCTCCGAAGCAAGCTCCAGTCGGGGCTTTCCTTCAAGCTGGGGCTGAACAACGAAACCCTGCGCTGGACGAAGTTTCCGCGCCTGCGGCGAATGGAGCCGCGCAAATGGCTTTGGGTTGAGACCTGGACCGACAAATGCGACCGCCGCGTCCAGAGTTGCGATTACCGTCGCGCCCGCAGGCAATGGCCAACTCACAGCATTCATGACCAGACTCTGATCACGTGCCTCGACTCAAACAACCCGCTGCTTCGCCAATTCACCTTCGCGACCGGAGCGATCGGCGGAGGCCAGATCGACAGGATCGACGCATCCGACATCCTCGAGGCCTGCCCCTGTTGCGGGGCGCGCCGGAATGGCCCGGCGGGCAACAGCGGCAAGCTGCTGAAAATCGCCGTCCTGCATCATCACCCGATGCCGATCGCTCTCCGCGACAAGTCAGTGGTTCGCCGCGGAAAGGAAGCAAAGCTCGAACCTTTCCTGATCCTGAAGAACAGCGGGGACCTCATCCACGAGCTGCAACGTCAGAGATTCGACCTGATCCTGCACGGCCACAAGCATCTTCAGCAATTTGCCCGCGTCGAGCTGCGTGCCGACGATGCGAAAGGTCATCCCGTCCTCGTCCTGGCCGGCGGCAGCACCGCGAAGCAGGACGAGTCGCCGTCCGACAACACGCTTCGCAGCATCGAGACCGAACCCAACGGCCGGTTGACGATACAGACCTTTCTGGAGGGCGTCAGGCAGCCCGATCGGAAGTATCGCGAACCGATCGAAATGCTCAAGCGCCGCGCTTTTGCGCGCTCGGTCGAACGAACGATGATTTCCGCGGACGAATGGATCTCTGAACTGGAGATCGACGAGGTGGGTCACCTGCGCAGTCTCGACAAGACGTCGCAATTGAGGGTGCTGGACAACGCCATGGTGCTGCCGGGCATCGTTTCGCACGTCGCTCTGGCTTCTCACGATACGCGGCTGGACGTCCAAGTGGAGGAAGGCAGCGACGCGGTCATCCTGTGCCGGCGCGACGACGACGAGAACAACTATGCCCTGGACGCCCCCGATCTTCCGGCAGACTGCTTCTATTGGGTGAACTTCCAGGAGCCGCTTCGCAACGGCTCACAGCCGCTCACCTTTGCTCTTCGCGAGGCCGCCGCCAACAGCATCGCAATGAGCCTCTGGGAGGTCGAGCAGCGGTCGCACGGTCAGGGCTACAGTTCGAGCAATCCCGATTACGGCTTCGAAGAGGTTGGTTCGCACATCAGCTATCCGGTCGCGAAATTGACCATGCGGGTGACGTTTCCGCCGCAACTCGACGGCATTACGCCGAGGCCGCGCTGTCGTCGGCACCCCGCGATTCCGGATTTTCCACTCGAGTACCTGCCGGAATACCGTGCCAGGCGTGGACAGCCTTCAGTTCAGTATCTGTCCGATAACGAGCTGGCGAAAGAAGAAGCCCGGGAGCTGACCTACAAAACGGAAAGCCGGACCTGGGTCCTGGAGATCGATCATCCGATTCCGGGATGCACCTACAGCTTGCAATGGGGCGTGCCGGATCCCCGTGCGCACAAGAGGGTTTGCGCGCGCACCATCGCTTATCGAAAAATGCTCGCCCGCCTGGTCGATGGCTCCTGCGGACCAACCATCGTCGCGATGTGCCAGAACCGTTTCGACAAGCTGGCGCAAATTCTCATGGCGCGATTCAGGGTGGACTTCGACCAAGGCGAGCAGCAGACCGCTTTCCTGATGCTGTACGATTCGGACCAGATCCGTCTGCTGCCCGCGCTCACGAACGGGACCATACCGGCCGATAGAACGCACGGCGTGCCGCTCGGAGGTGGTGTCGCCGGGGCCGCATTTCTGCAGCGTCAAATCATCGCCTGGAAGAACGACCCGAAGAGCAAGTCCCTGATCAGGCCGGCATCGTCGGGCGCACTCAACTCGAAATGGGTGCTTGCGCTGCCGGTGTTTCACCAAGGAGGTCCCGATGCCGCGGGAGGGGAGCTCGATACCGAGCCGGGGGCCGTGCTTGGCGTCATTACGCTGGGCTCCGATAACGAAGCATCAAATATCAGCGATTGCGAACCCAATGAGACCGACGAGACCGACACAACCGGTGAGGAAATCGGGCAAGAGGCACAAAAGCTCGCCCAACAATGCGTTTTCGACATACTTCAGATCATTGGACAGGCGGTTGGCCGGTCCCATCCCGTAGTTCCCACGGTTCCCTGATGGAGCGGGGAGCCTTGAAGGCAAGCGGCAGGTGGATTAGCTTTTTTAACGATTGTGTTGTAAGAACAAACATCTAGACGGAGATTGCCAAATGCGGATCGCAAACAATGTGGTCGTGCATAATCCCGAAACGAACCTCGGGAAAATCGATGCCGATCGCTTGCGCTCGCATGGTTGGCCCGACGAGGTCGTGCAGCAGCAGCGCGAGCAATCGTCGCACGACGCCGCGACGCCTGCGCCCCTCCCTGTCACGAGCAGCGATTAAGCCTCCTGCGGGCGATAGCCCTTCGCCATCTTGATCCTCGTCATCGAATAGACCACCATCGCCTCCAGACCGCTTGCGACAAAAGCGGCGAGAAAGCGCATGAATGTCACTGCCGCTTTGGGGCTGATCGAGCGAGCGCAAGCTATTGCGCCCCTGATTGCGCATGAGGCCGATGACATTGAGCGCGGACGAAAGCTCACTGCGCCCGTCGTCTCCGCGCTGATCGAGAACGGGCTCTATCGCGCGCTGCTGCCGCAAAGCCTCGGCGGCGTCGAAGCGCCGCCGGAAGCCTTCATGCAGATGCTGGAGGAGATCGCGAAAGCGGATGCCTCCACCGCCTGGTGCCTCGGTCAATGCACGGTCTGTGCGATGATCGCGGCCTCGCTCGACCACGACACCGCGCAGGAGATCTTCAACACGGCGCCGGGCATCCTCGCCTGGGGCGCGATCGGGCATGAGGCGCGCATCGTCGAGGGCGGCTATCGCGTCACGGCGCGCTGGGATTTCGCCTCGGGCTCGCGGCAGGCGAGCTGGCTCGGGGCGCATGTCCGCATCGTCGGCGAAGACGGCGCTCCGCGCAGGAATGCCGACGGCTCGGCGGAGGTGCGCACCATCCTGTTTCCGGTCGCGAGCGCCGTGCTGCACGACGTCTGGCAGGCGATCGGGCTCGCCGGCACCGGCACCGATTCCTACGAGGTCGCCGACCTCTTCGTCCCCGAGCGCTTCACCGCGTTTCGTGACGTGCCGTCCGCGCTACGCGAGCAGGGTCCGCTCTACAGGATCGGCACCGGCCCGACGTTCAGCCTCGGCTTTGCCGCGGTCTCGCTCGGCGTGGCCCGCGCCACGCTGGATGCCGCAATCGCGCTGGCGCGCGGCAAGCATCAGTCGCTGGCGGCCAGCGCCATGCGCGACAACCAGGCGGTCCAGGGCCTGATCGGCCGCACCGAAGGCGACCTGCGGGCCGCGCGCGCCTATCTCTATGCGACGGCAAGCGCGATGTGGCGCGATCTCTGCGCGACCGGCGCGTTCAGCGCTGCGCATCGGAGCTCAATTCGCCTCGCCGCGACCTGGACCATTCACCAGTCGGCACGCGTGGTCGACACCGCCTATCACATGGCCGGCGCCACCGCCGTATTCCGCAGCAATCCGTTCGAACGCCGCTTCCGCGACATGCACGCCATCGCCCAGCAGATCCAGGCGCGCGACACGCACTACGAGGATGTCGGTAAGATGATCCTTGCCGAATACCGATAGTCGCAAGCGAATGACGCCGCGGCGCTTTGTCTCTCGTGACGACGAACGGCCGGGTCTGCCCATGCGTTCACTGCATCGAGTCATGCAAACGGGCTGTAGCGATTTCCGTGGAAACACGGGGGCTCGGCCGCCTTGTTGTTAAGCAATTTCTGGGACCGTTTCGCAAAGCAAGTTTTGGAAATGCCTGGGAATTTCAGATGTTCAAACTCAAGTCGATTGCGGCCCGCCTGGTTCTCGCCATCGCGCTCACCGTCGCAGTGGCGTGCGCCATCCTCTCCGGCTTTTCGATCACCCAGCAGCGGGCACTGACGCGGATGGCGCTCGATCAGCAGCTCAAACTGCAATATGAGAGCGTGATCGCGGCGATCGACTACGAGGGGCGTTCGGCGCTGGCGGTCTCGTCCGTCATTGCGGCGCTGCCGCCGGTCGGCGACGCCATTGCCAGGGGCGACCGTGACAGCCTGACCACCCTGCTCGGCGATGCCAACAAGGCGCTGAAGGCGCAGGGCATCCCGCTGATCACCTTCCAGGTTCCGCCGGCGATCTCGTTCTTCCGCGTCCACACGCCCAAGTCCTTCGGCGACGACGTCTCCGGGCGCCGCGCCACCGTGGTCGAGGCGCTCAAGACCGGCCGCCAGATCGTCGGCGTCGAGCCGGGCCGCGAGGCGCTCGGCATTTTTGGCATGACGCCCATCGTACGCGACGGCAAGAACCTCGCCAACGTCGACGTCGGCGCCGCCTTCGGCAAGGAATTCGTCGAACGCGCCAAGAAGCGCTTCGGGATCGACCTCGCGGTCTATTCCGTCGACGGCAAGAATCTGAACAAGCTATCCTCGACCTTCGGCGAGAACGCGGTCGCAAAGCCAGACGAATTGAAAGCCGCGATCGACGGCGCGCCGCTGCTGCGCGAGGCCGAGCTCGACGGTCATCCGGTTGCGGTCTATGCCGGGCCGATCAAGAACTATGCCGGCGCGCCGGTCGGCGTGGTCGAGATCATCAAGGATACGACGGAATACGAGGCCGCCTTCGCGACCGCAGAGCGCCATCTGATCCTCGGCACGGTGGCGATCCTCGCCGCCGCCATCCTGCTGGCATTCCTGCTCGGACGCGGGCTGTCGCGGCCGCTCACCGCGATCACAGCCGTGATGAACCGTCTGTCGAGCGGCGATACAAGCGTCACCATTCCCGGCAGCGAACGCCGCGACGAGCTCGGCACCATGGCCAAGTCGGTCGACGTGTTCCGCCGCAACATGCTCGAATCCGTCGCGATGCGCGAGGCACAGGAGGCCGACAAAGCCAAAGCGGAGGTCGAGAAGCAGGTGCTGCAGCGCCGGATGGCAGATCGTTTCGAGGCTGACGTCAAGGGCGTGGTCGCAGCGGTCGCCAAGGCGACCGAGGGCATGCAGAGCGTCGCCGGCGAGATCACGTCCAGCGTCAACGGCACCTCGCAGCGCGCCTCCGCGGCGGCAACCGCCTCCGAAGAAGCCTCGACCAGCGTCAACGCGGTCGCGGCCGCGACCGAGGAATTGGCCTCGTCCGTCAACGAGATCGGCCGTCAAGTCACCCATTCCAGTCAGGTCGCCAGCGGCGCGGTCGTGAAGGCCGCGGAGACGACGGAGATGGTCACGAGCCTTGCGACGGCTGCCGAGCGCATCGGCGACGTGTTGCGTCTCATCAGCGAGATCGCGAGCCAGACCAATTTGCTTGCGCTCAATGCCACGATCGAGGCCGCGCGCGCCGGCGAGGCCGGTCGCGGCTTTGCGGTGGTTGCGTCCGAAGTGAAGGGGCTCGCCAGCCAGACCGCAAAAGCCACCGACGAGATCGCAAGCCAGGTCACCGCGATCCAAGCCGCCACCGGCAATTGCGTCACGGCAATCTCCGGCATCAGCGACACCATCCGCGAGATCAGCGGCATCGCAACTACCATTGCCGCCGCAGTCGAAGAGCAGGGCTCGGCGACGCGCGAGATCGCCCGCAGCGTGCAGCAGGCCTCCGCCGGCACCACCGACGTCTCCGCCAATGTCGCCGGCGCAAGCCAGGCGGCGGACCAATCGCGGGCGCTGGCCGGGAATGTGATGGTGGCTTCGGGCGAGCTTGGCCAGCACGCGTCGGCGCTGATGAAGAGCGTGGACACGTTTTTGGCGGGGCTGCGGGCTGCGTAGAGGGAAGAGCTTGAGCGCAACCGTCGCCACGCTGAGTGCGCTCCCTCGCCCCGCCTGCGGGGAGAGGTAAGAGGGCAGCCCCGCTCCAGCGACCGATCACGCCACCAGCGCGGCGTTTTCCTCGTCCCCGTCGATGCCGCGCTGCGCCGCCAGCAGGCTGATGATCTCCGCATTCGGCCGGGCCTTGCTGAACAGAAAGCCCTGGCCCTCGTCGCAGCCTTCGGCCCGAAGGCAGCTCAGCTCGGCTTCGGTCTCGACGCCCTCGGCGGTGATGGTGACGCCGAGGCCTTTGCCGAGGCTGACGATGGAGCGAATGATCGCCTGGGCCTCGCGATTGGCGCCGAGATCGCGCACGAAGGACTGGTCGATCTTGATCTTGTCGAACGGGAAGCTGCGCAGATAGCTCAGGCTGGAATAGCCGGTGCCGAAATCGTCCATCGAGATGCGCACGCCGAGCGCGCGCAACGCGTGCAACGTCGCCAGCACCTGGGCGCTCTTCTCCAGCAGCAGCGTCTCCGTGATCTCGAGCTCGAGCCGCCGCGGCGGCAGGCCGGAATGCTTCAGCGCATCCGTCACCACCGAAAGCAGATTGCCGCTGCGGAACTGGAGCGGCGACAGGTTGACGGCGACGCGGACGTCGTCCGGCCAGGTCGCGGCATCGTGACAGGCCCGGCGCAGCATCAGGCCGCCGAGCGGATTGATCAGCCCGGTTTCTTCCGCGACCGGAATGAACTCGGCCGGCGAGATCATGCCGCGCTCGGCATGCGGCCAGCGCACCAGCGCCTCGAAGCCGGTGATGCGGCCGCTCTGGAGGTCGATCAGCGGCTGGTAGTACGGCCGCAGCACGTCGTTCTGGATCGCGTCGCGCAGCTCGACCTCGATCTTGCGGCGGGTCTGCGCTCTCGCATCGAGCGCCGCCTCGAAGAACGCGAACGAGCCGCGCGCATCCAGCTTGGCGCGCGACAGCGCCATGTCGGCGCTCTTGAGCAACTTTTCGGAATCGTCGCCGTCGCCCGGCGCCATCGCGATGCCGATGGAGGCGCCGATCACCACGGAATGGCCGTCGAGCAGATAGGGATCGGCGATGGCTTCCAGCAGGCGCTTGGCCAGCAGCACCGCATCCTCGGGACGCGTCAGGCCGCTCTGCACGATTGCGAACTCGTCCGAGTTCAGCCGTGCCAGCGCGTCCTCCTCGCGCAAGGTCGAACGCAGCCGCTTGCCGACGCCACGCAGCAGCTTGTCGCCGACCGCGTGACCCAGCGTGTCGTTGACCGCCTTGAAATTGTCGAGCCCCAGCATCAGCAAGGCCACCTTGTCGGTGCTGCGCCTCGTATGCAGCAGCATCTCGTCGACCTGCTGGCGCAGCAGATTGCGGTTCGGCAGACCGGTCAGCCCGTCATGCTGGGCCATGAAGGCGAGCCGCGCCTCGGCGCGCTTGCGCTCGGTGATGTCCATCAGCGCGAGCAGCACCGCGGGCCGCTCGGCATAAGTCAGTTCGCGCGAATAGATCGCAAGGTCGATCAGGGCGCCGTCGGCCTTGACGTGCTTCCAGGTGCGTCCAGCCTGCTCCTCTCCGGCCGAATCGGCGGTCCAGGGCGGCTCACTGTCGAAGGCCTGAAGGGAACGGATCGTCAGCTGCTCGAACTCCGTGCGGCTGTAGCCGTAATGGGCGACCGCGGCATCGTTGACGCCGAGGATGCGCTCGTCGTCGAGTGCGCAGACGATCATGGGGACGGGATTGCCGTCGAACAGCAGGCGGAACGAGGCCTCGCGCTGCTTCAACTCGGTGATGTCGACGCGCAGGCCGACGACGCCGCCGTCGTCGGTCAGCCGCTCTTCGATCAGGATGACGCGGCCGTCCGCCAGCTTCTGCTCGTGGCGCGCGCCGGGCTGATAGAGCCTTCGCAGCCGCTCGGCGATCCATTCTTCCTCGTGGCCGGCCGCCTCGGGATAGTCGCCGCGGGCGACGCCGATGCGCAGCGTGTCCTCGAGGCGCGCGCCTTCCTCGAACAGATCGGCGGTCTTGCTGTAGATCTCCGCATATTGCTTGTTCCAGAGGACATAGCGGCCCTCGGCATCGAGAAACACGATGCCTTGCGGCAGGATATCGATGGCCTGGCGCAGGCGCTCATGGGATTTGCGCGCGTCCGCGATCGCCGCCTCGGCACGGCTGCGCAGACCTTCGTCGCGTTCGGACGGAGGATGAGGGGCGCGCGCAAAGCGCGGCTTGCGCGGGTGCAGGCCGGACCTGCCGAACACGCTTCCCTTTCGCTTTTTTGGTCTTCGAAACCCCAAACTCAACTTCACTCGTCCCAGTCGCACCCAGCGACCGCAACTCTTGGGGCAAGTGTCTGAAAGAAAGGTAATCTTGGGTAGCATGGCGATGGGACGCACGGTCTGGCAGCCTCGAAAAAACAGCCGTCATTGCCCGTTTGCGAGGCGCGGCAGCGCCGATGGGCGCTCCAGGCGCGCCGCGTCGTCGTCATCGGAGAATGAGATGGCGCAAAATTGCGCGCTGCCTTGAATCATTTCCGGGATCCCGCGCGATTGCATGCAGAAGGGGGTGAGTACGCGTGCCGCGCACGAATTTTGTTCAATGCATGAGAGGGTTATTGCATCGTTAAAAATCGGCCGGCCGACGCACTGGGAACTGCGACTTCGAGACGATATTTTGGCCCGAGGACAGTTTCTTAACCGTGGCGCGGTGTTGGGGTTATAAGGTTGTCAGCATGAGTCCCCGCCGCCTCGCCCCTCTCCTGCTCGTCATGACCCTCCTGGCGGCCGGCGACGCGCCGGCTCAGGACAAGGGCAGCGTCAACCCAAAGCCGCTGCCGCCGCTCGCCAACCCGAACGATCCCACTATTGGCGCCAAGGAGCTATTCGCGCGAAAGCTGCTGCCGTCGAAGGGACCGGCGCACGTCGTCGGCTCCTATGTGAAGGGCTGCATCGGGGGCGCCGAGCAGATGCCGCTCAACGGCGACAATTGGCAGGTGATGCGGCTGTCGCGCAATCGCAGCTACGGCCACCCTGAGATGATCGCGCTGATCAAGCGGCTTGCGGCCAGGGCGCACAAGGATTCGGGATGGCCGGGCATCCTGGTCGGCGACATCGCCCAGCCGCGTGGCGGGCCGGCGCTGTCCGGCCATGCCAGCCACCAGATCGGCCTCGATGCCGACATCTGGCTGACGCCGATGCCGGACCATCGCTTGTCGCGCGAGGAGCGCGAGGACATGTCGGCGGTGATGATGGTGCGCCCGGACCGGCTCGACATCGACCCAAAGGTGTTCACGCCGGGCCATGTGCTGGTGCTGCGCGACGCGGCGCAGGAGCCGGCGGTGCAGCGCATCTTCGTCAATGCCGCGATCAAGAAGGCGCTGTGCCGCGAGGCCAAGGGCGACCGTTCCTGGCTGTCGAAGATCCGGCCGTGGTGGGGCCACGACTATCACTTCCACATCCGCATGCACTGCCCGGCGGGCGCGAGCGACTGCGAGGGCCAGCCGTCGCAATCCGAGGACGAAGGCTGCAAGCCCTCCGATCTCGCCTATTGGTTCAGCGACGGCGTGCTGCACCCCAAACCCCCGCCGGAGCCCCCGAAGCCGAAACCGCCGATGACGCTGGCCCAGATGCCGGCGGCGTGCAAGGCCGTGCTGCACGCGGGCGACGCGAAGCGGTAAAGCTCTCGTCCACTCGCTGCCAGCCTCACACTCAGCCGTCGTCCTGGCGAAAGCCAGGACCCATTACCCCAGGGAGGAATCGGGGGGCGAAGTGTAACCACGAGTCTTCGCCAAACTGCTCCCTGTGGTAATGGGTCCTGGATCGGCGCTCGCTCTGCTCGCTTGTCCAGGACGACGTTTGAGTGTGAGGCTTGTCCCGGATGGCGAACGAGTTGGTTGGTTCGCACGACCCAAATGCGATAGAATGCGCTGCCGCCGTGCCGTAAGCCCGCGGCCTTCCCGGGATGCGCATCCCTTTCAAAAAGCCTGACCGCAAGCCCGCGTCTTCCGCGTGGCCAACGATGAGATTCCACATGCGCATCCTCGCCTTCCTCACCGCGCTTTCGCTTGGCGCAAGCTCCGCCCTCGCCGCCGAAGAGCCCAGCGGCTGCGACAAGTTCAAATGGCCCATCCACAACGAACGCGCCGCACTGACCGCGCAGGGCCGCGCCAAGCTCGCCTCGGGAAGCGAGCAGGCCGCGTTGCCGCCGGCGGCCATCACGCTGGCGCTGGTCGCGCCCGCGGATGCAAAACTGCCAACGCCTCCGGAGCGGGCGCCGAAGGACGGCACCTTTGCCGGCTTCACTGGCATCAAGGCCCCGAAGGCCGGGCTCTACACGGTCAGCCTGTCCTCGAGCGCGTGGGTCGACGTGGTCCAGGACGGGCATCTCCTCAAGCCCGTGGCATTCAGCGGCGCGACCGATTGCGACGGCATCCGCAAGACCATGAAATACGAGCTGTCGGCGCAGCCCGTCGTGCTCCAGGTCAGCGGTGCGAAGGACAATTGGCTGTCGATCGCCATCCTGCCGGCGCAATAAGCCAAACGGTCGCCTTTGACCTGAAGCCCTGGCCTGCTATCTTCGAGACCAGCGATATCCCTGCCGGCCGTAAGCCGCCGCCGGGCCCCCGTGGAACAGCGCTTCCGCCCGTCGCTGAGACCCACCAACGCCGGATTTGCGCGTGCTTCTTGCGCGCGCGATCTCGCACGGAGCGCATCCATGATTCGTATTGCCGGACTTTTCACCGCCTTCGCGATCCTCGCGGGCGCGAGCCTTTCGCCTGCTGGAGCCGAGGACAAGACCATCACCGTGTTCGCGGCAGCCTCGATGAAGAACGCGCTCGACGAGGTCGACGCCGCCTACACCGCCAGGACCGGCGTCAAGTTCAGCGTCAGCTATGCCGCAAGCTCCGTGCTCGCCAGGCAGATCGAGCAGGGCGCGCCGGCCGATGTGTTCGTCTCCGCCGACACCGACTGGATGGACTACGCCACAGCCAAGAAGACCATCAACGAATCGACCCGGGTCAATCTGCTCGGCAACAGCATCGTGCTGATCGCGCCGAAGGATTCCAGGCTCGACAACGTCGTGATCGCGCAGGGTTTCGACCTCGCAAAACTCGTCGGCGACGGCAGGATCGCGACCGGCGACGTCAAATCGGTGCCGGTTGGGAAATATGCCAAGGCGGCGCTGGAGAAGCTGGGGGCCTGGCAGGCGGCGGAGCCGAAATTCGCCATGGCCGAGAGCGTGCGTGCCGCGCTGACGCTGGTCGCGCGTGGCGAGGCCAACCTTGGCATCGTCTATTCCACCGATGCCAAGGTCGAGCCCGGCGTGAAGATCGTCGGCACCTTCCCGGCGGATTCGCATCCCGCGATCATCTATCCCGTCGCTGCGACCACGACGGCAAAAAGCGAGACCAGCGACTATCTCGCCTTCCTGCGCTCGACCGCCGCCAAGACCATTCTGGAAAAATACGGTTTCAAGTTCCTGATCAGCCCGACAACTTAGTTTCTGCAATTTGATGCTCGACATCTCTCCCGCCGAATGGACCGCGATCCTGCTCTCGCTCAGGGTTGCCGTCATCGCGACGCTGGTGGCAACGCCGTTCGGCATTGCGCTGGCGTGGCTGCTCGCGCGGCGTGATTTCTGGGGCAAGTCGGTGCTCGATGCGCTGGTGCATCTGCCGCTGGTGCTGCCGCCTGTCGTCACCGGCTATCTGCTGCTGCTCACCTTCGGCCGCCGCGGCCTCGTCGGCGGTTTCCTGGCGGACCATCTCGGCATCGTGTTCGCCTTCCGCTGGACCGGTGCTGCGCTGGCCTGCGGCCTGATGGCGTTTCCGCTGCTGGTGCGCCCGATGCGGTTGTCGATCGAGGCGATCGACCGCCGGCTCGAGCAGGCCGCCGAGACGCTCGGCGCCACCCCTTTCAAGGTGTTCTTCACGGTGACGCTGCCGCTGGCGCTGCCCGGCGTGCTCGCCGGCATGGTGCTCGGCTTTGCCAAAGCGATCGGCGAATTCGGCGCCACCATCACCTTCGTCTCCAACATTCCCGGAGAGACCCAGACGATTTCGTCCGCGATCTATTCGCTGATCCAGACGCCGGACGGCGACGCCGCCGCGGGACGGCTCGTGATCGTCTCGATCGTGCTGGCGCTCGGCGCGCTGATCGCGGCCGAATGGTTCGCCCGCCGCGCCACCGCGCGCCTGCACGGGAACTGACCATGCTGCGCGTCGACATCGAAAAGCAGCTCGGCGAGTTCTCGCTGTCCGCATCCTTCGCGAGCGAAGGCCGCGTCATCGGACTGTTCGGAGCGTCGGGCGCCGGCAAGACCTCACTGGTCAACATGATCGCGGGGCTGCTGCGGCCCGACCGCGGCACCATCGTGATCGACGGCGAGACCGTCGACGACAGCGCGGCCGGCATTCATGTCCCGACCTGGCGCCGTCGCATCGGCTATGTATTCCAGGATGCGCGGCTGTTCCCGCATCTCAACGTCGCGCAAAATCTCGACTATGGCAGGCGGATGAATGGCCTCGCGCCCGATCCGGCGCAGCACAAGCGCGTCATCGAGCTGCTCGACATCGGCGCGCTGCAGGGTCGCCGCCCCGGAAAGCTCTCCGGCGGCGAGCGCCAGCGCGTCGCGCTCGGCCGCGCGCTGCTGTCGAGGCCGCGCCTGCTGCTGCTCGACGAGCCGCTCGGCGCGCTCGACGAGGCCCGCAAGCTGGAGATCCTGCCCTATCTGGTGCGGCTGCGCGACGAGGCCAACGTCCCCATGGTCTATGTCAGCCACGACGTCGCCGAGCTGCGCCAGCTCGCGACGCAGATCGTGATGCTGAAGCAGGGCCGCGTGACGTCGTTCGGCGGGGTGAAGGTGCTGACGTGAGCTTCAGCCGTCGTCCCGGCGAAGGCTGGGACCCATACCGCGCGATCTAACGGCGGCAGGCGGTGTGAGTACCGGCGAAGAAGAAAGATAACTGCTAGCCGTCGTCAAACTACTTCTTGTGGTTATGGGTCCCGGCCTTCGCCGGGACGACGTTGGGGAGACAGCGGGGCTTTACCGCGCCTTTCGTCGCTTCGGCCTCCGCGCCGCGAACACCGCGGTCAAATCCTCACTCGCCGGCGCCGCATCGTCATCCAGATGCAGGCGGCTCTCGACATGCAGGAAATGCTCGCGCGAAACCGCAATCGCACGCGCCACGTCTCGGGCACGGAGCGCCTCGACGATGGCGCCGTGCTCGTCCACCGCGCAGATCGAATCGGTGGCGGGCTCGTAGACCGAGACCATCACCGAGGACCGGCTGAGCAGATCGGCGAGGAAGCGCGAGAGCTCTGCGTTGCCGAGTGCTTCGACCAGATGAACGTGGAACGCGCCCGACAGCCGCACCGAGGCGGCGCGGTCGCCGCGCGTTGCGGCGGCGCGCTCCTCGGCGAGATGGGTGTTGAGCCGCTCGATCAAGGCATCGTCGACATGGCGGACGAGTTGCGTCAGCACGCCGGCCTCGAGCACGCGGTGCGCCTCGTAGACGCTGCGGACGTCGTCGAGCGTCGGGCGCGGCACGCGAGCGCCGCGGTTGGGGATCATCTCCAGCCGCCGCTCCGCGCCGAGCCGATGCAGCACCTTGCGGATGCGCTCGCGCGAGACGCCGAATATCTCGGCGAGCGGCGGCTCGGCGAGCTTCGCTCCGGCCTTCAGCTTGCCCTCCAGCAGCGCGTGCAGGATGGCCTGATAGACCGCCTCGTCCTCCGCCGGATTGGCCTTGCCGAGCCCTTTACCACTTCTCTTGTCGTTTCGCCCGCGCTGCGTCGTCATGGCGGTAGCTAGGCCCAAAGGATGCGCAGCGTCACCTCCAAAAAATGTGCACATTTGCTGCGCCGGCATGCAGGCGCCGCGCAAGGGCCAAGTCCATCATCCAGTTAACTGACTGATATACATCGCAATTATTAAAATGTGCACATTTGGCATGACGCTTGCTGCGTCTCCGCTGCAAGCTTTACGCACAACAAACGGGACATGCCCATGCACACCCCCTCCCGACGCAGCGTTTTGACCTCCGGCGCGGCCTTGGCCGCCATCATCGCTGCCCCGGCGCGGCTACGTGCCGCGCCCAGGGAGATCGTCATCGGCGGCCCCGCGGGCGCCGCGAAATATTTCAATGCCGATTTGTTTCCCGTGCTGGAGAAAAAGCTCGACTGCAAGGTGCTCTACGAGGGCACCAACTCGCTGACCAATCTCCAGAAGATGCAGGCCGACAAGGCGGCGCCGAAGATCTCCGTCGTCATCATGGACGATCCGGTGATGCTGCCGGCCGCCAGCGACGGCCTGATTACCAAAATGTCTGCATCGTCCATCGCCAACCTCGGCAAACTGGTCGACGGCTCGGTGCATCAGGACGGGATGTGGGCGAACTATCAGCGGCCCTGGGCCGGCATCGCCTATTCGACCAAACGCATGAAGACGGCGCCCGGCAAATGGTCCGACCTGTGGGACGCCAAATATGCCTCCAGGGTGATCGTGCCGTCGCTGTCGAACACCGAAGGTTTCTGGACGCTGCTCGCGGCCGCCCATCTCGAGACCGGCAAGCCCTACAAGGAGGCGCAGTACGAGATCGACGCCGCCTTCAAGAAGGTGAAGGAGCTGAAGGCCAACCTCTTGAACGTCTACACCAACGCGCCGCAGGCCATCAATCTGATGGAGCAGGGCGAGGCGTGGATGATCGGCGGCCAGTTCTCGGCCTACACGCTGATCCGCAAGGCGGAAGGGTCACCGGTCGATCTCGCCGTTCCCCAGGACGGCGGCTTTGCTATGCCGTCGGGAATCGCGAAGGTGAATGGCGCACCGGCCGGCGATCTCGCGGATGCCGTGATCGACTTCTTCCTGAGCCCGGAAGCGCAGATCATCCTCGCCGACAAGGCTTTCGTCGCGCCCACCAACAAGGGCACGCCGACGCCGGCGGGCTTCCCGGACCCGGCCTCGCTGTTCGCGCCGGACTGGGCGTTCGTCGCCAAGAACCGCGCCTCCTGGGTCGACCGCTGGAGCAAGGAGATGACATGAGCGAAGCCGCCCCGCATCTCGTCGTTCGCGGCGTCTCCAAGAAATACGGACCGACGACGGTCCTCGACCATATCGACCTGACCATCCGCCGCGGCGAGTTGGTGACACTGCTCGGCCCGTCCGGCTGCGGCAAGACCACGCTGCTCCGTGCCATTGCCGGCCTGGCGCAACCCGACACCGGCAAGGTCGAGCTCGCCGGGCGAGACGTCACCCACGTGCCGCCGCACAAGCGCAATGTCGGCGTGGTGTTCCAGAGCTACGCGCTGTTTCCGCATCTCACCGTCGCCGGCAACATCGCATTCGGGCTGAAGGTGCGCGGCGCGGCCAGGCGCGAGATCGACGCTGCGGTGGAGCGCGCGCTGTCGCTGGTCAAGCTCGGCCATCTCGCCGGGCGGCGCATCTCGGCGCTGTCGGGCGGCCAGCAGCAGCGCGTGGCGCTGGCGCGCGCCATCGCGGTCGAGCCTGATGTGCTGCTGTTCGACGAAGCGCTGTCCGCGCTCGATCGAAAATTGCGCGAGGAGATGCAGGTCGAGCTGCGCCGCCTGCTCCAGGACGTGAAGGCCACCGCGATCTTCGTGACACACGACCAGGACGAGGCGCTGACCATGTCCGACCGTGTCGCGGTCATGAACAAGGGGCGCATCGAGCAGCTCGCCGAGCCGCGCGAGCTGTATCTGCGGCCCGCAAGCCTGTTCGCACTCAACTTCGTCGGGCTCTCGACGCGGATTGCCGGCACAGTGCTGGCGGCTGGCAACGGCAAGGTCGAGGTCGAGACCAAGGTCGGCCGCTTTTCGGCGCTCGGCAATTTCCAGGCGGGTTCGCCCGTCATCGTCGCAGCACGCCCCGAGCAGTTGCGGATCGGCGAGCAAAGCGAAGCGAATACGGCCGCCGGCCGGGTCCGCTCCGTGGTGTTCCAGGGCTCACGCACACTGGTCGACGTCGATGCCGGGGCCGGTGAAAGCCTGCTCGCCGAGCTCTCCGGGCGTGACGGCAAGATCCCCATTGTGCATGACGAGATCCGCCTGAGCTGGCCGGTGACCGAGACCTTTGCATTTCCGATGGAGGCGCAAGCATGACCGAGGCGGCCCTTCCGGCACCTTTGGCCGCGCCTTCGGTCGACCGCGAGCGGCTCGCCGCGATCGGATTCGTGCTGCCGTCCTTCGTCATCATCGCGGGCGTGTTCGCGCTGCCGCTGGTGCTGCTGCTCGGCGTCAGCATCGTCGATGCCAACGGGCTGACCTTAGCCAATTACAAGCGCCTGCTCGGCACGCCCTATTATCTCGGCGTGGTCTGGAATTCCTTGCGGCTCGGGCTGCTGACGACGCTGATCGCCTTCCTCATCAGCTATCCCGCCGCCTTCGCGCTGGCGCGCGCCCGCGGGCCTTTGCGCTCCGTGCTGCTGGCGACGCTGTTCCTGCCGCTGGCGGCCAGCGTCATCGTCAAGGCGTTCGCCTGGACCATCCTGTTGCGCAGCGACGGCATCGTCAACGAGACGCTGATGGCACTCGGCATCATCGAAGATCCGATCCGCATGATTTTCACCGAGACCGCGCTGATCGTCGGCGCCGTCAACATCTTCCTGCCCTTCATGATCCTGCCGATCTACGCGATCGTGGCCCAACTCGATTCCCGCTACGCCGAAGCCGCCGCCACGCTCGGCGCCTCGCCGCTCGTGACGTTTGTCCGCGTCATCCTGCCGCTGACCCTGCCCGGCATCGTCGCCGGCGTGGCGCTGGTGTTCTCGCTCTCGGTTTCCGCCTATGTGGTGCCGACGCTGCTGATCGGCGAGAAATATCCGACGCTCGCGACCGCCATTGCAAAAGCCTATCTGCTGGCGCGCGAGCCCGGCTTCGGCGCGGCGGCCGGCGTCGTGCTGCTGGCGATTGCGATTGCCGTCGTGACGCTGAGCGCACGACTATCGCGGGAGCCAAAGTGATGGCGCGGGCCGCAATCGCATTCTGCTGGGTGATGGCCATCGGGCTGGCGCTGTTCCTGATCGCGCCGCTGCTGGTGATCGCGGCGGCAAGCTTCTCGCCGACGCCGGTGTTCGACCTGCCGCTCACGGGCGCATCGACGCGCTGGTACGGCAAGATCGGCCGGCTCGACGGCTTCTGGCCGTCGCTGCTGCTGTCGCTTCAGATTGCGCTGCTGTCGACGGCGATCTCGCTGATCTCAGGCACGCTCGCCGCGATCGCGATCGCGCGCGGAAAGCTGCCCGGCGCGGACATCTTTGCGACCGCGCTGGTGTCGCCGCTGATGATGCCGGGCCTCGTGCTCGGCATCGCGCTGCTGCAAGGCTTTCGCGCCGTCGGTTTCACCGCGCCCTGGGCGACGCTGCTGGTCGCGCATCTCGTCATCACGCTGCCCTACGTCGCGCGCACCATGATCGCGGGGCTTTCGCGATTCGACTTCACGCTGATCGAGGCGGCACGTACGCTCGGCTGCACCTATCCCGGCAGCGTGCTGCGGGTGATGGTGCCAGCCTTGGCGCCGTCATTCCTGATCGCCGGGATCTTCTCGTTCCTGGCCTCGTTCGACAATTATCCGGTGTCGATCTTCCTCGCCGACGTCCGCACCAAGACGCTGCCGATCCGGATGCTGCAATATATCGAGGAAGCGCCCGATCCGACGTTAGCTGCGCTCTCCACCCTCATCCTCCTGGGCACGGTGATCCTGCTGTTCGTCAGCGACCGCGTCGTCGGCCTGCATCGCATGGCCGGAACTTCGGATTGATCCATGAGCGAAACAAATCAACCCGTCTCACAACGCGACTTCGTCGGCTATCGCGGCAAGCCGCCCAACCCGCACTGGCCGAACGGCGCGCGCGTCGCGGTGTCGCTGGTGGTGAATTTCGAGGAGGGCTCGGAGTTTTCCGTCAACGACGGCGATGCGGGCAACGAGGCGATCTACGAAGTCGTCCACAAGCTCGACGGCCCGGATTCCTGCATCGACAGCCATTTCGAATACGGCACGCGCGCGGCATGGTGGCGGATCATGGACCTGTTCGACGCCTACGGCGTCAAGGCAACGGTGAGCTCCTGCGGCCGCGCGGTCGAACGCTCGCCGCAGCTGGCGCGCGACGCCATCGCGCGGGGCCACGAGGTGTCGGCGCATGGCTGGCGCTGGCAGAGCCACGCCGACATGGACGAAGTTAGCGAGCGCGAGGTCATCGCGAAGACGGTGGCGGCGATCGAACGCGTCACCGGGCAGCGCCCGGTCGGCTGGCACACGCGTTCGGCGACCTCACCGAACACGCGGCGCCTGCTGGTCGAGGATGGCGGGTTCCTCTACGACAGCGACGCCTATAATGACGACCTGCCCTATTACAGGGAGGTTGCCGGCCAGCAGCATCTGGTGCTGCCCTACGCTTTCGACACCAACGACATGCAGTATTACAACGCCGCGCGTTTCAGCGGAGACGACTTCGCCGACTACGTCATCGACGCCTTCGAATGGCTCAAGCGCGAGGGGGAGACGTCACCGAAGATGATGTCGGTCGGACTGCATCTGCGCATGATCGGCCGCCCCGGCCGCATCGGCGCGCTGGAGCGGATTTTGGCTCACATCACGGGAAGCGGCGCGGCGTGGGTTGCGCCGCGCGCGGCGATCGCGCGGCATTGGATGGTGGCGGTGCCGGCGGGGGTGTGATCTGCGCAAGCTAACTTTGGGCATGCCGGCGCAACATGCACCATCGTCGTCCCGGCGAAGGCCGGGACCCATAAGCGTGATCTCTCGACAGCGGACCGTGTGAGTACCGGCGAACGAAGCGCAACTGCAAATCTTCGCCAAACTCCTCCCTGGGGTTATGGGTCCCGGCCCCCGTGCGCAATTGCGCACTAGGCCGGGACGACACACCAATTAAACCCCCGCCACCGACGTCCACAGCTCCGCCAGCTTGCGCCGCAGGGCCTGTGTCCGCGTCAATGGCGCGGGCGTTTCCTCGTCTTCCGGCAGGCGCAGGCCGACGACGTTGACGCGGCCACCGGAGATCGAGCGCGCCACAAGCACGATCGGATCCAGCACGAGCTCCGCCCCCTCTTTCGGCGCGCGGTCGAGATGGACGTCGAAATAATCAGCGAGCGTGTGCCCGCGCTCGTCCTCGCCGACCTCCACGCCGTAGATCTCCGCAAGCTCGGCGAGCGTGTGCTCGCCGGAGACCATGAAGTCGCCGAGCAGATGCGGGTCCGGGGCCGAGCTCGGCTGCATGTCGACGAAGAAGCGGTCGAGCGATTCGGCCTTTTCCGGTGGCGCCAGCAGGTAGATGTAATCGCCGGGCGCGATCGGCTCGGCTTCCGCCGGCGTCAAAATGTTCTCGTTGCGGATCACCAGCGTCGGCTTCGACCAGGACGGGATCAGGCCGCGGCGAAAATACAGGCTCTTGGACCGCACCGGATAGCCGACGAGCTGCTGCTCGAGCTGGCCGGGCAAGTCCAATTCGACGCGGCGCGGGCCGCGTTCGGCGCGCGGCAGCGCCACATGCAGCTTGCGCGCGGCCGGCGCCAGGGTCCAGCCTTGCAGCAGCAGCGAGATGATGACGACGACAAAGGCGACGTCGAAATAGAGATAGGCCTTCGACAGCCCGACCAGCATCGGGATCGAGGCGAGGAAGATCGCGACCGCGCCGCGCAGGCCGGTCCAGGCGATGAAGATCTTTTCGCGCCAGTTGAAGCGGAACGGCGCCAGGCACACGAACACGGCGATCGGCCGCGCCAGCAGCATCAGGACGAATGCGATCCCGACCGCCGGCAGCACGCTGCCGCCAAGGCGGCTGGGCGAGACCAGCAGGCCGAGCAGCACGAACATCACGATCTGCGCCAGCCAGGTCGCGGCGTCCAGAAAGGCCACCACCGAATTATGCGCGCGCGTCGGTCGGTTGCCGATGATGATGCCGGCGAGATAGACCGCGAGGAAGCCTGATGCATGCATGATCTGCGAGCCGCCGAAGATGACGAGGGCGGCGGTGGTGACAAACGGCGCGTGGAGGCCCTGCGGCAGCGCGACCTTGTTGAGCGCGATGACGACCAGACGCCCGCCGATCACCCCGACGACGGCGCCTAGCACCGCCTCCTGGGCGAACTCCATCAGCACATGTGCGGCCGTGCCCGTTCCCAGCGAGATGTACTCGACCAGCATCAACGTCAGGAAGATCGCGAAGGGATCGTTGGTGCCGGATTCCACCTCCAGCGTCGCGCCGACGCGCGGGCGCAGGCGCAGGCCCTGGGTATGCACCAGCAGGAACACTGCGGCCGCGTCAGTCGAGGCCACCACGGCGCCGACCAGCAGCGACTCCGTCCAATTGAGGTCGAGCGCATATTTCGCGAACGGCGCCGTGATCAGCGCGGTCAGCAGCACGCCGACGGTCGCAAGCACCATGGAAGGCGCGAGCACGGTGCGGATGCTGGCAAAGCGGGTGCGCAAGCCGCCGTCGAACAGGATCAGCGCGAGCGCGACCGAGCCGACCAGATAGGTGGTCCGGACGTCGTCGAACTGCAGCTGCCCGGGACCGGAATCGCCCGCGAGCATGCCGATCGCAAGGAAGACGAGCAGAAGGGGCGCGCCGAAGCGCAGCGCAAGCAGGCTTGACAGGATCCCGGCCAACACCAGGACGGCGCCGAGCAATATGGCGAGGCTGACAGTGTCGAGGGAGGCCATCCACCTTCCGGGTACGAAATCGCTGGAATTGCATCCTTATCGTCGGCGGACTCCCACGCCAACCCATTTCTCCCGCTCGCGGCAATCTGCCCGCATTTTGCGGCCTTAACGCACTTCACTTAGCGGTGTATCGGTGGCCCGGCCGGGCCCTTTGTGGGATTCTCCGGCGCGCTCGAATCAACTCTTCCCGCCCGCTTCCCGACGAGACCGATGGACATGGACCTCAAAGACTTCACGGAGTTCGTGCAGACCACCGCGCGCAGCGTCGGGGCCGAAATCTCCTCGCCCTGGTTCTACCTGCAATTCGGGCTCATTCTGGCCGCGGCCGGCATCGCCTATGCCGCGGAGGCCGCCGTTCGCAGCCGGGTCGACATGACCTCGCTGGCGATGCGCTGGCCGCTGCCGCTCCGGCACTTCGTCCGGGTGATGGTCTCCAGCGCCTCGACGGCGGTGTTCACCCTGCTGGTGATCGTCTCCCGCGTGGTCATGTACCACGCGACCTGGCCGAGCCGCAGCTATCTCCTGATGGTCGCCGCCAAGCTGGGGCTGGCCTGGCTCGCGATCCGGCTGCTGACCTCGGTGCTGCGCAACGCCTTCATCGTCAAGCTGGTGTCGATCACGGCCTGGTGCATCGCGGCGCTCTCCATCGTGGGCCAGCTCGATGCGGCGGTCGACCTGCTCGATTCCTTCGCCATCGTGCTCGGCGGCCTGCGGCTGACGCCGCTGCTCGTGATCAAGGCCGGCGCGCTGCTGCTCATCGCGCTCTGGCTCACCAATATCGCCAGCAATTTCGCCGAGAGCCGGATCAACTCGACCACCGATCTGACGCCGTCGGTGCAGGTGCTGCTCGTCAAGATCATCCGCATCGGCCTGCTCGCGATCGCGATCGTGATCGCGCTCGGCACGGTCGGCATCGATCTCTCGGCGCTCGCGGTGTTTTCCGGCGCGGTCGGCGTCGGCATCGGTATCGGCCTGCAGAAGATCGTTGCCAATTTCATCTCGGGGATCATCCTGCTCGCCGACAAATCGGTGAAGCCCGGCGATCTCGTCACCATCGGCGACAACACCGGGCGGATCAGCGCGATGAAGACGCGCTATATTTCCGTCGCCGCCGGCGATGGCCGCGAATTCCTGGTGCCGAACGAGGATCTGGTGACGCAGAAGGTCGTCAACTGGACCTACACCGACAAGAACACGCTGGTGAAGATCGCCTTCGGCACCAATTACGATGCGGACCCGCGGCTGGTCTGCAAGCTCGCCGCCGAGACCGCGGCCGCGCATCCGCGCGCACAGAAGGGCAGGCCGCCGAATTCCATCCTGACCGAGTTCGCCGAAGCCGGAATGAAATTCTCGCTGACCTTCTGGATCGCCGACCCCGACGGCATGGACAACGTCAAGAGCGACGTGATGCTGGCGCTGTGGGACGCCTTCAAGCGGGAGGGCATCCGGGTTCCCTACCCCGTCCGCGAAATCCGCATCCGCGGCGGTGCCCTGCCGGTGGAAACCACCGTAGAAGTCCCGAATTGAGCCGGTTTTCGGGCGCATGCCCGCCAAGCTTGGCTTGCATGAAGGCTCGCGATCATTAAATTGGGGCCTTAAATCAGACCCTTGCGCCCACCTCGATACCGGCCCCGTGCCGAGAAGACCGCATCCGCATGAGCTACGTCGAAGCTACCGATACCTCGCTCCGCAAGACCGGGCAGATCAAGCTGCATGGACCAAGCGCCTTTGCCGGAATGCGCAAGGCGGGAGCGCTGGTGGCGAAGTGCCTCGACGAGCTCACCGACATCGTCGGGCCCGGCGTTCCGACCGACCGCATCGACCAGTTCGTCCGCGACTTCGCCTTCAGCAACAATGCCTATCCGGCGACGCTGATGTATCGCGGCTACCGCTATTCGACCTGCACCTCGCTCAACCACGTGGTCTGTCACGGCATGCCCGGCGACCGTCCGTTGAAAGAGGGCGACATCGTCAACATCGACGTCACCTTCATCGTTGACGGCTGGTACGGCGATTCCAGCCGGATGTATGCGGTCGGCCCGATCGCGCGCAAGGCCGAGCGGCTGATCGAGGTGACCTATGAAGCGATGATGCGCGGCATCGCCGCGGTGAAGCCCGGCGCCACCACCGGCGACATCGGCCACGCCATCCAGAGCTTCGTCGAGCCGCAGGCCATGAGCGTGGTGCGCGATTTCTGCGGCCATGGCCTCGGGCGCATGTTCCACGACGAGCCGAACATCATCCATATCGGCCGGCCCGGCGAGGGCGTGCAGCTCAAGCCCGGCATGTTCTTCACCATCGAGCCGATGATCAATCTCGGCAAGCCGCATGTGAAGATCCTCTCCGACGGCTGGACCGCCGTGACCCGCGACCGATCGCTGTCGGCGCAGTTCGAGCACTCCGTCGGCGTCACCGCCACCGGCGTCGAGATTTTTACGCTGTCGGAGCGGCACGGCGAGAAGCAGATCGGGTGATGGCGGCTGACGGCTGACCTTCGGGGTCGCCGGCTGGCGTGAACCGGATTTGCCGCCGCAATTGACGGTTGCAAAAACGATTGCCCGCGGCAATGCTGGCGGCCGATGCCCGCCAAACCCGACCACGACAAGAGCAAGCCCGAAGAAGCGCCGCACTATCTCGGCCATCGCGAACGGCTGCGCGAGCGCTTCTACAGCGCCGGTGCGGACGCGCTCAGCGACTACGAGCTGCTGGAGATGGCGCTGTTTCCGGCACTGCCGCGGCGTGACACCAAACCGCTGGCGAAGACGCTGATCAAGACCTTTGGTTCGTTCGCCGAGGTCGTGCACGCGCCGGTGGCGCGGCTGCGTGAGGTCGAAGGGGTGGGCGAGGCCGCGATCAACCAGCTCAAGCTGATCGCGGCGGCGGCGCATCGCGTCGCCAAGGGCGGGGTCAACAGCCGCAACGCGCTGTCGTCCTGGAACGAGGTGATCGACTATTGCCGCACCAGCATGGCATTTGCCGAGAAGGAGCAGTTTCGCCTGCTGTTCCTCGACAAGCGCAACCAGCTCATCGCCGACGAGGTGCAGCAGACCGGCACCGTCGATCACACCCCGGTCTATCCGCGCGAGGTGATCAAGCGCGCGCTGGAATTGTCCGCGACCGCGCTGATCCTGGTGCACAACCACCCCTCAGGCGATCCCTCGCCCTCGCAGGCCGACATTCAGATGACCAAGGCGATCATCGACATCGCAAAGCCGCTCGGGATCGCGGTGCACGACCACATCATCGTCGGCAAGAGCGGGCATGCGAGTTTGCGCGGGATGCGGTTGATTTAGTAGCAATATCTCGGATCGACCGGGACGTAGGAGCCGTCCCGGCGCTGCGCGTAGCAGCCGCGCTGATACGCGTAGTAGCCGGAGCGGCGGCGTTCGCCTTCAGAGGCGATCGCAGCGCCCGTGCCGGCACCGACGACCGCGCCGATGGCGGCTCCGCGGCCTCCGCCGATGGCGCCACCCACGATCGCTCCACCGACGCCGCCGAGGATGGCACCGCCAATGGCGTCCTGCGCCGCCGCCTCATGAGCCGGCATCGCCATCACGACCGCCAGACATGCCGCGATAGCGAAACTTCCAATGCGAAAACCTCGAAGCATGCTCGCCCTCCCCTGTAGTCAGACGAGTCTTAGCGCTGCAGCCGGATTCGGACCAGAAAAATCACCATTCCGAGGCCCGGCACTTCACGCGACGGCGTCGGAGGCTCGGCTCGACGGCGGCTCAGGCCATGCCGCGCGCGTAGCGCAGGCCGGCCGCTTCATCTCAAGCCTCGACCCAGCGCTGCACGGCCTCGGCGGTGTCGGCCGGCGTGGTGTTGAAGCAGATCGCGGCGTCGGGCGCCAGGCGGTGGACGAGGTTGAGCACCTTCTCGAACAGCAGCAGGCGCTCCTTCGGCTCGCGCAGGCCCGCGCCGATCACGATGCAGTCGAAATTCTCCTCGCGCAGCGCTGACGTGACGGCGGCTTCCGCCGCGGCGTCGAGATCGATCAGGCAGCTCGTGACTTCGTAACCGAGATCGCGCAGGCGCAGCAGTTGCGCATCGATATAGTCGCGCACGAGCGCCGGCGTGAGCTGCGGGAATGCACTGTAGTCCGCGTTGCCGGGTTCGATGCCGATCGCGAGGACGCGCGTGGTCATGCAGGGCTCCGTTGCCGGACTGTCTCGCGTCGCTAACCGAGCAGCGGCCCTTTCGGTTCCCTCGCGGGCGGCGCCCTGATCCCGGTCCTGCCGCACATTTTCTCGGTGAGGTTGTAACCCACTTCACACGCGGCGCCCCGCCGGCCTGCCAGACTTGCGGGAGATCACGCTGGCCTCACGCCCTGATCACGGCACCTGGTTCATTTCGACTGACGCGCAGTTGCAAAAATCCATTCATTGCGGGAGCGGAAAATGATTTCATTCGAAAGTTTGAAAAGCGAATACGAGCAGAATTGGGCCAATCTCGAGATCCGGCCTGCACGCCTCTCCGACGCGAACGCGGTCGCACGCAAGGCCATCAACGGCAAGGCGACCTATCAGCAGATCGAGCGGTTGACCGGCGTCCCCTGGCATTTCGCTGCCCTCTGCCACTACCGCGAGTCCAATTTCGATTTCGACACTTATCTCGGAAACGGAGAAACGCTTCATCGCGCGACGACGCTCGTTCCGAAAGGGCGCGGTCCGTTTGCCACGTTCGTGGACGGCGCCGTGGACGCTTTCAGAATCGAGAATTTCGTCGGCGCTCACGATTGGGGGATCGCGCGGATTCTGTTCCGGCTCGAAGCGTTCAACGGCTTCGGCTATCACGCCAAGGGCTGCAATTCGCCCTATCTCTATGGCGGTTCGACGCTGTATGGCCCGCCCGAGGCAAGAGCCGGCAAATTCGTCCGCGATCATGTGTTCGATTCGGGTCACGTCGATTCCCAGCTCGGCACCGCGGTGATCCTGCATGCAATGATGTCGCTGGATTCCTCGATCACCCTCGACGGCAGCCCGCAATTCGCGAGCCGGGCCGAACCGGAGGACGACGCGGCGTCGACGATCGTTCTCATGCAGCAGGCGCTCAACAAGCTCGGCGCCAATCCGCCACTCGCCGAGGACGGCATCAGCGGACCGAAGACCAGAACCGCGGTCTCGCAGTTTCAGCAGCAGAATGGCCTGAGGGATACCGGGCTTCTCGACGGCGCCACGGTCGCCGCCCTCACGCGCGCGGCGCAGGCGGGCCCCACCGGACCGACCGGCGATATGTCACGGATCATGAAGCGGCTGGAGGACCTCGCGCAAATGCTGCGGCCACCGGTCGGGGCTGTGACGCCGGCAACGACCACGCCGGCAACGACCGCATCGGGCAACACGCTGCCCGCCACCAATGATCCGATCAGCCTGTTCGAACGGCTCTTTTCCCTCATCAACAAGACAGCCCCCATGCCAGGCCCCCTCACCCCGACCAGCTCCGCCCCCGTCGATCAGTTGAAGCAGGTGGTCGACCTGCTCAGCACCTTGCTTAACAGGGACGGCAAGCCCGTCCTCGGCCAGGTCAATGGCGCGCTCGGCGATACCATCGGCAAGATGCTCGACGGCAAGAAGACTGCGCTCGGCATCGGCGGCTCGCTGATCACGGCGCTGCTCTCGTCGGTGACGGCGAGCCCCAACGCGGGCGGTCTTGCCGGTTTGCTCGGGACGCTCGTGTCGGCGGTGCCGGGCCTCGGCCAGTTCGCGATGCCGATCTCCCTGGCGCTCACGGCCTGGGGCGTGCTCGGCAAGATGGAGAAGTGGGCCCAAGGCACCGCGCCGCCGCCCAAGCCGACGACGTAGTCCGGTGGCCATCCTTCGAGACGCCCGCCTATGGCAGGCCCTCAGGATGAGGTCGCGTTTCGCGGCGCCTACTGGCGCAGCATGATCAGGGGATCGGCGGTATCAGGGATGCGCCGCCACTGCGCGTTGTCGTCGGCCTCGAACTGCCAGGCCTCGCCGGCCTTCGACAGCAGGATGATCTGGCCGCGCTCGAGCCGCCATTGCGTCGGGTTGAACTGCGCGATGGCCGCATCGCATTTCGGCTTGAGGAAGACCTGGAAATTGTCCGGGCCGGCTTCGGTGTTGGTCAACGTCAGCCCGCAGACCGGCTGGCCGTTGCCGCGCACGATCGACCAGTCGCCGATCATCTGGTCCATCGACTTCGCCATCGAGCGGGCGGCGGCGAGGTCCTGCAGGATGTAGACGCCCTCGCCCTGCCGCAGGCCCTCGAAGATGCCGGCCTCGACCTCGGTAAAGTCGATCACGGCTTCACCGCTCGAATCCTGCAAGCGGACGATGTCGAGACCCCTGACGCTCCAGGCGACGATGTCCTTGGTGAAAGGCAGCGCGGCCTTGCAGGCCGGCTCCAGCTCGAGCTTGAAGCCTTGCGCCGCAGCGTCGGCCTTGAGCGTGACGACGCAGGTCTTGCTGCGCTCGGTGGTCGAGAGCTCCCATTGCCCGGGCATCTCCTTCTTCAGGGTCGTCGTATCCTGCGCATGCGCAGTGGTGATCGCGGCAACGCATGCCGCGATCACAATTGTTACGACCCGAAGACCTCTCATCAGCGCCCCCTAAACGGCGTTTCGGCAACCGGCGTCAACGGCGCCTTGCCTGAGAACCAGGACTTGAGATTGTCGACCACAAGCTGATCCATCGCGTTGCGCGTCACCACCGAGGCCGAGCCGATATGCGGCAGCAGCACGACATTCTGCATGGTCTTGAGCTCGTCCGGCACGTTCGGCTCGGCCGCGAACACGTCGAGACCGGCGGCGAGGATGGTGCCGGACTTGAGCGCCTGGACCAGCGCCGGTTCGTCGATCACCGAGCCGCGCGCGACGTTGACCAGCACACCGCGCGGGCCGAGCGCCTTCAGCACCTCGGCGTTGATCATTTTGTTCGTGCTGGCGCCACCGGGCACGATCACCATCAGCGTGTCCACCGCCTTCGCCATCTCGATCAGGTCGGGGTAGTGCTTGTAGGAGACGTCCTTGGACGGATTGCGGGTGTGATAGACCACCGGCACCAGCGAGGCATCGAGCCGGCGGGCGATCGCCTGTCCGATCCGGCCCATGCCGACGATGCCGACCTTGCGATCGCGCAGCGAGCCGACGCTGAGCGGATAGTTCTGGGTCTGCCAGAGACCGGAGCGCACATAACGGTCGGCCTTGATGAACTCGCGCACCGTGGAGATCAGAAGCCCCATCGCGACGTCGGCGACCTCCTCGGTCAGCACGTCGGGCGTATTGGTGACGATGATGTTGTGCTCGGCGGCGTATTTGGCGTCGACGTGGTCGTAGCCGACGCCGAAGCTCGCCACCATCTCGATTTTGGGCAATTGCGACAGCGACTGCTTGTCGGCACGCACGGTGTGATAGGTCACCGCCACGCCGCGGATCCTTTCGCGAACCGCCGGCGTCAGCCGCTCGAGGTCGCCTCGCGTCTCCGCCTTGTGCACGACGAAATGATCGGAAAACCCGTTCTCGAGGATCGGCCGGACCGGCCCATAAATCAGAAGGTCGATCTTTTCGGACGAAATCGAACCGGTGGTCATCAGTTGTCCTTTCCAAGCGCGCTCTCGTGCCAGCGCCGTAAAACGAGGTGGGAAACTAGCGCCAGCACCCCATAGATGACAATCCCGGCCAGCGACAACAGCAGCAGCGCTGCGAACATGCGGGGTATGTTCAAGCGGTAGCCGGATTCTGCGATCCTGTAGGCGAGCCCGGATCCGGCTCCGGCCGTTCCCGCCGCGATCTCGGCCACGACCGCGCCGATCAGCGACAGGCCGCCGGCAATGCGCAGGCCGCCGAGAATATAAGGCAGCGCCGCCGGCAGCTTGAGAAAGCGCAGGGTCTGCTGCGGCGAGGCGCCATAGAGCTGGAACAGGCCGGCGAGATTGCGATCGACCGAATTGAGCCCGAGCGTGGTGTTCGACAGCACCGGGAAGAAGGCGACGATGAAGGCGCAGACCACGACCGCGGTCTGCTGCTCCAGATAGATCAGCAGCAGCGGCGCGATCGCGATGACCGGCGTGACCTGAAGCACTACGGCATAGGGGAACAGCGATGCTTCCACCCATTTGGACTGGTTGAACAGCAGCGCCAGCGCGATGCCGCCGATGCTGGCTGCGACAAAGCCTTCAAGTGTGGTCAGCAGCGTCGCCGCGAGCGATTGTGACAGCACCGCCCAATCCTTGATCAGCGTCAGGAAAATGACGGAGGGGGCCGGCAGCACGTAAGGCGGGATGTCCTTGATGCGGACCACGAGTTCCCAGGCGAGGAGTCCGGCCGCGAACACGATGACCGGCAGCACGAAGCGCAACGCGCGTTTTGCGCCGGACGGCTTCGCAGTGACAGAAGCTTGCGCGTTCATAGCGTCGACTGCCCTGCATAGGACGGCGCCAGCGCCGCCGACACTTTCCGGCAATAATCGGAATAGGCGACTGAAGTGCGAAACTCCTCGCCGCGCGGCTCGACCGTCTCGATGCGGATGTCGGCCTGGATGCGGCCCGGCCGCGCCGTCATGACCACCACGCGCTGCGACAGATAGACGGATTCGAACACCGAATGCGTGACGAAGATGACGGTCTTGCCAAGCCTGCGCCACAGCGCCAGCAAATCATTGTTGAGGCGGAAGCGCGTGATTTCGTCGAGCGCCGCGAACGGCTCATCCATCAGGAGGATATCAGGGTCGGTGACGAGCGCGCGCGCCAGCGACACCCGCATTTTCATGCCGCCGGAAAGCTCGCGCGGAAAAGCGTCGGCGAAATCGGCAAGCCCGACGCTGGCCAACGCCTCGTCGGCACGCGCGCGCGATTCCGCCTTCGGAACGCCTGCGAGCTTCAGCGGCAACCGCACGTTCTCGCGCACGCTGGTCCAGGGCATCAGGGTCGGCTCCTGAAACACGAAGCCGATGCCGTGACCTAACTGTACAAGACCTGGCTGAACAAGACCTGGCTGCGCCTTGTCCTCCTGACGCGCCAGCCCCACGATGCCGGACGACGGCGCGCTGAGCTCGGCGATCAGCCGGAGCGCGGTGGATTTGCCGCAACCTGACGGGCCCAGCAGCGAGATGAACTCGCCCTTGCGCACCGCAAGATCGAGCGGGCCGAGCGCCAGCACGCCGTTGTCATAGGTCTTCGTCACGCCGCGCAGGCTGACAGCCAGGGCCGTCAGGCCGGTCTCGACCCCCGACGACGTTTGGACTGATGACATCGGCCTTGCGCTACGGCTTGCTCGGGCGCAGTTCGGCGCCGACGCCCTTGTTGACGAAGCGCAGCGTATAGGATTTGCGAAAATCGAGGTCTGCCTTCACGACGCCTGCCTTCACCATCTTGTTGAAGAAGGAGGTGTAGCGCTCGTCGCTCATCGCGCCGATGCCGTTCTTCAGCGAATCGCCGGAATCGACGATGCCGTATTCCTTCATCTTGGCGACCGAATAGGCGAGCAGCTCGTCGGTCATCTCCGGATTGAGCTTCTTGATCATGGCGTTGCCCGCGGAATTGTCGCGGTAGATGTAATTGTACCAGCCGACCATGGAAGCATCGACGAAGCGCTGCACCATGTCGGGCTTCTTCTCGACCACGTCGCGGCGGCTCTCGATCAGGGTCGAATAGGTGTTGAAGCCGTAATCGGCAAGCAGCAACACGTTGGGCTTGAAGCCGGCGGCCTTCTCGACCGCGAAGGGCTCCGAGGTGACGTAACCCTGCATCGCGCTCTTGGGATTGGCGATGAAGGGCTGCGGATTGAAATTATAGGGGCGAACGTTCTTCTCGCTGAAACCGTATTCGGATTTGAGCCACTGGAAATAGCTGGTCATGCCCTCCTTGGAGACGAACAGCGTCAGCGGCTTGAGGTCCTCGATCTTGGCGATTTTGGCATCAGGCTGCGTCAGCATCACCTGCGGATCCTTCTGGAAGACCGCGGCGATGGTGACGACCGGGACGTTGTTGGCGACCGCGTCGAACGACATCAGCGTGTTCGCGGCCATGAAGAAATCGATCTTGCCGGCGATCAGCAGCATCCGGTTGTTCTCGTTGGGACCACCGGGAACGATGGTGACGTCGAGCCCATATTTCTTATAGGTGCCGTCGGCGACCGCCTGGAAAAAGCCGCCATGCTCGGCCTCGGCGACCCAATTGGTGCCGAACATGACCTTGTCCAGAGTTTCGGCGCGCGCCGGGACGACCGAGACGAAAGCGGCCATCAGGCCCGCCGTTAAGGCTCGCCGCAGATGAGATGGGCTCATGATGGGACTCCGTCGATCGCTGCTGGCCCATGTGAAGGCAACGCGATAAAACCACAAGACGTTCGAGGACGCGCGCCGACCAGGCCTGCGTCTCCTGATACCCAAATTACGTGACAAATTCGGGCAAAGAAACCTTGATGACGCCTTCCCGCGACTGGACCGAGATCCGCTGGGCCGATGCCGGCACAGCCGAGGTGTCGCGCTGGATCGCAGTGCTGCCGCTGGCGGCGACCGAACAGCACGGCCCGCATCTGCCGCTCGAGACCGACGTGCTGATCGCGGACGCCTATCTCGCGCGGGCGCGCGAACTTCTGCCCGGGAGCGTTCCGGCCAGTTTCCTGCCCGTTGAACCGATCGGGATTTCCACCGAGCATATCGACTATCCGGGCACGCAGACGCTGCCGACTGACATCGCGTTGAAAAAATGGACCGCGATTGGCGAAGACGTCGCGCGCCGCGGATTGAAGAAGCTCGTCATCATCACCAGCCATGGCGGCAACAGCGCGGCCATGATGCTGATCGCGCAGGATCTTCGCGCGCATCAGAAGTTGTTCGTGGTGACGACGTCGTGGTCGCGGCTGTCGGGCGCGGACCAGCTGTTCCCGGCGGACGAAGTGCGCCACGGCATTCACGGCGGCGCGGTCGAGACCTCGATCATGCTGGCGCGCTATCCCGATCAGGTGCGCGTTGATGCGATCGCGGATTTTCCCGCGAGCAGCATCGCGATGGAGCAGCAATATCGCTGGCTATCGACGCAGCGACCCGCGCCGTTCGCCTGGCAGGCGCAGGATCTCAACCCGAGCGGCGCCGTCGGCAACGCGACGCTGGCCGTGGCCGCGAAGGGCGAGCAGCTGATCGATCAGGGCGCCCGCGCTTTTTGCGAGCTGCTTGCCGAAGTTGATAACTTCGACGTGAACAGACTCGCCAAAGGCCCGCTCGGCTAGCGCTTATCCTCCTGGAATCGTTCGGGAAAGAGTCAAACTCGAGCTCCGCTTTTGTCGGTTTCGAACCGGACGCGCGGAGCCTCCGTCCAACTCGGTACGCGGGCCACAACGGACCGCCTCAACCCGGATGGAGTTTCCCATGTCGATCAAGACCAAGATTTTCGCAGTTGCCCTCACCGCGCTCACCCTGACCGGCAGCGTCGTCGCCACCACCTCGCAGGCGCAAGCCAAGCCGCTCGGCTGGGGCGTCGGCGTCGGGCTGGGCATCGCCACCGCCGCCGTCGTCGGCTCCGCGATCGCCGCCAGCAACGACCCCTATTACAACGGCTATCACCGCTGCGGCTGGGCCGCCCAGTACAACGCCTTTGGCCAGTACGTTGGCCGCGTGCGTACCTGCTTCTGATTTGAGTCCCTGAGGCCGATCTCACGTGGATCCTGCGTCCGACACGGGCGCCTCATCCACCCCGTGTCGTGCCCCCGACCCCGCCCGGATGTCCCCCCGGGCGGGGTCAACTGTTTTTGCGCCTCGGGAATTTGTTGCAGTCCTGTCACAGAGCGGTGCGAACCATCGCCTGCGGCAATTCGCACTAGTTGCTATTGCGAATTAATCGCAATAAGGTTCGCAACAGGCTCAGGGGCTTGGGAAGACGTCGCGCCGGATCGAGATCATCTCGTTCGATCGCGGAGCACCTAATCCTGATGACAGGGTCGCCGCGAATCGGCAGGGATAGTGCGGCGAGTGGACACATTCGCGTTTGGGGGCGTGCGTTTTGACGTTGAGGGGTCACCGTTACAGGTATTTGCGGACGGCCGCGGCGATTGCCTCGGGCGTATTGGCTTTTCCCGCCACCAGCCGCGCGGCCGATCTGCCGCTGAAGGCACCTGCGCTGAAGGCCGTCTATGACTGGACCGGCCTTTATATCGGTGCGCATGCCGGTTTCACCCGCGGCACGTCCTCGGCCACGCTGGCCGATCCCACGGTCGCGACCGACAATCATGGGTTCACCGGCGCGACCGGCGGCGTGCAGGCCGGCTACAACTGGCGGCTCAATTCGGGTTTCCTGCTCGGCGTCGAAGGCGACATCTCCTTCCCCAACTATCTGCCCTCCAACCATGTGGTGTCGTCGGCTGCGACCGCGCTGTCGAGTGCGGAGGAACGTTGGGACTATGTTGCGAGCCTGCGCGCGCGGCTCGGCTACACCACCGGCGCCTTTCTGTTCTACGCGACCGGCGGCGCCGCTTTTGCCGGTGAACGCTTTCTGGCGACGCCGACAGGCGGCAACGAGGAAAAGGTGTTGCACACGCGGTTCGGCTGGACCGCCGGCGGCGGCGTCGAATACGCCTTCGCGCCGCACTGGAGTGCGCGGCTCGAATATCTCTACAGCAAGTTCGAGAACGCCAACGTCACCTTCCCTTCCGGCGCGCAATATTCGTCGTCGATGGATTTCCAGAGCCTGCGGATCGGCCTCAATCGCAAGATCGACTGGCCGGGCATGCCGACCTACAACCCGAAGTCGGATGTGACGGATACCGAGTCCAGCCGCTGGGAGATTCACGGCCAGTCGACCGTGCTGGGGCAGGGCTACCCCGCGTTCCACGCGCCCTATACCGGAACGAACAGCCTGCTCCCGTCGCCGGATTTCCAGCAGACCTGGAGCAACTCGCTCTACCTGAATGCGCGGCTATGGGATGGCGGCGAGGTCTATTTCAATCCCGAGCTGCTGCAAGGTTTCGGCTTCAACAACACGACGGGTGCCGCGGGCTTCCCCAACGGCGAAGCGCAGAAGTCCGGCTTTCCCTATCCGCACTTCAACGCCTCGCGACTGTTCGTGCGCCACACCTTCGGCTTCGGCGGCGAGCAGGAAGAGTTGGCCAGCGGCCAGTTCCAGCTTGCCGGCAAGGCCGACGTCTCGCGCCTGACCTTGCAGGTCGGCAAGCTCTCCGTAGTCGACGTGTTCGACGGCAATTCCTATGCGCATGATCCGCGCAAGGACTTTATGAACTGGTCGATCTGGGCGTCCGGCGCCTTCGATTACGCCGCCGACAAGCTCGGCCTCGGCTACGGCGCCACGGCCGAATTGAACCAGAAGCAATGGGCACTACGCGCCGGCTACTTCCTGATGGACGCGCAGTCCAACTCGAACAATTTCGACATGAATATCGGCCGCCGCGGCGAATATGTCGCGGAGCTCGAGATGCGCTTTTCGCTGTTCGGCCAGCCCGGCAAGCTGCGCACACTCGGCTTCGTCAACAGCGCTAATTCCGGCAGCTATCGCGAGACGCTGGACAATCCCCTGCTCAACCTCGACATCAGCCAGACCCGCCGCGGCCGGCTCAAATACGGCTACGCGCTCAATCTCGAACAGGCCATCACCGACGACATCGGCGTATTCGGCCGCTGGAGCTGGAACGACGGCCGCAACGAGATCATGGCCTTCACCGACATCGACCGCAGCCTGTCCGGCGGCGTCTCGGTGAAGGGAGCGAAATGGGGCCGGCCCGACGACGTCGTCGCCATTGCCGGCGCGATCAACGGCCTCTCGCAGGACCATCGCGACTTCATCGCCGCCGGCGGTCTCGGTCCGCTGATCGGCGACGGCCAACTCAACTACCGCAGGGAACGCGTGCTGGAGACCTATTACGCCTACGCGCTCAACAAGGCGCTGACCTTCACCGCGGACTACCAGCTCATCGTCAACCCCGCCTACAACGCTGATCGCGGGCCGGTGTCGGTGTTCTCAGGTCGGCTGCACGGCGAGTTCTGATCGCTCCCCGCGATACGTTTCCTACGCGGCCCGGATCGCGTCCAGGAACTTTCCGACCTCCACCTTGAGACGGCTGCTCTCGCCGGAGAGCGACTTCGCTGACGCAAGCACGGTGGAGGAGGCCGATCCGGTCTGGCTCGCGCCGCGCTGCACGTCGACGATGCTGGCGGAGACCTGTTGGGTGCCGCGTGCCGCCTGCTGCACGTTGCGGGAAATCTCCCGCGTCGCCGCCCCCTGCTCCTCGACCGCGGAGGCGATCGCCGATGCAATCTCGGACATGCGGGTGATGGTGTCGCCGATCGACTTGATGGCGCCGACCGAATCTTCCGTCGCGCTCTGGATTCCCGTGATCTGCTGGCTGATCTCGCCGGTGGCCTTGGCGGTCTGCTCGGCGAGTGCCTTGACCTCGGAGGCGACCACGGCGAAGCCGCGCCCGGCCTCGCCGGCGCGCGCAGCCTCGATCGTTGCATTGAGCGCGAGAAGATTGGTCTGTCCCGCGATCTGGCTGATGAGCTCGACCACGTCGCCGATCCGTCCGGCAGCCTTGGCGAGCTCGCCGACATAGTCGTTGGTCCGCGCTGCCTGCTGCACCGCTTCGCTGGCCACGCGCGCGGAGTCCTGGACCTGCCGGCCGATCTCGTCGACCGAGGACGCCATCTCCTCCGCGGCCGCGGCAACGGTCTGCACGTTGCTGGAGGCCTGCTCGGAGGCGGCCGCGACGGTCGCGGTGACCTTTTCCGATTGGTCGGCGGTGCTCGTCAGCGTTCCCGCCGACACTTCCAGCTCCGAGGATGCCGACGAGACGGTGTTGATGACCTCGCCGATCAACGCTTCGAAATCGCGCGCGATCTGGTCCATGCGCTGGCTGCGCTGGAGTTTCGCCTCGGCTTCCACCGCGGCGGCCTCGTCGGCGGCTTTCTTGGCGGAGAGCGAGTCCTTGAAGTGCTGGAGCGAGCCCGCCACCTGGCTGATCTCGTCATTGCGGCCGGTCACGGGAATCTCGACCTCGTGCTGCCCGGCGGCAAGCGTTGCGATCACGTCCGCGAGCCGGCTCAGCGGCGTCACCACGCGCCTGCGCAGCATCATGGTCACGCCTCCGAGTGTCCCCAGCAGCGCCAGCACCGCCACGCCCGCGAGCGCGAACATCGCCAGCGCGCCGTCGCGCGCGGCCGAGGCGCGCTCGGCGGCTTCGGCCAGCGCGGCATCGCGCACGCCGTAGAACATCTGGATGGCAGGTACGATGACGGTGGCCAGCTCTTCGGCGTTGATGCCGTACTTGCCGTCGCCACGTGCCGCGGGCATCTCCTTGTCCACGACGGGCGCCGCTTTTCCGAAATATGAATCCGTCGCCGCTTTCAGCGCGGTGACGATGCGGGGCGGGCTTCCGAGCTGGTCGATGCCGGCCTCGATGCGCTCGCGGTCGGCCTCGACACGCCCCTGCATACGATCCATCAGCGCGAATTCGCTCGCCGTGAGTGGGCGGCGGGCGCTCAGCGCGGGCGACAGCGTGGCGGCGCGGCTGCCGGCCGAGACGCGCAGATCCTGCGCCGTTCGCGCCAGGCTCAACAGCGCCGCAAGCGAGGAATCGGCATTGATGACCTTCGCTTCGAGCCGGTTCATGATCGGCTCGATATTGCCGATGACCTCGGCAACGCCCGGAAGGAAGCCCTTGATCACAACGCTGTCGCGCGTCGCCAGCGGAACGCTCATCGCGCGATCTGCCGCCGTGGTGATATCCTTGAGCCGCCGCGCGGTTCGGTCCAGGTTTTCGATCATCGGTCCGGCATCATCCAGCACCATGATGGCGCGCCTAGCCCCCTCGAATGCGGCATCGACCGCTTTCGCGGCCTTCGCGGCGGCTTCGATCTGGACCTGCGTCGCAGCGTTCTCCTGGAAAATCGGGGAAATGTAGGGGGCACGAAGGCTGGCAATGTGCTGACTGACCGTCAGGGTCGCACCAAAGGCGTCGACCGTCTTGATCGCGTCGGAGCGGTTCGCGAAGATACGCGCCTGGGGTACGAGCACCTCGGCGCCAAGGATGACTGCAAAAATCGTCACCGTCAGCATCGACAGCGCAAAGAGCTTCCCGATCCGCATCTTGGTCCCCCGAATACATTCCTGCAAATGTCGAGAACCTAGCTGGTCGCCGCTAAGAGGCCGTTAAGCAACGGCATGGCCGTAGTTCCGCGGGGTATTGGGCTTCGAGTGCCTTCCGGGATGGTATCGGCGAAGTTCCTTCGCGATGCCTGATGCGACAGAATCATCAGCATTTCTTCCTCGAATACCTATATCAATGCCTGGGCCGCCATCCGCGCCACACTCCCTTACCTCGGAACGTCAATGCTCTCCGCCGAACTTGCCATCGTCGTCGTCCTGATCGTCATCAACGGCTTGCTGTCCATGTCCGAACTGGCCGTGGTCTCGTCACGCCCGGCCCGGCTGTCGATGCTCGCCGCCAAGGGCGTCCGCGGCGCCGAGCGGGCACTGACGCTCGCGGCCGATCCCGGCAAATTCCTTTCGACGGTGCAGATCGGGATCACGCTGGTCGGCGTGCTCTCCGGCGCGTTCTCGGGCGCGACGCTCGGACAGCGGCTGACGCAATGGCTGCTCGAGCTTGGCCTGTCCGCAGGAATTGCCGACATCGTCGGAGTGGGCCTGGTCGTCACGCTCATCACCTACGCCACCCTGATCGTCGGCGAGCTGGTGCCGAAGCAGGTGGCGCTGCGCGATCCCGAGAGCATCGCGGTCAGGGTTGCACCCGCGATGCACGTGCTTGCGAAGGTCTCGCTGCCGCTGGTCTTCCTGCTCGATCTCTCCGGCAAGCTGATCCTCACGCTGCTCGGCCATGGCGGCAAGTCCGAAGAGAAGGTGTCGGAAGACGAGATCCATCATCTCGTCAGCGAGGCCGAAAACGCGGGCGTGCTCGAGTCAGGTGAAAAGGAGATGATCGCGGGCGTGATGCGGCTCGGCGACCGGCCGGTCGGCGCCATCATGACGCCGCGCACGGAGGTCAACGAGATCGACTTGAACGATCCGCCGGAGAGCATTCAAGCGATCATCGCCAAAAGTCCGCATTCGCGCTTTCCCGTGTCCGATGGCGACCGCGACAAGCCGATCGGCGTGCTCCAGGCCAAGGATCTGCTCGTCGCCTTCATGAATGAGCGCACGCCGGATTTGCGCGTGCTGGTCCGCGAGGCGCCCGGCATTCCTGCCTCCGCCGATGCCCGCGACGTGCTGGCGATCCTGAAGGCTGCGCCGGTGCATGTCGGCCTCGTCTACGACGAATACGGCGCCTTCGAAGGCATTGTGACGACGGCTGACATTCTGGAATCGATCGTCGGCGCCTTCCATTCCGAGGAAGGCCCGCCGGAGCCGGCCTACGTCAAGCGCGCGGACGATTCGCTGCTGGTCTCAGGCTGGATGCCGGTCGACGAATTCGGCGAGCTGCTCGGCATCGAACTGCCGCCGCACCGCTACAACACGGTCGCCGGCCTCGTGCTGCAACAGTTCAACGTGCTGCCTGATGTCGGAGACGCCTTCGACTTCGGCGGCTGGCACATCGAGGTGGTCGATCTCGACGGACGGAGGATCGACAAGATTCTCGCGAGCCGGCGGAGCGAAGTAGAGACGGGGTGAGCGAGCGGCGACGTGAGGTGGTGCACCGAACTCTCCACGTGTCGTCCCGGCGAAGGCCGGGACCCATACCGCGCGATTTGTCGATTGCTGAAGGTAGAAATACAGAACGACCGATCTTCGCCAAACCACTCGCTGTGGTTATGGGTCCCGGCCTTCGCCGGGACGACAGTTGGGATTGCCGACCCAGCCCCTCACCCGAACCTCACCCCGATCCGCCTTTCCTTGCGCCAGATCACGGTGCAGGCGAGATGTGTTCCGTCGGCCTGGACGAACAGGCTGAAATGATCGGGGATGCCGACGGGACTGCTGACGTCGAGCGCGGCGCCGGTATCTGACAGGTTGCGGACGGTGCAATCGATCGCGCCGCCGCCGCCGAACTCGATCGTCCCGGCCTTCAGCACGCGATGCCTTGCCTTGTCGCGCCGCTCGTCCATGGGAACAATCTACACCCAAAGTTGAACCAAGCGTTAAACGCAGTCTCCGTCGCGATGCTTTTACGCGCGGGGCCTGCGGCCTTGCGAGTGGACCGGCGTCTACAGCGCCGGCTGGAACGTCTCCGTCCGCGCCATCCGCCAGGCGTCGCGGAAGCGCGGGTCTTCGGTGCCTTCGAGCAGCTCGCCCGGACGCAGCGACGGATAAAGCTGCGCGAAAGATCTCACGTCCGTGGTCGAGCTGCGCTGCGAGAAATGGATCGGGCGCAGCTGCTGCGGATGTTCGAGACCGGCGGCGGCGATCAGCTCGGTCAGCGAGTGCAGCGTCGCAAGGTGATAATTGTGCACGCGGTCGATCTTGAGCGGCACATAGAGCGCGCGCGCCCGCGTCGGGTCCTGGGTCGCGACGCCGGTCGGGCAACGGTCGGTGTGGCAGCTCAGCGACTGGATGCAGCCGAGCGAGAACATGAAGCCGCGCGCAGAATTGCAGTAGTCCGCGCCGATCGCCATGGCGCGCGCCATGTCGAAGGCGGTGGCGATCTTGCCGGATGCGCCGATCTTGATGCGGTCGCGCGCGTTGATGCCGATCAGCGCGTTGTGGACGAAACTGACGCCCTCCCGCATCGGCATGCCCAGATGGTCCATGAACTCCAGCGGCGCGGCGCCGGTGCCGCCCTCGTTGCCGTCGACGACGATGAAGTCGGGATAGATGCCGGTCTCGATCATCGCCTTGCAGATCGCCAGGAATTCCCAGGGATGGCCGATGCATAGCTTGAAGCCGGTCGGCTTGCCGCCGGAGAGCCTTCGCATCTCGCCGATGAACTGCATCATGCCGACAGGCGTCGAGAAGGCGCGATGCGAGGCCGGCGAGATGCAATCCTCGCCCATGGCGACCCCGCGGATCCTGGAAATTTCCTCCGAGACTTTCGCCGCCGGCAGCACGCCGCCATGACCGGGCTTGGCGCCCTGGCTGACCTTGAGCTCGACCATCTTGATCTGGTCCTGGCTCGCGACGCGCGCGAAGGCTTCGGGATCGAAGGCGCCGTCGAGATGACGGCAGCCGAAATAGCCCGAGCCGATCTCCCAGATGATGTCGCCGCCCATCTCCGCATGATAGGGGCTGAAGCCGCCCTCGCCGGTGTCGTGCGCGAAGCCGCCCTTCTTGGCGCCGGCATTCAGCGCGCGCACCGCGTTCGGGCTGAGCGCGCCAAAACTCATCGCGGAGATGTTGAACACCGAAGCCGAATACGGCTTGGCGCAATCGGGGCCGCCGATGGTGACGCGGAATTTCTCCTCGGCATGCGTCTTCGGCGAGACCGAGTGATGCATCCACTCATAACCCTCGCGGTAGACGTCCTCCTGGGTACCGAACGGACGCTTGTCGAGCTGCATCTTGGCGCGCTGATAGACCACCGCACGGATGTCGCGCGAGAACGGCATGCCGTCCTTCTCGCTCTCGAAGAAGTACTGCCGCATCTCCGGGCGAATCTCTTCGAGGAGGAAGCGGATATGCGCCGAGATCGGGTAGTTGCGTAGAACGGCGTGACCTTTCTGCATGAGGTCGCGAACGCCAAGCAGCGTCAGCGCGCCGAAGATCAGGATCGGGATCAACAGGATGTCGAAGATCTTGCGGTCGGCGATGCCGATGCCGATCAGCAGCGCGGTGACCACCGCGCAGATCGTCAGGACGATGAAGCGCGGGGAGAATGGCAGCAGCAGGGTTTCCATGATCCCCTCTTCCGCCAGCGGCAGCCGTTTGGGCGATACGTTGGACGATAAGTTGGGCGATTCCTGCGTCTTATTCTCGTCGGCCACGATTCCCATCCTCTCGCCAGCATGAGGCGGTACGATACGCCCGCGCCTGTCATACGGATATGACGCGGCGGTTGTTTCACGCTAGCGAATTCGGCGGGGACAAATCAATCAGCCCGATGGGCGGGCTTTTGCGGTGCAGCAGACGACGGGCCGACGACCACACTCACAGCGGTCGTCCCGGCGAAGGCCGGGACCCATAGCCACAGGACACGGTTTGGCGAAGACTGGTCGTTTGGGGACCGGCAATCGTCTACGAGTCGAGAGACCTCGCGATATGGTCCCGGCCCCCGTGCGCTATTGCGCACTAGGCCGGGACGACCAGAGAGCGCGCAATTACCGCTCGACGAACGCCTTCTCGATCACGAAATGGCCGGGCTTGTTGCCGGAGCCCTCGACGAAATCGCGGCCCTCGAACATCAGTTTCAGCTCTTCCAGCATCGCCGGGCTGCCGCACATCATGATGCGGTCGGTCGCGATGTCGAGCGGACCCTGGCCGATGTCGTTGAAGATCTGCTCGGAGCTAATGAGGTCGGTGATGCGGCCGCGGTTCTTGAACGGCTCGCGGGTCACGGTCGGGTAGTAGATGAGCTTGTCCGCGAGCAACTCCCCGAACAGTTCATCCTCGCGAAGGCTGGCGACGAGCTTCTCACCATAGGCGAGCTCGGAGACCTGACGGCAGCCATGCACCAGCACGATGCTGTCGAACTGGTCGTAGACCTCGGGGTCCTTGATCAGGCTGGCGAAGGGCGCCAGGCCAGTGCCGGTCGAGAGCAGCATCAGCCGCTTGCCGGGAATGAGGTTGTCGGTGATCAGCGTGCCGGTCGCCTTGCGGCCGACCAGGATGGTGTCGCCTTCCTTGATCTTCTGGAGACGCGACGTCAGCGGGCCGTCCTGAACCTTGATCGAGAAGAACTCGAGCTCTTCCTCGTGATTGGCGCTCGCCATGCTGTAGGCGCGGAGCAGCGGGCGGCCCTCAACCTCGAGGCCGATCATCGCGAACTGGCCGTTCTGGAAGCGGAAACCGGAATCGCGGGTGGCGCGAAAGCTGAACAGGGTGTCGGTCCAGTGCTGGACGGAAAGAACCTTCTCTCGGTAAAACGCGCTCATGATTTTCGATATTCCGAATAATTGCGGTTTTAGGGCAAAAGCGTTGCCCGGCCCCTGAAAGCGGGGCGGACACCATTGCCATGGCGGAGGATTTCGCGTGTGTGATGTACGCCATTGAGACCAATAATCAACCTCGTTCCGGATGCGATTGATGCCGGTCAAACCGGCATTTGCGGCGGAAATGGTCACATCATTAATGGATCTGCTGTCCGGCGCACGCGGAGGGCAATTTCTTTTCCCTCAGAGGCCCGAATACAGCACTTAATTTCCGTGGCGCTCGCGAGAATTTCATTAAGAATAGCTCTGATTTCCTGGGGTTTTGCGCCGTTTCCCGCATTTTTGCGGCTTTTGGCGCCAAGAGCGACTGGTAATGACGACTGGAAATGGCGACTGAGACACATGGCGAGCGGCGAGCGGATCTTCGTCCAGGCGATCAAGCGTTATTGCGCGAACCATGGCATCGCGCTCGATGTCCGCGCCGGTGGCTGGCTGCTCGCGATGCGCCGGGGCGAGCAGCGCCGCTTCGCGTTCGGCTACGACATCGGCCTCAACAGCGCCATCGCGCACCGACTGGCCAACGACAAATCGGCCACCGCCGAGGTGCTCGCGCTCGAGGGCGTGCCCTGCATTCCCCATCGCCTGTTCCTCAATCCGAAATTGGGCGAGAAGGTTGTCGAGGGCGCCTGGCGAGAGGCAATGCTGGCGCTGCTTCACGACAATCCGCAAGGCGTGGTGGTGAAGCCGAACGAGGGGACGTCGGGACGATCCGTCTTCAGGGTCACGACGGAAACAGAGCTCGATCATGCGGTTGGCGAAGCCTTTTCGATGAGCGTCGGACTGGTGATCTCGCCCTACGTCGTGATCGAGGACGAAGTTCGCGTGATACTGCTCGATGAGGCGCCACTCGTCGTCTACAGCAAGCAGCGCGGCTCGGATTGGCGGCACAATCTCGATGCGGGTGCAAAGCCCGTGCTGATGCAGGACGGCGATCTTCGCGCGGCCTGCGCGAAGCTCGCCATCGACGCCGCCAATGCCATCGGCATCACCTTCGCCTCGATCGACCTCGCGCACGTTGACGGCGTCTGGCGTGTGCTCGAAATCAATTCCGGCGTGATGATGGAGACGCTGGCCAAGCTGCATCCGGAGCTGGTGCAGAGGACGTACGATGCGGCGCTGGATCGGGTGTTTGGGGACGAACACTGAGCGACACGCGCGCTGGCGGCTTCAACCAACCGCTAGCCGATACGCAGCCTTCGCATTCACGCCGAACGCCTTCTCCCGCACCTGCGGCCCGAGCTTCATCAGGCACGCCTCCAGCGCACTCTTGATCTCGCCGTAGCTCCCGGCCAGCAAACATACCGGCCAGTCCGAGCCGAAGATCAGGCGATCTTCGCCGAAGCATGTCGCGGCGTGCGCGACGAACGGAAACAGCCGCTCCGCATTCCAGTCGCTCCAAACCGCTTCCGTCGCCAACCCCGAGACCTTGCACCAGACATTGCCGCACGCCGCGAGTGCCGCGATGCGATCGGACCATTCGTTGCTTCCACCGTCGGCGATTGGCGGCTTGGCGGCGTGGTCGAGCACGAAGCGCGCCTGCGGGAACGCTTGTGCGGTCGCGATCGCGGCCGGCAGCTCGCGGGTGCGGACCAGGAAATCGTAGGCGAGATCGTGCGCGAACACTGCGGTGAGGCCGCGCTGGACGTCCTCGCGCAGCAGCCAGTCAGGGTCGGCCTCGTCATGGACCTGGTGGCGGATGCCGATCAGCTTGTCGCCGCCGGGCGCAGCACGCAACTTCTCCAGCGTCTCGCCAAGTGCAGCGTCGGTCAGATCAGCCCAGCCGACGACGCCGATCACCGAAGGCGTCGTGTGAGCGATCCGCAAGAATTCCTCGGTCTCCGCCAGCGCGGAGCGGCACTGCACCAGGATGCTCGCGTCGATGCCGTTGTCTTTCAAGAGCGGCGCCAGATCGGCCGGACCGAAGGCACGCCGGAGCGGCGTGAGCTCGGGCGCGTCCATCCAGGGATAGTCGGCGCGCGCGGGATCCCAGAAGTGCTGATGCCCGTCGACGATCATGTCTTACGCTCCGCCCGGCAATGGTGCGCGGGCGTCGACGAGTTTTCGCGCACGCAGCTCCTGCCAGAACGCAGCCGGCACCGCCATCTCCGACATAGCGATGTTGTCGGCAACTTCCGCGGCGTTGCGCGCGCCCATCACGGCGACCGTGACGGCCGGATGAGCCATGCAGAACTGCAGCGCGGCGGCTTTCAGCTCGGTGCCGTGCTTGCGGCAAAGCTCGTCGAGCGCGAGCGCACGGGCGACGAGTGCCGCATCGGCGTCCTGATAATTGAACTTCGCGCCCGTGTGCGGATTGGCCAGGATACCGCTGTTGTAGATGCCGCCGAGCAGGATGCTGATATGCTTCGTCGCGCAGACCGGGAATAGCGCATCCAGCGCGCCCTGGTCGAGCAGCGTGTAGCGGCCGGCGAGCAGGAAGCAGTCGACCGGAACGGCCTCTGCGAACCGGACCAGCATGTCCGACTGGTTCATGCCGGCACCGATCGCCTTGACGGTGCCCTCAGTGCGCAGGCGCTGGAGCGCGCGGAAGGCGCCTGCGACGGCGTCGTCGTAGTGATCGTCGGGATCATGCACGAGCAGGACATCGACGCGGTCGAGCCCAAGCCGCGCCAGGCTCTCCTCCACCGATCGCATCACACCGTCATAACTGAAATCGAAAACCGGCCGCTCGCGCGACGTGCCCTTGTAATGCTCGTCCTCGGCGGCAGCGCCTTCGGGCGCACGCAGCAGACGACCGACCTTGGTCGAGATGGCGTAGGAATCGCGGGGCTGTTGCCGCAGGAATGCGCCAACGCGTCGCTCCGCGAGGCCAAAACCGTAGAGCGGCGCGGTGTCGAAGAAGCGGATTCCGAGCGACCAGGCGCGGGCGATCGTCGCTTCCGCATCGGCATCGCTGACGGGGGTGAACAATCCGCCGAGCGGGGCGGAACCGAGGCCGAGTGAGGTGACATCGAGAGAGCCGAGCCGCGACCTTTTCATTCCCATTGCCTCAACAGTCTTCGTCAACAACCAAAATCATCTCTCCCGCTTGCGAAAAGCGCAAGCGGGAGAGGCACGCAGGAGCGCGGGGCTGGCGACGCTCCTACTTCAACATCTGCGCGACGTTGTCCTTGGTCACGAGATCGAGGCCGGTATAAACGATCTCCGGCACCTTCTCGCCTTTCTTGATGGCGAGCAGCGTGTCCATCGCCTTCTCGCCCATCTCGAACGGACGCTGGCCGACCAGCGCATTGGCATAGCCATCGCGCAACAGCTCGAGCTGCATCTTCAGCGTATCGGCGACGACAAGCGTGAACTTGCCGGAATCGATTTCCTTCTTGTACCTGGAGGCGAAGGCCTTGAAGCCTTCGGGGGCGAACATCGGCCAGCCGCCGATGGGAACGATCGAGGCGAGGTCGGGCGTCGCGGTACGCATGTCAGTCATCTGCTGAACCGCCAGCGCCGGATCGTCGTTGCAGAACGTCGGGGAGCCCGCGACCTCGGTCCATTTCGAGCCCTTCAGCGCCTCGCGCACGCCGTCGACGCGTTCGGCGAGATTCTTGGCGCCGGGACCACCCGAGACCATGGCGTATTTGCCACCGTCGGGCCGCAGCTTCAGGAGCTGCTTGCCGAGGGCGACGCCGAACTCCTTGTTGTTGGTGCCGATATAGGCGATGCGCTTGGCGCCAGGTGCATCGGCGTCGAAGGTGATGACGGGGATGCCGGCCGCGGTCGCCGCGTCGATCGACTTGGTCATGGCAGCGACGTCGGCAACCGAGATGGCGAGGCCGTCGACCTTCTGGGTGACGAAGTCCTGGATGATCTGCGCCTGCGTCGCCGGCTCGTGCTCGACCGGCCCCTTGTAGATGCACTCGATATTGCCGAGCTCCTTGGCACGCTTCAGGCAGCCGTCGCGCGCGAAGTCGAAGAACGGATTGTTCATCGCCTTGGGCACGATCACGAACCGGTAGTTTGCGGCAAACGCCGGCGTAGCCATCATCGCGACCGCGATGCCGGCAAGAACAAATTTCCTCATCGTCTCCTCCACCCTTCTTTGGCGCCTGTCCTCTCAAGATCGTCCGGGAAGCGGACAGGCGGCATTTTTGTTGCCGTCCCGGAACGATTTCGTTTCAGATCATCCGCGAGCGGATGCGGTCGACCAATACGGCCAGGATAATGATCACGCCCACCAGCGTCTGCTGCCAGTAGGAGCTGACCTGGGCGAGCACGAGGCCGTTACGGATCACCTCGAGCAGCACGCAGCCGACGATGGCGCCGAGCGGACCGCCGATGCCGCCGGCGAGATTGGCACCGCCGATGACGGCCGCAGCGATCACGTTGAGCTCGTAGGACGTCGCCATGTTGGCCGGCGCCGATCCGAGCCAGCCGGAGATGATGATGCCCTGGAGGCCTGCGGCGAGCGCGCAGATCACATAGACCTCGATCTTCACCCGCACGACCGGGATGCCGGTGAGTTCGGCCGCCTTCTCGTTGCCGCCAAGCGCGAACACGTGACGGCCGAACGAGCTGTGGTGCAGCACCACGGCCATCGCCAGCGCGAGGACGATCAGATAAATGAACGGCACGGGCACGCCGAGCACGTCGCCCGAGGTGAGCGCGTAGAAATAACCGGCATCCGGGCCACCCGGAAAGCTGCCGCGTCCGTTGGAGACGACGTAGCCGAGCCCGCGCACGATCGAGAGCATGCCGAGCGTGGTGACGAACGGCGACAGGCCGAGCACCGCGATACAGAAGCCGTTGACGAGGCCGGCGAGCAGCGCGACGCCGAGGCCGGCGAGGAGCGATACCACCAGGATCAGGCCGGGGACATTGGCGAGCACGGTCTTGCCGTCGGCCGCCATGTGCACGAACAGGGAGCCCGCCGGCGAGCCGGGCGCCGACAGCTCGGTCATCACCATCGAGGTGATCATGGCGGAGAAGCACATCATCGAGCCGACCGACAGATCGATGCCGCCGGTGATGATCACAAAGGTGACGCCGAGGGTCGCAATGGCGATGAAGGAGAAATTCTTCGCCACGTTCTGCATGTTGCCTTCGGTGAAGAAGTACGGGCTGGCGAAATGCATGACCACCAGCAGCACGGCGAGTGCGAGCAGGACATAGCCGGTCTGCGACGCGAAGATGCCGCGCTGCCACCATCTGATCCGGCCGACATTGGTGAAGCTGATCGGAGATTCCATGGGCATGGCCATCACGCCGCCTCCTTCGCGCCGGTGATCAGGGCGGTGACTTCCTCGGGGGAGGTCTGGTGGATGGGCTTGTCGGCCCGCTTTTCGCCGCGCCGCATGACGATGACGCGATCGCACACCGCGAACACGTCGGGCATGCGGTGCGAGATCAGCATCACGGCAACGCCCTGCTCCTTCAGCCGGTGGATAAGGCCGAGCACCTGCTCGACCTGACGGACCGAGATCGCGGCCGTGGGCTCGTCCATCATGACCAGCTTCGCGTTGGAGAGCCGCGTCCGCGCGATCGCAACAGCCTGGCGCTGGCCGCCCGACATCTGCTTGACGAGATCGTCGGGGCGCGTCTCCGAGCGCAGCTCGCCGAACAGCTCCAGCGCACGCGCCGCCATCGCCTTGTGGTCGAGCAACGCGAACGGCCCGATCCTGCGCTTCAGCTCGCGGCCGAGGAAGACGTTGGCCGCCGCGGTGAGATTGTCGGCGAGGGCAAGGTCCTGATAGACCACCTCGATGCCGACGCCGCGGGCATCGATAGGCCGGTTGAAATGAACCGCGCTGCCGGCGAAGCGGATTTCGCCGTGACTGGGGCGGAAATTGCCGGCGATGATCTTGACCAGCGTCGACTTGCCCGCGCCGTTGTCGCCCATCAGGCCGACGACCTCGCCGGGGAGGACGTGCATGTCGACATCATGCAGCGCGCGGATCGCGCCGAACTCCTTGCCGATGCCGGTCAACTCGAGGACCGGTGTCGCTTGTGCATTTGTCATCAGCGGCCTTCCTCAGACGTAACGATTGACGAGGGATTCCAGATATTCCTGCCGGCCCGAGCGCGGCTGCGGGTCGAAGCCCGGGCCGTGCGCGCGGTCGGCAAGTTCGGCGAGCGAGCGCTGGCCGCCGAGAATGGCGCGGCCCTCGGGCCCGGCCCATCCCTCGTAGCGTTTCGCAAGCGGCGCAGTGAGCACGCCGGCGTCGAGCATCTCCGCAGCGGCGAGCAACGCCCGCGCGCAGGCGTCCATCGAGCCGACATGGGCATGGATCAGATCGTCGGGATCGATCGACTGGCGGCGGATCTTGGCGTCGAAATTCAACCCGCCCGAACTGAAGCCGCCGCGGTTCAGGAGCTCGTGGAACACCAAGGCGAGCTCGGGCACGTTCATCGCGAACTGGTCAGTGTCCCAGCCGAGCAGATCGTCGCCGCGGTTGATGTCGAGCGAGCCGAACACACCCAGCGCCTCGGCGAGCGCGACCTCGTGATGGAAGGAGTGGCCGGCGAGGATGGCGTGGTTCTGCTCGATGTTGAGCTTGACGTCCTTCAGCAGGTCGTAACGCGCGAGGAAGCCGTAGCAGGTGGCGACGTCGAAATCATATTGATGCTTGGTCGGCTCCTTCGGCTTCGGCTCGATCAGGATCGGTCCCTTGAAGCCGATCTTGTGCTTGTGCTCGACGACGAGCGAGACGAAGCGGCCGAGCTGGTCGAGCTCGCGCTCGATATCGGTGTTGAGCAGCGTCTCGTAGCCCTCGCGCCCGCCCCACAGCACGTAGTTCTGGCCGCCGAGACGGTGCGTCACTTCCAGCGCGGCGCGGACCTGGCCGGCGGCGTAGGTGAATATCTCGGGATCCGGATTGGTGGCGGCGCCCGCCATGTAGCGGCGATGCGTGAACAAATTGGCGGTGCCCCAGAGCAGGCGCACCTTGCTTGAGGCCATCTTCGCCTCGAAGAGATCGGCGATGGCATTGAGGTTGGCGACGGATTCCGCGAGCGAGTTGCCTTCCGGCGCCGCATCGACGTCGTGGAAGGTGAAGAAGGGCACGTCGAGCAGGCGGAACAGCTCGAAGGCGACGTCGGCCTTGGCCCGCGCCTGCGCCATCGCATCGGCGCCGTGATGCCAGGGCCGCAGGAACGTCTCGCCGCCAAAGGGATCGCCGCCGGGCCAGCACAACGAGTGCCAGTAGCAGACCGCAAAGCGCAGATGGTCTTCCATCCTGCGGCCATGGACGAGATGGTCCTTGTCATACCAGCGGAAGGCAGGCGCGTTGCCCGCATCCTTGCCGGCGAAGGCGACAGGCGTGCTTTTATCGAAGAATTTTGCGGACGCGTTCACTCAGGCACACTCCTTCAACGCAGGATAAAGTTCGCGCCAGCGGCGATAGGCCTCGTCATAGGCCGAGCTGACCGATGCGCGAGGCGTAAAGCTCGCGAGCCGCCGTGGCCGGGTGCAAACCGCAGCCGCGTCTTCGCCGGTGGCGGCGAGCCGGCCGAGCCTGGCGGCGCCGAGTGCCGCCCCGACCTCGCCCTCCTCGACACGGTGGACGGGAATGCCGAGCACATCGGCGCAGATCTGCGCCCACAGCGGCGAGCGCGAGCCGCCACCGACGAGATCGACCTCGGGAAGCGGCCCGCCCGCCGCGCTCAGCGCCGCGAGATTGTCGCGCGCGGCGAAGGCGACGCCTTCGAGCACGGCCTGAACGATCTGGCCGCGCCCGGTCGCACCGCGCAGGCCGACGAAGGCGCCGCTGGCGGCGGCATCGTTGTGCGGCGTGCGCTCGCCGTCGAGATAGGGCAGGAATTTGACCGGGCTCGGTCCATCGACGCGCTCGCCGAGCGGCGCCAGCAGCGCTGCGGCCGGAATCTCCATCACGCCCGCGAGCCAGGCCAGCGAAGCTGCAGCCGACAGCATCACGCCCATCTGATGCCAGCGGCCAGGCAGTGCGTGACAGAACGCATGGACCGCCGAGGCCGGCGCCGGCGCAAACCGATCGGTGACCCGGAACACCACACCTGAGGTTCCCAGAGACAGAAACGCATCGCCCGGCGCGATGGCGCCGAGCCCGATCGCGCTCGCGGCATTATCGCCGGCGCCGCCGGCGACCACGACATCCCTCGCCATGCCCCAGCGTTGCGCGTAGTCCGGCGCAAGCACCGCGCTGACCTCGCTGCCCTCGACCAGGCGCGGCATGTGATGGAGATCGAGCCCGGTGGCATGCAGCAGCAGGGCCGACCAGCGGCGCAGACCGACGTCGAGCCACAGCGTGCCGGCCGCGTCCGACATGTCCTCGATCATCTCGCCGGTCAGGCGATAGCGGACATAGGCCTTCGGCAGCAGCACCTTTGCGACGCGCGCGAAGATTTTCGGCTCGTGCCTGGCGACCCAGAGCAGCTTCGGCGCGGTGAAGCCGGGCATGGCCAGATTGCCGGCGATCGTGTGCAGCGATGGGCAGCGCCGCTCCAGCGCGACGCATTCGGCGTGCGAGCGGCCGTCATTCCAGAGGATCGCGGGACGCAGCGGCCGTCCGTCCGCGTCCAGCAGCGTCGCGCCGTGCATCTGGCCCGATAGCCCGATGCCGCGTACCCGCGCGACCTCGCGCGGATGGCGGGCGGCAAGATCGTCGACCGCGCCGACCGCCGCATCGACCCAGCCATCGGGATCCTGCTCGGACCACAGCGGCGCGGGATGCGACAGCGCAAGCTCGCGCGCCGCCGTCGCGAGAACCGCGCCGGCTTCGCTGACGAGCACCGCTTTCACACCCGATGTGCCGATGTCGATTCCGAGATACACGCCATCCTCCCTTTCGCCTGTTGCGGTGCGCGAACTCAAAGTCGCCTTGCCCGCAACGGGTCGTTTCGAATTCCCCCGCCGCTACGGCAGATTGTCCCGCATTACGATGTCGATCCTGATCTTCTCCTGTTCGCGCAAGATCGGCTCGCCACGGGCGAGCGCGAGCAGCACGCGCACGGCGGCGCGCGCTTCGTGTCCAGGGTTCTGCGAGATCGCGGCATGCATCACGCCCTGCAGCAGCAGCCGGCGCGTCAGCGCGGTGACGTCGTGTCCGACGAACACCACCTGCTTGTCGCGGCCGGCATCGCTCAACGCGTTGGCGACGCCTTGCGTGCCGGCGCCGACGTTATAAAGGCCGACAATGTCAGCATGCCTGCCCAGCAACCGCGACAACAGCTGCTCCGAACGCGCGTCCTCGTCGCGTCCTTCCAGCACCGGCAGCACGCTGAGGCCGGGGAATTCCGACGCCATCACCTGATTGAAGCCAAAAATTCGCTCGGCATGGTCGCGCAGGCCCTGCGAGCCCGCGACGATCGCGACCTTGCCGGACTTTTGTCCGACCAGCCGCCCGACCAGCGCGCCGGCGGTGCGCCCTGCGGCAATATTATCGATGCCGACATAATGGTGCCGGCGCGACGACGGCACGTCCGAGACCAGGGTCACGACCTTGGCGCCGGCATCGACGAGATCGTCGATGGCGGCGCGGACGCCGGGATGATCCAGCGCCACCACGGCGATGCCGTCGTAACCGTCAGAGAGTCCTTCCAGGGAAGCCGCGAGCACGGACGGATCGAACACGTCGGTTGCGACCGTCTCGACGCCGAGGCGGCGAGCCGACAGCCAGCCCGACATCTCTCCGAGATAGTCCTGGATCTGCTGCATGAACGGATTCGGCCCCGACGGCATCACGAAGGCGAAACGGCGGGCGCGGCCGCGGGCGAGCTCGGCGGCGGCCACATGCGGCTGGAACGAATTGCGCTCGATCGCCTCTTTGACGCGCCGGACCGTATCCGGCCGCACGCCCGGACGATTGTGCAGCACTCGGTCCACCGTCGCGAGGCTGACGCCGGCCTGGCGGGCGATGTCCTTCAGCGTCAGCGCGGTCGTGGTGAGCGTCTCGGCCATGGCTGAAGGCTAGCAGAGGTGTTTTGAGGTACGCAACTCATTTTGAGGGGCAAGACGACACTTTCGAGCCGCGGTTGCGTCGGCGGTGGCTAGCCGCCGCTCAGATCCAGCGTCAGGAACAGGCTGTTGGGATCCTCGGCATAGCCTTCGAACGGGCCGCAAAGCACAAAGCCGTGCGCCTGGTACAGAGCATGCGCGGGCTTGAAATAGTCCCACGAGCCGGTCTCGAGGCTGAGCCGCTGAAGCCTGCGCGCGCGGGCTTCCGCGATGATGTGGCGGAGCATCTCACCGCCGAAGCCGCGCCGCCGCGTAGTCTGAAGCGTGTGCATCGACTTCACCTCGCCATGCACAGCCGAAAGCGACTTGAGCGCCCCGACGGCGACCAGAGTGTCGCCGTCCCAGCCAGTCCAGAACGCGACGTCGGGCGCGCGCAGCCCGGAGAGATCGAGCGCATGGGCGCTGCCCGGCGCCGTCTGCGCCCGCGCCGCCGCGACGTGATGATCGAGTAGCGCGATGACGCGCGGATCGAAGGTGTCGCCGGTCCGGATCTGGATGGCCACGGTCTTACATCTTTCCATAAGAGGCGCCGCGGCGCGTGATGATGACGTAGCGCGCGTCCTGTCTGGTCTCGTTCTCGAAGATCACCGCGCGCATCACGTCGAAGTCGAGACAGTCGCCTTCGCGCAGCCGAACCGCCTTGGCGTCGATGTGCACGGCGATCGCGCCCTCCAGCATCAGGAGTTGCTGGGTGAAGGCATTGCGGCCCCAGGGGCTGTAGGAGACGCGCGCACCGGCCGGCAGGTCGACGACGATGATCTCGATGCCGCTTGCCGCATCCGGCGGCGAGGCGTGCCGGCGCCGATAGCCACTGTCGGGATCGCGCCAGTGCGGCTGGTCGGCGAGCCGCACCAGCCGCTCCGGCGGCTTCTCCGCGAGCGCAACGACGTCGCTCAGCGTGACATCGAGCGCCGCGCAGAGCTTGTTGAGCAGCGCAGCCGTCGCACTGCTCTGCGCCCGCTCCACCCGCCCGATCATGGCCCGGCTGACGCCGGACCGCGCGGCAAGCTCATTCAACGTCATGCCGGCCTGCGTCCGCAGCGTCTTCAAGCGACGACCGATCGCGCGATCGAGCTTTTGCTGGTCCATTTCTTGTAGGTCCTGGCCTTCATCCGAACATGGCCCGGCGCAGGGACCCCAAGCCGCCAGGCGAGAGGAGCTTAGCCGAGAGAGCGGCGGGTGCCGGTCACGATGGGCTAATATATTGGAAACTTGGTCTGGCGCACGCCGGAGACATCGGCCTTGTTCGCTAAAGCTTCGAAGGGCATCCTGCTTCGCGCTGCCGGAATATCAAAGTGCTGCGAAGCGCTCTGGCACAAAGCAGAATGGAGCGGGCGAAGGGAATCGAACCCTCGTATGCAGCTTGGGAAGCTGCCGTTCTACCATTGAACTACGCCCGCGGATGCGCAGCCTGCGCCCGCTCTGATTAGCCGAGACGGCGCATCTCGCCAAGCGCTTTGGCGCAGCCCGCCCGACCCTTCTTAAGTTTCCGGCAAGATTCCAGGTGCGCCGGATTGTGGCGGTGTTATGATCGCCTGTCTGGGGAGACGTGCACTGAGTGGGGCGTGTGCATGGTGGGGCGCGGCTACGCGATATTCGACACGACCATAGGGCGCTGCGGCATCATCTGGAGCAGCACCGGTGTCGTCGCCGTGCAATTGCCGGAGGCGCGGGAGATCGACACCCGCCGAAGGATTTTCCAGGTCCATCCCGAGGCGCGCGAGCAGCGGCCTTCCGCGAACGCCGCGTTCGCGATCGAGGGCATCGTGGGCTTGCTGCAAGGCAGCGATGCTGATTTTTCCGAGGTCAGTCTGGACGCGAGCGGGGTGCCCGGGTTCAACCGGCGGGTCTATGAAGCCGCCTGCGCCATCCCGCGCGGGGAGACGCGCACCTATCACGAGATCGCCAAGGCGCTGGGCGCCTCAGGTGCTGCGCATTCGGTGGCACAGGCGATCGCGAAAAATCCCTACATGCTGATCGTGCCCTGCCACCGGGTGCTGGAAGCCGGCAATTACACCGACCGGCTCTCACCCTATGGCGGCGTGATCTCCAAGCGGCGGCTGCTGTCGCTCGAGGGCGCCCATCCGATCGCCAGCAAGACGCTGTTCGACGTCCTCCTGCCCGTTGCCCCACCGAGGCCCTCCACCTAGATAGGTGGCATGGATGCGACCGCGCTGCTGACGACCCCCTCGATGACCGTCTCCGAGTTTCGCTGCGACGCGGGACCGGACGACATGCCGTTTGCGGAGTGCCGCACCGGCCACTCGATAGCCTATGTTCGCGCGGGCAGCTTTGGCTGTCATTGCCGCGCCGGCTTCTTCGATCTGGTGGCGGGCTCGATGCTGGTTGGCTCGCCGGGCGAGGAATACACCTGCACGCACGAGCATGTCGCCGGCGATGTCTGTCTGTCCTTTTTCCTCAGCGAGGATCTGGTCGACGCGCTCGGCGGCCGGCGCGACGTCTGGCAAGTCGGCGCGACGCCGCCGCTGCCCGAGCTGATGGTGCTGGGCGAACTCGCCCAGACGGCGGCAGATGGCAACAGCGACCTCGGTCTCGACGAAGTCGGGCAGATCCTCGCCGGCCGTTTCGTCGATGTCGTCTCGGGCAAGGCGCGCAAGCCAGCGACGCCGACCGCGCGCGACCGCCGCCGTGCCGTGGAAGCCGCGCTGTGGATCGACGCCAATTCGCACGCCGAGGTCGACCTCGAACAGGCGGCGCGGCAGGCAGGCCTCAGCCCCTTCCACTTCCTGCGGCTGTTCTCCGCCGTGCTCGGCGTCACCCCGCATCAATATCTGGTGCGCTCGCGCCTGCGGCATGCGGCGCGGCTGCTTACCGACGACGATATCGCCGTCACCGACATCGCCTATGACGTCGGCTTCGGCGATCTCTCCAACTTCGTCCGCACCTTCCACCGCGCCGCCGGCGTGTCGCCAACCAAGTTCCGTCAGGCCTCGAGGGGAGAGCGCAAGATTCTCCAAGAGCAGCTCGCCCTCAACTGACTAGGTTCGTCTCCGGCGCGCGCCGATTGCGGCGCGCTTTGGAATGGAGACGACCATGTACGACCATATCGGATTGCGTGTTGCCGACCTCGACGCTGCCACGCGCTTCTACACCGCGGTGCTGGCGCCGCTCGGTTACGTCCTGTGCTCGAGCGGCGATGGTTATGCCGGCTTCGGGCCGAAGGGCGAGCCGGCGCTGTGGCTGCACCTCAACAAGGGACGCAAGGCCGATGGCGCGCATATCGCGTTTCGCGCAGGCGATCATGACGCGGTCAAGGCATTCTACAGCGAGGGCTTGAAGAGCGGCGGCCGCGACAATGGCGGCGCCGGCCCGCGCAAGGATTACAGCCCGACTTACTACGCGGCGTTCTTGATCGATCCGGACGGTAACAACATCGAGGCGGTTTGCACGTGAGTGCGGCAGCCTCACCACACGCACGTTGTCATGCCCCGGCTTGACCGGGGCATCCAGTACGCCGCATCTTCTCGGTTTCATCGCAACGGCCTCTGGAATACTGGATCGCCCGATCAAGTCGGGCGATGACAGCTGAGATGACGGCGCTATCGCTCGCCTCTCCACACCAAAGGACTCAACCAGGATTCAACCAATGGCCTCCATCCACAACGACATTCCCCTCCCCGCCTCGGCGCACGACGTCTGGGACGCGGTGCGCGATTTCGGCGCGCTGCATCAGCGGCTGGCGCCGGGCTTCGTCACGGCATGTCAGCTTGACGGCGATGCGCGTATCGTCACCTTCGCCAATGGCTCCGTGGCGCGCGAGGTGCTGGTCGATTGCGACGATTCGCGGCAGCGGCTGGTCTACGCGATCAACAACGAGCGCCTGAAGCATTACAGCGCCTCGGTGCAGGTGATCGCGGAGGGCGAGGCGAGATGCCGCCTCGTCTGGATCATCGACATGCTGCCGAACGAGCTCGCGCCCTATGTGCAGGGACAGACCAAGGACGCCGTCGCCGCCATACACCGAGCGTTCCCAGCCGCGGCTGCGTGATCTTTCTCACAGAGCCCCGCACTCGTCCGCAATAACCATGGCGCCGTGCGTCCGGTTGGCTCCGCTCTCCCGGCGGCGCCCCGCACGCGAGGAGCAGGCCATGAGAGGTGCGGACAAGGTGATCTGCCAGGCGGCCGTCGTGCTGCTGATGTTTTCGATTTCGAGCGCGCCGGCAAAGGCGCAGTTCCTCGGCGGCGGAGGTGCCGGCGGCGAGGACATGATGACCCAGATGGCTCCGATGCTGGAGATGATGAAGGCCAAGATGGGCAAGCGCCGCTTCGCCATGATGATGCAGACCATGGGCCCGATGATGAGCCGCATGATGGAGAATGGCGGTGGTGGTCTTGGTGGCATGATGGGAGGCGGCGGCATTGGTGGCCTCAACGCCGGCAATTTCGGCGGCGGTTTCGGTGCGCCCAATTATGGCGGCTACGCGCCGATGGCCGGCGGCGGCACCATGCCGACTGGGATGGGCGGCATCGGCGGCGGCGATATCATGGGCATGATCGGCGGCGCCGGCGGCGGAGACATGATGTCGATGATTCCGCAACTGATGCGGCTTGCCAATGTCGGCGGCGGCCATCGCCGCCACAGGCACCGCTAGTCCGCAGCGGCCGACAGAGCCGGCCTGACCGTAGCCTTGCTCTCGCGCGGTCCCCAGCGTGTCAGCACCACGCTGGAGCACGAGAGCAGGCCGAGCACGACCATCGAGCTCGCCGCCAGCCAGAAGAAGTTTTGCGCGGTGGCATCATGCGTCGACAGCCACCAGCCGACCGCCGAGATGTAGATCAGCCGCACGGTCTGCGCCAGCACCGGGCCGATCACCTTCGCGGCGCCCTGCGACGAGAAATACATCGTCGAGGCGAGGCCGATGAAGGCGTAGAACGGCGCCACCGTCGACAAATATTGATGGCTGGTCGCGCGCACGATCGCGCTGTCGGTGAAGATGTTGACCCAGAGATCGGGGAAAGCCGCGACCAGGCACGCCGGTGCACCGACGGCGACGAAGGCGCTCGCGCCTGCGATCCAGGCGATGCGCCGGGCACGGGCGATGCGGCCGGCGCCGACCGCCATGCCGATCATCGGCACCGAGGCGATGCCAAACGAGAACGCGATCGAGGTCAGGAGGAATTCCAGCCGCGCACCGATGCCGTAGCCGGCCAGGATCGCGGTACCGAACTTCGCAAGCATGTGGGTGAAGATCGAGATCGTCAGCACCGATTGCAGCGGCGAGAAGCAGGCGATGGCGCCCACTTTGAGGATGTCGAAAAACATCGCCCATTGGATGCGAAGTCCGCGCAGCTTCGGCGTCACGCGGGCGCGGCCGGAGAACAGGTACCAGCCCATCACGCCGATATTCATGCAATAGGCAATCAGCGCGCCGGCGGCGACGCCGCGCATGCCGAATTGCGGCACCGGGCCGAGCCCGAGGCCGAGCGTGCCGCCGAGCACGATCTGCCAGGCCGCCGAATTGAGAATCAACAGCGATGGCAGCTTCATGTTGCCGGTGCCGCGCAGGACGCCGGCCATGGTGTTGAGCAGCCAGGGCAGCACGGCACCGCCGAAAAACACCTGGGTGTAGGCGATCGCATGCGTCAGCACATCGCCACGGCCGCCGAGCATTTCCAGAACGCGCGGCCCGAAGATCAGCATGCCGAGCATGAAGACGAGGCCGAAGCTGATGCCGATCAGCAGCGCGTGCGCGGCGAGCGTTCCGGCACGCTCGCGATCGCCGGCGCCGAGCGCGCGCGCGATGGCGGAGGCCACCGCGCCGCCCATCGCACCGCCCGACATGGTCATGGTCAGGATCACTGTCGGAAACACCAGCGCCATCGCGGCCAGCGCCTCGACGCCGAGCCGGCCGATATAGGAGGTCTCCGCAATCACTGTGCAGGTGCCGGCGGAGAGCGCGACGACGTTGGGCCAGGCCAGTCCGAGCAGCGTGCGCAGGATCGGCCCGTCGGTCAGTGCACTCTTCACCGGGGGTGGCGGCGGAGGTAGCGGTCGCTCTTGTTCATCGACCGGAATCTCGGCGATGTCGGACATGTCCTCTCCCGGGCGCGAGCGCCAGTTGCGACGCGGCAATGACTGGGTGTGCCAATGAATTTGTTCGCGCAAAAGGCGCGGGGTTCAGCTTGTTAGCACGGCAATTGCCGATTCCTTCTGCGCCTGATGCAGGCGTGCCCTGCGGCAGCGCATTTCGGTCGGTGACATCAGCCGATCGTCCAGATCAGCGGCGGCCGGCCCCCCGCGGCCGGGCGCATGTGCACGCCGATGTGCCGCCCGCATCCGGCCGCAAGCCCCTCGAACAGCCCCACCAGCACCTTGGCGCAAGCAGGGTGGTTATCGGCGACGCCGTCCATCAACTTCCAGCTCTGCTGACGGATTTCGAACGTGCCCTCGGATTGCGTCGTCTCAGCCGCATCGTCCTGCGCGACCAACAGCGCGTCGAGGAACGTCGCGAACTCGCCGGCACCGCCGCGGCCCATCGACAGCGCCGCAGCAACCTCATCGAAATATTGCATCCCGATCAGCTTGCCCGTGAGGTGCAGGAGATAGCCCGCATCCTCCGGACCGAACAGCTGCACCATCACCGGCGCGGCGGTGCGCACATATTCCATCGCATAATTGCGATAGGCTTTTTCCAGTCGCGGTCTTGGCCAGCTTGCGACCGGCAAGGCCGGAGCCGCGGCTGCATCGAACAGCGGCGCTTCGAGATGCCGTGCGAACACGAGGCGCTGGTCGAGCTCGAGCGGATGGTCGTATTGGTGATAGTAGCCTTCGAGCCCGTCCTGGCCGTCGACGCTCTGCTTGGTGCAGACGAACCCTAATCTGGTATCGCCAAGCGCCACACCGTTGTTGGCGTGCCAGCCGCGCAGCATCGCGCGCGAGACCTCGCCTGGCACGCCGCAGATCGCAGTGCCCTTCCAGATCCAGCGCGGCGGCGGATAACGGATCCAGGCTTTGGTGTCGCTCTCATGCATGTATTCGACGTGCACACCGCCGATCCAGTTCGAGAGGTAGTGATATTGCGCAGCGGCGACAGCCGGCGGCAAATGGCTCAGCCCGAGCTTCTCGAGCCCCGGCAGGAAGCGTTCCTGCTGCTGGCGGCGGAACACGCGAAAGACGAACTCCGCAGCATCCGCCGTGCCGCGCCGCGTGACCACGGTGAGGATCAGGCCGGTGAAGAAGGCGTGATAGAGATCGGCAACCGCGCGCCAGCGTTTCCATTGAGCTTCCTGCGCGGGGTCTGATGCGGCGGTCATGTTCGCTCCCGATCGTTGTTTTGATCGAGTGTGTCACTGCAGCCGGGGACGGACAAGCTGAGCCGCACGCAGGGCGCCCTGCACGCCGGCTCGCCAATTCCGCATCACGAATTTTGCGCAGGCCTAAGTTTGCGCAGCTTTGGCGGCACGCTCGCGCTCGACGCGCTCGGTGACGTCGCGGGCCATCGCCACCGATCCCTGCACCACTTCAGCGGCATCCCGCACCAACGCAAAGGTCATCTCGATGTAGAGCTTGCGTCCATCCTTGTGCAGCGCGCGGGTCAGTGTCGGCTTGCCCGCAAGCTTCATCGCGCCGCTGGCAAGCGCGGCCTCAAAACCCTTCCAGTGCGCGGCGCGCAGATGTTCGGGAATGATGAGGTCGAGATTCTGGCCCAGCGCTTCGTCCGCGGAGAAGCCGAACAGTGCGGACGATGCGCGATTCCAGCGCATGATCGTGCCGGAGCGATCCGAATAGATCAGCGCATCGGCGACGTCGTCGAGAATTTTTGCGTCGAGTTCGGGTTGATCTGTCATCTCGCCACCTCGGACGTAGCCCGAATTTCGCTTCTCATCCTGACACAGATTCGGTGTCATCGCCCGACTTGATCGGGCGATCCAGTATTCCAGAGGCGGATGTTATCGAACCGATAGGCTGCGGCGTACTGGATGCCCCGGTCAAGCCGGGGCATGACAGCGGAGGGTGGGGCTAACGCTACACCCGGAAATGCTTCGACAGCTTCAGCCCCTGGGCCTGATAGTTGGAGCCGATGCGCTGGCCGTACATGGCGTCGGGGCGGGCCAGCATCTTTTCATAGACGAGGCGGCCGACGATCTGGCCGTGCTCGAGGATGAAAGGCACTTCGCGCGAGCGCACTTCGAGCACGGCGCGCGAGCCCAGCCCGCCGGCACCGGCATAGCCGAAGCCGGGATCGAAGAATCCGGCATAATGCACGCGGAACTCGCCGACCAGCGGATCGAACGGCACCATCTCCGCGGCGTAATCGGGCGGCACCTGCACCGCCTCTTTCGACGCGAGGATATAGAACTCGCCGGGATCGAGGATCAGGCTGCCGTCGGGACGGGCCGAGATCGGCTCCCAGAACTCCTCGACGGAATAGCCGGCGCGGCGATCGACGTCGATGACGCCGGTGTGGCGCTTGGCGCGGTAGCCGACGAAGCCGCCGCTCTTTTCGCCGGAGAGATCTACGGAGACGGCGACGCCGCCGGTGAGATCGGCATCGTCGATATCGACGAGACGCTCGGTCGCGTGCAGCGCCTCGAGATCGTCGATGTTGAGGATGGCATCGCCGGTGCGGAAGCGCACCTGGCTCAGGCGCGAGCCCTCGCTGACCAGCACCGGGAACGTCTTCGGGCTGATCTCGGCATAGAGCGGGCCGTGATAGCCGGCACCGATCATGTCGAAGCGGCGGGTGCCGTCGGCGATCACGCGGGTGAAGACGTCGAGCCGGCCGGTCGAGCTCTTCGGGTTGGCGGCCGCGACGATCTCCGGCGGCAGCGCCAGGCTTTCGAGCAGCGGCACGATGTAGACGCAGTTGGTCTCCAGCACCGCGCCGTCGGCGAGGCTGAACTCGTGCAGCTTCAACTCGTCGATACGCTCGGCGACGGTAGCGCCGGGACCGGGCAAGAAGCTGGCGCGAACGCGATAGGCGATGTCGCCAAGGCGAAGGTCGAGGCTCGCCGGCTGGATCTGGCTTTCGACGAAGTCGTAGGCGGGCAAGATGAGACCGCCCTCCGCCATCGCCGCGATCATGCGGTCGGGCAGGATACCATTGGCGTCGGCGGCGACCGTGAACGTCAACCGGGGTCCTCATCAGGGATCAAACACATCCCGACATGCGGGAAATACCAGCGTTTTACGGCTATCCGATGGACGTCTTGACGGAAAGGGCATTGCGGAATATGAGCATGACTTATCCCGTGGTGATTTGAGCCGGCCGGCTTGCAGCCACGTTAAATAAGTCGCTAAACAGGCCGGGGACCTCTGTGATCCCGGCCCGTGGAGATATTCCAGGCCGGTTTTTTTGTGACCATTTTCGATGGTCACGCAGAGGAGATCGTATGTCGAAGTCCCCGGCGCCCACCGCGCACTACCGTCCCGAAACCCGCCTGGTCCATGCCGGCACCCTGCGCTCGCAATATGGCGAGACGTCGGAGGCGCTGTTCCTGACCCAGGGCTACGTCTACAACAGCGCCGAGGAGTGCGAGGCGCGGTTCAAGGGCGAGGACCCCGGTTTCATCTATTCACGCTACTCCAACCCGACCATCGCGATGTTCGAGCGCCGCATGATCGAGCTCGAAGGCGCCGAAGCGGCACGTTCGGCCGCGACCGGCATGGCCGCGGTGACGACCGCGATCCTGGCGCCGCTCAAGGCCGGCGATCACGTCGTGGCCTCGCGCGCGCTGTTCGGCTCGTGTCTCTACGTCGTGCAGGATTTGCTGCCGCGCTATGGCATCGAGACCACGCTGGTGGACGGCCTCGATCTCGACCAGTGGCAGCGCGCCATGAAGCCGAACACCAAGACGTTCTTCCTGGAAAGCCCGACCAATCCGACGCTCGACGTGCTCGACATTCCCGGCATCGCCGAGATCGCACATAGCGGCGGCGCGCGGCTCGTCGTCGACAACGTGTTCGCCACCCCGATCTGGCAGAGCCCGCTCGCGCTCGGCGCCGACGTCGTGGTCTATTCCGCGACCAAACACATCGACGGCCAGGGTCGCTGTCTCGGCGGCATCATCCTGTCCTCGGAAGCGTTCATCGCCGAGCACATCCACAATTTCATGCGCCAGACCGGCCCGTCGATCTCGCCGTTCAACGCCTGGGTGCTGCTCAAGGGCCTGGAGACGCTCGCCGTGCGCGTGCGCGCGCAGACCGAGACGGCGGCGCGCATCGCGGACGCGCTGGCGAGCCATCCCAAGATTTCGCGGCTGGTGTTTCCCGGCCGCGCCGATCATCCGCAGGCTGCATTGGTGAAGAAGCAGATGCGTGGCGGCTCGACGCTGGTCGGCCTCGAGGTCAAGGGCGGCAAGCAGGCGGCGTTCCGCGTGCTCAACGAACTCAAGCTGGCGAAGATCTCGAACAATCTCGGCGACGCCAAGAGCCTCGTCACGCATCCGGCCACCACGACGCATCAGCGCCTCAAGCCGGAGGACCGCGCCGCGCTCGGCATCAGCGAGGGCTTCATCCGCTTCTCGGCGGGGCTGGAGCACGCGGACGATCTGATCGAGGATCTGACCGCGGCGCTGGAGAAGGCGTGAGGTATTGTCGTCCCGGCGAAGGCCGGGACCCATAACCACAGGAAGCAGTTTGGCGAAGGCTCGCAGTTAAGCGATCAAGCCGTGGTACGAACACCGCCCAACATCGATAGATCACGCGGTATGGGTCCCGGCCTTCGCGGGACGACGCCAGAAAAAGATCAATTACATCGGCCGATAGGTCCGCACGTCCCCGGGCACGTTGACGCCGAGCTTGATCTGGCCGACGGAGCGGATGATGTCGTCACCGAGGAGCTGGGCGAAGCAGGCATAGCCCCAATCGTTCATGTGCAGGCCGTCGGCGATCACAAAGGTCTCGACCGGAATCGATTGCTTCTCGTGCCAATCGCGCATCACCTCGAAGCGCGGGAAGATGCCGACATGACGGAGCTCGGCGACCTTGCCGAGCAGCTTCACCATCTTGCCGGCGCTGTCCGCGCGCTGGTTGACGGCGGGCGAATATTGCGGATCGACCAGCACGACGTCGGCATCGCCGCCGGCCTGGATGCGGCTGATGCCCTCCTCGACCATCTTGGCGGTATCGCCGGGATCGAGATTGCGAAGCACGGCATTGGTGCCGACCTGCCAGATCACCAGATCCGGATGCACGTCGATCACCTCCTTCTGAAGCCGCTTCATCATCTCGGGCGCGTCCTCGCCGCCGACGCCGGCGTTGACGACGGTGATGTCGGCGGTCGGATAGTGCCGGTGCAGCTGCGCGGCAAGGCGATTGGGATAGTTGAACTCCGGCGAGCTCGCGCCGAATCCCGCGGTCGACGACGAGCCGAACGCCACGATGACGACGGGCTTGCCGGCGACAAGCTTGCCCGCGACATGCGGCAGCGAGCCCATCGCCTTCGCGCCGCCCTTCGGCGACAGGCAGGGGACACGGCTGAAGATGTCGCCGGCGGATTTCGCGACCTGCTTCACCTTGTCGATGGCGCGCGCCGTGATGCCGCGTTGGTCGGGGGACGTCGCTGCGACGGTGGCCTGGGACGGTGAAGCGGGAGCCGGATCAGCCGACTGCTGCGGGGCGGGCGTTGCCTGCGCGGCCTGCGCCTGCGCACGCGACGGCGCGGCCGGACTCAGCAACAGCAGCACCGCTGCTGCGGGCACAGCCAGCCATGCCGTGAGGCAAAAAGGGCGGAGAGAACTCATTAACGCTAGACCTCAATTTTGCTGCTGGGCCGGCTCCAGATGGGCAGCGTCGATCACGAACTGTGCCAACGCCCTGCCAAGGCAATCGTGGACCTGTTTCGCCAGCTCAGGCCCGCGCGACGGGCTGAACAGGTCGAACTGCCCCTGGTCATTCCACTGCCGCATGATCGCGAAACGATCGAACAGCGGAATATCGTGCTCCTGCGCCACCACCCGCATATTGTCGAGGTATGGCGGCACCGAGATCATGGTTTCGGTACGCGGACTGTACTGCAAATTCATCAAGACGACGTCAGCCCCTGCCTTTTGCAACGCAACAACCCCTTCGGTCACCGCGCCACGAAAATCGTCGGGATCGATGGCTCGGATAGCATCCACGGTCCCGGTCTGCCAGATGACCAAAGTAGGCGTTTTTGCTTCCATCAGCTTAACGAAGCTGGCGGCCGCCTCCTCGGCCGTCTTCTTGCTCTGTATTTCTACGGAGACGTGCACAGTCTCGGACGGCGGCAGCTTGTCCTTCAGGATGGCCAGCATCCGCGCCGGATAAGAGGCGTCCTCGGAAGCCGGAATGGTGGTCGAGCGACTGCCGATGACCAGGATTTCGAGCGGCTTGCCGGCCTTGATGGCATCGGCGACCTTGGGCAGCTGGCTTTCGCTGCTGAGCAGATAGGAGGGCAATTCGCAGGCTGCAGGCGCGGCTGAAGCAGCAGGCGCAGCATCGCCCGCGCGCGCCGGAGGCGCGGCGAGACCACCGCACAGCAGGATCAGGCTCAGGAAAACCTTCGCCTTCATCAGCCCCCTCCCGCCATATCGGCGCTGCCGACGGCGCTTTTGGTTTTCGAACCGCTCTTGTCAGCCACCCGCTTGTACCACGAAATCAGCCAGGCCATGGCCCACATGATCAGGATTCCGGAGAGACTAATTAGCGCATGCATGACCGGGCCGCCCGAGACCTCGGCCAGGATGAAATGGCCGGCGAAGGCGAGGAAGACGCCGAGACAGAATATCTCCAGGGAATGCGAGCCGCACAGGATCAGCGGCCGCAGCCAGGGCGATTTCAGGCCCGGCCAGTCCCGCGGCAGGACGCGCACGGTGAGCGCGGCCAGCGCCAGGAAATGCGTGAAGCGCAGCACGTCGAGGTCGGCCTTGTCGATCGGATACATCCACTGCTCGAGCCGCTTCGGCATGAAGTGGGAGAGCTGCGGCACATACCAGGTCAGCGTCACGTAGAATGCCGCGACCAGATAGGCGATCGCGATCCACATCGTCACCCGCGAAGCCAGAATGTGCGACATGCGTCGCGCACCCCCGAGCGCGCACCATGCCCCGAACACGAACAGCAATTGCCAGGCGAAGGGGTTGAAGGCCCAGAAGCCGTTCGGATAGGCCGACAGATAGAGGTCGTATTCCCAGGTCACCGCGTAGAGCGCGACCGAGAGGCCGAGCGTCACATCGGGGCGCCATTTCATCAGCCACAGGATCAAGGGCAACGCCAGCATCAGCACGATGTAGAGCGGCAGCACGTCCATGTTGACGGGGCGGAAGCGCAGCAGCAGCGCCTGCACGATGGTAACGTCGGGCTGCTTGAGGAAATCCATGATGCCCATCTCTTCGGTGTAGAGCGGGTTCTCGAACCTGGTCGCCACGTAGGAGATTTCAGCAAGGAAGATCGTGAACAGGAAGACGTGAGCGACATAGATCTGCCAGACGCGCCGCAGGATGCGCGCGGTGGCGACGACGACGCCGGACTCCAGCATCGCCCGACCGTAGACGAAGGCGGCGGTATAGCCGGAGATGAAGATGAAGATCTCGGTGGCGTCGCTGAAGCCGTAATTGCGGATCGTGAACCAGGTCAGAAGGCTCGGCGGCAAATGGTCGATGAAGATCAGCCACAGCGCAAGGCCGCGGAACAGGTCGAGCCGGAGCTCGCGCTCGCCGATGGCGGGCAGCGAAATGGCCGGCGCGGCCGCGCGCCGCTTCGGCCCCGCGGACTTGGCCTCCACAGGCTTGGCCTGCGCAGGCTTGGCGGTTCCCGCGATCGTCGATCCCGTCACTTGGTCGGCAATGGTCATCGGGGGCCTAAAAACCCTTCCGCAAATCGCGACGTGGCAAGGAGTGTACCGGTCCGGCCGTCATCTCGCAAAGCGACCGGATCACATGCAAGTGCACTTGGGCGTGTACTTCCCTGCGAATTCGGGCGGGACGATGTCGCCAAGGCCGCCTCCGGCGTTTGGTTCCCGAGCGGTTTTCGGTATGATGGCAATCATGTACCGCGCCGTGACCCGCCAGATCGAAGTGACCGTCGAGCCGAACTTTGTTCCGGAGCAGTCGTCGGCCGACCGCTCCCGCTACTTCTGGTCCTACACCATCGTCATCACCAATTCCGGCGACGAGACCGTGCAGCTCAAGACGCGGCACTGGATCATCACCGACGCCACCGGCCGGCAGCAGGAGGTGAAGGGCGAGGGCGTCGTCGGCGAGCAGCCGACGCTCGCCCCCGGCGAACGCTTCGAATACACCTCGGGCGTGCCGCTGACGACCGCCTCGGGCTTCATGACCGGCCGCTACCAGATGGTCAGCGCAACCGGCGAGCGCTTCGAGATCGACGTGCCGACGTTCTCGCTGGACAGCCCGGACAACAAGCGGGTGCTGAATTAGCGCGGTGTCGTAGGGTATACGACCGCCTGGCACGCGGCTTCCCCGAATCTCGTCATTGCGAGCGCAGTCCCGTAGCCCGGATGGAGCGCAAGCGTAATCCGGGAAGGTGCCGAACGCCGGGCGAGCGGCCCCGGATTGCGCTCCGCTCCATCCGGGCTACGGGCTCCACATCGTCATTGCTTCAAGCGTCTTCCACACCCGCTTCATCCGGCGTGAAATCGTACACCGACGAGCAGAACTCACAGGTCACGACGACCTTGTCGTCCTTGACCATCGCGGCGCGGTCGTCGGGCGAAAAACTCTTCAGCATCGATGCGACCGCATCGCGCGAGCAGGAGCACTGCGCCTTCAAGGACAGCGGATTGAACACGCGCACGCCGCGCTCGTGGAACAGCCGGTAGAGCAGCCGTTCGCCGGACAGCTCGGGATCGATCAACTCGACGTCTTCGACGGTTTCGATCAGCGAGCGCGCCTCGACCCAGGCATCGTCTTCAGCGACGGCATGGACCTCGACGCCTTCGGGCGCATCGCCGGGATGCAGATCGGCCTGCCGCGCGCGCTCGGGCGCCTTCGGCAGGAACTGCATCAGCATGCCGCCGGCACGCCAGCGATGCTTGCCGCCGTCGTTCGAACGCCACTCCTCGCCGACGGCAAGACGCACGCGCGTCGGGATCTGCTCGGAGCGCAGGAAATATTCGTGAGCGGCGTCTTCGAGGCTGCCGCCGTCGAGCGCGACCAGGCCCTGGTAGCGGCTCATGTCGGGGCCCTGGTCGATGGTCATGGCGAGATGACCGTGACCCAGCAGCGCGCCGGAATCTTTGGCATCGCCGAGGCGCGCGGCGTCGTAGCGCGCATAGGCGCGCAGGCGATCCGGCGCCTGATAGTCCACGACCAGGAACGACACCGGACCGTCGGTCTGGGCCTGGAGGATGAAGCGGCCCTCGAACTTCAGCGACGAGCCGAGCAACGTAGTCAGCACGATGGCCTCGCCGAGCAGCTTGCCGACCGGCGCCGGGTAATCGTGCTTGGTCAGGATCTCGTCGAGCGCCGGACCAAGCCGCACCAGCCGACCGCGCACATCGAGCGCGTCGACCTCGTAGGGCAGCACGGCGTCATCGACGGGAACCGCGGATGGCGCGCGAACCGGGCCCTCGGGCCCGGTTTTCATGTCAGGGGATTGGGAAACCATGGCGCTTATCTGGGGTCGGAAGGCGGAATTGGAAGGGGGTGAGGGCTGTGGTCCGGAGGCGGTTGTGTGGGATTGCAGAACGATACCACAACATGGGTGTCGTCCCGGCGAAGGCCGGGACCCATAACCACGAATATTAGCTTGGCGAAGACTCGTTGCCTCCACCTATCTGCCACAAGAGGGATTCCGCGGTATGGGTCCCGGCCTTCGCCGGGACGACGGAAAAATTAGCTCGCCGCGTCGATCTACTTCACCGCGTCGAAACACCAGGCCAGAATGCCCTTCTGCGCGTGCAGGCGGTTTTCGGCCTCGTCGAACACGACGGATTGCGGACCGTCGATCACCTCGTCGGTGACCTCCTCGCCGCGATGGGCGGGCAGGCAGTGCATGAACAGCGCATCGGGCTTGGCCAGCGACATCAGCTGGGCATTGACCTGATAAGGCTTGAGCACGTTATGGCGGTGCTCACCTTCCTTGTCGCCCATCGACACCCAGGTGTCGGTCACGACACAATCGGCGCCGCGCACGGCGGCTTCGGCATCCGTGCCGAGCATGATCGGCGCGCCGGTCGCCTTGATGAAGTCGCGCATCGCCTTCTTCGGCGCGAGCTCCGGGGGCGTCGCGACATTGAGCTGGAACTTGAAGCGCTCGGCGGCGTGCGCCCAGGAGGCGAGCACGTTGTTGTCGTCGCCGGTCCAGGCCACCGTCTTGCCCTCGATCGGACCGCGATGTTCCTCGTAGGTCATGAGGTCGGCCATCACCTGGCAGGGATGCGAGCGCCGCGTCAGGCCGTTGATGACGGGTACGGTGGCGTTCGCCGCAAGCTCCAGCAGGGCATCGTGATTGAGGATGCGGATCATGATGGCGTCGACATAGCGCGACAGCACGCGCGCGGTGTCGGCGATGGTCTCGCCGCGGCCGAGCTGCATCTCGGCGCCGGTGAGCATGATGGGCTCGCCGCCGAGCTGGCGCATGGCGACATCGAACGACACCCGCGTCCGCGTCGAAGGACGCTCGAAGATCATCGCCAGCGTCTTGCCTTCGAGCGGCCTGACCGGCTGATGCGCCTTCTGCTTCGCCTTCATCGCGGTGGACGCGGCCAGCATGCGCTTGAGCTCCGACAGCGGCAGCTCGTTGATATCGAGGAAGTGCTTCGGTGCCTTATCGGGCGACTTGCTCATCAGCTTGCCGCCCGCTTGTTGCCGGACAATGCCGTGCAGGCGCGCTCGAGCCGCCCGACGCTGTCCTCGATCTCGGCTTCGGTGACGATCAAAGGCGGCAGGAAACGCACGACATTGTCGCCGGCGCCGACGGTGAGCAGCTTTTCGGCGCGCAAGGCGGCAACGAGATCGCCGGAAGGCACCACGGCCTTGATGCCGATCAGGAGGCCCTCGCCGCGCACTTCGCTGACGACATCGCTATGACGGTCGATCACGGAGGCGAGCTTCTGCTTCAGCAGCAGCGACATCCTCTGCACGTGGTCGAAGAAGCCGGGCTTGAGCATGACGTCGAGCACGGCGTTCGCAGCGGCGATCGCGAGCGGATTGCCGCCGAAGGTCGAACCGTGCGAGCCCGGCGTCATGCCGGACGCCGCTTCCGCGATCGCAAGGCAGGCGCCGATCGGAAAGCCGCCACCGAGCGCCTTGGCCAGCGACATCACGTCGGGCTCGACGCCAAGGCGGCGGTACGCGAACAGATCGCCGGTGCGGCCCATGCCGGTCTGCACCTCGTCGAAGGCGAGCAACAGACCCTTCTCGTCGCAGAGCTGGCGCAATGCCCTGAGGAAGGCGGGCGTCGCCGAACGCACACCGCCCTCGCCCTGGATTGGCTCAATCAGGATGCCGGCGGTCTGCGGACCGATCGCCTTTTTCACCGCCTCGAGATCGCCATGCGGGACCTGGTCGAAGCCCTCCATCGGAGGACCGAAACCTTCGAGATATTTTGCCGAACCCGTCGCAGCCAGCGTCGCCAGCGTGCGGCCATGGAAGGCGCCCTCGAAGGTGATCATGCGATAGCGGTCGGGATGGGCCTTCGCGGCATGATAACGGCGCACGACCTTGATCACGCATTCCAGCGCTTCGGCGCCGGAATTGCAGAAGAATACGAAGTCCGCAAAGCTCTCGTGGCAGAGGCGAGCGGCGAGACGCTCGCCGTCCGGGCTCTGGAACAGGTTCGACATGTGCCAGAGCTTCGTGGCCTGCTCCTGCAACGCCGCGACCAGCGCCGGATGGACATGGCCGAGCGCGTTCACCGCCACTCCGGAGGTGAAATCGAGATAACGCTCGCCATTGGTCGCGATCAGCCAGCAGCCTTCGCCACGCTCGAAACCGAGGTCGGACCTGGCGAAAACGGGGAGCAAATGCGGCGCTGCGCTGTTAGGCATGACGGTCACTTGAATGTTGCGGACGGTGAGCGTGCATTACGCAACGCACCATCGACCGGCCCGGAAAACGAAACGTGCCGCCTCTTGAGGGCGGCACGTGCGGCTATCTTAGGCCTGGTGAAACGGGTGTCAATGCCGCCCGGAAAGCCTCGCGAAACGCTGAATCCGTAGTCTTGCGGTGCCGATTTTGCGGGATTTAGCCACGGAACATGTGGAAGCGAGTCGGCGGACTCTTGCGCGGGAGTCACGCCATATTGTAGCGTTTGGATTGTCAGATACGACATCTCGTGCAGTGGTTCTGATCTTTAAGTCCTTATGTACCGGCGTAAACGTTCGGGCGTTCAAGACGCGCCCGGCGAGCCTTAAGGGATTCTGGCGGCACGGGTTTTTGAAGGCTTAGGCATTCGCTGCGAGGCCCCAGGATGGCTGGCGCGCAGCGAGGGAAAGGGTGCAATGACGGTTTTGACCTGGTCCGATGATCGCGTCGAGCAGCTGAAAAAGCTCTGGGAGGCCGGACTTTCGGCCAGCCAGATCGCGGCGGAGCTCGGCAATGTGACCCGCAATGCCGTGATCGGCAAAGTGCACAGGCTCGGCCTCTCTGGCCGCGCCAAGAGCCCATCATCGGCAGCGCCCCGGCCGCGCAAGGCGCGCCCCGCGCAGCACATGATGCGGGTGAGCCGCCCGATCTCGCGCGGCAACACCGCGCTGGCGCAGGCCTTCGAGGTCGAGGCTGAGCCGGATCCGGTCACCTACGACAACGTGGTGCCGATGAGCCAGCGGCTGTCGCTGCTGGAATTGAACGAGGCGACCTGCCACTGGCCGGTCGGCGATCCCTCGAGCCCGGACTTCTTCTTCTGCGGTGGACGGGCGCTGTCCGGCCTGCCCTATTGCGCCCAGCACTCGCGCGTTGCGTACCAGCCGGCGTCGGATCGGCGCCGCGCACCGGTGAAGCCGGGTCCCCGGTAAGTTAGTTTCGATTTCAGGATCGAGCCGTGACGCGATGACGGCTCAAAAATTCTCAATGTCGTCCCGGCGAAGGCCGGGACCCATACTCCGAGCCCTTAGTTGTTGTGCAAAAGGGTAACTCCGAGTCTTCGCCAAACCGCGCCCTGTGGTTATGGGTCCCGGCGTTCGCCGGGACGACATCGGAGATTGTGGCGGCAGCCCGCTAGATCACGTCTGCCAGCATCACACCGCACATCTCCTACACCTGCTCCGCCTTGGCAAAACGATCATCCAGCGCGTAGCCGGCGCCGCGGACGGTGCGGATCGGGTCCTGCTCGCGACCGAGATTGAGCAGCTTGCGCAAGCGGCCGATATGCACGTCGACGGTGCGCTCGTCGATATAGATGTCGCGGCCCCAGACGCTGTCGAGCAGCTGCTCGCGCGAGAACACCCGGCCCGGATGCTCCAGGAAGAACTCCAGCAGGCGGTATTCGGTCGGACCGAGATCGATCGGCCGGCCCGAGCGCGCCACGCGGCGCTTGTCGCGGTCGAGCTCGATGTCGCCAAAAGCAAGGACGGTGGCGAGCCGCTCGGGGCTTGCGCGCCGCAGCAGGCCCTTCACGCGCGCCAGCAGCTCCGGGACCGAGAACGGCTTGACGATGTAATCGTCGGCGCCGGTCGCAAGACCCCGCACCCGCTCGCTCTCCTCGCCGCGCGCGGTGAGCATGATGATCGGGAGCTGCTTGGTCTCGGGACGGGTACGAAGCCGCCGGCACAATTCGATGCCTGACAGGCCCGGCAGCATCCAGTCGAGCACGATCAGATCGGGGATGTGCTCCTTGAGGCGGGTGTCGGCGTCGTCGCCGCGCATCACCGTCTCGACGTCGTAGCCGTCGCCTTCGAGGTTGTAGCGGAGAAGCTCGGTCAGCGCTTCCTCGTCCTCAACCACCATAATGCGTGCGCCCATCGGGTCGTCGCTCCTTAAGTCTTCAGGTGTTCGGTAGCGTGTTGGCGAAGGTCGTCATGTCGCCCTTCGGCCGCTTGTCGGTGATCGCCTGGCCCTCGATCATGTAGAACACGGTCTCGGCGATGTTGGTGGCGTGGTCGCCGATCCGCTCGATGTTCTTGGCGCAGAACATCAAATGGATGCAGAACGAGATGTTGCGCGGATCCTCCATCATGTAGGTGAGGAGCTCGCGGAACAGCGAGGTGCAAATGGCGTCGACCTCCTCGTCGCCCTTCCACACCGCCATCGCCGCCGGCAGATCATGCGCGGCATAGGCGTCCAGCACCGACTTGACCTGCTGCTGCACGAGGTCGGTCATGTGCTCGAGGCCGCGGAACAGCTTGAGCGGATGGAAGTCCGTCTCCAGCGCCGCGACGCGCTTGCCCATGTTCTTGGCGAGGTCGCCGATGCGCTCGAGATCGGTCGCGACGCGCATGGCGCCGACGATCTCGCGCAGATCGATCGCCATCGGCTGGCGGCGGGCGATGGTGAGCACCGCGCGCTCCTCGATGCGCTTCTGCAGCGCATCGAGCTCGGTGTCGATGGCGACGACGCGCTGGCCGAGCGGGACGTCGCGCCGGATCAGCGCGTCGACGGACTCGACGATCATGCGCTCGGCGATGCCACCCATCTCGGCGACCAGGCGGGTGAGTTCCTGGAGGTCGGTGTCGAAGGCCTTTGCGGTATGTTCAGAACCCATGTCGTGTCTCCTAGCCGAACCGGCCGGTGATGTAATCCTGCGTGCGCCGGTCGGTCGGCGACGTAAAGATCTTGCTGGTGTCGTCGAACTCGATCAGCTCGCCGAGATACATGAACGCGGTCTTGTCGGAGACGCGCGCCGCCTGCTGCATATTGTGGGTGACGATCGCGATCGTGTAATCCTCGGACAGCTCCTGGATCAGCTCCTCGACCTTGGCGGTCGAGATCGGGTCGAGCGCCGAACAGGGTTCGTCGAACAGGATCACCTCGGGCCGCACCGCGACGGTGCGGGCGATGCAGAGGCGCTGCTGCTGGCCGCCGGAGAGCGACAGGCCGGAGGCGTTGAGCTTGTCCTTGACCTCGTTCCACAACGCGCCGCCGCGCAGCGCCTTCTCGACGCGGCCGTCCATCTCGGACTTCGAGATCTTCTCATAGAGACGGATGCCGAACGCGATGTTCTCGTAGATCGTCATCGGGAACGGCGTCGGCTTCTGGAATACCATACCGACGCGGGCGCGCAGCAAATTGAGGTCCAGCCTGGGGTCGAGGATGTTGGTCTGGTCGAGCATGAGCTGCCCGGTGGCGCGCTGGCCGGGATAGAGATCGTACATCCGGTTGAAGATGCGCAGCAGGGTCGACTTGCCGCAGCCCGACGGACCGATGAACGCCGTGACGCGGTTGGCGCCGAGCGTCAGGTTGATGTTCTTCAGCGCATGGTGCTCGCCGTAATAGAAGTTCAGGTTGCGCACCGTCACCTTCGGAGGCGCCTCGGGCAGCGCCGCAGTCTGCGGCAGACCACCGGCCGCGCTCATCGACGATACGGAAAGATCACTCATTTTGCGGTCCTCTCGGCGCCAAGGATGCGCGCGCCAATATTAAGGGCAAGAACGGTCAGGGTGATGAGCAGCGCCCCGCTCCATGCCAACTGCTTCCAGTAGGCGTAGGGGCTCTGCACGAAGTTGTTGATGGTGACCGGCAGGTTCGCCATCGTCTTGTTCAGGCCAAGGCTGAAGAACTGGTTCGACAGCGCTGTGAACAGCAGCGGCGCGGTTTCACCGGCGACGCGAGCGGTCGCGAGCAGCACGCCGGTGATGAGACCCGATCGGGCAGCACGATAAGCGATCCGCTTGATCACCAGCGAGCGCGGCAGGCCGAGCGCCGAGGCCGCCTCGCGCAACGCGTTCGGCACCAGCAGCAGCATGTCCTCGGTCGTGCGCAGCACCACCGGGATCACGATGACCGCGAGCGCGAGCGAGCCTGCGATCGCCGAGAAGCCGCGCATCGGCACCACCACCGCGCCGTAGATGAACAGGCCGATGATGATCGAGGGCGCCGAGAGCAGGATGTCGTTGATGAAGCGGATCACCGAGGTGAGCCGGTCATTGCGGCCGTATTCGGCGAGATAGGTGCCGGCGAACATGCCGAGCGGCGCACCGATGCCGACGCCGATCACGGTCATGATCAGCGAGCCGACGATGGCGTTGAGCAGACCGCCCTCGTTCGATCCCGGTGGCGGCGTGTTCTCGGTGAACAGCTGGACATTGAGGCCCGCCACGCCGTTGTAGAGCAGCGTGATCAGGATCAGCGCGAGCCAGGTGACGCCGAAGGCGGTTGCGGCGATGCAGAGCCCGCGGACGACGATGTCCTTGCGACGGCGGCGTGAATAGATCGGGTTCATGGCGCTAGTTCCCCGCCTTCTTTTCCAGCCGCATCAGCATCAGCCGCGCTGCTGCGAGCACGAAGAACGTCAGCACGAACAGCAGGAGACCGAGCAGGATCAGGCCGGACTGGTGTAGGCCGTCGCTCTCGGCGAACTCGGATGCGATCGCCGCCGAGATCGTGGTGCCGGGGGCGAAGATCGACGACGAGATCCGGAACGAGTTGCCGATGATGAAGGTCACCGCCATGGTCTCGCCGAGCGCGCGGCCCAGCGCCAGCATGACGCCGCCGATGACGCCGACGCGGGTGTAGGGGATCACCACGCTGCGGACGACTTCCCAGGTGGTGCAGCCGACGCCGTAGGCGGCTTCCTTCAGCACCGGGGGCACCGTCTTGAACACGTCGACCGAGATCGAGGTGATGAAGGGCAGCACCATGATGGCGAGGATCAGCGCGGCATTGAACAGGCTGAGATAGGACGGCGGGCCTGCGAAGATCGCGCCCAGCACGGGAACGCCATCGAAGATCTTGATCATGAAGGGCTGGAACGTGTTGGCCAGGAACGGGCCGAGCACGAAGAAGCCCCACATGCCGTAGATGATCGAGGGGATGCCGGCGAGCAGCTCGATCGCCATGCCGATCGGGCGGCGCAGCCATTGCGGGCAGAGCTCGGTGAGGAAGATGGCAATGCCGAGACCCACGGGAATGGCGATCAGCATCGCGATGAAGGAGGTCACGAGCGTGCCGTACATCGGCCCAAGCGCGCCGAGCACCGGCGGATCGGCGGACGGCGCCCAGCGCTGCGTCCACAGGAACGAGACCCCGAATTCCTTCATCGCCGGAAAGGCGCCGACGATCAGCGAAATGATGATGCCGCCGAGGATCAGAAGCACCGAGATCGCGGAGAGCCGCGTGATCCAGTAGAAGGTGACGTCGCCGAGCTTGAACGCGCTCAAGGCCTTGGCCCGATCATACGGTCCGGCGTCGTCGATTACATCGCTCTGAACGGCCATCTCTGCCACGCCGATCCCCTGTACCAAATAGTATACGTTTTTTGTTGGTCCGTGCCCCGGATGCGGCGCATCCGGGGCACGAGCGGCGCGAGCTTAGCTCTTGATGTCGGCAGCCCAGGTCTTCTCGATCAGCTGAACGACCGGGTCCGGCATCGGGATGTAGTCGAGCTCTTCAGCCGCCTTGCCGCCGCTCTTGAAGGCCCAGCGGAAGAACTTGATGGCTTCCTGCGAGGCCGCCTTGTCGGTGGCGTCCTTGTGCATGAGGATGAAGGTCGCCGCCGTGATCGGCCAGGACTTCTCGCCGGGCTGGTCGGTCAGGATGACGTAGTAGCCGGGAGCCTTGGCCCAGTCGGCGTTGGCGGCGGCCGCCTGGAAGGCTTCGACGGTGGGCTGCACCGGCTTGCCGGCCTTGTTGACGAGACCGGTGTAGGTCAGCTTGTTCTGCTTGGCATAGGCGTACTCGACATAGCCGATCGAGTTCTTGGTCTGGCTGATGTTGCCGGACACGCCTTCGTTGCCCTTGGCGCCGACGCCGACCGGCCATTCGACGGCGGTGCCTTCACCGACCTTGCTCTTCCAGTCCGCGCTGGCCTTGGCGAGGTAGTTGGTGAAGTTGAAGGTGGTGCCCGAACCGTCCGAACGGCGGACCACGGTTATGGCCTCCGAGGGCAGCTTCACGTTCGGGTTCAGCTTCTTGATCGCCGCGTCGTCCCATTTGGTGATCTTGCCGAGATAGATGCTGGCCAGGGTCTCGCCGTCGAACACCATCTCACCGGGCTTCACGCCCTCGATGTTGACGACGGGCACGATGGCGCCCATGACCATCGGCCACTGGACGAGGCCGTCCTTCTCGAGCTGCTCGGCCTTGAGCGGCGCGTCGCTGGCGCCGAACGTCACGGTCTTGGCCTGGATCTGCTTGATGCCGCCGCCGGAGCCGATCGACTGGTAGTTCAGACCGTTGCCGGTCTCCTTCTTGTAGGCGTCAGCCCATTTGGAATAGATCGGGAACGGGAACGTCGCACCGGCTCCGGTGATGTCGGCAGCAAAGGCCGCCGTCGTCGATGCGGCGACCATGCCAGCAGCGACGAGTGTTTTGAGGAAATTCATGCTGGTCTCCATACAGGGGAGCGAAGCGCCATCAGCGCCCGATCGCGCTCCCCGTGCCGCCCCTTTAGGAGCGGACAGCTGAGCTTTTACGAAGGTTTGGTGACAGTCGGATGACAGTCTTAAGCATTTGAAAATGCTGGTATTTAGCTCAAAGCCGCAGGCTTGCCCTGGGGAAAACAAGCGGTGAAAGTGGCGCCCTGTTTGGGCACGCTTTCGATCAGAAGCCGGCCGCGATGGCGGTTAACAATATGTTTCACCAGCGATAATCCGAGGCCGGTGCCGCCCTGCGAGCGGCTGTCGCCGACATCGACCCGGTAGAAGCGCTCGGTCAGCCGCGGCAAATGCTCCGGCGCGATGCCGGGGCCGAAATCCCGGACCATGACCCGGATTTCCTGAGTTCCATCAGGGGCGGCGCCTGATATCAGCGACACGATGACGCGACCGCCCGAAGCGCCGTATTTGAGCGCGTTCTCGATCAAATTCTCGAACAGGCGGAGCAGCTCCTCGCGGTCGCCCGCGATCAGCACCGGGGTCTCAGGCAGTTGGGTCTCGACCTCGACCTGACGTTCCCGCGCCAGCGGCTCGAGCCCATCGGCGACCTGCAAGATGATCGGAAGCAGATCGACCAGGGTGTCGGGCCGCACATGGGCCGACAGCTCCACCCGTGAGAGCGAGAGCAGATCGTCGATCAGGCGCGCCATCCGGGTGGCCTGGTTGTGCATGATGCCGAGGAACCGCTCGCGCGCCTTGGGATCGTCCTTGGCCTGGCCCTGGAGCGTGTCGATGAAGCCGGACAGCGCGGCCAGCGGCGTGCGCAGCTCGTGGCTAGCATTGGCGACGAAATCGGCCCGCATCTCCTCGACCCGGCGCAGCGGCGTCTGGTCGTGGAAGGTCATCAGCATGCATTTGTCGGCGCCGCCGAAGGTGGTCGGCACCGGCACCGGCGTGATGGTCAGCTCCATCCAGCGATCGACCGGGACATGGTCGAGATAGGTCGCGCGCCGCGGCTCGGTGGTCGCGATCGACTCGCGTAGCGCCGTGATGATCTCGGGCGAGCGCAGCGCGAACTGAGCGAGCTCATTCCGGCGTAGCGCCGGCGCGAGCTGGGCGGCCGCGGCGTTGAGATGGATGACGCGGCCGGCACGGTCGAGCAGCACCGCGGGATCGGGCATGCCGGCGACCACCGCGGCCACCGCCGCGCTCTCGACCGGGTTGACGCGGCGGGTCTCTTCGCGCGAGGCGGCGGTATCGTGCAGGCGCCACGGGATCAGCGCTGCGGCCGCGATGCAGAGGAACACCGCGATCGCATGCAGCGCCGACAATTCGCCCAGCGAGACCACCACCGACAGCGCCAGCGCCGCGGCGATCAGGATGACGGTCGAGTGCCGCAGCCGGTCGGACCAGGGCTGGGCGGAGGGAGAAGATGGGGCGTCGATCGCCATCGGGGCGGGCTTCTCCAAAGGACCTTGCGCCGGTCAGGCGCCGCTGTCGCTGCGCTTCCTCACGTAAGCGGCTTCAGGCGCGGGGCCGGGATCGAGCTTGAGCGCGGCCTGCTGCAGGCGTTTCGATCGTGCACCGATGATAACTTCGCGAAACGTCAGCAAGATTACAGAAATGACGAAAGGGGATAGATAATAGAGGACGCGGAACAGCAGCATCCCGCCCAGCAGCTCCTCGCGGTCCATCTGCCAGAGCCCGACCAGCATGGCCGCGTCGAACACACCAAGGCCTCCGGGCGAGTGGCTGGCAAAGCCGAGCAGCGTGGCCGAGACGAAGATCACCGCGACCACCACGAAGCCGAGATTGGGCTCGTCCGGGACCAGCACGTACATCGCGAGCGCGCAGAAGCCGAGATCGATGATGCCGATCGCGATCTGGAGCAGCGTCAGCGGGCCGCCCGGCAGCATCACGGTCCAGGGCCCGCGGCCCACCATACGGGGCTGGGTCCAGACCCAGACCACGTAAGCGACGAGCCCGACGAGGATCATCATCGCCAGCGTCCGGTTCAGCCACGGCGGAAGCATGTCGATCGAGGCCGCAGCCTCCGGATGATAGGAGATGCCGAGGCCCAGCACCGCGGCATTGCCGAGCCAGAAGGTTAGGCCGGCGAGGAAGCAGATCTTTGCGACGTCGATCGCGTTCAGCCCATAGGCGGAATAGATGCGGTAGCGCACCGCGCCGCCGGTGAAGACGCTGGCGCCGACATTGTGGCCAATCGAATAGCTGGTGAAGGCGGCGAGCGCGTTGATCCGATAGGGCACGTGGGGGTGGCCGATCGCGCGCACGGCGAACAGGTCATAGAAGGTCAGCGTGAAATAGCCCGCGGCGACGAACAGCGCCGCCATCGCAATCTGGCTCGGCTCGGTGCTCTTGATCGCTTCGAGGACTTCGTTGACATCGATGCCGCGCAGCATGTGGTAGAGCACATAGCAAGCGATGCCAATGACCGCGACGCTGATCACAACTCCAAGCTTATGCAGGATTTGCTTCTGGCGCAGAAACGACATCGCCCTGCGTACGGCTTCCAGCATCTAAACCTCGAACAACGCTTCAGCGGCCAGGGTGGCCGGCGAACAGGCGGACGACACGCAGGCACCCGACGAACCCTCGCTGCCGGTCCCGGCATCGCGCATACCCGCTATCCCTCCACTAGCGCGTTTCCGGGCGGAGTGGAATTCGGCAATTCGAACAAAAACTCGTGCCTTCAATATTTTAGGCAGGGTTGCGGGCTCCTGATGCACGGTTTGGCGCTTTCGGCGGCAAGACTGACGCGAATCTCCATGGCAATCCTGCGCAGTGGCCATGAAGTTTTGATGATTTCGACCGCACAATGTTCCGTCACGGCTTAAGCCGACGTCAATCTATGGGGTACCCCCGCCTGTTGAAAGAGGGGTGGCCGGAGCGTTTGTTCACGGTTTTCGATGTGCCGGGAGGGTCGCGCAGCCGCGCTCCTGACTTCCGCAGTCAGGGTGCACGGCAACATCACAGAGTGGCAGGCGGCGCGGTGCGCGAGACCACCCGGTCGCGCAGCCAGGCGCCGATGGCGCCGCCGACGAGATAGCAGGCGAACATGATCAGGCCGAGGTCGAGCCAGTAGCCGAAGCGGCCGGGGACCACGCGCGCGAACGAGACCGCGACCAGGCCGGCAGCAAGCACGGCGAGCCAGCGCGCGGTCACCTTCGAGGTGCCGTTGCCGCGCTGGACCACCGAGATCCAGCCCATGCAGAAGCCGAGCAGCAGCGAGCCTATCAGCCAGCCCAGATGGAACGAGACGAGATAGGGCATCGTCACCTCACCAGAAATTCGATGCGGCGGTTCTGCGCCTTGGCGTCTTCGCTGTCATTGCCGGCAACCGGCTGCGTGCTGCCGTAGCCGACCGCGGTGAAGCGGCTGGCAGGCAGGCCGGCCTTGACCAGATAGTCGATCACCGCCTGCGCGCGCTTCTCCGAGAGTGCCTGGTTGAAGGAATCCTCGCCGTCGGCATCGGTATGCCCGGCGACCTCGATATTGGTGGTCGGGCATCGCAGCGCCGTTTCGATCAGATGATCGAGAATGCCGGCGGAATCCGGATCGATGTCAGCGCGCTTCGCCCCGAAGCGAATCTTGGCCTTGGCCAAAAGCTCGGAGAACAATTGCTGGCACACGGTGCCGTCGACCGGGCCGGCCGCGGGTTTCACCGTGATTTCCGGCTTGTACTGCCAGTTCTTCGGGAAATCCGTGCCGAGACCTGCGCGGATGTCGTTGGCGGCACCTTCATAGAGCGCATCGCCCGACAGCTTCACCTCGCGGTCGGACACGACGAGCGTGCCGGTCGACAGTCGCGACAGCGCGCCGAGCGCTGCGACCACGGCGGGGCTGAAGGAGCCGGGCGCACCGACGCTGCCCTTGAGATTATCGACGACCTTTTCGTTGAAGAATTTCCGAGACGCGCTGGTGGCGATGGCCGCGTGGACATTGTTGTCGGGAACATAGCCGGTCAGCGTCACCGTCGCAGCCACCGGATCCTTGTAGGCCTGAAAGACGTAAGGCGGCGCCTTGACCTCGTTGGCGGCGATCGAAAAGCCCTCGGGCAGGTTTTTGAGCGCCGCTGCGACCGCTTCGCGGCCGCCGAGATCGCGCGCCATGCCCGACAGAGTGACCTTGGTGTCTGTGATGGTGATCTTGCCGTCCTTGAGCTTGCCGATCTGGTCGAGCAGCAGCATCGCAGCCGCCTCGAACCGGGGAGGCGCGCCGCGCGCCAAACCCATCTGATCGGCCACCTCGGTGCCTCCGACTTCCTTGCGGGCCGCCTCGGTCAGGCGGCCCTTCATCGACGGCAGGGGGGCGGAGCCCGACAGCGTCACCCGCACCACGTCGCGTTCGGCGTTCCAGACGAACGGTTTTGCCTCGGGAACGAGGCGGGTCCGGTCGTCGACCAGGCGCACGCCGGGCACGGTCTCGACCGCCACAACAGCGTCGCGGCGCCCCTCCTCGGAAAACGCGTCCGCAGCCAGGCTGACGTCGCGGCCGTCCACCGCGATCCGGGTCTTGTCCAGAACGGTATCCTTTAATGCCGCCGAGCTGCGGGCGGAAAGGTCCGCCTCGACCGGCGAAGTATTATTCCAGGCCGCAAATCCCCACATGACGGCCAGGGGGATCAGCCCTGGCCACCATTTGCTGGCCCACCTGAAAAGCTTCTGCATTCGACGACCCGAACTCTGGAACCGGAGACAAAACAAACCCTTGGCGGGCTGTCAAACCGGAAATGACGCCCTTCCGAAGGCCGGGCGTGACAATTGGAATAACTTTTTCTTCAAGGGTTCTTCCGTAAGTTGAAGACGGAATGCCAAAGTCCGCCAGCGGGTCATGAAACAACTTCGTAACAACGTCATCCGCGCCGGGCTGGAAGCACTCTATTTCAGCGGCGCCCACCACCTGTTGCGCCCGCTTTTGTCGGGCGTTGGCGCCATTTTCATGCTGCATCACGTGCGGCCGGCCCGCGACGCGGCGTTCCAGCCAAACAGGCATCTCGAAGTCACCCCCGAATTCCTGCGCGCGACACTCCGCCATCTGCGCTCGCGCGAGATCGACATCGTCAGCATGGACGAGCTGCATGATCGGCTGGTGCGGCGCCGGTTCGACCGTCGCTTCGCCGCCTTCACACTCGACGATGGCTATCGCGACAATCTCGATTTTGCGCTGCCGGTTCTGCGCGAATTTGACGCGCCCTTGGCGGTCTATGTCGCGAGCGATTTCGCCGAGGGCACGGGTCGGCTGTGGTGGGAGGCGCTGGAGGCGGTGATCGCCAAGGCCGAGCAGATCGAGGTGACAATCGGCAATGCCGCGCTGCGGCTCGATGCGACGACGCCAGCCGCCAAGCAGGCGGCGTTCGACCGCCTGCACGACTGGTTGCGCGCATTGCCCGGCGAGCACGATCTCAAGCGCGAGATCGAGGCGCTCTGCACGAAGTACGGCGTCGACATGGCCGCGCTGTGCCGCAGCCTCTGCCTGTCCTGGGACGAGGTGAAGACATTTGCCGCCGATCCCCTGGTCACGATCGGCGCGCATTCCATCAGCCATTGCAATCTCGCCAAGCAAAGCGAAGAGATCGCCACGCAGGAGATGGCCGTGAGCCGCGCGCGGATCGAGCAGGCGCTCGGCCGCAATGTCCAGCATCTTGCCTATCCCTACGGCGATCGCGAGGCGGCGGGCGAGCGTGAATTCGCGCTCGCCGCATCCGCCGGCTTCAAGACCGCGGTGACGACGCGGCCCGGGATGCTGTTCGCCGAAAACGCCGGCCACATGACCGCGTTGCCACGGGTCTCGCTCAACGGCAATTACCAGGACAGGCGGATTCTGCCGGTGCTGACCTCGGGCGCCGCGACCGCGATGTGGAACGGCTTCCGCAGGATCGCGGCGGCTTAACCGTCGTCCCGGCGAAGGCCGGGACCCATACCGCGTGATCCGTCGATTGCGTTTGGTGCCAATCTCGAACGACCAGCCTTCGCCAAAGTTCTCCCTGGGGTTATGGGTCCCGGGCCCCGTGCGCAATTGCGCACTAGGCCGGGACGACACCGAGTTAGCTGGACGGCTATCGCCTCGTGGTCCCGCCGTTCCTTGACTCCCCTCCCCACCCGCGCTCAAAACGTCACAAACAACGGGAGGCACCATGTTCAACGATCTGTTCTCGCTCAAAGGCCGCGTCGCGCTGGTGACCGGCGGTTCGCGCGGCATCGGCAAGATGATCGCGGCGGGATTTCTCAGCGCCGGGGCCGCGAAGGTCTACATCACCGCGCGCAAGGCCGGGCCTTGCGAAGCCACCGCGAACGAGCTCTCCGCACAATATGACGGCGAATGCATCGCGCTGCCGATCGACATCTCGACGCTGGCCGGCGCCGAGCTGCTTGCGAGCGAATTCGGGAAGCGCGAGCCAAAACTCGACATCCTCGTCAACAATGCGGGCGCGGCCTGGGGCGCGGAGTTCGACGAGTTTCCGGAGAGCGGCTGGGACAAGGTGATGAACCTCAACCTCAAGGCGCCGTTCTTCCTGACCAAGGCGCTGGCGCCCACGCTGCGCGCGGCGGCATCAGTAGAGCGGCCGGCGAAAGTGATCAACATCGCCTCGATCGACGGCATCTTCGTCAATCCGGGCGAGACCTATTCCTACGCGGCGAGCAAGGCGGGGCTGATCCATTTGACGCGGCGCATGGCCGTGAAGCTGATCGGCGACCACATCGTTGTCACCGCGATCGCGCCGGGCCCGTTCAAATCCGACATGAACCGCGCCGCACGCGATCATGCCGACGAGGTCTCGACGCGCGTGCCCGCGGGCCGCGTCGGCACCGACGAGGACATGGCGGGCGCGGCGATCTATCTGGCCTCTCGCGCAGGAGATTATGTGGTGGGCGCGACCATCGCGGTGGACGGCGGCATTGTCTATGCGAACCCGGGTATCAAGGGGAGCGGGTGGGATAGTTGAGGCAACCGCCCGCGCTTCAAATTCCGGTGTCGTCCCGGCGCAGGCCGGGACCCATACCGCGGAATCTATCGATCGTCGCCGGTAGGCGTACCGAACGACGTATCTCCGCCAAACTATTCTTTGTGGTTATGGGTCCCGGCCTGCGCCGGGACGACAACGAAGTTGTGACGCGGCCATAGCCCCTCTTGAGCAGCCCCTACGACTCGATCCTCACATACTCGAAATCGCCGGGCTTGTTGTCGATGCCGACTTTCGGCGGCGAGATCCATGAGGCGAACTGACCGGTCTCGGTGACGGGCTGCATCAGCGAGGTGATGAAGTCGCCGTCGGCGGTCGATGGCAGCCATTCGTCCTTGCGCTTCGCCCAGGTGGCATCGTCGATCAGAATGCCGTCGGGCGTGGCGTGGATGCCCTTGAACTCGCCGATATGGCGATGGAAGGCGACGTTGGGCAGCTTGAGCTGAAACTGGTAGCCCGCGGTCGAGATCACCTTGTTCCAGCGCAGCATGCCCTTGACGCAATCCTGGCTGTAATCGTCGCGCAGGCGCATGTTGAGCGCGGTCAGCGCCGGCTCGTCCACCAGCTTGATCTCGCCGTCGATGAACTTCAGCACCGGATAGGTGGCGTTCTTGAGCTGATGATCGTCGTCGATCTGGGTCTCGTGATAGCGGCCCTTGATGCCGGTGTTGAAGGCGTTCGCCGCGTTGGTGGAGACTTCCGAGCCAAACAGATCGAGCGACAGCGTATAGTGCAGGTTCAGCTTCTTTTGGATGGTCGGCAGGTCGATCACGCCGAGCGCGCGGACCTTCGCGATGTCGGTGGGATCGGTGATGCCGGCTTCCCGCATTGCATCGCAGGTGCGCTGCACGACGCGGGTGATGCCGGTCTCGCCGACGAACATGTGGTGCGCTTCTTCCGTCAGCATGAAGCGGCAGGTGCGCGACAGCGGATCGAAGCCGGACTGCGCCAGCGAGTGCAACTGCATCTTGCCGTCGCGGTCGGTAAAGTAGGTGAACATGAAGAAGGACAGCCAGTCCGGCGTCGCCTCGTTGAAGGCGCCCAGCATGCGTGGCGAGTCAGCATCACCCGAGCGGCGGCGCAACAAATCGTCAGCCTCTTCACGTCCGTCGCGACCAAAGTACTTTTGCAGCAGGTACACCATCGCCCAGAGGTGACGGCCTTCCTCGACATTGACCTGGAACAGATTGCGCATGTCGTACAGCGAGGGCGCGGTCTTGCCGAGGTGGCGCTGCTGCTCGACCGAGGCAGGCTCGGTGTCGCCCTGGATCACGATCAGACGGCGCAGCATGGCGCGATATTCACCCGGGACTTCCTGCCAGGCCGGCTCGCCAAAATGCTCGCCGAACGGCACGACGCGGTTCTCTTCCTGGGGAGCAAGGAGAATGCCCCAGCGATACTCGGGCATCCGCACGTAGTCGAACTTGGCCCAACCGCGCGGATCGACCGAATAAGCGGTGCGCAAGTACACCAGCGATTCCTGGAAGCCTTCCGGCCCCATGTCTTTCCACCAGTCCATGTAGCCGGGATGCCAGCCCTCCAGCGCTTTGAGCACCTGGCGGTCTTCGGCCAGATTGACGTTGTTCGGAATCTTGGTCGAGTAGTCGACGTTCATGATGTTCGCGTTCATGGCCGTGCTCCTTGGTCTGTCTTCTGTCCCGGACGCTGCGCAGCGCGAAGCGGTGCGCTGCAGAGCCGGGACCCATTGTTCGGTCCACATGAGTCCCGGTTCTGCGCAGCGTCACTTCGTGCCGCAGCGCGCCCGGGACACGAGAGTCATCACACCCGCGTCATATCAAATTTCGGCTTCTGCCCGCTGCCGTAGCGGCGCAGCGCGCCTTCCTCGCCGACCGCGTTGGGGCGCTGGAAGATCCAGTTCTGCCACGCGGTGAGGCGCGAGAAGATTTTCGACTCCATCGTCTCGGGGCCAACGAAGCGAAGGCTCGCTTCCATGCCGGTGAGGCTGTCGGGCGAGAAGCTGGCGCGTTCCTCCAGGAACACGCGGACCTCGTCGTCCCAGTCGATGTCGTCGAGCGCGAAGGTGACGAGACCGAGCTCTTCCGCCTGCTCGGCGTCCAGCGCCGTGCCCATCGTGGCTTCCGCGCGTTCCACATCGGCCGGATCGGCCTGGAAGCGCGACTGAAGCCGCGTCAGGCCATGGCTCATCGGATACGGGCCAAAATTCATCGTTGACAGTTCGATCGACGGCGGCGGGCGGTTGTCACCCTGCCGCGTGCCGATCAGCATGTAGGAGCGGTCGGCGGCGAAGACGAGCTCGGCCAGCGTGCCGGCGAAGCAGGAGCCGGGCTCGACCAGCGTCACCAGCGTGCGCGAGGTGACGTCGATGCGCTTCAAGACCCGCTTCCAATAGTGCCTGATTTCGTTGACCAGCCAATGCGCCTTGTTGGCTTCGAGGAAGGCGTCGCAGGCGAGCACATGGGCGCGGTCGCCATGGCTCTTGAACACCAGCATGGCGGTCTCGAGCTCGTTGATGCGCAAATGCAGGATGGCATCGTCGAGTTCGCGCGCGACCTGGAGCGGCCAGAACGCGACACCCTGCGCCATCATGCCGTCGATGTCGGCGGGCGGCGCAGCTTCAGGCGCCTTGATCGAGATCGTGGCGATGCGCGCGGCGCGGTCGATGTCGACGGTGACAAAGCCGTAGCGGATGCTGGTCTCATCGATGATGCGCTTGAGCGGCGTCAGCGCGATGCCCTTGCCGCTGCCCTTGCGCTTCGAGCTGTCGGCGAATTCCCTGGCGCGCTCGGCAACCTTGCCTTCGAGCTTGCTGTTCGGCGCGATCTCGTCGACCAGGCGCCATTGCACGGCGCGCTTGCCCTTCACGCCTTCCTCGATGGTGCAGAAGAAATCTGCGTGATCGCGGCGCACCTTGCGCTTGTCGACCACACGCGTGAGGCCGCCGGTGCCCGGCAGCACCGCGAGCAGCGGCACTTCGGGCAAGGCGACGGCGGACGCGCCGTCATCGGCGAGCATGATGTAGTCGGTGGCGAGCGCGAGCTCGTAGCCGCCGCCGGCGGCCGAGCCGTTCACGACGGTGATGAAGCGCTGGCCGGAATTCTCCGACGAGTCTTCCATGCCGTTGCGGGTCTCGTTGGTGAACTTGCAGAAATTGACCTTGTGGGCATGCGTCGAGCCCGCGAGCATGCGGATGTTGGCGCCGGCGCAGAACACGCGGTTCTTGGCCGAGCGCATCACCACGACCTTCACGTCGGGGTGCTCGAAGCGCAGGCGCTGGACCGCGTCGGCAAGCTCGATGTCGACGCCGAGATCGTAGGAATTGAGCTTGAGCAGATAGCCCTCGAACAGGCCGCCATTCTCATCGACGTCCATGGTCAGGGTGGCGACGTCACCGTCGACCGCGAGCTTCCAGTGCCGGTAGCGGGACGGCTCGGTCTGGAAATCGATGAATGTCGCGCCGCCTGCGAGGCGCCGATCTTCCCCGGCCATGGGCCACCCTTGAGCTTGATTATGCGTTTTGGCTGTCGTGTTAGATGCACAATAGTGCACATTTTCAGGCGAGTCTATCCCTTAAACGAGAGAACATGCATTTTGTTTCATGTCTTCGCGCAAGGCCGCTGCTGCAAATTGCTCAATCGCGTCAAGCGTCTGTCCGGGAGCTTCGCGGTGGGGAGAATGCGCCGCGCCTGAAATGACGTTCAAATCGACTGGGCAATAGCATTCCTGCTGCGCGATCTCGGCCTGATGCAGCGTCCCGTATTGGTCGTCCACGCCTTGAAGGACCAGCACCGGAACGCGGATGTAGGCGAGATATTCCGAGATGTCCCAATCGCGGAACTTAGGGTCGAGCCAGGCGGCGTTCCAGCCGTAGAAGGCGTTGTCGACGTCCTTGTGCCAGCGCGCGAGCTTTGCCTTCAGGTCAGTGGCCTCGAAGGTAGTCTTGATGTCCGCAATCGACTTCACCGAGATGTCCTCGACGATGAAATGCGGCGCGATCAGCACGAGGCCGTTCAGGCGATGATCCTGATGCGCGCCGGCATAGATCGTCGCGATCGAGGCGCCGTCGGAATGGCCGAGCAGCAGGCCGCGCCTGAAGCCGATCGCGTCGAGGATCTTCGGCAGCACGTCCAGTGCTTCGCGCTGCATGTAGTCGAGCGGCCGCGGCAGCGCGACCTTGCTCGACTGGCCGTAGCCCGCGCGCGAATAGACGAAGATGCCGGCGGAGGTTGCCTGCTGGAGCTTTTCCGGGAAGTCACCCCAGAGCCCGACGGAGCCGAGGCCTTCGTGCAGCATGACAATGGTGGGTGCATCGGCGGATTGCGGCGCCAGCCATTTGTATTCGAGGCTGGCGTTGCCGATGCTGAGGAAGCCGGTGGGGGCGAGGTTGGTCATGCTGTCGTTTCCATTCACTCCGTCATTCCGGACAACTCGCGAAGCGAGTTGATCCGGAATCTCGACGTTGCAGTCCTTGCAGTCCATAGCTCGAGATTCCGGGTTCGCGCTTTGCGCGCCCCGGAATGACGGAGCCGCTCAGTTCGCCCCGTCCCGCAGCTTGAACCGCTGAATCTTTCCCGTCGCCGTCTTCGGCAGCGAGTCCACCACGTCGATCCAGCGCGGATATTTCCACGGGCCGATCTTCTGCTTGACGTGATCCTTGAGCAGCTCCTGCAGGCCCGTCGTCGTCGCGCCGGGGCGTAGCACGACGAAGGCCTTCGGCTTCAGCAGACCTTCCGGATCGGCTTCGGGCACGACGGCAGCTTCCAGCACGGCGGGATGCGTGATCAGCGCGCTCTCGACCTCGAAGGGCGAGACCCAGATGCCGGAAACCTTGAACATGTCGTCGGCGCGGCCGCAGAAGGTGTAACGGCCCTCGGCATCCCTGACATATTTGTCGCCGGTGCGGGTCCACGGACCCTCGAACGTGCGGCGACTCTTGTGGCGCTGGTTCCAGTAGCCCTCGCCGGCGGAAGGCGCATCGACCAGCAGCTCGCCGACCTCGCCGTCGGCGACATCCTGTCCGGCCTCGTTGACGAGCCGCACCGCATAGCCAGGCACTGGCTTACCCGAGGAGCCGTATTTGATGTCGCCGGGCGCGTTCGACAGGAAGATGTGCAACAGCTCGGTCGAGCCGACGCCGTCGAGAATGTCGACGCCGAAGCGCGCCTTCCAGCTGTTGCCGACGGACTCCGGCAGCGCCTCGCCGGCCGAGGTGCAGATACGCAGGGCGCCGCCGCCGCGCTCGCCCTTCATCGCCTCGTCGTTGAGCATCGCCGCGAACAGCGTCGGCACGCCGTAGAAGATCGAGGGCTTGTAGCGGTTCATCAGGTCGAACATGCGCGCCGGCGTCTGCCGTTCGCTGTTGAGCACGACAGTTGCGCCGACCGACATCGGGAAGGTCAACGCGTTGCCGAGGCCATAGGCGAAGAACAGCTTTGCGGCGGAGAGACATACATCACTCTCGCGGATGCCGAGCACCTGGTTGGCGTAAGTATCGGCGGTCGCCTGCATGTTCGAATGGATGTGGCGTACACCCTTGGGCATGCCCGTCGAGCCGGACGAATAGAGCCAGAACGCCGGCTCGTCGGGATGCGTCGCGGCGGTGGTGAATTTGTCGCTCTCGTCCGCGAGCTCCTCGGCCAGCTGCTTGTGGCCGTTCTGCTTGGCGCCGGACACGACGACGTGCTCGAGATCCGGCATGCGGCCGACGACGTCCCTGATGACGGGATAGAGCGCTTCCGACACGAACAGCACGCGCGCGCGGCAGTCGGAGAGGATGTAGGCGTATTGATCCGGTGTCAGCAGCGTGTTGAGCGGCACCGGCACGATGCCGGCGCGGATCGCGCCCAGGAACACGATCGGAAAGTCGACCGTATCCAGCATGATCATCGCCACACGCTCTTCTCGGCGGACGCCGAGCCGGCGCAGCATGTTGGCGGTGCGCCGCGTTTCGCGCGCCAGCTCGCCATAGGTGAGCCGCGAGACGGTGTCGTCGAAGGCGAGCTTGTTGCCGCGTCCCTCCTCGACGTTCCGGTCGAGCAGCCAGGTCACCACGTTATAGGATCCCTCGCTCACGGTCGTCTCCCCCGATTTTAGAATTATAATTCATAGAAAGACACTGCATCGGCTTGCTGTCAATGCTATCAGGCATTATGTTTCATTTAAATGCGCCGCAGGACATCCGCTAAAGAAAAGTCCATGACCGACAGTCCCGACGCCGAATCCCAATTTCTCGAACAGCTCGGCCAGCGCGTGCGCACCATGCGCGCGCTGCGCGGCATGTCGCGCAAGGTGCTCGCCAAGGTATCGGGAATATCGGAGCGCTACATCGCGCAGCTCGAAAGCGGCAAGGGCAACGTCTCCATCGTGCTGCTCCGCCGCGTCTCCGACGCGATGGGCGCGCATCTCGAAGACCTGCTTCCCTCGGCCGATCCGACCCCGGACTGGCAGATGTTTCGCGATCTCCTGCGCAAGGCGACGCCGGCGCAGATCGCGCAGGCCAAGGATCTGCTCGCGGGCGGCAGCGCGTCGGCGCCACGGCGCGCCCCGTTCTGCGGCATCGCGCTGATCGGGCTGCGCGGCGCCGGCAAATCCACGCTTGGGCGGATGCTGGCGAAGAAGGTCGGCTGGAGTTTTGTCGAACTCAACAAGGAGGTCGAGCAGCAGAACGGCCTCTCGGTCGCCGAGATCATCGCGCTCTATGGCCAGGAAGGTTTTCGCCGCATGGAGCAGGCGGCGCTGCAACAGCTGCTCGCGCGCAACGAGCTGATGGTGCTGGCGACCGGCGGCGGCATCGTCTCGGAGCCCCTGACCTTCGACCAGATCCTGTCGTCGTTCTACACGATCTGGCTGAAGGCCGAGCCCGAGGAGCACATGGCCCGTGTCCGCCGCCAGGGCGATTTGCGCCCGATGGCCGACGACCGCTCCGCCATGGCGGAGCTGCGCAACATCCTCTTGAGCCGCGAGCCGCTGTATGCGCGCGCGACGGCGGTGGTGGACACGGCGGGACTGTCCGTCGATGCCGCTGCCGCGCGCCTGATCGATGCGGTGCGCCCGGTGCTGCAAAACGAAGCGCGCAGCTTCGGGCTGCGCAGCGTGGCGCTGTAGGTCTGAGCTCCCATGACCGATAGCGACGTCGCAATCTCCATGTTCGAGCGGGTCGGCGGCAGCGCCACGATCGATCGGCTGGTCGATCGCTTCTACCAGCGGATGGATACGCTGCCGGAGGCCCAAATAATCCGCGCGATGCACGCCGCCGATCTCGGCCTGATCAGGGACGTGCTGAAGCGCTATCTCACCGAATGGACCGGCGGGCCGAAACTCTACTCGGTCGAGAAGGGCCATCCACGGCTGCGCCAGCGCCACATCGGCTTTGCCATCGGCGATGCCGAGCGCGACGCGTGGATGCTCTGCATGCGCGGCGCGCTGGAGGAAGCTGTTGTGGACGCTGCCGCGCGGCAGGACCTCGACAAGGCGTTGTCCGGTCTCGCCGACTGGATGCGCAACCGGTAGCGATTTGCACGGACGCGTAGCCCGGATGAGCGAAGCGACATCCGGGTCTTCACGATGACTTTCCCGGGTATCACTTCGCTCACCCGGGCTACAAGAGTTGCGACCGCACCGCCTCCGCGCTCTGACGCAACAATGGCAAAAACCGCTCGATCAATTCCTGCTCCGGCACGCGGTCGACATGGGCGCCCATGTTGACGGCAGCGACGATCACGCCGTCGTAGCGGCGGACGGGGACCGAGATCGAGCGGAAATGCGGCTCGGCCTCGCGATCGACCAGCGCATAACCCTGCGCACGGTCGGCGAGGACGCGCGCGAGCAATGCCTTGGGATCGGTCTCCGTGTGCGGCGTCAGAGCCTCGCGCGTCATCGCTTTCAGACGCGCAGCTAGCTCGGCATCGTCGAGTTGACCGAGCATGGCGCGGCCGACCGAGGTGCAGAAGGCCGGCAGGCGGTAGCCGATGTCCAGCCCCCCTGAAAACATCCGCGCCGGACTGCTGCGCGCGATGAACACGACCTCATCGCCGTCGAGCACCGCGAGCGAGGAGATTTCGTTGGCCGCCGTCGCGACGCGATCGAGCACCGGTTGCAGAACCGTGACGAGCTGGCTCGACCGCAGATACGATGCCGCCAGTGTCAGCACATGCGGCGTCAGCGAGAACAGCTTGCCGTCGCCACTGACGAAGCCGCCGCGCTGGAGCGTGAACAGCATGCGCCGTGCGGTGGCGCGTGGAAGCTCCGCGGCACGGGCGAGATCGCTGAGTGTCATCGGGCCGGCCGCGGTGCCGAAGCATTGCAGCAGGCGCAGGCCGCGATCGAGGCTCTCGACGAAATCCGTCGCGCGCTCGTCGCTCTCGCTTCGCTTCAGCTTGGGCATGGCGTTGGGACATTCCTGCAAAATAGTGCTTGCTGCCAGAACGAGGCATGGCATAATTCGCCCATTCGTTCAATAGGCGAACAAACGCCCCTCCACAAAGGACGCGACTGCCATGATGAGCCAGGAGCAGAACGACCTGATCACCCGCACCGGTCCGAAGGACCCCTGCGGAAAGCTGATGCGGAGCTACTGGCAGCCGGCGGCGCTGGTGGACGAACTCGACGGCGATCGCCCGATCCGCCCGGTCAAACTGCTCGGCGAGAATCTCGTGCTGTTCCGCGACGAAACCGGGCGCTACGGCCTGATCGATCGCCACTGCGCGCATCGCGGCGCCGATCTCGCCTTCGGACGGCTCGAGCATGGCGGCCTGCGCTGCGCCTTCCATGGCTGGCTGTTCGACGCCACCGGGCAATGCATCGAGACGCCGGCTGAGCCGAAGGACTCAAAGCTCTGCCAGAACATCCGTCAGCGCTCTTATCCGGTGGTGGAGAAGAGCGGCATCCTCTGGGCCTGGCTTGGCGAGGGTGAACCGCCGGCCTTTCCGGAGCTCGACTGTTTCGTCGCGCCCGATACCCACACCTTTGCCTTCAAGGGGCACATGGCCTGCAACTGGCTCCAGGCCCTCGAAGTCGGCATCGATCCCGCGCACGCCTCCTATCTGCATCGTTTCTTCGAGGACGAGGACACCTCCACGGCCTACGGCAAGCAGTTCCGCGGCGCTTCGGCCGGCTCCGATCTGCCGATGACAAAAATCCTGCGCGAGTACGACCGCCCGATCATCAATGTCGAGCACACCGAATACGGCCTGCGGCTGATCGCGCTGCGCGAGATCGACGAGGAGCGCACCCATGTGCGTGTCACCAACCAGCTCTTCCCGCACGGCTTCGTCATCCCCATGAGTACCGAGATGACGATCACGCAGTGGCACGTGCCGGTCGACGACGAGAATTGCTACTGGTACGCGATCTTCACGAGCTATTCGAACCCCGTCGACAAGAAGAAGATGCGCGACCAGCGGCTCGAGCTCTATGAGCTGCCGGACTACAAATCCCGCAAGAACAGGGCCAACGATTACGGCTTCGACGCGCACGAGCAGCAGACGGCGACCTATACCGGCATGGGCACCGACATCAACGTCCACGACCAGTGGGCGGTGGAATCGATGGGCGCGATCCAGGACCGCACCAGCGAGCACCTCGGCACGAGCGACAAGGCGATCGTGCAGTATCGCCGCCTGCTGCGGCAGGAGATCGAGAAGGTCGCAGGCGGCGAGAAGCCGATGCTGCATCTCGACGAGGCCACCGCACGTTCGATCCAGGGCCCGGCGACCATGGACGGCATCGGGCCGACCCGAGGCTGGGAGATCTACTGGATGGAAGTCGACGTCAAGCGCCGCCGCAGCGCGCCGTGGACGGCGCCGGTGCCGAAGGAGATCGCGGACAACGTGCACCGGCTGACGGCTGCGGAGTGAGGCTTGGTGCATATCTCTCCTTCGTCATTGCGAGCGCAGCGAAGCAATCCAGACTGTCTCCGCGGTGGGATTCTGGATTGCTTCGCTGCGCTCGCAATGACGGAGAATGTGGCAGGCATCTTGCACCCGTCGAGCATCGTGACTGAGGAGCAACCAAAGTGACTTTCGTCGCGCGTCATGCGCTGTGGTCGGATGAGCAGAAGGACGCGGCGACGCGCATGCGCCGCATCGTCGAGGAGAAGAACCTCGAGGTCATCCGCCTCGCCTTCCCGGACCAGCACGGCATTTTGCGCGGCAAGACCATTATCGCCGCCGAGGCGATCGCCTCGCTGGAGAGCGGCTGCTCCATCACCACCACCATGCTCGCCAAGGACACCTCGCACCGCACGGTGTTTCCGGTGTTCACGTCAGGCGGCGGCTTCGGCATGAAGGAGATGGAGGGGGCGGCCGACGCGCTGATGGTCGCAGATCCCACCACGTTTCGCGTTTTGCCGTGGGCACCGACCACCGGCTGGGTTCTCTGCGACCTCTATTTCAACGACGGCCGTCCCGTTCCGTTCGCGACGCGCGGGCTCTATCGCAAGGTGCTCGATGAGCTTGGACGCCGCGGCCACGATTTCATCGCGGGGCTCGAGGTCGAATTCCACATCTTCAAGCTCGACAATCCGCATATGCGCCCGGAGGATGCCGGCCAGCCCGGCACGCCGCCTTCGGTGAGCCTGCTCAGCCACGGCTATCAATACCTCACCGAGCAGCGCTTCGATCAGATGGAGCCGGTGCTGGAGATTTTGCGCCGTGACATCGTCGCGCTCGGTCTGCCCCTGCGCTCGGTCGAGGTCGAGTTTGGGCCGAGCCAGTGCGAATTCACATTCGCCCCGAGGAAAGGCCTCGAGCCGGCGGACAACATGGTGCTGTTCCGCTCTGCCGTGAAGCAGATCGCGCACCGCCACGGTTATCACGCCACCTTCATGTGCCGGCCGAAGCTGCCGAATTTGTTCGCGAGCGGCTGGCATCTCCACCAGTCGATCGTCTCGCGCGCGACCGGCGAGAACCAGTTCATGGCGAACGAGGGCGGCGAGCCGCTCAGCGCGTTCGGCAGCGCCTGGCTTGCCGGCCTGCTCGACCACGCCCGTGCGTCGACCGTGTTCACCACCCCGACCATCAATGGCTACAAGCGCTACCGCTCCTATTCGCTGGCGCCCGACCGCGCGATCTGGGGCCGCGACAATCGCGGCGTCATGATCCGCGTGCTCGGCGCTACCGGCGACGCCGCCACGCGTCTGGAAAACCGCATCGGCGAGCCCGCCGCCAATCCCTATCTCTACATGGCCTCGCAGATTCTCTCGGGCCTCGACGGCGTCGACCGCAAGCTCGATCCCGGCCCGTCGGCCGACACGCCCTATGAAACCAAGGCGCCGCTCTTGCCGAAGTCGCTACGCGATGCGGCCAGCGCGCTGAAGGACGATCCGTTCTTCCGCGAAAAGCTCGGGCCTGAGTTCGTCGATTATTACACCCACATCAAGAATGCCGAGATCGACCGCTTCCTGTCCGAGGTGACCGACTGGGAGCACCGCGAATATTTCGAGGTGTTTTGAGCCAGATACGCCTCACCTCCCCGTGAGATGACTTCGTCTGCTCTGTTCCGACGACATTTGACCGCTTCCGACGAAGCCATTTTCCAAGGCCCGCGAAAACCGCCGGAAAGCCTGGCCATGTAGATTGTCTGCGATGATCAACAATGGAGTTCGGTCATGTGGGGTCATTTGTTCAGCTTGATCTATCGCCTCTCCTGCCGAGCCACCTTGATCGAAATCGGGACCGGCCGCTCGCCGCGATAGAGGCCAATTTAGGTAAGATGGATTGACCAGATAACGGAGGGTGTCATGCGAAAGCTGATCCTGATCGCCGCAATGTCGCTGCTGGCAAGCCATGCCTATGCCGGCGGACCACGGAGCCTTAGCCTTGCGGCGACAAATGCGAGCCAGATCACCGAGCAGCCGGCAATGACAGCAGCCACGCAGCCACAAGCTCCGGCGGCGGCGCCCGCGAATGTCCAGACGGCGACCACGGCCCCAACTTCAACGTCGCCGGCAGCAACTGCCACGACAACCGCGACCGCTCCGACCGCAACTCAGTCCACTGCAGCACCAGTTGCCAGCTCGAGAGAAACGGCAAAGCCGAAGCGTCGCCAGCCATCCACCGAGGCGCGCGTGATCCGCGAACTGCATCGGCATGGGATTTACTGGTAAGAGGGCATAGCCCTCACGTTCGTCAGTGCGAGCGCAGCGAAGCAATCCAGAATCTTTCCGCGGCGGCAGTCTGGATTGCTTCGCTGCGCTCGCAATGACGATTGTGTGGCACGAGCGTTCGGCCCCTCGCCAGCCTCAAATCCCCAGATATTTGTGCTGCAGATCCGGCTCGGCCAACAGTTCATCCGAGGTGCCGCTCCACACCGTCTTGCCGCGCTCGATGATGGTGTGGCGGTCGCAGATGCGGGCCAGGTGGTCGACGTTCTTGTCGACGACCAAGATCGACTGTCCCCGGCTCTTGAGCAGCGACAGGCAGCTCCAGATCTCTTCGCGGATCAGGGGCGCCAAACCTTCGGTCGCTTCATCCAGGATGAGGAGCTTCGGGTTGGTCATCAGCGCGCGGCCGATCGCGAGCATCTGCTGCTCGCCGCCGGAGAGCTGGTTGCCCATGTTGGAGGCGCGCTCGGCGAGGCGCGGAAACATCACGTAGATCGCCGCAAGCGTCCAGGGATTGCTGCTGTCGAAACGATCGGCGGCGGCCGCGACCAGGTTTTCGCGCACGGTGAGGTTCGGGAAGATCTGCCGCCCCTCGGGGACGAGGCCGACACCGAGTTGCGCGATCCTGTAGGACGGTTGCGTCCGCACTTCCGAGCCCGCAAAGCGGATGCTGCCTGCGCGCGCCGGCGTCAGGCCCATGATGGAGCGGATGGTCGTGGTCTTGCCCATGCCGTTGCGGCCCATCAGCGAGACCATCTCGCCTGATTTGACCGACAGCGACAAGCCGAACAGCACCTGGGACAGGCCGTAGCAGGTCTCGATGCCGTCAACCTCGAGCAGCGTGTCACCCGCCAGTTTTTCAGCCATGGTGCGTCACCACGTGCGCCTCGCCGAGATAGGCGCGCTTGACGTCCTCGTTCGCGCGGATCGCGGCCGGATCGCCGGAGGCGATGACGCGGCCATAGACCAGCACCGAGATACGGTCGGCCAGCGCAAACACCGCCGGCATGTCGTGCTCGACCAGCACGATCGAGACCTCTTTGCGCAGCTCCTGGAGCAGCTGCACCATGCGCTGGGACTCGGTGACGCCGAGGCCCGCCATCGGCTCGTCGAGCAGCAAAAGTTTCGGCTTGCTTGCCAGCGCAACCGCCAGCTCGATCTGGCGACGCTCGCCATGGCTGAGCCTGGACACCAGGACATCGGCACGATGGGCGAGACCGACGCGGTCGAGCGCGGCATGCGCGGCATCGCGCAGGCCCTTCTCCTTGCGTGCATCGGCGAAGAAGCGGAACGAGGTGCCGGCATGCGCTTGCGCCGCGAGCGCGACATTGTCCGCGGCGGTGAAGTCGAGCAGCAGCGAGGTGATCTGGAACGAACGTGCGAGGCCCAGCGCGCAGCGGCGATAGGCCGGCAGGTAGGTGATGTCGCGCCCCGCCAGCGAGACGCTGCCGGAATGCGGCTCCAAATGGCCGGTGAGCTGGCTGATCAGCGTGGTCTTGCCGGCGCCGTTCGGGCCGATGATGGCGTGCAGCTCACCTGCCGCGACGTCGAGCGAGACGTTGTCGGTCGCAATGATGCCGCCGAAGCGGCGCACCAGCCTGTCGACACGGAGCAGCGGCTCAGCCACGATTGAGCCTCCCGAGCAGGCCCATGATGCCGCCGCGGCCGAACAGAACGATCAGCAGCAGCATCGGGCCCATGATCAGCGCCCAGTATTCGGTGAGCTGCGACAAGAATTCTTCCAGCAGCAAATAGACCACCGCGCCGATGACCGGACCGAACAACGTGCCCATGCCCCCGAGGATCACCATCACCATGAGGTCGCCGGAACGCGTCCAGTACATCGCGGCCGGGCTAACGAAATCCGTGTTGTTGGCGAGCAGCGCGCCGGCAAGGCCGCACATCATGCCGGAGATGACGAAGCAGACCAGCTGGTAGCGTTTCGAGGGAAAGCCGATCGCCTGCATGCGCTGCTCGTTGGAGCGCAGGCCCTGCAGGACGAGACCGAAGCGCGAATTGGCGATGCGCCAGATCAGGAAAACGACGCCGAACAAGCAGGCGAGGCAGAGATAATAGAACTGCGTGCGGTTCGACAGATTGACCAGCCCGGAGAAGTCGCTGCGCTTGTAGATGGTGAGGCCATCATCGCCGCCATAACGCGCCAGCCCCGATGCGACGTAATAGGCCATTTGCGCGAAGGCGAGCGTGATCATGATGAAGTAAACGCCACGCGTGCGAAGCGAGAGCGCGCCGATCACGACGGCGTAAGTCGCGGAGGCCGCAAGCGCGACCGGAAACTGGATGAAGCCGCTTCCCACGCCTTCCTGCGCCAGCATGCCGACCGCGTAGCCGCCGATGCCGAGATAGGCGGCGTGGCCAAAACTCATCATGCCGCCAAAACCCATGATGAGGTTGAGGCTCGCGGCCGCCAGCGCCAGGATGACGATTCGGGTGAACAGCGTCAGGATGAAGATGTTGCCGGAGAGTTGCGAATACAGCGGCAGCAGCACGAGGCCCGCCAGCATCAGGGCCGTGACGGCCTTAGCTACAGTAAAAGTCTTCATCGACGGTTGGCCGGAAACAGCCCCTCCGGGCGCACCACCAGCACGATCGCCATCAGCAGATAGATCAGCATGGACGACAGCGCGGGCGCGGCGGTGGAGGCCGCGGCGCCGCTCAGCACCTGCCGCAACAGATTGGGCAGGAAGGCGCGGCCGAGCGTGTCGATCATGCCGACGAAGATCGCGGCCAGGAACGCGCCGCGGATCGAACCGATTCCGCCGATCACGATGATGACGAAGGCGAGGATCAGGATGTTCTCGCCCATGCCGATCTGCACGGTGAGGATCGGCGCCTGCATCAACCCGGCAAGACCGGCGAGCGCGGCACCGAGGCCGAACACCAGGGTGTAGAGCAGCTTGATGTTGATGCCGAGCGCACCGATCATCTCGCGGTTGGATGCGCCGGCCCGGATCAGCATGCCGATGCGGGTGCGCATCACGCCGAGATAGAGCAGCAGCGCGACCAGCAGCGCCACGACGATGATGGCGAGGCGATAAGCGGGATAGTGAATACCCGGCAGGATCGGCACCGGCACGGTGAGCCAGGCCGGCAGCGGCAGCGCAAGCCCGGCCGGCCCCCAGATCAGCCGCACGGCTTCATTGAAGAACAGGATCAGGCCGAAGGTCGCGAGCACGTGGTCGAGATGGTCGCGTCCGTACAGATGCCGCAGCGCGGTCATCTCAAGCACGATGCCGAGCACGAGCGTCGCGCCGAGCGCCAGCAGCGCGCCGAGCAGGAAGCTGCCGGTCCAGGCCGCGAAGGTCGCGGCGAAATAGGCGCCCATCATGTAGAGCGAGCCGTGCGCAAGGTTGACGAGATCCATGATCCCGAACACCAGCGTCAGGCCGGCGGCGAGCAGGAACAGCAGCAGGCCGAACTGCAATCCGTTCAAGAACTGTTCGACGACGAGCAGCATCAAAACTCTTTCAGGCGCACGCAGGTTCGCGCCGATGTTCGAACACGGTCGCCATCAGTGAAAGAGCTCCCCCTGCCTGTACAAGGCGGAAAAATGGGTAATGGCAGTATCGTTCCGAGGCAAGAGCGATTCGACACCAAACATGCACTTTGTTGCATGCCGATGCATGCGATCGAGCGCCTCTCGGCAAGAAGCTACCACTCTGCAAGAACGCTGCCGTGCAGGCTGGGTCAAGCTGACGCACCCAAACCGATCACCCTCCCCCCGTTGCCGGGGAGAGGGTGTGAAATTCCTCGCAACGTCGGGAAGTATGCGCCTAGTGCGACGTCATCTGCCGGGGAAGGTCATCCGGCTCGGCGAGCACGCTGTTGGCTGTCGAGGCCTCCAGCGCCGCCATCCGGAACAGATAGGCGAGCGTCGCCAATCCGGTGTCTTCCGCCATCTGCGCAAGTTCGAGCGCCATGTCGGACATGTAGCCGAGATTTTCGTCCCTGATCTGTGCCATGATCTGGCTGTCCCGCATCATGTTCGACATCTCAGGCGCTCTTTCGTTGCGCGGCAGCGAGGCCGCAGAGGTTGGCACGGGCGACGGCGTCCAGACGCGGGCCGTCCTGTTGGACGATCGTAGGCACGCCGATGCGATCATGCAGGGCATCGAGCGTCTCGCGACGAATGTCGATTGTCGCCGCCATGGTCCACGCATTCTCCACCAGAGCGGGCAGACCGAGCGGGGTCACGACGAAGCCGGCCTCATGGAAGCGCGGCAGCCACCAGGTTTCCATAATTGCGCTGACGTGCGCGATCCCCTGACCGAGGCAGAACTCCTGCACCGCCGCCATCAGTTGCAGGTTGAGCGCGCCGTCGCGGCGATCGCGCACGACGAAGTAGCGCGACCATTCCCAGACCAGCGGATCCGCCGGGCAGCCGCGCACGGCCGCCAGATGCGGGAAGACCTCGCTCATCATCGAAGGCTTGGTGGTCGGGTAGAGCCGGTGACCGCCGATGACGCGGCGTCCCTCCAGCGCAAGCAGATAGACGGTGTCCTCGTCGTCATAGGAATCGATTTCGCGACAATCCGGCCTGCGCAGCGTCTCCCAGCGCCGCTCTTCGACGAAAAAGTCGTGCCGCAGCCGGAAATGCTGATCAAGTACATCTTCGTAAAGGTGGCGATTTACTGCAGAAATGGCGTGAATCATGAAAGCCCCCATTCGTCCTCAATGAGGGCACCCTCTGCGAAAAGAGGATGGTTCGATATTGGGAAATTTCCCAGTACGTCGCTTAGGGATTGATGATCTTGTTGCGAATCGCCAGTGCAACCGCATGCGTACGGTTGACGGCTCCGAGCTTGCGCCCGGCGGTTGCAAGATGCTCTTCGGCGGTACGCTGCGTGATGTGCAGTATCTCGCCGATTTCCCAGGCCGATTTGCCCTGCGAGGCCCAGGAGATCACCTCGCGCTCGCGCGGGGTGAGGCGTGCCGAGGGATACGGCGCCGGATCGAGCAGACGGCGAATGTGGTCGAAGCCATACATCGCCATCAGGTGCAGTGCCGGCTTGCTGCGGGGATTGAGGTCGAGATGGACGCCTCCGAGCGACACCGCGGCCTCGTAACCGGTGAGTCCGTGGATCGGGACAATGAAGCCGCGCGTCATGCGAAAATCGGTGGCGCGGTTCATCACCTCGGCCGCGTTGGGCTCGAGCTCCGCATCATAGGGTGCTTCCGACCATTCGAACGGGTTGACTGACTGGCGGCACAGCCGCACCACCGGATCGAAACGGTCGTAGTTATTTTCGGTGTAGAGACCAAACCATCCCGCCGGCCAGCGCTTGGCGAGCACCATCTGTGCAAACTGTTGGTCGGGATTGGGCAACCCCGTCACGATGATGGTTTCAAAACCGAAGCGACCAAAGGCCGATTCGAGCGCATTCATGGCGTCGGGCACCTTGCGATAGGCCCCAAGCCCCTCGATGAAGTCGAGCGCTTCCCGGCCATAATCCACGGCGGACATCGGTGCGTTTCCTGACCCTCGCTGTGCGATATAGCACGTCTTTAGGCACTGCCTCAATTGAGCGATTCCGTAGTTTCCCGGTATCCCATTGACCCCGAAGGTTTAATCTACTTGTGGAAGAAGGGACGTCAAGTTACACCTGTGACGTCTGAAGCGGGGAAACCACGATGGAAGACGAGGACATCGCCCTCAACAGCGTGCTCGGCCTGGAACTCAACCGCGTGTTTTTCGCCGTCCGCGAAACGGCAAACAAGCAGAAGATCATCGAGTTCGCGCGCGGGGTGCTGCAAAGCGAGCGCACCAGGCCGGTAGAGAGCGCCTCGCCGGAAGGACCGGCGAGCTAGCACGCAGTTGCGGCAGCCGACGCCGCTACAACAGATCCTGCGCCTCGCTGGCCGCCCTTACCGCTGGCTGACATCATGGCTCTCGTGAGATAATCGCCGCCGAGGATTATCTTTCGGATGCCCAGGACATGATGACGCTGCGCCAGGTTGAAGTGATCCGTGCCGTGATGGTGACGGGCACTATCGGCGGCGCGGCGAAGCTGCTGAACGTGTCGGCTCCGGGCATCAGCCGCCTCGTCAAATACACCGAGCGCTCGCTCGGCATCCGCTTCTTCCAGCGCCAGAACGGCCGCTATTTCCCGACGCCGGAAGCCGAGAACATCTTCGAGCAGATCAACGGCGTCTACAAGAAGGTCGACGACCTCTCCGAGCTCATCTCCAAGATCGGCCGCGGCGGATTGTCGGAGCTGCGGATTGGCTCGGTGCCGAGCATCTCGCAGGTGATGGTGCCGCGCGCGATCGAGCGCGTCCGCCGCCGCTATCCCGACCTCGGCATCGACATCAACATCCTCAAGCTCGAGGAAGCGATCGACTATCTCCTGCTCGGCCGCGGCGAGTGCGTCGCGATGAGCTATCGGCTCGACCATTCCGGCCTCGACTTCATGCCGCTCGCTTCCGGCGAGCTCTATTGCATCGTGCCATCAGGCCACGAACTCGCCGGCCGCAAGCAGGTCTCCGCGGCCGAGATCACCCGCTATCCGCTGATCGGCATCGATCCCAACGACCCCTACGGCCGGATCATGGCCGAGATCTTCGCGCGCAACCGGCTCGCCTACAACATCACCATTCGCGCGCGCTTCGGCACGACGGTCTGCGCGCTGGTGAAGGCGGGACTCGGCATCGCCATCATCGACCAGTTCACGGTCGCCCATGGCGGCTATCCCGGCATCGAGCTCTTGAAGATCACCGAGCCGACGCGGTTCGACACCTATATCGCGGTGAAGCGCGGCGCGCCGTTGTCGCTTCACGTCGAGTATTTCATCGAGTCCCTGCGCACCGAGATGCGTGCGGTGGAGCCGTCCCGCGTCACCGGCAAGGCCACCCCGGCGCGGGGGCGAAGAAAATAACATTATGTTAGGTTTGCCCCATAAATGGGTAATTGTGTTAGGCGAGGGAAAGGCTATCGTCGCTCGGAAGCTCCCTTGGAATTGCGCGGATTTCTCCGCTAATGGCTGGGACCGAACGCTCCCAACGAGACGATAGCGAACCATGTCCAAGCGCGGATACGCCGCCAGCAAAAAGCTCCTCACCGGCCTGATCGGCGCGCCGATCGCGCATTCCGCATCCCCTGCCATGCACGAGCGCGCCGCCGAGGCGCTGGGCTTGCGCGGCCATTACCAGCTCATCGAGGTCGCCGGCGCCGACGCGGACGGGCTCCGCATGATGCTCGAGGGCGTGCGGCGGCTCGGCTTTGCCGGCGTCAACGTCACCTACCCTTACAAGGAAGCGGTGGTCCCGCTGCTCGACGAGCTGGCGCCGGGCGCCGCCGCGATGGGCGCGGTCAACACCGTCGTCGTCAGGGACGGACGGCTGACCGGCCACAACACCGACACCACCGGCTTCGCGCGCGCGGTGGCGCCATTGCTGGCGCCGTCCGGCAACGCGGTGGCCGTGATCGGCGCCGGCGGCGTCGGCAAGGCGATCGCGTTTGCGCTGGCGAGCCTGAACGTGACCGACATCCGCGTCTTCGACAGCGAGCCGGCGCGCGCCGAGACGCTCGTCTCCCTGCTGGCCGCCCCGGGCGTCGCAAGGCTGGCGTCGAGCATCGAGGACGCACTGCAAGGCGCGACCGGCCTCGTCAACGGCACGCCGGTCGGGATGCTGCCGAACCGCGGCATGCCTGTCCCTGCCACGCTGCTGCATGAAAAATTGTGGGTTGCGGATGCCGTCTACTCACCGCTGATCACGCCGCTGCTGGCGGCCGCCCAGGCCAAGGGCGCGCGGATCATGACCGGGCGGGAGCTTGCAATCTACCAGGCCGCCGATGCTTTCGAACTGTTCACGGGCCTTGCCCCGTCGACCGAGGTCATGGGAGAGGCATTCGACGAGGTGATGGCGGCACGAAGCTCGGCCTATCACGCAGCATAACCGAAGTGGCCGGACACAAGGCCGCGCGCAACATCAACGAAAAAATCGGAGGAGAGACCATGAAATCGACCATTCTGGCGGGCGCCCTGCTTGCCTTCGCGACTGCAACCAGTGTCCACGCCCAGGCGATCAAGCTCGCCGACGTCGCCGAGCTGTCCGGCGGCGGCGCCACCGTCGGCACCAACTGGAAGAACGGCATCGACCTCGCGATCGAGGAGATCAACGCCAAGGGCGGAGTGCTCGGCCGCAAGCTCGAAGTCACTCATGCGGACTCGCAATCCAACCCGGGGGTCGCGCGCGCGCAGGTGCAAAAGGCGCTCGACGCCGAGCCCTATGTGCTGCTCGGACCCGGGTATTCCGGCTCCGTGAAGGTGACCGCGCCACTGGCGGCCGAGGCCGGCATCGCGCAGATCATGGGTGGCGAAGCCGCCGAGTTGACGCAAGGAGGAAACAAATTCCTGTTCCGCACCTCGTTCGGCCAGCAATCGTCGATGCCGAAGGTCGCCAAATACATTCACGACGACATGAAGGCGAAGTCTGTCGCGGTGGTCTGGGTCAACAATGATTTCGGCCGCGGCGGTCGCGATGTCGTCGTCAAGGACCTCGACCGTCTCGGCTCCAAGGTCGTCGCCGATCTCTCCACCGAAGCGGGCCAGGCCGATTTCGCCGCCGACGTGGGCAAGATCAAGGCCGCCAATCCCGACGCCGTGTTCGTCTATCTCAACGAGGAAGAGAGCGCGCGCATCCTCAAAGAGCTGAAGCGCCAGGGCGTCACCGCGCCGCTGATGGGCGAGACCACGCTGATCGGGCAGAAGGTGATCGAGCTTGCCGGCGACGCCGCCAAAGGCGCGCGCGGCCATGTCGGTCTCACCACCGATGCGCCGGTCGACCTGATCAAGGCGTTTCGCGACAAGTTCGCGAAGAAGTACAACTACGTGCCCGACCATAACGGCCTGAAGGGCTATCTCGCGGTCTACATGGTGAAGGCCACGACGGACAAAATGGGCAAAGTCGACTCCAAGGCGTTCGCCGACAATCTGCATGGCCTGACCATCAAGGCCGCGGACGAGCCGGGCATCCTGATGGACGTCACCTTCAGCGACACCGGCGACATCGATCGCCAGAGCTTTCTGGTCGAGGTGATCGAAGGCAAGCAGGTCGTGAAGCAGGTGCTGCCGAAGGTGAAGTGAGGTGTTCTTCGCCTCTCCCCGCGTGCGGGGAGAGGCCGGAATTTGCGCAAGCAAATTCCGGGTAAGGGGGAGCCTCCACGAGTCCAACTCTCAGCGACCTCGCGGAGGTTCCCCCTCACCCCGACGCTCTCCCCGCAAGCGGGGAGAGGGAGAAGAGAGAGAGAGAGAGAGAGGAGAAAATGTCCAATCTGTTCGATCTTGTGGTCGCGGGACTTGCCACCGGCGCGATCTATGCGCTGGTCGCGGTCGGCTTCACGCTGCTGTGGCAGACCTCGCAGACCATCAATTTCGCGCAAGGCGAGTTCGTGATGCTGCCGGCGTTCCTGATGCTGGCGGCGATGCATGCCGGCGCGCCGTTCTGGCTCGCGATCATCCTCGGCATCCTACTCTCGATGCTCCTGCTCGGCCTCGCCTTCAAGATGCTGCTGGTGGATCCGATGATGCGCCATGGCGTGCTGCCGCTCGCGATCGCGACCATGGCGCTCGCGATCGGCCTCAAGGAGGCCGTAAAACAGTTCTTCAGCGCCGAAGCCTCACCCTTCCCCTCGATCGTGCCGACCGGCGACGTCTCCATCCTCGGCCATGCGATCTCGCTGCAAAGCATCGGCGTCCTCGTCCTCGCCATCCTTGCCGTCTTCGGATTGACTGCGCTTCTCAACCGCACTTCGCTCGGCCACCAGATGCAGGCGGCGGCACAGAACCCGACGGTGGCGCGCATCATCGGCGTCCCGGTCGAGCGCATGATCCTCCTGACCTTCCTGATCAACGCGTTCCTGGTCGCTCTCGCCTCGCTGTTGATCACGCCGATCTACCTCGCGAAATTCACGTCGGGCGAGGTGCTGGGCCAGGCCGCCTTCATCGCCGCGATCGTCGGCGGGTTCAATCAGGTGCGCGGCGCGATCGCAGGCGGTCTCCTGATCGGCGTGCTCGACAATCTCGCGGCCGCCTATGTTTCGACGCAGTACCGCGCCGCCGTGCCGATGCTCTTCCTGATTGCCGTCATCCTGTTCCGGCCGCAGGGCCTGCTCGGCCGCGCCGAGGAGCGCACCGTATGAGCGGCTTCGCCAAACCTCTCAAGATCGCGTTCGGCCTCATCATCATCGCGGCGCTGATCGTCGTCCCCATGAACTTCAACCGCTATGGCCTATTCATCCTGAGCCAGTGGGCGGTGATGGCCATCGCCGCGATGGGCCTCAACCTCACGCTCGGCTATGCCGGCCAGGTCTCGCTGGCACAGGGCGCCTTCGTCGGCATCGGCGCTTACGCCGCGGCGATCATGACCACGCATGGCTGGCCGCTGCCGGCGGCGATCGTCGTCGCGATCGGCTTGAGCTTCGCGGTCGGCTGGGTGCTCGGCTATCCCGCGCTGCGGGTGCAGCACCACTACCTCGCCTTCGTCACGCTTGCCTTCTCCACGCTGGCCTTCCTGGTATTTCGCAACGAGAGCTGGCTCACCGGCGGCATCTACGGCATCTCCAACATTCCGCGGCCGCACATCTTCGGCATCGCGACCAGCAAGCCGCTGCCGTTCTACTATGTCTGTCTCGGCTCGCTCGCGATCGTGTCGCTCGCAGTGTGGTGGCTGATCCGCTCGCCCTGGGGCCGCGCCTTCATGGCGCTGCGCGAAAACCCGCTGCGGGCGCAGTCGCTGGGCGTCGACACCCGACGCTATACGCTGATGGCGTTCGCGATCGGCTCCGCGCTCGGCGGCGTCGCCGGCGCGCTCTATGCGCCGCTGACGCAATATATCGATCCCGTGCCGTTCAACCTGTCGCTCTCGCTCGACCTCCTGATGATGGTGATCGTCGGCGGCGCCGGATTCTTCCTGGGGCCGTTCCTCGGCGCGATGATCGCCGTGCTGTTGCCGGAATGGCTGCGCTTCACCGAGGGTTATTATCTGATGCTGTACGCGATCGCGGTGATGGGGCTGCTGATCTGGTCGCCGACCGGCATTCTGGGCATCCTCGACCGCTATCTCGCCGAGCGCCGAACCAAGGCTGCCTCCGCCTTACGCGCCGTCGCAAAATCCCGGCTGGAGCCGGTGCAATGAGCGCGGTCCTCGAAGTCACCAACATCAAGAAGAATTTTGGCGGCATCAGCGCCGTCGGCGGCGTCTCTTTCGACGTCCGCGAGGGCGAGATCCTCGGCCTGATCGGCCCGAACGGCTGCGGCAAGTCGACCCTGTTCAACTGCATCCTCGGCCAGCTGACGCCGAGCGGCGGCGAGGTCAGGCTCGACGGCAAGGTCGTCACGGGCTTGCGACCCGCCGAGCTCAACAAGCTCGGGGTCAGCCGCACCTTCCAGCTCCTGCAAGTGTTCCCAAAACTCTCGGTGCGCGAGAACCTGATCCTGGCAGGACAGGAGCACCAGGGCAGCATGGCCTCGCGCCTGGTCGGCCGCTCCGATGCCGGACTGACGGACGCCGCCAACCAGATGATCGGCTTTTTCAAGCTCGATCATCTCGCAGACGAGCCGGCCGGCGGACTCTCCTATGGCCAGCAAAAACTGCTCGACGCCGCCATGGCCTTCATGGGCGGACCGCGGCTGGTGCTGCTCGACGAACCCGCCGGCGGCGTCAACCCGTCGATGCTGGCGGACCTCAAGGATCGCCTGGTCGCGATCAACCGCGAGAAGAATGCCACCTTCGTCGTGATCGAGCACAACATGGAATTCGTGATGTCGCTGTGCTCGCGCGTGATGGTGATGGCGGAAGGCAAGGTGCTGGCGATGGGACGGCCCGACGAGGTCCGCAAGGACCCTGCCGTGATCGAAGCCTATCTCGGACACTAGGGAGAGCCACCATGAGCGATCCGATCCTCTCGGTCCACAATCTCGTCGGCGGCTACGGCAAGATGACGATCCTGAACGGCACCACCTTCGCCGTGCCGCAGGCCACCATCACCACCATCATCGGCCCGAACGGCGCCGGCAAGTCCACCGTGCTCAAGGCGATCTTCGGCCTGCTCAAGCTGCGCGAGGGCAAGATCAGCTTCGCCGGCCGCGACGTCACCAATTTGAGCCAGCGCGCGCTGCTCAATGCCGGCATCTGCTATGTGCCGCAGGGCCGCAACATCTTTCCCGAGCTGTCGGTGCGCCACAACGTCGAGCTCGGCGGCGTTTCCGCCGGCAAGGGCATCGACCTGCAGAGCCGGATCGAGGCCGCGCTCGACCTGTTCCCGGCGCTGCGGCGGAAATCGACGCAGCAGGCCTCCACGCTGTCCGGCGGCGAGCAGAAACAGCTCGAAATCGCTCGCTCGCTGCTGCTCGAACCGAAGCTCGTGCTGATCGACGAGCCTTCGATCGGCCTGTCGCCGCTGATGGTGCAGCAGACTTTCGACATCCTGAAATCCCTGCGCGACCGCGGCGTCACCATTCTGATGATCGAGCAGAACGCACGCTCGGCGCTGGAGATTTCCGACATCGGCATCGTGCTGGAGCTCGGCCAGACCCGCATGATCGACGGCGCGAAGCGCATTTTGAATGATCCCCGCATCGGACAATTGTTCCTCGGCGGCGCGATGGAGGACAACGCAGCATGACCAAACGCTCGATCGCAACAGTCTCTCTCTCCGGCGCCCTCGACGAAAAGCTCCGCGCCATCGCGTCCGCCGGGTTCGACGCGGTCGAGATTTTCGAGAACGATCTGCTGTCGTTCGGCGCAGGCCCGCGCGACATCGCAAAGCTCTGCGGCGACCTCAATCTCGAGATCTGCGCGTTTCAGCCGTTCCGCGATTTCGAGGGCATGCCGGAGCCGCAGCGTTCGCGCAACTTTGCCCGTGCGATGCGCAAGTTCGACCTGATGCAGGAGCTCGGCACCGATCTGCTGCTGATCTGCTCCAACGTGTCGCCGGCCGCGCTCGGCGGCATCGACCGCGCCGCGGATGATTTTCGTGAGCTTGGCGAGCGCGCGGCCAAACGGTCTTTGCGCGTCGGCTACGAGGCATTGGCCTGGGGACGCCACGTCAACGATTACCGCGACGCCTGGGAGATCGTGCGGCGCGCAGATCACCCCGCGATCGGAATCATCCTCGACAGCTTTCACGCACTGGCCCCCGGCTTTCCGGTCCGCGCGATGGCCTCGATCCCCGGCGACAAGATCTTCCTGGTCCAACTTGCGGACGCGCCGAAGCTCGAACTCGACATCTTGTCGTGGAGCCGGCACTTCCGCTCCTTCCCCGGCCAGGGCGATCTGCCGGTCGGCGAGTTCATGGCGGCGATCGCGGCGACCGGCTATGCCGGGCCGCTGTCGCTGGAGATCTTCAACGACCAATTCCGCGCCGGCTCGGCCGTGCAGACCGCGGTCGACGGCCTGCGTTCGCTGATCCTGCTGGAGGACCAGCTTGCAGCGGATTGGCCGAAGCTCGTCAGCGAGCCCTTGGCGCCGAAGCCCAAAAGTGGAGGCACGGGCTTCATCGAGTTTGCCGTCAACGAGACCAAGGCCGGCGAACTCGCCCGCCTGCTCGCGCAGCTCGGTTTCCGAAAGACCGGCAAGCATCGCAGCAAGGCGGTGGAACGCTGGTCGCAAGGCAAGGTCGAGCTCGTCGTCAACTCCGAGACCGACGGCTTTGCGCATTCGCACTACGTGACGCATGGCCCCGGCGTCTGCGCCATTGCGCTCGACGTCGACAATGCCGGCCTCGTCATGCAGCGCGCCGAGGCACTGAAAGCGCGCACCTTCTACCAGCCGGTCGGACCGGGCGAGCTCGAGATTCCCGCAATTCACGGCGTCGGCGGCAGCCTGCTGTATTTTCTCGACCAAGCCGGCAAGAACTGGGACACGGATTTCGAACCGGTCCCGAGCGACGCCGGAGCAGACGCCCTGCTGGCAGTCGATCACATCGCGCAGTCGATGCCCTATGACGAGATGCTGTCGTGGCTACTGTTCTACACCGGCATCCTCGACCTCAAACGGCTGCCGCAGATGGAGATCGCCGATCCCAGAGGCCTCGTGCAAAGCCAGGCCGTCATCAACGGCGACCAGAGCCTGCGCTTCGTGCTCAACGGCTCATCCGCCAACCGTACGCTGCCGGCCCGCTTCATCTCGGAGTTTTTCGGCTCGGGCGTGCAGCATGTCGCGTTCACCTGCCGGGACATTTTTGCGGCGGTCGCGGAGATGCGCAAGCGCGGCGCGGATTTCCTGGATATCCCTGACAATTACTACGACGACATCGAAGCCAAATACGATCTGGCGCCCGAGCTGATGGCGCAGCTGCGCGCCAACCACATTCTCTACGACCGCGAAGGCGACGGGGAGTTCTTCCAGGTCTACACCCACATCTTCGACGAGCGCTTCTTCTTCGAGATCGTGGAGCGAAGGGATTATCAGGGCTTCGGCGCGGCCAATGCCGGGATCAGGCTTGCGGCGCAAGCGCGCGAGGTGCGGCCCGTTAGTATGCCGCGGGTGTAGTCTCTATCGAGACCGTCATTGCGAGCGCAGCGAAGCAATCCAGAATCCCTCCGTGGAAAGACTCTGGATTGCTTCGCTTCGCTCGCAATGACGTGGAGGGAGCGTGAGAGTCAGAAACAGGTTTGCCGGTAGAGGCAGCCCCTCACCCCTCCCTCTCCCCGTAAGAACGGTGAGAGGGAGAAGCAATCAGCTCACTTCATCGCGCACTTGTCGTGGAAGCGATCCTGGTCGTTCTCGACGATGGTCGCGACCGTCTTCAGCGAGAGCTGGCCTTCGCCGTCCTTGACCACATCCTGAAGGTAGAAGTTCTGCACCGGGATGTGGTTCTTGCCGTACTTGAAAGGGCCGCGCAGCGACTTGAAGTTGGCCTTCTCCATCTCGGCCTTCATCGCGTCCTTCTTGCTGGTGTCGCCCTTCACCGCGACCACCGCGCTGTTGATGAGCTGGGCCGCGTCGTAGGCTTGCGCGCCATAATAGGTCGGGCGCAGGCCGGGGTACTTCTTGCGGTAGTCGGCGACGAAGCGCTTGTTCTGCTCGTTGGGCAGATCATTCACCCATTCCTGCGCGCCGGGAACGCCGAGCGCGTTCTCCTTCTGCAGCGGCAGCGACAGCTCGTCGACGGTGAAAGCCGTGTAGAGGGGCATCGTGCTCTTGAGCCCGGCCTGCGAATATTGGTTGAGGAACTGCACGCCGGCTGCACCGGGATAGAACACGAAGATCGACTCGGCGCCCGAGGCGCGCGCCTTGGAGAGCTCGGCGGAGAAGTCGAGCTGGCTCGGCCACACCGTGTATTCCTCGCCCTTGACCTCGCCCTTGAACGTGCTCTTCACGCCCGCGAGCATGTCCTTGCCGGCGGCGTAATTCGGGCCGATCAGGAACACGCTCTTGACGCCCTTCTGGTTCATGTAGAGGCCCATGGCGGCCGGCGTCTGGTCGTTCTGCCAGGAGGTCGAGAACACGTAAGGCGAGCAGAGCTCGCCGGCGAGCTGCGACGGACCGGCATTGGCCGAGATCAGGATGGTCTGCGAGTCCACGGCGGTCTTGAGCGAGGCCAAGAGCACGTTCGACCAGATGTAGCCGACGATGAAGTCGACCTTGTCGGACTGCACCAGCTTCTCGGTCTTCTGCTTGCCGACATCGGGCTTCTGCCCGTCGTCCTCGTAAATCACCTCGACCGGCTTGCCGTCCATCTTGCGGCCGATGTGATCCAGCGCGAGCTCGAACGAGTTGCGCATGTCGTTGCCGATCACGGCGGTCGGGCCGCTGAAGGTCGAAACGAAGCCGATCTTGATGGTGTCGCCGGCGGATGCCGGGCCTGCCAGCACCAGCGCCGCTGCGCCTGCCAGCCAGAATGCCGTCCTCATAACAACTCCCCTCCATATTATTATGCCCGGAAGCGGGGTGATTGCCGCCCCCGGGTCATCTCTATTGAACGCAAAATCTGTCGCGCCGCCAATGGTTCAGCGCCCGCCCTGCACCATATTTCGCCCCGAATGGCGATAGCAAGAAATATAATGCTACTTACTTCGACTGAGGCTGCGGCGCTTGTTCGCGGGATATCGATACGCCAGGCCTATTCAGCGATTGATGACGGCTATTGGACCGCGGCGCCTGATCAGCGTTTAGATGAGGATAGAGCCGCGAGATTCGGAGGGGCGCATCATGACCACGACACCGCATCGCGTCGTCATCGTCGGAGCCGGTTTCGGCGGGCTGGAGACGACCCACCGCCTCGCCGGCAGCCCGGTCGAGATCACGCTGATCGACCGCCGCAACCATCATTTGTTCCAGCCGCTGCTCTACCAGGTCGCCACCGCCTCGCTCGCCACCAGCGAGATCGCATGGCCGGTCCGGCACCTGATGCGCGACCGGCGCGATGTGACGACGCTGTTTGCGACCGTCAGCGGCGTTGACGCCGACAGACACTGCGTGCTGATCGACGACGGCAGCGAGGTGCCTTACGATACGTTGGTGCTCGCGACCGGCGCGCGGCATGCCTATTTCGGTCACGACGAATGGGAGCAGTTCGCGCCCGGCCTGAAGACGCTGGAGGACGCGACCACGCTGCGCCGTCACATCCTGGTGGCGTTCGAGCGCGCCGAACGCGAGACGGATCCGGAAAAGCGCGCGGCGCGGCTGACCTTCGTCATCGTCGGCGCCGGTCCAACGGGCGTGGAGCTCGCCGGCACCATCGCCGAAATGGCGCATCACACGCTGCCCGCCGACTTCCGCAATATCGACACGCACAAGGCCCGCGTGGTGCTGATCGAAGCGGGTCCGCGCGTGCTCGCAGGCTTCCCCGACGACCTCTCGGCCTATGCGCAGGCCTCGCTGGAGAAGATCGGCGTCGAGGTCGTGCTGGGACAGGCCGTCACCGAGATCAATCGCGAGGGCGTGGTGTTCGGCGGCAAGCTGCTCGAAGCCAAGACACGAATCTGGGCCGCCGGCGTCCGCGCCTCGCCCGCAGCCGAGTGGCTGGGCGCACCGGCTGATCGTGCCGGGCGCGTGCAGGTCGAGGCGGACCTGACGATACCAAGGCATCCCGAGATCTTCGCGATCGGTGATACCGTTCTGATCAACGCCTGGGACGGCAAGCCTGTGCCCGGCATCGCGCCGGCCGCCAAGCAGCAGGGCCGTCACGTGGCCGAGACCATTAAGGCGCGGCTGCGCCAGGAGCCGACAGGCCCGTTCCGCTACAAGCACTCCGGCAGCCTCGCGCAGATCGGCAAGCGGCTCGCCGTGATCGACTTCGGCCGCATCAAGCTGCGCGGCACCGTCGCGTGGTGGATCTGGGGCATCGCCCACATCTACTTCCTGATCGGTTTGCGCCACCGCCTCAGCGTCGCGCTGAGCTGGCTCTGGATCTACGCCCGCGACCAGCGGGCCGCACGGCTGATTACGCAGGGGAGTAGTAAGGTAGTGTAGAGCGCTCCACTCGTGTCCCGGACGCGGCGCGGCATGAAATGACGCGACGCTGAGCCGGGACCCAGCAGTCATAGGACGCAGCAGTCATGGGCCCCGGCTCTGCAGCGCAGCGCTACGCGCCGCACTGCGTCCGGGGCACGAGACTTACTTCACCAGCTCGCACCCGCCCTCCGCCAGCGGGCGGAACGCCTGATCCGCTGGGATCGTCGAGACCAGCTTGTAATAGTCGTAGGGATATTTCGACTCCTCCGGCTTCTTCACCTCGAACAGATACATCGGATGCACGACGCGGCCGTCCTGTCGGATCGTGGTGTCGCCGAACAGCTTGTCCTTGCCCTTGAACTTCTTCATCTCGGGCACGGCGTCCTTGGCATTGTCGCTGCCGGTCGCGGCGACCGCGTTGAGATAAGCGAGCGTGGAGGCATAAACTCCGGCCTGGTTGCCACTCGGCATCTTGCCGTTCATGCCTGGCCGCGCGGCGAAGCGCTTGGCGAAAGCGCGGGTGTCGTCGTTCATGTCCCAGTAGAAGGCCTCCATGAGCTGGAGCCCTTGCGCGACCTTGATGCCCATGCCGTGGACGTCGTTGATGAAGAGCAGGAAGGCGACGAGCTTTTGTCCGCCCTGCTGTATCCCGAACTCGGCCGCCTGCTTCACCGCGTTGATGGTGTCGCCGCCGGCATTGGCGAGCCCGATCACCTGCGCCTTGGAGCCCTGCGCCTGCAACAGGAACGACGCGAAGTCGGACGTGCCGAGCGGATGCTTAGAGGAGCCCAACACCTTGCCGCCATGCGCCTCGATGTATTTTTGGGCTTCCGCCTCGATGCCCTTGCCGAGTGCGTAGTCGACCGTGAGAAAATACCAGTCCTTGCCGCCGCGCGACATCATCGCCGCCGCCGTGGTGTTGCCGGTGGCCCAGGCGTCGTTGACCCACTGGATGGTGTTGGGCGAGCAGGCCTTGCCGGTGAGATCGGAGCTCGCGGTGGACGATGCAAGAAACGTCATGCGGCTGTCGCGCAGCAGCGTGTTGATGGAGAGACCAACGGCCGAGTTCGGCACGTCGACGATGGCGTCAACACCCTCGACATCGAGCCATTTGCGCGCGATGGCATTGCCGACATCGGCCTTGTTCTGGTGATCGGCGTAGACGATGTCGACCTTGATGCCTTTGCCGCCGCCGTTGAAATCCTCAGCGGCCATGCGCGCGGCCTCGACCGAGCCCATGCCGTTGGTGTCCTGGAAGATGCCGGAGATGTCGTTGAGCACGCCGACGCGCACGACATTGTCGGAGATCTCGGCATTTGCCGCGCCGCCAATCAGGCTCGCGGCCAGCGCAAACGTCCACTTCAAGTTCTTCATTATTCCCTCCCCTGTCGTATTGATTATTTCCGATGCCGGCAGCGTCAGCCCGGCGTGATGGTTACAGGCAGGCTGTCGAGCCCGCGCAGCGTGTTGTTGAAGCGGCGCTGTGGCTCGCCCGTGATCTCGATCTTCGCGATCCGGCGGGCCAGAGCCGTGAGCATTGTCTCGCCTTCGAGCCGCGCGACCAGCTGGCCGACGCACATGTGAATACCTGAGCCATAGCCGACATGGCCTGACGTGCGGCGGGTGATGTCGTAACTATCAGGCTTGTCCCAGCGCCGCGGATCGCGATTGGCAGCCGCCAGGAACATCAACACCTTCTCGCCCTCACCGATGGTCGCGCCTGACAGTTCGACCTCGCGCGTTGTCGTGCGGAAGAAGGTCTGCACCGGGCTTTCAAAACGGACGGCCTCCTCGAAAGCGTTGCGCGCCAGCGTGAAATCGCCGCGCAGGCGCTGCCACTGCTCCGGGAAGCGCGCGAGACAGTAGACCGCTGCACCGATGCCGTTAACGGTGGTGTCGAGGCCCGCCGACAGCAGCGAACGCACCAGCAACGGCGCTTCGGTCGCGGTGATGGCACCCTCGTCGACATGGGCGTGGATGCAGGCGCCGATGCCGCCGGGCGTGAGGTTGTCCCGCTGGCACTGCTCGGTAACGTAGGTCTGGTGCGGCGCCGAGCGCGCGATCGCCTCCTTGCGCAACTGGTTTGGCGGGCCGAAGGCGTTGAACACCAGGCTCGCATAGGGAATGAGATTCTCGCGTCCCTCAGGCTTCAGCCCGAGCGCATCCGGGAAGATCGACAGCGGATAGGCCTCAGCAAGGTCCGTGATGGCATCGAAGCTGCGCTTCTCCAGCAGCGCGTCCACGCGCTCTTCCGCTGCCGCCGCAAAGCGGTCGCGGAGTCCCTTCATCACCGTCGGCGACAGCACCTTCGAGAGCACGGCGCGGGTGCGGGCGTGCGCGGGTGGATCGGCTTCGAGGATCAGGCTTGGCGGCCGCCACGGCGTCTCCTTCTTGAAGTCGGAGAGGCCGACGCCGCGGCTGGAGCAGAACGTCGCGGGGTCGTTCAGCACGGCATGAACCTCGGCATAGCGCGCCACGCCATAGACGTTCCACTTGTCGAGATAGACTATAGGTCCGGCCTCCCGCAGCAGTTCATGCGTGGGATAGGGATCAGCGAAAAAATTCATGTCGAAGGGATCGACGTCGAGATGCGGGACGGCCGACGAACCGTTGATTTCCGGGGAGCTGGAAGTGCTCATGGAAGTTCTCCCTCATTTTGATCTTGTGAAAAGGCGGCGCTTACCCTTAGGTCTTTCGGACACGCCGCAAGACAGAATCCCGACATGCCGCCGTCTTCGACCAGAGCCCGCCAGAAACCTGCGCCCGCCGAGACGGGACCGACGCTCGATCTCGACCGCTACGTCCCCGCGTTCATCACCTTCATCGCCAACAAGCTCTCGAACAGCGCCACCGCGCTCTATCAGCGGCAGTTCGGCGTCAATGTCACGGAATGGCGGATCATGTCGCTGCTGGCGATCGAGCCCGGCATTCCCGCCTCGCGCATCTGCCACGTCATCGGTTTCGACAAGGGCCCGGTGAGCCGGACGCTGGCCGGCCTCGAGAAGCGCGGGCTGGTGTCGATCCGCACCGACCCCAATGACGGGCGCACCCATTCGATCTCGCTGACGGCGAAGGGCCGCGCCACCCATGACAAGGTGATCGTCGCGGCATTCGAGCGCGAACGGCGCCTGTTGTCTTGTCTGGACAAGGACGAGCGCGAGGTGCTGATCGACCTGTTGCGCCGCCTGCACGAAAATCTCGGCGCGGTGACCGGCAGCACCGAGACCTGACGGGCCACGCGCGGGGCGCTGTGCCCTGTCATGTCCAGGCATGTGCCGGCGTTCGCCCGCGGCACCCTCTCTGCCAAGCATTGCTTCCTCCGATATCCGACGCGGCGGTTCCTCCGCCGTCATCCTTGTCTGGAACGGTTCGCATAAATTAGTTGCTTAGGCAACAAAAGAATCATGCAGGATAATGCGGCAGGTCGGCTGGCGTATTTAGCGAGCTGCCCGGCCCATCCCCGTCATTGCGAGCGCAGCCAAGCAATCCAGAGTCTTTCCGAGGCGGGATTCTGGATTGCTTCGCTGCGCTCGCAATGACGATGTGGAGGGAGCGCGCGTCGGTCACCGAGCGCCGTCGTGGTCAGTGAATGCCTAAAGACCGATCCACTCGCCCGACGCGCTGTCATCCAACCGCGCCACCGCATCGGCGCGGCGCGTCAGCACCGCGCGCTGGTTGATGTAGCCCTTGTCGGTGATCTCGCCGCCGTCCACCGACGGCGGCTCGGCGAGCAGCAGGGCGCGCGTGGCGTGGCCGGAGGAGTTGGCGCTCTGCTGCTTCAGCTTCGCGAGCCCCTGCGCGATCGCGACTCTGACCTCGCCATGCGCGAGCACGTCGTTCACGCCCGCGGTCTCGGGCAGGCCGGCATGCGCGCGGCAGGCCGCGATGTTCGGAAACACCAGGAAGCGCACCTCGTCGCCGCCATGGCCGGTGACGACGATGTCCTGCGCCAGCGGCGCCAACGCGGCGATGCCGGCGACGCGCAGCGTGCCGACACTAACCCAGGTGCCGGAATTGAGCTTGAAGTCCTCCGCGACACGGCCGTCGAAGAACAGGCCGCGCTCGGGCCGCTTCGCATCGGCAAACTTCACGGCATCACCGATGAGATAAAACCCCTCGTCGTCGAACGCCTGCCTGGTCAGCTCCGGCGCTTTCCAGTAGCCCGGCGTGACATTGGGGCCGCGCACGCGCACCTCCAGCTTGTCGCCGGAGGTGACGAGCTTCAATTCGGTGCCGGGGATGGGCACGCCGATATTGCCCGAGCGCTCCGCGAGGAAATGGCAGTCGGCGGCCAGCGGCGACGTCTCGGTCGAGCCCCACGCCGAGACCATCGGCATCGCGCGGCCAACGGTCTCGACGGAGAGCTCTTCGAGCGCGTCCCACAGATTCTGCGGCAGGGCGGCACCTGCATAGAACGCGAATTTCACCTCGCTGAAGAAGCGGCGACACAGCGCCTCGTCGCCGCGCAGCGCTGCGATCAGCATGTCGAAGCCGCGCGGCACGTTGAAATAGACCGTCGGCATCACGCTCTTCAAATTGGCGAGTGACGTCGCAAACAGACCGGGCGCTGGTTTGCCGCCGTCGATATAGAGCGAGCCGCCATTGCGCAGCACAAGATTGAAATTGTGGTTGGCGCCGAACGTGTGGCTCCAGGGCAGCCAGTCGAGAATGACGAGATCGTCGTTCCCCCGTTCGAGAAAAGTCCAGGTCTGCGCCTTGGCCTGCTGGCTGGACGTCAGCATGCGCTGGGTGTTGATGACCGCCTTCGGCGCGCCGGTCGAGCCCGAAGTGAACAGGAGCTTTGCGATCGTCGCGGGCGTCACCGCGGCAAAGGCCTTTGCGACGTCGGGGCTCTCTGGCGTTGCCGCGATGCTGCGGAAGGCCAGTGCATCGGCATCGTCGGCATTGCCGCTGATGATCTGCGCGCTATGCAGCGGCTTGATCGCGGCCAGCGCCGCTGCAAACGGCATCGTGGCAGAGACGTAGATCGCGCCGGGCTCCAGCAGCGTGATCATGCTCTTGAGCTTGTCGAAATCCTTGGACATGAGCGAATAGGCCGGCGAGATCGCCGCCGAGGGCACGCCGACATGCTGAGCCGCCAGCGCCAGCAGCGCATGATCGATGCTGTTGTCGGAGAGGATCGCGAGCGGGTGCTCCGCGCTGAGACCTTGCGCCAGAATCCAGGATGCTGCCGCGCGCACCTGGCGCAGCGCCTGCGCATAGGTGACGCTGGTCCACGGCGCTTCGGTGCTGCCGCGCTCGGCGAGGAAAATCGCATCGGGCTTCTGCCGCGCCCATTGCTCCAGCCAGTCGCCGACGCAACGCGCGCCGTCGCGCAAGGGGTCGGGCGAACGCAGCACGATGCTGCCGTCGGCACGATGCTCGGCAACGGTTCTGGGTGTCGCGAACAGGCTCGAAGCATCACCGCGTGAGGCGGCTGTCATGGTTTCCTCCTCGCCCGAAAGCCGGGATCGGCCGCAGCCTCGTCGCGGGCCGCGTTGGTCATAATGTTGGGCATGCCAATTGTTGTCGTCAACAACAATCTTCCGCTGGCGCGGCGAAGTCGCTACAAGAATGGTCCCGCAGGAGACGCGACGTGACAGCCACGGCAACCCGGACTTCCCCACGCAAACGCGCCGGCAACGGCGCCGCGCGGCCGGTCGACGGGGACGAGATCGGCCTCGACGCCCTGGTCGGGCACGCCGGCTATGCGGTGCGGCGCTTCCAGATCTGGATTTTCCAGGACTTCATCAGGACGCTCGGCGATGTCGACATCCGGCCGACGCAATATTCGGTGCTCACGGTGATCGGCGCCAATCCCGGCCTGTCGCAGATGGCGGTGGCCAAGCGCCTCGGCATCGAGCGCGCGCGGCTGGTGCATCTGCTCGACAGTCTCGAGCAGCGCGATCTGGTCAAACGCGTCAAGTCGAGCACGGACCGGCGCTCCCACGCCTTGCACCTCACGCCGCCGGGCAAGACGGCGCTGGCAAAATTCAAGCGCCTCGCCGCGGAGCACGAGCGGCATGTCGAGGAGAGGATCGGCAAGCAGAACCGGGAGCGGCTGCTGCGAATCCTCGCTGACTTCACCTGATCCAAACTGCCTAATATTTGCGCAAATGCCCCTCGCAGGGCGCTGGCATGCCGGCCCGGCTGATCGTCAAATTATCCACAAGTCACTGATGTCTCGATAATATCCGGAGCACTCGTCCTGCCCGGATTCTGTACACAATGGCACATCGCTTGCTTCGATCTGGGTGAAGAGACGTAGCCGGAGTTTTCTCGCCATGAGGGCTGAAATGGGGGCTGAGCAGCCTGAAACGATCGCCGCGATTGTGGCCGCGCATCGCGCGGGCACGCTCACGCCGGCGCAGACGGTCGCGCGCACCTATCAGCGCATCCGCGACCACAACGATCCCGCCGTCTTCATCAGCCTGCGCGACGAAAAGGACGCGATCGCGGAAGCCGAGAAGCTCGCCACCAAGGATGCCCCCAGCCTGCCGCTCTACGGCGTGCCGGTCGTGGTAAAGGACAATATCGACGCGCTGGGATTTCCGACCACCGCGGCGTGCCCGGCCTTCTCGTACACTCCGACACATGACTCGACCGCGGTTGCGCGGCTGCGCGCCGCCGGCGCCATCATCATCGGCAAGACCAATCTCGACCAGTTCGCGACCGGTCTCGTCGGCGTGCGCTCGCCCTACGGCATCCCCAGGAACGCGATCCGCGATGATCTCATTCCCGGCGGATCGAGCTCGGGATCGGCGACCGCCGTCGGCGCCGGGCTAGTGCCGCTGTCATTGGGCACCGACACCGCCGGCTCAGGCCGCGTGCCGGCGATGCTCAACAACATCGTCGGTCTGAAGCCGAGCCTCGGCATGATCTCGACCGCTGGCCTGGTGCCGGCCTGCCGGACGCTCGACTGCATCTCGGTATTCGCTTTGACGGTGGACGATGCCGCGCTCGCACTGTCGGTGATGGCAGGTCCCGATCAGGCCGATCCGTTCTCGCGCGACCGGCCGCTTGGCGCGATCACCCCGCTCCCGGCAAACCTGCGCCTCGGCGTGCCGCGCAGCGGACAGCTGATCTTCTTCGGCGACAAGAAGGCGGAAGCGGCTTACGCCGATGCGTTGAAGCGCTGGACCGCGCTTGGCGCGACGCTCGTCGAGTTCGACCTCGAGCCGTTCTACGAGACGGCCCGGCTGCTCTATGAAGGACCGTGGGTCGCCGAGCGCTATCTCGTGATCCGCGACCTGCTCGCCTCCGCACCGGATACGATCCATCCCGTGACGCGCGAGATCACCGCGGCCGGCGCGCGGCTGACGGCGGCGGACACCTTCTCCGCGCTCTATCGCCTGCAGGGCCTGCGCAAGATCGCCGAGCGCACCTTCACCAATATCGACGCGCTGGTGCTGCCGACGGCGCCGACGGCCTATACGACCGCGCAGGTGCTGGCCAATCCGGTCGAGCTCAACAGCCGGCTCGGCACCTACACCAATTTTGTCAATCTGCTCGACCTCTGCGGTCTCGCGCTGCCGGCGGCGATGCGTGCCGATGGCATCCCGTTTGGCATCACGCTTCTTGCGCCCACCGGCCACGACGCGCTGCTCGCGAGCATCGGGCGCGCGTTCCATGCCGATACCAAACTGACGCTTGGCGCAAAGGGCGTGGCGCATCCGGCGCTGGCGCCGCTTGCCGCAAGCAGCATCGACGAGATTCCCATCGCCGTGGTCGGCGCGCATCTCTCCGGCATGGCGCTGAACGGCGAGTTGAAAGCGCTGAACGGCCAGTTGATCGAGGCGACCAGGACCGCGGCGGACTACAAGCTCTACGCATTGAAGACCACGCCGCCGAAGCCGGGCATGCTGCGCGTCGAAGCCGGCAAGGGCGCGTCGATCGAGCTGGAGATCTGGTCGCTGTCGTCGTCCGCCTTCGGCAAGTTCGTCAACGCGATTCCCGCGCCGATGGCGATCGGCACCGTTCGCTTGGCGGATGGCCGCAGCGTGAAGGGATTTCTCGTCGAGCCCGAAGTGCTGGGCGAGGCGCGAGATATCACGGCGTATGGCGGCTGGCGGAAGTATATGGCGGAAGCTGCGACGACGTGAGCTCAATACCACGGTCGTCCCGGACAAGCGCCGCGAAGCGAAGCGCAGATCCGGGACCCATAACCACAGCACGAAGTTTGGCGAAGACTCGGAGTTACCAGCCCGCGCCACAACCACTCCCTGGGGTTATGGGTCCCGGCCTTCGCCGGGACGACAGCGAGTAAATTGACTCGCCGTTGCCTTAAACCGACACCGCGTAGATCTCGTACTCCCCGCGCACCAGCTCGATATGCGCGCGCATCGCGGCGGCGGCGCCCTGCTTGTCGCCGCGCATGATGGCGACGACGACGCGGTCGTGCTCGGCTTGCGACTTGGCGAGACGCCCGAGATTGCGGAACTGGGCGCGCCGGAACGGCTGCACGCGCACGCGCGTCGCCAACGTGATCTCGGCGATGTAGCCGTTCTGCGATCCCGCATAGATCGCGTTGTGGAAGCGCTCGTTGACCTCGTGGAAGCGGTCGGGATTGCCGGCGTAGCTCAACACCCGCAGCTCTTCGTGGATCGCTTCGAGGCCGTGGCGCTCGGCAGCCGACATGCGTTCGGCGGCAAGACCCGCGCACAGCGCTTCCAGCTCCGCCATCGCCTCGAACATGCCCGTCAGCCGTTCGAATGAGGGCTGTGCCACCACCGCGCCGCGATGAGCACGCGCTTCGACGAGGCCGCTCGCCACCAACTGGCGCAGTGCTTCCCGCACCGGCGTGCGCGAAACGCTGAAGCGGCGCGCGATGTCGGTCTCGTCAAGCGGCGCTCCGGGCGGCAGAGCTCCGCGCACGATCTCGTCGGCGAGCTGCAGCCGCAGCTCCTCGGCGCGCGTGACCTTGTGCGCTGATGGCGACGCCCGGTCGATACGCGGCACCGCCGGTTCGGCCGGCAGCGTTCCGGGCGGAAGATCGTCAAGCGTCATACGGTCAGGTCTCTTTCGACTCGTCGATGATGCTGACATGGGCGGCGACGACGCGCCAGCCCTCCGGGAATTTTACCCAGGTCTGCATCTGCCGGCCGACCTTACCCGGCATCGTGTCGCGATAGAACAGGGTGGAGGCGACCGCGGTGTCGCGGCCATAGCTGGTGATCACGGTTTTCGCGGTGCGGCGATTGAGGCCGACCGGCGAGCGGCCGGCGCGAAAGCCGGAGATCGCCTCATAGCCGTAGAGGTTCTCGCCGATGCCATAGCGCAGCGTGCGGGGATCGTTGCGGAAGAGCTCGCCGAGCACCGCGACGTCGTTGGTGATCAGGGCTTGCTCATAGCGCTCGAACGCGGCTTTGACGTCCGCGATCACCTCGGGGAGATCGATCTCCATCTCAAAATCCTCTTGGGCTGGGCACGGCGGCGACGCCCATCTTCTCCAACGCGTACGCGACGCGCAACGCGATGTCCTCGCGCCATGGCGCGGCGATGATCTGCACGCCGATCGGCAGCGGCTCGAGCGGCACCGGCACGGCGACCACAGGCAGGCCGATGAACGAGATCGGCTGGGTGTGGATGCCGATATTGGCGCGCACCGGCAGCTCGACGCCGCCAAGGTTGAAATTGACCTGGCCGAGTTTTGGCGCGGTGCATGGCGTCGCGGGCGCGATCAGCACGTCGACGGATTTGAAAATCTCAGCGAGCTGCGCGCGATACCAGCGGCGGAATTTTTGCGCACGGTCGACCAGCGGCGCCGGCACCATGGCGCCCGCAATCAGCCGGTCGCGCACGGCGGGATCGAAATCGTTCGGCCGCTTGCGCAGGCGATCGAGATGCAGCGAGGCGCCCTCGGTGGTGGTGATGACATAGGCCGCCGCGCGGGCGCGGGCGGCTTCGGGCACCTCCACCACGCGCGTTGCGCCCAGTGCCTTGGCCACGCGGCTGACGGCTTCAACGGCTTCCGGAAACAAATTCTGCTGGAAGTACCCGCCGGCGATCCCGATGCGCAGGTCCGAAACCGGATTGGCGAGCAGCGGCGTCGTCGGCTCCAGACCACGAGTGGTGGTGCAGGCGGCATCGTCGGCATCCGGTCCCTGCATGGCGTCATAGGCCAGCGCGAGATCGGTGACGGAGCGCGCGAACGGACCGAGATGATCGAGGCTCGCGACGAACGGGAAGGAGCGCGCACGTGAGAGCCGGCCATAGGTCGGCTTCAGGCCGAAGATGCCGCAGAACGAGGACGGCACGCGGATCGAACCATTGGTGTCTGAACCGAGCGCGATCGGCACCAGCGCGCCGCCGACGGCACTGCCCGAACCGCCGGAGGAGCCGCCGCTCATCCGCGTCGTGTCATGCGGATTGCGCGAGGGACCGTCATGGACGTTCTCCCCGGTGAAGTCATAGGCGTATTCGCCCATGTTGAGCGCGCCGACCAGCACCGCGCCGGCCGCTTCCATGCGCTCGATCAGCGTGGCATCGCGCGTGGCGGGCGCCCGGTCTCGGTTGATCTTCGAGCCGGCGCGCGTCGAGAGCCCGGCGACGTCGAACAGATTCTTCACCGCGAAGGGCACGCCAGCCAGCGGGCCGACGGTCTTGCCGGCGGCGATATCGGCATCGATCGCGCGCGCTTTGGCACGGGCGCGATCGGCGGTGACGTCGGTGAAGGAATTGAGGATGGTGTCGTGCTGCGTGATGCGCGCGAGCGCGGCTTCGGTCGCATCGAGCGCGGACAATTTTCCGCCGGTCACCGCCTTGGCGATGTCGGCAGCCGTCATCTCTGGCTTGGTCGTCATGGCGGCGTCAGACGGTAAAGATGGGCGCCGGCTCGGTCTCGTCCGGCAGCGCGAATTCGTCGACGAGGCGGGCGAGCCGCAGCGAGACCTCGAGATTGGCGCGAATGGACGACCTCCATGCTTCCTCGACGGGCAACGCCAACGCTTTCGTGACAGCGTCGATATAATCGTCCAGCGGTTCGGCCATCACGCTCCCAAACAATCTCTCAGTGTGCGCCCAGTGTCTGCAGCGGCGGATGCGGGATCGCCGTCAGCAGCTCCTTGGTGTAATCGTCCTGCGGATCGCTCAAGACCCTCTCGGAAGTCCCTTCCTCGACGATTCGACCCGACCGCATGACAATGACACGATCGCACAGCAAGCGCACTACGTTCAAATCATGCGAGACGAACAGATAACTCATACCTAGCCGCGCCTTGAGGTCCTGGAGCAGATTGAGGACCACGGCCTGGACCGAGACATCGAGCGCGGCGGTCGGCTCGTCCAGGATGACGAGTTTCGGGTGCAGGGCGATGGCGCGGGCGATGCCGACGCGGGCCTTCTGGCCGCCCGACAATTGATGCGGGAAGCGATCCAGCAGATTGTGCGGCAGGCCCACCATGGTGGCGAGTTCCTCGCAGCGGGCGCGGAGCGCATCGCGTCCTCTGATGTCGCCGAGCTGCATGATCGGGTCGGCGATGGCGCGCACGGCGGTAAAACGCGGGTTGAGGCTATCGGTCGGGTCCTGGAACACCATCTGGATGCGACTGCGCTGCGGCAGCCGGGCAAAGCCGGCGGGCGCGATGCCGCCGATGTCCTCGCCGTCGAACTGGATCAGGCCGGAGGTCTGGTCGAGCAACCGCATCACCATCATCGACGTGGTCGATTTGCCGCAGCCGGATTCGCCGACCAGACCGACGCTTTCGCCGTGGCCGACCGAGAAGCTGATGCCGTCGACGGCGCGGAACACATCAGGCTCCACCGGCGGCTTGCGGCCGAACAATTTCCCGAGCGTGGCCGTGGCGCCCTGACGGGGATATTCCTTGACCAGCTTGTCGATGAGGAGAAGGGGCGTCTTCTCCCTCTCCCCGCTTGCGGGGAGAGGGTCGGGGTGAGGGGGGCTCTCCGCGAGCACGGTGTTGGGAGAGCTCCCCTCACCCGCCGCACTTCGTGCGTCGGCCTCTCCCCGCACGCGGGGAGAGGCAAGAGTCTCCTCCTCCGGCAACAGATCCCGCAGGCTCACGCCGAGCCGCGGCGTCGCGCGCATCAGCTTCTTCGTGTAGGGGTGCTGGGGGTTGGCGAAGATGTCGGCGGCCTTCGCGGTCTCGACCACCCGGCCCTTTTCCATCACCACGACGCGGTCGCAATAGGCGGCCGCGAGGCCGAGGTCATGCGTGATCAGGATGGTGGACATCGCCTTGCTCTTGGTCAGCTCGACGATCAGATCCATCACCGCCTTCTGCGTGGTGACGTCCAGTCCAGTCGTCGGCTCGTCCGCGATCAGCAGTTGCGGATTGCAGGCGAGCGCGAGCGCGATGACGACGCGCTGACACATGCCGCCGGACAATTCGAACGGATAGGCGTGATAGCGCTCGCGCGGTCGGGCGATCTTGACCTGCTCCAGCGCCTCGATCGCCTTTTCGCCGCGGTCCGAAACCATGGCCTGCTGCACATGGGTGCGCAGCACGTCCTCGATCTGGTCGCCGACTTTCCGGATCGGGTTGAGCGCGGCGCGCGGATTCTGGAAGATCATCGAGACTTCGCGGCCGCGCAAATCGCGCATCTGGTCTTCGGTCGCGGCCTTGACGTCGATGCCCGAGAACATCACCGAGCCCTCGGCGATCCGCCCGGCACGGTCGAGAATGCGCATCACCGCATAGGAGGTCACCGACTTGCCGGAGCCGGACTCGCCGACGATCGCCAGCGTCTCGCCCTTGGCGACGGAGATGTTGACGTGCTGCACCGCCTTGACGATGCCGCGGCGGGTGGTGAATTCGACGGTGAGGTCCTGGACGTCGAGCAGGGGCTGGGCGGTCATGGGCGCCTCCCAAGCAAAAACGTCGAAAACAACCCCATGCACAGTAGAATGGGATTGAATTCATTGGAGAATTTTGAACGAAAATTTGCCTGTGAGGCAGTCACCGTTCTCTCGTTCCCTCCCCCCTTGTGGGGGAGGGGCAGGGAGGGGGGTAGCCACGAACTCAGACCTCTCCCGGGGCTACCCCCCTCCCCAGCCCTCCCCCACAAGGGGGGAGGGAGCGATACGGCGGAATTCGTAATCACCATCACGTCCTCCGCTGCGGGTCGACGATGTCGCGCAGGCCGTCGCCGAGGAGGTTGAAGCAGAACACGGCGATCATCAAAGCGAGGCCCGGGAATAGCGCGATCCACCATTCGCCGGACACCATGAAGCCGGCCCCTTCGGCGACCATGATGCCCCATTCTGCCGTCGGCGGACGGACGCCGAGGCCGATGAACGAGAGGCCGGCGGCATTGAGGATGGCGTAGCCCATGGTCAGCGACATCTGCACGATCATGATCGGCATGATGTTCGGCAGGATATGCACGAGGAGAATGCGGAACTCGCCGTTGCCGGACAGACGCGCGGCCTGCACGAAGCCGGCGTTGCGGCGGACATTCGCTTCGGCACGCGCGACGCGGGCATAGAGCGGGAAATTCACGATGGCGGTGGCCAGGATGATGTTCTGCACCGTGTTGCCGAGCGCTGCGACGATGCCCATCGCCAACACGAACAGCGGGAACGCCATGATGGTGTCGGCGATGCGGCCGACGATGCGATCGGTCCAGCCGCCGAAATAGCCGGCCGCGATGCCGGCGAGCCCACCCATCAGGAACACCAGCGCGACGGAGGCGACCGCGATGAACGTATCGAGCCGCGTCGCCACCACGACCCGGCTGAAGATGTCGCGGCCCAATTGGTCGGTGCCGAACCAGTGCGCGGCCGATGGCGGTTTCAGCGAGGCCGCGGTGTCGGACGCCAGCGGGTCATACGGCACCACATAGGGCCCGAAGATCGCGGCAAGGAGGATCACGATCAGCAGGGCGAAGGCAAAGCCCGTGACCTTGTTCTCCCCGAGGACATAGCGGGTCTGTTCGAGGAGCGCGACCAGCCCCGACGTGCGCGCGGGGCCGACGGGTTCAACAGCAGGCGCAACGGTGCTCATTGTGATCCCCTACCCTTCCAGCCGCACGCGTGGATCGATCACGCCATAGAGAATGTCGATCACGAGATTGAGCAGCACGTACATCACCGCCATGGTCAGCACGAAACCCTGCACCGGCGCGAAGTCCGACGAGATCAGCGCTTCGACCGCGTAGGAGCCGATGCCGGGCCAAGCGAACACCTTCTCGACCAGCACGTTGGCGCCGAGCAGGAACGAGAACACCATGCTCAGCGTGGTGATGACGGGGAGCATCGCGTTGCGGAACGCGTAGGTGACGATGACGGTCGCGGGCGACAGGCCGCTGGCGCGCGCGGTGCGCACGAACTCCGACGACAACACCGCCAGCATCGAGGCGCGCGTCATGCGCGCAATCGGCGCCAGCGAGAAGATCGCAAGCGTCGTCGCCGGCAGGATGAGTTGGCTGCAGGCCGAACGGAACGCCTCGAAGTCGCGCGCAATCAGGGTGTCGATCAGATAGAAGCCTGTCACCGTCGGCGGCGCGCTGTAGAACACATCGAGCCGGCCGAGCGGCGCGGGCGACCAGCCGAGCCGGAAATAGAAGACATAGACCAGCACGAGGCCGGTGAAGAACACCGGCAGCGAGACGCCGGCCGTCGTCGTGATGCGACAGAGATGATCGACCCACGATCCCGGCCGCGTCGCCGCCAGCACGCCGAGAGGGATGGCGATGACGATCGAGACGATGAGGCCGAGCAGCGTCAACTCGGCGGAGGCCGGCAGGCGGTTGCGAATCTCAGCCGCGACCGGCTGGCCCGTCGTGAGCGAATTGCCGAAATCGCCATGGGCGAGATCGTTGGTGTAACGGAAGAACTGCTCGATCAGCGGCTTGTCGAGGCCGAGCTTCTTGCGGATCTGCTCGACGGCTTCTTTCGTTGCGGCGGGCCCTGCGAAATACGCGGCGGGATCACCCGGCAGCGCGCGGGTCAGCAGAAATGTGACGATGACGACCCCGATCAGCGAGGGAATCGCGAACATCAGGCGCTTGCCGATCATGGTCAGCATGGCGTCTTCCTTGTGCGTGTTGAGTGAATCCGAGACGCCGCCACTCGCTCCGCTGCGTTCCCTCCCCCCTTGTGGGGGAGGGCTAGGGAGGGGGGTGGCTTCGGGAGAGATCGGAGTTCGTGGCTACCCCTCTCCCCAACCCTCCCCCACAAGGGGGGAGGGAGTGAGAGATTGGTGCCCGCCTCACGTCGGTTGAGAAAGGCGAAGTATGCCGATGCGTCGTTGACCATCAGCATGCCCCCTCACCCCTTCGCCATCGCGCGATAATCCAGCCTCCGGTGGAACCAGTATTGGTAGCCGCTGATGTTCTTCTGCATCGCGACGTTGACGAAGGGCTGGTACAGCGGGATGCGCGGGATGTCGCTGTAGGCGAGGTCGACGAAGCCCTTCACGTCGGTGTCGTAGGTCGCGGTGTCGCCGGTCGCGGCGGCTGCGCGTGCGCCGTCGATCAGCTTGTCCATCTCCGCCGACTTGTAGCTCATGGTGTTGAAGACGGAATTGTTGCCGTGATAGCACCAGTAGAAGAAGTATTCGGGGTAATCGAGCCAGCCCGAGAACACGTTGGTGAAGAGCGGCATCTCCTTCTTGTTCAATTCGGTGCGCCAGTTGGCGCCGGGCACCTTGTTGATGGTGGTCTTGATGCCGATCTGGGCCAGGCTCTCCTGCACCAGCACGCAGAGAGGCTCGTTGACGCCGGCGAAGTTGAGGTCGAACGATATCGTGGTCTCGAAGCCGTTGGCGTAGCCGGCCTCGGCCAGCAGCGCCTTCGCCTTCTCCATGTCGGTGTTGTATTTGTGCGGCTGCGGCCAGGCGACTTCAGTCGGCTTGTCCTTGGCCGCGCCGAACATCGGATTCGCGAGGCCAAACATCACCGCGTCCATGATCTTCTGATAGGGAATCGCGTAGGCGACCGCCTGACGTACTTTGGGATTGTCGAACGGCGGCTTGGTCACGTTCATGCCGATATACTGGATGCCGTTGGAGAACGGCAGCGACACCACGTTGAGCTTGCCGCTCGCCTTCATCTCCTGGAAATCCTTGAACGGTAGCTCGTAGGAAATGTCGGCGTCGCCGCGCTCCAGCAGCGCGCGGCGATTGCCGGCCTGCGGCACCATGCGCCAGATCACGCGCTTGATCTTCGGCAGCGGGCCGCCGACCCAATCGTCGTTGCGCTCCATCACCACTTCGGTGCCGGCCGTCCACTTCGTCACCTTGTAGGCGCCGGAGCCCGCGGTCTGCTGTTTGGTGAATTCGAGCCCCCAGGGATCCTTCTCGCTGGCATTCTTCTTCACCAGCTCGGAATTGATAATGCAGGGCACGATCACCGCGAGATCGGGGATCGTCAGCTTGTCCTTCTTCAGGAAGTCGACACGCACCGTGTAGTCGTCGATCACGACGAACTGCTCGGGTTTCGTGAGCGAACCCGCGCTCATCTGGAAGGTGGGGAAGCCGCCGACGCTGACGGCGCGGTCAAGCGACCACTTCACGTCCTTGGCGGTCACCGGCGCGCCGTCGTGGAATTTGGCGTTCTTCTTCAGCTTGAAGGTGACCGACATGTCGTCGATCTTGAAGTCCTCGGCGAGCTCGCCCTTGAACTTGTCGCGGTCGTAATAGGGCACGCCGCCGGGGCCGCTCTTCATCTCGTGGCTGATCAGGCGGTCGTAGCAATTCCAGGACACCTCATAGCCGGGCACATTGGTGCCGACGCCGTGGATGTCGAGATTGTTGGGGCCACCTTCCGAGACGATCAGCAGCGTCTCCGAGCGCGCATCGGCATAGGCCGACGAGATCACGGAAGGCATGGCCGGAAGCGCCGCGCCTGCGGCCAATCCGGAAACGGACTTGAGGAAATCGCGGCGCTTCATGAAATGGCTCCAACACAAAAGTTTCTGGTTGGAACTGGATTCGCAAGGTTCGTGCCAAAGCCTAACGGGCGTTTACTCTGCCCCTAATCCATTGATATCATGATGGAATGTAGCACGATGGCGGTGTAAGCTTCGCCGTCGGGGCCCTAGGCATTGCATACAAAGACACGCATTTGCTCATAAAATAAGCTGAATGAAGTCTCGGCTTATTTGGTAGGCGGGTTATTGGACCACCGTCGTCCGAAAGCCAGGACGACGGCGGGGGATCACCGGCACTCACCCCGCCCAGATCAGCTCCTGAAGCTGGACCAGATCATCGGCCTGCTCCTGCCAGCGCTCGATGCAGATGTGGCTGTTGAGGTCGCTGGCGCGATGCAGCAGCATCAGCGCCATCAGGCGGCGCTTGAGCGAATAATCGAGCTTCGCATAGCCGAAGCCGTCGAGCAGGCTCCGCACCCTCCCCGGCCGGCCCGCGGCCATGAAGGCGCTGGGGCCGAGCAGATCGTAGTCGCGCCATCCCGCCAGCACGTCGCCGAAGTCGAACAGGCCGGCGAGCGACCATTCGCCGTCATCGCAGGCGAGCAAGAAGTTCTCCGGAATGTATTCGCCGATCAGGATCACCGGCGGCGCGTCCATCGGAATGAGTTTTGGCGCCTCGCGCAGGAGATCGTCGAGGCCGGCGAGGAATTTCGGCGCAAGACCGAGACGCGTGTGCCGCGCCTTGCAGCCCTGCATCTGGGCGCGCATGAAGTCGTCCCAGCGCGGCTGGATCTGCGCGAGCGGGCCGAGCGGGACGCGCTGCACGGACGCGATGGTCTCGCCGATCTGGCGCAGCACGCGCTCCTTCTGCGCTTCCGGCAACGACGGCCAGACCTCCGAGCCGAGCTTGCCGGCAAGGCGCGTGATGATCAGATAAGGCCAGCCGTCGCGTGTCCCTTCCGCGACGATCTCGGGGATCGGCAGCTGAAGGCGGCCGGCAAGCTGCATCAGCGAGCCGCGCTCGGAGACGAATTGCGCGCGCAATGGCGGCGGGAAGATTTTCAGGATCAGCTTGTCGCCCAGGCCCACGACGAGATTGGTGCCGGTTGAAAACACATGCGGCGAGCTCGTATCGAGACCATGGCCGCGCGCGATGTCGAGCGCGATTGGAAGCCATCGCGACCGGTCGGCACGCAAGGCGCGGTAGGCCTCGAGGCTCGTCGACGCGGACATGCCCCAAGCGCCCGCGGAATCCGGCGGCAGCGTCTCCTCCGTCACGGCGCCAATCCGGCCCTATTGCTACTCCAGGACATCCTTGACGCTGTTCTTGATGGTCGAGGGGACCGCATGCTCGGGAACTTCGATCGTCTGCGCACCGCGCGTGATCCGGTAACTGAACGCGTCGGCCTGGCCCGGATGCGCGGGCGCGACTTTCTTCGGATCGGCAAACAGCTGCTCCACCGTCTTCTGATCAGCGGACGACAGATCCGACAACGCCACTTCACCGCGACTCTTGAGGTGAGGGCCGCCGACGCCGGCGAACCCTCCGACGCGTTCGATCTTCAAGCGATCCACGCCTTCTTCCTTTCGTAACGCGCTTTTCGTGACGCGCTGTACCCGGCCTATAGCCCGACCTTCTTCCATCCCGCATCGACCGCGGCGAGGACTGCGGCATCGCCAGGATACAACGTGTGGGCACCCTGCCGGGTCCGGGCCGCGAATGCCTTCATCGTCATGTTCGGCATCGGTCCGAAACCGGTCAGCGAATGGTACCACACCTGCCCGATCTTGGCCCAACTGTATCCGCCAAGCGTCGTGCACGCCGTGTAGAAGGCGAGGTTTGGCGGCCCGCTCGCGTAATGCGGATCCATGCCGGGCGTGACTTGCGAATATTTCGTCGGTTGTGGCGCCAGACAGTGCTTGGCGGCGGGATCGGCCATGTCGCGCAGGCAGGTGAACCCCTTCTTCTTGGCCGCCGGCCCCATGATGTCACGCCCGATCAGCCAGTCGGCCTTCTTGACATCCTGCTTGGCCTCCCACTGTCGGAACATCGAGCCGAAACAGTCGGAGACGCTCTCGTTCAGGCCGCCGGCATCGCCGCTATAGACGAGCTGGAGGCTGTGCTGGGTCACGCCATGGGTCAATTCATGGCCGATGACATCATTGCCCCTGGTGAAGTCGACGAAGATGCTGCCGTCGCCGTCACCATAGATCATCTGCGACCCGTTCCACATCGCGTTGTTGTACTTCTCGCCGAAATGAACCGACGACATCATGGTCATGCCGTGATCGTCGATCGAATTGCGGTTGAAGACCTGCTGGTAGAACTTGGCCACCTTGGCGGTCTGGTTGAAGGTGCGTTTGACGGAGCCGTCCGAGGACGTCTTCGGCTTCGGTATCGGCGTCCCCGGCAGCGTCTGCGTGTGCTTGCAGTCGTAGACCGTGACCGACGGCGCCGCGGCCAGCGTGACGAGTCCGGCGGCGCGCGCCGCCACGACGTTGGTCAATTTCGCCGTCTGTGTCCGCAATTCGCGCAGTTCATGACTGACCTGGACGGTGTCGGCCAGCTGCTTGCGAACCACAGCGGACAGCTTCTTGTCCTGTGAAAGCCTGGTCAGAACGTCGTTCGGGATGATGCAACATGTGCAAGCCATAGGTGATCTCCATTACAACTTTTCCGAAAAAATGGCATAAGAAACAACCTCAAGATTATATCTGCCGGTGTACAGCCACAAGTGAAGTGGCTCACACGAGCGTCACGGATTCGAGAGTGTGGACCTGCGGCCCGTTGCGCCGCAGGCTCGCACACTCCGTCAGATTGCGAGATGTCCGATGGTGTTCGCCGGTGCAGCAAACGTCGCGCGTGTCGCGGAAGCGGCGGCGCCTATCGATCCGGGCTGGCGCGCTCGAACTGGCGCAGGGTCTTGTTGCCGCGCTCGACCGCGGCATCGAGTGCTGCTTGCGCGCTCTTGCGGCCGGCAAACGCCTGCTCCAGCTCGTCCTCGATCGCACCACGGATCAACACGAAGGAGCCGAGCCGGATGCCCTTCGAATTCTCTGTCGGCGGATGCAGCGTGATCTCCTCGAACGAGATCGCCGAGCCCGCATTGCGCTCGTAAAAACCTTGCGCGCGCGTCAGCTCGAAGGCGGCGCGGGTAACAGGCAGATAGCCGGTGTTCTGGTGCCAGGCGGCCTGCACGCCGGGCTGCGACAGGTAAGCGAAGAATCGCGCCACGCCCTTGTATTCCTCGCGCGGGCGGTCGCGCAGCACCCACAGCGTGGCACCGCCGATGATCGAGTTCTGCGGCGCGCCTTTCACATCGGGCCAATACGGCATCATGCCGTAGCCGATCTCGAACTTCGAATTTGCTTTGATGTCGGCGCGCGTCGCCGAGGAGCCGATGAAGATGCCGCATTCGCCGTTCTGGAAGCGCGGCTCGGCCGACTGGCCGCGGCCGCTATAGTCGAACACCTTGGTCTTCTGCCATTCGCTGAGCTCGGCGATGTGACGCACGAGAGACGGATTGTTGATGGTCAGTTCGGCATCGAGCGCGGCAAAGCCGTTGGTCCGCGTCGCCAGCGGCAGATTGTGGAAGGCTGAAAAATTCTCGACATGGATCCACGACGGCCAGGACGTGGTGAAGCCGCACGCCGCGCCGCGATCGCGCAAGCGTTTTGCGGCGGCACCAAGTTCCGGCCAGGTCTTCGGCGGCGTCTCCGGATCGAGGCCTGCGTCGCGGAACATGGTCTTGTTGTAATACAGGATCGGCGTCGACGAATTGAACGGGAACGACAAGAGATTGCCGGCCGCATCGGTGTAGTAGCCGGAGACCGCGGGAAGGTAGTCATTGAGCGAGAACGGCTCGTTCATGTCCCGCATCAGGCTGAACACGGGATAGATCGCACCCTTGGCCGCGGTCATGGTGGCGGTGGCGACCTCGTTGACCTGGACGATCGCGGGCTGGCTGCGCGAGCGGAAGGCGAAGATCGCGGCCGTCACCGTCTCGGTGTAACTGCCCTTGTAAGTCGGCACGACGCGATAATCCGGCTGCGAGGCGTTGAAGTCGGAGGCGAGCTTCTCGAGCTGCCGGCCGAGCTCGCCGGACATGGCGTGCCACCACGCGATGTCGGTGGCGGCACGCGCCGGCGCGGCCAAGGAGAGGACCGCAAAGGCGGCGACGATCTGCAAGAAGCGCAATGCTGAAATCACGATGGCTCTTTCCGTATCGCGCGACGACGGCGACGGTCCCTGCTTAAGGCGCGGCATTTGCGGTTTCAACCGGGAATGCGCGCCGGCCGCGCCGCACAATCACGCCGAGGCGCCGGCCGGGATGGCCTTCCCCCGACCATCTGCTAGATTGCATTGAACCTTTTGCTCCCGCCATAGACTCCACCACTGAGGGGTTGAGTGTGCCAGTGTTGAACCGTGCCGAACGCTCGCGGACCGGGGTGGTTTTCGTCGCGCTTCTGATCGCCATCTGCGCGACGGGAGCCGCTGCGCGGGAGTTCCGCGCCGCCGACACCCAGACCGAGGATTATCCGACCGTGCAGGCGCTGCGCTACATGGGCGCCCTGATCGCCGAGCGCAGCGGCGGCCGGCACGAGGTCAAGGTGTTCCACTCCCGCCAGCTCGGCGAGGAGAAGGAGACCATCGAGCAGACCCGGGTCGGCGCGATCGATCTCAACCGGACCAATGTGGCGCTGATCGGCAATTTCGTCCCGGCGATGAACGTGCTGGCGATGCCGTTCCTGTTCCGATCCATCGAGCACATGCAGAAGGTGCTGGACGGGCCGATCGGCGGCGAGATTCTCGGCAGCTTCGAGCCCTACGGCTTCGTTGGCCTCGCCTTCTACGATTCCGGGGCGCGGTCGATCTACAACGGCGCCCGCCCGGTCAGGAACGTCGCAGACCTCAAGGGATTGCGGATCCGGGTGCAGCAGTCGGAGTTGATGAGCCAGATGATCCGCGCGCTCGGCGCGGAGCCGGTCGAGATGCCCTATGGACAGGTGCTCGCCGGGCTTGCCAACCACCTGATCGACGGCGCCGAGAACAACTGGCCATCCTACGTGACGACGGACCATTTCAAACATGCCGGCTATCTCGCGCTCACCGAGCACACGATGAGCCCCGAAGTGCTGGTGATCTCGCTGAAGGCCTGGAAAAGCCTCTCGGTCGACGACCAGACCATCTTCAGGGAAGCCGCGCAGCGCTCCAGCCACTTCATGCGCGAGAAATGGCGCGACCTCGAGGAGCAGTCGCAGCGCAAGGCCGAAGAAGCGGGCGTCACCATCGTCAGGGATATCGACCGCAAGCCGTTCGAGGATGCGATGGTCGCGATCTACGCCAAGGCCGGGCAGGATCCGGCCGCGGCCGCGCTGATCGAACGCATTCGCAAGGTGGAGTGAGGCCTCTTGCCCGGGCTTGGACACAGCGAGCATGCAGACAGGTCGCCCGGCCCGATCGGGCGGCTGCGCGCGCGGCTGGTCGGCGTGCTCCGTGCGGTGCCGATCCGCTGGCGCATCCTGTCGATCGCGGCGCTGAACTCCGCCGTGGTGGTGGTGCTGGTCGGGCTGATCTGGAACGGCTCGCAGGTGCTCGGCTCGGCCTGGGACGACGTGCGCCAGGTGCGCGAGTCCGACCGGATTCTGGCGCTGCTCGAAAGCGAGACCGGGCGGCTGCACAATCTGATCCACCGCTACATCAACCAGCCGAGCCCCGACCTGTTCGCCGAGATCCTGCTGCTGCGCGAGGCGGTGCTGGGGACGCTGACCAACCGCGCCGCCAAGGACCCGATGCTGTCGGGCTCGGTCGAGGAGCTGGAGCGCACCACCGACCGCTTCCTCAACGGCTTCGGCGAGCTGCGCGGCGTGCAGGCCACCATCGCGAAGACCTATGAGGACCAGGTGCAGGGCCCGGCCAGGGACATGGCCGGCCTTTACTCCATCATTGAAGGCGCCACCGGCCATCGCGACGCGCTGATCTGGCCTTCGCTGGGCAAGTCGCGCGAGGCTTTCACCGCGATGCTGGTCGCGGCCAATTCCTACTATCTGTCGCTGTCATCGGGTGCGGCCGACGACGCCCGCCGCAACACCGAGACGATCGAGAAGACCATCCCCGTGATGATCGATCTCGCCGACAACGACCTCCAGCGCATGGCGCTGCGACGACTCGCGGCCCGGACCGCGGCGCTGCGCGAGGGTTTCGCAAAGCTCTCCGAGCAGCTCACGAACCGTACCGAGCTGCTGCGCAACACCATCGACGCCAACCAGGCCGAGGCGATCGGCGCCATCGACGATCTCTCCACCAAGATGCGCCAGCGCGAGCAGAAGGCGCAGGAGACGTTCGACCGCACGCTGGCGGACATTTCCCGCCGTGTTCTTTCCATCGCCGTGATCTTCCTAGGCATCATCCTCACCGCCGGCGTGCTGATCGCGCTATCGATCCGGCTGCCGCTGCAGCAGATCATGGCGGCGATGCGTGCGATCACGCTCGGCGACCTCGACCGCGAGGTGCAGGGCACGCGCGCGCGTGACGAAGTCGGGGCCATGGCGCGCGCGGTGGAAGTGTTCCGCGAGAATGCGATCGCGAAGCGTGAGACCGAGGACGAGCTGCGTGCGTCCAAGGAGAAGGCCGAGAGCGCGCTGCTCGAGCTCAACGCCGCGCAGCAGAACCTGATCGATGCCGAGAGGCTTGCAGCCCTCGGCGGCCTCGTCGCCGGCGTCGCGCACGAGGTCAATAATCCGATCGGCATCAGCCTCACCGTTGCGTCGAGTTTTGCCCGGCGCACCGAGATCTTCGAGGCGCAGCTCAAGGGCGAAGGCGGCCTGCGCCGCTCGCAGCTGGAAGAATTCGTGCAGTCCTCGCGCGACGCCTCGCAGCAGCTGGTCGCCAATTTGCAGCGCGCCGGCGAGTTGATCCAGTCGTTCAAGCAGGTCGCGGTCGACCGCTCCCATGCCGAGCGGCGGCAATTCTCCCTGAGCGAAGCCACCGACCAGATCATCGCGAGCCTGCGCCCGGTGCTGAAGCGGTCGTCGATCACGCTCCAGGTCGACATGCCCGAGGGGCTGCTGCTCGATGGCTATCCCGGTTCTTACGGCCAGATCCTGACCAACCTGTTCCTCAACGCCGCCAACCACGCCTTTGCCGACGGCCGCGCCGGCACGATCACGATCTCGGCGCGACCCCGCGGGGCAGACGACGTCGAGATCATCTTCACCGATGACGGGGCCGGCATGACTTCCGACGTGCAGCGCCAGGCCTTTGACCCATTCTTTACCACCAGGCGCAATGAAGGTGGCACGGGACTCGGCCTCCATATCGTCTATAACCTCGTCACCCAGCAGCTCGGCGGTCGCATGATGCTGGAATCCAAGCTGGGACAAGGCACTACTTTTCGCATTATCATGCCCCGGGTCGCCAGGGGCGGCGGGCAAAGCACAGAGACTGACGGGACTTCTCAATGGCCGAACAGGACGATGTCCTCCACCTGATCGACGATACCGGTACCGCATCGGAGGATGTTGACGCCCGGAAATGGAAGATCGCCGTCATCGACGACGATCCGGCCGTGCATGACGGCACGCGTTTTGCGCTCTCGGACTATTCCCTCAACGGCCAGGGCCTGGAGATCCTCTCCGCCCATTCCGCGGCCGAAGGTCGCAAGCTGATGGCCGCGCACAACGACATCGCCGCCGTGCTGCTCGACGTCATCATGGAGACGGACGTCGCCGGCCTCGAGCTGGTCGAGTACATCCGCAACGAGCTCAAGAACGAGACCGTGCGCATCATCCTGCGCACCGGACAGCCCGGCCAGGCGCCCGAGCGGCGCGTGATCGTGCAGTACGACATCAACGACTACAAGGCCAAGACCGAGCTCACCGCCGACAAGCTGTTCACCTCGCTGACCGCGGCGCTGCGCTCCTACCAGCAGCTCGAACGCATGCTGCAGACAAGGCGCGGGCTCGAGATCATCATCGACGCGGCTTCCACGCTGTACGACTTCAAGTCGATGCAGCGGCTCGCCGAGGGCGTGCTGACCCAGCTTGCCTCGCTGCTCAACGTCGATTGCGCCGGCATCCTGGTTTTGCGCGACAATGGCGGCCTCGACCCCGAGCTCTCGGTGCTCGCCGGCAGCGGCTGCTACAGCCGCTTCATCGGCACGACCTCGTCTAAGGCGCTCGACCCCGATCTGCGCGCGATGGTGGAAGCCGCCTTCCAGGGCCGCAAGAACGAATTCGCCGACCACCGCAGCGTGATCTATTTGCGCACCGGAAGCGGCCGCGAGGTGGTGGTGCTGCTCCAGGCCGAGCGCGAGCTGTCCGAGACCGACCGCTCGCTGGTCGAGATCTTCTCCAGCCGGCTCTCGATCGCCTTCGACAACGTCATCCTCTACCAGCAGCTCCAGGCCGCCAACACCCAGCTGGAAGACCGCGTCGCCCAGCGCACCCGCGCGCTGATGCAGGCCAACCGCCGGCTCTCGGCGCAATGGCTGCGGCTGCAGCGCGCCAACGGCTTCAAGAACGAAATCCTCGGCACCGTCGCCCACGATCTGAAGAATCCGCTCGGCGTGATCCTCGGCCGCACCGAGATGTTGAAGGAGCTGATCTCGACCGGCGCGTCGTCAGGCGGGGTGGTCGCCCAGGTCGATCACATCCGCGATGCGACCAAGCGCCTGACCACGATGGTCGATCATCTGATCTCGGACGCGATGGCCGACGCCTTCGACATCACCATCCGCCGCGAGCCGGTCGACGTCGCGGCCCTGGTCAAGGAGGTCGCCGAGGCCAACCAGCCGCTCGCCGTCAACAAGCAGCAGGCGATCAGCGTCACCGCGCCCGTCAACGTCGTCACCATGTGCGACACCGACCGCATCCGCGAGGCGATCGACAATTTGATCAGCAACGCGATCAAATACTCGCCGATCGGCGGCAAGATCGGGGTCGTCGTCAGCCATGAGGGCGGCGACACCATCGTCCGCGTCAGCGACGAGGGCGCCGGCCTGTCGCCGGAGGATCTCGGCCGCCTGTTCGGCCGGTTCCAGCGGCTGTCCGCAAAGCCGACCGCCGGCGAGAGCTCGACAGGGCTTGGGTTGTCCATCGTTAAGCGTATTATCGACATGCATGGCGGCGAGGTGACCGCCAACAGCGACGGCCCGGGCAAGGGCTCGACCTTCACCATCACCCTCCCCGCGACCGAAATCCCGTGATCTCAGGACCATGACCCAAGCCCAGCACATCATGATCGTCGACGACGAGGCCCCGGCCCGGGAGATGGTCGGCGATTACCTCAAGATGCACGGCTTCACCGTGACGCTGTGCGACGGCGGCAAGTCGCTGCGCACGGCGATCGACGGCAGCATGCCCGACCTCGTCGTGCTCGACCTCAACATGCCCGAGGAAGACGGGCTCTCGATCATCCGCGACCTCAAGAGCCGCATCAACGTGCCGGTGATCATGCTGACGGCGACGGCGAGCCCGATCGACCGCGTCGTCGGCCTCGAGCTCGGCGCCGACGATTACGTGGCAAAGCCGTGCGAGCTGCGTGAGCTGATGGCGCGCATCCGCTCGGTGCTGCGCCGGAGCGCGCCGGCGAAAGCCGTGGCGGAAACGGCGGCTGCGAAATCGGACAAGGACCAATTGGTGCGGTTCGGAACGAAGTGGCTCGATCTCGAAGCGCAGGCCTTGCGCGACGACGAGGGCAATGAGCACCCGCTGACCGCATCCGAGTTCGGGCTCTTGAAGGTGTTCGCGGCCAATCCGAAGCGCGTGCTGTCGCGCGAGCGCCTGCTGGAATTGGCCAACGCGCGCGACGCCGAAGCCTTCGACCGCGCCGTCGACCTGCGCATCATGCGCATCCGCCGCAAGATCGAGCCCGATCCGGCAAAACCCGCCGTGATCCGCACCATCCGCGGCGGCGGCTATCTGTTCTCGCCGGGGGGCGAGAAGGCGTAGGGCGCCAACGTCGTCCTGGCGAAGGCCAGGACCCATACCGCGTGATCTATCGTGGGCGCAGGTTCTAGTACTGTGGGAAGACTCTTCACTGCGAGTCTTCGTCAAACTTCTCCCTGGGGTTATGGGTCCTGGCTTCGCCAGGACGACAGCTGGGATTGAGGCGACATCGAACGCAAACCCCGGAAATATGTTCCCGGCGCCGCCTAATCCCCACCCCCGTATTTTCCGTACATTGAAATTCCACGCTTTTTTGCCTCGAATGTTTCGTCGCACCCGCTCCGACGAAACAATTTGGCGGCGCACGAAACCATTTTCTCCTTTTCGTGCAGACGTCCCGAAACGTTGGCTCATTAACACTTTGGTCGAAGGAAACGCCGCTCGGTTGCGGCGCTACGGGGAGCCAAGTCAATGCCGAACGTCATCGCCATCAACGCCCAAGCCAGCCAGAGCATCATTGCCGCTCAGGCGACCTCGGACGACATGCTTCTCGAAAGCATTGCCGACGGCAACCGGACGTCCATGCACATCCTTTATTGCCGTCATAATGTGCGCGTCTACCGCTTCATCCTGCGGATCGTGCGCGACGCCACCACGGCGGAAGACCTCGTCAGCCAGGTGTTCCTGGACGTGTGGCGGACCGCCGGCCAATTCCAGGGCCGCTCGCAGGTTTCGACCTGGCTGCTGTCGATCGCCCGCTTCAAGGCGCTGACCGCGATGCGCCAGCGTCGTTTCGAAGACATCGACCAGGAAGACGTGCGTCAGATCGCCGACAATTGCGACACGCCGGAGACCTCGCTCGACCGCAGCGACACCAGCGCCATCCTGCGCGCCTGCGTTCAGAAGCTGTCACCCGCTCATCGCGAAATCATTACCCTGGTCTACTACCATGAGAAGTCGGTGGAGGAAGTCGGACAGATCATCGGCATCCCGCAGAGCACGGTGAAGACCCGGATGTTCTACGCCCGCAAGCAACTGGCCGAATTGCTTAAGGGCTGTGGCGTCGAGCGCTTCGCCGCCTGAAGGCTAGATATTTCAATGAGATAGGGCATCTGTTTAGGCCCTACCCCGGACACGGAAGTGTTACCGCCGACGAAACAATTGAAACAAAGCACAACATCAGGCGGAAAAACTTCCCTCCTATAAAGCTCACATACGGTTTCGTTAAACCTCCCAAGACCTCCAACGACCCGGACGGGATGCCCCCCTCCGGGTCGTTTTGTATTTGGGGATGGACGGCTGCGGCGGTGCGCTTGAGTGAGGCGGCCACGTCTCTCTCATTCCCTCCCCCCTTGTGGGGGAGGGGCAGGGAGAGGGGTGCCACGAATTCGGACCTTTCCCGTGGCTACCCCCCCTCCCTAACCCTCCCCCACAAGGGGGGAGGGAACGCACCGCCTCCGCGGCCCGCACCTCCTCCTCCGTCACGAGCACGTGACACTCGTAACAATCCGCCCATTGCCCCGAACCATCCTCGTGACCCCCATCACGAGTGCCCCATGCTCGAACTCACCTTCGCTGTCCTCGCCGGCATCCTCACTATCGCCGCGCCGTGCACGCTGCCGATGCTGCCGATCCTGCTCGGCGCCTCGATCGGCCGCAGCTCGCATCTGCGCCCCGCGATGATCGCGCTCGGCTTCGTCATCTCGTTCTCCGCGACCGCGCTGCTGCTCGGCGCCATCACGCGGCTGTTCGATTTCGATCCGAACGTGCTGCGCGAGGCGGCATCGATCCTGCTGCTCGGCTTCGGCCTGTTGATGCTGTGGCCGGCGCCGTTCGAATGGCTGTCGATCCGGCTCAACGGCTGGCTCGATCTCGGCAACTCCGGCGCCACGCAGCGCGAGGGCGCGCTTGGCGGACTCGTGCTCGGCACCACGCTTGGCCTGGTCTGGACGCCCTGCGCCGGCCCGGTGCTCGGCTCGATCCTGACGCTGGTCGCAACCACTGAGAACGCGACCTGGGCCGGTACGCTGCTGATTGCCTACGCCATCGGCGCGGCGATTCCGATGCTGGCGATCGCCTATGGCGGGCAAGCCGCGACCACCCGGGTGCGCAGTCTCGCGCGCATCTCGCCGCGGCTGCAGCAGGGCTTTGGCGTCGTCGTGATCGGCTTCGCGGTGGCCGCCTACTTCCAATACGACACGCTGATCGTGGCTTGGCTCACCGGCTTCTATCCCACCGGCCAGATCGGCCTGTGATCATCCCTCATCTTCACCGGAGGATTTTTCCATGACTTTCAAACTGCTCGCCGTCTCCGCTGCACTGATCGGCATCGCCGTAACAGGCGCCGTCATCCCCGGCATCTGCGACGAGGCCGCGCGCGCCGTCCCTGTCGTCACCGCCGCCGCCAGCCAGGACAGCGCGCCCGACTTCGCCGGCATCAACAACTGGTTCAACTCGAAACCACTGAACATTGCCGATCTCCGCGGCAAGGTCGTGCTGGTGGACTTCTGGACCTATGGCTGCGTCAACTGCGTCAACACGCTGCCGCACGTCACCGACCTCTATGCCAAGTACAAGGACAAGGGCCTCGTCGTGGTCGGCGTGCACACGCCGGAATTCCCGTTCGAGCGCTCGGCATCCAATGTGCAGGCGGCGCTGAAGCGCCACGGCATCACCTATCCGGTGGCACAGGACAATGATTCCAGGACCTGGAACGCGTACCGCAACCGGTATTGGCCGGCGCAATACATCATCGACCAGAACGGCAAGATCGTGTTCCAGCACGAGGGCGAAGGCCGTTATGACGAGATCGACCGCACCGTGGCAAAATTGCTGAACTCCAGCAGCTGACGTCGTGCGGTTAGACAAAGAGTCCCATATGATAAGAGCCCGGCATGAGTCATCATGCATCGGCCGGGCGCTATGGTATAGCTGAGCAGCCAGATCGGCGCCCCCGCAGCCCACAACGTCTCGCGTTGTGACGGGAGCGCCGATGCTATCGAACCTTGATCCCATCGTGCTCGCGCGAGCGCAATTTGCCTTCACGATGTCATTCCACATCGTGTTTCCGGCGTTCTCGATCGGGCTTGCAAGTTATCTTGCGGTGCTGGAAGCGCTCTGGCTGTGGACCGGCCGCGAAGTCTTCATCAACCTGTTCCACTATTGGCTGAAGATCTTCGCGATCGCGTTCGGCATGGGCGTGGTGTCGGGCATCGTGATGTCCTACCAGTTCGGGACCAACTGGTCGGCATTTGCCGACAAGACGGGGCCGGTCATCGGCCCCCTGATGGCTTACGAGGTGCTGACCGCATTCTTCCTCGAGGCCGGTTTCCTCGGCGTGATGCTGTTCGGTCTCGATCGCGTCGGTCCAAGGCTGCACTTTTTCGCGACGTTGATGGTCGCGACCGGCACGTTGATCTCGGCGTTCTGGATCCTCTCCGCCAATTCATGGATGCAGACCCCGACGGGCTACGCCGTCAATTCCGATGGCCAGTTCGTGGTCGCCGACTGGTTCAAGGTGATTTTCAATCCATCCTTCCCCTACCGGCTCGTGCATATGGTGCTGGCCGCCTACCTGACGACGTCGCTCGTGGTCGGCGCGGTCGGCGCATATCATCTGCTGCGCGACCCGCATCTGGCCGGCCCCCGCGTGATGTTCTCGATGGCGATGTGGATGGCGGCTCTTGTCGCACCGATCCAGATCCTGGCCGGCGACCAGCATGGCCTCAACACGCTGGAGCATCAACCGGCGAAGGTCATGGCGATGGAAGGGCATTACCAGAGCCACAAGGACGGAGCGCCGCTGATCCTGTTCGGCCTGCCCGATCAGGCCGCTGGCCGGGTCGACTACGCGATCGAGATCCCGAAGCTGTCCTCTCTGATCCTGAAGCATTCGCTCGATGCGCCGCTCGCGGGCCTCGACACCGTGCCGCGCGAAAACTGGCCGCCGGTACCGATCACGTTCTGGTCGTTCCGTATCATGATCGCGCTGGGCTTCCTGATCTTCGGGCTGGGGCTGTTCAGCCTGTGGACCCGCTGGCGCGGCACCCTGTTCGATTCCCGGCCGCTGCACATCTTCGCGCTGACGATGGGGCCGGCGGGCTTCATCGCAGTGCTCGCGGGCTGGATCACGACAGAGACCGGCCGGCAGCCCTTCACGGTCTACGGCCTGTTGCGAACCGCGGACGCCGCCTCGCCACTGGCCGCGCCCGCGGTAGGCTCGTCGTTGCTGGCCTTCGTCGTCGTCTATTTCATCGTGTTCGCGGCGGGGGCCATTTACATTCTGCGCCTGATGGCGGCCTCGCCCCATCACGGCGAGCAGGGGCCAAGCGGCGACATGCCGGCGCGCGCCGCTGGCATCACGCCGGCCTCGGGCGTTGCGGGACAGGGTGCGTTGTCATGATCGCCGCCATCGACCTCGCCACCCTCTGGGCGTTCATCATCGCCTTCGCGGTGTTCGTCTATGTCGTGATGGACGGATTCGATCTCGGCCTCGGCATGCTGTTTCCCCTGTTCCCCGCCAAGGCCGATCGCGACGTCATGATGAACAGCGTGGCGCCGGTCTGGGATGGCAACGAGACCTGGCTGGTGCTGGGCGGAGGCGGCCTGATGGCGGCCTTTCCGCTGGCCTACGCGGTGCTGATGCCAGCGCTCTACACGCCGATGATCGCGATGCTGATCGGGCTGGTCTTCCGGGGTGTCGCCTTCGAATTCCGTTGGCGCACCACCTCGGCACGAAACCGCTGGGACATTGCCTTTGCCTCGGGATCGCTGCTGGCGACGCTGGCGCAGGGCGTCGCGCTCGGCGCCATCCTGCAGGGCGTGCATGTCGAGGGCCGGCATTATGCCGGCGGCTGGTGGGACTGGCTATCGCTGTTCAGCCTGCTGACGGGAATTGCCCTGATGATCGGCTATTCCTTGCTGGGCGCCACTTGGCTCATTCTGAAGACCGAGGGTGCCCTGCGCGAGAAGGCCTACCGACTGAGCTGGGTTCTGCTGTTCGCGATGCTTGCAGCGATCGCAGTGGTCAGCATCGCCACGCCGTTTCTCAGCATTCAATACGCGCAGCGTTGGTTCGCCTGGCCGAACGTCGCCCTGGCCGCGCCGGTGCCGATCGCGGTCGCCGCCGTCACCGCGCTGCTGATGCGCAGCCTCGGGCAAAAGCAGGACTCCCGGCCGTTCTTTCTCGTCCTGGCCTTGTTCGCGCTGTCCTATGCCGGACTGGGTATCAGCATGTATCCCTTTATCGTGCCGCAGAGCATCACGATCTGGCAGGCGGCTGCGCCGCAGAACAGCCAGATCTTCATGCTCGTCGGCGTGGCCGGACTGGTGCCGCTGATTCTCGGCTACACCGGCTGGGCCTATTGGGTCTTCCGCGGCAAGGTCCGGGCCGGGAGCGGTTATCACTGATGCCGCGCAAGGCAGAGGCAAGGCCGCTGGGGCGACGGCTGATATGGTTTGCCGTTCTCTGGCTCAGCGGCGTGGGCGCCGTCACCGTGATTTCGTTCGGTCTCAGACTGTGGCTTGCGCCGAAATGATCCGCCGGACGCCGCTCTGAGCGGAACCTGATTGTCCGCTATTCAACGCCAGAAGCCTATGCGGGATGAAGCGGCCTTCCTTGTTGCTTGACTCCACGGACCCGTCCGTGGAGTTTCGCGAGCCTCGGAATCAGCCGCCCGCAATGGACGACGCGCCCACCAGCAACGACATTCGCCTTCGTGAAGGCGCCTCGATCGGGCAGCGGCTGGTCATGTCCGGCTTTGCGGCGGCCGTCGCGCTGTGCTTCACGCCGGGCCTTTTCACGCACGACACCCTGGAGGTGATCATCTCCGTGATCGCGCTGCTCGTGGGAGCGGCGTTCGTCGGCATCATCATGCTGGCGCCGGCGGTGGTGTGGATCATCACGCCGGACGAGATCCTGATAGGGGAGCAGCGCCCGTTTGGAAAACTGCGGACGCGGATCGTCGCCAAGGACGACATCAGCGGATTGCAGGTTCCCGGCAGCAAGAGGGCGAAAGCCCGCTTTCAGCTCGCCTTCACGCTGGCCTCCGGAGAACGCCTGACGTCGCCGCCGATCGCCGACGTCACGCATGTGCACGAGACGGTGGCGCGGATCGCCGCGCAATTCGACGTTCCCGACGTCGAGTCTCCGGTCAATCCGCTCGATGCCAGCAATCCCGAGATGCGCCTCGGCGACCCCCTCGAGCCGTTCTCGAAGAGAGACATCAGGATCGTCGCACTGATCGTCGTCGCATTGTGCGCCCTTCCCTACGCCTACAGGCTCTGGCGTGGCCTGTCGCCGGGGCCGGTCGACATCGCGCTGCTGCCGGTCGGCGCGATCGCCGCTTTCGGCGTTTCCCGTTGTGCCAATCTTGTGACCGGCGCCTTCTGGATCATCCGCCAAGGCGATATCCGCGTCGAACGCCTGTGGGGCGACGGCACGTTGCGCACCGACCACATCGAAGGGCGCGAGGTGAAGACGATCACGGTCGAGCGTCGCGGCCGGTCCGAGGACGAGCACTGCATCGTCGTGATCCGGTTGCTCTCAGGACAACGGTTTCGCAGCCCTCGCATCGGTTCGAGGCCCGAGGCCCGGGCCGTAGGCGCCGAAATCGTCCGACGGCTCGGGATCGCGGCTGAGAATAACCAGATCTAGCTGGCATCTCGTGCGAATTGGGCGAAGTTGATCTCGCCGCTAGCTCGGTTCTGAGCCTCTCCCGCAAGCGGGGGAGGGAGCACATCGCGCCCCGCTCAGTGCTTTTCGCGCCATCCCCCGTTTGTGGCATTGCGGGCGGTCCGTCAAAAAACCAAAGCATTCTCGTGACATATCGTCTATGGGTGCCTTGAACTTGCCATGAAGATGGCCCTGAGATTTGATGGTTCCAGATGATTTTGGCCTTGGCCGCGGGGAGAGCTTGAAATGACGGATTTTCGTCGCCTGACCGGGATGTTTGTGGCTGCGATCGGCCTGTTCCTGTCCGCGCCCAATGCCTACGCCCAGCAGCCCGACCGCGGCGACGAGCCGGGCCTGGTCGCAGACGATGCCTTCGAGCTCGATCCGGAATGGCAGAAGCAGGTCGTCTACTTCCGCACCACCGAAGCGCCCGGCACCCTCATCATCTCGACCGCCGAACGGCATCTCTATCTGGTGCAGCCCGGCGGTCGCGCGATCCGCTACGGCATCGGCGTCGGCCGCGATGGTTTTCAGTGGCAGGGGCTGGTGAACATCACAAACAAGAAGGAGTGGCCGGACTGGACGCCGCCGCCGGAGATGATCCAGCGCCAGCCCTATCTGCCGCGCTTCATGGCCGGCGGCCCCGGCAACCCGCTCGGCGCGCGCGCCATGTATCTGGGCACGACGGTCTACCGCATCCACGGCACCAACCGGCCCGACACGATCGGCACCAAGGTCTCCTCGGGTTGCTTCCGGCTCGTTAACCGCGACGTCGCCGATCTCTACGATCGCGTCCCTGTCGGCACCAAGGTGGTCATCCGGCAGAAGCCCGAGCTCTGATCTCCTCGCCCTGGCGAATATTCCTTTTCCCGATTATTTCGAGAGAGCAACATGATGCGCACTTTTCGTGGCGGCCTGCTGATCGGGCTCGCAGTCGCCGTGCTGGTCGCCGTCCTGGCCATCATCTATGAATTCTACGACACCCGCACCCTGAAGCGCACCGTCCGCCGCGGCGAAGTGCTGTGCGGCGTCAACAAGGGCCTGCCGGGCTTCTCGATCCCCGACGACAAGGGCAACTGGACCGGCTTCGACGTCGATTTCTGCCGCGCGGTGGCCTCCGCGATCTTCAACGACCCGAGCAAGGCGAAATTCGTCGCGCTCGATGCCAGCGAGCGCTTCAAGGAATTGCAGAGCCGGAAAGTGGATATCCTCTCGCGCAACTCGACCTGGAGCATGGCGCGCGAGCTCGACTACGATCTCTATTTCCCCGCGGTCGCCTATTACGACGGCGCAGGCTTCATGCTGCCGCGCGCGCGCAATAAGGAAACCGCGCTGGATCTGACCGGCAGCAAGGTTTGCGTTCAGACCGGGACCACCACCGCGCTCAACGTCGCGGATTACTTCCGTGCCAACAACATGAAGTATGAAGAGGTGAAGTTCGACAAGCTGGACGACGTCGTGAAAGCCTACGATACCGGCAAATGCGACACGCTCTCCGCCGACGTCTCCCAGCTCTACGCGTTGCGGATCAACCTGTCGAAGCCCGGCGACCACATGATCCTGCCGGACATGATCTCCAAGGAGCCGCTCGCCCCCGTCGTGCGCCAGCGCGACGACGACTGGATGATGATCGTGAAGTGGACGCTGTACGCGATGATCAACGCCGAAGAGCTCGGCGTCTCCTCGGAGAACATCGACGAAGCCCTGAAGTCGAAGAAGCCGGAAGTGATGCGGCTGGTCGGCACCGAGGGCAATTACGGCGAGCAGCTCGGCCTCACCAAGGATTGGGTCGTCCGCATCATCCGCCACGTCGGCAATTACGGCGAGATGTACGAGCGCAACATCGGCGAGAAGTCGAAGTTGAAGATCCCGCGCGGCATGAACCAGCTGTGGAATGCGGGCGGCGTGCAGTACGCGCCGCCGGTGCGGTAGGAGGTCTTTTCCGCCGTCATTGCGAGCGAAGCGAAGCAATCCAGAATCTTTCCGCAGAGGCAGTCTGGATTGCTTCGTCGCAAGTGCTCCTCGCAATGACGAGCTTGGGGCAGGCGCTATCCGCCCTCTCAACTGTCATCGCCCGCGAAAGCGGGCGATCCAGTATTCCAGAGACGTCAAACCTATACCGAGAGGCCGCGGCGTACTGGGTCGCCCGGTCAAGCCGGGCGACGACAGCGGTGGGTTATCCGGCGCGACGCGCCCTCGCCTCAATATCCCCGCGCCCTTGCCAGCTGCTCGGTGTGGTAATTGGCGTCGCCGAACAATTCCTCGCACACGCGCGCGCGCTTCATGAAGAAGCCGATGTCGAACTGGTCGGTCATGCCCATGCCGCCATGCATCTGCACGCCCTCCTGCACCGCGCGCGTGGCGGTGGTGCCGGCGCGGGCCTTTGCCACTGCGACGGCTGACGCCGCCTTGGCGACGTCCGTATCGAGCGCTTGCAGCGCCTTCATCACGGCGGCGCGGGTGATCTCGATGTCGACATAGAGTTCGGCGGCGCGGTGCTGGAGCGCCTGGAATTCGCCGATCAGCTTACCGAACTGCTTGCGGCTCTTCAGGTACTCGACGGTGCGGTTGAACACTTCTTCACTCAGGCCCACCATTTCGGAGGCCACCGCACCGCGCCCGATATCGAGCACGCCGTCGAGCAAGCCGGCCCCCTGGTCGACTTCTCCGAGCACGCTGTCGGCATCGACCTCGACATTGGCAAGCGCGATCCGCGCCGCATTGTGCGCGTCGACCATGATGGTCCGCTCGATCGCAACGCCCTTGGCCTTCGAATTGACCAGGAACAGCGTCAGCCCCTCGCGCTCGCCGGCCGAACCCGCCGTGCGCGCGGCGACAATGAGAAGATCGGCAACGTGACCGTCGACCACCAGCGCCTTGGCGCCGGAGAGCTTGAAGCCGTTGCCGGCACGCACGGCCTGGAGGCTGGTCTGAAGCGGGCGATGTTTTGCGCCCTCGTCGATCGCGAGCGCTGCCAGCAGGGAGCCGTTGGAAATCTTCGGCAGATATTCCGACTTCTGCGCGGCATTGCCGCCACGGTTCAGCGCCGAAGCCGCGACCACGCTGGTGGCGAGGAAGGGCGACGGCATCAGCGTGCGGCCGATCTCCTCCATCACCACGCCGGCCTCGACATGGCCGAGGCCGCTGCCGCCGAACTCTTCCGGCACCAGCAGACCGGCAAAACCCATCTCGGCGAAGGAATGCCAAAACTCCTTGGAGAAACCGGTGGGATCTTTGCTATCGCGCAGATGCCGCAAATGCGCCACCGGCGCCTTGTCGCTGATCAGCCCGCGCGCGCTGTCGCGGAGCATCGATTGTTCTTCGGTGAGGACGAGGGCCATGTGGGCTCCAACAAAGTTCTGTTCGACTGGATTGGGTGTTGACCCTCATGGTGAGGAGGCGCGTAGCGCCGTCTCGAACCACGAGGCCATCCTTCGAGACGCGGCCTGATGGCCGCTCCTCAGGATGAGGACTTTTGCTAGGCCCCCGGCAAATCCAAAATGCGCTTGGCGACAATGCCGAGCATGACCTCGGTGGTGCCGCCCTCGATCGAGTTGGCCTTGGTGCGCAGCCAGGCGCGCGGACGAGCGCCCTGCTTCGAGCGCTCGCTCTCCCATTCCAGTGCATCGACGCCGCCGGCCGACATCAGGATCTCGTAGCGGCGCTTGTTGAGCTCGGTGCCGTAATATTTCATCGCCGACGAGAACGCCGGATGCGCCTGACCCGCCTTGGCGAGATCGACCGCGCGCTCGGCGCAGGCTGCAAGTGCAGCTTCGTCGACGTCAAAGCTGGCGATCCGGCCGCGCAGCATGGAATCATCGAGCCGCCCTAGCCCATCAGTGCCGACCGAGTCGGCCGCGATCTGGCCCAGCGGACGGCCGACGCCGCGCTCGCCCATGCCTGATATCATCGCGCGCTCATGCTGAAGCAGATATTTCGCGACATCCCAGCCGCGATTGACGGTGCCGACCACGTGCGATTTCGGCACGCGGACATTGTCGAAGAACGTCTCACAGAACGGCGAGTAGCCGGAGATCAGGAGGATCGGCTTGGTGGTCACGCCCTTCGAGGCCATGTCAAACAGGATGAAGCTGATGCCATCATGCTTCTTGGCGGCGGGATCGGTGCGGACGAGGCAGAAGATCCAGTCGGCATAGTTGGCATAGGACGTCCAGATCTTCGACCCCGTGATGACGAAATCATCGCCGTCGCTCTCGGCGCGGGTCTGGAGCGAGGCGAGATCGGAGCCGGCGTTCGGCTCGGAATAGCCCTGGCACCAGCGGATCAGCCCCGCCGCGATCTTCGGCAGGTGCTCCTGCTTCTGCGCCTCGTTGCCGTATTTCAGCAGCGCCGGCCCGAGCATCCAGATGCCAAAGCTCGACAGCGGGGGACGCGCGCCGATTCGTCCCATCTCCGTGCGCAGCACCTTGTGCTCGGCCGCACTCAAACCGCCGCCGCCATACTCCTTCGGCCAGTCGGGCACGGTCCAGCCCTTGTCGCGCATGCGCTCGAACCAGATGCGCTGCGGCTCGGACGAGAACTTTGCATTGCGTCCGCCCCAGAACACGTCGGCATCGGACGTTGCGGGCTTGCGCATTTCCGGCGGGCAATTGGCTTCCAACCAGGCGCGTGTTTCGCTGCGGAATGTTTCGAGATCGGCAGTCTCGGTATCGCTGGCGCTAGAGTCAGTCATTGGTCGTTTCCATCAATCAAAATCGGCTTGTTGGGCGCGACTCTGGGCCAAGCTCCCGCGGAATTCAACCACTTCCGTGTCACGCATCCGCTATAGTCGCCGCCACGGCGAGCTTGAAAACAAAGAGGAAACAACAATGCGCCTGAAGCTTCTTTCGCCTGGCGAAATGAACGAGAGCCAGCGGCAGACCTATGACGAGTCGATTGCCGGCAAGCGCGGCAAGCCGCCGGCGCCGATGATGGCCTGGCTCAACAGCCCCGACATGGCGCGTCACGCCACCCGCCTCGGCGAGGTCCTGCGCTACGACACGATATTTCCCGCCAAGCTCTCGGAGATCGCGATCCTGGTCACGGCGCGGCACTGGACCGCGCATTACGAATGGTACGCGCACAAGCGCCTCGCGCTTGCCGGCGGCATGAAACCCGACATCATCGACGCGATCCGCGATCGCCGCACGCCCGAGTTCGACGATCCCAAGGGCAAGATGATCTACGACGTCGCAAAATCGCTGCATGAGGGCCACGGCGTCGAGAAGGGCCTCTATGAAGAGGCGGTGAAGCTGCTCGGCGAGCGCGGCGTGGTCGAGGTGATCGGGCTGTGCGGCTATTACACGCTGGTGTCGATGACGCTGAACACATTCGAGTTCGAGCTGCCCGAGGGCGAGGTGCCGGAGCTGTCATAGTTTCGCGTATGGAAACGCTGGGTTTCGGGATGGGCCAGTAGCATCGTTCCGAGGCTCGCCTTATGTGGGGGTTGTCAACGGAGCAGCCACATGTCGCAGAACCAAGCCGTCGCCGCCGGCACCAGGATCGGCCACGTTCACCTCAAGGTCGCCGATCTCGACCGCGCGCTGGGCTTCTATTGCGGTGTGCTCGGCTTCGAGCTGATGCAGCGCATGGGCTCCGGCGCGGCCTTCATCTCGGCAGGTGGCTATCATCACCACATCGGGCTCAACACCTGGGAGAGCAAGGGCGGCTCGCCGCCGCCGCCCGGCACAACCGGGCTCTATCATACCGCGATCCTCTATCCGACGCGGCCCGCGCTCGCGGATGCGCTGCACCGCGTGCTCTCTGCCGGCATTGCGCTCGACGGGGCCAGCGACCATGGCGTGTCCGAGGCGCTGTATCTGCGCGATCCGGACCAGAATGGCGTGGAGCTGTATTGGGACAAGCCGAAGGAGCAATGGCCGTTCGGGCCGGATGGGAAGCTGTCGATGTTCACGAAGCGGCTGGATGTGGAGGAGCTGCTGAAGCAGCGCGAGGGGTGAGCTCCGCCCTCACCCCGTCATTGCGAGCGCAGCGAAGCAATCCAGAATCTTTCCGCGGAAGCAGTCTGGATTGCTTCGTCGCAAGGGCTTCTCGCAATGACGGAGTGTGTTGAGGCGACGCCGCGTCCCTACGTGGTCTTGGCGTGGCCCGACCCCCGCACCATGATCAGCGCCGCCGCTGCCACCTCGAGCGCAATGCACAGATAGAACGGCAGCTCATAGCCACCCGAAAAGTCTCGCAGAAAACCGACCACGCCGGGGCCGAACGCATAGGTCACCTGGTTGATCGCGGTGTTGAGGCTGATCAGCACGCCGAACGAGGCGGAGTCGAATTCCTGCTGCACGATCAGCGACGGCAGCGTGATGAGATTGCCGACCGAGAAGCCGAACAATGCGCAGGCGGCGATCAGCACGTAATCATTGTGCAGATTGATGACGACGAGAAGCGCCACGGCCTGGCTGAGAAACGACAGCGCGGAGGCAAGCCGCTGGTTGAGGCGGTCGATCACCAGCGAGAACAGCACCCGGCCGATCACCGCCATCGCGGTCAGCACCGCAACCGCGACGGCCGCGCGCTCGCGCCCGATCACGGGATCGAGGAACGAGATCAGGTGGACGATGAAGCCGACCTGCGCGAACAGCACTAAAGCAAAGGCAATGGTCACGGTGAGAAAGCCGACATCGCGCAACGCCTGGCTGCGGATCTGCGCCGACGATTGCGGCTTCGCTTTCGTCGCCGCACGCCGGCCATGGAGATCGGGCGGACGGCCGACGACAATCAGGATCACCGGCACGAGCAGCACCAGCATGGCGCCGGCAACGATAAACATCGCGCTGGCGAAGCCGACATGGCCGATCAGGGTCACCAGCAGCGGCACGCCGACAATGCCGCCGAAGCTTGCGCCGTTCAGCGCGAGGCTGATGGCCATGCCGCGCTTGTGGTCGAACCACAGGCTGATCGTGTTGGTGATCATGGCCAAACTGGTGCCGGCCCAGCCGAAGGCGAGCACGGCGTTCGCGAGATAAAGCTGCCACGGCTCGCGCACCGCGCCGATCGCGACGGCTGCAGCCGACATCGCCAGGGTCCCGACGATCAGGCCGAGGCGCGGCCCGTATTTGTTGACGGCCTCCCCGACGAAGACGACGAGCAGCGCCCCGAACAGATAGAAGAACGTCGTGGCCGACGAGATCAGCGAGGCCGACCAGCCGTGCGCGCGCTGGAGCTCGGCGACATAGACGCTCTGGCCGTAGAAGCCGAGCCCCCAGCCGAAGGTCGCGAGCAGGAAGCAGACCGCAACGATGCGCCAGCCTTCGTAGCGGAGAGAGGATTCGTCGATCGATGCGTCGTGCCGGGGATTGTCGAGCATTTGCGCTTGTCCTTGATTTCCCCCGCGAGCGCCTGCTTCACGCTCATCTGTCCATGACGAGCATCATGTAACAACCCGGGCTCCGAAAATCACTTCGACCTGGATCGAAGTATCAACGCTGCTGACAGCCTCCCGCCATCTCAGATCGCGTCCGGGAACTCACCCATCGCTGCGTCCAGCCGCGCCCTGCGGCGGCGGGCAAAGGACGCCAGCGACAGCGCGGCGAGCCCGAGCAGCACCGGCGGGAACACCACCATGTTCACCGCGGACCAGCCGTAACTGGCGAGCAACTGACCGGACGAGAACGAGCCGATCGCCATCATGCCGAACACCAGGAAATCGTTGAAGGCCTGCACCTTGTTGCGCTCCTGCGGCCGGTGCGTCTCCAGCACCAGCGCAGAGGCGCCGATGAAGGAGAAATTCCAGCCGATGCCTAGCACGACCAGCGTGGCCCAGAAATGCATCGCGGTGATGCCGGACAGGCCGATGCCGGCCGCGCCGGCCTCCAGCAGCAGGCCGGCGGCAACGATCTTCCGCGCGCCGAAGCGGGCGATCAGCGCGCCCGTGAAGAAGCTCGGCCCGTACATGGCGACGATGTGCCATTGAATGCCGAAATTAGAATCGGAAACGCTCAAGCCGCATAGCTTCATCGCGAGCGGCGCCGAGGTCATCACCAGATTCATCATGGGGTAGGAGATGACGCCGCACAGCGCCGCCGCAATGAAGCGCGGCTGGGTCACGATCTCGAGCAGCGGCCGCCCGCCGTGAAGATCGGCCGGCGCCGGCTTCGGCATGTCGACCCCGGCGACGATGCCCATCGCGATCAGCGCGACGGCAGCCTGGACCAGGAAGCTGAAGGCGAAAAGATAAGGCTGCCAGACATCCATGGTCCATTGCACGAGCTGCGGACCGAGCACGCCGGCGAACACGCCGCCCGCCATCACCCAGGACACCGCCTTGGGCCGATAGGCGGCACTGGCGCCGTCGGCGGCAGCGAAGCGATAGGACTGCGCCACCGCGCCGTAGAGACCGCCGAGAAAAGTCGCCAGACAGAACAATGGAAACGAAGCGTGCAGGATCGCGAAGCAGCCGAGCAGACCGGTCAGCGCGCCCAGACCGGTGCCGACGATGAAAGCCATGCGGCGACCGAAGCGGCGTGAGATCGCGCCGGTCGGCAGCGTGCCGGCGGCGAGGCCGAGCACATACATCGAGATCGGCACGGTCGCGAAGGAGACGTCGGGCGCCAGCGTCGCGCCGACGATCGCGCCGGTGGCGAAGATCACCGCCGAGTTGGCGCCGGTCAGCGCCTGCGCGGCGGCAAGGCGCACCACATTGGCGCGCACGCGGGCGTCGGCGGCGATCTCATTGGCTGCAGTCACATCCAGCATCGGCATTTCCGCCCCAACGGGCTTTTAAGTGCTTTCAAGGGGCTCGCTTGATTCCCGGCACTATGGCGGGGCGCGGGAGGGCGGGCAACCGGCGCAAACGGGCGCAGGCCATGTCTCTGACGCAATCGGGCCGATGATAATGGGCCGCTCACTTGACGGCTTGCGCTCGATCAAATCCTATCCGCCGCGACCTTCCGGAGTTTCGTTCATGTCCGTCGACGACAGGCCCACGCTCAGCGCTCCCGACGACGATCCCTGGCTCTGGCTGGAGGAGATCGAAGGCAAACAGGCGCTCGATTTCGTCACGCGGCAGAACAGCCTGACACTCGACGCGTTCGGCGGGGCCGCCTTCGCGCGCGACCGCGATATCCTCGCGGCGATCTACGATCGTCCCGACAACATTCCCTATGTCAGCCGCCGCGGCGACGAACTGCACAATCTCTGGAAGGACGCCACAAACCCGCGCGGCCTGTGGCGGAAGACTTCGCTCGCCGAGTTTCGCAAGCCGCATCCCACGTGGGAGATCATGCTGGATGTCGACCAGCTCGCCGCGCGCGAAGGCGAGGACTGGCTGCTGAGCGGCATCACCACGCAGAAGGGAAGCGCGCGGGCGATTTTGAGCCTGTCACGCGGTGGCAGCGACGCCGTCAACTTGCGAGAATTCGACCTCGACACCAAGAGTTTCGTTGCGGACGGATTTGTGCTGTCGGAAGCCAAGGGCGGCGCCGATTGGCTCGATGTCGACACGCTGCTGCTGTCGAGCGCCCATGGCGAGGGCATGGCGACGAGCTCGGGATATTCGCGAACGGTTCGCCTGTGGCGGCGCGGCCAGCCTGTCGATCAGGCACAAATGATCATCGAGACCACGGCCGATCATATGGCGATCTCCGGCATGGTCGACGACACCGCTGCGGCCCCGCGCAGCTGGATCATCGACCAGATCGATTTCTTCAATCATGCGATCTGGCTGCGCGACGCAGACGGCACGACGACGAAGCTCGATTTGCCGACCGGCATCTGGATGCAGGCGCATGGCGACTGGTTCGCGATGAAGCTGCGGGAAGCCTGGTCGATCGAGGGCAGAACCTATGCCGCCGACGCCGTGCTCGGCATGTCGCTCTCGGCATTCCTCGCCGGCAGCCGCGATTTCGCGGTCCTGTTCGAGCCGGAATCTCGCCGCGCCCTGCAAGGTCTGTTCTGGGCCGGGGGCAGGCTGGTGCTGTCGATCCTCGACGAGCTCCAGCCGCAATTCGAGATCTGCACGCCGTCCGCCAAAAGCTGGGGCCGTGAGACACTCGGCGGTCTCCCGCAAATCGGCGTCGTCGACATCTGGCCGCTCGACCGCCATCCCTCCGAGAGCAATGGCGACCTGCTTGCCAATGTGCAGGATCCGCTGACGCCGCCGTCGCTGCTGCTGATCGAGCGCGGCGTCGCGAGCCCGACCGTGTTGAAGCAGGCGCCGAAGACTTTCACCGCCGACGGCCTTGTGGTGACCCAGCACGAGGCGATCTCGATCGACGGCGAGCGCATCCCCTATGTGCAGACGGGCCCCACCGGCGAGACCGGCGATGCACCGGTCTATATGAGCGCCTATGGCGGCTTCGCCCATTCGGTGAAGCCGTATTACAACTCGTCGCTCGGCAAGCTGTGGCTGGAGCGCGGCGGCACGACGGTACAGGCGAATTTGCGCGGCGGCGGCGAATTCGGCACCCGCTGGCACGATGCCGGCCGGCTCGCCGGCAAGAAACTGTCGCATGATGATTTCGCAGCCGTCGCCGCCGATCTCGTCCGCCGCGGCGTGACGACGGCAAAGCGCATCGCCGCACAGGGCGGATCGAACGGCGGCATCCTCATCACCAACATGCTGGTGCGCTACCCCGAACGTTTCGGCGCGCTGTTCTGCACCATCCCGCTGATCGACATGCGCCGCTACACGAAGCTGCTCGCCGGCGCGAGCTGGATCGCGGAATATGGCGATCCCGACAAGCCGGAGGAGTGGGACTGGCTGAAGACCTACTCCGCCTATCACAACGTCAAAGCCGGCCAACCCTATCCGCCAATCCTGATCGCCACTACGCGGCGCGACGACCGTGTCCATCCCGGGCATGCGCGCAAGATGGCCGCAAAGCTCCAGGCCATGGGCTACGAGGCCTGGTTCTACGAGCCTGAAGCGGGCGGCCACGGCTACGGCAAGGACAACAAGGAGCGCGCGGGGTTCGAGGTGATCGGCTTCCGGTTCTTGAAGGACAAGATCGGCTGGCGGGACGGCGAGGGCTGATCGCTTCACTACGTGAGGCGTGCACCTCTCTCATTCCCTCCCCCCTTGTGGGGGAGGGGCAGGGAGAGGGGGTTACGCGGGGACTCTCTCGATTTGCGGGCGCGACTCGGTCGCAGATGGATAGACCGTTTCTTGGGCCACCCCTCTCCCCCGCCCTCCCCCACAAGGGGGGAGGGAGCGCACTGCCATCGTGGCGTGCACCCAGACATAAGTCAGCAACGCCTCAACCCCGCGCAAACACCAGCGTCAAATTATTCGCCGGCATGTCGATCGTATCGACGAGGCGAAGACCAACGCCGCGCGCGAGCGCTTCGACATCGGCGATATCACGCACGCCCCAATCGGGATTGCCTTCACGCAAGGACGTATCGAACACGGCGTTGCTGAGCGCGATGTGCTTGCCGCCGCGCTTGAACGGGCCGTAGAGGAACAGCTTGCCGTCGGCCCGCAAATAGCGGCCGGCGCCGGCGAACAGGCCCTCGGCGACGCTCCATGGCGCGATGTGGATGACATTGGCGCAGAACACTGCCGCAAGACTCGACGGAGCCTGCCCGCTGTTCATCTCCGGGCACCAGTCGGGATCGGTGAGATCGATCCGCAGCGGAGAGCGGATGTTTTTCAGGCCTGAATGAACGCGCCAGGCCTCGATGCTCTTGAGGTGGCGCTGGTTGAGATCGCTGGGCCACCAGATCAGGCCGGGCGTGTGACGGGCGAAATAGACCACGTGCTGGCCGGTTCCGCTGCCGAGCTCGACCACGTTGCCAGTGCAGCCGGCGAGATGCTTTTCCAGTACCGCCCAGAGCGGCTCGTGATTGCGATGAAATGCCGGTGCGTCGAGCCGCCCATCGGACTCGACCCGACCGCCATCCCTGCCGAATTCGACGACATATTCAGCCAAGTGAGGTCCCCTTGAAAAAACGAGAACGCGATGAAAACAGGATGAGCGCCCAAACGCCCTGGAAACAGCCGGCCCGCGCCCACGGACCAAATCGGTCGTACAAATAATCTCTTCAGTTGCAATGCGGAAGATATTAACTCCATTTCGTCGCGTGAATAGTCTTGATTGTCAGGCGGTCCCCTTTGTGCTTTGGAACGCTTCTATTTCGCGATCGAGACCATCGGTATAACGCCTCGGAATGACGCCTTGACCGCCTTTTCCCGGACGCCTGTCCTGTTCATTCTGCTGGCCATTGCCGCCGGCCTCGCCAGCCCGGCGTGGGCGCAGTCCGCTGTGGCCGACGGCCAGAAACTCGCGTTCGACCGCGGCAAGGGCAATTGCCTGACCTGCCATGTCATCAGGGGTGGCGACCTGCCGGGAACGATCGGGCCGGAACTGAAGGACCTCAAGGCCAAGTACCCCGATCGCAACGAGCTGGCCGCGATCATCTTCGACGAGACCAAACGCAATCCGCAGACCATGATGCCGCCGTTCGGCCGGAACCGGATTTTGACCGAACAGGAGATCAGCGCGATCGTTGATTTCCTGCAGACCCTGTGACTTCAGGCACGCCAAGAGATGGGTTAGGAGACCTGAGATGACCACACTCCCCGGCCCGACCGCGACGCGGCGCCTGATCCTTCAGGGCGCAGCCTCAGTCGCGCTGCTCGGCCTCGGCAATCTGCCGTTCGGCGCCGCTCCCGCGCGCGCCGCGGCCAACGACAAATATCCGGAAGAAGCGTTCAAGCAGAAGAGCGAGGCGGACGCCATCAAGGCGCTGTACGGCCAAACCGCCGAGCCGTCCGACAAGGTCAAGCTGGACGCCCCCGAGATCGCCGAGAACGGCGGTGTCGTACCGATCTCGGTGACGACGACGCTCGACAAGGTCACCTCGATCTCGTTCTTCGTGGCCGAGAACCCGAGCGCGCTGGCCGCGAGCTACACGATTCCCGAAGGCACGATCCCTGCTGTCGCCAACCGGCTGAAGATGGCCAAGACCACCAACGTCGTTGCGATCGTGGAGGCCGACGGCAAGCTCTACAGCGCGACCAAAGAGGTCAAGGTCACCGTCGGCGGCTGCGGCGGCTAAGCGAGGAAGATCGAGATGGCATCCAGCATTCGCGTCCGCGCCACCGCCAACGGCGACATCACCGAGGTGCAGGCGCTGATCCAGCACCCCATGGATACCGGCTTCGTCAAGGACGCCAAAGGCGAGCTGATCCCGGCGCATTACATCCAGCAGCTGAAATTCGAATGTAACGGCAAGGACGTCTTCGTTGCCGATTGGGGCACCGCGGTCTCGAAGGATCCCTACGTCAAGTTCAGCTTCAAGGGGGCCAAGAAAGGCGACGATCTCAAGGTCTCCTGGACGGATAACAAGGGTGGGTCGGACACGATCACCGCGAAGATCTCGTGATGAAGGCCCGCACCTCCATCCTGTTTGGTTCGTTGAGCGCCGCGCTCGTCGCGTTGGCCCTCACCTCTCCGCGCGTGGTGGCGGCCGACAAGGTCGATCCCGTCGCCGATGCGAGAGCGTTCCAGAACTTCTTCTTCCAGAAATTCCCCGATGTGAAGCACGAGGATTTCGTCAACGGCCCCTATTCCATGAACGAGGACATGAAGCGGCAGTGGCAGGAGAAGGAGGAATTCCCGCCCTACGAGTTCGCGCTCGACGCCGGCAAGGAGATGTTCGCGACCCCGTTCAAGAACGGCAAGACCTATGCCGACTGCTTCCCGAACGGCGGCGTCGGCATCCGCCAGAACTATCCTTATTTCGACGAGAAGGAAGGCAAGGTCGTCACCTTGGAGCTGGCGCTCAACCGCTGCCGCGAGGCCAATGGCGAGGCGCCCTATTCCTACGTCAAGGACGAGATGGCCTCGCTCACGGCCTACATGGCCTTCACCTCGCGCGGCAAGCCAATGGACATCAAGATCCCCGACGATCCTCGCGCGCTCGCAGCATTCGAGAACGGCAAGCGCTATTTCTACACGCGCCGCGGCCAGATGAATTTCTCCTGCGCGAGCTGCCATGTGCAGAGCCCGGGCGAGCGCATCCGCGCCGAGATCCTGGCGCCAGCACTCGGCATTTTGAACGCGATGCCGATCTACCGCTCCGAATGGAGCGGCATGGGCACGACCACCCGCCGCTTCGTCACTTGCAACAGCCAGACCCGCGCGGTTCCGCTGGAGCCGCAGGCGGATGAATATCGCGACGTCGAATATTTCCTGTCCTACGTCGCCAACGGCCTGCCGATATCGGGACCGGGAGCGCGGCCATGAAGCGGTCACTTGCTTGCGCCATGGTGCTTGCCCTGCTGCTCGCCTTTTCGTTCGCCTTGGACGTCGCGCCGGCGCGCGCGGCAAATGAGGCGGACTACAAGACGGCCTATTCCGCCGCCGAAGCCGCTTCAAAGGAGGCCGCCAGCTTGCGCCACCAATGGACCGTGACCGTCTCGGTGCTGGCCGCCGCAAAGAAGGCGGCCGATGGCGGCGATTTCGACCGCGCCGTGGCCGCAGCCAGGGAGGCCGAGGCGCTGGCGAAGGCGTCGATCTTCCAGGCCACGACCGAAAAAGAAGCCTGGAAGGCGATGGAAATCCGCTAGACTGTTCGCTCCTGCAACAGCCTTGCGACCATGAGAGGGCGCGGAGAATTTCTGGATGGCGATCCGCCGCCGCGATTTCCTGAAGAATGCAGGCCTTGCTGCCGCATCGCTCAGCCTGCCGCGGCTTGCGCGCGGTGCTGAGGCCGCGAGCATTTACGACCTCGAACGGTTCGGCAATGCGCGCATCCTTCACCTCACCGACACGCACGCGCAGCTCAATCCGGTCTATTTTCGCGAACCCAGCGTCAATATCGGGATCGGCGAGATGGCGGGACGGCCGCCGCATCTGGTCGGCCGCGCCTTCCTCGACCATTTCGGCATCAGGCCCGACAGCGCCGACGCCTATGCCTTCAGCTGCTTCGAGTTCGAGAAGTCCGCAGGCCGCTTCGGCAAGCTCGGCGGCTTTGCCCATCTGAAGACGCTGATCGACCGCTTGCGCGGCGATGCCGGCGAAAAACACTCCGTGCTCGTTGACGGCGGCGATCTCTGGCAAGGCACGGGACTCGCCAACATGATGCAGGGCCGCGACATGGTCGAGGCCGCAAACCTGCTCGGTATCGAGGCGATGACCGGGCATTGGGAATTCACCTACGGCGAGCAGGCGCTGCGCGACAATCTCGGACGCTTCAGGGGCGAGTTTCTGGCGCAGAACGTTTTTCTCACCGAGGAAGCCGCATTCAACGACGCCGCCGCCTTCGACAAGGCGACGGGGCGTGTGTTCAAGCCCTCCGTGATCAAGGAGCTCGGCGGCCATCGCGTCGCGATCGTCGGCCAGGCCTTCCCTTACGTGCCGATCGCGCATCCCAAACGGTTCACGCCGGACTGGACCTTCGGCATTCGCGAGGAAGAACTCCAGAAGCATGTCGACGGCCTGCGCGGCACCGACAAGGTCGATGCAGTCATCCTGCTGTCGCACAACGGCATGGATGTCGATCTCAAGCTCGCAAGCCGCGTCACCGGCATCGACGTCATCCTCGGCGGCCATACCCATGATGCGATCCCGCAGCCAATCGCGGTGAAGAATGCGAGCGGCACGACGCTCGTCACCAATGCCGGCTCCAACGGAAAATTCCTTGCCGTGCTCGATCTCGCGCTCGACAAGGGCAAGGTCAGCGACGTCAAATATCATCTGCTGCCGGTCTATTCCGAGCTGTTGAAACCCGATCCCGCGATGGCCGAACTGATCGGCCGGTTGCGGGCGCCCTTCGTCACCGACTGGTCGGAAAAGATCGCGACGCCCGATCGTCTGCTGTATCGACGCGACAATTTCGCCGGCCCGGTCGACGAGCTGATCTGCAGCGCGCTGCGCACCGAGCTCGACGCCGAGATCGCGCTGTCGCCGGGCTTCCGCTGGGGCGTCACTGGGCTCTCCGGCCAGGCGCTGACGATGGAGGATCTGCTCGCGGAAACCGCGATCAGCTATCCCGAGACCTATGTGCAGGAGATGACCGGCGCCCAGATCAAGGACGTGCTGGAAGACGTCTGCGACAATCTCTTCAACGCCGATCCCTATTACCAGCAGGGCGGCGACATGGTGCGCGCCGGTGGGCTCAGCTACACCTGCATGCCGACGGCCGCGATCGGCAGCCGCATCTCGGAGCTGAAGCTCAATGGCGGCAAGGCGCTCAATGCCAGCCACCGCTACAAGGTCGCGGGCTGGGCCTCGGTCAACGGCCAGCACGGCGCGCCGGTGTGGGATGTGGTGGCAAAATATCTGCGCTCGGGCCGGATGTTTCAGGAGCGGCTCGGCTCAGGCGTCACGCTGAAAGGCGTCGAGGGCAATCCGGGCATCGCAGGACAGGGATGATGGATGCGGCCCTGAGCCTTTTGTCGGGGCAAAGCGTCGCGGCACACTCGGTGTCGTCGCCCGCGAAGGCGGGCGATCCAGGACTCCGAGACGGCGAGGGGTACGGAAAGGGCGCGGCGTACTGGATTCCCCGCCGGAGCCTGTCATCGGGCTCGCCGAAGGCGAGACCCGGTGGCGGGGAATGACAGCGGGGCTGAGGTGACGCCCACCGGCCCGTCCGGGAATAAAAATCTTCTAAATTTTCTCGCTTACACAGTCAATTGCTTCTCTTATGGACCCGAAACGTAGTAGAATTTCGAGGTAATTCACGTCGGGTCTTCTCATGATTTTCCGCCAACTCTTCGACAGTGTTTCCGGTACCTACAGCTATCTCCTGGCGAGCCGCCCCGGCGGCGAGGCGTTGATCCTCGATCCCGTGCTGGAGAAGGTCGACCGCTACTGCCAGCTGCTGCGCGAGCTCGATCTCAAGCTTGTCAAGGCCGTGGACACGCATCTCCACGCCGACCACGTGACCGGCCTCGGCGAGCTGCGCGATCGCACCCATTGCATGACCGTGATGGGCGATCAGACCAAGGCCGACGTGGTGGCGATGCGGGTTGCCGACGGCGACAAGGTGACGATCGAGGGCCTGGCGCTCGACGTGATGTACACGCCCGGCCACACCGACGATTCCTATTCCTATTTGATGGGCGACCGCGTCTTCACCGGCGACACGCTGCTGATCCGCGGCACCGGCCGCACCGATTTCCAGAACGGCTCGTCGCGCGCGCAATACGATTCGATCTTCAACCGCCTGCTCAAGCTGCCGGACGAGACGATGGTGTTTCCGGCGCATGACTACAAGGGCGACACCGTCTCCACCATCGGCGAGGAGAAGCGCTACAATCCGCGGCTCCAGGTGCGCTCGGTCGACGACTATATCGAGCTGATGGCCAATCTGAAGCTGCCCAACCCGAAGATGATGGACGTCGCGGTGCCCGCCAACATGCATGTCGGCCTGCACCAGGAGGAGCTGGAGAAGGAGGGCCGTGCGCTGCGCGCCGTCGAGGCGATCCGCAGCCTCGGCCGTCCCGATATCCTGCTGGTCGATTTGCGCGAGACCAATGAGCGGATGAAGCACGGCATGCTCGAAGGCGCGCTGCATACGCCCTATCCGTCCGTCGAGGACAGCCTCAAGCCCGGCGGCATGCTGCGCGAGGTCGCGGCCGCCACTGGCCGCCGCGTCGTGTTCTTCTGCGCCTTCGGCGAACGCTCCGCGATGGCTGTCGCAGCCGCCAAGGAGGCCGGGCTCACCAACACCGCCCACATCGCCGGCGGCATCGATGCCTGGAAGAAGGCCGGCGGGCCGGTGGTACACTGACCGCCTTGCCGCCATTCTTGAGATAAATCAGCAGCTGCCCATATATTCAGGCTAGGACGGATGCAGCATCACCATCCGGGACCAGCCATGGCCAAGATCGGCAAGTCGAACGAGCCGCCCAAAATTGCGGACAACAAGCCAGCCGAAGACAAGGCGAAGAAGCCTCCGCCTCCGCGCGACACCGACGATGATGATGACGAGGACGGCGACATCGCGACACCGAAGCGTGACCGCTACGGGCCGGATGACGAGCCGTTTTGAGGGGTAGCGCGTGTATGCGTGATCCTGCAAGAAACTCCGCCGTCGTCCTGGCGAAAGCCAGGACCCATTACCCCAGGGAGGAGTTTGGCGAAGGACCGTCGTTCGGTACCAAGACCGATCACAATCGAGAGATTACGCGGTATGGGTCCTGGCTTTCGCCAGGACGACGATGAGGATTCAACCTGCCCCGCGCTACTGCCATGCGCCTGCGTTCATGGACAAATAACCGCTCTGCCCGATAGTTTGCGCGTCTCCAAAAGACGTGAAACGGAACTGCAATGGTCGACGTTCTCGCCGCACCGCAACAAGGCAAGGCGGACAGCGCGCTACGCACGCTGACGGGAATCTCGATCGCGCATTGGGTCAGCCATTTCCATCTGCTGGTCCTGCCGATGCTGTTTCCGTTCCTCAAGAATCAACTCGGCGTCGGCTATGTCGAGCTCGGCTTCGCGCTGACCGTGTCCGCCGTAGTGTCGGGGCTGACGCAGGCCCCGACCGGCTATCTCGTCGACCATTTCGGCGCGCGAAGGATCCTGCTGGGCGGCCTCACGCTTGGCGGCTTCGCACTGATCCTGCTCGGCCTGCATCTGAGCTACACCTCGCTGATCGCCTGCGCCGTGCTGCTCGGGCTCGCCAACAGCGTCTACCATCCCGCCGATTACGCCATCCTCGCCGAGCACATGGACGAAGCGCGGATGGGCCGCGCCTTCTCGATCCATACCTTCGCCGGTTATTTCGGCGGCGCGGTGGCGCCGGCGATCGTCGCCGCGATGGTCATCGTGTCCGGTGGTGCCGGTGCGCTGATGGCATCGGGCGCGATCGGCATTCTGGTCGCGCTGTTGCTGGTGACCATGAACATTCCCGATGCCGGCGCGCACAAGACCAAGCCGGGCACCGAGAGCGCACCCAAACAGGCCGTGATCACGCCGGCGCTTATCACGCTGACGGCGCTGTTCATGCTGCTCAGCCTGTCGGTCGCCGGCATCAACAATTTCGGCGTGGTGGCGCTGATGAGTGGCTATGGCGTGACCTATTCCGCGGCCAATATCGCGCTCACCGCCTTCCTCGGTGCAAGCGCCGCTGGCGTGCTCGCGGGCGGCTTCCTTGCTGACCACACCGAGCGCCACGGCTATGTCGCCGCCGCCTGCTTTGCCGCGAACGCGGTGATCGTGCTGCTGATCGCGCTGGTCACCCTGCCGGGCTGGGCGTTGACCGCCACGATGGCGACAGCGGGATTCCTCTCCGGCGTGATCGCGCCCTCGCGCGACATGCTGGTGCGCAATGCAGCACCTCCGGGCGCTGCGGGGCGCGCCTTCGGCATCGTCTCCACCGGCTTCAATCTCGGCGGCATCATCAGCCCGCTGCTGTTCGGCTGGATCATGGACCAGAGCGCACCGCATTGGGTGTTCGGGGCGTCCGTGATCTTCATGGTCGCGACGGTGGTGCTGTCACCGTTCACGGAGCGGAAGCGGCAAAACGCGGCTTGAGCAACAAACTCAATTGTCGCCCCGGCGAAGGCCGGGGCCCATAACCACGAAGCGGCGTTGTAGCGCAAAGCTGCCAACTCCAAATCTTCGCCAAACCACTTCTTGGGGTATGGGTCCCGGCCTTCGCCGGGACGACAGTTGTGGGTACGCGGAAGCGCCTTTACGTCGGCGACACCGCGCTCTTCAGCGGCGCTGCCTGCGGCGTAGCTCCACCGGTCAGCCTAGCCTTTTCCGTGTTCGGCCAGAGCAGGAGCAGCCCGAGCAGGCCGGAGCCGACCATGATCGCGGCGTTGATGGTGAAGCCGGTCATGTAGCCGTCGAGCATGCTGCCGGCGCGCTGGATCACGCTGCCCATCACCAGCGGCGCGATGATGCCCGAAAGCGTATAGAGCGCACCGTAGATCGCGAGAACCGCGCCGCGCTGCGACGTCGGCGTGAACTCGCCGAGCATGGGCGGGCAGACGACGTAGATCGCGCCGCACAGGCCGGAGCCGACCACGAGCAGGGCGATCTGGAGGCCCGCGCCCTGGACGTGCGGCATCATCGCGAGGATCAGGCCGCCGACGATCAGCGGCACCGAGCCGAGCACGCCGCGGGAGATCCGCGACGTGTAGCCGCGCGCCAGCATCACCTGCGAGATCCAACCCGTGAGAATGACGATGGTAGCTCCGAACACCCAGGGCAGGATCGAGACGAAGCCCGCCTGAGACTGCGAGAAGCCGAGGCCCTTGACGATGAAGGGCGTGAACCAGGTGAGCCCGAGCGACAGCGCCCAATAGGCGCCGAAGGTCGCGGTGACACAGCCGATGAAGGTGCGCGATGTCAGGAGCTGGAGATAGGGTATTTTAGGTTCGATCACGGCCGATGCGTGGGTGTCCAGCGGGCCTTCCTTGCCGAGTGCGAGCCAGGCCGCGACCCAGATGAGGCCGACGATTCCGAGGGCGCCGAACGCATAGTGCCAGGAATGGTTGACGATGATCCAGTTCAACGCCGGCACCGCCAGGATCACGCCAAAGGCCGACCCCTGCGACAGGATCGCGGTCGGCATCGTGCGCTTCTCGTCGGGGAACCATTTGTAGACCGCGTGCATCGCCACCGAGGCCGCCGGGCCTTCGCCGGCGCCGAGCACGATGCGGCAGATCAGGAGTGTGGTGAAAGAGACGGTGCCCACCATCGGAAACTGCGTCAGGGCCCAGATCACCGCGAGCGTCAACAGCACCCAGCGGGTCGGTACCTTGTTGACGATGAAGCCGACCACGATCGCCGAGATCGAGAACAGGAAGAAGAACGAGGAGCCGAGCAGACCGAACTGCTCGGGCTCGAGCTTCAGCTCGGTCATGATCGGAACGCCCGCGAGGCCGACGACGATCTTGTCGGCGAAGTTCACCAGCATGAAAAGAAACAGCAGAAATGTAACGGTCCAGGCACCCTTTGGCGTTTCCTTGGACGTTTCCTTGGACGTCCCCGTCATCTTGCCCGCCGCGGGCTGCGTTCCCTGAGCGCTCATACTTCTCCCCGTCGTCCCTATTTGGCACTTTTTTGAATTGATCCTCTTAGGAGCTAACAACGGCTTCAATACCAACGCAACCCGGCATTTCCGCAGCAAGTGTGCTACGCAGCAATTCCGCTAATTCCGTCCGGCGCCATTCATCGTGCTGAGCATTCGAAACCTCTCCAAGACGTTCTCTTCGGCCGGTGAGCCGGTCCATGTCCTGCGCGGCGTCGATCTCGACCTCAAGGCCGGCGAACGCGTCGCGCTGACCGGCGAGTCCGGCAGCGGTAAGAGCACGCTGTTGCACCTGATCGCAGGGCTCGATGCCGCCGATGGCGGCACGATCCGCCTGGAAGACACCGAGGTCACCAAATTGTCCGATGCGGGACGCGCGGGCCTTCGCCGCGACCGGATCGGCCTGGTGTTTCAACAGTACAATTTGATCCCGAGTCTGTCGGTCGGGGATAATCTGGTGTTTCAGGCACGGATCGCCGGCCGGTACGACGCAGCCTGGTACAAAGAGCTGATCGAGCGTCTTGGGCTTGGCGGCCTGCTCAAGCGTTATCCAGAACAATTATCGGGCGGACAGCAGCAACGGGTCGCGATCGGCCGGGCCCTGGCAACAAAGCCGTCGTTGCTGCTGGCGGACGAGCCGACCGGCAATCTCGACGAGGCCACCGCCGAGGACGTGCTGGCCCTGACGCGCGACCTCGTCACGCGCACCGGCTGCGGCTTTCTGATGGTGACGCACAGCCTGCATCTGGCCGCGGCACTCGATCGCCACGTCAATCTGCATGCCGGGCGGATCGCATGAGGCGCGCGCTGTGGGTCCTCGCCGTGCTGCTCAGCCATTGGCGGCGCCACAAGATGCAATTCGCGACGCTCCTGATCGGGCTGATTGCGGCGACCGCGCTGTGGAGCGGCGTGCAGGCGATCAACCAGCAGGCCCGCAACGCCTATGACCGCGCCGCGGCAACCTTCGGCGGCGCGCGCACGCCGATGCTGGTCGCGCCCGATGCCGCGACCTTTCCGCAGGAATTGTTCGTCAAGCTCCGCCGTGCCGGCTGGCCGGTCTCGCCGATGCTGGAGGGACGGGTCCAGGTCAACGGGCGCTCGGTTCGGCTGCTCGGCATCGAGCCCGTGACGCTGCCGATCGATGTCGGCAATGCACCGCGCCTCGGCGCCGCCGATTTGAGCCACTTCGTCGCGCCGCCGGGCCAGACGCTGGTGGCGAAGGAAACACTGACCGATTTGCAGGAACAGGAGGGCGCGGCACCCGCGATCAGCAGCGGGGCAAAACTGCCACCGCTACGCGTGCAGCCGCAGCTGGTGCCTGACGTGCTCGTCGTCGACATCGGCGTGGCGCAGCGGCTCCTCAACAAGCCGGACCAGATCTCGCGGCTTCTGATCGGCAAACCGAAGGGCAAGCCTGCGTCATTGGCGAGCGTCGTCGGCGACCGCTTGCAGCGGGTCGAGCCGAATGCGGAGACCGAGCTGGAGCGCCTCACCGACAGCTTCCATCTCAACCTCACCGCGTTCGGCCTGCTGTCGTTCTTCGTCGGTCTTTTCATCGTCAATTCAGCGGTCGGCCTCGCCTTCGAGCAGCGGCTGCCGATGCTGCGCACGCTGCGGGCCTGCGGTGCCTCGGCGCGACTGGTCAACACCGTGCTGGTGGTCGAGCTCGTGGCGTTGTCGCTGGTCGCAGGCCTGATCGGGCTAGCCTGCGGCTATTTCATTGCGGCCGCGCTGTTGCCCGACGTCGCGGCGTCCCTGCGTGGACTCTATGGCGCGCAGATCCCGGGGCAGCTCAGCTTGCGACCTGAATGGTGGCTCGCCGGAATCGGCATCAGCATTGCCGGCGCGCTGGTGGCGGCGGCGACCAGCCTGATCAAGGCTGTCAGGATGCCGGTGCTGGCGACCGCGCAGCCGCGCGCCTGGCAACAGAGGCAGCGCCGTTGGCTGATCCTGCAGAGCGGGGCTGCCTGCGCCGTGTTCGCGGTCGCGCTGTTGCTGCTCCAGTATGGGCAATCGCTGATCGCGGGCTTTGGCGTGCTGGCAGCGCTGATGTTTGGCGCCGCGTTGATCCTGCCGGCCTTCCTCGACATCATCCTGCGGACAGGGCAGCGTTTCGCGCGGAGGCCGCTCGCCCTGTGGTTCTGGGCAGACAGTCGGCAGCAGCTCTCGGGTTTGTCGCTGGCGCTGATGGCGCTGCTGCTCGCGCTCGCCGTCAATGTCGGCGTCTCAACCATGGTGGAAACGTTCAGCCGCACCTTCATCGGCTGGCTCGACGGGCGGCTCGCAGCCGACGTCTACATCAGCGCCTCCGATAATGCGAAAGGCGTCGCGATCCGCAACTGGCTGAAGGAGCGCAGTGATGTCCAGGCGATCCTGTCGGGCGGGCGCGCGGAGGCACAGGTGCGGGGCCAGCCGGTGGAGCTGCTCGGCCTGCCCGATCACGCGCTCTATCGCGAGCGCTGGCCGTTGCTCGAAACCGCGCCCCGTGCCTGGACCCGTCTCATACCAGGCAATGCCGCGTTCATCAGTGAGCAGCTGAGCCGCCGCCTCAACATCCGCGTCGGCGACGTCGTCGACGTCCCGGCGCCGGGCGGGACCTGGGAGCTCGAGATCGTCGGCATCTATGCCGACTACGGCAACCCCAAGGGCCAGCTCGCCGTGAACGTCGCGGCGCTGATCCGGCAATTTCCGCAGACGCCGCAGACACGCATCGGCCTGATCGTCGCGAAGGAGAATATCCCCGGCCTGATCGCGGCGCTGCAGAGGCAGTTTGCGCTCGACGACCGCAGCGTCGCCGACCAGGCGAGGGTGAAGGCGGAGTCGATCCGGATATTCAATCGCACCTTTGCGGTGACGTCGGCGCTGAACGCGTTTACGCTCGGCGTCGCCGGGATCGCGCTTCTGACCAGCCTTCTCACGCTGGCGAACTCGCGACTGCCGCAGCTTGCGCCGCTCTGGGCGATCGGCATCACGCGGCCGCGTCTTGCTGCGATCGAATTGACCAAGACGCTGTCGGTCGCGCTGTTCACGTCGCTTCTGGCCGTGCCGCTCGGACTGTTGGTGGCGTGGTGCCTGATCGCGATCGTCAACGTGAAGGCGTTCGGCTGGCGGCTGCCGTTCCATGTGTTTCCGCTGCAACTGGTCGAGCTGGTCGCGGTCGCGCTGCTCGCCGCGTTTCTCGCCGCCCTGCTGCCGATGATACGACTGGCGCGGATGCAGCCCGCGAACCTCGTCAAGGTGTTTGCCAATGAGCGCTGACAGGATCTCACGGCGCGCTCTGTTTGGCGGTATCGCTGCGCTCGCGCTTGCACGCCGTGCGGGCGCGCAAGGCTATGCCGGGCTCGGCGAGACGGCCGATGGCTTTGCGAAGGTCACGCCGGGAAAGATGTTCGCCTTTCCGGCCGATCACGGGCCGCATCCGGAGTTTCGCATCGAGTGGTGGTATCTCACGGCGAATCTCATCGATGCCAGCGGCGCGGCGTGCGGTCTGCAATGGACGCTGTTCCGCCAGGCGACCCAGCCGGGGCCGCAAGGCGACGGCTGGGCCGATCAGCAGGTGTGGATGGCCCACGCCGCGGTGACGCGCGCCGACACCCACCGCTTCAACGAGCTGTTTTCCCGCGGCGGTGTGGGACAGGCCGGCGTCACGACAAAACCGTTTACGGCCTGGATCGACGATTGGGAGATGACGGGGGCCGAGCGCACCGAAGATCGCACTTTGGCGCCGCTGGCGCTGAAGGCCTCGGGTGCCGACTTCAGTTACACGCTAACGTTGGAGGCGGATCGCCCCGTGGTGCTGCAAGGCGATGGCGGCTACAGTCGCAAGTCGGAGCGCGGACAGGCCTCCTACTATTACAGCCAGCCGTTCTATCGCGCCCGCGGCACGCTCACTATCGACGACAGACCAGTCGATGTTTCCGGCCAGGCCTGGATGGATCGCGAATGGAGCAGCCAGCCGCTCGACACCGACCAGACCGGATGGGACTGGCTCTCGCTGCATCTCGCGTCCGGCGACAAGCTGATGCTGTACCGGCTGCGGCAGAAGGACGGCAAGGATTATCCGTTCGGCAACTGGATCTCCGCCGCCGGCGACACGCAGATGATTGCGGGCGACGACATCCAGATGAGTCCAAAGGCGACCGCCGAGGTCGCCGGGCGCAGGCTGCCGGTGGAATGGCAGATCGCGATTCCCTCGCGGTCGTTCTCGATCCAGTGCAAGCCGCTCAATCCAAAGGCGTGGATGGGGACCGGTTTCTCATATTGGGAAGGTCCGATCAGCTTTGCCGGCACGCATGACGGCGTTGGCTATCTCGAGCTGACCGGGTATTGAAGAAGCGCGACCTGTCTAGATCCTCGTTTTGACGCGTTTTTCTCGACGCGAGCCGGGTGTCGACTTCGCTCGAAAACGCCTTGGGGAAACCAACGATGTATCGTCTCACCGCCCTCGTCACGCTGCTGGCGATCGCATTTTATTTCTTCACCTGCATCAATGTCTCGCGGGCGCGGACCAAGACCGGTGTCAAGGTGCCGGCCACGTCAGGCCATCCGGATTTCGAGCGCGCGTTTCGCATTCAGATGAACACGCTGGAATGGATGCCGATCGTCCTGCCGGCGCTGTGGCTGTTCGCGATCTATATCGGCGACGCCATCGCGGCCGGCATCGGCGCGGTGTGGATCATCGGCCGCATTGTCTATTTCATCGGCTATTCGAAGGCCGCGGCAAAGCGCGGCCCGGGCTTCATGATCCAGGGCGTCGCGGCGATTGCGCTGTGGGCGGGTGCGCTGGGCGCGGTGGTGCTGCGGCTGGTGTGAGGGGTAGGCAACCGCCACACACTCAGTGTCGTCCCGGCGAAGGCCGGGACCCATAACCACGGGATGTGGTTTAACGAAGACTCGGAGCTACCAGTTCGCGCCCACAACTTCTCCCTGGGGTTATGGGTCCCGGCTTTCGCCGGGACGACATGGGAGTTATTGGCGCGGTCCTGACCCTACTTCGTCAGCGGACAGCCGCTCTCCTTGGCGGTGAAGAACGCCTTCTCGCCGGGAACGACCGCGAGCTGCTTGTAATAGTCCCAGGGCTTCTTCGATTCCGAGGGCTTCTTGACTTCGAACAGATACATGTCGTGGACCATGCGGCCGTTCTCGAGCACCTTGCCGCCTTGCGCGAAGTCGTCGTCGACCGGCAGCTCCTTCAGCTTCTTGGCGACCGCATCCGGATCCTTGGTGCCGGCGGCTTTGACCGCCTTGAGATAGCTCAGCGTCGCCGAATAGGTGCCGGCCTGGATCATGTTCGGCATCCGGCCGGTGCGCTTGAGAAAGCGTTCGCCGAGATTGCGCGTGCGGTCGTTGATATCCCAGTAATAGCCCTCGGTCAGCACCAGGCCTTGCGCGGCCTGCAAGCCGAGGCCGTTCACTTCGGCGAGCGTCATCAAGAGGCCCGCGAGCTTCTGGCCACCGGAGACGATGCCGAATTCGGACGCCTGCTTGATCGAGTTGGTGGTGTCGAGGCCGGCATTGGCAAGGCCGACGATCTTCGCCTTCGAGCTCTGCGCCTGGAGCAGGAAGGAGGAGAAGTCCGAGGAGTTGAGCGGCACACGCACCGAACCAAGCACCTTGCCGCCATTGGCGGTGACGATCTCGCTGGTGTCCTTTTCCAGCGCATAGCCGAAGGCGTAGTCCGCGGTGAGGAAGAACCAGCTGTCGCCGCCGGCCTTGGTCAGCGAGCCGCCGGTGCCGACACCGAGCGCGCGGGTGTCATAGGCCCAGTGAAAACCATAGGGCTGGCAGGCATCGCCGGTGAGGCGCGAGGTCGCAGCGCCGACGACGATATCGATCTTCTTCTTTTCCTTCGAGAGCTCGTGGATCGCGAGCGCGACCGATGAGGTCGTCAGCTCCGTGATCATGTCAACGTTCTCGACGTCGTACCAGCGCCGCGCGATCGACGTCGCGAGATCCGGCTTGTTCTGATGGTCGGCGGTGACGAGCTCGATCTTCTGGCCGAGCGCCTCGCCGCCGAAATCCTCGATCGCCATCCTGGCGGCCTCGACCGACCATTTGCCGCCGTAATCGGCGTAGACGCCGGACTGGTCGTTGAGGATGCCGATCTTGACGCCTTGCGCAGAGGCCGGCGCGGCCAGCAGCAAAGCCGACGTTGCGACAGCGGCCAAAAGTGCTGATTTCATAGGTTAGCTCCCAGCAGTTTTCTGTTTTGAAATCGCGCGGATACTAGTGAAGAACCCCGCGCCTGCCCATCCATTTCGGCCTAGGCCGTTAGTATGGAGGTGTGTGCCAAAGAAGCGTTGTCGTCCCGGCGAAGGCCGGGACCCATACTCCCAAAAAATGCTTGCGACGCGAAGCTGGTAACCACGAGTCTTCGCAAAACTCCGCCCTGTGGCTATGGGTCCCGGCCTTCGCCGGGACGACACTGTGGGTGTTGATGCCCTCGCGGCTGCACTGACTACGATCAACCCACCGCCTTCGGCTTCCCCTCGTTCTTCCCCTCGGCCAGATTCCGCACCACCACGTAGAAGATCGGCGTGAACAACAGCCCGAACAACGTGACGCCGATCATGCCGAAGAACACGGCGACGCCGACGGCTTGCCGCATCTCCGAGCCCGAGCCGGACGATATCACCAGCGGCAGCACGCCGAGGATGAAGGCGAAGGATGTCATCAGGATCGGCCGCAGGCGCAGGCGGCAGGCGTCGATCACGGCCTCCAGCCGCGGCTTGCCTTCCTTCTCGATGTCGCGGGCGAACTCGACGATCAGGATCGCGTTCTTCGCCGCCAATCCCACTAGCACGACAAAGCCGATCTGGGTGAGGATGTTGACGTCCTGCCCCATGATGCGCACGCCGATCGTGGCGGCCAGCAGGCACATCGGCACGATCAGGATCACCGCGAACGGCAAGGTCCAGCTGCCATATTGCGCGGCGAGCACGAGATAGACGAACAGCACGCAGATCGGGAACACGTAGAGACCCGCATTGCCGCCCGTGATCTGCTGGTACGACAGATCCGTCCATTCGAAGGTGAAGCCGCTCGGCAGGGTGTCGTCCGCGAGCTTCTTGATGGCGTTGAGCGCGGTGGTCGAGCTGGTGCCCGGCGCCGGCTCGCCCTGCAGTTCGGATGCCGCGTAGAGATTGTAGCGCGCGACGCGGTCGGGGCCGGAGACGTCCTTGAACTCGACCACGCTGCCGAGCATCACCATGTCGCCGGAGGCGTTGCGCGTGCGCAGACGCGAGAGATCGCTGGGCTCTTTGCGGAACGGGAAATCCGCCTGCGCGGTGACGTGGTAGGTGCGGCCGAACAGGTTGAAGTCGTTGACATAGGTCGATCCGAAATAGGTCTGGATCGTGTCGTTGATGCCGGCGATGGGAACCCCGAGCTTCTGCGCCTTGGTGCGGTCGATGTCGACGAAGAGCTGCGGCGTGTTGGCCGAGAACGGCGAGAACACCGTGGGAGCGAGCAGCGAGGGCGATTTGCGCGCCGCGGTGACAAGCTCGTCGGTGGCCGCGGCGAGCAGCTCAGGCCCGCGACCCTGGCGGTCCTGGATGCGGATGGTGAAGCCGCCGCCGGTGCCGATGCCGGGCACGGCCGGCGGCGGAATCACGATGATGAAGGCACCCTGAAGCGCGGCCAGGCGCTTGCGCAGCTCGGCGGTGATGGCGTTCGCAGACAATCCCTTCTTGATCCGCGCCTCGGGTTCGTCGAACACCGGGAAAAGCGCCGCCGCGTTGCCGGCCTGCGTGCGCGTCGCGCCGGAGAAGCCCGCGAAAGCGGCGACGCGGATGATACCCGGCGTATCCAGCGCGATCCGCTCGATCTCGCGCACGACCTCGGTGGTGCGCGCCAGCGACGCCGCGCCCGGCAATTGCACGGAGATGATGACGTAGCCGCGGTCCTGCGCCGGAATGAAGCCTTGCGACGTGGTCCCGATCAGCCAGCCGGCACTGCCGATCAGCACGACGTAGATCAGGATCATCACCGCCGAATGCCGGATCACGAAATTGGCGAGGCCGGCATAGCCATGCGCGAGACGGTCGAACACGCGGTTGAAGACACCGGTGAAAGCGTTCCAGCCGCGGGCGAGGATATTCCAGCGCGCCGGCGGCCGTTTCTCCTCGTGCGGAACGAGGAGAAGCGAGGCCAGCGCCGGCGATAACGTCAACGAGCAGAAGCAGGAGATCGCGGTCGCAACCGCAATCGTGACGGCGAATTGCTGGAAGAACTGACCGGAAATGCCGCCCAGAAACGCAGTCGGGACGAACACCGCGCACAGCACCAGCGCGATCGACACCAGTGCGCCGCCGACCTCCTCCATGGTCTTCAGCGCGGCGTCGCGCCGGCTCATGCCGTGCTCGAGATGCCGCTCGACATTCTCGACCACGACGATGGCGTCGTCGACCACGATGCCGACGGCGAGAACGAGACCGAACAGCGTGAGATTGTTGATGGAGAAGCCGAGCGCCGCCATCACCGCGAAGGTGCCAACCAGCGAAACAGGAATCGCGATGATCGGAATGATCGCGGGTCGCCATCCTTGCAGGAACACCAGCACCACGATGACCACGAGCAGCATCGCCTCGTAGATCGTCTTGATCAGCTCGTGGACCGACTGCGCGATGAACTCGGTCGGGTTGTAGCCGATATTGAAATCGAGGCCTTTCGGAAAGCTCTCCTTCAGCTTCGTCATCGTGTCGGAGATGTTCTTCGCGGTCGCGAGCGCGTTCGATCCCGGCCGCTGCGTCACCAGCATCGCGACCGCCGATTTTCGCAGCAGGAAGCTGTTGGTGGAGTAGGCCAGCGCACCGAGCTCGATGCGGGCGACGTCGCGCAGGCGCACCGTGCGGCCGTCGGAGCCGGCCTTGATCAGGATGTCCTCGAACTGCTTCTGGTCCTTCAATCGCCCGGTGAAGGTGAGGTTCGGCTGGAACGCGCGGTCGGCGATCGGCGGCTCGGCGATCTGGCCGCCCGCGATCTGCACGTTCTGCGCCCGGATCGCGGCGAGCACTTCGGCCGACGTCAGGCCGAGATTGGCGATTCTATCCGGATCGAGCCACAGCCGCATCGAATAGTCGCGCGCGCCAAAGATCTGGATGTCGCCGACGCCGTCGATCCGCAGCAGCTGGTCGCGGACCTGGAGCAGCGCGTAGTTGGAAATGTACAGCTGGTCGAAGGTGTCGTCGGGCGACAGCATGAACACGACCATCAGGATGTCGGGCGAGTTCTTGCGGGTGACGACGCCGTTGCGCTGCACTTCGTCCGGCAGTTGCGGCTGCGCAATCGCGACGCGGTTCTGGACCAGCACCTGGGCCTTGTCGAGGTCGGTGCCGAGCTTAAAGGTGACGGTGATGGTGAGCTGGCCGTTCGAGGTCGCCTGGCTGTAGAGATACAGCATGTCCTCGACGCCGTTGATCTGTTGCTCGATCGGAGCGGCGACGGTGTCGGACACGGTCTGCGCGGAGGCGCCGGGATATTGCGTGGTGACGACGACGGTCGGCGGCACCACTTGCGGATATTCGGAGACCGGCAGCGTGGTGTAGGCCAGTGCGCCGACGATCAGCAGCACGATCGACAGCACCATCGCGAGGATGGGCTGGTTGATGGAGAGGCGGCCGAGATTCATGACTTGTCACCGGGCTTGCCACCGGCCGGCGTTGGCGCAGTCTGCGGGGCAACCTTGGCACCAACGCGGGCGCGCTGGATGCCGTTGACGATGACGCGGTCCTCCGCCTTCAGCCCCTCGCGGATCACACGCAGGCCCTCATCGAGCGGCCCCAGCGTCACCGGACGCGCCTCGACAGTGTCGTCCGGCTTCACCACGAACACGATCTTGCGCGACTGGTCGGTCGCGACCGCAACGTCCGGAATCAGCAGCGCCTCATAGGGCGCGCTGCCGATCAGCCGGACGCGCCCGAACTGGCCCGGCAGGATCGACAGATCGGTATTCTTGATCACGGCGCGGCTGCGCAGCGTGCCGGTGGAGACATCGAGGCGGTTGTCGAGGAAGTTGATGGTGCCCTCATGCGACGCCTTCGTCTCACCCGCCAGCGTGACCTGTACCGGGTTCGCGGTATCGCGCGAACTCGGGCGGCGGCCTTCGAACCACAGCTTGCTGTATTTGATGAAGGTCGTCTCATCCATGTCGAAATAGACGTAGATCGGGTCGAGCGTCACAATCGAGGTCAGCAGCGTCGACGCGCCATTGTCGCTGCCCTGCACGAGATTGCCGGGGCTGACGAGATGACGGCTGACCCGGCCGGTGATCGGCGCGGTCACATGCGTGAACTCGATGTTGAGCCGGGCGGCCTTCAGCGCACCTGCGGCCTGCGTCTCCGCGGCGTGCGCGGCCTGCAAGGCCTGGCGGCGCTGGTCGACGGCCTGCTCGGAAACCGCGCTGGTCTGGACCAGGCTCAGGCCACGGTCGAGCTCGCGCTTGGCTAGCTCCACCTTGGCGCGCGCATCGGACAATTGGCCGTCCGCCTGCTCGGCCACCGCCTCGAACGGACGCGGGTCGATGACGTAGAGCAGATCGCCCTGATGCACGATCGCACCGTCCTGGAACTCGACGGAGTTGACGAAGCCGCCGACGCGGGGGCGCACCTGCACCTCCTCCGTCGCCTCGAAGCGGCCGGTGAACTCGTCCCAATCGGTGACGGTGCGCTTGACCGGCTGGGCGACGGTGACCGGTGCGGGCGGCGGAGCGCTCGCTTGCGAGGTCGGCTGGCCGCAGCCCGCGAGACCAACTGCCGCGGCGAGAAGCCCGGCGATCACGCGAGGTCGAGGCGAAACGAAATCGTGCCTTTTGACAAACTGCTCGCTTCCGTCCGGTCCAGTCATCCCAGGTCCTCGCATAAAAACCGCGGAAATAGCAGGGTACGCCTGTACCCGCGGGCGCCACAAGATGGGTCGAGATGATGAACTCTTCAAGACCACCGCGCGCGCAATGCTCGGAAGAATGCCCTGGCCGGATGACGGGTTGACAAGCTTCGTTCGCTCAGCGTCTTCGCACATGACGGGCGGAGCCGGCTCGGCTAGATTACCCCTCATAAAACAAGACGAATTGTCCGGGGAGGACAGGCGTGCACCAGGGACGTGTCGTTTACGGCGCGATCGAGGAGGTCGTGTTCGGTCACCCCGCGGCCGAGGCCGTGGTCGCGCAGATGGACCGGCTGGGGACGCGCCGCGCCTTCCTGATGGTCTCGGGCACGCTCAACCGGCAGACCGACGAAATCGCGAAGATCAAACAGGCACTGGCCACGCGTTGTGCGGGCGTGTTCGATGCCATGCCGGCCCACACACCGCGCGAGGCGGTGATCGCCGCCACCAATGCGGCGCGTGAAGCGGGCGCCGACCTGATCGTCACCGTGGGCGGCGGCTCGATCACCGACGGCGCCAAGGCGGTACAGCTCTGCCTCGCCAACGGCATCGACGATGTCGACGGCATCGAGCGCATCCGCGTGCACAAGGGCGTCGCGCCCGAGATGAATGCGCCGACCGTGCGTCAGATAAGCGTCCCGACCACGATCGCCGGCGGCGAGTTCAGCTCGGTCGCTGGTGTCACCGACCGCACCGCCCATGTGAAACAGATGTTGCGGCATCCGCTCAGCGTTCCGCGCGCGACCATTCTCGATCCCGCCATCACCGTGCACACGCCGGAATGGCTGTTCCACTCGACCGGTATCCGCGCCATCGATCATTGCGTCGAGGCGATCTGCTCGCGTGAGACGCACCCCTATGCCGACGCGCAGTCGGTGAAGGGCCTCGCGATGCTCGCCGACGCGCTGCCGCGGGTGAAGGCAGACCCATCCGATCTCGATGCGCGAATGGATGCGCAGATCGGCACCTGGCTGTCGATGGGCGCGCTTGCCGCCGGCGTGCCGATGGGGGCAAGCCACGGAATCGGTTATGTGCTGGGCGCAGCCTTCGACGTGCCGCATGGGTACACCTCCTGCATCATGCTGCCGGCCGTGATGCGCTGGAATGCGCGCGACAATGCCGAGCGCCAGATGATCGTCGCGGCCGCGATGGGCTTTCCCGGCCACAAGGCGGCCGATGTGCTGGATGCCTTCATCCGCTCGCTCGGCATGCCGCGCAGCCTCGCCGATGTGCGCGTCTCGCCGGAGCATTTCGACGCCATCGCGGAGGCCGCGATGCGCACGAACTGGATCCCGCGCAACCCGCGCAAGATCGACGGCCCCGCGCAGGTGCGCGAAATCCTGCTTCTTGCCGCATGATCTAAAGCCGGAGGACTGATGTACCCAGGTCAGCATGCCCGCCTGCGCCCGCTCCAGCCTGCCTTCATCATGGCGGCGACCGGCGAAGCCGTTACCTATCGGGAGCTCGATGCGCGCAGCAATCGCCTTGCGCATCTGTTTCGCAAGCATGGATTGAGGCGGCTCGACCACTATTCGATCTTCATGGAAAACAATTCCCGCTACCTCGAAGCCTGCGGCGCGGGCGAGCGCTCCGGGCTGTACTATACCTGCATCAACTCCTTTCTCACCGCGGGCGAACTCGCCTATCTCCTGACCAACAGCCAGTCGAAGATCCTGATCACGTCCACCGCAAAACTCGATATCGCGCGTGAAGCGATCGGGGCCTGCCCGGACATCAAGCTCTGCATCGTCGCCGACGGCCCCGGCGAGAGCGATCGCATCGTCGGTCTTGCCCAAGCGACCGCCGATCTGCCGAAGACGCCCATCGCGGATGAATGGCTCGGCACTCCCATGTTGTATTCGTCGGGCACGACGGGACGGCCGAAAGGCATTTTGAGGCCGCTGCCGGAGGAGCCGCCGAAGCACAATCTGCCGCTGTTCGATTTCCTGACCAAGCTCTGGCAGTACCGCGAGGGCATGGTCTATCTGTCGCCGGCGCCGCTCTACCACTCCGCGCCGCAAGCGGCCGTCAATCTCACGATCCGCATGGGCGGTACCGTGATCATCATGGAAGCGTTCGATCCCGAGCGCTATCTCCAGCTCGTCGAACAATGGGGCATCACCCACACCCAGCTGGTGCCGACGATGTTCTCGCGGATGCTGAAGCTGCCGGAAGACGCGCGAAAGCGCTACGATTTGTCCTCGCTGGAGATTGCGATCCATGCCGCCGCGCCCTGCCCGGCGCTGGTCAAGGACGACATGATCAAATGGTGGGGGCCGATCATCCACGAATATTACGGCGCGACCGAAGGCCTCGGCTTCACCGCCTGCAACAGCGAGGAATGGCTCGCCCATCGCGGCACCGTCGGCAAGGTGCTGCTCGGCGACCTCCACATTCTCGACGAAGACATGAAGCCATGTCCGACCGGCACGCCGGGACAGGTCTGGTTCAAGACGGCCTCGCCGTTCGAATATTTCAACGATCCGGAGAAGACCAAGGAAGCGCGTTCGGCCGACGGCAGCATGAGCACGGTCGGCGACGTCGGCTATGTCGACGAGGACCGCTTCCTCTATCTAACGGACCGCGCGACCTTCATGATCATCTCCGGCGGCGTGAACATCTATCCGCAGGAGTGCGAGAATCTATTGATCACTCATCCGAAGGTCGCGGACGCCGCGGTGTTCGGCGTGCCCAATCCCGACCTCGGCGAAGAGGTGAAGGCGGTGGTGCAGCCAATGCCCGGCGTCGTGCCGGGCGAGGCGCTCGCCGAAGAGCTGATCGCGTTCTGCGGGGCGTCGCTCTCTCGGCAGAAGGTGCCGCGCTCGGTCGATTTCGAAAAGGAGTTGCCGCGGCTGCCGACGGGAAAGCTGTACAAGCGGCTGCTGCGCGACCGGTATTGGGGGAACAAGGCGTCAAGGATCGTGTGAAGTCGCAGCCTCATTCTCAGGTGTCGTCCCGGCCTAGTGCGCAATGGCGCACGGGGGCCGGGACCCATAACCCCAGGAAGTCGTTTGGCGAAGATTCTTCGTTCGGTACTCCTGCCTACTGCAATCGATAGATCACGCGGTATGGGTCCCGGCCTTCGCCGGGACGACGGTTGAGCTTGTTGAGACAATCCAGCCCAACAGCTGCGCAGGAACCGATCAGCACTCCCCACCCTCACATTGTAAGAGCCCCCCTGCGGACTTCGTCGTCCGAATTGCCGAGAGAGCAGCGGACCTTGCCGGTTGCCTCACCGCGCCCGCGTCGCTATCGTCCCCCCAAACAGGCCGCAAAAGGCCCAAAAGACGAGATGTCCAGGGAGGACGAGGATGCGGAGCGTACGGGCGCTCGCCGCGACGGCGGCGCTATCTTTGCTTGCGTTTTCGAGCATTGCACTCGCCGCCGAACCCAAGCAGGGCGGCATTTTGCGGATGTATCACCGCGACAGTCCCGGCAATGCCTCGATCCACGAAGGCGCGACCTACTCGCTCAACGTTCCCTTCATGCCTGTGTTCAACAACCTCGTCATCTACAAGCAGGACGTGGCGCAGAACAGCATGGACACGATCGTGCCCGAGCTCGCCGAGAGCTGGGCCTGGGTCAACGACAACAAGACACTGACCTTCAAGCTGCGCCAGGGCGTGAAGTGGCACGACGGCAAGCCGTTCACCTCGGCGGATGTCAAATGCACCTTCGACATGCTGATGGGCAAGTCGCAGCAGAAGTTCCGGCAGAACCCGCGCAAGAGCTGGTACGAACAGGTCAACGACATCTCCACCAACGGCGATCTCGAAGTCTCCTTCAACCTGAAGCGGCCGCAGCCTTCGCTGCTGGCGTTGCTCGCCTCGGGCTACACGCCGGTGTATCCCTGCCACGTCTCACCCGGCGACATGCGCACGCACCCGGTCGGCACCGGGCCGTTCAAGTTCGTCGAGTTCAAGGCCAATGAATCGATCAAGCTGACCCGCAATCCCGACTATTGGCGCAAGGGCCGCCCCTATCTCGACGGCATCGAATTCACCATCATCCCGAACCGCTCGACCGCCATCCTCGCCTTCGTCGCCGGCAAGTTCGACATGGCCTTCCCGACCGAGGTGAGCATCCCGCTCCTGAAGGACGTCAAATCGCAGGCGCCGAACGCGGTATGCGTGGTCGAGCCCAACAATGTCGCCACCAACATCATCGTCAATTCGTCCGCGCCGCCGTTCGACAATATCGACATCCGCCGCGCCATGGCGCTGTCGCTGGACCGCAAGGCGTTCATCTCGATCATGTTCGAAGGCCAGGGCGACGTCGGCGGAACCATGCTGCCGCCACCGAACGGGCTGTGGGGCATGCCGAAGGAGATGCTCGAGAGCATTCCGGGCTATGGCCCCGACATCAACGCCAACCGCGAGGAAGCAAAAAAGCTGATGCAGAAGGCCGGCTACGGCCCGGACAAGCATCTCGCCGTCAAGGTCTCGACCCGCAACATTCCGGTCTACCGCGATCCTGCTGTGATCCTGATCGATCAGCTCAAGAGCATCTATATCGACGGCGAGCTCGACGTGGTCGAGACCGCAAATTGGTTCCCGAAGATCGCGCGCAAGGATTACATGCTCGGGCTCAATTTGACCGGCAACGCCGTCGACGATCCCGACCAGTCCTTCTACGAGAACTATTCTTGCGGCTCCGAGCGCAACTACACCAATTACTGCAACAAGGAGATCGAGAAGCTGTTCGACGTGCAGTCCCAGGAGACCGATGTCGCCAAACGCAAGAAGCTGGTGTGGGACATCGACAAGAAGTTGCAGGAGGACGTGGCACGCCCGATCATCTTCCACGCACGGACCGGTAGCTGCTGGCAACCTTACGTCAAGGGTGTGACTGTCATGTCGAACAGCTCCTACAACGGGTATCGGTACGAGGATGTCTGGATGGACAAGTAGCGCGGGCGGCTGACGGGTTCGACGGGAGGCGATGCATGTTTGCCTATCTGGTGCGGCGCCTGCTGCTGATGCTCGTGACCTTGTTCGGGATCTCGATCGTCATCTTCTTCCTGCTGCGCATCGTGCCCGGCAACATCGTCGACATCCTGTTTGCCGCGGCTGGCTATGTCGATCCCGCGGACAAAGCCAATCTGGAAAAAGAGCTCGGCATCGACCAGCCGCTGGTGGTGCAATATTGGCACTGGATCAGCGGCTTCCTGCGCGGCGATTTCGGCTACTCCTACGTCTCCGAGAAGCCGGCGCTCCAGGAGATCCTGCCGCGGATCCCGATCACCGCGCGGCTTGCCGGCTTGGCGCTGTTGTTCTCGGCCTCGATCGGCATTCCCCTGGGCGTCATTAGCGCGGTGAAGCAGGGAACGAAGCTCGACTACGCATTGCGTGTGGTGAGCCTCAGCGGATTGTCGTTGCCCTCGTTCTGGCTCGGTCTGCTCATCCTCACCGCATCGGTGGCGATGTTCAACCAGATGCCGATCTTCAATCCCAATCCAGCGACCTGGCTGGAAGCGTTCGCAACCTATGCCGTGCCCGCCGCCGCCGTCGGCTTCCGCAGCGCGGCACTGACCATGCGCATCACCCGTTCCTCGATGCTGGAGGTGCTGCGGCAGGACTATATCCGCACCGCCCGCGCCAAGGGCGCATCGGACGCCGCCGTGAACTATCAGCATGCGCTGAAGAACGCGATTTTGCCTGTCATCACCGTGATCGGCATCGAAGCGGCGTTCCTGATCGGCGGCCTTATCGTGACGGAGACCGTGTTCAACATCCCCGGCGTCGCGCGCTTCCTTGTCGAGGCGATTCGCTGGCGCGATTATCCGATCGTGCAAAACCTGGTGATGCTGATTGCCATCGTCGTGGTGAGCGCGAATTTCATCGTCGACATGCTGTACGCCGTGTTCGACCCGCGTATCCGGTACACGGATTAGCCCGATGATCATCACTCACACAAAGCTCGGGCGTTCGTTCACCTCTCCCCGCTTGCGGGGAGAGGTCGGATTGCGCAGCAATCCGGGTGAGGGGGAGCTTCCGCGAGCCCAACTCCCACCTCCCCCGTGGAGAGCCCCCCTCACCCCGACCCTCTCCCCGCGCGCGGGGAGAGGGAGAAGGTAAGAGCTCATGGCTGCGATCGACTATGAGGTTGAACTGAGGCGCGCCGGGGCGCACGCGACCGTCGGCTGGCGGCGCGTGCTCTTTTTGGCGCAGCGGCATGTGCTGGGCGCGGCCGGGCTCGTCATCATGACCCTGTTCGTGTTCACCGCGATCTTCGCCGACTTCATCGCGCGTTACGATCCGCTGACGATCGACGCCGCCCGGGCGCTGGCGCGTCCAAGCCTGGCGCACTGGATGGGCACGGATTCCTTCGGCCGCGATGTCTTCAGCCGCATCATTCATGGCGCGCGGATCTCGCTCGCGGTCGGCATCGGCTCGACCGCACTCGGAGGCTCGATCGGAGTGATCGTGGGCCTCACCTCCGGCTATCTTTCCGGCTGGGTCGATCTCGTGTTCCAGCGCGTCTCCGATGTCCTCCAGGCGCTGCCGCTGCTGGTGCTAGCCCTGATCATGACCGCGGCGCTCGGGCCGTCGTTGCCGAACGTCATCATTGCGATCGCCATTCCGCTGATCCCGACCGTCTCGCGCGTCATCCGCGCCAACACGCTGGCGCTGCGCGAGCTGCCGTTCATCGAGGCTGCCAAGTCGATCGGCATGAGCGAGGTACGCATCGCGCTCCGTCACGTGCTGCCGAACACGCTGGCACCGCTGATCGTGCTCGCGACCGCCCAGCTCGGCTCGACCATCCTCACGGAAGCCTCGCTCTCCTTCCTCGGCCTTGGCATTCCCGAGCCGTACCCGTCGTGGGGCCGCATGCTCTCCGAATCCGCCGCCGAATATGTCCGCACGGCGCCATGGCTGGTGATCTTCCCGGGCATCGCCATCAGCCTCGCGGTGTTCGGCGCCAATCTGTTCGGCGACGCCCTGCGCGACATCCTCGATCCCCGGCAGCGCGGCTGATGGCTGACAACTCCGATCTCGTGCTCGATGTGAAGAACCTGAAGACGGTGTTCTTCACCAACTCCGGTCTGTTCAAGGCCGTCGACGATGTTTCCTTCACGGTGAGGCGCGGCGAGACGCTGGCGATCGTCGGCGAATCCGGCTGCGGCAAGAGCGTCACCGCACTGTCCCTGATGCGGCTGGTGTCGGATCCGCCCGGTCGCATCGTCGGCGGCTCTGTCACGCTCGAAGGCACTGATCTTCTGACGCTGGACGAAGCGGAAATGCGCGCCGTCAGGGGCAACCGCATCTCGATGATCTTCCAGGAGCCGATGACCTCTCTCAATCCGGTGATGCGGATCGGCGACCAGATCGTCGAGGCCGTGCGGCTGCACCGGAGCATGTCGAGCAAGGAGGCCCGGGACATCGCAATCGAGATGCTGCGCCTGGTGCGCATCCCCGAACCGGCTCGGCGCGCGCGGGAATATCCGCATCAGCTCTCCGGCGGCATGCGCCAGCGCGCCATGATCGCGATGGCGCTGGCGTGCCGGCCGGCGCTGCTGATCGCGGACGAGCCCACGACCGCGCTCGACGTCACCATCCAGGCGCAGATCCTGGCACTGATCCTGGACCTTCAGAAAGAACTCGGCACCGGGCTCGTGCTGATCACGCATGATCTCGGTGTCGTCGCGCAGACCGCGCAACGCGTCATCGTGATGTATGCGGGACGGAAGGTCGAGGAAGCGAGCGTCGAGGCGCTGTTCGCCGCGCCGAAGCATCCCTACACCCGCGGATTGATGGCGTCGATCCCAACGGTGCCGGCGTCGGGCGTCGCCGTGCAGGCACGGTTGAACGAAATTCCCGGCACGGTGCCGTCGCTGGTGCGGCTCCCGAAGGGATGCGCGTTCGCGCCGCGCTGCAAGCTCGCGATCAAGCGCTGTGAGGCCGAATATCCGCCGCTCATCGATTGGGGCGGCGGCCATCTCGCAGCCTGCTGGCGCGCGGCCGAGATTGCGGAGGTGGCATGACCGAGGCGCTGCTCGAAGTCACCGATCTCAAGAAGCACTATCCGGTGCGCGCCGGTGTGCTGCGCCGACAAATCGGCACGGTGCATGCGGTCGACGGCGTCTCGTTCTCGGTTGGGGTCGGCGAGACGCTGGGCCTCGTCGGCGAATCCGGCTGCGGCAAGTCGACGGTGGCGCGTAGCGTGCTGCGGCTGGTCGAGCCGACCTCCGGCCAGATCCGCCTCGAAGGCGAAGACATCACCCATCTCTCCAAGTCCGCGCTGCGGCCGCATCGCCGTTCGATGCAGATCGTGTTCCAGGATCCGTTCGCCTCGCTCAACCCGCGCATGACTGCCGGAGACATTGTCGGCGAGCCGCTGTTCGTGCACGGGCTCGCGACCGGCAAAGCGCTGGAGGTGCGTACCGCAAACCTGTTCGAGCAGGTGGGCTTGCGGCCCGACCAGATGCGCAACTTCCCGCACCAATTCTCCGGCGGCCAGCGCCAGCGCATCTGCATCGCCCGCGCGCTGGCGCTGGGGCCGCGGCTGATCGTCTGCGACGAGCCGGTCTCCGCGCTCGACGTCTCGATCCAGGCGCAGGTGATCAACCTCCTGATCGACCTGCAACGCCAGCACGGCTTCTCCTATCTCTTCATCGCGCATGACCTCGCCGTGGTCGCCCATATCAGCCACCGCGTCGCCGTGATGTATCTCGGCCGCATCGTCGAGATTGCCGACAAGGACGAGCTGTTCCGCAATCCGCGCCATCCCTATACGCAGGCCCTGCTCGCCTCGGTGCCGGTCGCCAACCCGCTCGCCAAGAAGCTCGTGCCGCTGGTCGATGGCGACGTGCCAAGCCCGGTCAATCCGCCGCCGGGATGCGCGTTTCACACCCGCTGCCGGTTTGCGATGGAGCGATGCAGGACGGAACGGCCGGCGCTGGTGGAGGCGGGCGACGGGCACCAGGTGGCATGTTTGCTCAACGAGGGGACGGGGCAGAGCCAGTAGCTCCGCTGTCGTCCCGGCGAAAGCCGGGACGACGAGTTGAGTTCGGGGTGCCCTACCCCGCCCCGATCTCCGCCACGATCTTCCCCGTGGTCACCTGTTCGCCCTCGGCAACGTCAATCGCGGCGACGACGCCGTCGATGCCGGCCTTGTGGACGTGCTCCATCTTCATTGCTTCCAGCGTCAGCACCGGCTGACCGGCGGTGACGCGGTCGCCCGGCTTGACCAGAACGGCAACGACGCGGCCGTTCATGGCGGCGCGGACCTTGCCGTCGCCGCCATTGCTTGCGGCGGCCTTCGGCGCGGCGAGGGTGAGATCGGCGGCAGCGACCGGGATGCCGCGGCGCTGGACATACAGCAAGTCGCTGTCGCGCAGGAATTTGGCGCTGTCCATCACGCCGTCGTGGCGGAAGCGGATTGCGTCGGGATCGAGCTGGTCGATCTCGAACTTGTCCTGCCGGCCGTCGATGGCAACAATGTAGCTGCCATCGCGTTCGCGCCAGACTTCGAGCTCATACCCATGGCCTGCGATCTCGATTTTCGCCGGCAGCGGGAACGTTGCCGCGAGGCTCCGTCCCCGGCGCCACGCCGGTGCCTGCGGGTTCGTGACGTAGAGCAGCAGGCCGGCCAAAGCGATATCGAATGCGGCGTCCGCGCGCGGCGCCAGCAACTCGTCGCGATGCGCACCAATGAACGCCGTGGTCGCCTCGCCTTTGGCGAAGCCGGAATGACGCAGGCACGCCATCAGGAACGCCTGGTTGGTGGTGACGCCGAATCCGGTCAACTGCTCCAGGCCGACGATCAGCCGCGCCCTCGCCTCCTCGCGTGTCGCGCCATGGCTGATCACCTTGGCGATCATGGAATCGTAGAACGGCGGAATCTCGGAGCCCGATTGCAGCGCATGCTCGACGCGGACGCCATCCGGCACCTGCCAGCGCGCCATGCGCCCGGACTGCGGCATGAAATCATGCGTCGCATCCTCGGAGCACAGCCGCACCTCGATGGCATGGCATTCGAAGCGGATGTCCTGCTGCTTCACCGGCAATGGCTCGCCGCGCGCGACGCGCAGCTGCAATTCGACGAGATCAAGCCCGGTAATCGCCTCGGTCACGGGATGCTCGACCTGGAGGCGCGTGTTCATTTCCATGAAGTAGAACGCGCCGCTCGAATCGAGCAGGAATTCGAGCGTGCCGGCGCCCTCGTAACGCAGCGCCTTCACGGCGGCGATCGCGACCTCGCCCATTTTCGCGCGTAGTTCCGGCGTCACCGCGGGCGACGGCGCTTCCTCGATCAACTTCTGGTGCCGCCGCTGGATCGAGCAATCGCGCTCGCCGAGATGGATGGCGTTGCCATGGCTGTCGCCGAACACCTGAATCTCGATGTGACGGGGACTCTGGATGGCGCGTTCGAGGATCACCGTCGGATCGCCAAAGGCTGCCTTCGCCTCGGAGCGCGCGCTACGCAGCGCGTCGGAAAATGCCGCGACATCCGGCACGAGTCGCATGCCGCGTCCACCGCCGCCGGCAACCGCCTTGATCATCACGGGGAAGCCGATCTTTCTGGCTTCTGCGAGCATGACCTCGTCGCCCTGATCGGCCCCCTGATAGCCGGGTACGACGGGCACGCCGGCCTTTTTCATGATATCCTTGGCACCGGCCTTGTTGCCCATCGCCGCGATCGCCTGCGGCGACGGACCGATAAAAACGAGGCCGGCATCCTTGCAGGCCTGCGCAAAATCCTCGTTCTCGGCGAGGAAGCCGTAGCCGGGATGCACGGCATCCGCGCCGCTGGCCTTTGCGGCCGCGATGATCGCGGCGATGTTGAGGTAGGATTGCGCCGGCAGCGCTTCTCCGATGCGCACGGCCTGGTCGGCTTGTTGCACATGAAGTGCGTCGCGATCCGCATCCGAATAGACCGCGACGACACCGAGACCGAGCTTCCGCGCGCTTCGCATCACGCGCAATGCGATCTCGCCGCGATTGGCGATCAAGACCTTGAAGAACGGCCGGTGCTGCGTTGAACCGTTCCTCATGGGCGAGCCACCGAAAACTGCATGCGCTGGGGTGTACGCGCATCGCCCTCGCGGCAGATCGCGAGCACCTCCGACAGCACAGCGCGGGTGTCGCGCGGATCGATCACGCCGTCGTCGAGCACGCGCGCGCTGGTCGAGAACACGTCCATCTGGCCGTCGAACACGCCGATGATCTGCGCCTTCATGGCATCGAGCTTTTCTTTTTCGACCGGCTTGCCCCGGCGAGCTGCCGCGGCCTCGGTCACGATCGCCATGGTCTCGGCGGCCTGCTCGCCGCCCATCACGGCGGTCTTGGCGTTGGGCCAGGAGAAGCAGAAGCGCGGATGGAAGCCACGGCCGCACATGCCGTAATTGCCGGCGCCAAAGGAAGCGCCGCAATAGATGGTGATCTGCGGCACCGTCGCCGAGGTAACAGCCTGGATCATCTTGGAGCCGTGCTTGATCATGCCGGCTTCTTCATAGGCTTTGCCCACCATGTAGCCGGTGGTGTTGTTGAGATAAAGGATCGGCGTACGGGTCTGGCAACAGGCCTGGATGAAATGCGTCGCCTTGTTGGCACCGGCGGGATCGAGCGGACCGTTGTTGGTGATGATGCCGATGGCCTGGCCCTCGATGCGGGCATGGCCGCAGACGGTGGCCGGGCCGTAATTCGGCGCCATCTCGGTGAAATCGGAATCGTCCACGATGCGCGCGATGACCTGCTTCATGTCCACGGAGCGCTTGTGGTCCATCGGCATGATGCCGAGCAGCTCGTCCTGGTCGTAGCGCGGCGGCTTGTATTGCGCAGCTCCCTGGTCCGGCCGCTCCCATTCCAGCGCCGCTATGATCTCGCGCGCGATGCGCAGGGCGTCGCGGTCATCCTCAGCGAGATAGTCGCCGAGGCCGGAAACCTGCGTGTGCATCTCGGCGCCGCCAAGCTCCTCCTCGGTCGCGATCTCGCCGGTTGCAGCCTTCAGCAGCGGCGGGCCCGCGAGGAAGGCGCGAGTGCGGCCGCGGACCATGACGATATAGTCCGACAGGCCGGTCTGATAGGCGCCGCCGGCGGTCGACGAGCCATGCGTCACGGTGACGACGGGCAGCCCTGCCGCCGAGAGCCGCGCGAGATTGCGAAAGATGTTGCCGCCGCGGACGAAGTCTTCGACGCGGTAACGCAGGAGATTGGCGCCGGCGCTTTCGACCAGCTGGACGTAAGGCAGCTTGTTCTCCAGCGCGAGCTCCTGTACCCGCAGCGTCTTGTCGAGACCGTAGGGCTGAAGCGCGCCGGCATCGATGCCGGAATCGTTGGCGCTGATCATGCAGCGGATGCCCGAGACGAAGCCGATGCCGGCGATGACGCCGCCGCTGGGCACGCTTTTGTCCGGATCCGATACGTCGAACATGTAGCCGGCGAGCGTGGACAGCTCGATGAAGGGCGCGCCAGGATCGAGCACCAGCGCGACGCGCTCGCGCGGCAACAGCTGTCCGCGCTTGTGGAAGCGATCTTTCGCCGCGGCCGACGCCGCACGCGTGCGCCCTTCCAGCGCGCGCATGCGGTCGATCAGGCCGAGCATGCCGTCGCGGTTGGCGCGATAGGCGGCACTGCCGGAGGAGATGGTGTTTTCGAGAATGGACATAACTCAATCCTGCTCGTCCTTGCGAGGAGCGAAGCGACGAAGCAATCCAGACTGCATCCATGGAGAGATTCTGGATTGCTTCGCTTCGCTCGCAATGACGGTTGAGGCGATAATTTACCTGTTCGTCCCAAAAATCTTCCGCGCTTCGGCCGGGCTGGCGATCTCGCGGCCCGCACGGCGGGCGCAGGCGGCGATGGCCTCGATCAGCTGGCCGTTCGACGTCACCTTCTTGCCGTCGGCGAGATAGAAGGCATCCTCGAGACCGGTGCGCAGATGACCGCCGAGCTCGGCGCAGCGCTGATGCAGCGGCCAGATCTCTTCGCGGCCGATCGCGGTGACCTGAAATTGCGCCTCGGGACGCTTCAGCTTGATCAGGATCGGCAGCAGATCGGGATCCGACGGCATGCCGGAGGCGACGCCCATCACGAAGTTATATTCAAGCGGGCCCTTGTACATGCCGACCTGGCGGTACATGCCGACGCACCGGACGATGCCAACGTCAAAACATTCGAATTCGGGAATGGTACCGACCGCGTTCATGACGTCGAGATAGTCCTTCACCTTCTCGACCGCATTGTCGAACATCATCGGCGGCCAGGCCCAGCTGTTGTCGGCCTTCACCTTCAGATAGTTCAGCGAGCCGGCATTGCAGGCGGCGATCTCTGGCCTGGTCTCGCGGATGCAATCCAGCGCGCCGCTGTAGTTCGGCCCTGACACACCCGAGGTGTGGTTGATGATCACGCCGGGGCAGGCTTCGCGGATCGCCTGCTGGATCTCCTTGCTGACACTGACCTCCCAGGACGGCAGATGCCCCTTGTCCGGCGCCTGCTGGCGCAGATGGATATGCATGATGGACGCGCCGGCATCGAACGCAGCCTTGGCCTCGCGCGCCATCTGCTCGGGCGTCACAGGCACGTTGTGCTGCTTCGGGTCGGTGAGCACGCCGTTCAGCGCGCAGGTGATGACAGCCTTGTCACTCATGCCTTGAATGTCTCGCACGTTGATAATTCAACGTTTGCGATCATGTGATGGGTGGCATGCGGCTTCTTGCGCGGAGAAGCTGGAAAACGGAAGTCGTAGGGTGGGTTAGCCGAAGGCGTAACCCACCTCTTAAGCTTCCTCGGAGGCAGAATTGGTGGATTACGCCTTCGGCTAATCCACCCTACGAAGCGATCAACTCGCCTCCGCAAGCCTCACCGTCTCGCTGCTGCGATAAATCGCAAGATCCCGCGAGCCGACGAAGATCGCGCGCGGCTTCAAGCCGTAGAAGCGGCGGATCGAGTGGCTGAAATGAGTGGAATCGGGATAGCCGATGTCCTGCGCGAGATGGGCGAGGTTGAGGTCCTGGTTGGCGAAGTGCAGCAGGTGACGCGCGCGCTTCCAGGCACGGAAGGAGCGGAACGAGATGCCGGTCTCTTCCTTGAACAGATGCAGGAAACGCGAAGCGGAAAGTCCGGCGTCCGCAGCACATGTGTCCGCCGTCACGGGCTCACCCGTGAAGCGGCCGATACGAGCCACCGCACGCGTCACGCGGGGGTCGAGCACGCGGCGCGGCAGCGCTTCGCCAAAGCACATCTCGTCGAATTCGGCGGTGGTGATGTCGCCGTAGCGACGCTGGCGCAACAGCGTGTAGGCCGCGAGAATCTTGCGGGCATAGACGGCCCTGTCGGGTCCGGTGAGCCGCTCGGCCAGGACCTCGATCACGCCATCGGGCATGCTCTCCGGCTCCAGCGTTACGCTGATCGCGGTGCGGTAGTCGCTGGCAATGGAATGCCGCTGGTTCGGCAGGGTCACGAACAGTTCGCCGGTGGCGAGGGCATCATCGATCGTCAGATGCAGGCTGCCCTTCACCGCGACATAGATATGGCAGCAGCCGGGCGTCCGCTTGCGGGGGCGGCCGAGGAGGCCGGCATAGAACACCCGCTCCGGCGTGATCAGCATCAAATGGTCGGATTCGCGACCGTTATCTTCCATTGGGATCCTCCTCGCGCGGCTCTTTGGCCGCTGCGGACGGAGGTCACCTTAGCGGAAATCTGGGCGCTGTCACGGCGGGATAGCGCTATCATGGAGCGCAAAACGGCGGCAGTCCGCGAGGGTGGTGGACGAGACGGAACTCTTTGACAACCGTCGTCCCGGCGAAGGCCGGGACCCATACCGCGAGATCTATCGGTAGGGACGGTGCTGATCCCGAACGACCAGTCTTCGCAAAATATCTCCTTGGGGGTATGGGTCCCGGCCTTCGCCGGGACGACTAGCCTTAAGCCCTCACCCTTGGCGCCACGTTCTGCTCGACGCCGGCCTGTTGCTCCGCAGCAACCGCGCGCTTGAAACCATCCCGCTGCTGCAAACGCGCCCAATAGGCTGCGACATTTGGCCCAAAATCTTTGGCAAGCCCGATAGTATCGGCGAGGCGGAGCGCGTAGCCGATCACGATGTCGGCGGCAGTGAAGCGGCCGGCGCACAAGGCCTCGGCAGTTGCGGTGGCTGCCTCGACGGCGCGCAGGCGGCCCAAGAACCACTTGGCATAATCGCCGGCGACCTGCGGATTGCGGCGCTCTTCCGGCTCGAGTTGGGTGTATCGGAGCACCAGCGTCTGCGGGAAGGTTAACGTGGCGTCGCTGAAATACATCCAGTTCAGGAAGGCGCCGTAGGCGGGATCTTCCGGTCCGACCATCAGTGGCGTCGGTCCATGCTTGATGCCGAGATAGTGGCAGATGCCGGACGATTCCGTCATCTTGGTGTCGCCGTCGACCAACAAGGGAATCGTGCCCAGCGGATTGAGCGCGAGGTATTCCTTGGCGAAGACCCGCGGCGGGAATGGCAGCATCTTCAATTCGTAGGGAAGCCCCATCTCCTCCAGCATCCAGAGCGGACGGAACGAGCGCGCGCCGTCGCAGTGATAGAGCGTGACCATCAGGAACTTCCTTTGCTGCCGGGCAGCGTGCCCATCATCTTGCACAGGACCATCAGCATGACCTCGTCGGCGCCGCCGCCGATCGATGTCAGGCGACTGTCGCGATAGGCACGGCTGACCGGCGTCTCGTTGGTAAAGCCCATTCCGCCCCAATATTGCAAGCAGGCGTCGGTAAGCTCGCGGCCGAGTCGCCCGGCCTTCAGCTTGGCCATGGTCGCAAGTTTCGTGACATCCTCGCCAGCCACCAGCGCCTCGCCGGCGCGGTAGATCAGCGCGCGCAACAGCTCGACCTCGGTCTGCATCTCCGCGAGCTTGAAGTGAACGACCTGGTTGTCGAGGATCGATTTCCCGAAGGCCTTGCGATTGCGGGTGTATTCGATGGTCTCGTTGATGATGTACTCGTGCGCCTTCAGGCAGGCGGCCGCGCCCCAGAGACGCTCCTCCTGGAACTGGATCATCTGGTAGGTAAAGCCCTTGCCCTCCTCGCCGATCCGGTTGCGCCTGGGCACGCGGACGTTGTCGAAGAAGATCTGCGCGGTGTCGGAGGAGCGCATGCCCATCTTGTCGAGCTTGCGCGCGACAGTGACGCCTCTGGTCTTCATGGGCACGCAGATCAGCGACTTGTTGCGGTGAACGGGCCCCTCACCGGTATTGGCGAGCAGGCAGATCCAGTCGGCCTGAGTGCCGTTGGTGATCCACATCTTGCCGCCATCGATGACGTAATCGTCGCCGTCCGCGCGCGCATTGGTCTTGATCGAGGCCACGTCAGAACCCGCGCCCGGCTCGGAGACGCCGATGCAGGCGACGTAGTCGCCTGAGATCGAGGGCGCCAGAAACTCGCGCCGCACTTCATCGGAGCCGAACCGCGCCAGCGCCGGCGTCGCCATGTCGGTCTGCACCCCGATCGCCATCGGCACGCCGCCGCAAGTGATGGCGCCGAGCTCTTCCGCCATCATCAACGCGTAGGAATAGTCGAGGCCGGAGCCGCCGAATTCGACCGGCTTGTTCAGCCCGAGAAAGCCGAGGCTGCCCATCTTCCCGAACAGCTCGTGCGCCGGGAAGATGTCGGCCTTCTCCCATTCATCGACGTGAGGATTGATCTCGTTGGCAATGAATTTTTGCAAGGAACGGCGGATCTCGTCGTGGTCGGCGGTAAACAGCATTTCTTTCCCTTTGTCATTCCGGGGCGCGCGAAGCGCGAACCCGGAATCCAGAGATGAGTCCTACAATATCGAGATTCCGGGTTCGACGCTTCACGTCGCCCCGGAATGACCGAGGTCACAACCCCATCTGCCGCGACGCCAGATCCTTCATGATCTCCTCGGTGCCGCCACCGATGGCGTTGACCTTGACCTCACGATAGATGCGCTCCGCCTTGATGCCGCGCATGAAGCCGGCGCCGCCAAAAATTTGCACGGCTTCGGAGGCGCAGAACGCCATGGTCTGCGTCGCCTGATTCTTCATCATGCAGATCTCGGCGACCGGGCTTTCGCCCTGCTCCAGCCGCCAGGCCAGCATCTCCAGCATCGCCTGCGATGCGGCGACCTTCTGCGCCATGTCGACGATCTTGTGGCGGATCACCTGATGCTGCGCGAGCGGCTTGCCAAAGGTCTTGCGCTCCTTGGCGTAAGCAATCGCCTCGTCGAGGCAGACGCGCGCGAACGCGGTGCAGCCCGCCGCCATGCCCATGCGCTCGCTGTTGAAGTTCCGCATGATGATCTTGAAACCCTGGCCTTCCTCGCCGATCAGGTTTTCCGCCGGTACGCGGCACTCGTCGAAATGGAGTGTCGCGGTGTCAGAGGCCCACCAGCCCATCTTCTTCAGCTTGGTCCGGGACAGGCCGGGCGTATCCCCCTCGATCAGGAGCAGGCTGACGCCGCCGGCACCCTCGCCGCCGGTACGCACCGCAACGGTCAGATAGTCGGCGCGCATACCCGAGGTGATGAAGGTCTTCTCGCCGCTCACGACGTAGTGATCGCCGTCGCGCCGCGCTTTGGTGCGGAGGCCCGCGACATCGGAGCCGCCGCCCGGCTCGGTGATCGCGAGCGCGGAGATCTTCTCACCCGCGAGCACCTGAGGCAGCACGCGCGCCTTGACCTCGGGGCGCGCGGCCCGCGCGACCGGCGGCGAACCGATCGTATGGCTCATCAGACTGGCGCTGATCCCGCCGGCGCCAGCCCGCGCCAGCTCCTGGCTGGCGACGATCTTCATGAACTGGTCGGCGGCGATCCCACCATATTCCTCGGGGAATCCGAGCCCCAAGAGCCCGATCTCGGCCGCCTTGCGATAGAGCGCGCGGGGGAATTCGCCGGCCTCGTCCCACTCATGGGCGAAGGGCGCAATCTCGCTGTCGACGAAGCGGCGCATGACGTCGCGAAAGGCGTCGTGCTCGGCGGTATAGAACGGGCTCATCATCGCACTCTCGCCTTGCTGGCGGATTCGTCTCGTCCACCATGGCCGGAACCTCGACGGCTCACTTGCGCGGAGTGGCTGGCCAGGGCTTTGCTCCGAACAGGCCCGCTCTAGCAACTCAACGCAAGACGATTTTCATCGCTCGCGCGCCAACTCCGGATCAAAAAAAGTGTGATGCACAAACTCCGGCTGGCCCCAGGGCCATGCCGGGCATGGTGCACGGCAATAGGGACGCGGGCGGCACCAGACCGCCGAGGGAGGAATTTTTGGCCGTTCGTTACTACGACTGGATCGCCCACCATGGCCGCCGCACGCCGAACAAGGTCGCGGTGATCGACCTCGCGAGCAAGCGCCGCTTCAGCTATGCGCAGCTCGATGCGCGCATCTCGCGCCTCGCTTCATTCCTGCGCCATACGTTGAAAGTCTCGAGCGGCGAGCGCGTCGCGGTGCTGGCGCTGAACACAACCGATACGCTGGAGGTGCAGTTTGCCTGCGGCCGGCTGGGTGCGATCTTCGTGCCGCTGAACACCCGCCTCACCGTTCCCGAGCTCCAGTTCATCACCGGCGATTGCGCCCCGAAGGTGATGATCCACGACGCCGATCTCGCCGACACGGCGCTTGCCGTGGCGAAGCTCTGCGGCATTGCGACCAGCCTGCTGCTTGGCCCCGGCGGGACTTATGAAGCCGGCATCGCCGCCGCAAAGCCACTCGAGAAAATCGAGGAGGTCACTCTCGATGACGTCTCGACCATCATGTACACCTCCGGCACGACTGGCAATCCCAAGGGCGCCACCATCACCCATGGCATGACCTTCTGGAATTGCGTCAATCTCGGCGGCCCTGCCTGCATCGGACCGTCCTCGGTGCTGCTCACCGTGCTGCCGCTATTCCACACCGGCGGCCTGAATTGCTACACCAATCCGGTGCTGCATGCCGGCGGCACCGTGATGATCATGCGCGCCTTCGATCCCGGCACGGCGCTCGGCCTGATCAACGATCCCGCACAGGGCATCAACGTGTTCTTCGGCGTGCCCGCGATCTACCAGTTCATGGCCCAGCATCCGGCCTTCGCGACCACCGACCTCGGGCGCCTGATCGTCGGCGGCGTCGGCGGCGCACCAATGCCGGTGCCGCTGCTCAAGGTGTGGGAGGCGCGTGGCGTCGCACTCCAGCAGGGCTACGGCATGACCGAGACCTCGCCGGCCGTGCTGGTGCTCGACCGCGAGGATGCAGCACGGAAAGCCGGCTCCGCCGGCAAGCCGGTACTGCATACGGAAGTGCGCATCGTGCGTCCTGATGGCAGCGACGCCGATGTCGGCGAGCTCGGCGAACTCTGGGTCAAGGGACCGAACATCACGCCCGGCTACTGGAACAAGCCGGAGGCGAACAAGACGTCGTTCACCGACGGCTGGCTGCACACCGGCGACGCGACCCGCATCGACGAGGAAGGTTTTTACTACATCGTCGACCGCTGGAAGGACATGTATATCTCCGGCGGCGAGAACGTCTATCCAGCCGAGGTCGAGAACGTCCTGCACCAACTCACCGCCATCGCGGAAGCCGCCGTGATCGGCATTCCCGATCCGCAATGGGGCGAGGTCGGCCTCGCCATCGTCGCGGCAAAGCCGGGCCAGCGTTTGACCGAGGCCGATGTCTTCGCGCATTGCGCGGCGAATCTCGCGCGCTTCAAATGTCCGCGCCAGGTCTGCTTCGTCGATGCGTTACCCCGCAACGCCACCGGCAAGATACACAAGCCGACCTTGCGCAAGGAATTCTCAGGCGCCTCGGAAGTCGACAAGAAAGCCGCCAACGCCTGATCAAAGCGCCCCTCGCGGGCGCTTTTCTCTTTCAACGCGCCTGCTCCATCCCAGAAGAAACCTCAAAGAAAACCCCAAGGAATTTTCATGAACAAGAAACTCTCCCTGTTTGCCGCCGCAACGGCGTTGGCGCTGCTCACAACCCAAATCGCGTATGCGCAAAAGGCGTACGACACCGGCGTCACCGACACCGAGATCAAGATCGGCAATGTCGAGGCCTATTCCGGTCCGGCTTCCGCCTACGGCGTCATCGGCAAGACCGAGGAAGCCTATTTCAAGATGATCAACGACCAGGGCGGCATCAACGGCCGCAAGATCAACTGGATCTCCTACGATGACGGCTACTCGCCGCCGAAGACCGTTGAGCAGATCCGCAAGCTGATCGAGAGCGACGAGGTTTTCCTGGTGTTCAACGCGCTGGGCACGCCGACCCAGACCGCCGTGCAGAAATATCACAATTCCAAGAAGGTGCCGCAGCTGTTCCTCGCCACAGGCGCCAGCAAGTGGAACGATCCGAAGAACTTTCCCTGGACCATGGGCTTCCAGCCCAGCTACCGCGTCGAGGCACAGATCTTCGCCAAATACATTCTGAAGGAGAAGCCGGACGCGAAGGTCGCGATCTTCTATGCCAACGACGATTTCGGTAAAGACTACCTCGCCGGCATCAAGGACGTGTTCGGTGACAAGGCATCGAAACTGATCGTGGCCGAAGAGAGCTACGAGACGTCAGAACCCTCGATCGATGCCCATATCGTCAAGCTCAAGGGCACGGGCGCCGATGTCTTCGTGAATATCGCGACCCCGAAATTCGCGGCGCAGGCGATCAAGAAGATCGCGGAGCTGGAATGGAAGCCGATGCATCTCATGACTGATGTCTCGGTGTCCATCGGTGCGGTGATGAAGCCCGCCGGCCTCGAGGCATCCGAAGGCGTGCTATCGGCCGGCTATTTGAAGGATGCGTCGGATCCGCAGTGGAAGGATGATGAAGGCATGAAGAAGTTCATGGTCTTCGTCGACAAGTACATGCCGGGTGCAAATATTTCGGACGCCAATCTGGTTTACGCCTATGCCGCAGCCCAGACGATGGTGCAGGTGCTGAAGCAGGCGGGCGACAATCTGACCCGTGAAAATGTGATGAAGCAGGCCGCCAGTCTGAAAGACTTCGTCCCCGACACGCTGATCCCGGGGATCAAGATCAACACCTCCGCCACGGACTTCGCGCCGATCGAGCAGCTCAAGATGTGGCGGTTCAAGAAGGGCCAGTGGGAGCTGTTCGGCGACATCATCAGCGCCGAAACGGGCGGCTAGTTCGGCTGAAAAGCAACCGCCTGAAATACCGAATAGCGGCCCAGGGGCCGCTATTCTTTTCAAGCGAGCGACGACGCTGTTTCCGCGCTTTTGACCTCGATCATGTCGTGGCCGACGTCGATGCCCGCGATGGACAGGCCGAGACGACGCGAATCGCCGACACCCCTGAACCCGGGGCATGCCCAGGCGAGGGTGGCGATGCCTGACGGCGGCAGATCGAGGCTCAGCGTGTAGCCGTCATAACCGGTCACGACCGCTTCGGGGGCGACCGGCTTGCCGTCGACATAGAACCGGGTGTCGATCGTATCCAGCGGCGCGCGAAGTGCGGGGCTTCGAACGCGGACGATGGTGCGGCCAGGCATTCCCTTGATCCGCACGGCGGCCTCCGGTTCGCTCCAGCGGAACGTGTGGCCGGCGGAGATCTCCTCGGCATGGAATCCGATCTGCGCGACAACGTGCTCACCAAGAAGGCCGCCAACAGACCGCGCATCTGGCCCGAGACGATGAATGCAATCGAGTCTCTGATGCCGGATCAGCGCGGCGATGTATCGCCGCATCCATCGCGCGATCGCCTCGCTCGATCCGACGGCCGTCAGAACGACCAGCACGGCCCGCGCGTGCCATGCCCCCAGCCGCGCGAAACCGCGCGCGCCGAGATCGCCGAGCAGCGCCGGCACGGCCCAACGCCATAACGCCGGTAATTTCTCGCCGGGCCGTCCCCAGCCGCCGCCAGCGAGGCTGTAGCGTAGGAGCGCGTTCAGTGCATTGCGGGCGAGTGACGTGCCGGCCTCGCTCCGCGCGCTCCACTCGACTGGAATGTCGAGCAGCTCGCTGCCGGCATCGTTGCGGGCCTCGCTCAGATAGCGAATCTCGCCTTGCACGAAGTCGAGCGTGAATTGCTTCAGCTCGTCGAGCTCGCCGACATAGTAGTGATGGAAGCGCGCCTCCTCGAGATAGCCGATGGAATAGCCTCTCGCGTGATAAGCGGCGGCAAGCACCCATTCGGCAAAATGACCGAGCTCCTCGCGCAGGCCGCCGCATTCCCGGTAGACGTCGCGCCGCGTCACGAAACACTGATCCAGGACCTTGCGCCAGGGATGCTGCTTCATACCGAACTCGATGTCGGCCTGGTACATCGCGGCCTCTGCCACGGATAACCGGTTATGGCAGATCGGGATCGAACGGCAGGAAAAGCCGGCCCAGTCGGGATGAACATCGATCGCTCCAATGCAGAGTTCGACCACGTCGGGTTCGGGCCGGCAGTGCGATTCCGTGAAGAACAGATAGCTGCCGCGCGCCTTCGTCGCGCCGAATGCGCAGAGCCCGATGTCGTGTTCGGAATCAGCGAATTCGAGGCGGGCCCTGTTGCCGACCAGCGCCTTCAACTGCTCGCGTGCCGTGAAATCCGGCGGCACGACCAGAATGATCTCGTAGAGCGATGTGTCGGCGGTCTGCGACGTCCAGCCGAGCCAGGACTGCTCCCACTGCCCGCGGTGAGATTCGAGCGGGATAATAATTGAGAACAGCGGAGATTTGCCGTCGTCGGGTGCGGGCGCGTCCTGCATGTCCTCTTATAGACGCATGCTGCGTCATTCCAGATTATTTCTTGCGGACTATACCGACAGAAACAGCGCGAACGATTCTTCCACCGTTCGGCGCAGATGCTTTTGGTATAATTCGTGGTTAGCATCGCCGGGCGCGACCCGACCCAGCGAGGGCTTCGCGAAGTTTCGGAGCGGCACATAGGCGATCGGTGCTGCGATCGGCGTCAGCTGCGAGCCGGGGCCGGCGCGGAGCGTCGAGATGATCCCGTACATCTCGCCGGCGACCGTCGGCCGCGACACCGTGATCACGCGATGCTGGCCGTGCTTGATGATGACAAGATAGATGAAGCCGGACTGATGCGGCACCGCGACCTCGCCGGTGTGTTCATAGGCGGCATCGGTCCGCTCGCCCTCGCGGAACACCAGTGCAGAGACCTTCGGCTCCCAGACGATCTCGGTGCGGTAGGCGAAGATCGCGTCCTTGTCGCCGAACGACGGTCGCAGCGTGATGTAGACGTCCTCGAGCCAGGTCACCGCGCGATGGGCATAGGAGCCGAGGCTGTCGGGCGCGACATCGCTTGCGGCCGGAGGCGCCACCACGGCGGCGCTTCTGCGCAGGGAGACGCCCAGCGCCTGCTCCAGCCGCACCGTGGTCGCCAGCGTGAACGGCCGTCGGCCGCCGAGCACCTTCTCAAGGGTCGATAGGCTGAGCTTGGCCTGCTCAGCCAGCGCCTGCCGGGAAATCCGGCGCCTGGCGAGCTCCTCGCGAATGGTCTCTGCGATCTCGCGACTCTGCTCGTCCGAAAGCTGCTTGTCGGTGAATTTATCCTGCGTCTGCATCGTGGCCCTGCTCCAGGACGACATCCTAGCAGGGCGGACAAACCAGCACAAAACCGCACTTCGCCCCCCGGCGGCGGGCCGCGCGGGCCAGCCGCGGCGGATCATTGCCGATCATTCTGCTCGCGAAATCGGGCCGTCCCGGCGGATGCTCAGGGCCAGCAAACATCCTCGGGAGCAGGCCAAATGGATACCTACGACACGACGGACAGCAACGAACATCCTTGGCTGGGCAGACTCATCGTGGTCGGACTGTTTCTGCTGGCGCAGGGCATCGCGGTGATGCTGGTCGCCTTCGTGGCGTTGCTGGTGAGCCTCGAGCCGGGCTGGTCGGCGACGACGGAGCAGGCCAGCCTGCTCCAGCCCGGCGAAGCCAAATCCGGATCTCTCCTCCTCAAGGAGGACGGCGCCTACACGGAAGCGGTCCGCCTCGGCATCGACGTCGACATCACGGTATCAGGCCCGACGCTGCGCGCCCGCGTCACCCAAATCTTCCGCAATCCGACCAAGGACTGGGTCGAGGCGACCTATGTCTATCCGCTCCCCGCCGGCGGTGCCGTCGATTCGCTGAAGATGGTGGTCGGCAACCGCGTCATCGTCGGTGACATCAAGGAGCGGCAGCAGGCGCGCGTGATCTACGAGGAGGCGCGCCGGGCCGGCCAGAAGGCTGCGCTCACCGAACAGGAGCGGCCGAACATCTTCACCAACTCGGTCGCCAATATCGGTCCCGGCGAAACCGTCCTGGTGCAGATCGAATATCAGGAGCCGGTGCATCAATCCGGCAGCGAATATTCGCTGCGCCTGCCGCTGGTGGTCGGGCCGCGCTACAATCCGGCGCCGATCGTCCAGAGCGTCGATTTCCGCAACGATGGCTCCGGCTGGGGCGCGACGAACACGGACCCGGTACCGGACCGCGACCGCATCTCGTCGCCCGTGCTGGATCCGGCCAGGAATGCGCCGCTCAATCCAACCAGCATCACGGTACGCCTGAACGCCGGCTTTGCGCTCGGCGAGGTCAAGAGTCCCCACCATAACGTCAAGGCCGAGAGCCCGGACACCACGACGCGAATCATCACGCTTGCCGACGGTGCCGTGCCTGCCGACCGCGATTTCGAACTGACCTGGAAGCCGGTCGCCGCGAAGGCGCCGTCGGTTGGCCTATTCCGCGAGCGCGTCGGCGACGCCGATTATCTGCTCGCCTTCGTCACCCCGCCCGCCGCCGAGCAGGTCACGCAGAAGCCACGGCCGCGCGAGGTGATATTCGTGATCGACAATTCCGGCTCGATGGGCGGCACGTCGATCGTTCAGGCCAAGGCGAGCCTCACCTACGCGCTCTCCCGTCTCCAGCCGACCGACCGTTTCAACGTCATCCGCTTCGACGACACCATGGACGTGCTGTTTCCGGCCTCAATGGCGGCGGATGCCGAGCGTGTCGGTGAAGCCACCTCGTTCGTCGGCGCGCTGCAGGCGCGTGGCGGCACCGAGATGGTGCCGGCGATGCGTGCCGCGCTGACCGACAAGCTCGGCGATGCCGGCATGGTTCGCCAGGTCGTCTTCCTGACCGATGGTGCGATCGGCAACGAGCAGCAATTGTTCGAAGCGATCACGGCGATGCGCGGCCGCTCGCGCGTGTTCATGGTCGGCATCGGGTCGGCGCCCAACACCTATCTGATGACCCGCGCCGCCGAGCTCGGCCGCGGTGCCTTCACCCATATCGGCTCCGTCGAGCAGGTCGAGGAGCGCATGCGCGGCCTGTTTGCCAAGCTCGAGAACCCGGCCGTGACCGGCCTGAGCGCAAAGTTCTCCGAAGCCAAGGCCGACGTCACACCGACGATCATTCCCGACGTCTATCGCGACGAGCCGCTAGTGCTGGCGGCAAAGCTCGACACGCTCGCGGGCTCGGTCGAGATCAAGGGCCGCGTCGGCGACCGCCCATGGTCGGTGACGCTGCCGCTGCAGAATGCGGCCGAAGGCAGAGGCCTGTCGAAGCTTTGGGCCAAGCGCAAGATCGACGATGCCGAAGTGGCGCGCACCCTGCGCGAGATGACGCCCGAAGACTCCGACAAGGCGATCCTGGCACTGGCGCTCGACCATCAGATCGTCACGCGGCTCACCAGCCTCGTCGCCGTCGACAAGACGCCGAGCCGTCCCGAAAGCGAGCCGCTCAAGCTCAGCGAATTGCCGATCAACCTGCCCGCCGGTTGGGATTTCGCGAAAGTCTTTGGCGAACGACAGCAGGTCCCGGCGCAGCTCCGCGAGCGTCACGCCGATGCACGCAACCAGCCGACCACCAGGCGGCCGATTCCCGCCGCACCGGATGCAATCCGCCTGCCCAAGACCGCGACCTCGGCCGAGCTGAAAATGACCGCAGGCCTGATCCTGGTCGTGCTCGCCCTGATCCTGTTCGTGTTCAACCGGCGTCAGTCCTTGCTCACTGACGCCGCTTGAGAGAGGAGCCTCCCGAACTCCTCTGTTAGCGCGCGCGGCTGCCCGTCCCACACCAACGGCCGCGCGCGCCTTTTTTGAACACGCCCTCTCAAATTCGTCATTGCGAGCGAAGCGAAGCAATCCAGAAATTCATCCACGGAGACAGTCTGGATTGCTTCGTCGCTCCGCTCCTCGCAATGACCGGAATTAGCACATTGCCCCGCCTCATCTCTCCCCTGGCCCTTGCCCTGATCGGCATCATCCTGTTCGGCGACGGCGCCTACATCCATGCCAAAGCGTGGCTCGCGCAGGTGCTGCTGGAGCGCGCGTTCGACCGGAGCGTTGCGACCGGCGAGGTGGTCAGGCCATGGTCATGGGCCGATACCTGGCCGGTCGCGCGGATCGAGGTGAGGCGGATCGGCGCCAGCGCGATCGTGCTGGAAGGCGCGAGCGGCCAGGCGCTCGCTTTCGGGCCCGGCCATATCCGCCAAACGGCCGATGCGGGCGAGCGTGGTGTTGCCGTATATGCAGCGCACCGCGACACTCATTTCCGCTTCCTGCGGAATGTCGCCATTGGTGATGTGATCGATGTCACACGGAGTGACGGTAAACACTTTCGCTATCGAGCGGATTCCTCCTCTGTGGTTCGCTTCGATGCCTCGGGCATCGATCCTGCGGCACGAGATGCCGAACTCGTGCTCGCGACGTGCTGGCCGTTCGACGCCGTCGCGTCCGGCCCCGAGCGCTACATCCTGCATGCCACCCTGATCGGAACCGATGAATAGCGGTTCGCAATCGATCCGCCCCCCCCCCCTCTTGAATCCGCGCCCGACCTGTAGGGACTATGCCGCTTGATGGAACCCCTGAACCGGCGCCGTCGACGGGAGACCTATCAGAATGGCCCATTGAGCATTTTCGCTGCAATTTGCGAGAAGAACGGTGATGGACGAGGAGTTCAGGCAGCGTCTCGAACAGCTCGAAAACCGCGTCGCGCTCCTGGAGAGGAACCAGGATCTCATCGCCGCCGGGCAAAGACGCTCCTCGCTTCGGAGCCTCTGGCGCCGCCCGCCGATGTGGACCTTCGAGCAATATCCGCCGCGCCTGCTCAACCTGACGGCTTTCCCGCCGGCACCTGCGATCCATTCGGATGCGCCCCGGATCGCGATGGTCACTCCGAGCTACAACCATGCGCAATATCTCGGCGCCACGATCGACAGCATCGTCAGTCAGAACTATCCGGACTTGTATTATCACGTGCAGGACGGCGCCTCGATCGACGGCACGCTCGATCTCCTGAAAAGCCGCGGCGATAGCCTGAGCTGGAGGAGCGAACCGGACAAGGGGCAATCCAGCGCCATCAATCTCGGCTTCGCCGGCATCAAGAGCGAGATCATGGCCTATCTCAACAGCGACGACATGCTGCTGCCGGGGACACTTGCCTATGTCGCAAGTTACTTCATCGCACATCCGCATGTCGACGTCGTTTACGGCCATCGCGTCTTCATCGATCGCGAAGGACTTGAGGTAGGCCGCGCCGTGCTGCCGCCCCATGACGGCAAGGCGTTGCGATATGCCGACTACATTCCGCAAGAGACGATGTTCTGGCGCAAGCGCGTGTGGGACAGGATCGGGCCGATCGACGAGAGCTTACACTACGCGATGGACTGGGACTTCATCCTGCGCGCGCAAGCCGCGGGATTCAAATTCGCACGCTTGCCGCGATTTCTCGCCTGCTTCCGAATCCATGACGCACAAAAGACGGCATCCACCTACGCGGTCGGCGTCAGGGAGATGGGCGTCCTGCGGCGACGCATTCTCGGCTTCGAACCGACACAGATGCAGATCCGGCGCGCTATCGCTCCTTATCTTGCGAAGCAGCTGGCCTATCACTACGCCTACAAGCTCGGCGTCCTGAGATACTGAACGACCGCGAGCAGGGATCCGAAGATGTCGATCACCAGGGCTTGATGCGCGCTCATTCCACCGCGCGGCATACCCGCCCACGCGGTTGCCAGTCCGAAGAACTCGCCATAGAACAGAGTGACGCACCGCCAACAAGAACAACAGGTGAGGTCACACCATGGAAGCTCGCGTGTCTGCCGCCTCCGCTTCATCGCGCCCATGGTCTCCGCCGCCCGATGCCACCGACATCGTCAAGGGCATCCACGCCATGCTGCATCCGCGCAACATCGTGCTGGTGGGCGCGACCGACAAGCCCGGCAACTATGCCGAGCGCATCTGGAACAATTTGGTCAAATACGGCTATGAGGGCGGACTCTATCCGGTCAATGCCAAACGCGAGACCATCTGGGGTGTCCCCTGCTACAAGGACTTTGCAAGCCTCCCGGAAAAGCCCGACCACGTGCTGGTGCTGGTGCCGGCGCGCTTTGCCGTGCAGGTGATCCGCGATGCCGCCGCGGCCGGCGCGCGCTCGGCCACCATCGTCACCTCGGGCTTCAGCGAGTTGCAGGACGAGGAAAGCCAGAAGCTCGCCGCCGAACTGCAAGCGGCCGTGCGCGAGACGGGATTGGCGGTCACCGGCCCGAACTGCCTCGGCAATTTGAGCGCCGGCGAAAAGCTCTTCACCAATATCGACGACCGTATCGTCACCATGGAACAGGGCGCGGTGGCGATTGCCGGACAATCCGGCGCCATCGTCATGGCAATCCGCCAGGCCCTGGAAGATCGCGGCGTCGGGGTCGGCTACATGGTGACGACCGGCAACGAGGCCGGGCTCGAGACGCCGGACCTGATGCGGTATTTCGCCGAGGATCCGAGCATCAAGGTGATCGTGGTGTACCTCGAAGGCGTGCGCAACACCAAGGCATTCCGCGACGCCTGCAAGGCCGCGCGCGCCGCGAGCAAACCGGTGATCGCGCTCAAGCTCGGGGCGTCCGAGGGTGGCCGCGCGGCGGCGATGGCACACACCGGCGCGCTTGCGGGCTCGATCGAGACATTCGACGCCATTGCAACGCGCGAAGGGGTCATCAGGGTCGGCGGGCTCGACGAGCTGATCGAGACCACCGAATGCTTCGTCCACGCCGCAGTGCCAAGGGGCGACCGGCTAGCTGCAGTGACGCTATCCGGCGGCAAGCGCGGCATGCTGATCGACGCCTTCGATGCGGAAGGTCTGAATTTTGCACCACTCAGCTCGCATGTCGGCTCGGAGCTGGCAAAGATGCTCGGGCCGGGCTCGATCGTCGGCAATCCGCTCGACGCCGGCTTTGCCGCGGTGGTCGATCCCTCCGTCTACATGAAATCGATCGGGCTGATGATCGATGATCCCGATATCGACATCGTCATCATCGATGCCGAGCTGCCGAAAGCGCCGCACGAGCTGCGCGAGCGCAATCTGCGCATCGTCGACGAGATGGCGAGCCGGGCCGGCAAGCCGGTGATCTATATCAGCGCGATGTCGATCGGCTTCACCGAGTTCACCAAGACCTTGCGCAAATCGCTGCCGCATCTCGCTGTCATGCAGGGCATGGATCGCGCGGTGACTGCGATCAAGTCGCTGCTCGACTACGCCAGGCTGCGCAAGGAAGTGCCCGATATCGTCTCGAGCTCGAAGCCTGCCGCGCGTGCGGTGCTGGAGAAGGCGCTGAAATCGGCAACCGGCGCCGCACTCGACGAGGTCGCCTCGAAGAAGCTCCTGAAGGCCTACGGCATCCCGATCTCGAAGGAGGCCATCGCACAGACGGCAGCCGAGGCCGTGAAGATCGCCAAGCAGATCGGCTTCCCGGTCGTGGCCAAAGTCGTCAGCGCCGAGATCCTGCACAAATCGGACATCGGCGGCGTGGTGCTGAATCTCTACAACCCGGCCGAGGTGAAGAAGGCGTTCGCCGACATCACCGCGCGGGTGAACAGGCTGAAGGGCAAGCCGAAGCTCGACGGCATCCTGATCGCGCAACAGGTCAAGGCCGATCTGGAACTCGTGGTCGGCGCCTCCCTCGATGCCGAGATGGGTCCGGTCGTGCTGTTCGGCACCGGCGGCATCGACATCGAGCTGATGAAGGACGTCGCGCTCGCCGGTGCGCCGCTGGACGAGGCTGAGGCCCGGCTCCTGATCGGCCGCACCAAGGCCGGTATCAAGATGCGCGGCTATCGCGGCAAGCCGGCCTTGCACGAGGCCTCCGCGGTGAAGGCGCTGGTCGGCCTCTCCAACCTGATCGCGGATGCCGGTGACCGGATCGCCTCGATCGACGTCAATCCATTCCTGATCAATGCCAGGACCGGTGTCGCCGTCGATGCCCTCATTGTGCTGAACAATGCTGCGGCAAAACGCGCCGCCGGGCATTGATGTCGCGTAGGGCGGATTAGCGCAGCGTAATCCGCCAAATCGGTCCATGACCGTACGAGGCGTTGGCGGGTTACGCTTCACTAACCCGCCCTGCGTACCATTGCAGCTCCTTCCAACTTCCCTCGTTTGGCCGTAAAATCACCCCGCATGGCACGCGCGAGCAATCTGGTGATCGGAACGGCGACGCTGGCGGTGATCGCCGTGGCGTTCGGCGGCGTGCTCGGCGTGCAGAAATGGCGCACCCTCCAGAGCCGCAGCCCGTTGCGCGTGGTATTCGAGGGCGGCTCCGCCAGCGGATTGCGCCGCGGAGGGCCGGTCAATTTCGACGGTGTTCCCGCAGGCCAGATCCTGTCGATCAAGCTCGACAATCCGCGCAAGGTCGTGGCGCTTGTGATGCTCGACAATACCGCGCCAATCCGCAAGGACACCGTCGCGGGCATCGAGTTCCAGGGTCTCACCGGCGTCGCCGCGGTCTCGCTGATCGGCGGCGCGCCCTCCGCGCCGCCGGTGCCGCTGGACTCCGACGGCGTCCCCGTGCTGACCGCCGATCTCAGCGACGCCGAATCGATCGTCGACACCCTGCATAGTGTCGATCGCACGATCGTCAGCAACGCCCCGGCGATCAAGGAGGGCCTGCGCACGTTCGAGAACTACACCGCCGATCTCAGGAGCAAGGGCGGCGAAATCGATTCCGTCATGGCCAAGGTCGACAGCGCCTTCGCGGGCTTCGACAAGGCGGTCACAAAGATCGAGGGCGTGGTGCCCGGCTTTGCCGACGGCAAGGCGGATGAGCTGTTCGAAAAGATCCAGGGATTGCACGAGCTCGCCGACACCATGAGGAAGAAATCGGCGAGCTTCCTCGAAGACATCCGTCGCTCGCTGCTCGACGTCAGCGAAGCCGCCAACAAGATGAGCGGGACACCCACACCGGCCGCCGCTCCGCGACCGCCGCGCAAGCCGGCGCAGCCGAAGCGATAGCGCCTACCAGGCGTAGCGCACGACGCCCTTGCCGGCGTAGGAGCGGGTGACGTTCGAGAATTCGCCTTCGAAGGTCGCCGACGCAGACCAGCCGTTCATCCAGGTCATCTGCACCGCCGCCGTGGTCAGCGCGGAATCGCGCGCCTGCGCGGCGCCGTTCACGACGAAAGCCGCGCCCGGCAGCGCCTGGAACACCGCGCCGATAGTGCGGTCGGGATTGTAATCATGCGCCCAGGCGAGGCGGCCGCGCAGAGTCATCAGGCCATCGGCCGCGGCAAAGGACCTGTCCGCGCGCAGGCCGAGTTCGGTGCGGGTAGAGGTCACGTCCTTGGCGGCATAGTTGAGCGCAAAGGTATTGTTTCCGACCACGGCGAACTCCGAATAATTCGGCAGGCTGAACAGTGTGGCCTGGGCCGCAGCATAGGGTGTCAGGCCAATCCACTGCGTGGCATAGCGGTAACCGCCCTCGACACGGCCCGAGAGGGCGTTGGTGTTGAACTGTGCACGCAACTGATCGACGCCGGCAGCCGTGACGATGCGATTGGTCGTGACGTCCTGCCAGCCATAGGCCAGCGCCGCCGTGATATAGGCAGGCCCAGCCGTGTGACGAATGAAGGCGCCGGCCTGGAACAGATCGGAGCGGCCCCAGCCGAGCCCGTTGACGTTGAAGCCCGTGCCGCCACCGGCAAGCGCGAAACCGGCGATGGTCGACGGCGAGAAGCGATAATCGAGGCCGACGGCCGTGCCGTAGACGCTGCTGCTGGTGTTGTTGGAGCCGAGGGCGGCATTGCCGTCCGTGGTCTGCGAGCCACCGTAACCAGCTGCCCAGACGTCCCAGCGCTGTTCGAACGTCGCAGTCGGGACCTTGCGGTAGATCGAGGCGAACGCGTCACGCGTGGTCTTGTCAAGCGCACCCTTGCCGGTCGCGGCATAGGCATTCGCACGCGTGTCGTCGGCATACGGCGTCGCGCCCGGCGTGCCACTGCGCCCCGAGCCGAACACGTCAGTCAGCAGGTTGATGAACAGGTTCATCGCGTTGAAGGTGGCCTGCTGTGACCCCGTCGCCGACTCGCCGGAAGCCTGCGTCAGGCCGTTGGGACCGAGGCCCGCGAACTCAGCTTGCAGGAAGCCATTGGCGTTGAAGAAATTCTGAAGCGTCGTGGCGACGTTCTTCTGATTGACGTTGAGAGCATACTTCGCGCCATAGTCGAGCGTGAAATTGAGATAGACGGTGCCGCTGGGATCCACCGTCGTCGTGCCGATCAGGCCTCCCGGAGCCGCGACCCCGGCAAAATTGTCAGTGGCAGAGCCGGAAAACTGCATGATCTTGTACTGCGGCAAGATGGTGCTGCCGGCATACAGCGAGACGCCGACGGTGCCATTCAGGGTGACACTGCCGAAAACATTGGCAAAGCTCGCAGTGGTTCCGCTACCGACCTGCACGAGGTAGAGCGCGCCGGACTGGAAGCTGAGGTCCCCTAGAACCTGCATGCTCGAGCCCGGCCCGCCGTCGCCGGGCACGTAGATGCCGCCGGTCGCGACAACAGTGTTGCCGACGATCCCGGCGCCGAACAGCGCGCCGCCCGCGTTCACAGTGGTCAGGCTCGATTGGGAGATATCACCATCAACCCGCAAGATGCCACGATTCACCGTCGTCGTGCCGGTGTAGGTGTTGGTACCCGACAGGATCAGCGTTCCGCTGCCGACCTTTTCAAGGGAGCCGGAGCCGATGAAACCGCACCCGCACGGATCGTAGTCGCCGATGACACCGTCGACCAGCGTCGAGCGATTGTTGCTACCGACGACGAGCGTGTTGCCACCGCCGATATAGTAGGTGCCATTGCCTTCGATCGAACCTGCCGTGATGCGGCCGTCACCGTTCGGGCCGAGGCTGATCCCAAAGTCAACGACACCTGTGCCGGTGGTGATGAAGCGCGCGTTGCCGCCGGTGGAATTGTCGTAAAATTCAGTCTTGCCGCCGTCGTTGGTGATGATCGTTGCGTTGCCGGCCGTCGTGAACGCGGCGAAATTGGTCAGGCCATCGGCCTCGTTGGTGATCGTTGCGTTGCCGGCAGTCGCCGTATCGGATCCGAGCGGCGTACCAAACAAGGTGGCACCAAAATCCTTGTTCACGATCGTGGCTGACGCGGCCGAGGATTGGTCAACGAACGCGGTGCCGCCGTTGTTCTGGTTGGTGATGTTGGCCGTGCCCGCATTGGTCCGGCCAAAGAAACCGGTCAGACCGCCGTCATTAATGATGGTCGCGCGGCCGGCCGTGGCAGTGTCTGTGCCGCCCCCGGTCGGATCTCCGAAATATATCTGGCCATTGTTGGTGATCACCATCGCGCTGGCAGAGGTCGCGTTGAAGAACTGCGTCGTGCCGGAGAAGTCATTCAAGAGCGTTGTGATGCCCGACGTGTCGGCGTTGACGATGTTGAAGAGGCCCTCGTTGACGACGGCGCCGATGATGCTCGCGGTATGGGTCGCGTCGCCAAGCTGCAAGGCCGCGCAGGAACAGATGAAGGTGTCACCGGTATAGGTGTTGGCGCCGAGCAGCGCCAGGATACCGGACCGCTGGACGTTGATCCCGCCGCTGCCGGTGATCCGCGAGGCAATCACGGCCGACGGGTCCGCCGTGCCGGTGACATCGTTGGTGAAGAATGTGGTGCCGCCCGGGGCCAGCCGGAGGTCGCCGCCCTGGATGGTGTAGACCGAATTGTCGCCGGTGACATCGAAGCCCACGAGGCTGGTGAGTTGGACGCCACCCGGCGCGACCGTCACGGTGCCGGCCGTGGCCGGCGTCGAGGCTCCCGAGTAGCCGAATATCGTGCCGGCTGATGCGGGATCGTAGGCGTTGCTGGTCGAACCAACGACGTCCGTCCAATTTGTGGTGGTGGTGTCCCATACCCCGTTGCCGCCGTTGATGGCACCGTTCGGCGTGGTCTGCGATCCGTTGAAGACCTGCTGGGCACCAACAGGGTTCGTCGACAGGAAGAGGCCGAACAGCACCGCAACGACGGACGATGCCGCCACGCCAATACGTAGCCGGCTCTGCCCGCTCGATGGCGACCGAAATTCCACCCCAACGCCTCATGACCGGCGCTCTCACCCGCGCCGCCGGCAAGTTAGGCGACGAGTTCCCTCCGTGAAACTACGGAATCCGTGGAATCGACAGTCGAGGGCACAACTGGAGTTGATTCCGCCGGCGATGTTGCAACCGCGCCACGGTTTGCACGACACAATCGCATTCCACGCGCGCGGGCCCGCGTCAGAATGTCCGCGCATGTATGCCCGTTCACATCGCTGCCTAAGTGCCCCGAGCGATAGTAGCCTAGTAATTGGTGGGCGCCGCTTCATTCGGGATGCCGTCGATCGGGCATTCGGCGGTCCCGGGCGTCGCGCGCGTCATCGCCTCGACCATGTCCCGGGTGCCCTCGGGATCGGCGATCCAGTTCTTGTAGAAATCATAGGGGCAGGCGGCGACGCCGCGCGGGCTTTCGCCGGAATTGATCATGCCGGTGTAGCCGCGGTGGACCAGCTTGTAGAGATGGTTCTGCGACTGGCCGTTGCGGCGCGCATCGCGGATCAGATGCTTCGACAACTGGGCATATTGGATGCCGTAGTCCTCCTCGCCGCACTCGCCGAGGGTGCGGCCGTCGAAGCCGATGATCGCGGAGTGACCGAAATAGGAATAGACCCCGTCGAAGCCGGCGGCGTTGGCGACCGCGACGTAGACGTTGTTGGCCCACGCCATCGCCTTGGAGATCATGACCTGCTGCTCCTTGGCTGGATACATGTAGCCCTGGCAGCGCACGATCAGCTCGGCGCCCTTCATGGCGCAGTCGCGCCAGATCTCCGGGAAGTTGCCGTCGTCGCAGATGATCAGGCTGACCTTCATCCCCTTCGGGCCGTCGGAGACATAGGTGCAATTGCCGGGATACCAGCCCTCGATCGGCACCCACGGCATGATCTTGCGATACTTCTGCACGATCTCACCCTTGTCGTTCATCAGGATCAGGGTGTTGTAGGGCGCCTTGTGCGGATGCTCTTCGTGGCGTTCGCCCGTGAGCGAGAACACGCCCCAAACCTTGGCCTTGCGGCAGGCTTCGGCGAAGATCGCGGTCTCCTCACCCGGTACCGCGCAAGCGGTCTCATACATCTCCGTGGAATCGTACATGATGCCCTGGGTGGAGTATTCCGGGAAAATCACTAGATCCATGCCGGGAAGGCCGGTCTTCATGCCCACCACCATGTCGGCGATCTTGCGGGCGTTATCGAGCACCTCGGCCTTGGTGTGCAGGCGGGGCATCTTGTAGTTGACCACCGCGACGCCGACGGTGTCGTTGCTGCTGGAGATGTCACCGTGAAGCATTGATTGCTCCTCTACTGTGTTTGAGATTGCTGCGTGAATCAGTGACTGATCATCCAGGGCCGCGCGGTCGGAAAGCCCTTCGCGCCGCTCCTGGTCTTGGTCACCAGCCGCGCCGGCTTCTTCTTGTCCGACGAGTTTTTCCCCGTGGAGCAGCAGCCGCAGCCTGGGCCATGCGAGGCCTTGTATTGCGCGAGCGTCTGCGGCGCGTGCGTGCTGCGCTCGTTGACGGCGTGAGACTTGCGCGTCTCCGACGGCATGCAGAAGAAGTTCGGGGCGGTCAGAATGACGCGCGGCGCCATGATTTCACATTGCGGACAGACCTGCGGATCGTCGCATTCGGCCATCGGGCGCATATCCTTGAACGGACCGCAATCGTCACAGAGATATTCATAGACCGGCATCGCATCATCCCTACGCTGTTGTCTGTGAGAGAACTGCCGCGGCGGATGCGGGGCGGCAGCTACGCCGTCCCACATCTCGTCGCGCAGGGATCATTTGTCCGGCGAGATCGGCATCTGGATATCGCCCTTGATGTGCTTGATCGGACCCGCCGAGGACGGCATCACGTCGAAGTCGAAGATTTCCGTCGGCAGCCATAATGTGGCGCAGGCGTTGGGCACGTCGACCACGCCGGAGATGTGGCCCTGAACCGGTGCGGTGCCGAGGATCGAATAAGCCTGGGCGCCGGAGTAGCCGAACTTCTTCAGATATTCGATCGCATTCAGGCAGGCCTGGCGATAGGCGATGGTGACGTCGAGATAGTGCTGCTTGCCGGCCTCGTCGACCGAGATGCCTTCGAAGATCAGATAGTCCTTGTAGTTCGGGGTGATCGGCGACGGCTTGAAGATCGGATTCTTGACACCGTACTTCGCCATGCCGTCCTTGATCACCTCGACCTTCAGATGCAGCCAGCCGGCCATCTCGATCGCGCCGCAGAAGGTGATCTCGCCGTCGCCTTGGCTGAAGTGCAGATCGCCCATCGAGAGACCGGCGCCGGGCACGTAGACCGGGAAGTAGATCTTCGAGCCGCGCGAGAGGTCCTTGATGTCGCAATTGCCGCCATGCTCACGCGGCGGTACGGTGCGCGCGCCTTCGGCGCCGATCTTGTCCTTGACGTCACCCTTGGCGCGGCCGCCATGAGCGGTCGGCGCGAATGGCGGGTTCGCCAGTCCGGGCACGCGGGTCGGGTTGGTCGCGATCAGCTCGGCCTCGCGCTTGTTCCAGGTGTCCAGCATCTTCGGATCGGGCAGACAGCCGATCAGGCCGGGATGGATCAGGCCGGCGAAGTTGACGCCCGGAATATGCCGCGACGAGGTGTAGAGGCCCTTGATGTCCCAGATCGATTTCTGCGCAAGCGGAAAATGATCCGTGAGGAAGCCGCCGCCGTTCTGCTTGGAGAAGAAGCCGTTGAAGCCCCACATGCTCTCCTTCATCGGACCGACGTCGAGCAGGTCGACGACGAGGAGGTCGCCGGGCTCTGCGCCCTTGACGCCGATCGGTCCGGACAGGAAGTGCACGATCGACAGATCGATGTCGCGCACATCGTCGGCAGAATCGTTGTTCTTGATGAAGCCGCCGGTCCAGTCATAGGTCTCGATGATGAAATCGTCGCCGGGATTGACCCAGGCTACGATCGGAATGTCGGGGTGCCAGCGGTTATGCACCATGTCATTTTCATAGGCCGACTTGGTGAGATCGACCTTGATCAGTGTCTCTGGCATCGAGATGCTCCCCTTTTACACGGTTGGTTAGACGGACAGATATTTCGAGACCTGCGCGGCATCGACGGCGTCGCGCGGATCGTCGCGGACGATCTCGCCGTTCTCGATCACCAGCACGCGGTCGGCGATGTCGAGCGCGAAGCTCAGGACCTGCTCGGACACGACGATCGAAAGCCCCTTCTCGTCGCGGATGCGCTTGAGCGTGCGCGCCATCTCCTTGATGATCGACGGCTGGATGCCTTCGGTCGGCTCGTCCAGCAGCAGCACTTTCGGCTTGGTCGCCAGCGCGCGAGCGATCGCGAGTTGTTGCTGCTGGCCGCCGGAGAGATTGCCGCCACGGCGGTCCTTCATCTCCAGCAGCACCGGAAACAGTTCGTAGATGTCACCGGGCACCTCGGTTCCGCCGGAGACGACGAGGCCGGTCTCGATGTTCTCCTTCACCGTCATGGTGGAGAAGATCATGCGGCCCTGCGGCACATAGGCAAGGCCCTTGGCGACGCGCTCGTAGCTCGGCAGGCTGCCGAGCTCGGCGCCGTCCATGGTCACCGAGCCGCTCTTCGTCGGCAGGATGCCCATCAGCGATTTCATCAACGTGGTCTTGCCCATGCCGTTGCGGCCCATGATCGCAACGATCTCGTTGGGCGCGACCTTGACGTTGAGACCGTGCAGCACCTCGCTCTGGCCGTAGGCGACGTGAAGATCAGAAATAGCCAGCATCGTCGTGCTCCTCAGTGACCCAGATAGACTTCGACCACCTTGGGGTCGTTCTTCACCTTCTCCATGGTCCCTTCCGAGAGGATCTGGCCCTGGTGAAGCACGGTGACCTTGTGCGCGATGTCCTCGACGAACTTCATGTCGTGCTCGATCACGAGCACCGAGCGGTTCTTGATGATGCGGTTGAGCAGCTCGGCGGTCTTGGCGCGCTCTGAGACGCTCATGCCGGCGACGGGCTCATCTAACATCAGAAGGTCCGGGTCCTGGATCAGCAGCATGCCGATCTCGAGCCATTGCTTCTGGCCATGGCTCAGCTCGGATGCATAGGTGTTGAGCTTGTCCCTGAGGAAGATCATCTCGGCGACCTCCTCGACCCGGTCCTTGACCTGCTGGTCGCGCTGGAAGGTCAGCGAGCCGAACACGGTGCGACCGCGCGGAAAGGAGATCTCGAGATTCTCGAACACGGTGAGATCCTCGAACACCGACGGCGTCTGGAACTTGCGTCCCACCCCGGCCTTGACGATCTCGTTCTCCTTCAGCTTCGTCAGCTCCGTGCCGCGAAACTGGATCGAGCCCTCGGTCGCTTTGGTCTTGCCGCAGATCAGGTCGAGTACGGTGGTCTTGCCAGCGCCGTTCGGCCCGATGATGACGCGGATTTCGTTCTCCTCGATATAGAAGGAAAGGTCATTGACGGCTTTGAACCCGTCGAACGAGACGGTTAGTCCGGAGACCGCGAGCAGGAATTCCTTGGGCTGACTTCCGACAAGCATTATCGTCTCCTCACTCTGCCGGCGCGCCGTCGGCGACCGAATTGTCTTTCCAGTCCGACTTCTTGCGCGAGGCGAACAGACGGTCGATCCGCGGCTGCACGTAGTCGGCCCAGAGCCCGGACAGACCGTTCGGGAAGGCGAGCACCACCGCGATGAACAGGGCGCCGAGGCCGAACAGCCAGAGTTGCGGGAAGGATTCCGACAGGCTGGTCTTGGCGAAGTTCACCAGAATGGCCCCCCAGATCGCGCCGAAGATCGACATCCGTCCGCCGACGGCGGTGTAGATCACCATCTCGATCGAGGGCACGATGCCGACAAAGGACGGCGACATGAAACCGACATTGAGCGCGAACATCGCCCCGCCGATCGCGGCAAAGACCGCGGCCATGCAGAACGCGAAGATCTTGAAGTTGGCGACGCTGTAGCCGGAGAAGCGGACGCGATCCTCCTGTTCGCGCATCGCCACCAGGATGCGGCCGAGCTTGGTCAGGCGGATGAACTGCGCGATGCCGATGCAGGCGAACAGCAGCACGACCTCGACGAAGTACAGGATGACCTTGGCGTGGTCGGGCCGGATGTCCCAACCTTTGAGGGTGCGTAGGTCGGTCATGCCGTTGATGCCGCCGGTATAGCCCTGCTGACCGACGATCAGGATGGTCAGGATGGCCGCGACGGCCTGGGTGATGATCGCGAAATAGGTGCCGCCGACGCGGCGCTTGAACATTGCGGTGCCGATGATCAGCGCGAAGATGCCGGGAACCAGGATGATGGCGAGGATGGTGAAGGTGAGACTGTGAAACGGCTGCCAGAACAGCGGCAGTGACGTGATCTGATTCCAGTCCATAAAATCCGGAATGCCGGGCGTCGACTGGATTTTCGTGTTCTCGACGCTGGAGGCTTCCAGCTTGAGGAACATCGCCATGCAATAGCCGCCGAGTCCGAAGAACACGCCCTGCCCGAGACTCAGAATGCCGCCATAACCCCAGCACAGCACGAGGCCGAGTGCGACAAAGGCGTAGGTCAGATATTTCGCGACCAGATTGAGGCGGAATACATCGAGCGACAGCGGCAGGATCACGAACAGCACGGCGGCCAGAACAATGAAGCCGATGAGCTCGGATCGATTGAAGAAGCGTGAGTTGATGACCATGATTTGTCTGCTTCTTGTTATTTGCGGACCTTGAGGGCGAATAGCCCTTGCGGCCGCAGCATCAGGATTCCGACGACGGCGAGCAGTGTCAGCACCTTGGCCATCGAGCCCGACAAGAAGAACTCGAGGGTGGATTGGGTCTGCGAGATCGAGAAGGCCGATGCGATGGTGCCGAGCAGGCTAGCCGCGCCGCCGAACACGACCACTAGGAACGTATCGACGATATAGAGCTGTCCGGAGGTCGGCCCGGTCGAGCCGATCATGGTGAAGGCGCTCCCGGCGACACCGGCAATGCCGCAGCCGAGGCCGAAGGTGTAACGATCCACCTTTTCGGTGTTGATGCCGACGGCACCGGCCATGATGCGGTTCTGCACGACGGCGCGCACCTGGCGGCCCCAGCGCGATTTGTACATCACGTAGGCGACGGCGACGGTGATCAGCACGGTGAGGCACATCACGAAGACACCGTTGATCGGCACCTCGATACTGTCCGAGACGTGCAGCGAGCCCAGCATCCATTGCGGCAGCTCGACGCCGACCTCGCGCGCGCCGAAGACGGAGCGATAGGCCTGTTGCAGCATCAGGCTGAGGCCCCAGGTCGCAAGCAGCGTGTCGAGCGGTCGCTTGTAGAGATGCCGTATCAGCACCCATTCCACCAACATCCCCAGCGCACCGGACGCGAAAAAGGCCAGGATCATCGCGAGGAAGAAGTAGCCGCTGAACAAGCTCGGCAAATAGGACTGGAAGAAATTCGAGGTCATCCAGGTGACGTAGGCCCCGAGGATCATGAACTCGCCATGGGCCATGTTGATGACGCCCATCTGGCCGAAGATGATCGCAAGACCCAGCGCCATCAGGACGTAGACGGAGAACAGGATCAGTCCTGCAAAGCCCTGCATGACGAAGATGGAGCCAAGGTCACCAAGCGAGTAGTCGCCGAACATCGATGTCCTCCGTCGGGAAAGGGTCCCGCGTCGCGAGCAGGTTCGCGACGCGGGGGTCTTAGGCGTGGACTTGCGATCCACGCCAGGGAGAGGTTTTGCCTGAAAGGGAAACGGCGGCGATGGCCGTGACTTACTGGTAGCCCTTGGGGAACGGATCCGGCTCGACCAGGTCGGCGGTCTCGTAGATCAATTCGAACTGGCCATCCAGCTTCGCGCGTCCCACCCGGGTCTTCGACCAGAGGTGATGATTTTCGTGAATGCGCACATAGCCTTCCGGAGCGCCCTTGAACTCGATGCCCGGCGACGCCGCCGCGATCTTGTCGATGTCGAAGGAGCCCGCCTTCTCCACCGTCAACTTCCACAGCCACGGGCCGAGATAGGCAGCCTGGGTGACGTCTCCGATCACGGTCTTCTCGCCCCACATCTTCTTGAACGCCGGGACGAAGGTCTTGTTGTTCGGATTGTCCAGCGACTGGAAGTACTTCATGCAGGCATAGGCGCCCGCGATGTTCTCGCCGCCGATGCCGTCAATCTCGTCTTCGGTCACCGAGATCGTCAGCAGCGCCTGCTTCGAGAGGTCGATGCCGGCGGCCTTGAGCTGCTTGTAGAACGCAACGTTCGAACCGCCGACGACGTCGGTGAAGATCACGTCGGGCTTGGTCAGCTTGATCTTGTTGATGACCGAGTTGAACTGGGTATTGCCGAGCGGATAATATTCTTCGCCGACGACCTTGCCCTTCAGCACGTTCTCGACATGCTTGCGCGCGATCTTGTTCGAGGTGCGCGGCCAGATGTAGTCGGAGCCGATGAAGAAGAACGACTTCGCGCCCTTCTCCTTGGCGATCCAGTTCAGGCCGGCGAGGATCTGCTGAGTGGCTTCCTGGCCGGTGTAGATGACGTTCTTGGACTGCTCGAGACCTTCATAGAAGGTCGGGTAATAGAGCATGCCGTTGTACTGCTCCATGACGGGCAGCACGGCCTTGCGGGACGCCGAGGTCCAGCAGCCCATGATCGCCGCGACCTTGTCGTTGACCAGCAGCTTCTTGGCCTTTTCGGCAAAGGTCGGCCAGTCGCTGGCGCCGTCTTCCTGGATGAACTTGATCTTGCGCCCGAGCACGCCGCCCATGGCATTGATCTGCTCGATGGCGAGCTTTTCGGCTTCGATCGAGCCGGTCTCGGAGATGGCCATGGTGCCGGTCGCCGAATGCAGGATGCCGACCGTCACCTCGGTGTCGGTGACCGCGAGGCCCGTGCTATTGACCGCCGAGGTCGCCGGGGCCTGTGCAAAAGATGCTCGCGGCAGCATCGTGATGGCCGGCAAGGCCGCCATTCCCATCAATAATTTGCGCCGGAGCGGCGATAACAGGCCCTTGTTCGCTTCGTCTGACATGAGCACCCCACTGTTGTTCGAGGACACGCGATTGGTGCCGTGAGGATGGCTCGAATTTGTGCACTGCAAGCATACGCAAGATCGCGTATACTGCACCGCAAAATGACGACGTAGGCTTTTGGTACGGGTTTTGCGAGGGGTCCGGTAAGTTCGGGAGTGGGAGTGGGGCTTAAGTGGCAGGGCGGCAGCGAATAGATCGCGTCAGGCGCCAGTACAATCAATGGGTCGCCAACCAGACGCTGGAAGACTACGCGCTGCGCTTCACCGCCAAAAGCGCGCGCCGGTGGTCCGCCGCCCGCGTCGCCAACACTGCACTGGGCGCAATCTCCTTTCTCGCGCTGGAGGCGATCGGCGGCACAATCACCCTGAACTACGGCGTTACCAATGCCACCGCAGCGATCCTCGTCGTCTCCACCATCATCTTCTGCTGCGGCGTTCCGATTGCCTATTATGCAGCCAAATGCGGCATCGACATTGACCTGCTCACCCGCGGCGCCGGCTTCGGCTATATCGGCTCGACCGTCACGTCGCTGATCTACGCCTCCTTCACCTTCATCTTCTTCGCCATCGAGGCGGTGATCCTGGCGACGGCGCTCGAGATGTGCTTCGGCATTCCGCGTCCGATCGGCTACCTCATCAGCGCGGTCGCGATCATCCCGCTTGTCACCTACGGCATCACGCTGATCAGCCGCTTCCAGCTCTGGACGCAGCCGATCTGGATCATTCTGCACATCCTGCCCTTCGCCGCGATCGCCTGGGCCAACCCTTACTCGTTCACGGAGTGGCGCAAATTCGCCGGCGAGCACGGCGACCCCAACGGACATTTCGATCTGCTGCTGTTCGGTGTCGCATCCTCGGTGGTGTTTTCGCTGGTGGCCCAGATCGGCGAGCAGGTCGACTTCCTCAGGTTCCTGCCGCGCGACCGCCGCACCTCGCGAACGTCGTGGTGGGCAGCCCTGCTGATCGCGGGCCCCGGCTGGATCATCTTCGGCGCGCTGAAACTGCTGCTGGGCTCGTTTCTCGCTTTCTTCGCGCTGAGCCACGGCCTCTCCAGCGAGCTGGCGGCCGAGCCTGCGCACATGTATCTCGAAGCGTTTCGCTACGTGCTGTCGCAGCCGGACATGGCCTTGGCACTCACCGGCGCGTTCGTGATCCTGTCGCAGCTCAAGATCAACGTCACCAATGCCTATGCAGGCTCGATCGCCTGGTCGAACTTCTTCTCGCGTCTGACGCATAGCCATCCCGGCCGGGTCGTCTGGCTGGTGTTCAACGTGATGGTGGCACTGCTGTTGATGGAGATCGGCGTCTACAAGGCGCTGGAGCAGACGCTCGCGCTCTATTCCAATGTCGCGATCGCCTGGGTCGGCGCGCTGGTGTCCGATCTCGTGGTCAACAAGCCGCTCGGCCTGCGGCCGCCGCAGATGGAATTCAAGCGCGCCCATCTCTACGACATCAACCCGGTCGGCGTCGGTGCGATGACGATCGCGACCATCGTCTCGATCGCCGCATTCTACGGCCTGTTCGGCTCGACCATGAAAGCGCTCGCGGCCTTTGTCGCGCTGACGGTCGCCTTCGTCACCGCGCCTGTCATCGCGTGGCTCACCGACGGAAAATACTACATCGCGCGCAAGCCCAAGAGGAGCTGGGCCAATATCGAATCGATCCAGTGCTGCATCTGCGAGCACCATTTCGAGCCGGAGGACATGACCTCCTGCCCTGCCTATGCCGGCCCGATCTGCTCGCTTTGCTGCTCGCTCGATGCGCGCTGCCACGATTTGTGCAAGCCGCATGCGCGGGCGCAGGTGCAGTTCGCCGACGCACTCGCCAGGATCTTGCCGCAGGCGATCTATCAGCGGATCAACTCGCAGTTCGGCCACTACATTGGCGTGTTCGTGGTCTCCGCGGGCCTCGTCGCGCTGGTGCTGGGGCTGATCTACCTCCAGACCTCGGTCAGCGTACCTGGCGAGAACATGCTCGTCTCCAACGTGCTCTGGAAGGTGTTCTTCTCGCTCAGCATCATCATCGGGGTCGTGGCCTGGCTGTTCGTGCTGGCGCAGCAGAGCCGACGGGCCGCCGAGGCCGAGACCAGGCGCCAGACCACGCTGCTGATCCAGGAGATCGACGCGCACAAGCGCACCGATGCCGAGCTCCAGCGCGCCAAGGAGATCGCCGAATCCGCCAACCTCGCCAAGAGCCGCTACGTGGTGGGCCTGAGCCACGAGCTGCGCTCGCCGCTGAATGCGATCAGCGGCTATGCCCAACTCCTGGAGCAGGACACGACGCTCAACACCAAGCCGCGCGACCAGGTCCGCGTCGTCCGCCGCAGCGCCGACCACCTCTCCGGCCTGATCGACGGCATTCTGGACATCTCCAAGATCGAGGCGGGGCGGCTGTACCTGTCGCGCGACGAGGTGCGCTTGTCCGAATTCCTCGACCAGCTCGTCGGCATGTTCCGCCTTCAAGCCGCCGCCAAGGGCATCGACTTCGTGTTCAGGCGGCCGGCGCATTTGCCGGTCGTGGTCTATGCCGACGAGAAGCGGCTGCGCCAGGTGCTGATCAATCTGCTGTCCAACGCGATCAAATTCACCCAAGCCGGCAGCGTCCATTTCGTGGTGCACTATCGCAGCCCGGTTGCAGAGTTCGAGGTGATCGACACTGGCCCCGGCATCCAGGGCGACGATCTCGAACGCATCTTCGCACCCTTCGAACGCGGCGCGCTCGGTGTCTCGCAGCCGCACACCGGCACCGGGCTGGGCCTGACCATCAGCCGGCTGCTCGCCGGCGTCATGGGCGGCGACATCAAGGTCTTGAGCACGGTCGGCCGCGGCAGCACGTTCAAGGTCAAGATGCTGCTATCGGAAGTCACCAATCCGCAGCGCATTGCGCCGGTGGAGGCCCCGATCTCCGGCTATCACGGCGCGCGCAAGACCATTCTCATCACCGACGACGATCCCGTGCATCGCGACCTCCTGCGCGAGGTGCTGACACCGCTCGGCTTCATCCTGCTCAGTGCGCCAGATGGACCTGGTTGCCTCGCGCTGGCCCAGCACTGCCGGCCCGATCTGTTCCTGCTCGATATTTCCATGCCGGGCATGGACGGCTGGACGGTCGCGGAGACGCTGCGCGCGAACGGCCATCATCAGGCACGCATCCTGATGGTGTCGGCCAGCGCGCTCGAAGCCCACGGCACACCGCTGGCGCAGCCCTTCCACGACGGCTATCTGATGAAGCCGATCGACATTCCCAGGCTTTTGGAAGGCATTCGCCAGCTTCTCAAGCTCGAATGGCAATACGGCTCGGACGAGATCGCCGTGCCGCTATGGCGGCCTGAGAGCGGCTCGCGGCCGCCTGTACGACACATCGAGGCGCTGATCGGGCTCGGTCAGATCGGCTACGTCAAGGCTATCCAGTTGAAGCTGGACGAGATCGGCAGTGAGCATCCTGAGCATGCCGACTTCGTCGCGGAAATGCGGTCGCTGATCGACCGCTTCGATCTCGACCAGTACATGGCCACATTGAAGACGTTGCATGCGTATGAGCACTGAGTCGAAAAAGCGCGACGTCGCGCTCGTTGTCGACGACTCCCCGGAGACGCTGCGGCTGCTCACCGACGCGCTCGACAGCGCCGGGATGACGGTGATGGTGGCGCTCGACGGCGCGGCCGCGATGCGCATTGTCGACCAGATCACGCCTGACATCGTGCTGCTCGACGCGGTGATGCCGGGCATGGACGGGTTCGAGACCTGCCGCCGCCTCAAGCGCGATGCGGGCCTTGCCAATGTCCCGGTGATATTCATGACGGGGCTCGCCGAGACCGAGCACATCGTGCGCGGGCTGGAGGCCGGCGGCGTCGACTACGTGACGAAGCCGATCGTGATCGAGGAGATGCTGGCGCGCATCCGCGTTCATCTCGGCAATGCGCGGCTGACGCAAAGCGCACGTGCCGCGCTCGACGTGTCCGGCCGATTCCTGTTCGCGGTCAACCGCCAGGGCAAATTGTTGTGGGCGACCCCGCAGGCGCAGAAGCTGCTGGCGGACCACCACGGCGCGCAGGCCGACGACGACTTCGTCCTGCCAGTATCATTGCTGCAATGGCTGGAGCAGGCAAAGGGCAAGGGCAGCTCGAAGTCCCAGGCGGCTTCCCTGCCCGACAATCCTCAGCTCCGGCTGTACTACATGGGCGAGACCGCGCCGAACGAGTTCCTGCTGCGGCTCTCCAAGGAGTCCGGCACCGCGCCGCCACCCGAATTCACCAGCGAGCTTGGCCTCACCACCCGCGAAGGCGAGGTGCTGGCCTGGCTCAGCAAGGGCAAAACCAACCGCGACATCGCGCAGATTTTGGGCTTAAGCCCCCGCACGGTCGACAAGCATCTCGAGCAGATCTACGCCAAGCTCGGCGTCGAGAACCGGACGGCTGCGGCGGCGATTGCGACAAATGCGACGAGAAGGAATTCGTAGCGGTGCTGCGGGTGAGTTGAGACCTGCCCACCCAATAACCAGTGTCGTCCCGGCGCAGGCCGGGACCCATAGCCACAAGACGTAGTTTGGCGATGACTCGTTATCGTGGGACTACCACCAACCGCAGTCGATAGATTCCGCGGTATGGGTCCCGGCCCCCGTGCGCAATTGCGCACTAGGCCGGGACGACATTGCAATGCTTGGTTAGCGCCTAGCGGCCCTCACCCATACACAAACTCCCCGCCATCCAGATCCGTCTTCGGGATCTCGTCCTTTTCGGTCCAGTAATCCTGGCTGTGCTGCCATTCCGGCTTGTCGCCGCGCTTGGGTAGCAGATCCATGTTGCGCATCATGTAGCCGGGGTTGAAGTTTTCCGGATCGATCCAGGGCAGGATCGGCATGTTGTGGTCTTCGGCACGCAACTGGACCTCGACCTTCTTCTTGCCTTTGGCCTTCAAGTGACCGAGCAGGCGGCAGACGAAGTCTGCGACGAGGTCGACGCGCAGCGTCCAGCTGGCGCGGAAATAGCCGAACACCCAGACCATGTTCGGCACGCCCGTGAACATCATGCCGCGATAGGTGACGGTGTCGCCGAACGCGAGCGGCTTGCCGTCGACCTCGAAGGCGATGTCGCCGAGCGCCGCGAGATTGAAGCCGGTTGCGGTGACGATGACGTCGGCTTCGAGCAGCTTGCCGGATTTGAGCTGGATGCCGTTCTCGACGAAACATTCGATCTCGTCGGTGACGACGGACGCCTTGCCGCTGGCGATCCCCTTGAACAGATCGGCATCGGGCACGAAGGCGATGCGCTGCCGCCACGGCCGGTAGCTCGGTGTGAAATGTGTATCGACATCGTACTCCGGACCGAGCACCGCGCTGATCTGGCCGATCAGCTCCTTCTTCACCTGTTCGGGCTTTGACAAGCAAAGCTTGGTGAACGCGTCCTGCTCGAACAGGATCTTGCGGCGGACGATCTCGTGGATCCAGGCCTCGTCGACCTGCAGCCGGCGCAACTCCTCCGCGATCTCGATGGCGTTGCGGCCGAGGCGGAAATAAGTCGGCGAACGCTGCAGCATCGTGACATGCGCGCATTTGTCGGCGATGTTCGGCACCAGCGTCGCCGCCGTCGCGCCGGAGCCGATCACGACGACTTTCTTGTTCGAAAGGTCGATATCATCAGGCCAGGTCTGCGGATGAACGATGCGGCCCTTGAAGCGATCCGTACCCTTCCATTCCGGCGTATAGCCTTCCGAATGGCGGTAATAGCCCTGGCACATCCAGAGAAAATTCGCCGTGAAGGTTTTCGCTTCGCCGGTGTCGGTCGTCACCGCCTCGATGGTCCAGAGGTTTTGCTCGCTCGACCAGCTCGCCGAATTGATCTTGTGCTTGTAGCGGATGTGTCTCGCAAGATCGTTGTCGTCGATCACCTCGTTCATGTAGGCGAGGATTTCCTCGGCGGTCGCGATCGGCGGCCCGACCCAGGGCTTGAAGCTATAACCGAAGGTGTGGAGATCGCTGTCGGAGCGGATGCCGGGATAGCGATGCGTGGTCCAGGTGCCGCCGAACGTCGCCTGCGTTTCCAGGATGACAAAGCTCGCATCCGGAAGCTGCTTGGTCATGTGATAGGCGCTGCCGATGCCCGAGATACCGGCGCCGACGATCAGCACGTCGAAATGTTCAGAAGCCTGTTTGGCCGCGTGACTGCGAACAGCGACATTCATTGTTGCTTCTATGCCTTGCTTGTTTTTGTGGCCGCCCTTGATTGGGCGACGCGTTTCCTCCGCGACGGACGTGGTTGCCCATCGCGCTTCCGCTTCAAGATGACATAGATCAGGACGCGGTCAAATCACAGCGTCGCACCCCAGCTCCGCGCGGTCTGCACGATCCAGTCGCGATAGAGCGTGAGCGGCGTGACGCCGGTCAGCCCGCCGCAGCCGGCGGCTCCGTTCGGCCCCGTGGACCAGCTGATGACGCCGACGAGCACGGCTCCGGTCGGCTTGTCCTCGAACACGGGACCGCCGGAATCACCGGTGCAGGCGCCAATTCCGTCGCGAACCCCGTTGGTTACGGGGTCGACCAGCCGGATCTGGAGCGTACCGGGCTGACCGGTCGCGACGAGGCCGGCAACACGCGTCGCGCCGCCACTCTTGCCGTCGCCACGCACGGTGACGCCGATACCGGCGATGACGAAGCGGCTGCCGACCTGGATCGGAATATTCGGCGCACCGACGGGTACCGTCGATTTTCCCTTGAGTGGAATTTCCAGTTGGAGCAGCGCCAGGTCGGCGGTGGCGCGATGCGCTTGCATCGCCTGCATGTTGAAATTTGGATGGATCGCGACGGTGCGGACATTCAGCAGTTGCGGCTGTCCGTCGGTGCCGCGATCGACGATCTTGTAGTCCGCGCCGGGCTGCACGCAGTGGGCAACCGTGAGCACCAGCTTTGGCGCAACCAGGGTGCCGGTACAGAAATTACCGCGCGAGCCGACGATCGTGACGACGGCGCGCGCGACGCCATCGGCCTGCGGCGTGCCGCCGCCAACGATGGCATAAGCGGGCGTGGCGAGCAGCAGCGCGGTTGTAATGAGGGTTGCAAGCTTTTTCATGGGAACACGCTTCGGTATCGGCATCGGTGGCGGCGCGGGATGGCTTCGGACTGGCCCTTGCCGATAGCGCATGCTAGCGCTCTTGGAAAGGAATTGACGAGGGCGGGACCTTGACGATCGAGGCTGTGATCTTTGATTTTGGCGGCGTGCTGACGAGTTCGCCGTTCGAGGCGTTCACGCGGTTCGAGACAGAGCGTGGCCTGCCCATCGACATCATCCGGCGCACCAATGCCGCCAATCATCTGGAAAATGCCTGGGCCAAATTCGAACGCGCCGAGGTCGATATCGACACGTTCGATCATTTGTTCGCGACGGAGTCGCTGGCTCTCGGCGCTGAGGTGCGCGGCCGCGATGTGCTCCCGCTGCTTCAGGGCGATTTGCGCCCCGAGATGGTCGAAGCGCTGAAGCGCATCAAGGCGCAATTCAAGACCGGCTGCATTACCAACAATCTGCCGGCCAATGCGATCGGCAGCATGACCGGTCGCTCACTCTATGTCGCCGAGGTGATGGTGCTGTTCGACCATGTGATCGAGTCCGCCAAGATCGGCCTGCGCAAGCCCGACCCGCGCATTTATCAGCTGATGGTCGAAACGCTGAAGGTCGATCCCAAAAACTGCGTCTATCTCGACGATCTCGGCGTCAATCTGAAGCCGGCACGCGAGATGGGCATGACGACGATCAAGGTCACCAGCGGCGCCCAGGCGATCGCCGAGCTCGAGACAGCGACGGGGTTGAAGCTGAGCTAGAGCGTCCTTCTCCGTCATTGCGAGCGCAGCGAAGCAATCCAGACCGCCTCCGCGGTGGGATTCTGGATTGCTTCGCTGCGCTCGCAATAACAGCGTGGAAAAATCCCGCCTGGCGAACGGATTATTCCGCAGCGGCGGCAATACGCTCGGGAAACGCAGCCGCCAGCGAGGCGCGATCGGGTTTCAGCACGCCGCGCTCGGTGATGAGGCCGGTGACGAGTCGCGCCGGCGTGACGTCGAAGGCATAATTCGCGACCGGCGAGCCCTCCGGCACGATGCGCACTGTCTCAAGCCGTCCGTCCGCGGTGCGGCCGGTCATGTCGGTGACCTCCGTGCCGCTGCGCTGCTCGATCGGGATGTCGCGGATGCCGTCATCAACGGTGAAATCGATCGTCGGCGACGGCAGCGCGACGTAGAACGGCACGTTATTGTCGTGAGCGGCGAGCGCCTTCAAATATGTGCCGATCTTGTTGCAGACGTCGCCATTGGCGGCAACGCGATCGGTGCCGACGATGGCGAGATCGACCATGCCGTGCTGCATCAGATGCCCGCCGGTGTTGTCGGGAATCACCGTATGCGCCACGCCGTGATGGCCGAGCTCCCAAGCCGTGAGCGAGGCGCCCTGGTTGCGCGGACGCGTCTCGTCGACCCAGACATGGACCTTGATGCCGCGCTCATGCGCGAGATAGATCGGCGCCGTCGCCGTGCCCCAGTCGACGGTCGCAAGCCAGCCGGCATTGCAATGGGTCAGCAAATTGACCGTCTCGCCCGGCTTCTTCCTTGCGACGATCGCCTCGATGAGTTTCAGGCCATTGGCGGCGATGCCGCGGTTGATCTCGACGTCCTGCTCGACGATCTCGTCGGCGCGCGCATAGGCGGCTTCCGCGCGCTCCAGCGGATCGATCGGCGCGAGGCTCGCGCGCATCTCGTCCAGGGCCCATTTCAGATTGATCGCCGTCGGCCGCGCCACCACGAGCGTGTCGTAGGCGCGCTTCAGGCCGGCGTCGGAGGCATCCTCACGCATTGCCAGCGCCATGCCGTAAGCTGCGGTCGCGCCGATCAGCGGCGCACCGCGCACCAGCATGTCGCGGATGGCGAGGGCCGCGTCCTCGCACGAGGTCAGCTTCGCAACGATGAACTCGTGCGGCAGCCGGCGCTGGTCGATCGCGCCGACCGACCAGCCGTCGCGCTCACGCCAGATGCTGCGGAAATGCTTGCCGTCGACCTTCATGGCATTCTGCCTTTCGTATCACGTTCGCAGGATGCGCCCGGCCACCGCATCGAGCTTCTTCAAGAGCTCGGGATCGCGCGCCTCGGGCGCGGTGATCAGCGCGGTATCGAGCGCGCGGTCCGAGCCGATCGGGCACGGCTCATGCTCGCGCGGGAAGTCTTTCGCCAGCCGCGCCACCAGCGCTTTTGCCTTGTCGGCGTTCGAGCTCAGAACACGGATGATGTCCTGCACGGTGACGGCGTCGTGATCGGGATGCCAGCAATCGAAATCCGTCACCATCGCGACGGTGGCGTAGCAAAGCTCGGCCTCACGCGCGAGCTTCGCTTCAGGCATGTTGGTCATGCCGATCACGGAATAGCCAAGCGTCTTGTAGGTCATGCTTTCCGCATAGGTGGAGAATTGCGGTCCCTCCATGCAGACATAGGTGCCGCCGCGCGCGAACGCGATGCCCTCGGCTTCGGCCGCCGTGGCAAGATGGATGCGCAGCCGCGGCGAGACGGGGTGCGCCATCGACACATGCGCGACGCATCCCCTCCCGAAGAACGAACTCTCGCGCTTGTGGGTGCGATCGACGAACTGGTCGACGAGAACGAAGGTGCCCGGCGGCAGCTCCTCCCTGAACGAGCCACAGGCCGACAGCGAGATGAGGTCGGTGACGCCAGCGCGCTTGAGGACGTCGATATTGGCGCGATAATTGATGTCGGAGGGCGACAGCCGGTGGCCCTTGTCGTGGCGCGGCAGGAATACGATCGGCAGGCCGGCAATTGAGCCGCGCCGCAGGGGCGCCGACGGCTCACCCCAGGGGCTCCTGATCACCTCTTCGCGAGCGTCCTCCAGCCCCGGCAGATCGTAGATGCCGGAGCCGCCGATGATGCCCAATACCGCCTGCGTCATGCCTGCTCCACCCCGTTCGCGCCGTGCGACATGGGCAAGCTATGCCAGTTTTGCGGCGGTTTTGAAACGGGGTGGCGGGGCTGGGAATGTCGTAAGGAAAACGACACGCCCACCACAGCCTGGGCGTCGTCCTGGCGAAGGCCAGGACCCGTACCGCGAGGTCTGTCGATGGCAAATGCTGTTAGTCCCGGACGGGCAGTCTTCGTCAAACTGCTCCCTGGGGTGATGGGTCCTGGCTTTCGCCAGGACGACCCAAATAGATTCTACTAAGCCGCGGCCGCCGACTGCAACTGGGTCGCGACCATACGCTCCAGCGTCTCGACGGACTGGAAGTTCTCCGGCGTGATCTCGGACTGGGGAATCGTGAAGTCGAACTCGGCTTCGACGCCGAGCATCAGATTGACCATGTCCATGGAGGTCAGGCCGACGTCGACGAGCTTGGCGTGAGGCGTGACCTCGGCGGACAGCGAGTTCTGGGCGAGGATGCCCTTCACCAGCTTGATGATGCGATTGCGCAATTCGGTATCGAAAGCCTGCATCGGTAAATTCCCATCTGTCGACAAAGGTCGGACCGGTTGCCGGCTACGATGGGCACGGCAGGCCGATCCCGCAATGGACGCCACCATTACTTCGCGTTTCTTAGTAAACGATGACTCAGATTGTCTGGATTTCCGCCTTCTTACAGATCCCTAACGCGATCGCGGAAATCCGGGCGATGCAAACAACCCGAACTTAACTGTTCGTTTGGAATTGGGCTTTGTTTACCCTCTATTTCATCGACGAATTTGAATTAAATCCGTAGCCTCATCTCATAAGCAAAGATGGTCGAAGGATCGCTCAAGCGGCATCGCGAATGATGCCGGCGATCCTGAACGGCAAACCGGAGGCGGACGAGTATGAACGTGCGTGAAGCAGTCCTCACTGTCGACGAGACGCAGACGAGCTTTCTCGAGCAGGGTCCGTCCCTCATCGAACGCGCCGCTCGAACCGCCACCGTGGCGGCTGCCGACGCAGACGGGGTCGATCGCGATGCCCGCTTCCCCCACAAGGCCTTCGAGGTCGCGCGCGAGCAGAAACTGCTCGGCGTCATGATCCCGGTCGAGTTCGGCGGCTTCGGTGCCTCGATCCACGACGTCACCGACGTCTGCTACACGCTCGGACGCGCCTGCGCCTCCACGGCGATGATCTACGCCATGCACACCACTAAGGTCGCCTGCGTCGTCAGGCACGGCCACGGCATCCCCTGGATGGAAACCATGATGCGCCGGGTCGCGCGCGACCAGTGGCTGCTCGCCTCCTCCACCACCGAAGGCCAGAACGGCGGCAACATCCGCGCCAGCGCAGCCGCCGTCGACGTCGCAGGCGACACCGTCTCGCTGCTGCGCGATGCCACCGTGATCTCCTACGGCGCCGAGGCCGACGGCCTCGTCACCATCGCCCGCCGCGCCACCGATGCTTCTGCGTCCGACCAGGTGCTGCTGGCGCTCGCCAGGGACGATTATTCGCTGAAGCGGACGCTGGGCTGGGAGACGCTCGGCATGCGCGGCACCTGCTCGACCGGTTTCGAGCTGAAGGTCGACTGCCCGACCGACCGTGTCTTCCCGGAATCCTACGATAAGATCCACGCTCAGACCATGACGCCGTTCGCGCATCTGTGCTGGTCCTCGGCCTGGGCTGGTATCGCTGCAGCCGCAGTCACCCGTGCGCAGGCCTTCGTCCGCAAGGCGGCTCGCACCTCAGGCGGCCAGATGCCCCCGGCAGCCGCGCATTTCACCGCCGCCAAAATGTCGCTGGCCAAGCTGCGGGCGCTGATATCGGCCAATATCGACGCCTTTGCTCGCGCCGAGCACGACGAACGCGCGCTCGGCTCGCTCGGCTTCCAGTCTTCGATCACGCTTTTGAAGGTGCAGGCCTCGGAGCTCGCGGTCGAGACCGTGATGCATGCGATGCGCACCGCTGGCCTTTCCGGTTACCGCAACGACGGTGAGTTCACCATGGGCCGCCATCTGCGCGATGTGCTGTCGTCGCCGATCATGATCAACAACGACCGCATTCTGGCCAATGCCGCGACGTCGACCCTGATGAGCGGAGTGCCATTGAGCCTTAATGACTGACGTACCTTTTCGTGAATGACATGCCTTAGCGACCCAACCAACAAGAACAATTTTGAGATAGCAGGACATCGAACCATGAACATTGCCGTCCTCCCGAATTCGCCCGAGACCGCCCCGCAAATCGCGGATCCGCTCGATCATCTCGCCGAGAAGCTGTTCCACCCCATGGGCTCGGACGGCGTCTATGCCCGCACCGCGCTTTATGAGGGCATCGTCGAAAAGCTCGCCGCGCTGATCACGAGCCATCGCGAGGCCGGCACCGAAGTGATGCGCTTCCCTCCGGTGATGAGCCGGTCCCAGCTGGAAAAATCCGGCTACCTCAAGAGCTTTCCGAATCTGCTCGGTTGCGTCTGCGGCCTGCACGGCACCGAGCGCGAGATCAACGCCGCGGTGAGCCGCTTCGATGCCGGCGGCGACTGGACCAGCTCGCTCTCGCCGGCAGACCTCGTGCTGTCGCCGGCAGCCTGCTATCCCGTCTATCCGATCGCGGCGAGCCGCGGCCAGTTGCCGAAGGGTGGCCTGCGCTTCGACGTCGCCGCCGACTGCTTCCGCCGTGAGCCGTCAAAACATCTCGACCGGCTGCAATCGTTCCGGATGCGGGAATATGTCTGCATCGGCAGCCCCGATGACGTCGCCGACTTCCGCGAGCGCTGGATGGTGCGCGCGCAGGCGATTGCGACCGATCTCGGCCTTACCTTCCGCGTCGACTATGCCAGCGATCCGTTCTTCGGTCGCGTCGGTCAGATGAAGGCCGTAAGCCAGAAGCAGCAGCAGCTCAAGTTCGAACTGCTGATCCCGCTGCGCTCGGAAGAGCAGCCGACCGCCTGCATGAGCTTCAATTATCACCGCGAGCATTTCGGCACGACCTGGGACATCCAGGACGCCAATGGCGAACCGGCCCACACCGGTTGCGTCGCCTTCGGCATGGACCGCCTGGCCGTCGCCATGTTCCACACCCACGGCACCGACCCTTCCGCATGGCCCGTCAAGGTGCGAGAGATCATGGGCCTGCAGCCGCAGATCGCGGCCGATGCCCACGGCGAAGGCTGGCGCTAACGGAACGAGGCCGGTCATTTCCACGGGAAAGACGAGCGTGATCCATACCAAGGTCCGATGCCGCGAGATCACCGAGTCCGACGTCGATGCGGTCGCGGACTTGCTGACGCGCGGCTTCGTCGGCCGCTCGCGCAGCTACTGGATCCAGGGCCTGCGCCGGCAAGCCTTCCGGCCCGTGCCGGAGGGCTACCCGCGCTTCGGCTACATGCTCGACAATGACGGTACGCCGGTCGGCGTGCTGCTGCTGATCTACACGGCGCGGACGGACGGCGGTGAGACCGCCATCCAGTGCAATTTGTCGAGCTGGTACGTCGACCCGGCCTACCGCAACTACGCCCCGCTCCTGACCAAGATCGCGCAGCGGCACAAGGACGTTACCTATCTCAACATCAGCCCGGCGCCGTGGACCTGGCCGATCATCGAGACGCAGGGCTTTCGCGCCTATTGCCGCGGTATATTCTTCTCGGTGCCTGCGCTGACGCGCGTCCCACGCTGGAGCAAGATCGAGGTCATCTCGCAGCACGCCAAGACGATCGACGGACTTTCCGATGCCGAGACCGATCTCTTGACGCGGCACGCGCGCTACAATTGCCTCAGCCTCGTCTGCCGCACGCCGAAGGGAACCTTCCCCTTCATCCTGCAACCCGTGCGCATCCGCCGTGGCTTCATTGCGCCGCCCGCGATGAAGCTGATCTACTGCCGCAACGCGGCCGAATACACCGAATGCGCAGGCCGCATCGGCCGGCTGCTGCTGCGGCTCGGCAAGATCGCGGTCGCCGTCGATTCCAACGGCCCGGTTCCCGGCCTCGTCGGCATCTACACCGAGCGTCGCGGCCGCAAATATTTCAAGGGACCGCACCGGCCGCAGCTCGCCAATCTCACCGATACGGAACTCGTGCTGTACGGGCCGTAGACCGCCTCGCACGCCCTCCGCATTCGAACGCATCCCTGCATCGCCGGTCACCCTACGTAAACTACGGCGCTTAAGGGAATTTTCCCGCCTCTTCGCTAGCCTCGGCGACTGAATTACCTTGCGTTAGGTCTATTGCCGCCGAGACCCAGCCGCCCCATGACGTCGATCCGCAACAACGAGTTTGATGCACGCCGCGAGCAGGGCCCGAAGGCCCTGGTCGGGCTGAGCCAGCTTGCGCTCGACCACATGGAGCAAGGCGTTTGCGTCTACGACGCCACCAACCGGATCGTGCTGGTCAATCAGCGCTACCTCAACCTGTTCAACATGTCGCCCGAGAAAGTGCGGGTCGGCACGAGCTACCGCGACGTGCTCGCCCACAGCGTGGCTCTCGGCAACATCCCCGCGGGGGAAGTCGACGCACTCTATGCCGTGCGCTTGGCGCGGATCGCGGCCGGCCAGCCGTTCCGGACTCAACAGACGCTCGCGAGCGGCCTCGTCATGGCGCTCGAGATGAAGCCGCTTCCCGGCGGCGGCTGGATGACGATCTGCGACGACGTCAGCCGCCTCGCCCGGGTCGAGGCGGAGCTGCGCGTACAGACCGAGCGCAGCCAGCACGCGCTCGCCAACATGTCGCACGGGTTGATCATGTACGACGCCGACAGCCGCGTGGTCGTCTGCAACGATCGCTTCCTGAAGCTCTACAATCTCGACCCGGAAATCGTGAAGCCGGGCGTCTCGCATTGTACGGTCATTGAGCATTGGATGTCGCGCGGCAACCTGCCGGGCATGGCGGGTGAGGAATTCCACGACTCCCGGCTGGAGGACGTGCGCACCAGGAAGGCGAAAAACCTGCTGGTGATGCGCTATGACGGACGGATGGTGCAGGCAGCCTCCCGTTTTCTGCCCGACGGCGGCTGGGTGACGGTGCACGAAGACGTCACCGAGCGGCTGCAATACGAGGAGATGCTGAGGCAGCAGAACTTCATGCTCGATGCGGCGCTGGAGAACATGGCGCACGGACTCGCCTTCTACGACAGCGACATGCGCCTGCGCGTCTGCAACACCACCTACCGGAAGATCTATCGGCTCTCGCCGGAGGAAACCAAGCCAGGCACGCATCTCGCCGAACTGATCGAACGCGCGATGGCAAACGGCGCGTTCTCTTCCGAATATAGCCCGCAACAGCTCCTGGAAGCCGCCAGCGCAAGGATTGCCGACCGCAACTCCTCGCCGATACGCCGGCGCATGTCGAACGACACCACGATCTCGGTGCGCTATTGCGCCCTGGCCGAGGGTGGTTTTGTGGCTACCTACGAGGACATCACCGAGCGCGAGCATGCAGTCGAGGAGCTGGGCGAGCAGTATCGGCGCTTCGACGCGGCCCTGAACAACATGAGCCAGGGCCTGTGCATGCTCGATTCGAACTTGCGCGTGATCGTGTGCAATCGGCGCTATATCGAGATGTACGGACTGTCGCCCGAATTGGTGAAGCCGGGTGTGTCGATGCGCGAGATCATGGAGCACAGCTGCGAGCTCGGCATCCATCCAAACACGACCGCCGCGCGGCTGTATGCCGATTATGTCGAGAGGCTGCGCGAGGGCGAGCACACGCTGCACCGCTATTTGAGCGACGGCCGCATCATCAAGCTCAATCACAAGCGAATGGAGCACGGCGGCTGGGTCGTCACCTATGAGGACGTCACCGAGCGCCACAAGGCCCAGGCCCGCGTCGCGCACATGGCGCGGCACGATTCGCTCACCGACCTGCCCAATCGCACGCTGTTCCGCGAGAAGATGGGCGAGGGGCTGAACCAGGTCGCGATCGCCGGTGGCGCAATGGCCGTGCTGTGCTTCGACCTCGACAATTTCAAGACCGTCAACGACCGCCTCGGCCACGCGGCCGGCGACCGGCTGTTGCGCTGGGTCGCGGCCCAGCTGCAGGAGAATGTCGGCGAGCACGACACCGTCGCGCGGCTCGGCGGCGACGAATTCGCGGTTCTCCAGCGCGGACCGCAGCCGCAATCGGCGGAAAGGCTCGCACGCCGCCTGGTCGAGATCATCGGTCACCCGCCGCCGCTGGAGAACCAGTCGATCCATGTCGGCGTCTCCGTCGGCATCGCAATCGCGCCCGATCATGGGCTCGACGCCGACGAGTTGATGAAATGCGCCGACCTCGCGCTGTACCAGGCCAAGGCCAAGGGGCGCGGCGCCTATCGGCTGTTCGAGCCCGAAATGGAGGAAGAGGCTCGCAGCCGGCACGCGCTGGAGCGCGATCTGCGCGGCGCACTGGAGGGCCGTGAATTCCACCTGGCGTTCCAGCCGCAGGTGCGGCTCGATACCACCGAACTTACCGGCTTCGAGGCGCTGCTGCGCTGGAAACATCCCTCACGCGGTCTCGTCTCGCCGGCCGAATTCATTCCGATTGCGGAAGAGAACGGGCTGATCGTTCCGATCGGAGAGTGGGTGCTACGCACGGCTTGCGCGACCGCCGCGACCTGGCCCGATCTCACCGTCGCCGTCAACCTGTCGCCGGTGCAGTTCCGCTCACGCGGGCTGGTGACGATGGTGACGAGCGCGCTTGCGGAGGCCGGCCTGCCGCCGAATCGGCTCGAGCTCGAGGTCACCGAGACGGCGCTGCTCGACGACAGCGAAGCGACGATCGAGATCCTGCACCAGCTCCGCGCGTTGGGGGTGCGCGTCAGCCTCGACGATTTCGGCATCGGCTATTCTTCGCTGAGCTATTTGCGCAAGTTTCCGTTCGACCGCATCAAGATCGACCGCTCCTTCGTCGGCACGCTCGGTGAAAGCCCGGAGAGTGTGGCGATCGTCCGCACCATCGCCAGCCTCGGCTCGGTGCTCGGCGTCGAGACCACGGCGGAAGGCGTGGAGACGATTGAACAACTCGACTTCGTCCGCGAATGCGGCTGCACCGCCGTGCAGGGATATTATTTCGGCAAGCCCTCCCCGGCCGCGGAGGTCGTGCGTGTTATCGAGCGCCTGAACACCGTTCGGCGCGTGGCGTAAGGCTCCGGCTCAGATTGACCTCTACCCTGCCGCCGGCAGTGCGCTGTCCGGCGACGCGCCCCAGGGGCGGTCGGCTGAGGCGAGCCCGATCAGGCGGCCCTGGATGTAGTCGCAGCCCCAGTCGCGCAGCATGTTCGCAGCTTCTTCGTCCTGCACCCATTCGGCCACCGTCTTGATGTCGAGGCGGCGGGCGAGGTCGATCAGGGTCTGCACGAAGGCGCGGTCGTCGGCGGAACGAGTGATGTTCTGCACGAAGGCGCCGTCGATCTTCACGATGTCGACGCCGAGCTTGCGCAGATTGCGGAACGAGGTGTAGCCGGCGCCGAAATCGTCGATGGCGATGCGACTGCCGAAATTCTTCAGCCGGGTGACAAAGCCGCGCACGTCGTCGATGTCCTGGATCGCGACGGTTTCGGTGATCTCGACGATCAGCCGCTCGGCGACGCCGGGATGGGCGCGCATCAGAGATTCGATTCCCGCCCACCAATCCGGATCCATGGTGGTGTCCGGCGAAATGTTGAGGCTGAGGCAGATGTCGGGCGCGGCGGCGAGCTCGGCGACCACGAGCTCGAGCACGCGGTGATCGACCAGGCGGATCAGGCCGAGCCGTTCCGCGACCGGCACGATGTCGGGCGCGAGCAGCACCTGGCCGTCGCCCTGATCCATCCGCACCAGGCATTCGTGAAAAGCGCACTCGCGCGAAAGGGCGGCAACCACCGGCTCATAGGCGAGCTTGATGCGGCGCTCGTTCAGTGCGGTGACGATCTCGTCGGTGACGCGGATGTTGACGCGGCGCTGGGCGTCGCGCGCGGCATCCGGGCGCCACGCTGCAAACGAGCCGACGCGACGTTGTTTCGCGGTGTCCAGGGTCTCGTGGGCGCGATTGACCGCTTCATCGGTGTTGCGGGCATAGCGCGGCACGCTGACCGCGCCGATCGAAGCCGTGACCGACACCGGGCCGGATTTGGTCGGCACCACCTCGTCGCGGATGCCGGCGAGGAAGCGCTCGGCGGCGACGTTCATGTCGTCGACCGTGCAGTTCTTCAGGATCAGGCCGAACTTGTTGCCGGAGAAGCGACCCAGCACGTCGCCGCCGCGCAAGCGCGCGCGAATGCGCGTGGCGACGTCGAGTATCACGGCGTCGGCAACGTCGAAGCCGAAGGCCTCGTTGACACGCGCGAGATGATCGATGCCGACCAGCATGAAGGCCGCGGTCGAGCGGAAACGGGTCGTCTCTTCGATGGCCTCGGCCAGCGCGGCGATCAGATGCGAGCGATTGAGCTCGCCCGTCAGCGGATCGAGCCGGGCCAGCTTCGTCAGTTCCTCGTCGCGGGCGTGGCGTTCATTGTTGATGCGGACTGAGCCGATCGCACGCACCGGGCGGCCGTCGGGGCCGGCGAACCAGCGGCCGGTCTCTTCGATCCAGACCACGGGATCGGCGGCGCTCATGCGCACGCCGTACTCGACCCGATAGGGCGTGCCGTCGGCGCCATGCACGGCTGAGGTCTGCGCCAGCGCGGCGGTCCGCAGCGATTGCGCGGGCTCGATCAGCCTGGCGAATTCGGCGCCGGTGGCCAGCCGCTCGGCGGGAATTCCGGGGAAGATGGCGCCGACCTGCTCACCCCAGACGATGGCATCGCTGGCGATGTCCCAGGCGAACACGGCCTGACCGAGGGCGGCCAGGATGTCGGAGGCTTGCGGCAATGCGGGGGTCAAAATCGCCTCGTTTCGGGACAGCGGGGAGTCCTGAGTCGGCACAGGATAAAGCCAGATTCGCCATTGACCCTAGGCAAAGTTGATAAACAATTTGGAAACCACGTTTCCTCACGCGCAGGAACCAAACCGGCCCGCCCGGCATAGGCCTTGCGAGTACATGACACGCACCGGCGCCAGCGTCTCGAAATGAGACGATCTTTGCCGGGTCAACGGTGATTGCGATGTTCAGTACCGATCGATCGAACGCGTCGGACAACGGCCCGGGCTCGGCCCTGGTGCCGCTGCTGCCGATTTTGCAGTGGGTGCACAAGGCACCGCTGCCGCGCCCCGATCCCAGCTTCGTCACCCAGCTCATCGCCAATGCCGAGCACCTGCCCCAGGCGAGCCGGCTCCGCCGCGCGTCTTCCGAGGATGCGCAGGTCGCCTATGGCAGCAAGCGCCCGCTTCCGAGCGTCACTGCGCGTACGCGGCAGATGGCTTGAAATAGCTCAGCGCGGCGCGTCGGGAGACGGCTGCGTGCCGTTGCCCGGCTGCAAGTGCGGCGAGGGGATTTCCGGCGAGGGCGTGCTCTGGACCGGCTTCGGCGCGGGATGATCCATCAGCACGGATTCGGCCACCGACTGCGCGGAAGGTGCGGATGCGGGCGGGGCAACGACCGGCTCGAACTTGGGCTCGACCACCGCTTCATCGACTGCCGCTTCAGCCTGACGTCTGGCCTTGCGCGGCGCTGGTGCCGTTTCGGCGACATAAGCGACGCGGCGGCGCGTGCGCTGGGCGATGCCGCCGAGGAAATCGGCCATCGCGAGCAGCACCAGAAGGAAATAGGTGGAGTTGCCAAATTTCGGCCACATCACGAATTCGGCCGCAGCTGCGCCGAACACGATCAGCGACAGCAAATGATCCATCAGGAATTTCGAGCCGGGCCGCGCGCCCTTGACCACTTCGAGCAGCAGCAGCACGACACCTAGCGCGAGCATCACGTCGGAGAGCGTGACCGGCCAGGCCTCGCCCGTGATCATCGGCACCTTGAACAGCACGTCCGTAAAGGACACGCTCGGCATCAGGAAGGCGATGATGTTGTAGACCGCGAGCGGGATCAGGAGCAGCGGGAAACCGACCATCGGCGAAATGCCTTCTCGATCAAGATATCCAGACAGGACAATGCGGCGGCGAAGCATTCGCTCCGCCGCCGTCACTGTCATATCTCATGGGTTGGCCGAAATCAGGCAGGCCCGATCGTCCTGCCCACAGAAAGGTCCTGACTCAGGACTCTTTCTTCTTCAGGACCTGACGGCCCTTGTACATGCCGGTCTTGAGGTCGAGATGATGCGGACGACGGAGTTCGCCGGAATCCTTGTCTTCCACATAGGTCGGCTTCTTGATGGCGTCAGCCGAGCGGCGCATGCCACGGCGCGACGGCGAGGTTTTTCTTCTCGGAACGGCCATTTCAGTATCCTCTAGGGATTGGTGTCATCAGGGCATCGTCCGCGAAGGGACGGCTCAGCACCCGCAAACCGAGGCGAGCTGAATGCCGGTCAAGGCCGGGCTTATAGAGGAAGGCCTGCCCTAAATCTAGGGCTCTGGGCCGGAAAATGCGCCCGAAAAGGACCCGAAATCAGCGATTCTCCCGCCAGCAGGTCGAAAGCGAGCTGGCCTGCGCCCTCGCCACATAGGTCCCGGCCAGCCGCCGGACGCCCGGTCCAGGCGTCCTGGCGCTGCGTTTGACCGGATTCGGCAGGATCGAGGCCAGAAGCGCCGCCTCCCGGGGGGAGAGGTTCGCCGCCGACTTGCCGAAGGCATAGGCGCTGGCCGCCTCGGCCCCAAATTGGCCCTGCGGGCCGAGCTCGGCGATATTGAGGTAAATCTCGAGAATCCGAGCCTTGGGCAGGACGAGATCGATCCACAGCGCCAACGGGAATTCCAGCGCCTTGCGGACAAAGTCCCGCCCCTGCCAGAGAAACAGGTTTTTCGCCACTTGCTGGGTGATGGTGGACGCACCCCGGAACGGGGTGCCGTCCTCCCGGGCATCGTCGACCGCCTCACGCAGCGCACCCCAGTCGATGCCGTGATGCTTGCAGAAATGGGCGTCCTCGGCCGCCACCACCGAGCGTGGCAGCGAGGGCGACATCGCCGCCAGATCGATCCATTCCCGCTGCATCGGCGCACCTCGAAGCGAGCGCCAGGCCATCAGCGTCGAAACGGGATGGCCGGTGCGGTAGAACGGCGCGACGACATAGGGCGCGAGAGCCGCGACCGCGAGCACCAGGAGAAGGATTTTGACGACGCGCAAATCAACCTTTCCGGCGCAGAACGAAACGCGGCCACAAGCCCGGCATTAAGTCTGTGATAATTCGGGCCTTTTCCAGCACTTTTTAGGCCTTCCAAACGATTGACTGAGGCGGGCGCATAAAGGATTGTCCCGCCGAATTTTAGTTCTGGAGCCCTTCTTGATGACCGGCACGTCCCCGTCCGATTTCGCCAAACGTCTGGACAAGACCGCTGATGACACCGAAGCCCTGCTCGGGCGCCTGCTGTCGGACGACATCCTGCCCGATGAGATCGCCCGGCCCAAGCGACTGATGGACGCAATGCGCTATTCGAGCCTCAACGGCGGCAAGCGCCTGCGGCCCTTCCTGGTGGTCGAGAGCGCGGCCGTGTTCGGCGTGACGCGCGAAGCCGCGCTGCTCGCCGGTGCGGCGCTCGAGTGCATCCACTGCTATTCGCTGATCCATGACGATCTGCCGGCGATGGACAATTCGGACCTGCGCCGCGGCCGCCCGACCCTGCACAAGAAGACCGACGACGCGACGGCGATCCTCGCCGGCGACGGCCTCCTGACGCTCGCCTTCGACATCATCACCCGCGACGAGATCCATCGCGACGCCAATGTGCGGCTCCTGCTGACCCGCGCACTGGCGCGCTGCGCCGGCATCGGCGGCATGGTCGGCGGTCAGATCCTCGATCTCGCCGGCGAAGGCCGCTTTGGCGACCGTGAGCCGGTCGACGTCGCCCGTCTTCAGCAGATGAAGACCGGGGCTCTGCTGCGCTACGGCTGTATCGCCGGTGCGATCCTCGGCCAGGCCTCGCAAAAGGAATATCAGGCGCTCGACGATTACGGCCGCGCGCTCGGCGAGGCCTTCCAGATCGCCGACGATCTGCTCGACGTCGAAGGAGATGCAGCGGCGCTCGGCAAGCCCTCGGGCCAGGACGCCGCGCTCGGCAAGACCACCTTCGTCACCCAGCTCGGAATCGAGGGCGCCAGGCAGCGGGTCCGCGACCTGCTCGCGCGGGCTGACAGCGCCGTGTCGATCTTCGGCGATCGGGCCGCAGTGCTGCAAGCGGCCGCGCGGTTCGTCGCCGAACGCAAGAACTAGCCGCGCGATGACGGGCGGCACCAAAGAGGATCCCGCCCTCGTCCGCTTCCGCCAGATGTCGCGGCCGATGCGGCTGATCTACGCCCGGCCGCGAACGTTCATCTCACTTGCCGTCGGCATCATCGTCTGCCTGCTTATGCCAGGCTCACCCCGGCTCACGACGCGGCTTGTGCTCGGCTGGGATGCGCTGATCGCGGTCTATCTCGTGCTGGTCTATGCAATGATGCTTTGCAACGATCACCAGCATATCCGTAGAAGCGCCGCGATGCAGGACGATGGCCGCTTTGTGATCCTGCTGGTGACGGCGATCGGCGCGTTTGCGAGCATCGCAGCCATTGTCGCCGAGCTCGGCGTCCACCGCGGCGCCGCGGAGCTGACCATCGCGATCAGCACCATCGCGCTGTCCTGGGCCGCCGTGCATACGACCTTCGCGCTGCATTACGCGCATGATTATTATCGTCACCCAACGCCGGGCGGCCTTCAGTTTCCGAGTGGGGATAAGGAAGACCACGCGGATTATTGGGACTTCGTCTATTTCTCGTTCGTGATCGGCATGACCGCGCAGGTCTCCGACGTCGGCATCACCGACAAGACCATCCGCCGCACCGCCACCGCGCACGGCATCATCTCATTCATCTACAACACGGCCTTGCTGGCGCTGACTGTCAACATCGCGGCGAGCGCGATTTCGACCTGAACTCACTCCCGCAATCCTAGTTACAGACCTCGGCATTGGCATCGTTGCCGGGGCCGCCGCCGCCGCGATATTCGAGATGGCAGCCGCGGTTGACCGGACGGCAGCCGCCGCTATTGCAGAACATCTGCCCGCCACTCGAGCGACGGCTGGCGCCAGCGGCGGCAGCAATGCCGGCAGCGCCACCAAAGCCGCCCGCCGCTTCTGCAGCCGCACCGCCGGCTTGACGACGCTGCCGTGCGGGACGCTCGTCGCCGTCGTCACGCTTTGCGGTCGCAGGCTTGGCGGTCGCGGGCTTGGCGGCACGCTGCTTCTCACACTCGTTGTCGTCGTTGAGCGCATAGCCATCGCGGCAGACGATCTTGGTGCACTTGTCGCCGTCGGCCTTGAAGCCGTGCTCGCAAACCAGCGGACAGACGCGCGACTGTTTCGACTTGACCGTGTCGAGCGCATCGGTGCTCGCCACCTTCACGTCGAGCTTGGTGCCGGCATAACGGTTGAACTGCGACAACGAGCGCTGTGCGGACGTGGTCCAGTTGCCGTCGGCGGCGCCGGAGAAGCAGCCGACGCGGCCGAGTTCGGTCTGCACCGAGCGGCTGAGATCGGCCGGCGCGGTGGCCGGCGTCAGCGACGCGACGTTGGTGCCGGCTGGGCTCGCCGTGCTGGCGGGCGCTGCACCCGGCGCCGCGGCGGCGAGATTGACGCGCTGCTGCTCGGCGGCGGCCGCCTGCTGCTGCGCCTGCTCCTTGGCCTTTTGCGCGGCAAGCTGTACCTGCTCTGCGGCCTTCGCATCGGCGGCTGCCTTGGCCTGCGTATCCTTCTGCGCGCCAAGTGCGGCGAGACGATCGCGCTCGGCCTCGGCCTGCTTGGCCTTCTCGGTGGCCGCCGCATGAGCCTGCTCGGCGCCGATTTTTTCGACCTGAAGCTTGGCGAGGCTCGCATAGAAGCCGTCGGGATGCTGGGCAAGGAAGGCATCCCACGCCGGCCTGTTGCCGACCTGGAGCGCGAGCTCGTAATCGCGGCGAATGTCAGCCTGAGGGTTCGGCGCGGGCGCAGCGGCAGCCGCAGCGGTCACCTTGACCGGCACCAGCGGCACGTCTTCGCCGCCGAGCGAGCCATAGACGAACGGCTCCTGCTTGTTACCTGTCGACTTGAGCACGTCGTCGCGCACGAAGCCGAAGGCGCGGCGGACGTCGAGGCCGGGCGTCGTCAGATGCTTCGACAGCGCCACGGTGAAGGGGCTGTTCGCACCGTCGCCGTCCTGCGCCGTGAAGCCGGCCTTGGCCGAATAGGCGATCAGCGTGTTGGAGCTGGTCGGCTCAACCTGGGCGAGGCCGCGGCCGATGCCGCGCGAGGCGACCGTGCGCTTCATGGTCTTGCCGAACGGATTGTCACGGCAGGCATCCAGGATCACCAGGCGAAGCTGCTTGGCCGGTTCGACCGCGACCAGGACGCGGTCGAGGGAGAGCGCCTCGTCAAAGACGTCGGTGTCACGCTCCAGCTTGGCGTCGACAGGGATCAGATAATTCGAGCCTTCGACCTCGATGCCGTGGCCGGCATAATAGACCACGGCGATATCGGCATCGCGCGTGCCGTCGGCGAATTCGCGCAGCACACGCCGGGTTTCCTGCGCCGTCAGATCGCGCCGGGAATCGACGATGTCGAACCCGGCCTCCTTCAGCGTCCTGGCCATCACCGAACCGTCATTGACGGGGTTCGTAAGCGACGGCGCATGCTGATAGGCGGAGTTGGCGATCACCAGCGCGACGCGCTTCCCGGCCAAAGCGGGGCCGGTGCCGAATAGCAGCGCGACGGCGAGGAGAAGTGGGCAAAGTCTGAGCAGTTTGCGCATGACACGACTTCCGAGTTCAGGGCAGTTCGAGCCCCTTTGGGACGGCTTTAGCAGGGTCCGTCGCGGACGCTTGTGACGGAGGTCACGAAGGTGGCGCCGGCGGCGGGCCGAAAGACCCCTTTTGTTTGTCGCGCCAGTCCGGCCGCGGTTCGCCGCGAAACAGGTGCGCAGCAGGTTCCCTCAGGCATCCCCGATATGGCCCCGATATTGAGGCAGATTGTCCGTAATCTCGTGCCAGGGCGCCTTCGAGCCCACGAAAATGTGGGCGCTCGGTCGGATGGAGGGGACATCGACCAGGGTTCCCATGGCGACATGGACCCATTTTCCCTCGCGCACCCGGGAATAAAGCAGCGAGCCGCAGCGGGCGCAGTGGACGTCGTGGGTGGTGTCGTCACCGTAGATGGTGCGCTGGTCTTCGCCTCTGATGATGCGGAGCTTGCTGTGCTCGATGCCGGCGAACGGCTTGAAGGCGGCGCCGGTGGTGCGGCGGCAATCCGAGCAGTGGCAGTTCATCGCATAGGAGAACGCGTCCGCCACCTCGTAGCGCACGGCGCGGCAGTAGCATTCGCCGATCAGGAAGGAAGCGTTCGAATTCTCTGATCCGGTCATTACAGCGTCCCTGCGCAAATGGTACGGACACCATAGCGCATTTTGACGTGTACGACTAAGTTCGCCCCGAGCCATCATTCAAAGGGATGACCATGAGCCAGAACCGTTCGAGCGTCGAAGCCGTCGTGCAATCTTACTTCGACGGACTTTACGAGGGCGATGCCGAAAAACTTGGCGCCATCTTCCACCCCTCCGCCGATTTGCGCTGGGTCGAGAAGGGCGAGCTGCAGGTGCTGACCGTGCCGGACTGGCTCGACCGCGTGCGCAAGCGTCCCTCCGGCAAGGCCGAAGGCAAGGCGCGCGAGGATTTCATCGTCACCATCGACCGTTCGGACGACAAGACCGCCTTCATCAAGGTCCGGTGCCAATTGCCGCCGCGTTTTTTCACCGACTATCTGGTGGCGATGAAGCTCGCCGACGGCTGGCAGATCGTGTCGAAGTCCTATCGGTATGACCTGCGGGAGTGAGGGGCTTAGTCTTCCGCTGCCCGAAATCTGGCGCACTCGTCCCACATCCTCCGTCATTGCGAGCGCAGCGAAGCAATCCAGAGTCTTTCCGCGGAGGTAGACTGGATTGCTTCGCTGCGCTCGCAATGACGATGCGGATGGAGTGCATGCCGCATCTCCACCCCGCCCCCGTCTCGCTCAAAAGGTCCCCCATGCTTCTCGACCGCCGTTCGCTGCTCGCCTCGCTGTGCTGGATGGCCGCCTCCCCTGCGCTCGCCGCGGACGCGCAGCCTGAGCTCGAAACCTATGAGCGCGAGAGTGGCGGCCGGATCGGGGTCTATGCCGAAAACCTCGCGACCGGCGCAAAGCTCGCCTGGCGCGCTGACGAACGGTTCGTCATGTGCTCGACCTTCAAGGCTTCGCTGGCGGCTTGCGTCCTGGCGCGGGTCGATCGGGGCGAGGATCAGCTTGCGGCCATGGTCCCGTACGGCAAGGCCGACCTGCTGGAGTACGCACCGGTCGCCAGGCAGAACATTGCCGTCGGCGCAATGTCGGTCACCGAGATGTGCAAGGCGATCGTCGAGCTCAGCGACAACACCTGCGCCAATTTGCTGTTGGCACGGATCGGCGGCCCCGCCGCGCTCACGGCATTCTGGCGCTCACTCGGCGACACCACCTCGCGGCTCGACCACAATGAGCCCGAGCTCAACCGCTCACCGCCCGGTGATCCCCACGACACCACGACGCCGGCGGCGATGGCAGGCAATCTGCGCCGGCTGCTCACGGGCGAGGCGCTGTCTTCGACCTCGCGCGCGCAGCTTACGGAGTGGCTGGTGGGTTGCAAGACCGGCGCGAACCGGCTGCGTGGCGGGCTCCCCGCAAGCTGGAAGATCGGCGACAAGACCGGCAATAACGGCAAGGACGCCTCGGGCGACATCGCAGCGGCCTGGCCCAAGCCCGATGCGAAGCCCGATGCACCGATCCTGATCGCAGCCTATACCCAGGGCGGCACGCCGACCGCGGCGCAGATCGAAACCGTGTTCGCAGGCATCGGCCGCTTGGTGGCCGAGCGGCTGGCGTAAGCCGCACGCATTGACCTTGCGACCGCTTCCGGGTGAAGACAGATCATCATGGAAGCGAAATTTCAGACCTTTCTCATCCTGCTCGCCGTGCTGGCGGGCACCGCGCTTGTCGCCCGCCGCTTCAACATCGCGCCTGCCATTCTGCTGATGCTCTCCGGCGTCGGCCTCGCTTTCGTGCCGGGCATGCCGCCGGTCGAGCTGCCGCCGGAACTGGTGCTGCTGATGGTGCTGCCGCCGCTGATCTACTCGGCGAGCGTCGCGATGAGCTGGCGCGAATTCAAAAAGAATCTTCGCCCGATCGTGCTGCTCGCGGTCGGCGCGGTGATCTTCACCACAGCGCTGGTCGCAACCGCCACGCATTATTTCATCGGCCTGCCCTGGACGATCGGCTTCCTGCTCGGCGCCATCGTCGCGCCGCCCGACGTGGTGGCGCCGCTCGCGATCGCGCGCCGGCTGCACTTGCCGCGTAGGCTCATGGTCATCCTCGAAGGCGAAGGGCTCGCGAATGACGCCACCGCGCTGATCCTCTACCGCTTCGCGCTCGCCGCGATCATGGTCGGGCATTTCTCGCTGCCTCTGGCGGGCGGCGAGTTCTTGCTCATCGTCGCCGGCGAGATCGCCTTCGGCATCGGTGTCGGCTGGCTCTCCTTGCGGTTCCGCAAATGGTCGGGGGATCCGCAGGTCGAGCTGACACTGTCGCTGATCACGCCCTACGTGTCCTACTGGCTGCCCGAGCATCTCGGCGGCTCCGGCGTGATCGCCACCGTCGCCTGTGGTCTCTATGTGAGCTGGAACGGCCCGCTACTGATCTCGGCATCGACGCGCCTGCAAGGAATCTTCTTCTGGGACCTCGTGATCTATCTGATCGAGGGCCTGCTGTTCCTGCTCACCGGCTTCCAGATGCGCGCGCTCTACGAGAAATCGAAGGCGTTCCCGCTCGACGACATCGTGATCGCGACCGTCGTGGTGCTGGCGGTCGTCGTGATCGCGCGTTTCGCCTGGCTCTATCCCGCGACCTATCTGCCGCGAATGCTCAGCAAGTCGCTGCGCGCGCGCGATCCGTCACCACCATGGCAATGGCCGTTCGTGCTTGCGTTCACCGGCGTGCGCGGCGCGGTGTCACTGGCGGCGGCGCTGGCGCTGCCGTTCACGCTGCCGGGCGGCGAGGCCTTTCCGTTTCGCGACCTGATCCTGTTCGTCGCCTTCGGCGTCATCTTCATCACGCTGATCGGCGTCGGCCTCACGCTGCCTCCGGTGGTGCGTTGGCTCGGTGTCGCGGAAGCCGGTCGCAACGAGCATACCGCCGAACACGAGTCCGAGATCGCAGCACGGCGCCAGGCCCTCGATGCGGCCCTGAAGTCGCTCGATGCGCTGACCGAGGAGAAGGACGTGTCGGACGAGGTGATGCGGCTCCTGCGCGCGCGACACGAGATCCGGGTCAACCAGCTGCCCGATTCGCTCGATCCCACCCACCACGACGTCTCCGCTGCCGGCACCGCCCTGACCCGGGACCTGATCGCCGCCGAGCGCAAATTCATCCACGACCTGCTGCGCGACGGCCAGATCACCGACGAGACGCGCCGGAGGATCGAGCGGGATCTGGACCTGGAGGAGGCGAGTTTGGCGAACCGGGAGTATCGAGGAGGGCCGCTATAGATTCTCGTCATCGCGAGCGTGTCTAACTACCGCCTCTCGCAAAACTCCCTCATCGCCACCGCCACGGCGCCCGCAATGATCTCCTGCCGCTCCGGCGAGTTCATCGTCATCTCCTCGTCGCGGTTGATGATGGAGCCCGCTTCGAGCAGCACTGCGGCGCTGCGGGTTTGCGAGAGCACGACGAGCCCGTCATAGCGGTAGACGCCGACATCCTTGTCGAGCAATTGGCGCCGGTAGCGGCCCATCACCGGCAGGGCATATTGGCCGGCATAATGCAGGTCCTGATCCTTCAGCTGCCGGCCGATCATCCGGGCCAGCATCAGGCTCGCAGCGTAGTGCGGATTCCGCTGCGACACGAACAGAGAGTGGCCCGAAAAGCGGTCGCTGAAATAGCTGTTCGCCCCGTCGAACTCCCACCGCTCGATCAGCTTGTCCGGCACCGAATCGTGATGGATCGACAGGAAGAGATCGGCCCGGGCATCATTCGCGGTACCGACGCGTTTGAGCAGGCTCGGCCGCGCCTTGCCGTCCGTGACGAGCAGGCGGGCCGCGGCAAAGCCTTCGGCCTTGAGCTTCGCCGTGATCAGACTTGCAAGCCGGAAGTTGAAGCCGAACTCCGTGTCGTTGCGTGCGCTCAACGCGCCGTAGGAGTCAGGGGTGTGCCCGACATCCACGATGATCCGGAATTTCGACATCTCGCATTTGACCGGCGAGTGCGGCGGCTTGGGTTTCGCGATTTTGCGCGAGAGAGCGGCATGACCGGTGCCTGCAGGCGCCAGCGACCATAGCAAAATCGACGCGACGAGCGTCCAGACGAGACTTGCAACGATGCTGCGCGGCTGCCCCAAGCGCTACTCCGCTGCCGCGAATCGCGGCCGGCCGACAAAGCCTGTGACGTTACCGAAACGCTCCAGCATCACCGCGGAAAGGTCCTTGGCCTTGCTGGTGACGCAGGCGCCCGAGCGCACGGCGTAGCGATCCTGATGCGCGGCGTGCGGCGGCGGCTCGCCCTGTTGAAGCGCCCGTGCCAGCTCCAACACGACTTTCCGGAAATGCATGATGCCGAGATCGGTCGGACCGAGATGCTCGCGGGTGCGGTCGGCGATCGGGCCCTGGCTGTCCTGCACGGCCGCATCCTGCTCGGAGACACCCTTGATGCCGGTGTAGCTCCTGGTCTTCTGCAGCTTGCGGTCGATCAGATAGTCGTTGCCCTTGTGCCGCAGCGGCACGTAATTGTCGCCGACCTCCGCGATCACGCCATTGCCGCGGTCAAAGGCATCACGCTCGGCTTGCGTCAGCGGCCGCTCCGGATTCCAGGCATAGGTGTAGATCCAGCAATTGGTGTCGGTGACGGGCACGAAGGTCTGGCCAAAGATGTTCTCACCCGGCATCGCACTCGGGGCATAGGTGTGGAACGGCATCAGGAACTGCGCGACGCGCCAGTAGATGTTGTCGCCGCCGGTGAGCCGCCCGCCGGCGATGGTGAGGCCTGCTTCGTGCGGGGCGATCTTGATCACAGGGCGCGGATCCTCTGCGATCCAGCGCATGTGATCGCTCGACATTCGCGCGATCGGATTCACGAAATGCTTCTTGATGTCCAAGATCTCGTTCTCCTCCTTGTCGAAGGAGAGATGGGCGAAGGTGAAATGCGCGGTGTCGATCGAGCCTTCCAGCGCCTGCACCCAGTTGCAGTCCTGCCATTTCTTGCTGACGTAGCGGTGCGAAGCCGGCAGCAGCGCCATTTCGAGGTCGGGCAGCTCGGGCATCGCGTCAGCCGGGCCCATATAGGCCCAGATCATCTCGCCCCATTCGCGCACCGGATAGGATTTGATGCGGATGAGATCCTTGGCGTTGAGGTCGGGATAGGACGTCGGCATGTCCACGCACCTTCCGTCGGTGTCGAACTTCCAGCCGTGATAGACGCAGCGGATACCGCATTCCTCATTGCGGCCAAGCCAGAGATTGGCGCCGCGATGCGGGCAGTACTGGTCGATGAGTCCGACAACGCCGCGCGTATCGCGGAAAGCGAGCAGCTCTTCGCCGAGCACGATGATCTTCTTCGGCTCGCCGTCGGGCTCGGGGAGTTCTTCCGACAGCAGCACGGGAATCCAGAACCGGCGCAGCAATTCGCCCATGCCCGTTCCGGGGCCCGACTCGGTCAGGAATTTGTTGTCCTCGGCGCGGAGCATGGAAAACCCTCCCGACGGTCTTCGTTTTCCGCAAGATTGGCGCGGACGTGGGAAGACGTCAACGCGGAACGCGGTGCGCAGGCGGGTTAAACCGGCCGCTCACCCTTCACCGTCACGCGCGTGCCGGAGCGCGTGTGCGGCCAGTAGTCCCACATCGCACGGTGCTGGGTGCAGCGGTTATCCCAAAACGCGATGGCGTTCTCGGTCCAGCGGAAGCGGCACTGGAATAGCGGGTTTTCCGCGTGCTGATAGAGATAGGCAAGCATCGCATCGCTCTCGTCGCGCGGGATGCCGTTGATGTGACGGGTGAAGCCGCGGTTGACGTAGAGCGCCTTCTTGCCGGTGACCGGATGCGTGCGCACCACGGGGTGTTCTGCATTTGGGTAGGACGGACGGTCGGCGACGCCGTAATTGGCGTAGAGCCCGCGATAGATCGGCTCGCCGTCATGCAGCGCGGTCAGCCCGTCGAGATAGGCCTTCATCCGGTCAGACAGCGCCTCATAGGCGGCATACATGTTGGCGAACAGCGTGTCGCCGCCGCGCGGCGGGCACTGCTTGATGTAGAGGATCGAGCCCATCGGCGGCTCGAGATCGCAGGAGACATCGGAATGCCAGCCCTCGCCGTTGGCGCGCGGCGAATTCGCATCCGCATAGATCTTCATCAGCGCCGGGTCTTCATCCTCATGCGGCGCGGCAGGATGGAAATGCAGCTCGCCGAACTTGCGGCCGAAGGCGAGATGCTGTTGTGGCGTGATGTGCTGGTCGCGGAAGAAGATGACGAGGTTTTCGGCGAGCGCGCGATGGACCTCGTCCATCTGGCGGTTGGAGCGGGCATCGTCCGAGACCAGCTTGCCGACGTCGACGCCGGAGATTTCCGCGCCGATGATGGGGGTTAGCTTTTCGACCGCGATAGTTTCATACGGCGCGCCGTCCTCGGCCGTGTGGCGATAGCGCGGACCCTGCTTGCCGGCGAGTGAACTCATGGGCGCTGCTCCCAATCATTATTGATTGGAGGCATGGTAGCCCGGATGGAGCGAAGCGCAATCCGGGAACGGCTTGTCAGGATCTGACGGGCCCCGGATTTCGCTTCGCTCCATCCGGGCTACATTGCAGCGCAAAGCGCGGCGAGCGGAGCTAAATCACTCCGCCGCGGTGACCGGCACCTTGGCGCCCTGGCCGTAGCGCTGCTCGATGTAGTCGATCACGAGCGCCTTGAAGTCGGCGGAGATGGTCGGGCCGCGCAGGGTGCGGAACTTCTTGCCGTCGACGAACACCGGGGCAGCCGGCGCCTCGCCCGTGCCCGGCAGCGAGATGCCGATATTGGCGTGCTTGGATTCGCCGGGGCCGTTGACGATGCAGCCCATCACCGCGACGTTGAGCTCTTCCACGCCGGGATATTTCGTCTTCCAGGTCGGCATCTCGTCGCGGATGAAACCCTGGATCGAGCTGGCCAGTTCCTGGAACGTGGTCGAGGTGGTGCGGCCGCAGCCGGGGCACGCCGCAACCAGCGGCACGAATGTGCGGAAGCCCATGGTCTGCAGGAGCTCCTGGCCGACCTGCACCTCACGGGTGCGGTCGCCGCCGGGCTCCGGCGTCAGCGAAATGCGGATGGTGTCGCCGATGCCCTGCTGCAACAGGATGCCGAGCGCCGCGGATGACGCCACGATGCCCTTGGTGCCCATGCCGGCCTCGGTCAGGCCGAGATGGATCGCGTAATCGGAACGGCTGGCGAGAACCTCGTAGACCGCGATCAGATCCTGCACCGCCGAGACCTTGGCCGACAGGATGATGCGGTTCTTGGGCATGCCGAGCTCTTCGGCGCGCGCCGCCGAGAGCAGCGCCGACTGCACCATGGCTTCGCGCATCACCGCGCGCGCATCGCGCGGATTGGCCGAGGCGGTGTTCTCATCCATCAGCCTGGTCAGCAGTTCCTGATCGAGCGAGCCCCAATTGGCGCCGATGCGGACCGGCTTCTCGTTCTTGTTGGCGATCTCGATGATGTCGGCGAACTGGGTGTCGCGCTTGTCCTTGAAGCCGACATTGCCGGGATTGATGCGATATTTGGCGAGCGCCTCGGCGCAGGCCGGATAGGCCGCGAGCAGCTTGTGGCCGATATAGTGGAAGTCGCCGATCAGCGGCGTGGTGATGCCGCGCTTGAGCAAGCCGTCGCGGATGTGCGGGACGGCGGCGGCGGCCTCCTCACGGTCCACGGTGATGCGGACCATTTCGGAGCCGGCGCGCGCGAGCGCTGCGACCTGGGCAATGGTGCCGTCGATATCGGCGGTGTCGGTGTTGGTCATCGACTGCACGACGATCGGCGCACCGCCGCCGACGGCAACGTCGCCGACCTTGACCTGGGTGGTGTGATGACGCGGCGCAGGCCCCGCGATGTCGGAATCGATGGTGTTTTCGAGCTTGTTCATGGCGTCCAAATATCAGGTTTTGGTGACGTTCAGCAATGCATCGCGCGGCGCCGCAGCGGATTGACTGGGACGGTTAACCAGAAAAAGCCCAGCAATGACAAGGACGGCGGCCGCCCCGAAGGTCAGGTTCAGCGTGTCGTGCATGATGAAATAGCTACCCACCACGCCAAACAAAGGGGTGATGAAGGTAAAAGCCGACAATTTGCTGGCCGAATAGGTCTTCACCAGCGCGAACCAAAGCGTGAACGTGGTTCCCACGACCCAGATCGCCTGGAAGGCCATCAGGCCCAGCGACAGCGGCGACGGGGTGTGCGGGATGGTCTCCCCGAACAGCCAGGCGGCCAGCCCCAGGATCGGGATCGAGGTCGCGACCTGATAGCCCAGCGCCTTCTCGGGCGCGGCGAAGCGCAGCCGCGTTCCCTTGGCAACCAGCGTGGTCGCCGCCCACAGCGCGGCGCCGCCGACGATCATCAGGTCGCCGAGCAGAACGTGCGAATCGACATTGGGCTGCGGCACGCCGATCGCGAGTGCGACGCCGGCAAAGCTAATGGCGAGCCCCAGCCATTGCGTCCCGCCAAGTCGCTCGCCGAGCACCTGATAGGAGCCGAGCGCGACGAAGAACGGCGCGGTGTAGAGGAACACGACCGCCCGCGACGCCGGTGTGAAGCGCAGGCCCTGGAAGATCAGCACGAACTCGATGCCGAACATCAGTCCGGCGATGACGCCCGGCTTCCAGGTGCCGTCGCGCTCGAAGAATTTAACGCCGCGCAGGGTGCCGATGATGAACAGCACCGGCAGCGCGCCCATCGAGCGGAACGTGGCCTGAAGCATCGGCGGAATGTCCGGCAGCACCAGCTTCACCGCGATCTGGTTGAACCCCCAGGTCAGGCACAGCATGAGCATCAGGGCGATGGCGCCGGCACTGAGGGGACGACCGGCGGACGGTATGGCTTGAGGTGAGGACATTTCTTCCTGAAAAACCGGCTTTGCGCCGTTGTTGCTCTATGCAGCTTTCTGACAATGCGCGCAGACGCCCGTGATTTCCACCACGGACAATTTGGGAGCGAAGCCTGAGCTGCGTGCGGCGGCGTTGAGGTCCTTGGCGAAAGATGCCGACGGAATCTCACCGACCAGGCCACAGCGCTCGCAGATCAGGAACGTCACCGCCGAGGTCGCGTCGTGGTCGTGAGCGGCGCAGGCGAGATAGGCGTTGCGGCTTTCGATGCGGTGCACGAGGCCATTGGCCATCAGGAAATCGAGAGCACGATAGACCGTGATCGGCGCCGGCCGCGGCATCGACTTCGCGAGTTCGTCGATCACCTCATAAGCGCCAAGCGGCCGGTGGCTCGAGAGCAGCGCCCCCAACACGTGGCGGCGTATAGGCGTGAATTTCTGCGCGCGCTCTCCGCAGACGGCCTCGGCATGCGCCAGCGCATCCGCGGTGCAGCGGCCGTGATCGTGGTCGGGCGCGGGAAATGCCGGCTTTGCGAGGGTCATGCGACCGGCGTTCTAGCATTTCGAAAGGGGAACCCAAAGCAGGACCAGCGATGCGGCGATCAGCCATGCTCGGCCTGCGGGACAGCGTCCCGCAAAGCCACTATGGAATAATCATAAGCTTGCTTATTATATGCCAAGCTTATTGGAGACCAAGCTCATGAGCCCCGGGCCCGTGGACCAGAATTTCCTGTTTACACTCGCCGAGCTCCATCGCCTGCTCCGGGTTTATGCCGACAAGGAAGCCTCGCGCTTCGGCATCACCCGCGCGCAATGGGCGGTGCTGGCCAAGGTCGAGCGCAGCGAAGGCATGAAGCAGTCGGAGCTCGCCGAACTTCTCGAGGTGCAGCCGATCACGCTGACGCGCCTGATCGATAAACTCTGCGACAGCGACTGGATCGAGCGACGCAACGATCCTTCGGATCGCCGCGTCAAGCGGCTGTACCTGAAGAAGGCCGGGCGGCAGTTGCTCGGGCGGATGAGCGGGCTGAAGTCCGAGCTCACCGCCAGCGCGCTCGACGGCATCACTCCGGCGGACGCCCATCGCCTCCTCACCCAACTCGAAACAATCAAGGAAAACGTGCGGTCCGCGATCCAGACCAGCGGAGCGGAACAAGCGCGTAAGGAGCAGCGCTATGGCTGATCAGGTTCTCAAGTTCCAGCCCGAGCAGAAAATCGACGGCGGCAAGCCCACCAAGAAAGCCGGCACCAATCCGCGTCGCCGCCTGGTGGCCGGCCTGCGCCGCTATCGCCGCGTCCTGCTCCTGGTCGTGCTGCCGGTCGTCGTCGCGGTCGCCGGCTTCACCTTCTATCTCAATGGCGGTCGCTATGTCGGCACCGACGACGCCTATGTCGGCGCGCAGAAGGTGCTGGTAACGCCCGACATCTCCGGCAAAATCCAGAAGGTCGTCGTCAAGGAAGGCCAGATCGTCAAGCACGGCGACGAGCTGTTCGAGATCGACCCCGCTCCGTTCCGTCACACGCTGGAAGAAGCCAAAGCGCAACTCGCCCAGGCCCGCACGACCTATGACAATCTCGTTGCCAACATCAAGATCTACGGCGACATGCTCAATCTCGCCCAACAGGGCGTCGACCTGAAGCAGCGCGACGTCGAGCGCAAGCAGGCGCTGGTGAAGAATAATTACGGCTCGCAGCTGGACCTCGACAACGCGTCGAATGCACTGGTCACCGCCGGTGCACAGGCGCAATTCATCAAGCAGCAACTCTCCAATGCCAGGACCCAATTGCTCGGCAATCCCGAATTGCCGCTGGAGCAGTTCCCGGCCTATGCGCAAGCGAAAGCCAAGCTGGACGAGGCCCAGCGCAACCTTGACCACACCGTGCTGCGCGCGCCGATGGATGGCGTGGCAACACAGGTCGAGCAGATCCAGCTCGGCCGCTACGTCGCCGCCGGCACGCCGGTGTTCTCCATCATCGACGTCGCCCATCCCTGGGTCGACGCCAATCCGAAGGAGAGCGACCTCACCTACGTCACCGAAGGACAGCCGGTCACGCTCGAGGTCGACGCGTTTCCGAACCATATCTTCAAGGGCAAGATCGGCTCGCTCTCGCCCGGCACCGGCGCGCAATTCGCGATCCTGCCGCCGCAGAACGCCAGCGGCAATTTCGTCAAGGTGGTGCAGCGCGTGCCGATCCGCATCTATTTCGACGAGACCGACAAATCCGTGCGCAAGCTGAAAGCCGGCATGAGCGTCTACGCCACCATTGACACCGGCCACCAGCGCTCGCTCGCCGGCCTCCTCGGCCTGTCGGCGACCGCGAGCCAGGACAAAGATCAGGACAAGGACTAACCCTATGGCGGAGTCCAATCCCGCCCTTATGGTTCCCGGCCTGCGCCGGAACATGGTGACGATCTGCGCCATGACGGCAACGATTATGCAGGCGCTCGACACCACCATTGCCAACGTCGCCCTGCCCTACATGCAGGGCACGCTGTCGGCCTCGCAGGACCAGATCAACTGGGTGCTGACCTCCTACATCGTCGCCGCCGCGATCATGACGGCGCCGGTGGGCTGGATCGCCAACCGCTTCGGCCGCAAGCGCATCTTCATCATCTGCTCGGCCGGCTTCACCTTCGCGTCGGTGCTGTGCGGGCTTGCGCAGGACATCAACCAGATGGTGCTTTTCCGCCTGCTGCAAGGCGTGTTCGGCGCGGCGCTGGTGCCATTGTCGCAATCGGTAATGCTCGACTATTACACGCTCCAGGAACGCGCCAAGGCGATGTCGATCTGGGGCATGGGCGTGATGATGGGGCCGATCATGGGCCCATCGCTCGGCGCCTGGCTGACCGAGACTTATTCCTGGCATTGGGTGTTCTTCGTCAATTTGCCGTTCGGCGCCATCACCGTGATCGGGCTGATCATCTTCATGGACGAGACCCGGAAGGATCTCAGCCTCAGATTCGACTGGTTCGGCTTCGCGGCGCTGGCGGTCGCGATCGGCTCGCTTCAGCTCGCGCTCGACCGCGGCGAGCAATTGGGCTGGCTCGAATCGGGCGAGATCATTGCGGAGTTCATCGTCTCGGCCGTCGCCTTCTACTTCTTCATTGCGCACTCCTTCACGACCTCGACGCCGTTCATCCGCTTCGCGCTGTTCAAGGATCGCAATTTCGTCACCGGCTGCATGTTCATGGTCGTGATGGGCCTCGTGCTGTTCTCGACCATGGCGCTGGCCTCGCCCTACATGCAGAACGTGATCGGCTATCCCATCATCACCGCGGGCCTGCTGCTGGCGAGCCGCGGCTTCGGCACCTTCTTCGCCATGATGCTGGTCGGCCGCATGATGCGTTATGTCGAGGCCCGCACGCTGATCATCACGGGCCTGACACTGACCGCGGGCTCACTGTTCCAGATGACCGGCTGGACTGATTTGACGCAGGTGCCGGAGATCGTGACCGTCAGCGTCATCCAGGGCTTCGGCTTCGGCCTGGTCTTCGTGCCGCTATCGACGGTGGCGTTTCTGACCTTGTCGAATGAGCTGCGCACCGACGGCACCGCGATGCTGACCCTGATGCGCAACGTCGCGAGCTCGGTGGGCATTTCCGTCGTCATCGCCCAGCTTACGCAGGGCACGCGGCGGACCTATGCGATCCTGTCCGAGCACATCAACCCGTTCAACCATGCGCTCCAGATGCCCAGCGTCAGCGGCATGATCAATCTCTCCACCGACGCCGGCCGCGCCATGGCCGACCGCATGGTCAGCGTGCAGGCGCAGATCATCGCCTTCGCGCATGACTACGAGCTGGTGATGTTCTTCATCCTCTGCACCATCCCGCTCGCCCTGCTGATCGGCTCGACCAAGGCCACCCTGCGCAAGCAGGCGGCGGGGCCGGAACATGCGGTGATGGAGTAGACCTTCACTGTCGTCCTGGACAAGCGAAGCGCAGATCCAGGACCCATTACCCCAAGGAGGAGTTTGGCGGTAACTCGTGGTTACCAACCTCGCACCACAACCTTTCCCTGGGGTAATGGGTCCTGGCTTTCGCCAGGACGACGGCGAGCGTGGAGCACCGCCTAACCCAAAAGCTCCTCGCAGCCCAGATCCTCGACCGCCATCATCACGCGCTCCAGATTATTCCACCAGATCACCGGCGGGATGTTGATGCTCCATTGCCGGACCGGCTTGGTGATGTGCCAGAGCACCGACCAGCGATAGTCCCGATCGAGTGCGCCACGCGTATAGCCGCTGACGCCGTGCGCGATCAGCGTGTCGTGGTAATGGTTGAGCAGAAGACGTTCGAACGCCTGCCGGCGTTCCGGATACCAGTGCAGCGCCACCATGTAGGCGAGGTCGTGGGTCGGCACGTTGATATCCCACAGGTCGAAGTCGAAGATGCGGACAGTGTCGGACACGCCGGCACGCGGCAGCAGAAAATTCCAGATATGGGCATCGCCATGGGTGACGGTGAGATGTCGGTGCGAATGGTAGCGCAGTGACAACCTGTCGGACTGATCGATGAAGCGGCGGTAGAGCGTGCGCCGCTCTTCACTGAGACGATCGCCGAGCTGATCAGCGAACCGGTCGTAATGGGATGCGAACGTTTCCATATGCTCGGCGGTATCGTCGGTGCTCGCCCAGATCCCGACGGTCTCGCCGAGACCAGCATGATCCCACCACGCCGCGTGCCAGCGTGCGAGCGCGGCGACGATGGCCATCGCCTGACCGTGCGATGGCGGCAGCGGCCATTGGGTCGCGATCTCGTGGCTATCGGTGAGATCCTCCAGCAGGAGATGCCAGGCGAGGCTCTCCTCGTCGAAATTCCCGTCAAAGCAGCGCGGCACCAACTGCGCGGGCGTTCTGGGTGCGAGCTGTCTGTAGTAGGCCACCTCGTGGCGACCGGCATTCGCCAGCGGCTTGGCGAACGCGGCATGCGGCGTCTTGAGAATCAGAGACTGCGGCGAGCCGGCGGATTCCCCGACATAGCGCAGACCGAGTCGGGTGATATGCGACACGACCGTGTCGCGCTCATGCAGGACCTTGACCTCGCGCACGGCACCGGCGTCCAGTACGCCGGCCTTGCGCAGCGCCGCGGTGAGATTTGCCGCGTCCGCCACCTCCGGCAATCGTATATCTGTCATGAGCGCCCGACCCCCGTCGCGTTGCTCCATTCTGCACAACCGCGCTGCCGGGCGCCAGCGGCCTCAGCAGCCCCGGCTCAAGCCGCGGCGGTTGAGTCGCGCACAGTCCTGACGACAACCGACCGGAGCTGTTCGAGATTGGCCGCCATGCCGGCGATCGCCTGCCTGACCTCCGCGGCGCGCTCGTTCACGGAGGCGGCGTCGCGGCTGACATCGCCGATCTTGGCCGAGACCTCCTTGGCCGCGGAAGCCGATTCGGAGATCGACCGCGAGATCTCTCTCGTCGCGGCATCCTGTTCTTCCATCGCGGCGGCAACCGAGGTGGCAACGCCGTCGATCTCGACGATGTGGCCTCCCATGGTTTCGACGGCGCCGACCGCGGCCTGCGTCGAGGCCTGGATCTCGGCAATCAGCCGCGCGATTTCCTCGGTGGATTTGGCGGTCTGGTCGGACAGGGATTTCACTTCGGCCGCGACCACCGCGAAGCCACGGCCGGCTTCCCCGGCGCGCGCCGCCTCGATCGTGGCGTTGAGTGCCAGCAGATTGGTCTGGCCGGCGATGCCGCCGATGAGGTCGGAGACCTCGGCGATCTTCTTCACCGATCCGGCCAGCGCCTGGATGGTCGAGCGCGCCTGTTCCCGACCGGCGACCGCCGATTTTGTAACCGTGCTGGTCCGCGCGACCTGGGCTGCGATCTCGCGGATCGAAGCACTGAGTTCTTCGGCCGCGGCCGAGACGGTCTGCGAGCTGGCCAGGGCCTGGGTGGAGGCGGCTGCAACCGCTTGCGACTGTGTCGAGAGCGACCTTGCGATGTCGGACAGACTGGAGGCGGCACGCTCCACGCCTTGCGTCGCCGCGCTCGCGGTGTCGACCGAGCGGCCGGTCTCGCGCTCGACGGTTTCGGCCATCTGGTGCAGGGCGCCGCGCTTGGCGAGCGCCGCCTCCTGCTCCTTCTGCAACTGCTCCTCGCGCAGGCGGGAATTCTCGACCGCGGACTGCTTGAACACCAGGAGCGCACCCGCCATCGAGCCGACCTCGTCCTGGCGGTGCGCGAAAGGGATGTCGGCGGCGAGATCGCCGGTCGCGAGCTTTTGCATCGCGCCGGTCATGCGCACGATCGGGCGGACCACGCCGAGGGCGACGCCGAGCAAGCCCGCCGCAGTGAAGGTGAGGACGGCGGCGGCAACGCCGAGGAGGATATAAAGCATGGAGCTGTCGCGGTCCGCGGCCAGCTTCTCCATGTCGGCATTCTGCTTGTTGGCGCTCTCGACAATGCTGTCGATGACGGCGCGATGCGCGGTGTAGGCGTCCTTGAGCTGCGCGTAGGCGCGCTCGGAGGCGGGCGTGTCCTTGGCCTTGAGGGCGGGCAGGAGCTGGTCGGACAACAGCTTCCAGAACTTCTGCACCTCGGCGTCGGATTTCGACACCAGGGCCGTCTTCAGGTCGGCCGAGAGACTGGAGGTGACCCAGAATGCCTTGCGCTCGTCGTAGTCCTTGCGGAGCTGGACCAGGCGTTCGCCATGGGCCGCCAGCTGGTCGGGCTCGCGCATTGCGAGAGTGGCCTCGAGGTAGGCCTCGATCACATATTCCGGCGGCGGCAGGATGTCGGCGATGAGATCGTTGCCCAGCTTGATGTCGGAATAGAGCGGGCCGCCGACCTTGAGCTCTTTCAAGGCGTAGAGGCTGGTGGCGACCACGGCGGTGAAACCGATGGCCAGAACGATTCCAAACGCGACAATCGCGGAGGATAACGACAGGCGAATTTTCATGAAAAATCCCGGGCACGCTTGAAATCCGTGGGGATCTTAGATCAATACGGTAAATACGGAATTGCAGCGCCGGACGTCGTCGTGAGGAAAACTCCGCAATTGTACGGGCGGGAGCGTCGAATTATCGTTTTTGAGTCAGCCAAGCTGACGCATGGCCGTAAGAGAATCCTTACATCGACCACGCAGGCTGCGGCTCGCCGGCCAGACCGTGAACCGTGTCTTGCACTCAGGCTGCCGCGGCCGCGCCGAAATTGCGTGCCAACCAGCCGGAAAAGTCGGCCTTCTGACCGGCATCCAGCGTGAAGGCAACATGCGCGGCCTCGCCGTCATGGGAGCGCACACCGAACGGCAAGGGCAGCGCGAGGCTCTTGATTCGCAACACACCGGTTTCGCCGACCTTGATCTGGGGCGCGCAACGGAGCCAGGCGCCGCCGTCCGATATATCTACCAGTCTCGTCGCATGAACGGCCCGCGCGCCGTCGGTCACCGAGACTTCCAAATCGGTTGGGTAGCGCGGGCTCGAACGTCGATCGACTTCAGTTGTCGAACCGCGCACCGTCCGAACCAGGATGGTCTGCAGTGACGCGAGGTTCGACGATACGCTTGAGATTCCCTGACGCATCTCGGACGCACGCTGATTGACGGAATCGGCATCGCGGCTCACATGCGCAATCTTGGCGGAAACTTGCTTGGCAGCAGATGCCGATTCAGAGATCGAGCGCGCGATCTCGCGCGTTGCGGCATCCTGCTCCTCCATCGCGGCCGCGACCGAGGTCGCGACACCGTCGATCTCGACGATATGGCCGCCCATCTCTTCGACGGCGGCCACGGCGGCGTCGGTCGAGCCTTGAATCTCGGCGATCAGGCGCGCGATCTCCTCGGTCGATTTGGCGGTCTGGTTGGACAGCGACTTGACCTCGGCGGCGACCACCGCAAAGCCGCGTCCGGCGTCGCCGGCACGTGCCGCCTCGATCGTGGCGTTCAGCGCCAGCAGATTGGTCTGGCCGGCGATGCCGCCGATGAGGTCGGAGACATCGGCGATCTTCTTCACCGAGCCTGACAGGGCGTGGATGGTCGCACGCGCCTGCTCGCGGCCCGCGACGGCCGATTTTGTCACCTGGCTTGCGCGCGCAAGCTGGCTTGTGATCTCGCGGATCGAGGCGGTGAGTTCTTCGGCGGCTGAGGAGACGGTTTCCGCGCTGGCCAACGCCTGCTCGGAGGCAGCCGCGACGGCCTGCGATTCCGTCGACAGACCGTGGGCGATCTCTGACAAATTCGACGCGGCCCGCTCCACGCCTTGCACCGCGCCGGCGGCGGTTGCGACAGAAGCCCCGGTTTCGCGTTCAACGGTCTCGGCCATGCCGAGCAGCGCAGAGCGCTTGGCAACGGCGGACTGCTCTTCGACGCGGAGTTGTTCCTCACGCAGCTTGGCATTGTCCAGCGCGCCCTGCTTGAAAACCGCGAGTGCGCTCGCCATCGAGCCGACTTCATCGCGACGATCAGCATAGGGCACCTCCGCCGTGAGATCTCCGGTCGCGAGCTGCTGCATGGCGCCGGTCATTCGGACGATCGGACGGACGACCCCGAGAGCGACGAAGGCAAGACCACCCGCGATCAGCGCGAGCACGGCAGCGGACACGCCCCACACAACATAGGAGATCGAGGCGTCGCGATCGGCGGCAAGCTTCTCCATGTCCGCGTTCTTCTTGTTGGCGCCCTCGACGATACCGTCGATAACGCCGCGGTGCACGGCGTACGTATCTTTGAGTTGGGCGTAGGCGCGCTCGGCGGCGGCTCCATCCTTGCCTTTCAGCGCCGGCAGGAGCTGATCCGAGACGAGCTTCCAGAACTTCTGCACCTCGGCATCCGATTTCGCGACCAGCGCGGTCTTCAGGTCCGGGGAAAGACTCGAGCCGCTCCAGAACGTCTTGCGGTCCTCATAGTCTTTGCGGAGCTGAACTAGCCGCTCGCCATGAGCGGTAAGTTGATCCGGCTCGTGCATCGCCAATGTTGCTTCGAGATAGGCTTCGAGCACATAGGCCGGCGGCGGCAGGATGTCTGCAATGAGATCGTTGCCGAGCTTGATGTCGGAATAGAGCGGTCCGCCAATTTTGAGTTCGCGCAGCGCGTAGTTGCCGCTGGCGACGACGGCCGCGAAGCCGAGCACGAGCAGACCACCGAATGCGATGATGGCCGAGGAGATCGACAGACGCTTCATGAAATTACCCGAGCATGAGTTGCTCAACTCATATCGGGTTGGCCTCAACAGAGATTGAATTGCGCTGTCGGAATCCGGCACGAAAGTCTCCGTACGATGCCGGAGGTCGCTAGGCTGCGTCGCAAATGCTCGATACCAAAATACCGGTGATTTGCTCGCCGAGAAGGGAATGCCCGGGGACGGGCCCGGGCATCACAACAAAAGCGTCGCCAAGTCCCGTCGCGTCACACGTCGAAAAACACCGTTTCGTTGTCGCCCTGAAGCCGCAGGTCGAGCCGGTACACCGGCTTGCCGGCCTCCCGCACTGCCGTCAGCGTAGCGCGACGGTCGGCGGGCACCACCGCCAGGACGGGATCGGCGGCATTGCCGGCCTCGTCGCCGAAGTAGATGCGGGTATAGAGATGCCGCAGCATGCCGCGACCAAACACCGCAAGCAGGATATGCGGTGCCTGCGGCTTGCCGTCGGGATCGGGAACCGCGCCCGGCTTGATGGTTTCAAAGGAATAATAGCCGTCCTTGTCGGTGCCGCAGCGGGCAAAGCCACGGAAGCTCGCATTCGGCAGCGCGCGTTTGTCCTGCGGATCGGCGAAGCGCCCCTGCGCATCGGCCTGCCAGATCTCCAGCATGACATCGGGCACGGCGACGCCATCGCCGTCGAACACGCGGCCCTCGATCCGGACGCGATCGCCGGTGACGTCGGGCGTCAGTGTCGAGTTGGTGAACGCATCGTTCCAGGCGTACTCGCCGGTCGGCGTCAGGCCGTATTTGAAGAACGGGCCGACGGTCTGCGACGGCGTGATCCCATTGTCCTGCACTTAATGGTTCTCCATAGGGGTGGCGTTCTTGCCGCGCAGCACGATGTCAAAGCGGTAGCACAGCGCCCATTCAGGCTGGGTGTTCTCGAGATCGAACGACGACACCATCCGCGCCCGCGCCTTCTCGTCCGGCACCGAATTGAAGATCGGATCGAACGGGAATAGCGGATCGGCCGGGAAATACATCTGCGTCACGAGACGCGTGACGAAGGAATGGCCGAACACCGAGAGATGGATGTGTGCGGGACGCCAGGCGTTGTGATGGTTGCCCCAGGGATAGGCGCCAGGCTTGATCGTGACAAAGCGATAGTAACCGGAGGCGTCGCTCACGGTACGACCGGCGCCCGTAAAGTTGGGATCGAGCGGCGCCGGATGCTGGTCGCGGACGTGGACGTAGCGCCCGCAGGAATTGGCCTGCCAGATCTCGACCAGCGAGTTCGACACGCCGCGGCCATCCTCGTCGCGCACATGGCCGTGCACAATGATGCGTTCGCCGAGCGGCTCGCCGGTGTGCTGGGTGGTGAGGTCATTGTCGCCCTCGCGCACGGTCTCGTGGCCGTAGACCGGTCCGGTCAGCTCCGACAGCGTATGGCGCATCGGGATCAAGGGCTTGCTCGGCGCGCGCTTGATCGAACTCTTGTACTCGGGCGACAGCGGCAGCGGATGCGCCGCGTTGCTGTCGACGGGATAGATGAATGTCATTGGCGAACTCCTCCCCGGCCCTTTTCCGACCGGTCAACGCTTCCGCCAATCATTATAGGATATAACTAATTGGGGGAAGCGACTTTGAGCCCTATTTGATCGGCGGACGCGGCAGGACGGCCTCGCCGGCTTCGAGCCGGTAGACATGGTCGAGCGAATACCAGGGCGTCGCGACGTCGCGCCCGGTCGGATGCGGCGTGTCATGGCGCAGGAACTTGCCGACCAGTGCCTTCGTCACGCCGAACTGCACGTCGCTATCGATATGCGGATCGGCGGGGTCGTAGACCTGCGAGATCAACACCTTGAATCCGGGCTTGAAGACCAACGCGTGCAGGTGCGCGGGACGATAGGGATGCCGGCTCTGCGCCTCCAGGAGGCGGCCGACCACGCCGTCGGTCGGAATGGGATAGCCGATCATCATCACGGAGCGGAAAGAGAAGCCTCCGTCCTGGTCGGTCGTAAACTTGCCGCGCAGGTTCATGTCGGCCTGCTCGGGGTCCTGGTTTTCATAGAGACCAACCGGCGACGCGTGCCAGACGTCGACCTCGGCGCCGGCGACGGGACGGCCGTCCTTGTCCACAACGCGGCCGTTGACGAACAGCGGCGCGCCCGGCGTCTCGGAGCGGACGATCGATCCGCCATTTTCCACCCGCGGCGAATTCAGCCGCCAGAACGGCCCGAGCAGCGACTGGTCGGTTTCCGTGTTGCCCTGATCGCCATTGTTCAGCAGGCACACCAGCGACGAGACGCCGAGCGAGCCTGCCAACAGCACGACCTCGTTATGCGTGTCGGTCGAGAGCTTGCCGAGTTCGGCGATAACAGCCGCGGCGTCGCGGAATTCCTTCTCGGTCAGGCGAACGTCGCGAACAAAACCGTGCAGATGCTTGACCAGGGAGACCATGATCTGGCGCAGCCGGGGATCGGATGTCTGCTCCATCACCGCCAATGCCGCGGCCGTGACGTCCTGCTCGCGCGCGATGATCATGGGCTACTTTCTCCCTGCCGTTCCGGGGCAGCCCGACAGGGCTGAACCCGGAATCTCGAGATCCCGGAGTCCGCTCTAACGAGCGGCTCCGGGATGACGGGACGCTGTCCCGTCAGTTCAGCTTCTCGATCGCGACAGCCACGCCCTGACCGACGCCGACGCACATGGTGGCGAGCGCCAGTTTGCCGCCGCGCTTTTCCATGCCGTGCACCGCCGTGAGCGCGAGGCGCGCGCCGCTCATGCCGAGGGGATGACCGAGCGCGATCGCGCCGCCATGCGGATTGACGAAATCGGCATCGTCGGCAACGCCGAGCTGGCGCATGCAGGCGATACCCTGCGAGGCGAAGGCCTCGTTGAGCTCGATCAGGTCGAAATCACTGATCTTCTTGCCGAGACGCTCCATCAGCTTGCGGGTGGCGGGCACCGGGCCGATGCCCATGATGCGCGGCGGCACGCCGGCCGAAGCGAGGCCGAGGATGCGCGCGCGCGGCGTCAGGCCGTGCTTCTTCACGGCAGCCTCGGACGCCAGGATCATCGCGGCGGCACCGTCATTGACGCCGGAGGCGTTGCCGGCGGTCACCGTGCCGGGATTGCGCACGATCGGCCTGAGCTTCGTCAGGGCTTCGAGCGTGGTCTCGGGGCGCGGATGCTCGTCCTTGTCGACGGTAACAGGGCCGGCCTTGCCGCCGGGAATGGTGATCGGGATGATTTCTTCGGCGAAATAGCCGGCCGCGATCGCGGCGCCCGCGCGCTGCTGCGAGCGGATCGCGAAGGCGTCTTGATCGGCGCGCGAGACCTGGAATTCCTCGGCGACGTTCTCGCCGGTCTCGGGCATCGCGTCGACGCCATACTGCGCCTTCAGCAGCGGATTGATGAAGCGCCAGCCGATCGTGGTGTCGAATATCTCAGCCGAGCGCGAGAACGCTTCCTGCGCCTTGCCCATCACGAAGGGCGCGCGCGTCATGGATTCGACGCCGCCGGCAATCGCAAGCTCGATCTCGCCGGAACGGATAGCACGGCCGGCGGCACCGACCGCATCGAGGCCGGAGGCACAGAGGCGGTTCAGGGTCTGGCCCGGAACCGAATCCGGCAGGCCCGCCAGCAGGAGCGCCATGCGTGCCACGTTGCGGTTGTCTTCGCCGGCCTGGTTGGCACAGCCGAAGAAGACCTCGTCAACCTGCGCCCAATCGAGATTGGGGTGCTTGGCCATCAGCGCCTTGATCGGGGCCGCCGCAAGGTCGTCGGCACGCACCTTGGCGAGCGAGCCGCCAAAACGGCCGATCGGGGTCCGCACGGCATCGCAGATAAAGACGTCACGCATCGTTGTTCTCCCTGAATGCCGCGATCCGGCCTAAATTCTTCAATGTCGACGGAGTTTTAGGAGGGCGCCTGCGGCAGGTCAATTGACCGATACGCGCTTGTTCCGAGGGGTGCGCACGCGAGTTGCGCATGCCGCGGTGCGGACAACGTGGAAAACCTCCCCTCGCCGGCCAAAGCGATAGGAGCGCGGGGTGAAATTTTGTAGGTTGCGCCGCCCATGACAATGCAACAACCGATCCCTGTACCGCCCCCCGACGATACGCCCGCGCCGCAGGCGGAAGCTGCCGCGCGCGTCACGCCGATGATGGAACAGTACCTTGAAATCAAGGCGGCGCATCAGGGCCTCCTGCTGTTCTACCGGATGGGCGACTTTTACGAGCTGTTCTTCGAGGACGCCGAGATCGCCTCCAGGACACTCGGCATCGTCCTGACCAAGCGCGGCAAGCATCAAGGCGCCGATATCCCGATGTGCGGCGTGCCGGTCGAGCGTTCCGAGGACTATCTGCATCGCCTTATCACCGCCGGCCACCGGGTCGCGGTGTGCGAGCAGACCGAGGATCCCGCCGCCGCCAGGGCGCGCGGCAACAAGAGCGTCGTGCGCCGCGGCGTGGTGCGCCTGGTCACGCCGGGCACGCTGACCGAGGACACGCTGCTCGACGCGCGCGCCAACAATTACCTTCTGGCGCTCGCGCGCGCGCGCTCATCAGCGGGTGGCGACCGCTTTGGCCTCGCCTGGATCGACATCTCGACCGCCGAATTCACGGTGACGGAATGTTCGGGCGGCGAACTCGCCGCGACGCTGGCGCGCATCAATCCGAACGAGGTGATCGTCACCGACGCGCTCTATAACGATAGCGAGCTCGGACAGACCCTGCGCGAGCTGCCGGCGGTGACGCCGCTGACCCGCGACGTCTTCGACGGCGCCACCGCCGAGAAGCGGCTGTGCGACTATTTTGCCGTCGCGACCATGGACGGACTGTCCCAGCTCACGCGGCTGGAAGCCACTGCCGCCGCCGCCGCCGTCACCTATGTTGACCGCACCCAGGTCGGCAAACATCCGCCGCTGTCGCCGCCTGCGCGCGAAGCCTCGGGTGCGACCATGGCGATCGATCCCGCCACCCGCGCCAATCTCGAACTGACGCGGACGCTGGCCGGAGAACGCCGCGGCTCGCTGCTCGATGCGATCGACTGCACGGTGACCTCAGCCGGCTCGCGCCTGCTGGCACAGCGGCTTGCCGCGCCGCTGACCGATGCGGCGGCGATTGCGCGGCGGCTCGATGCCGTCGGCAGCTTCGTTGCCGACTCGGCCGCGCGCGAGGACATCCGCAGCATCCTGCGCGGCGCCCCTGACATGTCGCGGGCGCTGGCCCGTATATCCGTCGGCCGCGGCGGGCCGCGCGACCTCGCCGGCCTGCGCGACGGCATCATCGCCGCCGACCAGGTGCTGGCGCGGCTCGGCGAACTCGACCAGCCGCCGCAGGAGATCGCCGTGGTGATGGCGGCGCTGCAAAGGCCATCGCGCGAGCTCGCGGCGGAATTCGCCAGGGCGCTCGACAATCAACTGCCGCTGATCAAGCGCGACGGCGGCTTCGTTCGCCAGGGCTATGAGCCGGCGCTGGACGAAACGCGAAACCTGCGCGACGCCTCGCGCCTGGTGGTGGCCTCGATGCAGGCGCGCTACGCCGACAACACGGGTGTGAAGGGTCTCAAGATCCGGCACAACAACGTGCTCGGCTATTTCGTCGAGGTCACCGCGCAGCACGGCGACAAGCTGATGTCGGCGCCGCTGAACGCAACCTTCATCCACCGTCAGACGCTGGCCGGCCAAGTCCGCTTCACCACCTCGGAGCTTGGAGAGATCGAAGCCAAGATCGCCAATGCCGGCGACCGCGCACTCGGGCTCGAGCTCGAAATTTTCGAGCGGCTCTGCGCCAAGGCTTTGGCAATCAGCGAGGAGCTGCGCGCCGCCGCCCACGCCTTTGCGCTGCTCGACGTCGCGACGTCGCTGGCAAAGCTGGCAATCGACGAGAACTATGTGCGGCCCGAGGTGGATTCGTCTCTGGGCTTCGCCATCGAGGCCGGCCGCCATCCGGTGGTCGAGCAGGCCTTGAAGCGCAATGGCGAGCCGTTCATCGCCAATGCCTGCGACCTCTCGCCGGGCCCTGCGCAAAAGTCCGGCCAGCTCTGGTTGCTGACCGGCCCAAACATGGCCGGTAAATCGACCTTCCTGCGCCAGAACGCGCTGATTGCGTTGCTCGCCCAGATCGGCAGCTTCGTGCCGGCGACACGCGCGCGGATCGGCATCATCGACCGCCTGTTCTCGCGTGTCGGCGCTGCCGACGATCTCGCCCGCGGCCGTTCCACCTTCATGGTCGAGATGGTCGAGACGGCCGCGATCCTCAACCAGGCCGGCGAGCGCGCGCTCGTGATCCTCGATGAAATCGGCCGCGGCACCGCGACCTTCGACGGTCTCTCGATCGCCTGGGCCGCGATCGAGCACCTGCACGAGAGCAACCGTTGCCGCACGCTGTTCGCCACGCACTATCACGAACTGACCGCGCTCTCCGCAAAACTGCCGCGGATGTTCAACGCGACCGTGCGGGTGAAGGAATGGCAGGGCAACGTCGTGTTCCTGCACGAGGTATTGCCGGGTTCGGCCGATCGCTCCTACGGCATCCAGGTCGCCAAGCTCGCGGGCCTGCCGCCGGCCGTGATCACGCGCGCCAAATCGGTATTGGCGAAGCTGGAAGCCCAGGACCGCGGCCAGACCGCGCGCGCCCTCGCCGACGATCTGCCCCTGTTCGCCGTGCCCTCACGCGCCGCCGCGGAAGCCGCACCGCCGAGCGAAGCCGAACTGCTGATGGACGCGGTGAAGGCGCTGCATCCGGACGAGATGTCCCCGCGCGAAGCGCTGGAGGCGCTGTATGCGTTGAAGGCCAAGCTGCCGAAGCAGTGACGATCCCGGCTTACGCCCTTGCCGCGATCGCCGCCGCTTCCGCCGCTGCGCGCTGCATGCTGTTCGACATCTCGTTCGTTACCGTGCTCTGCTCCTCGACGGCGGCCGCAGTCGACGTCACATATTCGCTGACACTTGTGATCGCCTGCTTGATCGAGCCGAGCGCGCTGACGACGTCACCGGAGATGCCGTTGAGGCTGCCGATCTCCGCGCCGATCTTGTCAGTGGCCTGCTTGGCCTGGTTGGCGAGGCTCTTCACTTCGGAAGCGACCACGGCGAAGCCGCGGCCGGCTTCGCCGGCGCGGGCGGATTCGATCGTGGCGTTGAGCGCCAGCAGGTTGATCTGGCCCGTGATGTTGTTGATGAGCTCGACGATGCCGCTCATCGCCTGGGCTGCCTCGGTGAGGCGCTGGGCCTGCGCGTCGGCGGAAGCGACCTGCTCCACCGCGCTCATCGCAGTCTCCCGCGATTTGGTCATGGCCTCGGAAATCTCCCGCACCGAGGCGTTCAGCTCTTCCGATCCGGCGGCGACCGATTCCATCATGCCGCGGACTCGCTCGTTGCCCATGCGGACCAGCACCTGCTTCGTGACGTCGGTCGCATATTTCACGACCTTGAACGGCTTGCCGTTGAGATCCATGATCGGGTTGTAGGAGGCCTGGATATAGACCTCCCTGC
>NZ_PYFX01000010.1 GCF_003020115.1 Bradyrhizobium sp. MOS002
GTCATCGTCACCACGACAGGCGACGGGACGCGGTAGCGCGGCAGCGGTGGCACAAACTGCATGTCGTCTTCGAACGGACAGATCAGCCATGCCCCCAAAGAGGAAAAAAAGATAATCAACTACTCTGAATTTCCCGGTACCCTCTTTCCAACGGAGGGACCGGTGCAGGGGCTCGTGCATATTGTTGACGACGATCTATCCTTTCTGACGGCGATGGAGCGTCATTTGAAGCACGCCGGTTACCAGGTCGCAGCCTATTCGTCGGCGCAGGAGCTGCTCGACCGACTACCGAGCGACGGCATTCCGGGTTGTATTCTTCTCGACGTGCAAATGCCCGATCTGGACGGCTCGGCCTTGCAAAGAAAATTGGTCGAACTCGGCTCGGCATTGCCGATCATATTTCTCTCCGGCCATACCGACATTCCTCTCACCGTGCGGGCCATAAAGGCGGGTGCTCGGGATTTCTTGAGCAAGCCGGCAAGCTCCGAAGACCTTCTTCGCGCAATCGCAGGAGCGTTGGCACACCATCAATCGACGTTAGACCTGCAAAACAAAATAAGTGCGGCCCGTGCTCGTCTCGCTACATTGACGCCGCGCGAGCGACAGGTCTTCAACTTTATCGTTCGTGGCAAAATCAACAAGCAGATCGCTCACGCGCTTGGAACAACGGAGCGCACGATCAAAGCTCACCGTCACGGTGTGATGGAAAAAATGCAGGTCCGGTCGTTAGCCGAGCTGGTGTCTCTTGCCGAGAGGATCGGAGCTCTTTCCCCAGCCACGGAACAGACCCTCTAAGCTGGAGCGATTATCACAGTTAAACGCCACGGCTCGGCACAGTCTGATAGCGCTTATGCACCCAGAGCGACCAAAGGGCGCGGCGTTCAAAGCAGGCAAGTCATTAGTGATGACGATCCCGGAATTCTGAGGGCAGAAGCGGAGCACGACGGAACCCTTCCATGAACCCCGCTCGCGAGATTGCGGCTCTGTCCGCGCGGGAGGTTGATGTAGATCAATGGGCGTCCTTGCTTTGATGGAACCTCTTGCGTCCGTAGCGATAGCACCGAACTCAACTGAACTTGGGTCTCAACGCTGTACTCTGAGTGCAATCGTCCAACTGAGCGCTGGAAATGAACTGGTTTCGTATCTTGTTCGGCATTGCAATCGCGTTGTTTGGCCAAGATGCCTTCGCCAAGCAACGTCTAACCGACCCCATCAAGATCGCACGAGAATGCAAAAGCGACATCGAGCTTTTGTGCAAAGGACTTCGCCCCGGTGGCCAGCGCATTATTAATTGCCTCAAGGAGAAGGCGACTGAATTGTCGCCCGCGTGCTGGGGGGCGTTCAGATCAACGGAATAGCTGAGAATATATTTGGACGCCGGGCCTCTGATGGCGACTGGCGGAGCTTGTCTCAGTTCCTGACCGGGCGGGTGTCTCAGGTTGCGCATCCAACAGCAAACATGCGGCCTCATCACCTCCAGCAGCTCTACAAGGGCCTTCAGTACAATGGTAAACTAGGCGCTCCGGGAGTACCCATTCGCTCCGCCGGGTCATTTTGGCCATTTGGTAGTTCTCCACTCGTAGCGACAAGCGTCCGTTGACACCTCTGGCAAACGGAAAACTTCTTGTGCAAAAAGAATGTCGTCCTTGTCGTCGATGACGACGCCGCAATGCTGAGAAGTGTAGCTCGACTCCTGCGACAGTTTGGCTACGCCAGCGTGCTGTTTCCGTCTGCGGAGGCTTTTGCAAACTGCAGCGAGTTTGACAGCGCGCTTTGCGTCGTTCTCGACATCAATCTGCGCGATGGATCAGGCATCGACTTGAGGCACCGCCTCAAGGTGGCTGGGAACAGTGTGCCAGTCATCTACATGACCGGGAACGATAGCCCTTCGGTTCGCGAGGCCGCCCTTCGATCCGGCTGTCTCGCCTATCTCACCAAGCCATTCTCGTCGCGCGAACTGATCGAGCCGCTCAAGAAAGCGTCGGGAAGGTAATGCTAAGTGCCCGAGTTCCGGGCCCTTGCACTCTGCACTTTGGGACAATGCACCACAGGACAACTTTCGCTAAGTTGATTTCTGAGTTTGGATTGTCAGGTACCAGCCCCCCAATCAATACAGGTACACAGCCCCCCGTGGCCCCAGTTTCCCCAAGGACTGGGGCCACACCCTTCACGGTCTCGGCGCTCGTTTTTGTTCAGCGGCGAGCGTGAAAAAAAGTCGTCACCGCTTCCTCCCCGTGGCGGCTTTCCTTTTGTCCGGCGCGAATAGGCAGGGGCGGCATTACAGCGTGAAACACACTTGGTACGTCACTTTTGAAGTGCCCCCGGATGGCACGCTGTCAAGACGGCGACATCCGCGCCTAACCAAGATGTTTTCAACCAAAGCGGAGGCGCAGGATTTTGCGCGAACCAAATATTACGACGGGCTGATCGTCACTGCGGGGACCATCATCCCGCACCTGCCGAGAGTGTCGATCCCATCGACCGAGATACCAGCATGGCTTGAACGATCCGGCCAAGTTGATCCAAATCAATAAGCAGGCCGCCGACGGCCCTGAGATTAGTCAGACGGGGCGGCAACCGGGAGCCTGAGAATGAGTGACCCTTCGGAGCGGAAACAGGTATGTCGTCGCAACGCACTAACCTTCCTTGGATACGCAGGGATGTTTGGGCTTGTGGCTTCGTCCTCGATTTTTGCGGCCTCAGAGGCTGTGGCACAAACCACCGCGCCAGCCGCCGCGCCTGCGACGCCGCCAGCGGACGCGCCGAAGTCAGGCACAGAACGCCGTCAGGAACGGCGTAGCGGGCGAACCGAGCGGCGGCAGGAGCGCCGCACCGGACGCGCGGATCGGCGGCAAGAGCGACGCACAGGCCGCGACGAGCGACGGGATGCGCGCGACGGCACCACAAGCACCCCAACCACCACCGAGCCGAAAAAGTAGTCCCGTTTATCGGTCCAACTTCGGCAACCGGGCCGCCTCAGCGCAGGCCCGGGAAAACCGTAGAGCGGGCCGCCAGCGCAGGGCCAAGCGGGATAACCATGTCCGAGTTGCGGCAAGCTAGATTCAAAACCACATCCGTTTGGGCCGACCAATCCATGCTGGATATCCAATTAAACAGCGGCCTACATGACGATTGGCGCATCGTGACAGTTGTTTTCCAACCTGATTTCACAGACGCGCTGGCAAACAATCATCGCGCCTCATACGTCACGATTTGGGAGCGCAAAGATGCCTAGAGCCGCGCCGAGGGGCGGCTCGCGCCAGCACGTCCATTAGGCCAGCGCCGCGATCCGACGGCCATCCAAGCGCAGCCGACCGGGTCCGCGCGGACGCAGCCCCCAAACTCTTTCTTAAGCGGCAGCATGTCAAACTAGGGCCTAATAGGGCCCGGCGGGTTTCCGCCAGCAGCGGTCGCGGACGCCGCCACCAACTAACCCCTTTCATTAAAAAGGGTTTTGTATTTTTCCTCACGGCACGAAATCGCTGGACGACGGGACCACACGGTTTTGCCGTACGCACGGCCCGCCATTCCGCCGCAGTTTTTCCAGCCCTGTCGACGGAGCCGGAAACTTACAGACGAGACGAAGCCTAGCAGCGCCGCTCGTCGGCACGAAGCCTTGGGCTCACGGAGAGCAATCCGCCCTGCCCTTGGCCTCTCGTACCCGAACGCTGCCGCGTCCACCGCAAGCCCGGCTCGCGAACGTGACGACCACAAGATCGCCCCTCAAGGATGAGCCGGGATGGAGCGACACATACGCCGTTTCCGAATTTCGGTAAAGTGGAATATTTTTGCAATGGCCGATTGACAGCCTCGCAGGTGTTTTGCCCGTCGGGCAGTGAGGCGCTCGGCATCAAGTCACGAGCTCGACCGTCGTCCCGGCGAAGGCCGGGACCCATACCGCGAGGTCCATCGATCTGATCGGTATTTATCCCAACCAGCCTTCGCCAAACCTCTCCCTGTGGTAATGGGTCCCGGCCTTCGCCGGGACGACAGCGGTGGGTGTGGCCGACAGAGAAAGAAACATCACCCCTTCTTTCGCACCGGCGTTCCGTCGGCCATGAGGGTCACGCCCTTCCGTTCGACAATCATCCCGTAGGCCTGCGGCTGACGGTGAACATCGAAATTGAACGTGGTGCGCTTGTAGGAGTTGCAGAGATCGAGATCGCAGCGGGCCAGCGCGATCTCGTCACCCTTGGTGGTGCATCGCGCGATGATCTCGCCGGAGGGCGCGATGATGCAGCTTCCGCCGATGTGGTCGACGCCCTCCTCGACACCAGCCTTGGCGACGCCGACCACGAAGGTGCCGTTCTGGTAGGCGCCGGCCTGCATCACCAGATGATTGTGGAACAGCGAGAGATCGTCATGCTCGGGCGCGGGCGGATTGTGCACCGGCGTGTTGTAGCCGATCATCACCATCTCGACGCCCTGCAGCCCCATGACCCGGTAGGTCTCGCTCCAGCGGCGATCGTTGCAGATCGCCATCCCCATCACGCCGCCAAAGGCCTCGGTCACGCCAAAACCATCGCCGGGCTCGAAATAGCGTTTTTCCAGATGCTGGAATTCGCGCCAGAGCTCGTGCTCCGCATGGCCGGGCAAATGGACCTTGCGATATCTCGCGACAATCTCGCCGCTCTTCTCGACCAGGATGGAGGTGTTGTAGCGCCTGACAATTCCGGCCTCGACCGTCAGCTCGGCATAGCCAAGGTAAAATCCGATGCCGATCTCGCGCGCGAGATCGAACAGGCCTCTCGTCTCCGGCCCCGGCATCTCGCGCTCGAAGAAGCTGTCGATCTCCGCCTGATCCTCGAAATACCAGCGCGGAAAGAATGTGGTCAGCGCGAGCTCGGGATAGACGATCAGGTCGCAGCCGTTGGCGTGCGCCTGGCGCATCAAGGCCATCAGGCGCGCCACGACCGCGGTTCTGGTCTCGGTCCGCGCCACTGGACCAAGCTGGCCGGCCGCGATCGTCACAAATCTCGCCACGAATTTTTCCCTCGTCCGCTTCCCGTCAGGTCGCGGCAGAGACTATCGCGCGAAGCGTCGCACGCACAGCCTCGCTGTCCGGCACCGTGCCCAACCGAGAGGCAGTCCGACCGTCACCTGGGAAGCCGACGATGAATTGCGATTGACCGCATCCACCTCGCGCGAAACACCCTCACAGGGCGCCACTCACCATTCTGCGGCGACGGGCTCGTTGAAGAACTGACCGCGCGCCGCCATGCGCGACGGCTGGCGGCGACGATGCCGCTCCGCGACGCGCTTGTTCGGAGCGGCCTTGGCTTGCCTGGGCTCCACGGCCTTGGACTCCGAAGCCTTGGAGTCCGAAGCCTTGAGCTCCGCGGCAGGCTGCGCCGCCATCGCATATGCCTGGCGCGTACCTTCCGGCGCGGCCGGCGCCGCCGCGTCTGACGCTGACGCCACGGTTTTGGTCAACGGAATCTGTCGCACGTTGGTGTCGAAGACGATCTTCTCCGGCCATGTCTGCGCAGAGTGAATTCGGGCGATCGAGAGGTCCGGCCCGGTTTCGGCGGCCGCGCTCACGGGGCCGGCCAGGTAGTAATCGGCAAGGCACAGGAGGGCGAGCAGAGCGCCGCCGGTGAAGAAGAAATAACGGATGAGCGGCATGGGTCCCTCGATCGCCTCGTTATCGAGGTCCCTGCTGCAACGGGAAAGAGTGGCAATCGTTCCGGCGTTATATCGCAGCAAATCGGGCAGAGGAACTCGCTGAGCCGGCGCACTGGCATTCCGCTTGCTGCACGGGAGTCAAACCCCTCAGACCCGCAGTGGGTCTGTCTCACCGTGAGGCGATCATGCACCCGACGTCCCGTTTCGAAGCGACCATGCCGACACAGCTCCACGCATTGATCTCCGATCTGCGCTGGCGGATGCAAATGATCGACGCCGACATTCTGGAGGAAGAACGGAAGGCTGGAATCTCCGATCCCCAGAACCTCGCCTACCCCATGCTCGCGCAGAACCTGCGGGCCCGGCGTGACAATATCCGGGTGAGCATCGCGATTCTCGAAAGCCGGCTTGAAAAGCGATCGACCGAGTGGCCGCGCGCGGCCTGATGCGGTGATGACGGTAGCCCCGTCCCCTCTGGTTAACGTGAAGGAACTCCCGTTGCCGATCTGCAACGGTTCCCGTCCGTCTGAAGCCGGACAAGAGAAACTCCCATTGCGGCCACGAACCCCTCTCACAACCCCGTGAGACGAGCAGGGGAACGACGATGCGTGCGCAAAGAGTCTGGGTGGTGAATGGGGCCGCCAGCGTCGAACAGTTGCAAACCAGATTGGACGATCTGAACAAGCGGCTCGGTCAACTCGAGACCCAGCACCCCGAGAGCTGGAAAGTCGAAGAGCTCAGATCGAGCGCGCTCAACCTGTCGCGCGAGATCGACGACATCCGCTGCGCCGAGGCGACAGCCGCGCTGAGCGAGCTGCTGCGGAAATAGCCGGCGTTCGCGAATCGCCCGTCGCGGATGGAACCAACGCCGTCTCCCCGCCATTGCCATGCCGAGCATGGAGCAAAATCATGACCAGGCACCTGACGCGGGCCGATCTCCTGCGCGGCGTGGCCGGCGCGGTATCCACGCTGGTCCTGTGCGCGACGATGGCATTCACCATCGCGCGCCACTTTGCGCTGTAGAGCATTTGGCGCTGTGAGGTATTTGCGATGACGTCCGACCCCGAGGAATCCGTGAGGCTGCAAGGCTACGGCGAGATGACCCTGCGTACGGCCGTCACGACGATGATGCTGCTCGCGCCGCGCGAGCGCGCGGACGCCGCCATCTTCCGCGTCCGCGACGGCGTGCGGCTTGCCTCAAGCGAGATTGCCGAACTCGCCTCCGAATGGGGCATCAAGCCGGCGCCGGAGATCAGGTCGCCGAAACTCGTCCCGGAGCAGCATTGGACACACGTCGTGCGTGGCATGGTGCGTGAGGCACCGCTGCCCGCGCTGATGATTGCGTTCATGATCGGTGTGCTGGTGGCGCGGCGGTAGTCCCGCGACAACCGCCGGCTACAGCAGGGTTGATTACTTCTGCTCGTTCGCGCGCATGTCTTCAGCATAGGGACGCAACGCCTCGGACATGTCGTCGAGGCGTTTCTGCCACTCAGCGCCAGTCAGGAAGGCGATCACCGGCTCGTCGCCGGGCGAATTCGTCAAGTACTCGGGATTGCGAAGGCCTTCGGCAATCCCCGCTTCCAGCTTCTTGACGATGTCGTCCGGAACGCCCTTCGGGACCGCGAAGCCGCGTTCTGCCGTCGTCGTGACCGGAAAGCCCACTTCCCCCGCCGTCGGAACTTCGGGCAGCGATGGAAAGCGCTTCTTCGACAGGATCGCGATGACGCGAAGTGGTCCCTTGTTGGTGCCATGCAATTCGGGAATCTCGCTGAGAGTGACCATCCCGACTTCCAGATGCCCGCCCAACAGATCGGTCCGTTGCGCGGCCGTTCCTCTGTAAGAGATTTCGTTGGGCTCGACCTTCGCGGCTGCTGCCAGCATGCGAATGGCCAAATGACCGTTCGTGCCGGCACCGTTGTGACCAAACGTCACCGAGCCCGGCTTGCTGCGAAGTGCGGCAATGACATCCGGCAGATTCTTGAATCTGCTGTCCGCGGGAACCACAATCACGTTGGGATCTTCAACGATCCGTGCGACCAGCCGGATTTCATCCGTGGTGTATTGGGTTTTGCGCGTCATCGGCAGAAAGTTGTAACCCGGCACGTTGACGACGCCGATCGAATAGGCGTCGGGCGCGGCGCGCGCGATCGAGGCAAACGCGATCTCGCCACCGGCGCCAGGCTTGTTCAGGACAACAAACTTCGCCTTGCCGCCGAGCGCGCGCTCGACGAAGGGCAGAAGTTTGCGAGCCATGACATCGGTACCGCCGCCGGGCGCAAAGCCGACGACGACTTCGATCGGCTTGTCTTCCGGCCACGCGGCCGATGCCGATCCGCAAGCAGCGAAGCCAAAAGCTGCAACGAGCGCGACGATTTTCTTGTTCATGATTTCCTGCCCTGTTTTTTGTTATTGGCCGATCGCGACGCTCGAGCGTGCGATCGACTGCAGGTTCATCTAACCGTCGGTCTGACCGGATGGCAACCGATCGTCCCGAGCGCGAGCGTTTGATGAGCTCCGGCGGTTTTCGTGGCAATTGCGGAAGCGTCAGAGGAGGCCCCGTAGCAGCCCTTGCCTGGCGGCGCCTTTGATTGGCTCGCTCGCGGCGAGACGGTAATTCTCGGACCTACCGTACAACGCCGGATCAGGGATGCCGGCGAAAAGAAAGCCATGCCGCTGCGGCACACGCCTCTGCCCGGCCAAATCGGCCGTGGACCCGCCACCAAAATCGTTGCAATAAGGCGCTTCCGAGGCCCCGGCGGCCCGTCCGCCGAGCCTCTAGGAAAACGTCGACTTTTGGAAGAATGGTCGGAGTGGCAGGATTCGAACCTGCGACCCCTGCGTCCCGAACGCAGTGCTCTACCGGGCTGAGCCACACTCCGACAAGAGGCCGGCTTATAGCGTCGGGTTTGGCGCACCGCAAGCGGCCGAGCTGAGGAATCTTATCCCTGTGAAAACGGGTCTTGAAACGCTGATTTTACCGGCCGGCGCGGCCGGCGCGGAAGCTGCCGCCCGGACATTGGCCGCCGGCGGGCTGGTCGCGTTCCCGACCGAGACGGTCTACGGGCTCGGCGCGGACGCCGGAAATGCCAGCGCGATCGCCCATCTTTACGCCGCCAAGGGGCGGCCGGCCTTCAATCCGCTGATCGCCCACGTTGCCGACCTTGCGGCCGCGCGCAGGATCGGACGATTCGACGCCTGCGCCTTGAGTCTTGCGGAGGCGTTCTGGCCGGGGCCGCTGACGCTGGTGGTGCCGAAGACGGAAAACTGCCCGGTGGCCGAGCTTGCCACCGCGGGCCTCGACACGGTCGCGATCCGCATTCCGGCCCATCCGGTGGCGCAGGCGATCCTGCGCGCCTTTGGCGGGGCGGTGGTGGCGCCGTCCGCCAACCTCTCCGGCCACGTCTCGCCGACGCTGGCGGCCCATGTCGAGAGCGACCTTGCGGGCCGGATCGACCTGATCGTCGACGGCGGGCCTGTTACGGTCGGCGTCGAATCGACGATCGTCGGCTGCTTTGCGGCGCCGATGCTGCTGCGGCCCGGCGGGCTGTCTCGCGAGCGGATCGAGGCCGTGCTCGGCGCAGCGCTGGCGCGACTGCCCGCGGAGGCCGACAGCGACGACAGCCAGCCGCTCGCCCCGGGCATGCTGGCCTCGCATTACGCACCGCGCGCCCATGTGCGGCTCAATGCGCAGGATGTCGCGCCGGGCGAAGCGCTGCTGGCGTTCGGCCCCGCGCGCCTGCCCGGCCTGGAGGCCGCCGCCGCCGTCATGAATTTGTCGCCCACCGGTGATCTCGATGAAGCCGCCGCCAATCTGTTCGGCTATCTTCGCGCCCTCGATGACAGGGGGCCTCGGGCGATCGCGGTGATGGCGATCCCCGAACAGGATCTGGGCGAAGCGATCAACGACCGGCTGCGCCGGGCGGCTGTCGCGAGATAGCGCATGATCCGGAAACGTGTGTCGCGGTTTTCCGACAAAATCATGCGCAAAGAGTAAGAAGCTTGAGAAGAGACGAGACCATGAACGTCAATCAATCCACCACCGCTCCGCTTGCACCCGAGCTGATCGAACAATTCCGCAAGATCGTCGGCGAGAAGCATGCGATCACCGATGCGGCCGACATCGAGGCCTATGTCACCGAGGAGCGCAATCTGTTCCACGGCCGCTCGGCGCTGGTGCTGCGCCCGGGCTCGACCGCGGAAGTCGCCGCGATCTGCAAGCTCGCTTCCGAGCACAGAATCGCGCTGGTGCCGCAGGGCGGCAATACCGGGCTCGTCGGCGGCCAGACGCCGCACAATGGCGAGGTGGTGGTGTCGCTGCGGCGCCTGGACAAGATTCGCGAGGTCGACACTGCCTCCAACACCATGACCTGCGAGGCCGGCGTGGTGCTGCAGATCGCGCAACAGAAGGCCGCGGACGCGGACCGGCTGTTTCCACTCTCGCTCGGCGCGGAAGGGAGCTGCACCATCGGCGGCAATCTCTCGACCAATGCCGGCGGCACCGCCGCGCTCGCCTATGGCGTCGCGCGCGAGATGGCGCTGGGGCTGGAAGTGGTGCTGGCCGACGGGCGCGTGCTCGGCGTGCTGTCGAAGCTGAAGAAGGACAACACCGGCTACAATCTGCACAACCTCTTCATCGGCGCCGAAGGCACGCTCGGCATCATCACCGCGGCGACGCTAAAACTGTTTCCGAAGCCGCGGTCGATCGAGACCGCCTTTGTCGGGCTGAAGTCGCCGGACGCCGCATTGAAACTGCTGGCGATCGCGCAAAGCGAGGCCGCCAATGCGCTGACGAGCTTCGAGCTGCTCTCGGAGATGGCGGTCGATTTCTCGATCCGCCATGGCATCGACGTGCGCGATCCGCTCGCGCAAAAGCATGCCTGGTACGTGCTGATGGAATTGTCTTCACCGGGCGACGATGCCCGCACGCCGCTGGAAACCATCCTCGGCCGCGCCATGGAGGACGCGATTGTCGACGACGCGGTGATCGCGGCCAATCTCACCCAGCGCGCCGGCTTCTGGAAGCTGCGCGACGAGATGTCGTCGGCGCAGAAGCCGGAGGGCGGCTCGATCAAGCACGATATCTCCGTGCCCGTCGCCACCGTGCCCGCCTTCATCGCCGAGGCCAACGCCGCCGTGGTGAAGCTGATCCCCGGGGCGCGGCCGGTGCCGTTCGGCCATCTCGGCGACGGCAATCTGCACTACAATGTCAGCCAGCCCATCGGCGCCAACACCGCGGATTATCTGGCTCGCTGGCACGAGATGAACGCGGTGGTGTTCGCGATCGTGCTGCGCATGGGCGGCTCGATCTCGGCCGAGCACGGCATCGGCGTGCTCAAGCGCGACGAGCTGCCCGACGTGAAGGACAAGACCGCAATCGAGCTGATGCGACAGCTCAAGGCGATGCTCGATCCGCTTGGCATCATGAACCCGGGCAAAGTGCTGTGAGCGCTCTCACGATCGAGGCGATCACCGAGGCGGATATCGAGCCCGTGGTCGCGCTGTGGCAGCGCTGCGGCCTGACCCGGCCGTGGAACGATCCGCATGCCGACATCGCCCTGGCGCGGCGGCGCGACAATTCCACCATCCTGCTCGGCCGCGACGGCGGCACCATCGTCGCAACTGTCATGGTCGGCCATGACGGCCATCGCGGCTGGGTCTATTACGTCGCCGTCGATCCTGATGGCCGCAAGCGCGGCCATGGCCGGGTGATCATGGCCGCCGCCGAGGACTGGCTGCGCCAGGCTGGTATCGCGAAGCTCCAGCTGCTCGTCCGCCGCGAGAACGCGCAGGCCAATGCGTTCTATCAGTCGCTGGGTTTCGAGGAATCGACCTCGGTGATGTTCCAGAAGTGGCTCGACGGCCGCGACACAACGCCAAGCAATTGAGATCGAGCCATGACCATTTCCGACCGCGTCCGCATCAAGGACGTCCGCGTACTCTCGAACAACTGGACCACCCTCAAGAACACCACGTTCGAGTACCGGCGCGCCAATGGCGAATGGCAAACGCAGCACCGCGAGACCTATGAGCGCGACAATGCAGCCGCCGTGCTGCCGTATCATCTGGCACGCCGTACGGTGATCCTGGTGAAACAATTCCGCCTGCCGGCCTTCATCCGCGGCTACGATGATCTCCTGATCGAGGCGGCCGCCGGCGTACTGGACGACGCCTCGCCCGAGGTGCGCATCCGCGCCGAAGCGGAGGAAGAAACCGGCTACCGCCTGCACCACGTCCACAAGGTGTTCGAGGCGTTCATGAGCCCCGGCGCCATCACCGAGAAGCTGCATTTCTTCATCGCCGAATACGAGCCGGAGATGCGAGTCAGCGACGGCGGCGGCCTCGAGCACGAAGGCGAGGACATCGAGGTGCTGGAGCTCGGCATTGACGAGGCTCTGGCAATGATCGCGGACGGCCGCATCATCGACGCCAAGGCGATCATGCTGTTGCAGCATGTGGCGCTGCATGTATTTCGATAGGCTTTCTTCTTCACCTCGCCCTGCTTGCGAGGAGAGGTCGATCGCGAAGCGATCGGGTGAGGGGGAGCTTCCGCGAGTCCAACTCTCACCATCCTCGTGGAGACTCCCCCTCTCCCCGCAAGCGGGGCGAGGGAGCGCACCTGCTACGCGGCGAGCCATCGCGGTAAGCAATTCTGACCTGCGTCGCCCTTGCCCCCGTTGAGCAACACCAAAACTATCTCTAGTCTGTCGCCAACAAGAACCAGGAGACGCGCCCCATGTCCGCTTCGCGCGACGACGAATTCGGCTTTGCGCCCGACTATGACGCCCCCATCCCCTATATGCAGCGCACGCGGGACTATTACACCGCGATCGGCTACACCACGGCGTATCGCTGGGCCCACTACACCGAGGCGCCGTTCCAGCCGCTGAAGAAGCCGCTGTCGCAATCGCGCGTCACGATCATCACGACGGCCGCGCCGTACGATCCTGATAAGGGCGACCAGGGGCCGGGCGCGGCGTATAATGGCGGCGCCAAATTCTACCAGGTCTATGACGGCGACACGACGAAGCCGCATGACCTTCGCATCTCGCATATCGGCTACGACCGCAAGCACACCACGGCCACCGACAACGGCAGCTGGTTTCCGCTGCCGCAGCTCTTGAAGGCGAGCGCCGCCGGGCGCATCGGCGAAGTGGCGCCGCGCTTCTTCGGCGCGCCAACCAATCGCAGCCATCGCGTCACCCTCGACACCGACGCGCCGGAAATCCTGGCGCGGGCCGTCGCGGACAAGGTCGATGTCGCCGTGCTGGTGCCGAACTGCCCGGTCTGCCACCAGACCACGGCGCTGGTGGCGCGTCATCTCGAGGCGAACGGCATTCCGACCGTGATCATGGGCTGCGCCAAGGACATCATCGAGCACGCCGCCGTGCCGCGATTCCTGTTCTCGGACTTCCCGCTCGGCAATTCCGCCGGCAAGCCGCATGACGTCGCGTCACAGGCGCAGACGCTGGAGCTGGCGCTCAGACTGCTGGAGACCGCGAGCGGGCCGCAGACCACGATGCAGTCTCCGCTGCGCTGGAGCGAGGACGCCTCCTGGAAGCTCGACTACAACAACGTCGCGCAGCTCTCGCCTGAAGAGCTGGCGCGCCGCCGTGCCGAATTCGACAAGCAGAAGGAGATCGCGCGCGGCAACCGCGCCGCCTGACGTCTCCGACAACCAGGACAAAAGGGAGAGCGACGTGACGCGACCGTTCGAGGGCGTGAAGATCCTGGACTTCACGCAAGTGCTGGCCGGCCCCTATGCGAGCTACCAGTTCGCGCTGCTGGGCGCCGACGTCATCAAGGTCGAGCGGCGCGAGGGCGAGGACATGCGCCGCACGCCGCTCAGCCGCGAATGGGCGGAGCGCGGGCTCGCACCGGCGTTCCAGGCCATCAACGGCAACAAGCGCAGCCTGACGCTCGACCTGCAAAAGCCCGATGCGATCGCGATCGTGAAGAAGCTCGCGAGCCAGGTCGACGTGGTCATGGAGAATTTCCGCCCCGGCGTGATGGACAAGCTCGGCATCGGCTATGAGGCGCTGTCTGCGATCAATCCAAAGCTGATCTACTGCGCGGTATCAGGCTTCGGCCAGACCGGTCCGGATCGGCTGCGCCCCGGCTATGACGGCAAGATGCAGGCGCTGTCCGGCATCATGGCGATCACGGGTCATCCGGAGACCGGCCCCACGCGCGCGGGCTTTGCGGTGTGCGACGTGCTGTCGGGCGCGACAGCTGCGTTCGGCGTGTCGAGCGCGCTGTACCAGCGCGATCGCACCGGCAAGGGCCAGCTCATCGACGTCTCCATGCTGGAGGCGACGATGGCGTTTCTGTCGGGGCAGATCGCGGATTGGTCGGTCGCCGGCCATCGCCAGCAGCTGTCGGGCAATCAGGCCGTCAGCCGCAGGACCACGGCGAATTTGTTCAAGTGCGGCGACGGCCACATCCTGCTCGCCGTCAACAACGAGAAGCAGTATCGCGCGCTGATGTCTGCGCTCGGCCGCGAGGACACGCTCAGCGACCCGCGCTTTGCCGACTGGTTCGCCCGCAACGAGAACGAGCCCGCGCTGCGCGCCATCATCGAAGAGGCGCTCGCGGCAAGGCCGGCGCGCGAATGGGAGACCATTCTGGAAGACGCCGGCGCGCCCTGCGCCAGCATCTGGAAGGTCGAGGAAGTGATCGACCATCCCCAGATCAAGGCGCGTGGTGCGATCCAGGAGCTGGATACGCCCTACGGCCGCCTGCGCTTTGCCGGCAGCGGATTCAAGCTCGCGCATGGCGGCGGCAGGCTCGACCGGATGGCGCCGGAGCTGGGGGCGGATACGGATGCGGTACTGGGCGAGCTGGGGTTTGACGCAGCGGAGATCGCAGCGTTGCGGGCGCGGGAGATCGTGTAGAGCTGCCGCCTAAAACTCCACCGTCGTCCCGGCGAACGCCGGGACCCATAACCACAAATTTGAGTTTGGCGAAGATTGCCCACCACCATCGCGCACCAAACTTCTTCCTGGGGGTATGGGTCCCGGCGTTCGCCGGGACGACAGTAGTGTGTTTTGTAGCGCCAGCTTGGCTAGAACAACGACCCCTGCCCGTCATCTGACGACGCAGCAAACTTCCGCGCCGCCTTCTTGGGCTTCGGCGCCTCCGCCTCCATCTCCTCCGCGCTGATCGGAAGGAGCAACTGGTCGTCGTCATTGACGACGCGGTTGACGCGGGTGGAGACCGGGTGCCAGGCGAATTCGCCGATGCGCGGGGCGGTCATCAGCGGCAAGACGGCATCGACGTCATCGCTGCGGCTGTCGAGCCAGCGCTCGAAATCACGCGGGCTGATGGTGACGGGCACGCGATCATGCAGCGTGGCAAGATCCTCGCTCGCGGCCGCCGTGACGATCGCGACCGTGTCGAGCTCCTCGCCGTTCGGCCCAACCCAGGTCTCGAACAATGCGGCAAAGCCGAGCGGCGCGCCGTCGGCGCGATGGATGAAGAAAGGCTGCTTGCGGCCATCCTCCGTCTTCCATTCGTAATAGCCGTCGGCCGGAATCAGGCCGCGGCGCCGGCGAATCGCGCGTTTGAAGGCCGGCTTCTCCAGCACCGTCTCGGAACGCGCATTGATCAGGAGCGTAAACCCGCGGGGATCCTTGACCCAGCCCGGCAACAGGCCCCAGCGCATCAGGCGAAAATGGCGCGCGCCGTTCTCGGCCAGCACGACCGGAATCGGTTGTGTCGGGGCCACATTGAACCGGGGCGGGAAATTCGGCTGCTCGATGTAGCCGAACAGTTGCCGCAAAGCCGCGGGGGCCGAAGTTATGACGAAGCGTCCACACATCCTTGAGGGCCTATATAGGGTCCGTTCAGGTCCTTTTAACCCCGAACGTTAACACTGCGGCAGATGAGCTCAACGGTCTCCCAGCCGGCGCGAATGCATGGACAGACGGAGCCCGAGGCCTCGGCCTGGGCCGAGCGGTTGCGCGTGGCCAACATCAACCCGCGGACCGGGCTTGCCACCGACTATCTCAACCATTTCAATGAAGCCGTGATGCTGCTGGAAATGGTCCCGGACATGCCGGAATGCGCGGAAGATTTTCTGACCTGGTCGCCGCTGTCCTATGCCGAGCATTTCACCGCCTCGAATTTCAAGGCCCGGGATCTGGCGATCGAGGCCTATGAAAAGGCCGACCCGAACGTGCGCGCCCAGTTCGACCACCTCGCCGACACCATGACCTCGATCCTGACGGCGGTCGGCTCGGCCATGCGCGAGGTCGAGAAGGACACCACCCGCGTTCGCCTCGCCGAGCAGGCCGCCCTCTGGGTCAAGCCGCTGATCGCGGCCTGCGGCGGCATCATCAATGGCGGCGCGGAAGCCGACGTCGACACCATCATGGCGAACTGAGCCCGAGCAGGTGAAGTCATGGCTGCGATCGTTCAGCCCATCCGTCCCCAGATCGCGGTCAGTGCCGCGATTTTTCGTGACGGCAAGGTGCTTCTGACCCGTCGCGCGCGCTCGCCGGCAAAGGGGTTCTATTCGCTGCCGGGCGGCCGGGTCGAGTTCGGCGAATCGCTGCACCAGGCGCTGGCGCGCGAGATCGACGAGGAGACCGGGCTCGATATCGAAATCATCGGCCTCGCGGGCTGGCGCGAAGTGCTGCCGGCCGCGGCCGGCGCCGGCCACTATTTGATCATGTCCTTTGCCGCCCGCTGGGTGGCCCGGGAGCCGGTTCTCAACGACGAGCTCGACGACTACCGCTGGATCGCCCCGGAGGCCCTGGCGGGCCTTGGCGACCTCAAGCTGACCGGCGGGCTGGAAGAGGTCATCCAGTCCGCCCACCGGCTGATCGGCCCCTGACGGCCCCCCGCCTTGCGTCCACCGCCCCGAGGAGGCATACACCCCGCCGATGTCGACGCGATTTCTGGCCATTTTTGCTCTGATTCTCGCCTGCGCCTCGGTGCCCACGAGGGCTCAGGACGGGGCAGCGCCGTTTGACGGCGATTTGCAGCGGCTGGCGGAGATCCTCGGCGGGCTGCACTACCTGCGCGGCATCTGCGGGTCCAACGAGGGCAACAAATGGCGCAGCGAGATGCAGGCGCTGATCGATGCCGAAACCCCCGCCGGCGAACGCCGCACCCGCATGATCGCCGGCTTCAACCGCGGCTATAACGGTTTCCAGCAGACCTACCGGAGCTGCACGCCGGCCGCGACGGTGGCGATCCGCCGCTACATCGAGGAAGGCTCGAAGATCTCGCGCGATCTCACCGCGCGTTACGCGAACTGATCCACCCCCAATCACATCCAGACTTGTAAATTCCTCATCCTCAGGAGCGCGGAACGCGCGTCTCGAAGGATGAAAGGCCCGGCTGCAGCAGCGGGGCCTCTATGGTTCGAGACGCGTGCTTCGCACGCTCCTCACCATGAGGGTTGGGGCATCGGGGAACCCTGTCATCGACTTTGTACACAGCCGTTAACCGTTCCTAAAGATGTGGCCTAGCGGGCGTTAACCCGCGTGCTACACCTCTCGCACAGCGCATCGCCGTGGATCGCGCCCCAGCCCTGACGAGTTTCATGAGCCATCCAGTGTCCTACGCCCCCGCACGCGCGCCGCTGCCCGATCATGAGCAGAAACAGGCCGCACTGAGCTATCTCAACGAGGCCTGGGCCGAAGCGCGCCATGATGGCGTCGACGGCGACTGCCTGGCGCAGGCGAGCCTGTTCGCGGCCCTTGCCGAGCTCGTCGGCACCTATGGCGAGGACGCGGTGGCGAAGTTCGTCGAAGGCTTTCCCGGCCGCATCCGCAACGGCGAATTCTCGGTCGACATCTCCAGACAGTAAGTCTTTCTCCAGGCAGCAAGCCTTGCCGAAAATGACCCCGCCACGCGGGCGGGGCCAGTCTACGGATGAATGACTTGACGACGAAGTCCTGACGACGAAGTCTTGACGACGAAGTCTTGGCCAAGACGTCGCGAAGTCTGCCGTGTTTATCGCACGGAAGCGATCTCACCCGGATAAGATTAGTCTTGGGATCGCCGGGAGTTGTTCCCGCTGCCGTCGGGAATGCGCCCCCAGCCCGTTACGGCTCGATCCTGAGCGTCGCTTTCATGTTGGGATGAAAGCGGCAGTAATAATCCACCGTGCCTGCCTTCTTCAGAACCAACGTCCCCGATTTTTTCGCCGGCAGGTTCACGTCGAAATCGCCGTTCCTGGCCGTCGCGGTGTGGGCGAAAACGTCCTTGTTGATCCATTCGATGGTGTCGCCGACCTTCGCCGAAGCGTCTTTCGGCGATATTTCGAGATTCTCCATCGTGATCTCTATGGTCGCAGCGTGCGCCGGGACGGCCAACGCCACGAGCAGGACCGCTGTCGCGATCGCGGACAATCGTCCCGGCATCATCGCCTCCCTATTTCAGCTCCGCCGCGACATGCTCGGCGTGCTGCTGATGCCCCTGGAAGATTTTCAGGCCGGTCTGCAGCAGGCTCTTCAGTTCGGCATTGCTGGCGGACGGGATGAGCTGGGTCTCCAGCGCGCCGTTGACCGTTTTGTGGTAGGCGACCTCGTTTGCGACATAGGCCTTGTCGAAGGCCGCACCGCTCAGCTTGTCCAGTTCGGCGAGCTTCTCGCTCGCCTGCTCCGACAGCGCCTTGCTGGTATCATTGTCTTCAGGCGTGACGTTCAGCTTCTTGACCAGCGCGAGCGCCTGCTTGTTGACGGCCTCGTGGTCGCGCAGCATGTCCTCGGCAAACGCCTTCACGTCCTTGTTCCTGGCCTTTTTCTGCGCCTGCTTGGCTGCGTTGATGTCGATCACGCCCGCCGTGTAGGCGATGTGGGCGATCTGCGGATCGGTCGGCTTGTCGGCTGCTCTGGCACCTTGCAGCAGCGCGGGGCTCGACAACAAAATTGCAGCGGCGATCGCCGCGCTCCAACGAACGAACATGGTTTGACACTCCTGTGGTGCCGGACGTTTTGCCGGCGCGTTGCTTCACAGGCGTTGGATGGGATTCTCGCGCGAACGTTCCCGAAAAACTTCAGCCGCCGATGCCGAGCCGCTTCAGCACTGACACGGTCAGCCGCTCGCAGCGCCATCCGGCGAACGGGAATGCATCCATCACCACCGGACCGATCTCCTTCTCGACGTTCTCGCGCAGCATGGCACGCGCACGGTGCAGTCGCGTCTTCACGGTCTCGGGCTTGACGCCGAGCAGCTCGGCGGTCTCCTCGATGTTCATGCCCTCCATGACGCGTGCGACGAAGACCATCCGGAAGACATCCGGCAATTCATCGATGGCGCGCTCGACGACGCGCTGGATTTCACGTTGAGCCATGGTCCTTTCCGGATCGCCTGCGGGAGAAGCGGGAAATTTGATGATCTGCGCCTCGAGCATCGCTTCGGGCACCGAGTCCAGCTCGACATGCGGCCTGGCGCTTCGCGCCCGGCCGAGCGCCTCGTTGATGGCGATGCGCGACAGCCAGGTCGACAGTCCGGACTCGCCGCGGAAGCCGTCGAGATGGGTGAAGGCGCGGACATAGGTTTCCTGAACGACATCTTCGGCTTCGCTGTCGCTGCGCAGAATTCCGCGCGCCAGACGATAGAGCCTGCGGTTGTTGGCCTGCATGATCTCGCGCAGCGCGGCCTCATCACGGCCCCGCGCCCGATCGACCAGTTCGGCCTCCAATGTCCGTATTTCCGAGGTTTTGGCGCCGGCGGATAGGCCGGCTGCGGTCCGTGGCATGGCGGTCACCTGCTCGATTGGCTTCTTTCCCGGACATTGGATGCAGAGCGGCGATAAAGGTTCCGGACTAATCCGTCTCGATCGGGAGCGCCTGATCTCTCGCCCACTCGCCCATCGAGGCGTCATAGAGCGTCAGCTTGTCGTAACCGAGCTGCGTCAGCAGCAGCAGGTCGATCGTCGCCGAGATGCCGCCGCCGCAATAGCAGATCACGTTCTTGTCGCGGGTGACGCCTGCCGCGTCGAATTTGGCTTCGGCATCGGCGAGCGTCGTCAGCGTCTTGTCGGCATTGACGAGCGTTGCCGCTGATACGTTGACGCTGCCGGGAACGCGGCCGGGCCGCCCGTAGCGGCTCGGCTCGAGGCCGCGATGAAATTGTGAACCGAGCGCGTTGACGATAACAGTCGTGGGATCGCCGAGCCGTGCCTTCACCGCATTCTTGTCGACGAAGAAGCCTGCGCGCGGTGTGGCCTTGAAGGTCGTAGCTGGATAGCCCTTCGGTCCTCCTGATACGATCGGCCGTCCCTCTTCCTTCCATTTGTCGAGCCCGCCGTCGAGCACCTGCGCGTCGACGCCGAGCGAGCGCAGCATCCACCAGAACCGCGTCGACCACATCATGGTGCCGATGCTGTAGAGCACGACGGACCTGGATGCATCGAGGCCGTGGCGGCCGAACGCAGCCTCCAGCTGGGCCACATCAGGCATCATGAAGAATTGCTGCGCGGAGGCGTCGGAGAACTCGCCTTGCAGGTCGAGAAAATCGGCGCCCGGGATGTGGCCCGCCTCGAACGTCTTGTCGCCGGGCACGGCACGATAGGGCACGTCGCTGCCTGGCGGCACCGGCTCGTTGTAGGTCGTGCAGTCGTAGAGGCGCAGGTTGGGATCGCCGAGGAGGCTTGCGAGTTGCTCGGTGGTGATGAGGGGTCGGGTCATTGGCGCGCCTCACATGCTTCCTCAATGTCGTCCCGGCGAAGGCCGGGACCCATACCGCGTGATCTATCGGTGAACGTAGGTATCCGTACCGAGAGAAGGACTAACAACCACCAGTCTTCGCCAAACTTCTGCCTGTGGGTATGGGTCCCGGCCTTCGCCGGGACGACACCGCAGATGTGGCGCCCTTGTGCCCCTTCCAGGCCCTACTGCTTCAACGTCTCCAGAAACCGCACCGGCTCGCCTTGCGAGGCCGTTACGAGTTCGCCCTGCCACATCACGCGGCGGCCGCGGATGAAGGTACCGACGGGCCAGCCGGTGACGCGGACGCCGTCATAGGGGGTCCAGCCGGCCTTGGACGCGACCCATTTGTTGGTGATGGTCTCGCTACGCTTGAGATCGACGACGGTGAAGTCGGCGTCGTAACCAGCCGCGATGCGGCCCTTGCAGGCCATGTTGTAGAGGCGCGCGGGGCCGGCGCTGGTGAGGTCGACGAACCTTGCCAGCGACAGGCGGCCGGCATTGACGTGATCGAGCATCAGCGGCACCAGCGTCTGCACCCCGGTCATGCCGGAGGGCGAGGCCGGATAGGTCTTCTGCTTCTCTTCCAGCGTATGCGGGGCATGATCGGAGCCGAGCACGTCGATGATGCCCTGCTCGATGCCGCGCCAGATCCCGGCGCGGTGACCCGCCCCGCGCACCGGCGGGTTCATCTGCGCCAGCGTGCCGAGCCGTTCGTAGCATTCGGGCGCGACCAGCGTGAGATGATGCGGCGTCGCCTCGCAGGACGCGACGTCCTTGTGGTCGCGCAGGAATTCGATCTCTTCCTTGGTCGAGATATGCAGCACGTGGATGCGCTTGCCGGTCTCGTGCGCGAGCTTGACCAGACGCTGCGTCGCCATCAGCGCCGCGGTCTCGTCGCGCCACACCGGATGCGAGCGCGTGTCGCCCTCGATGCGTAGCGATTTGCGGTCGTTGAGGCGGTATTCGTCCTCGGCATGGAACGCGGCGCGGCGGCGGATCACCTGGAAGATGCGGCGCAGGCTTTCGTCATCCTCCACCAAGAGCGCGCCGGTCGAGGAGCCGATAAACACTTTGACGCCGGCGCAACCGGGCGCACGCTCCAGCACCGGCAGGTCCTGCACGTTCTCGCGGGTGCCGCCGATGAAGAAGGCGAAGTCGCAATGCATGCGGTGATGAGCGCGCTTCACCTTGTCGGTGAAGGTGGCCTCGGTCACGGTCAATGGCGAGGTGTTCGGCATCTCGAACACGGCGGTGACGCCGCCCATTACGGCGCTGCGCGAGCCGGTCTCGAGATCTTCCTTCTGCTCCAGCCCGGGCTCGCGGAAATGCACCTGCGTATCCATCACGCCGGGCAGGATGTGCAGGCCTTTGCAGTCGATCACCTCCGCGGCGGAAGCCTGCGACAGCGCGCCGATCTCGGCAATGCGGCCGTTGACGACGCCGATATCGCGGGCCCCCTCGCCGTCCTGGTTGACGACAGTGCCGCCCTTGAGGATCACGTCGAAACGCTGGGTCATGGCTGAAGGCCTCTCTCGTCCCCAAGCGCAGGGCTTGAGGTCTTGTCGTTTTTGCCTTGCGGGCTTACGTTCCGGAGCAACATGTCGCAAGAGATTTTCGCATGAAATCAGCGTTTCTTCCGGACCGGGGCGTGATCAAGGTCGCGGGCGAGGATGCGCGCAACTTCCTCAATGGCCTCGTCACGACCGACGTCGACAAGCTGAAGCCGGGCCTGGGCCGATTCGGCGCGCTGCTGACGCCGCAGGGCAAGATCATCGTGGATTTCCTGATCACGGAAGCATCCGCCGGCCATGGTGGCGGGTTCCTGATCGATTGCCCGAAGCCGCTTGCCGACGGCCTCGCCACCAAGCTGAAATTCTACAAGCTGCGCGCCAAGGTCACGGTGGAAAACCTGTCCGACGATCACGGCGTGCTCGCGGCCTGGGACGGCGAGCCTGCGGCCCAGCCCGACCTCGCCTTCGCCGATCCGCGCCATGAGGACCTCGGCTACCGCATCCTGATCCCCGAAGATCTCAAACAGAAGCTGTCCGCTCTGATCGGCGCCGAACTGGTCGACGCCGCCGCCTACGAGGCCCACCGCATCGCGCTCGGCGTCCCGCGCGGCGGGCTCGATTTCATGTACAGCGATGCGTTCCCGCACGAGACCAACATGGACCGCCTTTCCGGCGTCGATTTCGACAAGGGCTGCTATGTCGGCCAGGAGGTCGTCTCGCGCATGCAGCATCGCGGCACCGCGCGCACCCGCAGCGTCAAGGTGCTGCTCGAGGATCTCTCGCCTGAGCTAGGTGTCAGCATTCTTGCCGGCGACAAGCCGGTCGGCACGATGGGCTCGTCGGCGCAGGGCAAGGGTATCGCGCTGGTGCGCATCGACCGCGTCGCCGATGCGCTCGATGCGGGACAGGCTCTGACTGCCGGTGGCCTCGCTGTGAGACTAGCGGAACCGGACGTTGTCCGCATTCCAGCCAAGCAGCCCATCGCATGAGCCGTGCCCCTCGCCTGCATCCCGACGGAAAGACGCGTTGCCCCTGGCCCGGCGAAGATCCGCTCTACGTCGCCTATCACGACACGGAATGGGGCGTGCCGGAATATGACGACCGCGCGCTCTACGAGAAGCTGATCCTCGACGGTTTTCAGGCCGGCCTGTCCTGGATCACGATCCTGCGCAAGCGCGACAATTTTCGCAAAGCCTTCGACGATTTCCAGCCGGAAAAGATCGCGCGCTACAACGAGAAGAAAGTTCACGCGCTGATGAACGATGCCGGCATCGTGCGCAACAAGGCCAAGATCGACGGCGCGATAGCAAGCGCAAAATCCTATCTCGACATCATGGAGAAAGGCCCCGGCTTCTCGAAATTGCTGTGGGACTTCATGGACGGAAGGCCCAAGGTCAATCAGTTCAAGACCACCGCGAGCGTGCCGGCCTCGACGCCGCTCTCCATGCAGATCTCCAAGGAGCTGGCCTCGCGCGGCTTCAAGTTCGTCGGCCCGACCATCGTCTATGCCTTCATGGAGGCGACCGGTATGGTCAACGATCATCTCGTCGACTGCCATTGTCACGCGAGCTGCGGCAAGTCGCAGCGCAAGCCGCGCCTCACGTCCAAATGACGGCCAGGAAGTCGTCACGCGACGTGGCCTCCCGCGCCTGGCAGCGCATGCTGTCGGGCCGGCGGCTCGATCTGCTCGATCCCTCCCCGCTTGACATCGAGATCGCCGACGTCGCGCACGGGCTGGCGCGTGTCGCCCGCTGGAACGGCCAGACCATCGGCGCACACATCTTCTCGGTCGCGCAGCATACGCTGCTGGTCGAAACCGTGATGCGGCACGAGAACCCGCGCGTGGATCAGCGCATGCGGCTTGCCGCGCTGCTGCATGACGCGCCCGAATATGTGATCGGCGACATGATTTCACCGTTCAAGGCGGTGCTCGACGGTCATTACAAGGCGGTCGAGAAACGCCTGCTCGGCGCCATCCACATCCGCTTTGGCCTGCCGCCGGTGCTGCCGGAGGAGATCACGCTGGCGATCAAGGCGGCCGATCGCGGCGCGGCCTATCTGGAGGCGACCGTGCTTGCCGGCTTCAGCGAAAGCGAGGCCAGGCGCCTGTTCGGCCGCGATCCAGGCCTGTCCGACAGCGTCCGGCGCGACTATCTCACCCCCTGGACAGCGGCCCGGGCCGAGAAGCAGTTTCTGGAGCGGTTTGGCGCCGTGTTTGCGTGAACATCGTGATGGGTCGGGGCGCGGCCAATCCCACCGTCGTCCCGGCCTAGTGCGCAATTGCGCACGGGGGGCCGGGACGACAATGTGGATGCTTTGCCCACTCGACGGTCGCGGTTATAATCAACAAAAAGGTCCGCCATGATCCACGTCTGCTCCCTCGCCGCCCTTCCCGAAACCGTCCGCCTCACCAGGGCCAGCCACGTGCTGACCGTGATGGCCAATGTCGAACAGGTTGCGCGGCCGGTGTCGGTGCTGCCGGCCAACCATCTCAAGGTGTCGATGGACGACATCACCGAGGAGATGGACGGCTTCGTCGCACCGTCGGAAACGCATATCGAGCAGGTGCTGAACTTCGTGCGCGGTTGGGACCGCGGCGCGCCGCTGGTGGTGCATTGCTATGCCGGCATCAGCCGCTCCACGGCGAGCGCCTTTGCCGCCGTGTGCGCACTCAACCCGGATCGCGACGAGACCGAGATCGCAAGGAAGATCCGGGCGGCTTCCCCGATCGCCTCGCCGAACCGCCGCATCGTCGGCCTTGCCGACCGTGCGCTGGGGCGCAACGGCCGCATGCTGCGCGCACTCGACGAGATGGGCCCGGGCGCAATGATGGTCGAAGGCCGCCCCTTCGTGATCGAGCTCGAATGATCGTTGCGCACCAGATTGCAGGTGTGCTCCCTCTCCCGCTTGCGGGAGAGGGGTGGAGAGAGGGTATCTCCGCATCGGGACAGTCCCCTAGAGGAGAAAACCCTCACCCGGCGCTGCGCGCCGACCTCTCCCGCAAGCGGGAGAGGTTACAGCGAGCCCGCGGCGAGACCGGCTCAATCAATTGGCATACCTATCTCATCACTCACGCGATCGCCGTCGCATGAGCGACAAGCTGCTGACGCCGATCGAAATCGGCCTGACTGCCGCGATCGTCGCGATCGAGAATCATGAGCCGCTGATCCTCACCGCGCGCGACAGTGACGGACTGGCCGGCCTGCCGTTCGGCCCGTTCGATGCGCCGAGCCATCGCACTTTCGAGATCGGCCTGCGGGCCTGGGTCGAGGAACAGACGGGCCTGCGGCTCGGCTATGTCGAACAGCTCTACACGTTCGGCGATCGCGGCCGGCATGCCGAGGCCGGCGATACCGGCGCGCACATGGTGTCGATCGGCTATCTCGCACTGACGCGCGCCATCGGCGGCGAACTGGCAGTCACGAGTGCGAGCTTCGCGCCGTGGTACCGCTTCCTGCCCTGGGAAGACTGGCGTGAGGGGCCGCCCGCGATCATCGCGCGCGACATCATCCCGGCATTGACCGAGTGGGCCGAAGAGGAGACGCCGGAGACGACGCGCGCATTGCCGCGCAAGGATCGCGTGCGGTTCTATTTCGGTCTGGACGGCGCGTCCTGGGATGAGGAGCGCGTGCTCGACCGCTACGAGCTCCTGTACGAGGCCGGGCTGGTCGAGGAAGCGCGGCGCGACGGCCGTCCTGCGGCATTAGCGCGCAAGGCGCTGTCGGCGCTCGGCACATCCATGCGCTTCGACCACCGCCGGATTCTTGCGACAGCGATCGCGCGACTGCGTGCAAAATTGAAGTATCGTCCTGTGGTCTTTGAACTTTTGCCCGCCGAGTTCACACTTACCGAATTGCAGTATACGGTGGAGGCGATCTCCGGCCGACACCTGCACAAACAAAATTTCCGCCGCCTGGTCGAAATGGAAGCCCTGGTCGAACCGACCGGGGTGATGTCGACACAGACGGGCGGACGTCCGGCGGCGCTCTACCGCTTCCGTCGCGACGTGCTCCAGGAGCGGCCCGCGCCGGGCTTGCGCGTACGCTCCCGGCGCTAACCCGAGATATGCGTGATCGGCCCCTGCACGCCGATTGCCTGGAGGCTTTATGTTCGACGGCCCGTTTGACTTCTTCGCGCTGATCATTGCGATCATCGCTTTCATCATCGCGATCAAGGCCTCCAGCCAGGCGGCTGAGCTGCGACGACGGCTGAGCTCGCTCGAAGAGACGTTCCACGCGCAACGGCCCGTGCAGCCGCCGCTGATTCCCGCAGATGTTTGGGCTGACGCGCCCGCGACAACTTCCGCAGCGCCGCCGCCGCTTGTGCCCGAAGCCGAGGCGTCGCCCCCGCTCGTCACCCAAGACGTTTCACCGCCCCCGCTCGCGGCGAGCACCGAGGCCGACGCGCCGCCGCCGCTGCCCGCACCCGCGCCCGGCTTCGAGGAACGGCTCGGCACGCGCTGGGTGGTGTGGATCGGCGGCCTTACGCTCGCGCTCGGCGGCTTCTTCATGGTGCGCTATTCGATCGAGGCCGGCCTCGTCGGCCCCGGCGTGCGCGTGTTCCTTGGCGGCGTGTTCGCGCTGGCGCTGCTTGGCGCCGGCGAATGGTCACGGCGCAAGGAGAGCATCTCCAACATCGCCGCGCTGCCGATCGCCAACATTCCCGCGATCCTCACCGCGGCCGGCACGGCGGTGGCGTTTGCGACCATCTACGCGGCTTACGCGCTCTATGGCTTCCTCGTTCCCGCGACCGCCTTCGTGCTGCTCGGCCTCGTCGCGCTCGGCACGCTGGCCGCGGCGCTCCTGCACGGGCCCGCGCTCGCGGGCCTCGGCGTGGTCGGCGCCTTCGTGACGCCGATCCTCGTCTCCAGCGACAAGCCGGATTATTGGGCGCTCTACATCTATCTCGCCATCGTCACCGCCGCGAGCTTCGGCCTTGCCCGCATCCGGCTGTGGCGCTGGCTTGCGGTCACCACGATCGCCTTCGCCGTGCTCTGGATCTTTCCGGGCCTCGATGCCGGCGACTTGCAGGTCGCGCCGCACGCCTTCCATGTGATCGCAGGCTTCGTTCTTGCCGCTCTTCTCGTCGTCTGCGGCTTCATGTTCGGCCCGACGATCGAGGACGGCGAGATCGAGCCGGTCTCGTCTGGCTCGCTCGGCGCCTATCTGTTCGGCGCCATGCTGATCGTGCTGTCGAGCGCACATGCGGACCTGGCGCTGATCCCCTTCACGCTGCTGGTCGGCGCGACGCTGCTTGTCGCCTGGCGCGCGCCGGCGGCCACCGGCGCGCTCGGCGCGGCCGCCGCCACCGTCTTCGTCGTGTTCGCCGAATGGGCGGTGCGCGCCAATCCCGACATGCTGGTGCTGCCGGGCGGCCCCATCGCCGGCATCGCACCGACGGCGATCGACAGCGCGGTGACGCTGCATCTGGTGATGGCGGCGATGTTCGCCGCCGGCTTCGGCATCGCGGGCTTCCTCGCGCAGGGCCGTTCGAACTCGGCGATCATTCCGGTAGTGTGGTCGGTCGCGGGTGTCGCGACGCCGATCGCGATCCTGGTCGCGCTCTATGCACGCATCGCGCATCTCGACCGCTCGATTCCGTTCGCCATTCTCGCGGTGCTGCTCGCCACCGCCTTTGGCGCTGCCACCGAAGCCCTTGCGCGCCGCGAGACCCGGCCGGGCGCCATGATCTCCACGGCCTTGTTCGCGACCGGTACGCTCGGTGCGCTGGCGCTGGCGCTGACCTTTGCGCTGGAGAAGGGCTGGCTCACGATCGCACTGGCGCTGATGTCGCTCGGCACCGCCTGGATCTCGATGCAGCGGCCGATCCCATTCCTGCGCTGGCTGGCCGCGATCTTCGCAGGCCTCGTCACCGCACGTATCGGCTATGATCCGCGCATCGTCGGCGACGCCGTCGGCACCACGCCGATCTTCAACTGGCTGTTGTGGGGCTACGGCCTGCCGGCGGCATCGTTCTGGGCGGCGAGCCTGTTCCTGCGCCGCCGCGCCGACGACGCCCCGCTGCGCATGGTCGAGAGCGCCGCGATCCTGTTCACCGCGCTGCTCGCCTTCATGGAGATCCGCCATTTTGCGACCGGCGGCAACATGACGGACGCACCGTCTCTGCTCGAATGCGCGCTGCAAGTCTGCGTCACGCTCGCCCTGGCGATCGGCCTGGAGCGCCTGCGGCTGCGCAGCCGCAGCGTCGTGCACAATGTCGGCGCGGTCGTGCTCACGGTGATCGGCGGGCTTGTCAGCGTGTTCGGCCTCTTGATCCTGGAGAACCCGCTGCTGTGGCGCACCGATGTCGGCGGCGCCGTGTTCAACCTGCTGCTGCTCGGCTACGCGCTGCCGGCCGTGCTGATGCTGCTGCTGTCCTATGCCGTGGCCGGCGAACGCAGCAAAGCCTACGCCAACACGATCGCGGGCGGCGCGCTCTTGTTCGCGCTGACCTATGTCACGCTGGAGATCCGCCGCTTCTATCACGGTCCGATCCTCTCCAGCGGGGCGACGACGGGCGCCGAGCAATACACCTATTCGATCGGTTGGCTCGGCTTCGGCGTGGTGCTGCTCGGCGTCGGCATTCTCGTCAATTCCGAGCGGGCGCGGCTGGCGTCGGCCGCCGTGATCGCGTTGACGATCCTGAAGGCCTTCGTCATCGACATGTCGACGCTGACGGGCGTCTACCGCGCGCTGTCCTTCATGTGCCTCGGCATCGTGCTGGTCGCGATCGGCTGGCTCTACCAGCGTATCCTGTTCCGGCGGCAGGTCGCACCGCCGCCGGCTCCGCAGACGAGCATTTGAGGCTCAGGCCGCGCGAACCGATTCCAGGAATTGCGCGACCTCGACCTTGAGACGTGTGCTGTCGGTCGCAAGCGATTTCGCCGCCGACAGCACCTCGGTCGAAGCCTCGCCGGTCTCGATCGCACCGCGCTGCACGTCGGTGATGTTCGACGAGACCTCCTGCGTGCCGACCGAGGCCTGCTGCACGTTACGCGAGATTTCCTGCGTGGCCGCGCCCTGCTCCTCGACGGCGGCGGCGATGGCCGCAGCCACCTCGGACAGCCGCTCGATGGTGCCACCGATTTCCTGGATGGCACTGACCGATTCCTGCGTCGCCGCCTGGATGCCCGCGACCTGCGCCCCGATCTCACCGGTCGCTTTCGCAGTCTGTTCGGCCAGGGCCTTGACCTCGGAGGCGACGACCGCGAAGCCGCGGCCCGCTTCGCCGGCACGCGCGGCTTCGATGGTCGCGTTCAGCGCCAGCAGATTGGTCTGGCCCGCGATGGTGTTGATGAGCTCGACGACGTCGCCGATGCGGGACGCCGCCTGCGACAGCGCATTGACGCGGTCGTTGGTCCGCGTCGCCTGCTCGACGGCCTCCGCGGCCATTCGCGCCGAGTCCTGCACGCGGCGGCTGATCTCGGTGATGGAGGACGACAGCTCCTCCGAAGCGGATGCCACCGCCTGGACGTTGGTCGAGGCTTCCTCGGAGGCGGCTGCGACGACGGTCGCGAGTTCCTGTCCGCGCTGCGCGGTGTTGGTCAGCGTCGAGGCGGAGGCCTCGAGCTCGGTCGAGGCCGAGGACACGGTCCCGACGACCTCGCCGATCATGGCTTCGAATTTGCGGGTGATGGCATCGACGCGGCGGCCGCGTTCGATCTTGGCTTCGGCGTCGCGCGCAGCCTCCTCGTCGGCGGCCTTCTTGGCGATCAGCGCCTCCTTGAAGATCTGCAGCGCATCTGCCATCGAGCCGATCTCGGTTTTCTCGCCGCGATGCGGCACCTCAGCCGAAAGGTCGCCCTCGCCGAGCGACTGCATCGGGCGGATGATTGAGGCAATGCCACGGGAAACGTCGCGCACGAGATAATAGGCGGCGCCGATCGCGATCACGACCGAGAGCACGATGATGCCGACCAGCACGCGGAAGATCATGGCGTAGCTGTCGGCGGCCTGCTTCGTCTCAAGCTCGGCGCCCCGATTGTTGAGCTCGATGCCCCTCTGGAGCAGGGGATCGGCGGCCTGGGCCATTTTCGCGACCTTGGTCTGCAGCAGCTCGTTGGCATCGGCCGGGAAACGTCCGACGCCCTTGCGCGACAACGCCATCACGTCCTGCACGCCATTCAGATACTCGGCCCACGCCGTGCTCCATTGCGCGTAGAGCGAGCGCTCCTCGGCGCTGGTGATCAGCGGCTCATAGACCTTGCGCGTCTGGTCGATACGCGCCCGCAGCGAGGCGAGGCGCTTCTCGGCGGCGTCCTTGCCCTCGACGGTATCCTGCATCAGATGCAGGCGCAGCGCGACGCGGAGCTCGTTGATGTCGGCGCGAAGCGAGCCGAGCGCGCGCACGCTGGGCAGCCAGCTCTCCGCGATCTCGACCGTATGGGAATTGATGTTCTGCATGGTGCCGATCGCCGTCACGCCGACACCGGCAAGCGAAAGAACGAGGACCGACAGCACGGCCAGAAGCTTGAAGACGATGGACAATTTCGACATCACGACAAATCCCGATGTTACCTGGCAACGCGCAAATCACCTGCGCCGCAAATCGCCATGACGATGGCGAGACGGAGGTCAATTCAACAATGCTGGCTGGTTCTTATCCCGTGAGATTGCGCCCATAGTTGCAAACAGGCGTTAACGCCAACCTACGTAAAACTACGGGACAACCCCGGCCGTCCTTATTTTCTCTGCAACCGTCTGTTGCAACTGCCCAGCCACCTCATGCTGCGACGCGAACGTGCCCGCTTGCGCTGCAACATGCGAGCGAGGCGGCGGCTGTCACGCCGCCCGCACCGACTCCAGGAAGCGCGCGACCTCGCTCTTCAGCCTGTTGCTCTCCTGCGAAAGCGATTGCGCTGCCGAATGCACCTGCGCCGAGGCAGCCCCGGTTTCGCCTGCGCCGCGCTGGACGTCGCCGATATTCGCGGAGACTTCGGATGTGCCTTGCGCAGCGTGCTGGATGTTGCGGGAGATCTCCTGCGTGGCGGCGCCCTGCTCCTCGACCGCGGCGGCAATGGCGGACGATATCTCCGACATCCGCGCGATGGTGTCGCCGATCTCCTTGATCGCACCGACTGAGTCTTGCGTCGCGGTCTGGATCGCACCGATGTGCTGGCTGATCTCGCCGGTGGCTTTCGCGGTCTGCTCGGCAAGCGCCTTCACTTCCGTCGCGACCACGGCAAAGCCCTTGCCGGCCTCGCCCGCCCGTGCCGCCTCGATCGTCGCGTTGAGCGCCAGCAGATTGGTCTGGCTCGCGATGGTGTTGATCAGCTCGACCACGTCGCCAATGCGGGAAGCGGCCTTGGTCAGCTCGGCGACGCGCCCATTGGTGCGCTCGGCCTGCTGGACTGCGACATCGGCGACGCGCGCCGATTCCTGCACCTGACGACTGATCTCCGAGATCGAGGAGGTCATTTCCTCGCTCGCCGAAGACACCGACTGCACGTTCGCGGAGGCCTCTTCGGACGCGGCCGCCACGACGGTGGCAAGCCCGTTGCCGCGCTCGGCGGCCTGCGTCAGCGTGTTCGAAGATGCCTCGAGCTCGGTTGCCGCCGACGACACAGTCTCGATGATCTCGCCGACCGCGCCTTCGAAATTATCGGCGAGCCGGTGCATGTCGACCTTGCGCTGCTGGCGCCCGCGCGCCTCAGCTTCGATCTGCTCGGTGCGCAGCCGCTCGGCCTCCGCCATGTTGGTCCTGAACACCTCGACGGCACCGGCCATCTCGCCGATCTCGTCCCTGCGCCCGATGCCGGGAACGGAAATCGAAAGCTCGCCGCGCGCAAGCCGCGTCATCGCACCGACCATGCCGGCAAGCGCCTTTGAGATCGAACGCCCCAGAAGGAAGCCGACCGCGGCGAGCACGACGACGGCAATGGCGAAGGCGACCATCATCCACATGCGAACGGCATCGCGGGTAGCAGCTTCCGCAACGTCGGCCTGCTTGTACAGGCCTTCGACTGTATTGCGCACCTCGACCATACCCGGCTCGAGTTCGCGGAAGGTCTTCATCATGCTGGCGTCAAGGGCTGCACTCTGCTGTGCAGTCTCGGCCCACGCTGCGAACTCGGACTGGTATTTCTGCAGCTTGGCCGTGATGTCGTTCATCACCGCTGCAGGGACTGCGACGACCTCTATCGCCTTGGAGAATTCGCCTGCGGCCTTCTTCATCTCGGCAATGTATTTTGGGTCGCGCCGCAGCATGAAGTCCTTCTCGTGCCGGCGCATCATCAGCATCCAGCTCGTGGTCCTGGGATCGTCGATCTCCTTAAGCTTGGCTTCGATGTCGTGCACCGCTGCGCGGAGTGAGCCGGACAGGCCCAGCGCCTCGTTCAGGCCGAGCCGGGTCTCCGCGGCCACCAATTTGCCGAAGTCCGACGCGTATCGCTTGAAGCCCTCCTGGGCCTGCTTCATCCGATCGGACAGCGCGCCCATGCCGCCGGCCGCCATCAGCCGCTCGACTTCGTCGAAATCGCGATTGATTGGGCCGATCAGCTCGGCATGCGCCTTGGCGTAGCTTTCGTTGCGGCGCTGCTGAAAGTTCTTCTCGTTGCGGCGGGCCTCCAGCATCTCGATCGAGAGCTGCTTGTCGAGGTCGGCGATCGCACGAGCGCGGTTGGCGACAGCGCGGGAGGCGTCCTGAGAGAGGCTGCCGATCTGGTAGATCGCGCCGAATGCGACGAGACCGACGAGACCGAAAAGCCCGATCGCCATGACCTTGTGAGTGAGACGGATGGAAAGGCCGCTCATGAGTGTGCTCCAATACGTCGATACGCAATACGGGAGGGCGACTCAGCGCCCGGAATATTGCGGGGATCATGACTGCATCGGTTTTCCGGAAGGTTAACCCTGCGCGGTCTTCGTCGCGGCGCCGCAATATGCGCGCGCGCAAACGCCGCGCTTCTACGCGCAGCGGTTGCAGTTCTCTCAAGAAATGCCGTCAGGCGGCGCGCACGGTGACGAGGAACTTGCCGACCTCGAGCTTGAGGCGGTTGCTGTCGCCGGACAGCGACTGCGCGGCCGCTAGCACCTGCGACGATGCTGAGCCGGTTTCGCCCGCGCCGCGCTGCACGTCGGTGATGTTGGCCGAGACCTGATGGGTGCCTTCGGCCGCTTGCTGCACGTTGCGGGAAATCTCCTGCGTCGCCGCGCCCTGCTCCTCCACGGCCGCCGCGATCGTGGACGATATCTCGGACAGCTTTTCAATGGTGTTGCTGATGGCGCTGATGGCAGTGACCGAGTCCTGCGTCGCCGCCTGGATGCCGGAAATCTGCTGGCCGATTTCGCCGGTCGCCTTCGCGGTCTGCTCGGCCAGCGCCTTGACCTCGGAAGCCACGACGGCAAAGCCGCGCCCGGCCTCGCCGGCGCGCGCTGCCTCGATGGTGGCGTTGAGCGCCAGCAGATTGGTCTGGCCGGCGATGGTGTTGATCAACTCGACCACATCGCCAATGCGAGCCGCCGCCTTGGACAATTCGCCGACACGGTCGGTCGTGGTGCGGGCCTGGGTTACCGCCTCGCTTGCCACACGCGCGGATTCCTGCACCTGCCGGCTAATCTCGGTGATCGAGGACGACAGCTCTTCGGTCGCGGAGGCCACCGACTGCACGTTGGTCGAGGCTTCCTCCGAGGCTGCTGCAACCACGGTCGTGAGCCGTTGCGTGCGCTCGGCGGTCGAGGTCAGCGTCGTGGCCGACGCTTCGAGCTCGGTCGAGGCCGACGACACCGTGCCGACGATCTCGCCGACGGCGCCTTCGAAACTGTCGGCAAGCATGCGCATATCGGCCTTGCGCTGCTCGGCCGCCACCTGGTCCTGCCGCATCTTGGCTTCCGCCTCCTCGCGCGCCTTCTGCTCCGACACGACCTTGAACTTCTCGACAGCACCGGCAACACCGCCGACCTCGTCCTTGCGGCCGAGGCCCGGCAGCACCACGGTGAAGTCGCCGCCGGCGAGCTTCTCCATCGCGGCAGTCAGGGCGCGCATCGGACGGGCAATGCTGAAGATCGAGAAGACGCAGGCGCCGATCAGGACGAGCGCGACCAGCACGCCTGCGATCAATGACGTCCGCGCAACGGACGCAGCCTCCGCTTCCGCCGCCGTCCGCGCCTCCGCACTCCTATGCTTGGCGAAGTTCGTGATTTCGTCGGCGAGCTCCGATATTTCCGCGTTAATCGGCGCCAGCGTCTCCTTGCGGATGCGGTCGATCTCAGCGGTCAGCTTTGCCAATTGCGTCGCCGCTTCGCCGTCCTTCTTCGCCTCGAGCGCGAGCTCCTGTTTGCGGATCGCCTCGATCTGCTGCTCGCCCTTCTGGAAATTGCCGATCAACACGGTCAGGCGGTCGATCCGCTTGCGGTTCTCAGGCGATTGCGAGAGCCTTGCCATTTCACCGGAGAACTTCAGGGCCGACGTCTGCCGGTCATTGAAAAAGCTAGCGGCCTTCTGCATCTCGGTCGGTGAGCTCGACGTCAGGATGTCGCGAATGCCGATTTGCATCCCTCGCACCGACGACTTCGCTTCCGCGGCGTTTAATGCAATCGCCTGCTGTCCCGATGCGCCATCGCCGAGCTTCTGGACTTCGGCGCCTCCGCTGATCTGGAGGAAGATCATCAGCGCGACGAGCGCGAGGGTCAGCGCCGAGGTGACGGCGAGCTTGGTGCCAATTCGCAGGTTCTGAATGAACATCATCGAAAATATCCCCGGGATACGCATTGTCGCGACGAAGCGCGTGAACAGCGTCGGAGACTAATCTGCGAGCTTTCCATTAACGTTAAGTACGAGGCGACGCCCCTTAGTAGAAATACTGGATATGTCGTGCAAATCGCCCGGTTATCGCAACCATGCCGCGCAATCGGAACACGCCTCGCGAATTTGCGGAGTCACGTGCGCCAACGTCGATCCCCTTGCGCGGGCGCTTCATCGCTTCGCAGACCAAACCGATCTCGGGTTCGGTTGCGACGACGCGCAAGGCCGCGGTCAGGCCGCGCGCACGGTGTCGAGGAACTTGCCGACCTCGAGCTTGAGGCGGTTGCTGTCGCCGGACAGCGACTGCGCCGCCGCGAGCACCTGCGAGGAGGCCGAGCCGGTCTCGCCCGCGCCGCGCTGCACGTCGGTGATGTTGGACGAGACCTGATGGGTGCCTTCGGCCGCCTGCTGCACGTTGCGCGAGATCTCCTGCGTCGCAGCGCCCTGCTCCTCCACGGCCGCAGCGATCGTGGACGATATCTCGGACAGCTTTTCAATGGTGTTGCTGATGGCGCTGATGGCGGTGACCGAGTCCTGCGTCGCCGCCTGGATGCCGGAAATCTGCTGGCCGATTTCGCCGGTCGCTTTCGCGGTCTGCTCGGCCAGCGCCTTGACCTCGGAAGCCACGACGGCAAAGCCGCGCCCGGCCTCGCCGGCGCGCGCTGCCTCGATGGTGGCGTTGAGCGCCAGCAGGTTGGTCTGGCCGGCGATGGTATTGATCAACTCGACCACGTCGCCAATGCGAGCCGCCGCCTTGGACAATTCGCCGACACGGTCGGTCGTGGTGCGGGCCTGGGTTACCGCCTCGCTTGCCACACGCGCGGATTCCTGCACCTGCCGGCTGATCTCGGTGATCGAGGACGACAGCTCTTCGGTCGCGGAGGCCACCGACTGCACGTTGGTCGAGGCCTCCTCCGAGGCCGCGGCAACCACTATCGTCAGTTCCTGTGCCCGCTCCGCGGTCGAGGTCAGCGTCGAGGCCGAAGCCTCGAGCTCTGTCGCGGCCGAGGAGACGGTATCGACGATCTCGCCGACGGCGGCTTCGAAGCCGTTTGCGAGCTTGTGCATCTCCGCCTTGCGTTGCGCGGCTGCGGCCTGGTCCTGCCTGATCTTGGCTTCCGCTTCCTCGCGCGCCTTCTGCTCCGACACGATCTTGAATTTCTCGACGGCCGCGGCGACGCCGCCAACCTCGTCCTTGCGGCCGAGCCCGGGTAGCACCACGGAGAAATCGCCGCCGGCAAGCTTGTCCATGGCCATGGTGAGCGCGCGGATAGGCCGCGCGATCGTCAGAAAGGACATCAGCCACGAACCGATGAGGACGAGCACTGCGCACACGCCGACCATCATGCCGAGACGCTCGCTCGCGGCCATCTCCTGGGTCGCGGCGGCGATTTCTTCCTCGCCTTTGTGCTTGGCGACATCGGCAATCTCGCTGGTCAAATTGTCCAGCTGCGTAGCGAGCGGCAGCGTCACCTCACGGACATGGCGCGCGCCTTCCTCGGACATCTTGGCGGCGCGGACGGGATCTGTGGCCGCCACCGCAATGGCCTCGCCGCGAACGGAGGCGTTCTGCTGCGCGCCCTTCAGGTAATCCGCGGACGTAGACTTGAGCTTCTCCATCCGCGCGCGATTTTCCGGCGAGTGCGTCAATCTGAGCATAGCATCGACGACGCCGTCCAAGGCTTTCGACCGCTCAAGCAGGATCTCGCTCGCCTTTTGCAAGTCACCCTGATTGTTGGCGAGACGCATGTCCCGTACCGCGAGCTGCATGCCGCGTATCCCAAGCTTCGCTTCGGTGGCCTCGCGCGCCAATTCCTGCTGCGCAAGCGCGGCTTGGTTGGAATGACGCACGTTGTTGTTGCCGATGACCTGACTCCCGATCATGGCGCCGACGAGAACAACGCCGAACACCGAAGCGAGCGCCAGCTTGGTACCGATTTGCAGATTCTGGATGAGTCTCGACATGAGGGCGTTTCCCGGACTGCGCGGCCGAGTCATTGTCGGCCGCCCTCGGCGTTGATCGCCCTTGCCTAAAAACTGAGCTTCAGGTGTGGTGATCCGGTTAACGACCGCCCCCGGATAAATACCGGACTCGCCGGAAAACCCCTTGAAAGACGGCACGTGCCGCGCGCTTAACGGGTTAACCACACGCGGCGGTAGGATGCCCGATTTCTAGCCAGTGCGATCACGGGGCTGCTGAGTCTCGCCGACGAGGCTGATCCGAAACACCGGCTCCTTGTTCTCGTCGAGCAGCTCCATGCGCCATTCGGCGTTCGGCTTCAGGCTGCGCGAGATGCCGCCGAGCAAATTGGCGCACACCTCGGTCATCTCGGTCCAGGCCGCAGCGCGATCCTCAAACTCATATGGCTGGTCGGCAGCACCGGAATAGCGGCCCGTGCTGATACGGAAGAAGTACAGCGACATCGTTGAACCCTTTTTACGGGCCGCGCCCCCCAGCCGTACGCAAACTGGGGCGCGGCCAACTACCAACGGATGAAAGCCGCCGCCCGTATGACTACGGCGCGGCGGCTTCGTGTTTGAAGGCAGTTCTCAACGACAAAGTGCGCGGACTGTCCTGCGCGGCCAACTCACTGGGTCGAGCGGCGCAGCTCCAGCGGTGCGTCGTCCCTGGCGGGCTCCGATTTGGCTTCCGGCTTCATCACCGGCTCGAGCCGGCTGCTCTCGACGCGCGGGGTCTCGACGCGCGCGGCGACTTCGGTGTTGGCTGCGCCGACCGAACCCGTGTGTTCCGAGGTGCGCTGCGTGCGCGGCCGCGCGACGGCCCGCGCCATCAGCATCTGGTTGCCGCCCTGGTGATGGAAGTCGCAATAGGCGAAGCCCATCCCCGACACCGAGCCGCGGAAACTGCGATCGTCGGTCTTTTCAAGGTTGAAACAGGGCTCGAACGGAATGCCCTTGATCGAGGCGCAGACGTTCTGGCCGCGGATCTGAAGCGTGTTGCCGGGCAGGCGGAGATGTTTCACTGGACCTGCGCCCGAGAACTGCACGGCGCCGGCGGCGCCGAGGTCGTCCATAATGCGGCCGGCGCCCCGGGTGCCGTCAAAACAGGTGAAAGCAAACACCTTCCCGGCGACGAAGCGGCGCGCCTCGTCGGCGTTCATGCTTCCAGCAATGGCCGGTGCAAACGTCGCTACCGCCGTGACCGCCCCCAACACAATACGCGCAAGCATGCTCTACTCCGAACCAACCCCGCAGCGGGCTATGCCTTATCTCTTTACCCGCTGCTTACCATACTAACCAAGGCGACATTGAAGCAGCATGGTTGGTAAAGTCTGAACGCCGTTAGACAATTTTTACCACCGTGCGACCGCGGACCTGGCCGGCCAGGATTTTCGCGCTCCACTCCGGAACTTCGGAAAGCGGAATTTCGTGAGTGATTTCAGCTAGTTTTGTCCGATCCAGATCGGTCGCCAGGCGTTGCCAGGCGGCTTTCCGAGGCTCGATCGGGCACATCACCGAATCGATGCCGAGAAGGCACACCCCGCGCAAAATAAAGGGTGCGACGGAAGACGGCAGGTCCATGCCGGCAGCCAACCCGCAGGCCGCGATCGCCCCGCCATACTTCGTCATCGACAGCAGATTTGCGAGCGTGGTCGAGCCGACGCTGTCGACGCCACCTGCCCAGCGCTCCCTGGCAATGGGCTTGGCGGCGCCCGACAATTCGTTGCGGTCGATCACCTCGGTCGCGCCGATCTCTTTCAGATAGTCCGCTTCGGACGCACGGCCGGTGGACGCGATGACGTGATAGCCGAGCTTCGAGAGCACGGCGGTCGCAACCGAGCCGACGCCGCCCGCCGCGCCCGTCACCACGACCGGACCGCCCTTCGGCGACACTCCGTGCTTCTCCAGCGCCAGGACGGACAGCATCGCGGTGAAGCCGGCGGTGCCGATCGCCATGGCGTCGCGCGCCGACAGGCCTTGCGGAAGAGCGACCAGCCAGTCGCCTTTCACCCGCGCCTTCTCGGCATAGGCGCCGAGATGGGTTTCGCCCATGCCCCAGCCGGTGCAGGCGACCTTGTCGCCCGCCTTCCATTGCGGATGCGAGGACTGCTCGACCGTGCCAGCGAAATCGATGCCGGCAATCATCGGGAAGCGGCGCACCACCGGGGCCTTGCCGGTAAGCGCGAGGCCGTCCTTATAGTTTAACGTCGACCATTCCACGCGGACGGTGACGTCGCCTTCCATCAGCTCGGCTTCGTCGAACTGCGTGAGCTGCGCGGTGGTGCCCTTGTCCGCCTTGTCGATCCGGATCGCCTTGAACGTGGCCACAGCAAAACTCCCTGACTTGTTTCAGGGGATGTTTAGCCGATCAGGCAGGCTGCGCAACCGCCCGCTGGACCGGTTTCTCCACGATCGGAAGATTGATCAGCGCGGAGAGAACGCCGAACAGGATCGAGAGCCACCAGATCGGCGTGTAGGAACCGAACCGCTCGAACACGATGCCGCCGAGCCAGACGCCGAGGAAGCCGCCGACCTGATGGCTGACGAAGGCGAAGCCATAGAGGGTGGCAAACCAGCGCGTGCCGAACATGATCGCGACCAGCGCCGAGGTCGGCGGCACGGTCGACAGCCAGGTCAGGCCGGAGACCGCGCCGAACGCAATCGCGGAGACCGGCGTGATCGGGAACGAGATGAAGGCAAGCGTCGCAAGCGCGCGGGTGAAATAGATGGTCGAGAGGATATAGCGCTTGGGCAGGCTGTTCTGGAGATAGCCGACGCTCAGCGATCCCATGATGTTGAACAGGCCGATCGACGCAATCACCCAGCCACCGATTTGCGTGGAGATGCCGTTATCGACCAGGAAGGCCGGCAGATGCACTGTGATGAAGGCGAGCTGGAAGCCGCAGGTGAAGAAGCCGAGAACAAGCAGCACGTAGGAGCGATGGCCGAAGGCTTCCGCGAGCGCTTTGGTGAAGGTCTGCTGGTCCGCGGGCGCCGCGTTCGCCGTGCTTGCGACCGGCGGCGTCGAGAGCGCCAGCGCCAGCGGGATGATCAGCAGCATCAGGAAACCGAACACGGTGAGCGCCTGCTGCCAGCCGAAATTGTCGATCAGGGCCACACCGATTGGTGCGAACAGGAACTGCCCGAACGATCCCGCCGCAGTGCCGGCGCCGAGTGCAAGGCCGCGCTTCTCTGCAGGCAAGAGCTTGGTGAAGGCCGACAGCACCAGATTGAACGAGCAGCCGGCGAGACCGAAGCCGACCATGACGCCAGCGCCGATGTTCAGCGACAACGGCGTCGAGGAATAGCGCATCAGGAGCAGGCCGCCGGCATAGAGCAGAGCGCCGACGCACATCACCCGGAACAGGCCGAAGCGATCCGCGACCGCGCCGGCGACGGGCTGGCCCAGTCCCCACAGCAAATTCTGAAAGGCGATCGCGAGGCCGAACACGTCGCGGCCCCAGGCATATTCATGGCTCATCGGCTGCACGAAGAAGCCCAGCGCCGAGCGTGGGCCGAACCCGAGCATCCCGATCGCGCAGCCGCAGAGAATGATGATCGCCGGCGTGCGCCAGGAGGAGGAACGGGAGACCGAACCGAGCTCGCCCATCTGTGTCGACATGCTGTTCCTCGTGCGTCGTCGCGGATTCGCAAATGGCAGCCGCGAGCCCGCTCGTTTAATGCATCTGCATGAAAACCCCAAGTCAAAAACGATTGCATTCCGCGAAGAGCTGGCGCGGGAGCATTGCATTTCCTCGCGGCCTCAGCCGACGCGCCGAGGGCCGGACTTGACGGAAATGTGTGGGGCGAGATCTAGCGGCCCGACGCGTAGCGTGTTATGTTTGATTTACCCAAGTTGAGCATATTTGATGCTCCACCGGCCCTTGGCCGGATTTCTCAGGCCACAGATATACTCAATTTGAGTATATCACACGCGCGGAGGCTTCGATGCCGCTAACGGGAATTTACGGCCCCGACGACTTTGGCAACCGGCCCCAAGGCCAGCTCATCACCCCGGTCCGGGCCGAGCAGGCGCGAACCGGACCTCCGCTGCCGATGCCTTCGCTGGAATGGACGCCGGAGGTCGAGCGAGCCACCGCACCGCTTTACGAACGCGTGAAACATGTGATCCCGCCGATCGAATGGCCGCTGATGGCCCCGACGATCAAGGCGATCAACGACCTGAAGCAGGTGCGGGGCGCGGTGATCCTCGCGCACAATTACCAGGCGCCGGAGATCTTCCACTGCGTCGCCGACATCGGCGGCGATTCGCTCCAGCTCGCCGTCGAAGCCACCAAGGTGAAGGCCGACATCATCGTCCAGTGCGGCGTGCACTTCATGGCGGAGACGTCAAAACTGCTCAATCCGGACAAGACGGTTCTGATCCCGGACTCGCGCGCCGGCTGCTCGCTTGCCGCCAGCATCACCGGCGCCGACGTCCGCTTGCTCCGCGACAGATTTCCCGGCGTGCCTGTCGTTGCCTATGTCAACACTTCCGCGGAGGTGAAGGCCGAGGTCGACATCTGCTGCACCTCGTCGAACGCGGTGCAAGTGGTCGAAAGCCTCGGCGCGCCAAGCGTGATCTTCCTGCCCGACCGCTATCTCGCCACTTACGTGGCCTCGAAGACCGACGTGAAGATCATCGCCTGGAAGGGCGCCTGCGAGGTGCACGAGCGCTTCACCGGCGCCGAGCTGCGCAGCTACCGCGAGGCCGATCCCTCCGTGCAGATCATCGCCCATCCCGAATGCCCACCGGACGTGCTGGCCGAGGCCGACTTCACAGGCTCAACCGCGCACATGATCAACTGGGTGCGCGAGCGGCGGCCGCGACGGCTGGTGATGATCACGGAATGCTCGATGGCCGACAATGTTCGCGCCGAGCTGCCCGATGTGGAGATGCTGCGCCCCTGCAACATCTGCCCGCACATGAAGCGCATCACGCTCGCCAACATTCTGGAGAGCCTGCTGACGCTTCGTGAAGAGGTGACGATCGATCCCGCACTTGCGGAACGCGCAAGGCGCTCGGTCGAGCGGATGATCAATTTGAAGAATTGAGAGCGGAACATGCAAGATAACATCCACAACCTCACCCGCAGCGCCGACGATGTCGTCATCGTCGGCGGCGGCCTTGCCGGACTCTTTTGCGCGCTGAAGCTTGCACCGCGGCCGGTGACGCTGATCTCGGCTGCGCCGCTCGGACAGGGCGCGTCGTCCGCATGGGCGCAAGGCGGCATCGCCGCGGCAATGGCTGAAGGCGATACGCCGGAAGCGCACGCCGCGGATACGGTTGCCGTTGGCGGTGGCATCGTCGACCAAGCTGTCGCATTGGGAATCGCGCGCGAGGCCGCGCCGCGGATTCACGATCTGCTCACCTATGGCGTGCCGTTCGACCGCGACCTCGAAGGCAGGCTCGCAGTCGGGCGCGAAGCCGCACACTCGGCACGGCGCATCGTGCATGTGCGCGGCGATGGCGCGGGCGCCGCCATCATCGCGGCGCTGGGCGACGCCGTGCGGCGCACGCCGTCGATCCGACTGATCGAAGGTTTCGTCGCCGAAGCGCTGCTGACCGAGGACGGCGCCGTCAGTGGTCTTCAATTGCGCGAAGCCGGGAATTTCGCCGCACGGCCGGTCCTGCTCGCCGCGCGGACGGTGGTGCTGGCCACGGGCGGCATCGGCCATCTCTACGCCCTCACCACCAATCCGCGCGAGGCGGGCGGATCCGGCCTTGCGATCGCAGCACGCGCGGGCGCGGTGATCGCGGATCCCGAGTTCGTGCAATTTCACCCGACCGCCATCATGGTCGGCCGCGATCCGGCGCCGCTCGCCACGGAAGCCTTGCGCGGCGAAGGCGCCACGCTGATCAACGGCCGTGGCGAGCGTTTCATGGCGGCGCGCCATCCGCTCGCCGAGCTCGCACCGCGCGACATCGTGGCCCGCGGCGTGTTCGCAGAGATCGCGGCCGGGCGCGGCGCCTTCCTCGACGCGCGGCAGGCGCTGGGTGCGCGGTTCGCCGACAGATTCCCGACCGTTCACGCAAGCTGCATCGCCGCCGGCATCGACCCCGCCACGCAGGCCATCCCGATCGCACCGGCGGCGCACTATCACATGGGCGGCATCGCGGTGGACGATCGCGGCCGCAGTTCGATCGACGGGCTCTGGGCCGGCGGCGAAGTGTCGTCCACCGGCGCGCATGGCGCGAACCGACTTGCGTCGAATTCGCTGCTGGAGGCCGTGGTCTACGCCGCGCGCATCGCCGACGACATCGCCGGCCGCGCGATTCCCCCGCCCGCCCGCCTTTCGGACGTGGTGACGCCGCGCAGCGGCACGCCGGATGCTGCGGCCGTGAAGCGGCTGCGGACGGTGATGAGCGCGCAGGTCGGTGTGATCCGCGATGGTGACGAGCTTGCGGAAGCGGTCCGCAGCTTCGCCGCGATCGAGCGCGAGGCCACGAGCATCGCGGTCCGCAACATGGCAACGGCAGCCCTGCTCGTGGCGGCCTCGGCCTGGAACCGGCGCGAGAGCCGCGGCGCGCATTTCCGCTCCGACCATCCCGCGGACGTTCCCGCCCTCGCGCAACGCACGATGACGACGTTCGCAGCAGTGCGCGAGATCGCAGACGGCCTGACCAAACGCCCGACACCGCGCACCGCGCAACCCATGATCGCCTGACGGAGTCTGCCATGATCGCCCCGATCTCTCTGCTCTATCCCGACGCCTTCCTCTCCCCCCTCGCGATCGAGGAGGCCGTGCTGCGCGCGCTCGATGAGGATCTCGGCCGCGCCGGGGACGTCACCTCGCTTGCGACGATCCCCGAGGCAACGAAGGCGCAAGCGATCCTGGTCGCACGGCAATCCGGCGTGATCGCCGGCTTGCCGCTGGCGCTCGCCACCTTGCAAAGGCTTTCGCCCGACATCGAGGTACGCCCACATGTTCGCGACGCCGCGCGTGTCGCCCGCGGGCAGCAGGTGCTGACGATTGCGGGGCCGGCACGCGCCATTCTCACGGCGGAGCGGACCGCGCTGAATTTCGTCGGCCGCCTGTCGGGCGTCGCGACGCTCACGGCGGACTATGTTGCGCGCACCGAAGGCACCAGGATGCGGATCTGCTGCACGCGAAAAACCACGCCAGGGCTGCGCGCGTTGGAGAAATACGCGGTACGCTGCGGCGGCGGCTTCAATCACCGCTTCGGACTCGACGACGCGATCCTGATCAAGGACAACCACATCGCGGTCGCCGGCGGCATCCGCCCCGTGCTGGAGCGCGCCCGCGCCCATGCGGGCCATCTCGTCAAGATCGAGATCGAGGTCGACACGCCGGCGCAGTTGCGCGAGGTGCTCGACACCGGCCTTGCCGACGCCGTGCTGCTCGACAACATGGACATTGCGACGCTGCGCGAAGCCGTTGGGCTCAACGAGGGACGCCTCGAACTGGAAGCATCTGGCGGTGTCACCCTGGACTCGATCGCAGCCATCGCGGCGACCGGCGTCGACTACGCCTCAGCCGGCGCGCTGACCCATTCGGCGCCGAATTTCGACTGCGCGCTGGATATCGAGGCGTGAGGTGGGCTTCTCCCTCGCCCCGCTTGCGGGGAGAGGGTTGGGGTGAGGGGGAGCCTCCACAGGAAAGGTGAGAGTTGGACTCGTGGAGAGTCCTCCTCACCCAGATTGCATCTTCGATGCAATCTGACCTCTCCCCGCAAGCGGGGCGAGGTGAAGGACGCCTACCGCCGCTCGCTTACACCCATCTCGGCGGAACTCTTGGCTTCCTGGGTGAGCTCGGCGGAGAGCGCGGCGGTCTGCGCTGGCGTCCCCCAGCTCGGCTCCTCGCTGCCGTCGCCCCAGGCGCGTGGGCGATAGAAGGTGTGGACGCCGGTCTTGTACATCTTCTTCATCTCGGCGACCCAGGACGGGCGAACCCAGTAGGCGTGGTAGTGCGTGGACTTGCCGACCTCGGGTAGCCAGATCTGGCCGTCGAGCATGGCCTTCGAAATCTTTTTCGCACGCTCCCACATCTCGGGCTCGCGGATCACGTCGGCATTGTTGTCGCAGGCGAAGGTGAACTGGCAGGCGAGATGGCGGTGCTTGTTCTGATAGACGGCGCCGCACACCGTGTCCGGATATTTGCCGGAGAACACCCGGTTCATTACCACCTGCGCCACTGCCATCTGGCCGCGCACGGCCTCGCCGCGGGACTCGAAATAGACGGCCTCCGCGAGGCATTTTTCGGACTTCACGCGCGACTTGTCGTCGAGTGCGAGCCGCTCCGCCGGCGATCTGGCGCGCTGGTTGTCGACGTTGACCTCACCCTTCGGCGCGACGCTCTCGCCGCTCTCGATATCCTTCGCAATATCCTCCGACGGCGGCGACAGCGAGGCCGTCACCTTCATGTCGGGGTCGGGCATCACGATCAGCGGCTCCGCACCGGGTTGCCAGCTCTCGATGCTTTCGACGTTGCCGCCGAGCGAGGAACTGCCGAAGAACAGGTTCGAGGTCTTGACGCGGAACGAATCGCGCGGCGGCGCAGCCGGAATGGTGGCCTGCTTCAGCGCTTCAAGCGGCTGGAGCGCGAGCGAGCGCGCAGCGTCGCTGGCTTGTGGCGCATGGGTGTATTGCGGCAGCGGCGGCGCGCGTAGCGCCTCCGCGAGCTCAGGATCGAGCGCGGCGGCGGACTCCGGCGACATCGCCGGTGGCAGCGCGACGGTCTTGGCGCCGAACACCGAGCTGTTCGACGTTGCGGGATCTTCCTGCGTCGGCGCTGCCGTCGGCGCGCCCGCTTCGGGAGCCTGCGTCGGTGTGACCGTTGCGAGCCGATCACCCTTCATGGAGCGATCGACCTTGGGAAAATCGGCGGCCTGGTAGCGCGGCGGCGCCTGAAGCGCCGGATTGCGGCTGATCGCGCCGGTGACGTCGCGTCCGTCGAGGCTCGCGAGGCGGACCATCGCGCTCTGCGGAGCCGAAGTGCCGATCGGCCGGGAGAAACTGTAGGTGGCGAGCTGTATGGAGGACGCAGCAGAGAACACCTGCTTCTGCCAACGCTCCGCGACGCCGGGTTGGCGCGCCAGCAGCGAGGCAATGTCCTGATAGCCGGTCTCTCTCGGCATCAATGCGAAGATGCAGAGACCGATGCCGAAGGACGCGAACCGCGCGCCCTTCGGATGGGTACGCAACAAAAACATCGATACGCTCACGCTACGCTTACGCTAGAAAGATCGAGCCGCAGTACATCCGTGCAATTCGATCTTTATCGTGAGTATCTAATTTAGGTTGCCGGGGCGTTAATCGGCGTTGCGCATCCGGCACACGCAAGCGATCGCAGGTGTTTTCACGGGGTGATGATGCGCATTGGTAAATGCGCCCTCACGCGACGGGGTAAACAATTGGTCAACGCGAATGGTGAAGGAACTCTTGCGCGCAAGTGCCATTACGGGACGCGCGGTTCCGTTGCTTACGCGGAGTGAGAGTCAACACCACCGGTGTCATGCCCCGCGCAGGCGGGGCATCCAGTACGCCGCGGCATCTCGATTCATCACCAAAGCCTCGGCGTACTGGATCGCCCGCCTTCGCGGGCGATGACAGCCAGATTGTGGTGAACGATCGCGACAACATCGTAACGCAAAAAAAAGAGGCGGGGTTTGGCCCCGCCTCTCCGCATTCAGCATTTCAAATCGGCTTACGCCTGGCTCGCGACCGCCTTGCCGAGCGCGGCCTGGGCCGCAGCCAGGCGCGCGATCGGCACACGATAGGGCGAGCACGACACGTAATCGAGCCCGATCGCGTGGCAGAAGGCGACGGAGGCGGGATCGCCGCCGTGCTCGCCGCAGATGCCGACCTTAAGCGAGGGGCGCGTCTTGCGGCCGCGTGCGACGCCGATCTTGACGAGCTCGCCGACGCCTTCCTGGTCGAGCGCGACGAAGGGATCGATCGGCAGGATGCCCTTGGACACGTAGGTGCCGAGGAAGCTCGCGGCATCGTCACGGCTGATTCCGTACGTCGTCTGCGTGAGGTCGTTGGTACCGAACGAGAAGAACTCGGCGCTCTCCGCGATCTCGGCCGCGAGCAGGCAGGCGCGCGGCAGCTCGATCATGGTGCCGACCTGATAGGTCAGCTTGGTGTTGGTGTCGCGCATCACCGCCTTCGCGGTGGAATCGATGCGCGCCTTGACGAGGTCGAGCTCCATCTTGGTGGCGATCAGCGGCACCATCACTTCGAGGCCGACGGCCTTGCCGGTGCGCTTCTCGGCCTCGACCGCCGCCTCGAAGATCGCACGCGCCTGCATCTCGGCGATCTCCGGATAGGCGATCGCGATACGGCAGCCGCGGAAGCCGAGCATCGGATTGAACTCCGACAGCTCGCGCGCGCGGTCGGCCAGGCGCCGCGGGTCGGTGTTCATGGCGCGCGCCACTTCCTCGACCTCGGCATGGGTGTGCGGCAGGAACTCGTGCAGCGGCGGATCAAGCAAACGGATCGTGACGGGCAGGCCCTTCATGATCTCGAACAGCTCGACGAAGTCGGCGCGCTGCATCGGCAGCAGTTTTGCCAGCGCGGCGCGGCGCGACTGCTCGTCCTCGGAGAGGATCATCTCGCGCACCGTGCGGATGCGCGTCTCCTCGAAGAACATGTGCTCGGTACGGCAGAGGCCGATGCCTTCCGCGCCGAACTTGATCGCGGTGTGCGCGTCCTCCGGCGTGTCCGCGTTAACGCGCACGCCGATCTTGCGGACCTGGTCGGCCCACTTCATCAGCGTGCCGAACTCGCCGGACAGCTCGGGCTCGATCATCGGCATGCGGCCGGCGAGCACCTGGCCGAGCGAGCCATCGATGGTGATGACGTCGCCGGTCTTGAAGGTGCGCGAGCCGATGCTCATGGTGCCGCGGCCGTAATCGACGCGGATGGTGCCGCAGCCGGAGACACAAGGCTTGCCCATGCCGCGCGCGACCACCGCAGCATGCGAGGTCATGCCGCCACGGGTGGTCAAGATGCCTTCGGCGGCATGCATGCCGTGGATGTCTTCGGGGCTGGTCTCGATCCGGACCAGAATCACCTTGCGACCGTCGGCCTGAAGCTTGGCCGCTTCGTCCGAGGAGAACACGATCTCGCCGGAGGCCGCACCCGGCGAAGCCGGCAGGCCGGTCGCGATCACGTCGCGCTTGGCGTTGGGATCGATGGTCGGATGCAACAGCTGGTCGAGCGAAGCGGGATCGATCCGCGTCACCGCTTCCTTCTTGGTGATCAGGCCTTCATTGGCGAGCTCGACCGCGATGCGCAGCGCCGCTTTCGCGGTACGCTTGCCGCCGCGGGTCTGGAGCATCCAGAGCTTGCCCTGCTCGACCGTGAATTCCATGTCCTGCATGTCGCGGTAGTGCTTCTCGAGCAGCGTGTAGATCCGCGTCAGCTCCTTGAAGGCTTCCGGCATCGCCGATTCCATCGACGCCTTGTCGGAGCCCGAGTCCTTCCGCGCTTCCTCGGTGATGTCCTGCGGCGTGCGGATGCCCGCCACCACGTCCTCGCCTTGCGCGTTGATCAGGAACTCGCCGTAGAGCTTGCTCTCGCCGGTCGAGGGGTTGCGCGTGAAGGCAACGCCGGTCGCCGAGGTCTCGCCCATGTTGCCGAACACCATGGCCTGCACGTTGACCGCGGTGCCCCAGGATTCCGGAATGTCGTGCAGCCTGCGGTAGGTCACCGCGCGGGCATTCATCCAGGATGAAAACACCGCTCCAATCGCGCCCCAGAGCTGGTCGTGCGGGTCCTGCGGAAAATCCTTACCGGTTTCGCGCGCGACCGCGTCCTTGTACTTGCCGACCAGATCGACCCAGTCGTCGGCAGTGAGATCGGTGTCGAGCGTGTAGCCCTGGCTGTCCTTGAAGCTGTCGAGGATTTCCTCGAAATGATGATGTTCGAATCCGAGCACCACGTCCGAATACATGGTGATGAAGCGGCGATAGCTGTCATAGGCGAAGCGACGATCGCCCGACAGTTCCGACAGCGCTTCCACGGTCTCGTCGTTGAGGCCGAGATTGAGCACGGTGTCCATCATGCCCGGCATCGAGGCGCGGCCGCCGGAACGCACTGAGACGAGCAGCGGGTTCCTGGAATCGCCGAAGATCTTGCCGGTCAACTTGCCGACATGGTCGAGCGCCTTCTCAACCTGCGACTTCAATTCCTTCGGGTAGGACTTGTCGTGCGCGTAGAAATAGGTGCAGACCGAGGTCGGGATGGTGAAGCCCGGAGGCACCGGCAGGCCGAGATTGGCCATCTCGGCGAGGTTGGCGCCCTTGCCGCCGAGCAGATCGCGCATCTCCGCTTTGCCCTCGGCCTTGCCGTCCCCGAACGTGAACACCCACTTGCCGGCCTTGGCCGCAACAGACGCAGCCTTGGTGGAGGCAGCCTTGGCTGGCGCAGCCTTGCTCGGTACCGGCTTCGCGACAACCTTGGCGGCGACCTTCGGCGCAACCGGCTTCGTCGGTGCCTTTGCAACAGCCTTGGCAACAGCCTTGGCAACCGGCTTCACAACGCCCTTGGCCACCGGCTTCGGGGCGCGCTTGGCAAGTGCCTTGCGGGCCGCCGGCGCGGCTTTCGCCTTGGCGGAGGACTTTGATTTCGCTGGCATTTTCGCTGGAGTTTTCGAGGCGGCTTTGGCCATAGCTTGCACACAACCTGCGAGAGGAATGGGTAATTGCGCGCCTTACACCACTTTGGGCAGGTCCGCGCAAGTCGAAGAGTTCCGTAGAATGAAGGCCTAGAGATGGAGCCACTTCAACAATCCGAGCCCGATCGCACCATTTATGATGAGAAAAATCGCGACGATCAGGTTCAGGAGGCGCGGCATGATCAGGATGAGCACACCCGCAAGCAGAGACAGGATCGGCGAGATATGGGCGACGGTGATGTGCATGAATTTTCTTTCCGTGGGGTGGGGGCGAATCGCGGCCGGATCATAGCGGACTGGGTTCCGCGGGTAGAGACGCACTGAGGACGCGCGAGTTCCCGGCTTCGCGAAAACTGCCCGAAAATGCCGCGAATGCGGCAGGCGTTTTCCGGAACATCGCGAAGACGCATGCATTGGCAACCGGTCGCGCCATTGGCGCTTCCCGAAACCTTCTCGAAGGAGTTGCCCATGCGGAACAGGATTCTTGCTCTTGCAGCCCTCGCGGTCGCGATCGGCTCGCCCCTTGCGGCGCAGGCGCAAAGCGGCGTCACAGTGGGACGCGCGCCCGTCGTCGTCGACAGCGGTCCGACCATTGCGGTCGAGCAGCGGCCGGCTTTCCGCGACTATGTCGTCGAACAACGTGTGCCGGCTTTCCGCATCCCGGATCGCGTGGTGGTCGGTGCTACCTTACCTGAAAGCGGCGTCACCTATTATGACGTGCCGCAGCGTTTCGGCGCCACCACCTATCGCTACACCGTCGTGAACGGCGAAACCGTGCTGGTCGAGCCGCGCTCGCGGCGCATCGTCGAGGTGATGGACTAGCGCTTTCACGGGATCAACTAGGTGTCCGGCGCGTCACATCAATCAGGCTGACGCGAGCAGTAGAGTCGGACATCAGGCCCCGCCCGGTCCTCCCCCCGCCGGGCGGGGCATTTTTGTGCTTCGTGTATGGGTGCTCTCGTGTCCCGGGCAAGCGAAGCGCAGACCCGAGACCCAGAAGCCGCGAGCACGCGGCAGCATGGGCCCCGGCTCTGCAGCGCACCGCCAAGAAGCGCTGCGCTGCGTCCGGGGCACGAGAGTCTAGTCCTGGATCTTCGAGAAATCCGCCACCGCACGCGTGGCGCTGCGGATCTCGTTGAGCAGCTTCAGGCGGTTCTCGCGCACCTTCGCATCGTCGTCGTTGACGCGCACCTTCTCGAAGAACGCATCGACTGGCGGGCGCAGCTTTGCCATCGCGCTCATCGCAGCCGCAAAGTCTTCCTTGGCGACGGCGGCGCTTGCTTCCGCCTGCACTTCGCCGATCGCCTTGGCCAGCGCCTTCTCCTCGGCGAGGCCATAGAGCGCAGCATCCGGCGCGCCGTCGAAGCTGCGCTTGTCCTTCTTCTCCTCGATGCCGAGGATGTTGCTCGCGCGCTTGATGCCGGCGAGCAAATTCTTGCCGTCGTCGGTCTCGAGGAATTTGCCGAGCGCCTCGACGCGGCGAACAATCATCAGCAGATCGTCCTGGCCGCCGAGCGCGAACACGGCGTCGACGAGATCATGCCGCGCGCCCTGCTCGCGGAGTTGAACCTTCAGGCGATCAGCGAAGAAAGCAAGCAGGTCGCTCGGAAGCTTCTCGGCATCGGCAGGCTTCAAGGACAAGCCGGCGAGCGCGGACGCCGCCACCTTCATGAGCGACAGACGCAGGGCGTTCTCGGCAATCAGCCTGATCACACCCAGCGCCGCGCGGCGCAGCGCATATGGGTCCTTGCTTCCGGTCGGCTTCTCGTCGATGGCCCAGAAGCCGACGAGCGTATCGAGCTTGTCCGCGAGCGCGACCGCGACGCTGACCGGATCGGTCGGCACGCGATCAGCAGGCCCCTGCGGCTTGTAATGCTCCTCGCAAGCCGCCGCGACGGAAGCGTCCTCGCCCTGCGCCAGCGCGTAATATTTGCCCATCAGGCCCTGCACCTCGGGGAATTCGCCGACGACTTCGGTCAGCAAATCAGCCTTCGCAAGATGCGCGGCGCGCGTCGCCTTGGCGACATCGGCACCGACCAGCGGCGCGATCTCGGCGGCGAGGCGCTCGATGCGCTTGATGCGCGCGGCCTGGGTGCCGAGCTTCTCGTGGAACACGATCTGCTCGAACTTCGGCAGACGATCCTCCAGCTTCGTCTTCAGGTCCGTCTCGTAAAAGAACTTAGCATCCGACAGGCGCGGACGGATCACGCGCTCGTTGCCGGCGACGATGGTCTTGCCGCCGTCCGGTGCCTCAATGTTGGCGGTGAGCACGAACTTGTTGGTCAGCTTGCCGGTCTTGGAATCCCTGACGACGAAGCACTTCTGGTTGTTGCGGATGGTGGCGCGGATCACCTCTTCCGGGATCGCGAGATACGCTTCCTCGAACGATCCCATCATGACGACCGGCCATTCGACCAGACCGGACACCTCGTCCAGCAGCGCCTGGTCCTCGACCAGTTCGAACCCTTGCGCGAACGTCAGCTCCTTGGCGTCGGCGAAGATGATGTCCTTGCGCGCCTGCGGATCGAGAATGACCTTGGCGGCCTTCAGCTTGGCCTCGTAGTCCTCGAAGCGGCGCACGGAAATCGCAGCTGGTGCCATGAAGCGGTGGCCGTAGGTCGTCTGGCCGGTCTCGATGCCGTCCACCGAGAATTTCACGATATCGGGCTCTTCGGTCTCGGGCCCGAACGTCGCGGTGATCGCGTGCAGCGGACGCACCCAGCTCAGCGATCCCGGTTTTCCGGAGCGCGCACCCCAGCGCATCGATTTCGGCCAGGGGAAAGTCCGGATGATCACGGGAAGAATTTCCGCGAGCACGTCGATCGCATCGCGGCCGGGCTTCTCGATCAGCGCGATGTAGAAGTCGCCCTTCGGGTCGCGCTGGATCTTGGCCTCGTCGAGCGAAGCCAGACCTGTCGCTTTCAGGAACCCCTGCACGGCCGCATCGGGCGCGCCCATTTTCGGGCCGCGGCGTTCGGTCTTCAGGTCAGGCTGGCGCGCCGGGATGCCGTGCACGGTCAGCGCAAGGCGGCGCGGCGTCGCGAACGCCTTGGCACCTTCGTAGACGAGACCTTCGGCGACGAGCTTGTCGGTGACCATGCGGCGCAGGTCCTCCGCCGCCTTGGCCTGCATCCGCGCGGGGATTTCTTCGGAGAACAATTCCAGCAAAAGATCGGGCATCAGGCCGCTCCGCCCGCTTCAGTATGGATCCAGGCCTCGCCGCAAGCTTTTGCCAGTTCGCGCACACGAAGAATGTAGCTCTGCCGCTCCGTCACCGAGATCACGCCGCGCGCGTCGAGCAGGTTGAACACGTGGCTCGCCTTGATGCACTGGTCATAGGCCGGCAGTGACATCAGATGCGCCTCGCGCTTGCCATCTTTCCAGCCTGCCTCGAGGTATTTCCGGCACGCGGCTTCCGCCATCTTGAATTGCTCGAACAGCATCGCGGTGTCGGCAACTTCGAAATTGTGCTTCGAATATTCCCGCTCGGCCTGCAGGAAGACGTCGCCATAGGTGACCTTGGCGTCACCGTCGCGGCCGTTGAAGTTGAGGTCGTAGACGCGATCGACGCCCTGCACGTACATCGCGAGCCGCTCGAGCCCGTAGGTAAGCTCGCCCGCGACCGGCGCGCATTCGACACCCGCGACCTGCTGGAAATAGGTGAACTGGCTGACTTCCATGCCGTCGCACCAGCACTCCCAGCCGAGGCCCCAGGCGCCCAGAGTCGGGCTCTCCCAATCGTCTTCGACGAAGCGAATGTCGTGCACGGCGGAATCGATGCCGATCGCGGCCAGCGACTTCAGGTACAGCTCCTGAAGGTTCGACGGCGACGGCTTCATGATCACCTGGAACTGGTAGTAGTGCTGCATCCGGTTCGGATTCTCGCCGTAGCGGCCATCCTTGGGCCGCCGCGAGGGCTGCACATAGGCCGCGTTCCAGGGCTTTGGCCCGAGCGCGCGCAGCGTGGTCGCCGGATGGAAGGTGCCCGCACCCATCTCCATGTCGTAGGGCTGCAGGATCACGCAGCCCTGCTCGGCCCAGAACCGCTGGAGCGCGAGGATAAAGCCCTGGAACGAGCGTTCAGGGCGCATATGGGCGGGCAAGGAGGCGTCCATCGTCAGATCGGGCTCTCGCGGGGGGTTGAATCGCGCGGGACCGTATCGACGGCAGGGGTGGGAATCAAGGTGAAGGGGGTGGAAGGGCCGTCATTCCGGGGCGATGCGCAGCATCGAACCCGGAATCTCGAGATTCTCAGGTGCGCAACTGCGCACCCTGGTTCGCCCTTCGGGCGCCCCGGAATGACGGCGTGTTGAAGAAGGGCAGCAGCTAACCCGGCCGATAGGCCCCGGTCACGGGATCCTGTTTCAGCGTCTGGACGGCCCCCCTATGGGCGGCCTCGGCGACGCGCGAGAGGCGCATCTCCTCCAGCTCCTGGTTGATCCTGACAGCGGTCTTGTAGGCCCAGCGGACCACGGCAAGCCCGCCCAGGACGCCCGCGAATGCGACGAACGGCGGCATCGGTCGATCCTTGTCTAGTGCTCAGCCCCCACGCGCATTCTTGCGCAGACCGGGCCGCGCCGCAATTGGCTCGGCTTCAAGTCTGCTTGGGACCAAATAGCGCGGCAGGGCTCGACCTAGAACCCGAATTTCGCCCAGATCGCCCGCGTCTCGACTGCCGAGATCAGATCGTCCGGCAGGCCGGCCATTGATTCCATGGCCGAAAGCTGCCCCGCGCCGGGCGATTTCCGGCCCAAAAGGCTGGAGAGCAGACCGGTCGGCTGAGCAATCACGGGGGTGAGAACCTTCTCGCCAAAGCGGGCACGAAGAGTTGAGCGGAGATCGCCGATGCTGTCGGCGAGCCCGAGCGCGATCGAACTCTCGCCGGCCCAGTATTCGCCCGTGAACAGGGTGTCGTCGGAGCCCTTCAACCGCGCGCCGCGGCTCTCCTTCACCAGCGCGATGAAGATCTGGTGGATCTCGCGCTGAAGCGCCTTCAGCTTGGCGACGTCCTCGGGGTTTTCAGGGAGAAACGGGTCGAGCATCGCCTTGTGCGCGCCGGCGGTGTAGAGGCGCCGCTCGATGCCGAGCCGCTTGATCGCCTCCTGGAAACCAAAGCTGCCGCCGACCACGCCGATCGAGCCGAGGATCGAGGACGGATCGCAAATGATCTCGTCGCCGGCACAGGCGATCATGTAGCCGCCGGAGGCCGCGACGTCCTCGACGAACACCAGCACCGGCAGCTTCTTCTCCGCCGCGAGTTGCTTGATGCGCAGGTAGATCTGGCGTGACTGCACCGGCGAGCCGCCGGGCGAGTTGATCACCAGCGCCACCGCCTTGGCGTTGCGCATCGAAAACGCCCGCTCCAGCACCCGCGAAACGGTCGCGAGCGTCATCCCCGGGCGCAGCGGCGTCACCGCGCCGATCACACCGGATAGCCGCACCACCGGCACCACGGCCGTGCCGGGACGGAAGCGCGCCGGCAGATATTGCATGAGCTTGTCGGCCAGGCCGGAACTCTCACGATCGTTCAATTGTTCGGCCATGCCGTTACCTCTGATTAACCATTTCTTATCACGCGACTGTCATTGGAAGGACCCGGAACGTGTTTTGCAGAAACCCCGTTGAGAGGCTGCAATGGGCCAGCGGAGAACACCATGAAAATCTATCTGCTGATGCTGCTGATCGGTGCGCTGTTCATGGCGATCCGCCTGACGACTCCGCAAGAGCAGCAGTCGGAATCGCTTCCGCAATAGCTCAGCACGGTTCCACCAGCGGCAACACCGCCCTTCCCTCCAGAATATCCCTCACATCGTTGTTCGGCACGCCTGGGCCATCGTTGAGCATGAGGCCCGGCATCAGCCGCGTCGGAGCCCGGCCGCTTTTGACCGCGCGCACCAACACGCGGATCGCGGGCCGCCCCGCTTCGCCGTGAACCGGCAGGATCGCAAGACTCCCGAAGCCGCGTGACACCGCTGCCAAAACTTCGGCTATCCCATCTGCGCGCCAGATCAGGGTCAGCGCGCCATCTGATCGGAGGATGCGCCGCGCCGCATGCGCCCACGCATTCAGCGTCTCCTCGGTCGCCACATGCGCGATCTGGCGCGCCTGATCGGGCGAGCCGCGATGGCGAGCGGGATCGTTGAAGGGCGGGTTCATCAGCACCACGTCGACGCTGTCCGGCGCGAGCCCGCTGGCCGCGAAGGCCTGTGCGTCCGCGGTGACGTCGAGCACGATCGTCTCGGCAGCAATCGCATTCGCTGCCGCATTGGCGCGCGCAAGCTCCGCCAGCTCGGGATCGATCTCGACCAGGCCAAGCCTGATCCCGGCAACGCGCCGAGCCAACGCAAGCCCGGCCGTGCCGATGCCGGCGCCGAGGTCGACGACGCGGTCGCCCGCCCTCGCCTCCGTAGCCGCCGCGAGCAGAATGGCGTCGTGCCCGGCGCGATGGCCGGACCGCTTCTGCTTCAGCCGCAATTGCCCGCCGAGAAAGGCGTCCTCGGTGAGGTCTGCCAGGGCTTCACTCATCGCCGCGCAGTTCGTGGCTGAGGCCGGCCTCGGTCAGGAGCTGCCGGGCCTCGAGGGCGTCATCCTCATGGACCAGGATCCGCCGCGGCAAAATGCCGAGCGAGCCCTCAATGATGCTCATATTCTGGTCCAGCACCAGATGATGGATGTTGGCGCCGTCGAGCAGCGCGCCGATCGCCGACACCAGCACCATATCGTTGGTCCGAACCAGTTCTCGCAAAACACAGGCCTCCTGCCTGACGGGGATTAAGCGCCAAATGTCAATGGTTCCACGGCCCTTGCCGCATCCCCGTCCAGTTTCTATTGTCTTTCCATCAGAATAGCCCTTCCGGGGCAAATATTGGAGACCGGCGTGGCCGTCATCGTACCTTTCGAAACTCCCGGCGCGTCGATCGAAGAGCTGGTTGCCCTTGTCGCCGGTGACATGGAGCGCGTCAACGCCACGATCCTGTCGCGGACCGGTTCGGACGTGACCATGATCCCGGAAGTCGCCAACCATTTGATTTCCTCCGGGGGCAAGCGCCTGCGGCCGATGCTGACGCTGGCCATGGCCAACCTCGCCGGCTACACCGGCGACGGCCATATCAAGCTCGCGGCAAGCGTCGAGTTCATGCATACCGCCACCCTGCTCCATGACGACGTCGTCGACGAGAGCGAGATGCGCCGCGGCAAGCTGTCGGCGCGCATGCTCTGGGGCAATGAGGCGAGCGTGCTGGTCGGCGACTTCCTGCTCGGCCAGGCCTTCCGCATGATGGTCGAGGTCGGCTCGCTCCGTGCGCTCGACATTCTCTCCGCGGCCGCCGCCACCATCGCCGAGGGCGAGGTGATGCAGCTTGCCGCCGCCAAGAACACCGCGACCACCGAGGACGAATATCTCGCCGTGATCCGCGGCAAGACGGCCGAGCTGTTCGCGGCCGCATGCGAGGTCGGGCCCGTGATCGCCAACCGCCCGAAGGCTGAGCAGACCGCCTGCCGCTCGGTCGGCATGAATCTCGGCATCGCCTTCCAGCTCGTCGACGACGTGCTGGATTACGGCGGCAAGAGCGCCAAGCTCGGCAAGAACACCGGCGACGATTTCCGCGAGGGCAAGATCACCCTGCCCGTCGTGCTCGCCTTCCGCCGCGGCAACGACACCGAGCGCGCCTTCTGGATCCGCGCGCTCGAGCGCGGCGAGATCGGCGACACGGACCTCGACCATGCCATCGGGTTGATGAACAAGCATCGTGCGCTCGAAGACACGCGCAGCCGCGCCCAGCACTACGGCGCCATGGCGGTGGATGCGCTGGCGCTGTTCCCGTCCTCGCCGATGAAGAGCGCGCTGGAGCAGGTCGTGGCGTTCTGCCTGGCACGGTCGCATTAGGTCTCGCGCTACGGCACCCTGGTCTCGGTGTCGTCCCGGCGCAGGCCGGGACCCATACCGCGTGATCTGTCGGTCTTCGCGCGGTGTTCATACCGCGCAGCATCTTCACCACCAGTGTTCGCCAAACTACTCCCTGTGGTTATGGGTCCCGGCCTGCGCCGGGACGACGGTGGGGAAGCAGTATGCGCACCGCATCAACGTCGTCATTGCGAGCGCAGCGAAGCAATCCAGAATCCCTCCGCGGTGACAGTCTGGATTGCTTCGCTGCGCTCGCAATGACGGAGCAAGATGCGCGAGTGCGGTCCTCCAACGCACATTTAGGCGTAGTCACGATTCTCGCCATCGTGTGGCACGGCGCTGCCCACCTCGTGAAGTCGCTCGCCACGTCACTTGCATTTTGCAAGCCACTCTCCTAGCTTCCCCTGATGCAGCCCAAATCCCCCTCCATCCTGGAATGTCCGGTCGGCCGCGCCGTGGAGACGGTCGGCGAATGGTGGAGCATCTTGATCCTGCGGGATGCGTTCCAGGGCGCAACGAAGTTCGACGAATTTTCGCAAAGCCTCGGGATCGCGCCGAACATCCTGTCGCGGCGGTTGGCCCATCTCACCGAAAGCGGCATGTTCGTTCGCCGCCGCTATCACGAACGCCCACCACGCTACGAATATGTACTGACGGACAAGGCCCGGGACTTTTTCCCCGTGGTCGCGACCCTGCTCGCCTGGGGCAACAAGCATCTCGCACCGAAGGGCGAAGCCATCCTGCTCGCGAACCGGCACGATCGTCGTCCGTTCAATCCGGTCGTGGTCGATGCCGCCGACATGCAACCGATCACGCTCACCAATGCGGTCATCATCGCCGGTCCCCGCGCCAGCCGTGTCATGCGCAAACGGCTGACCTCGCTCAAAGCCATGAACCCGGCCGTCGCGCCGGCTGGAGACTGACATGCGTCGTATCGTCGTGACGGGAATGGGCGCGGTGTCGCCGCTTGGCTGTGGTGTCGAACTGTCGTGGCGCCGGCTTCTGGCCGGTCAAAGCGGGCTGCGCCCGCTGCCGGAATGGTCGCAGGCGCTGCCCGCGCGCATTGCCGGCCTCGTGCCCGACAAGGTCGATGACGCGGACGGCGGCTTCGATCCTGCGCAAGCCGCTGCGCCGAAAGACCAGCGCAAGATGGACCGCTTCATCCTGTTCGCGCTGCTCGCCACCGCAGAAGCGGTTGCGCAGGCGGGCTGGACGCCGCAGGACGCGGCGGCTTTGGAGAGGACTGCGACGATCATCGCCTCCGGCGTCGGCGGCTTTCCGGCGATGGCGGAGGCGGTGCGCATCACCGAGCAGCGCGGCCCGCGCCGGCTGTCGCCGTTCACGATCCCCTCCTTCCTCGCCAATCTCGCCGCCGGCCACGTCTCGATCAAATACGGCTACAAGGGAGCGCTGGGCACACCGGTCACGGCGTGCGCCGCCGGCGTTCAGGCAATCGGCGATGCCGCGCGCATGATCCGCGCGGGCGAGGCTGATGTCGCGATCTGCGGCGGTACCGAAGCCTGCATCGACATCGTCAGCCTCGGCGGCTTTGCTGCGGCCCGCGCACTGTCGAGCGGGTTCAATGACGCGCGCGCCTCGCGCCCGTTCGATCGCGACCGCGACGGTTTTGTCATGGGCGAAGGCGCCGGCATCCTGGTGATCGAGGAGCTGGAGCATGCATTGGCGCGCGGCGCGACGCCGATCGCGGAGATCGTCGGATACGGCACGACCGCGGACGCCTATCATATGACATCGGGCCCGCCTGACGGCGACGGCGCCCGGCGCGCGATGGAGATCGCGCTCCGGCAGGCGCAGCTTGCACCCGCGGATTTACAGCACCTGAACGCGCATGCGACGTCGACGCCGGCGGGCGACGAGAGCGAGCTTGGCGCGATTGCCGCGCTGTTCGGCCGTCACCGCGGCATCGCCGTGAGCGCGACCAAATCGGCCACCGGCCATCTGCTCGGCGCCGCCGGTGGCCTGGAAGCGGTCTTCACCGTGCTCGCCCTGCGCGACCAAGTTGCGCCACCGACGCTCAATCTCGAGAACCCTGATCCGGGCGCGGAGGGCATCGACATCGTCGCCGGCGCTGCCCGGCCGATGTCGATGCTCAACGCCATCTCCAACGGGTTCGGGTTCGGCGGCGTAAATGCCAGCGTGATCTTCCGCCGGATGGGCTAAGCGACGGGCCATGCAAACGACGGGCCTTGCAAACGCGGCAAGCATCGCTACCAAAGCAGGATGATCAACACGGATTTCTGGCTGTTCCTGGCCGCCGCTTGTCTCATCGCCGCCGTTCCAGGCCCCGGCATTTTCTACGTCGCGGCACGGACCTTGTCGGAAGGGCGCGCCAGCGGTTTTGCATCGACCGCGGGCACCGCGCTCGGCGGGCTGGTTCATGTGGTCGCGGGCAGCCTCGGCATCTCCGCGATCCTCCTCGCCAGCGCCGAGCTGTTTGCCGCCGTGAAATTCGTCGGCGCACTCTATCTGGTCTGGCTCGGCATCAGCACGTTTCGCAGCGCCAGCCGCGCGCCGTCATTCGACAGCGAGCCCGTCGGCGACAAGCGCGCCTTTCGCGACGGCGTGCTGGTCGAGGCGCTGAACCCGAAGACTGCCGCTTTCTTCCTCGCCTTCATTCCGCAGTTCCTTGACCCGGCCGGATCGAACCCGACGCTGCAGTTCATCATGCTGGGTGCGATCTCGGTGACGCTGAACACGCTGGCCGATATCGTGGTCGTGCTGATGGCCTCCGCGACACGCACGCAGTTGATCGGAAGGCCGCAGCTGATGCGACGTCTCACCCAGGGCTCCGGCGTCTTCATCGCAGGACTCGGCCTGTCGCTCGCGCTGGCGCGGCGGCCCGTGAATGGATAGCTCCACCATGCTCGCCCCGCAAAGCCGCACTTACGAGTCTCACGGCCTGCGGCTGCACTATGCCGACTGGGGCAACGACGGCGCGCCCGTCGCAATCCTGGTCCATGGCGGGCGCGATCATTGCCGAAGCTGGGACGTCATCGCCCGGTCGTTGCAGCCGCATTTTCACGTGCTCGCACCCGACCTGCGCGGTCACGGTGATTCCGACTGGACCAAAGGCGGCAGCTACGCGCTGACGGAGTATGTGTACGATCTCGCCCAGCTCGTCCGTGCCATCGCGGCGCCTCAGGTGACTCTCATCGGCCATTCCATGGGCGGCATGGTCAGCCTGATCTTTACAGGGTCATTTCCCGAACAGGTCTCAAAGCTGGTCGTGCTCGACGGCGTGACGATGTTGCCGGATGCACCAAAACCGCCGGTGCATGAGCGGATCGGCAAATGGGTCGGCCAGCTGGACAAGCTGCACGACCGCGCGCCGCGCCGCTATTCGACCCTCGAAGACGCGGCGGCGCAGATGGTCCTTCACAACAAGCGGCTGTCCCGCGACCTCGCGCTGCATCTCGCCACCCACGGCGCGCGGCAGAACGAGGACGGCACCTATAGCTGGAAGTTCGATCCCTACCAGCGCGCCTCTGCGCCGCACCGGCTCTGGCCGGACGATCACATCGCGCTGTGGTCGCGCATAACCTGTCCGACGCTGCTCTTGAATGCCGGCGAAAGCTTTCTGGCTGGCGCGAGAGCCGCGGGCCTGGAGCGCTACTTTCCGCAGGCGCGCGTCGAGACCATCGCCGGGGCCGGACACTGGCTGCAGCATGACAAGCCGCAGGAGGTGTTGGGTGAGATCCGGAAGTTTCTCGGGCTGGCGGAGGAAAGCGGCGGCTAGCTCCGCAATATCCGCGTCATTGCGAGCGCAGCGAAGCAATCCAGACTGTCACCGTGGAGAGATACTGGATTGCTTCGCTGCGCTCGCAATGACGAACAGATCTAGCTCAACGTCCCCGCGTGCACCCACCAGCCGGAATGATCCCTGCGGACCTTCTCGGCGGCGGCATGCGCCTCGGCAGACGCGCCATAGATCGCAAAACACGTCGCACCCGAGCCGGACATGCGGGCGAGCTTGACCCCGGCGGAGCCACGCAAGGCGTCCAACACGTCGCCAATCACCGGCTCGATGCGCATCGCGGGGGCTTCGAGATCGTTGGCGACGGTCTCGAGAGTATTGACCCAATCGGCAATGGAGGCGCCCTCGTCCGGCCAGGCCGGGGCGTTGAGGACGGAGGTGGCGCCGACCAGGAGTTCGCCGTTGCGCAGGCCCAGCGCCTGGAACACATCCTTGGTCGCGACCGGCACGCGCGGATTGACCATCACGCAGGGCATGCTCGGCAGCATCAAGGGCAGCAGCTGCTCGCCGACACCGGTCATGTCGCAGGCGCGCGAGAACAGACACACCGGCACGTCGGCGCCGGTCGCAAGCGCAACCTTCTGCAGCCGCGGGTCGTCGAGCGACAGATCGTTGAGACGGACCAGCAACCGCAGCGCCGCCGCGGCGTCGGCCGAGCCGCCGCCAATGCCGGCCGCGACCGGGAGCACCTTGTCGAGCGCGAAGGCGCCCAGCTTCAGGTTGGGCACGGCTTCGGCCAGGAGCTTGGCCGCCTTGACCACGAGATTGTCGGCCATATCGCCGCAGGCCGCCGCAAGCGGCCCCGTCGTGGTGAGCTTCAGCTCATCGCCGGGCTCGAGCGTGAGCCGGTCGGCGCAATCGGCAAAGGCGACCACGCTTTCGAGATCATGATAGCCGTCGGCACGACGGCCGACCACGCGAAGGCTCAGATTGACCTTCGCGCGCCCTTCTTCAATCAACGCCGGCATTGACGACACGCCCCCAGAACTTAGTTCTTCATACGCATGATCTTGCCGGAAAACCGCTACACACTTTTCCGGATCATGCGCTCAACTCAGCCGCCCTTGCCGTCGTCCTTCTTCTTCTCCTTCTCCGCCTGCGCAGCCGAGGAGTTCGAATTGTCGTCGGTCATTCCGTTTGCGATCTTGGCTTCGATCTTCGGAAGCTCATCCGGCTCGGGCTTGAGATCGCGGGCGTGGGCCCACTGGAACTTGGCTTCCAACGTGCGGCCGACACGCCAATAGGCGTCGCCAAGGTGATCGTTGATGGTGGGATCCTCGGGCTTGAGGTCGATGGCGCGCTCGAGGTTCTTCACCGCGTCCTCGTAATTGCCGATGCGGTAATAGGCCCAGCCGAGGGAGTCGACGATATAGCCGTCGTCCGGGCGCTGCTCGACCGCCCGCTTGATCATCTTCATGCCTTCGTCGAGATTGATGCCCTGGTCGATCCAGGAATAGCCGAGATAGTTGAGGACGTGCGGCTGGTCGGGCTGCAGCTCGAGCGCCTTCTTCATGTCGGCTTCGGCCTTGCTCCACTGCTTGGAGCGCTCCTCGCAGATGCCGCGATAATAATACCAGACGCTGTTGGCCTTGTCGTTGCCGGCCGGCAGCACGTCGACGCCTTGCGAGTAGGTCGCGCCGCATTCGCCGAACTTCTTGCGGCCGCGCTCGATGTTACCGAGCGCCATGATGGCTTCGAGATCCTTGGAATCCTCAGTGGTGACGCCCTTGAGGATCTTGATCGCCTCGTCGGTGCGGTCTGCGGAATCCAGATCGATGGCGAGCTGGATCTGCGCGTTGCGCTTGAGGGGCGACGACGCCGGCACCCGCTCATAGACCTTGATCGCCATCTGCGGCCGCTTCACCGATTCATAGAGATCGGCGAGCGAGAGCAGCGCCAGGGGATGGGTGGGCTGGAGGTAGAGCGAGAGCTGGAGATAGACCAGCGCCAGATCCTCGCCGCCGCGGCGGGTCAGCGTGGCGCCGATGCCGTAGAGCGCTTCGGCGGCGCCGGCTTGCGCGCTATCGACCAGCGGCAGCATCTTCTTGCCGGCCTTGGTGTCGCGCAGCCCTTCCGCGATCAGCGGATGGCGGGCGAGCTTCTTGTCGAAAGCCTGGTAGACCGTGGTCGCGGCGGCCGAGTCCTTGTTGCGCGACAGCCAGCGCGCATAGGCCTCGGTGACCCGCAGCATGGAATCGTCGAGCTTGTAGGCGCGCTCGAAGCGGGTGCCCGCGTCCTTCTCCTTGCCGGCGAGCTCGAGGATCATGCCGGCGTGGAGATCCTTGAACAGCGGATACCATTCCGGACCGGCCAGCTTGTCGATGGTGGCGACGCCGCCCTTGGCATCGCCCGCGCCATAGGCGGCCCAGCCCGACAGCAGCGTGGCGACGAGATCGGTGATCGGACCGCGGATCGACTGGTTGATGTTGGTCTGCGCAGTCGCGTACTTCTTGAACTTGAGATCGTGCACGCCGACGACGAGGCGCGCAACGCGGTTGGTCTTGTCAATGGTCAGGATGCGCTCGGCGAGCTTGACGGCTTCGTCGATGTCACCGTCGGCAACCGAGGAGATGAAGGCGCGGTCGAGCAGCTCGTTGTTCTTGGGGTCGGTGCGCAGGGCCGAGCGATAGAACGCTGCGGCGGAGGCAGCGTCGCGCTCGACGCTGGCGTGGCGGGCGGCGAGATAGCTGCCGGAGGTGGTCAGCGCCTTCAGATCGTTTCGGGTCGGAAACTGGGCCGCCGTGTCGGACGGATGGTCCGGGGTCTGCGCCAGGACCGCGCCGGGGACCGTCGCCATCGCTGTGCCCATGAGGGCAATGGCGGCAACAGTCCAACGGTTGAAACGATTTGAAAGCATCGGGGCTCGCCTTGAGTTGGTAGTGCCTGGGTTTGCAGAAGGCCGTATCGCATGCGAACGCGGCCGGTGGCATGGGGACCCGGAACCGTCGGGCCGACAATGCCGCTTTTGGCGCTTCACCGCAAGGATTCGGGCCGGGCGATCCCCTCCGCACGGCCCAAATCGGCCAAGTGACCGGTCAAGAGCGCCCCAAGACGCCGCTAGTATGGCCTTATCGTGACCATGGGCCGCGACCGCGGCCGGGTTCTCACGCGAACGTGCGTCACACGGCCAAGGTCACGCAATATTGGTCGCATGGGGTCTTGGCCACGTGAATCGTGGCTTGCTGACGCCCGCCTACATCGCCTCGTAGTTTGGACCGCCGCCGCCCTCAGGGGGAACCCAGGTAATGTTGCCGTTGGGGTCCTTCACGTCGCAGGTTTTGCAGTGGACGCAGTTCTGGGCGTTGATCTGGAAGCGCGGGCCCGAACCTTCCTCGATCCACTCATAGACGCCGGCCGGGCAATAACGATTCGAGGGACCGGCAAACACGTCGTGCTCGGAGGTCTTCTGGAGGTTCATGTCCGTGACCTTGAGATGGACCGGCTGGTCCTCCTCATGATTGGTATTGGACAGGAACACCGACGAGAGCTTGTCGAAGGAAATCTTGCCGTCCGGCTTCGGGTAGGTCCTCGGCGCGTGGGTCTTGGCCGGATCGAGCGTCGCGCGATCGGGCTTCGCGTGCGACTGGGTGCCAAACAGCGAACCGCCGAACAGCGTGTTGCACCACATGTCGAAGCCGCCGAGCGCAACGCCGAGCACGGTGCCGAACTTCGACCACAGCGGCTTGACGTTGCGGACCAGGAACAAATCCTTGCCGACCGAGGAGGAGCGCCAGGCATTCTCGTAGTCGACGATCTCGTCATTGGCGCGATCGGCGGCAATGGCGGACGCGACGTGCTCGGCGGCGAGCATGCCCGTGCCCATCGCATTGTGCACGCCCTTGATGCGGGGAACGTTGACGAAGCCGGCCGCGCAGCCGATCAGCGCGCCGCCGGGGAAGCTGAGTTTCGGCACCGACTGATAACCGCCCTCGGTGATGGCGCGCGCGCCATAAGCGAGCCGCTTGGCACCTTCGAAGGTGGAGCGGATCGACGGGTGGGTCTTGAAACGCTGGAACTCGTCGAACGGCGACAGATACGGATCGTCGTAGTTGAGATGCACGACGAAGCCTACGGCAACGAGGTTGTCGTCGTAGTGATAGAGGAACGAGCCACCCCCGGTCTTCAGATCGAGCGGCCAGCCGAACGAATGCTGGATCATGCCCTTCTGGTGCTTGGCGGGATCGATCTGCCAGACTTCCTTGAGCCCGATGCCGAACTTCGCCGGCTCGCTGTTGGTATCCAGCGCGAATTTCGCGATGAGCTGCTTGGTCAGGCTGCCGCGCGCGCCTTCCGCGAACAGCGTGTACTTGCCGAGCAATTCCATGCCCCGGGTAAAGGAGTCCTTCGGCTTGCCGTCGCGGCCGACGCCCATGTCGCCGGTGGCGATGCCCTTCACCGCGCCCTGCTCGTCATAGAGCACCTCGGCGGCGGCAAAGCCCGGATAGATTTCGACGCCGAGCGCCTCAGCCTTGCGCGCCAGCCAACGGCACACATTGCCGAGCGAGCCGATATAGCAGTGATGGTTGTCCATCAGCGGCGGCATCATGAAGTTCGGCAGCTTGATCGCGCCGCCCGCCGTCATCCAGTAGAAGCGGTCGTCCTTCACCTGCGTCTTCAGCGGGCAGTCGGAATCCTCGCGCCAGTCGGGAACGAGCTTGTCGAGCCCGGCCGGGTCGATCACGGCGCCGGAGAGAATATGCGCACCGACCTCGGAGCCCTTCTCCACCACGACGACATTGAGATCGGCATTGATCTGCTTCAGCCGGATCGCCGCAGCCAGGCCCGAGGGGCCGGCGCCGACGATGACGACGTCGAATTCCATGGATTCGCGCGGGGGAAGTTCTTCGGTGCTCATCTGATCTCAGCCCTTGAGACGGTCCTTGGTCGATTGCGCCCTCTTGTTTCCGATTTTTCCGGGTAGGACAACCTCGGAAATGCGTTTCGCCTGGGTGCAAGGCGCCCCAAACTGATATAAAAGTCTGACTTTCCAAATGATCCCCGAACCCGCACCCACCGTCCGAGAGCTTCTCGCCTTCTATCTGGAGGCTGGAGTCGATTGCGCGCTCGCGGAGGAACCGGTCGACCGCCTGGCGGAATTGGATGCTCCACCTGCGGCCCCGCGCGCCCCACCTCCTGTCGAGGCGCCACGGCCGGCCGCCGCACCGGCGGTGTTGCGCGGCGAGGCCGCACCCGCGCCCGACATCGCGATCGCCTCGGCGCGCGAGGCCGCACGCACCGCGCCGACCTTGGAGGCGCTGCGTGAGTTGATGCAGAGCTTTGACGGCTGCGCGCTGAAGCACACGGCGACACGGTTGGTCTTCGCCGACGGTAATCCGCAGGCGCGCATCATGTTCGTCGGCGAGGCACCGGGCCGCGACGAGGACATCGAGGGGCTGCCCTTCGTCGGGCGCAGCGGCAAGCTGCTCGACTTGATGATAGGAGCCATAGGCCTCAACCGCACCACCGCCTACATCGCCAACGTGATTCCCTGGCGGCCGCCCGGCAACCGCACGCCGACGCCGCAGGAGACGCAAATCTGCCTGCCGTTCATCCAGCGCCAGATCGAGCTGGTGAACCCGGATGTGCTGGTGACGCTCGGCAATCCTTCGACGCAGACGCTGCTGTCGACCCGCGAAGGCATCATGCGCACCCGCGGCCGCTGGTTCGACTACGAGACGGGCGCGCGCACCATCCACGCGCTGCCGACCTTCCATCCCGCCTATCTGTTGCGCTCGCCGTCCTACAAGCGGCTGGCCTGGCAGGATCTGCGCGCGATCGCGAAGGTGCTGGCGGGCGCGTGAAGGGCCGTATGACCTCTCCCCGTCATTGCGAGCGCAGCGAAGCAATCCAGAATCTTTCCGCGGAGAGATTCTGGATTGCTTCGTCGCAAGGGCTCCTCGCAATGACGACGGAAAGAGCGAGCGACTAGGTCCCCTTCGGCCGCACGACGGCCCAGCCGATCCGCAGGAGTTGCTGGCGTCCGGTCACCAGCCATTCGAAGGCGCGCGGGACTTCCGGGACGATGCCGGGAAAGCGCGCGAGGATGTCCGGCGGCGGGGTGCCGGCGGTATCGGAGGCGCGCCAGACCACGACGCCGCCGGTTTCGCTGAATTTGGCTTGATTGATCCAAGGCGTCCGCGCGGGCTCGGCATCGATGAAGAGATGCGGCCGGCCGGAATGCAGCGTGATCAAGCTCGCAAGCTGGGTCTCGCCGGCGACCGCGCGCAGGCGATGATTGGTGCGGCGGGAAAAGCTCTCGTCGAAGAAGTCCGAAATCGCGCGCGCCGGCATCGAGGTCGCGATCTCGTTGGCACCGGTCCACGGCAGGAGCAGGACAGCGAGCACGACGCCGATTGCGGGCGCGATCACGGCGGCCGCCCAGACCATCCGCAGCATCCTCGCGCGGCGCATCGCGATGAGATCGCCGGCCCCCACGACCACGGCAAGCCCGGACAAGACCAGGACGACGCCGGCGCCGCCGACGACGGCGGCGAGGCCCAGCAGGCCGGAGATCAGCACCGCGCCGAGCGCCGGCGCCAGCGCGAAGAAATAGACGAAATTGCGCGCGAGCGGCTCGACCGGCGGGCGGTAGATGATCGGCGCCTCTTCGCTCTTGGGAACGAACAGGCCGGTGTTGAGGACCGTCAGCGCCGGGATCGCCGCCGCACCGAGCAGGAGCCCCCCGAGCAGCCAGGCCGCGTGCAGCGCGCGGGCATTGAGCTCGGCGACCTGCGGCAAGGCCGGCAGGACGAGCGCCTCGGCGCGCATCAGCCAGACGGCATAGGGCAATGCCAGCACGGCAACGACCACCAGCGCAAACAGCGGGTCGAGTGCGCGCAACGTGCGGCGGCCGCCCGCGGTTGCGAGCGCGAAGACGACGATCAGCAGCAGCAGGAAGATCGCGGCCGGCGTCGTCAGCAACAAGAGGCCCGCTTCGATCGACCAGGCGAACCAGGCATTGCCGCGGCGCTGTCCGATGATCTGCCAGGAATGCAGCAGCAGCAGCGCCCAGAGCGGCCGCGCCAGCACCAGGGGGCCGAAGTCGAGTGCGGGCGAGGAGAAGGCCAGCAGCGTCATGGTCAGCAGCACGGCCAGCACCGCCTGCTGAGGGCCGACCACCGCGCGGGACAGATGATAGAGCGTGATGAAGGTCGCGATCCCGCAGAGCTCGGCCAGGACGTAGACGCCGAAGACGTGGCCCCCGGCGGCGCGATAGGCGATGTCGGCGAGCCAGACCGGCAAGGGCGGGCCCAAATCGGTGCCGACCTGGTATTCGCGGCCGAAGGCCAGCAGGGTCGCGAGGCTGCCGGGCGGGCTGCGATAAAACACCAGCGCCACGAACAGCCACATCGCGGCCTGGAGCAGCACGACGATCCAGACGATCAGCCGCGGCCGCGCGCGAATGAGCTCGATGACCAGAGAGGTAAACCGCATGCAACGTCCGAAAGATGCAGCCAACCCGTCAAGCCGGCCCTATTCGCTGACGAGTGTTTTGATAGAGGGCGTGACGCGTCGTGGCAACCGAGTCTCGTCTACAGATTTGCCGGCGCGTCGACTTCCAGGCTCGTGTCCACCTGCAGCCCGATCTCGGTCACCGCAAACAGATCCTGCGCCGGCTCGACCGTCCAGGGCATGTGCTTGGCGCGCGCGGCGGCGACGGGGGCAAAGAAGCTGCGGTGGTGGACGGTGGGGCCGAGGCGGTTGAGCGCATGGAGGTGCTCGGGAACGGCGTAGCCCTTGTGCTGCTCGAAACCGTAGCCCGGACAGTCCTGAGCGAGCGCGCACATCAGGCGGTCCCGCGTCACCTTGGCGATGATCGAGGCCGCTGCGATCGACAGGACGATGCCGTCGCCGCCGATCACGGCCTCGCAATCGCATGCCGTGTCGAGCCGGTCGCGGCCGTCGACGAAGACGTGCCGGGGCTGCTCGGGCAGCGCCACCACGGCGCGCTTCAGCGCCCACAGCGAGGCGCGCAGGATGTTGTCGCGGTCGATGCGGGCGCGCGAGGCGACGGCCACCGAGACCTGGGCGGTCGCGCAGATCTTGTCGAACAGCCTTTCGCGCTCCTCGGCCGTCAGGCGCTTGGAATCGTCGATGCCGCGCGGGATGCGGTCGGGATCGAGAATCACCGCCGCCGCCACCACCGGACCGGCCAGCGGCCCGCGGCCGGCCTCGTCGCAGCCCGCCACCGGCCAGACGCCGCGCTTGATCAGCGCGCGCTCGCGGCGAAAGCTTGGTGCGACGATGATGGCGCCCTTGGCGCCAGCCAGCGCCTTGGCGATTTTTTTGGGCGCAGCCTTCTCGTTCTTAGGCGCAGCCTTCTTGTTCTCAGGCACAGCCTTCTTGGGCGCGCCTTTGGCCGGCTTCTTGGCGGATTGATCCCGAATCATGGCCGGGATCGTGCGCAAGCGGCATGGTCTGCGCAACCGGGAACCTCGGACAATTCCCGTTATTCAAGTCAGCCGCCCTATTCCGCCAGATGCACCCGTCGGTCCTCGCCAACTTCGATGCCGGGCGCGACCACGACTTCCCAGGGATGGCCGTCAGGATCGGCGAAATAGCCGGAATAGCCGCCGTAGTCGGTCTCATGCGCGGCTTTCAGCAGCGCGGCTCCCTTGCCGACGGCGAACGCCAGCACCGCATCCACCTCCTCACGCGCGCGGCAGTTCCATGCGAGCGTCATGCCGCGGAACGTCGATGGCCTCGGATGATCGGGCAATTTGGCGTCGACCGCCAGCTGATCCCAGGGGAACAGCGCGAGCACCGGACCGCCGGTGTCATAGAACGCAACGGCCTCGCCGGTCCCCTTGAGCCGGCGCGAGAAACCGAGCGCGTCGTAAAAGGCAATGCTGGCGCGGATGTCGTTCACGCCCAGCGTGATAACGGTGAGCCGCGGTATTGGAGCTGGCAGTTCCTGACTCATACGACGCCTCTCCCACTTCGTCCTCAGAACAGGCTGAGCTGATCACCGTTCCGCTTCGGCTTGGCAAAATGATCCGTCGTCAGTTTGGAGCGCCGCTTGTTCAGCCCGAGCCTGTCGCAGGCGATCTCGAAGCGGCGGCCGATGGTCCAGGCCATCGGGCCGGTGCCCTTCATGCGCTCGCCCCATTTCGCGTCGTAGTCTCGTCCGCCGCGCATATCGCGGATCAGCGTGAAGACGTGGCGATAGCGGTCCGGATAGTTCGCCATCAGCCATTCGCGAAAGAGATCGCGCACCTCGAGCGGCAATCGCAGCAGCACGTAGGAGGCTTCCTTGACGCCGGCATGGGCGGCGGCATCCAGGATACGCTCGATCTCGGAATCGTTCAGCGCGGGGATGACGGGCGCGACCATGACGGTGGTCGGAATGCCGGCCTCGGAAAGCTGCTTCAGCGCCTCCAGCCGCTTCGGCGGCGTGGACGCCCGCGGCTCCATGGTGCGCGCCAGCTTCGGATCGAGCGAGGTCACGGAGATCCCGACCTTGGCGAGGTTGCGCTTGGCCATGCGCGCGAGAATGTCGATGTCGCGGGTCACCAGCGCCGATTTGGTGACGATCCCGACGGGATGGCCGGCGCGCTCCAGCACCTCCAGAATGCCGCGCATGATTTTGCGCTCGCGCTCGATCGGCTGATAGGGATCGGTGTTGGTGCCGATCGCGATCATCCGCGGCTCGTAGCCGGGCGCAGCAAGCTCCTTCTCGAGCAGCGCCGGCGCCTCGGGCTTCACGAACAGCTTGGACTCGAAGTCGAGCCCCGGCGACAGGCCGAGATAGGCATGCGTCGGCCGCGCGAAGCAATAGACGCAGCCGTGCTCGCAGCCGCGGTAGGGATTGATCGAGCGATCGAAGCCGATGTCGGGAGATTCGTTGCGGGTGATCACCTTGCGCGAGGTGTCGATCCCGACCGTGGTCTTGAACGGAGGCAGTTCTTCGAGGCTCTGCCAGCCATCATCGAATGCGACGCGCGCCTCGGCCTCGAAACGGCCGCTGGCGTTGGTTTGCGCCCCCCGCCCCCGCCTGCGCGCGCGGTCGATGGCGACGCCCAGCTCGGGAAAGTCGACGGGGAAATCAGAAGGCGCACCCGCCGGCTCGGAGGGCGCCGTGACCGGCGGGTGCTTGAGGGCACGAGAGGATGCTCGACTCATGAAGCCAAGATAGCAGGCAAACGGAACAAATCAAGAACAAGAAACAAAAACTGAAAAACAAACCCATGCACAGGAGCTGCCCAAACTTCGGGCGAGCGCCTTTGACCTCGCGCAACACGTCCGTCGCAGCGATTTCGTTTGATGCCGGCCAGGGATCAATCGTCCCAGCACGATGTTGGTGACGATCGCTGTGTGAAGGTCGGCAAGAACATGACAAATCAAAGACAGTCGCCTGCGGCGAGCAGCGACCTCGGCCTCGTTGATCGCTATTGGCGCGCTGCGAACTATCTCTCCGTCGGGCAGATCTACCTGCTCGACAACCCGCTGCTGCGCGAGCCCTTAAGGCCCAAGCACATCAAGCCGCGTTTGCTCGGCCATTGGGGCACGACGCCCGGCTTGAATTTCATTTATGCCCATCTCAACCGCGTCATCCGCGCGCTGGACCTGAGCGTGATCTATGTCTGCGGTCCCGGCCACGGCGGCCCCGGCATGGTCGCCAACACCTATCTCGAAGGCAGCTACAGCGAGATCTATCCCGATATCGCCCGCAATACCGACGGGTTGCGCAAGCTGTTCAGGCAGTTCTCCTTCCCCGGCGGCATCCCGAGTCACGCGGCACCTGAAACGCCGGGCTCTATCCATGAAGGCGGCGAACTCGGTTACGCGCTGGTGCATGCCTATGGCGCGGCATTCGACAATCCCGACCTGATCGTCGCCTGTGTCGTCGGCGACGGCGAGGCCGAGACCGGCCCGCTCGCGGCGTCCTGGCACTCCAACAAGTTCCTCAATCCCGCGCATGACGGCGCGGTGCTGCCGATCCTGCATCTCAACGGTTACAAGATTGCCAATCCGACCGTGCTGGGGCGGATGCGCGACGACGAGATACGCGATCTCTTCCGCGGGCTCGGGCACGAGCCGCTGTTCGTCGAGGGCAACGATCCCAAATTGATGCACCAAGCCATGGCGGACGCGCTCGACATCGCGCTCGCCAGCATCCGGTCGATCCAGCAGCACGCCCGCGACGGCCGCAAGAGCGTCGAACGCCCGCGCTGGCCGATGATCGTGCTGCGCAGCCCGAAGGGCTGGACCGGCCCCAAGGAAGTCGACGGCAAGAAGGTCGAGGGTTTTTGGCGGGCGCATCAGGTGCCCGTCGCGAACTGCCGCGAGAATCCGGCGCATCTGAAGATTCTCGAAGACTGGATGCGTAGCTACGAGCCGGAAAAGCTGTTCGACGCGAACGGCGCGCTCATTGCCGAGCTCCAGGCGCTCGCGCCCGAAGGCAATCGCCGCATGGGCGCCAATCCGCACACCAATGGCGGCCTTCTGAAGAAGGAGCTGAACCTGCCGGACTTCCGCAGTTTTGCAATCGAGGTGCCGCAGCCCGGCGCCGTGACGGGAGAAGCAACCCGCGAGCTCGGAAAATTCCTGCGCGACGCCATCCGCCTCAACGCCGAGGCGCGCAATTTCCGCATCATGGGCCCGGACGAGACCGCGTCAAACAGGCTCGATGCGGTGTTCGAGGCCACTGAACGCGTCTGGATGGAGCCGATCGAATCCTACGACGTGCATCTCGCCCAGGACGGACGCGTGATGGAAGTCCTGAGCGAGCATCTCTGCCAGGGCTGGTTAGAGGGCTACCTGCTCACGGGACGCCATGGCTTCTTTTCCTGCTACGAGGCGTTCATCCACATCGTGGATTCCATGTTCAACCAGCACGCCAAATGGCTGAAGGTGACGCGGCATCTGCCGTGGCGGCGCCCCATCGCCTCGCTCAACTATCTGCTGACCTCGCATGTCTGGCGTCAGGACCACAACGGCTTCAGCCATCAGGATCCCGGTTTCGTCGATCTCGTCGCCAACAAGAAGGCCGACATCGTCCGCATCTACTTCCCGCCGGACGCCAACACGCTGCTGTGGATCGCCGATCATTGCCTGCGCACCTATAACCGCATCAACGTCATCGTCGCCGGCAAGCAGCCGGCGCCGCAATGGCTGTCGATGCAGGAGGCGGCCACGCACTGCGATGCCGGCATCGGCATCTGGAGCTGGGCCGGCACGGAAGACGCGAATGGCGAGCCCGATGTCGTGATGGCCTGCGCCGGCGACGTGCCGACACTGGAAACGCTCGCCGCCGTCGACCTGCTGCGCAAGGCGTTGCCCGAGCTGAAGATCCGCGTCGTCAACGTCGTCGACCTCATGACGCTGCAGCCCAGGGAGCAGCACCCGCACGGCTTGTCCGATCGCGACTTCGACGGCCTGTTCACGCGCGACAAGCCGGTGATCTTCGCCTATCACGGCTATCCCCATCTGATCCACAGGCTGACCTATAACCGCACCAACCACGCCGGCATGCATGTGCGCGGCTTTGCCGAGGAAGGCACCACGACGACACCGTTCGACATGGTCGTGCTCAACGAGCTCGACCGCTATCACCTCGCGATCGAGGTGATCGAGCGCGTGCCGGGGCTCGCGACCAAGGCGGCGCAGGTGAAGCAGCAATTCCGCGACAAGCTGATCGAGCATTCGCGCTACATACGCGAGCATGGCGAGGACATGCCGGAAATCCAGGAATGGGTCTGGCAGAACAGCGCCGGCGGCAACACGGCAGAGGCAGGCGATTGACGGCAGCCATGTCGAACACGGTACTCGTTCTGAACTCGGGATCGTCGAGCATCAAATTCGGCCTGTTCGATATCTCGGCAGCCGAGCCCACCCTGCTCTGCAAGGGCCTGCTCGACGAGCACGATGCGAAGCCACGACTCGTCGTGAAGAGCCCCGCGGGCGAAGACCTGTTCGAGAAACGGAGAGAAGCATCGGATACGGACAGCGATCATCTGTTCGCTGACGTGCTCGGCTTCATCGAGGATCGTTTCGGCGGCCATCGCTTGCGCGCTGTCGGCCATCGCGTCGTCCATGGCGGTCCGGACTATTCCGCTCCGGTCGAGCTGACGGACGATGTCATCGCAAAGCTGGAGGCGTTGACGCCGCTGGCACCGCTGCACCAGCCGCGGTGCCTGGCGCCGGTCCGCGCCATCAGAGCGATCAGGCCCGACCTGACGCAGATCGCCTGCTTCGACACCGCCTTTCACCACGGCATTGCGCCGCCCGCCAGCCGCTTCGCCATTCCGAGACGCTATGAAGAGCGCGGCGTCCGGCGCTACGGATTTCACGGCCTCTCGTTCGAATATGTCGCGGAACGGCTCGCCCGAATCGCGCCGCAGCTCGTCGCGAAGCGCACCGTGATCGCGCATCTCGGCAACGGCGCGAGCCTGTGCGGCTTGCGCGACGGCCGCAGCATGGACACCACGATGGGACTGACGCCGCTCGACGGGCTGGTGATGGGCACGCGCTGCGGCAGGATCGACCCGGGCGTGCTGCTCTATTTGCAACAGCACGAGAAGATGTCGGTCGAAGATGTCCAGCACCTGCTCTATCACGAGTCAGGCCTCCTGGGCGTCTCCTCCATTTCTTCGGACATGCGCACGCTGCTTGCGAGCAGCGAAGCTGCGGCACGGGAGGCGGTCGAGCTCTTCACCTTCCGCGCCGCGCAGGAGGTGGCGGCGATGGCGACAACGCTTGCCGGGCTGGATTGCCTGGTCTTCACCGGCGGCATCGGCGAGCATGCCAAGGAAATCCGCAGCGCGATCGGTGAGCGTCTCGAATGGCTCGGTGTGCGCATCGATGCCGCTGCGAATGATGCGGCGCGCGAGCGCATCAACGGTGGCGATAGCGCAGTCGATGTCTTCGTCATTCCAACGAATGAGGAACTGATGATCGCACAGCATTGTGCGGCGGTGCTGCGACCAGGCAATCGCATTTGAACGAGCACAATCAGTGCGTCCCCGACCAAATCTGGAAACAGCCGATCGCGACCTCGATCACGATCAGCACCACGACCGCGATTTCGAGGCGGAGCGAGCGCTGGGTATCGATGATGTCGGTGAGCGCGTTGGCGGTCGCGGACACGGCGGTGAGCTTGCGCTCGAGCGTGTCGAGGCGCTCCTTCAGTTCGTACTCATCTTCAAGGCGGGCATAGAGCCGGTCGAGCTCGGGTTTTTCCCAGAGCACGTCGGGTTTCTCGGCCACCGCAACACGGCCGGCGACGCGCTGCTGGACGAGAAGCGCATTGCCGATCAATTGCAAGATGCCCTTGCGCCGGGGCGGCGTGCGGCCCTGCTCGGCGAGCTTGCGCGCGAACGGCTCGATCACGTCGAAGACCGCGGCGACGCGGCGCTCGTCACGCGCGAGCGAAGTGCTCTTGGCAAGCGCGTCCGCGATCAGCAGCAGCCGGTCGTCGGAGAATTTGGCGAGGCAGATCGGGCCACCCGGCAGGATCGCCTCGGCGCTTTCGTCCTTGCAGAGCTGCGCATGGGCGATCTCCTCCTCGTAGGGGCTGAATTCGCCGATCACACGGGGCTTCAGGCTGTCGATCAGCACTTTCTCCTCCGAAGGGAGGAGACCGATCAGCACCACAACGCCGTAGCGGAAGATGACCGCAAGGCCGGCATGGACGCGGAAGGCGGCCGGCGTCGAGGAGACGGTCGTCCCCATCTCGATGCCGGAGGGATTGATGCGTTCACCCAGCATCACGGCGCGGATCCGCAAGGTCGGCGCGCCGTCAGGCCTGGGAGATGTTGTCGGCGAGTTAACAGCAAGTTGATCGGCGTTCATGCGAAGCCCTCGTCAGCAGCGTGATTGGAAGTTTTTCCCGTCCCCGCGCTCGTCCGCTATCGCATCCTCTTCTTGCAGGATTGCGAACGGCCGGCGCGTCGCGCAATATCGCGGCTGGACCTCCGGATTAATACGGTCAGAACAGGCTGGCGCCGACACATTCGGCAATATCGCCACCCCGCACGGGACATATTTGGATGCGACGGCTGCAGCGGTTTACCATCGTACACCGAAGCGCGGCCGGAAAGTTGCACTCGGCAGCGCCACATGTTTTATGACGCCGTCATAATGAGCTACGCTTCTCCCGAAGTGTGGACACTGAAGCTTCAATCATGCTGAGCGTCATCATTCCAACCGAAGGCGTCGAGCAGACCGCGGTCGCAACTCTGGCCGCGCTGGTACCCGGTGCCGCCGCAGGCATCATCCGGGAAGTGCTCCTGGTCGATGGCATCCGCAATGGCGTCATCGAGCGGGTTGCCGACGTCGCGGGCTGCCGTTTCATCGGTTTCGAAGGATCCACGCAAGGCGCCGCGCTTGCCGCCGGCGCACTCCAGGCCCGTTCGTCCTGGCTGATGTTCCTCCCTGCGGGCGCCGTGCTGGAGACCGGCTGGATCGAGGAAACCACCCAGTTCATCCAGTCCGTCTCGACCAGCGGCCGGGATCGTGCGGCCGTCTTCCGCTATGCGCGCTCGCCCTACACCGATGCCGGCTTCCGCGATATTCTCTGGGCCCTGATGCGCAAGCTCGTCGGTCCCTTCGGCGATCAGGGACTTTTGATCGCGCGTGATCACTACGACCGCATCGGCGGCTACCCGCCCCAAGCCCGCCGCTCGGAGGCTCGGCTGCTCCGGCGGCTCGGCCGCTCGTCCCGGATCATGCTGCGCAGCCGGATCGTCATGGTCGGCTGAGGCACCTCAATACTTGCCAAAGTCAAATAATTATTTGACAATGGCAAGCATCGAGGTGACCCCATGTCGTTCAACTGTACCGACGACCACATCGCAGCAGTTCGCGCCTTCAACCGCTTCTACACCCGCAAGCTTGGCGTGCTCGACCAGCACCTGGGAAAGAGCCCGTTCTCGCTCAGCGAGGCCCGCGTGCTCTATGAGCTCGCACAACGGGACGACCTTGCCGCAAAGGAGATCGGCAACGAGCTTGGCCTCGACCCCGGCTATCTCAGCCGAATCGTGCAAAGCTTCGACGAAAAGGGCCTGATCGCTCGCAGGCCCCTGCCCGCGGATCGCAGGCAATACCAGCTCAGCCTCACCGCCAAGGGACGCCAAGCTTTTGCCAAGCTGAACCTGGGTTCGCAAAATGAGATCGCCGCAATGCTGGCTCAGCTTTCGACGAGCGATGCAACGCGGCTCACGCAGGCTATGGCGACAATCGAGGCCGTGCTGGAGCGTCGAAGCCAGCCCGCGGCTTTCATGCTGCGCAGCCATCGCGTCGGCGACATGGGCTGGGTCATCTCCCGACAGGCCGCCGCCTATGCGGCCGACTACAACTGGGATATCAGCTACGAGGCCCTGGTCGCCGAGATCTGCGCACAGTTCATCAAGGACTATGACGCCGCGCGCGAGCACTGCTGGATTGCGGAAGTGGATGGCGAGCCGGTCGGCTCGATCTTTCTGGTCAAGGCCACGGAAGAGATTGCCAAGCTGCGCCTTTTGCAGGTGGAGAAGAAAGCACGGGGCCTAGGTGTCGGCCGCGCGCTGGTCGAGCAATGCATCCAGGGCGCACGCGAGAGAGGCTACAGCAGGATGACGCTGTGGACGCAAAGCGTCCTGGTCGCCGCGCGTGGCATCTACCAAAGTGCAGGCTTCAAGCTGGTGAAGGAAGAGAAGCACCACAGCTTCGGGCAAAGTTTGGTTGGCGAGACCTGGGAGCGAGATCTGTAAGACTCTCGCAACGAGCGAGATGCGCATGAATGCGCCCTCGCCCCTTGTGGGAGGGGGCAGCGAGGCTGGTAAAGGCGACCTGATTTGGGTGAGAGGTATGTCTCCGCGAGCGTTCGTGCCTGCGGCGAAAACCCCTCATCCGGCGCTATAGCCGAAGCTTTGCTTCGGCGTTCTTTAAGAACGGCGGCCGAAGGCCGCCTATCCCACCTTCCCCCGCATCCGCCTTCGCTAAAGCTTCGGCGGACATGAGGGGAGAAGGAATGTCCAACTAAACCGTCGCGCCCTGCGCCTTCGGCCGGCGCAGGTGCTCGTCCAGGCGCGGCATGATCTCGACGAAATTGCAGGGACGCGTGCGGTAGTCGAGCTGGGCTTTGAGGATGCCATCCCAGCCGTCGCGGCAAGCCCCGGGCGAACCCGGGAGGCAGAAAATGTAGGTTGCGCCCGCGACGCCGGCCGTGGCGCGGCTCTGGATCGTCGACGTACCGATCTTGGCGTGGCTCAGCATGTGGAATGCGATCGAGAAACCGTCCATGCGCTTCTCGAACAGGGGCTCGACCGCCTCCGGCGTGATGTCGCGCCCGGTGAAGCCGGTGCCGCCGGTGGTGATGACGACGTCCACGCCTGCGTCCGCAATCCAGCGGCGGATGACGGCGCGGATGGCCTCGACGTCGTCGGTGACGATCTCCCGCGCGGCGAGATGATGGCCAGCAGCGGTGAGACGGTCGGCCAGGGTCTGGCCAGACTTATCATCCGCGAGCGCGCGCGTGTCGGACACGGTGAGCACCGCGATGTTGAGCGGGACGAACTGTTTGGTTTCGTCGATGGAGGTCATTGCAACGCACCTTCTTTCCCCGCCCACTGACGTCATCCTGAGGTGCGCGCTCTTGCGCGCCTCGAGGGATGGGCCACGGGCTCGCCATCCTTCGAGGCTCGCCAATTGGCGAGCACCTCAGGATGACGGATAGAGCCCCTACTGTCCGCCGCCAAACGTGTTGCAGGCCTGGACGGTGCCCTGCTGGTAGCCGGTCATAAACCACTGTTTGCGTTGCGCCGCCGAGCCGTGGGTGAAGGAATCGGGCACGACGCGGCCCGTGGACTGGCGCTGCAGCGTGTCGTCGCCGATCGCGCTCGCCGTGGTGAGTGCGGCGTCGATGTCGCCCGGCTCCAGGAAGTTCGGCCGCTTCTTCGCCTCGCGATTGACCCAGACACCGGACAGGCAGTCGGCCTGCAATTCGACCTTCACCTGGAGCGCGTTCGACTCAGCCTTGCTGCCGGCCTGCTGCTGCAGGCGCGTCACGCGCGGAATGATGCCCAGCAGGTTCTGGATGTGATGGCCGGCCTCATGGGCGATGATGTAGGCGGTGGTGAAGTTACAGGCGGACTTGCCGGAGCAGCCGCGAAAACGCGTCTCGACCTCGCGGAAGAAACCGGTGTCGAGGAAGATGGTCCTGTCGGGCGGACAATAGAACGGTCCCATCGCCGACTCCGCCCGGCCGCAACGCCCGCCATTGGTGACGTTGCGGAACAGCACGACCTTCGGACCGGTAAAGGACTGGCCCGAGGCCTGGAAGATCTCGCTCCAGCGATCGTCGATCTCGCCGAGGATGCCGGAGATCATGCTGCCCATCTCGTCGGTCGGCGCGCCGCGCTTGGTGTTCGACGACTGGCGATCGGTCTGGTAGGACGGCGCCTGGCCGCCACCGGTGAGGATCTCGGCGCCGCCGATCAGGATGCGCGGATCGATGCCGAAGGCGTAGCCGACCAGGCCGAGCACGATGATGGTGCCGATGCCGAGCCCGCCGCCGCCCATGGGAAGGCCGAACCCGCCTCCTCCACCGCCGCCGCCACCATCGTCGCGACGATCCTCGATGTCGTCGCTGCGGCGGAAATCATCGTAGCGCATGGCGGCTTCCCTCGGTCCTGGCTCAATTCGGCGCAAAAGCGCGAAAGCTCAACGCGCCACATACGTAAAATTTCCGTCGCGTTAATCAATATCCCGCTCGGCAATTATTGCCTAGTGCGACGGCATGGCAATGCCAGCAATTTTTTCCGGGCATCGAGCAATTTTTTCCGAGAGGAATTTTGAGTCTTTTTGCGCTCCGATCACAGCCGCAACGCGAAGAAACGCGAAATACACTGCAAAACATGGAGAATGCGCGGAGCGAACCGCGTGCAAGGCGCGACGTGAGGGCTGTTCACGAAAGCGGCGGGTTAAGTCGATTTTTACTTTGCCGCTTCAATGTAACGGTCAGTCGGTTGTTTGGTCCCGCGTCGCCGACAGCGTCGCCTGAGTCAGAGTTCTTGAGTCATGGTAGAGTCGCGTCGCGGGGCGTCTGCAAGGGCGCCCCGCACAAATTTTGAGTCTTCGTCGCATCGCATCATTCTCGGTGATTGCGTCGCCGAGATGTCGAAGCTTCAGGCTGGTTCGGTCGACCTGGTGTTCGCCGATCCACCCTACAATCTCCAGCTCAAGGGCGATCTCAAACGCCCCGACGAATCCCATGTCGATGCGGTCGACGACGACTGGGACAAGTTCGATTCGTTCTCCGCCTATGACGATTTCACCCGCGCCTGGCTGCTCGCCGCTCGCCGCGCGATGAAACCGTCGGCGACGATCTGGGTGATCGGCTCCTATCACAACATTTTCCGCGTCGGCGCGATCATGCAGGACCTCGGCTTCTGGCTCCTGAACGACATCGTCTGGCGCAAGACGAATCCGATGCCGAATTTCCGCGGCCGCCGCTTCACCAACGCGCACGAAACCATGATCTGGGCCGCGCGCGACGAGAAGGCCAAGGGCTACACATTCAACTACGAGGCGCTGAAGGCCGCCAACGAGGACGTGCAGGCACGGTCCGACTGGCTGATCCCGCTCTGCACCGGCGAGGAGCGCCTCAAGGGCGCCGACGGCAAGAAAGTGCACCCGACGCAGAAGCCGGAAGGCCTGCTCGCGCGCGTGTTGCTGTCGTCCTCCAAACCCGGCGATCTCGTGATCGATCCCTTCAACGGCACCGGCACCACCGGCGCGGTCGCAAAGCGCCTCGGCCGCTCCTATATCGGCTTTGAGCGCGACAAGACCTATGCGAAAGCGGCACAAGCGCGCATCGCCGCGGTCGAGCCGCTGCCGGAGGCAAGCCTCGCCCCGTTCATGACGGCGCGTGAAGCGCCGCGGGTTGCGTTCTCGGAATTGATCGAGCGTGGCATGATCATGCCCGGCACCAAGCTGTTCGACGCCAAGAAGAAGCTCGGCGCGCTGGTCCGCGCCGACGGCGCCATCATGTTCGGCGACAAGGTCGGCTCCATCCACCGCATGGGCGCGGTGGCGCAAGGCGCGCAGGCCTGCAACGGATGGACCTTCTGGCACATCGAGACCAAGAAGGGTCTCAAGCTGATCGACGAGCTCCGCGCCGAGATCCGCGCCGGCATGGCGGCGGGGTAGTCTCCTTTCGTCATCCCGGAGCGCGCCTCCCGGCGCAGCCCCGGAATGACGAGACTGGTTGAACACGGCGGCCGACGGGACTAGATTGAGCGCCTACGCCCCGTCTTGACCGGTCGAGCCATGCGACGACAGTCCGAGACATTGCTGCTGGTGCCGCTGCTGCCGATCTTCCTGCTCGGCATGTTTCCGATGTTCCTGATTGCGCTGCTCGGATTTTTCGGCCTCGCCTTGTTCGGCGTGCTCGTGGTTTGCGTCGGGCTCGCCAGCAGCAACGAGGCCCATGACAGCTTCAATCACGACGTCATCGTTCACGGCTACGCGCGCGGATCGGAGCGAGCAGCGCGGGCCTCCGACATGCATATCGCTACCCGGCTCGGGCTGCGCCTGGAGGCCGTGGGCGCGTGCATGGTCATTACGGCGGCGATCGGCCTTTGTTACGCCGGCTGATCTGCGTGACGCGCAGATACCGCCCGGCAAACTCGCCGGTTGCCCTCCCCGACAAGGTTCAGGCAAGACAAGGCCGCTTGCGGACATGTTGCTGCCTCTCAGCCAACAAACACAGGGAAGATGACCGATGCTCAAATTCTATTTCAACGGGTCGCCGAACCCGACCAAGGTCGCGCTATATCTCGAAGAGGCCGGCCTGCCCTTCGAGCCGGTCAAGATCGACACCCGCAAGGGCGAGCAGTTCACGCCGGACTATCTGAAGATCAATCCGAACGGCAAGGTGCCGGCGATCGACGACAACGGCACGATCGTGTTCGATTCCAACGCAATCCTGCTCTATCTGGCCGAGAAAACCGGCAAATTCCTGCCCGCCGCCAATGTTCGCGGCGAGATGCTGTCATGGCTGATGTTCATCGCCACCGGCGTTGGGCCCTATTCAGGTCAGGCCGTGCACTTCAAGCATTTTGCGCCGAAAGACCAGAACCACGACTACGCGCATAACCGCTACCAGTTCGAGACCGATCGTCACTACAAGATTCTCGACGGTCACCTCAAAGGCCGCAGCTACATGGTCGGCGACAGTTATTCGATCGTCGACATGGCGCTGTGGGGTTGGGCACGGATGGTGCCGTTCAAGCTCGGCGACGATGCCTTCGCGCGATACCCGAACGTGAAGCGGCTGGTGGACGAGGTCACGGCGCGGCCCGCGGCGGCGCGCGCGATCGCGCTGAAGGACAAGTTTACCTTCAAGGCGGAGATGGACGACGAGGCCCGCAGCAACATGTTCAAGCACATGACGACGAAAGTGGCCTGATAGCGGCACGTCGCAATGCGAGGCCACGCGCATGCGCGTGGCCTTTTGCTTTGAGGCTCAGGCGGCGTGGACCGAGTTCAGGAAGTTGGCGACTTCCTGCTTCAAGCGGTTGCTGTCGGCCGACAGCGAGCGGGCCGCCGAGAGCACCTGCGAAGAGGCCGAGCCGGTCTCGGAAGCGCCGCGTTGCACGTCACCGATGTTGGACGACACGAGCTGCGTGCCATGGGCGGCCTGCTGCACGTTGCGGGAGATCTCCTGCGTCGCCGCACCCTGCTCCTCCACGGCGGCGGCGACCGTCGACGAGATCTCCGACAGCCGCTCGATGGTGCCGCTGATCTCCCTGATCGAGCCGACCGACTCCTCCGTCGCGGCCTGGATGCCCGAGACCTGCTGGGCGATCTCACCGGTGGCCCTCGCGGTCTGCTCGGCGAGCGCCTTGACCTCCGAGGCGACCACGGCAAAGCCGCGGCCGGCTTCTCCCGCGCGCGCCGCCTCGATGGTAGCGTTCAGCGCCAGCAGGTTGGTCTGGCCGGCGATGGTGCTGATCAGTTCGACCACGTCGCCGATGCGGGCCGCAGCCTTGGAGAGTTCGCTGACGCGCGCGTTGGTCTTGCTCACCTGACCGACGGCTTCGCCCGCGATGCGCGCTGATTCCTGCACCTGGCGCGCGATCTCCGTCACCGAGGAGGACAACTCCTCGGTCGCGGAGGCGACCGCCTGCACATTGGCCGAGGCTTCCTGGGAGGCGGATTGCACTTCGGTGGAGAGATCCTGGGCGCGCCTCGCGGTCGCGGTCAGGGTGCCGGCCGAGCCCTCGAGCTCGTGCGATGCCGAGGATACGGTATCGACGATCTCGCCCACCGCCTGCTCGAACTGGCTGGCGAGCCGGGCCATGTCGGCCTTGCGGCTCTCGGCCTGCCGGGCTTCGGTTGCGGTCTGCTCATGGCGCAGCTTTTCGGTCTCGATCATGTTGGTCTTGAAGACGTCGATCGCCTTGGCCATGTCGCCGATCTCGTCGGCCTTGCCGCGCGAGGGGATCTCCACGGCGAGATTACCCCCGGCAAGCAGCCCCATTGCCCGCGTCATCGAGGTCAGCGGCCCCACGATGCTGCGGGCGGTCAGGAAAGCGACGATCAGTCCGAACAGGACGGCGAGGCCGCCCGCGATCCCCTGCAGCGAGGTCGTGCCGTCGATCACAGCATCGGCCGCGGTGCGCGAATCCTTGTAATCCGTCTTCAAGGCGGTTTCCGTGACCTTGAGCTTGGCGATGCTAGCGGAGATGAGCGGTGCGAGATCCTTGTGGTAGATCTCGTCGGACCGCAGCATCGCGGCAGAGGTCGTTTCGAACGCGGATTTGTAGATACCGAGGGCGGTCTTCACAGGCGTCAGAGACGAGCGAAGGTCCGCCGCCTGCGGGCTCCTTTCGACGGCTGCCAGCCGCTGCACCGCTCTGTCGACATTGGTTCTGAAGGCGGTGGGGCCGTTGGTGTCGCGCAGAGCGAGGAAGCGCCAGTTCGCGATTCGAACCAGCAGGACCCGGGACTCGAGGTCCGCGACGAGCGACACTGTGTCGTCGTCCGCGGCGGCGCGGGCCACATCGACCAGCTTGGCCATCTTGACGGTCAGCTCTTCGCCGCTCGGCAACAGCGTCGCCTTGCCGGTCCGCGCCTCGTTGACGGCGTCGCCGAGACTGTCGCGCAGGCTTTTCATTTTGGCGATGTCGGCGATCAGATCGTTGTAGAGCTTCCGCCGCTCCTCCGAGAGGGTGCCTTTTGCTCCGAGCTGCAACAGCCCGGTCGCCGCGGTCTCTCGCTCGGCGGCCTCCCGCATCGCAGGCTCGTTGGCGTCGTAAATGTAGCGCAGATTGGCCCGCTGGATGGCGTGAAGATGGGTTGATATCTCCAGAACGCGCGCCGTGCTGTCCGACAACGTGGAGAGTTTTGCGACCTGATCCTGGACGGACCGCAAATTCCAGATGGCAACCACCGCCATCACAAGACCAACCGCCACCAAGGCCATGAAGCCTGCGTACAGGCGCCCCCTGATCCGCAAACGAAAACTCGGCATTCCCACTGTCCACCCAGATGCATGTCAATTCGAGCGGCCGGCCTAATCCGGCGATCGTCACCGGCCACCCTGGCAGCCGCGCGTCGCGTCATTCGCGACCCACGCTGCACCGCGACACAATGGGGGACACTCGTTAATTGAACCTTCAAATTTTTCGCGCATGTCTGCGCAGGCCCGCACAAAATCTGCTGATTTTGTCGGCAGGTGAGCAAGATTTTGGCGCGAAGCCCGCAGCGCCGTGCAGGCCCCTGCAGCTTATCCGGAAGACGATCTATCAGCTGTCGGCTTGCGGTAATTTGCCGAGCGCGTTCTCGACAACTTCCAGCGTATAGGGCTTCTGGATCACCGGCGCGGCGGCCAGCTCCGCCGGAATCGGCGCCCGCTCGCCATAGCCGGTCGCGAACATGAAGGGCACGCCGATCTCCTTCAGCTTCTGCGCCACCCTGATGCTGCTCTCGTTGCCGAGGTTGAGATCGAGCAAGGCGAAGCCCGGGCGGGTGCGCTCGATCGCCCGCAGCGCCTGCTCGACGCTTGCGGCGGTATCGACATGGCGGGCCCCGAGATCAAGCAGGATGACCTCGGCGGCCATGGCGATGATCAAATTGTCCTCCACGATCAGCGCCGTGTCGGAAATCCTGGGACGAGTGGATTGCTGTTCTTCTGTTCGCATGGCGGCTCCCGCGATGGATGGGACGAGTTCGACGAAATTGGGGGGAATGATGAACGTCGCTTGCACCCCCAGCAGGTCGAAGCGGATTTCGGCTTCGCCCTTGAGGTCGAACGGCACGGAGCGCTCGATGATGGTGGTCCCGAAGCCGCGCCGCGACGGCGGCTGCACCGGCGGACCGCCGGTCTCCTTCCAGTCGATCACGAGGCTCGACGAAGGATCGAGCCGCCACGCCACCTCGACGCTGCCGGTGGAATCGGCCAGCGCGCCGTATTTGGCGGAATTGGTCATCATCTCGTGCACGACGAGGGCCAGCGTGGCGAACGCCTTGGGATCGAGCGCCACATCAGGGCCGCCCATCTTGACCCGGTCTGCGCGCGCGCCGAGATAGGCGCCTGCCTCGGATTCGAGAAGCGAGCGCAATGCGACCGGCGCCCAGTTCAGGTTGGTGATCTGGTCATGGGCGCGCGCCAGGGCCTGGATGCGGCCACCGAGCACGCCGGCGAATTCCTCGACGGTGGTCGCGGTATCCTTGCTCTGCGCCACCAGCGCCCGGACGAGGCTCAGGATGTTGCGGACGCGGTGATTGAGCTCGGCGATCATCAGCTCCTGCCGCTCCTGCGCGCCGCGCCGCTCGCGCGCGGCAAGATCGGACAGTTGCAGGATCACCTCGAGCAGGGTCACCCGCAGGCTCTCGGCGATACGGATGTCGGCCGCCGACCACGGCTTCGACTGGCCCGCCACCGTCTCCTGCCAAAGCTCGAAACTCCTGCGTGGCGTGAGGCGCGGCCCGTTCGGACCCTCGTCGTAGACCTTGTTGGGATCGCCGGCCCAATTGACCGAGCGCGTGACCTCTCGCCGGAAGAAGATCAGGCAATCGCGCGGGGCGCGCGAGATCGGGATGGCGAGAAAGCCCGCCGCGCGGTCGCGGAAGGACTGGCCCGCGGCATAGACCTTGGCGATCTCGGCGCTGGCGAAAATCCGTCCCGGCGACGTCCGGTTGATGAAGCCGACGAGCTCCTTCACCTCGTCCTCGGTCGGCGTCTCGCCCTGGAGCACGATCCTGTTGTCGGACCACACCGCCACGCCGTCGCAATCGATCATGTTGCGGTAGTCGCCGAGGTAATCGACGATCGCGCGCCGGCTGTGCTCGTGGGAGGCCGCGGTCTCGATCAGCCGCTCCTGCACCTGGTGGGCGCGCGCCTCGTAGGCGACGTCGCCCTCGCGCTCGCGTCCCTCCACGATCCAGGAGAACATCTGCCCGAACAACTCGGATGCCGTGCGCTTCTCGAACGAGATGTAGCGCGGCGAATAATGATGGCAGGCGAACAGGCCCCACAGCTTGCCGTCGCGCAGGATCGACACCGACATCGAGGCGCCGACGCCCATGTTGCGCAAGTACTCGATGTGGATCGGCGACACCGAGCGCAGCACGCTCATCGACAGGTCGAGCAGCCCCGCATTGTGCGTGGCCGTCGATACCAGCGCGGCGGGCTGCGCATCGATGTCCGCAATGATGCGCAGCCAGTTGCGCTGATAGAGAATGCGGGCCTGCCTCGGGATGTCCGACGCCGGATAGTGCAGGCCGAGAAACCGTTCGAGTCCCGCTTCCGCGGCCTCCGCGATCACCTCGCCCGATCCGTCCGGGTGAAACTGGTAGACCATGACGCGGTCGAAGCCGGTCAGCACCTTGAGCTGCCGCGCGGCCTCGCGAGCGAGCTCGGTCATGCCGCGCGTCTTGCGGATACGCTCCAGCATCAGACGGACGAGCTCGCCGGAATTGACGCCTGGCTCGTTGACGCTGGGCTCCGCCTCGAGGACGAGATAGGCGCCGGAGAAGTGGATCGAGAGATCGTAAGACGGCTTGCCGGCCTGAAGCTCGACACCGAACAGGCGCTCGGTCGCGTCCGGCCCGCTGAGATGATCGACGCGGCTGCGAATGGCCTCGACGGCGGCTTCCGAGATGACGCGCGACAGCGGCTGCTGGAGCAGGTCGGAGACGTCAGCCCCGAGAAAGCTCCCGACATTGTCCGAGGCCATGCAGATCGTGAAATCCGACAACAGCGTGAGCAGGAAGCCGAACGGTTGCACGCTGCCGGGAATGTGGATCGGCTCGCGATCGCAATTGGTGAGATTGACGGCCTCGTTCATGCCCGGTCCGCCGCCTGCTCGAACGCGGCGAACCCGATGCGCGCCGCATCGATCACCTCGTCCTCGTTGCAGGTCTCTTCGCTTGCGAGCTTCGCCAGAAAACTCTGCCAGAGCCGCTTCCCTGCGCCATGATTGAGATAGGCGGTGGCTCCGCTGATGCGCGAATCGCCTGCGTCCGCGACCGTCTTCAACAGAAACTTCGCACCGAGCCGGGAGCCCTCCAGCACGTACATCGTGCCCAGCACGCGGCTGCGCGTCAGCGGCGGCGGCACGGTCACTGTGGACTGCGCGGCACCGCCGAGCCGGCCGAGATCGTCCGCGATCGCAGAGCTGCGCGCCCGCTCCGGCCAGTCCGGAAACATTTCGGCGACACCCGCGTCTATCAGCGCGGCTTCGAGCGGCAGCAGCGCGCCGGCGCTGGCTTGCAGGAAACGGCGGTAGCCGGAAAAGTCGCTGAGATCGAACGACGAAAGCTGCGCATCGAGCTCCCGGTGCGCAGCCGCCGTCGCATCTCTCAGTCGTTCGCGGAGTCCGGGAAAACTGCGGCCAACCGGTGTCGAAACGTCCAAAACCCCAGCCAGCATGCAATTCCCAAACGCGCGCAATGCCTGGGCGCGATTGCCCCGGCACCGAAGGAACGCAGGGGGATTCCAAAGGTTCCGCCGTTCCGGAGAAACCGGGTACGAGCGGCGGCGCGCTCCCGCTCGTCCACTATGTCTCCAGTAGGGGCTTTCGCAGCTCGTACCCCGATCTCCGACCCGCGCTCAGCTCGCGGCCTTCACGCCGCTTGCGGAAACGGACCGAGGGCCTTCTCGGTCAGCACCGAGTCGCAATATTCCCGGATCTCCTTGATCTTGCCCTCCTCGAGGCGAAACACGAGACAATAGTCGTTGTCGTAGCGCACGCCTTCTGGCGTGACGTTGTCGCCCTTCGCTTCGACGACGACGAGATCGCCGTCGGCAATGAAGCGGTGGGCGACGGTCCGCATCCGATCGACAAGGCGGGTCCGCACATAGGCGTGCAGGTCGTTGAGGATCGCCTGTTTGCCCGAAAAGGTGCGCGACCAGGAGTACTGGCCGGTCACGATCCATTTGGCGTCGTCGGCAAGACTTTCGGTGAACAAGGCGCGGTCGCGCGCAGCCGGATCGGGGCTGGCGGCGGCTGCAAAGATATCCTGCATCAGTTTCTTGTTGGCGCTCGCGCTCATGGCGACATCTCCCTTGGTGAGAACACGGAAATGATCACCGCCGGTGCTAAATTCTTCAAATCGATAGTGTATATGATATCTATTCGCTCCATGAATTTGAATTCGCTCGATCTCAATCTACTGACCGCGCTCGACGCGTTGCTGCGCGAGGCCAATGTCAGCCGCGCCGCTCTGCGGATCGGCCTGTCGCAACCGGCCGCAAGCCATGCGCTGCAGCGCCTGCGCGACATCTTCGGCGATCCGCTGCTGGTGCGCACCGGCGCGCGGATGGAGCTGACGCCGCGGGCACAGGCGCTACGCGCGCCGCTGGCGCAGGCCCTGGACCAGGTGCGCGGGCTATTCGTGCCCGAGGAATTCGATGCCGCGCGCAGCGAGCGCGCGTTCCGCCTGATGATGCCGGATCTCGCGGTCGAACTGCTCATGCCGCCGCTGATGGAGAAGGTGACGCGCCTTGCGCCCAATGTCCGCATCGACGTCGTGCCGTGGCGAGGACCGGCGATCTTCCACGCCGAATTCGCCCGCACCATCGATCTCGTGATCTCGATCGGCAACGCCTTCAAGGGATTTCACCGCCAGCTGCTCTATACCGACAGCGACGCGCTGGCGGTGCGGCGCGGCCACCCTATGGCTGCGAAGCTGAAGCGGCGCGAGACGTTCCTGGCCGCACGCCATGTCGGCGTCATCATCCGCGGCCAGCCGGAGGACTTAATCGACACTTGGCTGCGCACCAAGGGCATCGACCGACACATTTCGCTGGTAGTGCCCAGCTATCTTGAGGCGCTGCACATCGCCGCCCGCACCGACCTCGTCGCCTTCGTGCCGCGCCGGCTGATCGCGGCGCTGTCCAGGCAGCTCGGCCTCGTCACGGTGACGCCGCCGCTCGACCCCGGCATCGACGAGCAGTTCATGTTCTATCCGACCCGCGCACAGATGGATCCCGGCTCGATCTGGTTGCGACGGCTGATGCTGGAGACGGGACGGGAATTGGAGAAGAAAGGGCGTGCTGGGTAGGACGCAACTTCAAAGCAAATGGTGTCGTCCCGGACAAGCGCAGCGAAGCGGAGCGCCGATCCGGGACCCATAACCACAGGACGTGGTTTGGCGAAGACTCGTGATTTATCAGCCTGCGTCACAACTTCTCCCTGTGGTTATGGGTCCCGGGTCTGCGCTGACGCTTGCCCGGGACGACAGGGAGATATGTGGCCGCGCTCTAAGCCTTCTGCGCGTCCATCACCTTGCGCACGGCGGGGCGGTCGGACATGCGCTTGAAATGATCGGCGATCTTCGGCGTCGCGTTGATGTCGACGCTGTCGCCTTCGAGCCAGGTCGACAGGGTGTAAAGATAGGGATCGCAGATCGTGAACTGATCGCCCATCACCCAGGGTCCCTTGTACATCTTCTGCTCGATCAGGGCGAAGCAGGCGCCCATGGTCTTCGGGATCATCGCCTTCATGTCGGCGAACGAGCTCTCTTCGCTCGCCCAGCGCGCGCCGCGCATCTTGTGGGCATGGTTGATGTGCACGGTCGAGCAGAGATAGGAGTTGAACGACTGCACCTGGGCGAAGTCGAAGGGATCGTCGAGCGGAGCAAGCTTCGCCTTGGGGAAGGTCTGGGCGAGATAGGCCAGCATCGCCGGGGTCTCGGTCAGGACGCCACGATCGGTCACCAGCGCGGGCACGCGGCCTTTCGGGTTGATCGCGAGGTACTCCGCGCTGTTCTGCTGGTTGGTCTTGAAGCTCAGCCGCTCAGCCGCGTAGTCGGCGCCGGCTTCTTCCAGGGTGATGTAGGTGGCGAGCGCGCAGGTGCCGGTGGCGTAGTAGAGCTTGAGCATGTCGGACCTCATGGGAAAGCCGGAAGGTAACGGCTGCGGGCCCCGAGGTCCATAGCACGGCGTTCTCAGTGCTCTTCCTCTTCGCAGTTGCCCACCGGCGCCCGGCTGTGCCAAGACGCCCCCAGTGGAGGGGCTTTCCCATGACCGTACTCATCGCCGGTGGCGGCATCGGCGGGCTGACGCTTGCGCTCAGCCTGCACGGAATCGGCATTCCCGTAAAAGTGTTCGAGAGCGTCGCCGAATTGCGGCCGCTCGGTGTCGGCATCAACGTGCTGCCGCACGCGGTGCGCGAGCTGATCGAACTCGGGCTGATGGAGAAACTCGATGCCAGCGGCGTGCGGACCCGCGAGCTTGCCTATTTCTCCAAGCACGGCAAACCGATCTGGAGCGAGCCGCGCGGGCTGGAGGCCGGCTACAAATGGCCGCAGTTTTCGATCCATCGCGGCACGCTCCAGCAACTGCTGCTCGACACCGCGATCGAGCGCCTCGGCCGCGACAATATCCTCACCAGCCATCATCTGGCCGGCTGGAGCGAAACCGCTGACGGCGTGCGCGCCGATTTCGTCGACAAGGCCACCGGCAAGGCCGCGGGGGCTTACGAGGGCACGATCCTGATCGCCGCCGACGGCATCCATTCCGCCGCGCGAGAAAAACTCTATCCCGACGAAGGCCCGCCGATCTGGAACGGCCGCATCCTCTGGCGCGGCGTCACGCCTGCAAAAGCCTTCCTCAGCGGCCGCACCATGATCATGGCGGGCCACGAGATCCTCAAATTCGTCTGCTATCCGATCTCGAAGGAACCGGACGCCGCGGGCAACCATCTGATCAACTGGGTTGCCGAGCGCCACATGCCGCCGACCTATCAATGGCGACGCGAGGACTATAACCGCACCGCGCGGCTGGAAGAGTTTTTGCCCTGGTTCGAGAGCTGGCAGTTCGACTGGCTCGACGTGCCCGGCCTGATCAAGAACTGCCCGCACGCCTATGAATATCCGCTGGTCGACCGCGATCCGGTGTCGCAATGGACTTTCGGCCGCGTCACGCTGATGGGCGATGCCGCACATCCGATGTACCCGATCGGCTCCAACGGCGCCTCTCAGGCGATCCTCGATGCCCGCACCATCACCCGCGAGATCCTGGCGCACGGCCCGACGCAAGCGGCCCTGCTCGCCTATGAGGCCGAGCGGCGGCCTGCAACCACCAGTCTCGTCCTGCTCAACCGCAAGAACGGCCCCGAGCAGGTGATGCAGCTCGTCGAGGAGCGCGCACCCGACGGCTATAAGGTCGTCACTGACGTGCTGTCGCAACAGGAGCTGGAGGATGTTGCCGCCAACTACAAGCGCGTCGCCGGCTTCCAGGTGGAAGCGCTGAATGCCAAGCCGCCGATCGTGAGCGCAGACGCGCGCGCGACGAAATGAGTGTTCGCGCCAAGCGAGACGCACGTTGGTGCGCCCTCGCCCCTTGCGGGAGAGGGCAGCGCCGCCGGTAGATGCGGACTCACTCGGGTGAGGGGTCTGTCTCCGCGAAGCCAACTCGCATTTGAACTCGCCGAGACAGACCCCTCATCCGGCGCTACGCGCCACCTTCTCCCGCAAGGGGAGAAGGAAGAAAGAGTGCGCGGCCGCTATTTGCCCACCACCCTCGCCGCCTCGAGCAGCCGCTCGCTCGCGGTCGCCGTCGCCAGGAGCGTGCCGTCTTCTGCCGTCAGCCTGGCCTCGACGAACGCGATCGTCCTACCGAGCTGCGTCACCTTGGCCTCGCCGATGATTGGCCCTGGCTTTGCGGGCGCCAGGAAGTTCAGGGTCATGCTGATGGTGGTGGTGTAGAGCCGGCCCTCGCTCATCACCAGCACGGCGGGGCCCATGGTATCATCGAGCATGGCCGAGAGCATGCCGCCCTGGATGAAGCCGGCCGGATTGCAGAACTCCGGCTTGCCGTCGAAGGCGAGCTTGATCCAGCCCTCCTCCGGACGGGCATCGAGCAGGCGCCACCCGAGCAGCTCGGCACAGGGCGGCCTTGGAAAATTGTCGAGCGCGGTCTTGATCATGCGACCTCCGTTGCCAGCCACAGCTAACGCAGGCCTGTTGCCAGCATGTTGTCAGCAGGATCGGCTCCTAGGTGTCCAATCCATGCGCGATCACCTTACGCATGACGTTGGGCAATGCTTCGTCGGCGAGAGTGGCGATCGGCACCCAGCGCATGCCCGCGGGTGCCCGCGTGCGCGCACCCACCCTCGCCGTGTAGACCACCAGTTCCAGGGGAAAATGCGTGAAGACGTGGGTGACGACACCCACCTTGCGCTGCCAGCGCGACAGCCCCTTCAGCTCGGGCGCCTGCTGCTTTGCCTTGGCATCGTCCTGTCCGGCCAGCCAGTCCGAGCCCGGCACCTCGGTCATGCCGCCGAGCAGACCCTTTTCGGGGCGGCTGCGGACGAGAAGCTCGTCGCCGCGCGTGACAACGAAGGCGGCGCCGCGCCGTAGCGCGCCGCTCTTCTTCGGCGCCTTGCGCGGAAACGTGTCCTGCGTTCCCAGCGCGCGCGCCGTGCAGTCCTCGTTCAGCGGGCAAAGCGAGCAGGCCGGCTTTTTCGGCGTGCAAATCGAGGCGCCCAGATCCATCAGCGCCTGCGCGCTATCGCCGGCGCGAGAGTCGGCGAGCAGCGTCGCAGCCAACTCCTGAATCAGCGGCTTCGCCTGCGGCAATTCCTGCTCGACCGCGAACAGGCGCGAGACGACGCGCTCGATATTGCCGTCGACCGGCATGGTGCGGCGGTCGAACGCGATCGCCGCGATCGCTGCCGCCGTATAGGGCCCGACGCCCGGCAGCGCGCGCAGGCCCTCTTCGGTGTCGGGAAAGGTGCCGCCATGCTCACGCGTCACCGCGACCGCGCAGGCATACAGGTTTCGCGCGCGAGAATAATAGCCGAGCCCGGCCCACATCCTCAGCACGTCGTCTTGCGAGGCTCGCCCCAGCGCGGTGACATCAGGCCAGCGCGCGACGAATTTTTCGAAATAGGGCCCGACCGCCTTCACCGTGGTCTGCTGCAGCATGATCTCGGACAGCCAGACGCGGTAAGGGTCGGATGCCTCGCCGGGCGCAGCGCGCCAGGGCAGTCGGCGACGGTGGCGGTCGTACCAGTCGAGCAGCGCGAGCGGGCGCGACGAGGTCTCCGGCTGAACGGGTTCCGATTTCGCCTTGAGGGCGGATTTGGGGCTCATGTCCGCACTGTAGCGGCAATGAACCGATCTCTCCACGGCATGCCCACGCTCGTCGCGGGCGTCCACGTCTTTCTTCGCGGCGAAGAGCCTGCGGCCGACGCCCCGGAGTGCTATAACGTCCCATGTCCAAGCTTCGCCCCATGAAACCCGGTCCCATCAGCGCCAAGCCGCTGTCGCTCCTGCTCAACGACGTCTTCGCCGAGGCCTATGCCAAGCAGGGCTTTGCGGCGCGCGAGCTGGTGACGCGGTGGGCGCAGATTGCCGGACCGGAGATCGCGGCCCATGCCGAGCCGCTCAAGATGCAATGGCCGCGGCCGGTCGAGGGCCAGCCACAGGAGCCCGCGACGCTGGTGCTGCGGGTCGAAGGGCCGATGGCGCTGGAGATCCAGCACTCCGCCGACGTGATCCTGCAGCGGGTCAACCGCTTCTTCGGCTGGAGCGCCGTCGGCAAGCTGGCCTTCCGCCAGGCTCCGCTGTCGCGCGCCCGCAGGCCAACCCGGCCCGGCCCGCCGGACGCCAAATCGGTGGCCGAGGTGGCTGAGCGCCTGGGCGACATCGAAGATGAACAATTGAAGTCGGCGCTGGCGCGCCTCGGGGCCGCCATCAAGCGAAATTGAGCCTTATTCTGCGGCCAAACTGCACCTGTCCCGGCCGCTCGCCATTGCCTCAAACGACGTTTCAAGCTAGCGACAGGCCGTCTGAATGGGAATTTCGGGCGAGACCACGCCAATCCGGGAGCCGACCTTGATCATCACCCGCCGCGCCTTCACCTCGATGCTGTCGCTGACCGGGCTTGCAGCGCTCGCCGGGCTCTCGCCGCTGCGGTTCATCTCCGATGCCATGATCCCTGAAGCAATGGCGCAGGCGGCGCCCGGCGACGTGGCCAAGCCGGTGTCCCTGCCCGACATGGCGCTGGGCCCGAAGGACGCTGCCGTCACCATCACCGAATACGCCTCAATGACCTGCCCGCATTGCGCGGCCTTCAATGAGCAGGTGTTTCCCAAGATCAAGTCGGAATACATCGACACCGGCAAGGTGCGTTACATCTTCCGCGAGTTCCCGCTCGACATCAAAGCCGCCGCCGGCTCGATGCTGTCGCGCTGCATCGCCAATGGCGACGCGCCGAAATACTTTGCCGTCACCGACATGCTGTTCCGCCAGCAGAACGACTGGGTGGTGAAGAACACCACGGAGACCCTGACGCGGATCGGCAAGCAGGCCGGTCTCACCCAGCAGCAGGTCGAGGCCTGCCTGAAGGACCAGGCGCTGCTCGACAAGATCGCCGCCGACCAGAAATATGCCAGCGACGTTCTGAAGGTCGATTCGACGCCGACGTTCTTCATCAACGGCGAGAAGATCAAGGGCGAGACCTCGTTCGAGGAATTCGCCAAGAAGATCAATCCGCTGCTGAAGAGCTGATTCGCTCGTCAAGATCCTGATTCGCATCTCGATAGCCGTATCTTTCCCGGCATAAATCCCTTGGGAAAAGCGGCTTTCGCCGGTTGCCCTCGCGGCGCACCGCGGCCATTGTCCAGCCGCATGAGGCGCCTCGCGCGACTCGCCCGGATAGCGACATTGCCTTCCATGGTATTGTCCCGGCAGGGGGATTCGCACCTGCCAACAGAGATGCGTGCTTATGAAAATTACCCGCCTGCGCCTTCACGGCTTCAAGTCCTTCGTTGAGGCCACCGACTTCGTCATCGAGCCCGGCTTGACCGGCGTGGTCGGCCCCAACGGCTGCGGCAAGTCGAATCTCGTCGAGGCGCTGCGCTGGGCGATGGGTGAGACCTCCTACAAGTCGCTGCGCGCAGCCGACATGGACGCGGTGATCTTCGCCGGCTCCGGCAATCGCCCCGCGCGCAACCACGCCGAAGTGACGATGACGATCGACAATTCCGATCGCACCGCGCCGGCGGCGATGAACGACAGCCAGCTGCTGGAAATTTCCCGCCGCATCGAGCGCGAGGCCGGTTCGGTCTACCGCATCAACGGCCGCGACGTGCGCGCCCGCGACGTGCAGATTCTGTTCGCCGACGCCGCCACCGGCGCGCGCTCGCCGGCCCTCGTCCACCAGGGCAAGATCGGCGAGATCATTCAGGCTAAACCCGAGCAGCGCCGCCGCGTGCTGGAAGACGCCGCCGGCGTCGCCGGCCTGCACGCCCGCCGCCATGAGGCCGAGCTGCGGCTGAAGGCGGCCGAAACCAACCTCACCCGCGTCGAGGACGTGATCGGCCAGCTCGCAGGGCAAATGGAAGGCCTGAAGAAGCAGGCCCGCCAGGCCGTGCGCTATCGCGAAGTTGCGGCCAAGGTCCGCAAGGCCGAGGCAACCCTGTTCCATCTGCGCTGGATCGGCGCCCATGCCGACGTCAACGAATCCGGCCACACCCACGATCTCGCGGTCCGCGAGATGGCCGAGCGTACCCAGCATCAGGCCGAAGCCGCCCGCATCCAGGCGATCCGCGCCGCCGAAATGCCGGCGCTGCGCGATGCCGAAGCCCGCGCCGCGGCGGGACTGCAGCGCCTGACCAACGCCCGCGAGTTGCTCGATCGCGAGGAAGAGCGCGCCAAGGAGCGCGTCGCGGAGCTTGAGCGGCGCCTCGCGCAGTTCGAAGGCGACATCTCGCGGGCCCAGCAGCAGACCATGGACGCCGATGTCGCGCTGCAGCGCCTCGACGCCGAAGATGCCGAGCTGAAGGAAGAGATCAAGTCGCGGGTCGAGAAGCGCTCCGGCGTCGATGAGCGTGTCGCCGAAGCCGAGGCGGTGCTGACAGAAACCGAGCAGCAGTTCGACGAGCTCACCACCGCGCTCGCCGACCTCACCGCCAAGCGCAATCAACTCGAAGCCAACGTTCGCACCCACCGCGACAAGCTCGCCCGGCTCGACCAGGAGATTTCGAACGTCGCGGCCGAAGAGCAGAAGCTCACCGAGGCGACCGGCGGCTTCGGTGACCTCGACGAGCTGACCGCGACGGTCGAGAACGCCGAGCAGACGCTGGCGGCCTCGGAAGCCGCCGCCCAGGCCAGCGAAGCCGCGCACGTCGCCGCGCGGCAGACGCTGGAATCCTCGCGCTCGCCGCTCGTCGAAGCCGACAAGCGCGTGCAGCGGCTCGAAACCGAGGCGCGCACGATCTCCAAGATCGTCAACGGCGAGACCAAGAATTTGTGGCCGCCGATCATCGACGGCATCACCGTCGACAAGGGGTTCGAAAAGGCGATCGGCGCAGCGCTTGGCGACGATCTCGACGCCCCGGTCGATCCGTCCGCGCCGATGCGCTGGACCAATGCCGGCGTCACCGAGGGCGATCCGGCGCTGCCCGAAGGCGTCGTGCCGCTCGCCGACCACGTTCAGGCCCCGGCCGAGCTGGCGCGCCGCCTGGCGCAGATCGGCGTGGTGCCGCGCGAGCGCGGCGCCGAGCTGGTCTCGCAGCTCAAGACCGGCCAGCGGCTGGTCTCGCCCGAAGGCGACGTCTGGCGCTGGGACGGTTTTGTCGCAGCCGCCCACGCGCCGACCGGGGCAGCACGGCGGCTTGCCGAGCGCGCCCGCCTCGTCGACATCGAGAACGAGCTGGAGCAGGCCCGCATCGACGCGCAGATCAAGCGTCAGGCGCTGGAGAACGCCGAGGCCGAGCTGCAGATGGCCGCCAGCACCGAAGGTGCGAGCCGCGAAGCCTGGCGCGCCGCGCAGCGCGAGCTCAACGTCGCGCGCGAGCGCCATGCCACGGTCGAGCGCGAGATCAGCCGCCACGCCGCGCGCAAGGCGACGCTGTCGGAGGCGCACAGCCGTCTGGCCGCCGACCGTGCCGAAGCCGAAGCCGCCTACGAATACGCCGAAGCCGGGATCTCCGAGCTGCCGTCGAGCGAGGACACTGAAACCCGTCTCGCCGCCGTCCGCAGCGACATCGAAGGTCATCGCCGCATGGCGGCCCAGGTCCGTGCCGAGGCACAGGCGCTGGCGCGCGAAGCCGAGCTGGCCGACCGCCGCGTGCAGGCGATCCTCGCCGAACGCACCGAGTGGCAGAACCGCAAGGAGAGCGCCGCCTCCCACATCGACACCATCCAGGCGCGCATCGCCGAAGTCTCGATCGAGCGCAGCGATCTCGAGAACGCGCCAGCCGTGTTCGCGGAGAAGCGCAGTGCGCTGATCACCGAGATCGAATACGCCGAAAACGACCGCCGCATGGCCGCCGATGCGCTCGCCAGCGCGGAAACCGCGATGGCCGAAACCGATCGCGTCGCGAAGCTGACGCTCGAGGCACTTTCCAGCTCGCGTGAGGCCACCGCCCGCGCCGAGGAGCGCATGGAAGGCGCGCGGCGCCGGCTCGAGGACATCGAGCGCGAAATCCGCGACATGTTGGAGGTCGAACCACAAGCCGTTGCCGGCCTCGCCGAGATCGAACCCGGCACGGAGCTGCCGCCACTGCACGACATCGAGGAAGACCTCGAAAAAATGCGCCGCGATCGCGAACGCCTGGGTGCGGTCAATTTGCGCGCCGAGGAAGAGCTGCGCGAGGTCGAGACCCAGCACAACGGTCTGGTCACCGAGCGCGACGACCTCGTCGAGGCCATCAAGCGGTTGCGCCAGGGCATCCAGAGCCTCAACAAGGAGGCGCGCGAGCGACTCCTCACCTCGTTCGAGGTCGTCAACAACCACTTCAAGCGCCTGTTCGTCGAGCTCTTCGGCGGCGGCGAAGCGGCGCTGCATTTGATCGAGAGCGATGATCCTCTCGAAGCCGGTCTCGAAATCATCGCCAAGCCGCCGGGCAAGAAGCCGCAGACGCTGTCGCTGCTCTCTGGCGGTGAACAGGCGCTGACGGCGATGGCGCTGATCTTCGCGGTGTTCCTCACCAACCCCTCGCCGATCTGCGTGCTGGACGAAGTCGACGCGCCGCTCGACGACCACAACGTCGAGCGCTATTGCAACCTGTTGCACGAGATGACCGCCTCGACCGACACGCGCTTCATCATCATCACGCACAACCCGATCACGATGGCGCGGATGAACCGCCTGTTCGGCGTCACCATGGCCGAACGCGGCGTCTCGCAGCTGGTGTCGGTGAACCTGCAAGAGGCGGTGGACATTCTCGACCAGAATGTGGCGTGATTTTCTGGCCGTCATTCCGGGGCGATGCGCAGCATCGAACCCGGAATCTCGCGCCACCATTTCGAGATTCCGGGTTCGCGCTACGCGCGCCCCGGAATGACGGCGAATCAAGATGATCTCGCCCACGCTTCCCGCTGAGCTAAAGGCCGCCCTCGACGGCAAGCTCCAGGGGTTCTCGCGCACCGACGCCGCGCAGCGATCGCAGAAAATCTCGACCACCTATCGCGCAGGCGGCGGCTCCGGCACGATCAAGTCGGAGGCCGATGCGCTCGCCTATGCGCTCGCGCGCATGCCGGCGACCTACGCCGCGGTGGCGGCCAGTCTGAATGCGCTGACCGAGACCGCACCGGACCTCGCTCCGGAAACGCTGCTCGACGTCGGCGCAGGTCCGGGCACCGCGAGCTGGGCCGCGGCGGAGGCGTTCTTCTCGCTGCAGGATTTCACCCTGCTCGATGCCAACGGCACGCTCAGCCGTCTCGCGCTCGAACTGGCGCGCGACAGCACGCGTCTGGCGGATTGCCGCTATCTGCCGGGCGATGCCGGCGCGAACCTCGCTGAGGTCTCGCCAGCCGATCTCGTCGTCGCGAGCTACGTCATCGGCGAGCTCAGTGAGGGCGATCAACGCAAGCTCGCGGAAACGATGTGGGCGAAAGCGCGCCACGCGCTGGTCGTGATCGAGCCCGGCACGCCCGCCGGCTACGCGCGCATCCTCGCTTTGCGCCAGCAACTGATCGCGGCGGGCGCCTATGTCGCCGCACCCTGCCCCCACGAAAAGCCGTGTCCGCTGCTGGCGCCCGACTGGTGCCATTTCTCACAGCGCCTTCCGCGCTCGCAGGCTCATCGCCAGATCAAGGGCGCCGAGGTGCCGTTCGAGGACGAGCGATTCATCTATGTGGCGCTGACCCGTACGCCGCCCGCAGCCCGCGCGGCGCGCGTGCTGGCGCCGCCGGATCTCGGCAAGGCCGAGATCACGGCAAAGCTCTGCACCGAGCAAGGCGTCGAAGTCGCCAAGGTCCCACGTCGCGACAAGGCTGCCTATGCAAGCGCCCGCCGCTGGAGCTGGGGTGATGCCGTCCTGTCCGAAAGTTAACCTCCTCCGGCGCTTTCGCCTTGAACTCGGATAGCCCCTCATCCGACCAAATCCTACCACCCCTCTGCGCCGGGCTCTCGCTCCGCGCCAATTTGGTCTAGGCTGCGCCCGCCTTCTTCCCCCTTCAGGAGTTCTCCATGTCGACCGGCTGGATCGTCCTCGGCGTTATCGTCGTCCTCGTGTTCTTTGCCTTCGCCGCCTACAACCGGCTGGTGGCGCTGGGCCAGCGCGTCGGCCAGGCCTTTGCCGACGTCGACGTGCAGCTCAAGCAGCGCCACGATCTGATCCCGAACCTGGTCGAAACGGTGAAGGGCTATGCCTCGCACGAGCGCGGCACGCTCGACGACGTCATCAAGGCGCGCAATTCGGCGATGTCGGCGCAGGGACCGGCGCAGGTGTCCGCGGCCGAGACCCAACTCTCCGGCGCGCTCGGCCGGCTGATCGCGCTGTCGGAAGCCTATCCCGACCTCAAGGCCAACGCCAATTTCCAGCAGCTCGCCAGCGAGCTGTCCGACCTCGAGAACAAGATCGCGGCCAGCCGCCGCTTCTTCAACAATGCGGTCCAGGAATACAACACCGGCATCCAGCAGATGCCGGCCGCCCTGTTCGCCGGCATGTTCGGCTTCACCAGGAAGGACTTCTTCGATCTCGGCGCCAGCCGCACCGAGGTCGAGGCCACGCCGCAGGTGAAGTTCTGAGTTGAGCCGATAGGCCGGCAGGGCATCGCGTCATGGCCGCGTATGGTCTCTACACGCACATCGCCTCGAACAAGTTTCGTTCGATGCTGCTGCTCGCCGGCCTGTTCGCGCTGGTCTATGTGCTGGTCTATGCCGGCGCGCTGATCGCCGAAGTCGTCATCAATGGCGACGAGACCGTCGTCCACTATCTGAGACGCGCCTTCTATGATTTGAAAGTCGCCGCGCCGGTTGCGACCGTGGTGGCAGCGGCCTGGATCGTGATCGCCTATTTCTTCCACCAGTCGATGATCGATGCGGTGACCGGCGGCCACGGCGTCACCCGGCAGGAGGAACCGCGGCTCTATAATCTGCTCGAAAATCTCTGCATCTCGCGCGGCATCACGATGCCGAAGCTGAAGATCATGGAAAGCCCGGCGCTAAACGCGTTCGCGACCGGCCTCAACCCGCGGCAATATTCGATCACCGTCACCACCGGTCTCCTCAATGCGCTGGACGACAAGGAGATCGAGGCGGTGCTGGGCCACGAGCTGACCCATATCAAGAACGGCGACGTGCAGCTCATGGTGGTCGCCGTCATCATCGCCGGTGTGGTCGGGTTCTTCGGCGAGCTGTTCTTCCGCCTGTTCACGAATTTCAGCTGGGGCTCCGGCGGCTCGTGGTCGTCGGGCTCCTCCTCGTCGTCAAGATCGTCCTCGTCGTCGAGCGACAGCAAGAGTTCGGGCGGCGGCGCGGTAATCGTGATCATCATCGCGGTCGTGCTGATCGTGGTGGCCTGGCTGTTGTCGCAGGTGGTGAAGCTCGCGCTGTCGCGCTCGCGCGAATATCTCGCGGACGCGGGCTCCGTCGAGCTGACGAAAAACCCGGACGCCATGATCTCGGCGCTGCGCAAGATCGAGAACCGCGGCGAGCTGCCGGGCGCAACCTCGGCGGTGATGGAGCTCTGCGTCGACAATCCGCGTGAGGGCTTCGCCGATTTGTTCGCGACCCACCCCTCGGTGCAGTCCCGGGTCGACGCACTGGTCAAGTTCGCCGGCGGCCATGATCCCGGCCCGCTGCCGCCTCCCGCCGAAGAGGCCGAGGAGCCGGACACGCAAGCCGACCGGCAGGACACCCCACCGCCGTTGCGCCAGGGTCCTAGGCAAGGTCCTTGGAACGACGCAGGCGGCGCGGCCGGTCCGCCGCCCGTGCCCGCACCCAGCTCCGCAGGGACCGGCAACGGCAACCCAATAGGCAAATCCTTGGGCAATCCCATGGGTCCTTGGGGCCGCCATTGAGCGTGATTTGACACCATGCGCGGCGGGATTCGTGGCGATTTGGAAAAACCTCGGGAATTGCCGTAACTGGGGCCTGCGGAATTGAATTCTCCCTTGTTTCTGCCATGTTCGCGCCCAACAGCAGACTCGGGACATCTTTGCGACATCGATTTGGGGCCCGGCCGATTGCGACTTCGCGATCGGGGGCGCGCGTTAGGGGACAGCAATGGCAAAGCCGGCAGTAGTTGTGGTGGGCGCGGACAAGGGCGGGGTCGGCAAGACCACCGTGTCGCGCACCTTGCTCGATTATTTTTCCGCCAACAACGTGCCGACGCGCGCCTTCGACACCGAGTCGCCGCGCGGAACCCTGAAGCGCTTCCACCCTGACATCACCGAGATCGTCGACATGACGACGACGTCGGATCAGATGAAGATCTTCGATACGCTCAACGCGACGAGCCCGTCGGTCACCGTGATCGACGTCCGCGCCGGTCTGCTCTCGCCGGCGCTCGCCTCCTTGCGCGACATCGGTTTCCTTGACGCCGCCAAGGCCGGCCAGATCACCTTTGCCGTGTTCCACATCCTGGGACCCTCGATCGCATCGCTGGACGAGATCGCCGAGACCGCGGGCTTCATGGGCGGCGCGAAATACTTCCTGGTGAAGAACTTCATCAACGATACCCAGTTCTTCCAGTGGGATCAGGCGACCTACCAATCGTATTTCAACCGCATCAAGGACGCGACCGAGCTGACCATCCCCAAGCTCAACGAAATGGCCTATGAGCAGGTCGAGGTGTCCTCCGTCCCATTCCTGAAGTTCGTCGCCAACAAGGGCGTCAACGACGAGGCGGCGAACTATTCGTTCGTGCTGCGCGGCTATGTCCGGCATTGGCTTGCGAACGTCTGGAGCGAGTTCGACCGGATCCGGCTGACCGATATCGTCGGCTCGACGAAATCCGGGGCCCGCAACAGCGAAAAATAATTGCGTAAGCCGGGCGGATACGGCTGGATTGGTCGCCAATTTCGACTGATATAGCCATCAATGCCCGCGACGCCCCTCTACATCATCTGCTCGCCCCGCCCGCAGGTCGGCAAGACCCTGCTGGCGCGGCTCTTGAGCGAATTTTTGCTGCTCAAGAACGGCAACGTCGTGGCCTTCGACGTCAACCTGAAGGAGCCGTCGCTGCTCGATTATCTGCCAAAGATCACGGAGACCGCCGACGTGATCGACACCTATGGCAAGATGCAGCTGATGGATCGCGTGATCGTCGATGACGGGCTTGCCAAGGTGATCGACCTCGGCTTCCACGCCTTTGACGAGTTCTTCAAGATGACCGAGGAGATCGGCCTGTTGAAAGAGGCTGCGCGCCGCCACGTCGCGCCGATGATCCTGTTCGTCGCCGACACCGACCGCGTCTCGGCCCGCGCCCACGAGATGCTGCGCGACCAGATCCCGCGGATCAACCTGATCACGGTGGACAACGAGCACATCGTGCGCGGCGAGCTGCCGGCCGCGATGGCCAGCGGCCGGCTGCTACGCCTGCCGGCGCTGCCCGGCTTCCTGAAGACCTATGTCGACCGGCTGAATTTCTCCTTCACGGGCTATCTGCGCCAGGAGAAGGACGCCTCCACCGAACTGCACCAGTGGACCCGGCGCAATTACCTCGCCTTCCGCGAGCTCGAGCTCAGCCTGATCCTGCAACGGTCTTGAATATTTTACCCGGATAATATTGACGTCGAGCGGCCCTTCGGTTACTGGAGTTACGCACCAGCGTTCCTCAGCAAGGCCCCTTCACCGTGACCATCGACCGGAAAGCAGCGATCGCCGCCTACAAGGACCGGAAGACCGTTGCGGGCATCTACGTCGTCCGTTGCGCGGCCTCGGGCGAGGCCTGGGTCGGTCAGGCCCCGAACCTCGAGACCATCCAGAACCGCATCTGGTTCTCGCTGCGCCAGGGCAGCCACACCTGCCGTAGCCTCCAGGCTGCGTGGAAGATGCATGGCGAGGCAGGCCTGACGCTCGGCGAATGCGAGCGGCTGAAAGACGAGGCGAGCGACTATGTCAGGAATGCGCTGCTCAAAGAGCGCATGCTGCATTGGCTGTCGGAGCTGAACGCCGAGCCGATCTGAACGTCGCCAGCGGCGCCGCTCAGTGCCCCTCGAACGTCATCAGCGTGCGCACCGGCACGTCCATTGCGCGCAGCTTGGCGGCGCCACCGAGATCCGGCAGGTCGATGATGAAGCAGGCGGCGACCACATTGGCGCCGATCTGGCGGAGCAATTTCACCGCGCCTTCCGCTGTGCCGCCGGTGGCGATGAGGTCGTCGACCAGGATCACGCGCTCGCCGGGCTGGATGGCGTCGACATGCATCTCCATCTCGTCGATACCGTATTCGAGCGAGTAAGCGATGCGCACGGTGGTGTGCGGCAGCTTGCCTTTCTTCCGGATCGGCACGAAGCCGGCCGAAACCTGGTGCGCCACCGCGCCGCCGATGATGAAGCCGCGCGCTTCCATGCCGGCGACCTTGTCGATCTTGTTGCCGGCCCAGGGATTGACGAGTTCGTCGACCGCGCGGCGGAACGCACGCGCATCCGCCAGCAACGTCGTGATGTCGCGGAATAAGATCCCGGGTTTCGGATAGTCCGGGATGGTGCGGACGCTCGCCTTCAGATCGTGGTCAAAAGTCATTGTGCCTCTCAATCAGCGCGCGCATCCAGACGGAACGCGTTCTCGACAATTCGTAAACCCACCTCGCCGCTCAGCGACATCAGCGATTCCGGATGGAATTGCACGCCGGCGACCGGCAGGGTCTTGTGCTCCAGCGCCATGGCGACGCCGTCCTCGGTGCTGGCGGTGACGGATAGCACCTCCGGCATGCTGTCGCGCTCGACATAGAGCGAGTGATAGCGGCCGATCACGATCTCGTTCGGCAGATTGCGCATCAGTCGCCCGCCGCGCACCTGCACCCGCGAGGGCCGGCCGTGGGCGGGATGCGTGAGCTGCCCGAGCTCGCCGCCGAAATACTCGCCGATCGCCTGGACGCCGAGGCAGACGCCGAACACCGGCAGCTTGTTCTCCAGTGCCGCGTCGATGGTCTTCTTGATGCCGAAATCCTCAGGCCTGCCGGGCCCGGGCGACAGCACCAGCAAATCCCACCGCTTCTGCTTGAGCATGTCGAGCGCATGCACATGGCGAACCACGGTGACATCGGCGCCGACCTGGCGGAAGTAATCGGCCAGCATATGCACAAAGCTGTCGTCATGGTCGATCAGCAGCACCCGCTTGCCGCTTCCGGTGGCATCGGGCGCGAAGGCCGACAGCGGCTTCGGCGGATCGCCACGCAGCGCCTGGAACAGGGCAGCGGCCTTGACCTGGCACTCGCGGTCCTCGGCGGCGGGATCGGAGTCGAACAAACAGGTGGCGCCGACGCGCACTTCCGCGAGGCCTTCCTTCATCCGGATGGTGCGGATGGTGAGGCCGGTGTTGATGCTGCCATCGAAATTCACCGCCCCGATCGCGCCGGCATACCAGCGGCGCGGCGAGCGCTCGTGGTCCTCGACGAACTGCATCGCCCAGAGTTTTGGCGCGCCGGTGACGGTGACGGCCCAGGCATGGGTGAGGAACGCATCGAGCGCATCGAAGCCGGGACGCAGCATGCCTTCGACATGGTCGACGGTGTGGAAGAGTTTTGAATAGGTCTCGATCTGCCGGCGCGCCAGCACCTTGATCGTGCCGGGGACGCAGACGCGCGCCTTGTCGTTGCGATCGACGTCGGTGCACATGTTGAGCTCAAACTCGTCCTTCTCGGAGTTCAGGAGCTGGCGGATCTGCTCGGCATCGCCGATCGCATCGGTACCGCGCGCGATCGTACCCGAGATCGGGCAGGTCTCGACCCGGCGTCCGTCCGAGCGCACGAACATTTCCGGAGAGGCCGAGACGAGAAATTCGCCCTCGCCGAGATTCATCAGCGCGCCGTACGGCGACGGGTTGATGACGCAGAGCCGCTGGAACACTTCCGCCGGCGAACGGTCGCAGGGCTCCGCGAAAAGCTGCCCCGGCACGGCCTCGAACAGATCACCACGCGCAAAGGCAGCACGCGCGGTCTCGACCGTGGCCTGATATTCGCCGGGCGCGTGATCGGCAAAACCCTGGCGTGGTGTCTTGAGGTACGGGCTCTCGGCAGTCTCGTGCGGAAGGCCCGCGGTGGACTTGCCCTTCCACGCGAAATCGTAAGTGAGCACGACACCGCGGCCGGTGGCGCGGTCATAGGCGAGCAGGCGGTCGGGCACGTAGAGCACGATGTCGCGCTGGTCGCTCTCGCGCGCGCGCTTTTGCACGAGGTCCTCGATCTGGAACACGAGGTCGTAGGCGAAGGCGCCGAACAAGCCGAGCACGCCGTCGTCATTGGCAGAGAAAGCGGCGACGAGATCGCGCACCAGCGACATCACGCTGGCGCGCCGCGTGCGCTGGTCTTCGTCGATCGGGGCTTCGCCGCGGATGATGTGACCGGCAAGGCGCGTGTGGGTCTTCTCGGAGATCACGACACAGGGTTCGCGCAAGACGTCGGCGAGGAAGGCGATCAGCACCTCCCCGCGCGCGTTCAGCGCTTCCAGCTTGAAATTGACGCCGGTGGTCTCGAGCTTGAGCGGCGGATCGGAGAAGCCGAGATCAAAGCTCTCGTAGCGGCCGGGCACGGTGGTACCCGAGGACAGCACCACGCCGCGGCGACGGTCGAGCAAGCTGACGAGATCGTCGAGCCTGTTGGCGCCGCCGGAAAACTGTTCCGCCACGCGCGTGATCGCAAGCCCCGCGCGGGTCACATAGTCGCTCCGAGCCGGAAGGGCAAAGACGGTCCTGTTCATGGGGTCCTCTTACGAAACTTGTCGAGGGAACGCCACACAGGACAAACGATCAGGCCGCCGCACTGCGTGGGCGACCTCAGACGATTTTGGGAGAATAAATCGCACCGGCCACCTCTCAGGAGGTGCGCCACCAAAGACGGGATGGGCGGACGGCGGTGCTCATGGGCGGATACACACCATCCGACAGAGGCCGTGTCAAGAGACGGAACCGCGCCCCTGCCCGCCCACAGCCCTCTTTTGAGGCTTGAAAGCGCGAAAACAGCCTGACGGCTGTTCAGCCCTCGCGGACATATAGCAGGTCGATGGCTCCTTCTTCCTCGTTCATCCATCGATCGCGCTCGCGAAAGCCATGCTTTTCGTAGAACGCGCGAGCGGCGAAATTCTGCTCGAACACATCGAGCGTGATCCGGCCAAGAGCACTCGCATGAGCACTCGCGATCGCCCGCTCCAGCAGCGCCGAACCCGCGCCGCGCCGGTGACGCGATGGATCGACGAAGAGCTGATCGACATGCCGGCCCTTCAGCGCAATGAAACCCGCCATGGCGTCCGCCTCGAATGCTGCAAGAGTCCAGCTCCATTCGACGAATTTAGGTGAGTACCAAGCCTCGACCTCCTGCAGCGAATACGACCAGTTCATGAATTGATAGGCGATCAGGCAGGCGCGGTAGTGCACGAGACTGATCGCCTTGAGATCGTCCATTTCGAGCGGCCGGAAGCTGAGGTTCGGGCTGCCCGTCATGCTACCCCAAATACTTCCGGAAAAACTCCGTCGCCCTGCCCCAGGCCAGCTCGGCGGCTTCGCGGTCGTGGACGGCCTGGCGCTGCTCGTTGACGAAGGCGTGCTCGGCGTCATAGCGGAACAGCTCCAGCGACTTGCCGGCGGCCTTCATGGCCTTTTCGAAGCCGTTGACCAGCTCTGGCGTGCACCAATCGTCCTTGTTGGCGAAATGGGCCTGGAGCGGAATCTTGACGTCGGCGGGCTTGGCCGCCTGCTCCGGCGGAATGCCGTAGAACACGACGCCGGCGGCGAGCTCCGGCACGTGCACCGCGCCGATGATGGTGACGGCGCCGCCGAGGCAGAAGCCGGTCAGGCCGACCTTGGCGCCGTTGCGTGACAGATATTGCGTGGCGCCGCGCACCGTCTGCGTGGTGGCGTCCATGAAGTCGAGCGAGTTCATCTCTTTGCCGGCCGCGTCCATGTCGTGATACGGCACCACCTTGCCCTTGTAGAGATCGGGCGCCAGCGCATCGAAACCGGCCAGTGCGAAGCGGTCGCAGAGGCCCTTGATCTGGTCCGACAGGCCCCACCATTCCTGGATCACCACCACGCCCGGCGCGTTGCCGCGCGCGGCGTTGGCGAGATAGCCCGAGGCGTCCTTGCCGTCAGGGCGCTTGAAGGTGATGGCGGTTCCCATGGTGTCCTCCGATGAGTTTTTGAGTTCGCGGCATTTTGGCGTTTGAGCGGGCGATAGGCAATCGCGCCCGACAACACACTCTCGTGCCCAACAAAAAAGCCCCCTTGCGGGGGCCTCTTCATTCTCGCCTCGGGCCGCTCAGTGCGAGTCGGCCCAGACCTTCTTCTTGGTGAAGTACATCAGGCCGGCAAAGATGATCAGGAAGATGAACACCTGGAAACCGAGGCGCTTGCGCGCTTCCATGTGCGGTTCGGCGGTCCACATCAGGAACGTGGTGACGTCCTTGGAATATTGCGCGATCGTGGTCGGCGAGCCGTCGTCATAGGTCACCTGGCCGTCGCTGAGCGGCTTCGGCATCTTGATGGCGTGGCCCGGGAAGTACTTGTTGTAGTAGGACCCCTCGGGGATGGTCACGCCTTCGGGCGCCTTGTCCTCAAAGCCCTGGAGCAACGCCGAGACGTAGTCCGGGCCCTGCTCCTGATACTGGGTGAAGAAGTCGACGATGAACATCGGGAAGCCGCGACCATAGGAACGCGCCTTGGTGATCAGGGACAGATCCGGCGGCGCCGCGCCACCGTTCGCCGCACGCGCCGCCTGCTCGTTCGGGAATGGCGAGGGGAAATAATCCGCCGGCCGGCCCGCGCGTTCGAACATGTCGCCCGCGTCGTTCGGACCATCCTTGACCTTGTAGTCGGAGGCGAAGGCTGCAGCCTGCGCGACCGAATAGCCGGGACCGCCGGCTTCAGCGAGGTTGCGGAAGGCGACGTAGGACAGGCCGTGGCAGTTGGCGCAGACTTCCTTGTAGACCTTCAGGCCGCGCTGCAATGCGCCGCGGTCATACTTGCCGAACGGACCGGCGAACGACCATTTGTTGCCCGGCGGCTTGTCGCTGCCTTCGTTGGCGCGAGCGCTGTCGGCGGAGCCCGCAAACAACGCGCCCGCCAGCGCAAGCACGATCGCGCTCGACACCATCGGCGTGGACCTGCTCCCGGTCTTGGCCAGGACGGCATCCGAGATCGAGTTCGGCACCGGCCGCGGCTTCTCGATGCGCGAGAGCAGCGGCAGTACGATCAGGAAGTAGGCGAAGTAGCAGAATGTCAGGACCCGGCCGGCGATCACATAGATGCCTTCCGGCGGCTGCGCGCCGAGATAGCCGAGCAGGATGCAGACCGCGACGAAGATCCAGAAGAACTGCTTGGCCAGCGGACGATACTTCGACGACTTCGTCCTGGCGGCGTCGAGCCAGGGCAGGAAGCACAGGATGATGATTGCCGAGAACATCCCGATCACGCCCGCGAGCTTGTTCGGGATCGAGCGCAGGATCGCGTAGAACGGCAGGTAATACCATTCCGGCACGATGTGCGGCGGCGTCACGCCAGGGTTCGCCGGAATGTAATTGTCGGCGTCGCCGAGATAGTTCGGCATGTAGAAGATGAACCAGGCATAGAGCAGCATGAAGCAGGCGACGCCGAACCCGTCCTTGATGGTCGCGTGCGGCGTGAACGGAACCGTGTCCTTTTCCGTCTTCGGCTCGACACCGTCAGGATTGTTCTGGCCGGCGACGTGCAGCGCCCAGACGTGGAGCACGACGACGCCCGCGATCAGGAACGGCAGCAGATAGTGCAGCGAGAAGAAGCGGTTCAGCGTCGGGTTGCCGACCGAATAGCCGCCCCACAGCAGCGTCACGATGCTCTCGCCGACATAGGGAATGGCGGAGAACAAATTGGTGATGACGGTGGCGCCCCAGAAGCTCATCTGGCCCCACGGCAGCACGTAGCCCATGAAGCCGGTCGCCATCATCAGGAGGTAAATGATGACGCCGAGGATCCACAGCACTTCGCGCGGCTCCTTGTAGGAGCCGTAATAGAGGCCGCGAAGCATGTGGACGTAGACGGCGAAGAAGAACATCGACGCGCCGCAGGCGTGCATGTTGCGCAGCAGCCAGCCGTAATTGACGTCACGGACGAGCAGCTCGACCGACTTGAAGGCGAGGTCGGCATGCGGCGTATAGTGCATCGCCAGGATCACGCCGGTCAGGATCTGCATCCCCAGCATGAAGGAGAGGATGGCGCCGAAGGTCCACCAATAGTTCAGGTTACGCGGGGTGGGATAGACCACGAAGGAGGAGTGCATGAGGCCGAGGATCGGCAGACGTCGCTCGATCCATTGCAGGGCCGGATTGCTCGGCTGGTAGTCGGATGGTCCGCTCATGATGCGATCCTGAGGAAATAATACGACGAGACGGCGCGAAGCTTCGGACGAGGGCCCGAAGCTCAGCCGATCTGGATTTTGGTGTCGGAAACGAACTGGTACGGCGGCACCGGCAGGTTCGCGGGCGCGGGCCCCTGGCGGATACGGCCGGACGAATCGTACTGCGAACCATGGCAGGGGCAGAAGAACCCGTCGTAATTGCCTTCATGGGCGATCGGGATGCAGCCGAGATGGGTGCAGATGCCGATCACGACCAGCCACTGCTCATGGCCGGACTTGACCCGGGCCTCGTCGGACTGCGGATCGGGCAGGCTCGCCACGTTGACGGCGCGCGCCTCGTCGATCTGCTTCTTGGTGCGGTGGCTGATATAGATCGGCTTGCCGCGCCAGAACACCTTGATGTCCTGCCCCTCGGCGACCGGGCTGAGATCGACCTCGATCGGCGCACCGGCGGCGATGGTCGACGCATCAGGATTCATTTGGGAAATGAAGGGCCAGAGCGCGGCTGCGCCCCCTACTGCTACAGCTGCCCCCGTTGCAACGAATAAGAAATCACGGCGTGTCGGATGGTCCGCCGAAGACGCTGTCGTCACGATTCCAACCCTTTCTTCTTATGCAGCCGGCGGAACCGCTCCAGGAGCCCCCAAGGTCCCTAGAACAGCCTGCCGGCGCCCGCGGCCCCCCGCGGCGGCAGAACTTCACGTGCCCCCACCAAAACAAGGCGAAAACAGCAGTCCAGAATCGTTCTATTGGCACCCTTGCCGGGCGAGCGCAAGCCCGCTATCGGCGCGGGAGCGTGCAATGCACGAATTCCGCGGCCAGCGATGTTTTATTGAGACATTTCCAGTCCGCACCGAACCCGGCACAGCCCATGCAGATAGCGCTTTTTCAACCCGACATCCCCCAGAACACCGGCACGATTCTCAGGCTCTGCGCCTGCCTGGGCGTGGCCGCCCATATCATCGAACCGGCGGGCTTCCCCGTGTCCGACCGGCATTTCCGCCGGGCGGGAATGGATTACCTCGATCAGGTCAGCATCGTCAGGCACGACTCCTGGTCGAAATTCGAGCAATGGCGCGCGGCGCAAGGCGGCCGCCTGCTGCTGTTCACCACCAAAGGGGCGACCGACTACCGCGATTTCCGTTACCAGACGGCGGACATCCTGCTATTCGGGCGCGAGAGCGCCGGCGTCACCGAGGCCGTGGTCGAGGCGGCGGACGCGCGGCTGGTGATCCCGATCGCTCCGGGGCTGCGGTCGCTCAATGTCGCCATGACCGCGGCGATGGCCGCAGGCGAAGCGCTGCGGCAGCTCCGGAACCCGCAAGTTTGAGATGTTGAGGAGAGACGGTTGAGTTACGCGGTCAAGGAAATCTTCCTGACACTGCAAGGCGAAGGCGCCCATGCCGGGCGCGCGTCCGTATTTTGCCGTTTTGCCGGCTGCAATCTCTGGAGCGGGCGCGAGGCCGACCGCAGCGCGGCCACCTGCAAATTCTGCGACACCGATTTCGTCGGCACCGACGGCACGCTCGGCGGCCGCTATGCCTCTGCCGCGGAACTCGCCGGCATCATCGCGGCGCAATGGACGGCATCCACCGACAATCGTTACGTGGTGCTCACCGGCGGCGAGCCGCTGCTCCAGGTCGATGCCGCGCTGGTCGACGCGCTCCATGCACGCGGCTTCGAGATCGGGGTCGAGACCAACGGCACCATCGCCCCGCCCGAGGGGCTCGACTGGATCTGCGTCAGCCCGAAGGGCTGCAGCGATCTGGTGATCCGGCGCGGCCACGAGCTGAAGCTGGTCTATCCGCAGCCGCTCGCCATGCCGGAGGCCTTCGCGGATCTCGCCTTCGAGCGCTTCTCACTGCAGCCGATGGACGGGCCGGAGGTCGCCCTAAACACTGCGGGCGCAATCGACTATTGCCTGAATCATCCGCAATGGCGGCTCAGCGTGCAGACGCATAAGTCGCTCGGTATCAGATAGGATTGGTTTTCGAACAGATGTGGGAATTGACGAAATCGTTTCGCTTCGAGGCGGCGCACTCATTGTCGGGAACGACGTTCGGCGCTGATAGCGAAGAGATCCACGGCCACTCCTTCCGCGCCGAGGTGACGGTGCGCGGCACGCCCGATCCCAAAACCGGCATGGTGGTCGATCTCGGTCTGGTCCAGCGCGCCATCGAGGACGTGCGCATGACGCTTGACCACAAGTACCTCAACAAGATCGAGGCGCTGGGCACACCGACGCTGGAAAATCTCTCGCGCTTTGTCTGGGAGCGGCTGGCCCCTATCGGCAAGCTCACTCGCGTCAGCATCCACCGCGACAGTTGCAACGAGAGCTGCACCTATTATGGCCCGCAGGGCTGACGACAAGGCTGACGGAATGGCATCCACAATGGACCCGAGCTTGATCGAAGACCGCAAGACCCGCGCTCGCGCCTGGTTCGAAGCCTTGCGCGACGACATCTGCGCGAGCTTCGAACGGCTGGAGGACGAAGCCCCCGTGAGCCTTTATCCGGGCGAGCCGGGCCGCTTCAAACGCACACCCTGGCAGCGCACCGATCATACCGGCGCGGCCGGCGGCGGCGGCGTGATGTCGATGATGTCAGGCCGCCTGTTCGAGAAGGTCGGCGTGCACTGCTCTACCGTGCACGGCGAATTCGCGCCCGAGTTTCGCGCGCAGATTCCCGGTGCGGCGGACGACCCGAAGTTCTGGGCCTCCGGCATCTCGCTGATCGCGCATCTGCGCAATCCGCACGTGCCGGCGGTGCACATGAACACGCGCTTCGTCGTCACCACGAAAGCATGGTTCGGCGGCGGCGCCGATCTGACGCCGGTGCTCGACCGCCGCCGCACGCAGGACGATGCCGACAGCATCGCCTTCCACGCCGCGATGAAACAGGCCTGCGCGCAGCCGGACGGCATCGCCGATTACGACAAGTACAAGAAGTGGTGCGACGAGTATTTCCACCTGCCGCACCGCAAAGAGGCGCGCGGCATCGGCGGCATCTTCTACGACTGGCACGACAGCGGCGACTGGGACGCCGACCTTGCCTTCACTGGGGACGTCGGCCGCGCTTTTCTGAAGATCTATCCCGACATCGTGCGGCGTAATTTCGCGACGAGCTGGACCGCGGAGGATCGCGAGGAGCAATTGATCCGGCGCGGCCGCTATGTCGAGTTCAACCTGCTCTACGACCGCGGCACCATCTTCGGTCTCAAGACCGGCGGCAATGTGGATTCGATCCTGTCGTCGCTGCCGCCGGAGGTGAAGTGGCCATGACGACGATGAAGCCCGCAATGAGGCCGCTGCCGCGCGCCATGCTGATCGACATGGACGACACCATCCTGTCGGCCTATGGCCGGCCCGAGATCGCCTGGAACACGATCACGGCGGAGTTCGCCGAGGAGCTCGCGCCGCTGCCGCCGCAACTGGTCGCAAGCACCGTGCTGGCCTTCGCGAAAAATTTCTGGGCCAATGCGGACGCTTCGTGGCGGCTCAAGCTCGCCGAGGCCCGCCATCTCACCGTCAAGGGCGGCTTCGCCGCGCTCGCGGCTGCCGGTCACCGCGCACTATCAGACGACCTCGCCGTTCGCCTCGCCGACCGCTTCACCACCTATCGCGAGGAGGAGATGTTCGTCTTCCCGGGCGCGCATGACGCCATCGACAGGCTCAAGGCGCTCGGCATCAAGCTCGCGCTGGTGACCAACGGCGCCGCCGACACCCAGCGCGCCAAGGTCGAGCGCTTCGAGCTGGCGCACCGCTTTCACCACATCCAGATCGAGGGCGAGCACGGTTTCGGCAAGCCCGAGGAGCGCGCCTATCTGCACGCGATGGACGCGCTCGGCGTTACCGCTGAGGACACCTGGATGATCGGCGACAATCTGGAATGGGAAGTCGTGACGCCGCAGCGCCTTGGCATCTATTCGATCTGGATCGACGTACATGGCGACGGCCTGCCCGAAGGCTCGATCGTCAAGCCCGACCGCATCATCCGCTCGCTGACAGAACTGGTGCCGGGCTGACTGCAATCAGGGTGCGCAAACAAAAACCTCGAAAACAACCCCATGCACAGTAGACGGCCGCAGTAAAATCAAGGACTTGCGGCAAACGCAAACTGCCGATCTGACGAAATCGTTTGCTCCGTCGGGCAAAACAGGCGCATGGTGTCATGGTCGCGACGCACGGGACGGAAGAGCCCTTGCGCCATCCATCGACAGGCGCCATTGCCTCTCGTGATGGGATCGCTCCGGCCTAAAACTCTCTGATCGACGTTTCAGCAGTCCGGCCGGCGGATGCGCGCTACCGCAACACATCCACTGACCGAGTAGCCCGTGATCGGCATGTCATGCCGGTTTGCTAGCTTCACCGTCAATCAACCCGAAAGGACCATCCATGGAACTAAAAGCCGGCGATATCGTCATGCTGAAATCCGGCGGGCAGCCGCTCACCGTCGCGGACGTGAAAGGCGACGACGTGACCTGTCTCTGGATGGGCGCGGAAGGCGATCTGTTTCGCGAGACGCTGCCGCTCGCGGTGCTCGAGCACCTGGAAGAGCTCGACGACGAAGACGAGGATGACGAAGACGAGGAGTAGGCGCGGTTAATGCCGCGTCCTCGTTAGGTCGGAGCGCTCGGCTCCGTCCAACCTGATGTCCGCTCCTCTGCCCATATCGGCACACGAGCGGACATCGCTGGATGCTTCGAACGTCAATCCAACGGAACGTTCAAACTGGTACCTTTGGTAATAATGCCGCCCCGATTGCCAATCTCAATCGAACCATAGCGCTGTTTGAAACAATCGGGCAGCGGCCGGTCGCCTTCCATGCTGAGCCAAAGGCGCAACAGATGACGCTTCTGGCCTGCATCGGGCCAATCGCGGAATCCGGTCCGGTCATGCAGCAGGGCATGATTGTAAACGAACTGCATGTCACCCGGCTGAAGCCGCATGCCGAAATGCAGCGTGGGATCATTTGCGAGCGCGTCGAAGAGATCGAGCGCCTCGACGTGAGCCGGTGTCAGTCTCGGCGCATCGGGAAAGCGCTGCGCACTATCGATATACTGGCGCTGATAGAACCCGGTCAGGAACCCCGCATGCCAATTCAGCACCGGGATTTCAAGATATGGCTTCTCGTTCTCCGGCACCTCGCCTCGCCGGTCTGTCGCGATCGGATCAAACAAGAGAGCGGCAAGGTCGGGACGCCTGCCGAACATCTCGTTGTAGATTGTCGTCGTACTGACAAGGAGAGAATCTCCTCCCTCCATCGCCTCGCGAATGCATAACAATCCGACCACGTCGGACGAATCCGTGTGGAATGTCTGCCGTTCCGAAGTTTGATAAATTCGGGTGTTCGGATCCTTCGCATCGGCGCCGGTGTCACGGACGTGACCGAGAATGTGACCCGCTGCATTCTGAGACCGCGCCGACCCAAGATGCGCGCCCACTCCGCAAAATATCGTAGCGGCAAACTCCTGGCTGTATTTTGCCACCGGGAGGCCGCGTATGACTTCGAAGCCAAGGCCAGCCAGAAGCGTTGTCTTGAGCTCTTCCAGATGCGTGCCGAAGCGGGGAAGCGGAAAGGTTTCCTTCGTGATCTCGGCGATTTTCTTGTTTCTGCCAAGATAAGTTTCAGCCGCGCCCTCGAGTTCGGCGATCTCGCCGGCAGCAAGCGATATCAACCATCGATCAGGATTGGCTTTCATCTCAGCGCCCTGCCAGGCGGACGGGATATCGACCTTCCCTGGAGGGCGATGGATCCCGCCGGGCACTGAGACCACATTCATCGTGTTGGCTCCTGGGGAGATCGGCGTCAGACATGGGGGGGCGGACGATCGACGATATTGTGCCGACCGCTTGTTTGCAACTTTGGCCGAAGCGCAACCGTGAGCCGAGTGCACTGCCGTCGTGATCTCCTGGTGTCCGCTTCTCTGCCAACAACGGCGCAATCGCGAACATCGCTGGATGCAGCGGAAGGGCCAGCCCGGACTTCATCCAACGCAACAGGCCCGTTTCATTCGATCACCTGATCGGCGCGAGCGATCAGGGTCGGCGGAACATTGATGCCGAGCTGCATGGCCACCTTGAGATTTATGACCAGATCGAACTTGGTGGGCTGCACGACCGGCAAGTCAGCGGGCTTTGCGCCTTTGAGGATGCGAGTGACGTAGATACCCGCCTGTCGCCACGTGTCCCGCAGGTCGGGGCCGTAGCTGAAGAGGCACCCGTCAGGGACATCGACGTTTGCCACGCAAATTGGCGGTATCCCGGCCTTAAGCCCTTTGATGTACAGATTCCCGCCACTGAATCCGAACAGAGGATCAGTGCTGGCCAGGAATGCTCCTACTTTCAACTGGCGCATCTGCGCGAAGGCTTCATCGAATTCGCTCTCGCTGGAGGCATTCACAACATGCAGCGTCAAGCCTAAGGACTGTGCTGCGGCTCTTGCTTCCTTGATCTGCGCATCGGCGAGCGTGCCTTTGGGATTCACCAGCAAGGCGACATCTGAAACCTCTGGCATCATTTCCCGCAAAATGCCCATCCGCTTCGATACGAGCTCGGTGCCGATGAAAGTTGCGCCAGTGACATTGCCTCCAGGACGGCTGTAGCTCACAACAAGGCCGTCGCCCACGGGGTCGCCGCCATAGGCAAAGACAATCGGAATAGTCGTCGTGACGGCTTTTGCCGCTCGCGCGGGCACCGGCGAGCCGGTTGCAAAGATAACAGACACCGGGCTCTCTGCGAGCTCGGCCGCGAGAGCTGGCAAACGATCAAACTGCTTCTCCGCCGAACGATAGATAATCGTCAGGTTTTTGCCTTCAATGTAGCCCCCCTCCTTGAGACCGGCCCGAAAAGGCGTGTTGGCCCAATCGGCCAATTCGCTGAAGCTGAGCATTCCCAAGGTCGGCTGCTCCGTCTGCGCTGCGGCTGGCCATGCTATCGACAAAGCCATCAACACGATGAAGTCCCGGCGCCGCATTCATCACTCCCGAGCGAATGGTACCGATTCATTGTAGTCTGAGCTGAGCGGAGAGGCCAATGCGAGCTGGGTCATGTTCGCCCCTCCCGATGACCCCTTGGACCGAAGTTCGTCTGCAGCGGGTCCGTTCGCTTGGCGAGCTCCATTCCCGGTCGCCGCCTGTCATGCGTCAGGCGAGCCGCTTCCGCCAAAATGATCGGCTAACAGCATGGCCTCGGACGACCGATCGAAGACCGGGAAAAAATGGCAATCAGCCGGAACGTTCGCGGAGCAAGCTGAGTTGAAGGTGATGCGCTCGCGCTCCGGTCAAGGCCGTACCGCGCGGCCCTGGTAAGGATCAGCAAGAGGCGAAAGCTAATCTGCGGCGTGCTTCGCAGCACGGCCGCGCGAGGATCGCGATGTACACGACGGCGATATACGATGAGCTGAGCCAGATCGAACGCGACGTCGTCGAAGGAGAACGGCGGCTCGCCGAGCAGGAGGCGCTGATCATTGAAATGAAGCGCCAGAACCAGGACACAGCAAAAGCTGAAGGCGAACTCGAGCGGATGCGGATGGAGCAGCGGCGTCGCGATCAGGATCGGCAACGTCTGCTCTCACGGCTGCAACCCTGAAGAAATTCCGCCCAATGAGGCTGATCCGCCGAAGGCGTCGCGTTTCTGCGACGTGGACTACGGTGACAGTTGCCATTTTCGGTCAATGACAATGCGGCGGTTCAAATCAGCAAATCATGATGCGCAGGCACAATGGCTTCATGCGGCCCGTGATTGCCGTGGTCGTCCGCGTGTCCGTTCAGTGCATGAGGGACGCTCTTGACGTTGAACCCGAGGCCTTCTTCGTGACCGGGCGGAACGTGCGCATCGAGCGGATGATTGAACTCTTTCAGCTCGACTATCGTGACGAGAGTAGCAGGAGTTGCGTCGCTATCGAACCGGAACACCGGTTCTTGGCCTGCGCCGCCGGTTTCGAACGCAGCTTTGGCCGGGTGTGCGTCTTCTGATGAAATTGCAGCAGGTTGCGCAGCGTGCTGGGAGTTGCCGCGTCCGGCGACGCTCGGCTCCCCGGTGTCGGCTGCTTGCGATGTGTTGGCAGAGGTCGAATGTGAATCCTTCTCCGAGTTGCCGTGATCCACGGTGGCGGGTTCTGCCGTCTTCACTGCTCCCGCAGCATCAGAAGCCGAAGCGTGATGTTCGGCGCCATTGCCGACGCCGTGGCCCGGATTGACCCCCGCTTCAGTCGATTCCGTGCTTGCCGCCTTCGCAGACTCTGGCTTCGAAGCGTGCTGCGCGTTGCCGTGGCCTGCGTTGGCAGCCGTTGCTCCCGTATCGATCTCTGCACCGTCCTGCGGGCTTGCAGCGGCTGAGTGCCCGGATTTGCCGTGTTCCGCGCCCCCTGGGTCTGCCGCCTTCGCTGGTCCTTGCGCAGCGTCAGAAGCTGAAACGTGATGCTCCCCGCCATTGCCGACGCCGTGGCCCGGTTTGGAGCCAGCTTCAGTTGAGTCCGTGGATGCCGCCTTTGCAGACTCTGGCTTCGACGCGTGCTGCGCGTTGCCGTGGCCTGCGCTGGCGGCCGCGGCGGCGCCCGGATCGATCTCGGCTGCGTCGGGTCCGTTTGCAGCGGGCAAGTGCCCGGATTTGCCGTGTTCCGCGCCCCCCGGGTCGGCCTTCTTCGCTGGCTCTCCCGGACCCTCCGAGGCCTTATCGTGATGCTCGCCACCATTGCCGGCGCCGTTGCCCGGTTTGGAGCCAGCTTCAATCGATGGCTCCGAGGCGTGCTGCGAGTTGCCGTGGCCGGCGTTGTCTGCCGTTACGACGCTGGGTTGGCCGATCTCGTTAGGTGCAGTCGATGAAAAGCCAGCGCCCGTATTGGCCGGACCACTGTTCGATGTGACATTTGCGGCTGCCGGGGCTGTCGCGCTATGAGCAGGCTCGATTGATGATGCGTGAGCCGACACGGCAGACGCACTATCGCCCTCTTCCGTTGCGTCCGCCGACAAGTCGGTGGAGCTTCCGAACCTCGTCGGCGTTCCCAGGCCGGTCCGGGTGTGCCCGAACTGGAAACCCGAGCCGCCGTTGGCCAGAATTGCCCAGGCTCCAGCCGACCCGAGCGAGCTCTCGCTCGCCTCGATACTGGTTTGGACCTTGTCCTTGCTCGAAACAGTCTCATCAGTTGCGGTGGCCGGTGTCAGCGCAGCTTCGAGCTGCTCCAGGGTGGTCGCAACAGCCGCGCCATCTGGTTCGGAGACGCCATCCGCCTCCGCAACGGATACAATCCCCTCCAGATGGATTTCCAGCAGGCCGCGATCGCCGATATCAAGGATATGATCGGTCGCATTCACATAGACGATCGTTTCGTTGCTTGCGGAGTCGTAGACCCAGGCGAGTGTATGTGGCGGTATGGACTTGGTTGCGGCCGTCATATGCAGCCAAGCAAGCGCTCCGAAAGCCGCAAGATTGATCCTGCCCGACCCAGCTGCGAAATCGAACACAGTGTCGGAAGAGGTCGATTGTGAGTCGATCGGCGACCGATAAACAATTTTTTCAACGTTGCCGCCTACAACGATACTGGCATCGTGACCAATGTCCGCGCCAACAGGTTTATGGAGATTGTCACCCGCATCCCCCGGGCCCTTTTGAACCAGAGCGCCTTCTTGAGCGGCGTTGTCGTGTCCAGCGGTCACTTCGGCGGAAGACAGGTGGACATCGTGCGAAAGGAAACTTGGGGCTGAATGGTCGTCATGATTGGCGGCAGCATGGGTGATCGCGGCCAGTTTTGTGGTCGCACTCTCTTCGGTGACGGCCAGGACGCTGTCGATCGAGGCGTCACGGAGGTCATGCGCATGCGCGGCGAGATGAGGGTCCTGCAGTGCGTAGATCAACGCACCGGTGAGAACCGCAAAGTTGCCATACCCTCCGTGCATCGACATCGCATTGGAAAGAAGCCGCGGGAATTGATGTTCCGGGGCTGGGTCGTCACCGATCTGGATGTCGACTGCCTCTCGCAGTAAACGCGCTGGAAGATCGGGCGCGCCCGATCCAGCAGGAGCGTGGTGTGTCCACGGCTTCGCGCCTCCGGACTGCTCGGCCGCGCGCAGCGCGTCCATCGCCCCCGCCGGGTTCGTGATTTGGACGGCCTTGGCGAACAAATCTCTCTGGGCTTGCGTGGGCGTCTCGCCGGATTCCCAGACGATGAGGTGCCGGAGAATCCCTTTTTTCCAAGGCTCGTACGCGGCGTGCTCGTACCCGGCGTGCTCGTCCGCGTGGCCGTTGCCGTTCTCATCCGGAAGGAAGTCGTTCGCTTCCGACGCCTTGAGTTCGTCCGCAATTGCGAACGCCAGAAAGGCCAGGGAGAGCGCGGCCAGGCCGGAGGGGCGTTGCAGCAATGCGATGGTCGCGAGCACAGTTCTGTTGGTGATCTCGAGCTTCTGGAAAATATTGTAGAGGTGGACTTTGACCGTCCCGTCGGACACGTTGAGCTGACGCGCGATCTCCTTGTTCGACAGTCCTTCCGCCACGAGTCGTGCAATTTGACGCTCCCGTTGCGTCAGCAGCTCCAGCATCTTTTCGACTTTGCCGTCGCCGTCCGCTTCCTTGCCGGTTGCCGAGAGATCGGACTTCTCCAGTGCCACACCGCTCTTCGTCATCAGGCGCAGCGATCGCAGCATCGTGGCGGGAGAGGCATATTTCGAAATTGCGCTGCAGGCGCCGGCTGCGATGGCGGAAGTCAGATCGTGGTCGGTGTCGGACTCGGTGAAGAACACCAGGCGCGTAGAGAGCTTCTCGGCTTTCACAATCGCGAGAATCTCGGAGACCGTGAGATCCGGGACCTTGTCGGCAAGAAGCGCGACGTCAGGTGTCAGCTTCCGAATTGCTTCGAGGCAGCTTGTCCGATCGCTGGACGATGCGACAACGTCGAAGTCCGGCTGCGTCCCGAGAACCGACCTCAATCCCTGCAAAACGATCGGCTGTGGATCGACGAGCAAAAGCCTGATGGGCTTGAGTATCCCCTGCCTGGCGGACGCGTCCAACATCGATCTTGCCCTCGGCCCGGTCCTCTATGTCCTTCGGCATATGGCCGTGGCCGGGTGGAATATTAAAATCATAGGAGGCGCGGCGGTTCCCGAGCCCGAACCAGATTTGGACGCATGTGAGTGAAAAATATGTCCTTTGATCCCATGGCCGTTGCGGTCGACTGGCTTGATGCTTATCGCGCGGGTGATATCGACGCGATTTTGGAACTTTATGCCGACGACGCCGTGGTCCATTGCGGCTGCGCCGGCGGCCAAACCATCACCGGCCGCGAGGCACTTCGTGCCTATTGGGTCGATCGCCTCCGAAAATATCCTGCAGGCACATTGGATGATCTCAATCCCTGGCAGAACGACGGCACCGTTATCTCGTACATCACCAGTGCTGGCGTCATGAGTGCACTTCTGGCGTTTGACGCCACCGGCAGGATCAAGGAACTGGACTGCAGTCCCTCACACTAAACCAGCGGCGTAGTCCAACCGGGACACTGCCGGCGTTAGACGAGTTGCCTCGCCGCTGCCGAAATCATCACGAGGCCGCCGGTGATCACTGCGACATCAAGTATCGCGGTGTGGATGTGCACCGGCATCCGCTCGACAAAGGCCTTGGCGAGGAACGCGCCGGGAATGGCGATCGCGCCGATCAGAAGCGCAAAGGCGAGCACCTGCGCGGTCACGGCGCCGGCGAGGCCGAACACCGAGATCTTGATGAGGCCGGTGCCGAGCGAGATCATTGCGTCGGTCGCGATGACGGCGGCGCCCTCGAGCCCCGCGGCCATCAATAGCGACAGCAGGATCACGCCGGAGCCGGAGGTGCCGCCGACCAGCACGCCATAGCCGACCGAGCCGGCCGCGAGACCGGTGTCGCCGATCCTGACCTGGCGGCGGCGGAGCACACGGCGCAGCGGCACGCTCAGCATCAGCATGGAGCCGATCACCAGCGCCGCGCCGGCATTGGTGAGGCGGGTATAGCCATAGGCACCGAGCGCGGTCGTCAGCGCGGCGCAGGCCAGCACGATCAGCGCGCGGCGGCGATCGGCATAGCGCAGATAGGCGATCGCGCGGCTGGAATTGGTGAAGATCGCGGAGATCGCGATGATCGGCACCACGGGCTCGGCGCCAACGAGGGGGACCAGCACCAGCGGCATCAGGGCGCCGGTGCCGTAGCCGGCGAGACCACCGATGATCGAAGCAAACAACGCCATCAACGCGACCAGCAGCAGCTGAAAGATCGAGATGTCGGCGAAGCCTGAAACGATGGTCACGTTCTCTCATCGCGGCTGATGCGTGCCGCTGCTTGATCGGCGATGGACGCGAGTGCGGCTTCCTCTAGGGGAAAATCCGCCGCAAGCCAAGCGTCCTCCGCGAGCGTCAACACGTGTCCGAGCGAAGGTCCTTCCGCCACGCCGCGCGCGATGAAGGCGGCGGCGCGAAGCGGAAATTTCGGCGCAATCCAGTGCTGCGGCAGCTCGGCGAGCGCACGCCATCGCGACGAGCCGACGTCGCCACCGGCTCTCGCCCAGCCCAGCAACACGCGATCGTGATAGCGATCGGCACCGAGCCGGTAGAGCAGCCGCCGCGCATCGGCATCGCCCTTGGTGGCCAGGCGCCACCAGCGGTGCCCCATCGAATCCAGCGCCTTGGTTTCCGCATTGGAGAGCCTCAGGCGCGTCGCGACGCGCTTGGCGTCCTCGGTCACCGCGACCGTCAGCGCGGCGAGCCGCCGCGTGCTGCTCGCGGTGAGGCCGAGCTCGCGCTCGATCGCGATCATCGCCGAGAGCGGCACGGTGTAGACCACGCCGCCGGTCAGCGCTTGCAGCAATCCGCCATCCGCCATGGCGAGCGCGGCGGCAGAGGCGCCCTGAGCGACGAGCAGCTTCAGCATCTCCATGCGCAGCCGCTCGGCTGACAGGCTCGCCAGGCCCGCGCGTCCCCGGATGCAGGCGAGATAGCCGTCGCGGTCGGGATCGCCGGCGCCAAACGCGGCGTGGATGCGGAAGAAGCGCAGGATGCGCAGGAAATCCTCGGCGATGCGCTGGTCGGGATCGCCGATGAAGCGCACGCGCCGCGCGGCCACATCCGCGATGCCTCCGACGTAATCGTGGACGACGCCGTCAGCATCGACCGAAAGCCCGTTCATGGTGAAGTCGCGGCGTTCGGCGTCCTTCACCCAGTCGCGGCCGAACGCGACCCTGGCCTTGCGGCCGAAGGTCTCGGTATCCTCGCGCAGCGTCGTGACTTCGTAAGGCTGGCTGTCGTTGACGAGCGTGACGGTGCCGTGGTCGATGCCGGTCGGCACGGCCTTGATGCCGGCGCTCTTGGCGCGCCGCATCACTTCGTGCGGGAGCGCCGTGGTCGCGATGTCGATGTCACCGGGCACGAGGCCGAGCAGCGCGTTGCGCACGGCGCCGCCGACGACCCGTGCCTCCTCACCCTCCGCGTTGAGCAGCTTCAGGACGCGCGCGGTCCCGCCTGAGGTCAGCCAGGGCGCATCGGCGAGCATGGGCACCGCGCTCATGGGCCAGCCTATCTTTCCACGCCCGGCACGAGCTTGCCGTTCTCGACATGGGCGGGAACGTAGGTCGAATCCGGCGCGGCGCCGGAGTAATGCGCAAACCCGATCAGCCCCGCGATCACCAGCACGAGCGCCGCCAGCATGAGGCGCGCGACGATGGTGATCGGCCAGGACGATTGCACGAACAGGCCGGAACGCGTGGCGGCCAGGAACAGCGCATAGACGGCAAAGGGAACGAGGAAGATTCCGATCTCGGTCAGGATCGGCCGGATCATGATGAATAGATCCGCTCATAGAGCACACGGAGCATGCCGGCCGTCGCGCCCCAGATGTAGCGTTCGGCAAACGGCATCGCGTAGTAGGACCGCTCCATGCCGCGGAATTCCTTGCTGTGCACCTGGTGGTTGGCCGGGTTCATCAGGAAGGATAGCGGCACTTCGAACGCATCATCAACCTCGGAATGGTTGATCGTCAGCTCGAATCCCGGGCGCACCCTGGCAACCGTCGGCAGGATGCGGAAGCCGAAGCCGGTGCCGTAGAGATCGAGATAGCCGATCGGCTCGACGAAGTCGCGCGACAGCCCGACCTCCTCCTCGGCCTCGCGCAGCGCCGCATCGAGCGGCGAGGAATCGGTCGCGTCGATCTTGCCGCCGGGAAAGGCGATCTGGCCGGCATGGTCGTTCAGATGCGCCGAGCGCTGCGTCAGGAGGATGGTCGGCTCGGGATGATCGACCACCGCGATCAGGACCGCCGCCGGCCGCACCGGCTGCTCGCGCGCGATGATCTCGAGCATCTTGTCGGTGCCGGGATCGCCCGAGGCCGGAATGATGTTGGGATCGTAGAGACCGGGCGGAACGTCGAAGCCGAGCCGAGCCGTGGAGCGGGCGAAGAAATCCGCCGCACCGATCACGGCGGGATCGTTCCTGGAGATAGGCTTGTTCAAAGCGCGGCCCTCACCTGCTCCGCATCGGCCATGGCGAAGAATTCGCCGGCCGATTCGACACCGAACATCGGCTGGCCATCGACCATCCGCTCCTCACCCATGTCAACCAGATCGTAATAGAGCGCGCGGGTGACCTTGGCCCAGAGCTCGGCGCGGACATGCAGATAGGGCGTCAGCCCGCCGTCCTTGGCCTGCTCGAAGCGCAGCCGGTGCGCCGCATCGCAGGTGACCCAGTCGTCGACATTGGTGCGGAAGCGGAGCACGCGCCGGTTGTCCTCGCCGTCCTTCTGCATCTCGACCGCCATGAACGGCGCGTCGTCGACGCGAATGCCGACTTTCTCCACGGGCGTGACGAGGAAATGCTTGTCGCCTTCACGCTTGAGGATGGTCGAGAACAGACGAACCAAGGCATGACGGCCGATTGGCGTCCCCAAGTAGAACCAAGTACCATCGGAGGCGATTCGAATGTCGAGATCGCCGCAAAACGGCGGATTCCACAAATGCACCGGAGGCAGGCCCTTTTTGGCGCCTTCGGCATCGGCAGCAGTTTTGGCCGCGGCAGTCAGTCCTTCAAGACCGCGATCGACGCTCTGCCCTTGGTTCGCCATGGTTTGCCCTGACTTTGTCATTTGGCACGATCGGTGCAAGCCTGAATTGTAAGTCTACGTTGTATGCCGGTGCACGGTTCCACCCCGGATTCCTCCGGTGTGGAGGTCGCCACTTCGTGATGCCCTACATATCCCTAAGCCGATAAGGTGGGGATAGGTTAATTCAACGAATACATGGCCTTCCTGCAAGTCTAGCATAGGGCCCACGTCTTGAGTTGAGGACGTGATGACATGACGACGCAAGCGAGCCGCATGGCAGGCTGAAGGAGCTAACGGATGGCGGAGAGTGTCGAGAAGCTCGAAGACGGAGTAGTCCGTTCGGCGGAGCAGGTGTCGAGCCAGATTCGCGCGGCAAAGGATGCGATCGCGTCCGTCATCTTCGGCCAGGACCGCGTGATCGAGAACACGCTGGTCACCATCCTCTCCGGCGGCCATGCGTTGTTGATCGGCGTCCCCGGCCTCGCCAAGACCAAGCTGGTCGAGACGCTCGGCATCACGCTCGGCCTCGATGCCAAGCGCATCCAGTTCACCCCCGACCTGATGCCGTCGGACATTCTCGGCGCCGAGGTGCTCGACGAGAGCACTAGCGGCAAGCGTGCCTTCCGCTTCATCTCCGGCCCCGTGTTCGCGCAACTGCTGATGGCCGACGAGATCAACCGCGCCAGCCCGCGCACGCAGTCGGCGCTGCTGCAGGCGATGCAGGAGCAGCACATCACCGTTGCCGGCGCGCGTCACGATCTGCCGAAGCCGTTCCACGTGCTCGCCACGCAAAACCCGCTGGAGCAGGAAGGCACCTATCCGCTGCCGGAAGCCCAGCTCGACCGTTTCCTGATGGAGATCGACGTCGACTATCCCGACCGCGACGCCGAGCGCCGCATCCTGTTCGAGACCACCGGCGCCGACGAGACGCTGGCAAAGGGCGCGATGACACCTGACGCACTCATCACCGCGCAGCGACTGATCCGGCGGCTGCCGGTCGGCGATTCCGTGGTCGAGGCGATCCTGTCGCTGGTGCGCTCGGCCCGTCCGGGTCCGGACGGCGGCGACACCAGCAAGTTCATCGCCTGGGGACCGGGTCCGCGCGCCAGCCAATCGCTGATGCTCGCGGTGCGCGCACGCGCGCTGATCGACGGCCGCCTCGCGCCCTCGATCGACGACGTGCTCGACCTCGCCGAGCCCGTGCTGAAGCACCGCATGGCGCTGACATTCCAGGCGCGCGCCGAAGGCCGCACGATTCCGGACGTGATCCGGCAATTGAAGACACGGATCGGTTGATGGCCGCGGAGAACGGGCAGGCAGCAAAGGAGATCATCGCGATCCGACGTGCCGATGGCGAAAGCCGTACGCTCGCCGCTTCGCTGCCGCGCCTGGTGCTCGAGGCCCGCCGTATCGCCGCCAACGTCATCCACGGCCTGCACGGCCGCCGTCGCGCCGGCTCCGGCGAAAATTTCTGGCAATACCGCCGCTTCGTCTCCGGCGAGCCGTCGCAGAACGTCGACTGGCGGCGCTCGGCACGCGACGATCTTCTCTATGTCCGCGAGCTCGAATGGGAAGCCTCGCACACGGTCTGGATCTGGCCCGACCGCTCGCCGTCGATGGCGTTCGCGTCAAAGCAGGCGCGCGAATCCAAGCTCGAGCGGACGCTGATCGTCGCCTTCGCGCTGGCCGAGCTGCTCGTCTCCGGCGGCGAACGCGTCGGCATTCCCGGGCTGATGCCACCGACCGCGAGCCGCAGCGTCATCGACAAGATGGCGCAGGCGATGCTGCATGACGATGCCGACCGCTTGAGCCTGCCGCCGTCCTTCGTGCCCGCGGCGCTGGCCGAGACGATCGTGCTGTCGGACTTCTGGTCGCCGATCTCCGAGATCAGGACCACGCTCGCCGGCCTGTCCGGCTCCGGTGCGCATGGCACGCTGGTGCAAATCGTCGATCCCGCCGAGGAATCATTCCCCTATTCCGGCCGCGTCGAGTTCGTCGAGCCCGAAGGGTTCGGCGTGATCACCGCCGGCCGCGCCGAGAGCTGGGCGCAGGATTACACCGCGCGGCTCGCGCTGCACCGCGACCAGATCCGCGCCGAGACCAACAAGCTCGACTGGCTGTTCACGACGCACTCCACCGACCGCTCGGCCGCAGAGTTGCTGTTGTTCCTGCATGCCGGCATGCAGGTGAGCAAGTCGGGCGCCCGCACGACGACCATCAAGGCGGGGCCGGCAGCATGATGGGACTGCCGCTCGCCTTCACCGAACCGCTGCTCCTGATCGGCCTCGTCAGCCTGCCGGTGCTGTGGTGGCTGTTGCGGGTGATGCCGCCGCGACCGCGCCGCGTCGAGTTTCCGCCGACGCGCCTGTTGTTCGACATCGCACCACGCGAAGAGACGCCGTCGCGGACGCCGTGGTGGCTGACCGCATTGCGGCTGCTGGCTGCGGCGCTGGTCATTTTCGCCGCCGCCGGCCCGATCTGGAATCCGCAAACAGGCGCGGCCGCCAGCAAGGCGCCGCTGATGATCATGTTCGACGACGGCTGGAGCGCGGCATCGAACTGGGACATCCGGATCAGGGCCGCCGACGAGTTGATCGCCAGTGCCGAGAACGACCGCCGCGCGATTGCGCTGGTGCCGTTGTCCGAGCCGAACCGCGATATCACATTGATGCCGGCGGGTGCCGCGCGCGTCGCGCTGCGGCAGCTGACGCCAAAGCCGTATTCGATCGAGCGCGTCGAGACCCTGACCGCGATCGATCGCTTCCTGAAAGCAACCGGCGACTGCGAGATCGCATGGCTCTCCGACAGCATCGACACCGGTCGCGGCGAGGAATTCGTGGCTGGCCTCGGCAAGACCATCGGCGATCGCAGCCTGACCGTGTTCGAAGGCGGCACCTCCTCAGCCCTAGCCCTGGTCGCGGCCGAGAACGCCGCAGCCAGGATGACGGTGAAGGTGCTGCGCACCGACAGCGGCATCGCCATCGGCACCGTGCGCGCGCTGGACCAGAAGGCCTCGCCGATCGGCGAGGCGCGTTATTCGTTCGGCCCGCAGGACAAGGAAGCCGAAGCGTCGTTCGATCTGCCGGTCGAACTGCGCAACGACATCACCCGGCTGGAAATTGCCGGTGAACGCTCCGCCGGCGCAGTGCAGCTGCTCGACAAGCGCTGGCGCCGCCGCGCCATCGGCATCGTCTCGGGCTCCAGCAGCGAGACCGCGCAGCCGCTGCTGGCGCCGACCTTCTATCTCACCCGCGCGCTGGCGCCGTTCGCCGACGTGCGGCTTGCCGACAAGGGCTCGCCGCAGCAGGGCATCACGCAGTTCCTCGACCAGAAGCTGCCGATGATCATCCTTGCCGATGTCGGCACCATCGCCCCTGAAATCCGCGAGCGTCTCAATGCCTGGATCGACCAGGGCGGCGTGCTGGTGCGGTTCGCCGGTCCGCGGCTGGCGCAGGCCGAGGACGATCTCGTTCCGGTCAAGCTGCGCAAGGGCGGCCGCACGCTCGGCGGCAGCCTGACCTGGGAAAAGCCGCAACATCTGGCCTCCTTTGCCGCCGACGGTCCGTTTGCCGGCGTCGTGGTCCCCAAGGACGTCACCATCAGCCGCCAGGTGCTGGCCGAGCCCGATGCCGTGCTCGCCACCAAGAGCTGGGCGTCGCTGGAAGACGGCACGCCGCTGGTAACAGGCGAGCATCGCGGCAAGGGCGTGGTCAGCCTGTTCCACGTCAGCGCCGACATGCGCTGGTCGGATCTGCCGATGTCGGGCACCTTCGTCGAAATCCTGCGGCGCGTCGTCGACATGTCCGGCTATACCGCCAAGCCGGGCGCAGGCGTTGCCACTGAAGCGACCGCCGAGACGGTGGCGCCGCTGCATATCCTCGACGGCTTCGGCGCCTTCGGTCCGCCGCCGGCTGCCGCAAAGCCGCTGCCCGCGGATTATCGCGACCGCGCCACACCCGATCATCCGCCGGGCTTCTATGGCCCGGCAGAAGGACCGCTCGCCGTGAACACGCTTGCCAGCGCCGACCGTATCGCAGCCCTGAACACCGCGAGCCTTCGCGCCCGGCGCGCCACCTACACCAATGCCGAGCCGCAGGACTTGCGCGGCTGGCTGCTGTCGACGGCGCTCGCGCTGTTCCTGATCGACGCCATCATCGTCGCGGTGCTCGGCGGCGGTCTTGCCGCGCTGCTGCGCCGCCGCGCCGCGCCCGCGATGATCGTCGTCGGACTGGTTCTCGCAGGCCTCGCTGCGCTCGCGCCGACGCCGTCGCACGCGGACAGCGCGTCCGACGAGTTCGCGATGAAGGCGGTGTCGCAGACCCGCCTCGCCTATGTCGTGACCGGCAATGCCGACGTCGATTCCATCGTCAGGGCCGGGCTATCAGGACTGACGCTGTTCCTGGCGCAGCGCACCGCGCTCGAGGCCGGCGATCCCGTCGGCATCGATCCGGCGCGCGACGAACTCGCCTTCTTCCCGCTGATCTACTGGCCGATCGTGCCGGGCGCGCCCAAGCCGTCGCGGGACGCCATCAACAAGATCGACGCCTACATGAAACAGGGCGGCACCGTGCTGTTCGACACCCGCGACGCGGTCGAAGCGCCGCCCGGCGCGAACGGCGCCGCGCAGACCCCCGCCATGCAGACGCTCCGCGAGATCCTGTCCTCGCTGGACGTGCCCGAGCTGGAGCCGGTGCCGCGCGAGCACGTGCTGACCAAGACCTTCTATCTCCTGCGCGACTTCCCCGGCCGCTTCAGCACCGGCCAGACCTGGGTCGAGACCTTGCCGCGCGAAGACGACGAGGACAGCGCGCAGCGGCCGGCACGCGGCGGTGACGGCGTCTCGCCGATCATCATCACCTCGAACGACCTTGCCGGCGCCTGGGCCGTGCGGCCCGACGGCCAGGCCATGCTGCCGGTGACCGGCGGCGACCCCCGCCAGCGCGAATTCGCCTACCGCGCCGGCGCCAACATCGTGATGTACACGCTGACCGGCAACTACAAGGCCGACCAGGTGCACGCACCGGCCCTGATCGAACGGCTGGGGCAATAGGATCGATATGAATTACGGCATTGCATTCACGCCGCTGGTTCCCACGATCGTCCTGTGGCTCGCGCTGGCCGCGATCGTCGTCATCGCGCTCGTGCTGCTGCTGGCGCGGGCGCGCGGCGCTGCCGTGCGCGTGGCCGCGCTGGCGCTGTTCCTGCTGGCGCTCGCCAATCCCTCCTTCACCCGCGAGGACCGCGATCCCCTCACCTCGGTCGCCGCCATCGTGGTCGACAAGAGCCCGAGCCAGAATTTCGGCAACCGCAATCGCGAGGCCGCTCAGGCGCAGGAAGCGCTGGTCGACAGCCTGAAGAAGATCAAGGGGCTCGAGGTTCGTGTCGTCGATGCCGGACAGGCCGACGGCGAGACCGACGGCACCAAGCTGTTCGGCGCGTTGGCCTCGGCCTTGTCCGACGTGCCGGTCGACCGCGTCGCCGGTGCGTTCCTGATCACCGACGGCCGCGTCCACGACATTCCGGCCAACGCCGCCGGGCTCGGCTTCCAGGCGCCGGTGCACGCGCTGATCACGGGGCAGAAGGACGAGCGCGACCGCCGTATCGCGGTCATCGCCGCGCCGCGCTTCGGCATCGTCGGACAGCCCCAGACCATCACCTACCGCCTCGACGACCAGGGCGTCAGCGGCGAGCGCGCCAAGGTCACGGTCCGCAGAGACGGCGAGGTCATCAACGAGCGCACGCTTTCGAGCGGCCAGAGCGCAAGCGTCGACGTCGACATCAAGCATTCCGGGCCGAACATCGTCGAGATCGAGGCCTCGCCGCTCGAGCGAGAATTGACGCCGGTGAACAACCGCGCCGTCGTCGCCATCGACGGTGTGCGCGACAAGCTGCGCGTGCTGCTGGTCTCCGGCGAGCCGCATTCCGGCGAGCGCACCTGGCGCAACCTGCTCAAGTCCGATGCCAGCGTCGATCTGGTCCACTTCACCATTCTGCGGCCGCCGGAGAAGCAGGACGGCACGCCGATCAACGAATTGTCGCTGATCGCGTTTCCGACCCGCGAGCTGTTCCAGCAGAAGATCAACGAATTCCAGCTGATCATCTTCGACCGCTATGCCCGCCAGGGCGTGCTGCCGATCGCTTATTTCGACAACATCGCCCGCTACGTGCGTTCCGGCGGCGCGGTGCTGGTCTCGGCCGGCCCCGACTACGCTTCCAACACCAGCATCTGGCGCACGCCGCTGGATTCGGTGCTGCCGGCCGAACCGGTCGGGGTGACGGAAAAGCCGTTCTACGCGCATCTGTCCGACGTCGGCAAACGCCATCCCGTCACGCGCGGCCTCGAGGGCTCGGCCTCCGAGCCGCCGCGCTGGAGCCGGTTCTTCCGCACCGTCGACACCCGCAATGCAGTCAACCCGCCCGTCATGACGGGCGTCGACGGCAAGCCGCTGCTGTTCCTGTCGCGTTTCGGCGAGGGCCGCGTCGCGCTGCTGCTCTCCGACCACATCTGGCTGTGGGCACGCGGCTATGAAGGCGGCGGCCCGCATCTCGACCTGTTGCGGCGGATGTCGCACTGGCTGATGAAGCAGCCTGATCTGGACGAGGAAGCGTTGCGCCTGCAGGTGCAGGGCAAGAATCTCGTAGTGGTGCGCCAGACCATGGCGGACAGCGTTCAGCCGGTGAGCGTGACCTCGCCGTCGGGCGTGTCGCGTGACCTGACACTTGCAGCCGGCGATCCCGGCGAATGGCGCGCCAGCCTGCCGGCGAGCGAGCTCGGCCTGTGGCAGGCCACCGACGGCACGCTGAAGGCGCTGATCAATGTCGGCCCGACCAATCCGAAGGAGTTTTCGGAAGTCACCTCCACCACCGACACGTTGAAGCCGCTGACCCAGGCGACCGGCGGTGACGCCGTGCGCGTGGTCGACGGCGCCAGCGTCGAGCTGCCGCGCATCCTGCCGGTCCGCTCGGCGAGCGTCTTCCATGGTGACGGCTGGATGGGCGTGCGGATGCGCGACGCCAGCGTGGTGAAGGGCGTCGGCGTGCTGCCGATCTTTGCCGGCCTGATCGGGCTCCTGCTCCTGCTCGGCGCGTTTGCCGCGACGTGGGTCCGTGAAGGGCGCTAGGCGGCTTACGCGCCAGCATGACCGAGCTTACGCGCCTCCCTTCGCTTCCGTGAGTCGGATAAGTCCCATCGTCACTTCTTCGCCGGAAGCTCCATAGCGCCTTCCCCCCGAACTTGGTCGAATGTAGCGCGTTGGGAATCTGGAGGCGGTTCTTTCTCGGCCGCTGGCAGAGGTCTCCCTGTCCAGGCATCGCACCCCGCGGACAAGAGCAGTTCTGGACGCAGCCTTCGCAGCACCCAAACGGCGCGAGCGCTCAGTGAGCGCATCGCGTTCAAGAACCAGCCGATTCAAGCGGAGTTCCTCGACCATGACAGACCCACTTCATCCGATCAGTTCTGGAGCCGAACTAACGCTCGATCAGCGCACGTTCAGCTCGCCTCGTCAGACGACGCGCTACATCGAGTGCGGGCCGGCCGACGGACCGTTGATGATCTTCGTCCATGGCTGGCCGAGCATCAGTTTGATGTGGCGCGCGCAGATGGAAGCGTTTGCCGCCGACGGTTGGCACTGCGTCGCTCCCGATCTGCGCGGCTACGGCGACTCTTCCACGCCTGCAGCCAACGACGCCTATACCATCGAGGAAATCGTGACGGACATGGCCGAACTCCATGATCACCTCGGTGGCAAGCCTGCGATCTGGGTCGGCCACGACTGGGGTTGTGTTGTGGTCGGTGAGTTGGTCGCGCATCAGCCAAAGCGCAGCCGCGGAGTCGTGCTGACCTCGCTGGCGTATCAACCCGACGGGCACGCCTTGCGCACAGTCGTCCCGCTGGTCGACCGAACGATTTATCCGGTTGACCAATATCCGGATGGCCAATGGGATTACTACCGTTACTACACCACGCACTTCGAGGCGGCAGTCGCCGACCTCGATGCAGACCTGGCAGCATCGCTGGCGTCGATCTTTCGGCCAGGCAACCCCGCCGGCATCGACAAGGTTTCGCCGAATGCGATGGTCACGCGCAATGGAGGGCGCTTTGGCGCCGCGCACCGCGCCCCGCCGACTGAGCCTGATCCGGCTCTCTGGCCGCCGGCAGACTTCGACATGCTGGTGCAGACGTTTAGGGCTCACGGCTTCCGCCCATCCTGCGCATGGTACCTGAACGACGACGCCAACATCGCCTATGCGCGCAAGGCACCCAGTGGCGGCCGCCTGTCGCAGCCGGTGCTGTTCGTTAACGGCAACTTTGATCAGATCTGCAGCATCATCGGAAATCGCCAAGGTGACCCGATGCGCGCGGCCTGCCCGGACTTGACGGTGACAAGCATGCCCGCCGGCCATTGGCTGCCGCTGGAACGCAAGGCGGAACACATCGAAGCCATCCGCACCTGGCTCCAGAGCAAAAAGCTCTGAAGCCGTAGGCTTTCAGTTGCCCGCACAACACATCGAGGAGCCGGCTCGCGCGGGTCGGCTCGACAGCGGTTGACATCCAGTAACCGATCGGGCGATGTTACATTATAACGTCGCGGGATCAGGGGATGATGCCTCGCGATGTGGGGTGGCGTTTTCAGATGAAGTGGTTCCGGTCGAATATCAGGCACGGCGCCCGGCTCGCGATCTTCGCGATGCTGGTGCAGTTCGCGCTGACGTTCGGCCACAGCCATTGGTTCGCCCAAGCCGCTCCCCTCGCGCAGGCCTCGCTTCAGCAGACCGACAGCAGCAACGGCGTTGCGTCGATCGACCGTGCCGCGGTCGAGAGGCAATCGCCGTTGGCCCCCGACCGGGAGCAGCCGGGCGAGGACAATTGCGCGATCTGCGCATTGGTCGCGATGGCCGGCACCGTCATGTTCGCGGCGCCGCCTGTGTTGTTGCTGCCGCAGGCAATCGACCTGCTCTACCGCACCACCGACGCCGAATTCGTCCATCTGAAATCGGCCGGCACGGCGTTCCAGCCGCGCGCCCCTCCCGCGTCCTGACTTCCAACAACGCTTGATCACGCCTGGGCTCGCTGCATGTCGGCGCACGCCCGGGAGACGTTGAAGTCGAATTCCGTCGCGCAGCGACGGCAGGCCGCCTCCGATCATCCGACAATCATGCGGACGGCGCCTGACTGGAATCAGGACCATGTCATTTGAATTGCGGCGCGCGCAGCGCCTTGGCGGAGCAAGCCTGCTCCTGCTCGGCGCAGCCGCCATCCCGGCGTTGGCTCAGGACAAGCCGGCGTCCACCGAGATCCCCGCCGTCACCGTGACGGCTCCGAGCCCCATCGTGCGCAGGGCGGTGGTGCCGACCCGCAACCCGGGCCGCCCCACGCGAACGGCGCGGGCACGCAGCCACGAACGCACCACGGACACCACGCCGGCAGCCTCGACGCCGGCCGCACCTCAGCAGGGCGTGCTGCCTGTTGTGACCAACCAGTTCGCGACCGTCACGGTGGTGCCGAACGAGGAGATCCGCCGCGAGGGCGGCGGCCAGCTCGGCGATCTCCTGTTCTCGAAACCCGGCATCACCGGCTCGAGCTTCGCACCCGGCGCTTCCAGCCGGCCGATCATCCGGGGGCTCGACGTCAACCGCGTCGGCATCGTCGAGAACGGTACCAATTCCGGCGGCGCCTCCGACCTCGGCGAGGATCACTTCGTCCCGATCGATCCGCTCGCGACCAACCAGGTCGAGGTGGTGCGCGGGCCGGCTGCGCTGCGCTACGGCTCGACCTCGATCGGCGGCGTCGTCAGCGCCACCAACAACCGGATTCCCGACGCGCTGCCGAACTGCGGTGCCCAGCCGTTCCAGAGTTTCGGCTTGCCGGTCAAGGCGCCGCTCGCGGGCGCCGCAACATCGCCTTGCGTCACCGCCGAGACGCGCAGCGCGTTCAGCTCGGTCGACCGCGGCGTCGAAAGCGGCGTGCTGCTCGACACCGGCGGCGGCAATTTCGCCTTCCATGCCGACGTCTACGGGCGCAACACCACCGACTACAGCATCCCGAGCTACCCGTACCTCACGGACCAGACCCGGCCCGTCGCCAACGGACGCCAGCCCAACTCGGCGACGCGCTCGGACGGCGCCTCGATCGGCGGCTCCTACTTCTTCCAGGGCGGCTATATCGGTGCCGCAATCACGCAGAACGACGCGCTCTACCACATCCCCGGCATCGACGGCGCCGACCACAACACGCGGATCGACGGCCACCAGACTAAGATCAACGTCAAGGGCGAGTACCATCCCGATGCTGCGGCGATCGAAATCGTTCGCTTCTGGGCCGGTGCGACCGACTACCGGCACAACGAGATCGGGCTTGCCGATCCCGCCGATCCCAACACCGACGGCGTTCGGCAGACTTTCACCAACAAGGAGCAGGAGATCCGCACCGAGGTGCAGCTGATGCCGTTCAACGCGCGCTTCGCCGAGGTGACGACGGCGCTGGGCTTCCAGGTCGGTCATCAGGAATTGAGCGCGCCGAGCCCGGACAATCCGGGCACGCTGTTCAACGGCCTGTGGGACCCCAACAACAGCACGCGCGTTGCCGGTTACGCCTTCAACGAGTTCAAGTTCACGGACGCGACGCGGGCGCAGATCGCCGGCCGCATCGAGCATGTCGAGCTGCACGGCACGACGCCGGATTTTCCCGCGGACTTCCTGCCCGACGGCACGCCGCAGGCGGGTATCGGCCGCAATCCGTCCTTCACGCCGAAGAGCGGCAGCATCGGCCTGTTGCAGGATCTGCCGGGCGGCATGGTCGGCAGCATCACCGCGCAATATGTCGAGCGCGCGCCGAAGGCGGCGGAGCTGTTCTCGCGCGGCGCGCATGATGCGACCGCGACCTTCGACATCGGCAACCCCAACCTCGGCATCGAGACGGCAAAATCCGTCGAGGTCGGCCTGCGCAAGGCGACGGGGCCGTTCCGGTTCGAGGCGACGGTCTACTACAGGCACTTCAACAACTTCATCTATCGCCGTCTCACCGGCGTGATGTGCGACGACGACTTTGCCTCGTGCGGCGCCCCCGGCGCCGAGGTGAACCAGGCGGTCTATTCACAGCGGGACGCGAACTTCCGCGGCGGCGAATTCCAGTCGCAGCTCGACGTCGGTGCGTTCCAGGGCGGCATCTGGGGCATCGAGAACCAGTTCGACGTGGTCCGCGCCACCTTCACCGACGGCACCAACGTGCCGCGCATTCCGCCGGTGAGATTGGGCGGCGGCGTGTTCTGGCGCGACGACAACTGGCTTGCCCGCATCAACCTGTTGCACGCCTTCGCGCAGAACAACGTCGCCGTGATCGCGGAGACGCCAACGGCGGGCTACAATTTGCTGAAGGCCGAGGTCAGCTACAAGACCAAGCTCAACCCGAATGCATTCGGCGCGCGCGAGATGCTGCTCGGCCTCGTCGGCAACAATCTGTTGAACGAAAACATCCGCAATTCGGTGTCCTACACCAAGGACGAGGTGTTGATGCCCGGCATCGGCGTGCGGGCGTTTGCCAACTTCAAGTTCTAGGCTTGCTCCGGTCGGGGCCCTCAGGGCCCCGACAGATACCGTCATTGCGAGCGCAGCGAAGCAACCCAGGCTGCCTCTGCGGAAAGATTCTGGATTGCTTCGCTGCGCTCGCAATGACGGAGTAGCCGCGGCGCTTCAACGACGCCGTAGATGGGGTAACGGGCCGGCCGGATGGAGCGAAAGTTAACACCGGGACGATGCTCTGCGACGCCGAAGGCGCGATAGCTAGCCGGACTTCATCGCGCGTTGGCTGAAAGCGGCTGCTTCAGGGGCGTCCTCTGCCGCCTCCTGAAACAGCGCGGCGAACAGCAGGGTCCACAATGTCAGGAGAGAGATGGGGATCGTGTAATATGGCGTCGCGATCGGATAGGTGAAGAAGAAGGCGAGGTTGAGCGCCAGATTGGCCATCGTGAGCAGCGCGACGCGGCGAATGCCGTTCGCCTGCCGCAACAGCCAGATCGAGCCTGCAATTCCGATGACGATCAGCAAGGTCTGGAGCGGATCGGCCAGATAGTCCCGGACCACCGCGAACGAAAAATCCAGCGGCCTGACATCGGGGTTGTTGCCGTAGGTCGATGCGAACGGACTGCCGGCGTTGACGGCATAAGAGATGATGGTCGGGATCACGCCGGCCAGCAACGCGACGCCGAACACGACCCCCTGCAAGAACCGGGACATCGTCCGTTCCGCAAGGAACGCGACGAGGAGAAAGAGACCATAGCCGGACGCCAGGAAGAGGTTGGCCAACCGGAAATCGACGGTCAATCCGAGCAGGAAACCGATGGGCGCCAGCAGCCAGATCCCCGGTTGAGATCGCGGGCCTGTCAGCCATCGCGCCGTAAGACATCCTGCGAGCGCGCACACGACGACCGTCGGGGCCATCGAATAGCTCGCCTTGACCGGATTGACCATCAGGTAGATCGCAAGACAGCCGAACGTCCCGGCCATCAGGACCGACCTCATGCTGCGCGCGAGAGAAAGGGCGAACAGCGCAAAGCCGAGGACGACAATGGTCGCCAGCATGTACATGGACACGACCTGGTGGCCTGCCGGAAACAACGCCAGCACGAGGCCGACACCCGGCGGGTATTGAATGACGACCTTCCCCGTGGCCGGCATCAGATTGTGACAGGGCGCAGCGGTCGTATCGTCCCAGTCCGGGTAGCCGATCTCCTTCAGCTTTGCTTTCTGATAGCCATCGTCGTCGCGGGTGAGGCTGGTGTCGAAGCCCTCCACCAGACCGAACCTTTGGAACAGATGCGCCTGCCGCAGGTAGCAGATGTCGTCATAGACGCCGCGCGCCTCGTTCCATCGCATCATGGTCCAGAAATGGCCGACCAGCACCGCAAGAAACAACACGGCGAAGACGGCTTTGCTGGTACGGATCTTGTTCATCGGGATCATGATGCGACGGGAGGCAGCGCGGCTTTAGCGGAATGCGAGATAGAGATTGGACGATAGCGGGCCGAGCGACAAACCGGTGTAGCCCACGGCCGCGGACTTAGAGTTGGACGACTTGGCAATCGCAGACTTGGCACTCGCAGACTTGGCTACCAGCGCGGCGAGCCCCAGCAGCCGTTGTCGCGTCATCAGGATCAAGTTCTGCTCGTCGGTCCATTCCGACTTGCCGGTGATCATGCAGGCGATCCTGAAGGTGCCGTCCAGATAGTGCGCCAGCGGGATGGCCGTGTGGTGCTCGACCGGAAAGAACCTGTTGGGCACCGTGATGAACACCCGCCGCGCGACGCGGCAAAGCTCCTCGACCAGAAGCACCTGATTTTCATGGCTGCCGGCATGTTCGAGCACGGCATTGGACGTCGCGACATCGAACGCATTGTCGTCAAACGGCAGCCGTGTATTCGGTTCGATCTGCACGTAACGGCAAAGCGGAAAAGCCGCCTTGAATCCTATTCCTTCGCCGAGCCCGCAGGCCGTGATCTTGTGCTGATGCGGGTAGCTTCGCTCCAGCACGTTGGCGCCGTCGTTGATCACGTCGGACACGCCGACATCCAGGATCTCGTCCGAGGCAGACGGCTGCATCCGGGCGATGAAATCCTGGTAGATGCGGTCGCGCGCCGCGATCAGCAGCTTTTCCGCCGTGCTCCCGGACGCCACTTCCCGGTAATATTGCTGATCGACCGGCACTGCCCTACCTTCATATGAGCTTCGAAGCGATGGCGCGTCAGATGCGCGCCTTGCTCCAGTCGGGAACGACCGGCCCCGATACGCCTTCGAACGCGCCCTCGACCAGCTCGGTGACGAGGAGCCGGCTGTAATCGACCGGGCCCGGCATGGTGACGCGCCCCTTGGCGACCTGCTTGAAGCCGACGCGGCTGTAATAGGGCTCGTCGCCGACCAGCAGCACCAGGCGATGGCCCTGCGCCTTCGCATCCTTCAGCGCGCGCTCGAGCAGCAGCCGGCCGACGCCGCGGCTGCGGAACGGAGGCTCGACCGTCAGGGGCCCGAGCAGCAGTGCCGGCGTGTCGCCGACGCAGATCGGCAATTGCCGGACGGATCCGACCAGCAACGTACCGACGCGGGCGGTGAAGGACAGATCGAGCAGATGATCCACGTGCTCGCGGATGCGGTACGCGCTGAGCACGAAGCGGCCGGGCCCGAAGGTGCGTTCGTGCAGCCGCTCGATCGCGTGAGCATCGCCGGCGGATTCCGACAGGATGGTGAGTGAGAGATCGTTCATCGCGTCGGCGGGATATCACCTTGGAGGGCAGCGGTCCATACGATTGCGCCCGGCTCCGGAGGCAATTTCAGGTCCGCCCGAGCGGCGGCTGGGACAGGTAGGCGAGCATCTTCATTTCCCGCCGCCCGCGCGTCACGGTGTCGAGCACGAGCCCCGACGAAGCCGAAAGCAGCGCCATGATCATCAGCCCCATGGAGAGCACGGCGGTCGGCAGGCGCGGGACGAGGCCGGTTTCGAGGAAGGTGATCACCACGGGTAATCCGAAAGCGATCGATAGCAGCGCGAGGACGATGCCGATCGCCGAAAAGAATCGCAGCGGCCGCTCCGACCGGTTGAGCTTCAGCATCGTGTTGAAGATGCGCAGCCCATCCTGCCAGGTGTTGAGCTTGGAGAAGGAGCCTTCCGGGCGCGCGTAATAGGGCGTCTCGACCTCGGCGACCGGCAGCGACAATTCCAGCGCATAGACCGCAAACTCGGTCTCGATCTCGAAACCGCCGGACAGGACCGGGAAGGATTTGACGAAGCGGCGCGAGAACACGCGGTAACCGGACAGGATGTCCTTGAAGGCGTGGCCGAAGGTCGATGCCAGGAAACCAGTGAACAGCCGGTTGCCGATGCGATGACCGCGCCGGTAGGCCGCTTGCGATTGATCGACACGCAGACCCACGACCATGTCCAGATGCTCATCGAGGAGCTGGTCGATCATGCGCGACGCGCTCGGCGCGTCGTAGGTCGCATCACCGTCGACAAGCACGTAGATGTCGGCCTCGATGTCCGCGAACATGCGGCGCACGACGTGGCCCTTGCCCTGGCGCCGTTCGCTGCGCACGATCGCTCCCGCCTCGCGCGCGATTGCCGCGGTACGGTCGGTCGAATTGTTGTCGTACACGTAGACCTCGGCCGCGGGCAGTGCCTTGCGGAAATCGGCGACGACCGCCGCGACGGCGGCTTCCTCATTGTAGCAGGGCACCAGCACGGCGACCCGAAATGGCCATGACCTCGTCGATTCAGACAATCTTCATCCCTCGTCCATGCGCCGACACCGCAGGCGCGGCGATTTACTAGCACAGGCAGCCATCATCGCCACGTCGCAATCCGCGGCCTGTCGTGCAGGACTTCCGCGATCCGCAACCGCGTGCCGGGCGTGGTCCCCTCGGGCAGCGCGGTGACCGCGAAGAATCCGCATTCGGCGATCTCGCGGTTGGGCGCGGGCAGGCGATCCTGCTTGAACTGCCTGACGACGTAGACCGCGACATGGTCGCGGCGGGAGACGTGACTGTTGAGGAAGATGCCGTGCAGCACGGCGTCGCCGGTGAGATCGATATCCCCCTCCTCCTTGAGCTCGCGCCACAGCGCCTGCTCCATGGTCTCGCCGAGATCGACGCCGCCGCCGGGCAGATACCAGCCCGTGACGTAGCTGTGCCTGACCAGGAACACCCTGCCCTCAGTATCCAGCACCACGGCGCGGACGCCGAGCGTCATGCCGCGGACCAGCAGGAAATAGGCGTGGAAGATTCGCCGCAGCAGCGGCTCGACTCTCCGTCGGACGCTGTTCAGACGTTCTCCCATCGGGCTCCCTCGATGCCCCGCTTGCACCTGGCCTGCGACCTTGCCATTACAGCGGGCGAATAGCGAGGCAATCGCCCCCCATGGCCCCCTTCACGCTCGCCCATCTGTCCGACCCGCATCTGCCGCCGCTGCCGAAGCCGCGGTTGATCGAGCTCGCCGGCAAGCGTGCGCTCGGCTACGTCAACTGGACGCGCAACCGTCACAAGTACCAGCGCCGCGAGGTGCTCGACGCACTCGTCGCCGACGTGAAGGCGCAAGGTCCCGACCACATCGCGGTCACCGGCGATCTCGTCAATCTGGCGCTGGAGGCGGAGTTCGCGCCCGCGCGCGCCTGGCTCGACGGCGTCGGCCCGCCCGACCGCGTCACCACGATTCCCGGCAATCACGACGCTTATGTCCGCGCCACCTTTCATCGCTTCGGCGAAACCTTCGCGCCCTATCTTGCGGGCGACGACGGCCGTATCGGCTTTCCGAGCCTGCGCCGGCGCGGGCCGCTCGCGCTGATCAGCCTGTCCACGGCGGTGCCGACCTTGCCGTTGATGGCGACAGGTACGCTCGGACCCGATCAGCTCGCGTCGCTCGAAGAGGTGCTCGAGCGGCTCGCGGCCGAGGACGTCTTTCGCGTACTGCTGGTGCATCATCCGCTGAAGTCCCACGCGCGCCACAAGCGGATGACCGACTCTGCCGGGCTGCTGACGCTTTTGAAGCGCCACGGCGTCGAGCTGATCCTGCACGGGCACGACCACATTCATTCGACGATGTGGTTCGAAGGCCCCAACGGAAACATTCCCGCAATCGGCGTGCCCTCGGCCTCCGCGCTCGCGCACGGGCACACCCCGGCTGCGGCCTACAATCTGTTCACGATCGAGAAGGACAACACCGGCTGGCGTTGCGAGCAGACGGTGCGGAGCCTGGGGGCTGGATTTCAGATCGGGCAGATCAAGCATGTAAGGTTGGTCTAGTCCCACGCCGTCATTGCGAGCGCAGCGAAGCAATCCAGAGTCCCTCCGCGGAGGCAGCCTGGATTGCTTCGTCGCTTCGCTCCTCGCAATGACGGCGTCGTCACCAGCTCCGCAGGGCCGCGAGCACGGCAACCCCGAACAACGCGGCGGCGCCGAGCACAAATCCGAACACGAACGGCCAGAGGCGCGAGCGGCGCCGCGGCGGCACGGCCTCGGGCTTTGGCTCGGGCGGGACCACCATCGCATGCTCGCGCTCGATCATGCGGCGCGCGACGTAGTCCGTGACGGCCTCGACGATGACAGACGTGTCGTGCGATTCGGCGAGCACGATGCGGCCGAAGCGGGTGTCCTGCACGAAGCGGTACATCCGCTTGTCGCGCCCCATCAAGACATGCGCGACGACGTCGATCCAGAGCCTGGGCGTATCGCCCTGGCTGATGCCGCGGTCGAACAGGTCGATCTGCTCGGGGACCTGCGCGAACAGGGGATCGAGCGAATCGTTGAGGATCTCGAGCCGCGCCACCTCGGCATCGCGCAAATCGACGACGACGCCGGTCCGGTCGGCGGCCTCGATCCGCGCCCGCAACAGCGCATCGCGCAGCCGCACCGGGCGCGGCTGACTGGGATGGATCCCGCTGGTCTCGGGCTCTGACATTGGCGGCCTCGTCCTCACTTGGCCGGATTAACCTATCAGCAACCAAAGTGTCCGCAAAGGCCCCACAATTCCAGTCACTTACGGCGCCCACAATCTTTCACCTGTGCCAAAAACAGACGGTCCCACCCGGCTTGCGCCGGATGGGACCCCCGTCCTTGGACGTCTTCTTAGCTCAGATTGTCATGTTAGTTCAGATCGTCAGGCCGAGACCCGCGACGGCTCTTCCACGATCGAGAAGCGGACCCCCGCCTTGTGGCGGTTCTCTTCCGAGACCGAGCGCCAGGCGTCCTCGGCCTCCTTGCGGGTCTTGAACGGACCCTGCACCTGGGCCGAGCCTTCCACGAGCTTGTGGAAGTTCATCGAACCGAACTCGCCGCCGATCACCCAGAAATTGCTGTTGGTCATTGTCAGTCTCCTGTCGATTAGCGTGATGCGTTAGCCGAACTGGTTCATCGTGTTGTGAGCGCCGCCCGCCTTCAGGGCAGCCTCGCCGGCGAAGTATTCCTTGTGGTCGTCGCCGATGTCGGAGCCGGCCATGTTCTGATGCTTGGCGCAGGCAATACCCTGACGGATCTCGGCGCGCTGGACGTTCTTGACATAGCCGAGCATGCCCTGGTCGCCGAAATATTCCTTCGCCAGATTGTCGGTCGAGAGCGCCGCCGTGTGGTAGGTCGGCAACGTGATCAGGTGGTGGAAGATGCCGGCACGCTTGGCCGAATCCGCCTGGAAGGTACGGATGCGCTCGTCGGCTTCCTTCGCCAGCGGCGTATCGTCGTATTCCACCTTCATCAGCTCGGCACGATTGTACTTGCTGACGTCCTTGCCCGCTTCCTTCATCGCGTCGTAGACCTGCCAACGGAAGTTGAGCGTCCAGTTGAACGAGGGCGAATTGTTGTAGGCCAGCTTCGCGTTCGGAACCACCTTGCGGATCCGGTCGACCATCTTGGCGATCTGCTCGATATGCGGCTTCTCGGTCTCGATCCAGAGCAGGTCTGCACCATTCTGCAGCGAGGTGATGCTGTCGAGCACGCAGCGGTCTTCGCCGGTGCCCGGGCGGAACTGATAGAGGTTGGAGGGCAGCCGCTTCGGACGCATCATCTTGCCGTTGCGGTTGATGATGACGTCGCCGTTGCGGGCGTTCTCCGCCGTCACTTCCTCGCAATCCAGGAAGCTGTTGTACTGGTCGCCGAGGTCGCCGGGCTTGTGGCTGACCGCGATCTGCTGGGTCAGGCCGGCACCGAGCGAGTCGGTGCGGGTCACAACGACGCCGTCTTCGACGCCGAGTTCGAGGAAGGCGTGGCGACAGGCCCGGATCTTGGCCAGGAACACCTCGTGCGGCACGGTGACCTTGCCGTCCTGGTGGCCGCACTGCTTCTCGTCCGACACCTGGTTCTCGATCTGGAGCGCGCAGGCACCCGCCTCGATCATCTTCTTGGCGAGCAGATAGGTCGCCTCCGCATTGCCGAAGCCGGCGTCGATATCGGCGATGACCGGCACGACATGGGTCTGGAAGTTGTCGATCTTCTCGATCAGCTCCTTCTCCCTGGTCTTGTCGCCTTCCTTGCGGGCCTTATCGAGGTTGCGGAAGATATCGTTCAGCTCGCGCGAGTCGGCCTGACGCAGGAAGGTGTAGAGCTCTTCGATCAGCGCCGGCACCGAGGTCTTCTCGTGCATCGACTGGTCCGGCAGCGGGCCGAACTCGGAGCGCAGCGCCGCGATCATCCAGCCGGACAGGTACAGGTAAGTACGATCGGTCTTGCCAAAGTGCTTCTTGACCGAGATCAGCTTCTGCTGGGCGATGAAGCCGTGCCAGCAGCCCAGCGACTGCGTGTACTTGGTGGGGTCGCTGTCATAGGCGGCCATGTCGGCCCGCATCAGCGCCGCGGTGTAGCGGGCGACGTCGAGGCCGGTCTTGAAGCGATTCTGCAGCCGCATGCGGGCGACCGCCTCGGCCGACACCCCGTTCCAAGTCGGCTGGGTCTCCAGGAGCGACCGGGCCGCCTCGACCTCACTCTGATACGAGGCGGGGGCCTGGAGGGTGCTAATGCCGCGGGGCTGGTAGTTCATGTGCCTGATCCTTTCGCCGACGATGGCCACCAGCCACCGACATTCTTGACAATGCATTGCGAGATGCGTGTCAGAAGCTAAACGCGAGAAAGCAAAGCTCGTATAGGGGGCTTGTATTCGAATGGTGATGTCATGTAACATCGGAACATGTGTTAGATGTAATTTTGTAAATCTTGTAAAGAATATAGGTCAGCAAGCCTGCCCTTGATGCCCCTGGAGACCTGAGAATGCCCGCCGGTTCCAGCAAGAAGCTCTTCGTCGGCCCGCGCTTCCGGCGGATTCGGCAGCAATTGGGGCTGTCGCAGACCCAGATCGCCGAGGGGCTCGGGATCTCCCCGAGCTACGTCAATCTGATCGAGCGCAACCAGCGTCCGGTGACCGCGCAGATCCTGCTGCGGCTGGCCGAAACCTACGACCTCGACCTGCGCGACCTCGCGACCGCCGACGAGGACCGCTTTTTCGCCGAACTCAACGAGATCTTCTCCGACCCGCTGTTCCGCCAGATCGACGTTCCCAAGCAGGAACTACGCGATCTCGCCGAACTCTGCCCCGGCGTCACCCATGCGCTGCAACGGCTCTACGCCGCCTATACCGAGGCCCGCCAGGGCGAGACGCTGGCGGCGGCGCAAATGGCCGACCGCGACGTCGGCACCCGCTATGAGGCCAATCCGGTCGAGCGCGTCCGCGAGTTGATCGAGGCCAATCGCAACTACTTTCCGGAACTCGAGCAGGCCGCGGAGACTCTGCGCGACGAGCTGAACGTCCCGGCCGAAGAGCTTTATGCGGCGCTCGCGGCACGGCTGCGCGAAAAGCATTCGATCCAGACCCGCATCATGCCGGTGGACGTGATGCGCGAGACGCTCCGGCGGTTCGACCGCCACCGCCGCCAGCTCCTGATCTCCGAGCTGGTCGACCCGCCCGGCCGCGCGTTCCAGCTCGCCTTCCAGCTCGGCCTGGTTGAATGCGCGCAAGCCCTGGAGACCATCATCGGCCGCGCCGGCCCGCTCGACGACACACCGCGCCGCCTGTTCCGCATCACGCTCGGCAACTACTTTGCGGCCGCCGTGATGATGCCCTACCCGGCTTTCCTGGCTGCGGCGGAAGCGCTGAATTACGACATCCATCTGCTGGCGCAGCGCTTCAATTCCGGCTTCGAGCAGGTCTGTCATCGGCTCACCACCCTGCAGCGGCCGAACGCGCGCGGCATCCCGTTCTTCCTCTTGCGCGTCGACAATGCCGGCAACGTCTCGAAGCGATTTTCATCGGGCACGTTCCCGTTCTCGAAATTCGGCGGCACTTGTCCGTTGTGGAACGTGCACTCGACCTTCGACACGCCTGATCGCCTGCTGAAGCAGGTCATCGAGCTGCCGGACGGCACGCGCTATTTCTCGATCGCGCAGATGGTACGCCGCCCCGTCGCGCCGCACCCGCTGCCGCAGCCGCGCTTCGCCATCGGCCTCGGCTGCGAGATCCGTCACGCCGCGCGCCTCGTCTACGCTGCCGGCATCGATCTGGAGAAAACGGAAGGCACGCCGATCGGCGTCAACTGCCGTCTCTGCGAGCGCGAAAACTGCGCCCAGCGCGCCGAGCCGCCGATCACGCGCACGCTGATCCTGGACGAGACGACGCGGCGCGTGAGCTCGTTCGCGTTTTCGAATGCGAGGGAGCTGTAAGGGGGCGGCTGCGCGTTTGGCGGCAAACGCACGCCACTCACTTCGCTGTCGTCCTGGACAAGCGAAGCGCAGATCCAGGACCCATTACCCCAGAAGCGAGTTTGGCGAAGATTCGTAACTACGATCTCGTGCCACAACTGCTCCCTGGGGTAATGGGTCCTGGCTTTCGCCAGGACGACGTCGGGGAAGAAGCGATCCAATCCCTACGCCAGCGTATGCACGATCACCGGCCCTGCGGCAGCGCGGGCGTCGCCGGCAAGCAGCGAGCCCAGATCCTTCTCGATCCAGGCGATCGCACGCCTGTTCGCCTCCTCCGCCTGCTCGAACTTGTCGAAGATCGAAATCGCCGTGACCGTGTCGTCGCCGGCATAGACGACGTAATGGGCGCGGAAGCCGTCGACGTCGCTGATGATCGGAACGGCGCCTTCCTTGATACGGCGCGCCAGCTCTTCGGCGCTCCCGCTTTTTGCCTTGGCCTGACGGATGGCGGCATACATGGCATCCTCCTTCCGGCTATCTAGTTTGCGGGCCTGGTGCCCGGATCGCATGCTACGCCGAAGCGCGCGGGCAATCCACGCTTGGTTAACCCGGCGCTAATTCACTTCCGCGATCTGCAACCATCGATTAAGCACGCCTCAACATCGCTGCCTTAGTCTCGCCCCACTCACTTTTCGCAAACAACGACAGCTTATTCTGCCGCGCGAAGTGACATCAGGGGGTTCATCATGCGCATTGCGTTGCTGCTGACCGCGACCATTGTCGGCGCGCTCTTTGCCAATCCGTCCCATGCCGGACCGCTGGATGCGTCCGCCGGCGCAGCTCAGGCGTTACCGCCGGGCTTCCAGAACTACCGCGGCTACATGTTCGACCTGTCGGAGAATTCCGACCGCAAGGATGTCGACAAGCTCACCGACAATGTGAAGAGCCAGATCGACGTGGTCGAGGCTGCCGGCCTCTCGCCGCGCGTGCTGCGCTTTTTCCGCACCGTCCCGATCATCGCGAGCGAGCTCGCCTGCCTCGACGAGGGCGCCGCGACCGCGTGCTACGGCCGGGTCGCGCCGAACGTCGAGCGCCGCGTGCCGCGGACGCTCACTGTTTGGGACCATGCCACGCAGCGCTGGACCAATCCCAATGCCGTCGACCTCGCGGTCGATTCGGGCCTCGGCGTGATCATGCTGCGGCCGGACATGATGCGTTACGAAAAGGAAGCCGTGCTGCTGCACGAGCTCCTGCACGCCTACCACGCACGGCTGTTGCCGGACGGCTACGCCAACAAGGGCGTGATCGGCTATTACGCCTACGCCAAGTCCAAGGATCTTCTGCCCAAGGAATCCTACGCGCTGAAGAATCACATGGAATTCTTTGCGGTGACCGCCAGCATCTTCCTGGCCGGCAAGAGCGAATTCCACGACCCGAAGTCGCGCGAGGCGCTCAAGGAGAAGATGCCCGACTATTACAAATATCTGGTCGGCGTGTTCGGCTTCGACCCCGATCCGGCAGCGGCAAGCGGCCCGGTGGCGTCGCTGAAGTAAGGCAAAGAACGTCAAACCGAGCCAGAGAGCCGCGCGCGCAGCGCGGCTTTTTTGTTTGTGTCACCGGAAGCTGCGGATGACGCCTGGCCGGGAATTGCCAAGGCGGGGCTCGATCTGCATAGTCCCGCCCGCATCGATACTGTTTTGGAAGAGGATAGAACAACATGGCGGACGCCGACCTGGATGTCGTGATCCGGCAACTGGCCAGACAGCTGCATACGGGCCTGATGACCCGCGCCAAGGAGCGGCGGGACCGATTCAACGGCCTTGCGGCCAAGGCCAAAAGCAAGGAGACCGGCGACCGCTTCAAGATGATGGCCAAGGCCACCATGGAGCAGGCCATTGCCGCCGCCAAGCGCCTGCAAATGTCCGCCGACAACGTCGCCGACAGCTACGCGCGGTCGATGCGGATCGCCGCCAGCACGCCGGTCGCGGTGAAGGTGGAGAAGAAAGCCGCCAAGGAAAAGCCGGTGAAGAAGGCGAAGAAGGCCAAAGCGAAGAAAGCGAAGTAGGCGCGAATCGCGCGCTTCACCTCGCCCCGCTTGCGGGGAGAGGTCGGATCGCTCTTGCGATCCGGGTGAGGGGGTACAGATACCGCGATGGTCGCGCATGTGGATGGAGCCCCTCACCCCAACCCTCTCCCCGTGAGAACGGGGAGAGGGAGAGAAACTCCTTTCACCTCGCTGGCGCGGCGACCCGGGTCGGCTCGGCGCTCGTCAGTTCGGCGAGCTTTGCGCGCGCCGCATCGCGGGTGCGGGCATCCTTGCCGGCGGGCAGTGCCAGCGCGGCTTCGAAATCGGCGCGCGCCTCATTCGCCTGGCCGCGGGCGAGGAAGGCGAGGCCGCGGTCGAGCCGAGGCTGCGCATCGGACGGGTCGAGGCGGACCGCGGTGTTGTAGCTCAGGATCGCGCGATCGAGATCGCCGGCGGCGGCGAGCGCAAGGCCGCGCTGGTGATAGGGCGCGGCGTGCCTGGGATCATGCGCGATCGCCTCGTCGTAATCCTCGATCGCAAGTTCGAGATCGCCGTTCTGCCGGCGCGCCTGCGCCCGATCGCGATAGAGCGAGGCGCGGTTGGGATTGAGATGGATGGCTTCGTCGAAATCCGCGATCGCCCGCCGCCAGTCGCCATGGCGCAGCGCGATCCGTCCGCGCCCTTCATAGGCGAACGCGATCAGCGAGCCGCGCAGCGGCGAGAAGCCGATCACCGCCGAGCAGATGTCGGGATCGTCCTCGTCCCCGCAATTGACGACGGTGTGCGTGGACAGGCCAATCAGCACGCCCAGGACAATCAACAATGGTACCGCAGCTTTGGTCATCTTCGACGGTGGCAGGCAGAGGGCCGACCACGCATCCCCTTTCGCAGGAACTGTCACGCCAGGGTGTTAGCACCGGCCGGGACCGTCCTGTGTGCGACAGGTCACAAAGCGCGCAAATTGGGGTGGCTTCTGCGTCAGCCCCAAGGGCCGCGTGAAGACGAGCGGCCCCACGGGCTCCGCGGCGGATAGTTCTCATTGGCGCCGATCGACGCCGACGCCTGCGCGCCAAGCTCGGCTGCGAGTTGCCGAAGCGCCGCGACGCGATTCTGCGTCGAAGGATGGGTGGCGAACAGATTGTCGACGCCGTGGCCGGACAGCGGATTGATGATGAACATGTGCGCGGTGGCGGGATTTCGTTCCGCCTCGAAATTCGGGACCTGATGCGCCGCGCCCTCGATCTTCACCAGCGCCGATGCCAGCCACATCGGCTGACCGGCGATGCGCGCGCCGAGATTGTCCGCTGCGTATTCGCGGGTACGACTGATCGCCATCTGCACCAGCATGGCGCCGATCGGGGCGAGGATCATCATCAGGATCGAGCCGACGATGCCCGGGCCGTTGTTGTCGCGGTTGCCTCCGAAGAACATGCCGAACTGCGCCAGCATCGAGATCGCACCCGCGATGGTCGCGGTCACGGTCATCAGCAGCGTATCATGGTGCTTGATATGGGCGAGCTCGTGCGCGATCACGCCGGCGAGCTCTTCGCGGCTGAGCTGGCGCATCAAACCGGTGGTGACCGCAACCGCGGCATTCTCGGGATTTCGCCCGGTGGCAAACGCGTTGGGCTGCGGCTCGTCCATCAGGAACACGCGCGGCATCGGCAAGCCGGCGCGGACCGCAAGCTCGGCGACGAGCCCGACCAGCTCCGGCGCGCTGCTGCGGTCGACCTCATGGGCGCCATACATGGACAGCACCATGCGGTCGGAGTTCCAGTAGGTGAAGAGATTGGTCGCCGCGGCAATGACGAGCGCAATCATGGCGCCGCCGGCACCGCCGATCAGATAGCCGACGCCCATGAACAGGGCGGTGAGGCCTGCGAGCAGCATTGCGGTACGAAGATAGTTCATGGCCGTCTCCCGAGGCCGGCCGTGGCCGCTGGAGGCGTTGCGGGCCGGCGAGCATGAGGTAGGGATGACCCCGGCCCGCCCGCAAGGTTTCCGGGTGCGTCGCGGAGCCGCGGCTATTGACCCAGCCGGGGACCTGAGGGCACGATCAAAGCCATGCACTTCGAGATTCTCGGCGAGATTACCGAGATCGAAACCTTCGCCAGCGGCTCCGGCATCCGCGAGGTCGCCCGACTGCGACGGATCTATGGGCGAGGACGTTGGCGAAAGCGCAAGGGCATCGCCCGAGTGCGATTATCCGATGGCTCTACCCACCTCGCTGAGATACATTGGTATGAGGCTGCCGGCATCGGCCGCAAGGAATTCAAGCTCAAGAGCCTGCTCTGAAATCATGACGAAGTCGCGAAGCAAACAACTGGTGATCTGTGTGGACAACGAGGGGTATGCGGCCTCTCTCGAGAAGCGCAAGATCTATGAGGCGCTGCGCGACCCCGCGGCCGACAAGCATGGCATGCTGCGCATCATCGATGAGTCAGGCGAAGCTTATTTATATCCGAAAACGTTGTTCCGCTCCATCGCGTTGCCACTCGCGGTCAAGCGCGCCGTATTAGCGGCCTAGCGCTTATCCACCCAGCACCAGAGATATCGATGCCGATGAACTGCCTAGGTTCTCGCCTTGCGGTCGCAATGATCGCGGCCGCCGCCCTGCTCACGCTCGTCCTTCCCGCCTCCGCCCAGCTTGCGGCGCCGTCCGCAAAACCCGCAGCCCCCAGGGCCACTGCGCCCTCGCCGCGCGCGGCGTCGTGCCACAGTGGCGCGAACTTCGATCGCTTCCTGGCCGATGTGAAACAACAGGCCGTTGCAGCCGGCGTGTCGCAACGGACGATCGCGGCGGCCTCGCCTTACCTCGTCTACGACCAGGGCATCGTCAATCGTGACCGCGGCCAGCGCGTGTTCGGCCAGCTCTTCACCGAATTTGCCGGCCGCATGGCCGCGCCCTATCGCATGCAGAACGGCCAGCAGCATATCAAGCAACATGCGGCCGCATTTGCGCGCGCGGAAAAGGAATACGGCGTGCCGCCGGCGGTGATCGCCGCGTTCTGGGGACTGGAGAGCGATTTCGGCGTCAACATGGGCAATCTGCCGACACTGAAATCGCTTGTGTCGCTGGCCTATGATTGCCGCCGCTCGGAGATGTTCGTGAACGAGACCATCGCCGCGCTGAAGATCATCGACCGGGGCGATTTGCATCCCGACGAGATGGTCGGCTCCTGGGCCGGCGAACTCGGGCAGACCCAGTTCCTGCCCGTGCATTACGTCAATTATGCCGTCGACTATGACGGCGACGGACGACGCGATCTCCTCCGCAGTGAGGAGGATGTGATCGGCTCGACCGCGAACTACATCGCCAACGGCTTGAAGTGGCGGCGCGGTGAGCCGTGGCTGGAGGAGATCAAGGTACCGCAGAACCTGCCGTGGGATCAGACCGACCTCACCGTGCAACAACCGCGCTCGAAATGGGCGCAGCTGGGAGTGACCTATCCCGACGGCCGGCCGCTGCCGAACGACAATCTCGCGGCCTCCGTGCTGCTGCCGATGGGGCGCTTTGGTCCGGCCTTCATGGCGTACCCGAATTTCGCGGCCTACACCGAGTGGAATAACTCGCTGATCTATTCGACCACCGCAGGTTATCTCGCCACCCGCATCGCGGGCGCGGCTCCGATGCGAAAGCCGTCCACACCGGTCGTGCAACTGCCGTTCAACGAGCTCAAGCAATTGCAGCAGCTTCTGGTCCAGGCCGGCTTCAACGTCGGCAAGGTCGACGGCGTGCTGGGCCAGCAGAGCCGCGCCGCGGTGAAGGCGATGCAGATCAAATACGGTCTGCCCGCGGATTCCTGGCCCACCGCCGAGCTGCTCGCCCGCATGCGCGGCGGCACGGCGCAGGCGCGGCCAGCGGGGACGATCCGCTAGGCACTCGAATCGCTGTCATGCCCCGCGAAAGCGGGGCATCCAGTACGCCGCGGCCTATCGATTCAATCACAGCTGCCTCGGAGTACTGGATCGCCCGCTTTCGCGGGCGATGACAGCGAGGGTATGGCGCCGATAGCACCACAAGCCCGCTCGGTAGAATTTTCGCACTGCACAAGCCTCTCCCGCGATTGTATTTTTCCATGAGGTTCCCATGTGAGTGGCTCAGGTTTTCTCCTGAGATTTCCCACCACAGAGCGAGCATCACATGTCCTTCCACGACGCCGTCGTTCCCGCCTATTTGCAGATGCTGAACAGCCTGACCGGCCTGCTCACGAAAGCCGAGGCGCATTGTGCGGCCAAGAAGATCGACCCGAGCGTCATGCTGGGCTCCCGCCTGTTTCCGGACATGCTGCCGCTCTCTAAGCAGATCCAGCTTGTCAGCGATTTCGCAGCCAAAGGTTGCGCCCGGCTGACCCATAGCGAAGTGCCCTCCACACCGGATACCGAGACCAGCTTTGCGGAGTTGAAGCAGCGCCTGGCGAAGACCATCGACTACGTGAAATCGTTCAAGCCCGATCAGTTCGAGGGCGCCGACACCAAGGACGTCACCTTCCCGGCCGGCCCTGACAAGTCCATCACCATGAAGGGCCAGCAATTCCTGAGCGCGTTCTCGCTGCCGAACTTCTATTTCCACGCCGCGACCGCCCACGGCCTTCTGCGCCACGCCGGTGTCGAGATCGGCAAGCGCGATTTCCTCGGCGCGAACTGATACGCGATTGTTCAAGCAGCCGCGGCGGGAGATCGAATCTGCTGCCGCGGCTGAAATTGCACATGCTTTATGCTGCGGGGCTCCTTTGCGTAGCTCGCCTGCAGTTTCTGTATGGCTCCTCCCTTGCGCTGATTGCCGCGATGCACAAATGTTCCGGATCTCTCACCGCCTGGAAGCATTCTCATGAGCCGTTCGACCAAATTGTTTGAGACCTACAAACTCGGCCCGATCACGCTGGCGAACCGTTTCGTGATGGCGCCGCTGACGCGCAACCGCGCCGTTCCCGGCACCTTCGTACCGGGCGCGCTTGCCGCCGACTATTACGCCCAACGTGCTTCCGCAGGGCTTCTGATCACCGAAGCAAGCCAGGTCTCGCAGCAGGGCCAGGGCTACCAGGACACGCCCGGCATCTACTCCAAGGACCAGGTCGCCGGCTGGCGCAAGGTCACCGATCAAGTGCATCAGCGCGGCGGCAAGATCTTCATCCAGCTCTGGCATGTCGGCCGCATCTCGCACGTCGACCTTCAGGCCAATGGCGCAGCCCCGGTGGCGCCGAGCGCGATCCGCGCCAAGGGCAAGACCTTCGTCAACGGCGGCTTCGCCGACGTCTCCGAGCCCCGTGCGCTCGAGCTCTCCGAAATTCCAGGGATCATCGACGATTTCAAGCGCGCCACGAAGAATGCGCTCGAAGCCGGGTTCGACGGCGTCGAGATCCACGGCGCCAACGGCTATCTGCTCGAGCAGTTCGCCAAGGACGGCACCAACAAGCGCACCGATGCCTATGGCGGCTCGATCGAGAACCGCGCGCGGCTGATGCTGGAAGTCTCCAGGGCCGTCGCAGCGGAGGCCGGCGCCGATCGCACCGGCATCCGCATCTCGCCGGTGACGCCGGCCAACGACATCTCGGATTCGAACCCGCAAGCCCTGTACGACCATATCGTCGACGGCCTCGGCGCGTTGAAGCTCGTCTATCTCCACGTCGTCGAAGGCGCCACCGGCGGTCCGCGCGACATCGCCCCGTTCGACTATGCGGGCGTGCGCAAGCGCTTCCCCGGCGCCTACATCGCCAACAACGGCTATGATTTCGATCTCGCCACCAAGGTGCTGGACGCGAACGCGGCCGACCTCATCGCCTTCGGCAAGCCGTTCATCTCCAACCCCGATCTGGTCGATCGGCTGAAGCAGGGCGCGACGCTGAACGATTGGGACAAGAACACGTTCTACGGCGGCGGCGCGAAGGGCTACACGGATTACCCGACGCTGGCGGCCGAACCGGCGGAGTAAAGCGTCCACAGCTGTCATGCCCGCGAAGGCGGGCATCCAGTATTCCACCGGCGGCGAGATTCAACCGAGAGGCCGCGGCGTACTGGATCGTCCGCCTTCGCGGACGATGACAGTGGAGAACGACGCAACGCCGCGGGGCGAGGTGAAAACAAAAAAGGCCGGGATCGCTCCCGGCCTTTCGTCGTTATGTTGACGCGACGCTTACTTCGCTTCCGCGCGCTTCGGGGGCTGTGCCGGCCACGACTTGATCAAGGTGTCGTAGTCGACCGTCTCGCCCTTCGGCTTCTCGTTGGCGAGCTTGCGCTGCGGGGCGATGGTGCCGTCCTTCTGGGCCTTGGCGTACCAGTACTCGGCCGTCTCCTTCTTGTGAAGCTTCGGACCGCACTCCTTCTGCACGCCCGACTTCTCCAGACGCTCCATCACGGAGTCCTGCGCGGCGGCGAGCGAGTCCATCGCGGCTTGCGGCGTCTTCGCACCGGACGACGCATCGCCGATGTTCTGCCACCACAGCTGCGCCAGCTTCGGATAGTCGGGCACGTTGTTGCCGGTCGGGGTCCACTGCACGCGCGCGGGCGAACGGTAGAACTCGATCAGGCCGCCGAGTTTCGGCGCACGCTCCGTGAACGACTTGTCCCAGATGTCGGACTCACGGATGAAGGTGAGACCGACATGGCTCTTCTTCAGCGACACCGTCTTGGAGACGATGAACTGGAGATAGAGCCAGGCTGCCTTGCGGCGATCCGCCGGGGTCGACTTCAGAAGCGTCACGGAGCCGGCGTCCTGGTAGCCGAGCTTCATGCCTTCCTTCCAGTACGAACCGTGCGGCGACGGAGCCATACGCCACTTCGGCGTACCGTCCGCGTTCATCACGGCGATGCCCGGCTTCACCATGTCGGCGGTGAAGGCGGTGTACCAGAACATCTGCTGGGCGATGTTGCCCTGCGCCGGCACCGGACCCGACTCGGAGAAGGTCATGCCCTGGGCCTGCGGCGGAGCATACTTCTTCATCCACTCGAGGTATTTTGTGATCGAGTAGACCGCGGCCGGACCGTTGGTGTCGCCACCACGCTCGACCGAGGAGCCCACCGGACGGCAGCCTTCCATGCGGATGCCCCACTCGTCGACCGGCAGACCGTTCGGGATGCCCTTGTCGCCGTTACCGGCCATCGACAGCCAGGCGTCGGTGAAACGCCAGCCGAGGGACGGGTCCTTCTTGCCATAGTCCATATGGCCGTAGACCTTGACGCCGTTGATCTCCTTGATGTCGTTGGTGAAGAACTCGGCGATGTCTTCATAGGCGGACCAGTTCACGGGCACGCCGAGCTCGTAGCCATACTTGGCCTTGAACTTGGCCTTGTAGTCGGCGTTGGTGAACCAGTCGTAGCGGAACCAGTAGAGGTTCGCGAACTGCTGGTCGGGCAGCTGATAGAGCTTGCCGTCCGGCGCCGTGCCGAACGACTTGCCGATGAAGTCGTTGACGTCGAGCATGGGGTCGGTGACGTCCTTGCCCTCGCCGGTCATATAGTCCGACAGAGCGATGGTCTGGCCGTAGCGGAAATGCGTGCCGATCAGGTCGGAATCGTTGATCCAGCCGTCGTACACATTCTTGCCGGACTGCATCTGGGTCTGCAGCTTCTCGACGACGTCACCTTCCTGGATGATGTCGTGCTTGAGCTTGATGCCGGTGAGCTCGGAGAACGCCTTGGCCAGCGTCTGCGACTCGTATTCGTGGGTCGTGATGGTCTCGGAGACCACGTTGATCTCCATGCCCTTGAAGGGCTCGGCGGCCTTGGCGAACCACTCCAGCTCCTTCTTCTGGTCTTCCTTCGACAGCGTCGAGGGCTGGAATTCCGCGATCCACTTCTGGATCGCAGCGTCGTCGGCGGCGCGCACCGGCGCCGAGACGGCCAGCGACACCGCGACGATGGCGGCGACGCTGGACATCGTCAGAAAGCTGTTCTTGGTCAATGGACGTTCCCTTCTCCTAAACTGCCGCATGTTATTCCTCCGTTGCAGCGACAAACTTTTTACAGGCCCGGGTTGGTCCCGGATCTGGCCGTTCCTTCGCGGGCTAGACCGTGCGGAAAATGAGTACGGCCGTGGCCAGCGAAATTCCTGATGCGATCCAAAGGCGCGAAATTTCAAGTCCGTCCTCGCCGATCGGCAGCGTGGCGAGGGCGTCGGTGCCGGCGAAGGCGATCCAGAGCAAATGGATGACCGCCGCCGCGATCAGGGAGATGAACAGACGGTCGCCGCGCGTGGTGGGGATGCGCAGCACGCCGACACGCTCGGCTTCGGGATAAGCCACCCCGAGCCAGGTCATCACGGCCAACGTGCAGGCGAGCGCGACAAAGAAGATCGCCGTCGGCGGCGTCCAGGCCATCCATGCAATAGATTCCATTGATGCCTCCCTAGACCCGACCGAGCGCGAAACCGCTCGCGATATAATTGCGGACGAACCAGATCACGAGCGCGCCCGGGATGATCGTCAGCACGCCGGCCGCAGCCAGCAGGCCCCAATCCATGCCCGCAGCCGACACCGTGCGAGTCATGATCGCCGCGATCGGCTTGGCCGAGACCGAGGTCAGCGTGCGCGCGAGCAGCAATTCGACCCAGGAGAACATGAAGCAGAAGAAGGCGGCGACGCCGATACCGCTCGCAATCAGCGGCACCAGGATCTTGATGAAGAAGCGCGGGAAGGAATAGCCGTCGAGGAAGGCGGTCTCGTCGATCTCGCGCGGCACGCCGGAGACGAAGCCTTCCAGGATCCACACCGCCAGCGGGACGTTGAAGATGCAGTGCGCGAGCGCGACCGCCCAGGGTGTATCGAATAGGCCAATCGCCGAATAGAGGTTGAAGAACGGCAGGGCATAGACCGCAGCCGGCGCCATGCGGTTCGACAGTAGCCAGAAGAACAGATGCTTGTCGCCGAGGAAACGGTAGCGCGAGAACGCGTAGGCCGCCGGCAGCGCCACCGAGATCGAGATGATGGTGTTGAGGACGACATATTCCAGCGAGTTGATATAGCCGGAATACCAGCTCTCGTCGGTGAAGATGCGCTTGTAGTGCTGGAGCGTCGGGGCGTGCGGCCACAGCGTCATCGTCGAGACGATCTCGGCGTTGGTCTTGAAGCTCATGTTGACGAGCCAGTAGATCGGCAACAGCAGGAAGATCAAGAACAGCGCCATGATGAGGCGACGGCCGGGGATCGAATGCATCACGCGGCTCCTTCCTGCGGCTTCCGCTCGGCGCTGGCATTGGTCATGACGGTGTAGAAGATCCAGCACACGATCAGGATGATGAGGTTGTAGACCAGCGACAGCGCGGCGGCCTTGCCGAGGTCGAACTGGCCAAGCGCGATCTTGACCAGCTCGATCGACACGAAGGTCGTCGAATTGCCGGGCCCGCCACCCGTCACCACGAACGGCTCGGTGTAGATCATGAAACTGTCCATGAAGCGCAGCAGCACCGCGATCAGCAGCACGCGGTTCATCTTCGGCAGCTGGATCGCCTTGAACACCGCCCAGCGCGAGGCGCCGTCGATCTGCGCCGCCTGGTAATAGGCTTCCGGAATCGACTTCAGGCCGGCATAGCACAGCAGCGCGACCAGGCTGGTCCAGTGCCAGACGTCCATCACGATGACGGTGACCCAGGCGTCGATCTCGTTGGAGACGTAATTGTAATCGATGCCGATATGGTTGAGCACATAGCCGAGCAGGCCGATGTCGGGCCGGCCAAAGATCTGCCAGATCGTGCCGACCACGTTCCACGGGATCAGCAGCGGCAGCGCCAGGATGACGAGGCAGGCAGCAACCGTCCAGCCCTGGCGCGGCATCGACAGCGCGACGACGATGCCGAGCGGCACCTCGATCGCGAGGATCACCAGCGAGAAGAACAGATTGCGGCCGAGCGAGGCCAGGAAGCGGCCGCCGAGATCGGTCGAAGGATCGAGCAATTCCTTGAACCAGCCGACACCGTTCCAGAAGAACTGGTTGTTGCCGAAGGTGTCCTGCATCGAATAGTTTACCACCGTCATCAGCGGCAGCACCGCCGAGAAGGCGACGACCAGGAACACCGGCAGCACCAGGAACCAGGCTTTTTGGTTGACGGTCTTGTCCATCAGGCGGCTCCCTCCACCAGAAGGCTGTCGGCATAGACGTGGACGTGCGACGGGTCGAATTTCAGGCCGGCCGTCCCGTCCGGGCTGGTGAAGCCGGCCGGTGCGCGGGCGGCGAGCTTTGCGTCACCGAGGCGCGCACGCGCGAAACGGATGCGGCCGAGGTCGTCGACGCGTTCGATCTTCGCACTGAGCAGGCCGGGCGCAGGCGCGACGACTTCGACGAATTCCGGACGAACGCCGATCTCGATCTTCGCGCCATCGGGCAGCTTGTCGTAGCTGCGGTTGAGCGCGATCACGTGATCGCCGACCTTGGCCTCACGTCCCCTCACCTCGGCCGGAATGATGTTCATGCCGGGCGAGCCGATGAAATAGCCGACGAAAGTGTGCGCCGGCTTGTCGAACAACTCGGCCGGTGTGCCGCTCTGCACCACGCGGCCGTCATGCATGACCACCACGGTGTCGGCGAAGGTCAGCGCTTCGGTCTGGTCGTGGGTGACGTAGATCATCGTAAGGTCGAGCTCGCGATGCAGCGCTTTCAGCTTGGAGCGGAGCTGCCATTTCAGCTCGGGGTCGATCACGGTGAGCGGCTCGTCGAACAGCACGGCGGCGACGTCCGAGCGGACGAGGCCGCGGCCGAGCGAGATCTTCTGCTTGGCATCGGCCGTGAGCCGCGTCGCCTTGCGGTTCAGATAGGGCTCGAGGTCGAGCAGGCGGCCGATCTCGGCGACGCGCTTGTCGATCTCGGCCTTCGGCACGCCGCGGTTCTTTAGAGGGAACGCCAAATTCTGCCCTACCGTCATGGTGTCGTAGATCACCGGAAACTGGAACACCTGGGCGATGTTGCGCTTCTGGGTTGACAGCGGTGTGATGTCCTCGCCGTCGAACAGGATTTTCCCCCGCGACGGCGTGATGATGCCGGAGATGACGTTGAGCAGCGTGGTCTTGCCGCAGCCGGACGGCCCGAGCAGCGCGTAGGCGCCGCCCTGTCGCCAGGTCATGGTAACAGGCTTCAGCGCAAAGCTGTCCTGCGGCGCATCATTGCCGCCGTAGGAGTGCGCGAGATCGACGAGGTCAATGCGGGCCATGTCGCATCTCCCTCAGGCTTTTTTCTTTGACGCGTTTTCTTCACGCGAACCGCTCGGCACTTCGCTTGAAAACGCTATGGGACCGGGTGCCGCGACCAGCCGGTCGGCCGCATCGAAAACGAAGACGTCATTGGGATCGAGCACGGCATCGAGCGTCTGGCCGGGCTCGAACTCGTGCACGCCGTGCAGCACCGCCACCCAGTTCGATCCGTCGCGGGTCAGATGCACGAAACTCTCCGAACCGGTGATCTCGGTCACCGTTACCGTGGCATGGAAGGCGTGGCGGTCGGTCTCGCCATTGGCAAGCGCGAGCTGATGGGCACGAAATCCGACGCGATAGGCGCCGTCCGCGAGCGAGGAATAGAGACCGGACGCCGGCGCGGCAATGCCACCCGCATATTGCACGGAGCCGTTCTTCTTCTCGATGCCGACAAGGTTGAGCGGCGGATCGGAGAACACCTGCGCGACGCGCAAGGTCTGCGGGCGACGGTAGACCTTCGGCGTCTCCCCGATCTGGAGCGCCTCTCCCTGCCACATGCACACCGTGTTGCCGCCGAGCAGCAGCGCCTCGGTCGGCTCGGTGGTGGCATAGACGAAGATCGCGCCGGACGCCTCGAAGATACGCGGTAGCTCAGTGCGGAGCTCCTCGCGCAGCTTGTAGTCGAGATTGGCGAGCGGCTCGTCGAGCAGCACGAGGTCGGCGCCCTTCACCAGCGCGCGCGCCATCGCAGTTCGCTGCTGCTGGCCGCCGGAAAGCTGGAGCGGCGTGCGCTTCAGGAACGGCTCGAGCCTGAGCAGCCGGGCGGCTTCCGCGACGCGCGCCTCGATCTCGGCGCGCGGCTTGCCCTGCACGCGCAAGGGCGAAGCGATGTTCTCGTAGACCGACAGCGAAGGATAGTTGATGAACTGCTGGTAGACCATGGCGACCGAGCGCTGGCGCACGTCGACACCGGTGACGTCCTTGCCGTTGACCAGCAACTTGCCGGATGTCGGCTTGTCCAGGCCTGCGAGCAGCCGCATGATCGAGGTCTTGCCCGACAGCGTCGGCCCGAGCAGCACGTTGAGCGTGCCGCTCTCGAGCGTCAGCGAGACGTCGCGGATGTGTGGGATCCCGTCGACCGTCCGGGTCACATGATCGAGTGTCACGGTCATGAGCGTCCTCCCACTTCCAGCAGGGGACTTTGCTGCACTGCGTGGGTCCTGATCCAGTCGTCGAGCGCCGCGATCTCGTCGGCACTTAGTCGCAGGCCGAGCTTGGAACGGCGCCAGACGATATCTTCGGCTGTGACGGCCCATTCGTTGGCCATGAGATAGCGAACCTCGCGCTCGGTCAGCGTCGCACCGAACGCCTGGCCGAGATCGGCCGCCGATTTCGCATCCCCAAGCAGCTTGGTCGCCCTCGTGCCGTAGGCGCGCGCGAGGCGCCGCGCATGCTCGTGGCTGAGGAAGGGATAGCCGCGCTGAAGCTCGGCGATCAGGCCGTCGACATCGGACACGCCCATGTCGCCGCCGGGCAGCGGCCATTTGCCGGTCCAGCCTTCGCGCGCTTTCGCACTGCGAAGATAGGGCGCGAGCCGCTCCAGCGCCTCCTCGGCGAGACGGCGGTAGGTCGTGATCTTGCCGCCATAGATCGACAGCAGCGGCACGCCGCCGGGCGTGTCGAGTTCGAACACGTAGTCGCGCGTCGCGGCCTTGGCTTCGCTGGCGCCGTCGTCATAAAGCGGACGCACGCCGGAATAGGTCCAGACCACGTCATCGGGCGTGACAGGCTTGGCCAGATATTCGCTTGCCGCCGTGCAGAGATACTGGATCTCCTCGGTCGTCGCCTTCACCTTGGCCGGATCGCCGTCATAGTCGCGGTCGGTGGTGCCGATCAGCGTGAAATCGTCCTGATAGGGAATGACGAAGATGATGCGGCCGTCGGCGTTCTGGAACATGTAGGCGCGGTCGTGGTCGTAGAGTTTTTTCACGACGATGTGCGAGCCTTGCACCAGGCGCACCTTGGCCTTGGCATTGACGCCGGCGCCGCGGCCGAGCACGTCCTCGACCCAGGGGCCGCCGGCATTGACGAGCGCGCGAGCCTGGATCGACGAGCGCGCGCCGGTCATCGTGTCGATCATGCTTACGGTCCAGATGCCGTCGGCCTGCTTAATATCCGTCGCGCGAGCGCGGGTGCGGATCTCGGCGCCCTTGTCGGCGGCATCGCGAGCGTTGAGCACGACGAGACGGGCGTCGTCGACGAAGCAGTCGGAATATTCGAACGCGCGGCCGTAGCGGTTCGGGATCAGCGGGCGGCCGACCTCGTCACGCCCAAGGTCGACCGAGCGCGTCGCCGGCAACAGATGACGGCCACCGATGTGGTCATAGAGGAAGAGGCCGAGACGCAGCAGCCAGGCCGGCCGCAAGCCCGCATGATGCGGCAAGACGAAACGCAGGGGGCGGATGATGTGGGGCGCGATGCCCCAGAGAATCTCGCGCTCGATCAGCGCCTCGCGGACCAGCCGAAACTCGTAATATTCGAGATAGCGCAGGCCGCCATGCACCAGCTTGGTCGACCAGGACGACGTCCCGCTCGCCAGATCGTTCATTTCGCACAGGAAAACCGTGTTGCCCCGGCCCACCGCGTCGCGCGCGATGCCGCAGCCGTTAACACCGCCTCCGATAATGGCGAGGTCGAAAATCCGCTCCAACAGACGCATCCCCCGGCGACCGCCCGTTCAATCGAGCGGTTACTTTCGCTTTTGATTAGATCACACCGAAAACCGAAAGCAAGATGAAAGAGGAGAGAAAGGAAGTGAAAGCGGAACTTTTTAAGGGGCAATTCGGCGCGGAAATCGGCAGTTCAGGAGGGTTCGAGCAGCGCTACTGCTCTTGAATGGTGGTCAACGGTCATTATAGTTAGAATAGTCATATTGGTCGTTATCTGCATGACAGAGCACAGCACTGCACCAGATTCACCGGCGACTGACTCGTGGACGCTTGCCAACGCCAAGGCCCGCCTCTCCGAGGTAATCGACCGTGCCCAAGCCGGCCCGCAAATCATCACCCGACACGGCAAGCCCAATGCGGTGATCGTTTCCGCCGAGGAATGGGCGCGCAAGACGGCGCGTAAGGGCACCTTAGCCGAATTCCTGCTGGCTTCGCCGCTGCGCAGCGCCGACCTCGAGCTTGAACGCGTACACGACGCGCCGCACGACCAGACGCCGTGAATCTTCTGCTCGACACCAAAGTGTTGTCGGAGGTCCAGAGGCCCGCCCCTTCGCCGAAAGTCTTGTCATGGCTTGATACGATCGACGAGGATCGTGCGTTCATCAGCGTGGCATCGATCGCCGAGCTTCGCCGCGGCATCGCATTGCTGGAGGACGGCCGTCGGCGCGCAGCACTGGCCGCCTGGCTTGGCCACGATCTGCCGGAGCGTTTTGCCGGGCGCACCCTGTCGATCGACCACGCGGTGGCGGAACGCTGGGGCGACCTGATGGCTCAGAGCCGCAGGAGCGGCGTCGCATTGTCTGTCATGGATGGCTTCTTTGCCGCGACCGCTCTCGCAAACAACCTCATGCTCGTCACGCGTAATGTGAAGGATTTTGCGGCGTTCGGAGTCTTGCTGCTCAATCCGTGGGACGGCGTGTAAGACCCTATCTCAGCCGCACCACAGGCGCAGCGTCGGGTTGCGCATCCGGTGCCTCGGCCTGCGCATCATCAAGATCCGCCCCCTTCGGCATCGCGGCCATCACCTCGATGCCCTTGCCGTGGCAAATGGTGGCGAGGCGCTCGGGCAATTCCTGGTCGGTGACGAAGGTCTGGATCTGGCTGATATGGGCGATGCGAACCGGCGCGCTGCGCCGGAGTTTTGTGGAATCGGCGACCAGCATGACGCTGCGGGCATTGGCGATGATGGCCTGCGCGACCTGCACCTCGCGATAGTCGAAGTCGAGCAGCGCACCCTCCTCGTCGATCGCGGACGCCCCGATGATGGCGTAGTCAACCTTGAACTGGCCGATCAGCTGCGTCGCGGTCGAGCCGACCACCGCACCGTCGGCGCGCCGCACCGTGCCGCCGGCGACCACCACCTCGATGCGGGGATGGCGGTAGAGCAGCATGGCGACGTTGAGATTGTTGGTAATGACGAGCAGGTCCTCGTGCGAGGTCAGCGCGCTCGCGACCTCCTCGGTCGTGGTGCCGATATTGATGAAGAGCGAGCAGCCGTTCGGGATCAGCGATGCGGCCGCGGCGCCAATCGCCTTCTTCTCGTCGGCGGCAACGAAGCGCCGCGCCTCATAGGCGAGGTTTTCCACGCCGGAGGCGATGATGGCGCCGCCATGGATGCGGGTCAGCGAGCGGCGCTCGCAAAGATCGTTGAGATCCTTGCGGATGGTCTGCGCCGAGACCTCGAACCGGCGCGCCAGCTCCTCGACCATGACGCGGCCCGAGGCCCGCGCGATGTTGAGGATTTCGGCTTGGCGATGGGTCAGTCCGGTCACGGCGATGGCCTCAAGTCAGGAAGCTCCATGGTGCGGCGGTTCGCGCGTTCGGTCAATGCGCGCGCCGATCACGGTTAACGGACGAAGGTCCTCACCACGCCATCGCGGCGGCGAGACGCGCCAGCAGGTCCGGATCGTCGAAGGCGCTGGCGGAGGCGATAGCCCCCGCGGCGACAAGATCAGCATGGCTGAGGCTGGTCCGGATGCCGATGGTCGGAATGCCGGCCGCTGCGGCCGACTGCACGCCGGTGCGAGAGTCCTCGAACGCAACCGAGGCCATCGCGCTGGCGCCGGCAAAGCGCAACCCTTCCTGATAAGGCAGCGGATGCGGCTTGCCGTGCGGCAGCTCGGCGCCGATCACGAGCGCCTTGAAGCGGTGCGTGATGCCGAGGCCGGATAGCAGCAGCTCCGCATTGAGACGCGGGGCGTTGGTCACGGCAACCATGGGAATGCCGGCCGCATCCGCCCTGTCGAGCAGCGCCATCAGGCCCGGCAGTGGCTCGATCTGCCCGGCGACGAGCGTGCGGAAGACTTCCTCCTTCTCATCGAGGATCAAGGCACGCCGTTCCGGCGCCTCGTCGGGCAGAAAGCGCTCGCCGATCGATACATTCGCGAAGCCTTGCAGCTCCCTGGAGAAGCGCGCGTGATCGAAGACATGGCCGCGAGGGCCGAGCACCTGATTGAAGGCCTTCAAGTGCAGCGGATCGGTGTTGGCGAGCGTACCGTCGATATCGAACAGCAACGCCCTTCTCGTCTCCCTGCCGACAGCCTCGATCATGTCCGTACTTTCCCGAATATATGACGCATCAATACGAAAGCCGTATCAATACAGCGCCAATCGCGCAATGACGCACGTGCATGACCAATACGCGACACTCGACAAAGTCCCGCGCGGCTGCAACACTCCATGCAAGATAAAAAAGGAGGAAACGATGACGATCAACCGACGCGATCTGGCTCTCTCGACTCTTGTCGTGCCAGCTCTTGCCGCCTCAGCTCTTGCGCTCACAACACCGGTGCTGGCGGCCTCGGCGGACGAGGAAGCCGTGGCGAAGAAGGTCGAGGCATTCCGTCTCGCCCAGATCGCGGCCGATCCCAAGGCGCTCGGTGCACTCTGCGCCGACGAGGTGAGCTACAGCCATTCCAGCGGCAAGGTCGAGGACAAGGCGACCTTCGTCGCCAACGCCACCGACGGCAAATCCAAATTCCTGTCGATCGAGTACAAGGACCCGACCATCAAGGTCGTTGGCCCCGCCGCGATCGTGCGTTTCCACTGGGTGGCGGAACAGGAGATGGCGGCCGATGGGAAAAAAGTGCCGACCAACCTTCACATCCTGATGAACTGGCAGAAGCAGGGCGACGACTGGAAGCTGCTCTCGCGGGCGGCGACGAAGTTGTGAACATGATTCTCACCTTCTCCCCTTGTGGAGAAGGGAAGGCAGAGCACGCGGCAAAAGATTCCGGGCTCGCGCTTGCGCGCCCGGAATGACAGGCGGAAAATTATGCCGCTTCCTTCACATCACCGTTAACCAGCTTGCGCGCAGCGCGCTCGGCTTCGCGAGCGTTGCGGAAAAGCTGGCCTTCAAGACGGTTGAATTGGTGAGAGGAAGCGAAGAAGCAGTAGCCTCGGTCGCCGCGAACCACGATGCCCGCAGTCTGCGAATTAACCTCGATGATGTAGCTGTCCGGCATGGCCCGTAGATTCCTCAGTGCGGGCAAATAACCGGATCCCTGCCCGAAAGTTCCTCGGGCAAATCGGCCGGTTTCCACCTCGAATCGACACGCGATTGAGTACGCCGGGACCTCATCCGTTTTATGACTGGTTCTTGGCAAAGCCGCGGCGCCGTGACTCAGTCGCGCCCGCGTTTGGCGGCGTCGCACCTGAGCTGAGGCGCAACGCCGCGTGCGATTACGTCGCGATTGGTGGATCGTTTCTTTGGATTGTTTGCGGACGGCCGTCATCGTCGATCGAGACGTAAGTGAAATTGCCGTCGGTCACCAGGATCGGCTGGAGCTCCCTGCGTCGCAGCGCCCAGGCTTCGAGATGCACGGTCATCGAGGTGCGGCCCACGCGGACCAGATTGGCATAGACCGAAACGAGATCGCCGACATAAACGGCCTTGCGGAAATTCATCGCCTCGATGGCGACGGTCACCGTGCGCGACTTCGCGACCTTTGACGCAAAAACGCCGCCGCCGACATCCATCTGGCTGAGCAGCCAGCCGCCGAAGATGTCGCCGTTTGCGTTGGTGTCGGCAGGCATCGCCAGCGTGCGAATGCAGAGATCGCCGCTCGGCCCGGCATTGGCTTGCTCGTTCATGCCTCTCTCACCTGAAGATTGCTCACTTGAAACTGCTCACTTGAAATTGTCCCAGCCCGGATCAGGCGCAAAGCGCTCGCCGAATTTTCCGGCCAGCGCGCGCAAGGTGGATACGACATGATCCGCGCCACGCGTGCGCGCATAGTTCAACGGCCCCCCGCGGAACGGTGCATAACCGGTGCCGAAGATCATGGCACCGTCGACCATATCGGCATCATCGACGATACCCTCGCGAAGCGCCGCGACGCAGACGTTGGACATCGGCAGCACCAGGCGGTCGATCATCTGATCGGTGACGCGCGGACCAGTCTCGGGCAACGGCGCCTTCTCGGCCTTGCCGTCGCGCCAGACGTAAAAGCCCTTGCCGGTCTTGCGGCCGAGGTCGCCCTTGGCGACCTTCTCGCGCAGCCAGGCCGGCGTCGGCGGCAAGAGATCGCCGAATTTGGTGCGCAGCATGTCGCCGACATCGAGACAAATGTCGAGCCCGACCTGGTCGGCCAGTTCGATCGGCCCCATCGGCATGCCGAACTGCTCCGCGGCGGCATCGATCAGGCGCTGGTCGATCTTCTCGTCCAGCATCACCATCGCTTCCAGCATGTAGGGCGTCAGCGCGCGGTTGACGAGGAAGCCCGGCGAGCTCTTCACCGACAAAGGCAGCCGATCGATCGCGCCGACGAAGGCGAGCGCCTCCTTCAGCACCTGCGCATCGTTACCGTCATGGCTGACGACTTCGACCAGCTGCAACCGCGACACCGGGTTAAAGAAGTGGAGGCCGACCAGCCGCTCCGGGCGCGCCAGCGTCGTGCGCAAATCCTGGAGCGGAATGCTCGACGTGTTGGTCGCGAGAATCGCGCCAGGCTTCATCCGCGGCTCGAGGCCGGCATAGACCTTCTGCTTCAGCTCGAGCTTCTCCGGGACCGCCTCGATGATGAGATCGGCGTTGCGGACGCCCTCCCCGTTCATGTCGGGGATCAGGCGATCGAGCGCGTCGCGCACCTCGGTCGGCTTGCGGATGATCTTGCCGTAGAGCTCGGCGGCGCGCTTGACCGCGCCAGCGATCGGCTGCGCCTTCATGTCGGCGAGCGAGACGCGCATCCCCTGCCCTGCGCACCAGGCCGCGATGTCGCCGCCCATGGCGCCGGCGCCGATGACGTGGACATGCTTGATCGTGTTGCCGGAGCCTGCCGCCTTCTTCATCTGCTCGCGCAGGAAGAACACGCGGATCAAATTCTGCGCGGTCGGCGTCACCATCAACTTGGCGAATGAGGCCTGCTCTGCCATGAGCATCGCGGCCTTGCTGCCGCCATGGGTCTCCCAGAGATCGATCAAGGCATAAGGCGCCGGATAGTGCTCGCGGGACGCGGCCTTCGCCGCCTCCGATCGCATGCGCCGGGCCAGCAGCCCGCGCACGGGTCCGAAATTGGCTGCGCGCGTGAGCAACCCCGGCCGTACCCGCTTGAGGCGGCCGAACAGCGCATCCTTGACCGCATTGCGAACGTGGCGCTCCTGGGTCACGGTGTCGACGAGGCCGAGCGATTTGGCGCGGCGGGCATCGATGGTGCGGCCGGTCAGCATCAGAGCCATGGACTGGGTCGGATTGACCAGCGCGGTGAAACGCGCGGTGCCGCCGAGCCCGGGATGCAGGCCCAGCATCACCTCAGGGAAGCCGAAGCGCGCGCCGTCAATGGCGATGCGCGATTGGCAGGCGAGCGCGACTTCGAGCCCGCCGCCGAGGCAGAAGCCATGGATCACCGCGACCGTCGGCAGCTTCAGAGCTTCCAGATGGTCGACCACCGCATGGGCGGCGCGGATCCGCGTCTCCACCATCCCGGCATCATCGGCGCCGCGAAATTCGTTGACATCGGCGCCCGCGATGAAGCCGGACGGTTTTGCGGAGCGGATCACGAGGCCGGCAGGACGCTCGGTCTCGATCGCCGCCAGCACGGCGTCGAACTCCTCCATCACGTCCGAGGATAGCGTATTGGCGCTGGCGTCAGCGCGATCGAACAGCAGCCAGGCAACGCCGTCGGCGTCGCGCGCCAGCTTGAAATGCTTGTAGGGACCATCGGCAGCGGGCTTGGGCCCGAGCTCCAGCACGCGATCGCCGAGCGCGGTCATGATCTTGGAATCCATGGTCACACTGCCTCGATCAGCATGGCGCCGCCGAGCCCGCCGCCGATGCATTCGGTGGCAACACCGCGCCGCGTGCCGAGCCGCTTCATCGTGTTGACGAGATGCAGCACGATACGATTGCCGGAGGTGCCGACGGGATGTCCGAGCGAGATTGCGCCGCCATCGACATTGAGTTTTTCGCGGTCGATCTCGCCGGCCGCGCCCTCGAGCCCCAAAATCTCGCGGCAGAACTTGTCGTCATTCCAGGCGGCGAGGCAGCCGAGCACCTGGGTGGCGAACGCTTCGTTGAGCTCCCAGGTCTGGACGTCCTGGATGGTGAGATCGTTGCGCTTCAGCAGCGGCGTCGCGGACATCACGGGACCGAGGCCCATGATAGCAGGATCAAGTGCGGCCCAGTTGCTGTCGACGATGACCGCCTTCGGCGTCAACTTGTGCCTGGCGACCGCGTCGTCGGACGCCAGGATCACCCAAGACGCGCCGTCGGTGATCTGCGAGGAATTGCCGGCCGTGACCTGGCCCCAGGGACGCTCGAACACCGGCCTCAGTTTGGCGAGCGTCTCGGCCGTCGAGTCCGGACGCACGCCATCGTCATGCTCGAAGAATTTTCCGTCGCGCGAGAACGCTGTCTCGACCTCACCCTTCAGATAGCCTTCCGTCTGCGCATGCGCGAGCCGGCGATGGCTCTCGGCGGCATAAGCATCGGACTGCGCGCGGGTGATGCCGAAGAGATGGCCGACGACTTCAGCCGTCTGGCCCATGTTCAGGTCGGTGATGGGATCGGTCAGTCCGCGCTCGAGGCCGATGATCGGCTTGAGATAGCGCGGCCGCAGCCTGAAGGCAGCGGCAAGCTTCGCGGCCACGCCCTTGGCGGTAGCAAGGCCTGCGAACCAGCGCACGCCGGAATTCGGCCAGACCAGCGGCGCGTGGCTCAAGGCCTCGGTGCCGCCGGCGAGGATCATGTCGGCATGGCCCTCGCGGATGTAGCGATAGGCGCTGTCGATCGACTGCATGCCCGAGCCGCAATTGATCTGCACGGTGAAGGCGACCATGTCCTCGCCCATGCCGAGCCGGAGCGCGGCGACGCGGGCCGGGTTCATCTCGTCCGCGATCACGTTGACGCAGCCGAGGATGACTTGGTCGAAGGTATCAGGCGAAAACGGCTGGCGCGCCAGCAGCGGCCGGCCGCATTGCACGGCGAGATCGACCGGCGTGAACGGCCCCGGTCCCGAGCGCGCCTTCAGAAACGGCGTCCGGCTGCCGTCGACGATGAAAACCGGTCGTGCCATCAGCTCGCCGCCCTCTGTTCACCGAGTTCCTGGAAGAACTGATGCACGTCGCCGGATTTCTTGTAAATCGGCGACAGCGCCTCCGGCGCAAAATCGTCGACCTCTATCACTTTTGTGACGGCTTCGCGGGCCGCAGCCAGCTGCTCGCCCTCGGCCTGCGTGATCACGCCCTTGACCACCGCATCCTTCCAGTCGCTCATATGTGCTGCGCGCATGCGCCTGGCGATTGCGTCCGTGCCTGAGACCAGGTTGAACGCGCGCTCCAGCCGGGCGAAGCCGCCATCGTCGTCGACATAAGCGAGGTCGGGTGTGAGGCGGTCGCGCGCGGCAGACGGCTCCAGCACGATGCTTGCGCATTGATGCACGACCCGGTCGGAGGGACCCAGCACGCGGGCGCCGAAGGGCTGGATCACGAACTTGAGGATGCCTGCGACGAAGCGGTTCGGCAGATTGGCGAGAATCTCCGCAAGCCGGTTCTCGATGGTCCGAATGCCCGTCGCCATGCACCATTCGAGCGCGGCAAAATCCTCCTTCTGCTGGCCCTCGTCCTGCCAGCGCTTGAGCGCGGCCGAGAGCAGATACAGCTCGGACAGGATGTCGCCGAAACGTGCCGACAGCATCTCCTTGCGCTTGAGCGCGCCGCCGAGAGTCAGCAGCGCCATATCGGCGCAGAGGGCAAACGCCGCGGAGTAACGCGAGAGCTGGCGATAGAATGGCATCGCTTTGCCCGCATTCGGTGCCGGCGCAAAGGCGCCAAAGCTCCAGCTGCGGCCGAAGGCGCGCAAGAGTGTCTCGAAGCTGTGGCCGACATGCTTCCAGAACGCCTTGTCGAAGGCGGTGAGCCCGCGCTCGCGATCGGCATCCGCGAGCGCATTCATCTCGTCGAGCAGATAGGGATGGGCGCGGATGGCGCCCTGCCCGAACACGATGAGATTGCGGGTGAGGATATTGGCGCCCTCGACGGTGATGCCGACAGGGACGGCACGGTGGAGATTGCCGAGATAGTTTTGCGGACCATCGATCACGGCCTTGCCGCCATGGATGTCCATCGCGTCGTCGACCGCGGTGCGCATCCGCTCGGTCGCGTGCAGCTTCATGATGCCCGAGATGACGGCGGGATGGATGCCGGCGTTCAGCGCGGCGCAGGTCAGCCGCCGCGCCGCATCGAGCTGATAGGCGGTCGCGACGATGCGCGCGAGCGGCTCCTCGACGCCCTCGAATTTGGAGATGGAGATGCCGAACTGCTCGCGGATGCGGGCATAGGCGCCGGTGGTGCGTGCGGCATAGGCGGCGCCGGCGGCAGAGAGCGACGGCAACGAGATGCCGCGGCCGGCGGCGAGCGCCGTCATCAGCATCTTCCAGCCCTGCCCCAACCGCGCCTGGCCGCCGATGACGTAGTCGAGCGGAATGAAGACGTCCCGGCCCCAATTCGGGCCGTTCTGGAAGACCTGCATCGACGGCAGATGGCGCTTGCCGATTTCGACGCCGGGAAGGTTGGTCGGGATCAGCGCCACGCTGATGCCGAGCTCTTCCTGGCTGCCCACGAGATGATCGGGGTCATAGGCCTTGAAGGCGAGGCCAAGCAGCGTCGCGACGGGACCGAGCGTGATGTAGCGCTTGTGCCAATTGAGCTTCAGGCCCAGCACCTCCTGGCCCTCGAAGGTGCCCTTGCAGATGATGCCGTTGTCGACCATCGAGGCGGCGTCGGAGCCGGCCTCGGGGCTGGTGAGGCCGAAGCAGGGAATGTCGCGGCCGTCGGCAAGACGCGGCAGCCAGCGCTGCTGCTGCTCCTTGGTGCCGAAGTGCATCAGGAGCTCGCCGGGGCCCAACGAGTTCGGCACCATCACCGTCACCGCGGCGGCGATCGAGCGAGTCGAGATCTTGCGCACCACTTCCGAATGCGCGTAGGGCGAGAAGCCGAGGCCGCCGAACTCCTTCGGAATGATCATGCCGAAGAATTTTTCGCGCTTGATGAAGTGCCAGACATCGGGCGGCAGGTCGCGCCATTCCCAAAAGATCTTCCATTCGTCGAGCATGGCGCAGAGCTCGTCGACGGGGCCGTTGAGGAAGGCCTGCTCCTCGTCGGTCAGCTTGGCCTGCGGGACCTTCAGCAGCTTCGACCAGTCAGGGTTGCCGGTGAAGAGATCGGCGTCCCACCAGACGTCGCCGGCCTCCAGCGCCTCGCGCTCGGTATCCGACATCGCCGGCAGCACGCCGCGCGCCCAGGAGAAGATCGGCTTTGTCAGGGTGTCGCGGCGGAAGCTCATGGCGGACCTCATGCATCGGCGCGGTGATCGGGCATTTTAGCGGAAAGTGGCCGGCGGAGGTGAACACTTCGCCTGCGAAAAGACGCGAATTGACGCGGCCGGGCAGCCGCCCAGGGGCCATAACGGCCAAGGCGTGGTGGCAGTTCCGGGAGGAGGTCTAGGCTACGAGGCCGGCCGGGCTAATCCGGCCGCACCATCTCGAACATGTTTTCCGGCTTGATCTCGAAATAATCCCCGCTGCGGCCGGCGCGGACGATCGGGCGGGCGGCGGCGGTCTGGTAGACGCCGTCCTTGATCATGGCCTTGTCGATATGAACGGCAACGACCTCGCCAAGCGTCAGCCAGGCATTGGCTTCCTTGCCGTCGGCGCCCTTGAGCCGGACGATGTCGGAGACCTTGCATTCGAAGGCGACCGGGCTTTCGCCCACGCGCGGCACGTTGACGAGCCTGCCGGGCACGGCGGTGAGCCCGGCAACCTCGAACTCGTCGACCTCAGGGCCAACGTGCGCCGCAGTCGCGTTCATGTGCCTCGCCAGGTCCATGGTGGCGAGATTCCAGACGAACTCACCGGTCTGCTGGATGTTCTCGACCGTATCCTTCCAGTTGGTGGAGGAGAAGCCGATGATCGGGGGGACATAGCAGAACGCGTTGAAGAAACTGTAGGGCGCGAGGTTGACGTGGCCCTTGGTGTCGCGCGACGAAATCCAGCCGATCGGCCGCGGCGCGACGATGGCGTTGAAGGGATCGTGCTTGAGGCCGTGGCCCTTGGCGGGCTCGTAGAAGTGCAGGTCTTTGTCGGTCACGCTGGCTTTTCCTTGATCGTCATTGCGAGCGCAGCGAAGCAATCCAGAATCCCTCCACGGAGACAGTCTGGATTGCTTCGCTGCGCTCGCAACGACGGAGTGTGTTGATCCGTCCTGGGCCGTCCCGGCCGGTCGGTCGGGGGGAGCCTGCTTATAGGAGGAAATCCGTCGCCGCGTCAGTGCCGCGGGGACAATCCCGCGATGACGAAATCGATCATCTGGTCGATGGTCGGGCCCGGCTTGGTGGCGCACTGGGCGATCATCTGGGGGTGGAAAAAGCGCATCATCGCGGTGCAGGCGCACAGCGCGGCCAGTTGCAGGTCCGGCGCCTCGAACTCGCCGGAGGCCGCGCCTTGCGCGATCATCTGGCCGATGACCCCGGCAATGCACTCCATGTGGTTGACGCAGACGTCCCAGTCCTCCTGCATCGCGATCTCGACCATCTCGTGCAGCTTGTTGTCGCCGACATAGCGCTCGGTGTTCATGCGGTTGATGGTGGTGAGCAGTTCGCGGAAGCGCGGCAGTACCGGACCGGGCCTCGCCACGATCCGCTGCGCTTCCAGCTCGACCTCGCCCATCAGCGAGCGGGCCACCGCCTGATGAATCGCCTTCTTCGATTCGAAGAAGCGATAGACGTTGGCGGGGCTCATCTTGAGCTCCTTGGCGATGTCCCCGACCGTGGTCTTGAGATAACCGATCTGGCGGAACAGCCGCTCTGCCACCTCGAGAATACGATCCCGGGTGTCGCCTTCGATATGTTCCGAAACCAGTGTCATCTGTCAGGACTCGTCAATCAGCAGTTCATCTTCACTTATTCAGCCGCCTCAGCAAGCGGAATTGCGTGCTGGTCATCGCTCCCATGCTGCGGCGCGGCAGGCTGCTCGGGGGTGCCCGCCTCGTCCAGGCTCTTGCGGAACCAGAGGGCGTAAAGGCCCGGCAGGTACAGCAGCGTCAGGAAGGTGGCAACGAACAATCCGCCCATGATGGTGATCGCCATCGGCCCCCAGAACGCCGAGCGCGACAGCGGGATCATGGCGAGGATGGCGGCAAGCGCCGTCAGCACCACCGGACGGGCGCGGCGGACGGTGGCCTCCACGATCGCCTCGCGGCGCGTCAGGCCGTGAGAAACGTCGGTCTCGATCTGGTCGACCAGGATGACCGCGTTGCGCATGATCATGCCGGCGAGCGCGATCAGGCCGAGCAGCGCCACGAAGCCGAACGGGGCGTTGGCGATGTTGAGCCCGAAGGAGGCGCCGACGATGCCGAGCGGCGCGGTCAGGAACACCAGGATCAGTCGCGAGAAGCTCTGCAGCTGGAACATCAGCAGCGTCAGCATCACCATGACCATCAGCGGGAAGAGAATGAAGATCGAGGCGTTGCCCTTGGCCGATTCCTCGAACGCGCCGCCCGCCTCGATGCGGTAGGCCGGCTCGAGGTTGTCCTTGATCGCCTTCAGCTTCGGCGCGATCTGGCCGGTGACGTCGGGGGCCTGCACGCCATCGACGACGTCGGAGCGCACGGTGATCGCCATGTCGCGGTTACGCCGCCACATGATCGGCTCCTCGTGGGCATACTCGATCTTGGCGATCTGCTGCAGCGGCACGGCCACGCCGTTGCGCGAGGTGATGGTGAGATCGCCGACGGCGCCGAGGTCGAGCCGTTCGGACGAGACGGCGCGCGCGACCACGCCGACCTTCTCGATGCCGTCGCGCACGGTCGTCACCTGTGAGCCCGAGATCAGCATCGACAGCGCCTGCGACACGTCCTGAGGGGTCAGGCCCATGGCGCGGGCGCGATCCTGGTCGACGACGAGCTTGAGGTAAGGCGACTGCTCGTTCCAGTCGAGCTGGACGTCCTTGACGCTCTTGTTCTGCCGCATGACGTCGCGGACCTGGTAGGCGATCTCGCGCACCTTGTTGGCATCGGGGCCGATGACGCGAAACTGCACGGGGAAACCAACGGGGGGACCGAAATTGAAGCGGTCGACTCGCACGCGGGCCTCGTTGAGCGCGCCGTCGGCAACGGCGTTTTCAAGCTTGGCCTTGATGCGCTCGCGCGCCTCGACGCCCTTTGCGACGATGACGATTTCGGCAAACGCCTCGTTCGGAAGCTGCGGATTGAGGCCGAGCCAGAAGCGCGGCGAGCCCTGTCCGACATAAGCCGTATAGGTCTCGATGTCCTTGTCGTCCTTGAGCATCGTCTCGGCCTTCTTCACCGCCTTTTCCGTGACGTTGAAGGCGGTGCCCTCGGGCAGGCGAAGCTGGAGGAACAGCTCGGGACGCTCGGACAGCGGGAAGAACTGCTGCTGGACGTGGCCGAAGCCGACGATCGAGGCGATGAAGACGCCGACGGTCGCGGCCACCACGGTGATGCGGTGGTTGACGCACCACTGCACGATGCCGCGCAGGCCCCGATACATGCGGGTCTCGTAGACCGCGTGCGGATCGTGATTGTGGTGCACCTTGATGTTGGGCAGCAGCATGACGCCGATATAGGGCGTGAAGATAACCGCCACGAACCAGGACGCGACCAGTGCGATCGCCACGATCCAGAAGATGCTGCCGGCATATTCGCCGACCGCGGAATTGGCAAAGCCGATGGGGAGGAAGCCAGCGGCCGTGACCAGCGTTCCCGTGAGCATCGGAAACGCAGTGGATTCCCAGGCAAAGGACGCCGCACGCATGCGGTCCCAGCCCTGCTCCATCTTCACCACCATCATCTCGACCGCGATGATGGCGTCATCCACCAGGAGGCCGAGCGCGATGATCAGCGCACCCAGCGTGATGCGGTGCAGGTCGAGCGACATCGTGTTCATGACGACGAAGACGATGCCGAGCACCAGGGGCACCGACAGCGCGACCACGATGCCGGTACGCCAGCCGAGCGCCAGGAACGACACGAACAGCACGATGACGAGGGCTTCCATGAAGGAGTGCACGAATTCGCTGACGGCGTGCTCGACCACCTTGGGCTGGTCGGCGATCAGCTTGATGTCGACGCCCTGCGGCACCGCCTTCATGAATTCGGCCGTCGCCTTCTCGACCTCCTTGCCGAGATCGAGGATGTTGGCGCCCTTGGCGGTGACGACGCCGATGCCGATCGCGGCCTTGCCTTCCTGACGCACGATGAAGCTCGGCGGGTCGACGTATCCATGGGTGACGGTGGCGATGTCTCCGAGGCGGAACACGCGGCCGTTGCTCTCGACCGGGGTTTCGGCGACGGCCTTGGCGCCGTCGAGCGCACCGGTGACGCGCAGCGGCACGCGCTGCGACGAGGTCTCGACCGTGCCGGCCGGCGTCACGTTGTTCTGCTTGGCGAGCGAATCAAACAGCGCCTGCGGCGTGATGCCGAGCGTGGCGAGCTTGGCATGGCTGAACTCGACGAAGATGCGCTCATCCTGGTTGCCGTAGACGTCGACCTTGGTCACGCCCGGCACCTTCAGAAGGCGCTGACGGAAACCCTCCGAGACCTTCTTCAGCTGGGCGTAGTCGGCGCCGTCGCCGGTCATCATGTAGAGGATGGAATCGACGTCGGAGAACTCGTCGTTGACGACGGGTCCCAAAATCCCCGAGGGCAGCTGGCCCTGCACGTCGACCAGCTTCTTGCGCAGCAGATAGAAGAGATACGGCACGTCCTTCGGCGGCGTGGAATCGCGGAAGGTGACCTGGAGCGCGGTGAAGCCGGGCTTGGAATAGGTCTGCACCTTCTCGAAGTAAGGCAGCTCCTGGATCTTCTTCTCGATGGGATCGGCGACCTGCGCCTGCATCTCCTGGGCGGTCGCGCCCGGCCAGAGCACGGAGACGTTGACCACCTTCACCGTGAAGAACGGATCCTCGGCGCGGCCGAGCTTCTGATAGGAGAAGAACCCGGCGACGCCGAGAATGAGCATCAGGAACAGGATCAGCGTCGGATGGCTGACGGCCCAGGCCGAAAGATTGAAGCGCTTCATCGCACTCTCCAAAGATGATCCGGTTGCAAAAAACGAAAGCCACTCTGCTCAACGCGTCGTCGCGAGGCAGCGAAGCAATCCAGGGGGCTGGGCAGGTTCTGGATCGCTTCGCCGCTTCAGTCCCAGCATTTGCGCTTGGGCCGAAACTCACCTCACACGACGTAACTCGTAAACGAGACTTAAAAGGACAGTGACGACACGATCCGCACCCTCTGGCCCGGATCGAGCTTCTGCACACCGAGGGCGACGATCTTGGCGCCCTCTTCGACACCGCCGGTGATGACGACGTCATTGCTCTCGTAGGACTTCACCACGACCGGCTTCAGCGTGATCCCGCCGTTGTCGTCGACGACGTAGAAGGACGGCTTGCCGCCTTCGTTGAACAGCGCCGACAGCGGCAGCCGCGCGACGCGCTCGGTCGCAGCGTCCGACAGCGTCAGCGTCGCCGTCATGCCGAGCGAAACCTTGTCGTCGGCCTCGGGCAGCGAGAACTTGGCGAGATAGGTGCGCGTGGCGGGATCTGCGGTGGGTGCGATTTCGCGCAGCCTGGCCGTATATTTCTTGCCCGGCTCCGACCAAAGAGTGACGCTGGCGGCGCCCGATTTGGCACGTCCGACCAGCGTCTCAGGGATCGCGACGACCGCTTCCTTTTCGGCAAAGCGGGCGACACGGATCGAGGTCTGGCCTGCGGAAACCACCTGGCCGGGCTCGATCAGCGTTGCGGTGACGACGCCACGGGCGTCGGCGTTGAGCGTCGCGTAGGAAAGGGAATTCTTGGTCAATTCGACCGAGCGCTCGGCCCGGTTCAGGCGCGCACGCGCCTCGTCGGCGGCGGCGCGGCTCGAATCCATCGCCGCATCCGTGGTCCAGCCCTTGGCCTTCAAATCCTTGGCGCGCTGCTCGGCGGCGGCGGCCTGAACCAGCACGCCGGTCGCAGCGGTCTGTTCGGCAACGGCTTGCTCGGCCTGGAGCTTCAGATCGACCTCATCGAGGATCGCGAGCGGCTGGCCGATCTCGACGGTCTGGCCGACTTCGACCAGGCGCTTGGCGACCTTGCCGGCAACCCGAAAGCCCAGATCGCTCTCGATCCTCGGCCTGATGGTGCCAACGAAGCTGCGCTCGGGCTTTTCGGCATCATAATGGGCGGTGGCGACGAGAACCGGCCGCGGCGGCTCGGCCTTTTCAGCGACGCTGTCATTGCACCCAGCGAGGGCCGCAGCCACTAGCGCCAGCGAAACACCGGCCAAGAGCTTCGAATAGCTGGACAAAACCGTTCGGACGAACATCGGAGGACACTCCCTCGGCTGCAATGAGAGGAATGTCGACTAATCACTGATAAAAGTCAATATTCGTCAGTCATCAGGAAAGCGTGATCGTTAAGAGGTGGTAACAATTCTCTGGAATTGGCGGAGCTCCCTTTTCCTGATAGGGTTACATGTAACCGAACGGAGCGACCTATGCCGTCCTCTTCTAAGCCAAAGTCGTCGCGAGCGAAGGTCCGCGAGCATCGAGACCGGCTGCGCGCTCAGGGGCTCCGTCCGATCCAGATCTGGGTTCCGGATGTCCGTTCAGCCTCCTTCAAGGCGGAGGCCCATCGCCAGTCACTGGCGGTCGCATCGAACCCGCACGAGGATGACGATCAGGCTTTCGTCGATGCGATCTCCGACTGGCCTGGCGAGACAGAATAGCCTGCGAACAGCGCAGGGATCTAGTCGGCAGGGCCTCAGGCCCGAAACAGTTTCGCAGCAGGCTCTGGCCCAAACTCGCTCCTCCTGAAACTCGTCGGCACGGAGGGAGGTCGAGCAACTGAGCGTGCCCAGCATGGCGGTCCACGAACCAATGAAGAGAGGCGAAGTCTGGACAGCAGCAGGCGCAAAGGACTACGCGGGGAAACCCCGTCCGGTCATCATCGTGCAGGACGACGATTTTGACGCAACGGAATCGATCACGGTTTGCCCAATAACAACATCCGAAACCGAGGCACCTCTCTTCAGGTTGCAGGTCGAACCGAACGACCGCAACGGCCTCCGAGTGGCATGCCGCCTAATGGTCGACAAGATCACCACGGTACCGAAATCCAAGATGGGCGTGCCGATCGGGCGGCTCGACAACGAGGATCTCTCGCGCCTCAATCGCGCCATGCTGGTGTTTCTCGGGCTGGCTGGTTCACAAAAAACCCGCGGCACAGCTTAGCGATCCGCGCGCCGCAGCAGCTTCGCCCTTCCAGGACGGTCCGAAGGACCATCCCGGAATAGCAGTCCCCTCACCGCCCCTGTTCGGCGAACTCGTGCTTGCTGTCGTGGCCGCCGATGAAGACCAGGATGCCGGCGATCAGCGGCAGCACCGCGAGCACGAGCAGGCCGGTCGAGGTCTGGCCGGTGGCTTCCTTGACCCAGCCGATCAGGTAGGGACCGCCGAAGCCGGCGAGGTTGCCGATCGAATTGATCAAGGCGATGCCGCCGGCCGCCGCCGTGCCGGAGAGCCAGGCGGTCGGCAGGGTCCAGAACACGCCGAAACAGCAGAACACGCCGATCGCGGCAACCGTCAGCACGATCATCGTCAAAGTGGGGTCGGTGAGATAGCTGGAGACGCCGAGCGCAGCGGCGGTGAGCAGCAACGGCGCGCCGACATGCATCACGCGCTCGCGCGTGGCATCGGAATGCCGTGCCCACAGGATCATCGCGATGGTGCCGAACAAATACGGGATCGCGGTGACGAAGCCGGTCTGGGCGTTGGTGAGGCCGAATGCCTTGACGATCTGCGGCAGCCAGAACTGCATGCCGTAGAGCGCGCCAACGAAGCCGAAATAGACCAGGCTCAGCATGATCACCTTCGGTGAGGTCAGCGCCTCGCCCAGCGACAGATGCTTCACCGCCTGCTTGGCCGCGATCTCGGAATCGAGCTTGGTCTTGAGCCACGCCTTCTGCTCGGCCGAGAGCCAATCCGCCTTCTCGGGCCTGTCGGTGAGATAGAACCAGGTGACGATGCCGAGCAGCACCGAGGGAATGCCTTCGATGATGAACAGCCACTGCCAACCCTTCAAGCCCATCGCGCCGTCGAGCCCGAGCAGCAGGCCCGAGACCGGCGCGCCGATCACGGTGGAGACCGGCACGGCGATGGCGAAGGCCGCAAGGAAGCGGGCGCGATATTCGGCCGGATACCAATAGGTGAGATAGAGGATGATGCCGGGGAAGAAGCCGGCCTCGGCGACGCCGAGCAGGAAGCGCAGCACGTAGAAGCTCGTGACGCCGCTCGTGAGCGCCATCAGCGCCGAGATGATGCCCCAGGTCACCATGATGCGGGCGATCCAGCGGCTGGCGCCGAACTTCTCCAGCGCCAGATTGCTCGGCACCTCGAAAATGAAATAGCCGATGAAGAAGATGCCGGCGCCCCAGGAGAAGATCAGCGGCGTGAATTTCAGCTCGGCGTTCATGGTCAGCGCGGCGAAGCCGAGATTGACGCGGTCGAGATAGGAGAAGAAGTAGGCCAGCACCAGGAACGGGATCAGGCGCCAGGAGATGGCGCGGATCGTCGAGGTCTCGATTTCCGACTTGGCTGCGCCGGTCGAACCGGCATAGGTCGTGGTCTGGCTCATGGCTTCCCCCGGGGTTGTTGCTTTTATGGGCTGATCGGGGGTTTTGAGCATCGCCGCAAAAGAGTCAATGGAGCAAGCAATGCAATGGGCGCAACGGGCCACCACGTTGCGCTACGACAGAGATCGGTGATCCGCGCCGCGCACAACTACTCAGCCAATTGAAACTTCTCAAAACGATCGAGCTCCTCCTCGATCTTCCGTTTGAGCTCCTTGCGCCCCGCGGTCTTCTTCCCCTCTCCGACCCAGGTCCATTTCTGCATCAGCAGCTTCTTCGCCTGCCGGTCGGTCTTCAGATCGAGCGCGGCGACGATCTCGTCGCCGACCAGCACGGGCAGCGCGAAATAGCCGAGCTTGCGTTTGGCTTTCGGCACATAGGCCTCGAACAAATGGTTGTAGCCGAAAATGAGATTGGTGCGCTTGCGCTGGATGATCAGCGGATCGAACGACGATAGGATGTGAACGAGATCAGGTGGCGCGCGCTCGCCCGGCTCGAGCGCAGCCGGCAGTGCCCAGTGCTCCTGCTTGCCGGCACCCTCGATGGCAACGGGCAGGAGCTCGCCACGGCGGACGCGCGAGGCGATCAGGCCAGCCACCGCCGTCTTGCGCGGCGCGTCGAGATGGCAGACCGAATCGAGGCTCACGACACCTTGCGATCGCAGCGCGCGATCGAGCAGATAGGCCGTAATATCCTTTGCCGACGCCGGCTTCGGCAGCTTGTCCCAGCCGAAATGGCGCGTCATCAGCTCATAGGTCTTGAGCATGCCCCGGCGCTCGCTGATGGTCACGGCCCCCGTATAGAAGGCGAGCTGCAACGCCCGCTTCGAGGGCTTTCGGCTTTGCCAGAGATGCTCCTTCTCGGTGAGCACGTCGTCCTCGATGTCGCGGATCGTCAGCGGGCCGGCGCGCACCAGCCGCATTACCTTGCGCATGTCGGCAGATTTCACCGAGGCGAACCATTTGTGCCCCTCGCGGCGGTGCTCGCGCATCGCCGGCAGGAAGAAGCGGAAGTCACCGGCCGGCACGTAAGAGAGCGCATGCGTCCAATACTCAAAGACGCTTCTATCTACGCTCTGGGCTTGGCGCAGGTCGGCGCGGCGGTAGGACGGGATCCGGCTGAACAGGATATGGTGATGGCAGCGCTCGATCACGTTGATGGTGTCGATCTGCACATAGCCGAGATGCGCGACCGCATCCGAGACGGCTTGCGCGCCGTCACCGAACGGCGCGCGCTCGTCCAGCCGCTGGGCATGAAGCCAGATTTGCCGGGCCTGTGTCGTGGTGAGTGGAATCGGTTTGGGCGCGCGGGACATTGCGGGTGGGAATGTAGCGGAATTCGCGCCGGGAGAAAGAAGCGGGCCGGACTCAGCAAAAGAAAAGCCGCGCTGCCATCTGCTGACAGCGCGGCCGCCTGGCGTGGCCGAGGCCCTATTTCATCATCATGGCTTTCTGCGCCTTCATGTAATGCATGCAGCCGCCCTTCATCTTGCCATTGCTCATATCGGTATTGGCCATGGCCATTTCCTTGTTGGCCGCGACCTTGGCCGGGGTATCGGCCGTGCCCATCATCATGGCTGTCGATTTCATCATGTTATCGCCGGTGCACGCCATCATGGCGGCGGATGCCGGTGAAAGGGAAAGGGTGAACGCGACAAAAGCGGTGGCTGTGAGCAAGATCTTCATCGAAAAGTCTCCTCCGTAAAACGAAACCGGCGTCATGCCGGCCTTCGCAATTACGTATTCTCTGGCGAAGACGTTTCGTGGAGAAGACAATTTTCTTGCTGCGCTGCGAAGGCGGAAGGCTCAGCGGCCAGCTTTCGGGGCTTTGGACCGGTCGCCCACGCTGCCTGTTGCGACATCGGGTTCGCACGAAGCCTTGCCGCGCTCCTCCGCCTGACAGCGATAGACACTGCCGGTGAGACGATCGACCAGCCACATGTTCTCGTCGGTCGGCGCTTCAAGCCCGACATAGCGGGAGGTCAGTCCCGTGATCAGCGTCGACAGCAGGATCGCCACCGCGATCATCGCCGCGCCGATGTAGATGGGCATGGAGATCAGGGACACGGACCGATCCGGCGGGCCACTGCGATAGAACTGTAATCACTTGGCCTCGGCACTGATGGAACTCGGCTCCCTTCGCTCGTGCGTGGCGGTCGGGGTCTGCTAGGCGCGCATCTGGCCGATTTCTTGTCCGCGAGCTGGCCATGCCGCGACGGCTTTGCGACGTTCGATGCCCGCCGCTTCCCGCGAGCCCGCCGGCTCACGCCGACGCCGTGGGTGGCCTGCACAGCTCGACGTGATTTGAATCACCTGGGGCCCGGCCGCCGCTCGAACCCGTGCTGCGGAGAGCGCGACCGCTGCTATTGGTCCGACCGTGCCTGTCCCCGGAGCAGGAGCGGAGGTCGCCGATCACGCGCCCCGAACACCGCAAAATGCGCTAGGATCGACCTGGAAGCGGTTATAAGCACCGTGACCGAGATCACATTAGGACCTTTGAACCTTCCCTATGCTCGCAGCATCAAATCGCCATGAGGCGTCACAGCGAGGATACGACAATGACCCGTTTCAATAAGTTTTTTGCACTGAAGGCGATTACCCTTTCGGCAGTTCTGTCGATGACGGCCGGCCTGGCTATGGCCGGCGATGGCAATATCTCTACCAATCAGATCCTGGATGCATTGAAGCCGAAGTCGGCGACCCGCGGTCTGTCCGCAGGTCCGCAGGTCGATCCGGCGGTGCAGGCCAAGGAATCGACATTCCTGAACACCGTGCGCAACCGTTCGACGCGGTCGCTCTCGACGGGCGAGCGCGAGCAGATCGCCGAGCTCGCCGCGACCAAGCCGAAGATCGATCTGGAGATCCAGTTCGACTACAATTCGGCCGACATCGCCAAGACGTCGGTGCCGTCGGTGCAGGCGCTCGGCAAGGCGCTGTCCGATCCCTCGCTGAAGGGCTCGACCTTCGTGGTCGCCGGCCACACCGATGCGGTCGGCACCGAGGGATACAATCAGGGGCTCTCCGAACGGCGGGCCGACACCATCAAGAAGTACCTGGTGCAGAACTACGGCCTCACCGGCACCGATCTCGTCACCGTCGGCTACGGCAAGACCAAGCTGAAGGACGCCGCCAACGGCGCCGACCCGATCAACCGCCGCGTCCAGGTCGTGAACATGGACACCCAGACCGCGTCGAAGTAAGTCACAGGTCATCACCCATAAAGACGCCGCCTGCCGTTCTCCCGGCGGGCGGCGTCATCATATCCAGCTTTGGAAGAGCATCAGCCGGTTGAAGAGCTGCATCGATGTGCCGACGAAGGCCGCCGAGATCGGCAGCATGGCGGCAAAGCCTGCCGCCGCGACCGCGACATAAGCCCACAACAGCCAGCGTGGCAGACCGTCCCGGCGCAGCACGTAGACCAGCGCGAGCGACGCCACGGTCGCGGCCGGCAGATAGTAATATATGAAGGCGAGCGTCCGCGGCAGCAACGCCCAGGCGAGCCACGACCCGAAATAGAAGGCCGCGATCAGGAAGGCATCCCGGCGACGCGCGACGACGAAGTCGCGCAGCACGACGGCGAGCGCGAGCAGCGCCGGCCACAGCACCAGGGGATTCCCGAGGAAGACGATCGCGGAGACATTGTCGTCCGCACCCTTGTCGAACAGGAACCACACCGGGCGCGCGAGCAGCGGCCATGACGGCCACGCGCTCATATAAGTGTGACCGGCGATGGCAGTGGTGGTGTTGTCGGCGAAGATCCGGCGCTGCGCCTCGACCAGATCCGGCAGCGACACGCCGTAGAGCGGGACGAAGGCCGCAAGATATGTCACCGCGGGCAGGACGGCGAAGCAGAGCACGACGTGATGTAATCTGAAGTCGGGCCAGAGATCGGGCCGGTACCAATCCCCCGGCTTCGCGTCGGCAAACAGGGTGTGCCAGCCCTGCATCAGGCGGATCAACGCGACGATAACGATGCAGATTCCGAGCGGAAACAGGCCGCTCCATTTGCAGGCCGCAGCGCAGCCGAACAGGCTGCCGGCAGCCGCGAACAACGCATGAGGCCGGTCCTTTCGAAAACCGTGCATGAAGGCGGCAATCGCGAGCAGGCCGAAGCCGAATGCAAAAATGTCGAGCATCGCGATGCGCGCCTGCACGTACAGCATCTGGTTGCAGCCGGCGATCAGGGCGGCGGCGATCGCAGGCCCTTGCGCGGCGAACATTGCGAGGCCGCACAGATAGATCGCGACGATCGCGAGCGCGCCGAACAACGTCGCGGGATAGCGCCAGCCCAGCGCGGTGTCGCCGAAGGCCGCGATCGATAGCGCGATCAGCTCCTTCGCCAATGGCGGATGCATCGGATTGAGCATCGGTTGCGACATCGCTGGCGCCAGCATCTGCCGCGCCGCCGGCACGTAGTGCACTTCGTCGAAGACGAACTTCTCCGGCGTCGTCAGGCCGATCAGCAGTGCGAGATGCGCGACCAGGAAAATCGCGACAGCAATCACTGCGCTCCGCGACACCTTCGGAACCGCGGGCGAGTCGAACGACGTGTGTGGGGATGTTTTGCGTGGCAAATTTGCGTCACCGCGGAGAATAATCGAGATCGCGGTTTTCATTGAACGCATTCTGCCGCAACTGTCACTAAGCATAACGCAGGTCTCGCGCTGCTTGTGATAATTCCGCCACATCGCAAGCGCGCGTGATCCGGTACGATCAGGGACACATCGATCGGTTGCGAAATGAATTTGCGTTTCTGGCTTTTCTCCACGCTGTTGTCGACCACCTTGTGCGTGGCCCCTTGCGCCCAGGCGCAGACCCGCGTCGGTGAAGCCGTCGTGATCCAGAATGAAGTCGTTCGCGTGGCCGCGGCCACGACGCCGATCAGCGTCGGCGACAGCATGCTGCGGGACGAGACAGTGCGCACCGGCGCCAGCAGCGCGGCGCGCTTCGTGATGGCCGACAGCACGAATCTGTCGCTCGGTCCGAGCGCCACGCTCAAGCTCGACCGCACCGTCTTCAACGACGAGCACAGCTATCGTGATGTCGCAATCCGCATGACGACCGGCGCATTCCGTTTCGTCACTGGGCATTCCGAGAAGACCGCCTACAAGATCACGACCCCGCTCGCGACCATCGGCGTGCGCGGCACCACACTCGATATCCTGTCCCAGCGCGGCCGCTCGGTCGTCGTGCTGCAGGACGGAGCCGCTAGTGTCTGCACGACGAGCCAACAATGCGTGCAGCTCACCCAGCCCGGCGACACCGCAATCATCACCTCGACCGGCGGCAAGGTCTCTATAAGTAAGACCAATACGCCGCCCTGGACCTTTGCCGCGACCTGCGCCGCGAGCGCCGGACTGTGCGCGGTCAACCAATATGCGGACGCGTCGCCGACCATTACGCCCGCTATCCATGATGACGGCATGCTGTGCGGACGCTGACGATGCAGGTATTCAACGTCAGGCGCGTCATCCTCGCGAGTGTGCTGACCGCCGTGGCTACGTTTGCGTTTGTCGCGGTCGATACCCTTCCGGCGGCAGCCGCCACGATTTGCGAGTCCGAGTGCGGAGAGCCGACGCCCTCCCCTTCGCCGACATATTCACCGACGCCAACCTACAGCCCTTCGCCTTCGCCCAGCCCCTACCCGTCATCGTCTCCGAGCCCTTATCCGTCATCGTCGCCGAGCCCGACGCCAACGCCAACCGGCGCGGATTCCAGCGGCGGCTCGATCGGCGGCCTCGCCAACCAGCGCTTCAACCAGATGATCACCAACCGGGTGCTCGGCACGGTGCTGCTCGGCGTCAACGAGCAGGTCAATTGCAGCAACTGCGTCAGCGCGTTCGGCTCCGCCGGCTCATTCTCGGCGGGCATCCACGGCCGCAAGGAGCTGACCAACAATCTGTCGCTGCTCGCCGGCATCGCCTACACGCAATACAGCGAGGGCGGCTACAACATCACCAGCGCGCCGATCGGCGCGTTCGCGCTGCGCTATGATTTCACCGACTGGGGCTCGTCGCGCCCGTTCTTCGACGTCGGCACGATCCTGACGCCGTGGGAGAAGGCGCGTTACACCCGCAGCTACAACACCAGCCTCGGCCCGGTGAGCGTCACTAGTTCGACCAACGCCGCGAACTACGCCGTCTACGGCCGCGCCGGCTGGATAAGCCGCGTGTCGCCCCGCGACGAGGTCGCCGCCTCGATCGAAGTCTGGCAGCTCTGGCAGCGCGTCTCGGGCTATACGGACAGCGCAGTGGCGTTCAATCCGTTCGACGCCAGCATCGCGACCGGCACCGACCGCACCAGCCTGGTCAAGATCGGCGGCCAGTGGACGCATCTCTACGGCAGCAATATCGAGGCCAACATCAATGGCGGCTGGGTGCAGTCATTCGCTGGCCATAGCGGCATCGTCGCCACCGTGACCGGCGACGGCGTGGTGGTGCCGACCATGGGCAAGCAAGGCTGGTTCGAATATGGCGGCCGGCTCGGCTTCCGCGTGCAGAAGGGCTGGATCGTGGACCTGTTCGCCAACGGCACGCTCGGCCCGCAGCCGGTGGGTAACACCATCCACGGCGGCGTGGGGCTGCGGATCAATTACTAGCGGCGGGGCCTTCGCCTCAAATTCCCGCTGTCATGCCCCGGCTCGACCGGGGCATCCAGTACACCGCGGCCTATCGATTGACCAACGACCGTCTCGGCGTACTGGATCGCCCGGTCAAGCCGGGCGATGACAGTGAGTATGTTCACGCCGCCGACTCCCCTTCGAACGCCCGCCGCAGCGCCTCCACGTCCAGCTTCACCATCTTCATCATGGCCTGCATTGCGCGTGCGGCGGCCGCCTTGTCGGGGCTCGAGAGGAATTCGAACATCACCTTCGGCACCACCTGCCAGGCCACGCCCCAACGATCCCTGAGCCAGCCGCACTGCTCTTCCTTGCCGCCATGGGCCAGGAAGGCACTCCAGACGCTGTCGACCTGGGCCTGATCGTCGCAATGGATCATCAGCGAGATCGCGTGGGTGTATTCCATCTTCATGCCGCCGTTGAGGGCGACCAGGGGCTGTCCCGCCACCGTGAACTCGACGACCAGCACGGAGCCTTCCCTGCCGGACGGGCCATCTGAAACGTTGCACTGAACATGCGTGATCGCCGAATTCGGAACGAGCGAGACGTAGAATTTCGCGGCGTCCTCGGCATCGCCGCTGAACCACATGCAGGGAACGACCTTGGACATCTTGAATGCTCCTCTTCGGTTTCTTGCTGTTGTGGGTTTGGATCAGGCGTTCGCCATCTCGGACTGCGCCGCGAAGGCTGCCATGTCCATCCAGTTCACGCCCCACATGTGGCCGTCCGGATCCTCGAAGCTGCGGCCGTACATGAAGCTGTATTCGTCCTTCGGGCTGGGATCGGCCACCCCGCCTGCGGCCGCGGCCCTGCTGACGATATCGTCGACCTCGGTTCGGCTGTCGGCGGACAGGCAGAACAGCGCCTGGTTTGAGGTCTTTGCATCCGAGATCGGCTTCGGCGTGAACTGACGGAATTTGTCGTGGGTCGTCAGCATCGCGTGGATGGTCTCGGAAAAAACCATGCAGCTCGCCGTGTCGTCGCTGAATTGCGGGTTCCTGGTCGCACCGACTGCCTCGTAAAAGGCGGTGGCGCGCTTGAGGTCGGTCACGGGCAGATTGACGAAAATCATCCTGGGCATCGGAGCTCCTTGGGCGGGGTACTGCCCAAGGACGGATGGCCAGGCGGCGATCCGACACGGCTGCCGGATCTTTTTTTGGGACCCTTGCCTGCGAGGTTCTGTCACACAGAACCCGTTGGCTTTCAGGCGCTTCTCACTTCTTCTCGTTCGGATCGCGGTGAATGGGATCGACCCACAGCACGGTCTCGGGCTTCTCGACCGGCTCGATGTCGAGATTGATCGCCACCGCCTCGCCGTCGCTGCGCACCAGCACGCATTCCAGCACCTCGTCCGGGCTGGCGTTGATCTCCTGATGCGGCACATAGGGCGGAACGAAAATGAAGTCGCCGGGGCCGGCTTCCGCAGTGAATTGCAGGCTCTCGCCCCAGCGCATCCGCGCCTTGCCCTTCACGACGTAGATCACGCTTTCAAGATGGCCGTGGTGGTGCGCGCCGGTCTTGGCGTCGGGCTTGATGCTGACCGTGCCCGCCCACAATTTCTGCGCTCCGACGCGCGCGAAATTGATCGCAGCCGCGCGGTCCATGCCCGCGGTCGACGGCACGTTGGTATCGAGCTGGTTGCCGGGAATGACGCGCACGCCGTCATGTTTCCAGCGATCGTCGTGATCGTGGTCATGGTGGGAATGCGAATGGTCATGGCCGGTCATGAGAGTTGCTTTCTGTTGTTCCGCGTGCGGCAAACTAACCCAAAGCTGCGACATCGAGCCATAACAAAAACGGAACCCTCATAGCCGTCGGACGTTGTCCTGGCGAGCAAACCGCAGGAGAGTTTCATGGGTAGCACGACCGACAAGATCAAGGGCACCGCAAACGAGGCAATGGGCAAGGCCAAGCAGGGCATCGGTGAAGCCACCGGGTCCGAGCGCCTGAAGGGTGAAGGTGTGGTCCAGGAAGTGAAGGGCAAGGGCCAGCAGGCCATGGGCGATGCCAAGGACGCCGCGAAGGAGGCGGTTGATCGCGCCGCCGCTGCGGCCAAGCGCGCGACGGAATAGTACGTCCAGCATTGAGACAAAAACGAGACTGAAAGCGAAAGACCGGCCGAGAGGCCGGTCTTTTGTTTGTGGGCTTACTTCACCCCGAGCAATTCCACGTCGAACATCAGCGTCGCGTTCGGCGGGATCACGCCGCCTGCACCGCGGGCGCCATAGCCGAGTTGCGGTGGAATGATCAGCGTACGCTTGCCGCCGACCTTCATGGAGGCAACCCCCTCGTCCCATCCGGCGATGACGCGGCCCTTGCCGATCGGGAATTCGAACGGCTCGTTGCGGTCGACCGACGAGTCGAATTTCTTGCCCTTCTGGCCGTTCTCGTAGAGCCAGCCGGTGTAGTGCATCACGCAGATCTGGCCGGGCTTGGGCGAAGCGCCGGTGCCGGCGACGCTGTCGGTGATCTGCAAACCTGAAGCTGTGGTCATGGTCTTCCCTGCGGTCTGGGCCGAGGCCGTGGTGGAAACGAAATCGGACACGCCGGCGATCACGGTGATCGCGAGTGCCGACATGATGGCGAGGAGCACGCGCTGGAAACGCTGCATTAAGACACCTTCCGTTTGAGGCGGGAGGTGTCTAGCGCAACGAGGGTGTGGTTTCCAGCCGGAACGTTGGCAATTCTCGGCCTCGATCAATAACCCAGCGCGCAACCGTCCTTGCGCGGATCGGAACCGCCGGTGAGCGTGCCCTTGTCCCAGTCGATCCAGATCGCCTGCGCGCCGCCGAGCGGACCGACGACGCTGGAGGTCTTGTGGCCGAGTTTCTTCAGGCCTTCGACGATATCGGCCGGCACGCTGTCCTCGAGCTGGTACTGGCCTTCGTAGTGCAGGCCGCGCGGCATATCGATCGCCTCCTGCACGTCGCAGCCATAATCGAGAATGTTGGTCACGACATGGGTCTGGCCAACTGGCTGATACTGTCCGCCCATTACCGCGAACGGCATCACCGAGCGGCCGCCCTTGGTGAGCAGGCTCGGCATGATCGTGTGCAGCGGGCGCTTGCCTCCGGCGATGCAATTCGGGTGGCCAGGCTGGATGCGGAAGCCGCCCGCGCGATTCTGGAGCAGGATGCCGGTCTTGTTCGAGACGATGGCGGAGCCGAAGGAATGCGCGACCGAGTTGATGAACGAGCAGACGTTGCGGTCCTTGTCCACGACGGTGATGTAGATGGTCGAGGGGTTCATCGGCGGCGCGACGTTCGGCAGGTCGAGCATGCCGTCCATGCGGATCTTGTCGATGTGCTCGTTGCAATATTCCTTGGCGAGGATCTTGGCGACCTCGATCTGCATATGCTCGGGATCTGCGACATGCAGCTCGCGGTGCATGTAGGCGATGCGCGCGGCCTCGGCTTCGAGGTGGAAGCGCTCGATGCTGAGCGGCGCGTATTTCGTCAGGTCGAACCGCGACAGGATGTTCAACATCAGCAGCATGGTGAGGCCGGGTCCGTTCGGCGGGCACTGCCAGACGTCATAGCCCTTGTACATGGTGCCGATCGGCGTCGTCGTCTCGGTGGTGTGCGCAGCGAAATCGTCGAGCGTATGCAGGCCGCCGATTCCGCGCAGGGTCTCCACCATGTCTTCCGCGATCGGGCCCTTGTAGAAGGCGTCGCGGCCGTCCTTGGCGATCGCCCGCAGCGTCCTGCCGAGCTCCGCCTGGCGAATGACGTCGCCGGCTACCGGCGGCTTGCCGTGCGGCAACAGATACCGCTCCGTGTTGGTGCCACCCTTCAGCTTCTCGAACTGGTTCTTCCAGTCGAAGGCGATGCGAGGGGCGACGACGTAGCCTTCCTCGGCCGCCTTGATCGCAGGCTGAAGCAGCCGGTCGAAGCCGAACTTGCCGTGATCGCGCAAAACGGTCGCAAAGGCGTCGATCACGCCGGGGATCGAGACTGCATGCGCCGAGGTCAGCGGCACGGAGTTGATCTTGCGCTCGAGATACCAGTCGGCGTTCGCCGCCTTCGGGGCGCGGCCGGAGCCGTTATAGGCGATGATCTTACCCTCACCGCGCGGCTGGATCAGCGCAAAGCAGTCGCCGCCGATGCCGGTCGATTGCGGCTCGATCACGCCGAGAATGGCCGAGCCCGCGACGGCCGCGTCCACCGCCGTGCCGCCCTCGCGCAGCACCTCGATCGCGGCGAGCGACGCCTGCGGATGCGAGGTCGCCACCATCGCGTTGGTGGCGTGGACCGTGGACCTGCCGGGGAAATGGAAGTTTCTCATCGAATTCTTGCTCTCGTTGGGCGTCTGGCGCGGACGGCGCGCCGGCTCGGAAAACCGGGCCTACATGACACATTCCGGACCGCCGGGGCAATGCTGGCATGCCAGGGAAATGGCTGCCATCCGTTGGGAATAGAGCTGCTCGTTGCGGGTTTTCCGGGCACGCTGCGCCTGCTAAACGGGCGCCATGATTTACAAGGTCGCCGCCTTCTACCAATTCGCCGCCCTGCCTGATTACCGCGAGCTGCGCGAGCCGCTGCGCGCGTTCTGCGCCGGCTTGGCGCTGAAGGGCAGCGTGCTGCTCGCGCAGGAGGGCATCAACGGCACGGTCGCGGGCCCGGGCGAGGCGATCGACGCGCTCGCCCATGAGCTCGCGCATAGCGATATGTTCGGCGGCAGATTGAACAATCTCGAACTGAAGTTCTCGACCGCCGAGACGATGCCGTTCGGCCGGCTCAAGGTGCGGCTGAAGAAGGAGATCGTCACGCTCGGCGACGAAGCCGCCGATCCGACGCGGCAGGTCGGTACTTATGTCGATGCGGCCGAATGGAACGCGCTGATCGAAGCGCCCGACACGCTGGTGCTCGACACCAGGAACGCCTTCGAGGTGGCGATGGGGACGTTCGACGGCGCGGTCGACCCGGGCATCAGGAGCTTTGGCCAGTTCAAGGATTTCGCGGCCGAGCAGCTCGATCCCGCCAAACACCACAAAATTGCGATGTTCTGCACCGGCGGCATCCGCTGCGAGAAGGCGAGCGCGCACCTGCTCGCGCGCGGCTTTGCCGAGGTCTATCACCTCAAGGGAGGCATTCTCAAATATCTGGAAGAGGTGCCGGAGGCTCAGAGTCGCTGGCGCGGCGAATGCTTCGTATTCGACGAGCGTGTCGCGCTCGGCCATGGTTTGCAAGAATTTGGATTGCGCGAACGGGACAAGGACGCGGCACGTGACGAATGAATCAAGACGCTCGGCGAGCGCATCGACACGTTGGAGACGCGGCTCGCCTATCAGGACGACGCGATCGAGACGCTGAACCAGACCATCACCGCGCAGTGGAAGCAGATCGACGCGCTGACGCGGAGGATCGCAGAACTCGGCGAGCGGCTGCAAGAGGCCGAGGCGAATGCGCCGGGAGCCACCAATGAGCGTCCGCCGCATTATTGAGCTTGATTACTGACCGGACGCCTTGAGCAGGAGGTTGCTCACCTCGCCCGACATCATCAGCCGGTTGCGCCCGGCATCCTTGGCGGCATAGAGCGCCTGGTCGGCGGCCTCGATCAGCGAGACCACGCCGGCCGTGCGCTCCAGCGCCGGCCGGCAGGCAGCACCGCCGAGCGAAGCGGTAACGCAGCCAGCCGCATGGTTGCTGGTGTGGACGAGGCCCGCATCGCGGATCGCCCGTCGAATCCGGTCACCGATCAGGGCGCAGCCCGCAGCATCGGTGTTCGGCAGCAGCATGGCGAACTCCTCGCCGCCGTAACGCGCCGCCAGATCGCCGGAACGATGCATTTCGGCGGCGATGATCTGCGCCACCTGCCGGAGACAGGCATCGCCCGCGGGATGGCCGTATTCGTCGTTGTAAGACTTGAAGTGGTCGACGTCGATCATCAGCAAAGAGAGGCTGGAGCGCTCGCGATAGGCACGCGCCCACTCCTCCTTCAGCCGCTCATCGAAGCGGCGGCGATTGGCAAGCCCGGTGAGGCTGTCCTCGATCGCGAGCGTTTCGAGCCGGGTCTCGAGCTTCTTCTGCTCGGTAATGTCGCGCGAAATCGCGACCACGCCGTCGACGCCGCCATTCTCCTTGCGGGTCACCCGCATGGTCGATTCGAGCCAGACTTCGCCATTCTGCCGGTGCGCGTTGCGATAGGTGACGCGTACCTCCTCCTTCTCGCCGCGCTTCATGGCATCAACGAGAGCCTGGACCTGCGGCCGGTCGTCCGCATGAACGCCGGCGAGCGCGGGCGTTCCGACCAGTTGATTGGCGCGCCAGCCGACGACGCGGATCGACGACGGCGAGACATAGCGCAGCCGCTCGTCGAGCCCGATACGCGTCACCATATCGCTGGAGCCTTCGGCTAGAAGTCGGAAATGCGCTTCCTTCTCGACCAGCGCGGCCGCCATGCTCTGGCCCCACTGCAGCTGCCGCACCAGCACAGCACCGATGATCGCGATCAGCATGACCAGCGCGAGCACGTAGAGCATGCGGGATATCGCCGCAGAGCGCCAGGGCGCCAGCAGTTCGGCCTTATCGACGGTGGCGAGCAGGACGAGCGGATAGCGGCCAGAGCGTTTGAAGAAGCTGACGCGTTCGGCGCCGTCGAGCGGCGACTTGAAATGATAGGCGCCGCCCGGCCGCTGCAGGCCAGCGTCGCGGAACAGCGGCGTATCGGCAACGCTGCGGCCGACGAACCTGTCGTTGCTCGGGTTGCGCGCGATGATCAGGCCGTCGCCGTGCGTCAACGCCACCGAGCTGTTGCGGCCGATCTCGAACTGTTCGTAGAAATGCGAGAGATATCCCGAGCTGATGGTCGCGAGCACCACGCCGCCGAAGCTGCCGTCCAGCTTGTTGAAACGGCGGGACAGGGTGACGACCCACTCGCCGTCGAGCAGGCTCTTCACGGGCCGGCCGACATGGGGCTCCCGTTTCGGCGAGAGCTGGTGATAACGGAAGAACGCGTCGTCGTTGAGCGTCGAGCCAATCGTGCCGGGCGAGGTCAACCAGTTGCCGCGGTCGTCGATGATAGCGAGGCTGTGGATGCGCTCTATCGCCTTCTTGCGCGCCTCCAGCAGAGTTCGGAGCTTGACGATCGTGGCCGGCTCGGCGCCGTCCATCTCGAGCCGGCTGACGACGCCGACGACGCCTGAATCCAGGAGATCGAGGCTGTCCTCGGCATGCTGCGTCAGCGAGCGCGCAACGTTCGCCATCTCTGCCTCGGCGCCCTTGAGCACCGCATCGCGCGCCGCCCATTCCCGCCACCCGCTGACGCCGAGGATGGCCACGCAGGTCAGCGCGACGAACGCAGCCGCCCGCAGCGGCAGGCGGCTCCATCCGGCTCTTTGGGTCACAGCACTCATGCAGCAGAATTCTCCGAAGATCGGAAACTCTGCTGCTTCTGTTATTGAACTCTGAAACGCCGGGAGAAATATGCAGTGATGACCCCGGTTTTCCGTAGTCGTACGGACGCCGGAATCAGCGCATCGCTAACAAGGCATTAGCAAACCTATCGGAATCCGGCGCACCCGCCGCTAGCTGAAGATGGCCTTAACCTTGTCCCAGAGCGAGGGATTGTCGGCATCCGCATCGGCCTTCGAGGGCGTCGGCTGGGCGGCGCTCACGGGATCGGAAGCCGGAAAGCTATCTTTCAGCCCGGCGTCGAGCTTGGCGTGGCGGTCGGCAGCGAGCGCTTCGTGCAGATCGTCGGCGTGCTTGTCATGCGGCGCGGGGTTGAATGTCTCAGCCATGGTCTCGTCCTCCGTTGGCTGGTCAACGCGGTCCAATTGCGCTTGGTTCCCCTGTTCCGCTTCCGGCCGGGGCGGTGTATCAGGAGCCCTAACCATCTTCAGGACCGTTCGTGCCCCAGTCTGCGACAAAACCCTTCATCGACGTCCTCTCCGGCCAGCGGCAGGTCATTCCGCCGGTCTGGATGATGCGGCAGGCCGGCCGTTACCTGCCGGAATATCGCGAGGTGCGCGCCAAGGCCGGCGGCTTCCTCGATCTCTGCTTCAACCCGGAACTTGCCGCCGAGGTGACGCTGCAACCGATCCGGAGGTTCGGCTTCGATGCGGCCATCATCTTCTCCGACATCCTGGTGATCCCCTATGCGCTCGGACGTTCGGTGCGCTTCGAGGTCGGCGAGGGTCCGCGGCTCGAGCCGCTGGATGATCCCGCCAAGGTCGCGACGCTGGCGAAGCAAGCCGATTTCGGCAAGCTCGCGCCGGTGTTCGAGGCGCTCAAAATCGTGCGCGGCGCGCTCGATCCCAAGATCGCGCTGATCGGCTTCTGCGGCGCCCCGTGGACGGTGGCGACGTACATGGTCGCCGGCCAGGGCACGCCCGACCAGGCGCCGGCGCGGATGATGGCCTACCGGCATCCGGAGGCGTTCGCAGCTATCATCGACGTGCTGGTCGAGAACTCGATCGAATATCTGCTGGCGCAGCTTGCGGCCGGTGCCAACGCCTTGCAGATCTTCGACACCTGGGCCGGCGTGCTGCCACCCGTCGAATTCGCGCGCTGGTCGATCGAGCCGACCCGGCGCATCGTCGAAGGGGTGCGCGCCAAGGTGCCGGACGCGAAGATCATCGGCTTTCCGCGCGGCGCCGGCGCGCAATTGCCCGGCTTCGTCGAGGCGACCGGTGTCAACGCCGTCAGCATCGACTGGACCGCGGAGCCGGCCTTCATCCGCGAGCGCGTGCAAAGCAAAGTCGCGGTGCAGGGCAATCTCGATCCGCTGGTGCTGATCACAGGCGGCGCCGCGCTCGACCGCGCGGTCGACAATACGCTGGCGAATTTCGCGCAAGGGCGGTTCATCTTCAATCTCGGCCACGGCATCCAGCCTGAGACGCCGATCGCCCATGTCGAGCAGATGCTGAAGCGGGTTCGGGGGTAGAGGTCAGCACCTCTTTTGCGGCCATCCTTCGAGACGCGCGCAAGAGCGCGCTCCTCAGAGCCTGACTCAAAAAGCGTAGACGTCTTCAAGGTCTGGCCAAGCGGCGAGTTAAGAGCCTCAGATGGGCAGCGAGTAGCCAGGCGAGCTCG
>NZ_PYFX01000011.1 GCF_003020115.1 Bradyrhizobium sp. MOS002
GTCCATGGCATGGTGTCCTCCCTCGAATCTTTGCAAATCCGAAGGAATCACAGGCCAGCCAAAGCCGCTCACCCTTTTCCGGTCAGGCTCTCAGGATGAGGAGATAGATCTAGCGCGAGATCTTCGACGCGAGATCCGCGATCGACTTCATGACCGCGTCTCGCACGCCGCCATCATAGAGCGAATGGCCGGCTTCTTCCACGATGCGAATCTCGGAACCCGGCCACGCTTTCGCGAGCGCCTGCGATGTCTCGGGAGGGCACAACAGATCGTAGCGTCCCTGGACGATGATGCCGGGAATGCCGTCGAGCTTGCCGGCGTTCCGCAACAACTGGTTCTCCGTCATGAAGCTGTCGTGGATGAAATAATGCGCCTCCATGAACGGCGTCGCCGGCAATGTGCGCCACACGTTCAGCGACGCCAGGTCGATCCGCGTCTTTGCAGCCTTGTGCTCCGACAAGGCGCGCTCGGTGTCGTGCCAGGCGCGCGAGGCCGGGCCATGCACGGCCGGATCAGGATCGAGGATGCGGCGATAGTAGGCTTCCACCGGCCGCGCGCGCTCCTCGGCCGGCAGCACGCTGAGAAAATCCTCGTAGAGCGCGGGGTAGAATTGCGACAGGCGCGAGGTGAAGGCGATTTCGACTTCGGCACGCGTGCCGAGAAACGTCGCGCGGAGCGCAATTCCGGAGACCCGCTCGGGATGCGCCTGCGCATAAGCCAGCGCCAGCGTCGCGCCCCAGGAGCCGCCGACCACCATCCAGCGCTCGACGCCGAATTTCTCGCGGATCTTTTCCATGTCCGCGATCAGATGCTGCGTGGTGTTGTGCGCGCGCGATCCCTTCGGCCGGCTGCGGCCGCAGCCGCGCTGGTCGAACAGCACGGCATGGAAACGGTCGGGATCGAACAGCCGGCGATGGTCGGGCTGGCAACCGCTGCCGGGGCCGCCATGCAGATAGACCGCGGGGATTCCGCCAGTGCGGCCGACGCTCTCGACATAGAGCTCGTGGCCGTCGCCGACGTCGAGCGTTTCGGAGGTCAGCGGTGCAAAGGGATCGGCGCGCTTGACTGAGCTGGCCGCGTCGGCGTCAGGCACCATTCTCGGATTCCAGGGTGCCGCCGGCGAAATTGCGGTAGATGAAGCGGTTGGTGTCGCCCTCGGCCTCGCGCTCGGCCTGCTTGAAGATGGTCTCGTGCAGCGGCGACAGCGCACAGGCAGGATCGGTGTTGGCGGCGTCGCCGGTCAGCGCAAAGGCCTGGCAGCGGCAGCCGCCGAAATCGATCTCGCGGAATTCGCAGGTCTTGCACGGCTCCTTCATCCAGCCGGTACCGCGATAGCGGTTGAAGGCGTCCGAGTTCTGCCAGATCCAGGCGATCGAATGGTTGGAGCGCACCGATTCGAAGTCGAGCCCGGTGATGCTCTCGGCGGCGTGGCAGGGCAGCACCTTGCCGGCCGGCGAAATGTTGAAGAACTGCCGGCCCCAGCCGCCCATGCACTTCTTCGGCCGCAGCGCGTAATAATCGGGCACGACATAGTCGATCGTCAGCCGGCCCTTCAGCCGCTCGCGCGCCTCCTCGACGATGCGGGTGCACTCGTCGAGCTGCGCGACCGTCGGCATCAGTGCGGCGCGGTTCTTCAGCGCCCAGCCGTAATATTGCACATTGGCGACCTCAAGCCGGTCGGCGTCGAGATCGACCGACATCTGGATGATCTCAGGCAGCTGGTGCAGGTTCTGCCGGTGCATCACCGCATTCACGGTGAGCGGCAAATCGAGCTCGCGGGTCCATTTGGCCACTTCGAGCTTCTTGCGGTGGCCGCCTCTGTAGCCGCCAACGCGATCGGCCAGGCCCTCTTCGACGCCCTGGAAGCTGATCTGCACGTGGCAGAGCCCGGCATCGGCAAGCTCACTCAACCGCTCGCGCGTCAGCAGCACGGCCGAGGTGATGAGGTTGGTGTAGAGGCCGACGTCGCTGGCATGCTTGACCAGCTCGACGAGGTCCTTGCGCGCGGTCGGCTCGCCGCCGGAGAAATGCACCTGGAGCACGCCGATCTCGGCGAGTTCGCTCAGCACTTTCTTCCATTCCTCGGTGGTCAGCTCCTTGCCCGAGCGGTCGAGCTCGACCGGGTTGGAGCAATAGGGACATTGCAGCGGGCAGCGATGGGTGATCTCGAGCAGCACGGCGAGCGGAATGCCGAACGTCTCTGCCGTCGAGCGGCTCTTCTCCAGCACCGCGAGGCTGTCGCTGGCGTCGGGCGGGAGGGTGGGGTTGCCGAGCACATCGCTCATGACGTCTTCTCCCGGGCCTCCGTGAGAAAGCCCTTGTCGGCGAGATCCTGCAGCATGACGATGACGTCGGCCAGGATCGCCTCGCGCGGCGCGGCGTATTTTGCCGCGAGCTGGTCGGACACGTCGCCGACATTGCGCTCGCCGTCGCAGAGCTGCAAGACCTCGACCGCGATCTCGTCCGGCGCCAGCACGCGTTCGGGCGCCAGGATCACCCAGACTTTTCGCGTCTCGTCATATTTCAGCTTGGCGTGCCGCGGCAGCACCGGCCGGCTCGCCTCGCTGACGCTGATGTGACGCGGCCCGGCCATCGATTGTTCCTCAGCTCGCCTTTGAGTGTTCTTGGGGCACGAACGCGCCCGGCGGAATGTGGCCCTCGACATAGGCGTGCTGGAGCGCGTCGAGCTGCACCCACAGCACGTTAGTCTTGAAGATCAGCGCATTGCAGACGGATGCCCGTTGCTCAGGCGTCGTGGCATGCGCCTTGACATAGTCGAGTGCAAAGCCGGCATCGCGCGGCGCCTGGGCCAGGCGGCGCTTGAAGTAGCTCATGATATCAGGATTGACGAAGTCGTAGTGCTCCAGCATGCCGGCAATGCGCTCTTCGTGCAGGTTCGGCGCGAACAATTCGGTGAGCGAGGAGGCGATCGCCTCCAGCGGCGACTTCTCACGGCAATAGTGCACATAGGCTTCCACCGCAAAGCGCGTCGCGGGCAGGATGCCTTCGGTCGATTCCACATAGGCCGTGTCCAGCCCGAGGCCGTCGGTCAGCTTCAGCCAGCGCTCGATACCGCCTTCGGAGCCGATATCGCCGTCATGATCCTCGATGCGGTGCCGCCATTCCAGCCGCGTGGCGCGGTCGCGGAAGCGCGAGATCACCACCGCATCCTTGATCGGGATGGTGCTCTGGTAATAATAGCGGTTCAGCGCCCAGGCCTGGACCTGGCCCTTGTTCAGCTTGCCGCCGTGCAGCAGCTTATGGAACGGATGCAGGCTGTGATAGCGCGTCGCCCCGATATGGCGCAGCGTCGCCTCCAGCTCCTCGGCCGAGTTGAGCCTGATGTCCTTGCCGACCGAGAGCGCGGTCATTCCAGTCAGTGACGCGGCATTCACAGCACGATCTCCGTTCCGTCAGCGGGTATCTGCCAGCCCGCCGCTTCAGCGGCCTTGCGCTCGGGGGAAGCGGGCAGCAGCGCCGGGTTCGAGTTATTGATATGCAGAAATATCTTCCTGTCGAGTGCGAGGTCGGCGAGCCGCGCGATGGCGCCGTGGTCGCCGGACATCGCGACATGGCCCATGCTCTTGCCGGTCTTGTGGCCGAGGCCGGCCCTGATCATCTCGTCGTCCTGCCACACCGTGCCGTCGAAGAACACCAGCGAAGCGCCGTCGATCTCGGCCTTGAGCGCGTCGGTGACCTCGGCGCAGGCCGCGATGAAGTAGAAGCATTTGCCGGTCGATTTGTCGGTGATCTTCAGCCCCAGCGTATCGCCTTCGCCGGTGTCGCCGCCTGGATGCACCTTGCCTTCCAGGTACCAGGCCGATTTGCCCGAGACCGCGAAGGGCAGCACCTCAAGTCCTGAGCGCGTCCCGTCCGGCAGCCGCGGCTCGAACGACTCATTGATGTCGACCGGCTGGCGCTGCACGTTCTTCTCGTTCAGCACGTTGAAGATGCTGTTGGCCTTCAGGATCGCCAGCACCTTTTCATGCGCATAGATCGTGAAGGGCGATCCCTCGCGCATCGACAGCAGGCCCGCCACCGCGTCCACTTCGCTGTTGGTCAGGATCACGCCTGCGATCGGCGTATGGCGCAGCGCGCCTGCCTTCGGATGCAGCTGTGGCGTGGCATTCAATTGCTGGCGGAGGTCGGGAGAGGCGTTGATCAAGAACCAGTGCTCGCCGTCGCCACTGAAGGCGACCGAGGCTTGGGTTCGTTGCAGCTCTTGGCCGTTTTCACGGGCCGTCCGGCAGCCCTTGCAGCCGCAATTCCATTGCGGCACTCCGCCGCCGGCTGCGGCGCCCAGGACGACGACGCGAAGCATAATCCGTCTCCTGGAAGCAATGTCGCGAGGTGGACCTCACGCCAACACAAATCCTGTCTTCCGGACATGCATCGTGACCGAAAGATCCACCTGCGCAGAATGCGAATTCACCAACCGCTTACTTGCGGGTGGCGCTCACATACATGTTGATTTCCATGCCACAGGGCACTTCGACGATCTTCGGGGCTTTCCAGGCCATTTCGGCTCTCCATTTTCGAGATTTCGGACGTATCCGCCCGTGGCTAAGTTACTGCGAGCACAAAAGTTCGCCAGTGAAATTTTCCCGAGCAAGGGTATGTTGCGCCGCGAAAAAGTGCGGGGAACAGTACTTTCTGGTGATGCGGCCCTGCGCGTGGCGCATTCGGTCGCGAACCCTGTCCTGATAAAGCAGTTGTGAGTGCAGTGCAGCTTTCAATCCGGTACAGGCGACCCAACTGGAACTTCGTGATGCCCAGATATTTCTTCAACACCCGTATCGGCAACGAACTGATCGTGGATCCTGAGGGAGAGGATTTGCGCAATCCCGACCGCGCCTGGGAGGTTGCCCGCCAGATGATTCTGGAGGTGCTGAGATCGGAAGGCACCCAGCCGGCCCTGCTCGAGGCCGTCATCGAGGTCACCGACCGCGAAGGTGAGATTGTGCTCGAATTCCCCTTTACCGAGGCACTCCTGGACATCCCGGACCAGTCTGCGACGAGGCATTAGGTCCCCCAGTTCTCTCCCCGTCATTGCGAGGAGAAGTGACGCCGCAGCTCTTTCCACCGTCATTGCGAGCGCAGCGAAGCAATCCAGGCTGTCCCCGCGGAGGGACTCTGGATTGCTTCGCTGCGCTCGCAATGACGGAGAATGTGGCAATCCGGGCCCTTCGCCCTTGCGAAATCCGCATGGCTTTGCCGCGTTCCCGGGGCTAAAAGACGCCGGTTAAACGGAGCAAGCCATGCAAGATCTCTGGCGCCTGTCGGCGGCCGACCTCGCCAACCTCGTCAAAACCAAGAAGGTCTCCGCCAGGGAGGCCGCGCAGTCCGGCCTCGCCCGGCTCGACGCCGTCAATCCCAGCCTCAACGCCGTGATCGACCACCGGCCCGAGGACGTGCTCAAGCAGGCGGACGCCGTCGATGCCGCCATCGCGAAGGGGGAGGACCCCGGCGTGCTGGCCGGCGTGCCCGTCACCATCAAGGCCAATGTCGACCAGGAGGGCTTTGCCACCACCAATGGCCTCAAGCTCCAACGCGACCTGATCGCGCGCGAGGACAATCCGGTGGTCGCCAATTTCCGCAAAGCCGGCGCGGTTCTCCTTGGGCGCACCAATTGCCCGGCCTTCTCCTATCGCTGGTTCACCACCAACCTGGTCCACGGCGACACCAAGAACCCCCGCGACGCCTCGCTGACGCCGGGCGGCTCGTCCGGCGGCGCCGGTTCGGCGGTCGCGGCCGGCATCGGCCATATCGCCCACGGCACCGACATCGCCGGCTCGATCCGTTATCCCGCCTATGCCTGCGGCGTGCATGGTCTGCGCCCGACCCTGGGCCGCATCCCGGCCTTCAATCCGGCCCTGCCGGAGCGCCCGATCGGGCCGCAGATCATGGCGGTGTCGGGACCTCTGGCGCGCACCGTCAACGACATCAGGATTTCGCTCGCGGCGATGTCGGCCCGCGACATCCGCGATCCCTGGTTCGTGCCGGCGCCGCTGGAAGGCCCCGCGCGGCCCAAGCGCGCCGCGCTCTGCCTCAACCCGGATGGCCTTGCGACGGCCCCCGAGGTGAAGGCGGCCGTCGTCGATGCCGGCAAGCGGCTCGAACGGGCCGGCTGGACCGTCGAGACAATCGAGAACACCCCGCCGATGCGCGAAGCGGTCGAGTGGCAGATCAAGCTCTGGCTCGGTGATGGCTATGAGGCGCAACTCGAAATGGCCGAGCGTGAGGGGGATCCCGGCGCGCTGGCGTGCCTGCGCGGCAACCGCGCCAGGGTCACGCCGATGGACCAGGCGAACTACGCCAAGGCATTGACCCGGCGCGCCACGCTGACCCGCGAATGGATGCTGTTCTTCGAGACCTATGCCGTGCTGCTGACGCCGGTCTCCGGCGAATTGCCGTTCCCCGATCATCTCGACCGCAAGGACGACTCGTCCTTCAAACGCGTCTGGGAAGCACAGCTGCCGCAGATCGCCATTCCCTTCATGGGCCTGCCGGGCCTCGTGGTTTCCACCGGCCTCGTCGGCAAGGCCCCGGTCGGCGTGCACATCGTGTCCGGCCGCTATCGCGAGGATCTCTGCCTGCTCGCAGGCGAGGCGATCGAGGCGGGCGGCGTGCCGCCGTCGCCGATCGACCCCGTGGGTTAGCGATGTCGGTGATCTACGACTTCAAGGCCAACTCGCTTTTCGGCGAAGAAGTGCCGATGAAACGCTTCGAAGGACAAGTGCTGTTGATCGTCAACACCGCGAGCAAATGCGGCTTCACGCCGCAATATCGCGGGCTGGAGGATCTGCATCGCGATCTCAATCCGCGCGGCTTCTCGGTGCTCGGCTTTCCCTGCAACCAGTTCGGTGCGCAGGAGCCCGGAGCAGCGAGCGAAATCCAGTCGTTCTGCTCGACCAATTACGACGTCACCTTCCCCCTGTTCGAGAAGATCGACGTCAACGGCAGCAATGCGCATCCGTTGTATGAGTACCTGAAACGCCAACAATCCGGCCTGCTGGGCGCCTCCATCAAATGGAATTTCACGAAATTCCTGGTGGATCGCGCCGGCAAGGTGGTCGCGCGCCACGCGCCGACCGCCCGGCCCGAAGGATTGCGGCAGCAAATCGAGACCCTGTTATGAGCGAGACAATCATGAGCGACGAATTTCCAGACCGCCTCTCGGTCGATCCGAACAGCCCCTATTACAACGCCGATATCCTGGCGCGCGACGTCGGCATCCGCTTCAAGGGTGTCGAGAAGACAAATGTCGAGGAATACTGCATCAGCGAAGGCTGGGTTCGCGTCACCGCCGGCAACGCCAAGGACCGCCACGGCAACCCGCTGACCATCAAGGTGCACGGCCCGGTCGAGCCGTATTTCAGGGATAAGAAGTAAGAGCGCCGCGCTCCCTCCTCGTCATCGCGAGGAGCGCACTCTCTCCTCGTCATTGCGAGGAGCCCTTGCGACGAAGCAATCCAGACTATCTCCGCGGATGCATTTCTGGATTGCTTCGCTTCGCTCGCAATGACGAAAGGAAACACCATGTCCATCCGCATCGTCGACGTCCGCGAGATCACCAAGCCGATCTCTTCGCCGATCCGCAACGCCTATATCGATTTCACCAAGATGACGACGAGCCTGGTTGCCGTCGTCACCGACGTCGTCCGCGACGGCAAGCGCGTCGTCGGCTACGGCTTCAACTCCAACGGCCGCTACGGGCAGGGCGGCCTGATCCGCGAACGGTTTGCCTCGCGCATCCTGGAGGCCGACCCGAAGTCGCTCTTGAATGCGGCCGGCGACAATCTCGACCCCGACAAGGTCTGGGGCGCGATGATGACCAACGAGAAGCCGGGCGGTCATGGCGAGCGCTCCGTCGCGGTCGGCACCATCGACATGGCGGTGTGGGATGCCGTGGCGAAGATCGCGGGCCAGCCGCTGTTCCGCCTGCTGGCCGAGCGTCATGGCGTCAAAGCCAATCCACGCGTGTTCGTCTACGCGGCCGGCGGCTATTATTATCCGGGCAAGGACCTCTCGATGCTGCGCGGCGAGATGCGCGGCTATCTCGATCGCGGCTACAACGTCGTGAAGATGAAGATCGGCGGCGCTGATATTGAGGACGACCGCACCCGCATCGAAGCGGTGCTGAAGGAAATCGGCAAGGACGCGCAGCTCGCCGTCGACGCCAACGGCCGCTTCGATCTCGAGACCGGCATCGCCTATGCCAAGATGCTGCGCGACTATCCGATGTTCTGGTACGAGGAGGTCGGCGATCCCCTCGACTACGCGCTGCAAGCCGCGCTCGCCGAATTCTATCCGGGGCCAATGGCGACCGGTGAAAACCTGTTCAGCCACCAGGACGCCCGCAACCTGATCCGCTACGGCGGCATGCGGCCTGACCGCGACTGGCTGCAATTCGACTGCGCGCTGTCCTATGGCCTGTGCGAATACCAGCGCACGCTGGAAGTCCTGAAGACCCACGGCTGGTCGCCGAGCCGCTGCATCCCCCACGGCGGCCACCAGATGTCGCTCAACATCGCCGCCGGTTTAGGCCTTGGCGGCAACGAGAGCTACCCCGACCTGTTCCAGCCCTACGGCGGCTTTCCCGACGGCGTCCGCGTCGAGAACGGCCACATCACCATGCCCGATCTCCCCGGCATCGGCTTCGAAGGCAAATCGGATCTCTACAAGGAGATGAAGGCGCTGGCGGAGTAAGTAGCGCCGGGGCCGCGACGGCCGCGCCACACCCTCCGTCATTGCGAGCGCAGCGAAGCAATCCAGAGTCTTTCCGCGGAGGCAGCCTGGATTGCTTCGTCGCAAGTGCTCCTCGCAATGACGATGTGGCGAAAATCTCGCAATCATCTCTTGGTTGTGATATCATGAAAGCTCTCCTCAGCTGAGCACGATCATGAAGCAGCCTTGCGTGTACATGTTCGCCAATCGCCGCAACGGGACGATCTATACAGGCGTCACGTCCAATCCACCGCGCCGCGCGTTCGAGCACCGCGAGGGCTTGGTGAAGGGGTTCTCGTCAAAGTATGGCTGCAAACTTCTCGTCTGGTACGAGCTGCACGCGACGATGACCGACGCGATCACACGCGAGAAGCAGATCAAGGCCGGCAGCCGGGAAAAGAAGCTCGCGCTGATCGAGAGCGTCAATCCGGATTGGATGGATTTGTACGAGACGCTGATCTGATTGCACCAGGTACTACCACACGCTCCGTCATTGCGAGCGCAGCGAAGCAATCCAGAGTGTTTCCACGGAGGCAGCCTGGATTGCTTCGTCGCAAGAGCTCCTCGCAATGACGGTGTGGAACGGGCGTTTGCCGCTACGACAACCGCATATCCAGCAGCCGCCGTCCTTCGCTCTTCAGCAGCTTCTTAACCGCGCTCGAGGCCACGACCTCGCCGTCATTCGCATAAGCTTCGTGGTTCTTCTCGATGTCGTCGAGGCGGTAGAGGTAGTTGACCATCACGCCGGCGGACTCGCGCACGCCCTTTGGCGAGAGATCCCCTAACCAGTTGATGCGCTCGAGGCGGGCGCCGTTGCCGAGATGGAAGCGCGCGACGGAGTCGATCAGCTTGCCTTTCGGCGTGCGCGCCTTGAGGAAGTAGTGCGCCGCGAGCGGTTCGATCACGCCACGCAGCAGCGTCGTCGTCTCGGGGTTCTCGAACCATTTGGGATCGTCGAGGCGCTTCAGCACTTCGCGGTCCTCGTCCGACAGCGGCAAATCCTTGTCCTGCTTCACCCATTGCATGAAACCGGGCACCGGCGACAGCGTGACGAAATTGTCGAGCTTCGGCAATTCGCGGCGCAGCTCCTCCACCACCTGCTTGATCAGGAAGCTGCCGAAGGAGATGCCGCCGAGACCCCGCTGGGTGTTGGAGATCGAGTAGAACACGGCGGTGCGCGCGCGCTCGATCGGCAGGTGCTGACGATCGACGGTGAGCAGCGGCGCGATCGCGCCGGGAATGGTCTCGGTCAGCGCCACCTCGACGAAGATCAGGGGCTCGTCGACCATCGCTGGATGGAAGAAGGCGTAGCAGCGGCGGTCGACCGGATCGAGGCGGCGGCGCAGATCGTCCCAATCGCTGATCTCATGCACGGCTTCGTAGCGGATGATCTTTTCGAGGATGTTGGCCGGGGTCGACCAGTCGATCCTGCGCAGCACGAGAAACCCCCTGTTGAACCACGAAGAGAGAAGATGCGAGACGTCGCGATCGAGCGCGGCGAGATCGGTGTGCCCGTTCATCATGCCGAGCAGGTCGGCGCGCATGTTGACGAGATCGCCGGTGCCGCCGGGCGCGCGGTTGAGCCGGCGGATCAGCTCCTGCCGGCGCGGCTCGGAGGCGAAGTGCAGGGCGCTGGCATCCTCGTCGGCCGGCTTGGCACGCCATGTCTCGATCGCCTTCGACACGCGTTCCCGATCCGGGCCGAAATCGCGCACCAGTGCTTCGAAGAAGGCGCGACGTCCCGTCACATCCAACTCCTGGTAGATGTCGAGCACCTCACGCGCCATGGCGGTGCCCGAAGCTTCGCCCCGGCCCGACAGCAGCGCGCCGCAGAGCTCGATGAGCCCATCGGCGTCCTGCTTGGTGTCAGCAGAATCCCCGCGGCGAAGCAGCGTGCGGCCGCGCTCGGAGATGGTGGTGAGCAGGTCGGAGAAGAAGGCGTTGGCCATCGGGGCTTTCGTATCAGGTTTGTGCGGTGCGGGAATCTTACACGGATTTTGAGCGGAAGCCGATCACAATCAAGCGCAAGAATTTGGCAACTTTAGCTGGGGTGTGCGTTTCGAGAATGCTGTCATGCCCGGTGAGGGGCGTTTGGAGAACAAGGCGGCTGCCTCATACACCGTCATTGCGAGCGCAGCGAAGCAATCCAGAATCCCTCCGCGGTGGCAGTCTGGATTGCTTCGCTGCGCTCGCAATGACGGGCAGCTACCCCTTCCCCGCAAACTCCGTCGGGGTCCGCCCCGTTACCTGACGGAACGCCGCCGAAAACGCCGGCACGCTGGCATAGCCGAGCTGGGTCGCGAGCTGCTTCACGGACACATTGGCATCCGTGGACAGCCGCTGGATCGCCGCCGCAATTCTTGCGCGCTGGCACCAGCTCTTGAAGCTCAGCTGCGTCTCCGTCGAAAACAGCCGCGACAGCGTGCGCGCGGAGGTTCCGACCTCGCGCGCCAGCGTGTCGATGTCGTGCAGGCCGGTGGGATCGTCGAGCACCATCATGGCCGCGCGCCGGCAGCGCGGCTCGTGCGGCAGCGGCACGAAGGTCGCGGAATCCTCGGCCTGGACCAATTCCAGCATCACCAGCCGCACCAGCAGATCGGTCCGCTCCTCGGTATTGCGCGCGTCGAACAGTGCGAGGATCGCCTGATTCAGCAGCGGCGACACCCGCACCACGAATTCCCTGGTCAGTCCCTCATGGCGCTGCTCGCGTTTCAGCCAGGCGAGGTCGAAATAGAGCGTGCGCATCTCGATGTCGGCGAGCAGATCGATCGCGTGCTGGAGCCCGGCCGGCACCCAGACCGCGCGGTCCGGCGGCACCAGCCAGCGTCCGCCGGGCGTCGTCACCTGCATGGTGCCCTTGGCGGCATAGATCAGCTGCGCCTCGCGGTGCAAATGGGGATCGATCCGCATGCCCTTGGGGTAGTCGCGCGCGACCAGATGCACGCCCGCGGGCGAGCGATGATTGCTCCGGACCGCCCGGAGGATTGGCGTTTCCAAGACAGTCATTGGCAGCATCCCGTCATGGGTCCGACATATAACTCATTTTCGAGCAGGAGAGGATTCCCATGAACAGCCCCAGCCGGGTGATCAGTTTCGTCAACGCGGGCCATTTCATCGACCATTACGCGATGCTGATTTTCGCCGCCGCGGTGATCATCATGGGGCCCGCGCTCGGCATGGCCTATTCGGAACTGCTGCCTTACGCGACCCCCGGTTTCGTCGCCTTTGGCGCGGGCTCGCTGCTCACCGGCTGGCTCGGCGACCGCTGGAGCCGCCGCCACATGATGCTGATCTTCTTCGTCGGCATCGGCGCCTCCATGATCTCGGTCGGCTTCGTGCAGACGCAGGCGCAGCTCGGCGCGGCGCTGTTCGCGATCGGCATTTTTGCCTCGATCTATCATCCCGTCGGCACTGCCATGATCGTGTCCTACGCGGACAGGCTCGGCCGCGAGATGGGCATCAACGGCGTCTGGGGCAATCTCGGCGTCGCATCGTCGGCGCTGGTCACCGGCGTGATCGGCCAGTACCTCGGCTGGCGCTTCGCCTTCATCGTCCCCGGCATCGTCACCATCCTGATCGGCATCGCGTTCGCGATGATGGTCGTGCACGAAGACCGCAAGGGTTCGAAGCAGGCGGCGGCGCAAGCGCGCGTCGCCAAGCAGGACATGTGGCGCGTGATCCTGTCGCTGCTGATCGTCGTGATCGCGATTTCGACGACCTTCAATGCCGTCACCGTGGCGCTGCCAAAGCTGTTCGCGGAGCGGCTTGCCGATCTCACCAAGAGCCCGGCGCTGCTCGGCGTCATCGCGGCTTGCGTCTACGTGTTCGGCGCCATGACCCAGTACACGATCGGCCGGCTGCTCGACCGCTATTCGCTGAAGACGGTGGCGCTGCCGCTGTCTTTCATGCTGGCGCCGTTCCTGTATCTGGCCGCGAGCCTGTCCAATCTGCCGCTGATCCTGGTCTCGATCGGCATCGTCATGGGCGCGTTCGGACAGGTCACGGTCAACGACGCCATGGTCGGCAAATACACCAGCGAGGAATGGCGCTCGCGCGCCTATGCCGTGCGCTATTTCATCGGCTTCACCGCCGCCGGCGCCTCGGTCGGCCTGGTCGCCTGGCTCTACGAGCAGGGCGGCTTCGTCACCATGTTGCATGCCTTCGCCGCACTCTGCCTGCTCGCGATCGCAGCGGCGATCATTCTCCCGCGCGAGATCAGGACCCCGCAAGCAGTGTGAGGCAACGGTCTCGTGTCCCGGACGCGCTGCAACGCGTAGCGTTGCTGCGCAGAGCCGGGACCCAGAAAGCAACACGGCATGCAGAGACATGGGCCCCGGCTCTGCAGCGCACCGCCCAAGAGGCGCTGCGCTGCGTCCGGGGCACGAGAATGCGCTGTAACGTCGGCACTCTCCACGTCGTCATTGCGAGCGCAGCGAAGCAATCCAGAATCTTTCCGCCGAGGGACTCTGGATTGCTTCGCTGCGCTGGCAATGACGGGGAGGTCGTGGCACGTCACGCACACCACCCATGATGCCATTATGCCGGTGTTTTGCCCGACGAAGCAAGTATTTTCGGCAAGTCCGAAATTTTCTCCAGCCTTTTCAACCACATCTCTACTGTGCATGGGGTTGTTTTCGCGTTTTTGTCTGGCAGGGCATCCTCCGCAGACAAAGCCTAGGACTTCACCTCGGCCACCGCCACCGCCTTCGGCGTCTTCTTCGACGCGCGCCAGTTCTCGAAGCGCTGCACCACCACGAAGAACGCCGGCACGAACAGCACCGCGAGGCAGGTCGAGGCCAGCATGCCCGAGAACACCGTGATGCCGATCGACTTGCGCGCACTGGCGCCGGCGCCGGTCGCGATCACCAGCGGTACCACGCCGAGGATGAAGGCGAACGACGTCATCAGGATCGGGCGGAAGCGGGCGCGCGCAGCTTCGATCGCGGATTCCAGCACCGGCTTGCCGTCGCGGCCGTGCAGCTCGAGCCCGACCTCGACGATCAGGATGGCGTTCTTGGCCGACAGCGCGATCAGGAGGATCAGGCCGATCTGGCAGTAGAGGTTGTTGTCGATCTTCAGGCCGTTGAGGATCAGCATGGGGCCGAGCAACGACAGCGGCACCGCCAGGATCACCGAGATCGGCGCATACCAGCTCTCATACTGGCCGGCGAGCACGAGATAGACCAGCAGCATGGCGAGGCCGAACACCCAGTAGATCTGGTTGGAGACGGCCTTCTCTTGATAGGACATCGCGGTCCATTCGTAGCCGGTGCCCGGCGGCAGCGTCTTGTCCGCGATCTCCTCCATCAGCTTTAGCGACTGCCCGGAGGAGTAGCCCTGCGCGGGCAGGCCGATGACGGTCGACGACGGATAGAGATTGTAGAGGCTGATCAGCGAGGGGCCGGTGGCCGGCGTGATCGTGGCGACGGTGCCGATCGGGATCATGTCGCCGTTCGAGTTGCGCACCATCATGTTGGCGATGTCGCGCTCGGTGACGCGGAAGGCGGGATCGGCTTGGGTGTAGACCTGGAACACGCGGCCGAACTTGTTGAACTGGTTGACATAGGACGAGCCGAGATAGGTCGACAGCGCCGAGAACACCTGATCCGTCGTGACGTGCAGCGTCTGGGTCTTGATGCGGTCGATCTCGACGTTGAATTGCGGCACCGATGAGCGGAACGAGGACTGGACGCGCTGCAGCGCGCTCTGGCTCTGGCCGTTGGAGACCATCGCGCCCGTGATGGCCTGGAGCTTGGCGAAATCGCTGTTGCCGTCGCGCAGCTCGACCTGCATCGAGAATCCGGCCGCGTTGCCGATGCCCTGGATCGGCGGTGGCGGCAGCACCAGCGTGCGTGCCTCCATGATCACCGCGAGCTTGTCGTTCAGGCCGTAGACCAGCGAGCGCAGATCCTCGCCCGGTCCTTTGCGCGCGTCCCAGTCCTTCAGGATGATGTAGGCGACGCCGGCATTGGCGAGGCTGGCGCTGTTGTCGAGCGCGGAGATGCCGGCGATGGTGATGACCTGCTGGACTCCGGGCGTGTCCTTGATGATCTCGCTCGCTCTGTCGAGTACCTTCTGGGTCCGTTCCAGCGCGGCGCCATCAGGCAGTTGCACGACGGCGATCAGATAGCCCTGGTCCTCGATCGGCAGGAAGCCGGTCGGCACCCGGGACAGGCCGTAGCCGCCGATCCCGATCAGCACCAGCGCGAATGCGACCGAGACCGTGGCGTGCCCGCACAGGAAGCCGATCAGCCTCGTGTAGCCGCGCTCGACGCGGTTATAGACGTTGTTGAAGCCGCGATAGAAGAAATTGCGTTTTTCGGGCGGCACGGTCGGCCGCAGCCAGAGCGCACATTGTGTCGGCTTCAGCGTCGCCGCGTTGATGGCGGACAGAAGCGCGGTTGCCGCGATCACCAGTGCGAATTGCGAATAGATCCGGCCCGTGAGGCCCGCGAGGAACGAGGCCGGCAAGAACACCGAGATCAGCACGAGCGTGATGCCGACGATCGGCGCGAACAGCTGGTCCATCGCCTTGATCGCGGCGTCGTGGCCGTTCATGCCCTGCTCGATGTTGTGCGCAGCGCCTTCCACCACGACGATGGCGTCGTCGACGACGATGCCGATCGCGAGCACGATCGCGAACAGGGTCGACATGTTGATGGTGAAGCCGAGCGCGGCCATGGCGGCGAAAGCGCCGATGATGGTGACCGGAACCGTCGTTGCCGGCACCAGCATCGCGCGCCAGTCCTGCAGGAACACCAGGATGACGACCAGCACCAGCAGGCCGGCCTCGATCAGCGTCATGTAGACCTCGTGCACCGAGGCCTGCACGAATTTGGTGGTGTCGAACGGCGTGTCGTACTTCATGCCTTGCGGGAAGGCCTTTGCAAGCTCCGCCATCTTCTTCTCGACGGCCTGCTCGACCTGGAGTGCATTGGCGCCGGGCGACTGGAACACGCCGATGCCGGTGGCCGGCTGCTTGTTCAGGGAGAAGATCTGGCTGTAGGTCTGCGCGCCCAATTCGACCCAGCCGACGTCGCGCACCCGGGTGACGTCGCCGCTGGTGCCAGATTTGACGATGATGTTCTCGAACTCGGCGGTGTCGTCGAGCCTGCCGTTGACGTTGAGGGTGTACTGGAACGCCTGTCCCGACGGTGTCGGCGGTGCGCCGACCTGGCCGGCGGAGACCTGCTGGCTCTGCTGCTGGATCGCCTGGATAACGTCCTGCGGCACCAGACCACGGACCTGCAGCTTGTTCGGATCGAGCCACACCCGCATCGAATACTGACCGGCTCCGAACACGGTGACGTTGCCGACGCCGGGCAGGCGCGAGAGTTCGTCGCGGAGGTTGATGGTGGCGTAGTTGCTCAAATAAAGGCTGTCGAACGTCTTGTCGGGCGAGGTCAGCGTCACGAACAGCAGGATAGACGTCGACCGCTTCTGCACGGTGACGCCCTGGTTCTGCACCGACTGGGGCAGTTGCGACAGCGCGCTGGAAACGCGGTTCTGCACCAGCACCTGCGCGAAGTTGAGGTCGGTGCCGATCTTGAATGTCACGGTCAGCGTATAGGTGCCGTCGGAGCCGCTGTAGGACTGCATGTAGAGCATGTCCTCGACACCGTTGACCTGCTGCTCGATCGGCAGTGCCACGGTGTCGATCACGGTCTTGGCGCTGGCGCCTGGATAGCGCGTCGTGACCTGCACCGTCGGCGGCACCACGTCGGGATATTGCGCGATCGCGAGGTTGAACAGCGCGACGCCGCCGATCAGGATCATCAGCAGCGCGATGACGTTCGAGAGGACCGGCCGCTCGATGAAGAACTTTGAGATCATGGCTGGCGCTCCTAGTTACTTGGCAGACGCCTGCGGCTGCTCGATCTTCGTCACCTGCGGGTCGATCTTCTGGCCCGGGATCACCCGCAGCAGCCCTGCGGTCACCACGCGATCGTCCGGCTTCAAGCCGCTTTCGATCACGCGCAGGCCGTTGTCGACGGGACCGATCTGCACCTTGCGCTGCTCGACAATGTTGTCGCCGTTGACGACGAGGAGATAGCGGCCGCCCTGATCGCTGCCGAGCGCGGCGTCGGGCACGAGCAGGGCGTCCTTCTCCTGGGTGAAGGGCACGCGAACGCGGACGAAATAGCCGGGCAGCAGCACCCGCTTGTCGTTGGGCACGAGGCCGCGCACCGCGAGCGTGCCGGTCGACTGGGTGAGGGTCGGGGCGACATAGTCGAGCTTGCCCTCATGCGGATAGCCGGCCTCGGTCTGCAGGCCGACTTGAATCGGAAATTGCTTCATGTCGGCGGCGGTGAGCCCCCGGCGGGCGGCCTCGGCACGGATGCGGAGCACGTCCTGCTCGTTGACGGTGAAATTCACGTAGATCGGATCCATCGCGACGATGGAGGCGAGTTGAGTGGGCGAGGAGACCCCGACGAGCTCGCCGACCGAGACCATATGCGCGCTGACGATGCCGTCGAACGGCGCGGTTACGTTGGTGTAGCCGTAGTTGACCTGGGCGAGCTTGGTGTTGGCCTGGGCCTGCTGGAGATTGGCCTGCGCGTTGTCGCGTGTCGAGGTCGAGTTGTCCAAGGTCGCTTGCGAGACCGCTTGCCGCTGCACCAGATCGCTCTGCCGCTTGTAGTCGGCTTCCGCCTGCCGGAGCGAGGCCTGCGCGCCGGCCTCGGCCGCCTGCGCCTGGTCGAGCTTGAGCTTGTAGGTGTCGGGCTCGATCGTGAACAGCTGGGTGCCCTGCTTGACGAAGGTGCCGTCCTGGTAGTCGATCGATTGCAGGAATCCCTGCACGCGCGCGACGAGATCGACATTCTTGATCGGCGCGGTGTTGCCGGTGGCCTCGACATAGCGGGTCACCGGGCGCTGCACCGGCGCGGCGACGTCCACCTTGGGCGGCGGCGGGGCGACGAACGTGTTTTTGTCCTCGCAGCCGGTGAGTGCGGCCACGGCCATCGCGGCGGCCAGTGCCCGCCCGACATGTCTCCACGCTCCGTTGCGCCGTGCGGGAGATGCGGGATTCGCGCAGGTCATTCGGTGGCCCCCGGTTGCTGTCTGTCGGGCGGGAGGCTACCAACAAATGCCCGGACCTGAAACACCATAGCCATGGCAGTCGTCGGCCTTGCACTGCAGACTGCGCTGTGGCCTTTGGCAGTTTTGCCATCACAAACCGCTTTCCATCGCGCGCTCGATCGACCAGAATTATGTCAAAGGCCACGCGGCGGCGCGCGAAGCAGTCGGGACGAACAAGAGAAGAATAAAAGAAGAAAAGGTCGGGAGATCATGACATGCCCACGCCTCTCCGGTCGGTCCTTAAATCGGTCCTTGCCGGCCTCGTTCTCGCAGCGGCGGTTGCCATGCCCGCGCTAGCCGATGGTCTGAAGGACGAGATCGCACCGACCGGCAAGCTGCGGGTCGCGATCGCGATCAGCCCGGCGGGCGGCGCGTTCTGGTCCACCAAGACCGAAGCCGGCTATGCCGGCGTTCCGGTCGATCTCGGCAGGGAGATGGCCGCACAGCTCGGCGTGCCCGTCGAATATGTTGTGCACCAGAATTCCGGCCAGATCACCGATGTGGCGTCGAAAGGCACCTGGGACGTCACCTGGCTGCCGAAGGACCCCGAGCGCGAGACCAGGATGATGTTCGGTCCGATCTACGAGGTCGCGGACGCCACCTACATCGTGAAGGCCGGTTCGAGCGTCAGCAACTTTGCCACGCTCGACCAGGTGGGCATCAAGGTCGCGGCCGTCAACGCCACGACCACGATGCGGGGCGCGGTGGCCCATCTGAAGAATGCGAAAGTCACTGGCTACCAGACCTATGACGAGATCTTCAGCCTCCTGAAGAGCGGCGAGATCGATGCCTTCGCGCTGTCGCGCGATCAGCTCAACAAGATGGCGCAGAAGATTCCGGGCACGCGAGTGCTCGACGAGACGTTCAAGAAGACGGTCACCGCCGTCGCCGTCCCGCTCGGCCACAGCCAGGCTCTGGCGTTCGTGAGCAAGTTCATGAACGAGGCAGTGACGAATGGCACCTTGCGCAAGGCCTATGACAACAATGGCCTGAGGGACACGCCGATCCGCATTGAATAGGACGGCGGCGCAGGATGACTGCGCCGCGGTCCGGCCCTACGGCTCCGCGGTGCGAATGCCCGCGGGGCTCACCTGCATCTTGAGCGTGGATGTCCTGTTCAGCGCCTTGCCGTCGAACGAGAAGGCGATCAGCTCGTTCTCGACCATGCATTGCGCCACGACATATTTAGAATCCTTGGACCACGCCATGCCCTGACACCAGTGGCCGATCTTCGCTTCTGCCACCGGCGTAAGGTCAGTGCCTGAAATCCTGTAGACCTTGAGCAGGCCGAAATCGTTGAAGAACGGCGAGCCTGGCGCCTTGTTCGAGCCGTTCATGACGGTCACGGCAACATGGCTGCCGTCCGGGGACATCTTCACGGCTTCGGGCGTCTGGCCCACGCTCACCGTCGTGACGACGCGGATCGGCCTCGCCGTCATGTCGATCAGGCTGATCGAGTCGTTGTCGCCGCTGCTGGCGCCGACATTGCCGACTATGGCGGCGGCGCTGCCGGTGAGGTCGATGTCGTAGGGCCGGATGCCGGCGGAGAGGTCGCGCTTGGCGTACTCGACCTTGCTCCCGTCCACGGTCAGAAGCGAGATCTTGCTGTCGCCGTCGCGCGTGACCAGTGCGGTCGCGCCGTCATGGGAAAAGACGGCGTGGCTGGGGCCTGATTTGGCGTCGCCGAGCTGGATCTTGCCGGCCGGCGCCAGCGTGCCTCCGCTGATGGTGAAGACCGAGACCGTGCCTTCGCTGCGGTTCGCAACCAGCGCCAACGTGCCCGCGCGGTTGATCGAAACGCCGGCAGCGCCCGCGCCGGCTTGCAAGGTCGTCAGCACTTTGGGCGGCGTGGATTTCAGGTCGATGACCGACAGCTTGTCGTCGGGCACCGTCTTGGCCGGATCCGCAGGATCGAGCTTCATCGCGCCGGTGACGAGGGCGAACGCACCATCCGGCGCAATTGCCACGCTCGGCGGCGGGCCGACGACGCTGGCCGGGGCGGGCACTTCGCCGAGAAGTTTCAGGGCACCGTCGGTGAAGTCGATGACGCTCACCGTGTCCGGCAGCGGTTGCTTGCGTACCACGGCGCTGCCGTTCTCCAGCACCATCTTGCCGTCATTGGCAGTGACGACGATCTCTGCATGCGCGGCTAAATTGGCGAGGCTCGCAAGGGATGTTGAGATCAAAGCACATGCGGCACGGCGCGTGCGCTTGCGAAGAGCGGCTGTCATGTGTCCCCCCGAGATTTGTTCTTGTCTGGGGAAGCTAAATGCACCGGGCGCAGGACGCAACAGCCAGGCGGCGACCGTTTCGCCTTCCTGAAGACGCTCACGGACGGCTACAAGCCGGAGAACTAGCGCCTCTTGCCCGCGTGCCGCGCGGTGAGCAAGCAGCCCGTCAGCGCGGCTTGATCTCCGCATATTTCGCCATCGCGCGCTCGAACTTCCGGTTGAACAGCCACATCGCCGCGAGGATCTCGCGGAAGCTTGCCGAATTGCGCGCCCGGTCGGCCTGTCCGAATGCGAAGATGCTGTTGTTACGCAGGTGCTTCATGATCGTCGGACTGGACACCCTGTAGTTCAGGAGATCGCCGGACTTGAGCGCCGACCTCGTCGGCGTGGGAACGATCTGGATCAGCTCGAACAGCTTCATCTGGTCGATCGGGTCGGGCAGCGTCTTCACGATTCCGGGGATCTCCCGGAAAACCTCCGCATGCGCGTTCATCAGGCCGTCGCGCACGTTGGTCCAGTGATTGAAGCGATGATCGGTGCCGCGGGCGCGTGCCTCCTCCTTGTCGTCCCGCGCGCTCAACCCGGGATCGATTGCCGCGATCTCGGCCTTGATGGCTTCCCATTTCCTGCGGCCGTTGCGGTCCTCGGACGGGCCGGTCTGGAAGCTGCCCATATAGGTGTTCGAGCGCCCGTTGCGGACGTTCTGTTTGCCGTTGGTCTCGGCGAAGAACAGCCCGAGGCTGATCCGGCCCGCGGCTTCGGCGTGGTTAGGCGCAAGCCCCTTGGCGCGCGCGATCGCTGCGGCGAGATCGACCACGTCCTTGAACGGCGTCGCCGAGTTCTGCGCGTCGGCCGGCGGCGCTTCCATGATCTCGAACAGCTTCGAGTATTCGTCGACCAGCGGCTCGATGTCGGCATCGAAATAGGCCGGCGGTATCTCGAACTTGTTGGGCCTCCCGATCCGCGAGGGCATGGCGTCGGTGAGATCCTTATAAGCACTGATCACCGCGACGCGTGCCAGATACAGCGCCTGGCCCGGCAGGTTCGGCAGCGGCTGCCTGGCGTCGATCTGGCGGCGCCGCTCGGCCAGAATCGATTTGAAATCGCCGAGCGCACGCTCATAGGTCGCACCCGCCTCCGATTGCCTGGTCGTGAGCGTTTGCGCCCGGCTCGGGACGAACGTCGTAAGGAGCAGCCCAAGCGCCGCGATGATTGCGAGGAGTTGACGTCGTGCAGGCATGGCCGGTTCCCCCAACGATTCGTCGGTCGGGGGATCGTAGCCTAGTCGTTGGCTTCGGGCGGCAGGAAGTCGACCTCGTGCAGCGCCGAGATGCGCACGACCTCGGCGGGATCGGCCAGATTGTGGAGCTGGTTGAACAGCGCCTCCAGCTTCTGCATCGGCGAGACCCAGAACAACGCGCGGGCCGGTTTGTCGGACTTGTTGAAATAGCCGTGCGGCATGCCGCGCGGCAGGCGCACGAGATCACCGGCATGGGCCTTGACCCATTGGCCGTCGAGCTTGAGGTCGAGCGTGCCTTCCTGCACCAGAATGAATTCGTCCTGGGTCGGATGGATGTGCACCGGCACGAACTGGCCGGGCTCGCTGTTGGTCTCGAACGCGAAGGTGGACTCGGTGACGGCCTTGGGAAAGTAGACCTGACCCAGGATGTTCCAGGTCTTGCCGCCATAGCCCGTACCGTTCGCGGTGATGCCCTTTTCGAGTGCAGTCATGGCTCGTCTCCAATGGGATTGTAACTGAAGCGGAGTGTTGCGCAGCAGCCATGCGCTGTCCATGCGCAAGACTCACGCTAATGCCCGTCGCGTTCAGGCGCCTGCTTGCGCAGAAAGCCTTCGACATCGGCCTGCACCGAATAGGGCGTTGGGATCGGATCGCCAGCCGCGTCGACGGCGGTGTCGAGGGAGCGGCGCAGCATGCGCGCGAGCTCGGCCTTGCGGTAGGGCTTTGTCAGAAGCGGCGCACCCATGGTGGCATGTCCCGGCCCATGCGGAGCATCGTAGGCGTAGCCCGATGTGAACAGGACGCGCAACGCGGGGCGCACAGCCACCATCTCGTCAGCGAGCTCCCGTCCATTCAAGGCGCCGGCCATCACGATGTCGGTGAAAAGCAGGTCGAAGGGCGTGCCTTCGGCTGCGATGGCGAGCGCCTCGGCTGCATTGGCGGCAGGGATGACCTTGTAGCCGAGGCTTTCGAGCTGGACCGTGACGTACTGGCGGACGTCGCGGTCGTCCTCGACACAGAGGATGGTTTCCGTCCCGCCCACGACCTTGCGCTCGTCATAGCCGGTCGGGCGAAGCGTACTCGCCTCCGCCTTCGGCAGGTAGATCGTGAAAATCGTGCCGCGTCCTTCTTCGGAAGCGACCTTGATGCCGCCGCCCGACTGCTTGATGAATCCGAATACCATGCTGAGCCCGAGCCCCGTGCCTTTGCCGACGTCCTTGGTCGAGAAGAAGGGATCGAAGATCCGCTCCAGAATGGCCGGAGGAATGCCGGTGCCGGTGTCGGCGATCTCGATCTCGACATAGTCGCCGGCATAGCCGGCCCCGACCGCCATGGCCTCGCGGACGCCGAACACGACGTTGCGCGTCGTCAGCGTCAGTCTGCCGCCATCCAGCATCGCGTCGCGAGCGTTGATCGCGAGGTTGAGAAGCGCCGAGCTCAATTGGCCGCGATCGACGAGGGCGAGCCAGATGTTGCCGTCGAGCCGGGTCACGATCTCGATCTTCTTGTCGAAGGTTGCCAGCAGCAGCTTTGCGAGTTCTTCGAGCAGTTCGTTGATGTCGCTCTCGGCCGGCCTGAGCGCCTGCTTGCGGGCAAAGGACAACAGGCTCGACGTCAGCGCGGCGCCGCGGTCGGCGGCGTCGCTGATCAGCTTGGTGATGGTCGCAAGCGGCGGATTGTCCTTTACGGCGTCGGCGAGGATCTCGATCGTGCCCGTGATCACGGTGAGCATGTTGTTGAATTCGTGCGCGATGCCGCCGGTGAGCTGGCCGATCGCCTCCATCTTCTGGGCCTGAATCAGCTGCTCCGCGGCGGCGTGTTTCTGGGTGACGTCCTTGACGAAATTGTTGATGAGGGTGCGCCCCCCGATGTGGAGCGCCGTGCTGGAGGCCTCTATCAGGATCTCGTCGCCGTCCCGGTGCAGCAGGGTCGCTTCGAACCGGATGCCGATCGGCGTATCCGACAGTTCCGGCAGCAGCCGCATCATGCGTTGCCTGAAGCCGTCGCGCAGCGGCTCGGCGATGAGGAGGTTGACGACGTCGGTGCCGAGCGCCTCCTTGCGCGTCCATCCGGTCAGGGCCTCGGCCTGAAGGCTCCATTCCAGCACGATGCCGTTCTGGTCGGTCTGAATGAAGGCGTCGAGCGCGGTCTTGATGACGGCTTGCGTCATCTGTGCGCTGGCCCGCGCCTGCTCGGTCAGTAGCGCGGCGGCGCGTTTTTCCTGCGCCGTTTCGATCGCGCGCGTGCACAGACGAGCAAACAGGATGGCAATGGCGCCGCTTGCGAGCAGGGCGACAATCTGGGTAATGCCGAACCCGGCTCCGGTCGCGGCATAGGAGACGAGCAGAGCCGCCGCGGTCACGATGACCTGCGCGGCCATCGCGAGTGTCAGAAGCCCCCTGAGTTTCATGGTCTCACACCAACGCGTCAGTCGCGGACCCCCGTGTCCGCCCTGTCAATGTCCGGCTCCACGTGAGCTATAGATGTGAGCTACAGATTCCGCGCGGCGGCGTCGAGGGGCAATTTGCGGTGGTGGCGTTTCAACCTGCCGGCGAATCGGTCTGGCGCAGCGTCGTCACCCAGATCACGCGGGCCGTCTGCTGGGTCGGGTTGTCGAACATGTGCGGCACGATGCTCGGAAAGCGAAAGCTGTCGCCGGCCTCGAGCAGGTGGGCCTGGTTGTCGAGCCACAGCCGCAGGCTGCCCGAGAGGATATAACCCGCCTTCTCGCCGGTGTGCTGCAGGAAGTCGGTGCCGGACGAGGCGCCTGGATTGAGCGTGAGCTCGTAGAATTCGAGCTGGCCTTTGTCTGCCGGCGTCAGCGCCTCCTTGACGACGCCGCTGGCGGTGAGCCGCAGCAGGCGCCGGCTGTTCTTGCGCACGATATAGCGCTGCACGTCGGCGGGATCGGGGGTCTCGAAGAAATAGGAGATGGGAACGTCGAGCGCGATGCTGAGCAGGCGCAACGTGCGTATCGACGGCATGGCGCGCGCGCGTTCGAGCTGGCTGATCATGCCGTTGGAGAGGCCGGTCTTGTTGGCGACGTCCTGGATCGACAGGCCCGCACGCTGGCGCAGCAGCCGCACGGTCTCGCCGAGGCGCTGGTCGACCGCATCGTCGGCCTCGATCGCCGGGGCATCCTTCGGATCGCTGATCTCGCCGCGACCATCCATGTCGATCTCCCATGCATCATCTCGGCCCCGGACAACGACAGTCCGGGGCTTCAGTCGGAGTGAAAAGGTCGCGCATCCTAGCAATACGATTGACAGCTGTATTTAGTCGTGATGAACTTTTGATAGAAAAGTTTAGAAGCACTAAAGCCCACTCCTGTCCCTTTGCCGGGGATCTCGGGGGCGCGGGAGTCGGTGCCGCGTGCGACAACGGAGAGTGGTCATGGCGGACGACACCGGGAAGTTCGGCGTTGGGGCACTGCATCTCGGCATTCCGAATCGCCGTCAGCTCTTCCAGCTCGGGGCCGGGGCCGCGGCGGGATGGACGCTTTCAGGCAACGCATTTGCGCAGACCGAACGCCCGACCAATCCGCCGGACAAGCCGCGCGGACAGGTGATCGCGGCGCTGTCGCAGGAGCCGACGGTCTTTCATCCCCTGATGCCGGGCATCGAAGTCGATCAGGGCATCTGGTGGCAGGTGTTCTCGCCGCTCTGGTTCATCGATCCCGACGGCAAGTTCGTTCCGGACCTCGCCCGCGAAGTCCCGACCATCGAGAATGGCGGACTGTCCGCCGACGGCCTGACCTGGAAGATCAAACTCCGCAGCGACGTGAAATGGCACGACGGCACGCCGTTCACGGCCGAGGACGTGAAGTTCTCGCTCGAGCTGATCAACAATCCCGATTTCCGCGCGCGCAGCCGCGTCGGCCATAGCCTCGTGAAGGACATCAAGGTCGTCGCGGCCGATGAGATTCACTGGCGCATGGAAGCTCCCTATTCGCCCTATATGTCGATCCTGGGATCGCTGACCTTCATCGTGCCCAAGCACATCCTGGAGAAGGTGACCGATCCGAATGCCTCGCCGTTCCACAACGCGCCTGTCGGCACCGGACCGTTCCGCTGGGGCGAGCGCGTGCCGGGCGACCACATTCAGTTGAATGCCCATACCGGCTATCACGGCAAGGGACCTTACGTTGAGCGCGTGGTGTTCAAGTACATTCCCGACCTGACCGTGCTCTACACCCAGTTCCGCACCGGGCAGGTCGACTACACCGGCCTGCAAGGCATTCTGCCGAACTTCGTGCAGGAGGCGAAGACGCTGAAGGGTCGCAAGATCTTCGTCTCCTCGACGTCGTCGGTGGAGCACATCGCGCCCAATCTGGAGTTCGGCGCGTTGGCGGACCGCACCGTGCGCGAGGCGCTGTATCTCGCGATCAACAAGCAGGCGATCATCGACGCGCTGAACTACGGCTTGCCGTCGCAGACAGAAAGCTTCGTGCCGCAGCAGGCCTGGTCGTTCCAGCAGGGACTGCCGCAGCACAAATACGATCCGGCCAAGGCCAACACGCTGCTCGATGCGGCCGGTTGGGTTCGCGGCGCCGGCGGGGTGCGCGAGAAGGGCGGCGTCAAGCTCGAGTTCACCAATTCCACGACGTCGGGCAACGCGGTGCGCGAGCAGACCCAGCAGCTGCTGATCCAGGACTGGCGCGCGATCGGTGCGGCGATGCGCGTCAACAACATGCCGGCCGCCGTGATCTGGGGCGACTTCTGGCAGCAGTCGAAATTCAACTCGGTGATCGTGGGGGTGAATTTCATGCTCGGCAGCGACCCCGACGTGACGCCCCGCTTCGGCTCCGGCGCCATTCCCGCCAAGGGTGGCCGCGGCTACAACACCTATCAGTATCGCAACCCGGAGGCGGATCGGCTTCTCGCAGAAGGCGCCAAGCAGTTCGATCAGGCGCAGCGCAAGACGACCTATGGCAATCTGCAAAAGCTCATCCGCGACGACCTCGCGATCCTGCCGCTATTCCAGGGCTTCATCGCCGAAGGCGTGAAGGAAGGGCTGCAAGGCTTCCGTCCCAACATCAACATGTCGATCAACTGCTGGAACATCCGCGAATGGTATTGGGCCTGATGGTTCAGGTGCGCGAGATCGCCTGAGATGGCCCGTTACGTCGCCAATCGCCTGGCGCAGGCGATCATGTTGCTGGTGATCGTGTCCGCGATCGGCTTCGCCATCCTGCATCTGGCGCCCGGCGGCCCGCTCTCGCAATTCGCGGCGTCCGCGCAGATGACCCAGGAGGACCTCGATCGCGTCACCCGGCAGCTTGGCCTCGATCGTTCGCTGCCGATCCAGTATCTCGATTGGTTCGGCCGTATGCTGAGGGGCGATTGGGGCCGCTCGTATCGCGACGGCGAGGCGGTGCTGGCGGTGATCTCGTCGCATCTTGGCGCCACGCTGGAACTGATGGCGACGGCGACCATCATCGCCGTCCTGCTCGGCTGCTGGATCGGCGTGCTCGGTGCGCTGCGCCGCTATTCGCTGTTCGATTCGCTGGCGACCGTCGGCGCCATGATCGCATTGTCGATCCCGACCTTCTGGTTCGGCCTCGTCACCATCTACGTGTTCTCGGTGAAGCTCGGCTGGCTTCCGGCCGGCAACCGGCAGACCGTCGGCGACGGCTCCCTGCTCGATCTCCTCCATCATCTCATTGCACCGGCGCTGGTGTTGGCGCTGGTCGAGACCGCGATGTGGGGCCGCTTCATGCGCTCCTCGATGCTCGAGGTCATCAACCAGGACTACATCCGCACCGCGCGCGCCAAGGGCATGCCGGAATGGCGGATCCTTACGGTTCACGCCTTGCGGAACGCGCTGCTGCCGATGATCACGGTGGCCGGCCTTCAGTTTCCGACGCTGCTGGGTGGTGCGCTGGTCGCCGAGACCGTGTTCACCTGGCCCGGCATGGGCCGGCTGTTCCTCGATTCCATCGGCTACCGCGACTATCCCGTGGTGATGGGCATCCTGATGTTCTCGGCGATCATGGTGCTGATCGGGTCGCTGCTCGCCGACATCCTCTATGCCGTCGTCGATCCGCGCATCCGGGTGGGCTAGGCATGACGACTGCCGCTCTCTCCACCAATCAACTTGCGCCCGGCCAGGCGGCGTGGCGGCGCTTCCGCCGGCATCGCCTTGCGCTCGCGGGCGCGTTGATCATTCTTCTTCTCATCCTCGGTTCGGCATTCGGCCCGTACCTCCTGCCGTTCGACGACACCTATATCGACATCATGAAGCGGTTTGCACCGCCGCTGTCGGGCGCGCACATCCTCGGCACCGACGAGCTCGGCCGCGACGTGCTGGCGCGGCTGATGATGGGCGCGCGTGTCTCGCTGTCGATCGGCTTCGTCGCGATGGTGATCGCGATGGCGGTGGGCATCGCCGTCGGGGCCTTCGCCGGCTTCTATGGCGGCGTGGTCGGCGCGGTGCTGATGCGGCTCGTCGATGCCATGCTGTGCTTTCCGACCATCTTCCTGCTGCTTGCGCTCGCGGCGCTCATCGAGCCCGGCTTCGTCACCACCACGGTGCTGATCGCGGCAACCGCCTGGATGTGGGTGGCCCGCGTCGTCGAGGCCCAGGTGCGCTCGCTGCGGGAACGCGAGTTTGCGGTGGCTGCACTCGCGTTCGGCTCGTCGAACCTGCGGATCATGTTCCGCGAGCTCGTACCGAATGCGATTGCGCCGATCGTGGTGGCGGCGACGCTGAACGTCGCCAAGGCAATTCTGTTGGAATCCTATCTCAGCTATCTCGGTTACGGCATCCAGCCGCCGGCCGCGAGCCTCGGCAACATGCTCAACAACGCGCAGATCTATCTCACCAGCGCGCCCTGGCTCGCGATTGCGCCGGGCCTCGCCATCACGCTGGCGGTGACGAGCTTCAACTTCCTCGGCGACGGCTTGCGCGACGCGCTCGACCCGCGGATGAACATCCCATGATCTGCAAACTGGCGACGAGCCGAGCTGTCTCGATCGAACTGAATATCTGGAGTCTCCCATGTCCCCGCCGCTCACCCGTATAAACAGTGACGAGCGCCTGCCAGCGCAGGTTGATGTCGTCGTCATCGGTGGCGGCGTCATCGGCGTCTCCGCGGCCTATCATCTCGCGAAGAAGGGCCTCTCCGTCGCCCTGGTCGAGAAGGGCCATGTCGGCGGCGAGCAGTCGAGCCGCAATTGGGGCTGGTGCCGCCAGCAGGGTCGCGCGCGTGAGGAGATCCCGCTGGCCCGCGAGGCGCTGCGCCTGTGGGAGGACATGCAGAACGATGCCGGCGTCGATGCCGGCTTCCGCCGTACCGGCGTGCTGTTCCTGACCAAGAGCAAGGATGAGCTCGCCAGCTGGGAGCGATGGGCCGCAACGGCGCGCGAGATGCAGGTGCACTCGACCGTCCTGACGCCCGCCGAGGTCGCCGAGCGTCTGCCCGGCAATTCCGAGACATGGGTCGGCGGCCTGCACACGCCGAGCGACGGGCGCGCCGAGCCCTCGATGGCCGTGCCGGCGCTTGCGACCGCCGCGCGAAAACACGGCGTCACCATTCATCAGGGCTGCGCCGCGCGCGGGTTGGAGACGCAGGGCGGCCGGGTGAGCGCCGTCGTCACCGAGAAGGGCACCATTCGCACGCAATCGGTGCTGCTGTCCGGCGGAGCGTGGTCGTCGCTGTTCTGCCGACGCCACGGCATCGAGCTGCCGATCGGCCTCGTCAACGCCACCGCGTGCCGGACCACGCCGGGACCGGAGATCACCTCCGGCGCGCTCGGCACCGACTTCTATTGCATCCGCCGCCGGCTCGACGGCGGCTTTACGCTGGCGCTGCGCAATCGCGGTACGGTCGAACTGTCGCCCGATCTGTTCCGCTACGCGCGGACCTTCTGGCCGACCTATCGTCATCGCAAGAACGGGTTGAAACTGTCGTTCGGCAAATCCTTCTTCGACCAGCTCATGCGGGGCACGAGCTGGAGCTTGGACAAGCCGTCGCCGTTCGAGACCGAGCGGGTGCGCGATCCCGCGCCTGACATGTCGCTGGTCAATGCCGCGCTCGCTTCGCTGATCAAGTCGAACCCTGAATTGAAGGACATCGAGATCGCGGAAGCCTGGGGCGGGACGATCGACTGCACGCCGGATACCATTCCGGTCATCTCGCCGGTCGACGCCATGCCCGGCTTCTTCCTCGCCACCGGCTTCTCCGGCCACGGCTTTGGCATCGGTCCTGCGGCCGGCAAGCTCGCCGCCGACATCGTGACGGGCGCGACGCCGCTGGTCGATCCCGCGGCCTACAGCCACAAGCGCCTGATCGACGGCCGCCGGCTCGCGCCGGTCAGCCCGTTCTGAGGGTTTGGCGGGATGACGGTTCTCTACAAGGCCAACATTGTTCGCGGCGCGGAGTGGGCGGGCTTCTTCGCCGAGCGCGCGCCCGATGTGCCGTTCCGGCTCTGGCCCGACATCGGCGATCCCGCCGACGTCCGCTATCTCGTGGCGTGGGTGCCGCCGGACGACATCGCGACGACTTTCCCCAATCTCGAACTCGTCTTCTCGGTCGGTGCGGGTGTGGACCAGTTTGACGCGTCAAAAGTTCCGCCGCACATTCCGCTCGTGCGCATGCTAGAGCCGGGCATCGCCGAGACCATGGTCGAATACGTCACCATGGCTGTGCTGGCCCTGCATCGTGATCTCCTGCACTTCATCGCTCAGCAGAAGGCGCAGGTCTGGCGCGAGATCCGGATCACGCCGGCCAAACGTCGTCGCGTCGGCGTGATGGGGCTCGGCCAGCTCGGTCAGGCCGTGGTCGAACGCCTCACGGCATTCGGCTTTCCGCTTCTCGGCTGGAACCGCTCACCGCGCGAGATCGACGGAGTCACCTGTTACGCTGGCATGGAGACGTTGCCGGGTTTCCTTGCGCAGACCGACATTCTCGTCTGCCTGTTACCTCTGACCGACGAGACCCGCGGCATCCTGAATGCAGATCTGTTCGCGCGCCTGCCGCGCGGCGCGTCGCTCGTCAACGTCGGGCGTGGCCCGCACCTGGTCGAAGCTGATTTTCTCGCGGCGCTCGACAGTGGCGCGTTGTCGGGTGCCGTCCTCGATGTCGCCGAGCCGGAGCCGCTGCCTGCGGGGCATCCTTTCTGGAGCCACCCGCGCATCCTGGTCACGCCGCACAATGCCAGCATGACCGCGCCGGATACGGCGGTCGATTTCGTGCTGGACGTGATTGCACGCCACCGCCGCGGCGAGGATTTGCCGGGGCGTGTCGATCGTAGTCGTGGCTATTAGGACATCGGCATGAGTATGGGCGCAAGCATACCTGACCACGTCGCCGCCGGCGCGCAGGCGCCCGTGCTGTCGGTCTCAGGCCTCACCACGTGCTTCCTGCGCGAGCGGCAATGGATTCCCGTCGTTCGCGACGTGTCGTTCGATATTGCTTCGCGGGAAACCGTGGCGATCGTCGGCGAGTCCGGTTCGGGCAAGAGCGTCACCGCGCTCTCGATCATGCGGCTCATTCCGAAGGAGAACGGCCGCGTCGAAGGCAGCGTCCGGCTTGCCGGTCGCGACCTGCTGACGCTGCCCGAAGCGAGCATGAAGGATGTTCGTGGCAACGAAATCGCCATGATCTTCCAGGAGCCGATGACGAGCCTCAATCCGGTGCTGACCGTCGGCTTCCAGATTGCGGAAGCGCTGATCCAGCACCGCGGCCTGTCGCGCGCGGCGGCGGAGGTCGAGACCATTCGCCTGCTCGACCGCGTGCGGATACCTGCGGCGAAATCGCGCTTCCACGAGCATCCGCATCGTTTCTCCGGCGGCATGCGCCAGCGCGTGATGATCGCGATGGCGCTGGCCTGCAAGCCGAGGCTGCTGATCGCCGACGAGCCGACCACGGCGCTCGACGTCACGATCCAGGCCCAGATCCTGGAGCTTCTGAAGGAGCTTCAGCAGGAAGAGGAGATGTCGATCCTCTTCATCACCCACGACATGGGCGTGGTGGCCGAGATCGCGGACCGCACCGTGGTGATGTATGGCGGCCAGGCGGTGGAGACCGACCATACCGCGCGCATCTTCGCAGCCCCTTCGCATCCCTACACAAGGGCACTGCTCGCCGCCGTACCACGCCTCGGCTCGATGGACGGGCGGACGCGGCCGATGCGTTTTCCGATCGTCGACAAGCTGACGGGAACCTCGGACGAGCCGGCGGAGACGCCCGATACGGTCTCGATTGCCGAGCGACCGCTGCTCGAAGTCTCCAACCTCACCACGCGCTTTCCAATCCGCTCGGGTCTGTTCGGCAAGGTCTCGGGCCGCGTCCATGCGGTCGAGAACGTCTCCTTCACCTTGCGCGCCGGGGAGACGCTGGCGCTGGTCGGCGAATCCGGCTGCGGCAAGTCGACGACGGGCCGCTCCATTCTCAAGCTGACGGAGCCGGACAGCGGCACCGTTCTGATCGACGGGCAGGATGTGCTGGCGATGAATGCCCGCACCTTGCGTGACTTTCGCAAGCAGATGCAGATCGTGTTTCAGGATCCGTTCGCGAGCCTCAACCCGCGCATGTCGGTGGGAACGGCGATTGCGGCCCCATTGCTCGCCAACGGGCTCGCCACGGCATCGCAGGCGCGGGAGAGGGTCGCCGACCTGCTCGTTCGCGTCGGTCTCACCGCCGACATGGCCGCGCGCTTTCCGCACGAATTCTCGGGTGGCCAGCGCCAGCGCATCTGCATTGCCCGCGCGCTCGCGCTCGGACCGAAGCTGATCGTCGCGGACGAAGCAGTCTCGGCGCTCGACGTTTCGGTCAAGGCGCAGGTCGTCAATCTGATGCTGGACCTTCAGGCCAGCATGGGACTTGCCTATCTCTTCATTTCCCACGACATCGCGGTGGTCGAGCGCATGAGCCATCGCGTTGCGGTGATGTATCTCGGTGAGATCGTCGAGACCGGTCCGCGCGCGGCCCTGTTCGGCAATCCGCAGCACCCCTATACGAAGAAGCTGATGGCGGCCGTGCCGGTGCCCGATCCAGCGCGCCGCGGTACCAGGCGCGAGGTAGCGAACGACGAGATCAGAAGCCCGGTGCGCGCGCCCGACTACCAGCCGCCCGTTCGGCAATATCGCGAAGTGTCGCCGGGCCACGTCGTACAGGTCTGGGGCGAGGAATGGTCCGCCTGACGCGACGAAGGCCGAGCGCAGGCGCTGTCTGCGCAACATTTCCAAAATGCACGATGAAATTGCGCAGCCATCTGCCGGGCAGGTCAACGGTGTTGTCCTTCGCCCTGCCGGGCGTGTGACATCACGCTGAAATCACAATGAAATCATCGCGGCGCGATCCGGTGCGACGGCCGGGCGCACCAGCTTCGTGTTATGCGCTGCAGCTGGACCGTCGGCCGGCGATCTCCGATAATGCGCGGGTCTCGGGAAGGCCGGCGAAGACGTGCCTTTACGGATGGATTTACTAGAATGACACAAGCAGGCGTCTACGGGCAGAGGCTCGGGCAGGGCCTTCGCTCCGAGCAAGCACCGGTCCTGATCACGCGTTCGCTGCACAGCGCCGAGCTCGCGGTCACCGAAGTCCGCAACGACGATCCGACATCGGATATTTCCGGCTCGCTGGCTGCGGAAGATGCCTATCTCGTCAGCCTGAAACTCCGCGACTATCCGGATTGCGAATGTTGGGAGGAGGGCCGCTGTGTCACCAAGGCGGATGTTCGCGCAGGTGCGACCTATCTGTACGACCTCAAGCGCGACCCGCGCTATGTGATCGACAAGCCCTTTCACTCGCTCTTCTTCTATTTGCCGCGCTCGGCGCTCAAAGGTGTTGCCAGGCAGCCGGGCGGGCCGCGCGTTGGTGAGCTCAGCTACGAGCCCGGTGTCGGTCATGACGACGAGGTCGTTCGACATGTCGGCGCCTCGTTGCGGCAAGGACTGTGTCGGCCCGACGAGACCAACCAGCTTTTCGTCGATCACATGATGCTCGCGCTCACCGCCCATGTCGCCCAGACCTATGGCGGGCTGAAGCCGGCCGCAGAACCGAGCCGCGGCGGTCTCGCGCCATGGCAAGTGAAGCGTGCATGTGACCGGCTCGATTCCGATCTCTCGGGCAAGATCGCGCTGCAGCTGATCGCGACCGAGCTCGGCCTTTCGGTCAGCCACTTCTCACGCGCATTCCGGATCTCCACCGGCCTGCCGCCGCATCAATGGCTGCTCCAGCAGCGCGTGAAGGCGGCCAAGCAACTGATGTCGGTCCGCGACCTGCCGTTGTCCGAGATTGCCATCTCGGCTGGATTTGCCAATCAGAGCCATTTCACACGGGTGTTCTCGTCCATGGTCGGCGTCAGTCCGGGCGCGTGGCGCCGTGAAACGGATGGCGGACGGGACAAGACTTGAATTACCGGCGCTTCGCCAGCGAGATCGTGTAGGACGAGCGCCTCGCCGCAAAGATCTCGTCCGGCGGATGGCCGATGCCGTCCGCAAGATTGACCGGATTGAAGATGGCGCCGTCGCAGGCCTCATTGGCCTCGAGGCTGGTGATGACGATCGTCCCCAGCCGCACCTGCTCGCGGTTGTCTTCGTCCGGCCATCGCAGGGTCACGTCCATGATGGGATCGCCGGGACGGTCGAGCAGGGCCATCACATTGAAGCGGACATCGCCGGCTGCGATCCTCCGCGCGAGATCCTCATGCAGGAAATCAGCCGACTTCGTCCTGGCTTCGTCCTCACTCAATGAGACGTCGCAGACGACGGGCGCGACCTTGAACTTGATGAAGCGGGTTTCACCCCTGGCGTTCGTCGCGGGAAAGGCGTGCACGCCCCAATAGGTCGTGCCGGCAAGGCTGCCGGGCAGCCGGCGTGCCGCAACGTACTTCGCCTGATTCAGCGTTTCAGGGTTGGCCGCGGAAAAGGCGCGGACCTTCTCGCTGTCAGGCTTGCCGTCCGCGCCCGGAATACGCGCCTCGAGGAAGGCGAGCATCTGGTCGAGCGTCCGTGCAAAATGCACCGGCGCGGTTTCCGTCAGGATGTCCGTATCGTCGCCAAGCCTGAAGCTGAAGCCGCGCAGCACGAGATTGTTGGTGTCGGACACCCCAGGATTGCCGCCGCCGACGGAGAAGCGCGCTAGAACGCGCGACGGTTTTGTGAAGCTCAGCGATCGCGTGATCTCTGCCGCGCGGTCGGACGGGGCATAGGTGCCGCGCACGCATCGCCCCTTGGCGAAGCTCGCGCGCACCTTCGGCGGATTGCCTGCTACCGCCTTCAATGCATCGACGATCGCGGCGGGTGTTGCAGCGGGGGTGGGAAGTTCGGACATGGCTTGGCCTTCGGCGCGAGCGGCATGTCCAGGTTTTAGGTCTGGTGAAGCGCCGGCGTCTTTCCCAAAGCCGCGCTGCCTTGTCCGATCCTGCTGTGGAAATTTTGACGCCGCTTCAGGAGTTCACGTGCACGAAATCCCGCAGCAGTGGGTAGATCTCGTTGTTCCAGCGCTTGCCAGAGAACACGCCGTAATGGCCGACGCCGGCCTGCATGTGGTGGACGCGGCGATAGGCGCGCACGCCGGTGCAGAGGTCTTGCGCGGCCAGCGTCTGGCCGATCGAGCAGATGTCGTCCTTCTCGCCCTCGACCGTCATCAGCCCCATGCGGCTGACGGCCTTGGTGTTCACCGGACGCCCCCGATGCATCAGCTTGCCCTGGGGCAGAAGGTGCTCCTGGAACACGTCGCGCACGGTCTCGATGTAGAATTCCGCCGGCAGGTCCATCACGGCGAAATATTCGTCATAGAACGTCTTGATGCTGGCCGCCTTCTCCTTCTCGCCCTTCGCGATGTGATCGGCGAGATCGATGTGCTGCTTGATGTGGCGCTCGAGATTCATCGAGACGAAGGCGGTGAGCTGCACGAAGCCGGGATAGACTTTCCGAAGCGCGCCGCGGCACTGCATCGGCACGTAGTTGATCAGGTTCTGCTCGAACCAGTCGATCGGCCTGCTCTTGGCGAATTCGTTGACCCTGGTCGGCAGGATGCGCGTGTCGATCGGCCCGGCCATCAGCGTCAGCGTCGCCGGCCGCGAAGGATGGTTGCCCTCGCACATGATCGCGGCGGCCGCGAGCGCCGAGACCGAGGGCTGGCAGATCGCGACCATATGCGGGCGCGGGCCCAATTGGCCGAGGAAGTCAATGAGATGCTCGGTGTAGTCGTCGAGCCCAAAACGGCCCTCGCTGCGGGGAATGTCGCGCGGATTGTGCCAGTCGGTGATGTAGACGTCGTGATCCTGGAGCAGCGTCTTCACGGTGCCGCGCAGCAGCGTCGCGAAATGGCCGGACATCGGCGCCACCAGCAGCATGCGCGGCTGCTCGCCCACGCCCTCCTTCTTGAAACGCAGCAGCGAGCCGAACGGGGTCGCGTAAGCGATCTCCTCGGTCACGGCGACCTCGCGATTGCCGACCATGACGCTGTCGATGCCGTAGGCGGGGCGGTGATAGGTGAGGGTGGAGCGGGAGATCAGCTCCAGCGCGGCCGACAGCCGGCCGACGACCTGATCCGACAAGCCCTGCGGCACCAGATTGAGGAATTTGAGTGCTGACGAAGCCCCCGACCGCCACGGCGCCGTCAGGTCCATATGGTTCTGAAAGGCCTGATAATACATCGACATCATACTGAAACGCCCACCTGTCCCGTGTTGCTATGCAATATCGGAGCCAAATCCAGGAGGGGTCGTCCTCAAGATTGGCACGTCGCTTGCTGCTCTTTTCGCGGGAAGCACAGGCGGTGCGCACTCCCGCAGAGTCCGGGCGGGGTGCGAGTCACAGGCGTGAGGGAAGGCCACATGGCGAAGGCGACACTGACCATCAGCAGCAAGAACTATTCGTCCTGGTCGCTGCGTGGCTGGCTGCTCACGAAATTTTCCGGGCTCGATTTCGAGGAGATCGTCACCGCGCCGGACGACGCGTCGGCGCGCGCCGAAATCCTGCTGTTGTCGTCGTCGATCCTGGTGCCATGCCTGCGGCACGACGGTGCGATCGTGTGGGATACGCTGGCGATCGCCGAATATCTCAACGAGGCGATGCCGGATGCCGGGCTGTTGCCTAGGGATCGCGTTCAGCGCGCGCATTGCCGCTCGATCTGCGGCGAAATCCATTCCGGCTTCACTACCTTGCGCGCCTCGCTGCCCGTCAATTTGAAGGGGCACTTCCCCGGCTTCAAGATCTGGTCGCGCGCGCAGGCCGACATCGATCGCGTCTGGGCTATCTGGCGCGACTGCCTGGAGAAATCGGGCGGGCCCTTCCTGTTCGGCGAGACCCGCACCATGGCTGACGCGATGTATGCCCCGGTGGTGACGCGCTTCGTGACCTACAACGTCAAGCTCGATCCGCAGCTGCAGGCTTATGCCCATACCATCATGGCCATGCCGGAGATGAAGGAATGGATCGCGGCGGCAAAGGACGAGCCGGCCGAGATCGAGGAGCTCGAGGTCGAATATTAGGCAGGCCGGGTGCCATCTGCCTGTTTTGGGAGCGCGCATCCAACCGCCGCACCCCCGCAGTCATGTCGTTGAAGCCGTTAACTTTTGACGCCCGTGGCGGGCTGGGCCTGCTCGCGCGCTGCGCAGATATTGTGTGTGCGCCCTGGCTGGTTGCGACATCTAGCCGTGAACAGGCGCGTACGGGGCCCTACGGCTGATTCGGACGTGATTCGTTCGGGCCGCGTTCCGAAGGTTAAGCCGGGACGCGGCCCCGTTGCATTTTGAGACAGAAATCAGTGCTCAGGCCACGCCCGAATGCTTCATGCGCGGGACGCGCCAGCCGATGACGGTAGCTTCGACCGCGACGCCGGCCGCATGGTTCTGCCAGCGTCCCTCGACATAGCGGCAGGCGAACGGCAGCTGATACGTCCCGCTGTGGTCCTCACACAGCACTTCGACTACAAGGCCAGGCGGCGGTTCTCCGGCGCCGTCGAATTCAGCCAGTCGTCTGTCGCGCGTTGCCATCAAAAACTCCCCTAAACAAAGCCGCGGAAGGAGCGCCCATTTCCTCCGCGTGCAGATCATCGCTCCCCGTCCAAGGGAACAGCTGCAAGCTCAACGCGAGAATGCGGTACGAGTGTGGTAGCCTCGACAGGCTGCGTGCAAAAAGCGCACATTGCCGTGATTGATTTGACGAGGAACCTGCATGCTGCTTCGAAGCGCCGGCGTCTGTTTCGCGATGTCACTGCTCGCCGCGCTGGCGATTGCGCCGGTCCGCGCGCAGGACGTGCCCGGTATCGAGATCTGCACCGTCGAGAAGACCATGGAGCGCCGCACCAGCTGCCTCCAGAGCAACGTCGACTTCCTCCAGAAGACGATCACCAAGCTCAACCTCGATCACCAGCAAAAGCTGGACGCCGCTGGTCGCCAGATCGATGCGTTGAAGACGACCGTGGCCGGCTTGCAGAAGATGCTCGGCGATCTCCAGGCCGCGCAGGCGAAGATTGCGGAAGATGTGAAGAAGAAGCAGGATGCGCCGCCGCCGAAGGATGCGGCGAAATAGCCGCCGCGCTCAGGCGACGCGATATCGCTCCATCACGCTGCGGTCGGGCTCATAACCGAGTCCAGGTCCGGTCGGCACCGCGACATGGCCGGTGGCATCGACATCGGCACGGCCGCCCCAGAGGCAGGCCTCGCGCTTCAGGTAAAACATCTCGACGAACCCGTCGTCGCGTCCCGCCAGGAGATGCAAGGTCGCCAGCAGGCCGGGGCCGAAATACGGGGAGTGCGGAACGATCTTGACGCCGAGCCGATCTGCGAGCGCCGCAACCTTCAGAAATTCCGTGATGCCGCCGACCTTGATCACCGACGGCTGGGCGTGGCTGACCGCGCCCGCCTCCATCATCTGACGGAATTGATATTCCGTGCAGGCGTTCTCGCCGGCGGCGACGCCGAGTCCGCCCTTGCTGCGGACCTCGGCGAGCGCCGCAAAATCCTCCGGCGGCCAGACCGGCTCCTCCAGGAACATCGGCTGCGCGTCCCGGCATGTCCTGGCGAACGCGATCGCCTGCTCGCCTGACAGCGGACAGTTCATGTCCACCATCAGCGGAATGCCAGGTCCGATCGCCGCGCGCGCGGCAAACACCGCCGGCGCCGTGGTCTCGTGCAGCTTGATGGCGCCGTAGCCGAGCGCCAGCGCCTTCTTGCATTCGGCGGCGATGTTGTCGGGCGAACCGATCCGCAACAGGCTCGCATAGGCCGGAATGGCCGGGCGTCTGGTGCCGCCGAACAGGCGGTGCAGCGGCACGCCCTTGACCTTGGCGGCGAGGTCCCACAGCGCGATGTCGAGTCCGGAGATCGCGAACATGGTGATGCCGTAACGCCCGAACAGATGCAGATTGCGCTGGATCTGCTCCATCACCGCCGGAATCCCGGCGGCATCGGGAACCTCCAGCCCACTTGCCTGCGGTGCGATCATTTCCTCGACGGCACTGCGCGTGGTGCGGGGGCAGACATAGGCGAAAGCATCGCCCCAGCCGGTTAGCCCGGCGTCGGTGCTGACCTCGACCATCACCATGTCGAGGGCGGTGATGGCGGAGGCGCCCTGACGGAAGCTCGCGACGCCGGCGTCATAGGGGATGCGGATATGGTGCGCGCGCACATCGGTGATCTTCATGACGCGGTTCCTCCTGCTTTCTCGTGAGCGGTTTCAAGGACGTCCCGAGTGTAGCCATGAACGCCCGGACGTTGCCAGTGGCTGGTCCGGCGTTATCCTCTCGCGGGACCGCAACACCGATCAAGCGAGACCTGCGGACTTCCCTGCATCATGGTCGCGCTTCGAACGAGAACGCCATGAACCCAGCCCAACGCGCGCTCTGGTATGTCGAGAGCCATCTGGCCGAGCCGATCACGCTCGACGAGATCGCTGCGGTATCGGGCGTGTCGCGGTTCCACATCGTGCGCGCGTTTGCCGCAGCCGCCGGCCTGCCGGTGATGCGGTACGTGCGCGCGCGGCGGCTGACCGAGGCGGCGCGCAGTCTTGCGAACGGCGCGCCGGACATCCTGTCGCTGGCGCTGGATGCGGATTACGGCTCGCACGAAGCATTCACCCGCGCGTTCCGCGACCAGTTCGGCACCACGCCCGAAGCGGTGCGGGCCGCGCGATGCACCGCCCATCTCAGTCTTCAGGAGCCGATCCTCATGGACTCAACCATCTCCGACAAGCTCGCCACCCCGCGCTTCGAAACCGCAAAGGCCTTCCTCGTCGCAGGCATCAACGAGCGCATCTCCTGCGACAACGGCGCGGCCATTCCGGGACTGTGGCAGCGCTTCCATCAGGAGGTCGCCGACATTCCCGCGCGCATTGGACCGGTCGCCTATGGCGTCTGCTGCAACGGTGACGATGCCGGCAATTTCGACTACATCGCAGGCGTCGAGGTCGCCGATTTCTCCGAGCTGCCGCGCCGTTTCGGCCGTATCCGGATCCCCGAGCAGCGCTATGCGGTGTTCACCCACGCCGACCACGTCGCCTCGATCAGGCGCACCGTCAACGCGATCTGGAATCAGTGGCTGCCGGCCTCCGGCCTGAAGGCTGCCGATGCGCCGAACTTCGAACGCTACGACGAGAAATTCGATCCCGCCACCGGCAATGGCGGCCTGGAGATTTGGCTACCCGTGCGAGATTAGCGCGCAACGCTGGCATACCATCCCGCTTGCTTGGCAAGCCCCGGCGACTTTGTCATAACCGCGGGCAATCTTGCGTGTGGGGGCCCGTGCCGGACATCCCGTGCAAGTCAAAACAACAAGTCATAACAAGCAGCCGGGAGGGTCCCACATGTCCAACGTCCGCGTTCTCGCCACCGACCTCGAATTTCCCGAAGGGCCGGTCGTGATGCCGGACGGCTCGGTGGTGCTGGTGGAAATCCGCGGCCAGCGCCTGACCCGAATCCATCCCGACGGCCGCAAGGAGATCGTCGCGAAGATTCCGGGCGGTCCGAACGGCGCAGCCCTCGGCCCCGACGGCAAGATCTACATCTGCAACAATGGCGGCTTTTCCTGGATTCCGACCCGCAACATGATCATGCCCGGCCCGCAGCCGGACGATTATCTCGGCGGCTCGATCCAGCGCGTCGATCTGCAATCCGGCCAGATCGAAACCGTCGTGACCAAATGCGGCGAGCACGATCTGCGCGGGCCGAACGATCTGGTGTTCGACAAGCAGGGCGGCCTCTGGTTCTCCGATCTCGGCAAGCGCCGCGCGCGCGAGATGGACGTCGGCGGCATGTATTATCTCAAGCCCGGCATGAAGGAGATCGTCGAGGTCGTGCACGGCATATTGCCGGCTAACGGCATCGGTCTGTCGCCGGACGAGGCCACCGTCTACATCGCGGAGACGCCGACGGGTCGGCTCTGGGCCTACGAGCTCTCCGCGCCCGGCACGCTCAAGCCGCGCGACGTGATCTATCGCGGCGAGCGGGGCAAACCGATCTGCGGCCTCGGCGGCTACCAGATGTTCGACTCGCTGGCGGTCGAAGCAAACGGCAATGTCTGCGTCGCCACCCTCGTCTCCGGCTGCATCTCGGTGATCGCGCCGGATGGTACCCTGGTCGAGCAGGTCCCGACCGGCGACCGCGTCACCACCAACATCGCCTTCGGCGGCCCCGAGCTGAAGACCGCCTACATCACGCTGTCGGGCAAGGGCGAGCTGATCGCCATGGACTGGCCGCGCGGCGGTTTGCCGTTGAATTTCCTGAACAAGTGAGCCAAGCCGTCATTGCGAGCGAAGCGAAGCAATCCAGGAATGCGTCCGCGGTGACAGTCTGGATTGCTTCGCTGCTCGCAATGACGTGACGCAAGGAGAGATATTCGATGCCCTGGCCTGATCCCATCACCCTGCGCGGACAGCACGCCCGTCTCGAGCCACTGTCGAAAGAGCATCGCGAGGGGCTGGTGGAGGCCGTGAAGGACGGCAATCTCTCCACCATCTGGTACACTGCGATCCCGACGCCTGATAACATGACTAAGGAAATCGATCGCCGCCTTGGGCTTCAAGCCGCGGGCTCGATGCTGCCGTTCACGGTGTTCGACGCCGGCGGCAAGATCGTCGGACAGACCACCTACATGAACATCGATGCCGCCAATCGCCGCGTCGAGATCGGCTCGACCTGGTATGGGAAGAGCGCGCAACGCGGTCCGCTCAACACCCAGTGCAAGCTGTTACTGCTCACCCACGCCTTCGAGACCCTGGACTGCATCGCGGTGGAATTCCGCACCCACTTCTTCAACCACCAGAGCCGCAATGCCATCGAGCGCCTCGGCGCCAAGCAGGACGGCATCCTGCGCAGCCACCAGGTCGCGCCGAACGGCACGCTGCGCGACACGGTGGTCTACAGCATCACCGCCGCCGAATGGCCGACGGTGCGAACGCATTTGAATTATCAACTCAACGACAAGCCGCGCTAGAGGCGGCCGAGGCACCATGGACAGATTTGATTATGTGATCGTCGGCGCGGGCTCCGCCGGTTGCGTGCTCACCAGCCGGCTGAGCGAAGACCCCAACACCAGCGTCTGCGTGCTCGAGGCGGGCCCGAGCGACTGGCACCCCTACATCCATCTGCCGGCCGGCTTCATCAAGACCTTCCACATGAAGAGCATCAACTGGGCCTACCAGCAGGAGGTCGGGCCCTGGACCGGCGGGCGCAGCATCTACGCGCCGCGCGGCAAGACGCTCGGCGGCTCGTCCTCGATCAACGGCCACATCTACAATCGCGGCCAGCGCATGGATTTCGACACCTGGGCGCAAATGGGCAATCGCGGCTGGGGCTATGCCGACGTGCTGCCTTACTTCCGGCGGCTGGAGAAACGGGTCGGCGAGGGCGAGGACATTTATCGCGGCCGCGATGGCAATCTCACAGTCACCACCATGAACTGGCGCGATCCGCTCTGCGAAGCCTTCATGGAAGGCGCGGTCTCGCTCGGTATCCCCCGCAACCCCGATTACAACGGCGCGAAGCAGGAGGGCATCTCCTACTGCCAGCGCACCATCGACAAGGGCCTGCGCGTCTCCGGCTCGACCGCGTTCCTCAAGCCGGCGATGAAGCGGCCCAACGTGCATGTGCACACCCACGCGCACGCGACCGAGATCATCTTCGAGGGCAAGCGCGCCGTCGGCGTACGCTATATGAAGGGCGGCTCCGGCGGCACGCCGGTCGAGGTCCGCGCCAACAAGGAAGTGATCCTCTCCGGCGGCACCTATAATTCGCCGCAGCTGCTCCAGCTCTCCGGCATCGGCTCGCCCGATTTGCTGGGCGCCCACGGCATCCCAGTGCGTCACGCGCTGCCGGTCGGCGAAGGCCTGCAGGACCATTACGCCCCGCGCACGGTCGCGCGCGTGAAGGATATCAAGACCATCAACGAGCTCCGCCGCGGCTTCTCGCTATGGATCGAAGCGCTGAAATGGGCGACCGCGCGCAAAGGACTGCTCTCGCTGTCGCCGACCATGGTCTATTGCTTCTGGCATTCCGGCGAGAGCGCCGACTCGTCCGATCTCCAGCTCACCTTCACGCCGGCGAGCTACAAGGAAGGCGTGCAGGGCCAGCTCGAGGACGAGCCCGGCATGACGGTCGCCTCCTGGCAGCAGCGCCCGGAGAGCCGCGGCTATGTCCGCATTCGCTCGTCTGATCCGTTTGCGCCGCCGATCATCCAGACCAACTATCTCGACGCCGAGCTCGACCGCCGCGTCATCGTCGGCGGCATGAAGCTCGCGCGCAGGCTCTTGAAGAGCGCGCCGCTGTCGCCCTATTATGCTTACGAGGATTTCCCCGGCCCCAACATCAACACAGACGACGAATTCCTCGCAGCCGCCACCGAGCGCGGCACCACCACCTTCCACCCCGGCTGCACCTGCCGCATGGGCCCGGCAGATTCGACCTGGGCTGTGGTCGACGACCAACTGCGCGTCCACGGCCTCGAAGGCCTCCGCGTCATCGACGCCTCGGTGATGCCGCGCATGATCTCGGCGAACCTCAACGCCTCCACCATGATGATCGCGGATCGTGCCTCCGACCTCATCCGCGGCAAGCAGCCGATGGAAGCCGCGCGGGTGCCGGATGCGGCGGTGGCGTGAGGCAAACTACGCAGTTTGTGCACGTCGCCGTTCCCGCCCTTTGTCACTGCGCGAGCGCTGGTGGTAGCCGTCCCGAAGGCCGGACAGTCGATCAGATGCGGCCCCGAACTGCGAATGCCTGCTACAGCCCCTTGAGGGGACATTGCCAATGAGACCAGTCAGGTCCGAAAACGCTACAGGGAGACTAATTCAGTAGAGCCTGAGCGGAAATGCTTGCCCAATAACTGCTATAGTCGCCGCATCGGTGACGTGCGGTGGCCGCGGAAGGCTTTGCACGTCGGGGGTATTGGCCCGGACGAGTGGTGAAGACATTGGGGCTTGCTGCAAAACAGACGGTCATTTTGGCGCGCCCGCCGCTCGCAAGCGGCACAGACGGCATTTTGACTGTCGGAGTGGCGCTGGCCTATTTTCTTACCGCGAGGCTGAGCCTTGCATTGCTGGACCCGACCGATGGTGTCGCCGTATTCTGGCCAGCGGGGGGAGTGGCCTCAGGGATTTTGATTGTCCTTGGTCCTGCATCACAGCTGCCTGTCGTCTTCGGAGTGGCAGCTGCAACGATCGCGGCCAACCTGCTAGGCGATCGCAACATCTGGAGTTCGCTGTTCTTTGCTGTCACGAACGCCGGTGAAGTCGTCATCATCGCGGGCCTGATTCACCGCTTTTGTGGATCTCCATTCGAGTTGAATGAACTGCGCAGGGTACTGGCACTATTTGCCGTAACCGGTATTGCAACGAGCGTCTCCGGCCTTGGTGGTATAGCAATATTTGCGCTGTTTCACGGGTCGGCTGCGTCACCAGCGGTGATCTGGTTTCACTGGTTCTCATCTGCCGTGATTGGGGTTATTGCGGTGACGCCGCTCGCAATCGGGCTGGCGTCCTTGGCGCGCAACCCGCCGCCGCGGTGGGAGGCTGCGGAGGGCGTTTTGGCCCTAGGCGTGGTGTCCCTCGTATGCGCATTGGTGGCTTTCTTGCCCAATGAGCCCTGGACCGCGGTGCTGGCGGTGGGCGCACTCTGCCCGCTTCTGATCTGGATCGCAGCCCGCCTTCGTCCAGCGTTCACCGCGATTGCCACGTTCTTCTGTTCGACCACGGTCGTCTGGACCACAACCTTCACAATCGGCATTTTCGGGGACCCACGTCTGTCGACCGGAGAGCGTGTGCTGACGGCCCAGGCCACCATCCTCGCGATCACCCTAGGTGCTCTGGTGCTTGCGGCCCTGTTTAGCGAGCGCAGGCTTCACCATGACGCCATTCTGGAGAGGGAGTCCCGATTGCAGGACGCTTTGGAATCGGCAAAATTGGCCGATCGCGCCAAATCGAGCTTTCTTGCTGCGGCAAGCCATGACTTGCGCCAGCCATTGCAGACCCTGAAACTTCTGCAGGCAGCGCTTGAATCGCATCAGCCAATCGGTGAAGCGCGCGATCTTGTCGCTGACATCGGAAGCTCGCTGGATACCATGACCAGCATCCTCTCCAGCCTGCTCGATGTGAACAAGCTGGACTCCGGAAACCTGCGTCCATCCGTGAGCGAGTTTTCGCTAAGTGATATTTTCGAGCCGCTCGCTAAGGATTTCGCCGCATCTGTGCAGGCAAGGGGACTCCGACTGCGCGTTGCGCGTTCCGGCCTCATCATCCGCAGCGACAGCCGCATGCTTGCGGAGATGATCCGCAATCTCTTGTCGAATGCGGTCCGATACACTGACCGGGGGCGAATCCTGCTTGGATGCCGACGAGTCGGCGACAAAGTTCGCATCGAGGTCTGGGACAGCGGCGTCGGTATCACCGAAGACCAACTTCCGCACATATTCGATGAGTACTACCGAGGCACCGATGGCGCCGAGCGAGGCGGCTTTGGGCTGGGCCTTGCAATCGTCAAACGGCTTGGAGAAATCCTGGATCACAGGGTTGAAGTGCGTTCCGTGCCGGGGAAAGGTACACGGTTTTTCATCGAGGTTCCGCGCGGTCAATCCGGCGTTAATGTGCCGGAAGCGGCGTCCCCGGTGCGTCCTTGCGATGATGCCTTCCTGGGCAGCGTTCTCGTGATCGAGGACGAGGCGTCCGTGCGCTCGGCGCTCCGGAGATTGTTGAAGGCGAGAGGGATTGAAGCCACCATCGTTGCAACGGCGGGAGAGGCCTTGACACTAATCAAAGAACAGGGTCTGCGCCCGGATGTGCTTCTGTGTGACTACAATCTTCGTGGCTCGTCGGATGGCATCGAAACCGTTAGGCGCCTGCGTGTCGCCCTTGGCCGGAACCTACCGACCGTCGTGATGACGGGCGACACCAGATTGCAAACGGTGAACCTGATTTCCGCCCAAGGTATCGCTGTCCTGATCAAGCCCTTCTTGGCCGAAGAACTTCTAGACGCTCTACGAGGCCAGCAGAAGCTAGTAGCCACCGAGAGGACATCATACCATTCAGTTGCTGGGCTACCGCAGCGCTAATGATACTAAATGATATCCGCGATGTCCGTTCACGGAAGGCGAAACTCCTTGTTGGTTGGGCCCTACTGACTCTCAGACCTGCTTGATGGCGCGCATCGTGTCGCGGTGACGACATAGTGCGTCCGGGCGCTGGTGGCTGGGCCAGTTCGTGCGGGGACCGCGCGACCTGCGCAGTTTATGTAAGCAACCAGCGTGTGCTGCTGAGCCGGGGCCCCGTCGGGCAAAACACCGCCACGCCGTCAATCCCATCTCGCAAAAATATTCTACTTTACCGAAATTCGGAATTGCGGCATAAGTCGACGCAGCCCGGCCCGACGAAGAGGGGCGGTTCGCGAGTCGTTCGAAACGCGGGCCGGGTTGCGGTGGACGCGACAGCGTCGCGTACGAGAGGCCGAGGGCAGGGCGGATTGCTCTCCGTGAGCCCGGGGCTTCGTGCGGACGAGCGGCGCTGTGTGCGTACGGCAAAACCGTGTGGTCCTGGCCGTCGTTGCTACGGCCAAGTCTTGGCGGATGCGGCATTCGCGTCAACCGGCGTGGTGTCGGCAACTTTCGCTGGAGCGAGGGAGGCCAGAACGAACTCGGCTCCCGGGAGATCACGGCATAAGCCGTCCAACCATTGCGCAGGGAAGGCCGTGTGTTGGGCTTCACCTGTATGCCGCTGTGCAGTCCTTTTGCGCTACATGCGCACAGCGGACCGTGGGTGCCAGCCGGCACCCGGCCTTCCCTGCGCCCTCTTTTTTACGGGGCGACGGAGAGAGCATAGCTCGGGCGAAATGCGTCGCGAGGATGCGAAGGCGTGTCTGCGATTTGAAATGTGAGTTGGAGAATGACGTCGATGCCCCTTGCTCCGTCATTGCGAGCGCAGCGAAGCAATCCAGTCTGTCACTGCGGAGGGATTCTGGATTGCTTCGCTGCGCTCGCAATGACGAGGTAGAGAGAGTGAGAAAATGTCTCCCCAACGTCGTCCTGGCGAAAGCCAGGACCCATTACCCCAGGAAGTGGTTTGGTGGGCGGTACATGCCCCGGAGTCTTTTCGATGGATCACGCGGTATGGGTCCTGGCCTTCGCCAGGATGACACCGGTGATTTGGCCGATTGCCCGCCCGCAACTCAGAGGGGTCGAACCTACACTTCCCGTCGGCTCAGAAACGCCAGCCGCTCGAACAGATGCACGTCCTGCTCGTTCTTGAGCAGCGCGCCATGCAGCGGCGGGATCAGCTTGCGCGGGTCGCGCTCGCGCAACTGCTCCACGCTCATGTCTTCATTGAGCAGCAGCTTGAGCCAGTCGAGCAGCTCGGAGGTCGACGGCTTCTTCTTCAGGCCGGGCACTTCGCGGACCTCGAAGAAGATGCGCAGGGCTTCTTCGACCAGCCGCTTCTTGATGCCGGGGAAGTGGACGTCGACGATCCGGGTCATGGTGTCGGCGTCGGGGAATTTGATGTAGTGGAAGAAGCAGCGGCGCAGGAACGCGTCCGGCAGCTCCTTCTCGTTGTTGGAGGTGATCATCATGATCGGGCGCTGCTTGGCCTTGATCGTCTCGCCGGTCTCGTAGACATGGAATTCCATGCGGTCGAGCTCGAGCAACAGATCGTTCGGGAATTCGATGTCGGCCTTGTCGATCTCGTCGATCAGCAGCACCGGGCGCTGCTCGGCGGTGAAGGCATCCCAAAGCTTGCCGCGCTTGATGTAGTTCTTGATGTCGGACACGCGGGCATCGCCGAGCTGGCTGTCGCGCAGGCGCGACACCGCGTCGTATTCGTAGAGGCCCTGCTGCGCCTTGGTGGTGGACTTGATGTGCCAGGTCAGAAGCGGGGCGTTCAGTGCCTTCGCCACTTCCTCCGCCAGCACCGTCTTGCCGGTGCCGGGCTCGCCCTTGATGAGCAGCGGGCGCTCCAGCACGATCGAGGCGTTGACCGCGACCTTGAGATCGTCGGTCGCAACATAGTCCTTGGTGCCGGTAAATTTCATTGCGCGTCCTTGTTGGTCGTCGGCCGGGGCGCTGGCCCCGGTCGCGACATGGGAACGGCCGCGCGTGGCGGCCGTTCCTGGTTCGGTCAGGCTTTCAGACCCGTTTTATCAGCGAAAGGATGACGAGCACAATCACCGCGCCGATCGTGGCATCCACGATGGCCCCGACCGTGCCCGTTGCGAGCTGGATATGCAGTTGAGGCAGAATCCAGCTCGCCACGAGTGCACCGATGATGCCGACGACGATGTTGCCGATCAGCCCAAATCCCGCCCCATGGACAATCTTGCCGGCAAGCCAGCCTGCGATCGCGCCGATGATGAGCGCTGCGAGAATTCCCATTGCAAACGTCCCCAAAACAACCCCGCGAGACCGCCAATTCTAGAGCAAAAAGCCTCCCGGTCCGGCGCAGAGCGATGGCCTGCGCCCCTTGACGTTCGCCCCCCGACGGGCAATCTGTCACCCATGTTCCTGCAATTCTTCACTTCTCTGCGCGATGCGCAGGTCCCCGTGACGCTGCGCGAATACCTCACGCTGATGGAGGCGCTCGACGCTGACCTCGCGGACTACTCGGTCGAGAATTTCTACTATCTCTCGCGCACCTCGCTGGTGAAAGACGAGCGCAACCTCGACAAGTTCGACCGCGTCTTCGGCACCGTCTTCAAGGGGCTGGAAAGCCTGCTCGACGCCATGGAAGGGGCCGAGATCCCCGAAGAGTGGCTGAAGAAGCTCGCCGAGAAATACCTGACGGACGACGAGAAGAAGCAGATCGAGGCCATGGGCTGGGACAAGCTCATGGAGACCCTGAAGAAGCGCCTCGAGGAGCAGAAGGGCCGCCATCAGGGCGGAAGCAAGTGGATCGGCACGGCCGGCACCTCGCCGTTCGGCGCCCACGGCTACAATCCCGAAGGCATCCGCATCGGCCAGGACAAGAACCGCAACAACCGCGCCGTGAAGGTGTGGGACAAGCGCGAGTTCAAGGACCTCGACGGCAATGTCGAGCTCGGCATTCGCAACATCAAGGTGGCATTGCGCCGCCTGCGCAAGTTCGCGCGCACCGGCGCGCCTGATGAGCTCGATCTCGACACCACCATCCGCGAGACCGCCAATCACGGCTATCTCGACGTGCACATGCGGCCCGAGCGCCGCAATGCCGTGAAGCTGCTGGTGTTCTTCGACATCGGCGGCTCGATGGACGCGCATATCGAGCAGGTCGAGGAGCTGTTCTCGGCGGCGAAGAGCGAGTTCAAGCACATGGAGTATTTCTACTTCCACAACTGCCTCTATGAGGGCGTGTGGAAGCAGAACAAGCGCCGCTTCACCGACCGCACCCCGACCTGGGACGTGCTGCATAAATACCCGCACGACTACAAGATCGTGTTCGTCGGCGACGCCTCGATGAGCCCTTACGAGATCATGGTGCCCGGCGGCTCGGTCGAGCACGTCAACGAGGAGCCCGGCTCGGTCTGGCTCGACCGCATCATCCGCACCTATCCGCATTCGGTGTGGCTCAATCCTGTGCAGCAGAAGCACTGGGATTATTCGGAATCCACCACCATCATCAAACGCATCTTCGCCAACCGCATGTATCCGATCACGATCGAGGGGCTCGAGGGTGCGATGAAGGAATTGACGCACTAGCTGTTGTCATTCCGGGGCTCGCGTAGCGAAGAGAAGGGAAGACACATGGCCCAGACCATCACCCGCGGCATCAAGGCGCTGATCGACGAGGCCAATGCCGAGATCGAGACGCTCACCGCCAAGGACGCCATCGAGATCTCGAAGAACGGTGACGTCGTCATCGTCGATATCCGCGATCCCCGCGAGATCGAGCGTGACGGCCGCATCCCCGGCGCGTTCGCCTGCACCCGCGGCATGCTCGAATTCTGGATCGATCCGCAGAGCCCGTATGCGAAGCCGGTGTTCCAGGAGGACAAGAAGTTTGTGTTCCATTGCGCCGGCGGCTTGCGCTCTGCGCTCGCCGCCAAGACCGCGCAGGACATGGGCCTCAAGCCCGTCGCCCACATCGCCGGCGGCTACGCCGCCTGGCGAGACGCCGGCGGGCCGACCCAACAGTGGGAGCCGAAGAACAAGGGGTGAGGGCCTCGCTCTCTCCACTCGTCATTCCCCGCGAAAGCGGGGAATCCAGTGCGCCGCGGCCTATCGGTTGAAGCACAATCGTCTCGGCGTACTGGATCGCCCGTTCCTGGTGCGCAATTGCGCACTGCCGGGCGATGACAGCGGAATTTGCCGCGATCAACCTCTCTCGCGCCGCGCGCGCACCGTAATGACTGCAAGGAAAAGCCGATGACCACCCCCACCGATCCTCTCGTCTCCACCGAATGGCTGGCCGCCCACATCAACGATGCCAACGTCAAGGTGCTCGACGCCAGCTTCAAGCTGCCGGGCGTGCTGCCATTGCCGAAGGACGACTATCTCGCCGCGCATCTGCCGGGCGCGGTGTTCTTCGACGTCGATGCGGTCTCGGACCATTCCAACCCGCTGCCGCACATGTATCCGAGCGCCGAGCAGTTCGGCCGCGACGTCGGTCATCTCGGCATCTCCAACGCCGACACTGTCGTGATCTATGATGCCGGCGGCTGGGTCGCCGCTCCCCGCGCGTGGTGGATGTTCCTGGCTTTCGGCCATAGCAATGTCCGCATCCTCAATGGCGGCCTGAAGAAGTGGCGTGCCGAAGGGCGTGCGACCGACACTGGCGAGACGAAGCCGAAGCCGGCGACGTTCAAGGCGAGCTACGATTCAAAACGCGTGCGCAGCATGCAGCAACTGATCGCCAACGTCGAAAGCCGTGCCGAGCAGGTCATCGACGCGCGCGCCGCCGACCGGTTCGAGGGCCGCGCGCCTGAGCCGCGCGCGGGCATCCGCTCCGGCCATATCCCGGGCGCGCGCAACGTGCCCTACAATCTCCTGTTCGACGCAGCGACCGGCACGATGAGGCCGCTCGACGATCTCCGCGCCGCCTTCGCGAACGCCGGCGTCAAGCTCGATGCGCCGATCGTGACGAGCTGCGGCTCCGGCGTCTCGGCCGGCGTGCTGACGCTGGCGCTCTATCGCCTCGGCATCACCGACACCGCGCTTTACGACGGTTCATGGTCGGAATGGGGGCAGGAAAAGGGACCGCCGATCGCGACGGGGCCGGCGTAACCCTACTGGCGTGCGCGCGCGGTCGTCGTTGCGGCGAGCGTGGGTTGCGGCTGCCCGAACGGATCGAGCTGCTGAACCGGCGGCGGTGGACGCCGGACGATGCGGCGGCGCTTCTTCACCCGATGCGCCCGCGGCTTGGTCGCCTTGCTCTCCGGCGAATTGCTGTCGGCCTTAGAGTCGGCCTTGGCCTTCGCCGGCGGATCCTTCCAGGCCGTCGTCGCCGGGTCGTTCAATGCGGCGAACTTCGCGCTCGCCATGTCGAACGTGGACGAAGCCGAGGCTCCGTTGGGGGCGGCAGGTGTTGGTTTGCTCGTGAGAGCGATCGAAACGGGCTTGGCCTCGGCGATGGATGCGCTGGCGTCGGCCGGAGTGAGCGTGTTGCTTGAGGCTGGCGCCGCGGCGTCCGTCGTCGTCTCGGCCTTGGCATTGGCCGGTTCGGCCGGGACCTCAACCGAAGGTGCAACGACTTGCGGCTGACCGTCGGTCCCGGTGGTCACCGCCGCGACCTGCTCGGGCTCGCTAACCGGCAATCCGATCGTCGGCACCCGGTCACGCAGCGACGGCGCGACCTCGGTCGCCTCCGGCTCGGCGCGGAGGGCCGCGAGCACCGGCTGGGCCGGTTCGGGAGCTTGGGCAAACACCTGCTCCTGCGGACCATTCCGCCAGGAGGGGTTGCTGACATACTGTTCGTGGCTCGCCCGCAGCAGCGCGGCGGCGCCCAGGCCGAACACCAGGATGGAGGCTGACAGCAGGATCGCGGCAAACAGGAAGCGAAAGCCGGGAAGCATCGAGGGATTGCGAATTTCCGCCCCGGCGGCGAAGTGGCCAGGGCCCATGAGCCATCTGAACGCGGTGACGGTACTGCTTGCCGCGTTCGCCACGCGGGGGATCGAAGCTCAAAACGGGAGGCGAATCAGGCTGATTCGAACATACCGCAACGATTCCGCGCTGTTCCGTAAAAAACGGAGCCGGCGACTCCGGCGATCTCGGGCGTGGCCTGATTTTCGTCCCGTGATGCAAGGAGGCAACGGTAGTCTTGCGGATCACAAATCGGCAAATCAGGCACAAATCCGCCTGTCATGTCTTGAATGTGCCGCTATCTTCGGTCATCTGGCCGTTAACGGTCCGGACGGGGCCCGGGGACTATACAAGAGCGATGATGATCAAACATTTTCTGACGATATGCGCTGCCGCAACAGTCGCTGCGGCGGGAACCTCGCTCGCACAGGCCCAGAGCTATCCGGTCCAGCAGGCGCCGAGCTATGGCGCGCCGGCCGAATATCGCCCCGGCGACCGCACCCCGAATTTCGACGCACTGGATGATGAAGACGACGGGATGCCGCAGGCTGCCCTGCCGCCGCCCGGCCCGGATCCGCGCTACGGCCGTCCGCCCGGCGCTCCCCCGGTGTATTCCGCCGCGCCGCCGCAAGGTCCGGTGATGTCGCCCGATGATCCCCGTTATGGCCGTCCCGCGGGCGCTCCCGTCTACTCGGCCGCGCCGCCGCAGGGTCCCGTGACGTCACCTGACGATCCGCGCTACGGCCGCCCCGCCGGTCCGCCCGCAGTGATCTACGCCGATCGTCCGGGTCAGGCGCCCGGCAGTGACGGCCTGCGTCCGCCCGAGGCGGTCGGTGGTCCCGCCGCGACCGGAACGGTCCAGGCTGGGCAGCCGCCCGTGGGTGCCGACGGCCGACCGATGGCGATCGCGTCGCTCCCGCCCGAGGAGCAGCCCGACGCCGCTCCGGCGCAGCTGCCGCAGAACCTGCGCCGCCAGGAAGTCTCGCTTGCGACCAAGGAGCCGGCCGGAACGCTCATCGTCGATACCCCGAATACCTATCTTTATTACGTGCTCGGCAGCGGCCGTGCGATCCGCTACGGCGTCCGCGTCGGTCGCGACGGCTTCACCTGGACTGGCGTGCAGAAGATCACCCGCAAGGCCGAGTGGCCGGATTGGCATCCACCGACGGAGATGATCGAGCGCCAGCCCTATCTGCCGCGCTTCATGGCCGGCGGCCCCGGCAATCCGCTCGGCGCTCGCGCGATGTATCTCGGCTCGACCGTCTACCGCATCCACGGCACCAACCAGCCCTCGACGATCGGCAAATTCGTGTCCTCCGGCTGCATCGGCATGCTGAACGAGGACGTCTCCGACCTGTTCGATCGCGTCAAGGTCGGCACCCGCGTGGTGGTGATGCCGGGTGGTCCGCCGCCGGGAACTGCGACCGCATCCGCCGCGCCCATGCCCGGCGCTGCCGGCCCCGCGCCGATGGCCGCGCAGGCCGGCCCGGTCGGAGGCACCCAGCCGACGGTGGTGCCGCCGCTGCCCGCGCCCGTCACCGTGCGCTAAGCGCTGCGAGACAATTCAGATCGCAATGGGCGTGCCTTGGCACGCCCATTGTCGTTTCAGGCCAGTTTCCGCGGCAGCTCGCTGCCCTTGGTGAAGGCATCGATCGCCTCGACCATCTGGCCGTAATGGATGCGCAAGCCGTCCTCGGTGGCGTAGCCGAGATGTGGCGTCAGCACGAGATTGTCGAGCTTGCGGAAGGGATGGTCCGTCGGCAGCGGCTCGACCGAGAAGACGTCGATGCCGGCGCCTGCAATCTTCTTCTGCTGCAACGCCTCGAGCAGCGCCTGCTCGTCCACGATCGGCCCGCGCGCGGTGTTGACGAGGAATGCCGTCGGCTTCATGCGCGCGAGATCGGCAGCCCCGACCAGCCCGCGCGAGCGCTCGCTCAGCACCACATGGATGCTGACGATATCGGCCTTGGCGAACAGCTCCTCCTTGGTGGCGTAGCCGACACCGGCGTCCTTGCACTTCTCCGGGGTCAGGTTCGGGCTCCAGGCGATCACGTTCATGCCGAACGCCTTCGCGATATCAGCCATCTTGCTGCCGAGCTTGCCGAGCCCGACGACGCCGAACGTCAATCCCTCGATCTCGACGCCGGCAAAGGCCTGCCAGGGCTCGCCCGCATGCATGCGCGCGTTCTCGCGGCCGATGCCGCGGGTCAGTTCCAGGATCAGGCCCATGGTGAGGGGCGCGGTCGGATCGCGCGAATATTGCGTGCCGCCGATCGTGACGCCACGCGCCTTGGCGGCCTCCATGTCGATCGAGGCATTGCGCATGCCTGATGTCAGCAGCAGCTTCAGCTTCGGCAGGCTCTCGAACAGGCTCTTCGGGAACGCGGTGCGCTCGCGCATCGCGCAGACAATCTCGAAGTCGGCCAGCGCGCTCGCCGTGGCCTGCTCGGAGGCGAAGGGGTGGCTGAACACGGTGACGTCGATCCGGTCGGACAGGCTTTGCCAATCGGCGACATCGAGGGCGAGGTTGAAATAGTCGTCGAGAATTGCACAGCGCAGCCGCGTCATCAGCGTTCATCCATGGCGAGAGGTGGAACCAGGCCATGGTTGCGCGCAATCAGGACCGTGCGCAAGCCGTTCGCGTCTTCAAAAATCCGACAGGTGATAGAGGCTCAGAGGTCGCGGGGCTTGAGCCGGAACGGCGCATTCATGCCGTGCTTGGCGCGCCAGGCGGGGCCGGGGCCGCGCATATAATGCAGTTCGGGCCTGTAGGGGTTGAAAGCGGTGGCGAAGAAGCGCTTCCAGAAGCCCTTGATCTCGGAGGCGAACGCGGATGCGCTGCCGGCTTCTGCCGGAACGGGAAGGGAATGGGTCTCGATCATGGCCATGACGCTGTCTCGCTGTGCTCCCGTTCATTCTGAGCGGGTGGCGCTGTTTCCGCGCGAAACCGAGCTTTGGCCTGATTTATTAAAAGATGGTTTCAATTGTCCGGATCGGCGGCGGGATGGTGTCCGTCCCGTATTCGTCCGTGGTGAACGGAGGGAAAACATTGCCCTTTGGGGGCGGGATCGCTACATCGGCGGCAAGCAAATTTCCTCAAATCGAAGGTTTTCGGGACCGATGGCGCGCCAGTTCATCTATTTCATGCAGGGCCTGACCAAGAGCTACCCGACCCGGAAGGTGCTCGATAACATCCATCTGAGCTTCTACCCGGACGCCAAGATCGGCGTGCTCGGTGTCAACGGCTCGGGCAAGTCGACGCTGCTCAAGATCATGGCCGGCCTCGACAAGGAGTATAACGGCGAGGCCTGGGTCGCCCAGGGCGCCCGCGTCGGCTATCTCGAGCAGGAGCCGCATCTCGATCCGGCACTCAGCGTGCGCGAGAACGTCATGCTCGGCGTCGCCAAGCAGAAGGCTATCCTCGATCGCTACAACGAGCTGGCGATGAACTATTCCGAGGAGACCGCCGACGAGATGACCAAGCTGCAGGATGAGATCGAGGCCCAGGGCCTCTGGGATCTCGACAGCAAGGTCGACCAGGCCATGGATGCGCTGCGCTGTCCGCCCGACGATGCCGACGTATCGAAACTCTCCGGCGGTGAGCGCCGCCGCGTCGCCCTGTGCAAGCTGCTGCTCGACCAGCCTGAGCTGTTGCTGCTGGACGAACCGACCAACCATCTCGACGCGGAGTCGGTGTCGTGGCTGGAAGGCCATCTGCGCAACTATCCCGGCGCGATCCTGATCGTCACCCATGACCGCTACTTCCTCGACAACGTCACGAGCTGGATCCTCGAGCTCGATCGCGGCAAGGGCATCCCCTACGAGGGCAATTACTCGTCTTGGCTGCAGCAGAAGCAGAAGCGGCTGGAGCAGGAGGGCCGCGAGGACGCTGCGCATCAGAAGACGCTGGCCCGCGAGCAGGAATGGATCGCGTCCTCGCCGAAAGCCCGCCAGGCCAAGTCCAAGGCGCGCTACCAGCGCTATGATGAACTGCTGAAACAGGCGAGCGAAAAGCAGACCCAGACCGCGCAGATCACGATTCCGGTGGCCGAGCGCCTAGGTCAGAACGTGGTCGACTTCGAAGGGCTCAGCAAAGGTTTCGGCGATCGCATGCTGATCGACGATCTCACTTTCAAGCTGCCGCCCGGCGGTATCGTCGGCGTGATCGGCGCCAACGGCGCCGGCAAGACCACGCTGTTCCGGATGATCACCAAGCAGGAACAGCCGGACAAGGGCACCATCACGGTCGGCGAGAGCGTTCATCTCGGTTACGTCGACCAGTCGCGCGACGCGCTCGATGGCAGCAAGAACGTGTGGGAGGAGATCTCCGGCGGCAACGAGCTAATCCTGCTCGGCAAGAGGGAAGTCAATTCACGCGGCTATTGTTCGTCGTTCAACTTCAAGGGCGCCGACCAGCAGAAGAAAGTCGGCGCGCTCTCCGGCGGCGAACGCAACCGCGTGCACCTTGCGAAAATGCTGAAATCCGGCGCCAACGTTCTGCTGCTCGACGAGCCGACCAACGACCTCGACGTCGACACCTTGCGTGCGCTCGAAGAGGCGCTGGAGGATTTCGCCGGCTGCGCTGTCATCATCAGCCATGATCGCTGGTTCCTCGATCGCATCGCGACCCACATCCTGGCCTTCGAAGGCGACAGCCATGTCGAATGGTTCGAGGGCAACTTCCAGGACTACGAGAAAGACAAGATGCGCCGCCTCGGCCAGGACAGCATCATTCCGCATCGCGTGAAGTACAAGAAGCTGACGCGGTGATCTCAGCATGAAGTGGCGGGTGCTCATAGCTGCGGTGATCGTGATCACCTGCGGCCTGTCGCCCGCCCGCGCTGCCGATGCCGCCTTCACACAGTTCATCGCCTCGCTCTGGCCGGAGGCGGAGGCCGCGGGCGTGTCGCGCGCGACGTTCGACCGGGAGACCCGCGGGCTCGAGCCGGATTACAAGCTGCCGGATCTGATCCTGCCGGGGCGGCCAGCGACCGGTGCGCCGTCGCAGGCCGAGTTCGTGCAGGTGCCGGCCGACTATGTCAGGGAAGCCTCGATCGCGCGGCTTGCGGGCGAGGGGCAGCGGCTGCTGCAGAAATATCGTCCCGCGCTGACCGAGATCGAGAAAAACTCCGGCGTGCCCGCCACCGTCATGCTGGCGATCTGGGGCCGCGAGACCGACTACGGCCGCTACACGCTGCCTTACGACCTCGTGCGTGTGCTGGCGACGCAGGCCTATGTCGGCCGCCGCAAGGATACCTATCGCAACGAGTTCATCCTCTCGCTGAAAATTCTCGGCGACGGCGTGGTGACACGCAAGGACATGCGCTCGTCCTGGGCCGGCGCGACCGGGCTCACGCAATTCCTGCCGTCCGAATATTACAAGCACGGCGTCGATTTCGACCGCGACGGCCGCATCGACATATGGCATTCGGTGCCCGATGCGCTGGCCTCCGCCGCGCAGCAGCTCGTCAACAAGGGCTGGCAGAGCGGCGTGCGCTGGGCTTACGAGGTGCAGGCACCGGCCAAGGTCGATTGCACTGCCGGCGTGCCCGAGGTGACGAAGCCGATCGGTCAGTGGCTGCGCGAAGGCTTTGTACCGGTGCGGGGACAAAAGCTCACTGCCGCCGAGCAGGCGCAGCCCGCCTCGCTGTTGCAACCGGAAGGTATCTACGGCCCGTCCTTCCTGACCACGAAGAACTACTTCGTCATCAAGGAATACAATTTCTCCGATCTCTACGTGCTGTTCGTGGGCCATCTCGGCGACCGCATGGCGAGCCCGCAACCGTTCGCGACGCCGTGGTCCGCCTCGAAGCAATTGCGAACCAAGGATGTCGAGGCGATGCAGCGCGGGCTCACGCGCGTTGGGCTCTACAAGGACAAGATCGACGGCAAGGCCGGCATGCAGACACGCGCTGCGCTCGGCGCCTACCAGAAGTCGGCAGGCCTCAAGGTCGATTGCTGGCCGAGCGAAGAGGTGCTGCGCTCGATCCAGGCGACGCGATAGGCGCAGGGCTGGCTAAAAGAAAAAGCCCGGCCGAGGTGCTCGGCCGGGCTTCGATCGCGGCGCTCGTGAACGCCGTGCGATCAGATCAGTAGCAAACGCGAACCGGGCGAACGGTCCAGCCGTAGCCGTCCCAGTAGCGCTGGCGCTGCCAGTAGCAGGGCGGGGGCGGCGGGCCGGGCTCTGCCACATAAACCGGTCCGCCATAGGCGGGACGGCTGGACGCGATGGCGCCGCCGACGATCGCGCCGCCGATCAGGCCGGCTGCGATGCCGGCGCCGACGCCGTCATGGGCTTGGGCGGACGGAGTGGCGGTCACCAGCGAACCGGCGATCGTCGCAACCGTGAGGGCGGCAACTAAAGTCTTCTTCATACTCTTGGCTCTCCTGAGAGATGGATGCTCCTTGTTAGGAGCGTCCGGGGTTCAAAGGTTCACGCAGACTCTGATGGAATTGGCCTTGCAGCTAGGAAGCGCGCAAATGGTCAATCCGCGGTAAACGCACACGGAGCTGTGACGAGAAAAAGCGGTCTTTTTCAGGCCCGGAGATGAACGGCGCATCCGCAATGAACCGGCTTGGAGCGACTTCAGCCACAGACTCTGGCGCGGCGGACGCGCCAGGCATAACCGTCCCAGAAGCGCTGCTTCTGCCAGACGCAGCCGTTGCCGTAATAGTCGTCGGCGACGTAGCCCGGGCCCGGTGCGTAGTAGCGCGGCGGATAGTAGCCCGGGCTATATCCCGGACCATATGCGTAGCCGGGGCCAGGGCCGGGTCCGTAGTAGTACGGAGAGGCCAGCGCCCCACCGACAATGGCGCCGCCAATGATTCCGGCTGCCACGCCCGCCGCGACGCCGCGTTGCGCCTGGGCGGGTGTAACGGCGCTAAGGGCCACGGCGGCGACGGCTGCGAGTGCCGGGAGCGACTTCTTCATTGGCTGACCTTTCGAGCAAAACACGCGGGAACTCTTTGAGGGTAAAGTTCCATACTTCGTTTGAATGATCAATGAACGGCACCTTTGCCGGGGGCGACCAATAAACATGGACCGCAGCTCAGCCAGGGGAGGGCGATGATGGGCAACGCGATGATAAACGCTCTGATTGCTGCCGGGGTCGTCTTCGCGATCGGCTACGGCTGGATCACCCATCTCCAGAACCGCGGCCAGCGGCGCTCCCGCGCCGGGACCGGCGGCGATGGCGGCGGCGACACCGTCACGGGCACGAGCGACGGCTTCTCGTTGGGGAGCTGGTTTTCCAGCGATAGTTCCGGAAGCTCGACCGACAGCGGCAGCTGTTCCAGCAGCGATGGCGGCAGCAGTGGCGGAGATTGCGGGGGCGGCGGCGATGGTGGAGGCGGCGGCGACTAGGTCCGCCGCACAATCTTGATCCAGCGCAAGCCGCTATTTTAGAGCCGATCTAGGCTGTTTCCGGGCCAGTTTGGAATAGCTTCAAATACCGCTTTTTCCTTTTGCATCCGGGCCGCCCCTTAAATATCGATGATGGCGCATCACCAAAAGGGCCTGCCGCTTCCATGATCGTTTGTTCCTGTAACGTGCTGAGCGATGACGACATCCGCGCCGCCGTCGCCGAGTCCGACGACGCCGTGCGCCATGCCAAGCAGGTCTATGGGTGTCTCGGCTGTAGCGCCGAATGCGGCCGCTGCGCTCGGACGATCAAGACCATTATCGACGAAGCGCTTGGCCCCTGTGCATCGTCCTGCTGCTCCGGCTGCCCGCACAACCACACTGTGGCTGCCAATGACGAAACGGCCCAGCCGGCCGAGTTCGCCCTCGCGGCCTGCTGAAATCTTCCGCAACCCTGGCTGAGCTTTTCCCCGGCTGCGTCCCCGTAGCCGGTTGCCCCAGTCTTTAAACTCATTTAGAAGCGTTCTAAATTCGGTTGACGGCCGATTTGGACTGCAAGAGCTGGAGTGAACCATGCAGGGCGACGCAAAAGTTATCGACTATCTCAACAAGGCACTGCGTCACGAGCTGACTGCGATCAACCAGTACTGGCTGCACTACCGCTTCCTCGACAATTGGGGCCTGCGGGACATGTCCAAGGTGTGGCGCAAGGAGTCCATCGAGGAGATGGAGCACGCCGACAAGCTCACCGAGCGGATCCTGTTCTTCGACGGCTTCCCGAACATGCAGGTGCTCGATCCCTTGCGCATCGGCCAGAACGTCAAGGAGATCATCGAGTGCGATCTCGCCGCCGAGATGAGCGCACGGGCGCTCTACCAGGAAGCGGCGACCTACTGCCATAGCGTCAAGGACTACGTGACACGCGACCTGTTCGAGAAGCTGATGAGCGACGAGGAGCACCACATCGACTTCCTCGAGACCCAGCTCGACCTGATCGGCCGCATCGGCCTCGAGCTCTATACCCAGAAGCACGTCGGCGGGCTCGAGGGCGAGGGGCACTAGGTCCCTAACTCCGCACTCTCCATTCGTCATGGCCGGGCTTGTCCCGGGCATGACGGCCGTGTGCGTTCGAAAGCCCGGCTATAGCTGCGTCTTGTAGAGCGCTTCCACCACGTCCTGACTCTGCGGCTCACCAAGGCCGGTCTGTTCGTGGACCACCTCGACGATGCTCGGCATCACCGAGCGCGGCACCTTCTCGGATGACCACAGCTTCGAGCGCATCAGTGCCTTGCCGCAGTGGAAATAGACTTCGCTGACGGCGATGTTCAGCACCGCGCGCGGCGACTTGCCAAACTCCACCATCGAGGCGAGCAGGTCCGGATCGGCGGACAGCGTGCCGCGGCCGCCGACGCGCAGCGTCTCGTCGATGCCGGGGACGAAGAACAACAGATGCACGAAGCCCGAGCCTTCGACGACATTCCGAAAACTGTCGATCCGGTTGTTGCCGGAGCGATCCGGCATCAGCAGCTGGTTGGGGCCGGCGACGTGGACGAAGCCAGTGCCGCCGCCGCGTGGTGAGGCATCGACGCTGCCGTCCGCTCCCGATGTCGCGAGCACGCAGAACGGCGACATCTCGATGAATTTCTTCGCATGCGCATCGATCGCGGGGCGCGCTTTCGCGATCACGCGCGGGCTCGGCTGGGCATAGATGGTGGCGAGGTCTTCGGCGCAAAGATCTGTCACGAAGGTCTCCCTGATTGAATGCCTGAGAATATCATCTCTCGGCCCGATCGCTATCCCCTCTTGTCGCGCCGCCACGGCCAGTCGATCACGCCAGCGCAGTACAGAGCCCACCAGATCAGGACCGGCTGAAGCGCCAGCCGCGGCCCGTGGTAGAGCCAGCTGTTGGGGAGCGGCGGAAGGTCGATGCCCTCCAAGGCATGCTTGATGTTTGCCGGCCACACGAAAAGCGCATACAGCGCGAGCGCAACGCCCGCCCACCAACGCAGCGGCTTCGTGACCAGCGCAATCGCGCCTGCCAGCTCGCAGACGCCAGTGATGAGGATGACCTGCGTTGCAAAAGGAACCCAGGCCGGCGTGATCGCAAGCAGCTTGTCGGGAACCCGGAGATGCGCGATGCCGGCCGCGATGTAGAACGCTGCCAGCACAAAGCGCATGACCGCGCGCGTTCTGTCGTTCGCAGGAGCCATCGGCCGAACTAGCACGCGCGGCGCCGAGGCGCTATCGCGGGCTACACCGCATCGGCCGGCACGAAGCAACTGATGATGATGGCGCCGCGGTGACGGACGTACCACACCACGGCCTCGCCAACCGGATTGCCGCGGTCGCGGATGATGGCGCGCTCGGGCACCTCCATCCATTGTCCCTCGATCGGCACCCAATAGGCGCCGCTGCGCACGTCGTACTCGGTGCGATGGCCGTCGGAGACGTCGCAGCAGGGCACGCCGTTCGGTGCGATCACGCTCTTGAACCAGGCGCGGATGTCGGGCGGGACGTGATCATATTGCCCGTTGTCGAACGCGAACGCGGCGCTCGTCAGCGCGGTCAACCAAACGCACAGTACGAGCCTGTGCATGCGATCCTCCTCGTCGCGTGTCGTGCCATCGGCGCGCGATTGTCCCGTGCGTCGATTCGTATCGTTGATGCGATTAAGCCCGAGCTGTCAGCGCAATGCATGCTCAAATAATATGCGGGGTAGACGGCCGCTGATGCGATGCAAAATCAGCGGCGCGCAGATTCGATCGTTTGCTGCGGTGCGGCTTGCAGAAATTGCCGGACCTGCTCGCTGTAGAATTTGGCGTTTCCGGTGGTGCCGTGGCCGCGCGTCTCGGTGCTTGCCGGGATGAGATACAGTTTGCCGTTCTTGACCCGTGTCATCGCAGCGTCCGTGATGCCGGTCTCGGGCGGGTTGCGCTCGTCATCGGCGGAATTGATCAGCAACAGCGACGCTTCGATGGCCTCCAGCTTCTCGCCGGCATTGTAGTCATGCGAAGACTCCCACTGGTAGACGAAGTCGTTGGCATCTGCGGTGATCGGCATGGCCAGCCGCTCGTCGACGATCTTGTCGGCCTTCGCCGCCGTCGGCGCCTGCGATTGATAGGCTAGCGTTCCACCGATGCTCGCGATGCCGTAGGCGGTGATGGCGTATTTCATCATGCGCGGCTGGCTGGTGTAATTGCCGCCATTGTAGTCGAGATCGCTGCGGATGGTGTCGAGCATGATCCGCCGCAGCATCCAGTTACGCGACGCCATCTCGGTCGGCTGCGAGGCCATCGGGATCAACGCGTCCATCGCCTTCGGATATTTCTCACCCCACAGCCAGGTGTGCATGCCGCCCATCGAATTGCCTATGACCAGCCGCAGGTGCTTGACCCCAAGCCCTTCCGTCACCAGGCGATACTGGGCCTCGACCATGTCGTCGTAATCGTATTTCGGGAAGCTCGTCTTCATCCCGTCAGAGGGTTTTGACGATTTGCCATGGCCGACATTGTCGGGAATGATGATGTAATATTTGGAGGCATCGAGTGGCTGCCCCGCGCCGAACAGCTCGCCGGCAAAGGCTGATGACAGCATGCTCGCGCCCGAGCCGCCGGTGCCGTGCAGCACCAGCACCGGCTGGCCGCTCGGCTCACCTACGGTGGTGTAGTGCAGCTTCAGCTCCGGCATGGTCTCGCCGGTGTGGAACTTGAAATCCCTGGCGATCCAGTCGCCCTGCTTCGGCGCCGGATAATCGGCCGCCCATGCGGATGCCGGGATGGCCGACAAACAAACGGACAACAGGATGGCTGACAGCGTCGCGCAAGAAGCTTTCATGTCGATTTTCCCCGTGCGGCTCTGGTCGGCGGCCGCGTTGCGGCGGAACTTAGCAGAACTGTCCGGAAGGATGTAGGATTTCGTTTTCGCCGATCGTCCTTGAGGGAAAGGTCAGGAGAGATTGCATGTGCCGCAACATCAAGACGCTGTTCAACTTCGAGCCGGAAGCGACGGAGGATGAGATCCACGCCAGCGCGCTCCAGTTCGTTCGAAAACTGTCCGGCTTCAACCGGCCGTCGCAGGCCAACGAGGCGGCGTTCGATCGTGCGGTGGCGGAGGTCTCGGAGGCTGCGCGAAAACTCCTGACGTCGCTGCACACCCATGCCCCGGCGCGCGATCGAGAGATCGAGGCGGAAAAGGCCAAGGAACGTTCGCGGCTGCGTTTCGGCTAGGCGGCCCGAACGTCGTTCCGTGACCTGGCTCACGGTGGCAACGGTCGCAACGCGCGATGATGTTCGCCGGGCTTTTGACACCCCGGAGCACGACCATGAGCCGCCCCCTTCTTCCGCTGAAAGCAGGTGCCATCGTCTTCACGCTGCTGTGGACCGCGTGGATGACGTGGTGGAGCGGTTCGTTCTCGAACGCGAGCGTCGTGATCCTGGCTTTGTGCGGCGCGGCAGTCGGCTATCTCTGGTACCGCGCCATGCGCTGGCAGTTCGAGCGCATGGGCATGCTGCCGCGACGCGAGAATGGGACGAAATAGAATCGTCCGTCAGTCCTTGTGGCCGTGCTTCTTCTTTTTCTTCTTTTTCCTGTGATCGCCTTCGCTGTCCTCGTCCTCGTCACCGAGGGGCAGGTCGTCGGTCTCCTGCACGGCGGCTTCCAGCGCCTCGCGCTCGGCGGCTTCACGCTCGCGCTGGCGGCGGCGCTCGTCCCATGCGTCGAACAGCTGATCGAGCCATGGCAGCACCTGCTCGATCGACGGCAATGGGCCGGGCGGACCGGCCTCGCCGCGCGGGCCTTGCGGCCCAGCCGGTCCTTGCGGTCCGACAGGTCCCTGTGCACCGGCCGCCCCGCGCGGTCCGGCTTCGCCCTGCTTGCCTTGCGGACCGGGCTTGCCCAGCGGTCCGGCTTTCCCGATAGGACCCGGCTTGCCCTGCGGACCCGGCTTGCCACGCGCGCCATCGGGCCCGCGCTTGCCCGGATGACCCTGCGGTCCCGGCCGCCCCGGTTCGCCCTGCCGTCCGCGCGGTCCCTGGGGGCCCTGCCGTTTTTGTTCGTCTGCCACGCCGCTGCTCCCTTGACCGGAAGCAAGCTAATTAGCGGTGTTTGACGACAGCGGCAATTCCGCCCGGGCTCGCGCTTGGGCCCGATCAACATCAATCGGCGGCACGTCACGCGCTAGTCGTGATAGGCCGGCACCTCGATGCCGGAGGCGGCGTAGAGCCTGATCTTGTTGCGCAGTGTGCGCACCGAGAGGCCGAGCACGCGCGAGGCCCGCGTGCGATTGCCGTCGCAGCGGGCGAGCGTCTGGAGCACGAGCTCGCGCTCGACCTCGTCGACGGTCGCGCCGATCAGCAGCGGAACGATCTGGTTCGGTGAGAGAAAATACGCGCCCGGTTCGGACGCAGCGACATGAACAGTGGTCATCGACACACTCCCCGATCAACGCCCGCTTCCATCTTTGGAAGCGGATCGAGAACAAACGACCCCCAAGCCGTAGATCTACGGTGGGCGGGTTTGGTTAACGAAAGGTTAACCGCGGGACGATCGCACGAATTGACCTTGGGAATGCCGCCGCACCGCCGCGATTGGCACGGACTGCATATCTCTGCGAGCATACTCCGACATACCGAGCGTGCATCTCCAGCTCACACCGTCCGGTATCCGCCATCCACCATCACGATCGTTCCTGTGACGTAGGCCGACATGTCCGATGCAAGGAAGATCGCTGGACCCACGATGTCCTCGGGCTTGCCGGTGCGCGCCAGCGGGGTGTGATCGACGAAGGCTTGCACCAGCGCCGGATTGGTCGCGCGCACATTGGCGTTGATGTTGGTCTCGATGAAGCCCGGCCCGATCGCATTGACGCGCACGCCCTCCTTGCCGAGTTCGACCGCGAGCGCCTTGGTGAAGCCGAGCACGCCGTGTTTCGAGGTGGTGTAGGCCGCCGAGCTCGGCGTGCGTAGGTGCACGAAGGACTGGATCGAGCCGATATTGACGATGCGGCCCTTCGCTGCGCGCAACGGGCTAAGGAACGCCTGCGTCATGTTGAAGACGCCGTTGAGGTTGAGCGAGATGATGTCGTTCCAGTCCTTCGCCACCGTCTCCGGCTCCGCGGTGAAGGCGTTGCGGCGGGTGATGCCGGCATTGTTGACGAGGATCGAGACCTGCCCGACCTTGTCGGCGACCTGCTTGGCGAGCGCAAAGCAGTCATCGCGCTTGGTCACGTCGAGCGCAAAGCTCTCGGCCTTGCCGCCGGACTTGCGGATCCCCTCGGCGGCTTCCGCGACCGTGTCGGCGTTGACGTCGAGCAGCACCACCTGCGCGCCCTCGCGGGCGTAGCCGGAAGCGATGGCCCGGCCGATGCCGGATCCGGCGCCCGTGATGACGGCGATGTGGTTCGCGAGCAACGCCATGACAATTTCCTCCCGATTTCGTTTCGAAGTTTCATGAAAGGCTAACTCGAAATTAAGGGGTCGGAAACGGCGGGCTTGGCATACTGATCTTGATTGCTAAACGTTGCACGCATGATGGAACGGCTTGAATCCTGGAAACTCGCACTCGAACGCCTGCGGTCGGCGGACGGCGCCGATTGGGCCGAGGCCGGACGGCTCGTGGCCGAGATCGCACGGATGAGCAGCGATACCATGCTGCGCCAGGCCGCCGAGCAGGCGCTTCCGGTGCTGCGCCAGGCCGTGGACAACGACGATCACAGCGTCACGCTGGCGGCCCGGCGCCGTCTCGGCGTGGTGCTCGATGTCGTTCACGATCTGACCGCGCCGCGCTTCGGCCGTCGCAATGCTGCGCCGAAGACACTGTCCAGCGAGGATCGCGCCCGCAAGGTGCTCGGCCTGCCGCTCGCGGTGCAGCTCACCTGCGAGGACATCAACCAGGCCTATCGCCGCGCCGCCAAGGGCATGCACCCCGACCGGGGCGGCAGCGCGCAAGCCTTCATCGACCTCGCCGCCGCGCGCGATGTCCTGATCCATCCCCGCGCCTACAAGGACGCGTGAGGACTCAGCTCTTGTTCACGCAGCTCGGATAGGGCGCGGCTTCGCCTGATACGATCGGGCAGAGCTCGATCGGGCTGAGCGCGCGCAAACGCGCCTGCCAGCGATCGTCGTTCACCGGCGGCTCATCGCTTTCGGGGCCGCGCTCGGCCCACTGGATCGTGTAATAGTCGGTCGTGCCCTTGAGCGTGACCAGGAGCGCTGTTTCGCTGTGCCGCGTAGGGCCGCTGTCGACGCGGCCGCAGCCGATCACGGCGACGAAACCTTCGAAGCGGCCGAACGTGCTGGCGCCGAGCGACCTTGCCGCAAAGCTGTCGGGGCAGGCGGATTTGAAACCACCTGTGATCGAGCCCGCGAATTTCTCCGGCGATGAACCTGGAGTGAGCGACATGCCCTTCTCGCCGGTCACGGTGATCATCTCGGTCCAGCGCTCGGGCGTCTCACCCTTCAGCACGGCCTCGCGGATGTAGTGGCCGCCCTTGGTGTTCTCGAACACCGCGGAAAAATTCGAAGGCATTGCGAAACTGACAAGCTGGCCGAACACCGGCGAGATCACGCGGAAGGATTGCGGGGCCTGTGCGTTCGCCGTTGCGGCGATCAGCAGCGATGCGGCCAGAACCGTTGCTTTCATCGGCGCGCGCATCGATGGGCTCCAAAGCCGCGAGGTGGAAAAACAAGCGGGCAAAAACAAGCGAGCAAGGATGCTGGCATCGCATCCTTGCCCGGACCTTGTCGTCCGCCGATCGAATTCTTACCAGGTGCAGTGGCCGTTCTTCAACGCGTGATCCTTCAGCGCGAGGGCGTCGACCAGGGTCGGCACGGTCGCGCTGACGCGGGAATAGTCGGAGGGCCACGGCGTGGTCGGGATGCTCTCGTCCCAGATCTGGCAGAAGCCGGTGTCCTGCCAGCGGATCAGGTGATAGCTGGCCTCGGCAGGGCTCGCGGCGACGAAGGCCGTAACGGCTAGGCCCGCAGCAGCGCACAGCACGGAAATACGACGCATGATCAGCTCCTCAAATGAAAGTTGTGATGCGCCTCCCGACAATGACGGGGAGGGGTGGTGCGGGACGCTTGGGGTGCGCCCCGGACAAAATGTGAGTAGGTCCGCCGACTGGCCAGGTTCAAAGCGCGTGCGCGGAAAATGCGCGATGTCGGTCGAAAAAACCAGCGGCGCGTCCAAAAAGAAAAGGGCGGACCGCTTGCGCGATCCGCCCCTTGAAATCCGGTCTGTCGCCTCACGCTTAGAGCGTGCAGCGGCGCTCCGCGCGCAGCTTGATCTGGAGCTCCGAGGCGGCCGTGAAGGTCGGCAGCGGCTTGCTGACGACCTTGTAGGTCGACACGCCCCACTGGAACGGCTTGTACTTCAGGTCCTCGTTCCAGACCTGGCAGATGCCGGTGTTGTCCCAGCGGATCACGTAATAGCCGACCGCCGCAGAGGCCGGCACGGCGAACACGGAGGTGGCGATGCCGGCAACGGCACAAAGGGCGAGAACGCGACGCATGAAATATCTCCTGATGGGGAAGGGTGACGCAAAATTCGTGCGGTAAAAGCAGGTCCTTTGCAAGCTAGGGAGCGGCAGTTCACGGATATGTCAGATGGCGTCGCGCACTTGGTTTGGCCGAGTGCCCGGCAAGTCACACGTGCAAGGCGTGGCTCACCTCGCCAGCGACGCCACCGCCTCGATCTCGATCAGCATCTTCGGATCGGGCAGCGCGTGGACCACGCAGGTGGTGCGGGCGGGGTAGGGCGGCGGGCCGAAGGCGCCGGCATAGAGCGCGTTCATGGCGGCCACGTCGGAGGCGCGGGTCAGCAGCACGTTGACCTTGACGAGATCGCGGATCTCGGCGCCGGCCTCCGCCAGCACGCGCTTGATATTGACGGCGACGTTGGCGAACTGCGCCTCGAAGCCGTCGGGCAGCGCGCCGCTCGCGTCGAAGCCGGGAATGCCGGAGACGAACAGGAGATCGCCGGCGCGCGTGGCAAAGGACAGCGGCGGCGCCTTGACGTGCGGCGGCGGCGCGAAATGCTGGATCGGCATGGATCACCTCGGATGGACGGCTGGAAGCGCAAGCGTAGCGGCAGGTCGGAGCGCCTCCAACAAAAAACGCGAAAACAACCCCATGCACAGTAGCCATCCAGCGGGAACCATTGATGTTTTTTTTGGCTTCGGGAAAAGCAAAATAATCGATTGCTCCGTCGGGCAAAACAGGGGCAGAATGGCATGATGGCAGTGGTGCCTGGTCGCGCCAAACTCCGCCGCCATGCCCCGGCTCGACCGGGGCATCCAGGACGCCGCGGCGTCTCGGTTCACCATCGCCCTCTCTGGAATACTGGATCGTCCGGTCAAGCCGGACGATGACAGTTGAGCCCGTTGCTACAGACCGCGACTCACGCCCACCCGATCATGTTGCCGCCGCGATGCATCGGATACATTCGCTGCGTCTGATTCGTTTCCCGCCTTAAGAATAGCCCCCGGAGACCCCCATGAAATTCGCATCCACCCTTCGCGCCGCGCTGGTCGGCATTGCCGCGCTGGCCGGCCTCTCGACCTCGGCGCTGGCCGACGGCGGCACCGTGGTGCTGACGATCTACAAGGCGGGCTGGATCATCGGCGGCTCCGGCGGCTCGGGCGTGATGAACTTCCGCGGCCGCGCCTATTCGCTCTCGACCGGCGGGCTCGACTACGGCCTCGTCTTCGGTGGCTCCAAGACCGTGCTGCGCGGCCGCGTCTCCAACATCAACCGGCCCTCCGACATCGCCGGCGTCTACGGCGCCGCCGGTGCCGGCATCGCGGTGGGCCGCGGCGCGCGCGCGATCGTGCTGACCAACCAGAAGGGCGCCGTGCTCGAGCTGTCCGGCACTCAGGTCGGCCTGATGGCGAATGCGGATCTGAGCGGGCTCGCGATCACGATGCGGTAGGGCGGCGATCAGCTCAATTCGTAGCCCGCATGAGCGACAGCGACATGCGGGTCAACCCTCAGCCCCGGATGTCGCTGTCGCTCATCCGGGCTACGTTCCCGTCACCGCCGCGTGAATCCGCTCGCAATGTGCGACGAGGTTTTCATGCGCATCGACAAACGCCTTCAGCGGCGTCGGGATCGGATAGTAATAGATATTCGCGATGAAGCCGTAGATGCCGGCATCGACGCTGGTAGGCCGCTCGCCGTGCACGAAGCCGGTCGCCGGCACGATCTCGGCCAGCACTTGCAGATCGGCGAGCCCCCGCGCGTAGGCCTGCTCGGGCGTGTAGCGGCCGATGCCCTGGTAGTGATAGCGCTGCGCGTTGTAGGTCTTGGCCTTCTCGAACCCTGCCGCATCGATCTGCGAATGTTGCGCGATGAAGGCGTCGCGGAACGCGGGATAGAAGCGCTCGTCCTTCCAGCGCGAATACGACATCACCCAATAGAGATCGTCGAGCATGCGCGTGACGAAATGGTTGGTGCGGCGCTGCTCCGGTGAAAGCCCCGCGTCGATAGTGAGGCGGTATTTCGTGATCGCGTGCGCGATGATGGTCTCGCTGTCGCCGATGGTCTCGCAATCATCCACGATATAGGGCAGCTGCCCGCGCGGCGCGGCGGAGGCATCGAACACGTGCTCATGCACGAACGGCACGCCGGCGAGTTTCAGGAGGGCATAGACCTTGAGGCCGTAGCCGTTGTTGTCGGCGACGCCGAACAGCTCTGGATAGGAGTAGAGGGTCAGCATGGGACGCTCCTCGCGCTGAAGTCGTATCGCCGCAGTGACGGGCTTGCAACAGTCCCGCGCTTTGTGCGCCGCCTCCTTCGATCGGAGGACGATTGCCATCGACCGTTCGCAGTATGGATGCGGGCTCGATATCCCTGCGGCGGACCAAGGCCCGACATGCGACATTCATCGACCCGCCGAACGACTGCCGTCCTGCGGTGTGGCACGGCACTTTTCGCCGGACTGGCTCTCGCAGCACCGGCGAAGGCCGCGGACATCGCGCCAAAACCGTACACGAAGGCGCCGCCGCTCGCGGCCTCGTCCTGGACCGGCTTCTACGCCGGGCTCGGCCTCGGCTTTCGATCGACCAGCGCCGATCTCACCACCACATCAGTGCTGCAAGACGGTGTTCCCCGTGACCTGACCGGAGCTGTGCTGACCCAGCCGTTCGACGGTCCCGGCTTTCGCGTCAATCCCTATGCCGGCTTCAACTGGCAGATGGCACCCAGCTGGGTCGTCGGCGTCGAAGGCGATGTCGGCTTCGGGGACAAGACCACGGCACTTCCCGGGTTTCGCGCCTCGCCCTGGGCCGGCTCGTCCACCTTTGGGGTCGACAGCGTTTCGGTCAAAGCCGGTTGGGACGCGAGCCTGCGCGGCCGCGCCGGCTATCTGCTGACGCCGGCGACGCTGGTCTATGCCACCGGCGGCCTCGCCTGGCAGCACTATGACGTCACCCTGATCTGCGTCAGCGCCAGCTGTGCCAGCAACGGCCTGGCCCCCAATGTTATCTCGAATTCCACGACCAGGACCGGCTGGACGTTAGGTGCTGGCATCGAGACCGCGCTGTGGGGCAACTGGCTCGTGCGCGCCGAATATCGCTACGCCGATTTCGGCGCCGCGCCGTTCAACTTCACGCGCACGGCGACCGCAGGCCCGGCGCTCACGATCGACAATTTCGATGCGAGCCTGCGGACCCACACCGCAAGCGTCGGCCTCGCCTGGAAGTTCGGCGAGCCCGTCATCGGCGGCCGTTCGCATCCGCTGGCCGCGCAGGCCGCGATCCTGCCGTCCTGGACCGGCGCCTATGTGGGCCTGGGTCTAGGTGCGCGCGCCACGCGCACCGATCTCATCACGGCGTCGGAATCGCGTGCCGGCTTCCCCGAGGATCTGACGCGTCGCGCCACCATTCGCCCGATGGACAACACCGCGTTCCGCGCCAACCCCTATGCCGGCTATCTCTGGCAGTTCGCCCCGCAATGGGCCGCGGGCGTCGAAGGCGATTTTGGTTTTGCCGACAGCACCACCACGCGCGAAGGCTTCACCACCATATCGCTCGCCGACTCCCAGTCGCGCGGCGAGAGCTTGACGATTCGCACCAAATGGGACGCCAGCCTGCGGGGCCGGCTCGGCTATCTCGTGACACCGCAGACGCTGCTCTACGCGACCGGAGGCGTGGCCTGGCAGAATGTTCAGCTGACCTCGAACTGCGTCAGTCTCGCCTGCGACTTTTTCGGGTTGACGCCGGCGATCATCACGGGGTCGGCCACAAAAGCAGGGTGGACGGCCGGCGGCGGCATCGAAACCGCGCTCTTCGGCCACTGGCTGGCGCGCGCCGAATACCGTTATGCCGACTACGGCAGTTCGTCCTTCACCGTCGCGAGATCCGCCACCGACGCCGGGCGCAATCCGTCCGCCAGCACCTACGACGTCGCGATGCGGACGCATCTGGCCGCGTTCGGGGTGACGTACCGGTTTGATTGAGGGGAGCGAGTGCCGCTTGCTGCGATCCCGCGGCGCTGGTTTGTCCCCGACAACGCCGCCCGAAATCGCTACACTCTGCATCCTGGTGACGTCAGCAGGATGGTGACCCCATGGCGAGAGACTTGGAAGGCAAGGTTGCGGCCGTGACCGGGGCCGCGTCGGGCATCGGATTGGCCAGCACCGAGGCGATGCTGGCCGCGGGCGCGCACGTGGTGATGGTCGATCGCGACGAGGCCGCGCTCAAGGTGCTCTGCGACAAGCACGGCGACGCCGTGATCCCGCTGCTCGTCGACCTGCTCGACCCGAAAGACTGCGCGACGCTGCTGCCGCGCGTTCTGGAGCAGGCCGGCCGGCTCGACATCCTGCATGCGAATGCGGGGACGTATGTCGGTGGCGATCTGGTCGATGCCGACACCACGGCGATCGACCGGATGCTGAACCTGAATGTCAACGTCGTGATGAAAAACGTGCACGACGTGCTGCCGCACATGATCGCGCGCGGGACCGGCGACATCATCGTCACGAGTTCGCTGGCGGCGCATTTTCCGACACCGTGGGAGCCGGTCTATGCGTCGTCGAAATGGGCGATCAACTGCTTCGTCCAGACGGTGCGGCGCCAGGTCTTCAAGCACGGCATCCGCGTCGGCTCGATCTCGCCCGGCCCGGTCGTCAGCGCGCTGCTCGCGGACTGGCCGCCGGAGAAGCTGAAGGAAGCCAGGGACTCCGGAAGCCTGCTGGAAGCCAGCGACGTGGCCGACGTGGTGATGTTCATGCTGACGCGGCCGCGCGGCATGACAATTCGCGACGTGGTGATGCTGCCGACCAATTTCGATCTCTAGGGCGCTGACCGATCCTGCGAATCCTTCGATGCGGCGGTGAAAACCGCCAATTGCACCTCGAAGGCCCGCCTGAAGGCCGGCCGCGCTTCGCCGCGGGCGACATAGGCGGCGATATCCGGATATTCGTCCAGCAGGCCCGATGCGTTCAACCGGCGCAGCACCGTCACCATCATGAGGTCGCCGGCGCTGAACGCGCCCTCGAGCCAGTCGGCATCACCGATGCGGCGGGATAATTCGCCGAGCCTGACACGGACGCGATCCTGTAGCATCGGCAGCCGCTCCGCGTACCAGCTCTTGTCCCGCTCGAACAGCATGGCCATCCCCAGCTCGACGATCGGCGGCTCCAGCGTGCTCAGCGCGGCAAACATCCATGTGATCGCGCGGCTCCTGGCGTTTGCCTCAAGCGGCAGCAGTCCGGCATGGCGCTCGGCGATATGGAGCACGATCGCGCCGGACTCAAACAGGGTGAGACCGCCGTCCTCGTAGGTGGGAATTTGGCCGAACGGATGCAGCGCGAGATGTGCCGGCGCCTTCATGTCCTCGAACGAAACCAGACGCACGTCGTAAGGCTGGCCCACCTCTTCGAGCGCCCAGCGCACCCGCATGTCGCGCGCTTGTCCGCGGCCGCGGTCGGGTGAGTTTGCGAAGGCGGTGATGGTGGGAGGCATGGGAGAGCTCCATTCGTCGTCATTGCGAGCGCAGCGAAGCAATCCAGACCGCCGCCGCTGAGATAGTCTGGATTGCTTCGTCGCAAGGGCTCCTCGCAATGACGGGGTTTGTGGCAGCGCAGCCCTCACAGGTCACGATGCCAGCGAGGTGTTCGGTTCAGCGCTTTGCGTCCAGAGGACGAACGACCGGCGCGGATTCCGACAGGCTATCTCGTTTTTTGCTGGCGCGCTGTCGGGGTTGAAAAATTCCACGTCCCATGTCGGAACGTCCCTCGCAGCCTCGTCCTTGGAACACCGGGCGCCCCGCCGCGCGCCCACCCGAGGCAAAAGGATATCCGTTCATGACCTCCATCACGCCGTTTCTCTGGTTCGACAACAATGTCCCGGAGGCCGTGGCCTTCTACAAATCGGTGTTCCCCAACGCCAAGGTCGAGACGGTCAGCGACTTCATGGCGGTGTTCGAGCTCGAGGGCCAGCGCTTCAATGCGCTCAACGGGGGCCCGCAATACAAGTTCAACGAAGCGGTGTCGTTCTTCATCAGCGTGGAGACGCAGCCGGAAGTCGATTATTTCTGGGACAGGCTCACCGCCGACGGCGGCGAGGAATCCCGCTGCGGCTGGCTCAAGGACAGGTTCGGCCTGTCCTGGCAGGTGATCCCGTCAGTGCTCGGCCGCTACCTCGGCGACTCTGATCGGACCAAGGCCAACCGTGTCATGCAGGCGATGATGCAGATGAGGAAGATCGTGATTGCGGATCTGGACAAGGCATATGCGGGGTGAACTTGTCGCGGGATGCGTTGCCAAATCGGCAGTGTCGTCCCGGCGAAGGCCGGGACCCATACCGCGGAATCCATCGATTACGAATGGTCGCTGTACCGGACCTCGAGTCTCCGCCAAACCACTCCCTGGGGTTATGGGTCCCGGCCTTCGCCGGGACGACGCCTGAGGGTGGAGCGCTATCGCAAATTCACGCTACGCCGCGATCCACTTCGCCAGCTCCCGCCACGGCTCCAGCGTCCAATGCCCGGACGCCGCGCCGGACGGCGAGGGCAGCACGAACACCTCGGGCAAACTCTCATCGCGCGGCTGCCGCCCCAGCGCAATCACGCGCGACGGCCTGCCATAAAACAAGCTCGCCGCCTTCTTGCTCGTGAACGCAATCGTCCCCGGCCGATACTTTTCCATCTGGGCACTGAAGCCGGGCACGTCGATCGTCTCCGCCGCGATCTGGTGATCCATCCCGGCGCCCGATTTGGAGAGATCGGTGAATCCGATCCCGAGCTCGATCAGCGCCGCAAACTCGCCCGGCTGATAGCGCCGCGGCGTGATGCCGGCCTCATGGATCGCGCGCCAGAAGCGGTTGCCGGGATGGGCGTAGTAATGCCCGAGCTCGGCCGAGCGCGCGCTGGCCGCGGTGCCGACGAAGACGAGGCGAAGATTGGGGCGGAGCTGGTCGGGGAGGCGGTGGAGGGATGTATCGGGCACGTCAATTATCCGCAGCTGTAGCCCGCATGAGCGGAGCGATATGCGGGACGGCAAGGACCCGGATGTCGCTGCGCTCATCCGGGCTACGCCAGCTTTCCGAACAGAGCAGTATGGACAGATCCCGTTTCCGTGTTCTGCATGCCGACATATAAGATGGTTTCGTCATCTGGAAATTTAATTAGGTGATTGTTCAAGAGGCGGATCAACCTTTCTCGCCATGAAGGAAATAAGCTCTCAAGCTCACCCAGTGACTGTGCTTCTCGATATGGATTGCTCGCATGCATCAACGCCCCAATCTTGCCATGTGCTTCGATAAGTTCATCAAGCGTTAGGAAGCCAAGAGCGATCGGCTTCCATTCGTCCTTCGCAGTTTCGTTCGCGGATGGTACTCGATCGATTGGGGTCGGAAAGAATCCGGGGTTCTTATTTTTTACGATAGCGACGATCTTGGTCACTTGCCATTCTTTGGCTAGCTTGCGTGCGATTCCTTCAAACAAATGTTGATGAGACGCCAGTGATGCCAGAATTACTAATTCAAATATTTTTCGGAATTGAAGAGCTACGAATTCGGTGTTCGTATATTTGAACGACGTTGTTTTTCTTTCATACAATATCTCGTCTATCGCGATCTGCCTGCGCTTAATCTCCTCCATGCATCGAGCGTAGTTTGCATAGTCAGGTTGGCCAGCCATTCTGCCGCCTCCAATTCAAAGGCCGGGCTTTCGCCCGGCCCTTGTTTCGATCAAGGCTCGTGAATTCTCTCACAACACCCGATTGCTCTCCTTCACCTTCTCCGCATCCAGATACAAGTTCTCGCCCATCTCCTTGAACTTCGCGCTCATCTTGGCCATGCCGTCCTCGGCCGTCCCGCTCATCGACATGCCCACGCTGTTCGGATCATTCAGCGTCGCCGCATAGTCCCGCACGTCCTGCGTGATCTTCATCGAGCAGAATTTTGGGCCGCACATCGAGCAGAAATGCGCGACCTTGTGGGCTTCCTTCGGCAGGGTCTCGTCGTGGAAGTTTTTCGCGGTCTCGGGGTCGAGGCCGAGGTTGAACTGGTCGCTCCAGCGGAAGTCGAACCTCGCGCGGGAGAGTGCGTCGTCGCGCAGCTGGGCGGCCGGGTGACCCTTGGCGAGATCGCTCGCATGGGCGGCGATCTTGTAGGTGATGACGCCGACCTTGACATCGTTGCGGTCGGGCAGGCCGAGATGCTCCTTCGGCGTGACGTAGCAGAGCATGGCGCAGCCGAACCAGCCGATCATGGCCGCACCGATGCCCGAGGTGATGTGGTCGTAGCCCGGCGCGATGTCGGTGGTCAGGGGCCCGAGGGTGTAGAACGGCGCCTCGCCGCACTCCTTGAGCTGCTTGTCCATGTTGATCTTGATCTTGTGCATCGGCACGTGGCCGGGGCCCTCGATCATGACCTGGCAACCCTTGTCCCACGCGACCTTCGTGAGTTCTCCGAGCGTCTCCAGCTCGGCGAACTGCGCGCGGTCGTTCGCGTCCGCGATCGAACCCGGGCGCAGGCCGTCGCCGAGCGAGAACGAGACGTCATACTTGCGCATGAGGTCGCAGATCTCGTCGAAATGGGTGTAGAGGAAGCTTTCCTTGTGATGCGCCAGGCACCACTTCGCCATGATCGAGCCGCCGCGTGACACGATGCCGGTGACGCGGTTGGCGGTGAGATGGATGTATTGCAGCCGCACGCCGGCGTGGATGGTGAAATAGTCGACGCCCTGCTCGCACTGCTCGATCAGCGTGTCCTTGTAGAGCTCCCAGGTCAGCTTGACCGGATCGCCGTCGCACTTCTCCAGCGCCTGATAAATCGGAACGGTGCCGATCGGCACCGGCGCGTTGCGCAAAATCCATTCGCGGGTGGTGTGGATGTTGCGGCCGGTGGAGAGGTCCATCACGGTGTCGGCGCCCCAGCGGATCGCCCACACCATCTTCTCGACCTCTTCCTCGACCGATGACGTCACCGCCGAGTTGCCGATATTGGCGTTGATCTTGGTCAGGAAGTTGCGGCCGATGATCATCGGCTCGAGCTCGGCATGGTTGATGTTGCAGGGAATGATGGCGCGGCCGCGCGCGATTTCGCTGCGCACGAACTCCGGGGTGATGAAGGCGGGGACTTCGGCGCCAAAGCTTTCGCCGTCGGCAAGCGCTGCTTCGGCGCGTTCGAGCTGCTCCTTGCGGCCGAGATTTTCGCGCGCGGCGACGTAGATCATCTCCTTGGTGATGATGCCGGCGCGGGCGAATTCGAGCTGCGTGATCTTGTGGCCGTCGAGGCCGCGCAGCGGCTGGTGATAAGCCGAGAAGGCGCGCGCGGCCTTGTCGGTGGAGACGCTGCCATTGTCCTCCGGCTTGATCTGCCGGCCCTGATATTCCTCGACGCCGCCGCGCTCCAGCACCCAGGCCTTGCGGCCGCGTGCGAGGCCGGCGTTGACGTCGATGGTCACGCTCGGGTCGGTGTAGGGACCGGAGGTGTCGTACACCGGCAGGTTCGGCTCGCCGGCGCCTTCGGACAGGATGATCTCGCGCAAGGGCACGCGGAGATCAGGCGCGGCGTCGGGCGAGGCGAAGATTTTTCGCGACGAGGGCAGCGGGCCGGTGGTGACGGCGGGGACGGTCTTGTCGGGATTGGAGCGGATGTTCATGGGATCCTCCGTTGAATATGGTTTTGCGTCGTCGCGTGCTGTTCGTCATCCTGAGGTGCGAGCACTTGCAAGCCTCGAAGGATGGAGCCGGGCCGTCGCCCTTCGAGGGCCGCTGAAGAGGCGGCCACCTCCAGCGACAACGGCTTCGCCGTTGCGCGGGGGTGACGGATTAAAGTGAGAGTAAGGCGCATCACGCCGCCTCCGCGGAGAGACCGAGCCATTGCCGCACCCGCGCATCCGGGTCGGCATTCTGCGTGACGTCGCTGACGACGGCGATGGAATCCGCGCCGGCGGCAAAGATCTCCGCGGCGTGCTCGAACTTGATGCCGCCGATCGCGACCAGCGGAATAGGACCGATGCGCTTCTTCCATTCCGTGATCTTTGGAATGCCCTGCGGTTCGAAGCGCATCGACTTCAAGGTGGTGAAGAAGACCGGGCCCAGCGCGACATAATCGGGCTCGGCGGCGAGCGCGGTGTCCAGCTCTGCATCGTCGTGGGTGGAGACGCCGAGCGACAGGCCGGCCTCGCGGATGGCACCAAGGTCGGCGTCCGCAAGATCCTCCTGGCCGAGATGGAGATATTTCGCGCCGGCGACGATCGCGGCGCGCCAATAGTCGTTCACGACGAGCTTGGCTTGCGTGCCGTTCGTGATCGCCAGCGCGTCGCTGACGATTTGCAGCGCCTGGGAGTCGTCGAGGTCCTTTGCGCGCAGCTGGATGGTGCCGACGCCGAGCCTGGTCAGGCGCTCGACCCAGGCCAGGCTGTCGACGACGGGATAAAAGCGATCAGGATACGGCATGCCAAAAAGGTGTCCCAACGACAGGGGTGGAAGGGGAGGCGAAATCGCGGGCGTTCATCAGCCCGGCCTCAAAAGCGGTGCGGCCGGCCTCGATCCCGAGGCGGAAGGCGTTGGCCATGGCGACGGGGTCGGCGGCTTTTGCGATGGCGGTGTTGAGCAGCACGGCGTCGTAGCCGAGCTCGAGCGCTTCGGCCGCATGCGACGGCGCGCCGATGCCGGCATCGACCACCAGCGTGATATCGGGCAGCCGCTCGCGCATCAGCTTGAGCGCGTCGCGGTTGGTGATGCCTTTTGCGCTGCCGATGGGAGCTGCCCACGGCATCACCACCTTGCAGCCGGCATCGACCAGGCGGTTCGCAACCGAGAGATCCTCGGTGCAATAGGGGAACACCTCGAAGCCGTCCTTGATCAGAATGGCGGCGGCTTCCACAAGGCCGACCACATCGGGCTGCAGCGTGTCGTTGTCGGCGATGACTTCGAGCTTGATCCAGGATGTCCCGAACAATTCGCGTGCGAGCTTTGCCGTCGTCACCGCCTCGCGCACGCTGCGGCAGCCGGCGGTGTTCGGCAGCACGGTGACGTCGAGCTCGCGGATCAGATTCCAGAACGCGTCCCCGGTCTTGCCGCCGGCGGATTCGCGCCGCAGCGACACCGTGACGATGTTCGAGCCCGAGGCGCGGATCGCCGACTGCATGATCGCAGGCGAGGGATAGAGCGCGCTGCCGATCAGGAGGCGGGAAGGGAATTGTTTGCCGTAGAAGGTCACCATGTGCGAGGTGTCTCCTCAATCAATGCCGTCGTCCCGGCGAAGGCCGGGACCCATACCGCGTGATCGCTCTTGGGGCAGCTTGGCAGAGACCTTCCGTCCCAATGAGGGACGGTGGCTATGGGTCCCGGCCCCCCGTGCGCAACTTGCGCACTAGGCCGGGACGACCCGGGGATAGAGTGCACCATCCCCATCACCCTCCCTGCCGCGGCGTGATGATCTCGATCTCGTCGCCGGCCTTGAGGTGGGTCTCGGCCCAGCGGCTCTTCGGCACGACGTCGTAATTGAGCGCGATCGCGAAATGGGTGCCCTCGTAGTCGAGCTCGGCGAGCAGCGCGTCCACGCTGGCCGAATTGATCTCGCGCTGCTCCCCATTTACGATCACGCGCATTGCATCACCTCATTGTCGATCTGGCCGCGCTCGACAAAGCCAAGCGTCAGCTCGGCGAGCGCTGGCGCAATCAGGAAGCCGTGGCGGTACAGGCCGTTCACGCTGATCGTGCCGCCGCGGATGCCGATGCGCGGCAGATTGTCGGGAAAGGCGGGGCGCAGGCCGGAGCCGAATTCGACGATGCGGGCCTCGCCGAAGGCGGGATGGACCGCATAGGCCGCGCCCAACAGCTCCAGCGCCGAGCGGACGCTGACGCCGGTGTCCTCGGCCTCGATCGAGGTCGCGCCCAGCATGAACAGATTGTCCTCGCGCGGGATCACATAGAGCGGCCAGCGCGGATGGATCAGCCGCACCGGGCGCGCAAGCTGCACCTCGCTGGTCTCGATCAGGATCATCTCGCCCTTGACGCCGCGAAGCTCCGGCTGCTCGTCGCGCGCGGAAAGGCCGCGGCAGTCGATCACGATGCCGTCGAGGCCTTGCAGATCCTGGGCGGTGACGTCGCTGTCGAACTTGATGGTGCCGCCGGCCGCAACGATGCGCGCGTGCAGTTTCGGCAGCACACGGCGCGGCTCGACATGGCCCTCGGTCGGGAAGAACAGCGCGTCCCGGAAGCGGCCTTCGAGCGACGGCTCGAGCTCGGCAAGACCGGCGGCATCGAGCCGGCGATGGCCTTCGGTCATCCGGGCAAAACGCTCGAAATCGTTGCGCTCGCGCGGGTGGGCGACGACCAGCGAGCCGTTGAAGGGCGTATCAGGCAGTTCGCGCCGCCAGATGTCGAGCGAGCGCAGGCCGAGCCTGGAGATGATGGGTTCGGAAACTTCCGCCTCACAATAGGGCGCGAGCATGCCGCCGGCCCAATGGCTGGTGGCATCGGTCATGTCGGCGTCACCGCGCTCGTGCAAGGTGACGGCGTGGCCGGCCTGCGCGAACAGCAAGGCCTGCCAGGCGCCTGCAATGCCTGCTCCGATGATGGATACCGGGGAATCCGGTCGCTTGGTCGTCTGCAACATCCCTGTCCCTTCGCCGGCATGACCCGGATCAGGTTCAAAGGGTCACCGCGGTCCTGGGCGGATTTGCCCATTTAGCGGTATCTCAGCTCCTCCTCGGAGCACCCCTCGGAACGGCTCTAATGTATGCCAGTAGGGCTGGGTGGTCAACGCATGTTGCCGGGAACCCACCGCCCTCGTGCCCCGGACGCGGCGCAGTGCGTCGCCTCTTGGCGACGTGATGCGCTGCTGAGCCGGGGCCCATTGCTGTGGGAGTACGCTCGGTCCCGGCTCTGCGCAGCAGCGTTGCACGCTGCAGCGCGTCCGGGACAAGGAGAGCTATTTCGGCGCCTGGGCCCGCGCGTTGCGGACGCGCTGGGCGAGCTTCCGGTGCGGTGCTGCGCCGAACATCGGCTGCGGATTGCCGTTCGGCTCGAGCCAAGAGGCGCCCATATTGGCCTCGCCCATATTGGCGACCTGGACGACCTCCTGCCGCTGCCGCTTTGCGGCGTAGTAATAGCCGCCGGCGAAATAACGAACGGCCCGGTTGTGGTCGCCATTGGCGGCGTGATAGGCACCGGCGAGATATTTCACGGCATAGGTGAGGTTGGTGTTGGGATCGCGCAGGCCGGCGGCGTCGCCGGTGTAGCCGACCCCGCGGGCGGTCGCGAGCTTGATCTGCATCAGCCCGATGGTGCCGCCATGGCCGACCAGGCCCGGCTGGTAGCGGCTTTCGCGCATGATGACGCGATGCACCAGCGCCTCTGGAACGCCGTTGGCGCGCGCATGGGCCGCGACCATCTCGGCGTACTCGGCCTGGCCCGCGAATGCGGCCTGCGGCAGCGTCAGTCCGGCCGCGAGCAGCGCGGCGACACGTAAAATTTTCATCAGATATCCCGGACGTCCCTGAGACTGATTGAAGGCCTGCGCCCGGCTGCCGTTTAGGCCCCCGAACGCGGCGATGATGTGACCAAGCGCCGCCATTAACGTTTTCGCGGCGCCGAGCCGCTGTGACGACTCACTGCTGGCGCCAGAGTTCCCTCGGGCGGACGAACTCGCGACAGCGGGCCTGTCTATTCGCATGTGCGGACGAAAGCGAGTATGTCACGGCCAGCGAAACGGGAGAGGTGCCATGACAAAATCAACCATGGTCAAAGCCCACACCGGCGACATCCCAAATCAAGACATGCCAAGAAACAACCCCTGTGCCCAATGCGGCACGTCGATCCCGCAGCCCGACTGGATCGAGCCGGGCGAGGGGCGGGTGTCCTATCTCTGGACATGCCGCGCCTGCAATTATCGCTTCGAGGCGGTGGCGATCTTCGAGGAATCCGCGCTCGAGCACCCGCCGCTCGCGGCCTGAGGTTTATTCCTTGGGCATGATCTTTTCGGAAAACCGCTGCACACTTTTCCGGATCATGCCTTAAGCCGCAAGCCGCGGCTGCTGCCATACCGGCAATTGCATCCGCACGATCAGCCCATGCGGCTCCCGGTCATGCAGCGACAGCTCGCCGCCATGGGCGATCGCGATCGCGCGCGCGATCGACAGGCCGAGGCCGAAGCCGGTGGACTCGTCCATGGTGCGCGCGTCGTCGCCGCGCACGAACGGCTCCAGCATCTCCTGCTTGCGCGCATCCGAAATCCCGGGACCGTCGTCCTCGACGTCGATGACGAGTTTGGTGGCCGAGATGTCCAGCCTGATCGTCACCTCGGCGCCGAAGCGCACCGCGTTCTCGACGAGGTTGGTGACGCCGCGATGCAAATCGTCGGGCCGCGCCGCGGCGGTCGCAGATAGCGGGCCGTCATAGCGCACGACATAGCCCATGTCGCCGAACTGGTCGGCGATCAGCTGCAGCGTGCTCGCGATGTCGACCAGCGTCACTGCCTCGACGTGGCGATCGTTGCGCAACAGCGACAAGACGGATTCCAGCATCGAGCGCATCTGGTCGAGATCGATCAGCATGCGTTTGCGGTTGCCTTCGTCCTCGACGAACTCGGCGCGCAGGCGCAGCCGCGTGATCGGTGTGCGCAGATCGTGGCTGATCGCGGCGAGCATCCGCGTGCGGTCCGACATCAGCCGCGCGATCCGCTCGTGCATGCGGTTGAGCGCGCGCGCGACCGAGCGGATCTCTTCCGGGCCGCGCTCCGGCAGCGGATCGGCGGTCCCGTCCAGGCTGAAATTCTCGGCCGCCTTTGCAAACGACGACAGCGGCGCGGCGAGCGCATGCGCGGCCCATACGCCGAGCAGCGTCACGCTGATGACGGCAGACAGCAGCGTCGAAATCCAGGGATTGCCCCAGAACCAGCCCGGCCGTCCGCGTTCAACATGGCCAGCGATGATTGTGCCGTCGGGCAGCTGGATGCCGATCCGGGACGAACCGCCGTTCGGCGCCAGCGTGACGACCTTGTAGCCCTCACCGAGATGGCGGCGCATCCCGTGCATATGGGGGCCTTCGCTGTCGCCGATGGCCGGCACGGAGCCGGGCGCGATCGCTTCGATGCGCAGATCCGGAAAGGCGCGCGCGATGTCGGCGAGAAGGCGCGGCCTCTCGCTCGCGCCGGCCGCGGACAGCAGCAGCGCGGCATTGGCCAGTTCATGCTCGCTGTCGGGCGGCGCCGCCGCGCGGTCCGGCCGCGTAATCAGAAAACCCGCCGTGATGACAAGATGAAGCGCGACGATCGACACCACGACGAGCGCGGCGATCTGGCCGCTGATGCTCCTGAGATGGAAAAATCCCAAAAGCCGCATGTCAGATGCTCGAGGCTGCCGCGACCGCTTCCGTGCTTGTAGTTTCAGTACTTGCAGCTTCAGCACTTGCCGCTTCGGTTCTTGGCGTGAACAGATAGCCACCCGAGCGCACCGTCTTGATCATGGTCGGATCGGCCGGATTGGGCTCGATCTTGCGGCGGATGCGGCTGACCAGCACGTCAATCGAGCGCTCGAACGAGCCGGTGCTGCGCCCCTGCGTGAGGTCGAGCAGGCTGTCGCGCGACAACACGCGGCCCGGCCGCTCGCAGAATGTCCGCAGCAGGTCGAACTCGGCGCTGGTCACCGCGACGCGCGCGCCTGCGGGATTGCGCAGTTCGCGCAGGCGCAGATCGATGCGCCAGCCTTCGAAGGCGAGCGTGCTTGCGCCTTCGATCGAGCTCGCCGTCTGCGCGGCCGCCTGGCGGCGCAGCACCGCGTTGATGCGGGCGAGCAGCTCGCGCGGGTTGAACGGTTTCGGCAGATAGTCGTCGGCGCCCATCTCCAGGCCAACGATGCGGTCGACGTCCTCGCCGCGCGCGGTCAGCATGATGATCGGCGTCTGCCCCTCCGCGCGCACCTTGCGGCAAAGGCTCAGGCCGTCCTCGCCCGGCAGCATGACGTCGAGGATGATGAGGTCGACGCGATGATCGGCCATCGCGCGCGACATCTCGCGTCCGTCGCTGACGGCGGTGACGTTGCAGGCGTTGTTGCGCAGGTATTTCGCAATCAACGTCCGGGTCTCACGGTCGTCTTCGACGACGAGGATGTTGGGATTGGGAATGGCCATGCGCTTTGTTTGTCCAAGATTCGGGCCAAATGGCGAAGATTTTTGTTTCAGATTGTTTCCGTGGCTTATGCCGCAACAGCAGGACATCACCGGGCCGGGAAGCGGCAAGGTCTCGTTAAACGCGCGAACCATACCGTGGCGTGGTCGGCGACGAAACCCCGCAGAACTCACGGAGCCATCATGACCTCGATTTCGGCAGCCTCGGCCGGTCACCACCAGTCGCCGTTGCAGCGGCTGCAGCAGGAATTGCAGTCGGAAGTGTCCGCCGGCACGGTCTCGTCGTCGGACCAGTCGGCGCTTTCGACGGCGCTGACCGACATCGACACGGCGCTTCAGCAGAGCCGGTCGAGCGATCAGTCGAGCGGCACGCGTCCCTCCAAGGACGACATCAAGTCGAAGATCGACGACCTCATCTCGAGCGAGGTGTCGAACGGGAAACTGACGTCGGACCAGGCCGACGCGCTGAAGAACGTATTCCAGTCCGCCTTCGCCGATGGCCCCGGCGGCGCCGGCGGTCCCGGTGCTGCAGGCGGTCCCCCGCCGGGTCCGCCACCGGACGACAGCTCCTCGGATTCGTCGTCGACGGGCTCGACCGGCAGCACGTCGACCGCGTCCACCACGGCCGAGATCCTCCAGCAATTCCTCCAGGCGCTGCAGCAGTCGCAATCGTCTTCGTCGTCCTACGGCGCCAACGGCAGCTCATCCGGCGGCCCGGACTTCGCCGCGCTTCTGATCGATTACAAGAGCTGACCTGCGCGACGCAGATCGGCGCGTTCCTCGCCGCGGTCGTGCTTCACCCAGGGCGCACGATCGTCGGCGAGGAACAGTGCGCTGCGAAATGTTCCTGAGTGACTTAGGAACAATCGCACGCAGCGCAGATACCCGCGTATTACGCGACGAAATTGCAGCAAGCGCGGAACTGGGATTGATCCGAGCTGTTTTCTCCACACAAGTTTTCTGCTGAAGGAGAGGACAATATGTTGATGAAATCGATCGCGGCCGGTCTCGCCGGTACCGCACTGCTCGCAACCGTTGCGTTCGCGCAAAATCCGACCGCCACCACCGACAAGGCGCCGGCCGCAACCACCGCCACGACGACGACCACGACCGCGTCGGGACAGTGGCGTACGTCCAAGATGGACGGCATCAAGGTCTATAACGACGCCAACGAGAACATCGGCTCGATCAATGACCTGCTGATGGACAAGAGCGGCAACGTCAAGATCGCCGTGATCGGCGTCGGCGGCTTCCTCGGCCTCGGCGAGCATCTGGTCGCCGTGCCCTATGAGAAGCTGAAGTTCGTCAACGAGGCGGTTGCCTACACCGGCGCCGGCACCAACCCGGGCGCTAAGCCCGCCGCGACCACGACGACGGGTGCTGCGACCGGCACCGACAACAAGCCCGCGACGACCACGACGACGGCCACGTCCTCGTCGAAGTGGTATCCGGACCACGCCGTGTTCAATGCGAGCAAGGACGAGCTGAAGAACATGCCCGAGTTCAAGTACTCGGAGTAACGCGGCTCTGAACGGCTAAACGAAGCGCGCCCGGTTTTTCCGGGCGCGCTGTCGTGTGCTTTTCGTCTCCAGTCATTGCGAGGAGCTCTTGCGACGAAGCAGTCAGCCTGTCAACGCAGATGCATTTCTGGATTGCTTCGCTCCCGCCTTCGCTCTTCGAGCTACGGCGGACATGTTGCTCGCAATGACGGAGAATGCCCCTAGTTTCCCTTCACCAGCGGGCAGCCGCCCTTGTCGAGCGGACGGAAGGCCTCGTCGCCGGGCACGGTGGCGATCAGCTTGTAGAGGTCCCACTCGCCCTTGGAGTCCTCGGGCTTCTTGACCTCGAACAGATACATGTCGTGGACCATGCGGCCATCGATGCGGATCTTGCCGTTCTTGGCGAAGAAGTCGTTGACCGGCGTTTTGCGCATCTGCTCCATCACCTTCGGTGCCTCGTCGGACTTGATGGCGTCGATCGCCTTCAAATAATGCATGGTCGCCGAATAGAGCCCCGCCTGGATCATGGTCGGCATGTGACCGACCTTCTCGTTGAAGCGCTTGGAGAAGGCGCGCGTCTCTTCGTTCATGTCCCAGTAGAACGCGTCGGTGACGATCAGCCCTTGCGTGGCCTTGATGCCGAGCGAATGTGTGTCGGTGACCTCCTGCAACAGCGCGATCATCTTCTGGCCGCCTTGCACGAGGCCGAACTCGGCGGCCTGCTTCAGCGCATTGGTGGTGTCGCCGCCGGCATTCGCCAGCGCGACCACCTTGGCCTTGGAGGCCTGGGCCTGGAGCAGGAAAGAGGAGAAGTCCGACGAGTTGAGCGGATGGCGGACTTCGCCGAGCACCTTGCCGCCTGTTTCCTTGACCACGTTGGCGGCGTCGCGCTGCAGCGCCATGCCGAAGGCGTAGTCGGCGGTGACGAAGAACCAGGTGTCCTCGCCGCGCTTGACCATCGCCTTGCCGGCGACGTTCGACAGCGCATAGGTGTCGTAGGTCCAGTGCACCGTGTTGGGCGAGCAGGCGACGCCCGTGATATCGGATGAGCCGCCGCCGGAATTGATGTGGATCTTGTTCTTCTCGCGCGTCAGCGCCGAGATCGGCAGCGCCACCGACGAGGTTGGCACGTCGAAGATCGCGTCGACCTTGTCGTTGTCGTACCAGTTGCGGGCAATGTTGACGCCGACGTCGGGCTTGTTCTGGTGATCGGCGGCGACCACTGCGACAGGCTTGCCCGCGACCTTGGCGCCGTAATCGGCGACCGCCATCTCGACGGCGGCAAGCGAGCCCTTGCCGGTCGCGTCCGCATAGAGGCTCGACATGTCCGTGAGCACGCCGATCTTGACGACATCATCGGAAATCTGCGCCTGCGCGGCGCCTGACGTGGCGGCGAGAGCGAGACTGGCCGCGACCGCGGCGATGAGTTTTTGCATTTTGTTTCTCCCTCAGCGTTGTTGTTTGGGTTTTGTTGCGGGGACCGTTCTAGCGACAAACGGACGCGGCAGCTAAGCCAAAGATGCGTGAGGGGGTAGAGAAATTAGCAGGGGTGCGGCGGTGTTTTTACCCTCTCCCCTTGTGGGAGAGGGTGGCTCGCCGCGCAGCGGCGAGACGGGTGAGGGGTTCTCTCAGCGAGTCATCATCTCGCAGTCATGCGCGCGGAGAGAGACCCCTCATCCGCGCTTCGCGCCACCTTCTCCCACAAGGGGAGAAGGAAGAAGCTCACGCGCTGCTGCCCTTGAGCCGTTCGTTGCGTCGGCGCAGGCCTTCCAGCGTGGCGAGGAGGATGACCGAGACCGTCGTCAGGATCACAGCCGCTGCCGTGATGGTCGGGCTGATGTTCTCGCGGATGCCGCTGAACATCTCGCGCGGCAGGGTGCGCTGTTCCGGACCTGCCATGAACAGCACGATCACCACCTCGTCGAAGCTGGTCGCGAAGGCGAACAGCGCTCCCGATGCCACGCCGGGCAGGATGAGCGGCAGGATCACGCGGCGGAACGCATCAAGCGGCGAGGCGCCGAGCGAGGCGGCGGCGCGCGCCAGATTGGTGTCGAAACTTTGCAGCGTCGCGCCGACCGTGATCACCACAAAGGGCGTCGCCAGCGCGGTATGTGCCAGGATCAAGCCGAGGTAACTGCCGGTCAGTCCGATCGGCGCGAAGAAGAAGTACAGACCGACCGCGGTGATGACCCCGGGCACGACGACCGGCGACAGCACGAAAGCCAGCACGAGCGGCTTGAACCGGCTCTTCCACTGCGCCAGCCCCAGCGCCGCCAGCGTGCCGAGCACCATCGACAGCAGGGTCGAGGCGACTCCGATGATCATGCTGTTCTTCAGCGAATTCATCCAGCGCGGGGAATTGATGAAGTCGTCGTACCAGCGCAGGGAGACGCCCGGCAGCGGATAGGTGAGGTACGAGCCCGAGCTGAAGGACAGCGGCATGATCGCAAGGATCGGCGCGATCAGGAAGATGAACACCAGCGTGGAGATAACGATGGTCGCGGTCCACGCGATACGCTGGCTCGGCGTGCGGAGGGAGGAATTGTCGCTCAATTCTTCATCCCTCCCGTGACCTGCTGTCCCTGCACCAGCTTTCCGTAGACGAGCGCGAGCAGAATAGTGGCGAGCAGCAGCACGGCCCCCAGTGCCGAAGCAAGGCCCCAATTGGCCGTCTCGGTCGTGTAGAGCGCGATGAAGTAGCTGATCATCTGATCGGCGGCGCCCCCGACGAGTGCGGGCGTGATGTAGTAACCGAGCGCCAGGATGAAGACGAGCAGGCTTCCCGCGCCGATGCCGGGCAGCGTCTGAGGCAGGTAGATCCGCAGGAAGGCGGTGAGGGGTGGCGCGCCGAGCGAGGCGGCGGCGCGCATATAAGCAGGCGAGATCGCCTTCATGCTGCTGTACAGCGGCAGGATCATGAACGGCAGGAGGACGTGGGTCATGGCCACGCAGACACCGAAGCGGTTGTAGATCAGGCGCAACGGCTCGTCGATGATGCCAAGCCAGAGCAGACTGTCGTTCACGACGCCCTTGCTCTGCAACAGAACGATCCAGGCGCAGGTGCGGACCAGCAGCGACGTCCAGAACGGCAGCAGGACGAAGATCATCAGCAGGTTCGACCGGCCGGGCGGCAGCGCCGCCAGCAAATAGGCGACCGGGAAGCCGAGGATCAGGCAGAGCACCGTGACGCTGAGGCTGATGAGGAAGGTGCGGGTAAAAATGTCGCGGTAGATGGCCTGGTCCGGCGGAGCTGCGACGATCGCGCCGTCCGCGTTCCGCGTCAGGTCGAGCGCCGACAAAAGGTAGAAGCCGGTCACTGGGCCACCGGCGTCCCTGATCGTGGTCCAGGTGGCGCGTTCGCGCCATGCGGGATTGATCTTGCCCAGCGTCTCCCTGGCCGTGCCGGGCTCGGGCGCTGCCTTCAGATTGCGTGCCGTGCTGGTCAGGATGGTACGAAAGCCGTTCTGGGCGTAGTTGAGCCGCTTGGCCGCGATGGCGATGGTGCCGGAGGCGCGCGCCGCCATGATGTCGCCCGCCAGCGCCGCGTAGGCCTTTTCATCCGGCAGGTCCTTGCCGTCCCAGTCGGCGAGAGCAGCCACGGTTTGAGGCAGAACCTGACGCACCTCCCGGTCACCGACCGAGCGCCACAGCATGCCGGCAATCGGGCCTGCGAAGGTGAAGAGCAGAAAGACGAGAAGCGGCAGAATGAGTGCCAGCGCCTTGATCTGCCGCGCGCGTTCCGCCCGCTTCAGGCGGCGCTTGAGCGGCACCTCGGTCCGGGCATCGGCGCCGGTCAGGAACGCGGCCGTCATCGGGAGCGCCATCGTGACCGGACATCTCTCGCGATTTTGGCTGGGGCAATCGCATGCGGCCTTTCAGTGCGACCTGAGCAAGCGCCTCGTCCTTCGAGACGACCGCGGAGCCTGTCATCGGGCCGCGCTTTGCGCGGACCCGGTGGCGGTCTCCTCAGTATGAGGCTCTCTGACGTCGCTGCCGCGCACTCCGTCCTCATCCTGAGGAGCCCGCCTAAGGCGGGCGTCTCGAAGGATGGCCGCGACGAAACTGCTGTCAATGCGCGCCGCACCCCAATACGGCCGCGCGCTATTTCGCTGCCCATTTGTTGAAGCGCTCGGTCAGGCGATCGATGTTCTCGAGCCAGAAGGCAACGTTGATCTCGACCGCATTCTTGATGTTATCAGGTGCCGTCGGCAGGTCCTTCAGAACAGCAGGCGCGAGCAGAGCGGCTGCGTCCTTGTTCGAGGTGCCATAGGCAATGTTCTCCGAGAGCTTCGACTGGTTCTCCGCTTTGCCTGCAAAGTCCAGAAACTTGTAGGCCGCGTCCTTGTTCGGGCTGCCTTTCAGGATCACCCACGTGTCGAGCGTGAACAGCGCCCCGTCCCACACCATGCCAAAGTTCTTCTTCTCGTTCTTGTTCGCGGTGTCGATGCGGCCATTGTAGACCGAGGTCATCGCCACCTCGCCGGAGGCGAGCAATTGCGGCGGCTGAGCGCCGGCCTTCCACCAGACGATGTCGCCCTTGATGGTGTCGAGCTTCTTGAACGCGCGCTCGATGCCTTCGTCGGTCGCCAGCAGCTTGTAGACGTCCTTTGGCGCGACGCCGTCGGCCATGAGGGCGATCTCCAGCGTGGTCTTCGGGCCCTGACGCAAGGCCCGCTTGCCGGGAATCTTCTTGGTGTCGAAGAAGTCGGCCCATCCCTTCGGGGCCTCCTTCAGCTTGTCCTTGTCGTAGCCGAGAACGAAATCGTAGAGGATGGCGCCAACGCCGCAAGGATTCACTGACGGTGGGATATAGGCGGCCTCGCCGCCGATCTTCGAATAGTCGAGCTTCTCGAACAGGCCTTCCTCGCAGCCAACCGCCAGTTCGTCGCTCTCGACCTGGACCACGTCCCAGGTGGCGGCACCACCCTGCACCTTGGCGCGCAATACACCGACGCCGCCGTCCCACGACTCGTCATTCATCGCAACACCGGCCGCTTTCTTGAACGGCTCGAAATAGACCTTCTTTTGGGCATCCTGATAGGCGCCGCCCCACGACACGACGGTGAGGTCACGCGCCTGCGCGACCGTGGCCAGCGCCGCGCTGGCGGTGAGTGCGACGGCGAAACCCAGGACAGTCTTGCGCTTCAGCATGGTCTTGTTCCTTCTTTTTCACGTGACTTGCGTTGAGCTTGGTCGGTGCAGGTCTGCCCCCGTTGGAGCGATGCTGCATGGTTGGATCAGACGGGATCGAGGGCCAGGCAGTCCTCCGGGCGGAAGGTGATGAACACGTCATCGCCAGGTCTCAGGCTGTCAGGTCTCAGGCTGCCGGCTCTCAGGCTGTCATGCGTCCCCGGCTGAAGCTTGACCATGAACTCCCTGTTGTCGGCGACGTCGAGTACGGCCAGCGCGTGGTCGCCGAGATAGATGGTGTTCTGCACCTTGGCCGGCAGTCGGTTCGGTTCGTCGCTGGAGGTGCCATCCGGGATAATGGCGATCCGCTCCGGCCGCACCGACAGGGAGGTCGATGCGCCTGCGCCTGATACGTTGACCGCTCGTGCGGTCACGGCGCCGCCGCCCGCCAAGGCAACGCGGCAATATTGTTTTTCCACCGTCTCGACGGTGCCGGACAGCACATTGTTCTCGCCGATGAAATGGGCGACGAAGCTGTTCACCGGATGCTCATACAGCGCGTCGGGCCTGTCGATCTGCTGCACGATGCCGTCGTTGAACACGGCGATGCGGTCCGACATTGTGAGCGCTTCACTCTGATCGTGGGTGACATAGACGACGGTGATGCCCATCGTCTCGTGCAGCTGCTTGATCTCCAGCTGCATCTGCTCGCGCAGGCGTTTGTCCAGGGCGCCCAGGGGCTCGTCCATCAGCACGAGTTGCGGATTGAAAACCAGCGCGCGGGCCAGCGCCACGCGCTGCTGTTGGCCGCCGGACAGCTGCCCGGGCCGCCGCTGCGCCAGGGTTTCCATCTTGATCATGCGCAACGCCGCTCTCACGCGCTCCTGCGCTTCGGCCTTGTTCGTGTTGCGGACGGATAGCGGGAAGGCGATATTCTCGGCGATCGTCAGGTGCGGAAACAAGGCATAGTTCTGGAACACCATGCCGATGTCGCGCTTGTGTGGCGGCACGTTCTTGATCGGCCGGTCCGCGAGGTAAATCTCGCCCTGGGTCGGAACCTCGAAGCCGGCCAGCATCATCAGCGTGGTCGTCTTGCCCGATCCGGACGGGCCGAGCAGGGTGACGAACTCGCCCTTCCTGATGTCGAGATCGAGGTTCTTCACCACGAGGTGCTCGCCATCGTAGGTCTTTTGAATGCCGGAAAAGCGCACCAGCGCCGGCGCAGGGGGGACCGTGCCGGCTTCCATGTTGTCCTCGCGTTATCAGCTACGATGCTGTCAGGACCTCGTCTGAGGTTGTGAAGAGCAGCTTAGCATCCTCCGACCAGAATGCCAGCGGCGCAAGCGACGACGCGAACGGATCCGTTGAGGAAGGGCGCGCGCTACATTCCCGACAGCTTGGTGACATACACATTGAGCGAGCCGCCGGCTTCGGCGACGATGCGCAGCGTCTTGGAATCAAAGGCGATGTCGGCGAGAGTGAGGCTGTCGATCTTGGCATCGACCTTGAGGCCGTCCTCGCTCTTCTGGTAGTCGGCGATCGCGGCCGCGATCTTCTCACGGGCGTTGGCGGCGATCGGCTTCAGGTCGAGAGACGCCTTCTGCACCAGCGCCTGCTGCATCTGCGGCACCACCGCGCGCGCCGCCGCGCCGAGCAGGCCGAAGGCCGCCTCGGATTCCACCGCGAGCTGGATATCGGCGAGCCGCAGCGTCTGCTGCGCCTGGTCGAGCATCGGCCGGCCCCAGATATGCACGGTCGCCTCCGCGCCGAGACCGAGCCAGCTCTTCTTCTCCTTGGCACGGACCAGGAGCGAGATCAGCAGCCGCTCGCCCGACGGGACCACGTTGACGCTTTTCACGGTGACATCGACCGGACCGGAGCCGTCCTCGGGATAGGTGTGGCCGACCATCTGCGCCGCGATCAGCTTGTTGATCTCGGTGAAGGGCACGTCGATCGGCACACCGATGTTCACGCCGGTGCCGGTAGGCGGCACGATGGAGATCTTGTCGGGGAACGGACAGTCGGGCTTGGACGGCGTCGAGATCACGCGCGTTTCGAGCTCGAGGCCAAGCAGCAGCGTCACGTTCTGTGCGTCGACGCGCGGCTGCGCCGCGATGGCGCGGGTCGGCTTCATCTCGAGCCAGAGCGGCGGCAGCGCGGCGGAAGACCCCGAACCTTGCAGCGGAATCGAGCGGCAGGCCTTGGCCCATTGCAGCTTCGCATTCTCCCGCAGCGACGGATCGTTGCGGATGCGCTCGGAGACGATGTTGATCTGCTCGCCGACGTTCTTGTCGATCAGCGGCTTCACCTGCGCCGGCACGTTGACCTTGGCGCCGGCGACGTTGAGGTTGGTGTCGCCGAGATTGACCTGGGCGCCGAGATTGGGCTCGAGATGCCAGTTCGCGGCGAGCTTCGGGCGCGAGGTGATGACCACGTTACCCTTGATCTCGGCGCTGGCATTCAGGTTCTTGATGTTGACCGCGCCGATCCGTTTCGCCGCGTCACCGCCGAGCACGCCGCTGAGCGCGTCGCCGAGCGCGCCGGTGGCCTTCGAGGACAGCGATCCCGTCACGTTCAGCTTGCCGCTGAGTGGCGTCGAGATCGTCAGTACGTCCTTGTCGCCGGCAGCCGCCATCGGCCCGCGTACGGCGGACCAGCCGATGTCGGCGTTCTCCAGGATCTGCGAGATCGGGTTATCGGCCTTGCCCGCGAAATTACGCGGCGCGGCCTTCTCGGCCTGCTCGCGGATCGCCGACACCGCGATGGCGACCGGTGCGATCACGATCGAGCTCTTGGAGGCCGGCGGCAGCGGCGGCAGTTGCGCGACCGGGGGCGCGGAATTGGTCGCGCGCGGCGACAGCCAGTCCATCGCCTTCAGGCTGATGAAGAACGACGCCGCCAGCACCGCGGCGGCGATCAGGATAGTCTTCAAGTTCAGCGTTAGTCGCATCAATCCCCCAGGCCGCCCGGGAGGGATTTTACAGGGCGGGCGAGAGAGGCGCTAGAGCGTACCGATGGGGTGGAATTGGGGCGAATGGGTTAACGGCTGTGAGCGCGCAATTGCCGTGCATTCAGGCTGCAATCACGGGGCAGCGCGTTTCGGGCGGCGCACCGCTCTCACATTGCCGCGATCTCCGCCACCGCAGAAGAAACGGTCGCCGCCGTCGGACTCCAATCCGGACACCATCGTCCCGGCGGGCAGGTCGAGCTGCTCCAGCACCTTGCCGGTATCGGGATCGATCCGCCTGATGTCGCTGTCCTCGCCTTCCCAGGTGCCGTGCCAGAGCTCGCCGTCGACCCAGGTCACGCCGGTGACGAAGCGCTTGCTTTCGATGGTGCGGAGAACTTTTCCCGTCTCGGGATCGACCTGATGGATCTTGCGCTCCCGATACTGTCCGACCCAGAGCGAGCCCTCGGCCCAGGCCAATCCGGAATCGCCGCCGCCGCCGGGTGCAGGGATGGTGGCGAGCACCTTGCCGGTCGCAGCGTCAATCTTCTGGATGCGGTCCTCGGCGATCTGAAACAGGTGACGGCCGTCGAACGCCGTTCCGGCATGCGCGGCGACATCGATGGAGCGGGCGATCTTGCCGTCGGCCGGATCGACCGCGTTCAATCTGTCGCCGGACGCGAACCAGACATGGGTGCCATCATAGGTGACGCCGTGCACGGCTTCGACGCCCGCAAAGGGCCCGTATTCCCTGACGATCTCGGCGGCTGAACGTTTCATCTGGTCGGTCCCTGTGGCGTGAATCCCACCTTACGTCTTCAGGAGCGGTCCGGGGAGTAACAAGCCTGTCGGGAAACCCGGGACGGGCGGCGTCATCCAGCGCCGCGCCCGTCCGTGTCCGAAGGACTGCACCTTGTTCGATCGCGCCAGCTCTTCGAGGGCCCGCTGCACGGTGCGCGCGCTCGTTCCCAGCGCCAGCGCGAGCGCCGAGCTCGACCAGGGCTCGCCGTCGGAGAGGAAGGCGAGCACGGTGGCGTGCTTCTCCTCGACGGGGCGTGCCAACATGAGGACGTCGCGCGTCTTGCCCGGTGTGTTGCGCGGCGTCAGCGCAAAACCTTGCCTGGTCGCGCTGACATCGGCGAGAGGCTTGAGCTTGGTGCGGAGCCGCCCGATTTCGACACGCAGCCGGGCGCGATGCGATTCATCGACGTGCCTTGCCTGAAACGCTCCCGTGATCAAGGCTTCCCGCGAGACATCCGCGGGCCAGGCCTGCGCCAGGATGCGGGCGAGCGCGAACAGCACCGGCCGCCTTCCGAGCGGCACGAGGATGCCTCGGCTGCGAACCGCGTGATGGAACGTGTCCACCACGAGCGCCTCCGATGTCGCGAGGTCCTCGACCTCGTTGAGCAGCAACTGCCGTTCGTGCCCGCGCGTGATCAGGCGCGCTGCGGGCGCGTCGAGCACGCGGCTCGTGCTCTCGACCTCGGCGGCAAGCGCGGGAATGCCGGCCTGCCGTGCGGCGCTCGCCGCGCGGTCGAGCGCCGCGCGCGCGGCTTTCGTTCTGAGCCGCCTGATGGCGATACCGGCGATCACGAGCTCGCGGGCGACCTGCGCAGCCGGGGGCAGCGGCGTGGTCTTGATCTCGGCCAGCGTGCGCTCGGCCTCGTCGAGGCGCCCGAGAAGGAGAAGTCTGCGCGCCTCGATGTGACCCGCATGGGCGGCGTTGGCGAGGTCACCGTGGCTTGCGAGCGTCGCCCGCGCCGCCGCGAGCGTCTTCGCCGGCCAATTCAGGTCGCGCGAGACGAGTGCGATCTCGGCCTCCGCCACCAGGCATCTGGCACGCGCGACCGCCTCTCTCGGGCCGAAGGCGCGTGCGGCGCTGCGCAGCAACGTCTTCGCCTTGGCGAGGTCGCCGAGCTGCGCCATCGCGATGCCGCGCAGCGCCAGCGAGGGTGCATCGTTGCGCAGCGCAACGCGGTTCAGCGCGCCGAGCGGATCGCCGGCTTGGAGCGCGCGGGCCGCGGCCGTGATCAGCGACTCCATTCAAATCCCGCCACACTTGTTACTCCCACCACGCAACCGTCCGGTGCGAGAGATCGTTGACGGCCGACAATGTGCGGCGAGGGACGAGCGGTTCCGCATCGCGCGAAGCGAGATACGGAACAGCCGCCCGGGAAAAGTTGGAGAGCCATGATGACATCAGCTGACAACGCAGGAAATAACGGACAGGCCGCCATGCAGACACCGCCGGTGGTGTCGCCGCAGGACTGGGAGGCCGCCCGTCAGCAACTGCTCGTGAAGGAAAAGGCGCATACCCGTGCCCGCGACGCCCTGGCCGCCGAGCGCCGGCGCATGCCGTGGATGGAAGTCGCCAAAACCTATGCGTTCGAGGGGCCCGGCGGCAAGGTCAGTCTGCACGACCTGTTCCAGGGCCGGCGGCAGCTGATCGTCTACCGCGCCTTCTTCGAGCCGGGCGTGTTCGGCTGGCCCGATCATGCCTGCCGCGGCTGCTCCATGGTGGCCGACCAGGTCGCCCATGTCTCGCACCTGAACGCCCGCGACACCACGCTGGTGTTCGCCTCGCGCGCGCCGCAGGCCGACATCAGCAGGCTGAAGCAGCGGATGGGCTGGACCATGCCATGGGTCACGGTCACCGACAGTTTCGATGCGGATTTCGGTGTCGACGAATGGCACGGAACGAACGTGTTCTACCGCGACGGGACGCGCATCTTCCGCACCTACTTCGTCAAGAGCCGGGGCGACGAGCAGATGGGCGGCACCTGGAATTACCTCGACATCACGCCGCTGGGACGGCAGGAGGTCTGGGAGGATTCGCCGAAAGGCTATCCGCAGACGCCGACCTACAAATGGTGGAACTGGCACGACAGCTACACCGAAGGTGCCGCGCCGGACAAGAAGTGGGTCGAGATCTCGACCGCCGGCGAGAAGGCTTTTCGCGAGGAGGCGGCTGAAGGACGTGACTAGTCCCGCCAGCGCAACTGCCGGCGCGAGCCGCAACGGCGTGGTGGCCGCGCGCCACCTCGCCAATTGGCTGGCGCTGGCGGCGACACCGACCTTCGCGATCATGGCCGTGCTGACGGTCGTGCTCGATGTCCCGGCGGACATGCTGTGCGGCTCCGGACATGGGGCGATGCTCGGAGGGATGGTGCCGATGTATCTGCTGATGAGCGCGTTTCATTCAGCGGCGTGGTTGAGGCTGATTGCGGAGGGGCGGGGTCGGCGTGCGGTGAGGTGAATACGGCTCCGCCTCAGGCGGAGCCGTTACTGCGACCCCGCCGCCTGCAGATAAGCAATCACCTTCGCCGCTTCCTCCGCCGAGACGCCGCCATAGGGCTGCATCTTGTTGCCGGATACGACCTCGTCCGGCTTGACCATGAAGCGGGTGAGTTTGTCCTGGTCCCAGACGAAGCCGGCTTCTTTCATCGACGAGGAATAATTGTAGTCCGGCAGCGCGCCGGCCTTGCGTCCGACGATCTTGTTGAGGTTGGGGCCCAGACGATTGTCGCCCTCTTTCACCGAGTGGCAGGTTCGGCAGGAATTGTTGAAGGCCTGCTGGCCCGCATCGTCGCTCGCGGGCTGCTGTGCGAGCGAGGCGGGCGCGGACAGCAGCAGCGTCAGTGCGCCGGCGCCAGCGATCGCGTGCAGCCATGTGCCTTGCGGCGTTTGCGGGCGTGATTGCATTTGCGCCTCCATCGGGGATCGCGCCGCAGCACGCGCGCGCATCGGGATGCCGAGGGCCAACGAAAACGGCCCCGGTGGGTTCCGGGGCCGTTTGCGTCACAATGTCCTGTTGCTTATCGCGTCGCGGCTCCGAGGTCGGCGCGGCGTTCCGTCATCGGCAGCACGATCACCTTGGTGCCGACGTTGACGCGGGAGTAGAGGTCCGCGACGTCGTCATTGGTCAGGCGGATGCAGCCGGAGGAGACGTGCTTGCCGATGGTCTCGGGCGCGTTGGTGCCGTGAATGCGGTAGATGGTGCCGCCGAGATACATGGCGCGGGCACCGAGCGGGTTGCCGGGACCGCCGGCCATGTGGCGCGGCAGATAGGGCTGGCGGGCGATCATCTCCGGCGGCGGGGTCCAATCCGGCCACTCGGCCTTCTTGGTCACCGACTGGGTGCCGGACCAGGTGAAGCCGTCGCGGCCAACGCCGATGCCGTAGCGCATCGCCTGGCCGTTGCCGAGCACGAGATAGAGGTAGGTGTTGGGCGTATCGATGATGATGGTGCCCGGTGCCTCACGCGTCGCATAGGAGACGGTCTGGCGGCGGAAGCGCGCCGGCGTTTCGACGGCGTCCTGGTCCTCGGACGGCGCGGCCTGATACGGCGTGGCTTGATAAGGCTGGTACGGTTGCGGCGCTGCGATCGGCGGCAGCGGCTGGAAGAAGGGGAAGAGCTGCACGGGCGCGGCCTTGGCCGGGCCGGCGAATGCGATCGCGGTCACAGCCACTGCGCCAAACGCAACGGCGCGCGAATAGTTCTTCAACGTCTCCAGATTGATCATTGGTCGCCCCTGTCTGCGCGGTGTTTCTTGGCCGCCCCGGCACCGTTTCGGTGCTCTGTTGCGTAAATCACTAACGACAAGAAGTTTCGGGACGTTTGCGCGGGAAACCGAAAACGGCTTCATGGCGGCAAGGATTGTTTCATGACGGTTTCGTGGCTGCGCGGAGCCGTCAACGAACAAAACAGCGGGCCGACACTTCCATGACGTCACACGCCTGAAATATCCGTGGTTGATGGTCCAAAGCCGAGAATCATAAAAATCTCGGGATTTCCCCATGCGGGTATTAATCGCGACTGACGCCTGGCATCCGCAGGTCAACGGTGTGGTGCGGACGCTGACCTCGCTGGCTGGCGCTGCCAAGGCATTGGATGTCGAGATCGACTTCCTGACGCCGGACGGCTTTCGGTCGTGGCCGTTGCCGACCTACCCGGGGCTGCGCATTGCGCTGCCGAGCGGCAAGGAGATTGCGCGGCGGATCGAGAAGGCGGCGCCGGAAGCCCTGCACATCGCGACCGAAGGGCCGATCGGCTGGGCGGCGCGGGCCTATTGCCGCCGCAACCGGCTCGCCTTCACCACCTCCTACACCACGCGCTTTCCCGAATACGTCTCGGTGCGGACCGGCATTCCGGCTGCCGTCGGATACGCCGTGCTGCGCCACTTCCACGATGCCGCCGCGATGACAATGGTGGCGACGCCCTCGCTGCGGCAGGAACTGTCCGAGCGCGGCTTCAAGCGGCTTGGTTTCTGGACGCGCGGCGTCAACACCGAGTTGTTCCATCCCGACTCTCCGGCCAAGCTCGACCTGCCCGGGCCGATCTTCATGACGATGGGCCGCGTGGCGGTGGAGAAGAATCTCGAGGCATTCCTCTCGCTCGACCTGCCCGGCACCAAGGTCGTCGTCGGCGACGGCCCGCAGAAGGCTGCGCTCGAAAAGAAATATCCCGATGTGGTCTTCCTCGGCGAGAAAAAGGGCGCCGATCTGACCGCGCATCTCGCCGCCGCCGACGTGTTCGTGTTTCCGAGCCTGACCGACACGTTCGGCGTGGTGCAACTCGAAGCGCTCGCCTGCGGCACGCCGGTTGCGGCGTTTCCGGTGACGGGTCCGAAGGACGTCATCGCCGATCATCCGATCGGCGCGATCGATCACGATTTGCGCGCCGCGTGCCTGCGCGCGCTCACCATGTCGCGCCAGACCTGCCGCAACTTCGCGCTGGAGCGCTCCTGGGAAAACAGCGCGCGCCAGTTCGTCGGCAATCTCACTTCACTTCAACCCAGCCGCGTCTTGCGCGCCTCGCCTCGCATGGCGCGGCGGCCGGTGCGCGGTTGACCGCAACGTTTTGAACCACAGCGAGAACCTCATCGATGGCTAAGATCATGAACCTTGACGGCACCCAGCAGCTCGACCTCACCCGTGGCACGGTCGAGCAGGCCTACGATCGGTGGGCGCCGGTCTACGACCTCGTGTTCGGAGGCGTGTTCGCCAAGGGCCGGCAGGCCGCGATCGCGGCCACCAACAAGATCGGCGGCCGGGTGCTCGAGGTCGGCGTCGGCACCGGCATCTCGCTGCCGCTCTACGCGCCCCATCTGCGCATCTTCGGCACCGACATCTCGGAGGCGATGCTCGACAAGGCGCGCCAGCGCGTCGCCGAGGGCAAGCTGAACAACGTCGAAGGCCTCGCGGTGATGGATGCCGAGAAGCTCGAATTCCCCGACAACTCCTTCGACGTCGTGATGGCGCAATACGTCGTCACGGCCGTGCCGAATCCGGAGGTCGCCCTGGACGAATTCGCCCGCGTGCTGCGCCCGGGCGGCGAGCTGATCATTCTCACCCGCGTCAGCGCCGATACCGGCATGCGCCGCTTCATCGAGCAGAAGCTGCAGCCGGTGGTGCGTCCGCTCGGCTTCCGCACCGCCGAGTTCGCCTGGTCGCGTTACGCCAAATGGCTGGCCGGTGCCGACGGCATCGAGCTCGCCGAGCGCCGTCTGATTCCGCCGCTCGGTCATTTCTCGCTGGTGCGCTTCCGCAAGCTCGACGTCGCCAAGGCGGCTTGATCCAAGCTCACGTAACCCGTGCGTCACCGCGCCGCTGTACAGCGTCACATGACAAAATGATGATGTCACACGGCGTACACCGAATCCCTGTAAATCCTGAACCCGAAAGCATTTTGGGGGAGAGCATGATCAAGAACTATCTCGAACAGCTGCGGATCCAGCGCTGGGACGACCATCGCTACTATCATCACAGCCGCATCAATCAGAGCCTACACTTCGTCAGCGCACTGAGCTTCCTGTTCGCCTATGTCTGGCTGTTCGTCGACCCCATGATCTCCGCGCTGGTGGGCTGGCTGGTCTCGATGACCTCGCGCCAGGCCGGTCACTTCTTCTTCGAGCCGCACGGCTACGACCAGATCAATCAGGCGACGCACGAGCACAAGGAAGAGATCAAGGTCGGCTACAACCTTCAGCGCAAGGTGGTGCTGATGTCGATCTGGGCGCTGTCGCCACTGGTGCTGTTGGTCGATCCCACGCTGTTCGGACTGTTCACGCCCTGGGTGGGTGCGACCGACTTCATGCGGCAGGTCGCCAAGATCTGGCTCGTCGTCGGCGGCGGCGGACTTCTGTTCCGCACCGTGCACCTGTTCTTCATCCGGGACGTCGAGACCGGCCTCGTCTGGATGACGAAGATCCTGACCGACCCCTTCCACGATCTGATGCTCTACCGCAACGCGCCGCTGGCGCTGATGCGCGGCGAGCTGATGGATCCCGGCCTGCACCTCAACCCCGAGCACACGCTGGGCCTCATCGGCGAACCCACGCTCGAAGAGCAGCACGCCTGAGCGCGCCGTTCTCACCAAGGCCTCCGATGTCTGATGGTTGCGTCATGCCCGGGCTCGTCCCGGGCATCCACGTGTTTGGAGCCGCGAGCGCGGTGCTCCTTTCACCTCTCCCCGCGTGCGGGGAGAGGTCGAATTTGCGCGTCGCGCAAATTCGGGTGAGGGGGGCTCTCCGCGAGGGTGTTGCTAGCGAATCGTCCACCAACGCTCACCGCACGCGCGGAGAGTCCCCCTCACCCCAACCCTCTCCCCGCAGGCGGGGAGAGGGGGAGGAGAAGGCAGTGTTCGTAGCGCAGTGTGGGTGTGGAAAGACCTCAGCGCCCGAAGCGCTTGGCCAGCATCTCTTTCAAAATCTGCCGCTTTATATTCTTGTTGGTGAGGACGCCATCGTGCCACCAGAAGCCGTCGGCTTTCATCTTCTCGGCCGCGCGGACGAAACGCTCGGCGACCTCAGTGAAATCGGCATCGGTGTAGTTCAGGCTGAAGATCAGCCGGCCGGTGCCGACCCAGCTCAGGGACAGGCCCTCGGCGCGCAGGTAATATTGCAGCATCCAGTTGTAGCGGGACGGCGTGGTGTATTTCACCGTCCAGATCGACGAGAAGTTTGCGAACCGCACCGGCAGGTCGGCATCGGTCATCATCCGGTTGAGCTTTTGCGCGCGGTCGTTCCACGTCTCGTCCAGCCCGTCATAGATGGCACGGAAGTTCGGGCTGGCGAGCCGGCTCAGAAACTCGTCCATCGCTGTCATGACGTAGGGGTGCGAGTTGAAAGTGCCGCGGGCGAAGCAGACGTCGGCGGGACGATCGTCGCGGAAACGGCGCATCAGCTCCTTCTTCCCGCAGACCACGCCGACCGGCAGGCCGCCGGCGAGGCTCTTGCCGTAGGTCACCATGTCGGCCCTGATGCCAAAGTATTCCTGGGCGCCGCCGGCAGCGAGACGGAAACCGACGAAGACCTCGTCGAAGATCAGCACGATGCCGCGTTGGTCGCAGACCTCGCGCAGTTGCTTCAGCCATTCTGTATAGGCGGCGCGGTCGAAATTGCCGCCGCGGGAGCTATCGACCAGCGAGGAATCGCCGGGCGCGTTGCCGTTCGGATGCAGCCCCTGCAGCGGATTGACCAGCACGCAGGCGATGTCCTTGCGCGTGCGCAGCACGTGCAGCGTCTTCTCGGACATCTCCGCGAGGGTGTAGGTCTCGTGCGCGGGAATCGGATTGCCGACGCCGGGCTGCACGTCGCCCCACCAACCGTGATAGGCGCCGGCGAAGCGGACGAGATGGGTGCGCCTGGTGTGGTAGCGCGCGAGCCGCACCGCCTGCATTACAGCTTCGGTGCCGGACATGTGGAAGGACACTTCGTCGAGGCCCGAGATCTGGCAGAGCCGCGCCACGTTCTCGAGGATGACGGGATGGTAGGGGCCGAGCACCGGGCCGAGCGCGTGCGCCCGCTTCTCGGAGCCCTCGATGCACTCCTTGTAGAAGTCGTTGCCGAAGATGTTGACGCCGTAGGACCCCGTGAGGTCGTAGGAGGTGTTGCCGTCAACATCCGTGACGGTGACGCCGCGCGACGACTCCATGAAGGTCGAGGTGCCCAAATGCTCGCGAACGAGACGCGAGAACTGGAACGGCACGCGGTAGGTCTCGGTGAAGTGCAGGTCGGAGATTTTTTCCGCCGCTTCCTTCGTCATCGCGCGGCCCTTGGGGTAGCGCTCGGCGTAGAGGCTTGCCAGGCGGAAGAAGCCGTCCTTGCGCTGGGCTGCGATGTTCGCCGGCGCGCCGTCGCAGGCGAAGTAAGCATCGCCTTCGAACTCGTAGAACGGAAGCAGTTTTGCCACCCGGCGCGACATCTTGGAGTGTCCGGCGAGCGAGCGGTGCTTGGCGCGGGACAATGCGAGCCGCGCCTTGAGCTTCGGGAAGGCGGCGGCAGCGGACGCTGCGGCGGCCACGGACAAAGAAAGAATCGGGAGTGTCGTTTCCATGACAACAAGCGCTAATACTGCGAGCTGACAGATTCATGACAGTCAAAGCCCTCATCGCCTCTTTCACCCAGCAGGAAGATCTCAACTTCCTGTTGACCAACCGCATCCCCCGCGCGGCCCTGACCCGCTTCATGGGCTGGTTCTCCAAGATCGAGAACCCGCTGGTGCGGGACGGCTCCATCGCGCTGTGGAAGCTGTTCTCCGACCTCGACCTGTCGGAGGCGCGCAAGACCCATTTCAGGAGTCTGCACGACTGCTTCACCCGGGAGCTCAAGCCCGGCTTGCGGCCCTTTGATCCCGATCCTTCCGTCGTCGCCAGTCCGTCTGACGGCATCGTCGGCGCCCATGGCCGGATCGCCGACACCGAGCTGTTCCAGGTCAAGGGCGCGCCGTACTCGCTGCTCGATTTGCTCGGCGATTCCGTGCTGGTCGACCAGCACCGCAACGGCTCCTTCGTCACGCTGCGGCTGACCTCGAGCATGTATCACCGCTTCCACGCGCCCTTTGACGCGCATATCGAGCGCGTCACGCTGATCCATGGCGATGTCTGGAACGTCAACCCGATCGCGCTGAAGCGGGTCGAGCGTCTGTTTTGCAAGAACGAGCGCGCGGTGATCCGTACGCATCTCGCGACCGGCGAAGCCGTGACGCTGGTGCCGGTCGCCGCAATCCTGGTCGCGAGCATCCGTCTGCACTTCCTCGACATGGTGCTGAATGCGCAGACCAGGGGGCCGGTCAATTTTTCCTGCGACGTCAGCGTGAGCAAGGGCGAGGAGCTCGGCTGGTTCGAGCATGGCTCGACCATCATCATCCTCGCGCCCGGCGATTTCACCTTCTGCGACGGCATCGCCGAAGGCACGCGCATCCAGGCGGGTCAAGCGCTGCTGAGAAAAAACTAGCCTTCAATCCGCCGCGTCGGCCGCCTATATCGTTCGTGGGGACGTTTCTACGACTACGGATTGGGTGATGGCGCGGGCGCCGGTCATGGCGGCGGGTGGTATTGTGCTGCGGCGAAGTGCGCCGCCGCTGATTGCCGTCGTGCGCCAGCGCAAGCGCAACGAATGGGGTTTGCCCAAGGGCAAGCTCGACGACGGCGAAACGCCGAAGCAAGCCGCGCATCGCGAGGTGCTGGAAGAGACCGGCCACGACGTCGCCATCCACGAATTCCTGGGCACGCTCGTCTATCAGTCCGGTGGCCGTTCCAAGGTCGTGCATTTCTGGCGCATGGAGGCCGGGGATGGTCCGGTCCGCAAGCTGATGAACGACATCAAGGCGGTCGACTGGCTGACGCTGGAAGACGCGCTCGCGCGCTTGTCGCGCGAATATGAGCGCGTGTTCCTGACGCAGATCGGTCCGATCGCGCTCGCGGCCGCAGGGCTTGTGCCGTTGCCCGCTCCGGAGCCGACGCCGCCATTGGCAAGCGACAACATCGACGCGGCCTTGCAAACGCTGACACCGGCCTCGGTCGACGAGCTGCGCCACGGCCTGTTGCAGAAGGTGAAGGCCTGGCTCCGTGGCGAGGCGTGAGACCTCTTCACGCCGTTCCGCTTGCGGCGAATTTGGAAACATCCCAGAGCTGGTGTGTTGGTCGGGGCTTCAGCTCCCTCCAAGTCGTCATTGCGATCGCAGCGAAACAATCCAGAGTCCCTCCGCGGAAACATTCTGGACTGCTTCGCTGCGCTCGCAATGACGGAGGAGAGGGCGCGCTCAACGTCAACCCTCATGGTGAGGAGCGCGCATCGCGCGCGTCTCGAACCATGCGGCCGACGATGGCCTCGCCCTTCGAGACGCTTGCTTCGCAAGCTCCTCAGGGTGAGGGGCGGCACTGTCACCGCCGCTCCTTCTCCTTCGGAGCTGGCACTGGCCTTCGCGGCGCTGCGGGGCGTTGCGCGGCGGGCGGGCGCTGCTGGAATCCGCCCGGGCGCTGCATGCTGCCTGGCTGCTGAGCCGCGGGCGGCTGGCCCGGTTGCGATCCGGTGCGCGGCGTTTGCGGCTGCGGCGCAGTGCCCTGCTGCTGCGGCACGACTCCGCCGGGTTGCGCCGGGATCTGTCCACCGCGCTGCGGCTGGTTTTGCGGCGTGCGGCCGGGTTGCGTACCTTGTCCGGCGCGCGGCGCACCTGCCGGCTGTCCCGCACCTTGCTGCTGCTGGCCTTGCTGTTGCCGACCTTGACCCGTGCGGGGCGTACCCGGCTGTACGGCGCCGCCTTGTCCCTGCCGCTGCTGCGGCGGCTGGGCGCCTTGCTGGCTGCCTTGGCGGCCTGGCGCGCCCGGCTGCTGCTGGCCTGGACGGTTGTTCTGACCGGGCTGGCCGTTCGGCCGCTGCGGCTGTTGTCCGGGCGCCGTGTTCGGCCGCAACTGTTGCTGTTGCGGCGGCTGGAACGGTCGTGGAATGCGCGGGCTCGCGGTCGGATTGGCGCGGCGGAAGTCGCGCTGCTCGGTGACGATCTGCCGGCCCGTGGTCTGCGCCAGATGTACCTGGCTGACGAAACCGCGGTCGCGCGCGATCTGCTGTGCGGGAATCGTGATCGGCACCGCGGCAAAGCGCATGACGCCGGCCGCGGCTGCGCCCGGCCGGATCGCAAAACCGCTCGATCCTTGCGTCAGCGCGCCGAGCCGCGTCCCGCTCGTGCGGTCGTCGACGTCGATGTGTCCGACCCGGCCGTCGGCGTCGGGATAGAGCTTGATGTTGACGTTGTTGGCGTTGTTCGCGGCCGCGCCTGCCGGCACGTCGACGACGCCGGTGGTGCCGCGGATTCCGAGCGTCGCGGTCGGTGTCGTGATCTTCATGTCGCCGGTCTTTGCCACCGCCGCCGCGACGAAGGCGACGGTGCCCTTGCCGATGTCGAAGATTCCTGCGTTGTGCTTGCCGCCGTCCTCATAGACGTAAGTGTCGATGGTGATTTTTGTGCCGGCGGAGAGGTTGAACGTGGTCGCGTCGTCGAAGGTGATGCCGAGCGAGGAGTTCGACGAAGTCTGCACGACGTCGTTGAGATAGATGTCGTCGCGCACCCGCAGCGGATAGGAATTTTTGTCGCGGATCACGGTCGCGATGCCCGTCACCGTCGCGACGTTGCCGATCGGCTCGACGGCGGCGGGCTGCGCCTCCGTCGCGGGAGCGGGTGAAGCCGATGGCGTCGGCGAGGGGGCGGGCGCCGGCTGCGCTTGTGGCTGGGCCTGCGCAAGCTCGATCGCATCGGATGCGAACGCAACGCTCGCGCCGGCCGGCAACGCCAGCAGCACAAGCGCGAACAAGAAGCGGCGCCAGGCCAAGATAAAAGTCACGAGGAGGTCCCGGTGAGAAACGCGAGGCGAGATCGACCGATATCATCCTGATACAGGTGAACGGCGGATGAATGTCTATCGCACGGGGGCGGTGAACGTTCAAACCCAACTCTTACCCCTCATGGTGAGGAGCGCGCCCTTGCGCGCGTCTCGAACCATGCAGGCCCGGCTCTCGATCCCGAGCCTCGCCCTTCGAGACGCCTGCTTCGCAGGCTCCTCAGGGTGAGGGATAAAACCGAAGCTGTCGCGCAAGATCCCGGGTCGATGCTTCGCATCGCCCGGGATGACGATAGTCGAGGACGATGGTGGTGCGTCAGCTCACGCGCTTCCAGGTCTGGCCGCCGCAGAACATGCCGCCGAAGGCGCAGCCCTGCACGCGCATTGCATTCGGGCCCTTCATCGCGATCGTCGAGTCGTAGTTGCGGCCGGAGTCGGGATCGTGGATGCGGCCGCTCCACTTGGCGCCGTCGGGCTTCATGTTGATCAGGATGCGCTCGTTGGTCTTCGCGGCGTAGCCGCAGAGATTGACGCCGCACTGTTCGACGCGGACATTGCCCTTGTTCTCTTCGGTGGCCCAAACGCCGATCGGCGTGTTGGCGGCCGGCGCGGCGGCGACCGGAGCCGGAGCGGGGGCCGGAGCAACTGCGACCGGTGCGGGCGCGACAACGGGAGCAGGAGCCGCGACGGGCGCAGTCTGCGTCGTGTTGTCGTAGCTGGCTGTCGGAGCAGCGACAACCGTCGTGGTCGGCGCAGCCGGGGCAGCAACCGCCGGTGCGGTGGTCTGCACCGGGACCTGCTGCGCGGGCTGCTGCTGCACCGAAGCCGGCGCGGGCTGCGTGGTCGTGGCCGGAGCCGGCGTGGTGTCGACGTCATCGTCCTTGGAGCCAAGGCCCTTGAGGTTGATGTTGTTCAGCTTGATCGGCTTGTCCGACAGGCCCGGCGCGACGATGGTCACGCAGTTGAGCGAGGCGCAATTGCGTGGCGTCTCGATGCGGATGTGCTGGCCTTCGATCTGGAACGAGAGCGAATTGCCGGCATGCGCGGCGGCAGTCGACGCGAGGAAGAGTGCGGTGGCGGCGATGGTGAGCTTGTTCATGACAACCTCCTAAAATGTGCGGTCCCGATATGAACTGAAGTCGCTGGTGGATGAAACGTGGTTCGACCCTACGCCCGGCTGGTCGGACGTTCTGTGATAGACGTCACAAGGGTTCGCCGCCGCTGGGTGACGCAGCGCACATTCAGCCGCGATTCCATCCGCGTAACCTCGTCGCGACACAGAGGGAGGCGACGATGATGCGGCTTGTGACTTCGCTTGGCACATTGATCGCACTGCTGGCGATTGCGCCCGCAGCCGAGGCCGGCTCCTACGCGTTCTCGATCGGCGGTCATCGATTCCAGGTCGAATCGCCCAGCCATTGCCGATCGGCTTCCTGTGTTTCGGTGTCCTCCCATCGCAGCTTTCGGCCCGATGTCGATACGACGCCGGCGCCGGTGCTTCCGCCGCCGCAGCCGCTCTATCCCGTGGCTCCGGCCAGACCGGCGCAAGCGATTGTGGTCGCGCCTGCGCCGACGCCTCCTGTCCTTGCCGCAACGACGTCGCAGCCCGCTATCCTGCCGCAGGCGGCAAGCTCCAATCCGCCACGGGTCGAGCTACCGCGGATGGATCCGCCGAAGACCGTCGCGCTCGATCCGCCGCGCATGGAGGCGCCCGTCGTCGCGCCAAGGCCGGGGCTCGAGCAGGCCGTGATGAGTCCTGAGCGCGGCGACGACGAGCAGGCCTATTTGCCGCTCGGCGAATGGGAGAGCTCAGGCGCCAAGGGCACGGTTCGCATCGAACGCTGTGGACCGGCACTGTGCGGCTTCGCGCTGACTGAAGCATCGACCAGGGGCGAGAGCGTGCTCGTCAACATGAAGCCGAAAACCCACGACGTCTGGACCGGCAATATCTACAGCCGCTCCAGCGGCAGCACCTATTATGCGACGATGACGCTGAAGAGCTCCGGCAAGCTTCACGTCGAAGCCTGCGCAGTCGGCCATTTCTGGTGTTCCGGAAACGACTGGACGCGAGCCGAAGAGCGGCCGGAGAAGTTGATCACGACGTCGCGGCAGTGGAGCGCCCGGTCGTAAGGGACGCGTTCGATACCGTCGACGGAAGCCGCTAGATCATGCCGAGCACGATGGCGCCGACGAAGGCCAAGGCGAGGTACGCGGTGATAACGCTCAGTCTCCCGGCGAACGTCATGAGGTCGCTCCCGCTGTCGCGCCGCCTTGCGCGAGAGCGTCATGGTTAACAGAGAGTCTCTTTTCGAAAAAGTCAGCCATGCTGTCGCTCGTCCCCGGCAGGAGCTCTTGCTGGCGCGGGCTCACATGGTTAAAGAATACTGAAATCAACACGTTGAAGAGTCTTTAAGTAAATTCACCGAACGTGCGTCCATGACGCGCGGAGTTCGTTTGTATCTCGTCGGCTCCATCGTCCTTGTTTCGTTAGCGGGTTGCGGACGCGGCGTCTTCCAGGCCGAACGTGAACCGTGGCGGGCCGAGGCCGAAGCCGCATGCCTGAAATCGGGCGCGGTGAAAGAGGGGCCGGATCTCGTCCGCATCGACCCGATCTCCGGGCCGGGCATGTGCGGCGCCGAGTTTCCGCTCAAGGTCGCCGCCCTCGGCGAAGGCTCGAGCAGTTACGGCTTCGCCGATGAGGAATTGCGACCGCCCGGGAGCGTCGGCAACCAGCCGCGCTGGCCGGTGACGCAGCCGCGGTCGAATTACCCGCAGAGCCAGAACTATCCGCAACGCTCGAACTATCCCGAGAGCGCGGTGCGGCAGCCGTCCGGCTATGGCGCCTCGCCTGGTCCAATGCCTCTGAACGCGCCCGGCGTGGCGCACCAGGAGGATGAGATCGACCTGCCGCCCGAGGGCACCGATGCGGCGGGCGCCTCGCGCTACATGAATGCGCCGAGCTATCCGGCGCGGCCGGCGCCGTACTCGCAGGCGCCCGCGCAGCAACCGCTGCCGCGTCTTGGTCCGGCACAGGGCAATCCCGTCACCGCCGTCGGTCCTGTCGCGATCAAGCCGGTTGCGACGCTGGCCTGTCCGATCGTGTCCGAGCTGGACCGCTGGCTCGCCGACACCGTGCAGCCCTCGGCGATGCGCTGGTTCGGCACCCGCGTCGCGGAGATCAAGCAGATCTCCGCCTATTCCTGCCGCGGCATGAACGGCAATTCGCATGCCCATATTTCCGAGCACGCTTTCGGCAACGCGCTCGACATCGCCGCCTTCGTGCTCGCCGACGGCCGCCGTGTCACCGTGAAGGATGGCTGGCGCGGCATGCCGGAAGAGCAGGGCTTCTTGCGCGACGTGCAGTCGGGCGCGTGCGTGCATTTCACCACGGTGCTGGCGCCGGGCTCGAACGTCTATCATTACGATCACATCCACGTCGATCTGATGCGTCGCGCCAGCCGCCGCCTGATCTGCCAGCCCGCCGCCGTCTCCGGCGAAGAGGTCGCCGCACGAGCGGGCGGGCGCAATCCCTATGCGAATGCGCGCGATCCCTCCGTGACCGGCTCGCTGGGTACGCGCAAAAGCACGATGCGCAAGCATGAAGAGGACGAGTACGCCGACGATTGAGATGACTGACGATGTCGTCCGCTATCTCACCCATCCGCAGGTGCAAATCGATCCCGCTGTGCCGGTGCCGCAATGGGGCCTCAGCCCGGTCGGTCGCGCGCGCACTGAGGCCGTGGCGAGTGACACCTGGCTTGCGAACACCACGCAGATCGTCTCCAGCGGCGAGCGCAAGGCGATCGAAACCGCCGAGATCATCGCAAGCCAGCTCGGTCTAATGATCGAGATCCGCGAGGCCATGCACGAGAACGACCGCTCGGCGACCGGCTTTCTGAAGCCGGCGGAGTTCGAGGGGGTCGCCGACCAGTTTTTCGCGCAGCCGCATCTCAGCGTCCGCGGCTGGGAGCGCGCGGTGGATGCGCAGGCGCGCATCGTGCGCGAGGCCGAAGAGGTGCTGGCCCGCAATCGTCCCGGCGATGTTCTGTTCGTAGGCCACGGTGTCGTCGGCACGCTGCTGTTCTGCCACCATGCCGGCCATCCCATCAATCGCGTCCACGATCAGCCGGCCGGCGGCGGCCACGTCTTTGCGTTCACGCGCGATGCGCGCCAGATCCTGCACGGCTGGCGCAGAATGGAAGAGATCGAGGCGTAGCTCGACAAGGTCATGTCGAAATCGGCTTCGACGGTGCTGGGACCAGCCCCATGCACAGTTGCACCTCGGCCGGGACATTGTAGGTCCGCATGATGTGGCGGCTGTCGCGCAGGCCGGTCGCCTCACGTTGCACCACGAACATCCAGAGCGCATGGCCTGCTTCCATCACCAGCTTGCGCCTGGCTGGTTGCATCGAGGCCGGCACCTCGGGGAGGGCATGGGCGGCGTCGAACTCGCGCAAGCGCGCCAGCGCCTGTTCGAGCGTGCGGCCCATCCGTCCAAGCGCGGAGGCTTGTTCCTGAACGATCTCGTAATGGAGGATATCGACCGGCGGCCGAAGATCACGGGACATGAGCCCAAATATAATGCTGTGAGAGCGGCCTGCGCAACGCGCGGTCCGCTTGCCGCTACTTCGCCCGGTACGCCGCCAGGAACATCCGCGTCGCGCTGTCGACGACTTCGCTCATGCGCTCTTCCGACGGCGCGGGCGCGGCCTGGAAAACGAAGGGCAAGAAGAGCGAGGCCTTGCACAGCTCCATGAACTGCGACGCCGCCAGATCGCAATCGTCGATCGCGAGATCGCCGGAGGCGACCTGGGCTTTGAGATAGTCGGAGAGCCGATTGATGGACCTGTCCAGCACCCGCGCATAGTAGCGGCGGCCGAGATCGGGCATGCGCTCGGCGATCGCCATCACGGTGCGGATCGCCGATCCGCCGCCGGGCCGGCACAGCAGACGGTTGTAGGCCCGGCCGAAATCCTTCAGCGTGGTTTCCACATCGCGTGCCGGATCGAAATTGAACGCGACCTGACCGTGCTGGAGCGCCTCCTGTTCGAGGATGGCTTCGAACAGCGCGCATTTGTCCGCGAAGTAGACGTAAAGCGTCCCCTTCGAGACCTGCGCCGCGCGGGCGATCTCGCCCATGCTGGCACCGTCAAACCCGAGATCCATGAACACCTTGCGGGCCCCGTCCAGGATCTGGCGGCGTTTGGAGCTGTCCTCCTCCTGGATGACGTGCAGATGTTCGCGGCCGGCTACAACCATTGGTTCAGGGTCTCGGCAAGTTTTTGGATCGGTTCAAGATCATGAAACCGAAATAAAGGATTCGGGCCAGTAGGGTCCAACCGGGAATATTATCTATATTGACCGAACCGTTCGGTCAATGATATTTGGGATAGGCGAGAGGGACCCGGCCGCAGGGCGGCCGTCCCCCAATCGCGCTTTTTTTGGGGAGGCCTTCATGGCCGTATTGAGAGACCAGACTGCGCGCGTCCTTCGCCCGGACGCCGTGGAGACGCCGGCGCCCGCCGGTGGTGACGCCGCCACCGAGACGTCTGTAGCTCTCGCCGAGCAGTTGCGCTCTCATGTGGCCGAGGAAACCAAGCGCCGCCCCAGCGAGGCGCCGGAGACGCCCGTGACCGACAAGCCGGCCGCAGCCCCAGACGCGCCCGCCGCCGCCGGCGCGCCGAAGTCCGGCAAGCGCAAATTCGTGATGATGGGAGTAGGGCTGGTGCTGGCGCTCGCGGCCGCGAGCTATGCCGGCTATTACACGCTGGTCGGCCGCTTCTATGTCGCGACCGACGACGCCTATGTCCGCGCCAACAACACCATGCTGGGCGCGCGCGTTGCCGGCCACGTCTCCTCGATCCTCGCCGGCGACAACACGACGGTGCGCGCCGGCGACATCGTCTTCCGCATCGACGACGGCGACTACAAGATCGCGGTCGACGCCGCCGCGACCAGGATCGCGACCCAGCAGGCCACCATCGATCGCATCGGCCGCCAGGTCGCGGCGCTCGACAGCCAGGTCGCACAGGCCAAGGCGCAGCTCGTCTCCGCCGAAGCCGGCCTCAAGCGCGCCGACCTTGATTATGAGCGCCAGCAAGCGCTGAGCAACAAGGGGTTTGCCTCGCGCGCCACCTTCGAGAGCTCCGAAGCCGGACGCGACCAAGGCGCTGCCGCGGTCAAGGCTGCGCAGGCCGCCTACGATGTCGCGCTCAGCAATGTCGACGTCGCCAAGGCGCAGCAGGCCGAAGCGCAGGCGCAGCTCGCCGAGCTCAAGACCACGCTCGCCAAGGCCGAGCGCGATCTCGCCTTCACCGCGGTGCGCGCGCCGGTCGACGGCACGTTCTCGAACCGCCTCGTCAGTGCCGGCGACTTCGTCGCGGTGGGTCAGCGGCTCGGCAACGTCGTGCCGCTCGACAACGTCTATATCGACGCCAATTTCAAGGAGACCCAGCTCAAGCGCATCCGCCCCGGCCAGCCGGTGACGATCAAGGTCGACGCCTACGGCATGCGCAAGTTCTCCGGCGTCGTCGACAGCATCGCGGCGGGCTCGGGCTCGGTGTTCACGCTGCTGCCACCCGACAACGCCACCGGCAACTTCACAAAGATCGTGCAGCGCGTGCCGGTCCGCATCCGCGTGCCGAAGTCGGTCGCGAAGCAAAACCTGCTTCGCGCCGGCATGTCGGTCACTGCGACGGTCGACACCAACAAGGGCGCGGCCGACGCCGACAGCGAGGTCGATCTCGACGACGCCACCATGATCCATCCGCAGTAGCGCGCTAGCGCCGCGAGGTCAGACATGGCGAACGCCACGACCGCTTCACCTGCCATGATGGCGGACCCCGCTTCGGAGCGCATCGCGCCGAAGCGGATGTTCGCTTTCATCATCATGGTGTTCGGGATGTTCATGTCGATCCTGGACATCCAGATCGTCTCGGCGTCCCTGAGTGAAATCCAAGCCGGCCTGTCCGCAAGCTCCAGTGAAGTCTCCTGGGTCCAGACCGCCTATCTGATCGCCGAAGTGATCGCGATCCCGCTGTCGGGATTTCTGTCGCGCGCCTTCGGCACGCGGCTGTTGTTCGCAATCTCGGCGGCGGGCTTCACAGTCTCGAGCCTGCTCTGCGGCTTCGCCACCACCATCGAGGAGATGATCCTCTGGCGCGCGCTGCAAGGGTTTCTCGGCGCTGGCATGATCCCGACGGTGTTCGCCTCGGCTTACACGGTTTTCCCGCGCACCAAATTCCACATCGTCGGTCCCATCATCGGGCTCGTCGCGACGCTCGCCCCGACCATCGGCCCGACCGTCGGCGGCTACATCACCGACCTGATGTCCTGGAACTGGCTGTTCTTCATCAACATCGTGCCCGGCATCGGGATCACCATCGGCGTGCTGGCGCTGGTCGATTTCGACGAGCCCCATTTCGAATTGCTCGATCGTTTCGACTGGTGGGGGCTGCTGTTCATGGCCGGCTTCCTTGGCACGCTGGAATATGTGCTGGAGGAAGGCCCGCAATATGAATGGATGCAGGACCCCTCAGTCGCGATCTGCGCATGGATCTGCGGCATCTCGGCGATTGCCTTCTTCTGGCGCGTCTTCACGGCGGCCGAGCCGATCGTCAACCTACGCACCTTTTCCAACCGCAATTTCGCGATCGGCTGCGTTCTTCAGTTCTGCATCGGCATCGGCCTCTACGGCCTGACCTACATCTATCCGCGCTATCTCGCCGAAGTGCGCGGCTATAGCGCGCTGATGATCGGCGAGACCATGTTCGTCTCGGGCATCACCATGTTCCTGGTCGCGCCGCTGGTCGGCCGCCTCATGGCGAAGTGCGACATGCGGTACATGATCGCGTTCGGGCTCATCGTGTTCGCGCTCGGCTCCTACCAGATGACCTGGATCACGCGCGACTACGATTTCTACGAGCTGTTGATTCCGCAGATCCTGCGCGGCATCGGCATGATGTTCGCGATGGTGCCGACCAACAACATCGCGCTCGGCACGCTCGCGCCCGACCGGGTGAAGAACGCCTCGGGCCTTTTCAACCTGATGCGCAATCTCGGCGGCGCGGTGGGTCTCGCCGTCATCAACACGGTGCTCAACGACCGTACCGACCTGCACATCACGCGCCTGCAGGAGCGCGTGACCTGGGGCAACGCGACCGCGACCGAGACCCTGACCATGTTCATGCAGAAGTTCCAGGGGCTCGGCGATTCCACGCTGATGGCGATGAAGCAGCTCAGCCAACTCGTGCATCGCCAGGCCGTGGTGATGAGCTTCGGCGATGCTTTCTTCATCCTGACGCTGTTCTATCTCGGCCTCACCCTGCTCGTCACACTGTTGAAGAGGCCGGCCTCGCCGTTCGGCGCGAGCAGCGACGCGCACTAAGCCAGCCGCTCATTCGGTGTCATCGCCAGGTCAAGCCGGGGCATGACGGCGGAGTGCGCGGTGAGGCGCACCAAATTGCAACACTCGTGCGTGATCTCGCGCGAGCCCCGTTGCAAATCACCAATGACACATCTATAAAGCGCACCTCATTCCATCGAACCGGGAGGATTTGCATGATTTCGTCGCATTCGCAGATCGCACGCCCGCGCTCGATGATGTTCTGGCTCGGTATGTGCTCGGCCTCCTAGAGGCCTCTTCCGCCAGCTTCGATTGGGTTTCCAGTCCCGATCGCTCCGCTCTCCAAGTCAAACAGCTTTAAGTGACGCCGTCTCGGCCCTCGCGGCCGGCCTGCGTCCATCAATGGAGCCGGCCCGCGTCATAAGCGGCCGGATGATGCCATGACCGCTCTGTCAAAAAGGCCCGCGGCGATACGCGTGGTGTTGCCCTTCGTGTTCCGGCACTGGCTGAAGCAGCCGGGGCGTACCCTCATCGTCGCCGGCGGCTTGCTGGGCGCGACCATCGCCGACCTGTTCATGCCGGTATTCTCCGGACATCTGGTCGACGCCCTGACGCGCGGCCCATCCGATCCCGCCGCGCGTCACGCGGCGCTGATGGCACTGGGCGGCATCGTGGCGCTGGGCGCAGCCTCCATGGTGCTGCGGCTGACGGGCCTCCAGGCCATCGTGCCTTTCTCGCTGAAGATCATGTCCGAGGTCGCGCAGGAAGCCTTCATGCGCGTGCAACGGTTCTCGACCGACTGGCACGCCAACTCCTTCGCGGGGTCCACGGTGCGCAAGGTCACCCGCGGCATGTGGGCGCTCGACCTGTTGAACGACACCATCCTGATGGCGCTGGCGCCGTCGCTGCTGGTGCTGATCGGTTCGATGATCCTGCTCGGCATGCACTGGGCCCCGCTCGGCGGGGTGATCGCGCTCGGCGCGCTGCTCTATGTCACCATGACGGTGCTGTTCTCGACGCGCTACATCGCGCCGGCCGCGCGAATCTCCAATGCCTGGGACACCAAGGTCGGCGGCACGCTGGCGGATGCGCTGACCTGCAACGCCGTGGTGAAGTCCTTCGGCGCGGAAGCGCGCGAGGATGCGCGGCTTGCCCGTGTCATCAACCGCTGGCGCGTGCGCGTGCGGCGGACCTGGCTGCGCTACAACTACACCAATCTGGCGCAGCTCTCGGTGCTGCTGGCCTTGCGCGGCTCCGTGATCGGCGGCGCCGTGCTGCTGTGGATGTCGGGGCGGGCCTCGCCCGGCGACGTCACCTATGTGCTGACCAGCTACTACGTCATCCATGCCTATTTGCGCGACGTCGGAATGCACATCAACAACCTCCAGCGCTCGGTCAACGACATGGAGGAGCTGGTGGCGATTCATGGCGAGCCGATCGGGATTGCGGATGCGACGGACGCGCGGCCGATCGCGATCGAGCGCGGCGAGCTCGTGTTCGACGACGTCACGTTCCATTATGGCGGCCATCACGCGCCGCTCTATGACGGTCTGTCGGTCACGATCCGCGCCGGCGAACGCGTCGGGCTCGTCGGCCGCTCCGGCTCCGGCAAGACCACCTTCGTCAAGCTGGTGCAGCGGCTTTACGACGTCACCGGCGGCCGCGTTCTGATCGATGGGCAAGACATCGCCAAGGCTACGCAGCATTCGCTGCGCAGCCAGATCGCGATCGTGCAGCAGGACCCGATCCTGTTCCACCGCTCGCTCGCCGAGAACATCGCCTATGGCCGGCCCGGCGCCAGCCTGGAGGCGATCGAGCAGGCGGCACGGCTGGCCAATGCGCACGACTTCATCGTGCGACTGCCCAAGGGCTACGGCACGCTGGTCGGCGAGCGCGGCGTCAAGCTCTCCGGCGGCGAGCGGCAGCGCGTGGCGCTGGCGCGCGCCTTCCTCGCCGATGCGCCGGTGCTGATCCTGGACGAAGCGACCTCGAGCCTCGATTCGGAATCCGAGGCGCTGATCCAGCAGGCGATGGAGCGGCTGATGAGAGGCCGTACCTCGATCGTGATCGCGCACCGGCTGTCGACGGTGAAGAGCCTCGATCGCATCCTGGTGTTCGACCGCGGCGAGATCGTCGAGCAAGGCACGCATGCCAAGCTCGCGGCGAAGCCCGGCGGCATCTATCGCGGGCTGTTCGAGCGCCAGGTGGTGGAGCTCGGACAGATCGCAGCAGCGGAGTGAGTGGCGCGCGGCCGGCGGAGCAATGTCGGCCGCGTCGTCAAGGAAATCCGTCAAGGAAATCGGTCAAGGATGGAATGACATGAAAGACCTGACCAACGGCTCCATCGCGAAGCACATTCTGGCAATGGCGCCGCCGATCATGGTCGGCATGGTCACGATCATGCTTTGCCAGCTGATCGACCTCTACTTCGTGTCGGGCCTGGGTGATGCGGCGGTCGCGGGTGTTGCCGCGGCCGGCAACGCCGGCTTCCTCGTCAACGGGCTGATGCAGGTGCTCGGTGTCGGCACCGTGGCGCTGATCGCGCATGCCGTGGGACGCAAGGACAGGGCGGATGCGAACCTGATTTTCAATCAGGCGATAATGCTGTCGGTGCTGTTCGGACTGTTGACTCTCGTTGCGGGTGCCGCGTTATCGCGCGCCTACATGCATGCGATTGCTGCGGACCAAGCCACGATCGAGGCGGGGACCACTTACCTGCTGTGGTTCATGCCGGCGCTCGCGCTGCAGTTCGCGACCCAGGTGATGGGATCGGCGCTTCGCGCCACCGGTATCGTTCGACCCGTCATGCTGGTGCAGACGCTTGCCGTGACCATCAATATCGCCCTGGCGCCGGTTCTGATCACGGGCTGGGGCACCGGCCATGCACTAGGGGTGGCCGGTGCGGGTCTGGCGAGCTCGATCGCGGTCGCCATCGGCGCGCTGATGCTGCTGACCTATTTCCGCAAGGTCGAGCGCTACGTCGCTTTCAACGCAGCGCAGTGGCGGCCGCAGCCGCGCCATCTGAGGCGCATCCTCAATGTCGGCCTGCCGGCCGGCGGCGAGTTCGCGATGATGTTCATCTTCATGGCGGTGGTCTATTACGTGCTGCGCGATTTCGGCGCGGCGGCGCAGGCCGGCTTTGGCATCGGGCAGCGCGTGCTCGGCCTGATCAACATGCCTGCGCTTGCCGTCGGGCTGGCGGCCGGGCCGATCGCGGGCCAGAACGTCGGCGCTGCCAACGCCGCGCGCGTGCGGGAAACGTTCGTCAAGGCCGCTTTGATCGTCACGACCGTGATGGCCGGCTTCATGATCCTGGCGCAGGTGAAGCCGGAGCTGCTGCTCGGCGGTTTCTCTAACGACCGCGAGACCATGGAGATCGCCTATCTGTTCCTGCGGATCATCTCGCTCAACATGGTCGCGCAGGGACTGATCTTCACCTGCTCGAGCATGTTTCAGGCCCTCGGCAATACCAAGCCGGTGCTTTTGACCTCGGCGTCGCGCGTGTTCACCTACTCCCTGCCGGCGATCTGGCTCTCGACGCGGCCGGGCTTCCGGATAGAGTACGTCTGGTACTTGTCGATCGCGGCGACGATGCTGCAGGCGGCGCTGAGCTTGTGGCTGCTACGGCGTGAATTCAGGAAGCGCCTGGTGGTGCTTCGGCACGAGAAGACTCCAGAACAGGCTGCGCCCGAGCCCGTGGCGTCTCCCGCACGCGCGCCCGCGTAGCGATCGCTTGTCCCCGCCCCACGGCTCCGGCTAATTTGCGGCGCCGTGGGGATGGCGGCTGCAAGGGGCCAAATGACCGGGGTGTTGAACGAGCAGCGGCCCAATTCCTGGCTCTCCGCGATCTGGGCGGCACGCTATCGCACGCCAGCCCGCTTCGTCGCGCTAATCGCGTTGCTGCTGCCGTGGACCACGACCGGGCTCACCTTTGCGCTCATCCCCTGGCTGATCGCGTTCGCGTTCGTCGACCTCCGCGAATTTCCGCGTTCGCTGCTTCGGCCGATCTGCCTGCTGCCGATTGCGCTGGTCGCACTCGCCGTCATCGGCACGCTCTGGTCGGATGCACCATGGCCGGACCGAATCCATGCGATCGGCCCGGCGGCGAAGCTGCTGGTGATTCCGCTTCTGATCTACCAGTTCGAGCGCTGGCCCTTTGGCGGCTGGGTGTTTTCCGCGTTCCTGGTGTCCTGCACGGCGCTGATGCTCTATTCCTTCGCCGTCGCCGTCGATCCCGCACTGTCGCTGAAACTCTATCTGTCGCGTGGGCCTTACAAGGTCGAAAGTGGGATCGCGGTGCGCAACTATATCGACCAGAGCCAGGAGTTCGCGCTCTGTGCGATCGCGCTGGCCTACCCGATCGTGTCGCTGCTGCGACAAGGCCGTTACCGCATCGCGGCGCTGTTCGTGGCGCTCGCGATCGGATTCCTCGCCAGCATGATGTTCGTCGTGGTCTCGCGCACGGCGCTGGTGACGCTGCCGATCCTGATCGCGGTCTTCGCGCTCTTGCATCTGCGCCGCCGCACCGCGCTGCTCGCCGCAGGCGCGATGGGGATGTTGGCCGTGCTGCTGTGGACCGTCTCGCCGCATCTGCGCGCGACTGTCGCCAAATTCAGCGGAGACTACGACGTCAGCATCGTCGGCAACGACGTCAGCGGCATGGGGTCCCGACTGGAGTTCTGGCGCAAATCGCTGGCGTTCACCGCGGACGCGCCGCTGCTTGGTCACGGCACCGGCGCGATTCGCGGGCTGTTCGCGCGCGCGGCCGCCGGCGAGAGCGGGGTTCGGGCGGAAATCGTCGGCGATCCCCACAACCAGACGCTCAATGTCGCCGTGCAGTGGGGGGCGTTGGGCGTCCTGGTCCTCTACGCGCTCTGGTTCGCGCATCTCTCGCTGTTTCGCGGCGAGGGGCTGGCCTGCTGGGTCGGCCTCCTGGTCGTGGTGCAGAACATGCTGTCCTCGCTGCTCAACTCGCATCTGTTCGATTTCGCCGAGGGCTGGATCTACGTGCTTGGTGTCGGCGTTGCCGGCGGCGTGGCGCGCGCCGCGAAGACAATACGGAGTTAGTGCGTGCCCAAGCTGTTCCAGACGAGGCCGAGGCCCGACAGGAACAAGAGACCGAGCACGACATCGCCAAAATGCTTGTCGCTCAGCGCGTGATAGACGCGCGCGCCGGCCCATGCGCCGATCAGCGTGCCCGGAAATGCGATCACGGCGAGCCAGACGACCTTGAACGCGACGAGGCCCGACGCCGTCTGCAACACCAAAGCGGCGGCGAGCACGGTGAAATTGAAGAGCTGGAAGATGCCGCGCCGCTCGTGCTTGTTCCAGCCGCGGATGTTCGCCCACAGGATCGGCAGCGGCCCCGACAGTCCGGCAAGGCCGCCAAGAATGCCGCCGGCAAAGCCGATCGCGCCATCGGCAATGCGGCCGCCGAAGCTGATGGCGAGCGGCTTCTTGTTGAGATACAGCGCGCTCGAAAAGATCAGCAGAAGCACGCCGACGCTCAGCTTGAACACTTTTGGATCGGCGGAGGCGACCAGCATGGTGCCCAGCGGCACGCCGATCAGTCCTCCAATCAGGAACGGCCAGACCAGCGAGAGATCGAAACTCTTCCACATCGACGGCAGTGTCGAGGTCTGCGCGACCACCGAGCAGATCAGCACCAGGGGCACCGCGAGCGAGGGCGGCAGCACGTAGAGCCAGATGCCGAGTGCCATCAGCGCCGTGCCGAATCCGGCAAGGCCCGAGACGAAGCCTCCGGCCAGTGCGCCGAGCAGCAGCAGCGCGTAGGTGAGCATTTCCAACAGATTGTCCCTGTCGCAAGGGCGATCCCGAACTGTTGATCGCCATCGCTCGCATAGCACAGCTGCGGCCGTGCCGGTCAATTTCAAAACCGCACGCAAGCGTGATCCCCGGCGGCGGGCGTTCGCGAAAGACAGGGCTACATGATGCTCGTACTTCAACGTGGGGGCCCGCTCGACGCCATCATGCGGTTCGATCGGCCAGTCTCCCGAATGAGCATATGGAGAGGACGATGACCCGCACGAAGATTGCCGTCGCGGCTGCGCTAGTGTCGGCGGCGACCTTGATGCCGACCATGGCGCAGGCCCAGTTTTCCGAGCCTGCGGCCTATCAGGCTGCCCATCCGGACCGCGACGTTCTGAATGGTGGCCAGCTCACGCCCGCCGCGCGCGGGGCTCTCGGCCAGCCGCGCGATGCCTACGCATCGCAGACTTATCCAACGGCTGTTGCGCCAGTCGTGCGCTCGCGGCATCGTCGTCAGCATCAATAGGCCATTTTTGGAGCATGATCTTTTCGGAAAACCGCTGCACACTTTCCGGATCATGCTCTAGACGATCTGTCTAGTGTCGGCGGGCCTGTGCAGCGCGCTGACCAGGATGCGCAGCGCTTCCGTCAATTCCGCCCTGTTGCGCGCCGCGCCAAGCGAGACGCGTGCCGCATGTGGCGGCGTTCCGTCGACGGTGAAGGCCTCGCCGGCGACGACTGCAAGTCCATTTCGCAGCAGATGCGCCGCGACGTCGGCACGGCCCTCCGGCAGCCTTAGCCACAGATGGTGAGCGGCGGACTTGGCCTGGAACTCGAAGCCCTTGAGCGCCCGTTGCGCGAGCTGCTGGCGGCCGATCGCCTCGCTCCTGATGGCTGTGATGATGCGGTCGGCGATGCCGGTCTCGATCCAGTGCGTCACCAGCGCGACCATCAGCGGCGCCGGCATCTGCACCGTCGCCTGCAAATAGTTGCGCATCTCCCGTTGCGAGCTGCTGTCGGGCGTCACCAGATAGGCAACCCGTAGCGCCGGCGCGATGCATTTTGACAGCGTGGTCGCGAGATATGTCCGTTCCGGAATGAGATTGGCGATCGGCGATGCCGACCGATCGAGGAGCCCGTAGGCGTCGTCCTCGATCAGAACCGTATCGGCATCGTTGATGATCTTGGCGATGGCGCTGCGCCGCTCGGGGAGAAGCGTCGCGGTGGTCGGATTGTGCAGCGTCGGAATGAGATAGACCGCCTTAGGCTGATGCGTGCGGCAAGCCTTCGCCAGCGCGTCGGGCAGGATGCCGCCGTCATCCATGGCGACGCCGATGAGCTTGACGCCGAGCCGCGCGGCGGCGGCCCTGATGCCGGGAAAGGTGAGGGCCTCCGTCAGTACGACGTCACCTGGACGCGCAAGATGTGCGAGCAGGTTGAACAGGATCGTCTGCGCGCCGGGAAAGATCACGAGCCTGTCGGCATGGGCATGCGGCACGCGTGCGCGCATCCATCGTGCCGCGACCTCGCGCTCGTGTGCGCTGCCGCCGGGCGGCTGGTAGTTGAGATGCGCCGTCAGGCCCGATTGCGCGCGGAGGGCTTCCATCCCGGCGATGATGCGCTCGTCGAGCTGCGCTTCGAGCGGCTGCGGCGGCACGTTCATCGAGAGGTCGATCGCGACGGGATGCGGCAGATCGACCGCGCGGCGCGCGCTGGTCTCCGACACGAACGAACCCTGGCCGACCCGGGCTTCCATGATGCCGCGGCGCCGCGCCTCGGTATAGGCGCGTGTCACCGTGGTGAGGTCGATGCCGAGCGCCTTTGCCAGCGCCCGCTGCGTCGGCAATTGCTGCCCGCGCACCAGCCGGCCGGCTGCGATATCGGCCTCCATGGCCTCGACGATGCGCTGGTAGCGCGGCCCGCTGAGCTCCGAGATTGTAGGGGTCCAATCCATGCAATTAAGGCCCATATCCTTTGAATGTATGGATGCAAGATATTATTGTATGGATCGTAGAAAAGGAAGAGGTGGGGTCATGGCAACCGGTTCAGTCTCTCTGACAAAGGCGATGTGGCGCGGATTTCGCGGGAAGTGCCCGAACTGCGGCGAAGGTCATGCGTTCGGCCGCTTCCTGAAGGTCGCCGATACCTGCGACCATTGCGGCGAGGAGCTGTTCCACCAGCGCGCCGACGATTTTCCGGCCTATCTCGTGATGGTCGTCGTGGGCCATCTGGTGGTCCCCGCGATCCTCGCGGTCGAGACCGCCTATGCGCCGGCCGTCTGGCTGCAACTGGCGGTGTGGCTGCCGGTGACGCTGTTCGCCTCGCTCGCGCTGTTGCAACCGACCAAGGGCGCCATCGTCGGGCTGCAATGGCAGATCGGCATGCACGGTTTTGAGGCGGGCAAGCTGCGGCGCGAAGCTGGTCGGCCTGCACCCGTCCTCGTGAGGGCGAACACGCGCCCGGCTTAAGAGGCCGTAGCGTTTTACATCGCGCGCTCGGCCGCTACACTCCATCGTACAAACAAGAACGATGGAAACGCCGATGGCCGCACGCTCAAAAACCTTCCTGCTTTGTCACGGCGCTTGGTCCGGCGGATGGGCCTGGAAGAAGATGCATCCGCTGATGGCGCAGGCCGGCCACCGCCTGATTGCGCCGACCTATACCGGGCTCGGCGAGCGCGCGCATCTGGCCAGTCCCGCGATCGATCTCAACACGCATATCCAGGACATTCTCAACGTCATCAAATTCGAGGATCTCGAGGATATCGTGCTGCTCGGTCACAGCTATGGCGGCATGGTCGCCACCGGTGTCGCCGATCGCGCGCGCGCGCGTGTATCGCAATTGATCTATCTCGACGCCTTCGTGCCGCGTGACGGCCAATCGCTGCTCGATCTCAACGAGAGCGGGCGCGAGCCGATGCGCAAGGCAGCAAGCTCAGGCGACGGCTACCGCATCCCGCCGAACCCGCCGCCGCCGGATACAGCGCAGGCCGATCTCGACTGGCTCAACGCACGCCGCGTCGCGATGCCGATCAAATGCTTCGAGACCAAGCTGACGCTCGAACATGGCGAGCCGGCGATGCCGCGCAGCTACATCTATTGCACGCGCATTCCGCCGGGCGACGTGTTCGGGCAGTTCGCCAAGCGCACGAAGAGCGAGGATGGCTGGCGCACTTTCGAGCTCGACGCCAGCCATGCGCCGAACGTCACCGCGCCGGAAGCGCTGATGGGCGTGTTGCAAGAGATCGTCGGATAGAGGGCCAAAATGGTGAGGGGCCCGATGCGGTCAGCATCGAACCCCTCGTTACTTCTTAGTAAGACGCGTTTTCTTCACGCGAACCGGAAAACCACTTCGCTCGAAAACGCTTTAGGATATCAGCCGGCCTGTAAGCCGGGTTCTGTAGGGCACCGCCCGCTTGCGCGAACGATACGTGACGGCCATTCCTCTGGGACCATGTTTGCACATGGCCTCGAGCAACCTACCCGGACGGCGGGCCTGACATCGCCCCGCGGCGTTATCGCTTTCGCGAACACTCCGCTATGCCGTCCCTATTCGGTTTTGCTCCCGGTGGGGTTTACCATGCCGGCTCCGTTGCCGCAGCCGCGGTGCGCTCTTACCGCACCTTTTCACCCTTACCTGCCTACGCAGCTTTCGCTGCGACGGCGGGCGGTTCGTTCTCTGTGGCACTTTCCCTGGGGTCGCCCCCGCCGGACGTTATCCGGCACCGTATGTCAAGGGAGCCCGGACTTTCCTCCCCGGCGGCCTTTCGGCACTTGCCGGAGCGGCCGTCCGGCCGACTGACGGCTTACGCATGGAGCATTTGTGTCGGTTCCGCAAGCCGATATCGCCATGCCCGCATCGCCCGATATAATTTATCCTGAAGATGTCGTTGGGAGCATGCCCCGTTCGACTGGATGTTGGCGACACAGCCGAACACAGGAGTTAAGCGATGCAGTATTTGCTGATGATCTATCAGAATGAAGCCGAGTACGCGAATATGCGTCCGGCTGCCGGCCAGCAGATGACGGCGGAATATCAGATCTTCACGCAAGGCATCATTCAGAGCGGCAATTTCAAGGCCGGCGATCGTTTGCAGCCGACCACGACCGCGACGACGGTCCGCGTGCGCGACGGCAAGACGCTGACGACCGACGGCCCATTTGCCGAAACGCGCGAGCAGCTCGGCGGCTATTACCTCGTGGAGGCCAAGGATCTCGATACCGCGATCGAGATCGCGTCGCGGATTCCGTCGGCGCGCATCGGCTCGATCGAGGTGCGGCCGATCTGGGTCTACGACAAGTGATGGCGGAGCCGCGCATCGGCGCATGACACTGTCCGAGACCGACAAGATCTTCCGCGACGAGGCGGGGCGGGCGCTGGCCACGCTGATCCGCCTCGTCGGCGATTTCGATCTTGCCGAGGACGCGCTCCAGGACGCCTTTGCGGTGGCACTCGAGCGATGGCCGGCGTGCGAGGTTCCCGACAATCCGCGTGCCTGGCTGGTCAATGTCGCCAAGCACAAGGCGATCGACCGTATCAGGCGCCAGGCCGTCTTCCGCGGCAAGGAGCAGGCGCTCGTGCACGAGCTCGAGCTGAACGCGCAGGCACCCGCCGAGCCGTCGGCGATGCTCGACGACGATATGCTGCGGCTGATCTTCACCTGCTGTCATCCCGCATTTGCGCGCGAAGTCCAGGTCGCGCTGACGCTGCGCACCGTCTGCGGGCTCTCCACGGCGCAAGTCGCGCGCGCCTTCTTGGTCAGCGAAGAGGCGATGGGGCAGCGTCTCGTCCGCGCCAAGCAGAAGATCAGGCTCGCCGGCATTCCCTATGAGGTCCCCGAGCGCGACACGCTGGTGCCGCGGCTCGACGGTGTGCTTGCCGTGATCTATCTCGTGTTCACCGAAGGCTATGTGGCGACCTCGGGTGCGGATTTGATGCGGCCCGATCTTGCGGCCGAGGCGATCCGGCTTGGACGTTTGCTCGACCGGCTGCTGCCCGATCGCGCCGGCATCAAGGGCTTGCTGGCGCTGATGCTGCTGCACGATTCGCGCCGCGCAGGGCGCCAGACCGCCGCCGGCGACATCGTGCTGCTGGAAGAGCAAGATCGTTCGCGGTGGGACCGTGCACAGATCGAGGAGGGTCTGCGTCTCGTGGACGACGCGCTGCGCATGCGCGGCCGGCCGCAGCCCTATGGCGTACAAGCCGCGATCGCCGCGCTGCATGCGCGTGCGCCGAGCTATGAGCAGACAGACTGGCCGCAGATTGCCGGGCTCTACGAAGTGCTGCTGCGCATCAGCCCGTCGCCGGTGATCGAGCTGAATCATGCAGCGGCAATGTCGATGGTCGATGGCCCCGCGCGCGCACTCGATCTCGTGGACGCGACCGCCGCACGCGGTGGGCTTCATGGCTACGAGCTGTTGCCGGCGGTGCGGGCGGATCTATTGCGGCGGCTCGGCCGGAAGGAGGAGGCGCGCGAGGCCTATCGCGCGGCGACGGAGGCGACGCAATTAGAGCCGTTGCGACGGCTGTACGCGCGAAGGATGCGGGAGATGGATTAGTCGCCACATACTCCGTCATTGCGAGGAGCACTTGCGACGAAGCAATCCAGACTGCTTCCGCGGAGGCAGTCTGGATTGCTTCGCTTCGCTCGCAATGACGGGGTGTGGCAGTCGCCGTCACTTCGTCGCGATAGTCGTTGTCTCCTGAGGGAGACTTCCCAGCAGCGCCTGCAAGGTCGACAGTGTCGAGTGATCCGCGACCCCATCCAGTCGCGCCGGGCGGAAATGGCGCTGGAACGCGGTGACGACTTCCATGGTCGCGGCGTCGTATTTGCCGGTGAGGGGAACGCCGTAGCCGTATCTGGCGAGCGCCTGCTGCAGGCTCAGCACCTCGTCGCTGATGGTGCCGAGCATCAGGCTCTCGCCGCGCACCACCGGCGCGGGGGTGACCCAGTGGCCAACGCCGGAATTGGCCAGCGAATGCCACGGAAATTTTTCACCGGGATCTTTCTTGCGCGCGGGCGCCACGTCGGAATGGCCGAGCACCCGGTGCGCGGGCACCTTGCGGCGGAGCATGATGCCGCGGCACAGCGCGATCACGGCGGCGATCTGGCGCAGCGGAAACTCCGGATAGCCCCAGTCGTGGCCGCGATTGACGATCTCGATGCCGATCGAGCAGGAATTAATGTCGTCCTCGCCGGACCAGGACGAGACGCCGGCATGCCAGGCGCGCCTGGCCTCCGGCACGCATTGCACGATGCGGCCGTCTTCCAACACGACATAATGTGCCGACACCTCGGTGCCCGCGGAGCAGAGCCGCGCCAGCGCACCCTCGACGTCGGGCATGCCGGTGTAGTGCAGCACGATCATATCGGGCTGCCGGCCCTTGTTGCGGTCGCCATGGTTCGGTGAGGGGATGATGTCGGAGACGATCGAGGAATCCGGCTCGAACGTCCGCATGTTCGCGGCGGCCTTGGGAACCGGGAGAACACGTTGACGCTTCGAATCAGATCCAGACGGCGTGGACGAACCGGACGACATAAACAGCTCGAGACAAAGAGAGTGTGTGGGCCAAGCCCTTCTCTTTACTATTCCTTTACCCTCCACCGTGCGCAACCGCGCGACGAGGTTAACGGATGCATTTTGGCGCATGTGTGTGGATGAAGCATCACCGCCGCGTCAGCTTTTCGACTTGTCGCGAGCCGATCAACGCTTTCTTAACGCTAAGGGCCGTTACTGAGAGATGAAGAGCCGACCCGCGTCCGGAGGCGGCCAAAGCGTATTTTGGCTCGAAATCCCATGGCTGCCCGACAAGTTCCAAGGGGAATACTGGGTTGGTGGCCCGGGACGACCGGGCACGGTAACCATGTTGGACGGGGGTTGGGTCGTGGAACCGCCGCGACGCGGAATCATGCGAGGCGTTATGAGCTTGTTCGTCCCCGATCTCACTTGGGAGTCCGGCGGGGCGATCGGCAGGCTTGGCGCATGAACTCGGCTCCGCACATCCCCGTTCTTGGCCGTGAGGCCATCGACCACCTCGCCCCACGCGATGGCGGCATTTACATCGACGCGACCTTTGGTGCGGGCGGCTACAGCCGTGCGATTCTCGACGTGCCGGGAACCCGGGTGATTGCCATCGATCGCGATCGTACTGCGATCGCAGGCGGTGCCGAACTGGTCGAACGCTCCGCGGGCCGGCTGACGCTGGTTGAAGATCGCTTCTCCAACCTTGCCGAGGTCTGCGCGGCTCAAGGCGTCGATGACGTCGACGGTGTCGTGATGGACGTCGGGGTGTCCTCGATGCAGCTCGACCAGGCCGGGCGCGGCTTCTCGTTCCGCCTCGACGGTCCGCTCGACATGCGGATGGGGCAGACAGGCCCGACTGCGGCCGATGTCGTGGCGCGCGCGTCGGAAGGCGATCTCGCCGACATCATCTATCTTTTCGGCGAAGAGCGGCATTCGCGCCGCATCGCCCGCGCCGTCGTCGCGGACCGTCAGGAGACGCCGTTCACGACCACGCGCGCGCTCGCCGATCTCGTCGGCAGGGTGGTTCGTTCCAAGCCTGGCGATATTCATCCGGCGACGCGGACGTTCCAGGCCCTGCGCATCTTCGTCAACGAAGAGCTCGAGGAACTCCAGAGCGCACTCATTGCTGCCGAGCGTGTGCTCAAGCCCAGTGGTCGCCTCGTGGTCGTCTCGTTCCATTCGCTGGAAGACCGCATCGTCAAGAATTTCCTCGCCGATCGATCCAAGACGAGTGGCGGTTCACGCCATCTGCCGGAAGTGTCGCAGGCGGTGCCGAGCTTCCAGCTTCTGACGCGGCGGCCGGTGATCGCAGGCGAAGACGAAGTCGCGCATAACCCGCGGGCGCGATCGGCAAAACTGCGCGCCGCCGAGCGCACCTCGGCGCCCGCGCATGACGATGGCGAGCAATCGACCTGGCCAAAACTCTCCGACGTCATGAGAGGTGGCTAGCGCATGCGCTTCATCCACCTCCTCGTCATCGGCGCGCTGATCTTCGCGGCGGCCTATGTCTACCGGATCAAGATGGACTCCACGGCGCGCACCGAAAAGGTGCTGCGGCTGCATGCGGAGATCCGCGAGCAGCGCGATGCGATCGCGGCGCTGCGCTCCGAATGGGCCAAGCTCGATGCGCCCCTGCGCCTGCAAGGCCTGTCCGACCGGCATCTGCAGCTCAAGCCGGTCAACGGCACGCAGTATGATTCACTGAAGAATTTGCCCGAGCGTCCGCCGCGGATGTTCAGGCCGGGCGAGCCGGATCCGATCGGCGCCATGCTCAACACCATCGAAGCCGCGAGCGATCCGGATAATGTGACGGGCTCCGTGCCTCAGCCCGAGGACAAGCCATGAGTGCTGTGACCCCGGCCAAACCTGAAAAGCCGACCGAGCCTTGGCGGCAGCGGCTGATCCGCAGCCTGCTTTATGGGCGCAACGTCGACCGCGCGGCCAAGGCGCGGGCGCGCGTCGGCCTGGCGATGCTCGCCTTCGGCGCGGTCTACGCCCTGATCGGCGGCCGGCTCGTGATGTTCGCGATCGGCGCCGACGCTCACGGCGCGCGCCGCGCCGCGTCGCAGGAGGTGGTCGCGACCGCGCGGCCCGACATCGTCGATCGCAACGGCGCGATCCTCGCAACCGACGTCAAGGCGTCGAGCCTGTTCGGCGAGCCGCGCCGCATCATCGACAAGGACGAGGCGATCGAGCTTCTGACCGCCACCGTGCCTGACCTCGACGAGGCCGAGGTGCGCGAGCGCCTGAAGACGCGCAAGGGCTTCGTCTGGCTCAAGCGCGAGATTACGGCGAAGCAACAGCAGGACATCCACAAGCTCGGCATTCCCGGCATCGGATTCCTGCGCGAGAACAAGCGCGTCTATCCGACCGGCAACGAGGTCGCCCACCTCATTGGTCTGGTCAACATCGACAATCAGGGCATCGCCGGCATGGAGAAGTGGCTCGACAATCAAGGGCTCGCCGATCTCCACCGCGCGGGCTTTGCCACCGACCGGCTGCAAAAACCGATCGAGCTCTCGGTCGATCTGCGCGTCGAGCATGCACTGCGCGACGAGCTCCTGAAGGCCAAGGAGAAATACCACACCAAGGCCGCCTCCGGCATCGTCTCCAACGTCAAGACCGGAGAGATCGTGGCGATGGTCTCGCTTCCGGATTTCGACCCCAACAATCCGAAGGAAGCGCACGACCCCGACCGCATCAATCGCCTGACCACCGGCGTCTACGAGATGGGCTCGACGTTCAAGGCGTTCACGCTGGCGATGGCGCTCGATTCCGGCAAGATCAATTTGAACACGATGTGGGATGCACGGGGAAACCTGCACTACGGCAAGTTCACCATCCATGACAGCCACGCGCTCGGACGTTTCATCAATACCAAGGAAGTGTTCACCTTCTCGTCCAACATCGGCGCCGCGCGGATCGCGCTCGGCCAGGGCGTCGAGGCCCACAAGGCGTTCCTCGCCAAAATGGGCCAGTTGACGCGGCTGCGCACCGAGCTGCCGGAAAGCGCGGCTCCGCTGATCCCTCGTCGCTGGGGCGAGCTGAATACGGTGACCATCGCGTTCGGCCAGGGCATGTCGGTGGCGCCGCTGCAGGCGGTGATGGGCATCAACGCGCTGGTGAACGGCGGCTATCTGATTCCGCCGACCTTCATGAAGCGCACCGAGTCCGAAGCGGCGGCCATGGCCAAGCGCGTCGTCAAGACGGAGACCAGCGACAAGATGCGGTTCCTGATGCGGCTCAATGCCGAAATCGGCACCGCCAAGACCGCCGACGTCAAGGGTTACTACGTTGGCGGCAAGACCGGCACGTCCGAGAAGGTCATCAACGGCCGCTATGCCAAGAAGCGGGTCCTCAACTCCTTCACCGCAATCATGCCCTGCGACGATCCGAAATATCAGATCCTGATCATGCTGGACGAGCCCCAGGCGATTCCCGAAACGAAGGGTTTCATCACCTCGGGCTGGAACGCGGTGCCGACCGGCGGCAAGGTGATCGAGCGGATCGCGCCGCTTTTGGGCGTCGAGCCGCGGTTCGACCTGCCGCCGTCCGAGCGCCTTATTCTTGCAGCATCCAGGACAACCCAGTAATCAACCGGGTGGGCCGTTGCCGCTGCTGAGTCGGGATTTCCCTGCAGATTCGGCGATCCGGTCCGGCATGTCGACTGGAAGACCATGAAGCTGCGCGACCTCCTCGGTCAGGACGTTCAGGGCAATGATGCCGCAATCGAGCCCGCCGTCGCGGCGCTCGACGTGAGCGGTGTTGCCCTCGACAGCCGCGCGGTCAAGCCGGGCGATCTCTTCTTCGCGCTTGCGGGCAGCAAGACCGACGGTGCGCGCTTCATCGATGCCGCGATTGCCGCAGGCGCGGTAGCGGTTGTCGGCGACCATGCGCCTGATGGCTGCAAGGTGCCGTTCATTGCGGTTGCCAATCCGCGCCGCGCGCTGGCGCTGGCCGCGGCAAGATTCTACCCCCGTCAGCCCGCGACCATTGCCGCGGTGACCGGCACCAGCGGCAAGACCTCGGTCGCAGCATTCACCCGGCAGATCTGGGAGCGGCTTGGGCATGCCTCCGCCAGCATCGGAACCATCGGCCTGGTCTCGCCGAAGCGTACCGTCTACGGCTCGCTGACGACGCCCGATCCGATCGCGCTGCACCGGCAGCTCGATGAGATCGCGCGCGAGGGCGTCACGCATCTCGCCTTCGAGGCCTCCTCGCACGGGCTCGATCAATATCGTCTCGACGGCGTGCGCGTGTCCGCCGGCGGCTTCACCAATCTCTCGCGCGACCACATGGATTATCATCCGACCGTCGCGCATTATCTCGCGGCCAAGCTCAGGCTGTTTCGCGAACTTGCCCCGCCGGGTGGCGCGGCCGTGATCTCCGCCGATCATGATTGCTCGGCGGAGGCAATCAGTGCTGCGACATCGCGCGGCTTGCGCGTGATGGCGGTCGGCCGCAACGGCGACGGGGCGGGCGAGGGCATTCGTCTCGCCGGTGCGGAGGTCGAAGGGTTTTCGCAAGTGCTTTCGCTCGAACATCGCGGCAAGCGGTATGCGATCCGGCTGCCGCTGGTCGGCGAATTCCAGATCGAGAATGCGCTGGTGTCGGCCGGCCTTGCCATCGGCACCGGCAGCGACGCCGCAAATGTATTCGCGAGCCTCGAACGTCTCGAAGGCGCCAAAGGCCGGTTGGAGCGCGTCGGCGAGCGCAACGGTGCGCCGATCTTCGTCGACTATGCGCATAAGCCCGATGCGCTGGCGAAGGCGTTGCAGGCGCTGCGTCCCTACGCCAGGCGCAGGCTGGTCGTCGTGTTCGGTGCCGGCGGCGACCGCGATGCCGGCAAGCGTCCGATCATGGGCGAGATCGCGGCTGGCAACGCCGACGGAATCATCGTCACCGACGACAATCCGCGCAGCGAGAAGCCGGAATCGATCCGCGCCGAAATCCTCGCCGCCGCCAAGGGCGCCCGCGAAATCGGCGACCGGGCCGCGGCGATCCGCACCGCGATCGCGGAATTGGAAGATGGCGATGCGCTGCTCATCGCCGGCAAGGGCCACGAGACCGGGCAGATCGTCGGCGGAGAGGTTTTGCCCTTCAGTGATCACGAGGCGGTCGCCGCCGCATTAGCGTCGAGGATTGCATGAGCGCGCCAATATGGACGGTGGCCGAAGTGGCGCGCGCGCTGGGCGCCGCCGGATCGTTCCCGGACACGCCGATCGACTTCGTCACCCAGGACAGCCGGTTGGTGAAGCCAGGCAGCCTGTTCGTCGCGCTCAGCGGCACGCCGAGCGGCGGCTTCATCTCGGCCTTTGCCAGCGCGCGTGACGGCTGGGAGTTCGCGGACAAGGCGGAAGCCTCAGGCGCGGTCGCGATGATCGTGCCGCACGAGATCGCGGGCATCCGCATTCCCCAGATCGTCGTCAAGGACACCCTGATCGACGGTCTCTGGGGCCTTGCGCGCGCGGCACGTGCGCGCTTCAACGGACCGGTGATCGGGCTCACCGGCAGTGCCGGCAAGACCAGCACCAAAGAGTTTCTGGCCGCCTACCCCGGCGCCTATGCCAGCCCGTCGAGCTTCAACAATTTCTGGGGCGTGCCGCTGACGCTGTGCAATGCGCGGCCCGATGCCAGTCTCTGGGTCGTCGAGATGGGCATGAACCAGGCCGGCGAAATCGCGCGGCTCAGCCAACTGACGCGGCCGACGGTGGCGCTGGTCGTCAACGTCCAGCCGGTGCATCTAGAGAAGCTCGGTTCGCTCGAAGCCATCCGCCGCGAGAAGGTGTCGATCGCACTCGGCCTGCCCTCGGAAGGCGTGCTGGTGCTGCCCGCCGGGATCAAGGCGCCGGACTGGAAGGGCAAGGTCATACGCTTCGGCGACAAAGCCGAGGTGCACGAGGTCGCGCACGCGCCGCACGGCGACAGCTGGCAGGTCGTGGCCGCGCTTGGCAAGAAGGAGATCGCGTTCAGCCTGACGCCGGGCGCGCCGCACCGCGTCCAGAACGCGCTCGCCGCGCTCGCATCGATCCGTGCGGCGAACCTCGATGCGGCGACGCTTGCGATCAAGCTCGACCGCGTCGGCATCATGACCGGTCGCGGCGTCGAGCAGGCGGTCGGCGGCGTCACCGTGATCGACGACAGCTTCAACGGCAATCCGGCCAGCGTGGCGGCCGCGCTGCAAAGCCTGCAGGCGCGCAACACGACCGGCGGCCGCCGCATTGCCGTGCTGGGCGACATGCTGGAGCTGGGCGACGGCGCGCCCGGCTATCACACCGACCTCGCCAGGCATCTCGACGGCATCGACGGCGTCTATTGCGTGGGGCCCCTGATGCGTCACCTGTTCGAAGTGCTTCCAGCCGGCAAGGGTCTCGGCTGGCACGACGACCCCGTCACGCTGAAGCCCGGCGAGGTCGCAAATCTGCTGAGGGCAGGCGATGTCGTGGTTGTCAAGGGCAGCAAGAAGATGTTCTGGGTCAACAAGTTTGTGCCGGGCCTAGTGGCCGCCTTGCAGGCAAGGGCGTAAACTGCTTGGAAGGCGCTGTTCCCGAATCTCACCCTTTCCGGCGCGAAGCCGTTCGTTTTCTTTAGAGGTCGCCCGACCCCATGATGAAGACCAGCGAATGCGCGCGAGGCAGGTTGATAAGGCCAAGATCAAGGCGCGTGCAAAGGCGCCATAGGACCGTCTGAATGTTTTACTGGCTGATCGAGCTCTCCAACACATTTCCGGGCTTCGGTGCCGTTCGCACCTTCCTGAACGTCTTCCGCTACATCACCTTCCGCACCGGCGGCGCCGTCGTCACCGGCGCGCTGTTCGTGTTCCTGTTCGGACCCTGGATCATCGACCATCTGCGCATCCGCCAGGGCAAGGGCCAGCCGATCCGGGCCGATGGTCCGCAATCGCATCTGGCCAAGAAAGGCACGCCGACCATGGGCGGGCTGATGATCCTGTCGGGCCTCACGGTCGGCACGGTGCTGTGGGCCAATCCGCTCAACCCTTACGTCTGGATCGTGCTCGCGGTGACGCTCGGCTTCGGCTTCGTCGGTTTCTATGACGATTACCTCAAGGTGACCAAGCAGACCACGACCGGGTTCGGCAGCAAGCTTCGCCTGCTGATCGAGGCGGCGATCGCGCTGGTTGCCTGCTACGCGCTGGTGCGGCTGAACCGCGATCCCGCGTCGACCGCGCTGACGATTCCCTTCCTGAAGGACACCGTGCTGCATTTCGGCTGGTTCTTCGTCATCTTCGGCGCCTTCGTCATCGTCGGCGCCGGCAACGCGGTGAACCTCACCGACGGTCTCGACGGCCTTGCCATCGTGCCCGTGATGATCGCAACCGCGAGCTTTGCGATGATCGCCTATCTCGCTGGCAATGCGGTGTTCGCCGACTATCTCCAGATCAAATATGTCGCCGGCACCGGCGAGCTCGCCGTGCTCTGCGGCGCGCTGCTGGGCGCAGGTCTCGGCTTCCTCTGGTTCAACGCGCCGCCGGCCTCGATCTTCATGGGCGACACCGGCTCGCTCGCGCTCGGCGGCATGCTGGGTGCGATCGCGGTGGCGGTGAAGCACGAGATCGTGCTCGCGGTGATCGGCGGCCTGTTTGTGCTGGAGGCGGTCTCCGTCATCGTGCAGGTTGTGTCGTTCAAGATGACGGGAAAGCGCATCTTCCGGATGGCGCCGATCCATCACCATTTCGAGCAGCTCGGCTGGACCGAGCCGCAGATCGTGATCCGGTTCTGGATCATCTCGGTGATGCTGGCGCTCGCCGGCCTGTCCACGCTGAAGCTGCGGTGACCGCTCGATGATCCCTGTCACGTCCTTTGCCGGCAAGACGGTCGCGGTGTTCGGCCTCGGCGGCTCTGGGCTCACGTCCTGCCATGCCTTGAAAGCTGGTGGCGCCGAGGTCATCGCCGGCGACGACAGCGCCGAGAACGTCGCAAAGGCTGCGCAAGCGGGCTTCATCACGGCTGATCTGCGCAACGTCTCCTGGGCGAATTTCGCCGCGCTGGTGCTCGCGCCCGGTGTGCCGCTGACCCATCCGGTGCCGCATTGGAGCGTGCTGAAGGCGCGCGAGGCCGCTATCGAGGTGATCGGCGACATCGAGCTGTTCTGCCGCGAGCGGCGGCGACACGCGCCGGACGCGCCGTTCGTCGCCATCACCGGCACCAATGGCAAATCGACCACAACGGCGTTGATCGCGCATCTGACCAAGGTCGCCGGCTACGATACCCAGATGGGCGGAAATATCGGCACCGCGATCCTGTCGCTGGAGCCGCCGGGCATGGGCCGCGTCCACGTCATCGAGATGTCGTCCTACCAGATCGACCTCACGCCCTCGCTCGATCCCTCCGTCGGCATTCTGCTCAATGTCAGCGAGGACCACATCGATCGCCACGGCACCATCGCGCATTACGCTGCGGTGAAGGAACGCCTCGTAGCCGGTGTGCAGGCCGGCGGCACCGCGATCGTTGGCGTCGACGACGGTTTTTGCCGCGACATCGCCGACCGGCTCGATCGCGCCGGCAAGAACGTGGTGCGGATCTCGGTCAAGAATCCGCTTGCCTCCGGCATCCATGTCGAGCACGGCACCATCGTGCGCACCGCAGGTGGCGCGCGCAGCGAAATCGCAAAGCTCGGCGGCATCGGCTCGTTGCGCGGCCAGCACAATGCGCAGAACGCGGCCTGTGCCGCCGCCGCCGCGCTCGCGATGGGCATCAGCCTGGACGTGCTTCAGGACGGCCTGCGCAGCTTTCCGGGCCTCGCGCACCGCATGGAGCAGGTTGGTCGCCGCGGCAACGTGCTGTTCGTCAACGACTCCAAGGGCACCAATGCGGACGCCACCGCGCATGCGCTGTCGTCCTTCGGCGATATCTTCTGGATCGCCGGCGGCAAGCCGAAGGCCGGCGGCATCACGGGCCTCACCGGCTACTTCCCGCGCATCCGCAAGGCCTATCTGATCGGCGAGGCCGCGCCGGAGTTTTCCGGCACGCTCGGCACCCAAGTGCCGCACGAGATCAGCCAGACCCTCGACGTCGCCGTCGAGCAAGCCGCACGCGATGCGGAAGCGTCGGGTCTCGGTGACGCGGTCGTCCTGCTGTCACCCGCCTGCGCCTCCTTCGACCAGTATCGCAACTTCGAAATTCGCGGCACCAGGTTCCGCGAATTGGTGCAGGCGCTGCCGGGCGTGAAGCCGGTGGTGTGAGGCGCGCTGCTGGTTCTTGCTCCGCTGTCGTCGCCCGGCTTGACCGGGCGACCCAGTATCCCAGAGGCGGCGCTTGAGCCGAGGGGCTGCGGCGTACTGGATGCCCCGGTCAAGCCGGGGCATGACGGTGTGTTTTGCGGCGACGGCTGAGATCATCTCCAAACACCCGCTATTCCTTAACCACCCGGTAACCAACCTCGGCGACCAATGGACCGTCCTCTGTCCGAAAGCGGCCGCCATGCTCTCCCGTGAAGAACGCACCCCCTTTTCCGAGTGGTGGTGGACCGTCGACAAGCCGCTGATGGGTGCGATCCTGGCGCTGATGCTGACCGGCGTGATCCTGTCGCTGGCGGCGAGCCCGCCGGTTGCGACCCGCATCGGGCTCGATCCCTTCCACTTTTTCAGCCGTCACGTGCTGTTCCTGGTGCCGTCCTGCATCGTGCTGCTCGGGGTCTCCTTCCTGTCGCCGCGCGCGATCCGCCGCAGCGCGCTGATCATCTTCGCGGTCAGCATCATCCTGATCGTGCTGACGCTCGCGATCGGCCCCGAAGTAAAGGGCTCGCGGCGCTGGATCACGCTGCTCGGCCTCAACATCCAGGCCTCCGAGATCGCAAAACCGTCGTTCGTCGTCATGGCCGCCTGGCTGTTCGCGGAATCCACTAGGCGGCCAGAAATGCCGGCGACCTCGATGGCGCTGGTGCTGCTCTTGATGCTGGTCTCGCTTCTCGTCATGGAGCCCGACTTCGGCCAGACCATGCTGATCCTGATGGTGTGGGGCTCCCTGTTTTTCATTGCGGGCATGCGGATGATCTGGGTGTTCGGGCTCGCCGGCCTCGGCGCCGCCGGACTGTTCAGCGCCTACCTTTTTGTTCCCCACGTCGCCGGCCGCATCAAGCGCTTCATGAATCCGGCCTCGGGCGACACCTTCCAGGTCGATACCGCCATGGAGGCTTTCTACAACGGCGGCTGGTTCGGGCTCGGACCGGGCGAGGGTATTGCCAAGCGCAGCCTGCCGGACAGCCACACCGACTTCGTGTTCGCGGTTGCCGCCGAAGAGTTCGGCATCATCCTGTGCCTCGCGATGCTGGCACTGTTTGCTTTCGTCGTGATCCGCACGCTGTCGCGCGCCTATGCCAACGAGGACATGTTCTCGCGCTTTGCGGCGTCGGGCCTTGCGATCCTGTTCGGCGTGCAGGCCGCGATCAACATGTCGGTCAATCTCCAGCTCATCCCTGCCAAGGGCATGACGCTCCCTTTCATCTCCTATGGTGGCTCCTCGATCGTGTCGCTGGCCTATGGTGTCGGCATGATGCTCGCGCTGACGCGGCTGCGCCCGCGCACCGAAGTCGAGGCGAGCGGCCACGCCGAGGCGATGCGCAGCTACGCGTAGCTTTTCGTCATTGCGAGGAGCAAAGCGACGAAGCAATCCAGGCTATTTCCATGGAGGCAGCCTGGATTGCTTCGCTTCGCTCGCAATGATGGGAGAGACATTGTAAAAGCTATCTTTATGGACACCTCCCCCCTGATTCTTCTCGCCGCGGGCGGCACCGGCGGCCATCTGTTTCCGGCCGAGGCGCTCGGGGTCGAGCTGATCCGGCGCGGATACCGCGTCCGCCTCGTCACGGACGAGCGCGCGCTGCGCTACAGCGGCCTGTTCACCAAGGACATGATCGATGTCGTCTCGAGCGAGACCGCGCGTGGACGCAATCCGCTGCAGCTCGCCTATGCCGGCCTGACGCTCGCCGCCGGCACGCTGTCCGCCTACAGCCTGATCAAGCGATTGAAGCCGGTCGCCGTCGTCGGCTTCGGCGGTTATCCGACGCTGCCGCCGCTGGTCGCGGCGAAATTCGCCGGCGTGCCCGGCATCATCCACGACGCCAATGCCGTGCTCGGCCGCGCCAACCGGTTCCTGTCGAGCCGCGTCCGCGCCATAGCGACGTCGTTGCCCGGCGTGCTCGACCGCGATCCGGCGCTATCGGGCAAGACCACGATGGTCGGCACGCCGATGCGCCCGGCGATCCTCGCGGCGGCTGGCGTGCCATATGCTGTGCCTGAAGTGAACGGCCCGCTGCGCCTGCTCGTCGTCGGCGGCAGCCAGGGCGCGCGTATCATGGCCGACATCGTGCCGGGCGCGATCGAGCGCCTCGAGCCTGCACTGTGGAGCCGGCTCGTCCTCACCCAGCAGGTGCGCGACGAGGACATGGCGCGCGTGCGTGCGGTCTACGACAGGCTGAAGATCAAGGCCGAGCTTGCGCCGTTTTTCACCGATCTGCCGGCACGGCTCGCCTCCAACCATCTGGTGGTGTCGCGCTCAGGCGCCGGCACCGTGGCCGAGCTCGCCGCGATCGGGCGGCCCTCGATCCTGGTGCCGCTGCCGGGCGCGATCGACCAGGACCAGTTCGCCAATGCCGGTGTGCTGGCCAAGGTTGACGGTGCGATCCGCATTCCGCAGACCGAGTTTTCCTCCGATCGCCTCGCCGCCGAGATCTCCGCCTTCGCCGCCGAGCCCGCGCGTCTTGCCGCCATGGCCGAGGCCGCCCGCGGCGCCGGCCGGCTCGACGCGGCTGAGCGGCTGGCCGATCTGGTGGCCAAAATCGCGGGAATCTGACGCGAAAAAGCCCTTGTCTTCGCCTTCTAAAGCGGGGCATCCAGTAGGAAAGGCGCGCGGCTGATTTGCCGTGACCTTCGCCAGATGCCGCCCTTTCCGGCGGCGAGGTCAGGGAACAGAGCATGAGACTGCCGCGCGAGATCGGACCCATCCACTTCGTCGGGATCGGCGGGATCGGCATGAGCGGCATCGCCGAGGTGCTGCTCAATCTCGGCTATTCCGTGCAGGGTTCGGACGCTTCCGACAATTACAATCTCGACCGCCTGCGCAAGAACGGTGCGAGGGTCTCGGTCGGCCACAAGGCGGAGAACGTCGACGGCGCCGAGGTCGTCGTGGTCTCCACCGCGATCAAGCGCGACAATCCGGAACTGACGGCGGCGCGCGAACGGCGCATTCCGGTGGTGCGCCGCGCCGAGATGCTGGCCGAGCTGATGCGGCTGAAGAGTTGCGTCGCCATCGCCGGCACCCACGGCAAGACCACCACGACCACGATGGTCGCGACGCTGCTCGACGCCGGCGGCCTCGATCCCACCGTGATCAATGGCGGCATCATCAATGCCTATGGCTCCAACGCGCGTCTGGGTGCGGGCGACTGGATGGTGGTCGAAGCCGACGAGAGCGACGGCACGTTCCTGAAGCTGCCGACCGAGGTCGCGATCGTCACCAATGTCGATCCCGAGCATCTCGATCACTTCAAGACCTTCGAGGCGGTGCAGGACGCCTTCCGCCATTTCGTCGAGAACCTGCCATTCTATGGCTTCGCCGTGATGTGCATCGATCATCCCGTGGTGCAGACTCTCGTCGGCAAGATCGAGGATCGGCGCATCATCACCTATGGCGAGAATCCGCAGGCCGATGTGCGCTTCGTCGACCTGACGCCGATGGGTGGCGGATCGAAGTTCAAGGTTGCGTTCCGCGATCGCAAGACGGGCGCCGTGCACGAGATCGCCGATCTCATGCTGCCGATGCCGGGACGCCACAATGCCTCCAACGCGACCGCGGCGATTGCGGTCGCGCGCGAGCTCGGCGTCTCGGACGAGGCGATCCGCAAGGCGATCGCCGGCTTCGGCGGCGTCAAGCGCCGCTTCACCAAGACCGGCGAATGGAACGGCGTCACCGTCATCGACGATTACGGCCATCATCCGGTCGAGATTGCGGCGGTGCTGAAGGCGGCGCGGGAATCCACCAACGGCAAGATCGTTGCCGTCGTGCAGCCGCATCGCTATACCCGCCTGCAGTCGCTGTTCGAGGAATTCTGCACCTGTTTCAACGATGCGGATGCGGTGATCGTCGCTGAGGTCTATGCCGCAGGCGAGACGCCGATCGAGGGCATCGACCGCGACCATTTCGCCGCGGGCCTGCGCGCCCACGGCCACCGCGAGGTGATCCCGCTGCCGGCGGCGTCCGATCTCGCCGGCATCGTCAAGGGCGTGGCGAAGTCGGGCGATCTCGTCGTGTGCCTTGGCGCCGGCAACATCACGCAATGGGCGTATGCCTTGCCGGATGAGTTGAAGGCGCTGGGGTAGGGCAGTGGGCTTCCCCGACATCACACCCGACCTCAAAGCCGCGATGCCGGATCTTCGTGGCCGGCTGCTGGCGAACCAGTCGCTGGCCGAGCTCACCTGGTTTCGCGTCGGCGGTCCCGCGCAGGTGCTGTTCACGCCGGCGGACGAGGACGATCTCGCCTACTTCCTCGCGCATCTCGCAAGCGACATTCCCGTCTATGTCGTCGGCGTCGGCTCCAACCTGATCGTGCGCGACGGCGGCATGGCGGGCGTGGTGATCCGGCTGGCGCCGCGCGCATTCGGCGAGGCGAGCGCCAGTGGTGATACCGTCACCGCCGGCGCGGCCGCGCTCGACAAGCGCGTCGCGGAAGTCGCCGCGTCGGCCAATATCGGCGGGCTCGAATTCTACTTCGGCATTCCCGGCACGATCGGCGGCGCGCTGCGCATGAATGCGGGCGCCAATGGCGGCGAGACCAAGGACGTGTTGATCGAGGCGCGAGGTGTCGGGCGCGACGGCACGAAGCACGTGTTCTCCAATGCCGACATGAAATTCGTCTACCGTAACAGCGGCGTCGATCCCTCCATCATCTTCACCTCCGCGCATTTCCGGGGCGAGATGGGGGATGCCGACACGATCCGTGCGCGCATGGCGGAAGTGCAAACCCATCGCGAGACCGCGCAGCCGATCCGGGAAAAGACCGGCGGCTCGACCTTCAAGAATCCGCCCGGCCATTCCGCCTGGAAGCTGGTCGATGCCGCCGGCTGCCGCGGCCTGCGCGTCGGCGGTGCGGAAGTCTCCGAGATGCACTGCAATTTCCTGATCAACACGGGCAATGCCACCGCGCACGACATCGAGACGCTGGGCGAGACCGTACGTGAACGGGTGAAGACGAATTCCGGAATTGAGCTACACTGGGAAATCAAGCGGATCGGAATTCCCGGCTAATTTGGACAAGCGACGAGAGAACATGCGCATCACCATCCTCTTCGGCGGCTCCAACCGCGAACGTCTGGTTTCGGTCGCGTCAGCCCAGGCGCTGCATCAGGCGCTGCCAGAGGCCGATCTCTGGTGGTGGGACGTCGAGGACAAGGTGCATGTCGTGCAGTCCAAACAGCTGCTCGAACATGCCCGCCCGTTCGAGGACGAGTTCAAGCCGGGCACGTCGGGCATCCCGCTGGCGCAGGCGCTCGACCAAGCGAGGGCGGAGAACCGCGTGCTGGTGCTCGGCCTGCACGGCGGGCGTGCCGAGAACGGCGAATTGCAGGTGATGTGCGAAGCGCGCGGCGTGCCGTTTACCGGATCGGGCTCGGCCTCCTCGCATCTTGCGTTCGACAAGATAGCGGCCAAGCATTTCGCCGCGCTTGGCGGCGTGACGCCGCCGGCCAACGTTGCGCTGGACCAGATCGATGAGGCCTTCGCCGAATACGGCCGGCTGATCGCAAAGCCCGCGAGGGATGGCTCGAGCTACGGCCTGATCTTCGTCAATGCCAAGCAGGATCTCGTCGCCGTCCGCAATGCCGCCAAGCACGAAGAGTACGTGATCGAGCCCTACATCGCCGGCGTCGAGGCGACCTGCGGCGTGCTGGAGCGGCCGGACGGCTCGATCATCTCGCTGCCGCCGATCGAGATCATTCCGGGCGAGGGCAGTTTCGACTACGCGGCGAAATATCTTTTGAAGTCGACCCAGGAGATATGTCCCGGCCGTTTCGCACCCGAAATCACCGCCGCGCTGAAGCAGCAGGCGATGCTGGCGCACCGGGCGATGTCCTGTACCGGCTATTCCCGTTCGGACTTCATCGTCTCGGACAAGGGGCTTGTCTATCTCGAAACCAACACGCTGCCCGGCCTGACCAAGTCCTCGCTCTACCCCAAGGCGCTGAAGGCCGAGGGCATCGAGTTCGTCGACTTCCTGCGCGGCCTGGTCGAGCTCGCCGCGGCCGGTGTGCGAAAATAATTAGGACTGGTTAACGGCCGAACTGGCGAAACGGGCGGTTTTGGAACCCAAAACCGGTAAAATGCCGGACATTGCGGCATAAATGCCTCACAGGCCTGGGCAAAAAGCTCATGTCGTTAACGAACTTTACCTTTTGTTTACCAGGACGTCCGAAGGTTAACGCTGGCGGCGCATATGACGCTTTGGCTGCCGGCGCGTGGACCGTTGCGGGTGTTGTCACCTTCAGCGAACGCTCTGAAGGGGAGAGGTTTTCTTCTGCTGAAGACCAGCACCCGGCCCGGTAAGTCCGAGACGTCATGTTCGCCAGGACCCGCGCGATGTCGCGGTCAAACTGTTGACGAGCTCGTGCAATGGATGGAGCAGGAAGCCTCACTCGGTCGCTTTTTAGATCGCTGAGGCCCCAAGCTGACCTGAAGGCGGCCGCTATCGGAGCGGTCGTGCTTCTGCGCGAGTGGGTGCAGGACAAGCGCCAGGAAAAGCTTGACGACGCGCGTGCTGCCGCCAAGGAAAAGACCCGGGCTAAAGCCATTATCGAGCGCGAGCCGCCGCCGCGGTTGGTCGCGCTGGTCGAGCGCTATCTGCCGCGCCGGGTCGGGATCAGCATGACGGTGCTGCTCCTGATCGGAAGCTGCGGCTTCGGTATCGTCAAGGGCGGCCATCTCCAGGATTTCATCACGGCGGTCAACGACACCCGCAACGCGCTGGCGAATTCCGCCGGCTTCCGCATCACCTCCGTCGTGATCAACGGCCGCAAGCAGCTCAGCCAGGACGAGATCCTCGCGATCGGCGGCGTCAGCGGCCGGTCCTCGCTGCTGTTCCTCGACGCCGACGCCGTGCGCGACAAGCTCAAGGCCAATCCCTGGATCGCGGATGCGACCGTGCTGAAGCTGTATCCGGGCCAGCTCATGATCGAGCTCACCGAGCGCAAGGCGTTCGCGCTGTGGCAGGAGGCCGGCCGGCTCTCCGTCATCGCCGATGACGGCGCCGTGCTCGAACCCTATGTCTCGCGCCGGTTCCTGTCGCTGCCGCTCGTGGTCGGCAAGGGCGCCGATACGCAGGCTCGCGATTTCCTCGCTCTGCTGGCACGCTATCCGCAGGTCAATTCGATCACCAAGGCCGCGATCTTCGTCGGTGAGCGGCGATGGAACCTGAGGCTCAAGGACGGCCTCGACATCCGCCTGCCCGAGCAGGACGTCGGCAACGCGCTTGCGATGCTGTCCAGGCTCGACAAGGAGGACAGGCTGTTCTCCCGCGACATCGTCGCGGTCGACCTGCGCCTGCCCGATCGGCTGGTGGTGCAGCTGTCCGAGGACGCCGCCAAGGCGCGCGACGATTTGTTCAAGGACAAGAAGAAGAAAAAGGCCGGGGACGCTGCATGACCGGTCTTGATCGCACCCAGACACCGAAGACACGCCCGATGCCGCACAAGCGCGGCGGCCTCGTCGCCTGCCTCGACATCGGCACCAGCAAGATCGCCTGCATGATCGCGCGGCTGAAGCCGTCGGCGCCGAGCGAAGCCCTGCGCGATCGGACCCATGCGGTGGAGCTGATCGGCTACAGCCAGATCCAGTCGCGCGGCATGAAGGCCGGCGCCGTGATCGATCTCGGCGAATGCGAGCAGGCGGTGCGACAGGCCGTCGGGCTTGCGGAGAAAATGGCCAAGGTGCGGGTCGAGTCCGTGCTGCTGTCGGTCTCCGGCGGCCGGCTCTCCGGTCAGCTGGTCGAAGCTGCGGCCGACATCCGCGGCGGCGCGGTGACGCCGGCCGATGTCAGCCGCGTCACCTCCACCGGCATGCGCCACGCCACCGGCGAAGGCCGCACCGTTCTGCACGCGCTGCCGGTCGGCTACACGCTCGACGGCGTCAAGGGCATCCGCGATCCCCGCGGCATGGTCGCGCATCAGTTCGGCATCGACATGAACGTCGTCACCTGCGACGCCACCGTGGCGCGGAACCTGATGCTGGCGGTGGAGCGCTGCCACATCAACGTCGAAGCCATGGCGGCAAGCCCCTATGTGGCCGGCCTGTCGGTGCTGACCGACGACGAGGCCGATCTCGGCGCCGCCGTCGTCGAGATGGGCGCGGGCACCACCACGATCGCCGTCTTTTCCGGCGGCCGCTTCGTGCATGCCGCGGGTTTTGCGGTCGGCGGGCAACACATCACGATGGATCTGGCGCGCGGACTCTCCGCGACCATTGCCGATGCCGAGCGAATCAAGACGTTATACGGGACCGTCATCACCGGCGGATCGGACTCGCGTGAGCTGATGTCTGTACCGACAGCCGGTGACGAGCAGGATCTGCCGCAGATCGTCTCCCGCGCTACCATCGCCAACATCGTCAAGCATCGTGCCGAGGAAGTCTTCGAAATGGTTCGGGACAAGCTGAAGGATTCGCCCTTCGCCTCGGAGCCCAACGGCCGCGTCGTGCTTTCGGGCGGGGCCTCGCAGCTCACCGGTCTCGTTGAGCTCGGAACGCAGATTCTCGGTCGGCCCGTGCGGATCGGACGTCCGCTCGGTTTCGGCCGGCTGCCCAACGAGGCAAAGAACGCCGCCTTCGCGGTGCCGGCCGGACTGCTCGTCTACCCGCAATATGTTCACCACGAACATGTCGAACCGCGGCATACGCGGCAGCAGGTCAGGACGGGGACCGGCGGGTATTTCGGAAAGGTCGGACGATGGCTACGCGAGGGCTTCTGATGACTCCTTCCCGCAATATTCGATTTTCACCAACTCCCGCGGCCGCCGGCCGGGGCGAACCCACGCGCGCGTGATCGAGAGGCAAACATGACCATCAGCATCAATGTTCCTGATATTCACGAACTGAAGCCCCGCATCACCGTGTTCGGCGTCGGCGGCGCCGGTGGTAACGCCGTCAACAACATGATCACGGCGGGCCTCCAGGGCGTCGACTTCGTGGTCGCCAACACCGACGCGCAGGCGCTGACGATGTCGAAGGCGCAGCGCATCGTGCAAATGGGCACGGCCGCCACGCAAGGGTTGGGCGCGGGTTCGCAGCCGGTCGTCGGCGCTGCGGCGGCCGAAGAAGTCATGGACGAGCTCCGCGACCATCTCTCGGGCGCCAACATGGTGTTCGTCACCGCCGGCATGGGCGGCGGCACCGGCACCGGTGCAGCTCCCGTGATCGCCAAGATCGCGCGCGAGATGGGCATCCTTACCGTCGGCGTCGTGACCAAGCCCTTCCACTTCGAGGGCGGCCGCCGCATGCGCACCGCGGAAGCGGGCATCAACGAGCTGCACAAGGTCGTCGATACGCTGCTGATCATCCCGAACCAGAACCTGTTCCGGGTCGCCAACGAGAAGACCACCTTCGCCGACGCCTTCGCGATGGCCGACCAGGTGCTCTATTCGGGCGTTGCCTGCATCACCGACCTGATGGTCAAGGAAGGCCTCATCAATCTCGACTTCGCCGACGTGAGAGCGGTGATGAAGGAAATGGGCAAGGCGATGATGGGCACGGGCGAAGCCTCCGGCGACAAGCGCGCGCTGACCGCCGCTGAAGCCGCGATCGCCAACCCGCTGATCGACGATAGCTCGATGAAGGGCGCCAAGGGCCTCCTGATCTCCATCACCGGTGGCAAGGATCTCACCTTGTTCGAGGTCGACGAAGCTGCGACCCGCATCCGCGAGGAAGTCGACCAGGACGCCAACATCATCGTCGGCGCCACCTTCGACGAAGCCCTCGACGGCCTGATCCGCGTCTCGGTCGTCGCCACCGGCATCGAACAGGCCGCGATCGCGCGCAACAGCCAGGCCACCAGCGCTCCCGTCGCGAACCCTGCACCGCAGGCGCAGCAGGCTCCCGCTGCTCCGGCCGCGGCCGCCGAGAGCCGTCTTGCCGATCTGACCGCGCGGCTGCGCGCCGACAATCAGCGCATGGCCGAGCGCGCCCAGAAGTTCGAAGCGCAGATCCCGGCGGCCGGATCGGGCCAGTTTGCTGCCGCTCCCACGGCTCAGCGTCCGAACGTCGAGCGCGCTGCGCTCGCCGCCATCGCCGCCGCCGTTGCGGACGTTCCGCAGGCCCCCGCGCCGATGCAGACCTATGGCGACGTCACCGTGCGCCCGATCGCGCAGAAGCCCACGCTGTTCCCGGAGCCCGAGCAGGCGCCGATGGCCATGCATGAGCCGATGACGCCGGAAACCTTCATCCCGCCGCAGGCCGAGCGTGCGCCGGTCCGCACGCCGCGGATGCCGCGTATCGAGGAACTTCCGATGCCGGCCCAGGCCGAGCTTCGTCAGGCCCGCGGCGAGGTCGAGGAAGAGACCCCGCAGAAGACCCGCCTGTCGCTGCTGCAGCGCCTCGCCAATGTCGGCCTCGGCCGTCGTGACGAGGAGAGCGAGGCGCCGATCGCGGCCCGCACCGCCGGTCCCGCGATGCCGCCGCTGCCCGATCGCCGCCCCCAGAAGACCGTGGCGCAGCAAATCGCTTCCACCGAGCCGGTGTCCGAGTATGCCCGTCGTCCCGCGCCGCAGGGCTTGGACATGCATGGCCGTCCCGCGCCTGTTGCCCCGGCGCCACAGGGAGATGACCATCTTGATATCCCGGCCTTCCTGCGGCGGCAGGCGACCTGAGGATTGTTACAATAAGGCAGACGAAAAAAGGTCCCGGCGGGAAGCTTGCCGGGACCTTTTCTTTTGCTCCGTGCATATCCGGATTGCGTGGCCAAGCAACTGATTTTAAATCATTAATTACGTATTCGATGGTTCAGTAAAACTGCCGAAAACGGTCCCAAACTCCGGTCTAATTTGGTTAAGCCTTGGCGCGAATACGGCGGGTTTGGGGTAACAATCGGTAAAAAAGCGTGAGTTGGCGCTGTTTGAGGCAGTGACTATGGTTTGCCGTGACTTGGGGATACGGATTCGGATCGAGCGGTCTAGGCCACTCAGTCAGGTTCAGTATAAGTCGCGATGGTCGTAGTGGGGCGGTTCCTGATGAAATTTAGCCGGCAAACAACGCTTCGTGCGCAAGCCAGTGTGGCAGGCGTCGGCGTTCATTCCGGTCTTCCCGTCACGCTCACGCTTGGACCCGCGCCTGTCGACGCGGGCTTCGTTTTTGTTCGTACCGGGCTTGAGGGAAGCGACCGCGAGGTCCAGGCCACCGCCGAGCAGGTGATCGCGACCGATTTCGCCACCGTCCTCGGTGATCGCAATGGCCCGCTGGTTTCCACCGCCGAGCATGTGCTTGCTGCGCTGCGGGGCATGGGTGTCGACAACGCCATCATCGAGATCGACGGGCCGGAAGTGCCGATCATGGACGGCAGCGCGGCAGCCTTCGTTGCGGCGATCGACCAGGCCGGCATCGTGACCCAGCCGGCACAGCGCCGCTTGATCCAGGTTTTGAAGCCGATCTCGGTCAAGATCGGCGACTCCTTCGGCGAGATCAGGCCCTATGCCGACGGGTTCCGCGCCGAGGTCGAGATCGACTTCACCAATCCTGTCATCGGCCAGCAGAGCTACGCCTTCGACCTCAACCCGGAGCGTTTCCGCCGCGAAGTCGGCCGGGCCCGGACTTTCGGTCTGATGTGCGACGTCGCGCGGCTCTGGAGCGCCGGCTATGCGCTCGGCGCCTCGTTCGACAACACCGTCGTGTTCGACGAGGAGCGGCTGCTCAACACCGAAGGCCTGCGCTACGCCGACGAATGCGCCCGCCACAAGGTGCTGGACGTGATCGGCGACCTCGCTTTGGCCGGTCTGCCGCTGCTCGGTGCCTACCGCTCGGTACGTGGCGGCCACAAGCTCAACCACGCCGTCCTGACCGCGCTGCTCGCCGACCGCACCGCCTGGCGGGTGGTCGAGGGCGAAGCAGCCCGCCGCACCACGCGTCCCGTGGTCGAAACCGGTCGCGGCATCGTCGGTGGCCGAATCGCCGCCGTCTACGGGCCCGACGTTTCCTGAAGAGAGACGTTTCCTTAGAGAGAGACGGGTCCTGAAGAGACCCGTTGCCATGGGTGTTTGGCGGCGGCTTTCCCCGGGAAACTCCTGGTAACGATGATCGGCTAGGATTGCGGCGCGTTCGCCTTAATCCGGGCGGAATGCCTGCCTATCCGGTTGGTTGAAGATCGTTTTTCGGTTACACCGGCGTGGTCGCACGGCAGGCACCACGGCTATATTTCGCGCCCAGGACGGGGTTCATGGGCTGGCGGACACCGCACCACAGGGCGTCAGGGCAATATTCATGTCGGCACAGCGTATGACGCGCGGATATCTTCAGGTCTTTTCTCGAGAAGTCTCGTCTCGAGCCCGTGGGCTGCTTCAGGTTGTCGCCCTCTTCGTGCTCGCGCTGCCGCTGGCCGGCTGCGGCACCGGTGCGCTTTGGGACAAGTTCACCGCCAAGGACGACACCTTCGTCGAGGAGCCCGCCGACAAGATCTACAATGAGGGCCTGTACCTCATGAACGAGAAGAAGGACATGAAGGCGGCGAACAAGAAGTTCGAAGAGGTCGACCGCCAACATCCTTATTCCGACTGGGCCCGCAAATCATTGCTGATGTCGGCCTACGCGTCCTACCAGGGCGGCGATTACGACAGCTGCATCGGCGCGGCCACCCGCTACGTCACGCTGCATCCCGGCAGCCCGGACGCGGCCTACGCGCAATATCTGATTGCCGCCTCGCATTACGACCAGATTCCGGACATCAGCCGCGACCAGACCCGCACCGAGAAGGCGATCGCCTCGCTGGAAGAGGTGGTGCGCAAATATCCGACGTCCGAATATGCGACCTCGGCCAAGGCCAAGATCGAAGGTGCGCGCGACCAGCTCGCCGGCAAGGAAATGAACGTCGGCCGCTATTACGCGCAGAAGCGCGACTACACGGCGGCGATCAACCGCTACAAGGCCGTGGTGACGCAATATCAGACCACCCGCCATGTCGAGGAGGCGCTGTACCGCCTGACCGAGGCCTATATGGCGATCGGCATCGTCGGTGAGGCCCAGACGGCCGCCGCCGTGCTCGGGCACAATTTTCCTGACAGTCGCTGGTACAAGGACGCCTATAATCTTGTAAAATCAGGCGGTCTCGAACCGAGCGAGAATCAGGGGTCCTGGATTAGCAAGACCTTCAAGAAAATGGGTCTCGGCTAGGAAATAGAATTCCATGCTGGCGCGTCTGTCGATCCGTGACATCGTCCTGATCGAACGGCTCGATATCGAATTCGCACCGGGCCTCGCGGTTTTGACCGGCGAGACCGGTGCGGGCAAATCCATCCTGCTCGATGCCTTTGCGTTGGCGCTCGGCGGCCGCGGCGATGCCGGCCTCGTGCGCCACGGCGCGGAGCAGGGGCAGGTCACCGCCGTATTCGATATCCCCAAAAATCACCCCGCAGCGAAGATCCTCGCTGAGAACGGGCTGGAGGATACCGGCGAGATGATCCTCCGCCGGGTCCAGCTCGCCGACGGCCGCACCCGCGCCTTCATCAACGACCAGGCGATCAGCGTGCAGACGCTGAAGGCGGTCGGTGCTGCCTTGGTCGAGATCCACGGCCAGCACGACGAGCGCGCGCTTGTCGATGCCGCCACCCACCGCCGCCTGCTCGACGCCTTCGCCGGGCTCGAAAAGGACGTCTCGGCGATCGAAGCGCTCTGGGACGCACGCCGCACCGCCAACACGGCGCTGGAGGAGCATCGCGCCGGCATGGAGCGCGCTGCGCGCGAAGCCGATTACCTCCGCCACGCCTCCGACGAATTGAAGCAGCTCGCGCCCAGGGATGGCGAGGAGACCTCGCTGGCGTCCCGTCGGACCACCATGATGCAGGGCGAGAAGATCGCCTCCGACCTGCGCGAGGCGCAGGAGGCGGTCGGTGGCCACCATTCGCCGGTTGCTGCACTCGCGGCCGCCGTGCGCCGGCTGGAGCGTCGCGGCGTCAATTCGCCGGCACTGGTCGAGCCCGCGGTGAAGGCGATCGACATCGCGATCAACGCGCTGGAGGAGGCCGACCAGCATCTCCAGGCGGCGCTTGCCGCGACCGATTTTGATCCCTCGGAGCTCGAACGCATCGAGGAGCGGCTGTTCGCGTTGCGCGCGGCCTCGCGCAAATATTCGACGCCAGTCGACGGGCTCGCCGCGCTGGCCGCAAAATACGCCGCCGATGTCGTTCTGATCGATGCCGGCGCCTCACGGCTGAAGAAACTGGAGCAGGCCGCGGTCGAAGCCGATGCGCGCTATGCCGCCGCCGCCGAGAAGCTGTCGATGGCGCGGCAGAAATCGGCGGAGAAGCTCAACAAGGCCGTCAATGCCGAGCTCGCGCCGCTCAAGCTCGAGCGCGCAAAGTTCATGACCCAGGTGGAGACTGACGAGGCGGCTCCAGGCCCGCAAGGCTTCGACCGCGTCGAGTTCTGGGTGCAGACCAACCCGGGCACCAAGCCGGGTCCGCTGATGAAGGTCGCCTCCGGTGGCGAGCTGTCGCGCTTCCTGCTGGCGCTGAAGGTGGTGCTGTCCGACCGCGGCTCGGCGCCGACCCTGGTCTTCGACGAGATCGACACCGGCGTCGGCGGCGCGGTCGCGGACGCCATCGGCGGACGGCTGGCCCGGCTCGCCGGCAAGGTCCAGGTGATGGCCGTAACCCACGCCCCGCAGGTCGCCGCCCGTGCCGACCAGCATCTGCTGATCTCCAAGGACGCATTGGACAAGGGCAAGCGCGTCGCCACCCGCGTCAATGCGCTCGCCGCCGACCACCGCCGCGAGGAGATCGCGCGCATGCTCGCCGGCGCCGAGATCACCGCCGAGGCGAGGGCTGCCGCAGACCGGCTGCTCAAGGCGGCGACGGCTTGATTTCGTTTCCCGGGCGCGCGCAAGCGCGAGCCGGGACCCAGAATGCCGCCCCGATGGGCCCCGGCTCCGCAGCGCACCGCTAAAGTGCGCTGCGCTGCGTCCGGGGCGCGAGACTTCAACCAGCCTTTACCCTCCCGCCCGCTCCATCGTATCCAAGCACCATGGCCAGAGCAGCAAAATCGAAACCAACACCGCTTCGCGACGTCGCCGACCTCACCAAGGCGCAGGCCAAGGTCGACCACACGCGGCTCGCGCTCGAGATCGAGGGGCATAACGAACGCTACTACCAGGACGACGCGCCCACCGTCACCGATGCCGAGTACGACGCGCTGCGCGAACGCTTCAACGCGATCGAGAAGCGATTTCCGGAGTTCGTCAGCGCGGACTCGCCGTCGCAGAAAGTCGGCGCTGCGCCGTCAGGCCGCTTCAAGAAGGTGCGGCATTCGGTCCCCATGCTGTCGCTCGACAACGCCTTTGCGGAAGAGGATCTGCGCGACTTCGTCGGCCGCATCGTGCGCTTCCTGAAGCTCGACGACGACAGGATCGATTTTTCCGCCGAGCCGAAGATCGACGGCCTCTCGATGTCGTTGCGCTATGAGGGTGGTGAACTCGTCACCGCGGCGACTCGCGGCGACGGCGCGGTCGGCGAGGACGTCACCGCCAACATCCGCACGCTCGAAGACGTGCCGCAGAAGCTTAAGGGACGCAACGTCCCCGACATCTGCGAGGTGCGCGGCGAGGTCTACATGACCAAGAAGGCCTTCCTCGCGCTCAACGAGCGGCAGAAGGCGGAAGGCAGCACCATCTTCGCCAATCCGCGCAACTCGGCCGCGGGCTCGCTCCGGCAGAAGGATCCGACCATCACGGCCTCGCGCCCCCTCGGCTTCTTCGCCTATGCCTGGGGCGAGATGAGCGCGATGCCGGACGGCACGCAGCGCGGCATGATCGGTTGGTTCGAGCGCTGCGGCTTCAAGACCAACCCGCTGACGAAGCTCTGTCACTCCGTCGAGGAGCTGCTGGCGTTTCATCATGCGATCGAGGAGCAGCGCGCAAAGCTCGACTATGACATCGACGGCGTCGTCTACAAGGTCGATCGCATCGACTGGCAGGAACGGCTCGGCTTCGTCTCGCGCACGCCGCGCTGGGCAATCGCGCACAAATTCCCCGCCGAGCGCGCCATGACGGTGTTGCGCGACATCGAGATCCAGGTCGGCCGCACCGGCTCGTTCACGCCGGTGGGCAAGCTCGAACCGGTCGGCGTCGGCGGCGTGATCGTGCAGAACGTCACGTTGCACAACGAGGACTACATCAAGGGCATCGGCAACAAGGGCGAGGTGCTGCGCGAGGGCCGCGACATCAGGATCGGCGACACCGTCGTGATCCAGCGCGCCGGCGACGTCATCCCGCAGGTGGTCGACGTCGTCCTCGATAAGCGGCCGAAGGCCGCCAGGGAATTCCAGTTTCCGAAAAAGTGCCCGTGCCCGTTGCACACCGACGTCACGCGCGAGGAGACGGCGGCGGGCGAAGAGGGCTCGCGCGCTCGCTGCACCGGCGAGTTCGCCTGTCCCTATCAGAAGATCGAGCATTTGAAGCTGTTCGTGTCGCGCCGCGCCTTCGACATCGACGGTCTTGGCGAGAAGCAGCTGCAGTACTTCTTCGACGAGGGTTTTGTGAAGGAGCCTGCCGACATCTTCACGCTGGAAAAGCGTAACGCAAAACTCAAGCTCGAGGACATCGAGGGTTATGGCGCGACCTCGGTGCGCAATCTGTTCAGCGCGATCGAGAGCCGTCGGAAGATTGCGCTGGAGCGCTTTATCTACGCGCTCGGCATGCGTCATATCGGCGAGACCACGGGGCTGGCGCTGGCACGCGGCTACGGCTCCTGGGACGCATTCCACGATGCCAGCCTCAGGGTCGCCAAGGGCGACGAGGAGGCGATGGCCGAGATGGATGCGCTCGACCAGATCGGCGAGACCGTGATCAAGAGCATCGCGGATTATTTCGGCGAGAGCCATAATCGCGGCATCGTCGAGCGGCTGACCAAGGAGGTCGAGATCATCGACGCCGAGAAGCCGAAGAGCAACTCCGCCGTCGCCGGCAAGACCGTGGTGTTCACGGGCTCGCTGGAGAAGATGACGCGCGACGAGGCCAAGGCCACCGCCGAGCGGTTGGGCGCAAAGGTGTCCGGATCGGTGTCCAAGAAAACCGATCTCGTCGTCGCCGGCCCCGGCGCGGGTTCGAAGCTCGCGGAAGCCAACAAGCATGGCGTCAAGGTGCTGACCGAGGACGAGTGGTTGGCGCTGATCGGGGAGTGAGGAGGGCGCGCTGACGCGTCTTGCTCCGCCGTCATTCCCTGCGAAGGCGGGGAATCCAACATTCCAGAGACCGTGCGAGGATACGGAAAAGCCGCGGCGTACTGGATCCCCCGCTTTCGCGGGGGGATGACACCGAGGTCGTGGCGACCGCCACCCCTCACATCATCCCGCTCTCTTCCTCTTCCGCCTGCCCGATCAGCGTCTCGCTCACCATAATCTCGCGGCGGGGTACGACGAAGATCATCGTGCAGGCGCAGAGCAGGGAGATCGCCAGCACCGCGGCGGTGAGCGGCAGCGTGGTCGTGGAATGGCCGCCGAGATAGGCGCCGAATTGCGACATCAGCGCGCCGATGCCCTGCTGGAGGAAGCCCATTGCACCTGAGGCGGTGCCGGCGGCCTCGGGACGGATGCTGATCGCGCCGGCGGCCGAGTTCGCCATCACGAAGGCATTGCCGACCATCACGATCATCTGCGTGCCGAACAGCCAGGCCGGCGCCTCGTTCCAGCCGGTGAAGCTCCAGAGCAGGTTCAACAGGCTCCCGCAAAGCTGCAGCGCGAGGCCGAACCAGATCAACTTCTCCAGCGAATGCCGGGGCGCGAAGCGCACGCAGAGCAGATTACCGACGAGATACGCAAAACCCGTCGTCGCGAACCACGCGCCGTATTCGGCGCTGGTCCTGCCCATCTGCGTCACCACGATATACGGGCCGCCGCCGGCAAAGGTGAAGATGATCTGCGAGGCCAGCACCTGGCACATCACGTAGCCGACGAAGGCGCGGTTGCGGATCAGGATGCCGACATCGCCGCGAAAGCCGCTGCCGGCGGCGCGATCTCGGCGTGTCTCGGGCAGTGCGAATGCGATACCGACGGCGACAATGATCGCTGCGATGGTGATGGCGTAGAAGATCGCGCGCCAGCCGAACGCGGTTTCGATCAGGCCGCCGGTGAGCGGGGAGACCATCTGCCCGATCATCAGCGCCGCGACGACGAGGCTGATCATCGAGGCGACGCGATCGCGCTGGTAGATGTCGCGGATGATGGCGCGGCTCACCACCATGCCGGCGGCGCCGCCCAGCGCCTGGAAGAAGCGCGCGGCGATCAGCTGCGGCAGCGTTTCCGCGAAGATGCAGGCGACGCTGGCGACGACCATCAGCGCCAGGCCTCCGAGCAGCACCGGGCGCCGCCCGAAACGATCCGACAGCGGTCCCATGATGAGTTGCGACAGCGCGATGCCGACCATGTAGAGCGACACCGTCATCTGCGCGACCGAGATGTCGCTGCCAAAGGTCGTCGCCAGCACCGGCAGCGCCGGAACCAGCATGTAAAGCGAGATCGGCGCGATGCCGGTCATGACGACGAGCAGCAGCAACACCACGCGCGAGGTCGCGAGGTTCTTCGCCGTTTCCGGCGGCTTGCTGATCATGCCGTGCATGCGTGTCCGTCTCGTAGAAATTCGAGTCGGACTGTAGCGTGCTCACACAAGACGCATATCGGCGTTTTGGAATGCGGCTATACGGATTCCGGGACGGTGATAATGGCGGCGCGATGATGAATTGGGCGCGTTGCTCGCGTCAAAAACTCGGTGTCATCGCCCGGCTTGACCGGGCGATCCAGTACGCCGCGGCTTTTCCGCATGCTTTGCTGTTTCTGGAATACTGGATTCCCCGGCTTCGCGGGGAATGACAGCGGGGTGGAAATGAGCCTTGCGCAAATCGCGTGGTGCTATGCATCGAGCCCGTGAATGGCGAACTTACACCTTCAGCTCTGCCGTGGCCTGATCTAGCCAGGCCTTCGTCGTCTCGTCCAGCGCCGGCCGCACCTCGGCCCTGACGCGCGCGTGGTAGGCGTTGAGCCAGTCGAGCTCGTCCTTGCCCAGCATGCCGACATCGATCAGCCGGCGGTCGATCGGTGCCAGGGTCAGCGTCTCGAACGCGTTCATCGATTTTTCCGCGCCCTTGATGTCGGCTGCGACCACCAGTTCGAGGTTCTCGATGCGGATGCCGAAACCGTCGGTCTTGTAGTAGCCGGGCTCGTTGGACAGGATCATGCCGCGCTTCAGCGGCGTGGTGCCGAGCTTCGATATCCGCGCCGGTCCTTCGTGCACCGAGAGGTAGCTGCCGACGCCGTGGCCGGTGCCATGCTCGAAATCGACGCCGGCGGCCCAGAGATATTGCCGTGCGAGCGTGTCGAGCTGCGCGCCGGTGGCGCCGTCGGGAAAGATCGCCCGCGCAATCGCGATGTGGCCGCGCAGCACACGCGTGAAGCGGTCGCGCATCTCGTCGGTCGGCTCGCCCACGGCCATGGTGCGGGTCACGTCGGTGGTGCCGTCTTCGTATTGCGCACCTGAATCGATCAGCAGCAGATCGCCGGGCACGATCCGCCGGTTGCTCTTGCGGGTCACGCGGTAGTGCACGATGGCGCCATTCGGGCCCGTGCCCGATATGGTCGGGAACGACACGTCCTTCAGCGCGCCGGTGTCGCGGCGGAACGTCTCCAGCGCTTCGACCGCGTCGATCTCGGTGAGCTTGCCGCTTGCCGCCTCGCGATCGATGAAGGCGAGGAAGCGCGCCAGCGCCACGGCGTCGCGCCGGTGCGCTGTTTGCGTGCCCTTGATCTCGGTCGTGTTCTTGACCGCCTTGAGCAGCGCGATCGGATCGCTGCCGCGCACCGGCTTGCCGCCGGCACCCGTGATCAGCCGGCTGAGGGCGTCGGCCGCGGTCGCATTGTCGAGCGCGATCGATCCGCCGCTCTTGGCGAGCGCCATCAGCGTCGGCGCCATCGCATCGGGCTCGCGCACGTCGGCGGCCTGCTCGAGATGGTCGCGGGTCAGATTGGAGAGCTTGCGGTGATCGATGAAGATGGTGGGACGACCTTCCTTCGGCACCAGCGCATAGGACAGCGGCAGCGGCGTATGCGCGACGTCGGCGCCGCGGATGTTAAAAGTCCAGGCCACGGCATGGCTGTCGGACAGCACCAACGCATCGACGCCGAGCTTGCCGATCTCGCTCCTGATCTGCGTCAGCTTCTCGGCTTCAGTCACGCCGGCATGTTGCATCCCGTGCACCGTGACCGGCGCAATGGGCGGCTGTGGCCGGTCTTGCCAGATCGCATCGACCGGATTGCTGTCGACGGCGACCAGCTCGGCACCGGCCTTGGTGCAGGCGGCGGACAAACGCTCGGCTGCCGCAAAAGTGTGCAGCCACGGATCAAATCCGAGGCGGTCGCCGGCCTTCAGGTGTGCCGAGATCCAGCTTTCCGGCGGGGGATCGATCAGGGATTCCACGGCCCAGGCCCTTGAATCGACCTGCTTGGCCGCCTGGATCGTGTAGCGGCCATCGACGAACACTGCGGCCTCGTGCGTCAGCACCACCGCCAGTCCCGCCGAGCCCGTAAAACCGGTCAGCCAGGCCAGGCGCTCTTCCGACGGCGGCACGTATTCATTCTGCTGCTGATCGGCGCGTGGAATCACGAAACCGGTCAGCTTGCGGCGGGCGAGTTCTTCACGGAGCGCGGCTAGCCGGGCCGTCAACGCGACGCCGGCCTCGGGCTCCTCGAATGTCTGGAAGTGCGCTTCGAACATGGTGGATCACTTTAGGATCATGCGGATCAGTCCGCAATGTAGACGCATTTGAGGTCGCATCTGGCATGGACTGTGCTTGAATAAGTTCCATTCGAATTGAGTGGAGTACAGGATGCGGCACTTGCGCTACGTCCAGATAACAGGAAAATTCGAGCAAGTTGTTCATCTCAACGACGAGGGGACACTCGATGCCAGCGTTCACGTTTGAGAAGATTACGCCGCCGGTGCGCCGCGTCCCGACTGCGCCAACACCGAAGAAACCGCGCGGCCTCATCAACCAGATGATCGACCGTTTCGCCGAACGCCGCGCGAGGCGCGCCTCGCAGGCCGAGCGCGCGATGCGCCGGGACGAGAAGGCGGCAAAGTAGCGGCATCTACGGCAGCACCCGTACTCACCCCATCTTCCGCAGCAACAGGCTGCTCCACCCCTCGATCCGCAAGTGCTTCAGAGGCACGAGGCCGCGCGCGCGGTAGGCGGCGATCACGGCGGGGACCTGATGCGTCAACAGGCCGGAGAGGATGACGCGCCCGCCGGTCGCGAGGTGCCGCGTCATCGGGCCCGCCAATTGCCGTAACGGATTGGCAAGGATGTTGGCCAGCACCAGGTCGAACGGACCGCATCTGCCAAAGTCGGCCGCAGCGAAGCCGGTGGCGCGGATCACTCGCACATGGTGACCGACCTCGTTCAACAAGGCGTTCTCGGCTGCCACCTTGACCGAGGCCGGGTCGATGTCAGAGGCCAGCACCGCGCGATGCAGCGCTTTCGCAGCCGCTATCCCCAGCACGCCGGTCCCGGTGCCGAGGTCGAGCACGCGACGGGGCCGGGTGCTTTTCAGGACATGGTCAAGCAGGAGTAAACAGCCGCGTGTGGTGCCGTGATGGCCGGTGCCGAAGGCGAGAGCCGCCTCGATCTCGATGGTGAGCTTGTTCGGCGCCACGCGATCGCGGTCATGGCTGCCGTGGACGACGAAACGCCCGGCCGGCACCGGGACCAGATCTTCCAGGCTCGACTTGACCCAGTCCCTGGCCTCGACGGTGTCGAACGCCAGCGTGTCCGCGATCTCATTTCCTGCTGAGGTTGCAACCATTTCGCGCAGCCACGCCCGGTCCGGCTCGTTCGCGAAATGCAGCGCGACGTCCCATTGTCCGTTCGGCTGCTCGAAGGCGGCGACCGCCGCATCGTCCTCGAAAAACACTTCGGTGAGGACGTCGACAAGGCGCTTGGCGGCGATCTCGCTGCCGATCGAAAAACTGGCGCGATGGGTGGAGGGCTGCATTCTCAGGGTTCCGTCCGGTTCAATTTTTGGAACTTTTGTTCCCAATTTTTCTCATAACTTGCATTAACCAGGTTAACCCGACCGCAGGTTGTACCCCGTAGATATGCGGGTGTTGGGCAGCCAACACAGCTTGAAATGGAATAGGAGGCGAGACTTGAAGCGCATGATTTTGAAGTTCTGGACCGACGATTCAGGTGCAACCGCAATCGAGTACGGCCTGATCGCAGCCGGTATCGCGCTGGCGATCATCACCGTGGTGAACGGCCTGGGCACCACGATGAACGAGAAGTTCACCTCGATTAGCAGCTCCTTGAAGTAATTTCCGCTCCCATTTCCTGGCGGGGCCATTTCTCCATACGACTGCTTTCGACCAGCGCCCGTCGGGGGAATTGCCCCTGGCGGGCGGAGTCGTTTTTGGGGATGGTTTTCACAGAATGCCCACAGGCTGTCCGCTGGTTTTTCCGGCCTGTGTCCGCGGATTATCCCGCGCTCATCCCCGGATTTTCCACCGACTTGTACCAGGCATGGAGGGGCGTAACCCACCGCCTTTCCACAGGTCTCCATCAGGCCTCCACAGCCAATCCACAGGCTTATCCACGGCTTCCGAACAGCGACCGGTGATCCCTCAGGATCGCCTGCGCGGCGTTGTGGCCGGGGGCACCGGTGACGCCGCCACCGGGATGGGCGCCGGAGCCGCAGTGATAGAGGCCCTTCACGGGCCCGCGATAATCGGCATGGCCCAGCATCGGCCGGGCCGAGAACAACTGGTTCAGCGTCAGCGCGCCGTGGAAGATGTCGCCGCCGAGCAGGCCGAACTGCCGTTCAAGATCGAGCGGTGACAGGATCTGGCGGCCGAGCACGCTCGTCGCAAAACCCGGCGCGTATTTGTCCACAGTCGCGATCATGAGGTCGGCGACCTCGTCGCGATGGTCGTCCCACGACTTTCCATCTGGAAGCTCCGGCGCGACATGCTGGCAGAACAGGCTCGCGACATGTTGTCCTGCGGGCGCGAGCGTATCGTCGAGCGTCGATGGGATCAGCATTTCCACGACGGGCTCTCGGCTCCAGCCGTGCGCCCGGGCATCGAGGAAGGCGCGGTCCATGTAGCCGAGGTCAGGGGCCAGGATAGTGCCGGAGGTGAGATGATCGCCGTCGCCTGGCAGCGCCGTGAAGGAGGGCAGGCGGTCCAGCGCTACGTTCATGCGGAAGGTGCCGGAGCCGTTCTTCCAGTGCCGGATGCGGGCGAGGAAGTTTTGGGGAAGGGCATCGGCGGCGACCAGCCGCGTATACAGCAGCTTCGGATTCACGTTGGATGCGACATATTTCGCGCGGATGGTCGTGCCGTTCTCCAGCGCCACGCCGACCGCGCGGTCGCGCTCGACGATGACCTCGCGCACGCCCGCATCGGTGTCGATCACGACGCCGCGGTCGCGTGCGGCGCGTGCCATGGCCTGCGTGATCGCGCCCATGCCGCCGATGGCGTGACCCCAGACGCCTTTCTTGCCGTTCACCTCGCCGAAGGCGTGATGCAGCATCACATAGGCCGAGCCCGCTGCGTAGGGGCTGGCATAATTGCCGACGATGGCATCGAAGCCGAACAGCGCCTTGACCAGATCATGCTCGAAACGTTCGTCCAGCATCTCGCCGGCCGAGCGGGTGAAGAGATCGAGCAGGCTGCGGCTCTGCTCCAGCGACAGCCCTCGCAGGATGTTGGCGCTCTGGAATGCGTTGACGGCCTCGCGGATCGAGGCCGTGCCGAAACCATCGAGCAGGTTCGGCGGCGCGCGCAGCACGAATTGCCGGAGCACGTCGGCGATATCTTCCAGCTCGCGCGAAAACCCGTCGAGCGCGTTTGCGTCATGCGCGCTCAGCCGTGCGACTGACGCCTGCGTTCGCCCCTCGCCGGTGAGGAGATAGCTGCCGTCGGGGGCGGGCAGAAAATTCTGCGCGCGCCGTTCGACGATGCGCAGGCCCTGTTCGGCCAGCTTCAAGTCGCGGATCACCTGCGGGTTGAGCAGGCTCACGGTGTAGGCCGCGACCGAATTGCGGAAACCCGGATGAAACTCCTCCGTGACCGCGGCCCCGCCGACCACCTTGCGGCGCTCGACCACGCGCACGCGCAAGCCGGCCATCGCGAGATAGGCCGCGCAGGTGAGGCCGTTATGGCCAGCGCCGATGATGATGACGTCGGTATCGAGCATGATTCCCTGGTGGTGTCATTCCGGGGCGCGCGAAGCGCGAACTGTGGTGCGGGCTCCGCACCGGATAATCTCGAGGTTCCGGGTTTGATGCTTCGGGCCGCGCTTCGCGGTCCCGTCGCATCGCCCCGGAACGACCGTCTTATATCAAGCATTCCCCGCTGCAACATCACGAGACCCTTTATTGCCCGTTCAGGCGCCTTGTGCTCCATTGCGCGCGCCCGGCGCCCGCCGGGGAGATGCCGGAGCTTCCATGGATTCGATCGTGCAACCCGCCGCGACGGAGCAGCCGTCCTCGTCACGCAACCGGCTGCTGCTGCTGACGGTCTACACCGCCGCGATCTTCGTCAGCGCGCTGTTGCTGTTCTCGGTGCAGCCGCTGTTTACGAAGATGGTCCTGCCGCGGCTCGGCGGCTCGCCGGCGGTGTGGTCGGTGGCGATGGTGTTCTTCCAGTCGCTGCTGCTGGCGGGCTACGCCTATGCGCATTTGTTGATGCAGGTGAAGAACCGCGTCGTTCCCGTGGTGGTGCATCTCCTGCTGCTGATGACGGCGTTCGTCACGTTGCCGCTCGGCATCGCCTCCGCCTATGGCGATCCGCCCGCTTCGGGCTACGCGATCTGGCTGCTCGGCCTGTTCGTGATCTCGATCGGGCTGCCGTTCTTCGCGCTCGCCGCCAACAATCCGTTGCTGCAGGCCTGGTTCGTCCGCACCGGGCATCCCGCCGGACATGATCCCTATTTCCTCTATGCGTCCTCCAACATCGGCAGCTTCCTCGCCCTGCTGTCCTATCCGTTCCTGCTGGAGCCGATGTTCACGCTGCACACGCAGAACCGGCTTTGGACCGGCGGTTACGGCATTCTGATCCTCCTGATCGCCGCATGCGGCGTGCTGCTGTTGCGCTCGCCGAAGCTGGCCATGGTCGATGCGCGAACCGAGGATTTGCATGCGCCGGCGCCCGGTTTCATGACGCGACTGCGCTGGATATTCCTCGCCGGAGTGCCGTCCGGCCTGCTCATCGCCGTTACCGCGCACATCTCGACCGATGTTGCGGCAGCGCCGCTGCTGTGGGTGCTGCCGCTCTCGCTGTACCTCTTGACCTGGGTGGTGGTGTTCCAGTCGCGGCCGCTGCTGCCGCACAAATGGATGCAGATGCTCCAGCCGGTCGCGATCGCGGGCGTCGTCTTCCTGCTGGCGTTCGGGGGCGAACAGAACCTGCTGCTGACGCTCGGCGGCCATCAATTGTGCTTCTTCATCATCGCGATGGCCTGCCACGGCGAATTGGCGCGGACCCGGCCGGCCGCGAAATATCTCACCGGATTCTATGTCGCGCTGTCGTTCGGCGGCATGGTCGGCGGCCTGTTCGCAGGGCTCGTCGCGCCGTTCACATTCTCCTGGATCGCCGAATATCCGATCCTGGTTGCGCTTGCCGCGCTGTGCCGGCCGCCCGCGAACGAGCGGCTGTCGGGCATCGTCAAATGGTACTGGCTGGCGCTTGCCGCGCTCGCCGTCGTGCTCGTTGTGCCGTCCACCACGACGGGCGGGCTGTCGACCTGGTTCGAGGATCACCGCGTCTGGGCGGCCGGCGGCGTCGGCGTGCTCGCCGCGCTGCTGGCGCTGGCGGTCAACGCGGGCCGCTGGAAGATATTCGCCACCGTCGCGCTCGCGCTGGCGTTGATCCGCATTTATCCGGCGGACGAAGGCCGCGTCACCACGGTGCGCAGCTTCTTCGGCGTGCACAAGATCGTGGTGACGCCCGGCGGCTATTTCCATGTGTTGATGCACGGCACCACGATCCACGGCGCCGAGCGCTTCCTCAACAATGACGGCACCCCGGTTACCGGCCGGCCCGAGCCGATCACCTACTATCACAAGGACGGCGGCATCGGTCAGGCCGTCACGGCGATCCGCGAGCGCAAGGGCGCGCCGCTGAAGGTTGCCGCAATCGGCGTCGGATCGGGCACGCTCGCCTGCGCCGCCGAGCCCGGCGAGAGCTGGACCTTCTTCGAAATCGACCAGTCCATGGTCGACGCGGCAAGCGATCCGAAAAATTTCCGCTACATTTCGAGCTGCATGCCGGGCCTGAAGCCGGTGATCGGCGATGCCCGCCTCACCTTCGCCAAGGAGCCGGACGGCGCCTATGATCTCATCATCGTCGACGCCTATTCGTCCGATGCGATCCCGATCCATCTCGCGACCGAAGAGGCGATGAAGATCTACAAGGACAAGCTCGCTCCGCACGGCGCCGTGGTGATGCACGTCTCCAACCGCCACCTCGATCTGGAGACCGTCGTCGTCGGCATCGCCGATGCCAATGATCTCAAGAGCTGGGTCTACAACGAGGATTCGGGGCGCGATGGTGACTACATCTTCTCGACCGACGTCGTCATCTCCGCCCGCGAGGATGCCGACGTCGGCAGGCTCGCATCGTCGAAATCATGGGAGCAGACCGAAGCCGACGACAGGGTGCGGGTCTGGACCGACGACTACTCCAACATTTTGGGCGCGCTGTACCGGCGTTTGAGGGACGGGGAGTAGGGATACTTCGTAGCCCGGATGGAGCGTAGCGCAATCCGGGACGTTCTTGCCTCGCCGTGATTACCGGCCCCGGATTTCGCTGCGCTCCATCCGGGCTACAGCGAAAAGCCTGCGGCTCGACCTCACGGCTCCACCGGCGTCGCCGCGGGCAACGCAATTCCCTTCTCGCCCGCGACCTGCCGCAGCAGGTCGGGCCTGTCGGAGATGATCCCGTCGACGCCGGTCTCGATCATGCGCGCCATGTCCTCACGCTTGTTGACCGTCCAGACCACGACACGCAGCCCGAGCGTATGGGCCTCGGCGATCAGTGGCGCAGTCACATCGCCGAAATAGGGCGACCAGATCGCGCCGCCCGCGGCCTTGATGGTTCGGGGCAGCGACCCGCCATGATCGGCCGGGCTCAACCCCGCCGTCCAATTGGTCGCCTTGTCCAGCGCCACCGTCTGGCCCGAGCCGCGCTGGAGTGTCAGGTACACCGTCGGCATCTTCGGTGCCCGCTGCTGGACGAGCTGCAAGGTCCGCCAGTCGAACGACTGGATCATGACGCGGTCAGAGAATTTTTCGGCTTCGATCACCCCGAGCAGACTGGTGACGAAAGATTGCGGATCGAGCGTCTCGTCCGGATGGTTCGGATCGATCTTGGTCTCGATGTTGAAGCGCACGCGCGTATTGCCGGATTTGCGCACCAGCGCGAACAGCTCACTCAAGGTCGGAATGCGGGTCCCGGGCGTGGCGCGCTGGTCGGAGAATTGCTTGGCGTAAGGGCTGTCTGGCCGGATCTCGCCGACGTCGTAGGTCCTCAGGTCTGCGAGCCGCAGCTTCACGAACGGCGTACCGGGGGCCGCGACATAGGCGCCGTTCGCATCCCGCGCGAGATCAGGATTGAGCCCGCGCTCATGCGAGACGATGACTTCGCCGTCGGCGGTGATGCCGACGTCGAGCTCCAGCGTGTCCACGCCCATCGACAGCGCGTTGGCGAAGGCCGGAAGCGAGTTTTCCGGCAGCAGTGCCCGCCCGCCGCGATGGGCTTCGAGGTCGAAAGCCGAATCAGATCCCGAATCGAATCCCATGGCCGGTCCCGCAATGAGAAGTGACAGTACGGTCAAGATGGTCGCAGCACGTGACGGCATGGCGGCTCGTGGGGCAAGCGGAAAGGGCGATATTTCAACGCATTTGGGCGCGTCCGGCCTATTGTATGGGCTTTCGCGGCTGTTGAAACCTTGGGCGGTGGCTTGGGTTGCGGCCGCCGCGGGGGTATGTACTCTTGGTCGGCGCCCTGGAACCCCGCCCGTGCAACAGCAACGCGATCATCGAATTATCCGCAGCCGGCATTTTCGCCGGATGCAGCGCCGGCATTTCATCATATTCGACGTTTTGCCCTTCCTCGGCACGCTGCTGGCGCTGGTCCTTCTGTTCTACCGCCCGATCGGCGCGATCGAGCTTGGGCTGTTCGTCGGCTTCTGGCTGGTCACCGGCCTCGGCCTCACCGTCGGCTATCACCGCCTCTTCACCCACCGCGCCTTCGCGACCTCCACAGCGATGAGTGCGATCCTGGTCGTGATGGGATCGATGGCCGGCCGCGGCCCCATGCTGTCCTGGGCGGCAATGCACCGTCGGCACCACGAATTGTCCGATCACGATGGCGATCTGCATTCGCCGCGGCTGCACGGCGACAGCACACTCGGCCGCCTGCGCGGCTTCCTGCACGCGCACCTGACCTGGATGATCGAGCACGATTATCCCAACGTCGCGCACTATGTCCCGGATCTGATGGCGGATCGCAGGCTGGTTGCCGTCAACAGCTACTATTACACTTGGGTCGGCCTCGGCCTGGTGCTGCCGGCCGCGATCGGCGGCCTCGCCACCATGAGTCTGTGGGGCGCACTGACCGGCTTGCTCTGGGGCGGCGTGGTGCGCATGTTCGTGGTCGAACAGACCATGTCCGCCATCAACTCCGTGATGCATAGCTTTGGCGCGCAGCCTTTCGTCACCCGCGACGACAACAGCAGAAATCTCGGCGTGATGGCCTGGCTTGCCTGGGGCGAGGGCTGGCACAACAACCACCATGCCTTTCCCTATTCCGCAGCCTTCGGCCTGCGCTGGTTCGAGTTCGATCCCGGCTTCATCTTCATCCCGGCGCTGGAAGCGCTGGGACTGGCCTGGGACGTCAAGGTGCCGAGCGAGGAGAAAATTGCGCGACGCATGCTGCGGCAGCCGGGCGACGCTGCGCCCGACCTCGAAACGGGCTGAGCATCATCCGCCGGCTCACGCCGGCGGTGGCGCGGCTTTGACCCGATGCTGTTCAACGACTATCCCTTTCTCCTGGTCTTCCTGCCCGCGGCGCTGCTGGTCTATCGCCTGGCCGATCCCTATCCGCAGTTGCGCATCGGGGTGCAGGTCGCGCTGTCGCTCGCCTTCTATGCCTGGGGCAGCCCGTCCTTCATCCTGCTCCTGATCGGCTCGATCGCGGTCAACTGGCTCGCCTCGGTCGCCTATGGGCGCGTGAAATGGCCGGCGTTGCTGACGCTGGTGATCGCGCTCGATCTCGCGGTGCTGGCGCTGTTCAAATACGCCAACTTCGTTCTCGCCAATCTCGGCCTTGTGCTCGGTACGACGCTGCCGGCGCTTGACATCGGGCTGCCGCTCGGCATCTCGTTCTTCACCTTCCACCACATCATGTATCTGGTCGACCTGAAGCGCGGCAAGGCGCCGCTCTATGCGCTCGACCGATACGCACTCTACATCGCCTTCTTCCCGCAGGCGATCGCCGGCCCCCTGGCGCGCTGGTCGGAGGTGATGCATCAGTTCGGCAGGCAGGTCTACGTTCCGGGCTGGCAGCGCCAGTTCTGCGTCGCGACCTGCTTCATCGCGATCGGCCTGTTCGAGAAGATCGTGATCGCCGACGGCCTCGCGCATCTGCTCGATCCCATCTACGCGCAGGCAGCGAACGGGCCGCTGCCGAGCGGCGATGCCTGGCTCGCCTTCTGCTTCTCATTCCAGATCCTGTTTGATTTCTCCGGCTATTCCGACATTGCGATCGGCCTTGGCCTGTTGTTCGGCGTGCAGCTCCCGTACAATTTCGATGCGCCGCTGCGCTCGACCAACATCCAGGATTTCTGGCAGCGCTGGCACATCACCCTGATGCTGTTCCTGCGCGACTACGTGTTTTATCCGCTGGTCAATCTCCGCCTGCTGCCGCGGCGCTGGCTGCCGGTCCAGTTCTTCGCGATGATGATCACGATGGCGCTGTGCGGCCTCTGGCACGGCGCGAGCTGGACCTTCGTGTTATGGGGTGTGCTGCACGGGCTTGCGCTGGTCATCTGCACGCTGTGGCGCCGCTATGGCCCGGATTGCCCGTCATGGCTCGGCTGGGCGCTCACCGTGTTGTTCGTGCTCGCGACCGGCGTGATTTTTCGCGCGGGGTCGGTGGAGGCGGCCTGGCATGTCTTCTGCGGACTGATTTCGCCGCTACCGCTGGATCGCGGGAAGCATTTGTGGCCGCTGATCGCAGCGCCGCTCTTCGCCTTCCTGCTGCCGGCGAGCCAGGACATCGTGGCGGTGCTCACGCGCCGTCCCAATCCGTGGCTCGCGGGTCTGCTCGGTCTTGGGCTATTCGCATTGCTGCTTCACATGGGTGGTCGGGATCTCCATGACTTCGTCTACTTCAAGTTCTGAGATCGACCCCGGCTGGGGCCGGAGCTTGCTCGCGTGTCTGGGCACGCTGATCGGCGCTGCGCTGCTGGTGCTCGCACTGATGGTGGTGGTCGATCCCTATGACAGCGGCAAGCTCGGCCTGCTTGGCATCGACGGCGTCGACAATCGTCTCACCCAGATCACGGCCGCGAGCCGCGCCAGAAACCCGGATTTCAATGCCGCGATCCTGGGCAATTCGACCGCGCAGATGATCGAGCCGACGGAATTGTCGCGCGCGACCGGCCTGCGATTCGTGCAGCTCTACATGACCGGCGCGTTTCCCCGCCAGGAGCTCGCGGTGCTGGACTTCTTCCTCAGGAATCACCGCGAGGTTGGCGCATTGGTGATCGTGACTGATCCCGGCTGGTGCACGCATGCGCGGGCGAAGGAGGAGGGCGGCGTCCCGTTCCCCGACTGGCTCTATGACAGAAGCGTCGTCACCTACGCAGCACGGCTGATCTCCTGGCAGGCGATCGAGCACGCTTTTCAGCGCATCAGTATCGGGCTTGGTCGGCGACCACGGATGAACCCGGACGGCTTTGTCAGCTATGAGGACATCTGGCCACCGGGCCAATTCAAGGAGGTCGGCTGGCCCAGGGATCCGGCGCCGTCCTTGTCCGCCGACATGCGGGGAACATTTCCCGAGATCGCTGCGCTGGCAGATATCGTCAGGACATTGCCGGCTGATGTGCCCGTCGTCATCATCGTGCCGCCGACCCTCGCGACCACCGTGCCGAAGCCCGGCACGGAAACCGCCCTGGAGCGCACCGCCTGCGATGCCGCGCTGAAAAAAGTGGTCGCGGGCCGGCCGCGCAGCAATTTCATCAGCTACCGCGTTGACAACGATCTCACGCGCGACCGCGCCAATTTTGCCGACTTCATCCACTATCGCCCAGTTCTCGCGCGCAAGATCGAGCAGGGGATCGCTGCGAGCCTGCGCGACGGGGAGAGCGCGAAGATCGATTTCTGAGCCGCTCAGCCGATCTGCTCAAAACCGCCCTCGAGCCAGAGCTTGCGTGCCAGCTTGCGCTGAATCTTGCCGCTGGTGGTCTTCGGCAGCGCGCCGGGCCGGATCAGCGCGATATGGCGCGCGGAGAGTTCGTGGTTGTTGGCGACGGCCTCGCGGATCCGGCCCTTGATCGCTTCGGGGTCGATCGCGTGGCGCGCTGTGCGCTCGATCTCCTGGACGATGACGAGCGTCTCTTCGCCGCTCTCGTCCTGCACCGAGAATGCCGCGCCGCAGTTTTCGCGCAAAGCTCCGTCGAGCGATTGCACCGTGCGCTCGACGTCCTGCGGATAATGATTGATTCCGCGGATGATGATGAGGTCCTTGATCCGTCCCGTGACGAACAATTCGCCTGTGACGTCGACGAAGCCGAGGTCGCCGGTGCGCAGCCATGGCCCGTCCTCGCCCGCAATCCGCGCATTGAGCCCCTCACGCGTCGCCTCGTCGTTGCGCCAATAGGCGCGTGCGACATTGGCGCCATTCACCCATATCTCACCGACCCGGTCGGCGGGCAGGCGTGTGTGATCGTTGGCGTCCACGATGGCGATCTGCTCGCCGGTGAGTGCGCGCCCGCAGCCGACGGCTACCTGCGTATCTTCGGCGTCGGAAGGCGCCTTCGCCGCATGCGCCTGCAGCGCCGTGCGGCTCACGCCGCGTGTGACATGGCCGCCGCCGCGGCGTCCGCCGGAAATCAGGAGCGTCGCTTCCGCCATGCCGTAGGCGGGATACATCGCGCGCGGATCGAAACCGTGCGGCGCAAATGTCTGGACGAACCGTTCGATGGTTTCAGCATGCACCGGCTCTGCGCCGTTCAGCGCGATCCTGAGCGAGGACAGGTCCACGCCGTCCATCTGGTCGGCGCGATAGCGGTTGACGCAGAGGTCGAAGCCGAAGTTCGGACTGCATGCCACTTCCGCGCGATAATGCGAGATCGCGCGCAGCCAGCCGAGCGGCCGCTGCATGAATGCGTTCGGCGCCATCAGCACGCAGGTCGCGCCGACATAGAGCGCTTGCAACGCGTTCAGGATCAGCCCCATGTCGTGATAGAGCGGCACCCAATTGACGTAAGTCGATTGCCGTGTGTTGCCGACCGCGAGCCGGATCATCTCGAGATTGGCGAGCAGATTGGCATGACTCACCATCACGCCTTTGGGCTCGGAGGTCGAGCCGGAGGTATATTGCAGGAAGGCGATGTCGTCCGGCGCCGGCTCGGGCAGTTCGATTGTCCCACCGTCGCTCGCGGCGAGATCGACCTCGATCCAGCGAATGTTCTCCTGCGCGAAGCGTGCCCGCAGATCGCCACGGAGTGCGACGGCCGAATTGGTCAGGGCCACCGCCGGCGTGCAATTGGCGAGGATCGCGGCGCTGGCGTCGCGCGCGCTGTTCCGCCGCGGCATCATCATCGGCACGGCGATGATGCCGGCCATCAGGCAGCCGAAGAACGCCACCATGAATTCGATGCCGGGCGGAAACACCAGGATGGCGCGGTCGCCGGGACGCGCGGCCGCGGTCAATCGCTGCGCGAGGGCGGATGCGGAGTGATGCAGTTGGCGGAAGGTGAGGACAGCTTCCTCCGCCCCGCGATCGGAGACGAAGACATAGGCGCGGTCGTCGGCCTGCTCCGCCGCACGCCGGGCCAGCAGTGCCACGAGCGAGCGGAAGGTTTCCATTGGCTGCGCCGGCTTCAGCCGCCCTCAGGCGGCGGGGCGGATTGCGCGCTTGTCGGTGAGAAATCGCGACAGCGCCTCAACGGTCGGATGGTCGTAAAAGTCGTCGGTCGATAGTTCGAGGTCGAGCTTCTCCTCGAGTTCCATCATCAGGTAGACCAGCATAGCCGAATCGAGCCCGAGGCGGCTGAACTTCGTGCCGATGTCGACGCGGTCCTTCGAAATCCGCAGAATATTTGCCAGGGCGGTAACGCAGAAATCCGAAATCTGCTCGCGTGTCATGTCATGTCCCAGAAACAATGGGAACGACAATACGGGTGACCCCCTGGTTGTCAATTTGGTCGGAACGCCGCTGCGTTGAAGGTTGTGGACTGTTGCTTTCCTGTCGCCCGGTTGCTTAATCCATGCCCAGAGTGGCACGATTTCCCGCGGTCGACAGCGGCCGCCGCGACCCGTATGCTCCCAAAATTGCAAGTACGACGCGCATGACGGGATTTTCGCATGAGCCGTGCCCGCTTGTTCGCCCCATTTTTCCTTGTTCTTTTGGTTCCGGGACTGGCTTCTGCACAGCGCGGCGATGATTTCGATTCGCTGCTCGCGCAGATGAACGCGGCGACGCAGACCGCGCGCTGGGCCGACGGGCTTGCGGCCGCCCAGAAGCTCGAAAACCTGGTGCGGCGCGGGCAGGGTGCCGGCAGCATGAACTATGCCGGCGTGCTGCACAACGAAGGCATGTTCCTGCACAACCTCGGCCGCTACCCTGAGGCCATCGACAAGCTGAACGCGGCGCTCGCCATCAAGCTGCGCAACAACGACGTCGCCTCGACGCTACGCACCTCGCACATCCTGGTCGGATCGCTCGGCATGCTCGAGCGTCGCGCCGAGGCGACCAATGTGGCCGAACGCGCGCTCGCGCTGGGCACAAGCGCTTTCGGCGCCAATGACGTGCGCCTCGCCGACACGCTGGCCGCGCTCGGCGGCCTGGCGATTGACAAGGAGAATTTCAAGGAAGCGACCGGCTATTTCGAGCGGGCGCTCGCCGCACTGCAAGCCGCCAATGCGCCGCCCTCCGAGGTCGCCTCGGCGATGGACCATCTCGGCGAAGTCTATGGCCTGCTGGGTCGCTTCGACGACGGGGAGCGGCTGCTGAAGCAGGGGCTCGATCTGCTGGACCGCAGCCTTGGCAGAGGCGCCGAGGCCGCGCCGAACTACGACAAGATGCTCAGCGATCTCGGCAACCTTTATTCGGACGCAGGCCGCCTGACGGAAGCCGAGGCGGTGATGCGGCGCTCGCTCGCGATCACCCGGATGCGCAGCGGGGAAGCGCATCCGAACGTCGCGGCGGCCACCGGCAATCTCGCAACTGTGCTTGAACGCGAAGCGCGCTACGCCGAGGCGGAAAAGCTCTACCAGCAAACGCTTCAGGCCTATGAGCGGATCTACGGCCCGAACCATCCGACCACTGCCGTCGGGTTGAATAATCTCGCCAATGCCTATTCGGCGCAGGGCAGGAACGAGGCGGCCGCAGGCCTTCGGGAACGTGTGCTCGCGATCTACGAAAGGGCCTTTGGCCCCGACAGCCCCGATGTCGGTCGCGCCCTGAACAATCTCGCCAACAGCTATGCCAGCCTCGGCCGCAACGATCAGGCGCTCGGTCTCTACCGCCGCTCTCTGGCCGTGATTGAGCGCAAGTTCGGCGAAGGCAGCGGCCCGACCGCGCTTGCCGCCGGATCGCTCGGACAGGCACTGATGGACGCCGGCCAGATGGACGAGGCGCGGCCATATCTGCTGCGCTGCCTCGAGATCGACGAGCGCGTGCCCGCTAGCAGACATCCACAGCTCGTCAAGGATCTGCGCGCCGTCGCGCTACTGGATCTCAAGACCGGCAATTTGATCGATGCGCGCAGCCGGCTCGCCCGCGCGCTCGCGATTGCGCAGGACAGGCTCGGGCCGCGCCACCAGGGCACCATCGCAACCCTAATCAACCTCGCCGACGTCGATCGCCGCGAAGGCAAATGGCCGGACGCCCTGGCGCGGCTGCGGTTGGCAGCCGCCGCGCTCAACGCGCAGCGGAATACGCAATTCGCCCGTTTCACCGAGCTCGATCCCTGGCTGATCGAGGCGATCTGGCGCGTTACGGACGGTAAGCCCGACGACGCGGCAAAGGACGAGGCTTTTGGCGCCGTGCAACGCGCGCATGAGACCAGCGCGGGCGCCGCACTGGCACAGATGGCGGCGCGGTTCGGCGCCGGCAATGACGCGATCGCAGGATTGGTGCGACGGCAGCAGGACCTGAAGGCGAGCCTGGAGACACTCGACAAGCGTGTGACGTCCGAACTCGGACAGGCGGACGGCAAGCGCAACGACGCACTGATCGCGAGCCTGCGTACGCAAACGGCACAGATGCAAAAATCGCTTGACGATATCACGGCCCAGCTCGATCGCAGCTTTCCGGCCTACGCCGACCTGGCGAGCCCGCAGCCGCTTCCGATTGCACAGGCGCAGAGCCTGTTGAAGCCTGACGAGGCGCTGCTGACATTCATCGCGCTCAGTGACAAGACCTACGCCTTCGCCGTGACGCGCGAGACGAGCGCGTTGCGCCAGATCGCACTCGGCAGCCGCGAGATAAGCGACCGTGTCGCGCATCTGCGCCAGGGGCTCACCGATCCGGAGGCGGCGAAGGCGTCGTTCGACCTCGATGCATCCTTCGAGCTCTATACCGCGCTGTTCGGCCCGATGTCGGTCGATATCGCGGGCAAGCCTAAACTGCTGATCGTCCCGGTCGGCGCGCTCACCAGCCTGCCGTTTCACGTGCTGGTGACGAAGAAGCCGGACACCATGTCCGCCGAACGTTACCGGCAGGCGGCGTGGCTGCTCGACGAGCGCGCCATCACGGTGCTGCCGTCGGTGCCGAGCCTGCGGGCGCTGCGGAGCTTTGCCAAGGACTCGCGTGCGCAAAAGCCGTTCATCGGGTTCGGTGATCCCGTGTTGCAGCGCTCGCCGAGTGACAAGCGTGCTGGGCGCAACGTGCAGCCGTATCAGAGCTATTATGACGGTACGGCCGTCGATCTCGATCGGCTGCGCACGGGCCTGCCGGCATTGCCGGAGACGGCGGGCGAGCTCCGGGCCGTGGCGCGCGCGCTCGGCGCTTCGCCGCAGGAGGACGTCAAGCTCGGCCCGGCGGCAACCGTGACCAATGTGAACACCTTGCCGCTCGATCAATACCGCGTCGTCGATTTCGCCACCCACGGCCTTGTCGCCGGCGAGGTCAACGGCCTCAGCGAGCCGGCGCTGGTTCTGACGCTTCCCGAAAAGCCCACCAGCGCCGACGACGGTTTGCTCACCGCGAGCCGCATAGCCAAGCTCAAGCTCGACGCTGACTGGGCGGTGCTGTCGGCCTGCAACACCGCCGCCGGCGACAGGCCGGGCGCGGAGGGTCTCTCAGGCCTTGCGCGCGCATTCTTCTATGCCGGCGCACGCGCGCTGCTGGTCTCGCACTGGCCGGTGGATTCCGATGCGGCGGTGCGCCTGACAACGGGAGCATTCTCGGAACTCACCGCGCATCCCGGCATCGGCCGCGCCGAGGCGTTGCGCCGGTCGATGAAGGCGCTGATTGCCGACCGGTCGTCGCCGCGCAATGCCGATCCGGCGGTGTGGGCGCCGTTCGTGCTGGTCGGCGAGGGTGGTTGACGGCGGCCGTGGAAGGCGGAAACTGCCCATCAAGAAGCATTGGTTCCGGGAGCCATTTGCATGCGGCTTATCTTCATCGCGACGATGGCGGTTCTCATGGTTGGTCAGGCGGCAGCCGAGGATGTGCTTTCAGGCGCGAGCCTCTACGCCGACGTCGCGCGCTACGCCTCGTTCGGCCTGCATCGCTTCGGCTCGCCCGGCGACCGCGCCACCGCCGGCTGGATCGCCGCTGAACTCAAGACCGCAGGGTTCGAGGTCAGGTCCCAGCCCGTCGTGCTTGGCCGGCAATATGTCGTCGAGCAGGCCAGCGCCGAAGTGGCCGGCACGTCTGTCGAGGCGACGCCGTTCTGGTGGCCGCCGGTGGACAAAGCGAGCTTTCATCTCGCCACGCCGCTCGCCCGCGACGGTGATGTCGCCGGGAAAATCCTTCTGCTCGATCTGCCGTTCGATCGCGGCGCCTATCTCGGCCCTGCCCATCGCGCGGCGATCGCGGAGGCCGTGGCGAAGAGGCCGGCGGCCATCCTGCTGACGATCGGCAATCCCGCGAATGACCGTTTCGCCTACAACGTCACGCAGGAAGATGCGCCCTGGCCGGTGCCGGTGATCGTGGTCGGCGCCAAGGCGCGCGGTACATTCGAGCGGGCGCTTGCGTCGGGTGCGCCGGTGACCCTGGACGTCAAGGGCCATTACGAGCGCGATGTCGCCAGCCGCAACGTCATCGCCGAGATCGGCGCGGGGCCGACCATCGTCGTCTCGACGCCGATGACCGGCTGGTACACTTGCGTGTGCGAACGTGGGCCCGGCATTGCCAACTTCCTTGCGCTGGCGCGCACGCTCGCTGCCGAAAAATGGCCGGCGCATTTCGTATTCATTGCGACCGCAGGCCATGAGATCGGCCATGGCGGCATGGAGCTGTTCCTGAAGAACGGGGCGCCGGCGCCGAAGGAAACGCTGGCGTGGATTCATTTCGGCTCCTCAAACGCCTGCTACGCATTCGCTGAGGGCGCCCGCACCGATCGGCCTGAGGAAGAGCGATATCTCGTGCTGAGCAAATCCGCCGTCGCGCTGACGGATGAGGCCTTCGCCAAGGTCGACGCAAAACGGTTGGTGACGGAGAAGCAGGCGGTCGGCGAACTACGCGACGTGCATGCGGCGGGCTACGCCAACTTCCTCGGCATGGCCGGCCGCCATCGGACTTTCCACACGCCCTTGGACGATCTCGCCGCGACCGGACCCGAGATCCTCGAGCCGGTCGCCCGTGCCTTCGTTCAGGCCGCGCGAAAAATCGTCGAGCGCGGCAACGCCGCGTTCAGATAGGGTCAGTTCTGGTAGTAATAACCGCGCGGTTGGTAAACCTGCCGGGGCTGCGGCTGATAGTAGGTTCCGTAGCCCTGATTGTAATATTGCTGCGGCTGCTGCTGATAGACCTGCGCGTCATAGAGCGGGCGGCTGCCGCGCGGGGCGGGGTAGCGTGCGCCGGTGTCGCTGCCGTCGGCCGGGTAGATGTAGTTGTCATCCTGCGGCATGTAGCGGCGGGCAGGTGCGGCCTGGGGCGTCAGGTTCACGGGATCGCCCGATGTGGCGTATTGCTCTTCGGCCGGCTGCGGCGCGCGGGCCACTGCCGTGGGGTTGCGGCCACGCGGATTGCGCGCCAGCGCCACCTGCGCCGAGCCGGTCAGCGTCACCGTGGTGTTGAGCACGCCCTGCTGCTGCACCAGCGCGTAGAGCGTCGTGGCATTCTGGCGCGACAGCCGCACGCAGCCATGCGAAGCGGGCGAACCAAGTCGGCCGACCGAGTCGGTGCCGTGGATGGCGTGCCCGACCTTGGTGAAGAAGATCGCGTGCGGCATTGGCGCGTCGTCGAATTCCTTAGAATAGTGATCCTCTTCCATGCGGAAGGTGCGGAACGCGCCGTTCGGCGTCTCCCGCGAGGGGATGCCTGTCGATACCGGCCAATGGTAACGCGCGACGCCGTCGACGGCGACGGTCATCTGCTGATTATCCTTGTCGACGGTGATCTCGACCTTGGCCTGCGCGGTGCCCGCGCTCAAAAGCATCAGGGAGGTGAAAACAATAAAAAACGAACGCATCTGACTTGTGGCCTCCGGCCTGTTCACACTAGTCGCCGCGGCTCTCCGTCCCCCGGCGTGCAATATGCCTGCAATCCGGCTTTCGTTCCAGCGGCCTGCCCGGCCATCGTTAACGGGACGCCCGGCGTAAGCAAGGCCGCTTTGTGCCGCAAAGCCAGCGGCGGTGCTGACATTTTCGCGAGCGGGAGATGCGTTCACAACGCCGACAATTCATCACAATGGCGCAACCATCCGGGGCAACCATTTGGCCGCATCGGCGTTGATGATCTCTGCCTCGACCGGCGGCTTCCGCCGCCGGTTTTACCTTTGGGAATGAAGATGAACAAAGTTTGCGTCGCCGCCGCATCCCGGCCGGCTGGTCTGCCTTTTCGTCTGCTCTTCGCTGGCGCCGCCGTTCTAGCCGCCCTGTCCTGCATCCCACAGCCTGGCCATGCCCAAGGCATCGTTCGGGGCGCTCAGGAAGGTTCTTATGAAGGCAACCGAATTGCCGGCCCCGTGGGCGGCGTGGTTGGGGGCGCGGTCGGCGCGGGTGTCGGCGGTGCCGTCGGCGCGGTCGAGGGGGTGTTCGGCATTCCCCATCGCGGCCACCGTCGCTGCCGCGGCTATTACGACGGATACAACCGCTTCCACTGCTATCGGTGATGACCTCTCGTAGCCCGGATGGAGCGAAGCGCAATCCGGGCCTCTGTCGCCTCAAAGCCGCGCCTGCTCCGGATTACGCTTGCGCTCCATCCAGGCTACGCCTCTCGGTCAGTTCTTCAACCGATACCCGGTGCGGAAAATCCACCAGATCACGACCAGACAGATCACCAGGAACGCCGTCGTCATGCCGATGCTGACGGCCATGCTGACGTCCGCGATCTCGTAGAAGCTCCAGCGGAAGCCGGAGATCAGATAGACGACCGGGTTGAGCAGCGCCACCGTTCGCCAGGCGGGCGGCAGCATGTCGATGGAATAGAAGCTGCCGCCGAGGAAGGTCAGCGGCGTCACCACCAGCATCGGGATCATCTGCAGCTTTTCGAAGCCGTCGGCCCAGATGCCGATGATGAAGCCGAACAGGCTGAACGTCACCGCCGTCAGCACCAGGAAGGCCAGCATCCAGACCGGATGATGGATGTGCAGCGGCACGAACAGGCCGGCCGTGGCGAGGATGATCAGGCCGAGGATGATCGACTTGGTCGCGGCCGCGCCGACATAGCCGAGCACGATCTCGAAATAGGAGATCGGTGCCGACAGGATCTCGTAGATCGTGCCGGTGAATTTCGGGAAGTAGATGCCGAACGAGGCGTTGGCGATGCTCTGAGTCAGCACCGAGAGCATGATCAGGCCCGGCACGATGAAGGTGCCGTAGCTGACACCCTCGACCTGGCTGATGCGCGAGCCGATCGCGGCGCCGAACACGACGAAATACAGCGAGGTCGAGACCACCGGCGAGACGATGCTTTGCAGCAGCGTACGCCAGGTGCGCGCCATTTCGAACAGATAGATGGCGCGGACGGCCCGGTAGTTCATGACGCCCTCACGAGATCGACGAAGATGTCCTCGAGCGACGATTGCGTCGTGTCGAGATCGTTGAAGCGGATGCCGGCGGTGCGGAGGTCGCCGAGCAGGCTGGTGATGCCGGTGCGCTCGCCCTTGGTGTCGTAGTCGTAGACCAGGGTCGCGCCGCCGTCGCAGAGGTCGAGCTCGTAATGCCTGAGGCTCTCCGGCAGCGCATCGAGCTTGCCTTGCAGATGCAGCGTCAGCCGCTTCTTGCCGAGCTTCTGCATCAAGGTGGCCTTGTCCTCGACCAGCACGATCTCGCCCTTGTTGATGACGCCGATGCGGTCGGCCATCTCCTCGGCTTCCTCGATGTAATGCGTGGTCAGGATGATGGTGACGCCGGATTGCTGGAGCGTGCGCACCACCTCCCACATGCCCTTGCGCAGCTCGACGTCGACGCCGGCGGTCGGCTCGTCCAGGAACAGGATCTGCGGCTCGTGCGACAGCGCTTTGGCGATCATCACGCGGCGCTTCATGCCGCCGGAGAGCGTGATGATCTTGCTGTCCTTCTTGTCCCACAGCGAGAGGTCCTTCAGCACCTTCTCGATATGATCGGGGTTCTTCGGCTTGCCGAACAGCCCGCGGGAGAAGCTCACGGTCGCCCACACGCTCTCGAAGGCATCGGTGTGCAATTCCTGCGGCACCAGCCCGATCAGCGAGCGCGCCTTGCGATAGGAGGTCTGGATGTTCTCGCCGCCGACGAGGACCTTGCCTTCGCTCGGATTGGCGATGCCGCAGATGATCGAGATCAGCGTGGTCTTGCCGGCGCCGTTGGGGCCGAGCAACGCGAAGATTTCGCCGCGATTGATGTCGAGATTGACGTTGTTGAGCGCCTTGAAGCCGGACCCATAGGTCTTCGACAAATTGGCGACGGAAATGATGGAGGACATGGATGGCCGCAAAGTCTGAGGGGCGAAGGCTGGGGAGGGAGGCTGGAACCTGCCGGGAGGGGCGGGTCAGCGGAGCCCTGAGATAGGAATGCCCTTGCGCGGCTGCAATTAGCCGGAGAAAAAAGGCCTCAAAACGGGCCCTTCCGTGGCAGGTTTCGGGCAAGTGTTGCGCGATGGTCACGGCTTGCTGCTAAGATCGCCGTTCACGCGGCTCTTTGTTGCGTCTGCGAGCAGGCCATGGCTACGATTCCGGCCGAAGCATACTCCCAGGGAAAAGATCGATGAGACCGAACGGCCGTCACACCGCCGGCGCCAGCCAGTTGTCCGTCCTCCGTGCGTGGGCGATGGGCCTGCTACTGCTGTCAGCTGTTGCCATGAGCCCGACCACCGCCAAGGCGGCGCCGAGCCAGGCTGCGGTCGCGACCACGCACGTCTATCTGCTCCGCGGCGTGCTCAACATCTTCTCGCTCGGGCTCGACACGATGGGCGCCCGCCTCCAGGCGCAGGGCATCCCGGTGACGGTCGCGAATTTCGTGTCCTGGTCCTCGCTCGCGGATGAGGCTGCTGCCGCCTACAAGGCCGGCCGTCTCAAGACCATCGTGCTAGTCGGGCACTCCTCCGGCGCGACCGCGCTGCCGGACATGATCGCAAAGCTCAACCGTCTTGGCGTTCCCGTGAAACTCGCGGTCGGTCTCGACTCCGTATTCAAGACCAGGCTGTCGACCGGCGCCGAACGCTACATCAACATCTATATCGGCGACGGCCCCGGCGAGCCGGTGAAGCGCGCGGACGGTTTTCGCGGCAAGCTCGACAATGTCGACGTCCGCGGATCCGGCGTCGGCCACATCTCGATCGACAAGAACGAGGCGATCCAGCGCCGCGTCATTGCCGAGATCGACGCCGCAATCATGCGCTCGCGCGCACCTGCTCCGGTTGCCGAATCCGGCGGGCCGAGGCCGGCGCGCTCGGCGGCGGCAACGGCTCCCCGGAATTAAGCCCTTCGCCGCAAGCCGTTGAATTGACAATGCCGCCGTCCACGCCGACGGCGGCATTGTCGTATCTGCGGCAAGCCAAGGCTTGATCTCCTGCCGGTCGAAAGAAGGGAACTCGGCACACGATCCGGTGTTGTCACACCATGACAAGGAGACGAAACGTCGGCCCCATGGCGGTTCAGCCCGAGCGGACGTGGGCCGGCCGGCCTGTTTCCGAAAACGTCGTTGAGAAAAAGCCGCAGCCTCAATCGAGTCAGTTGAGCGCGACGCGAGCCGGCCTGTTGAGACAGCACGCGCTCCGAACGCAGCGTGCGTTGCTCGCCGGCACCAGCGACGGTCGCAAGAGTACCTCGAAGGGCAAGAGTTCCTCGAATTGACAGGCCGGTTTTCCGGTGTGCCGTCTGTCTGGGACCAGTACACGTGAAGATTTTTCAGTGCCCGTCATGCCGCCATCCTGTCGCGTTCGAGCACATCGCGTGCGCGAATTGCAGCACGGAGCTGGCCTTCGATTCCTCTCGCATCGAGATGACGAAACTTGGATCTCATCAATCTTGCCGTAACCGCGAGATCATCGGCTGCAACTGGTGCGTCGACGGCGCGGACTGGTATTGCGGCTCGTGCCGCCTCACGCGCACGATTCCGAATCTCGGCAGCACCAGAAACATCATGCTCTGGCGCCGCATGGAGGAAGCCAAACGCCGTCTTCTCTATGATCTCAGTCGCCTCAGGCTTCCGCTTGTATCGCGCACCGGCGCACAATTGGCGTTCGACTTTCTCTCGGACGAGGTCAGTCCGATCCTGACGGGACATCTCTCGGGCCTCATCACGCTCAACCTTGCGGAGGCCGACGATGTCGAGCGAGAATCTCGCCGCGTGGCATTCCGGGAGCCGTACCGCACGTTGCTGGGGCATTTCCGGCACGAGATCGGTCACTTCTATTGGGACCTGCTCGTTGACGGCACGACGTTCCAGGCCCCGTTCAAGCTGATCTTCGGTGACCAGGCGCAGGACTATCAGGCGGCGATCAACACCTATTACAGCCGGGCCGATCGTTCATACGACCGAAGCGGCTTCATCAGCGAGTACGCCACGTCCCACCCCTGGGAGGATTGGGCGGAAACGTTCGCGCATTTCCTGCATATCGTATCGACGCTCGACTCGCTGGCAGGTTTGCCGTTGGCGCTGGACGAGCGCGCCCGCCAGACCCTGACGGATCCCTATCTCGAGAGCGACTTCGAGGCACTCCTGGCCCTGTGGATGCCGCTTGCTCGCAGCATCAACGAACTCAACCGCTCGCTCGGAATGAGCGACGCATATCCCTTCGACATATCGCCGGCGGTCAAAGGCAAGCTGCATCTCGTCCACATGGCGATCAGCGCATTCCGCGATCAGCAGAGCCTGGCGGCGTAAAAGTCGCGCAGGACAGCCCCGTTACGGCAGGAAGGCGCGAATGGAATCCGCGATCTCCCTTGCATGCGTCTCCAGCGCGAAATGGCCGGTGTCAAAGAACTGCACCACGGCGTTCGGATTGTCGCGCTTGAACGCTTCGGCGCCGGGCGGAATGAAGAACGGATCGTTCTCGCCCCAGACCGCGAGGAACGGCGGCTTGTGCGTGCGGAAATAATCCTGGAAGGCGGGATAAAGCCCGACGTTGCTCTTGTAGTCGCCCATGAGATCGAGCTGCACGTCATCCGCGCCCGGGCGCGCAAGGTAGAAATTGTCGAGATTCTGTCCGTCCGGTGACACGGTCGTCGGATCGGGGACGCCATGCGTGTACTGCCAGCGCGTCGCTTCCGGTGTGAGGAAGGCGCGCAGCGCATTGCGATTCGCGGGCGACGGATCCTGCCAATAGGCCTTGATCGGTGTCCAGCCGTCGCTGAGGCCGTCCTCATAGGCGTTGCCGTTCTGCGAGATGATCGCCGTGATCCGCTCGGGGTGACTGAGCGCAAGCCGGAAACCAGTCGGCGCGCCGTAGTCGAAGACGTAGACCGCGAACCGGTCGAAGCCGATCACTTCGGTGAAGCGTTCGATCACGCGCGCGAAATTGTCGAACGTGTAACGGAAGCTTTCGTGCGGAGGCATGTCGGATTGGCCGAAACCGGGAAGGTCGGGCGCCACAATATGAAACCTGTCCGCAAGCAGCGGGATGAGGTCACGAAACATGTGGCCTGCGCTGGGGAAGCCGTGCAGCAGCAGGAGTTTTGGCGCTCCGACGAGGCCGGCCTCGCGATAGGCCACCTTGAAGCCGTCGACATCCGCGCTGAGGTACGTGATTGAGGTCATGACATTCTCCGTTTGAGTAACCGTACAAGAGCTATTTTGCAGGTTACTTCCTGTCGTCGTAACTTGTCAATAGCATCTTAACTGGTTATCTAGGTCTATGTTCTCCCGACCGTCCCAGGACCGCTCATGGACCGCCCGCCCGCCATGTTCATCGCCGACTCGCTCGGCCTCGACTTCCTCAACTCGGTGGCGACGCCGGTCGATACGCCAATGGACTGGATCGACGATGGCGATGGCCTGATCGACTGGCTGGCGCAGGCGAAGCTGGTGCCGGCGGATGATCTGCACGCACTGACGGCGCGCGCCACGCCGGACGAACTGGACGAGGTCGCGGATCAGGCGCGCGCCTTGCGAGAATGGTTCAGGGGATTCGTGCGCAAGCATGCAGGCCAGCCGCTCACGACGGATGCATTGCGCGAGCTCGGTCCATTGAACAGCCTGCTGGAGCGCGACGAAGCGTTCAGCCGGATCGAGCCCGGGCATGGCGATGGCGGCGCTCTCGCATTGCGAATGAAGCGGCGCTGGCGATCGCCGGAAGCGCTATTGCTGCCGGTTGGCGAAGCCATGGCGAAGTTCGTCTGCGACGAGGACTTTTCGAACGTCAAGGCGTGCGAGGGGCACAACTGCACCATGCTGTTCGCCGACCACACGCGCAGGCGCGCGCGGCGATGGTGCATCATGGCGGTCTGCGGCAACCGCGCGAAACAGGCCGCGCACCGCAGCAGACTCAAGAGCATGCAGTGATGGGACGTCGAGATGCTCGAATGAGCGCGGATCGAGCCCCGGTTCCGTGCCCCAAATTCCACCCAATCGGCCGTCACTAAGCGCCTTTGGGGGAGGCTGCAGCCTCCCGGAGTGGGACTGCTGGACTGATGATTGATTTGAGGCGACTCCTAGCGCTGGCAGCCGTTGCGCTGCTCGCCTTTAGCACCGGGACGGCCGTTGCCTCACCTGCCAAGACGAAGCCCGCCGCGGCCGCACCGGCCGCGCCGCCGCCCCCACCGTTCGAGCCATTGCCGCCGCCGAAAATCTACCTGTTTCGTGGCGCCATGGGGCCGTTCTTCTCCACCGGCATGGACCGGCTCGAAGAGAAGCTGACGCAGGCCGGCTTTTCGGCCAACGTCTATGAATTCACCATCTGCCGATGGATCGGCGATCGTGCCATCTCCAGCTACAAGGAAACGCCGGCGCCGATCGTGCTGATCGGGCATTCGATGGGCGGGCTTTGCTCGATCGTCATCTCCGAGATGGCGGCCAAGGAGAACATCCCGATCAGCCTCGTCATCACCATCGATCCCGCGCATGCGACCGGCGACGTGCCGCTCAATGTCGAGCGCTTCATCAACATCTTCCTCTCCGACAGCGTGCTCGGCGGCGGCAACGTGGTGGCGGTGCCGGGTTATCGCGGTCATTATGCGAGCTATGACCTGAAGGAGAACGCGCGGGTCAGCCACATCAACATCGAGAAGTCCGACGACATCCACCGTCAGATCGTCGACATGGTCACGCAGCTGCCGCGCATCCCGCCCCAGACGCAGGTGGATGCCGTGCCGCTGCGCTATCTCGTGCCGGCGAATACGCTGGTCGAATTGTGGGACAGTGGCGTGCGGCTATCGGTGCGCCGGGGCGACACCATGGAGAGCATCGCGGCAGCCAATCGCGTGCCGCTGTGGTCGCTTGCGCAGAGCAACTCGCTGCCGGAGAACGCCACGCTTACCCCCGGCCAGTCCATCATCGTCCCGCGCCATTTGACGCCGCCGGAGCCGACAGCCGCCATGGCGACCCCACCGCCGGGACGGCGGTAAGCGGTCAGCAGCGGAGGTGGCCGGGATGGGCTTGGCTGATGCCAGGCACCATCCCTCGCGGCAGCTGTCATTCTCGCATCTTGTGCCGCGGCAGCCATCTTGATGCGGGTATCGCCAAGGAGGATCGAGCCGTGGCGGAAGTCCGGCCCGCCGGGCGATAGGGCGCGGCAAGAAGCATCAGAAACAATGCCCTTTCAGCCGCATATTTGGCGGCGGGCCGGCCATTTTCGAAGCCATGCATGACCAGGCGTCCTTCCGTCGTGCAGACACGCCATCGCCATGTCCTTCGACCGCATTTCTTCAGGAACACTTCGAAGGTCGGGAGGTGTTCGGGCATGTCGTTGCCTAAGCTGCGAGGCCGGTTCGCTCGACCGATCGCGTGCGGACCGGCTTGCCGCCCGGAGGCCCCTTCGGATGGTGGTCGAGGCTCGCGAGCGCTTCCAGAATTTCGTCGATGGTGACGGCCTTGCCCGAGCCGGGGAGCTCCCGCAATGCCGGACTCGAGGCGACACTGGCTGCGTCCGAAGCCCAGGACGCGAGGATCGCGCGCTTCTCGCCGATCGAAAGAGTTGCGTCGGCTATGACGTCGCGGGGATGATCATAGACCGAGCCAGGGTGCAATATCGCGTTCAGATCGATGATGTTGTCGACATGATCGAGCATGAGAGGTCCTCCTCCTTTCTCTAAACCTCTGACTTGCATTCGGGTACGCGATCGAAGGCCATGGTCGATCCCGCCCGACGATCGGGCGGGATCACCAAGTCTCCGACAGGCCGAATTCAGGCGGCTTTGCCTTCGAGTTGATGCACATTGCCGGACGGCGCGGCATTGATGGCAATTCGCCGCGGCTTCATGGCTTCAGGGATTTCCCGGACCAGTTCGATCTTGAGCAAGCCGTTCTCGAACGAGGCGCTGTGCACCTGAACATAATCGGCCAGGTTAAACTGCCGCTTGAACGGCCGCGCGGAAATGCCCCGGTAGAGATATTCGCGTTCGGTTTTGTCCGGCTTGTTTCCCTCGACGGTCACCGCATTCTGCTCGGCAGTCACCGCGATCTCGTTGGGTGCAAAGCCCGCAATCGCAAGCGAAATCTGGTAGCGATCCTCGCCGAGGCGTTCGATGTTGTAGGGGGGATAGTTGTCCTCGCCGGCACGCTGTGCCGTTTCAACGAGGTCGAAAAGGCGGTCGAAGCCAACGGTCGAACGCCACAAGGGAGAGAAGTCGTAAGTGCGCATAGCCAGATCCTCCAAGGAGCAAAATGGATACGAACGGCACCGGACACGACCGGTGCCCGTCTCAGCTTCCCGACCCAACAGGCGTCGGGAACGCCACCTCTCGGCGGCAGCGGAAAAATAAAAAAAGCCCGTTTTGGTTTCAAGAGGGGGTCCAAAATTTTTTGGAATCCCCGGCGCCTCCCACCCCCCAACCCTCTCCCCGCGGAAAACGGGGGAGGGAGGAGACGCAACTCGAACTAAACGTTCGATCCCTGGATCGCCTCGATTACGGCATCCGTCACGTCCTTCGTCGTCGCCTTGCCGCCGACATCGGGCGTCAGCACACCGGCTGCACATACTTTCTCCACCGCCGCCATCAACCGCACCGCCGCGTCCTTCTCGCCCAGATGCTCCAGCATCTGAGCGCCGGTCCAGAACGTCGCCACCGGGTTGGCGATGCCCTTGCCGGTGATGTCGAAGGCCGAGCCGTGGATCGGCTCGAACATCGAGGGGAAGCGGCGCTGCGGATCGATATTGGCGGTCGGCGCGACGCCGAGGCTGCCCGCCAGCGCGCCGGCGAGGTCGGAAAGAATGTCGGCGTGCAAATTGGTCGCGACAATGGTGTCGAGGCTCTTCGGATGCAGCGTCATGCGCACCGTCATGGCGTCAACCAGCATCTTGTCCCAGGTCACATCAGGGAATTCGGCCGCGACCTCCGCGGCGATCTCGTCCCACATCACCATGCCATGGCGTTGCGCGTTCGACTTGGTCACCACGGTCAGGAACTTGCGCGGGCGCGAGCGCGCTAGCTCGAACGCATAGCGCATGATCCGCGTCACGCCGACGCGGGTGAACACCGCGACCTCGGTCCCGACCTCTTCCGGAAGACCCCTGTGGGCGCGGCCGCCCATGCCGGCATATTCGCCCTCCGAATTCTCGCGCACGATCACCCAGTCGAGGTCGCCGACGCCGACATTGCGCAGCGGCGAGGCGACGCCCGGCAAGATCTTGGTCGGCCGTACATTGGCGTATTGGTCGAAGCCCTGGCAGATCGGCAGGCGCAGGCCCCACAGGGTGATGTGATCGGGCACGTCGGGCGCACCGACCGCGCCGAAATAGATCGCGTCGAACTTCTTGAGCTCCGCGAGGCCGTCGGCCGGCATCATCACGCCGTGCTTCTTGTAATAATCCGAACCCCAGTCGAATGTCTTGATGTTGAAGGCGAGGTCGCCGCTGCGCTTGGCCAGCGCCTCCAGCACCCGAACGCCGGCGGAGATGACCTCGGGGCCGATGCCGTCGGCGGGGATCGCTGCAATCGAATGGGTGCGCATGGGGATGCTCCGTTGAGATGTCAGTGGGATTGCGGGACGCTAGCGAGCTTAGGCGGGAGCGGCTGGGGGACTCAATCGGCACTGGTTTATACAAAAAAATGATATAATCCCGTCACAGGATCAGAGGACCGGTGAATGGAATTGCATCAGTTGCGATGCTTCGTGGCGGCGGCCGAGCAGTTGCATTTCGGCCGCGCGGCGCAGCATCTCCAGATGCTGCCCTCCGCACTCGGTCGCCAGATCAAGCTGCTGGAGGAGGATCTGGACACGCGGCTGTTCGCGCGGACGACGCGTGCGGTATCGCTGACGGAGGATGGCGCGACGCTGCTGCGCGATGCCCGCGCCATCCTCGCCCGAGTCGAGGCGGTCGAGAGCAATCTGCGCAATCGCTCGCGCCCGGGAGCTGCTCGAAAACTCCGGGTCGGCGCCATCGACAGTGCCGCGGCGGGACTCTTGCCGGCGTTGCTGCGCGATTTCCGCGCAAAGCATCCGGAGGTCGCGGTGCAGCTTCTCGAGGACAAGACCGTCCGGCTGCTGCCAAAGATCCTCACCGGCGCGCTCGATCTCGCCTTCGTGCGTCCGCCGGCTCAGCGCGACAAGCGGCTCGAATTCCGCGACCTGCTGCAGGAGACAGCCATCGTGGCGTTCCCGCGGCGCCACGCGCTGGCCCAACGCAAGTCGATCACGCTGGCGGACATCGCCGACGAAGCGATGCTGGTGCCGGACCGCCGCTCGCGGCCGCACAGCCACGACCTCACCATGAAAATGTTCGAGCAGGCGGGCCTCACGCCGCGCATCGTGCAGGTCGCCGACGAGAAGCAGACCATCATCAATCTCGTCGCAACCAGGCTCGGGGTCGCGATCGTGCCGCGCTGGACCACGCGGATGGCGGTATCAGGCGTGCGCTTCGTGCCGCTGCGGCCAAAGCAGATCGGACCCGTCGGCCGGCTGCCGCTCGCTGCCGCATGGCTGCGCGGCTCGCGCGACCCGGCCCGCGACGCGATGCTGTCCGTGCTCGAGACGCGTCTTCGCAGCTATGCGCGGGACGCCTGAGGCGCTATGACATCGACTTGGCGAGAGGGGTGATGCGATGACTGAACGGAGAGCTTCGAACCAATTGCGGGTTGCCATCGCGGGGCTCGGCTCGATCGGCACCAAGATCGCGACCGCGCTCGATCAGGGCATCGAGGGATTGACGCTCTCTGCCGTGGCGGTGCGCGATCCCGCAAAGCATCAGAAATTGCTCGGCAGCCTGCGCCGTCCGCCATCCGTACTGCCGCTCGACCAGCTCGGCGACGCCGCCGACATCGTGGTCGAATGCGCGCCGAGCAGCCAACTCCGTGCGATCGTCGAGCCGACGGTGAAACGCGGCAAGGCCGCGGTCGTCGTCAGCGTCGGCGGGCTGCTCGACAATTTCGATCTGGTCGATCTCGCCCGCGCCAATGGCGGTCGCATCCTCGTGCCGACCGGCGCGCTGATCGGGCTCGACGCCGTCAACGCCGCCGCGATCGGCACCATTCATTCGGTGAAGATGGTCACACGCAAGCCGATCGACGGCTTGAAGGGCGCGCCGTTCATCGTCCAGAACAGCATCGACATCGACAATCTGCGCGAGCCGCTCAAGCTGTTCGAAGGCACGGCGCGCGAGGCCGCAAAAGGCTTTCCGGCCAATCTCAACGTCGCAGTCGCGCTCTCGCTCGCGGGTGTCGGGCCGGATCGCACCCAGGTGCAGATCTGGGCCGACCCGACCGTGACGCGCAATGTTCATCGCATCGAGGTCGAGGCGGATTCCGCGCGCTTCTCGATGGGAATCGAGAACATCCCGTCCGAAAATCCCAAGACCGGGTTGATCACGGCGCTGTCCGTGATCGCGCTGCTCCGCAGGCAGCGCGCCACGCTCAGCGTTGGAACTTAAACCGTCAAGCCCCCGTCACGCGCCAGATCACGTTGCCGACGTCATCGGCCATCAGCAGCGATTTCTTGTCGGGACCGATCACGACGCCGACCGGGCGGCCGTAGGATTCCTTCTCATCCGGCGCCAGGAAGCCCGACAGGATGTCGCGACCTGGGCCTGAAGGTTTGCCGTTCTCGAACGGGATGAACACCAGTTTATAGCCGGACAGCGTGCTGCGATTCCACGAGCCGTGTTGGCCGATCACCATGCCGTCGGGGAAGCCCGGCAGCGTGCCCGCCGGCATCCAGCACAGGCCGAGCGAGGCCGTATGGCCGCCGAGCGCGTAGTCCGGCGTGAGCGCCTTGGCGACCATCGCCGGATCCTGCGGCACGCGATCGTCCACGGTCTTGCCCCAGTAGCAATAGGGCCAGCCGTAGAAGCCGCCGTCGCGCACCGAGGTCAGATAGTCCGGCGGCGTTTCGTCGCCGAGGCCGTCGCGCTCGTTGACGACGGTCCAGAGCACACCGGTCGTTGGCTCCCAGGCGAGACCAACCGGGTTGCGCAGGCCGGCGCCGAAGATGCGGTGCGTGCCGGCGACGAGGTCGAGCTCGTAAACCGCGGCGCGGCCTTCCTCGACCTCCATGCCCATCTCGGCGATGTTGCTGAGCGAGCCGACGCCGGCATAGAGTTTCTTGCCGTCGGGGCTTGCGAGCAGGCTGCGGGTCCAGTGGCCGCTTGGCTTGAAATGGGTGAGGCGCTTGCCCGGCGCGGTGATGCGATCGGCATTCGCCACGTACGGGAAGGCCATCACGCCGTCGGTGTTGCCGACATAGAAGGTGTCGCCGACCAGCGCCATGCCGAACGGCTGGCTGAGATTTTCCATGAACGCGCCGCGATACTCCGCGATGCCGTCGCCATCTTTGTCGCGCAAAAGCGTGATGCGGTTAGCGCTGACGCCGAGCGCGGCGGCGCGCCGCATCGTCGCCTGCATCGCGTAATGAAACACGGACCGCGGCGCCCCCGCGATTTGCGTCGCCTCCGCTATCAGCACGTCGCCATTGGGCAGCACCTCGATCCAGCGCGGATGGTCGAGGCCGGTCGCGAACGCATTGACCTTGAGCCCGGGTGCGACCGTCGGCTTCTGTCCTTCGCTCCAGCCCCGCGCCGTCGGCATCTTCAGCGTCGGGATGGCGCCTTGCGGCTTTGCTTCGGGAATGGCGGGCGACTGGCCCCAGGCCGGCGCAGGCACGGTGCCCGACAGCTTCCGCCATTGCAGCGCGATGCCACCGAGAAGCGCAACGAACTGCGCAAAGATGCTGGAAAAAGTCATGAGAGGCCCCTGTTTGCGCGCGCATCCAACGGGCTGACGGGGCCGACGTCAACCTGTGTGGAGCGCCGCGGGGCTCTATTCCCGTGGAATGGCAGCCGCTCGAATTTGCATGGGACGAAGGCCGGCAGGCTATGCCTGAGATCAGCGGCCGATCTGCCGTTCCGCCCGGCGCGCCGTGCGAAAATCATCCAGGTGATGGATGTTCGGCGCGAGCGCGGCCTTCCTAAACAGGAGATGATAGACTCGCGCCACGGTGCGCTGCTTCTGCTTCGGCCGCCCGGGCGGCAGCGCCCGCGCCTTGCGGACGGCGGCGATCGCGTGCTCGCGAAAATAATCGTAGGCGTCGGACATGGCTCGATGCTCTGCGGTGTGTGGCAGGTATCGAGGGGCTAACGGGCGAGCGGAGGGGCGGTTCCTTAGCGCGCTGCACGTGCCCCGGACGCTGCGCAATGCGTCTTCGCGGTGCGCTGCAGAGCCGGGGCCCATTTCTCCGTACTGTAGGGTGTCGCTTTCTGGGTCCCGGCTCTGCGCAGCAACGCTTGCGCGTTGCAGCGCGTCCGGGACACGAAAGGGAGAGGAAGTGCTACGCTCTCACCGCGGCGACAGGAACGGGATGATCATCGGCACGCGGCGGCAATAGGCGCCGTAGGCGTCTTCGCCGAGCTCCTTGGACAGGAACACTTCTTCCATCCGGCCCTTCTGCCACATGCCGAGCGAGATCAGGATGGCGCCGAGCATCGCCGTCACCGTGCCGACCGCGATGCCGGTCACCAGCATGCCGAGGATCAGCCCGGTGTAGATCGGATGGCGCACGATGCCGTACGGGCCGGTGTCGATGACGCGGTGGTCTTGCTTGTGAGTGATGGTGTTGGACCAGAATTGTCCGAGATGCAGCCGTCCCCACCAGGTGAAGGAGATGCCGGCCAGCACGATCAGCGCCACGACGTAGACGGCGGTATTGCTGAATACCCAGAGCGGCTTCTCGCCGAGCACCTCGGCGGTCCAGGGCGTGAACAGGATGCCGCCGACCAGGATCGGAATGCGATAGCGGCCGGACTCCAGCGTCATCACCTGCTTCTGGGTGCGGCCCTGCCAGAACGAGGCGCCGACCCAGCTTGCGAGCCAGGCGAGCCAGATCAGGGCGAGCAATTGCGTCGGCCATGTCGTGGTCCAACCACCCCAGGCGACAGAGAGAAGCTTGCTGAAATCGAAGGACATGCGGAAAGGTTCTTTGGGTTGGGCGGCAGCTCAGCTGGCGCGCGAGGAGAGCGCGTGATGCTCGATGGCGCCGGAGGCAAGCGCGCCGCCGCGGGCGAGAAGATGGGTGATGGTTTCGCGCAGGACCGGCTCGATCGGGCGCGGCGCGTAGCCGAGTTCGGTGCGCGCCTTGTCGATCGAGAGGTCGCTCGCGGCGAGCGCGATGCGCACGCCCTCGGCGGTGCCGTTGGGCGGCCGGCGCGTGACGCGATCGGAGAGATATTCGAGCATGATGCCCGACAGCTCGGCCACCTTGCCGGGAACGACGACCGGGAATTGCCGGCGGCCGCTCATCGCCGACATCATCCGCAGAATCTGGCCGAGCCTGACGCAGTCGCCGCCGAGGATGTAGCGCTGGCCGTTACGTCCGCGTTCCATGGTCAGCACCAGGCCCATGGCAACGTCGCGAACGTCGACGAGATTGACCGGGAAGTCGAGATGCGGCTGCACTTTCTTCTGCAGGAAGTACCACAGCATCGCGGTCGGCGGCGTCAGATTGTGGTCGGCAGCACCGATCGGCATGGTCGGGGTGCCGATCACCAGCGGGAAGCCCGCGGCTGCGGCCTTCGCGGCGCAATGCTCGGCCAGCGATTTCGACCGCGTGTAGGCGCCCGGCATCGCATCGGCCGGCTGCAGTGCCTCTTCGGCGGGAACACCGTTGAGGTCGGAATAGGGAAACAGGATCGATTCCGTCGAGCAGTGCAGGAAGCGCGAGACGCCACGCTTCATCGCGGCCGCGAGCACGATTTCGGTGCCGCGGCAATTGACGTCGTGAAAGGCCTGCTTGTCGGCGACCCACATGCCGGGCAGGCCGGCGAGGTGATAGACCTGATCGACACCCGCAACCGCCGCATCGACCGCGGCGCCGTCCAGCACCGAGCCATGGGCATATTCAACGTCGGCATACGGCGTGGCCGGCGCACGGACATCGAGAACACGCACCCGCTGCCCACGGGCGCGGAGCGCTTCTACGAGATGATGTCCGATGAAGCCGCTGCCACCGGTAACCAGTACGAGAGCCATGCAGAAGGTTTGCTGTTTCGCGTCTAGAACTATCGGGTTGAAAGGGAATTGGTCGGAACAGGCGCCAGAATCGCGGCAAGGTCGCGACGGAAGCCCAGTGCAATGAATAATTTTGCCATGACAAACATCGGTCCAAGCAGAAAATGCGTGGGGTGGTCGACCATCGACGGCTGCCGCTCCTCGAAAACCTTGTGGCCGACGATCTGCGCGGCGACACCAAATCCGATCAGCACCGCAAAAATCGACCACATCATGACGATCGAGACCTGATTGCCGATCGCGGTTGCGACCAAAAGCAGCACGATCATCGCGGCGAGGATGCCGAGCCCGATCCCGGCGTCCAGCATCAGCCAGTAGACCAGCACCGGCAGGGCAAGAATCACGGCCAGGCTCACCTCGATCCCGAACAGCGGGAAATGCACCAGCGTCAGCGGCAGCACGGCGCCGGTGAAGAGCAGAAGGATGCCGACCACGTGCATCGCGCAGTTCCAGGGATCGCGATGATATTCGACGTAGTCGGCCAGTTGGTGCTGAAAATAACTGGCCATCTCGGTCTCGTGCAGCATGGGGTCGGGAAGGACGAAAAAAGCCTATAGCACCTGATAGGGCGGTGCACAAACCAGTGCGATTGTCGCGCAAGACCGCGCTGTCGCGCTGTGAGACAGGTCACAAAACGATCAAGACTTCAAAGGGTTCCGTCAGGCGCCGTGGCGCGTCCGCTCAGTGCTTCTTGGCGGGCTTTTTCGCCGCAGGCGCAGGTGTCGCAGCCGGATGCGCAGGCGCTTCCTCCGGTACCTTGGCGTAGGTCAGGATTTGCAATTGGGCGTTGGCGGCCGAGGTCGGCCGGGCCCGGTCGAGAAACTGCTCCTCGCCGAGGCCGATCGGATGCAGCCGCTTGGTCGAAATCTTGAACGTGTTCACCAGCACGTCGCGAATCGCGTCGGCGCGGCGCTGGCTCAGGATCGCGTTGGCCTCGCGCGTCTTCGCGTTGGATTCGACATGGCCGACGATCAGGAACGTGTAGGGCAGCAGCGAGGCATGGACCAGCGCGTCGGCGAGGCGGCCGACGGTCTGGTAGGACGCCGGCTGGATGATCGGCGTGTCGGCATCGAACTGGATCTGCGCGGTGAAGGTCGGCAAATTGACCAGATCAGGCGCGATCAGCGGCCGGTTCACCGGACCCGGATCGTTCTTGATCCTGGCCTTGGCCCGCTCCATCACCTGCAGCTTCAGCGCGGGGAGATCGATCTCGGCGGGCTGTTCGAAATGGTTGAGCTTGCCGACGATGTCGTCGCGGGTCGGCGGCGCCGTCTGCGCTTCTGCTGTGCCCACGAGCAAGGCGAGGCCGAGCGCGATGCATATTCCGGCGGTGGAAAGCCTGTTCGCCGGCATCACCGATACCCCGCGTCGTCGACGGCCTTCAGGCAGTTGTTGCTGATGCCCTTGGGCGTCGAGATCAGGCAGGGGACCGCCTTGCTGGTCTCCTTGGTCGAGCCGCCGCAGACCTTGACGATCTCGCGCTGGCAGGCGTTCGCGACCGTGACGCGGGCTGCAACGCGCTTCTGGATGGCATCGAAGGCGCCGAAATAGTCGCTCTGGCACTGCTGAGAGAGCACGTCGCGGTTGCGCGACAGGCACTCCTTCAGGCGGGTCGAATCCGGGTTGACGCCGCGGCAATTGGCGACGATTTCCGCACCGCAACTTTTCGCCAGCAGCCCGATCGCATCGCCAAAACTCATGGTCTCCGCCGCTGCAAGCGACGGCATACCCAATGCCAGCAAGATCAGTGTGATGGAGCCCCGGACCATGGCCGCATCTGATACGGGGAAGTTCGCGGTGGTCAAGGGCTGTTCGGGCGAGAACTGTCGAAGGTCCGGCCAGTGCGGCGAACAGTCCTCACTCCGTGGCCTCAGTGAGGGGTGGCCATTCGATCAGGGCGACCGTGTGTTTCCCGAGGTCGTCGGCAAATTCGGGATCGGCCTTGAGCTCGTCCAATGTCCGCGGCAGGGGAAGCCGTCGGCCCTCTGCGATCAGCTCCTCCTCATAGAAGGCGAGCGCTTCGGGCGCATTCTCCAGGGCTTCGTCGACGTCGTCACCGCCGGAAATGCAGCCGGGCAGGTCTGGAAACCACAAGCCAACGGCTTCGTCGGGGCCGGCGTCCTCGATGATGGCGATGTAGCGCGGCATGCAGGCCTCACGCCCGCTGCACAAAACTATCCACGACCTTCTTCTCCCCGGCCTTGTCGAAGGCGATGGTGAGCTTGTTGCCGTCGATCCTGGTGACGCGGCCGTAGCCGAATTTCTGATGGAAGACGCGGTCGGAGAGTGAGAATTCGGAGGTCGTGCCGGTGGATTTGGCGACCAGCTCGCCCTCGATCGTCAGGGGCCCACGACGGCGCGAGGAGAAGCTGCCGAAATCGGGCGAGGACGACTGGGACGAAAACGACGAGGCCTGTTCCTCGAAGCTGCCGCGACCGCTATTGCCGCCCCCGCCGCCGCCGCGATTGCGATTGGCCTGGGCGCGCTGCCAGCCGGGGGTCGAATAGGTGGAGCCGAACGCTTCCATGTCGTCGAAGCGGGAGGCGCCATAGCCGCCGGTGCCGCCCCAGGCCGAGCCGCCCTTGGATTCCGTGATCTCGACATTGGCCGCCGGCAGCTCGTCGAGGAAGCGCGACGGGATCGTGGTCGTCCAGGTGCCGTGGATCCGCCGATTGGTGGCAAAATAGATCTTGGCGCGGCGGCGGGCCCGGGTCAGGCCGACATGGCCGAGGCGGCGCTCTTCCTCGAGGCCGGCACGGCCCTGTTCGTCCAGTGTACGCTGGCTCGGAAACAGGCCCTCCTCCCAGCCCGGCAGGAACACGTTGTCGAATTCCAGCCCCTTGGCCGAATGCAGCGTCATCAGGGACACCGCGTCCTCATCGGCGCCGCTGTCGCGGTCCATCACCAGCGAGATGTGCTCGAGGAACCCTTGCAGGTTCTCGAACTCCTCCATCGAGCGCACCAGCTCCTTGAGGTTCTCGAGCCGGCCCGCGGCGTCCGCCGAGCGATCCTTCTGCCACATCTCGGTATAGCCGCTCTCGTCGAGCACGATCTCGGCGAGCTCCGTGTGCGACGTGACCTCGCGCTGGGCGCGCCAGCGGTCGAACTGGGCGACGACGTCGCGCAAGGAGCCGCGCGCCTTCGGCTTCAGCTCGTCGGTCTCGACCACCGCGCGCGCCGCCTCGAACAAGGGGATGCGGCGCTTGCGGGCGTGGTCGTGCAGCATCTGCACGGTGGCATCGCCAAGGCCGCGCTTGGGCGTGTTGACGATGCGCTCGAAGGCGAGATCGTCCGCCGGTGAATTGATGACACGCAGATAAGCCAGCGCATCGCGGATTTCGGCGCGCTCGTAGAAGCGCGGGCCGCCGATGACGCGATAGGGCAGGCCGAGCGTGACGAAGCGGTCCTCGAACTCGCGCATCTGGTAGGAGGCGCGCACCAGGATCGCAATCTCGTTGAGCTTGTCGCCCTGGCGCTGGATCTGCTCGATCTCCTCGCCGATGCCGCGGGCTTCCTCTTCCGAATCCCACGAGCCTGTTACCGTGACCTTCTCGCCGTCATGGTCCTCGGTGCGCAGCGTCTTGCCGAGCCGGCCCTCGTTGTGGGCGATCAAATGCGAGGCGGCGGCGAGGATGTGGCCGGTCGAGCGGTAGTTGCGCTCGAGGCGGATGACCTTGGCGCCGGGGAAATCATGGTCGAAGCGCAGGATGTTGTCGACCTCCGCGCCGCGCCAGCCATAGATCGACTGGTCGTCATCGCCGACGCAGCAGATGTTTTTGACGGGAGTCTTCTCCCTCTCCCCGTCCTTCACGGGGAGAGGGTTGGGGTGAGGGGCTGCCTCCACGAGCTCAGCTTGCTGAGAGTCCCCCTCACCCGGATCGCTGTGCGATCCGACCTCTCCCCGCACGCGGGGAGAGGTATATGACGTCGGCGCCTGTGACAACAACCGCAGCCACAGATACTGCGCGACGTTGGTGTCTTGATACTCATCGACCAGGATGAATTTGAAGCGCTGCTGGTACTGCCGCAGAATATCCGGGTGTTCGCGGAAGATGCGGATGTCCTCGAGCAGCAGATCGCCGAAATCGGCGGCGTTCAAGATCTTCAGCCGCTCCTGGTAGCTCGCATAGAGCTTGCCGCCCTTGCCGTTGGCGAACACGGCGGCTTCGCCCGAGGGCACCTGCGACGGCGTCAGGCCGCGGTTCTTCCAGCCGTCGATCAGGCCGGCCAGCATCCGCGCGGGCCAGCGCTTGTCGTCGATGTTGTCGGCTTGCAGCAACTGCTTCAGGAGCCGGACCTGATCGTCGACGTCGAGCACGGTGAAGTTCGACTTGAGCTGCGCCAGCTCGGCGTGGGTGCGCAGGATGCGCCCGCCGATAGAGTGAAAGGTGCCGAGCCACGGCATCCCTTCCACAGCATGGCCGAGCATCTGGCCGAGCCGGTGCTTCATCTCGCGCGCGGCCTTGTTGGTGAAGGTCACCGACAGGATCTCGGCCGGACGGGCGCGGCCCTGGCTCAGGATGTGGGCGATGCGCGTGGTCAGCACGCGGGTCTTGCCGGTGCCGGCGCCGGCCAGCACCAGAACCGGGCCGTCCAGCGTCTCCACAGCCTCGCGCTGCTCCGGATTGAGCCCGGCCAGATATTGCGGGCCCACCGAGGCACGCGCACGCGCGGCGATGCCGCCGGCCGCGGGCTGGTGGTCGGGGACGCTCTGGGACGTGATCTTGCTCGGCTCGGTCATGCGAATCATTGGCCCCACGTTGGCACCGCGGGGTGGTGGAAGGGGAGCCTTCTTAACAGGGATTGGTCCCTATATGGGGCCGCGGGCGGGGGTTTTCCACGTGCGCGGAAAGCCAATTTGTTCCTGTCGGTCAGGCGAATTTCCGGCTTCAGCGGCCCGGAACCAATGTTCCGCGTTGGAGATTGGTTCTGCAAGTGAGGCGCGCCAGCCGCGCCGATCGCAGACAGACATCGAAACAGAGGTTCGGATTATGCTTAGCTGGGTTGTGACGTTTCTGGTTATCGCCCTGATCGCCGGTATCCTGGGCTTTGGCGGCCTCGCCGGCGCGTCGATCGAAATCGCCAAGATCATCTTCTTCATCGCGGTCGTGCTGTTCCTGGTCTCGGCCGTTGTCGGACTGGCCCGCGGCCGCACCAGGGTCTAGCGATGTGATCCTCACGGTGGGGAGCGCGGCACGCGCGTCTCGAATCATGAAGGCCCGGCTGTGGCCTTGCATCCTTCGAGACGCCCGCGTTGCGCGCTCCTCAGAGCCTGACCGGAAAAGGGTGAGCGGCTTTGGCTGGCCTGTGATTCCTTCGGATTTGCAAAGATTCGAGGGAGGACACCATGCCATGGAC
>NZ_PYFX01000012.1 GCF_003020115.1 Bradyrhizobium sp. MOS002
CGGAGCCGGAAACTTACAGACGAGACGAAGCCTAGCAGCGCCGCTCGTCGGAACGAAGCCTTGGGCTCACGGAGAGCAATCCGCCCTGCCCACGCCTCTCGCACCCGAACGCTGCCGCGTCCACCGCAAGCCCGGCTCGCGAACGTGACGACCACAAGATCGCCCCTCAAGGATGAGCCGGGATAGGCGACACATACGCTAAAACCGAATTTCGGTAAAGTGGAATATTTTTGTCGGCGTGGCTTGACACCGGTTCAGGTCGGGACGTCAAGGTGTTTCGTCCGATGGCGCAGCTCACCGGCGCGCCGAGATGCCGGTGACGAGCCAAAAGCCCTGGTGGCCGCTTGCGACACTTCGAGTCCGCCGCGGACATAAAGACGCAACATTTTCGGGGCTTGTCGATCGTCCTGCCCTATTCCACCTCCCCGGAGTTCCCATGTCTTCTGCCGACAGGCCGGCGACACGCCTTGCGACCAGACTTGCCTTCCTCGTCGCGGGCTTCGGCGTCGCGTGCTGGGCACCGCTGGTCCCGTTCGCAAAGGCGCGGCTCGCCGTCGACGAGGGCATCCTCGGACTGCTCCTGCTCAGCCTCGGCATCGGCTCGGTCGTTGCGATGGTTCTGACCGGCGTGCTGAGCGCGCGCTATGGCAGCAAGCCGATCATCATTGCGGGCGGGCTCGGTCTGGCCCTGGTCCTGCCTCTGCTGACGATCGCGAGCTCGCCCATGACGCTGGCGCTGGCACTGCTCGCGTTCGGCGCCGCGCTCGGCTCCATCGACGTAGCCATGAACATCCACGCGGTTGAGGTGGAGCGCGCCGCGGGACGTCCGCTGATGTCCGGCTTCCACGCGCTGTTCAGCATCGGCGGCTTCGCCGGATCCGCGCTGATGACCGCACTGCTCTCGCTGCAACTCGGGGCGCTCGCTTGCACGCTGATCTGCTCCGTCCTGATGCTGATCGCGACGCTGGCGGCCTGGCCGCGTCTGCTTCGCTCCGTGCAGGTGCAGGAAGGACCGCTGTTCGTGCTGCCGCATGGCTCCGTGCTCCTGCTCGCGCTGCTTTGCGCCATTACCTTCCTCGTCGAAGGCGCGATGCTCGATTGGGGCGCGCTGCTCGTCATCGGCGCGGGCCTCGTTTCCGAAGCGCAAGGCGGGATCGGCTACATCGTGTTCTCGGTCGCGATGACGATCGGACGGCTCGGCGGCGACGCTGTCGTCGCGCGCATCGGAGACCGCACGACATTGTTCTGGGGCAGCCTCATTGCGATCGCGGGTTTCGTGGTCCTGCTCACCGCTCCCGTCGTGACGGTCGCCGTGGCCGGCTTCCTGCTGATCGGCCTCGGTGCATCGAACCTCGTGCCGGTGCTGTTCCGCCGGGCGGCGAGGCAGACGGTGATGCCCACGGGACTTGCCGTCGCGGCGATCACGACCGCAGGCTACGCCGGCGTTCTCGTCGGCCCCGCCGGTGTGGGCTTCGTAGCGCGCCTTGGCGGATTGACGATGGCGTTCTGGCTCCTGGCCGCGCTGATGGCCCTCGTCACGCTGACGGCGCGCATTGTCACGCGCGCCGACGGCTGAACGGCCTCACAAATTGCTCAGCCCGATCGATTTGATCAGGGGCGCGAGGCTTGCGGATGTAGCCTCGACGATGCGCCGGAATTTGTCCGGGCTAGAATCATTGTCCGGCTCCATGCCCTGGGCGCGATAGCTTGCCAGAAGCGCCGTATCGGCCATGGCGAGCCGCGTCGCCTGCGCGATCCGGTCGATGATCGCATCGTCGGTGTCCTTGGGTGCGAACAGACCGAACCATCCCTCATAGCGAATGCCGGGCATGCCGGATTCGACGGCGGTCGGGATCTCCGGCGCGCCGCTCAGCCGCGTTTCGGTGGTGACCGCAAGCAGCCTGATTTTCCCCGCTTGAGCCAGCTGCTGCAATTGAACGGACATGACGGCAATGACGAGCGATATCTGGCCGCTGACGAGGTCGTTGGTCGCCTGCGCGATGCCGCGATAGGGTACATGGACGATGTCCAGCGCGCCGGCCTGCTGCTTGAAGGATTCGCCGACCAGATGGTTTCCGGTGGCGATCCCCGGCGTGCCGTAGGACAGCTTTCCCGGATTGGCTTTCGCATAGGCGATCAACTCGCGCAAATTTGCGGCGGGGATCGAAGGATTGATCGCGAAAACCAGCGCGCTGTTGATCAGGCGGTAGACGGCGCGGAAATCGCCAACGGAATATCCGGGATTCGCCGACGTCATGGGAATGATGACCTGCGTGCTGCCGTTGCCGAGCAACAGCGAATAGCCGTCGGGCTCCTCGCGCGCGACCGCCGCGGTCCCGATGGCGCCGCCCGCGCCGCCGATATATTCGACGAAGGTCGGCCCGAGCAGCGACGGCATCCTGTCCACCCAGGGACGCGCGATCTGGTCACCCGATCCGCCGGCTCCGTAGGGAATCACCAGGCGAATCGGACGAGACGGATAGTCGGCGGCTTGTCCGGTGCGGGGAAGCGCGGCGAGCGCCGCTGCGCCCGACAACGCATGCACAAATTGTCGCCGCGTGAAAGAGGCCATGCTGGAAATTCCGGAAGTCGGCAGTCAATGTGGTGGCGGGACCGGCTCCCGGACCAAGCCATCGCAGTAATCCAGCATCACAGTCAATCCTCCATCCCGACGAGCCCCGGCATCATCGCATGGTCGCGCCGGCCTAACTCTTTATTTTTCAAGCATTATTTCGGCGAGCCCGCCGGCCGTGCAGGGCTGTCAGCCCTGCCCACTGCTTTCGGCCAGTTTACTGTACGCCTCGTTCTGGTAGAGCAGAAAGTAATACTTTTTGACTCCCTTCGAGGGGGCGATGGCGCGTGCCAGATCGTAGCGAAGACTCGGCCATTTCCTTTGGGCCATTTCGACTGTTTCCGAAGTCCCGGCTCTTGGAGAAGGAGGGCTCGCCGCTTCATGTCGGCGGCCGCGCGCTCGACATTCTCATCTTCCTTGCCGGACGCCCCGGAGAAGTCGTCGACAAGAGAGAGCTGGTCAAGCGCATCTGGGCCGGCGTCAATGTCGACGAGGGCAGCTTGCGCTTCCACGTCGCGGCGCTGCGCAAGGCGCTCGGCGACACCGGCAAGTCGGCCCGCTATGTCGTCAACGTGCCCGGCCGCGGCTATTGCTTTGTCGCCTCGTTCGCTCAAGCAGCCCCGCCTGCGGTCTCGGCCGCGGCCGAAATCGCCCCTCCCCGCTCCCTGCCCGCTGAACTCACCAGGATGGTCGGCCGGGAAGACGTCATCGAGAAGATCTCGAACGGACTTTCGCTCTATCGCTTCATGACCGTCGTCGGCCCGGGCGGCATCGGCAAGACCTCGGTCGCCGTCACGGTCGGGCATCGGCGTTCTCAGGATTTCGGCGGGCGGGTCTTCTTTGTCGACTTCGGTCCGCTGAGGGATGCCAGTCACATCGCGACCACTATTGCTTCGGCGCTCGGACTGACCATCAGCGCGGAGGATCCGACGCCGGCTCTCCTGACGTTTCTGAAGACCGGCCCGGCCCTGCTGATCTTCGACGGTTGCGAACATGTGCTGGATCAAATGGCGCCGCTCGTCGAGCATATCGTTCGCGAGGCACCACAGCTTCGTGTTCTCGCAACCAGCCGCGAGTCGTTCCGCAGCGAAGGCGAGCGGATTTTCCGTCTATTCCCGCTGGATTGTCCGCCCGAGCGCGAAGGGATTGCTGTCGACGAGGTCCTTGCCTACCCCGCGGCTCAACTCTTTGTGGAGCGCATTGCGCAGAGCTCGGGCCCGTTCCAGCTCAGCGCGGAAGAGGCGCCCCTCGTCGCAAGCATCTGCCGGCGCCTCGACGGCATCGCGCTGGCGATCGAGCTCGCGGCAGGCCGCGTCAATGCTTACGGCATCGCCGGCACGGCGTCCCTGCTCGACAGCCGTTTTTCGCTGCAATGGCGCGGCCGGCGCACCGCCGTGCCACGGCACCAGACGCTCGCCGCGGCTCTCGACTGGAGCTACGACCTTCTGCCTCCCGTGGAGAGCGCCACGCTGCGACGCCTGTCGGTCTTTGCCGGGCCTTTCGCCCCGGAGGCAGCTGCGGCGGTCGCGTCCGGTGACGGCCTCAACGCATCCGAAACTCTCGAAGCAATCGACAGCCTGGTGACCAAGTCACTGATCTCGCCGTCCGGGTCGCGGACGCTGCGCTATCGGCTGCTCGACACCACGCGCACTTATGCGCACGGAAAACTCAACGAGCTCGGCGAAGCCAGGCAGTTCGCGCGGCGTCATGCCGAGCATTTTCGCGATTTCTTCGAGCGCGCGGAGGCGGATATTTCGACGCCGCTGCCCCAATGGCTGAGCATCTATGGCGCGGAACTGGACAATGTGCGCGCGGCGTTGGACTGGGCCTTCGGGCCCGACGGCGAGGCAAGACTCGGTATCGCGCTGACGGCGGCCGCGGTCACGCTGTGGGTGCGTCTTTCGCTGTTCGCGGAATGCCGTGAGCGCAGCAGAACGGCGCTCGCGGCGCTCGCAGACACCGCCGACGACGACCGCATCCGCATGCAGCTCCTGTCGGCGCTCGGATGGTCGCTGATGTATGGCGAGGGCCGCGCGCGCGAGGCGCGGCCGATCCTCGAGACGACCCTCGAACTGGCTGACAGGCTCGACGACAAGGATTTCCGGCTGCGCGCGCTCTGGGGCTTGTGCATTGACCAGTTCAACAACGGACAGTTCGGCAAGGCTCGTGCGCTCGCCGATCGCTTTGCGAACGCAGCCGCGAGCTCGCCCGACAAGACCGATGTCATGCTGGGCGACCGGCTGATGGCCGTGGCGCTGCACTATCTCGGGGATCAGAACGAGGCTCGGCTGCGCATCGACCGGGTCAATGCATCGCTGCATCTGTTGGCGGAGAAGCCGAAAATCTTCCCGCTCGATTTGAGAATATCGACGCAATATTTCCGGGCTCGCATCCTGTGGATTCAGGGCCTGGCCGATCAGGCTCAAGCCCTCACCGCCAGAAACATCGAGGAAGGCCGCGCCAACGGTCACGCGCTGACCTTCTGCAGCGTGCTTGGACAAGCCGCCTGTCCGATCGCCTTCTGGTCCGGCGATTTCGACGCCGCGGAGCGTCACGGCGCCGAGCTGCTCGAACACACCGAACGCCACGCGATCCGGCTGTGGGGCCTGTGGGCTAGGGCCTTCAATGCCGCAGTCATGGCAAAACGCGGCGACGTCGCAACCGGCCTGCCGTTGCTGCGCGAGGAGCTCAATCGCGCCGGCGATGCGCGCTTCCTGCCGCGCTTTCTGCCCCTGCTCGGCGAACTCGCCGCGTGTTCCGGAGAGGCCGACCAGGTCGATCGCGGCCTCGACGTGATCGAGGATGTCCTGACCCGATGCAACGACCGGCAGGAGCTCTGGTATCTGCCGGAGCTGATCCGCATCAAGGGAGAGTTGATGGTCAGGAGCGCCCGGCATTCAGAAGATGCCGAGGCGCGCTTTCGCGAGGCCCTGGACATTGCCGGCCAGCAAGGCGCGCGTTTCTGGGAGCTGCGAAGCGCGGTCAGCCTGGCGCGGTGCATGATCGGCGCTGGCCAGACCACGGAGGCCTCGGCAATTCTGGAACGCGCATGCGGGCCGTTCACCGAGGGTGCCGACATCGCCGATATCCGCAGCGCTCGCGATTTGATCGCGCAGCTCCGGGCTTGACGCGTCGGCTGGCCGGCGGCGATTCATCCAGCCCGCGGAATGAATCCAGGCACGCCGGTCTCGACGACCGTGTTGAACCTGATGTTTGTCGTGATCTGGTCCCGCAGCTCTCGCATGGCGTCTTCGGGCAAGGCCGAAATATCGAAGTTCTCCTGGATACGCCGAGGATTGGTCGAAGTCGTCAGGAAAGCCGTGCCGCGCTGGACGGCCCACGCCAGCGCAATTTGAGCCGGTGTCTTGTGTAGGCGCTCCGCGATGGCAGTGATCACCGGATCGGCCAGGAGGTTCGGCTTCATGGCGTGTCCCAGCGCTGCAAACGCCTGCAACACAATTCCGTGCTCTCGACAGAAGTCGAGCAGGTCCCATTCAGGAAGATACGGATGCGATTCGACTTGCACCATGGCGGGCCTGATCCGCGCGACCGCAACGATCTCGCGCAGCTTCTCCAGGGTGATGTCCGACAGACCGATCGACTTGCAGTGCCCCTCATCGACAAGGCGCTCCAGCGCGCCCCATGTCTCCGCCAACGTCACGCCTGAATCATAGATGACTTGACTGCGCGCGTCTCGCGGGTCCTGCTCGTCGCCGGGTTGAAAGGCAAAGGGCGTATGGATGATGTAGCAGTCGACATCGTCGAGCTGCAGCCGCCGGCGGCTGGCGTCGAAGGCAGGTCTGACCCGCTCCGGCCGATGATTGGTGTTCCATAGCTTCGTCGTCACGAACAGGTCTTCGCGCTGAAGCGTCCCCGCCTTGAACGCGTCCTGGAGCGCGTCGCCGACCGCGGCTTCGTTGCGGTAGCGCTCCGCACAGTCGAGATGTCGAAATCCGGCCTCCAGTGCAGCCCTGGTGGCCTGCCTGGTCACGAGCGGATCCGGAATGAGCGTACCAAATCCCACCGCGGGAATCGCTCCCGACGCATGAGTGGAAATCCTTGTATGACGAAGCGTATCGGACGTATTCATGCTGATGCTCCCTTGTTTGTCCTCGGCTCCCGCACAAGCGGGGGACGAGGTGATCGAAATTGACGATGCGATGCCGTTCCACGACTCCCGGGCGTCAACCGGCGGGCCGCGGCTTGCGGAGAAAGAACACGAGCGGGATCACGACGAGCATTGCGAACATCAGGATCTCGAACTGGTCGATGACTGCGACCGTGGCTGCCTGACGCGTGACCATGCCGTTGAGCGCGGCGAGGCCCGGCTTGCCGATCGAGCCCCCGAAATAAGCAGCGACGCGGTAGGGCGTGAGGTTCTTTGCAAGTGCGATGTGCACGGCCTGCGTGTTGGCGTAGAAGAACAATTGAACCATCGCGATGCCGATGGTGCTGCCATAGAGCCGCGACAGGTTGATCAGCGCACTGCCTTCCGGGCGAAGCTTCGGATCGAGCGTGCCGAACGCCGCCCTGGCGAGCGCCGGCAACAACATGCCGATACCGGCCCCCTGGAACAGGCCCGCCCCGACCACCGGCCGCCAATCCATCGCCGGTGAATAGCCGAGCATCAGCCAATTGGCATAGACCACCAGCGTCATTCCACCCACGAGGAATGGCCGGGTATCGACCTGCGCCGGAACAAGGCTCGTCAGCACCAGCGCTCCCACCAGCGCCACGCCGCGCGGAATGGTCATGTAGCCCGTGGTGTCGACCGGGTAGTTGAGCAATTCCTCCAGCATGGGGGACGTCAAGGCCAGGGTCGGCAGCAGGACGAAGCCGAGCGCAAAGGAGATCACGGTCGAGAGCACGAGATTGCGATCCCGCAACAGCGCCGTGCGGAGAAAATGCTCTTTTGTCGTCATGACGTGGACGATGAAGAGATAGAAGCCCAGGATCGACGCGATCGCTTCGACCCAGATCTCCGTCGAGGCGAACCATTCGAGGCGCTCGCCGCGGTCGAGCAGCATCTGCAGCCCGATCATGCCGACGGAGAACGTCGTCAGGCCGAAGAAGTCGAAGGACTGGCTTCGCTGCGCGCGCTTCTCGCTCAGCAACTGGGCCATCGTCAGGAAGATGAAGACGGCCATCGGCAGGCTGACATGGAAGATCGACGGCCAGCCGTAATATTCACTGAGCCAGCCGCCGATAGCGGGGCCGCTGCTGATGCCGAGCAGAGAGCACACGGTCCACGCCAGGCTCATGCGCGCATGTCGCGGCGGCGGCGTCACCTCGAGAAGGATCGCCAGCGAAAGCGGCGCGAGCGGTCCGCTTGCCAATCCCTGGAGGATGCGGGCCAGCACGAACTGGATCGACGTCGTTGCCAGCGTGTCGAGCACGAGACCCAACACGAAGATTGCGATAGCGGTCTGATAGACCGCCTTTCGGCCATAACGTCCCGCCAGCCATTGCGTGATCGACATGGTCACGGCGCTCGCGGCGATATACGAGGAGAACACCCAGCCGACCTCGTCATTGGCCATCGACAGCGTCGCCTGAATGTGGGGCAGCGCAGCGTTCGGGATCGAAATGTTGACGGCCTGCATGTAGGTCGCCATGAGGGCGGCCGTGGCGATCGCGTGATGACCGCCGGGCGCAGCAGTTGATGGGAGGGGCGTACTCATTTGCCCTCAGTCGCGAGCGCGGATTGGAGCCGATGGGGCCAGGTGCGGCGATAGCCGGTGTCGACCCGCGCCGTGACGCTGATGCCCGAGAACAGCGGCCGGCTTGCATCAAGGTCGTCGAGTTCAAGGCGCACCGGCAAACGCTGGACGACCTTGACCCAGTTTCCGGTGGCATTCTCGGGTGGCAGGATCGAGAAGTCCGATCCGGTGCCGGGACTCATGCTGACGATATGCGCCCCGAATTTGCGATCCGGATAGGCATCGACCTCGATCGTCGCCTCCTGCCCCGGACGCATGTGGGTCAATCCGGTCTCGCGAAAGTTCGCCTCGATCCAGACATGCCGGCTCGACATCAGCGAGAACGTGGCTGCGCCGGCATTGACGAAGCCGCCGATCTGCAGATCGTCGACCTTCGTCACAATACCGTCGTCGGGCGCCGTCACGGTGGCATAGGAGAGATCGAGCCGGGCACGGTCGAGCTGCGCCCTGGCCGCGCGAACCGTTGGATGGCGATCGACGTCGATATCGGCATCGCCATTGAGCGCGACGATCGTGTTGGCGATCTGCTGTTCGATCGACGCCATGCGGTGGCGGGCGACCTTCATGTCCGTCTCGGCCCGCTCATAGACCGCGCGCGGAGTGAAGTCTGAAGCGACCAACATCTTCTTGCGGCCGAACTCACGCTCGTCGAAGGACGCGGATTCCCTGGCCGATTGCAGTTCCGCCTGCTGCTGACGGTAGGTCGCCTTGAGCGAGTCGATCTGCAGGCGCGCACTGCCAAGCCGGGCCTCCGCCTGATCGACGGCAATCTGGTAAGCCTCCGGATCGATTCGAAACAGGACCTGGCCCTGCCGAACGCGCTGATTGTCCCGCACGGCGATCTCAACCGCCTGGCCGGAAACCCGGGCGTTGATGGTCACCTTGGCGGCGCGAACGAATGCATCGTCGGTCGAAACATATTGCTCCTGGGCCAGATACATGGAGGCGCCGAACGCGGCCGCGATGATCGGCACTGCCAGCATCAAGGGGCGGCGCAGCCGCCTCACGAACTCGGGTCCGAGCAGCTGCCCGACTGCTTCGCTTCCGCGGAAGCTCGTGCGATCGCCCCACCAGCCGGCGATTGGCGCAAAATTGAACGACATTGGAGGCCTCACCTCTATTCAATTACCTAACGTTCGTTACAAATACTATCCCACGGATCGGCAATCAAGGCTCCGCCTCTTGATTTTTATAACGACCCATACAAATATCTGTAACGACGTACGGCAGCCGAGGTTTTGACGACATGACGCAAAAAAGAAGCGAAAAGAGCCCTGCTCGGCGAGGGCGGCCACCCGCCTATGACGCACAGGCAGCCCTCAAGCAGGCAACCGAGACCTTTTGGAAGACCGGCTACTCTGGAACTTCCCTCGACAAGGTGGCTGCAGCCACCGGGATGAGCCCCCCGAGCCTCTATGCGGTCTTCGGCAACAAGCACGCGCTCTATCTCGAGGCGCTCGCGCGTTATTGGGAGATCAGCCTTACTGCGACGCGCGCGGCTCTCGCGGGAGACCATCCCCTGGCCGAGGCGCTGATGCTCGCCTATGACGCAGCGCTGTCGATCTATTTTTCGGGCAAGGGACGCGCGCGCGGCTGCTTTGTGGTCGGGACCGCAGTCACGGAGGTCGCGGAAGATGAGGCGATCCGGAAAAGTGTCGCGGCGGGACTTCGCGCGATCGACGCCGATTTCGAGGCACGATTCCGCCTCGCTCAGGACAAGGGTGAGTTGAAGCGCGATGCCGATCCCGCAACGCTTGCGATCCTGGCTTCGGCTACGATGCACACCATCGCGATCCGCGCCCGTGCCGGCGCGTCCCGCGCCGAACTGAGGGAGGTTGCCCGGAAGGCGGTCAATGTGATCTGCGGATGACGGGAGATGCGGCGGGCCGCAACGCATTCTCGAGACTCGAAAACTGCCGCCGGCACGCGAAGGGGATAGGTCACACATTTGCGTTCCCGCGCTTCCGTGAAAAGCAGGCGAAAGTCCCCAAACGAAGCACAAGTGTTTTCGCGCACCGTCGGCACCGACGATGACAGCATCGTAGATTGATCGATGACCTCACGGGCCTCGGTGGCAACCGTACGCCCGGCGGCAGTATGCTCTATGCCTCAATCCGCCTCTGCGAAGCTGCAGCCTAGCCTGCCGCTGCAGCCCCGCGCCGCGGCAGCTTCCAGTCGGGCCGGATGAAGTGGCAGGTGTACCCGTCAGGATAACGTTCGAGATAATCCTGATGCTCCGGCTCGGCTTCCCAGAACTCGCCGGCGGGCGTCACTTCGGTCACCACCTTACCGGGCCACAGGCCCGACGCCTCGACGTCGGCGATGGTGTCTTCGGCAATCCGCTTCTGCTCGTCGGTCGTATAGAAAATCGCGGAGCGATAGCTCGTGCCCCGGTCGTTGCCCTGGCGATTGAGCGTGGTGGGATCGTGGATCTGGAACAGGAACTCCAACATCGTCCGGAAGCTGGTCTTCGCCGGATCGAAGATGATTTCGATCGCTTCGGCGTGGCCTTCATGGTTGCGGTAGGTCGCGTTCTTCACCGAACCGCCGGTGTAGCCGACACGGGTCGAGACCACGCCGGGCTGCTTGCGCATGAGATCCTCCATGCCCCAGAAACACCCTCCGGCCAAAACTGCGCGTTCCGTCGTCATTCGATGCTCCATTCGTTCCGTCGCGATCCGTAAGGCCTCATTGCGTCGTTGCATGCAGGCGCGGGTCATCATGGTCGTCGTGATACTCTAGGCCCAATGGGCCGATGGCAGAAACCTGCGTAACGTATTCGCCGGACTTCGCCCAATGAAAATGCCAGGTCTCGCCGGGCAGCACGATAACACTGCCCGGCGGATAAGCCTTCACTTTGTCGCCATCAAAAATCTCGCCGAGCCCGATGTAGAACACACCCGACATGACCGTGTAGATCCGGTCCTCCGGATGCTTGTGCGGCATCAGCCTGGTGCCGCCCGGCACCTTCACCCGGACCACGTAAGGTCCGGGCTCAGTGGGACTGCCGACCATCACGGCCAGCCGCGCCCCGGGCGGAAATGCGGGGAACGGCTGCCACGCGACGTCCTCGGGCAAAATCGCCCGGAACCTGTCTTCATCCGGCTGATGTTGGCGGGGCATGACGGCAGTCCTGGTGTGTGCTGAGCTAGGTCAGCTTGGCGTCGAGCGTGATCTCGGCGTTGAGCACTTTCGACACGGGACAGTTCTTCTCGGCCTCGCCGGCGATCTTGGCGAAACCTGCGTCGTCAAGGTTCGGCACTTTCGCGCGCAGCGTCAGCGCCGATTTGCTGATCTTGAAGCCTTTGCCTTCCGGCTCGAGGCTGACCGCGGCTTCCGTCGAGAGCTCGTCCGGCGTAAAGCCGGCGAGCTGCAGGCCGAACGCCAGCGCCATGGTGAAGCAGCCGGCATGGGCCGCCGCGATCAATTCCTCGGGATTGGTGCCCTTCTCGTTCTCGAAGCGGGTCTTGAAGGAATAAGGCGTCTGGGCGAGCACGCCGGATTCGCTCGATAGCTGACCGGTGCCATCGCGACCGGTGCCCTTCCAGACTGCTGTTGCCTTGCGGATCATCTCAGTTCTCCATGTTTGATTGTTTTAGCACCGGCGCTCGGTACCGGACGAAAGCGACATTCGCACGACCGCCTGTCATCATTCCAACCGGCCGAACGCCGCAACAGTTCCGCTAGCCACCGATCTGTCCGACGTGGAAGCCGAGCCGGTTCTCGACGTCGCCGGCGCGGTGGAAGCCGCGCGCCATCAGCGCCTTGATGCGGGTCTGGCTCGCGGGGCGGCTGAGCGAAGCCAGGAACGCGTCCCATTCCGGCTTGATCTCGACATCCGGCGGCAGGCTCGCAACGTCGACGAGGCGCTTGGTCTCGGCAATCGCCTCCTTGTCGAAGGACGCGATGCGCATGGCCAGCGCCTCGACGAAGCCGTCGAGCTCGGCATCCGGCAACGACCGGTTCACATAGCCGTAGCGTTCGGCGAGATCGCCGTGGATGTCGTCGGCGCCGAGCAGAACTTCGAGCGCGCGGCCGCGTCCCATCAGGCGCGGCAACCGCGCCATCGGCCCGCCGCCGGGCACCAGGCCCGCACCGACCTCCCATTGCGACAGGATCGCCTTTTCGCGGCTGGCAAAGCGCATATCGCTCGCGAGCGCGAGTTCGCTGCCGACGCCGGTCGCACGGCCCCTGATCGAGGCAATGGAGACGACCGGCGCACGGCTGAGACGCACCAGCATGTCCGGCAGTGCCTGCAGGCCGGTCGGGCCGGGCGGGATCCGAAGCGAATCCTCCAGCGGAGCGAGGAAGTCGTAATGCGTGATGAAGAAGCCTTCGACGGCACTGTCGAACACCACGACCTTCACATCGGAATCGCTCTCGATCGCTGTGACGACGTCGTCGAGAAGCGGGAGCTGCTTGGGGCCGAAGATATTGACCGGGGGCATGTCGAAGGTGACACGCCAATACGACGGCAGCCGACGCTCCAGGCGGATTTGGTCGGTCGTAAAAGTGCGTTCGGGGCGGTTCATGATTGGATTCCTGGTCTGTGGGAAAAGAGGGGAACGCGCGGAAGTGCGCGTCCCCGCAGGTCTCAGATCGACTGACGCAGCGGTCGGAAGGCGGTGCGCATTTCCGCGCAAAACAATGCGGGCTGCTCCCAGGCCGCAAAATGGCCGCCCTTGTCGAGACGGTTGTAGTGCATCAGCTTGGGATAGGCCTTCTCGGTCCAGCTGCGCGGCGCGGCGTAGATCTCGTCCGGGAAGACGCTGACGGCGACCGGGATCTTGATGTGCTTGGGCTCGAAGAACACCAGCTTGTTCTCCCAGTACAGCCGCGCCGACGACACCGCGGTGTTGGTGAGCCAGTAGAGCGCGATGTTGTCGATCACGTCGTCCCGCGACAGACCTTCCGTCTTGCCGTCGAACACCCGGGCGATCATGGCGGTGCTGCGCGCATCATGGTCGAGCATCCAGGACGCGAGGCCCGCCGGCGAATCCACCAGGCCATAGAGCGTCTGCGGCCGGTTGGACATCTCGATCGCGTAGCCGAGACCATGCTTGTAGAAATCATCGAGCTGATCGTAAGCGTAGCGCTCGTCGGCCGAGAGGTTCGACGGCCGCGATCCGCCGGGCTGAAGCGCCTTGGCGATGTCATCAGGAACGGTCGCGGGCATGTTGGTGTGGATACCGAGCAGTTCCGGCGGCGCGATCACTGCCATCTGCTCCGTTACGGCATTGCCCCAATCGCCGCCTTGCGCGACATAGCGATTGTAGCCGAGCCGCTTCATCAGCACGATCCAGGCCCGCGCGACGCGCTGGGGGTCCCAGCCCAATTCCGTCGGCTTGCCGGAGAAACCGTGACCAGGCAGCGAGGGGATCACGAGATCGAAGGCGTCCGCCGCCGTCGCGCCGTGTGCGGTGGGGTCGGTGAGCGGGCCGATGATCTTCATCTGCTCAATGATCGAACCGGGCCAGCCATGCGTGACGATCATCGGCAAGGCATTCTCGTGCCTGGAGCGGACGTGAATGAAGTGGATGTCGACGCCGTCGATCTCGGTGACGAATTGCGGCAAGGCATTCAGCCGCGCTTCCATCTTGCGCCAGTCGTAACCGTCGTGCCAGTAGCGCACGAGCTCTTGCACCGTCGTCAGCTGCACGCCCTGCGATTGATCGGCAACGATCTCACGATCCGGCCAGCGCGTCGCCGCGAGACGGCGGCGGAGATCGAGCAGATCCTGCTCGGGCACGCTGACGTGGAACGGGCGAACCGCCCCACTCACGCCAGCCTTGGCGGAATGCAGCGGCAGCAGGCTCGATACGCTTGCGGCGACCGCGGTCATCGCGGCCTGGCTCAACAGTTGACGGCGGTCTGGATTGAGAATGTCGGTCCGTGCTTGCGTGGTCATATTCGATCTCCCTGACTTTGATCGGTGACGCTGACCGAATTCGAAATCAACGCGTCGGTTCGTCATGCAGAGAGATTGGCGCAGGCCCCGGCAATTTGCTCGTTATGGGTTGTTAGACCGCGTTAGCCGTTGCGAGCCGCGATGCGCGCCGCCAAAGCAACACGGCGCGCGATGAGCTCCGTCATCACGCGCCGCCTCGGCTTGCATCAGTCGACGAATCCGTGCCGTCCAGCTCAGGATGGCAGCGGCTGGCCCGCCTGCTCGCGGACCATGTAATCGGCGTACCAATCGGCCCAGTTCTCGTCGTGCCCGCCGGTCCGCTTTTCGTGCTCGCCATGTGCCGCCGCTGCGCGGCGCAGTGCTGCGGCCAGCGCAGCCTGCGAAGCGAATGTCGTGCCGTCGCCCGCGATCCGTCCCGGCAATCGCGTCGTGACCTCCTGGAACAGCCAGCCATTGCCGTCGGGATCGCTGAACGAGGCAAATGAGCCGTAGCTGCCGCGCTTCGGGTCAGCACCGCTCACCCGAACGCTGCCGGAGAGATAAGGCTCATCGGTTCCGGCGTGAGCATCGCCGGCACCATGGAATGGAGCACCGACCTCGATGCCGCGTTCGAGCAGATCCTCTCGCGCCGCCTCCAGATCGGAGACGATCAGGTACAAGCCTCGCACCGAGCCCGGTGCAGCCGCCGTCACGTTCCTGCCGAAAATCACCGAGCAGGCCGAGCCTGGTGGCGTGAACTGGATCACGCGCCAGTCATTGCCGGAGGCAAAATCGGCGTCCAGTCGCCAACCGAGACGCGCGTAGAAGGCCTTGGCGCGATCGACATCGGACACGGGGATCACGATCACCTCGAGCCTCTGATCAACGCCACGCAATGTCGAAGGCTTGTTCGCAGACTTGTTGGAAGGCTTGTTGGAAGGCTTGTTTGAAGGCTTGGCCGCGGCGTCGCGGTCGATTTCGGTGGTAGCCATGTCGAACTCCCTGGGTTGGATTCAAGACGAGCTTCAAGCAGCTGCGATCGGCATCGCGATCGTTACGCGCGTGCCCTGTTCTCCCGCCTCGCCCTGCAGCCGGGCGTGAATGCTGCGTGCGAGTCCTTCGAGAATCCGGCTGCCGGTGCCCTGAAGCGGTCCAGTCGCGCCGATCCCGTTGTCGGCGACCGTGCAGAACCAGGCACCATCGCGATTCGCCATCTCGATGCGGATCAGCGCATCGTTCCTGTCCGGGAAGGCATGCTTGGCCGCATTCGTCACCAGCTCCGTCAACATCAGCGCGAGCCGATGGCATTGCGACGCCGGCAGCGTGCCGCTTTCGATCGCCGCCTCGCAACGGATGCCCGCCGGCTCCAGCACCGCCTCGGAAATCGCTCCGCACAGGTTTTCGAAGAAGGCCGCCACCGGGATCGCCGTATGGTCGTCATTGTCGGACAAGAGTTGATAGAGCCTGCCGAAGGCGACGATGCGCCGCTCGAGCCGGTCCGCTGCAAGCGACACGTCCCTGGTACCCGACCGGGTGAAATCGCGGCGGACTGACGCACCCAATATCGTCAGCGTGTTCTTCATCCGATGGTGGGATTCCCGCAGCACGAGCTCCCAGTCACGCGACTGATCGTCTAAACTGGCCACAAGCTGAGATCGAACGACGTCGTCATTCGGCCGAGCATTGATACCGGACATCGTAGCCTCCCCGTTGGAATTAACGTCAAACTCGGAACGGATACTGGATGCAGTTCGCCCGCATTGCTCGTTAGACGTTGCAAGTTTTTGTTATGATGGCGGTGCGACGACGGGGGCTCCAAAGCGCGGGCTGGGCGGTCAAGCACGCTGCCGGGTCGCTCCGATCGCTTCGAGATGCTCGCGTTTGAGCACAATTTGCGACGGATCGTCGCGCGCGATCGGCCAATTGCCGGCACCTTCCACGCGATTTCGCCACTTTCGGCCAGTTTACTCAGAGTTCCCTTCTGGTAGATCAAAGTGCAGAGTTCAGCTCTTTCACTGGAATGATTGGCCCGTGCCGGACACTAACGACCAGGATTCGGCCATTGCTTTCGGGCCGTTCCGGCTGTTCGCAAAGACGCGGCTGCTCGAGAAGGACGGCGCCCCGGTTCACCTCGGCGGCCGTGCGCTCGACATTCTCGTTTTTCTCGCCGAGCGCGCCGGCGAGGTCGTGGACAAGCGTGAGTTGATGCGGCGGGTCTGGGCCGACGTGAATGTGGACGAAGGCAGCCTGCGCTTTCACATCACGACGCTGCGCAAGGCCTTGGGCGATCCGAGCGAAGGCTCCCGCTACGTCGTCAACGTCCCCGGACGGGGTTATTGCTTCACGGCCGCGCTGCTCCGGGCCGCCCCATCGGAGAACCGGACCAGCCCGCCCGTTGCTTCGCCGCGCTCGCTGCCCTCGCCGCTTTCGAAGATGATCGGGCGGGACGATGCGGTCGAGAGGATTTCCGCCGAGCTTGCGCAACATCGCTTCGTCACGATCGTCGGCCCCGGCGGAATCGGCAAGACTTCGGTCGCACTGGCGGTCGCGCATCGCGAGTTCCAGGCCTTCGGCGGCCAGGTGTGTTTTGTCGATTTCGGCGCACTGAGGGAGACCCGGCTCGTTGCGGGAACGATTGCGGCCGCGCTGGGCCTGACAGTCAATTCCGACGACCCGATGCCGGGGTTGCTGACGTTCCTGCGCAACCGGCGGATGCTGTTGGTCTTCGACAGTTGCGAGCACATCCTCGACGATCTCGCCCCCCTGGCCGAACGCATCGTCCGGGAAGCGGGCGAGCTGCATATTCTCGCCACCAGCCGCGAATCCTTCCGTGCCGAAGGTGAGCGTGTCCATCGGCTGTTTCCACTGGATTGCCCGCCACAGCGCGACGGGCTCGGCATCGCCGACATCCTTGCTTATCCCGCAACTCAGCTCTTCGTGGAACGCATTGCGGAGAGCTTGAGCGAGTTCGAGCTCAGCGAAGAAGATGCGCCGCTCGTCGCCGATATCTGCCGCCGGCTGGACGGCATCGCGCTCGCGATCGAGCTCGCGGCCGGGCGTGTGAACGCCTATGGCATTGCCGGGACCGCCTCGCTGCTCGACAGCCGTTTCTCACTGCTATGGCGCGGGCGGCGCACCGCTGTCCCGCGGCACCACACCCTCAGTGCGGCGCTCGCCTGGAGCTATGATTTGCTGCCGGCAACCGAAAGCGCAACGCTGCGCGGATTATCGGCGTTCGTCGGGCCGTTCACCCTGGAGGCCGCGCTTGCGGTCGCATCCTGTCAGGGCATCGGCGAGGCAGAAGCCGCCGAGGCGATCTCCAATCTGCTCTCAAAATCGCTGATCGCGACTTCCCCTGCGGAGCGGCGGCTGCGCTATCGCCTGCTGGATACGACGCGTGCCTTCGTCGCCGAGAAGCTCGTCGAGAACGGCGAAGCTGACCGCGTCGCACATGCCCACGCCGAATATTTCCGCGACTTCCTTCGCGACATCGCCGTCAAATCCACGGGCATGCAGACCGCGGGCGGCTTCCTTCCCTATGCCGACCACCTGCCCAATGTCCGGGCCGCGCTGACCTGGAGCTTTTCGGACGGCGGAGACCGAACGATCGGCGTGGATCTGGCGGCTTCAGCGGCTCAGTTCTTCCTCGAGCTGACATTGCTGACGGAATGCTACCGCTGGACCCAGCAGGCGCTGGCGTTGCTCGACGCGAGCGCGGTGGATGGCCGCCATGAAATGATCTTGCAGGCCGCGCTCGGCGTCTCCGCGATGTTCACGCAGGGCAATACCGAAGCGGTCCGCTCGGCATTCACGCGCAGTCTCCAGCTTGCGCGGGAACTCCAGGATCTGCACTGGCAGCTCTGGCTGCTGCGCGGATTGCACATCTACCTCACCAGGGTCGGAGATTTTCACGGAGCACTCGGAACCGGTGAACAGGGCGAAAGCGTCGCGCGGAAGCTGAACGATCCCGCCAGCACGCTGAACGTGGAATGGATGCTGGGCGTCGCCCATCATTTGATCGGCAACCAGGACAAGGCGGTGCAGCTCTGCGAGAGCGCGATGTTGCATAATCCCGGCTCGCAGCGGCTGAATATCGGGCATCTCGGCTATGATGACCGCATCGTCGCGCTGGTGGCGCTGGCGCGCGGGTTGTGGCTCACCGGCCGGCCCGATCGTGCGATCGAGGCGTCCCGATACACCATTCGCGAAGCCGAGCTGCTCGAGCAGCCGCTCACTCTCGGTATTTCCTTGATCTGGACCATCTACGTGTTCCTCTGGGTCGGCGACTTGGCCAATGCGGAAATCCTGATCGAGCGGCTGATCGATCATTCCGCGCGGCATTTCCTCGGGCCCTACCACGCGGTCGGCATCGGCCAGAAGGGTGAGCTGCTGCTCCGCCGCGGCGACGTAGCCGCCGGGATCGAGCACCTCCGCCGCAGCCAGGCCACGCTGTACGCGACGCGACACCGGATCATGACGACGGTGTTTGCGACCGCGCTCGCGGAGGGACTCGCGGCGCAGAACCAAGCCGACGAAGCCTTGCAGACCATCAATGACGCCATCGCAGAGATCCCCGAGCATGGCGAATCCTTCGACATGCCCGAGATGCTCAGGGTCAAGGGCGACATCCTCGCCCGGTCGGGCAATGCCGCGGAGGCCGAAAGCTGCTTCCGGGACTCGCTCGATCTGTCGCGCCGCCAATGCGCGCTCGGCTGGGAACTGCGGGGGGCCATCAGTCTCGGCCGGGTCTGGCGCCAGGCCGGAAAAGCCGGAGACGCACGTGCCCTGCTCGCCCCGCTCGTCGCGCGGTACCAGGAGGGCCTCCAGACCCGTGATCTCGTCGCCGCCAGGGAGCTCCTTACGGCGCTGAATTGAGAGTATCTTCAACGGGATACCGTAAAAATATCCGCTCGCAACTCCTAACAACTTCTAACACGCCAAGCCGCATCCGCCCCGCCATGGTGGTGTCACTTCACGGTGGATATGGCGGGACATGGCGCTTCTTGACGATGTAATTGATGCCAGCGGCGGACTCGCTCGCTGGAATAGCTTGAGCCGGTTCACGCTTCACCTCTCCGTCGCCGGAACGCTGTTCTCCAGCACCGGACATGCCAGCGAGTTCAAGGACGTGACGGCGGAGGGCTCGACCCGCACGCAGTCGGTCCGCTTCACCGGCATCACCGGCGGCGAACACTCCGGCTCTTTTCAGCCGGACGCGATCACGATCGAAAGCCTCGAGGGTGAGATCCTCAGGACCTGGCGCAATCCGAGCCTTGCGTTCACCGAAACCGGTTCGCCCACGCTCGCGGACGAACTGCATCTCGTCTTCTTTTGCGGTGTCGCGATCTGGAATTATCTGACCAATCCATTCCTGCTCGCCCATCCCGACGTGGTGGTGGAGGAACTGCCACCGTGGCAGGAGAACAACGAGTCATGGCGGCGGTTGCGCGCGCAGTTCCCGCCGGGGCTGATCACGCTCGCGCCCGAGCAGATCTTCTATTTCGACGAGAACGCGTTGCAGCGGCGGACCGATCACGATCTCTTCGGAATGAAGGTCGCGCATTACTCCTGGGCCCATGACAGCTTCGGCGGCATCGTGGTGCCGACGCTCCGACGCGCGCAGACGCTGCGGCCCGACGGCACCGTGGTCGCCAAGCCCGTGCTGATGGACGTCGAGATCTTTGACGCCGTCTTCGAGTAGCAGCCCGCGCGAAAAATTCGCTTCGACTTGATCAGGCCGCCGGCTCGTTCAGCATGCTCCGTGCCGCCCTGAGATCGGCGGTCTCGAACCCTTCCGAGAACCGGGCATAGGTTTTGGCGAGCTGTTCGAGTGGATGTTGCACAGGCTGCCGGATTCGAAGCCGCGCCAGCGACATCTCGGCTCGCAGCCGCCAGGATAACGCGCCCTGCTGTTCGGCGAGCGAGATCGAGGCGACGAGATCCGCCTCGGCCGCGTCGAGATTGCCGCCATAGGCCTCCAGTTCTCCTCGGAGACGGAGCAGCTCGGGCATGTCGAAGCCGCCGCCTTCCTGCTCGACCCGCGCAATGGTTTCGTGAACAACTTGAATGCCTTCCGTCAATCGTCCCAACGTGACCAAGCCTCGGGACAGATCCGCGGCGAATGCCGAGGCATAGAGCTCGTAGCGATCGGCGTGCAGGCGTGGAAGCGCACTCCGCATCAGGTCGACGCCGCCGGCGACCTCGCCCCGAGCGATCATGCTCTGCGCGCGAAACCCCGCCGCGACGGCTTCGTAGGGCACGAGTCCGTGCATGCTCGCATGGGCGGCCAGACGATCGGTCATCGCCTCGACTGACGACCAATCGCCGAGCCAGCCGAATACCGAAGCGGCCCAGCATAATGCGATACAATGCATGACCACGTCCTGCGGCGCTGACGCGCCGACAAGCGGCCGGACGCATTCAAGCGCGCGATCGGGAAAGCCGCGCAGCCATAGCACGCGCGCGAGCGGAATCTGCGGTGTGCGTGAATAGGCGAAATGCCCAGGTTGGGTCCCGCGGAGCGCAGCGTCGTCGCGCAGGCCCTGGTCGAGATGGGCTTGCGCCTCGGCCTGGTCTCCGGCGAGGTGATATGACACGCCGAGCAGCGCTTTGCTCCCGGCGATGCCCGCAGTATCGCCGATGACGCGGGCAATCCGCTCGGCGTGAAGCGCAGTCGGCACCAGATGCCGATAGCGGCCGGTGCGGCGATAGAACATGTTGAGCCGGGACAACAGCCTGAATGTGTTGGCGTGATCGGAAAGCGCTTCCGCTATTTCCAGCCCGCGCCTGAGCGCCGCTTCCGCCTGCTCGCTGTTGCGCTCGGTGAACATGAAGGCGTGACCGAGCGTCGACTGAAGCTCGAGCTCCCATCTGCCGCCCCGATCGGCCTCATCGAGCATTGCGAGTGCGCGATCGGACCAGATGCGCGCCTCGTTCAGCAAATTGAGGTCGACGAACAGCCTTGTGCAGCTGCCCGCGAGCGGCACACGCAAGCCGGTGCCTTCGTCGTTGGCGTAACTCCATTGCAGCGCAGCGCGGGCATCGGCGACCAGGCTCGCGCGTTCCTGCGAACGTGACGCATGATCGCTGCCCTCCTTGTCCTTCATGCCCGCTTCGAGCGCGCATTGAACATAGCGAGCGTGACGGTACGCGATCTCGGCCAGCTGTCCACCGTCGGCCAGTTTCTGCAGGGCATAGGCGCGCGTTGCGTCAAGCAAGCGATAGCGCCGCGATGCACCGTCCGGCTGGGTGGAAACCAGCGACTTCACCACAAGTTGCTCCAAGGCCTCGACGACGCGATCCTCCGGCATCTGCGCCCCGGCCGCGACCGCTATCACGCCCTTCAACGTGAAGTGACCTGCGAAGACGGCGAGGCGCTGGAATACGATCCGCTCGCTCTCGCCGATCAGACCGAAACTCCAGTCGAGCGTAGCGCCAAGCGTCTGCTGCCGCGGCGGCGCCGTTCGCCGCCCGCGCCATTCGAGCTGCAGCCGGTTCTCGAGCAGCGCCGCCATCTCGCGCAGTCCATAGAGACCGACACGTGCGGCAGCCAGCTCGATCGCCAGCGCGATGCCATCGAGCTTGCCGCAAATCCGGGCCAGGACCTCAGCATCCTCGTCGGTGATGTCGTCGCGATGCCCGGCCGCGACGGCGCGATCGACGAACAGGCGCACAGCGGGATAAGCCAGCACCTCGCCGGCACTGAGGCGGGTGCCCTGCGGCGGCCCAGAGAGCGAAACGAGCTCGAAAATCTGCTCGCCTTCCACCAGCAGCGACTCGCGGCTGGTTGCGAGGATGACGATGCCCGGCGCCTCCCGGTAGATTTTTTCTGCAAGACGCGCGACCTCCTCGATGACGTGCTCGCAGCTGTCGAGCACGAGAAGCAGCCGCCGGCCCCGCAGGAGATTGACGATGCTGGCCGAGGGATCATCGTGGTGCACGACGAGGCCCAACGCTGCGGCAACCGTGCTCGCGACCAAGGCCCCGTCCTTAAGCGGACCGAATTCGAGGAAATGGACGTTGCCGTCGAAGCTATCGCACATCTCGTGCGCGACCGCGGTCGCAACGGTGGTCTTGCCGATGCCGCCCGGCCCTCGCAGCGTGACGAAGCGATCGCGGAGCAAGCGGGCCGCCAACTCGGCCACTGCGTCCTCCCGCCCGACCATCCGGTCCGATCGGCGCGGCAGCGAGGGTGGCGGCGCGGCCCTTTCGGGCGCACGCGACGCCAGCGCGGACACCTCTGCGCGCTCGCCGCGCCGCACCGGCGCGACGAAGCAATAGCCCCGCCCCGGAATGGTGGTGATGTAGCGGGCACCATCCTTTCCATCGCCGAGCACCTTGCGCAGCTCCGCAACATGGACGCGCAGGCTGATCTCCTCGACGGAGAGCCCGGACCACGCATAGGCGAGAATCTCGTCCTTCGGGACCACTTCGCCGGCGCGACTGACCAGCAGCCGCAAAATATCCATCGCGCGGCTGCCGAGCCTGACCGGCAAGCCATCCTTCTCCAGCAGCCGCGACCGAAGCGAAAATGGCCCGAACGCGACGGTATCGAAATCGAGCATCGTCGCGGCGTCGCTGCCGCGGGAGCCGTGTCCCGCCGAGAGCTCGGTCACTTCTGACTCATCCTGACAGCTGCTCCATGGAAGTGCGGCGCGACTATACCCGGCACTGGTGCTAGGTCCAGCGAGGGCACCGCACAGAACTCACACCGCCGCATCGATCTCCACGGGATTTTCTGCGCTCTCCCCAGTCGGGTCGGAGATGCGCAAATATCTGATAAAATTTGAAAAAAAGACGCTTCCTGAGACGGGATGTCGCACCTGATGCGGTCCCACAAAAACTAACACATCCTAATCACCACTAACGAGCTTGCAGCGCAGCTCACCCCTATCCTCTCACCATCGAAAACGCGGGGCTTTGCGCGTTTGCTGGTCGCAAACAGCGGAGAAAGCCCGGGAGGACGAACGATGTTGACCAATTTGCAGGCGGCTGATGCCTGGATTGAATTTCCGGGCGGCTTGGAGGATTGCGAGATCCCCCAGGCAACACAGGCGATCATTCGGGAGCGTCAATGGCGTCAGATCGATCCGCGCGCGGGGGTGGCCGCCGAGGACATCGCGATCTCGCGATGGGAAGACCCGCGGAGCATCTCGTCGCACCAAGCGACGACGCCTGAGGATCGCTATTTCGCCGGCATCGCCCTCAAGACCACGCGCGCGAAACTCACCCGGGATCGCCAGCTCATTTTCGACGGGACCATGCCTGCGGGCACGCTGTATCTCACCGCGCCGTCGAAGCCCCTCGCCGTACAATTCCAGTCGCCATGCGCCTTCCTGCACTTTCACATTTCCGCGGATCATTTTCCGGCGCAATTTTCCGGAACCGAGGGATTGAATGATCTCGTGTTGTTGCGCGATCCGCTCGCAGCCGAGCTTGCCAAGGCACTGATCGATCTTGGCGACGCCGCGGATCACGAGTTTACGCGCTGCATTGGCCAAACCCTTGCGATGCATCTCGCGCGCCTGGAAGTGCCGCGCGCCAGGGTCAATGCCTTGCCGAAATGGCGGCTGCGGCGCGTCGAGCAGTATGTCGCCGATCAGTTTCACCGCTGCATCAGCCTGTCCGAACTCGCCAATGTCGCCGGCCTGTCCAGAATGCACTTTGCGGCGCAATTCCGCGCCGCGACCGGTTATCGCCCCCGGGAGTATCTGCTCAATCACCGGGTCGAGCAGGCCAAGACGTTGCTGGCAACCACCGAGCGGCCGCTGGCGGAGATCGCGCTTGCCGTCGGCTTCAGTACGCAGGCGCATTTTTCGACTGTGTTCAAGCGCATCAGCGATCAATCCCCGGCACGGTGGCGCCTCGCCAGCAGGGGCGAACGGCGTGAGGTGCAAGCAGTGCCGCCGCGTCGTCCTTCTACGGAGCGGGGCTGGATCAGCGCAGCCGCATAAGCATCCGCTCGCGCCCTCATCCTCCCGGGCCTGCGAGCCACTCGGGGCCGTCCCTGCACCCACACGGGGCGGCCCCATTTTCTTCATGACTCCCGCCGCCTTGCATCACGGCGGAAGCGACGATCACGCAGCCCGGACCGGGGTTCGTTACACCGGATCGAACGCCCGGATCGGCGGCAGATTGCCGGTGAACTTCTCGACCTCGACTGTCGTGAGCTGGCCGGTGCAGCCCTGCGCAAAGGACGACGTGCCGACGTCGCGGGTGAGCACGTTCGGATTACCGTGCACGCAGAGCGGCGCGTCGTCTTCGGGGTCCATCGGGTCGTACCAGGCGCCGGTCGGGAGCTGGACCACGCCGGGCGCGATGCCGTCGGTGACATGGGCCGCGGCGAGACAGGCGCCGCGCGCGTTGAACAGCCGGATGATGTCGCCGTGCTTGATCCCGCGTGCGTCCGCGTCCTGCGGGTTGATGCGCGCGACCTCGCGGCCGCGATGTTTGCTTTGAAGCGAATGTCCGCCGAAATCGAGCTGGCTATGCAGACGCGTCGCCGGCTGGTTGGCAACCAGGAAGCACGGCACCCCCGGCTTGGGCATGTCGGATTTCTCCAGCCAGACCGGATGGCCCGGACAGTCCGCATCGCCATGACCCGCGATCTTGGTAGAGAAAATCTCGATGCGACCGCTCGGCGTCGGCAAAGCGTGATTGACGGGATCGTCGCGGAAGCGGCGCAGCCGGCCACCGTCGTCGGGCTGCTGCGGCACCACCAGGCTGCCGCGCTGCCAGAAGTCTTCGAAGCTCGGCGCCTCCAGGCCGCGCGCCTCGAGCGAGGCGCGGGTCGGCTCATAAAGATGCTCCAGCCACTGACGTGACGTCCGCCCCTCGGTGAAGGGCTCGCGCGCGCCGAGACGGTCGGCGAGATCGGCAAAGATCTCATAGTCGTCGCGCGCAAGGCCGAACGGCTCGGCGATCCGGTGCATGGCGACCATCAGGGGATCGTTGCTGGAATAGCCGATGTCTTCGCGCTCGAGCGTCATCGTCGAGGGCAGCACGATGTCGGCATGCCGGGCCGTGGCAGTCCATGCGAGCTCGTGCACGACCAGCGTGTCGACTTTAGCAAACGCCTTGCGCAGGCGGTTGATGTCCTGGTGGTGATGGAAGGGATTGCCGCCGGCCCAATAGACGAGGCGGATATCCGGATAGGTGCGCGTCTCGCCATTGTATCGATAGGTGCTTCCCGGGTTGAGCAGCATGTCGGCGATGCGCGCCACCGGAATGAAATCGCGGACGGCGTTGCGGCCCTGCCCCAGTGTCGGCCCCGGCACGTCGTTGACGCGGCGGCCGTAATAGCCGATCGCCCCCAACGAATAGGCGTAGCCGCCGCCGGAGAGGCCAATCTGGCCGAGCGCAGCCGCCAGCACCATGCCCATCCACACCGGCTGCTCGCCATGCTCGGCGCGCTGGAGCGAATGAGAGACGGTGATGAGTGCGCGCTTCCCGGCGAGCCGGCGCGCCAGCTTGCGGATCGTGTTGGTGTCGACGCCGCAGATCGCGGCGGCCCATTCGGCGTTCTTGGGTTGGCCGTCGCTCTCACCGGTGAGATAGCGCAGGAAGACGGGCCATCCCTCGGTGTAGCGATCGAGGAACGCCTGGTCGTGCAGGTTTTCAGCGACCAGCGTATGAACGATGCCGAGCATCAGCGCGGTGTCGGTGCCGGGCACGCACGTCATCCATTCGGCGCCGGCCTCGACGGGCAGGTCTTCGCGCAGTGGGCTGACCAGGATGAACTCGCAGCCGCGGCGGCGCGCAGCTTCCATCGCGCCGCGCTCGACATGCTTGCTGATCGAGCCGCCTGCGACCATCGAGTTCTTCAGCGCCATGCCGCCGAACGCCAGCACGATGTCGGTATCGGCCGCGATCTGCTCCCAGGTGACGTTACGCTTGGTGATGTCCTCGTAACCGCAGAGGATCTGCGGCAGCAGCACCGACGACGCGCCGGAGGAATAGGAGTTCACCGAGCGCACATAGCCGCCCAAGGCGACGTTGAGGAAGCGATGCACCTGGCTCTGGGCGTGATGGAAGCGGCCCGCGCTCGACCAGCCATAGGAGCCGCCGAACACCGCGCCGGGCCCGCGCGTGTCACGGATGCGTGCCAGTTCGTCGCCGAGCAGATCGAGCGCCTTCTCCCAGCTGACGGAGACGAATTCGTCGCGGCCGCGGCGATCGTCCGGACCGGGACCGCGTTCGAGCCAGCCGCGGCGGATCGCGGGTTGGGTGATGCGCGCCTGATGGCGCAGCGCGCCGGGAAAATTGCCGATGATGCCGTTCGGATCTGGATCGCCCGCATACGCCCTGACCTCGAGCCCGGCCTCGCCTTGGCGTGCCGAGAACACGCCCCAATGCGAGGTGTGCGGCTTGAAGCCGTCGGACAGGTCGAGGCCGGGGTCGGGGAAGCCAATCGTGTCGTCCATCGTCGCATTCCTTGTTCCGGTCGCGGCACCGTCCCGGCCGCACCGATGTCATCCGGGTAGCAGTATAGCAATCCGCTCTTCGATGTCGTCGGGTCAGGGCCTGCGAAAATGCCGGGCGCTCGTGCAGAGACTGCTTGGCCAACGTTCGCAGGGACGACCGGCGGCGATCTTTCGACCAATTTGTACTTTTATTTTCAACGCTTTAGTCGACTGCATTCAGAGGCCGCGCGCCCGTCTTTCGGTAAGACTTGGCACGCGATCTCTTGCAACGACACTGACATTGAAATGTGCGATATCCCGGCTCGTCACACACAACATCGGTCCCATCATGATCAAGCGCGTCTTGCCCTACGAAGGTCTGCTCCACGAAGTGGTCGAGCATCATGGCGTGCTTTACATCGGTGGAATCGTCCCCGAGGACACGAGCCTCGACATGTCAGGCCAGGCAAACGACGTCCTCGGGCAGTTGACGCAGCTGCTCAAGACCCTAGGATCCGATCTGGGCAACGTCGTGCAGGTGACCATCTACATGACGAGCCTCAAGGAGAAGGCAGAGTTCAATGCAGCCTGGAAGGCGCATTTTGCAGAGGCTCATCTGCCGGCGCGCGCCGCAATCGGCGTGGCCGATCTCGGTCCCGGCGTCAAACTCGAGATCACGGCCATCGCCGCTCGACAATAGTGGCGCGGGGACCCGCTGATTGAGAGTCCCGACGATCATCAAGCCTAAATGCGTGACCTGGTGCGGTTGACCAAGTCGAATCAGGACGCAGCCGCGTGGTACAGGCACTCGCGTAGCCAAGCATGAGCGCCGTCCTCCTGATTGCGCGGATGCCACAACGCAACGATACGCGCGGGCGGCAGATCGAGCGGCGGCGGCGTGAGATCGAGCTCGTGGGAAAACCGCATCAGAAAACGTCGCGGAAGGGTACAGATGCAGTCGCTGTGGGCAAGGATGACCGGCGCCAGCGCATAGGTTTGAATTGAGACGGCGACGCGCCGGGAACGGCCTAGCGCGGCCAGTGCGTCGTCGACCAGGCCCGAGAATCCACCGCCGTCGGCAGAGATCAGCAGATGATCGAGCGCACAAAAGCGATCGAGATCGAGCGCGCCGTTGCCGCGTGGATGACCCTTGCGCTGGGCGGAGAGGAAGCTGTCCTCGAAAAGCGGGCGCTGCATCAGATCGCCGTGCGCCCCGTCCGCCCCCGTCACCAGAATGTCGATCTCGCCCCGCTCAAGCCGATCGACGACGTCGCGCGTAGGATGGACGAAGGCCAGCCGCGCCCGTGCGGCCGTGGAGGTCAACCGCGCGACGAATCCGGGCGCCAGCGTCACGGCTGGATTCTCATGGATGGCAACGACAAAGGTACGCTGGCTGCGGACCGGGTCGAATACGGCCGGCCCCTCGACCATGCGACGGAGCTTGCCGAGCACGTCTGCCAGCTCCGCCTGCAGCTCCACCGCTCTCGTCGTCGGCACCACGCCGCGGCCCGCCGCCGCGGGCACGAACAAGGGATCAGCAAAGACCTGTCGCAGCCGGTTCAGCCGAGCAGATAGTGCCGGCTGGCCGATGTTCAGGCGCGACGCCGCGCGCGTGACGTTCCGCTCGCGCAGCAGGGCCTCCAGGGCGAGCAATAGGCCAAGGTCGATCTCGGCGAGATCGGTGTCGTCGGCCGGCCGACCTGGACCGTGTTCCGCATCCGGCATCGGTCCTCCTCCGTTCAAGGCAATGATCGCGGCCGGACCAGCCGCGATGAGACAGGTAAAGCCAAAATGGCGGCCTGAAAAGCCGGGCTGACAGCCTTCGATATCGACGGGGTCGATGGGACCTATCGAACCCACGGCCCTCCCGGCGGCGTGGCGCGCTTCGTACTTCACGGTCACGGCGGCTGGCAATCAGGCCGGCTCAGCCACGATCTGGAGTGGAGGACCTTGATGACGCAAGCGACCAAAACCTATCGCGTTGGCGAAGCAGCCGTCACGCGGATCGATGAGTTGCGGCTTGCCGCGTTCAAGTTCGACGCCCTCTATCCTGGCGCCGATCCGGATGCGCTGGAGCGCCATCGCGACCAGCTCGAGGCGGGCTCTTTCGATTCCACGACCGGCACTTTCATTCAAAGCATCCACAGCTGGTTGGTCAAAACCCCGCACCACACGATCCTGATCGACACGGCGACCGGCAACGACAAGAACCGGCCTGACATTCCGCCGCTCCATCGTCTGAACGAGCCCTTCCTGGCGCGGCTGGCCGCGGCGGGCGTCACCCCGGAACAGGTGGATTACGTTCTGCTCACGCATGTCCATGCTGACCACGTCGGCTGGAACACGCGCCTGGTCGACGGTCGCTGGATTCCAACGTTCCCGAATGCGACCTACGTCTTCTCCCGCATCGAGCAGGCCTACGGCGAGAGCCTCGCGGCCGGCACGGCGCCGGCCGGAGCAGCCCGCCCGGACCCGGCCCTCGGCCCGGCAGCGCGCAAGCCGGCCGACCGCGTCTATGACGACAGTGTGCGGCCGGTCATCGAGGCAGGGCTTGCCCAGCTCATTTCCGTGAATGGTGAGGAGGTCCTCGACGGCATCTCCTTCATCCCGACTCCCGGTCACAGTATCGATCACGCGTCGATCCGTCTCGTCTCCCGCGGCGAGCAGGCGCTGTTTGCCGGCGACGTGATGCACCATCCGCTGCAGGTGTATGAGCCTTCGCTCAATTCCTGCTTCTGCGAATTCCCTGAGGCCGCCTTGCGCTCGCGCGCCGCCGTCCTGGAGGACGCAGCCGATCGTGGCGCAACCCTCTTCACCACCCATTTCGCACAATCGTCCGTCGGACGCATCGACCGCCGCGGCGATCGCTTCGCCTGGCACTTCCTCTGATCAAGGAGACCGACCATGGACCAGCAAACTTTCGCACGGGCAGACAGGTCCGACATCGTGGTCGAGGATCTCATGATCCCGAGCGACACGGCCGGCATTTCGCTTCACCTACGCAACAAGCGACAAGCGGCGCTCAAGACGTTTTCCGCCGAGCGAACCATCCTGATGATGCATGGCGCGACCTATTCGTCGGAAAGCCTGTTCGATGCGCCGCTCGGCGGCATCTCCTTCATGGATTATCTGGCGGGGCATGGCTACGATGTCTTCGCACTCGACGTGCGCGGCTATGGCGGATCGACGCGTCCGCCCCAAATGAACGCACCGCCGGAGGACTCCGAGCCGCTCGTGCGCACCGAAATCGGCGTGCGCGATCTCGCCAGCGCAGTTCAATACATCCTGAAGCAGCGCAACATCACGCGGCTCAATCTGGTCGCCATGTCCTGGGGCGGCTCTGTGGCCGGTGCTTACACGGCAGGCAATAACGACAAGATCGTAAAGCTTGCGCTGGTCGCGCCACTGTGGTTGCTGAAGGGCCCGGCTCCGGTCGATGCGGGCGGCCGCCTCGGGGCCTATCGCAACGTCCCTGTTCTGGACTTCAGGGAGCGCTGGCTTTCCGCAGCGCCCGAAGCAGCGCAGCCAGGTCTAATTCCAGCAGGCGGCTTCGAACTCTGGGCGAACATCTCGCTCGCAACAGACCCGCAGGCCAGCGCAGGGACTGCTCCGCTTATGCGTGCGGTGAACGGTCCGATCCTGGACATCCGCGAATACTGGGCCGCCGGCAAGGCCCTTTACGACGCCAGCGCCATTCGCGTGCCCGTGCTCCTGGTCCACGCCGAATGGGACCGGGACGTGCCCATCAGCTCGGCGCAGGATCTCTTCCTCTCGCTGAAACACGCGCGATATCGGCGATGGGTTGAGATCGGCGAAGGCACGCACATGATACTGCTGGAGAAGAACCGGTTGCAGGCGTTCGACGCGATCAACCAGTTTCTCTCGGAGCAGTATGAGTGTGCTTAGCGCGCGTCGTGCGCATGCCGCCGCGAGAACACAGGCGTTTGGCCTGATACTCCCCCAATGGAATGACGCGCAATCATCGGTGGTTCCTCGGTTGCGTTGGCGGATCGTAGTTCACCCGCATTTCCATCTCGTCCGTCGCACTCCAAACCGCTGGACGCCATGCTGCGTTGCGCTTTCACGCCGAGAAGAGATGGCACGCGACATGCCGACCGGGGCCTGACTCTCTCAGCGACGGCGCTTCGACGCGGCAACGGTCCATCGCGTAGGCGCAGCGCGGATGGAAAGAGCAGCCAGGCGGCGGATCGAGCAGACTCGGCACCTCGCCGGCGACCACCGGATGCCGAACAAAATCCGGATCCGCGCGCGGCACGGCGTCGAGCAGCGCACGCGAATAGGGATGCTGCGGATCAGAATAAATCTTCGCCTTCGGTGCGAACTCGACGATCGAGCCGGCATACATCACGGCGACGCGGGTCGACACCGCGCGTACCACCGCCAGATCGTGAGCGATAAACAGGTAGCTCAGGCCGAGCCGCTCCTGCAGATCGAGTAGCAGGTTGACGATCTGCGCCTGCATCGACACGTCCAGCGCTGACACCGGCTCATCGCACACCACGAAATCCGGATTTAGCGCCAGTGCTCGGGCAATGACGATGCGCTGACGTTGGCCGCCGGAGAATTCGTGCGGGTAGCGTTCGACGCTATTCCTGGGCAAGCCGACCAACTCGAGCAGTTCGGCGACGCGGTCGTTGCGGTCCTTGCGCGAATGGGTGCCGGCGATGTCGATAGGTTCGGCGATGGCGCTGCCGATCCGCATACGCGGATTGAGCGAGGCATAGGGATCCTGAAACACGAATTGCAAGCGCGACCGTACCGCGGCCAGTTGCGCCTTGCCGTTCGCTCCGGCGATGTCATGACCGAACAGACTGACGGTGCCGCTGCTGGCCGGGATCAGGCCGACCAGGATGCGGCCGGCGGTGGTCTTGCCGGAGCCGGATTCGCCGACCAGTCCCAGCGTCTCGCCGCGCATGATGTCGAAGTTGACCCCGCTCAGCGCATGCAATGTCGATGTGCCTCCAGCGTGCTTCACGGCAAAGGTCTTCTTGAGGTCGCGGACCTCGACGATTGGCTGATCAACCATGGCGCTCGCCCAGAACAAGAATGCGCGGCGGGCAGCGCGCCGACTGACCATCGCTCACCGGCTGCATCAATGGCGGCTCGTCGCGGCAGCGCGGCTGCACCAGCGCGCAACGCGGGCTGAAGCGGCAGCCCACAATGATCTCCTGCGGCCCTGGAATTCGGCCCGCAATGGTGGCAAGGCGTGGCGCATCGCTGTCGAGCTTCGGCACCGCGGCGATCAGCCCTACGGTGTACGGGTGCACCGGTCGCCGGAACAACTGCGCCACCGGTGCCTCTTCGACCACGCGGCCAGCATACATCACGATGACGCTCTGGGCAAATTCTGCAATCACGCCGAGATCGTGTGAGATCAGCATTACTGACATCTTCAGTTCCTTGCGCAGGTCGCGCAGGAGTTCGAGGATCTGCGCCTGGATGGTGACGTCAAGCGCGGTGGTCGGCTCGTCGGCGATCAGGAGGCGCGGCTTGCAGGCGATCGCCATGGCGATCATCACGCGCTGCCGCATGCCGCCGGACAACCGATGCGGATAATCGTCAGCGCGGCGCGTCGCATCGGGGATCCGTACCAGCCCGAGCAGTTCGACCACGCGCTTCCGCGCGGCAACACCCGTGAGGCCCTGATGCTGGCGCAGTGTCTCGGAAATCTGATCGGCGATGGTCAGCACCGGATTGAGCGACGACATCGGGTCTTGGAAGATCATGGCGATCTCGCTGCCGCGGATACGCCGCATGGTCGATCCCCGCTCGCGGAGCAGGTCTTGCCCCTGATATGTGATCGTCCCTGACGGTATCCGCGTGGTGGCACGCTGGTGCAGCTGCAGGATCGACAGCGCGGTGACGCTCTTGCCGCTGCCGGACTCGCCGACGATGCCGACGCAATCGCCCTCACCGACATCCAGCGACACGTCGTCGACCGCCGTGACCCAGCCGGAATCGACGCGGAACTGGACGGTGAGATTGCGGACCGACAGCAGCGGCATGATCATCACTCGCCTCCCTTGAGGCGAGGATCGAGCATGTCGCCGAGCGCATCGCCGAGCAGGTTGAGGCTCAGCGCGGCGAGGCTGATGGCGATACCGGGAAACAGCATCACCCACCAGGCCTCGGTGGCGTAGTCGCGGCCCTCGGCGATGATATTGCCCCAACTGGCGATCGGCGGCTGGATACCGACGCCGAGAAAGCTCAGCGCCGCCTCCGCCAGCATGGCGTAGGCGAAGATGAAGGTGAGATGCACCAGCAGCGGGCTGAGGCAGTTCGGCAGGATGTGCCGCAGCACGATGCGCAGCGACGAGGCGCCGGAGACCTGCGCCGCCTGCACGAAATCCATCTCGCGCACGGTCAGCGCCGCAGCGCGGACGATGCGCACGCCGGCGGGAATGTAGGCCACCGTCAGCGCGATAATGACGCTGGAGACGCGTGGGCCGAGCGCCGCGGCAATGCCCAGCGCCAGCAGGATCGCCGGAAACGACATCAGCGCATCCATCAGCCGCATGATGGCGCCATCGAGCCGGCGGAACTGTGCCGCGATCACGCCGAGGATCGCGCTGCACAGGCCGGACACCACGCAGACGGCGAAGCCAACGAACAGCGAGACCCGTGCGCCGTAGAGCACCCGGGTGAAGACATCGCGGCCGAACATGTCGGTGCCGAACCAGAACGCCTGCGACGGCGGCCGGAAGCGGAAGCGCACCCGCATGGCAGAGGGATCGACCGGCGAGATCAGCGGCGCCAGCACCGCAGCCAGCGTCAGCAGCAGAATGATGGAAGAGCCTATGACGAAGGACCGATGACGCAGCAGGCGGCGCCACGCGCCATAACCGCGCGGCGCGGCGATAGCGTGGACCGTCGTCAGCGATCCCAGGCCGGTGTCAGTCATGGCGCACCCTCGGATCCGCGAGCGTGTAGAGGATGTCGACGATCAAGTTGATCATCACGAAGGTGAAGCCCAGGATCAGCATCGTGCCCTGCACAAGCGGATAGTCGCGGGCAAGGATCGCCTGCACCACCATGCGGCCGATGCCCGGCAGCGCGAAGACCTGCTCGATGATCACCGAGCCGCCGATCGCCGCACTGAGCAGGATGCCGGTGGCAGTGATGATCAGGATCAGCGCATTGCGCAGCGCATGCTTTCCGACCGTGCGCCACTCGCTCAGCCCCTTGGCGCGAGCGGTGCGGATGTAGTCCTGGCCGAGCACGTCGAGCATCGCCGAACGGGTCATGCGGGCAAGGAAGCCGATCTGGAACAGCGACAGGATCAGCGCCGGCAGCGCCAGCGAGGCAAACCACGGCCCCACACCCTGGGAGATCGGCGTAAAGCCGCTGGACGGCACCCAGCCGAGTTGCACGCTGAACAGGATCACGCCGAGGATGGCGATCCAGAACGCCGGGATCGACACGCCGAGCAACGCCACGGTCATCACGGCGGAATCGATCCAGGTGCGGCGGAAATAGGCGGCGACCGATCCGAGCAGCACGCCGACCGGAATGGTGAAGGAGATTGACAGCGCCGCCAGCGACAAGGTCACCGGCAGTCGCTCCGCCACAGCCGACAGCACGCTTTGATTCAGAACCAGGGAGGATCCGAAATTGCCCTGCGCCAGATTGAACAGCCAGATGCCGAGCTGTTCGAGGAACGACCGATCGAGGCCGAGTTGCCGGCGCACCTGTTCGACCGCCGCGGGCGAGGCCTGTTCGCCGGCGATGATCAGGGCCGGATCGCCGGGCAGCAGGCTGAGCAACAGGAACGCCAGGATCGAGATGATCAGGATCACCGGCACGGCCTGCAGGAATTTTACCGCGACGATGCGTATCAGAGCGACCTCCTCCACCCCGTCATCGGGTCCCGGCAAATCTCGGTGGACTATGCATCAATCGAGCCACAGGTCCCACAGCTGAAGAATGCCGGCATAGTCGTTCTGACCCTGCAGTTTCTTCGCGTAGCCCGTGAGTCGACCGGTGTCGGCGATCTTGACCAGGTAGCCGCCGCCCAGCACCTCCTTCTGGATGGTCAGCCAGCTCGCACGCCGCGCTTCCAGCGTCGGCGCCGCGAAGAATTCCGCATAGGCCTTGTCGAGGATCTCGTTGCCGACGATATGCGGGAACGTGTAGAGCACCGGCCGCCACTGCTGCGGCCCGAGTATGTGATCGGGCCCGAAGGCCGTCGTCGACAGATTCCAGTCGCCGGTGCCCTGCTGCATATGCGAGGCGTTGGTGGTCCAGTCGGTGACCTGGACATCGACCGTCATGCCGGCTTCCTTGAGTTGCTCGGCGACGATCAGCATGGTGGAACGCATCCACTGGTAGTTGCTGTTGGTCTCGATGACGATTTTCTCGCCCTTGTAGCCGGCCTGCTTCAGCAGTTCCTTGGCCCTGGCGGGACTCTTGATGTCGTACCAGGGTGTCGGTGCGGTATCGCCGAGGAAGTACGGCGTGCCGGGAAACGACATCCACGGATTGCGCTTGTTGATGCCGCCGGCCCCCTCGATGATGTCATCGACATTGATGGCCGCGGCGATGGCCTGGCGGATCAGGACGTTGGCGGTGAGGCCCTTCTGCGAGTTGACGATCACATAGCTGCCGAGGGTGGGAAACACTTCGCGGATCGCCAGATCCTTGCGCGAGGTGACGCGGGCGGCGAGTTCGCTCGGCACGCTCGAAATCATCTGCGCCTCGCCGTTCTGCAGCGCGGCAATGCGCGTCGTCGCCTCGGGCATGAACCGATAGCGCACGCCGTCGAGATAGACGGTCTTGCGTCCGCCATAGCCGTCACGACCGGGCACACTGGTGTCGGCGGTGTAATCGTCGAAGCGGGTGATGGTGAGATGGCTGTCCTTGACCCATTCGCCGAGCTTGAAAGGGCCGGTACCGATCACCTCGATATCCCGGGCTGGCTTGTCCTTCTGCGACGCCGGCAGGATCATCAGCGGATAGATCGGCGACTTGATGACGTCGAGCAGAACGACGTTGGGCTCCTTCAGCACGATGACGAAGCTGTAGGGGTCTGGCGTTTCGAAACGATCGACGGCATCGAGATTCTTGGCATTGGGACTGATGCGCTTGTAGCGCTCGAACGAAGCCTTGACGTCGGCCGAGGTCATCTCCTGGCCGTTGTGGAATTTTACCCCTTTGCGCAGTTCAAACGAGTAGGTCTTGAAATCGGTCGAGGCGGTGGCCTTTGTCGCCAGCATGGGGCGGGTGGCGTTAGCGTTATCGAGGGTTACCAGGCCTTCGAAGATATTGTTGATGACCTCGAGTTCGACCGCACTCGACGCCATGTAGGGATCGAGCGTACCCGGACCGGAGACGCTGGCATAAACCAGCGTGCCGCCCTTCTTGGGAGTCTGTGCGCGGGCAGAACCGACGGGGCCGAGCGAAACTGCGAGACCCAGGGCCAGCGCCACTGCGATGCCTCGTCGTGCAACATTCCAACTCATTCGCCTGCTCCCAAAAGTTCGCCGCAAACTCCGTTCAAGCCTGCTGCAGTCTAAAGCCCCGCCACGATCCTGAGGGCGTCATCGGTCACCGACAACGCGTGATCGATATCCGCGGCAGTATGCGCAGCGGACAGAAACATGTTGTGCTTGGGGTGCATGTATACGCCGCGCTTCAGCGTCTCCTGCGTAAAACGATAACCCCTGGCGTAATCGACATCGTCCTCGAACAGGATCGCCGGCATCTGTGGCGGGCCGCTTTGCCGGACGCCGAGATTGTAACGCCGGGCCTGCTCGGCGATGCCGTCGCGCAACCGCTGGCCCATCCGCAGCATGTGCTCGGGGCCGTTCTCGGCCTCCAGCACGTCGATTGTGGCGAGCGCGGCGGCCATCGAGGTCGCGCCGCACCAGAACGAGCCGGTGGCGTAAAGCTGCGCCGCAGCGTCGCGAAAGCGGTCATTGCCCAGCACCGCCGACAGCGCATAGCCGTTGGCAATCGCCTTGCTCCATGCGCTGAGATCAGGCTGCACGCCGATCTGGTCCCAACTGCCATGCAGCGTCAGCCGGAAACCGGCGCGGACATCGTCGAGGATCAGCGCGGCGTCGTTGGCGTCGCACAGCTCTCGCGCGCGCCGGGCGAAAGCGGGATCGGGCAATTGCTGGTGCTGGCCGTAATCATGCTTGAAGGCGGAGACGACGATGGCGGCCAGATCGCCATCGGCTTTATCCACCGCCGCTTCGAGACTGGCGGCATCGTTGTAGTCGAAATACAGAATGTGCGCGCGGTCCTCGGACATCACGCCATAGGGATATGGCGAGCACCACGGAACGGCACCGTGATAGGCGCCGTTGGCCAGCAGGACCTTGCGCTTCCCGGTGGCGCCGCGCGCCAGGGTCACACAGGTTGTGGTGGCGTCGGTGCCGTTCTTGGAGAACAGCGCCCAGTCAGCGTGGGTGACGAGGCCGACCAAGCGCTCCGCCAGTTCGATCATGCGTTCGGACGGTCCGTTGAGCACGTCGCCCTGCTCCATCTGCTTCCGGGCCGCGGCGTCCACGACTGGGTGGCGGTGGCCAAGCACGATCGGTCCCCAGCTGCACATGAAGTCGAGATACTTGCGGCCGTCGACATCCCAGATGTGACAGCCCTCGCCTCGGGTGAAGAACTGCGGATAACCGGCCGGCAAACCGCTGGCGCGCATGTGGCCATACATGCCGCCGGGCACGACACGGGTGGCGCGGTCGCGCAGGCTTCGATCGATCGGGCCGAGTTCGGGGGTCATCAGCTCTCCTGTCCACGCCGCATCAGGATATATGATATATAGATCGCCGCAAGCGCGGCACTGGGGCGGTTGGCGGCAGCACTGACTGAAAAGATGCCAAGTCTGCAGCTCTGCCCTGCCATCACGACGGCAGCAACTGCTGATGCGACGTCGCCTCCGCAGCGATCCTGCTCCAGTCGTACAGCATCGGCACCATCTTGCCGGCGGCCCAAGTCGCATTCTGGTTGTCGTAGGACGGACTGCCGGTATGGCCCGACGCACCGTGAAACACGATCCACTGGGAATTGTCCCAGGCGCCGACATCGAACACGTAGCGCGAGAGCGCGGCATAGGTCGCCTTCATGCCGAGCCGCGCGATGTAGCCTGTGGCGAACGGCGTATCGTTGTCGCCACCGAGCAGACCGCAAGCCTTGTCGAGTGAAGCCGCGTGTTGCGGATAGGTCGCCGACAGCGGATGGCGCAGGATCGGGCGATGCACGGTGCCCCAGTCATCCGATGGGCATTCCTTGGCCGCATCATTCAGCGCCTGCACCAGCAGATCGTCCCAACTGGCGCCGGCCAGCAGGCCGGTATCGTTGGCGCGCAGCAGTTGCGGCACCGTCCACCAGATCTGGCTCTCGCCGAAAATGCCAGGCGAAATCTTGGTATAAGGACTTTCGGAAACGGCGCGCACGCCGCTCCGGTCGGCGACGAGCTTGGTCAGCGCCGTGCGCAGTGCCACGTAGGCCACCGCGGCCGTCGAGTCGCCATCCATGGCGCCGTTCCATTCGACGATGCGGTCGCGTAGGGTCGCCGCGGCGCCATCGACCGCAAGGCCGCGGATGCGGTCGCGGAATTCAATCGCGATCACGCTGACGGTGTCGCGATGGATCGCTGCCATGTCTTCCACCGTGGCCTTATCGAGCCCGGCGAGACGTTGCCAGATCCGCCTAGTGCGGTGCGGCGGCATGCTGTCGGTACCGAAATAATGCACGCCATTCTCCGCCACGCGGTTGTTGGCCGTGACGATGGCCTGCTCCGCTGGATCGATGGTGCAGGGCATCTCCTCGAATGGGATCAACCCGTTCCATTCGTGCTCACCGGTCCAGCCCGGAACCGGCAGCCAGCCATTGGCGCGCGGGCGCACGGGTACCTTGGCGCGCACGCGGTTGCCGATTTTTCCGCTGATGTCGGCGGCAACAAGGTTGTGATCCATCAGCCCCCATTCGCGGCCCGCGTCATAAAGCTCTTCAATGGTCGAGGATCGCAACACCGGTAGCGTGCAATCGAACGAGGTGTCGGGCACCGCGAATTGCATTGAGCGCAGTACCAGGCCCGTGCCTGCGGCGGGATCGCCGGCGATGACCGGACCATGCATGGTTTCGACCACGTCGATGACGACATTCGCTTCACCGCGGACGGCAATGGTCTCGGCCCGGTGCGTGACGGGCTTCCAGCCGCCCTTGAAGCTGGTGTTCTCCACCTTCGGGTCGAAGCGCTCGACATAGAGGTCGTGGATATCGACGAAGGCGTGGGTGACGCACCACGCCACCTTGCCGTTGTGACCGAAATTCGGGAAGCCCGGCGCGCCGGGCACGCTGAGGCCGATGACGTCGAACTCATCGCAGGCCAGATGCGCCTGGTAGTACATGCTCGGCATTTCCAGCACGCGGTGCGGGTCGCCAGCCAGCAGCGGCCGCCCGGTGGCGGTCTTCTGCGGGCCGAGCGCCCAGTTGTTGCTGCCGCCGGCGACTTCCGCCTCCTGCTGGTCATGGCCGGCCAGCAACGCTGCGAGTCCCGGCTTGAGGTCGGCGAGGGTGGCGAGATAGCGCACGCCTCCAACGCCGGGCGGGATGCACAGCATGTCATCGCCGCCGTCGTCGAACCGCAATTTTGCAATCTGGTCGGCGCCGACGATCGGCAATGCGGCCGCGCGCCATAGTTTCCACCACACCGAGCCCATCAGAAAGCCGATCTGGCGCATGACCGCGATGGAATGCCACGGCTCCCACTGCGCCGGTCTTGCATTGAGGATGGCGTACTCCGCTGGCCATCTGCCGAGCGCGATGAAGGCGTTGACGCCGCGCGCATAGGCTTCGAGCATGGCCCTGGTTTCGTCGTTGAGTAATGCGAAATCGCGCTGCGAGGCGCCGGCGGTGTTGAGCTGCCGCCCCAGCACATCGGCAGCGATGGCGGACTTGCCGACCCACTCTGCATAACGTCCGGTGCCACGCCGCAGCAGCGCTTCCATCTGCCAGAGACGGTCCTGCGCGTGAGCAAATCCGAGCCCGGCAAAGGCGTCGAGATGCGAGGCCGCACGGATATGTGGAATGCCCCAAGTGTCGCGTCGCAGCTCGACTTCGCCGGACAGACCGGGCACCGCCGCCGGGCTCGCAAGATCCGGCAAACTATCCTTTGAATTCAGATCGATAGAACCTGCCATCATGACGCCATCCAAGTTGAGCGTTGCGATCCATCGTGTCGGCGCATTCAAGCTCGATCGGCGACGTCTCTAACTTCGCGGACGAAAGCAGGAAGCCCCACTTGCAGGATATATCATATATTCTGATCGCAGTTTTCGTCGCAGTCAATGCAGAGTTTTATGGGCGCGAAGCAGGCCGCCGCAAACGCGCATCCGTCCAACTGGCGCATCAACACGGCTGCGAGCTGAAGACGCTTCGATTGACTCGACGATGTCAGGTGCCGTCAGGTATCACGATGCGGGCGCCAGCAGCTCCAGGCGCATGGTGCCGTCGGCATCCTCCCTGACGACTGCCTTGCCGCTCTCGATCTTCGAAAGCAGCTGCACCAGCAAAGCACCGCCTTCAATGATGTCGTCCTGAATCGCCTGGCGGGCCGCGACGGGATCGCGATCTTGCAGCGCTTCCATCAGGATCAGATGCTGATGACGCCCGGGATAGGTCGGACGTGCGTGCGGGTAGAGGAACTTGAGCAGAGGCCCGTTACGCAGCCAGATTGTCTCCAGGAGGGAGACCAGATCCTCGGCCTGTGACGCGCGGTAGATGAGGAAGTGGAAATTGAAATTGGTCAGCGTGGCGGCTTCGGAGTCGCCGTCTTTCTCGGCCCGCACCAGCCCTTCGTGGAGTTTCTTCAGCTTTTTCAAATCAGCCGCAGTCAGCAGCGAGACAGCCTTTTCCGTCGCGAGACCTTCCAGGAACAGGCGAATCTCACGAAGCTCCCGGTAGCGCGTCAGCGACAGCCGGGTCACGGTAATCGATTGCCCCGAACGCATTTCGAGGCCGCCCTCGCGAACCAACTGCATAATCGCTTCGCGCACCGGCGTGTCGCTCACGCCCATCGCCGCGGACAGCTCGCGAATACGCAGTCGCTGGCCGGGCCAGAAGCGTCCGGCCATCAAGGCCTCGCGCAACTGACCGTAAGTGCGCGAGGCCAGGTTTTCGCGGCTGCTCGAAACGAAACCCGTCAAAGCCATCTTTTTATCCCGAGTAGTATGAGCCCGTGGCGCGGACTCTGCGAGGGCGAAGCCGACAAGCGCTGGTGATCATGAGGCCTCTTACTAAAAATGCGACCCGGGCGCCACGCGCCTCTGGCCAATCTCGAAATCGAAATATATCATATATCAACTCACGAGCGTGGAAAGTGACTTTTCGATGCAGTCTGATAGCCAGCCCGCGCAGTGGCTCGCGGGCTTCCACGACGCCCTCGTCGCCCGTGACAAGGCCCGCCTCCAGGGACTCTTCCTGGAAGAATGTTACTGGCGGGATTTCCTGGCCTTCACCTGGAATATCGTCACGCTCGAAGGCCGCGCGCCTATCTGGGAGATGCTGTTGGCGCGGCTGGACGAGGTCAAGCCGGAGAAATGGCAGATCGAATCCGTCGACGCACCCGGCGACGCGGTGGGGGCATGGTTCAGCTTCGAGACCGCGGTCGGACGCGGCAAGGGCCACCTGAGGCTCAAGGACGGGCGATGCTGGACGTTCTTCACCACGCTCCGCGAACTCAAGGGGCATGAGGAAAAGCGCGGGCCGACGCGCGTTCCAGGTGCCAAGCATGGCGTCGTCAAAGGACGGCGGGTCTGGCTTGACGGGCGCAACGACGACAAGGCCGAACTCGGCATCTCGCGGCAGCCTTATTGCCTGATCGTCGGTGGCGGCCAGGGCGGCTTGGCGCTTGCTGCACGGCTTAAACAACTCGACGTTTCTACCTTGATCGTGGACGCGCTGCCGCGGCCAGGCGACGGCTGGCGTCGGCGCTATCGATCGCTCTGTCTGCACGATCCCGTCTGGTTCGATCACATGCCTTACTTGCCGTTTCCGGACAACTGGCCGGTCTATACGCCCAAGGACAAGATGGGCGACTGGCTGGAGGCCTATGCCTCCATCATGGAACTCGACATCTGGAATGCGACGCGATGCACGCACGCTGCATTCGACGACGCAACCAAACGCTGGACGGTCGAGGTCGAACGCGACGGCCAAACAATCACGCTGCAGCCGGCGCAGCTGGTGCTGGCCACCGGCATGGCCGGCGTGCCGAACCGTCCAGTGTTGAGAGGCCAGGATCGCTTCCGCGGCATTCAGCACCATTCGAGCGAGCATAAGGACGGCGCACCCTATGCCGGCAAGAAATGCGTCATCATCGGCGCGAACAATTCCGCCCATGATATCGCAGCGGATCTGTGGGAGAATGGCGCCAGCGTGACGATGATCCAGCGCTCACCGACCCTCGTCGTGAAATCCAGTGCGCTGGAGCGTTACGGACGGCCACTTTATTCGGAAGCAGCGGTCGCTGCCGGCATCGACGCCGACCGTGCCGACCTGATCGCTGCCTCGATCCCCTACCGCATCCTGCCGCAGTTCGCGAAGCCCACGGTGGCGCGGATCAGACGGGACGATGCGGATTTTTATGAGCGGCTCGCGGCAACGGGATTCATGCTGACGTTCGGCGAGGACGAGAGCGGCATCGGGCTGATGTATCCCAGGCGCGGTGCCGGCTACTACATCGATGTCGGCGCCTCCGACCTGATCATCGACGGCCGGATCGCCGTCAAGTCCGGCGTGGAGATCGACTATCTGACTGAGAACGCCGTCGTCATGGCGGACGGCACCACCCTGCCCGCCGACCTCATCGTCTACGCGACCGGCTACGGACCGATGAACGACTGGGCGGCACAGCTGATCTCACCGGCAGTCGCCGAAAAGGTCGGACCATGCTGGGGCCTTGGTTCCGGCACAGCAAAAGATTCCGGTCCCTGGGAAGGCGAATTGCGCAACATGTGGAAGCCGACCAGGCAGGAAGCACTCTGGTTTCAGGGAGGCAATCTGCAACAAGCGCGACACTTCTCTCTCTACACGGCGTTGCAGATCAAGGCGCGGATGGAGGGGATGCCGACGCCGGTGTATCGCACGGAATGAAACCTTCACGTTGACACCGGCCTTGCATTATTATTGCACGAAGTCTCGACCTCGTCAGCCATCACGCCGGCCTCCCAATCATTAGAGCCAGGCCGAACTTGCTGAACAGGCGATCGTCAAGCTGGTGGCGCAGTACGGCTAGCGCCTCAGTCGAACTTCAGATCCTTTTTTAGGTTAGCAAGTTCGGCCTGCCGTTGTTTTTCAGCTTCCGCCCAAATCTGCTTTTGGCGCTGCTGTTGCTCCCAGTGTGACCTGTAAGCTCGGTTCGTTTCCGCAATCACTTTGTTCACTTCGGGAAGGTGGTCTGGTTTAACCTCCTCAGGCATGCGCTCGATTTGCAACCGATTGCCGGACACCGACGCGTGCCGCTTCATCATATAGGTGCTGACTCCAAGCCTGATTGAAGTAGTCGGCCCATTCGCCCGGAGCACTTTGGGAAAGTCTAAGAACAAGGCGCTGCAGTGCTCCCGGACCTGAGGGCTCAGACGTTTTGTCGTCGAATTCAGCAATCGTGATGTCGATGAACTGATCCAAAGCAAACCTCCCTCAGCGAGCGGATGCAAAACAGGATCAAAAAATCGCAAACCGTACAGCAAACCGCGGTGACCGTTCCGGTTCTGTCCAACCCTAAGCTATTGAAAGGATTGGTGGGCGCACCAGGGCTCGAACCTGATCTCCGGCGCTGTCGCGCGCATCCGCTTCAACACCACGGGCTGGAGACGACAGGGCCCTAATGGGTCACACGGGGAAGCAGGGGGACTCGGTTAGCAACAGACAAAGTAGCTGCCTCCGAGGTCTCAAGGGCGATCTTTTGCGCAAGCATAACGTCGCCTGGGACGAGCGCACCGACCGGCGCGAAGCACCAGCCGATCCCTTCCTTGCCGTTCCGATCAAGCTCCCGAATATTTGCCGCGGTTCCGTAGCATATCCGGTAACGTTTGCCGCTGTCGGAACCAGTTACATCAAAATATCTGGCCGCGTCGAATTGCGCGCGTTGTCCGGCGGAAAGCCAATCCCGCAGCAAACGTCGGCTACGCGCTTCGGGGGTATTCTCCGCACGCATGGCACGCAAAAGCCTGCGAACCAATTTCAGCCGCGCGTAGTCACGTCCCTTGATCGGCCATCGCATCGCGGCATCTCAGCCGCCGACCAGACGAGGAAAGAACACCGTCTCGTCCGCCTGCGGATCGAAGGCGGTCAACCGACGCACATCGCCCGGACGCGTACGGACTGCGGCGGTAAAGCCTGCCGCGGTCAAGGTCTCGAAGCGGCGCCGCGCCTCGGCGCTGGCACGCGCGTCCGTGGGGTCGAAATGGTGACGCGTGTCACCTGAATGATCCATCACGATTTGAGTTGCCATCGCAGAGATCCTCCTTGTGTGATCACGAAAGAAATCTAGTCCGGCAACCGCGTGAGCCGCGGCCGCCACACGCCGAGAACAATGTTGGCCATCGCAATGGCCAAAAACACCCAGAGCGTAGTGCGACGCGTCCCCAGTTCGCCGGCGAGCGTGGCGGGATCGATTTCCCCGGCCAACGCTCGCGCGCTTTGCTCGGCTTCCTGCTGGAGCGGCCCGACCACGGAGACGAATCCCCATTCGAAAACGAGGACGCCCGTCGCCAGTTTTGCCCATGCCCAGCCCGCGCTGTGAAAGGTCCTGTTCACAGCCATGGCCAACAGCCCCGCCACCAGAGTGAGCCCGAGTGACGGCATGAAGATCCAGGTCGCCACCGCCCCTGTCGCGATGCTGAGCGGCGCGTATTGCGCGACCGCACTTGGTGCGGGCGCGTATCCGGCCATGACGAGAAAGCAAGCGACCGCGCCGACAAGTCCGATCGCTCCCAGCGTATGAAGAAACTTCATCAACTTCCGCATGATTTACCGGAGTTCGCAAAAATCCTGCCTATCGGGCCATCGACCAACTCCAAACGCCCAGATCAGTCATCCAAGGCCAGCCGATCAAGCTGCCTTGGCGAGCCCGACCTCCGCCCAAATTTCTGCCAGGGCCTGCACCAGATGCTCGATATCGGCATCGGTGTGATGCGGCGACGGCGTGATGCGCAGCCGCTCGGTGCCGCGCGGCACGGTCGGGTAGTTGATCGGCTGCACGTAAATGCCGTAGCGGTCGATCAGCACGTCGCTGATCTGCTTGCACAGCACGGGGTCGCAGACCATGACCGGCACGATGTGGCTGGAATTGTCCAGATGAGCAACTCCCGCCTCATCGAGGCGCTTGCGCAGCCGCGCGACGCGATCCTGATGCCGCTCGCGTTCCGCCGCGCTCGATTTCAGGTGACGGATGCTGGTCAGCGCGCCGGCAGCGACGGCCGGCGGCAACGATGTGGTAAAGATGAAGCCGGAGGCGAAGCTGCGGATGAAATCGCAGATCGTGGCCGATGCCGCGACGTAGCCGCCGATGACGCCGAAGGCCTTTGCCAGCGTGCCTTCGATCACGGTCAGGCGGTGGCTGACGCCCTCCCGGTCTGCAATGCCGCCGCCTTTCGGTCCATAGAGGCCGACGCCGTGGACCTCGTCGAGATACGTCATGGCATTGTGGGCGTCCGCGACGTCACAGAGTTCGGCGATCGGCGCGATGTCGCCATCCATCGAATAGACCGACTCGAAGGCCACCAGCTTCGGCGCGTGCGGGTCGAGATCGCTGAGCTTGCGCTCGAGATCGCGCGGGTCGTTGTGGGCGAAGATGAAGGTTTCACTGCGGCTGTGCCGGATTCCCTCGATCATCGAAGCGTGATTGAGCTCGTCCGACAGGATCGTGCAGCCGGGCATCCGCGACGCCAGCGTGCTCAGCGACGCCATGTTGGAGACATAGCCCGACGTGAACAGCAGCGCGGATTCCTTACCGTGCAGGTCGGCCAGCTCCTGCTCCAGCAGCACGTGATAATGGTTGGTTCCGGCGATGTTGCGGGTTCCTCCGGCCCCGGCGCCGCAACTGTCGAGCGCCTCGTGCATCGCCTTCAGCACCGCAGGGTGCTGGCCCATGCCGAGGTAATCGTTGGAGCACCAGACGGTTACTTCTCCGGCGCCGCCCGGATGATGATGTTTGGCGCGGGGAAAGGCGCCTGCCTTGCGTTCGAGATCGGCAAACACGCGATAGCGGCCTTCGCGATGAAGGCCTTCGAGTTGCCGGCGAAAATAGGCTTCATAGTTCATGACGTCCTCCCCTTGATCGTTGTCGCCGGCTCGGGACCGATAGTATGAGCCGCCGTCAGGCCTTCTCTTGCCTGTTGTTCGCGAAAACTCTGGCGAAACTGGTCTTCGAGACGCTGCCGCGCGCAGGCTGCCTGCGACAGCCTGGGCGGCGCCGCATCGGGGCGCACATCCGCGAGCACGACGAGGTTGGGCGGCGCCGCGGTGGTGTTGGCGTCTCGTTCCTGTTCCATGGTGGTGTCCTCCGGCGGGAAACCCGAGCGCATGCCCCAGCCCCACAGCGTGATCGCCGGCAGCGGAAGCAGCATGAACCAGTGTTCGACAACGCCGAGCGCAAACAACGTCGATACCAGCGTCAGGCCGACGATTTCGAAGGGCGTGACCGCGACTTCGACAATGCGCTGGATCATAATGACGAGAACCGCGGTCGCGAGGGTGACGGAGAGCGGGAAAAAGGCGCTGACCGGCCTGCGTGCGAAGAACGTCTTCAGGAAGCGCACCGCGTCCGGCATCAATTCGTCGTTGGTGACGGGAACGCCGAGGAAGAGGTTGATCTTGGCGCTTTGCCGCAGCACCCAGAGGGCCGCAAACGTCCAGAGGCCGACCTGGTTAGGGCTGCTCCACGTCAGCGCGACGATGGCCGCACCGCAGGCCAGCAGCGCGAACTCATGATAGAGGATGGCTTGCAAGGCGAGGCTGAAGCGCTTGGGACCGATCGCGCCGGCCGGACAAGGCTGCGGTCGCGGTCCCGTCAACCAGCCCGCGAGAAAGGCGATTTCTTGCGCGCCCCATAGCAGGATGGTGCAAGTGAAGGCCGTGTAGGCGCCTCCGACGCTGGTATCGCCGGCGGTGAGCATGAGGCCGCCGAGCGACCCGGCGAGCAACCCAACTGCCAGGAACGCTCGCGACAGTTCGAATCGTCCCGAGCGTCCCACCAGCAGCAGCACGGCCCCGGTGCTGAACCACCACACAAAGGCAGCGTAGATGGGCGGGACCGTGTAGGCGGCGATCAAGGCACCCTCCTCACCAGGCCGGTTGCATGCAGATTTCACGCGGCAGCGCGTTCGGCTTCACCGGCAGCAGGAACAACCGTGCGAATGCCAGTGCAGCCTGCGCCGCAAGGCCAGCGCGCTTCACCCTCGACAGCAAGCCGCCCTGCTCGCGCGCATCCGCGATCGCTTCCGAAATCAGCCGCAAACGCTCGAGGCCAGCGAGGAAGCGCGGGTTCTCGATATCCAGCGTGACGGGAAACACCTGCCTGGAAATCTCGGAGGTGATGCGGAACACCCGCATGTCGTACTCGGTGGGATCCATGCCGAGCGCCTCGTGGAAGGCGGGGCGCATGTGATCGCGCACATACATGGTGGCGAACACGGCGAGCAGGAAAAACCGGATCCAGAGCTTGTTGAGGCCGCGCAGCAGCGAGGGATCGGCGCGCATCAGCAACGCGAAGGCTTCGCCGTGGCGAAACTCGTCGTTGCACCACAATTCGAACCAGCGGAAGATCGGATGGAATTGTCGCTCGGGATGACGCTCCATTTGCCGGTAGATCGTGATGTATCGGGCGTAACCGATCTTCTCGGACAGGTAGGTCGCGTAGAAGATGAATTTGGGACGGAAATAAGTGTACTTCTTCACCTTGGTGAGGAAGCTCAGATCCACCCCGATGCCGTGATCCTTCAGGATCTCGTTGATGAAACCGGCGTGACGGGCCTCGTCCCGGCTCATGAAGCTGAACAGCTCCTGGATATCCTTGTTCTTGATCCGCTTCTTGATCTCCGCGTAGAGCACGCAGCCGGAGAATTCGGCGGTGAGCGAACTGACCAGGAAATCCTTGAACTCCTTGCGAAGCTCGGGCGGCAGAGATTCCAGGTCGTTCTTGAATTCGTCGGTCTTGACGAAATGCGCCTTGTTGTGATCGGCGCGCAATTCCTTGATGACCGCGTTCCATTCGGACCGGACCAGGCTGACATCGAGGCGATCCATCGCCTCGAAATCGGTGGTGTAGAAGCGCGGGCTGAGGATGGTGTCCTCGCGCGCCTTATCGAGGCTCTCGCTGCTGCTCTTGATGCCGGGGCGCGTGTGCAGGCTGCCCTGGGTTCCGCCTTCCATGGGGATCATGTTGCTCTCCCGTCCGAGAAACTGACTTCGTAAAGCTCGGTCAATTCCAGATACCCTTCGATCCGCGCCCGCAGGCGGTCGAGCGGACCGGCGCGAACCACGGTCGCGGTCCGGCGCACGACCAGGCGCTCACCAAAGGCGACCCCGGTCGGCGCGTCATGAACCCTGACCTCGTCGCCGGGCTCGATCGCGATATCGCCATCGAGCACGACATGGGCATGCAGCGTCTCCGAGGTCTGCTCGATCTCGATCGTGCAGGGCACGTCGAACGTCTTGCGAGACGTCGTCCACAGCATAGTCATGCCGCACCTCCCTTCAATTTCATCAGCCGCGCAAAGGCCTCGGTGTTGGCCGATCCGAAAGCGTCGAGATCGATCTGCTTGCCGGTCGAGGTGTCCGTCAGCGTGATCTGGCCGTTGACGAACCGGGTGACGCGAAATGGCGGCTGCTGGCCGATGTCGCCAAGCTTGCGTTCCCGCGCGAGCCCGCGCAGCACGACGCGAATGAAGCCGTTGGTGCCCGGCGCCAGGGTATCCACCAATTGCCGGCTGCCGGCGTCGTACACCAGCACGGCGCCGTTCTTGCCGTCCTCGAACTGGAAATCTCGGCTCTCGGCAACCGTCGGCAGCGTCATGTGAACGCCACCCGTTCCCGTCAATCGCGCCGTCGTCACCGTCGCGAGCGAAAACAGGACGAGGGCCGCAGCCGCAATGATTCCGCCTTTGGGAACGACGGGCTCGTGGATGGCCTGGCTCATGAGTGCTCTCCGTTCAGGCAGCCGCGGTCGACGGCGAATTTGCCGTGACGCCCGAGACCAAATTGCGGTTGGCGGACGCCGAGAGCGCGACCGCCGTCGGCGCGGGCTGGCCGCCCAACGCGTCCGAAAGCTTCGCGGCGACGATCGCGGCATCCGGCAGCGCGCACAGCATCGGCTCGGGCGCGCGCAGCCGCCAGGGGCGGATATGCGGCCACAGCAGCAAGTACGAGACGCGCTTGCCGTCAGAGACGCCGAGCGGAATGTCGCCCGACCCGTCGCGATGGATCTTCAGGGCGGCGTTGGTGATCTTGCTCAGCGGGATGTTCATGGTCATCGGCAGCGCAACGCCGAACTGGAACAGGACCCGCTTGCTGGTGAGCGTGTAGCAGGCGGCGCGGCGGAACAGCCACGCGAGGCCGGCGAGCACGGCGATGGCGCTGATCGCCGGAGCGATCAACCAGAGCGCCGAAATGACGACATCCCGGGCCGGCACGCCTTGCGACCAGTTCGACCACAGCCGCCACGCCAGCAGGACGCCAAAATAGATCCCGACCTCACGGATGTGGAACGACCGCAACGCCAGCCCCTTGAAGCTGGGCTTGCCCTGCCAGATCACACGCTCACCGATCGGCAGCGGCGCCGGCAGTTCCTTGAACTGCGAATTGAACTGTTGGTGATCCTGTTTCACAGCAGCGGCTCCTGACGCGCCGGCGTGGCATAGAGCGTGCCCGCGCCGTAATATCCGACGATGCGATCTTCCTCGAGCTTGGTCACCTGATCCGGACTCTTGGTGGCAGGGACGTCGGCGAACTGGCTGCCGAGGATGGCGTTGACCCAGACCCGGCTGCGGCGGCCGTCGATCTTGGCGAAAGGCACCGGCAGCAGCACGCGCTTCACGCCGCCGATAATCGGGACCTCGACTTCGAGATAGCGGATCAGGGCTTCCGCACGATCGACCCAGACGTCGGTGACGATGCCACCCGGTTCGCTGTCCGCGCCGTTGACCCGCATGCCGCGCGGATCGGGATCGCGGGATTCAAGATAGGTGCCTTCGGCAACACGTAGCGGAACGATGCACGGGATGTTGTCCATCGTCAGTTCGGGAACGTCCTCACGATTGGCGTAGGACCCGGGCCCGACGCCATCGAGCATCGGATTGCCGGTCGGCTCCGCCGGCGCGCCCGGCCACACGGCAATCGGCGCCAACGCGACGTCGGGGCGATCGTTCTTGTGGTTCGGTAGCGTCGCGGTGTGCCCGTCCCGCAAGAGATAGGTCTTGGGATCGGGCATGCGCGGAAAGCCATGCGCGATCCCACCGTTGATCCCGGTCGATTCGAGCGGATAACCTTCGCGCTTGTCTTCGCGGCGCAGATAGAAGATCAGGCCGGCGAAGAAGATCCAGAAGACGTAGAGCGTGACCTGTGCCAGGTCCATATACGCGTCGGGCTGCATGGGCGACCTCCCTGTCGTTGACTAGCCTGGAAATTCCGCCAGGCCGAACTTTGTGGATGGCTGCGTGAAGCTCGCGCGTGCCGAGCGCACGAGCGGACCGATCGCAACCAGAGTGGCGAATAACAACGCAATTTCGATGTGGTAGACGACGCTGTATCCCGTCGACGGGTCCGTCAGCGCGCGGCCGAGCGCGCCGCCCGACGCCAGCGACGTCACGGCATCACGAATGCCGCCGCCGAGCGCGATCCCGCCACCGGCCGCGGTCGCCTGCACGGCGCCCCAGGTGCCCAGCGCCAATCCGCTTTCGCCGTCACGCGCCAGCGCCATCGCCGCGGTCAGCGTTCCCGCCGCAAACAGCCCGCCTCCGAAACCAATCAGCGCAGTGCCGATCCGAAACAGCAGCACCGAGCCCAGGGGCGCTGCGAAGATCACCGCAGCGAACGCGAATACGCCCGCTACCGCGCCGAAGCCGGCGATGCGATAGGGATCGGCGTTGCGTCCCAGCGTCCTTGCGGCGAGGCCAAATCCGGCCAGCGTGCCGAGCGCGAAGAACGCCGTGAGCGCCGTGGTCTGGCCTACGGTCAGCTTGAGGATTTCGGCGCCGTAGGGTTCGAGCAGAATATCCTGCATCGAGAATGCCGAGGTCCCGAGCGCCACCGCAACGAGGACGCGGACGGAGCCGCCGGCATTGCGGAACCTGGCCCAGGAGTGCTGGAATTCGGGCCGCTCTCGCGCAGCTGACGTCAGTGCCGGATTGCGCGCCTCCTGCTTCCACAGGGCGGCGATGTTGAGCAGCAATTGCGTGACGGCAACGCCCTGGATCACCTGGATCAGGCGTATCTCGTTGAAGTTGCGCAAGAGCTCACTGAAGATTAGCGCGCTGCCGGCCATTCCGAACAGCAGCATCACATAGAGAAAGGCCACCACGCGCGGCCGCGCATCGGCTGGCGCGAGATCAGTGGCGAGCGCGAGACCCGCCGTCTGGGCCGTATGCATGCCGGCTCCGACCAGCAGGAAGGCGAGCGCTGCGCCGAATTGTCCGTAGACCGCGGGATATTCGCCGGTGCCTGACAGCACAAGCAGCGCAAACGGCAGAATGGCGAAGCCGCCGAACTGGATCAGCGTTCCCATCCAGATATAGGGCACCCTGCGCCAGCCCAGCACCGAGCGATGATTGTCGGACTTGAAGCCGATCAGCACCCTGAAAGGCGCGAACACCAACGGTATCGACACCATCAGCGAGACCAAAAGCGTGGAGACGCCGAGCTCGACGATCATCACACGGTTGAGCGTGCCGTTCAGCAGCACGATCGAGATACCAGTCGACACCTGGAACAGCGACAGACGCAGCAGCCGTCCGAGCGGAAGCTCCGTCGTTGCCGCGTCCGCAAAGGGTAGGAAGCGGGTCCCGAGCCGCATCCAGCCTTTTGCCAATGTCGACGAAATCCGGGTCATCGGGGAATCATCTCCAAGGCTTCATTTCTAAGGCCTGCGACTTGTAGAATCCGCTGGCGACGCGATGGCTGCGGCCGAGCTGCCAGCGCTCCAGCCCTTCTTCCGACATCAGCAGCCGGCGCAATTTCTGCTCGCCAACCGGCTCGATCGCCGGTGCGCGATCGCCGCGCGGGAAAAGGCGGCCGACAGCATGCATCACGGCCAGAGCCGGTGTTTTCGGAGCGAACGTCACCAGCAGGGCCTCGGCGGTGCGCTCCGCCAACCCGGCCATTACCCGGCAGGTATCAGCCGGGCGATAATGGATCAGCGAGTCCATCGCGACCACGAAGTCGAACCTGCCGAGCTTGGGGTCGAGCATGTCGCCGGAGCGGAATTCGATGGTGGAGGAATCGAGGTCCGACGGCAGCCGCTCTCGCGCCACCGACACCAGCGTTGGCGACAGATCGATCGCAACCACGCGAGCGCCACGCCGCGCGGCCTCGATCGACAAGGCACCGGTGCCGCAGCCAGCGTCCAGCAATCGCGCGCCGCTCATGCTCTGCGGCAGCCACGACAGCAGCGTGTTGCGCATCTCGTCCCGGCCGGCGCGGACGGTTGCCCTGATGCGGCCGACCGGAGCATCCGACGTCAGTTTGGCCCAGGCATCGACCGCGGTCCGGTCGAAATAGGTCTCAAGCTCGCCACGCCGTTCGAGATAGGTTGCGATGGACATCAGTCAAACCCCAACAGATCGAAGATTTCACGGTCCTTCAGTGACTTGCCGGGCAACGGCTCGATCGTTCCGGCCCAGAGCTCGGCGGCGAGGCGCATGTATTCGTCGGTGACGGCCTTCAATTCAGGCGTCTCGTCCATTTCAAACAGCGTCGATTTCTTCAGGCGGCTTTTGCGGATGACGTCGAGGTCCGGGAAATGCGCGACGCGCTTCAAGCCGGCCTGTTCGTTGTAGCGGTCGATCTGGTCGGTATCCTTGCTGCGATTGGCGATCACGCCGCCGAGCCGGACGCCGTAATTTCTCGATTTGGCCTCGATTGCGGCGACGATGCGGTTCATCGCGAAGATCGAGTCGAAATCATTGGCTGCGACGATCAGCGCGCGGTCTGAGTGTTGCAAGGGTGCTGCGAAGCCGCCGCATACGACATCACCGAGCACGTCGAAGATCACCACGTCGGTGTCTTCGAGCAGATGGTGTTCCTTCAGAAGCTTCACGGTCTGGCCGACGACATAGCCGCCGCAGCCGGTGCCCGCCGGCGGGCCGCCCGCCTCCAGGCACATCACGCCATTGTAGCCTTCGAACACGAAATCCTCAGGGCGAAGTTCCTCGGCGTGGAAGTTCACGGATTCCAGCACGTCGATCACGGTCGGGACCAGGCGCTTGGTCAGCGTGAAGGTTGAGTCATGCTTGGGATCGCAGCCGATCTGCAGCACGCGCTTGCCGAGCCTGGAAAAGGCAACGGAGAGATTCGACGACGTCGTGCTCTTGCCGATGCCGCCCTTGCCGTAGACCGAGAACACTTTTGCGGTTCCGATCTTGAGCTTGGGATCGAGCTGTACTTGCACGCTGCCTTCGCCATCGCCGCAACAGGACGGGCTCTTGAGCGACGATGGTTTGGTCTGGACATTCATGCGGCAACTCCCACGCCTTCGAGGCGGTCTTCGAGCTCTTCGCCTGCCCTGCGCAGGACATCGAGCATCTCCGGATCGGGCGACCAGTATTTGCGTTCGTGCGCTTCGATCAGCCGGTTCGCGACCTTCGCGGAGGCGACCGGATTGAGCGAGGCCAGGCGCTCACGCATTTCGGGATCGAGCATGAAGGTCTCGGTGAGCTGCCGGTAGACCCACGGCGCCACCTCGCCCGTCGTCGCCGACCAGCCCATGGTGTTGGTGACGTGTTCCTCGATCTGGCGCACGCCCTCATAGCCGTGCTTGAGCATGCCCTCGTACCATTTCGGATTGAGCATCCTGGTGCGGGTTTCCAGCGCGACCTGCTCCGACAACGTGCGGACCGTACCCGCGCCGCGGGTCTGGTCGCCGATATAGACCGGCGCCGACTGGCCGCCCCTGGCCATCCGCACCGCACGGCTGATGCCGCCGAGCGTGTCGAAATAATGATCGACCGTGGTGACGCCGAGTTCGACCGAGTCGAGGTTCTGATAGGCGAGATCGACAGTAGCGAGCGCGTTCTTCAACAGCGCCGTCTGCTGCACCGGCTGGCCCTTGAGGCCATAGGCAAAGCTCTTGCGGCGGGTATAGGTCTCGGCCAGTTCATCCTCGTTATCCCAGCGGCCGTTCTCGACCAGATGATTGACGTTCGACCCATAGGCGCCGTCGGCATTGCCGAACACGCGCAAGGACGCCGTTTCCAGGTCGCAATTGTTGGCTGCCTGAAACGCCAAGACGTGCTTGCGCACGAAATTCCGTTCGACCGGCTCATCGGCGGATGCTGCCAGGAAGCAGGCCTCGGCCAGCAACTTGATCTGCAGCGGCAGCAGATCGCGGAAGATGCCGGACATGGTGATGATGACGTCGATCCGCGGCCGGTTGAGCTGATCGAGCGGGATCAATTCCGCGCCGGTCAAGCGGCCATAGCCGTCAAAGCGCGGTCTTGCCCCAAGCAAGGCCAGCGCTTGCCCGATCGGTGCGCCCTCGTTCTTGAGATTATCGGTACCCCACAGCACAATCGCGACAGATTCCGGGATGCCGTGTCCTTCGCCGACATGCTTGTCGATCAGCCGCTCGGCCTGGTGTGCTCCGTCCTGCACGGCAAAGGCGCTGGGAATGCGGAACGGATCGAAGCCATGGAGATTGCGGCCCGTCGGCAGGATCGCCGGCGTGCGCAGGAGATCGCCGCCCGGTGCCGGCCGAATGAATTTTCCGTCCAGCGCATGCAGGATCGCAGGCAGTTCGTGATCCTGCTGAAGGATGCGATCGATGCCAGCCAATTCCTTGTAAAGCGCCAGCGCGGCGTCGTCCCTCGCGGCCAACACTTCGGGCGCCTCGCCCGTCACCAGCGCCTCGAGGATCGATTTGTCCGGGCGTGCGCCGTGCGAGGCATCCGCGACTGCCTGCAGCATCTCGACCCGCTGTCCGACTGACGGCGTTTCACCGACGACATGCAGTCCATGCGGGATCAGGGTGTATTCAAGCTCGAGCACGGCTTCCGACAATTTGCCGACCGCTGCGGCCGGATCCATCCAGGCGGGAGACGCCTCGGTTAGCTCGAGAGCACTGGCCTGGGCCTGTATCAATGTCGCGATATCTCTGCGTTCCGCATCGTCTTCCGGAGCAAGTCCACGCCAGCGCGCGATCGAAGCCTTCAGCTCAACCAGACCCTTGTAGAGTCCGGCATGGGCGACCGGTGGCGTCAGATAGCTGATCAGCGTCGCAGCCGAACGGCGCTTGGCGATCGTGCCTTCGGACGGGTTGTTCGAGGCATAGAGATAGAGATTCGGCAGATCGTCGATCATGCGGTCGGGCCAGCATGCGCCGGAGAGACCGGCCTGCTTGCCCGGCATGAATTCGAGCGCGCCGTGGGTTCCGAAATGCAGCACCGCGCCGGCGCCGAAATCCTCGCGCAGCCAGCGATAAAATGCCGAGAAGGCATGCGTCGGCGCAAAGCCCTTCTCGAACAACAACCGCATCGGATCGCCCTCATATCCAAATGCTGGCTGGACCCCGACGAAGACGTTACCGAAGCGCTCTCCGAGCACGAAGATCGAGCTGCCATCGCTCTGCTGCTTGCCCGGTCCCGGCCCCCATTGCGCCTCGATCTGCCGCAACCATTTTTCGCGGCGGACGTGGTCGCCAGCCGGAATCTTGGTGTGGACGTTGGCATCGGCGCCAAAGCGGGCGGCGTTACCGACCACGATGCTCTCGCGCAACGCGTCGGCGCTTTCGGGCACTTCGACCTGATAACCTGCGCGCTTCATTGCGCAAAGCGTTCGATGCAGCGATTCGAACACAGAGAGAAACGCCGCAGTGCCGGTGTTGCCGGCATTCGGCGGGAAGTTGAACAGGACGATCGCAACCTTACGATCCCGGCGCTCCGTACGGCGCGTCGCGACCAGACGCGCCGTACGCGCCGCCAGCATGTCGGCACGCTCGCTGCAGACATGCATTGCGCCGCCGGTCTCGGCCGATGCGAAAATGCAGGCGCGTTCACAGCCGGTGCAGGGAGCGCCTGCGCCGTCGGAGCGGCCGCCATAGACCATCGGCCCCGCCGCACCGTCCAGCTCGGGGATCGCCACCATGATGGTGCTCTCCACCGGCATCAGACCACGATCCGAGGCGCCCCACTGCTCGAGCGTCTGGAATTCGACGGGATGCGCCGACAGATAGGGTACATCGAGCTTGGCGAGAATGTCTTCGGCTGCCCGGGAGTCGTTGTAGGCGGGGCCGCCGACCAGCGAGAAACCGGTCAGCGAGACCACGGCATCGACGATGCTGCTTCCGTCCTTCATGAAGAAGCGTTCGATTGCCGGGCGCTGATCCAGGCCACTCGCGAAAGCGGGAATGACGCGCAGCCCCCTCGCCTCGAACGCCGCGATCACACCATCATAGTGACCGGCATTTCCGGCCAGCAGATAGGAGCGCAATAGAAGGAGGCCGACGGTGCCGCGCTCGCCAGCCAGGGCAGGTAAGCGATCGGCTGTATCCGCGATGCGTCCCTTGAAGCGCGGATGGTAAACACCGATATCGGCATAGTCGACCGGCGCCTCGGCCTTCACGATGCCCCGCAGGCCGCGGCGCGGTCCTTCCGCATACCGATCGACCAGCAGGCGGATCATGTTGGCGATGTTCTGCTCGGACCCAGCCAGCCAGTATTGCAGCGTCAGGAAATAGGCGCGCATGTCCTGCGCGGTGCCGGGAATGAAGCGCAGCAACTTGGGCAGCTGCCGCAGCATCTTCATCTCGCCCTTGCCGCCGGGGCTGCCCTTGCGATTGCCGCGCAGCTTCTTCAGCCATGCGATGGCGCCGAGCGCCTCACCGCTCATGTCGAACTTGCCGACCCGCGTCAGCTTGACAATCTCGGCCGCCGACATGCAGCAGATCATCGCGTCGCAATCATTGCGCCGTGTAACAAGTGCCGGCATCACAGCGCGAACATGGTCGTCGAGAAACAGCATGGTGGCGATCACGATGTCGCCGCGGGCAATATCGGCCTTGCAGCGATCGAGCGCTGCGTCGTCAGTGCCCCATTCGTCTGCGGAATGCACCGTGAGCGACAGCCCCGGGAAGTTATTCCTCAACAGTGCCTGCGCACGCGCAGCCGCGCCGGACAGATGACTGTCCATGGTCACGACGACGACCCGGAGAGGCGTCGCGTCAGCGGGCGTAATGCGCTTTGGCATCGTAGAGCGTCTCAATGGTTATGGTGGCAACGCCGTTTTCATTGGCGAAACGTTCGGTGTTGCGGCGCGCCTTGCCGCGGACAAAGAACGGGATTTTGTGCAGTTCCTTCTCGGCGTCCGCCGCCCAAACGGCTGCGATATTCGACGCAGGGACAGAAACCTCAACCGGCCGATCAGCAACGGGCGCTGAATTGCCCGCGCCGAGATGCGACGGCACGGCGCCGTCCTTGAATTCGAAATCATCCTTGAACATCGCGAGCAGATGCTCTTCGAGGCCCATCATCAGCGGGTGCACCCAGGTATCGAAGATGACGTTGGCGCCCTCAAACCCCATCTGCGGCGCGTAGCGTGCCGGAAAATCCTGTACATGCACCGGCGCCGAGATCACGGCGCAGGGAACGCCGAGGCGCTTGGCGATATGACGCTCCATCTGCGTCCCCAGCACCAACTCGGGCTGCAGTTCTGCGACCTTGGCCTCGACCTCCAGATAGTCGTCGGTGATCAAGGGTTCGACGTCATAACGTTTTGCCGCGTCCCGGATTTCGCGGCCGAATTCGCGGCTGTAGGTGCCGAGACCGACGACCTTGAAGCCGAGCTCGTCGGATGCAATGCGTGCGGCGGCAACGGCGTGGGTGGCGTCGCCAAAGATAAAGACACGCTTGCCGGTGAGATAGGTTGAGTCGACCGAACGCGAGTACCACGGCAGCCGGGTCGAGCCCGAGGCCAGCGTCGCCGACGCATCGACACCGGAGAGCTTCGCGACCTCTTCGACGAACTCGCGCGTGGCCGAGACGCCGATTGGAATGGTTTTGGTGAAGGGTTGGCCGAACGTCCGTTGCAGCCATGACGCGGCCTGCCCCGCGATTTCGGGATACAGCACGACGTTGAAGTCAGCCTCGCCAAGTCGTGCGATATCGGCCGGGGTCGCCCCCATCGGCGCAGTGACGTTCACGTCGATGCCAAGCTTTGCCAGCAGCGATGTGATCTCGACGTTGTCGTCGCGATGGCGGAAGCCGAGAGCAGTCGGGCCGAGCAGATTGCAGCGGGCGCGGACTCCCGCGGCACGCTGCGGACGCGATGTTCCGGGTGCGGGCGCTGACGGCCCGGCGAGCGCGCGCACCAATTGATAGAACGTTTCGGCCGCGCCCCAATTTTCCTTGCGCTGATAGGCCGGCAGATCGACGGCCACAACGGGGATCGGGAGATCGAGCGCACGCGCCAGACCGCCGGGGTCGTCCTGGATCAGCGACCCGGTGCAGGACGCGCCGACGAGCATCGCCTGCGGCTGGAAGCGATCATAGGCATGCTGGGCCGCGGTCTTGAACAGCTCGGCGGTGTCGCCGCCGAGATCCCGCGCGGAAAACGTCGTGTAGGTCACGGGTGGGCGTCGGTCGCGGCGTTCGATCATCGTGAACAGCAGATCCGCATAGGTATCGCCCTGCGGCGCGTGCAGCACATAATGCAGGCCCTCCATTCCCGTCGCGACGCGCATCGCGCCGACGTGGGGAGGTCCTTCATATGTCCACACCGTGAGCTGCATGATCAGGCCACCAACTTCGCGCGGCGCACCAGAGGGCGCGCAAACAGTTCAGCGAGATCTGCGGCCTGCTCGTAGCCCTGGATCGGTGTGAACACGAGCTCGATCGACCATTTCGTGGTCATGCCCTCGGCCTCCAGGGGATTGGCAAGCCCAAGCCCACACACCACCAGGTCCGGGCGCGCGGCGCGGCAGCGGTCAAGCTGCAAATCGACGTCCTGCCCTTCGGACAGCACGACATCATCCGGCAGCAGCCTGAGCTCTTCAGCGAGATGCTCGCGGTGCAGATAGGGTGTCCCGACCTCGACCAGTTGCATCGACAATTCACGCGAGAGGAACCTCGCCAGAGGAATTTCGAGCTGGGAATCCGGAAACAGGAAAATGCTGCGGCCCGACAATTGAACGCGGTAGCGAAGCAGAGCCCGCTCGGCCCTGATTCGATGGGGTTGCGTCACCGCTTCGAACAGCGCGGGCGCGACACCGAACGTATCGGCAGCTGCACGCAGCCATGCCGTCGTGCCCTCCACGCCCAAGGGGAACGGCGCGGCCAATCGCTTGGCGCCGCGATCTTCCAAAGCACGCGCCGTGTCAGCGAGGAACGGCTGAGCCAGGAGAAATCTGGTGTTTGGCCCAATCGCTGGAAGCGCTGCCGCCTTGCGCGGCGGCAGAAACTGCACACGGCCGATCCCCAACGCGTCGAACAGCCGGATGAACTGATCCTCGACCACGTCCGCCAGCGAGCCGACGATGAGCAGTTGGTCCTCGCTCGTCCGGGGCGGGGGGGCTGCGGGGACGAGCGAGGCGAGACAGGCATCCTCGCCTTGCGTGAATGTTGTCTCGATTCCACTGCCCGAGTAATTGAGAATGCGGACCGCAGGCGAAAACTTCTGGGACAGCCGCAATGCGGCGCGCGACAGATCGAGCTTGATGACTTCGGACGGACAGGAGCCGACCAGGAACAGCAGCCGGATCTCCGGCCGCCGGGCAATCAGCTGAGCCACGATGCGGTCCAGCTCGTCGTTGGCATCGGTGAGCCCGGCGAGATCCTTCTCCTCCATGATCGCAGTGGCAAATCGCGGCTCGGCGAAGATCATGACGCCGGCGGCGGACTGAATCAGATGCGCGCAGGTGCGCGATCCCACCACCAGGAAGAAGGCGTCCTGGATCTTGCGATGCAGCCAAACGATACCGGTCAGCCCACAGAACACCTCGCGCTGGCCATTCTCGCGGCGGACTGGCTTTGGCGCGCCATCGGCTGCGACCTGACATCCCTGCACATGCACGTTCATGCGTGGCTCCCGGGAATGGAGAGAGCTGCCGATGATGCAACGCGCTCGTCACGCCGCGCTGCACGCAGCTTCAACAAGAACTGCGCGGCATTGACGAAGTATGACGCGTACGCCGCGAGCGCGAGCAGCATCTGCTCGCGCGGGCCGCCGATCCCGGCGAACAATGCAATGAGGTAGCCGGTGTGCAGCGCCAGCACGAGGAAGCTGAAGACGTCTTCCCAGAAGAACGCCGGTGCAAACAGATAGCAGCCGAAGACTTCACGTTCCCAGATCGAGCCGGTGATCATGATCGCGTACAACACAAGCGTCTTGACGACGATCGACACCGTCGCGACGGCAAAGCCTTCGCCGTTGAAGAGATAACGAAGCACCAGCGCCAGGCTGATCAGGAACACCGCAAACTGGACCGGCGCGAGGATGCCCTGCACCAGCGTCCACTTTGTTGCATCGCGGCGAAGGCGCTGTTCGGGCGTGTACAGCGGCCTAAGTGATTGTGCTGCCGAACGGGCTCGCGATGCGACATTACCAATCTGCGAAATTCCATTCGCAGGCGCAGCGACGTATTCACCTACGGAACTGTAAAGATTGTTTGACAGCTCTGCGTCACGGTGATGCGATATTGGCCGGGGAAAGCGAGCATCTGCCGGCGAAGGGTCGCCGTGCTCGGGAAAGTCGCCGCTTTTAGCTGCTCGAAGCTGCACCGCGCCACTCCCTACGTGCGGGCTTGATGGAAAGAAGGCTAAACCTCGCTTCAAGAACTGTCAACTAAACCATACGTAAATTCAACTTGACGGTTTTTGAACTCGCGGACTTAATGTTGGGGGGAGTGAGATATGACCGATGTGAACGAGCAATCCTTCTCAGCCGGTAGCGCCACCGACACCGCGTCGGCGCCTCGTCCCAAATCGCTGCGACAGCGAATCCCGACGCCGATCTGGCGCTTTCGGCCGACACTGCAACCGGTCGCCGTCGTCCGAACCATCAAGACGCAGATCATTCCCAAGATCGTGCTGGCGTTACGCAGCACACCGATTGCAAAACCGGCGGAGACCGCCGAACCTACCGCGCCGACCGAGGTGGAGGTGTTTGCCGCACTGGCGCTTGGCGCAGACGACGGCGCGGCGTTCGCCTATGTCGTGGATCTCCAGGCGAAAGGCGCCTCGGTCGAATCGATCTTTCTCGATCTGCTGGCGCCCGCAGCGCGGCAGCTCGGCGCGCAGTGGGAATCGGACACGACGGATTTTGCCAGCGTAACACTCGCCGTCGGGCGATTGCAGCTCATCATCCACCGCCTGGGCGACAGCTTCGTGCAGGAAGCCAGCGACGACCACGGCGGCGAATCGGCCCTGCTGACGATCATTCCCGGCGACCAGCACAGCTTCGGACTATCCATGGTGGCCGAGTTCTTCCGCCGCGCCGGCTGGAATCTCTGTACCGGGCCGTTCTCGTCGCACCAGGAGCTGACATCACTGGTGCATAATCACTGGTTCGACATTGTCGGCTTCTCCGTCAGCAGCGACCGTCGGCTCGACGAGTTGAAGAAAGACATCCACGACATCCGGCGCGACTCGCGCAACCGGCAGGTCGGCATCATTCTCGGCGGCCCTATGATAACCGCGCAGCCCGGCCTTGTGGCGTCGATGGGAGCCGATATGATGTCGGCAGATGCGATCACCGCGCCGCAACAGGCGCACGGCCTGATCGAGCAAATGAAGGGGCGGAAGTGACCGGCCTCGGCGCACAAGGACGGCGCAGATTGACCCGACGAAGCTTACCCTCCAACCCCCTTGCGGACGTGACGGGAATGACGGTTGCGACGGCGGATGTCTCCTCCCCGCCCAGCGTCGTGACCGCGCTTTATCTCCGTACCAAGGCCCTGCATGCAGAGGCCGAACGGACCGGCATCATTCGCAGTCTGCTGCGGGGTGAAGCAAGCCGGGCAGGCTACATCGTGTTGTTGCGCAATCTGCTCCCCGCCTACCGGGCCATGGAGCATGGGCTCGAACGCCATCGCGATTCACCCGGCATCGCATTGCTCTCCCGCTACCGGCTTGAGCGCACGCTCGCGATCGAATCCGACCTTGCTGCGCTGTGTGGCGAGCGACGAATTGAGGACATTCCGCTGCTTGCCGCCGGAGAGATCTACGCCAATCGGATTACGCATGTGGCCGGGGGCGACGGCATGCGGCTGATAGCCCATGCCTATACCCGCTATCTCGGGGACCTCAGCGGGGGGCAGATCCTGCAGCGATTGCTGGCGCGCACGCTGGAGCTTCGCCCTTCAGAGCTGGCCTTCTACGATTTTCCGCGCTTTTCCGATCTGGACATGTTGAAGGCCGACTATCGCAAAGCGCTCGACGAGGCCGCTGCACTTTCGTCCGATCCGCAGGCCGTGGTGGAGGAAGGTGCAATCGCCTTTTCCATGAATATCGACCTCTCCTGCGCCGTCGAGGCTGCGGTGCCGCATGGGTCGGCCACGGTCGCCGCCGTGGAGTAGGTTGGCCACGCGTGCAGATTCAGGCCTTCGGCTTGCCGCCGCCCGACGTCCGCGACGCATGCCAGATCAGATGCTCCAGCACTTCAGCAGTGCGCAGCGTCGAATTGCGGACGCTCTCGAGCATCTCGGCGATCCGGCCGGTTTCCACACCATAGGTGATTTCGAGCGCGGCGAGCTGGGCGTTCTCGATCACCGACGACAGCAGGTTCTGGTAGACGAGATCGGTCTTGGAATCGAGACGGACGCTGCTGATCCGATTGCTCTGAACGATGCCTTCCTGGAAACGGCTGCGCGCGCTCTCGGCGGCCTTTCGGTCGGTGATATCGGAGAAGATCAGCACGAAGCCGAGCACCCGGTCCCGCGACGGATGCACCGGATCAGCCCTGATCATCAACGGCTTTTCCCGGTTGCCTTCGCTGCGCAACAGCAACTCGCCGCGCCACGGGCGATGGTGACGGATGAGCTCCGCAACATCGCGGAGGAAACGGTCCGATTGTTGAAAAGCTCCGGCCAGTTCATCCAGCCGGCCGAACGCGGAATGATCCTTCGGCAGCAACGTCTTGAACGCCTCGTTCATCAGCAGAATCTTGCCGTCGATATCGGCGATGATCACCGGCTGCTCGGACACGCGCACCTGGCGACTGAACTGTTCGAGCTGGTCCTGGACGATGAGCGTGCGCACCGCGCGGAATTGCAGGACAATGTCCGCTACCGACTGACCGATCAGGCGCGCGGCGGCAAGATCGGCGGGCGTCCAAGGGTCGGACGTTCCCTCTACCTGCTGATGCCACTGCGCGAACGACCGGCGTGGCGACAAATCCGAGGGGCTGTTGCCGATCACGAACGGCTTCAACGGATCGCCACCCCAGGTCACCGTGCGGATGCGCTCCGGCCGGAACCAGATCAGGTACTCGCCGGGATTGCTGGAGATCGGCGTCACCGCGATGCCGCTCGCGACCTTCGTGATCCCCGCGAATTGCGGAAGGTCCAGCCCGAGCGATGCCGTCGCCACCACAGACCGATCGCGATGCGTGTCCAGCCACGCGCCGATCTCCCTGATTTCCTGTGTCCCCGGAACCTCACCGGTCGAAATGATCTGGCCTTCATAAATCAGAGCGCTTCCGCTCGCCCCGAGCGGCTGCAGGATCGATTGCGAGCTATCGAAGATCGCGCCTCGCCAGTCGCCTTCGCGCGACATCGCTTCGATCATTCGCTGCTCGAGCCGTTGCACGAAGATCTCTGACTGGCTTTGCGCAAAGCTCTCGAGCGCCGCGATGCGTGTCGCGATCGCCTCGGCAAGCAGTTCGCAAACGGCCCGCAATTCAAAATGGATGAAGCGCGGCTCGTAATGATGACAGGCGACGAGGCCCCACAGCTTTCCGCCGACCACCAGCGAGATCACCAGGGTCGCGCCCACACCCATATTCTTCAGGTACTGAAGGTGAATCGGCGACATGCTGCGCAGGAAGCAGACCGACATGTCCAGATCCCGTCCGGTGATCGGCGACAGCCGGGGCTGCAGCGGGACGGGCTGATAGTTTACATCCACGAGCACGCGGACTCGCGTACGCTCATAGAGCCGCCGCGCCATCTGCGGGATATCGGTCGCAGGATAGCGATTGCCCAGATACGCCTCGAGCTCCGGCTTGCGGCGCTCCGAAAATACTTCGCCGTGGCCCTCGTCATCGAAACGGTAGACCATCACCCGGTCGTAGCCGGTACGATCCTGAAACAAGGTCGCGGCCTCTTCGCATAGTGCGCGAATCGAGGAGGCGGTGCGTATCTTCTCGAGCGCCTTGGCGATGTACCTGGTCAAATCGACCGACGGTCCGGCCCGCTCCAGCTCGATGACCAGTCCTCCTTCGGGCGGACGATGCAAAAGCCCGTCATATTCGGCGCCGGGGCTTCCGATCCTGCAGCGCACCGCGATCGGCATTCCCTGGGCGGTCGGGTCGAGGTGCGGGAGAATTCGGACGAGCAGGTCGCCGTCGAGATCCGCGAGCGCCATGCCGTCGACTTGCTTCAGATTGAGAAATGCCGCGGCATTGGCGCTGGCCTGCACGACACGGTGATCTGGCTCGCTGACGACCAACAGGGCGCCGTGGGGCTGAATCGAGCCCGCGAGATGGATCTCTTCCCGTTCGCAGTTCGAAAGGTCGGCTTTTCCGAATGCTGGTGTAGCGAGCGAGTGCAGCGCCAACTCAGTCCTCTGGGGTTTCCTCGGCGTCCGGCTCTTTGTCGTCCAGGCCGTAACGATTGAGCTTTGCATAAAGGCTCTGGCGGCTCAATCCCAGAAGTTCAGCCGTCGCCGTCCGGTTGCCGCCCGCAAGCTCGAGCGCCTGCTTCACATAGTGCTGTTCGACCACGCCAACCGTATTCTTGACGAGCTGGCGCAGCGACGATTTCCCGATTTGCTCGCTCATCGAGCCCAGCGCGGTGCGCAGAAAATCACTCTCGCTGCCCGACGGCAGGCGACGGGCTACATTGCGAATCAGCACGCCGATCTGATCCGGCTCGCCCTCTCCGGTCCCGGCCGATATCTCGACCTCGGTCTCGGTACCGAGCTCGCCGCGAACCGACGTCGTGAACAGCCGCACGGTCTTGTGCCGCTGGATGTTCGAAAGGAGTGCATTCAGATCGGCGCCCGGCTGCCAGAGCCACCGACCAAGCGATTCCCCGATTGCGGACCCCTTCGAACCGAGCTGCACCAGATCGAGGAAGGCCTGATTGGCGTGGCGAATGATACCGGTCTCGTCGAGCGCCACGAATCCGTCCGGCAGATGCTCGACCAACTCCTCGATGGTCGAAGGCTCGCCCTTCTCCGTCGAAGCCGACAGCTCGGTTGCCGCGGTGAATTGCAGCAGAAATACGTGGCCGGGCTCCGCCGTCATCAGCGAGCCCCGCAGCATCCAGGGCCTCGCTTCAGGGCCAAGATGCACAAGGATGCTCAGCGCCTTGCCGCGCTCGCGGATGCGCGCCAGCACTTCGCGAACCGCGTCGCGGTCCTCAGCGGCGATGTCATGCAGCAGCTCGCGTCCCGCGATGTCCTCATTGCGGCGACGCGGCGAATTCAGCGCCTCGATCGCAGTACGGTTGGCTTCCAGGATCCGCAAATTGGCGGCCGACACGATCAAGACGGCTTCGTTGGATGCGTCGAAGACCAGACGGTAGCGGGTCTCGATTTCGCGCAGCTTCCAATAGTCGCGCTCCATCGTCTGCTGGGCCGCGATCAGGCGTGACTGCAACTCTGCGACCGCTTGCAGATTCTTTCCGATCGCGAGCATCCCGGCACGGCCGCCCAATAGCACCGTGGTGTATTCCATCGGGATTTCGAGACCGCTCGGAAAGCGCTGGTTGATCTGGCGGAACGCCGAGATGCCGGTGACGCGCGCGTCATCGACCATGCGCTTGACCTTCTCGCCACCCATCTCGCCGGCGACTTCGACCCACGGGCGGCCGAGCCATCCGTCGACGCTCTCAGCGCTCATCGACGGAGACAGCGTCGCCTCGCGGATCACACCCTCCATGTCCAGCAAGAGGGTGATGTCGGGCTGTACGGTCGGTAATGCGGCCATTCTGTTATCTGCCGATCATTCTCTGCGGAAGCGTGAAGCTGTCGAAACACCGGCTTTGTACCAATGCACGCGACGTGCCAACGTTGCCTGACACTCGGCACCCGAAACTGAGGCCCTATCCGATAGGAATGCGCAGAATCCGGCGCAAAGTCAAGAAACACCTGTGTTTTGAATGTTTTAGTTGTCACATTTACCTGACACCGGCTGTGGCCGTCCTAGTGAGAAGCTTGCTGATAAAAACATAGCTAGCAGAATCCCTCAGGAACTCGTTTGACGCCGCTCAAAAGAACGTCAGGAACCGACAACATTGATTGATATTTATAACCGTCAATATATCCTAACACCCAAATCGAGCCCAAACAGAAGTCAGGGAGAGCAACGTGCCGGTGAAATCTGCAGTTTTTGCTTGTGTCGCAGCAGCCATTGTCTTTTCGAGCAGTGCGGCTCTGGCGCAGGACGCGGCCAAGGGTGAGCAGATTTTCAAGCAGTGCATGACCTGCCACCGCATCGGGCCGGATGCCAAGAACCTGGTCGGACCGGTCTTGACCGGCGTCATCGGCCGGCAATCGGGAACGGCGCCTGGCTTCGCCTATTCGGCGCTCAACAAGGCCGCCGGCGAGAACGGACTGGTCTGGTCCGACGAGCTGATCATGCAGTACCTGCCTGATCCGAATGCATTCCTGAAGAAATTCCTCACCGACAAGGGCAAGGCGGATCTCGCGACCGGCTCTACCAAAATGGCGTTCAAGCTCACCGACGAGCAGCAGCGCAAGGACGTCATCGCCTACATCAACAAATTCTCCGAGAAGAAATAGCCAACCGGCGCAGGGCCAGCGCGTGGCTAGTTGCGCCACCGCTGGGTGACGTCGGTCAAATGCGCGAGTCCGGCCGCCGCGAGGAAGAAGCTTGCCAACATCCAGCCGCTGCCGGCGAGGGTTGCGCGCAGAGAGAGCAGAAGAAACAAGCCGGCACACAGATTAGGTAGGAGATCGCGTGGCGAGATGCCTCGCCGGACACGCGACCAATATACCAACAAGGCCGTAGCCTCGAGAAAGACCACGACGAGAATGAAATCGACGAGGCGTCCACTCGCAAACAGATCAGCCATATCGGACGATCACATAGACATCCGATCCTGGCAACCGTTGGTCATGCGAAAGGTGCATTGAGGCGGACGACCGTCAGGTTGAGAAATGCGGCGAACGACACCCACAACAGATAAGGCACCAGATAAAGACTCGCGAGCTTTGCGAAGCGCCAGAACACGATCATCGGCAACAGGATCGAGAGCCACAGGAACACCACCTCGATCAGCGCCCAATCCGGACGTTTCAGCGCAAAGAACAACGTGCTCCACAACACATTGAAAAATCCGTTCAGGGCAAACAGCGCGATAACCCATTCCCGTTGCGCGCGGCTCCCGGCGTTGCGCCAGGCATCGACCGCCGAGGCCGTCGCCAGCGCAAAGATCAAGGTCCAGGCGGGACCGAACAGCCAGTCCGGTGGCTGCCATGAGGGCTTTTGCAGGCCTTGATACCAGGCCCCGGTATCGGTCAACGTCCCGCCGAGCACCGCAATGAAGATCGCAACCGAAGCCGCGATCAGGACGGGCTTCCAGAAATTGCCGCGACTGGCCATTACGCCGATGCCAGCCCTGCCATGTGGGCAAGGTTCTTGAAGAAGATGCGCACATGGGCGACCGGCTTGGCGCGAACCAGTTCCTTGTTCATATAAGCATCCCACGTCAGCTTCTGGACGTCGCGGTCCCGGCAGATGCTGACGAAGCGTTCACGGCGGCGATCGTTGGAGTACCAGTACCACTGCATCACACCGAGAATCCAGAACACGACGCCATGCAGCCGCATGAAGCGCTTCCGCGCATTGCGCAGAGCCTTGGCGTCCCCGGTCTCCAGGAACTCGTCGACGGCTTCCGCCGACAAGCGTCCGCCAATCATCGCGTAGTAAATGCCCTCACCCGACGCGGGAGCAACGACACCCGCTGCATCGCCGGCGAGCAGCACGCTTTGCCCATCATCCCATCGCGGCAGCGGGTGCAGCGGAATCGGCGCGCCTTCGCGGCGGATCGTCTCGGACGCTCCAAGCCCCGCGGCATCTCGCAGCCCTCCCACGGACTCCCGTAATGAAAATCCCTTGCGGGCGGAACCCGTGCCGACGCTGACGGTGTCGCCATGCGGGAAGACCCAGCCGTAGAAGTCGGGAGACACGCTGCCGCGGTAATAGACGTCGCAACGTGCACCGTCGAAGCTGGACGCCGCCGGCGGAGCGCGGACGATCTCATGATAGGCAAACACGTAAGGCGGCCGGTCCGCACCGGGCAGACACTGCCGTGCCACGGCCGACAAGGCGCCATCGGCGCCGATCAGCGCGCGGGTCCGAACGGTCTTTTCCGCCATGGTCCCGTCGACGTAGCGTTCCTCATAATAAACAACGGTCGTGTCGGTTTCATCTCGTTCGAAGCGCTTGAACAGGCCAGTCCTCCGCTTCGCGCCAGCCTCGGCGGCACGTGTCCGTAGCCATTCGTCAAAGACATCGCGGTCGACCATGCCGACGAAGCCGCCGTCGATCGGCATTTCGACCTGCTGGTTCGAGGGCGACACCATTCGGGCGGAGTTGACGCGCGCGACCAACAGGTGATCGGGGATGTCGAAGTCGCGGATCAGCCGCGGCGGGATCGCGCCACCGCAAGGCTTGATGCGCCCGGCACGGTCGAGCAACAACACGCTCCGCCCGAGCTTTGCAAGATCGTGCGCAGCCGTCGCGCCGGACGGCCCGCCGCCGATCACCACGACATCGAAAATCTCCGAACTGGTCATGACCGCGCTCCTTCTGCGATAGCAGCTACCGGCGAATCAAAAAGGCGCTGCTGCATCGCAACCTTTGCCGGAGCACGATGAACCCAAACGGCCATCACGGCGGCAACGACGAACAATGCCGCTTCCGATGCGAACACCGCAGAATAGGACAATGCCACCGACGTCAGGACATAGCGCGCGACGTCGCTGGCCAGCGTTCCCAGGAATCCACCGATCCCGAACGCGAACGCCTGCGCCGCGCCCCACAGGCCCATGCGCACACCTTCGCGCTTCTCATCGCCCGCTCCGACCAGCGCCATCATCGAGCCGATCGCCGCCACAGCATAGGCGCCGTTGGTGACGCCGAGCATGAACACGGTCTCACGCAACGGCCAGGACGGTCCAACGACCGCCGCTGCCGCCAAACATAACAGCGCGATCGCCGAAGCCAGGCACCCACCGATGGTCCAAATCTGCAGATTTCCACGAGATCGTGGAAAGATGGCGCCGATCAGCGGCACCAATGCCATGCCGATCAACGTGCCAGCATGCTGGACACCCGAAAGCTTCGTCGTCTCGCCGGGCGTGAAGCCGAACACCGCGCCGGCGAACGGCTCGAGAATAAGATCTTGTGCGCTATAGGCGAGCATCGAGACAAAGACGAAGATCGCGAATCGCCGTGATCTTGGTTCGGACCAGACTTCCAGGTAGGCCTCGCGGAAAGACGCCCGGCCCGGCGGCTGCTTGGAGACCGATTTGACCTCGGCAACCGACTCTCCTTCGACGCCCCACACGCCGATGCAGGTCAGAACCATTGCCGCTGCCGATACCGCTCCCGACACAATGACCAGCCGAGCCGGCGAAAACGGATCGAGCAAATGGCCTGCGACGCCGGTGGTCACGATAAAGCCTGCAATCATCATCACCCAGACGATGGTCGCGGCCGCCGCGCGGCGGTTGTCGTCGGTGCGCTTCGCAAGCAGAACCAGCAGCGACGTACCGGCGGCGCCGACCCCGACGCCGATCAGGCAGAAGGCGACCACCGCAAGCGCAATGCCGAACAACGGATGCGTCGTCATCCAGGCCGTCGCTACCGCGGCCATTAGTCCGCCGGTTGCGAGCACCGCCATGCCGCCGAGAATCCATGGCGTCCGCCGAGCCCCGAGATCCGAGCCATGACCCCATGCCGGCCGGAAGACCTGAAGAGCATAGTGAATGGCGACGAGAGCGCCGGGCAGCATCGCCGGCGTTGCCAGCTCGACCACCATCACCCTGTTCAGCGTCGACGTCGTCAAGACCACGATCGCACCGAGGCCGGTCTGAACCAGGCCGAGCCTGATGATGCCAAACCACGAGAGCACCGGATTGTTCATGATCAGCCCGCTTTCATCGCCGCCAGCGCAAAGGCGCTGATGAGCATGCCGACGACATAACAGCTGATCCCGGTGCCGTTATACCAGGGCGCGCGCTGGCGCGGGCTCTTCAGAAAATGCACCATCAGAAACAATTGCGCGAGCAGCAACACGGCGACCACCGCCGCATAAAACGGACGCTGCCATGACATCAGGAGTGCCACGACCGCAATCTGCGGAACCGCCATCACGAGACAGGCAAACCGTGCAGCATTGCCGACGCCAAGCAGCACCGGAAGCGAGTTGATGCCCATCCGCTTGTCGCCTTCAACCGACTTGAAGTCATTGAGGGTCATGATGCCGTGAGCGCCGACACTGTAAAGCAGTGCAATCAGAACGATGCGCCAGTCGGGCACGGATGCGCTCATCACCGCGGCGCCCGTAAACCAGGGCAGACCCTCATAGCAGAGCCCACATGCCGCATTGCCCCACCAGCCGTTCTGCTTGAGGCGGATCGGCGGCGCGCTATAGGCCCAGGCCAGCACGAGGCCGACGATCGCTGCGACAAAGCCCCAGGTGCCGAGCATCGTCGCAAGTAATAACGACAACGCCGTCCACACGATCGCGATGTAGAAACCCCAGCGGCCCGGAATGCGTCCGGACGGAATCGGACGGTCGGGCTCGTTGATGGCATCGACATGCCGGTCATACCAGTCGTTGACAGCCTGGCTGGTGCCGCAGACCATCGGTCCCGCCAGCAGCACGCCGGCGATGATCATCGGCCAACACTCGCCAGGCGAAACGCCCGAGGAGACGATCCCGCATCCCAGGGCCCACATCGGCGGAAACCAGGTGATCGGCTTCAGCAGTTCGAGAACGACCGACGGCGCAGGATGACTGACAACGGCACTAGTCATCTTCAGCCTCCCCATCACCTGCGTGCTCGGCAAGGCCGAAGCGCCGGAGCTTGACGTATAGACTCTGACGGCTGAGTCCAAGCATTTCAGCAGCCGATGCACGGTTGTCGCCGGTCAATTCTAGAGCGGCCTCGATCGACAATTTTTCGATGACATCGGTCGCCTCGCGCACGAGATCGCGCAGCGGAACACGACCGATCCGTTCGGTGAGTTGGGCGACGGAGCGCGGGAGTTCGCGAGCCGAGGACGGCGATGCCGAAAGACGCTTCTCGACATTGCGGATTGCGAAGCCGAAACCCTGCTTGCGGTCCTCGTGGACCAGAGAGGCCGCTGAGACCTCGACATCCGTGGTGGCGCCATGTTCGCCGCGCAACGAGGTCGAGAACAGCTTGATCGAGCCGGTCTGGCGAAGATTGGCGAACGCCACCGCAAAGTCGACACCGGCACGGCCGAGCCAGCGATCCAGCGATTCCCCACGTGACTGCTCAGCGCTGCTGAGCTGGGCCATCTCTGTAAAGGCCGGGTTCACCTTGACGATACGGCCGTCATGGCCGGTGATGACCAATGCGTCGGGCGCGGCGTCGAAATACTCCAGCAAGCTCGATGTCGCCTTCAACGCGCCGACTTGCGGCGGCGCCTGCTGCGACAACAGGCGAACCAGAAACAAGGTCGCGTTCTCCTGCCGGAACTGGGATGCAGCAACAAAGCAGTCCCGATCTCCCTTCGCAAGCCGGGCGCGGACGTTGCCGTCGCGACCGGTGGCACGAACATTGGACAGCAGGGTTTGAACCGGTTCGGCATCTGCCGGATCGAAATGTGAGGAAAAGTTTGATTTCAGAACCTGCGGCGCGCTCTCGTCGAGCAGCGCCAGCGCCGCCGGATTGATCTCAAGGATCGCGTAGTTGGAGGCGTCAACGATCATGACCGCTTCCGATGATACCTGGAACAACAGGCGATAGCGCGTTTCGGCGTGACGCAGCCGGACATAGTCGCGCTCCATCGATTGCTGGGCGTTGACGAGCCGCTGTTGCATCGCTGCAAGCGGCCGGAGGTCCCGACCGACCACGACGAAACGATCGTCGCGTCCGATGTTGACGGCCGAATACAGCACCGGAATATCTGCGCCGCCGGGCGACGGATGGTTCACCTGACGCCAGATCGACGATTTTCGGGTCGCCGCATCCAGGAGCAGTTCCTTGGCCTTCGCACTGGTCTCGGAGGTCACGATTTCGGCAAGCTTCGAACCGAGCCAGCGGCCGTGGGCGTCGAGCTCGAGCGACAGATCCTCTTTGTTGAAAGCGACATCGCGAATGACCCCCTCGCCGTCGATGATCACAGCGACGTCGCTGGCTGCCGCGATCAGGTTCGCGGCCTGCAATGCGCCGAGATTCCCCAGCGACTCCTTCGGAGATTTGAACACCTGAACCAGGGCAAATATCCTCCAACAACCCGTTATCTCTCACCTAGCGTTCCTCGAACCCGTTTTTTGTTGGCGGACGATCAACGCACGAAGCCCGGATCAGGCCGTACGCCGCCGCGTCGTCTCGGACAGCCGAGCCGGGAAGACGATGAATGCGTACGCGCGCCGCGGCAGCATGTTGCAGTCCGGCCCGCGTCCAGAAATCCATATGAATTATCTTGGCAGCGCCAGACCATGCTTGACGCCCCAGTCGAACCAATTGTCGACGACGGTGCCGGAGAGCAGGATCCCGATGCCGCCGGTCAGCGGACAGAGCACGGCAAACCACCAGGCCCACCGATGGATCGATTCCGCCGTCGCGTTGAAGCCCATGGTCCAGCGCCAGAACAGGGCGGCCCGCTCGAGCGCCGTGCCCCTATCAACGATCTGCTCGATCTCGCGCTCGCCGCCGTAGCGGCTAACCGCCAGGATCGTCGCACCGTGCATAGCGAACAGCAGCGCCGAGCCATACAGGAACGCGATCGAGAGCATGTGGAATGGATTGTAGAAGAGATTGCCGTGGGTGATCGAGAAATTGTTGGTCCAGTCGAGATGCGGGAATATCCCGAAGGGAACGGCTTCGCTGAAGTGTCCCATCAGCAGGGGCCGGATGAAGCCAAGCACCAGATAGAGCCAGATCGCCGCCGCGAAGGCCCACGACACGTGCGTGCCCATGCCGAGCGCCCGGGCTCGCCGGTAAGTGCGTCCCCACCACAACAGGATCGAGGTGGTCAGGAAGAAGCCGGCCATCAACCACCAGCCGCCTTCCTGCAAGGGCGGAAAGCTGATGCCGTATTCGGGCTTTGGCGGCTCCAGCGAAAGCCAAGGCAACTGCCTGACGAATTCGATCGGGCTCCAGTTCACGGAGGCCATCATGTTGAGGCCGATAATCTCGATCGCAACGATGCCGCAGGCGATGGAGGCGAGTCCGAAAAATCCGAGATAGACCGGACCGACCTGGGCATCGCCGATCTTTCCGAGCCAGTAGTTGAACCGGCCCTCGCCGGAACGAACCCATATTCCCGGCTGGATCGGAATTCCGGGGTAGATGGTGCTGCGTACCTGCACCTGCGTGAAGAAGTTCTGATATTGGGCCATGGCTCAGGACTCTCTCTGATGACCTAAGTTAATTGGAAGACCAGATCGGAAGATTGCGCCACCAGTTCCACCACTCGGACCAGGCGTCGCCCTCCGCCCATAGCGGCCCGCTGATTACGATGCAGACCGCGCTGAAGAACACCGCGGATAGCGCGATGAACAGTCCGAGGCGATGGATGCCGATGGTGCCGACCGAATAGCCGATCAGATCCCGAAACATCGTGTTCTCGTGCTCAGGCGTTTTCACCGACTCGCCCTTGTCGGGATTTGTCGAGGACAGGATGAGGCCGCCATGCAGCGCCAGCGCCAGGCACGTCGTGAAGAAGAACGTGATGGCGATCATGTGCGCGGGATTGTAGTGGAAGTTTCCGTACTGGTAGCCGGTGTTCGACACCCAATCGAGATGGGTGATGATGCCGTAGGGGAAGCCGTAGCTCCACGACCCCATCAGCACGGGCCGGATCACCACCAGGGTGAAATAGGCGAGGATGGCGAAGCCGAAGGCGAACGGCACATGGTAGCCGATCCCGAGCTTGCGACAGATTTCGACCTCTCGCAGCGCCCAGGAAACGAAGGCCCCGAGCGCGCAGATCGTGACGATCTGCCAAATGCCGCCTTCCTGCAGCGGCGCAAAGGACAGGCCGTATTTCACGTCAGGCGGATTGACACTGATTTGCCAGAGATTCCAGGTGGGGCCAAGCGCAGTGTTCCAGAGAATCATCGCAATGCCGACGAATGAGAAGAACACCGTCGTCACTCCGAAGAACCCGACGTAGAACGGGCCGACCCAGAAGTCGAACAGGTCGCCGCCGATGAGCGTTCCGCCGCGAACGCGATATTTTCTTTCAAAGCTGAGCATTGCCATCGTTCGTTCCTCCGCCTGCGAAAGCCAGCGTGACCATCATCTCCGGGTCGCTACCGGAAGCGGACGAGACGGGCCGCTCGATCCTGCCTCGTCCGTTCCGGTACGCATTTCGTCATGCCATCAGGACGGCATGCTTGGTGGTGTGTACGGCAGAGTGATCTCTGACGTTTTCGCCTTGCGAGGCCCGTCCAGCCAGTTGAACCGGTCGGTCGAGAGCAGGATGAAGTGGATCACGATCGCCAGTCCGAACAGGAACGTGAAGAGCGCGACCAAGGCACGGCGCGGATCGAACAGAAGCCAAATTCGCCACATGATTGCCTCCCTCTATGTCAGGTACGAAAGGGCGACGCTGGCGACGTGCTGGATGCTATCCAGCGCTGTCGTCTTGTAGCCGCCCGGGCCGGGCAACCACGGACGCCACATCCAGGCGAGGATATGGGCAACCACCGCGACAGCCGTGAAGAGCAGGAAGCTCGTCATGAATATCGAATGGAATTCCTTGGCTTCGGCTTCGGATAGCCCCGATAAGGAACCGTCCTTCATTTGGTATCCTCCTAGTGATGGCCTTGCGGCCGTTCGCCGCCCGAGCGTGGGCGACAGCGAATGCCGGACCTTTCGATACGGCGCTTATCCACCCGGCGACCGCCGGACGGAATCCCGGTCACAAGCCCATGAACGACGACGTCACGATCGTGCCCGCAGCAGTGCGGGCTTCCGTGAAGATCGACTCGCAATTCCTCGATTGATCGAATCCCACCTTTTTGCGCCAGGGTGTTAGCCGTGCGACCACTGCCCGTAATAGACACGCCATGTAGCAGGCGCCGAACATCACCCGCGTTTCGACGGACTTGTCCCCGCCTTGTGTCTTCGGTCGATCGCCATAAGCATAGTCGGACATCGACATCACCTCCCGATTGCGGCCTTGCACGTGCGGATGTGGAATCGCCGGAAACAAGCCGGCTTCGACCATTCTCATGCTGGCGCTCCACTCATCAGCGCAGCGCGCGCTCTGGTCACGGAATCCGTAGTGACGCACGCCTCGCCTGCCTGGCGCGCGCCGCTCTCTGCGGCATCGCGCAGGCGCTTGGCCGCAGAGATCCGCACCAGCACCGGGTGAGCCTCAAGCACCTCGTCGAGCAGTGCCTTGGCTTCGTCGCTCCAGAGAATTCCCTCGTGCAGCCGGGTCGGCGTCGGGTCGAGGCGATCGAGTTCGGCCGCGAGCGGCAAAATGTTGAACAACGCGTCGAACAGCGCGTTGCAGACTTCCTGGACGAGATAGGTCGCGCCCGAATAGCCCATGAATGGCGTGCCGGTGTGGCGGCGGATCACCGCGCCCGGGAAGGACGCCGGCACATAGATCGCCCGGCCCCCGGCCTCGGCCAAATACATGCGTTCGTTGTAGCTGCCGAACAGGATCAGCGGCGGCTTCTCGCGCACAGCAGATCGTACGGCATCGTTGTCCGGCTTGACGCCGGCTTTGCGCGCAAAGGAGAAGGTGCATGGCAGGCCCATTTCCTTTTCCAAGAAGTTTCTCACGCCGCGCGCATAGGTCTCGTTGGCGACGATGGCAAAGCTGGCCGTGCCGAAGAAATCCTGCGTCACCGACCGCCACAGATCCCACAGCGGCTTGATGGTGGTGTGCTTCTCGCGCGCAATGAACGGCTCGGGGTCGAGCCCCAGCAGTTCGCCGAGTTTGCGCAGGAATCGGGTGGTGGAGTGCAGTCCGATCGGCGCCTGCAAATATGGGCGCTCCAGCGCTTCGCACAGCATCCGGCCGAACTCGCGGTACATGCAGACGTTGACGTCCGCATTCACCAGCTTCGGAATGTCGGCAAGGTGGCTTCCAAGCGGAAACACCATGTTGACTTCGGCGCCGATGCCCTCGACCACCCGTCGAATTTCGGCGAGGTCGGACGGCATGTTGAAGGTGCCATAGATCGGCCCGATGATATTGACGCGGGGCTTGACGCCCTCGGCGCGGGGCTTGCGCTCTGGAATCTTCTTGACGCCATATTCCTTCCAGAGCCAGACGATGGCTCGGTCGGCGCTTTGCCACTGATCCTCGTCGATCGTGCGCGGCAGGAAGCGCTTGATGTTGGTTCCCTCCGGCGTCACGCCGCCACCGATCATTTCGGCGATCGAGCCCGTGACCACCACCGCCGGCAGATAGGGATCGAGCACGCGGTGTGCGCGTTTCATCGCCCCTTCGGTGCCGGTCTGGCCGAGCTCTTCCTCGCCGAGACCCGTCACCACGATCGGCAGCTCGTGCGGCGGCAGCGCGTCGGTGTAGTGTAGCACCGATGTAACCGGCAGATTCTCGCAGCCGACCGGACCATCGATGATGACCTGCATGCCCTTCACCGCAGTGAAGGCATAAACCGCGCCCCAATAGCCACCTGCGCGATCGTGATCGAGGACGAGCATCAGATCATCTCCTCGGCTTTGCGCTTTTTGGCCTGGGCTTCGATCTGCTTCTTGTACTTCTCCCGGAAAGCCACGTTCTCGTTCGGCGTATCTTCCCAGATGCCGGCGGCGGGACCTTCGCCGACATCGCCGAAGAACTCCTTCATCTCGTTGAAGCGGCTCTGGTTGGCGAGCGCAGCGTTGACGACCTGCGCCAGCGATCCGGCACCGGCGACGCCGAAGAGCGGACGCGCCGAAATCAGATTGGTGAAATACAGCGCCGGGATCGCGAGCTGCTTTGCCTTCTGGACGACCGGCGTGGTGCCGATGGCCAGATCGGGCTTGAATTCGCCGACGGCGGCCAGATCCATCTCCAGCGATGCGCGGTACTGAACCCGCGTGCCCCTGGCTTCCAGCCACTCACGATCGGCGTCCGACCATTGTGTCCTTGGGCAGGCCGTTCCGACATAGGGCACGCGCGCGCCGCTCTCGATCAGGAGCCGCGCGACCAACAGTTCGGAGCCTTCGTAACCAGAGACTGTAATACGCGCGTCGATCGGCCTCGCCGCCAGCGCGGCCTTGATCATCGGCAGGAAACGGTTTTTGGCAGCGTCGATCTTGTCGCGCGCGACGTTGCAGGCCGTGCCGATGGATTCGAGCCAGGCTTCGGTACCGTCATGCCCAACGGGCGCGGAGCCCATGATCTGGCGTCCGGCCAGTTCGAACTGGCGGAAGCTCGCCGTGTAGAACGGATGGATCGCGGCGATCACGGAGCCATCCAGCGCGGCATAGAGCTCGCGCCACTCTCGCGTAGGAACCACCGGACCAGCCGCCAGACCGAGCGGCTCCAGCATCATGCCAATGCCGACAGGGTCGGCGGGAAACATCTCACCGACCAGAGTGACTGTCGGCCGTTCGCTCTTGCCGCCGCGCGGCGCCTGCACCGGCCCCTGCTCCACTTCCTTGCGGGCATATTCGAGCATCGCCGCCGCCAGTACGTCCTTGGCCTCGGCATGGGTCGGCACACCGAACCCCGGCACGTCGATGCCGATGATGCGCACGCCGTTGATTTCATCCGGCAGCAGATCGAGGGGAACGCCGGACGCCGTCGGCACGCAGAGATTGGTGATGATGATGGTGTCGTACAGCGCGGGGTCAGCGAGCTTGAAGACGGCTTCGCGAATGTCTTCGAACAGCTTGCCGGTGACCAATGTCTCCGAATTAAAGGGAACGTAGCCAACCGTGCGTCGCGCGCCGTAGAAATGTGAAGTGAAGGTCAGCCCGTAGACGCAGCAGGCCGAGCCCGACAGGATCGTCGCGGTGCGCCGCATTCGCAGGCCGACCCGGAGCGAGCCAAACGCCGGGCACATGCTTTGCGGCTGGTCATGCGGACCCTTGGGATAGTCGGCGGCATAGCGATCGAGAATGTCGCTCTTTCCCGCAACGCTGGCGGCGGCCTTAAGCTCATCAGCACCGCCATGACAGCCCAGCCCGTCGCCCTTCGTCGCTGCTGCGTTAGCGGCGGGCGGTGCACTGGCAGCATCCGTCGTAGTCAAATCGACGTCGAGGGGCTCGTTCACGACAGACTCGGCTATGGCACCGGCATATCGCGGCAGGATTACGTTCATGTTGCGCTCCGCATCATGCTGCTCACGCCGCGTCGTAGACGACTTCGAGGGACGGCTTGTCGACGACGGACTTGCCGCACATGTCTTCCATGGTCGCAGGCTCGAGCACGACGCCGCGGCCGACCACTTCGCCCTTGAACAGGCCGAGCAGACCGTCCTGCGTCAGCGGCGCGGGACGAACCGGCGGCGCCAGGCCGACATTGGTAGCGAGTTCCTCGAACAAGGAGCTCCACTGCCCGCCAGGCAGGCCGATGATCTCGTAATTCGCGCTCTTCTTGCGGATGTCGTCGTCGGCCGGGATTGCCGCAAGGACGGGAATGCCGACGGTCTTGGCGAATGCCGCCGCCTCACCGGTGCCGTCGTCCTTGTTGATGACCATGCCGGCAACGCCGACATTGCCGCCGAGCTTGCGGAAATATTCAACCGCAGAGCAGACGTTGTTGGCGACATACAGCGACTGTAAATCGTTGGAGCCGACGACGATGACCTTCTGGCACATGTCACGCGCGATCGGCAGGCCGAAGCCGCCGCAGACCACGTCGCCGAGGAAGTCGAGCAGCACGTAGTCGAACCCCCACTCGTGGAAGCCGAGCTTCTCCAGCAGCTCGAAGCCGTGGATGATGCCGCGGCCGCCACAGCCGCGGCCGACTTCGGGGCCACCGAGCTCCATCGCGAACACGCCGTCGCGCTTGAAGCAGACGTCGCCGATCTTCACTTCCTCGCCGGCAAGCTTCTTCTTCGACGACGTCTCGATGATGGTCGGACAGGCGCGACCGCCGAACAGCAGCGACGTGGTGTCGCTCTTCGGGTCGCAGCCGATCAACAGCACTTTTTTGCCCTGCTGTGCCATCATGTAGGACAAATTGGCCAGCGTAAAACTCTTGCCGATGCCGCCCTTGCCATAGATGGCGATGATCTGGGTTTCCTTGGTCGCCGGCGTCGTTACCGGCGCGTCCGGCTCGATCGACGCCTCCGCCCGCAGAGCGTCCTTCATGTTGATGGTTGGCACGACATTCATGAGAGCGAACTCCAGTTCAGGACCATTTTCAGGCACGCCGGATCCTCGAACGCGATGCGATAAGCGTTTGGGGAATCCTGCGCGTCGTGGTGGTGGGTGATCAGACCGTCGAGCGACAGGCGCCCGGATTCGATAAGCGTCTTGATTGCGACGAGATCGGACGGTTGCCATTCGGCCGCAATGCGAAGCCGCGCCTCGCGCATGAACGCGGGCGGGAACGCAAAGGACAGTCGCTCGCTGTAGAAACCGGCCAGCACGATCTCACCGCCGGGCGCGATGCGGCCGATCAGGGAATCGAGCAGGCCCGCATCGCCGCTGACATCGTAAATGCTCTTGTAGTCGCGCCGCGTATCATGTTCGGGATCGATCACACCGTAATCGACGGCACCCCCGACGCGTGCCGGATTCTTCTCCCACACGGTCGGCGGCTTGTTGCGAAGCGCGAGCGAGATGCGCGCCAGCAGTCGTCCCAGCACGCCATGACCGACGATGCAGTCCGGCGCCGAGGCATCCCGCGCCGCGATGGCGTGATAGGCGGTCGCCGCCAGCGCCAGCAGGATTCCACGTTCGCCGAGGTTCTGATCGAGCGGCACCACGCGTTTGGCCGGCACCACCAGGCGCGAGGCGGAGGCCCCGAACAGGCCGCGAACCTCGCCAAAACACTTCGCGCCGGGAACGAAGACCCGCCGGCCAGGATGCAGATCGGTGGCAGATCCCGCTTCGACGATATGCCCGACCGACTCGTAGCCGGGCACCAGCGGATATCCCATGCCCGGAAACGGAGGCATCCGGCCCGACCAGAGCAATCTCTCTGTGCCGGTGCTGACGCCGCTCCACTCGACATCGACGACGATGTCGTCGGCGGTCGGAGGAGTCAAAGCAAGCCGATTGAGCTCGATCTGCTCAGGCTGCTTGAGAACTACCGCGATGGTCTCCATCGCTCACTCCGATCTTCGGCGGATGCGGAGGAATTCCGCGACTGTCATGCTAAACTTACATTTTAGACTGTCAAGTTTGATTAACGTCAATCTCGCTTTTTCGCGCGATGATCACTGAGGCCAGCATCGGCATCGCGACGGGCCGCAGCGCAATATCGGTAAAGCCGGCCTCGGTGAGCATCTCGCGCAGCCGCGCGAAGGTCCGAGGACGGCCGCTGCCCATCGCCAATAGATAAAAGGCGAAATAGGCGTCCCCGATCGGCTCGGCGCCGCGGACGCCCGAGATAGGCTCGGCAATCAGAAGCGTGCCGCCGATCGGCAAGGAAGAGTGAACGGCGCGCAGCAACGCCATGACGTCAGCGTCGTCGTGATCGTGGATCACCCGCACCAGCGAGACGATATCGGCTCCCTCGGGGAGACGGTTCACAAGGAAGCTGCCTCCGATTGCAACCGCACGTGATGACAGACCCTCCGCACGAAATCGCTCGCTGGCCTGGTCGGCGACCGCGGGCAAGTCGAACAGCACGCAGCGCAATTTTGGTGCCTGTGCCGCGACGTCGGCGATGAAGGAGCCGTCGCCGCCGCCGACGTCGAGCAGGCGGCGATGTCCGCGAAAAGAATGGGCCGACAGCACCTGCCGCGAGATCATCGGTTGCGACGCCGCCATCAATGCGGTGTAAGGCGCGATCTCGTCGCGCGACAGATTGGCGGCCTTGCGACTGCCTGCATAGGGCCAATACGCAGCGAGCCGCCCCGCCCCGACGTCACCGCGCAGCAGCGCGATCGGATCCCGCAAATCATCGTACAGCATCGCATGATGCTCGATCATGGCGACGACGCCGGGATTGCCCCTCAGGGCTGCGCCGAGCGAACCGAGACCGTAACGGCCGTCGCTGCGACGCTGCAGCAGTTGCAGCGAGACCGCCGCATCAAGCAGCATCAAAGTCGCATCGGCCGGCAACGGCATAAGCGATGCCAGCTCTGCCGAACTGAGCGGGCCATTTGCCAGTTGATCGAACAGCTTCAAACGGACGCACGCGAACAGGACCTGCGAATAGACGAAGCCGGCACAGAGATCGAACAGCTCGCTCGCACGCCGCCGCGCAATCGGCCGCGTTAGCACAAAATTGCCTGCAAATCGCTGAAATCTGGGATTGGCCAAGATCGAATCGCGCCAGTCCAGCAGGCGATCATGCAGAGACAACCGCGACAAGCAGTGGCCTGAAGGGGCGACATCCACACCGCGCGGCGCGTTGGATTCTCCCCCGCCCTCACGATGCGCGATCGCAGCCATGATGACTACGCAGCGAACTGGGCAAGCTTGGCAGGCACCAGGCGCCTGGCTTCCGAGAGCATGAGCGAACGCAGCTCGGCGCCATTGGGGCATGGCGGGATCGCATCGATCGCGCCGCGCACCAGATCATGCAGACGGTAGAGCGCGCCATCGAGACCCAGCTCGATCACCGCGCTGGGACGCCCGAGCGCGAGGTCGCGGCCGACGGGCTTGCCGATCTCTTCCTCGTCCGAGGCGGCATCCCGAATATCATCGGCGACCTGATAGGCCTCGCCGAGTTTCTCCCCGACGATTCGCCACGGCTCGCAATCGGCGCCGGCCGACGCAGCTCCTGCAACGGTCGCCGCAGCAAACAGAGCGCCCGTCTTGGCGCGATGGTAATGCACGAGATCGATCTTGTCTTCGCATTCCCAGGCTTGACCCGCGACGATGCCCAAGGGCACGCCGACGGATCGAGCCACCGTCAGGGTCAGCGTCGCCAGCCGCTCCGGCGTGCATTGAAGACGCGCCAGCCTCTGGAATGCGAGCACGATCAACGCGTCTCCAGTGAGAACCGCGAGCGGCTCGCCAAACGCCTTGTGCACGGAAGGACGGCCGCGCCGCGTCTCCGCCGCGTCGAAGCACGGCAGGTCGTCGTGCACGAGCGAGGCACAATGCAGGAGTTCGAGCGCCGCGCCGGCAGCCTCGGTGGCAGCGGGATGATCCTCGCCGCAGGCCGCGGCGACGCTGTGGCAGAGCCTTGGCCGCACCCGCGCACCGCGGGGAAACACCGCATAACGCATGGCCGCCGCCAGGCGGGGCGGACAGCCGGGAAGCTCGGCCTGATCAATCGCGTCGTTCAGTGCCCGTTCGATCCGGCTGGTGACGTCCATGGCAGGCTCCCGTGTTTAACACAAGAAATGTCAATTTGACTTGTCGCCAAGAGTGTAAATAAATATAGACACATGTCAATCGACAACCCGGAGTCGTTGCGCATATGCCCAGAGATCGTGTTGTCGTTGTCGGCAGCGGCGTCGCGGGGCTGGTCTCCGCCTTCGCGCTCGCAGCACGCGGCCTCGATGTGACTGTTCTCGAACGTGCCGCCGCGCCGGGCGGCAAGATGCGGGAGATCGCGATCGGTTCGTCACGGATCGACAGCGGTCCGACCGTCTTCACGATGCGCTGGGTGTTCGACGAACTGTTCGCGGCAGCCGGCCGGAATTTCACAGACCACGTTCGCCTGCGCCCGCTGGAGATTCTGGCGAGACACGCCTGGGACGAGCACGCCCGTCTCGATCTGTTCGCCGATCAGGAGCGCACTGTCGAGGCCATCGGGAACTTTGCGGGCGCGGAGGAAGCGGACGGCTATCGCGCTTTCTGCCGGGACACGAGGCGCATCTACGAGATTCTCGAAAAGCCTTTCCTGCGCGTTTCACAGCCGAGCATGGGCGGACTGATCGGCGCCGATGGCCTGCGCGGACTGATGCGATTGCCGCAGATCAAGCCGTTCTCGTCGATGTGGTCGGCGCTGGGACGATATTTCGTCGATCCAAGACTGCGGCAGTTGTTCGCGCGCTATGCAACCTATTGCGGATCGTCGCCGTATCTGGCGCCGGCGACCTTGATGCTGGTCGCGCATGTCGAACGTGAAGGCGTCTGGAGCATCGACGGCGGCATGCACGCGCTCGCCAAAGCGCTGGCGGATTGCGTAACTTCCTTTGGCGGTACGATCCGCTACGGTGAAGACGTCAGCGAAGTGCTGATCTCCGGCGGCCGCGCCAGTGGCGTCAGGCTCGCAAGCGGCGAGCACATTGCCGCCGACGCCGTCATCATGAACGCAGATGTCGGCGCCATCGCAGACGGAATGTTCGGCGTCTCCGCCCGTCGCGCCGCAACGGCGATCCCGCTTCGAGCCCGCTCGCTGTCAGCCATGACATGGAGCGTCGTCGCAAAGGCGGATGGCTTCCCGCTCCATCGGCACAACGTCTTTTTCTCGAGCGACTATGCAGCCGAGTTCGACGACATTTTCGCGCACGACCGGCTCCCTCGCCGGCCGACGGTCTATGTCTGCGCCCAGGATCGCGACAACCAGGATATCGCGCCGGGCGGTCCCGAGCGGTTTCTGGTCCTCGTCAACGCGCCCGCAAATGGCGACCGTCGCGTCTACGAAGCAGCGGAGGTGGAACGATGTGCGCAGCGGACATTCGGCATGCTGGAGCGATGCGGCCTGCGAATCCAACCGCAGGCGGATGCGATGCAAGTGACGACGCCAGCGGATTTCAACCGGATGTTTCCGGCCACCGGCGGCGCGCTATACGGCCGCAGTTCGCACGGATGGACGGCGTCTTTCCAGCGTCCGGGAGTGCGAACCAGAATTCCGGGCCTGTACCTGGCGGGAGGCAGCACGCATCCGGGTCCGGGCGTGCCGATGGCGGCATTGTCCGGCCGATCGGCGGCAGCCAGCCTGCTCGCGGACCTGACTTCTCGCGGGTCGTTCCGGCGAACGGCTATGCGTGGTGGTACGTCGATGCGCTGAGCGACGACGGGCAGAACGGCATTGCGATCATTGCTTTCATCGGCAGCGTGTTCTCACCCTATTACGCATTCGCACGGCGCAAGCAGCCGGCCGATCCGCTCAATCATTGCGCCATCAATGTCGCCGTCTATCGGAAGGGCGGCGATCACTGGGCTATGACGGAGCGGCCGCGCGGGGCGGTCAGCCGCGCGATGGACACGTTTGCAGTGGGCCCAAGCCATCTGTCCTGGGACGGCAAGTCGCTGACCATCAACGTCGATGAAATCTCGGTTCCGATTCCCGGCCGTCTGCGCGGAACCATCCGACTGCTTCCTAAGGCGATCACGCAGCAGTCTTTCTTGTTGAATGAGGAAGGCCATCATCAATGGTGGCCGATAGCGCCATGCGCGCGCGTCCAGGTGCGGCTCGATCATCCGCGCCTGAGCTGGCAGGGTGACGGCTATTTCGACATGAACTGCGGTGACGCACCGCTGGAACAGGGTTTTTCAGATTGGCAATGGTCACGCGGCGCGATGCAGGACGGCACGGCGATCCTTTACGAAGCGGAGCGCCGCGACGGCACCCGGGTCGACCTTGCGATGACCTTCGATCCGAACGGACAGATGCAGGCTTTCGACCCGCCGCCGATGGTGGACCTGAGCCGAACCGGCTGGCGCGTCGCCCGCAGCGTTCGCAGCGATAGTGCCGCCAAGATCGTCAAGACCCTCGAAGATGCGCCGTTCTATGCCCGCTCGGTCGTCTCGGCGAAGCTGCTCGGCGAGCCCGTGACCTTGATGCACGAAAGCCTCTCGCTCGATCGCTTCAAGATGCCGATCGTACAGGCCATGTTGCCGTTCCGCATGCCGCGGGCGCGGCGTTAGAGCTGGTGGGATCAGGGTGACGCGGTCGGCTTTTGCTGCTTCGCGCGTTCAGCTTCCTTCTTTCTGTCGAGCCGCCGGCAAACCAGCTCGAGGATGCCCCAGGCCGCCGCGAACATGAACACCACGGAGAACTCGATGAAACCAAGATAGCTGTCCATGATATCGTCTCGCGCAGCTCTTCGCAGCTACCGCTTCAGTGCAGAATTGATTTCGGCCGAAAGCTACGCCCAGCTCACCAGCGGCGGCATCGAGCTCAGGATGGTCTCGATGTTGCCGCCGGTCTGAAGTCCGAACATCGTGCCGCGGTCGTAGAGCAGATTGAACTCGACATAGAGGCCCCGGCAGGCAAGCTGCTGCGCGCGCTCGGCTTCGGTCCACGGCTCCATCATCCGCCGGCGGACGATCCGGGGATAGACATCCAGCATGGCAAGCCCGACGTCGCGCGTGAAGGCGAAGTCCTTCTCGAAATCACCGGTGTCGAGATGATCGTAGAAGATGCCGCCGACGCCGCGGGCCTGGCCGCGGTGGGGAAGGAAGAAGTAGGTGTCGGCCCACGGTTTGAACTTGCCGTAATAAGCAGGATCGTGCGTGTCGCAGGCCCGCTTCATCGCAGCATGAAACGCGACGGCGTCTGACGCGTCCTGGTTTCTCTGGTCCGGCAGCATCGGCGTGAGGTCCGCGCCTCCGCCGAACCAGCCCTTTGCGGTGGACAGAAACCGCGTATTCATGTGTACGGTCGGCACACGCGGGCTGCGCGGATGCATGATCAGGCTGATGCTGGCGGAGACGTAGTCGAGCTGAATGCCGTCGCCCGGCAGCGTTTTGGCCATGTCCGGCGTGAGCGTCCCGTTGGCCGACGACGTATGAATACCGATCTTCTCGAAGAGTCTCCCGCCGCTGAGAAAGCCGCCGGTGCCGCCGCCGCTACCGGTCGACCTCTGCCATGACTTGTAGATGAAGGTCGCAGGCTCCCCCGGAAACAGCTCGGCCGGCGCCTCGCGCTCCAGGAGCTCGACTTCGGCACAGATCCTGTCGCGCAGCGATTCGAACCAGACTTTCGCTTCGGCCCGCCGCCGTTCGGCGAGAGCGTTGTCGCCTTCCCGGAAGGGCTCGGTCCCGTGCATCTCGCTCTACCGGTAGGAGGCCGTTCGTTGCAGTTGATCGCGGCGTTCGAGCCGCTCGAACAGGTCGATTACCCAGACCACGCGATCCTCGATCGGCCTCCGCGGCTTGGCGTTCTCGCGCAGCGGCGTTGCCGCCACGGCCTCGACCAGGAAACGGGTCTCTTCGACAGCTGCGGTATGGACGACGAGATTTTGCGCAGGCGCCCATTTCGTTTGCGGCAAGAGCAGCGTTCGCGCCAGGACGGCGAGTTTGCGATTGGTCGAGACGACCGCACGCCTCGAAACAGAATCCAGCCCGCTCCGCTCCAACTCGCGGCCGATCTCGGCATAAAGCGCGCGGGCCGCGTAGATGCCGGGGCGGCAGCCGATCGGCAAACTGGCAATCCCGAGGGTTGCCCGGGAATAGAAGGCATCGGCGGCATCCAGCAGGCGCTGTACGATGGCCGAAATCTCGGGTGTGAAGGACGGAGTCAGTAGCCAGGCGTCCGGATCGATGCCCGCCTCACGTAGCCACAACTGCGGCAGGTAGAGCCGGCCGGCGCGGGCATCCTCGCCGACATCGCGAGCGATGTTGGTAAACTGCATCGCGATGCCGAGATCGCAGGCGCGTGCAACGATCTCGGGGGCGCGCTGTCCCATGACCAGTGTCATCATCGCACCGACGGCGCCCGCAACCCGGGCGGCGTAGGCAGTGAGATCCTGCAATGCCTCATAGCGCCGGGCCTCCGCATCCCATGCCAGCCCTTCCAGCAGGGCTTCGGGCAGCTCGCGAGGAATGCAGAATTTCGTGACGACATCGGCGAACAGGCGATCAGCAGCGAGGTCCATCGGCTGGTGTCGATAGGCGCGATCGAGCCGGTCCCGCAGCCGCGCCACTGCGGCGGCGCGGTCGCTGCCGAGATCGACGGCATCATCCGCCAAACGACAGAACGCGTAGAGCGCGATGGCGGGATCGGCGACCCGGCGCGGCAGCACCTTGGAGGCTGCATTGAAGGTCCGCGAACCGCCTTTGAGCAGCGAGCGGCAGGCAGCCATGTCGGTAGGATCGAGCCGTATCGTCATGCGGTCACCAGGCTTGCAAGGTGTGAGGCATCAGGCACCAGAGACTCCAGAACGCGCGCCGAGGACAGCACGCCGGGCAGGCCCGCTCCGGGATGCGTACCGGCGCCCACCAGATACAAATTTTCGATATCTTCGCTCTTGTTGTGCGGGCGAAACCACGCGCTTTGCGTGAGGATCGGCTCCAGACCAAAAGCCGCGCCGCGGAACGAGGAGAGCCGGTCCTGAAAATCCTGCGGCGTCAGCATGCGCGAACTGACGATCTCGTTCTCCAGACCGGGCAGTACGGTCCTGGAGAGTTCGCCTGCAATTGCCTGGCGATAATCATCGGCCACCACGCTCCAGTCGGTTCCGCTTTGCAGATGCGGCACGGGTGAGAGCACGTAGAACGCATCGCAGCCATCGGGTGCAAGGGAGGCATCCGTCGCAGTCGGGCGATGCAGATACAGGCTGAAATCGTCGGCCAGAACCTTGCGATCGAAGATGTCGGTCAGCAGTCGCTTGTAGCGCGGCCCCAGCAGGATCGTGTGGTGCGGCACGCCCTCGTATCTGCGACGTGTGCCGAAGTACCAGACGAACAGGCTCATGGAATAGCGCGCGCGTTCGATGCGCCGGTCGGTCCAGCGCGCTCGCGCTGACGCAGGCACGAGATGGCGATAGGTCCATGCGGAATCCGCATTGGAGACGACGACATCGGCTTCAATGGTCTCGCCCGAATCTAGCCTTACCCCTCGAGCGACACCGTTGGTCACGACGATCTCGCGGACCTCCTGGTTGCAGCGGAGACTACCACCCTGCCCCTCGATCAGCCTGACCAGGCCGTCAACCAACCGCCCAGTGCCGCCAAGCGAAAAATGCACGCCCCAACGCCGCTCCAGAAACGCGATCAGGCAGTAAATCGAACTCGCCGTGAGCGGGTTGCCGCCAATCAATAGTGGATGAAAGCTGAACACGACCCGTAATCGCGTGTCGCGGAAGAATTTTGAAACCAGCGAGTAGACACTGCGATAGCTCGACAGCCGCAGCATCTCGGGCGCGATCTTCGCCATATCCGTCCACTTGCTGAACGCAACGTCGCCGAGCCGCTCGAAACCAACCTTGAATATTTCTTCGCTGGCCTTCATGTACGCGTCGTAACCGTCGACATCTGACGGAGAGAACCGCGCGGTCTCGCGGCGCATCGCGCCAGGATCGCCGGAATAGTCAAAATGAGAACCGTCCTGAAAGCGGATCCGATAAAACGGCGACACAGGCACCAGCGTCACATCGTCGGACATCTTTCGTCCGCACAGCTTCCACAATTCCTCGAACAGGAACGGTGCGGTGACGATGGTCGGCCCCGCATCGAAGGTGAAGCCATCCTGCCGGTAGACATAGGCCCGGCCGCCTGGAGCATCGAGCTTCTCGAGAACAGTGACGCAGTAGCCCTTTGCGCCGAGCCGGATCGCGGCTGCCAATCCGCCAAAGCCGCTGCCGATCACCACCGCATGCGGCTGGCGATGCGATGGGGCTAATGGCGTTGCTCGGACTGAGGTTGAATCCAGCATGAGGCCACTGTAACTATTTCTTGACAATTTCCTAGTCTAAAAGTGTATATTTTCATTTACATTTCTTGCGCCGCTTTCCCGGCCGCGTTAGCGTGCGCGTACTTCAAGATGAGCTGCGCAATCAGTTGCGGCCGCTCTTCGTGCGCGAGATGGCCGAGGCCGGGCAGTCGCTCGATCACAGCGTTTGGAAGAATCTCGCGAACCTGCCGTGCGACCTCCGGCGAGATCGAGCGATCATTCGTGGCGACCACCAGGATCAGCGCCGTCGTCAGCCGTGGCAGATCATGCAGGAGCGGTTCGAGTTTCCAATTCGCCATCATCCGCAGCGCGGCCGCAACGTGCTCGGGATTCCGCACCAGCTTGCGGTAGAGCGCAATGCCCTCCTGATCGATCGCCGACCCAGTGTTGGCGATCAGCCGCTCGACCGTGCCGGCATGAGATGCCTGCCAGGCGAACACGCGCGGCACCAAAGGATTCATCACCAAGAGATTTGCCAAAGGCGAGAACAATTGGTTGGCGATGCCGCCAAACGGCATGAAGGCGCCATTCAGGGCGATAAGCAGGCGCGGCGCCATAAAGCCAGCGAGACACATGCCGGCCGATATCGCCGCCCCTGCCGAATGACCGACCACCGTATCCGGCCTGACCTCCAGTTTGCGCAGCAGCGCGCCGATATCCGCCGCCATGCCCGGCAGCGACAGCCGATGGGACGGCGGGGATTGCGTAAATCCGTGTCCTGGCAAATCCGGCGCGACCACAGAGAAATGCTGGGCCAGCAGCGGCAACAATTCACGCCAGGAATGTGTGGCGGCCCCGGTGCCGTGGATCAAGAGCAGCGACGGCCCCTCGCCCATTCGCTGCAAATGCCAGCGAATACCGGCCGCTTCGACGAACTCGCTGGCATTCCGGTTGGGCCAGTCTGCACCATCTCGACTCCAGACGAGACCGGACACAGCAACGCCTTATGACGGCAATGCCGACGGCAAGCCGGCAAGAAACGCATCGTACGCCGCAATGAATTCGGCTTCGGCCTCGAAGTGCGGCATCGCACCGGTCGAGAACACATTGATGGTCCAGTTGGCGCGGCCCTCGACTTGCGTCTTGTTGCTGTAGTCGACGAAATCGCCGCGCACGCCGTGACTCATCCAGACCGGGAGTGTCAGCGAATTGTAGATCTTCGGAATGTCCTTGCTGAACAGGAGGCCCGAAACGAAGTAATAGGGCGCATGCTGCGCTCCAGGCTGACGGGCGGTCACATAGTCGTAGTTCAGCAGGCCCTCGTCGATATTGGTCGAGCCCCAGGTTTTGTTCAGGAAGTAGCGGATCATGCGCCGGCTGGTCAGCAGCCGGAAGAAGCCCTCACTCCACAACGGAAATTCGAAAAGGCCGTGCAGCCACGGCTTGCCGCGGGTGCCGTCACGCTTATTGGTGTTCTTGTCCAGCGTGGTGAAACCCGTCGGGCTGACGAGGGCAAGAGAGCGGAACGCCAAAGGCGATTCGGAGACCGCGCGAGCAAGGAATTCCGACGACAGCGACACCGCCAGTGCGTCAATCGGGATGCGCCCGAAATCGCTCTGGATCTCGCGGACCGCGATCAGTATCGCGTCCGTCATCATGCGAACGGTATATTCGCGCTTTCCGCGGTCCGAATGACCAAAGCCCGGAAGCTCCAGCGCGTAGACCGTCCGGCTTCGGCGGTAATGCTCGTAGAGCGGCTTAACCTCATAAGCCGAAGCCGCCGCGTTGACACTGTGCACGAGCAATAGCGGTGGAAATTTGCCGGGGGTTTCGGGACCGGCCGAATAGTAAGTCAATCTCCCGACCGGACTGCCGATCTCGTGGCGCTGACCGGAAACGGGCGCTGGCAGTTCGTTCGTGCCACGCAAAGCGCCAGGACTGTTGGTCGGGGCGCCTGCGCTCATTGCAAATCTCCTTTTCGAACCGGATCGCATCTCGCCGTGGCCAAGACCGTAACAGCAGTGTATCAGAGCTGACAATCATAGTTGTCGGCCAGCAACGGAAATGCCGCTTGACACAAGCCTCGCCCACCAAACCCTTCCTCGAAGTACTTTCCGGCCGGCGGCAGCCGGTTCCACCGCTGTGGATGATGCGACAGGCCGGCCGCTATCTGCCGGAATATCGTGACGTACGCGCCAAAGCCGGCGGCTTTCTCGATCTCTGCTTTACGCCCGAGCTCGCCGCCGAAGTAACGCTGCAGCCGATCCGCCGCTTCGCCTTCGATGCCGCGATCATCTTCTCGGATATTCTCGTCATTCCCTATGCGTTGGGCCGCGACGTCAGATTCGAAGCCGGCGAAGGACCACGGCTCGACCCACTGGACACACCGGACAAGGTCGGCACGCTAACCTCGACCGCGGATTTCACCAAGCTCGAGCCAGTGTTCGAAGCGCTTCGCCGCGTGCGCCGCGAGCTCGATCCGAAAGTCGCGCTGATCGGATTTTGCGGCGCACCTTGGACGGTTGCCACTTATATGGTCGCGGGACAGGGCACCCCGGATCAAGCACCGGCGCGGATGATGGCTTATCGCCACCCCGATGCGTTTGCGGAGATCATCGACACGATCGTCGGGAATTCCATTCACTACCTCCTCGGGCAACTCGCAGCTGGCGCCGACGTGCTGCAGATCTTCGACACTTGGGCCGGCGTGCTTCCGCCCCGCGAGTTCCAGCGCTGGTCGGTCGAACCGACCAGACGCATCGTCGATGGTGTCCGCAGGCGGGTGCCGAACGCGAAGATCATCGGCTTTCCACGCGGCGCCGGCGCGTTGCTGCCTGGATATGTCGAAGCAACCGGCGTCGATGCGGTCAGCATCGACTGGACGGCGGAGCCGTCGATGATCCGAGAAAGAGTCCAGAGCCGCGTTGCCGTGCAGGGCAATGTGGATCCGCTGGCTCTGATCGCCGGCGGGGACGCACTGGATCGGTCGATCGACGACGTGCTGGCGAACTTCGCGGGGGGCCGGCTGATCTTCAACCTTGGCCACGGCATTCAGCCAGAAACTCCGATCGCACATGTCGAGCACATGGTGAAGCGGGTTCGCAGCTACAAGGGACCGTCTTAGCCGATGCTGGCGAGCACGGCCTTGGTCAGGGTCGCGGCGTCGGCGTGCGGTAGCGGCAGATAGCGTGCGCCCATCTCTTTGGCGATCGTTTCTCCTGAAATGCCGGGACGCGGCGACGTATCGACCAGGACAACTGCAATACCGGCGCCGCGCAACTGCCGCGCCGCGCTCATCGCGTCGTCCTCGGCACGCGGACGGCCCTGCCCACCATCGCGCGCGATGTTGGCGCGGCCGTCGGTCAGAACGATCACTGTCGGCGTCTGTCCCTTGCGGCGGACCGAATCCGACAGCATGAAAGCCGCATCGAGCCCCGCGGCCAGGGGCGTGCCGCCGCCGCCCGGCAATCCTGCAAGACCTCGCTTGGCGCGCGCCAACGAACGCGTCGGCGGCAGCAGCATTTCAGCGGCACTGCCGCGAAACGCAATCAGCGCCACTTGGTCCCGCCGGATGTAGCAATCCGCCAGCAGCAATTCGACTGCACCTTTGGCCTCCGCAAGCCGATGCAGTGCCGCGGAGCCGGACGCGTCTACGACGAAAATCGTGACAGTTTCCATGCGCTGCTTGAACCGCGAGATGCGGAAATCATCCCTGCGGATTAGAACGCGGGGCCGGGATTCCTCACCCGTTCCGGCCGCCTCGCGGCGCCGCACGGCTTGCCACGGCGCCGCCGCGCGCAAGGTTTCGATGACGTTGAGCCTCGCGCCTGCTCGTAACGCACCGCGCAGCACGCCGGCCGGACGCCCCCGCTTGCTGGATCGCTGCAATGGGCCGGCCTTGCCGGAGGAGCGGCCGTGCGATCTGCCGGCCGATCCAGCACGAAGCGTCGCCAGCACGTCGGGCGGGATTGCCGCCTGCACCGCGGCCAGAATGACCTCGTCGAGCGCGCGGTCAATGTCGGCATTTAGATCTTCGCCACCCGATCCATCGGCTTCACCTTCGGTGAGCGGCGGTGGCTGCTCCGGTTGGGCCGCCTCCTCCTTTTGCGGAAACAACAGCGCGCGGGGCGCAAGCACCAAGCGTGCGGCCAAAGCGAGGTCATCTTGTTCAACTCTGGAATGGCCTGCGAGCGCGGCGCTGGCGCGAGCGATGCGCAGCGCCAACAATGGCGCACGCAACGAGGTGATCCCAAGCGCTGAGGCCGCGCTACAGAGGGCCTCGATCTGGTCTGCGTCTGCCTCGATGAGCGGCAGTTGCGCGCGTGCCGCCGCTGTCTCCTCGGCATTAGCCGAGAATTCCCCGGCGTCACGGATCCCAATCGCGTTGAGATCGAGATGCAGTGCGAGGCGATCGCATAATGATGCAGGTGCGAATTCGTCCTCGATGCCTTCATCAAGGGCGACAACGCCGAAACGTGCTGGCATGCGAAGCGACAGGCCGTCGCGCTCGACGATGGTCTCCCCGGCGTCCATCGCCGCCGTGACATGGACCGTCGTTGCTGAAGACAGCCGCTCCGCCATCGCCAATATGATCACGCCGCCATCGGCTTCCGCCAAAAGTCCGCGTTCGGCAATGGGGCGGCCGGCCAGCAACGTCGCATTGAGATCCAGCCCACCGAGCAGCCGGCCTTCGGCGATATTCGAGGGCACCCGCTTCACAGGGCCGGATGGCGAGAGTGCTGTACGAAGCAAAGCGAGCCAAGCATCCCGCACCGGGCTCGCGCGTGATCGCAACATCACGCCGCCAGTTCCCAGCGGGTCCACGGCAAACAATCGCGCCGCCGTCACCGCGTCGGACCAAACGGCAGCGCCACTCATCCCAGAACCTCTGATATCGCACGATCAACCCGCACCGAGGAGCCCGCATCATCGAGGGGATTGCGCCGCAAGCGATGACGCAAGGCCGAAGGCGCGATCCGACGCAAGTGATCGTCGGTCACGATCTTGGCGGACTCGAGCGCCGCAAGCGCGCGGGCCGCACGCATCAGCGTCAATTCGCCGCGCAAGCCGTCGGTACCGAGCGCCATGCAAAGTTTTGCGGCCCGCTCCAGCGTCACATCCGGCACCGAGACCGCGGCGAGTTTCTCCCGCGCCGCGATGATCTTCTTGCGAAGCTTGCCCTCGTCCTTGGCCCACTTGGTGACGAAGGCGTCGCTATCGCTTTCAAAGGCGTCGCGACGCCGCACCACCTCGATCCGGTCCGCAAGGTTGTCGGGGGTCTTCACCTCCACCGACATGCCGAAGCGATCCAGCAATTGCGGGCGCAACTCGCCTTCCTCAGGGTTTCCTGTCCCGACCAGCACGAACCGCGCCGGATGGCGTATGCTCAGGCCTTCGCGCTCGACGACATTTTCGCCGGACGCGGCGACATCCAACAGGAGGTCGACGAGGTGATCCTCCAGCAGATTGGCTTCGTCGATGTACAGGAACCCGCGATGCGCCCGGGCCAGCAATCCCGGCTCGAACGCCTTCTCTCCGCGCGCCAGTGCGCGTTCCAGATCGAGTGCCCCGACAACGCGATCCTCTGTCGCTCCAAGCGGCAAATCGACCACCGGCACCGGGATCTGTGCGGACTTCAGCCCGCCCTTGGCTGCGCGAACGCGGCAGTCTTCGCAAAAATCCGCCGGCCGGTCCGAATCGCAATTGTAGCGGCAGCCGACAACGACCTTCATCTTCGGCAGCAACGCCGCAAGTGCGCGGACCGCCGTGGACTTGCCGGCGCCGCGATCGCCAAAGGCCAGCACGCCGCCGACCTTGGGATCGACCGCGGCAATCAGCAGCGCGAGCTTCATCTCGTCCTGGCCGACAATCGCGGAGAATGGAAACGCTGTTGCCATGCTAACCTTTCATGGCCCTGGCCGCGTACGCGCAATGATATCGGCCGCCCCCTTGTGAAGCAGCTCCAACCCGACCGCGCGACCGAGCTCACGCGGACGGTTGGCGGGCCCGGAACGGGTCACCTCGATAAACCGCCCTCCACTCGCGTCGTCCAGTACCGAAGCAGTGAGCGTCATCTGCGAACCATCGATCGTTGAATATCCCGCGATGGGCGAATTGCAGTGACCGTTGAGGACCCACAACACCTCCCGTTCCGCGTCGCAACTCAGATGCGCCGCGGGATCGTCGATCAGCGCGAGAAATTTCCGCGCCTGCCAATCGTTGACCGCGCACTCGACCGCGACGATACCTTGCCCCACCGCGGGCAACATCTCCAAAGGCGACAGCTCGCAAGCAATGCGATGGCCTAGCCCGACACGTTCGAGCCCAGAGCGCGCCATGATCAAAGCGTCCGCCGGTCCCACCTCGCCGCCACCGGGCAGGCGTTGCATGTCCCGAGTGTCCAGCTTGCGAACTCTCGTATCGGCGGCTCCGCGAAAATGGATCACCTCGATGTCCGGAAACAGCCGTCGGGCATAGGCGGCGCGCCGCACCGCGTTGGTGCCGATCCTGTAGCCCTTGCCGCGCGAGCGCTTGATGTCTTCGATGGAAATCCCCGGACGCAAGACCAACGCGTCGGTTGGCGGATCGCGCGGTAGTGTCGCACCGATCACGAGCCCGGGCGTATCCTCGTTGCCGGGCATGTCCTTGAGCGAATGCATCGCGGCATGAAGCCGGCCTGACGTGACCGCGGCGCGGATTTCAGCAACGAACGCGCCGCCCTTCCCGCCATGGACCAGGAGCTTGCTGGTCTGATCGCTGTCGCCGGTGGTCTCGAACCTGACGATCTCGACGCCCAATTCGGGCGCGGCATTGGATAGGCGCTGCGCAATATCCCCGGTCTGGGCCAACGCCATGACGCTCTTGCGCGTGCCTATCCGCATCGAGACTGCCACCATCACGCTCCAATCCGCAGCTGCGCGACGCTCCGCGGCGCGGGCAGAGATTAAAGGCCAGCCGTTGCCGGAATGCAAACCTAGGCCAGCGTGCGGTGCACATCCGACGATCCGGACAGAGCACCGCAGCAGATATACGAGCCAATCATCCGGCGTTTCACGGCGCGCAGTATTTTTTTTGCCGAAGCGAACCGGACTTCTTCCGGCTTCTGCCCGGCACGACGGAGTGTTACTCGTAGCGCAGCGGCCCACCTATGCAACCAGCCGCGCGAGATCGCGATGAGCGCGGATGTCCTGATAGGTGACGGCGAGGCGGTGCGGCTGACACCTCATCCACTGCGCGCAGCAGTGCTCGGCGAGGTTCATGCCCGCCCGTTCACGCCGATTTCGGTGCCATCGCGCGTCGTGCATTTTGCCTTCGATACGTCGGGCCCACGCGCCCAGGTCGACCGCGCCAACCTGATCACATTCTGCACCTCGCGCGGGCTGCAACCGCCGTCGCCTGCCGAAAAGCATCATCGTGCCCCGTTCGGCACGACCGTGCTGCGATGGGAACAGCACTCCGAATTTACCACCTACACCTGGGAAATGCCGGCTGATCCGGCCGCCGCGCCATTCCATCCGGACGCCGCCTCGCTGGCGCTGCCGATGCGGCTCGTGCCTCAGCCCGGCCCGCTGCTGGTGGCTGTCGACCTGCATCTTCTGACCGAGGATCTGCAACGAACCGCGCCGGAGCGCCTCTTTGACAATGCCAGTCTGGCCGTCGCCGAAAACTCGGACGGCGCCGCGCTCTACGCAACCGACTTTCAGCCGGGCCCTTCGGGCTTTGTCCGCATCCTCGTTGCCAACCGCACGATGTCGCCGGAACGCGCCGGCGCGTTGGTCCAGCGGGTGATCGAGCTCGAGACCTATCGTACGCTGGCCCTGCTCGGCCTGCCGGAAACACAACGGCTGTCGCCGTCTATCGCAGCCGCGGAGCGCCGCCTCGTCGAAGTCACAGACCAGATGCGCCAGGCCGGTGACCTCGCCGCCAATCACAAGCTGCTCGACGAGCTGACTGCCCTGGCCGCCGAGGTTGAAGCCGGGGCGGCCGCCAGTGTGTTTCGATTTGGCGCCAGTCGCGCCTATGAGGAGATCGTCGAGCAACGCTTGCAGACCATCGGTGAACGCAAGGTCGGTGGGCTCCCTACGTGGTCGTCGTTTCTGGCACGCCGGATGAAGCCGGCGTTGCGCACATGCGTCACCACCGAGGCGCGGCAATCAAGCCTTTCGTTGAAGCTCGCACGCGCCGCAAACCTGTTGCGGACCCGCGTCGATGTCGAGCTCGAGCAGCAGAATCAGGAACTTCTGAAGTCGATGAACGCGCGGACGCGGCTGCAGCTGCGGCTGCAGGCCACAGTCGAAGGCCTGTCGGTCGCGGCGATCACCTATTACGTGGTGAGCCTGTTTGGATATATCGCAAAGGCGGCACATGACAGCGGCACTCTCCATGTCGAGCCCAGCGTCGCTACGGCCGCCTTCGTTCCAGTTGCTGGCTTTGCGATCTGGTGGACGGTGCGTGGTATCCGCAGGAAGCACATCGCCCGTGAGGATCGATGAGGTTCCTTGTCGGATTACTCGCGACCGTGGCGATCCTGATCGGGCTGTTTGAATTGCATGAAGACAGCCGGGACCTGAATGTCACGCGGACCGTCGTCGGCGAAACACCGGTCACGGTCTTCAGACGACAATCCGCCGCGCCTGCACCAGTCATCATGATCGCGCACGGCTTTGCCGGTTCGCAGCAGCTGATGCAGCCGTTCGCCGAAACGCTTGCGCGCAACGGCTACATCGCGGTGACCTTCGATTTTCTCGGCCATGGCCGTAACCCTGCCCCGATGCATGGCGATATCAACGAGGGCTTGACGATCACCGCCGCATTGCTGGAGCAATTGACTGACATTGCCGCGTCGGCACGCAAGCTGCCCGGGAGCGATGGCCGGCTCGCGGTACTCGGACATTCGATGGCGTCCGACATCGTGGTGCGGTTCGCGCAAGCCCACCCGGACGTCGAGGCGACCGCCGCGGTCTCGGTGTTTTCGCCCGTCGTGACACCGGCCAGTCCGCGCAATCTGCTTGTCATCGTCGGCGCGCTGGAGCCTGCGATGCTCCGGAACGAAGGCCTGCGCATCGTCAGCCTCACCGCCGGCGGGACGGCAATCCCCGGCGAGACTTACGGGCAATTCTCCGACGGCACCGCGCGAAAGCTCGTGCTGGCGCGCGATGTCGAACATATCGGCGTGCTCTACAGTCATGACAGCATGGTCGAAGCTGTGCAATGGATGAATGCGGCCTTCGGCGACCGGCCTTATGAAGAGGTCGCCAGCCGCGGGCGCTGGCTGGCGCTGGTGTTTGCCGGGATTGTCGCACTGGCGTGGCCGCTGTCGGCATTGTTGCCGGCTGTGAGCCCGAGCCCAGCCGGCGCAAGCCTGGGCTGGAAGGCGCTGATGACGGGCGCGCTCCTGCCGGCGATCGTGACCCCGCTGTTGCTCTGGAAGATGCCGACTGACTTTCTGCCGATCCTGCTCGGCGATTATTTGATGCTGCATTTTCTGCTCTATGGTGCTCTCTCGAGCGCAATCCTTGTCTACTTGCGCAGGGGTCACTCGCCGGCCGTCGCGAATGTCGCCTGGACACGGGTCGCGATCGCAGCAGCCGCAGTATCCGCCTACAACGTCCTGGCCTTCGGCCTTCCGATCGACGCCTATGTGTTCTCGTTCCTGCCAATCCCGGCGCGGCTGCCGCTGATCGTCGCAATCGCCTGCGGGACGCTGCCTTACTTCATTGCCGACGAGTGGCTGACAAGTAGCCGCGATTCCCGAATAGGCGCTTACGCGCTCACCAAATTCTGTTTCCTGCTCTCGCTTGCGATTGCCGTGGCGCTCAATCCGATGAAGCTGTTCTTCCTCGTCATTATCGGGCCTGCGATCCTGTTGCTGTTCCTGGCCTTTGGGCTGATCAGCCGCTGGAGCTACGCGGCGACGCATCATCCGCTGCCGGGCGCACTCGCCAACGCAACGCTGTTCGCATGGGCGATCGCGGTGACGTTTCCGATGATCGTGCGATAAGGTTTGCGCACGACCTGCTGGAGTTATTGAGACATGTGGCCACCCAAGCGCATTGAACCCTTGCCCGGACAAGAGTCCGTCTGGGATTATCCGCGTCCGCCGCGGCTGGAGAAGATGGACGCGCGGCTGCGCGTCATCTTCAACGCGCAGATTGTTGCCGATACCACGGCGGGCTATCGCGTCCTCGAAACCAGTCATCCGCCCATCTACTACATTCCGCCCGACGATATCGCGCGACAATATCTGCTGGACGCGGCGGGCAGCTCGTGGTGCGAATTCAAGGGGCACGCAAAATACTGGTCGCTCGATGTCGATGGCCGGACGTCCGAGCGCGCGGCCTGGAGCTATCCTTCGCCATCGCCGGGATTTGTAGATATCGCGAGGCATCTGGCCTTCTATGCCTCGCGCGTCGATGAATGCTGGGTGGACGACGAACGCGCCCAGCCTCAGGACGGCGACTTCTACGGCGGCTGGATCACCTCGCGCATCGTTGGACCGTTCAAGGGCGGCGCAGGGACGCGCGGATGGTAGGGCGCGAGTCTCCTGCGGGTATCCTTACTTTGGCTGTCCGGTTGAACCGTTCTCGGGGCCGACGCCGGTATTCGAGGAGGTCGGAGCACCGCGTGTGTCCGGCGCGGGATTGACCGGCTGATACAGCTTCGGCTGGTCAGGCGTGCCGGCCGGCTGCGACATTCCCGTGGTTGCGCCACCGACCGGCGCCGGCGCTTGCGCGGTTTCGACGCGCGATTTGTTGTTATAGCCAAGCGTGAGCAGGCCCATCACCGCGAGCGCAAGCACGAAGAACCCGGCCAATTCGGGTGCGGCTCCGCTCGGCGCGACGCCGCGGCTGTTTCCATCGCCTTCGAGCGCCGTCGCCGCGATTTCGCGGTTGGTTCGGGATCGCAGAAAATAGATGAATGCACCGGCAATGATGAATGTCGTTGCCGCGAGGGTGAAGAACATCAACCAGCTGATCGGATTGTCGCCTTGCATGGGTAGCCTCCATTGTAGGGTTGGGATGACAATTGAGGCGGCTGGACTTGGTTCCTGGGGGCGCACACGGGGCCTGCTGGAGGAGCCAACTAGCTGACTATCCAATAATAATCTCGAGCTTCGCGCTGGACTGTCACACTCACATGTAAACTTTAATTGACACTCGCGCGGACATCGGAGAGCTTAAGCAGACGGATGTGCCGGCAGCCCCGGGGATGACATGGCGCCAACAACGAGTGGTCTGGGCATTGCCCAAAGCGATTCCGCCGAGCTCGAGCATCTCCTGCTGGGCATGGCGGGAGGCGATGAGCCGGCCTTCGCAAAGCTGCACGCGGCCACGCGGCGCAAGCTGTTCTCGACCGTGCTGCTGGTCGTCAGGCGCCGGCATCTGGCAGAGGAGATCGTGCAGGAGGCCTATGTTCGCATCTGGCTGAACGCGGCGGCGTACCGTTCGGCGCTGGGCTCGCCCATGCTGTGGATGATCACGATCGCCAGGAATCTCGCGATCGATGCCGCGCGAAGGCCGTCGCGGGAAATCTATCGCGACCAGTCGGCCCTGCTGGAGTTTCCCGCCGACGCGCCCACGGCGCTGGAGAGCATGGAGAGCCGGGAAAACGAAAGCGACACCGCCCGGCTGCAGCAGAGCATGCTGTCCGCGTTGCAAACGCTCGATCCGGCACGGCGTCACCTGGTGATCGCGGCCTATCTCCACGGTCAAAGCCGCGATCGGCTGGCAGCGCAGTATGGCGTCCCGGTCAACACCATCAAGACCTGGCTGCGGCGCGCACTGCTGCACGTGCGGGCGCAAATCGGAGCCATGCCGCCGGGCGATGATGATGTCCGCGCGCTGACGCCCGCCTTGGGCCACTAGCGCACGATCGGGAAAACAGTGCAGCGGCTTTCCGTGCTCTGAACGAAACCAGAAGCGATAGCGCGACGAGAGCCGCGCCGGGAACTTATGTTCACTTTGTAACTTGTGTCTCGGGCTGCAGCGGGGAATGGCGCCGTGCCGGAAATCGAAATGCCTGTGATCCTCGTCGTCGAGGACGAGGAGCTGCTCCAAAGCTTCGTTGCAGACGCGCTGCACGACGGCGGCTTCGAAGCGGTCATCGCATCGTCCGGAGAAGAGGCGGTGACCCTGCTGAAAGCCCATCACAGCGAATATCGCGCGCTGGTGACCGACATCGACCTGAAAGGCAAAATGGAGGGCTGGGAGGTCGCCCAACACGCCAGGGAGATCCATCCGGAATTTCCCATCGTCTATATGAGTGGGGCCGCAGCCGCGGACTGGACCTCCAAAGGTGTTCCCAATAGCGTCATGCTGTCCAAGCCATTTGCTCCGGCGCAACTTCTCACCGCGCTCGCCAATCTTCTCAACAGCGGAACGCCGACGACCTAGGCCAGGCGCGTTCAACACAACAGACACGACGACGCATTCTCGCGACCGGCTTCGCCCGAGCTTTGTGCCGACCTCGCACCCGCGGTCTGCGACGCGAACGTGGCGCGCAAGGAAACAGCATAGCATCACACAGGTTAGGCCATACGGATGGCTCACCAAACACCTCTGCACCGTGACCTGAAAACTCACACTAGCACCGCTCGATCAGCGCACATCGTTGGCGCGCGCGATAGGGCGTCACGACCAACCGGCCAAAGATCGTCGGACGATACCTCGCCTGTCGTGGGCAGCTTCCAGAATCTGGAAGGGGACGTGCGCGCGCCCCGATTCGCGACGCGACACGCTTTTCGCAGACTTCGTCGAGGACCGCGTGTAAAATCGCGGTGGCGGCCGCATCGAACATGAAAGTCCCATTCTAGCGCAGCGTCATCTCGAAACAGAAGCGGGAGGCGGAGTTCCGCGATGACTGAACCGCAAGCCGTGCTCCACGTCAGCGTGCGACTGCGTTACGCGCAGTGCGGCCACCCACGGCACCAGGCTGCAACTCCCGGCCGTTTAGCTTTCCAAGTAACGGGGGAGTTGGCCGTCAAAGTGCGGGAAAGGAAAATCAACAATAACGAACGACGTCCAGCAGATGGATCGTCCCGAAACTCAGCGCGACCGGCTGAAATCTTCAGAAGCGCAAGTCGGCATCGTTTGCTCGCAACATGGCCCGAGAATTCACATAGGGCTTCTCTGGACATTCCTCTGGCAGCACCAGAGTCGTTCGTCGAAACACGGCAAGCAACGCCTTTGCTTTCGCTACCCAGTCTGACCTACAATCGCACGTACAAGCGCCTCGGGCATTGCATGACACCGCCCGGTACAGCCCGTTCGGTCAGATAGCGGGACATTACGCTGTCATCCAAAAGGTGAGCCAAGACCTCCAGCGTCCGGTCTTCACCTGGTGCGCTAGCCATGGAATAGGAGCGCCACGCTGACGTCGCCGGAACCTGAAGATGGACGTATTGGCCCTACAGACACTTCAGCGGCGCCACTCCGGCATTTGTGCCGAAACGCGCACCACGAAAGCGCTCAACCAATCGACGGCTCCAGCTTGATCGAGAACGGCTCTGCTCTAACCAGCTTTGCACGCTCGTATGGGACACAGACGTCAAGATCGGTGGCAGCCGCGGCTACACAAGGAAGTATCTCGCCAGCCTGCAATTCAGCAACAGATGCCCTTGAGCAATCTTTCAGGGGAATTTTCACATTCCCAATTCGCACGATAATTTTTGAGGGGCACCAGCGCCGCGGGGGGACGGTTTAGTGCATTTCCCTGAGGCATAGATAAATGGCTTATCGGTCCTGCGATTAGGGCAACACAGGATTGCGATTGATGTTTGACGCCGAACTCGGATAACGTATCGGCGGGCTAACCTGAAACGGGAGTATGCTTCGTTGAAGAGTAACCCTCCGCGAAAGTTTTTTCGACGTGACTTGCTCAAACTGACGATTGTTGGCGTCGGCGTAGTGAGTGCCGGCGATCTGTTGCCCTCCCCGGTTGCTGCGAAGCCGGTCGAATTGAATCAAAAACGCAAGGCTCGCTATCGACCTGACTCACAGGAAGTCAGGAACTTCTACCGCGTCAACGGCTATCCAACCGCTCGATAGGAGACCTCCGTGCTGATCAGGAAGTCCGAGCGACGCCCAGAGCGTGCCAGGCCCTCACATGCGGACGCTGACCCATCTTCATCGGGCTTGGACCGGCGAACTTTCCTGAAGCGCTCAGGCATCACGGCAGGCGCATTGGTCGCGGTGGGCGAATTCGCGCTGCACGGCGTGCGGAAGGCCGAGGCTGGTCCCCCACCCCCTGTCGGGGCACCCGTCACGACCCGGAAGAACATCTGTACGCACTGCTCGGTCGGCTGCTCGGTGATCGCCAAGGTCGCCAACGGCGTATGGATCGGACAGGAGCCCGACTACGACAGCCCGATCAATCGTGGTTCGCATTGCTGCAAGGGGGCCGCAGTTCGCGACGACGTGCTGAACGAGCGGCGTCTGCGCTATCCCGTCAAACTCGTCAACGGACAGTGGACGAAGATCTCCTGGGAAAAGGCCATCGACGAGATCGGCGACAAGCTGCTGGACATTCGTCAGAAGGCCGGCCCCGACTCGGTGTATTGGCTCGGCTCCGCCAAGTTCACCAACGAAGCCGCTTATCTCAATCGCAAGCTCGCGGCATTCTGGGGCACCAACAATTCCGACCATCAAGCGCGCATCTGTCACTCGACGACGGTCACCGGCGTAGCCAATACCTGGGGCTACGGCGCGATGACCAACAGCTACAACGACATCCGCAACGCCAAGACCATTTTGTTGATGGGTGGCAATCCCGCCGAGGCCCATCCGGTTTCCCTGCAACACATTCTCGAAGGCAAGGAGCTCAACCGCGCCAACATGATCGTGGTCGACCCCCGGATGACGCGGACCGCTGCGCATGCGACGGAGTACGTCCGCGTTCGCCCCGGCACGCACATCGCCACGATCTACGGCATGCTATGGCACATCTTCGAGAACAGCTGGGAAGACAAGGAATTCCTCAGCCAGCGCGTCTATGGCCTGGATGAGATCCGGAAGGAAATTGCGAAGTGGCCTCCCAGGGAGGTCGAGCGTGTGACCGGCTTGCCCGAAGCACAGGTCAAGCATATTGCCCAACTGTTCGCGACACAGAAGCCGGCCACCCTGATCTGGGCGATGGGGCAGACTCAATTCACCACCGGCACCGCCAATGTCCGTGCCAGTTGCCTGTTGCTGCTCGCCACCGGCAACATGGGGCAGCCCGGCGCAGGCGCGAACATCTTCCGCGGTCATACCAATGTGCAGGGCGCAACCGACCTCGGTCTCGATGTCACCTCGCTGCCACTGTATTACGGTCTCGCCGAGGAGGCCTGGCGGCATTGGTGCCGGGTATGGGAGGTCGATTACGACTGGATGAAGTCGCGCTTCCCCGACAAGAAGCTGATGGAAACGCCGGGCATTCCGAGCACGCGCTGGTTTGACGCGACCTTGTTGCCAAAGAACCAGATCAGCCAGCCCAACCCGGTGCAGGCCATGTTCATCATGGGACACGGCGTCAACACCATCACGCGAATGCCCGAAGCCGTGAAGGGCATCGAGAAGCTCGAACTGCTGGTGGTGTGCGATCCCTATCCGACCGCATGGTCGGTGCTGTCGGAGCGCAAGAACGGCACCTACCTCCTGCCGGCCTGCACGAGCTTCGAGATGGAGGGGTCGCGCACCAACTCCAATCGCTCGCTGCAATGGGGTGAAAAAATCGTCGATCCGGTCTTCGAGGCGAAGAACGACTACGACATGATGTACATGTTCGCCCGCAAGTTTGGATTTGCCGACCTGATGTTCAAGAACATCAAGGTGGAGAACGGCGCAGTTTCGGCGGAGGACATCCTGCGCGAAATCAACCGCGGCGGATGGTCGACCGGCTATTGCGGGCAGTCGCCGGAACGGCTCAAGGCCCACATGAGGAACCAGCACAAGTTTGATCTGGTGACATTGCGGGCGCCGAAGGACGATCCCGAGGTTGGTGGGGAATATTACGGCCTGCCATGGCCGTGCTGGGGGACGCCGGAGTTCAAGCATCCGGGTACGCCGATCCTCTACAACACCAACCTTCCGGTGAAGGAAGGTGGCGGCACCTTTCGCGCGCGGTTCGGAGTTGAGCGCGTCGTGAAGCGCAAGGTGATGGAGAACGGCCAGGAGGTGGAGCGGGAAGACCACGATAATCTTCTTGCCGAGGGCTCGTACTCCGTCGGTTCGGAGATCAAGGACGGATATCCCGAGTTCACCCTTGGCGTGCTGAAGAAGCTCGGCTGGGACAAGGACCTCACCGCGCAAGAACGCGAAGTGATCGAGCGCATCAATCCGGCCGATCCCGACAAGGTGTCGTGGTCGACCGATCTGTCCGGCGGCATCCAGCGGGTCGCGATCGAACACGGGTGCTCGCCTTACGGGAACGCCAAGGCGCGGATGATTGCGTGGAACCTGCCCGACCCGGTGCCGGTGCATCGCGAGCCGATCTACACGCCCCGTCCTGACCTCGTTGCCGACTATCCGACCTTGCCTGACGCAAAGCAGTTTCGCGTGCCCAATATCGGCTTCTCCGTGCAGAAGGCCGCCGTCGACCGCGCGATCGCAAAGCAGTTCCCGCTGATTCTGAGTTCGGGCCGTTTGGTTGAATACGAAGGCGGCGGCGAGGAAACGCGGTCCAACAAATGGCTCGCCGAACTGAAGCAGCACATGTACGTCGAGATCAATCCGGCTGACGCAGCCGAGCGCGGCATCGTCGACGGCGGCTGGGTTTGGGTCACAGGTGCAGAGAACAGCTCACGCGCCCGGATGAAGGCGCAGGTGACTGAACGCGTCGGCAAGGGAGTCGCATGGATGCCCTTCCATTTCGCCGGCTGGTACGAAGGCGCCGATCTCCGGTCGAAGTATCCGGCGGGGGCCGATCCCATCGTACTCGGTGAGAGCGTCAACACGCTGACGACCTATGGCTATGATCCTGCGACCGGTATGCAGGAGCCGAAGGCTACGCTTTGTCAGATCAGGGCCGCATGAGAGGTTAGACCATGGCGCGAATGAAATTCCTCTGCGATGCGGACCGTTGCATCGACTGCAATGCCTGCGTGACGGCCTGCAAGAACGAGAACGAGGTGCCCTGGGGCATCAATCGACGTCGCGTTGTCACCATCAATGACGGCAAGCCCGGCGAGCGTTCGGTGTCGATGGCCTGCATGCACTGTACCGATGCGCCTTGCGCGTCGGTGTGCCCGGTCAAGTGCATCTATCCGACCGAGGACGGCATCGTCCTGCACAACAAGGATCAGTGCATCGGCTGCGGCTATTGCTTCTACGCCTGTCCGTTCGGAGCGCCGCAATACCCCCAGGTCGGGAATTTCGGTTCGCGCGGCAAGATGGACAAATGCACCTATTGCGCCGGCGGCGGCGGGCCCGAGGCGCCCGGCAGCGCCGAAGAATATGCGAAATACGGCTCCAACCGTTTCGGCGAAGGCAAGCTGCCGATGTGCGCCGAGATGTGCTCGACCAAGTCGCTGCTCGCCGGCGACGGCGACATCATCGCGCAACTCTACGAGGAACGCGTCGAGAAGCGCGGCTACGGCTCCGGAGCCTGGGGCTGGACGACCGCCTATCACGAGGACGTCAAGACGTAATGGGATCTGCGATCGCCGCCGATGAAGGCGCGACGATCGCAGACGAAGATCAGGTATCCGCGATGACGGCCTTCGCACGAATTTGCTTCGCAACGCTCTTGCTGATGCTGCTCGGTCTCACGGCAGCCCCGGCGCTCGCCCAGAAGCTCGCTCCCGACGGGGCCCCCAATCCGACCGCCAGCGTGACCAATCAGAAGACGCTGCTCGAACAGGCGCCGCGGATCCAGGGCCGGATCGACATCCCCGACGTCAAGGCCAGCGTGCTGATGCAGCCGATGGGACGGACCTGGGATTATTTCTACGAGGTGCTGCTGCACTGGGGCGGTGCGGTGGTGATCGTCGGCATGGTCGCGGTGCTCGCGCTTGCCTATCTGATCATGGGCCGGCTCCGCATCGAGGCGGGACGCTCCGGCCAGACCATCGTCCGCTTCAAGGCTTTCGAGCGGTTCTCTCACTGGCTGACGGCCGTGTCCTTTGTGCTGCTTGGATTGACCGGCCTGAACATCACCTTCGGCAAAGTTTTGCTGCGGCCGCTGGTCGGCCCGGATCTGTTCTCCGACATCTCCGAGATCGCGAAGTACGTGCACAATTTCACGAGCTTTGCCTTCGTGACCGGCCTTGCCCTGATCACGGTGTTGTTCTTCAGGGACAATCTGCTCAAGAAGGTTGACATCGACTGGGTCAAGCAGGGCGGCGGCTTCATCAAGTCGAAGCATGCACCTGCGGGGCGCTTCAATCTCGGTGAGAAGATGGTCTATTGGCTGTCGGTCGTAGCCGGCATTGCGGTATCCGCATCGGGATTCGTGCTGCTGTTTCCCTTCTACGGCACTGACATTGCGGACATGCAGATCGCGCAGGTCGCTCACGCTGTCATCGCAATCCTTTTCATCGCGCTGATCCTGGGACACATCTATATCGGCACGCTCGGCATGGAAGGCGCATTCGAGGCCATGGGAACGGGCGAGGTCGATCTCAATTGGGCGAGAGAGCATCACGACCGCTGGCTCGCCGAAAAGCTCGAAGCGGAAGGCCGGCAAGCTTCGGCCACGCCCGCTGAATAGAGCGATGGCGCTCGGGCTACCCTGAACCGGGCCATTCAGCTAAAGTGGCCGTCCGGGTCTCGCTTGATCTCTCGGTCTCGCAAATAATCGTCCGTAGTGCGGACGGTTGGACCCTGTGCACCGTAAGATTCAAAACCCTGCTCGGCGACGAAGCTGACGCGGCAGTCGCCGCACATCTTGATTGCGTCGAGCCTTTGCGCCGAGCCCGAATACATCCAGTGCTGGCCTTCGAGCTTCGCCACGACGCGCTCGATGCTGCTCTTGACGCCGAACGGCTTGCTGCAACGGATGCAGCAGAACGGCTCCTCCTCCTTGAGAACCCGGGTTGGCGCCCGGCTCGCGCGGAAATCGATTTGCGGGACCAGGGTGATGACCTGCTCCGGACACGTCGTCCGGCACAGGCCGCACTGAACGCAGGAATCTTCGACAAAGCGCAACGCCGGGCGCTCGGGGTCATCGCGCAGGGCGCTGGTCGGACAGGCTGACACGCAGGACAGGCACAGTGTGCAGCCTGCGGCATCGACCTTGATGGCGCCGAACGGTGCGCCCTCCGGCAACGGAATGACATCGACCGGTGCAGGTGCTGCACGGTGCAGCTCGGCAAGCGCGAAGCGGAGCACGTCGCGCTTGCCGCCCACGGCGCGGAAGTTCGCCGGGCGCGGCGTGGGCGCGTTGGCTGGCGCGGTGCGGAGCGCCTCGATCAGACGGTCCGGATCGTCGGTCGCTATGACGGAGAGCCGGTCCGGGCCGAAGCCGAGGCCGGCTAAAATCGGATCGGCCAGCGCGATCGTTCGCATCAACCCGGAGACGTCATGGCGCGGTTTAGCCCGGAGCAGGAAGTGCACTGCCGACACGCCATAGGCAAAAGCCGCGGTGATACTCTCCAACCCGACCTGCGTGACCTCGTTGACGGCAAACGGCAGCACGCTCGCGGGCAAGCCGTCGCCGAACCGCGCCAGCGCATCGATCAGCGGCGAACCATGGATCTCGTCGTGCACGAGCATGACGGCCCGCTCGCCGCCTGCCTGACGATAGGCAAGCAGCATGGCACGCAGCTTTCTGACCAGCGCATCTTCCGGCGGCAGGGCATAGGACGCCGCGCCCGTAGGACAGGCCGTCGCACATTGGCCGCAGCCGGCGCAGATGTCGGCATCGATCGCCACATGGTTGCCGGCCGGCGAGATCGCGCCGGCCGGACAGGCATCGAGACAGCGGGTGCAGCCGATCTTCTTCGAACGCGCATGCGCGCAAAGCCCGGCATCGAAGGTGATGTAACGTGGTTTCTCGAAAGTCCCGACGAGGTCGCGCGCTTTCAGCACGGCCTGGAGAATAGCAGCGGGGCTACCGGGATCCGCGCGCAAATAGCCGTCACGCAGGTCGGCGGGAAGCAGCGCGGGCCCGCCGGTCAAGTCGAGGACGATGTCGCAGGTCGAACGGGCGTTGTTGCGCGATGGGCCGAACGTCAGCATCCGCCGCGAGGACGGCGCTGCTTCGGCGAACTCATCGACCACCAGGTCGAACGCCCCCAGATGTCCCTTGATACTGGCGATCCGACCCTTTGCAACCGGACAGTCGGCGCTACGTGGCGGCGCGATCACGGCTGGTGGCGCAATCAGCACGGTGACGTCGAGGTGCTCCTTCAGCAAATCGCCAGCCTGAATGGCGGCCTCGTCGCGGCCGTAGATCAGGATGACCCCGCCGCTTTCCAGCTGGACCATTGGCGCAGGTGCCGTGACTTCGGCCGCGGCGGCCAGCAGCGCTGCCATCTTCGGCCCAGCGCGGTCGGCGTCACTGGACCATCCGGCGGTCTCGCGGACATTGGCAAACTTTATCGAATTCGCACGATTATTTTCGTCCGCAACCCGCAAGAACAGCGCGGCCTGCTGCGTGCAGGCGACCGTAAGCGGACCATCCTCGCCCGCAATCGCTTGAAATCGATCAAGCTCGGCACCGCAAAGTTGCGTCGCTGCCGTCACTTCGCCGCGACAGCCGCGACGAATCGCGTCTGCATCGAGCGGCATCGACCCTTCGCATGAGCAGATCAGGAAGCGCCTGCCGGTTTGAGGTTCGACGCTCACGATATCTCCCGGCTCCCAGGATAGAGCGGCCACCTACTGGCCGGATCATCCTCACAGTATATACTCCGCATGTCGCAAAAGGCGACCCTGTATCGGAGACCACACTTCGATTGGAGACGGGAAATTGATATCGACAAGTCTTGCACGCATTGCTGTCGGCGTCGCAATCGAACGACGCAAAGCGAAGAGCGCGTGGGCCGATTTTCTGTGGCGGCCCGTGTCGGTCTTTGCGGGTGTCCCGTCTGCAAAGCCGTGGACTCAGATCGGTGGCGAAGGCGAGGTCGTACTGTTCTATGCAGGTGACGCCGTGATCGAACTGCATCGTACCGAAACCACCAACTATCGCGAAAATCTGACATCAGGCTCGCCCACGCTATGGGTCAATTTGCGCCCCACCGGCTCCGAGCCGCCTTATGAACTGCTCGCTGTCACTGCCGATCCGGCTGAGGGCGAGGCGTTTACCGACGCAGGCAGCAATCTGGTTGACGCAGTACCGATGCCGATTGGCATCTCCGAAATCATCGACGGTTTCATTGCCCAGCACCATGTTGATCGCCCCTTTGTCAAACGGCAGCGCAATCGTTAGCAACCTCAGCGCAGGACACGAGACAGAACAGTGCCAGACCGTAATGCTTTCCTTCGCTGGGTGCGTCTCAAGCAGGCGTCGAAAAGCCGAGACGCCGAATCTGATCCGGCCAGCAGCGAGCAACCCACCGAGTTAGGGGATGGCAAGGCCGACCGGCCCTTCGATCTCGCTAGCCTGCCGTCAATCGAGTCAATTACCGCTCACACCGACATTACGGCGTTCCTGAACACCCGCGTCCCGGTCGAATTGACCCGCGCAGCATTGCGCCGAGCCTGGACAACCGATCCGACGATTCGCGACTTCATCGGGATCGCGGAGAACCAGTGGGATTTTAATGATCCCAACGCTATTCCGGGATTCGGTCCGCTCGACCCAACGGACAAAATTGCCGATCTTGTCGCGCAGGTTTCGAAGGGCCTGGAACAGGTCCAGGACGTGCTTGCAGACGTTCCACCGCCGATCGATCCGGTACGGGCAGGCCTCGTCAACTCCGAACAGCCAGCCCTCGAACCAACGGCCTCGGCAGTTCGATCGTTACCAGATGATGCCACGACACCGAGGACCGACGATCGGGATGCTGCCAAGCAGGCTGACGGTCTTGCCACAACAGTGTTGCCCTCACCGCGAGCACGACGTCATGGCAGCGCATTGCCACGCTAGCAGCCTCAAGGAGCGCTTCCGTGCGTACTGTCGATGAATTCGACCTTGCCCGATCGCAGGAATACGCGCTGTTGGCGACGCTGCTGACGCGCAGCCCGGACGGGGATCTGCTGAGCCGCATCTCCGCACTGCGCGGCGATGCCAGCCCGATGGGCGTCGCGCACGTTGCGCTGGCCGATGCGGCGCGCCGGACAAATGAGCAGGCGGCGTCGCGCGAGTTCTTTGCCCTCTTTGCAGGATTGGGCAAGGGGGCACTCCTGCCTTATGCGTCGCACTACCTGTCCGATACGCTGTATGGCCGTCCGCTCGCGCGGTTGCGGGAAACTCTCGGGGATCTCGGCCTCGAAAAGGCTCCAGAGCGTACGGAGCCCGAAGACCACGCGGGATTTCTCTGTGAGATCATGGCAGGCTTCGCGGGCGGAAGCATTCCAGCGCCAGCGGGCGCCGAGAGGATCTTCTTTGATCAGCATGTTTCACGCTGGATGAGACGTTTTTTCGCTGATCTCGAGCGAGCGAGTTCGGCGGGTTTCTATGCGTCCGTTGGCGCGCTCGGACGGACGTTTATCGATATCGAGGCGGAGGCGTTCGCGCTTCCGGGGTGAACACGGCGTTTTGTACATGAGATGCACAGATCAGGTGCTACATTGATGCAGGGATCAACAACATGCGCGTTTTCACCATTGCTTGTTTCTTCGCCGCCATCGTGGCGCTCGGTGCCGCCGCTGTTCTTGAAACTTTCGTGCAAGAGTCCGCTGCTACAGCGTTTGCCGAGCCGAGTGCCCGCGTTTAGCGGCAATGTTGCTTATTGAAACTTTTTGTTGTCCACATAGGCGAAGTAGGAGACGTTTGATGACTCGTTTCTTGGTCGCTTCTTTCGTAGTTCTGGCGGTGATTGTCGCTTCGACCGTAGTCTTTAGAGGGCAACCTCAGTCGGTCGAGTTATCTGCGGCGGCCATGCCATCCCTCGCAGAACTGCATGTTATGGCAGGCGTCCATCGACTCCCGGACCAGGATATCGACGATCAATCATTCATTTTCCCCTCCCCCGCTAAGCAATAGCTTGCCGGTAATCCACGCGTCAGGGCACGAGGCCATGATGTTTGGGGACGGACATAGCCTGCTCCAATTGAGCGCCGAACGATTCTCCAGCTCGCGATCGTCTTGGCATTGTGGAGCAACGGCAGGGAGACCTGCTGCGACTACCCTGGTCAGCCTACGAAACCCCCTACATTCGCCTTCGGCAATCGAAAGGTGGCCGGCGGGTCGCGATGCCCGCGGGCGCACCCTTGAGGACCCCGCTCGATGCGACGACCCGTCGGGGGCCACTTATCCTCACGAACACGCTGGGCCGGCCCGGGACGTCCGATGGCTTTCGCACGTCGTGGGGGAAGACTTGCGAGCGTGCCGGGATCGACGGCCTGACGTTTCATGATCTGCGCGGCACCGCGGTGGTACGCTTGGCAATCGCAGGCGCCAGCGTGCCGCAGATCGCAGCAGTCACTGGTCACTCGTTGAAGGACGTCGAAGGTATTCTGGATGCGCACTATCTCGGTCGCGACATTCAGCTGGCAGAAGCCGCGGTGCTGAAGCTCGAAGCGAGAACAAAACCGTAAACGGCGTTCGTTTCGCCGCTTGTTCAAACCGCTAAGTGTTTGATTTATTTGGTGGGCGCACCAGGGCTCGAACCTGGGACCCGCTGATTAAGAGTCAGCTGCTCTACCAACTGAGCTATGCGCCCGAAAGGCGGTTAAAAGCCTTGCGAGGCCGGTCGTTTAGCAAAGCGATCCGGGTCTGGCAAGCGATGGCACGTAAGTTTTCCAAGGGTATGCCAAGGGTCTGCCCACATCCCCCAAAAAAGCGAAAAGCCGCTGGATTCCAGCGGCTTCGCCAGGGTTGATCGGAGCAACCCTTCAAGGCTCAGAGCCGGCCCTCGCGGTCCCGGTCCGGGCCACCGTCGCGATCGAAACGCTCACGGTGGAAGTGGTCCATACCGCGCTCCATCATGCGGTCCATGCCACGCTCCATGAAGTGGCGGCGCGGGCCGTCTTCGCCGCCGCCGAACGGGCCGCGGTGGCGGGTCAGCACGGCAAGGCGCCGCTTCTGGCCCTCGTCCAGGGTCTTGTAGAGCGGATCGGCGGCATCGGCGATCTTCTTCAGGGCCGCCGACGTCGCCCCCATGTCCTCGGCGCGCTGACGCAGGCGGGCGACCGGATCCTCCGGCCTGTCGGCATCCTTGTTGGCGTCCTTATTGGCGTCCTTGCCGGCATCACCGGGACCGGCATTCATCCGCGCATTGGCGCGGTCGATGCGCAGCTTGGCGAAGTCGCGCACGGCGGCCTCGACCGGCGGCCACAGCTTTTCCTGGTCGGCGTTGAGCTTCAGCCCGGCATGGACGGCGGCGATCCGCGCGTCGACCATGGCGGCGCGGTCTTCCGGGTTCATGCGGATGTGGCGCATGTGATCGTGCATCCACGGGCGATGATAGTGGGCATAGACCGCGCCCGAGCCGGCGATGCTGAGCACGGCGATGGCGGCGATGGTGAATTTCCTCATGCGAACTCTCCTCTGGAAGGATGTCGTGAGGATGGGCGCAGCGCGGCTTACGCGCAACTTACAACTTGGACAGGGAGCGCGTCCTTTCCAAGATGTAACGCTCCTGAATTTTAGTTCAGTCGCAATCGGAAATCATTCGCAACAAAAGGGGCTTCCGCGCCAGGCACGGAAGCCCCTTTCAACGTCCGTTCAAATCAGTTCGTCGTGCTCTTTGCTTCCTTCTGGAACTCGTCGATCAGCGGCTGGCCGACGCGGCCTGCGGCGTCCTTGTAGACCGGCTCCATGGCCTTGCGCATCGCCTCGTCCTGCTCCGGCGTGAGCTTGATGATCTCGCTCTTGCCGCTCTTCCTGATCTCGGCGAGCGCGTCCTCGTTCTCCTTCTGCGACTGCGTATTGTTGAAGTCGGTCGCTTCCTTCATCGCCTTCGTCAGCTGGTCGCGGATGTCCGCCGGCAAATCGTCCCAGAACTTCTTGTTCACGATCACGACGTAGCCGATGTAGCCGTGGTTGCTCTCGGTGATGTACTTCTGCACCTCGTGCATCTTCTGGGTATAGATGTTCGACCAGGTGTTCTCCTGCCCGTCGACGACCCCGGTCTGCAGCGCCTGGTAGACTTCGCCGAACGCCATCACCTGCGGCAGCGAGCTGAGCGCCTTGAACTGGGCCTGGAGCACGCGCGAGGACTGGATCCGGAACTTGACGCCCTGATAGTCGGCCGGCGCTACAAGCTTCTTGTTGGCGCTCATCTGCTTGAAGCCGTTGTCCCAATAGGCAAGGCCGGTGATGCCCTTGGAGTCCAGCAGCTTGAGCAGCCGAAGGCCGAGCGGGCCTTCCGTCACCTTCCGCAGCGTCTTCAGGTCGGGAAGGATGTAGGGCAGATCGAACACCTCGAATTCGCGGATGCCGAGCGGGCCAAACTTGGAGTTGGACGGCGCCAGCATCTGCACGCTGCCGAGCTGGAGCGCCTCGAGCTCTTCCTTGTCCTTGTAGAGCGTCGAGTTCGGGTAGATTTCGACCTTGACCTTGCCGCCGGTGTACTTCTCGGCGAGCTCCTTGAATTTCTCCGACGCCTTGCCCTTCGGGGTGTCGGTGGCCACCACGTGGCTGAACTTGATGATGATGGGCGACTGGGCCGATGCCGGCCCGGTCAAGCCAAGTGCCAGGACCGCCATGGACGCAGCGATCGCGAAGGTGCGCATAATCTCTCCCTTTTGTTATTTGGGCCACCCGGCGCGGGGGGCCGATCCTTATGCAGGTTGCATCAATAGCGGCTGGGAGGCGGAGCCGCTATTGGCCCTTAGCAGGGCAGGTATTCGCCGCCACATGCAGAGTCATTCCGGGGAAGTCCGTTAGGACCTAACCCGGAATCCCGAGATTCCGGGTTCTCGCTTCGCGAGCCCCGGAATGACGAACTTTGTTCGTCAGCTCGCCGCCGCAGTCGTCACCGCGTCGCGCTGACGCTTCATGACGATCTTGTTGAGCGCGCCGAGATAGGCCTTTGCCGAAGCCACCAGCGTGTCCGGATCCGCCGCGCGCGCCGTCATCGCACGTCCCTCGTGCGACAGCCGCACCGAGACTTCGGCCTGCGCGTCGGTGCCCTGAGTCACTGCGTGGACCTGGTACAGCTCGAGCTTGGCTTCGTGCGGCACCAGGCGCTTGATGCAGTTGAACACCGCGTCGACCGGGCCGTTGCCCTCGGCCTCCTCGATCTTGATCTGGCCGTCGACGTCGAGCTTCATGGTCGCGCGCTGCGGGCCATGGGTGCCGGCGATCACGGTCAACGAGGTCAGCTTGATGCGGTCGTGCGAAGCCGCCATCTCCTCGTCGACCAGCGCCTCGATGTCCTCGTCGTAGATGTCCTTCTTGCGGTCGGCCAGCGCCTTCATCCGTGTGAACGCATCTTCCAGCTGGTTCGGGCCGAGCTTGTAGCCCATCTCCTCCAGCTTGTGCACGAAGGCGTGGCGGCCGGAATGCTTGCCCAGCACCAGCGAGGACTGCTTGAGGCCGACCATCTCGGGCCGCATGATCTCGTAGGTCGAGGCGTCCTTCAGCACACCGTCCTGATGGATGCCGCTCTCATGCGCGAACGCGTTGCGGCCGACGATCGCCTTGTTGTACTGCACCGGGAACGAGGTCGCCGCCGACACCACCTTCGAGGCGCGGGTCAGCTGCGTGGTGTCGATCTTGTTCCAGTAGGGGAATTTGTCGTTGCGCACGTTGATCGCCATCACGATCTCTTCCAGCGCGGCATTGCCGGCACGCTCGCCGATGCCGTTGATGGTGCACTCGACCTGACGCGCACCGCCGACGACGCCGGCCAGCGAGTTCGCCACCGCCATGCCGAGATCGTTGTGGCAGTGCACGGAGAACACCGCCTTGTCCGAGTTCGGCACGCGCTCGATCAGCGTCTTCATGAAGTGGGTGTATTCGTCGGGCGTGGTGTAGCCGACGGTGTCAGGAATGTTCACCGTGGTGGCCCCGGCCTTGATGACGGCTTCGACGATGCGGCACAGATAGTCCATCTCGCTGCGGGTGCCGTCTTCGGCCGACCATTCGACGTCGTCGATCTGGTTGCGGGCGCGCGCGACCATGGCAACCGAAGTCTCGAGCACCTGCTCCGGGGTCTTGTTCAGCTTCACCCGCATATGCAGCGGCGAAGTCGCGATCACGGTGTGGACGCGGCCGCGCTTGGCGAATTTCACCGCTTCGGCGCAGCGATCGATATCGGCGGGATGCGCGCGCGACAGACCTGCGATGATAGCGTTCTTGGAGCGGCGGCCGATCTCGCTGACCGCCTGGAAGTCGCCCTCGGAGGTGATGGGAAAGCCGGCCTCGATGACATCGACGCCCATATCATCCAGCATCTCGGCAACCTCGAGCTTCTCCTCGAAGGTCATGGTGGCGCCGGGGCATTGCTCGCCGTCGCGCAGGGTGGTGTCGAAAATGATGACGCGGTCCTTGTCGGACTTGTTCACGGGGGCCATTTGAATTTCCTTTTGAGCTTTTGCGCCGACAGTCTTCTGGGCGCTTGAGGTGTCCGGTGATCTCGACCAACCCCTGAGCGCCCAGGCGCATGGCGCCCAGCCGGCCCTCAGGGGCAAGTAAGAAGAAGCCCGCCAATCAGGAGGGTGGGCAGCAGCGCGGCCGGGATCGTGGCGGCGGCCAGAGCCACCTCCCCCGAAATCCCATCGATTTGGCCGCGAATCAGCATTGCCAGACCCTTTTGAGCCCTCAATCCTCGGTCAAAACCGTTGACGGTTGGTTGCCGGGGAGGCTCGATGCGCCGTTTCTAGACGAGAAATGGCAACAACTGCAACGCCAAAAGATGGACAGAAGGGCTGACATGATCGCAGCGCCGGATGCGTGGAAGGACCCGGTGCCGGGTGTTTGGCCGACCGAACGCCGGCAAGGCGGTCAAGCTACGCGGTGCGGCGAGCGCGAGCCCTGCTCTCCCAGCGGTTCAGCATCTGACCGAGCTCGCCGGTGCCGACCGGCGTAGCCGTGCCGGCGATCGCGATCTCGTTGGTGTTGGCCGGTGCGTTTGCACTGAGCCAATCCGGCTCGCTGTACTCACGCCAGCGGCGCGCCTCGGCTCGCCTTTTGCGGGAGACGTGTTCGCGGGTGAAATAGCCGGCCGCAAATGCAATCCCGAGCAGCAAAACCAGTACGACGACAGCGACCACAGTAAACTCCGACTTACGCCCCGAATGACGTTCTGCCAGCCTCGCGCGGGAGGTCAAGGCTTGACATGCGAGAGAAACCAGCGGCGCTCGTCCCTTGGGCAGATGAATTGTCGCGCGGGCCGGCGGAACGCCTCCCGTGTCGGCGTCGCCGTTCCAATACGCAACAATCTCTTGTTGGGGACGACATTATCAAGCTTGACATGGATTGCATTTTGATCAGGCTACAATCATTGAGAGAATGACGTTCGTTATTTCGTCGAGCACGGATTGCGATCATGAATTCAGAAGACCACGGTGCGCACGTCGCTGCGTATTGGTCGTACTTGTCGACAAAGAAATACTTCACCCGGGATGCCCAAGCGCAACTGATAAGAGCTGAAAGGAATGCGCTCAACGAAGGCCGGATGGCGCGGCGCGGAGTCGGGCCGGAATTTCCATGGACCGGGCTCGCACTTTCCGGCGGCGGCATCCGGTCGGCGACCTTCAGCCTCGGCGTTCTGCAAGCGCTCGCACGGAACGATATCCTCAAGCATTTCGATTTCATCTCGTCGGTGTCGGGCGGCGGCTATATCGGCGCTTCGCTGCAATGGTGGTGGACCCAGGGACAAAACGGCGTTGGGCCTGAGAACTTTCCGTATGGGCCTGGATCTGTGGGAGCGGACCAGACGCCGCCATTTGCAACCAAACAGCAGCGCTCGAGGCTGAGCTTCCTCAGAAGTCACGGGAAATATCTGATACCCGGTCAGGGCATCAACATATGGTCGGCTCTGGCAGTCGTGCTCAGAACGGTCCTGCTCAGCGTTGTGGTCTGGATCCCGCTTCTGACACTGCTGACGTTCCTAATCCTGCTCGTCGATTTTCATGTCGTGGATAAAGCCATCAACGCGACGTCGGGCCGACCTGAGACCCATCCCGCGATCTCCTCGCCGTTTGCGAGCTTTTTCACCGGGCGGGAGGTCGCCAAGCTGGACGTCGACAAGCCGGAGGTCGCCAAGGCGGAACAGCCGGCGGCCAAGACTTCGCCTTCAGCGAACCTGGGACCTTCCGGCGCCGATTCGACGCCTGCCGCACCGGGGATCGAGGCGGTGAAGCAGAAGAGCGACATCGTCAATGAGAATGAAACGGCGGTGGATAACGGAAAGACCGCTACCGCGCCTGCAGCCAGCCCGGAACCATCCAGCGCCGATGCCACGCCCGCGACAAAGGGAATCGAAGATGCCAAGCACAAGAGCGACATCGTCAACAGGAGTGGCACGGCGGCGAATGACGGAAAGAGAAAGGACGCAAGACTGCGGCAAGCCTTAGCGGAGGCCCTCGCGCCGCGGACGTTGTTCGCTGTGCTGCACTGGCTGGCGCTCCTGGGCGCCGCGCTGTTCGTCGTCGTGGCGCTTGTTTTCGCCCTGCTCAGCGGAGCTTCAGAAAAGCCGAGGCCAAAAGGAATCGGCTTCTGGCTCCTGCTCGCGCTCGGTGTGATTTGCTTGGTCATTGCAGGTTTCCTTCTGTCGAGGAAGGAACTGGCGGATTTCGTAGATATGGATTGGGTTCTCGTGGTGCTATTCAGCCTGGTCGGCGCCACGATCGTCGGCCGATCCGCCGTCGACAGCGACCCCAGTGGAAGCTACAGCCTCCGGCGCAATCTCGAACTGTGGTTCGGGCGATGGTTTCTTCGCTGGGTCGTCATCGCAGTGCTGGGCATTGTTCCGCTGTTGCCCCTCTATGCGATTTCGGCTTCCGCCGACAAACTTGGCTCTTCATGGCATGTCGTTGGGGCGGTGCTCACGATCCTGAGCGGCGCGATCTCCGCGCTCTACGGATACTATCTCAAGCTGAAGAACTGGATGCCCGGACTCGCCGGCCAGATCTTCGCACCCGCCGGCGCCGCCGTCTTTCTGCTCGGCACGTTGACGATCAGCTACACGCTCTCGATATTTGCAATAGCCTCACTGACGACCGACGCGAAGGCCCTCGCCGACGAGCTCGCTGACACGAGACACCTGCTTCAACAGATCTTCCCGCCTGTGTTCATTCTGGCGATCCTGGTCGGCTGGCTCGCCAACCTCAACCATGTCGGCCTGCATCGCTTTTATCGCGATCGCCTGATGGAAGTATTCATGCCGAGGCCGGCGGCCGTGAGACAAAATCGCGTCTCCGCTTCGACGGGGGCCGATCTCCTGAACGTCGGCGATCTCAAATCGTCCGGGGGCATGGCTGGACAGCCGCGGGACCTGGGACGCGTGCCCTACCCGCTCGTGAATGCATTTGCCTTTCTTACCGACAGCAGCGATGGACGCGTTGAGCTGCGCGGCGGCGACAACTTCCTCATCTCCCCACTTTACGTCGGATCGCGCGTCACGGGCTGGCGCAAGACGAACGACTATTGCGACATCCATGGCCCTCTCACGCTTGCGACGGCCATGGCGGTCTCCGGTGCGGCCGTGAACTCCAACGCCGGATATATCGGGACCGGCCTCACCAGGGACCGCCTGGTCTCGGCCGTCATGACCATCCTGAACATGCGCCTTGGCGCGTGGATCGGAAATCCGAAGCAGGCGCGGCCGGGGCCTCGACGGTCCTATGTTCCAACGATGCTGAGGCGCCGAAAGACGCCGTCCTATCTCTTCCCGATGCTGACGTCGGGATTGTTCAGCGTGCCGACGCAGGACAGCCGGTTCATCGAGGTCTCCGACGGCGGGAACTTCGAGAATCTCGGCATTTACGAATTGATCAGGCGAGAGGTCGGCGTGATCCTCGTCGTCGACGGTGAAGCCGACCCGACGCTGGCGTTCCCCGCGCTCGTTTCGGCCATCAACCGGGTCAAGGAGGATTTTGGCGCGACGATTCGGCTGTCCAATCTGCAAGGACCGGATCAGCTTCTCCCCAGCGCGTCGCTGACCGGCTATCCGGAAGGCGCGAAATTCGCGCAATCCCCGTTCATGATCGGCGAGATTTCCTATGCGGGGTCAAAGAAGGGAGTCCTCATCTACATCAAGGCAACCTTGATCAAGGAGCTCGACTTCACAACCTACGGCTACCGCGCTGGCAGCACGGATTTTCCACATGAAGGGACGGAGGACCAGTTCTTCAGCGAGGCCCAGTTCGAGGCCTACCGGAATCTGGGCTTCGTATGCGCCGAGAGGATGATCGCGGGAACAGGGATCGCCAAATGGATCAATTCGGACAGCCACCCGCCGGCTCAGGTGGCCGGCCTGTGAGCATAACCACCGCGGCTCAGACCGCGAAGCGGGACCAAAACACGAAGACGAACAGCATCGCCCAATTGAGCAGGACGAGCGCGGCGACTGTCGTCAGCGACGGCAGGTAAAGGCGGCGGGCCGAACGTCCGATCAGGAGGCAACCCAGCAATACGCCCACCAACGCATAGGCAAAGCCAAGCAGGGCATCGACGGGGTTGCGGCTTGTCACGGCGAGCAGATTGACCAGAAAGTCCTCGACCGGTTGCACCACCAGAAGATCTTGGGGAACAATAAACGCAAGAAGCGTGAGCAGCCAGGTCAGGACGTAGACCCTGGCGGCTGCGATCCGCGAAGCGGGCTGCGTCGCAACCCCGCTGAGCAGGACCAGCGCCAGGGCCGGAACGAGGCCAATGGCCCAGATATCGAAGCGATCGATCAGGAAAACGTTGTGCTCGGCCGCGAACGTCTTCGCGACGACGAACAGCAGACAAACGGCCAAGAGTTCGGCGGCCAGCCAGCCATCGAACGTTCCTGCGCTACGCCCCCTCGGTCCGTAGGACGACGAAGGCTGCGCCGTCTCGTCTTTCAACAGAAGAAGGGACATCTATTCGACCTATCCAACAAGGCTACTCCGTCAGCTTCTACGAATTGCGTTAATCGCGAGTTATCACCGGGACATGTTCCACTGCGATTCGTCGCCCCGCACCGGAAATTGTTCAGATCCTGTCACCCGCTCCAGATCATTGATCCTGACAAAGAAGTTCGGCTGGGCAACCGTCAGGGTAAACGCCACGCATGCGATACGGTTCTCGTCAGTCTGGTAACGACGTACCTCTACGTTACGATTGCTGAAGGCCCCTGCGAAAGAAGGAGATACCCCCAATGCGGCAATTAAGCGACTCTTGAACTGGGCCACGACAACGCCGGTTGTGAAGGAAAATTGCCCGCGATTGCTCCTGCCGCCAAAGCTGTCGCTCGTCAGGTCATTAGACTCCTTGCACTGGTCGCGCCGCCCCACATAGGCGGAATGCAGCCCGCCCTCGATAACGGATTTTTCGGCCCATGGGATACGCGACACACTATCATGATACCTATCATAGGATTCGCCGCGAACCTGTCCCTCGAACGAGGAGGATTTGAAGACATATTTCCTTGGGCATTCCGGGCGTGGATAGGGTCGGGCCGGCTCGATGCGCCTGAGACCGACCATTTCCGGCCCTGGCGGGGCGGGGTCGGCGCCCAGCATGCGACCGCTCTTGATCACGAGCATTCCAGGCCTGCCTTGCGGCAGCCAGTTCTCGCGGGCGACATAGATGAAGTCCACTTCCGTGGGCCGCTTGCTGTCGATGGAAGGATCAGTGGCCAACTGCGTCCACCCCACAGTCCTGGGCGCCAGATGCGGCCGATAGAACAGAGCGCCGTCCTGCAACTGAGAGAGATCGGCCTTCATTCCCCCACATAGAACAGTTTGGCCGGCGGCCGGATCGACGGCCGCCGCGAAAACGACGGCCAGTGCTGCGACAGCAAGGATTTTGCTCTTCATGAGTATCGTTGCCCCATCAATATCTCGAGGGCACCGCAATATATGGATGACCTTCGCCCTCTGGTTGTGCGGATATAGCATGCAGATTCGGCTTTCGCCATGCTCGAGTGGCCCGAGATAGCCCTCCCCCTCGCAACCGTCATCGGACCGCACTACCTTCCCCCTGCTCGGCCGGATCAACCGGCCAGCCGAACATGATCGGGAGGACGCGATGACACGCCAAAAGCAGCGTGACCAGGATGCTGCGCTTTCACGACGAACGCTCGTTCAGGGGCTTGCGCTCGGCGCCGCCACTTTGGCCGGCGCCGGCTCCGCGCTGGCCCAGACCGGACCTGCCGCGCCGCCGACGACGATTACCACCCCGCCACGCGATTTCGGTCCCAACGGCGCGCCGACCACCTATTTCTGGGACCCCGACGTGATCGCGGTCGATCCGTCCTTCAACGATCTCGCGCAGCCCAACACGGCGATCAAGCGTCTCTATACCGGCGTGCTGTGGGCTGAAGGCCCGGCATGGAGTGCACAGGGCCGCTATCTGCTCTGGAGCGACATTCCCAACAACAGGCAGATGCGCTGGAGCGAAGACGACGGTCGCGTCAGCGTGTTCCGATCGCCGTCCAACAACTCCAATGGCAACTCGTTCGACTTTCAGGGCCGCCAGCTCTCTTGCGAACATTTGACCCGGCGGGTCACGCGTTATGAACATGACGGCACCGCGACCGTGCTTTGCGACAACTACAACGGCAAGAAGCTGAACTCGCCGAACGACGTCGTCGCGCATCCTGACGGCAGCTACTGGTTTACCGATCCGCCCTATGGCGGCCAGCTCTACGAAGGCGAGCCCGACGCCGCGGGCGGTCCGAGCAACACCAGTGGCAAGCTCAATCCGCGGATTGGACAGCCGGCCGGCTTCGCACCGGGCAAGCGCGAGCTGCCGACCAATTGCTATCGCATCGACCCTAGCGGCCGTGTCGATCTCGTCGTCACCGAGGAGCAGGTGCCAGATCCGAACGGGCTGTGTTTCTCGCCGGACTTCAAGAAGCTCTACGTCGTGTCAACCGGCAAGGGACCCGGCGACACCGGGCCCGGCGGCAAGGGCGAGATCTTCGTGTTCGACGTCGGCGCCGACAACAAGCTCACCAACCACAAGCGGTTCAGCGAGTGCGTGATCGACGGCGTGAAGTGCGGGCCGGACGGCGTGCGCTGCGACGTCAACGGCAACGTCTGGGCGTCTAGCAACGCCGGCCGTGCCGTCGGCTACAGCGGCGTGACGACCTGGTCGCCGGACGGCAAGCTGCTCGGCCGCATCCGGCTGCCCGAAGTGTGCGGCAACGTCTGCTTCGGCGGCCCCAAGCGCAACCGCCTGTTCATGGCCGCGAGCCAGTCGCTCTATGCGGTGTACACGGCCACGCAGGGCGCAGGCCCGGGCTGAGCCCGCGCGAGAGACCACAAGCACGGGCGTCGGCGTGGACCGCCGGCGCCCGCGGTTCCCTGATCGCAATCAAGCTATGCCCCGGGCAAATCTCCGCCATCAATCCAACGAAGATTGAATCGCGCGGCAAGGCCGCAGCGCGGCGCGAAGACATGATGCTCTTCGTTCCCGCGCCCGACTTGAACCGGGAGTTGCGCGATGCGCCGTATGCCAAACGACACCATCATCGTCAGCGTTGGGACCCAGCAATTCGTCACTGAGTTCGGAGACCCGGGCCTGCCGAACGACGGCCGCGGCGGAAGCGACAAGATGATCGCGACCGTCGACGGGAGCAACGCGGTCCTGACATTCGTTGGCGACGACCAGGGCCTGCAAGGACATTCTCACGGAGGAAACGACCATCTCGCTGCGACCGTCACGGGCTTCGGCGATTACGTGTTCGTCGACGGCGATGCGCAGGCGATGTCCGGCCACGCCCGTGGCGGCAACGATGTATTTTACGTCGATGCATCGACATCGATCTACGCGACACTCGGTGTTTTTGGCGATGCCGAAACCGCCATGTCAGCCGACACGAAAGGCGGCAATGACGTCGTCATTGCATCGATGGGAAACAGATCGTCCGGCGCGTTCAGCGGAGACTCCGGCAGTTCGATGAGCGATCATGCGCAAGGCGGCAATGATATCCTCAGCGTGACCCAGGTCGGCATTTACGGCGGCGCTTCGATATCGGGCGAGGCCCTCGTGTCCATGAGCGGCGATGCGCGCGGCGGCAACGACATCCTGATCTACACCGTCGGTGCCGCGGCCCAATCCGGCGGCGCGTCCCTGGTCGGAGACGCAGGCTACATGAGCGACGATACCCGTGGCGGCAACGATATCCTGATCGCGGCTGTCAACGGCAACCCGGACTCCACGTCCATCGTGCTCGTGGGAGATGCCTCGAACATGTCAGGCAACGCGCATGGCGGAGATGATATCCTCCTCGGCAGCAACCGCGACGATTGGCTGTATGGCGATGCACAGACCTACGCCCCGTTCACAGCCGGCTCGATCACGGGCGGCAAGGACATGCTGAATGGCGGTGGCGGAAATGACCAGCTCTGGGGCGGACCGAACGACGACAGATTCGTCTTCAACCAGGGCTCGGGCCTCGACGTGATCAACGATTTCGACGAGGGTAACAAGGCTGTCGGCAGCACGGCGCGAGAGCATGATTTGATCAATTTGCACGATTACGGCTTCGCAGACTGGGCGGCGCTGAAAGGCCTGATCAGTGATGACAGCACAGGAAACGCGATGATCCATCTGACGGCGACCGACACGATCACGCTGGAGGGGGTCCATACCGCGGATCTCCATGCGAAGGATTTCATTGTGTAAGGGAGAATCATGCGCGTTGTGATCTGCGGCGGCGGCGTGATCGGCGCCTGCACCGCCTGGTTTCTTCGACGTCACGGCATCGATGTCATCGTCGTGGAACGAACCGAGGTGGCGGCCGCCGCGTCAGGCAAGGCGGGCGGCTTCCTCGCGCGCGATTGGTGCGAGGGCTCACCGCTCGATGCGCTGGCGCGACGGAGCTTTGCGATCCATGCGCAACTGCCGGAAGAGATCGCAGGCGATTGGGGCTATCGCCCGATGACCGCTTACAGCGGCTTCGTTGCTGCCGACGGCCATCCGCGCCGCGATGCGCCGTCCGCGCTCGGCTGGCTCAGCGACGGCGTCATCATCGCCCAGCGCATCGGCACGGTGGAGACCACTGCGATCGTTCACCCCAAAAAATTCACCTCAGCCGTGATGAACGCGACGCTCGCGCAAGGCGCCGAGCTTCGCAGCGGCCACGTGACCGGCATCATGCGCGATGCGGACGGCACGACCGCGACGGGTGTCGAGGTCGACGGCCGCATCGTCGAGGCGGACGCCGTCGTGATCACGATGGGACCATGGTCGCTGCTCGCCGCGCAATGGATGAGCCTGCCCGCCGTCTACGGCCAGCGCAGCCCGAGCATCGTCTACGACACCGGCACGGATGCGCCGGCCGATGCGCTGTTCCTGGATTATGAGGAGAATGGCGGTGCCGTGTCGATCGAGGTCTTTCCTCGCGCCGACGGCAGCACGCATATCACCGCTCTCTCCGACATCGCACCGCTTCCGCTCGATCCGGCCGCCGTGACGCCGGACCACGACGCCATCGCGCGCCTGCAAACCATGTCCGAGCGGCTGTCGCCGCTGTTCCGCGCCGAGAGGATCATCGCGCGGCAGGCCTGCTTTCGTCCCGTGACACAGGACGGCCTGCCGCTGATCGGCAAGGTGCCGAAAAGTGAAGGTCTTTATGTTGCGACAGGCCACAATGTGTGGGGCATCCTGAATGCGCCCGCCACCGGCGAGGCCATGGCGCAACTGATCGCGGAGGGCGCGACGCGCGAGGTGGATATCTCACCATTTGATCCCGCTCGGCTCCAGCCGCTTGATCCTTCGCTGCTGCAAGCGCGCTGAACCATAGCTGCTTATCGACCGTCGTTGTGCGCGCCTGCGACAGCGGCGCATGCCCACCGGCGAAATCTGCATGCCTGCGCGTGAAACGGGTCTGACAGCTTTCCTGCCCGCTATTTGCGCAGCGCTAGACTTTAGTCCGTGCCTCACAATCCTGAACGCGGTTTCACTTGCCGAGAATGTCTCCGCCGGTATAGTCGCGACATAATGGCTCATAAGAGGCCTGTCGAAGGGAGAGAACAAGATGAAGAAACCGCTCTCTGTTGCGTTGCGAATAGCACTCGGTACCGCCGCGGCCGCTGTGTTGATGACGTCAGGCGCGGCACTTGCGGCTGACCCGATCAGGATCGGCGTAATTGCGGAAGCGCAGGCGATTGCCGGCGCCTCCATCCCCCAGGCGGCACAGCTCGCCGCCGACGAGATCAACGCCAATGGCGGCGTCGACGGCCGCAAGATCGAGATCGTCTCTTACGATAATCACTCGTCCTCGGCAGATTCGGTGCGCGCGTTCCAGCGCGCGGTGAACGAGGACAAGGTCAACGCGGTCATCGCCAGCTACATCAGCGAAGTCGTGCTCGCACTGGAGCCATGGGCCTCGCGGCTGAAGACGCCGTTCGTCACGCCCGGTGCCGCTTCCAACGAGATCAGCAAGAGCGTGCATGCCGATTACGAGAAGAACAAATACACCTTTCACGGCTATCTGACCTCCGCCGCGCTGGCGCTCTCAGTCTGCGACGGCGCCAAGGACCTGCTCGTCGACAAGATGCACATGAAGACCGCCGTCATCATGAGCGAGGACGCCGCCTGGACCAAGCCGCTCGACATCGGCTACGAGGAATGCCTGCCCAAGATCGGGCTGAAGGTGCTCGACCACATCCGCTTCTCGCCCGATACCACCGACTTCACGCCGATCTTCAACAAGATCGAGGGCTCCAAGCCCGACGTGATCATCACCGGCATCTCCCATGTCGGCGTGCAGCCGACAGTGCAGTGGAAGAACCAGCAGGTGCCGATCCCGATGTTCGGCATCGCCTCGCAGGCCACCAACGAGACCTTTGGCAAGGACACCAATCAGGCGGCGGAAGGCGTGCTCTACCAGGGCGTCTCCGGCCCAGGCGTCGCGGTGACGCCGAAATCGGTGCCGTTCGCCGAAGCCTTCAAGAAGAAGTTCGGCAACTATCCCTCCTATGCCGGCTACACCGCCTATGACGAGGTCTACTACATCGCCGACGCGGTGAAGCGCGCCGGCTCGACCGACGCCGACAAGCTGGTCGCCGCGCTCGAGACGACCGACTGGGAAGGCACGATCGGCCGCGTCCAGTTCTATGGCAAGGACGATCCGTTTACGCACTCGATCAAATACGGCAAGGGTTTGATCACCGGGCTGATGCTGCAATGGCAGGGCGGCAAGCAGAGCGCGGTCTGGCCCAAGGACGTGGCCAAGGTCGACATCAAGTTCCCGAGCTTCATCAAGCTCTCGAACTAGAAGGACACGCTCCCGGGACCAGCGCCCGGGAGCTTCCCCATGCGGCTCCCGCAGCACGTTGCTCCAGCAACATCGTCTCTCATAAATCAGATTGCCAACCCTAGATGCGTGCTTTCCAGATTCTGATCGATGGCTTTGCCATCAGCGCTCTCTATGCTCTCGGTGCCACCGGCTTCACGCTGATCTTCGGCGTCTCCGGCGTCCTCAACCTCTCCCACGGGGCCATCATGGTGGCGGCAGCGGTGGCGGCCTGGGCCGCCGCCAGCATCCTGAATGTCGGCACCTATGCCGGCGCACTGTTCGGCGTCGGGGTCGCCCTCCTCACATCCTTCGCCACCTATTTCGCGGTGGTGAAGCCGATCCAGGACTCCCGGCGCATCCCGAATGAAGAGAAGGAGATATTCGTCCTCACCGGCACACTGCTGTGGGGGATCATGATCCAGGAGGTGATCGCCTATTTTTTCACCAACAACGCCAAGACCGTGCTTCCGATCGTCGAGGGCGTGGTCGAGATCCTCGGCGTCCGCACGCCCAGGAACGAGATCTTTACCGCGATCGTGTGCTGCTTCGTCATCGCGCTGCTGTGGCTGCTGGTGAACCGCACCCGCACCGGCAAGGCCGTGCTGGCGGCCTCGATGAACCCGCGCGGCGTCACCCTGCTCGGCCTCGAGCTGACCAACATCTACGTCGTGGTGTGGGCGATCTACGGCATTCTCGCAGGCATCGCCGGCGTGCTGCTCGGAATGTTCCTCGGCGTCAGCTCCTACAGCGTCGGACCGCTGACCGCGAGCGCGTTCTCGATCGTCGTGCTCGGTGGCCTCGGCAGCGTCTCCGGCTCGCTGATCGCGGCCTTCGTTGTCGGCTATCTCGAAACGCTCACGGCCTATCTGATCTCGCCGGCCTACCGCACCATTCCGGCGCTGCTGCTGCTCGTGTTCGTGATGTACATCCGGCCCCAGGGCCTTCTGGGGAGGCGCTGAGATGGCCAGCTTCTTTACGACCCGCCTGTTCTTCATCTCGCTCGCGCTCGTCATCATCGCGGCGACGCTGCCGCTCTACGTCTCCGGCTACGTGCTCGGGCTCCTCACCGTCGCCTTCTATTTCGGCGTGTTCGCGATGGCGTGGGACCTGCTGTTCGGCTTCGCCGGCGAGGTCAATTTCGGGCCGACATTCCTGATCGGCGTCGGCGCCTATACCGCCGGCATCCTGAATGCCCAGTTCGGCTGGTCGGTTTACGCTTGCATCGTGCTCGGCGCGCTCGCCTCCGTCATCGCCGGTCTCGTGCTGGCGCTACCCGCGCTCCGGGTGCGCGGACCGTATTTCGGCCTGACCACGCTGGTCGCAGTGCTGATGCTGCAGAATTTCATCGTGGTGTTTGCCGACCTCACCGGCGGCGAGATCGGCCTGACCATCCCCGACGTCATCACCATCAACGCCGGCGCCAATTACTGGATCGCGCTCGGCTTCATGACGATCTCGGCGGCCATTCTTTATGGCCTGTCGCAATCGCCGATCGGACTGGTGCTGCAAGCCAGCGGCCAGGATCCGGTGCAGGCCGGTGCGCTCGGCTTCAACATCGTCAAGCACAAGCTCGCCGCCTTCATCGTCAGCGCGTTCTTCTCGGGGCTGTCAGGCGCGCTGCTGGTGTTCTATTTCGGCACTGCCTCGGTCGGCACCGTCGTCGACGTCGCGGTCGGCGTCAACGTGATCGTCTCGGCCGTGCTCGGCGGCCGGCGCACCGTGCTTGGCGCGGCGCTCGGCGCGATCTTCCTGATCGTCGCCGGCGAGTTCCTCAGGCCCACCGGAGAGCTCGCGACCTTCATCGTTTCGGCCGTCGCGCTGCTCGTCGTGCTGTTCTTCCCCGGCGGCTTCCTCGGAGCGGCCCTCTCGCGCGAGGCGCGTTCGTGATGGATATGCGAACTTCAAACAGGGCCGTTCTCGAAGTCCGCGGCCTGACCAAGCGCTTCGGCGGATTGACGGCAGTGAAGAACCTCGGCTTCGAGGTCAATAGCGGCGAGATTTTTGGCCTGATCGGGCCGAATGGATCGGGCAAGTCGACCGCGATGAAGAGCGTGATGGGCATTGAGCGCCCGACCGCCGGCGAGGTGATCTTCGAAGGCGAGAACGTCGCCGGCCTTCCCGCGCACAAGATCGCGCGCAAGGGCTTTGGCATGGTGTTCCAGCATTCGCGGCCGCTGAACCGGCAGACCGTGCTGGAGAACATCATGGTCGCGCTGCTGCCGGACAGCCTGTTCATGCTGTTTCCGGACAAGGCGCTGCTCGAGCGCGCCAAATGGATCGCCGACCGCGTGGGCTTAGGCTCCGTGATGAACCGCCGCCCGCCGACGCTGCCCTTCGCCGACCTGCGCCGGCTCGAGCTCGCCAAGGCGATCGCGCGCGACCCCAAGGTCGTGCTGGTGGACGAGCCCTTTGCCGGGCTGACGCGGGCCGAGGTCGAAATCTTCTCCGACCTTATCCGCAGCTTTCGCGACGAGGGCCGTGCGGTGATGCTGGTCGACCACAACGTCAAGAGCGTCGCGGCGCTGGTCGACCGCGTGCTCGCGATGTATCTCGGCGAGGAGATCGTCACCGGCAAGGCCGAGGACGTCATGAAGAACGAGACGGTGCGGCGGGTCTATCTCGGCGGCGCCATCGAGACCCACGCCCGGCCCGAGACCAGCTTCAAGGACAAGGTGCCGCTGCTCCAGGTCGAGAATGTCAGCGTGTTCTACGGCAAGGCGCAGGCGCTGGAGAACGTCTCGATCCACGTCCACGAGGGCGAGTTCGTCTCGATCGTCGGCCTCAACGGCGCCGGCAAGACCACGCTGTTCAACACCATCTCCGGCTTCCTGCCTTATACCGGCGAAATCGTGCGCAACGGCGAGAAGCTGCGCGGCACGACGCCGGCGAAGATCGCCCGCAGCGGTCTGGTGCAATGCCCGGAATCGCGCGAGCTGTTCGGCGAGATGAGCGTGCGGGAGAACCTCGACCTCGGCGGGCAACATCTGGCCGACGACAAGCGCGCCGCACAGCTCGCCTGGCTGTTCGAGCTGTTCCCGATCCTGAAAGAGCGCCAGGGCCAGATGGCGCAAACGCTCTCCGGCGGCGAGCAGCAGATGCTTGCGATCGGCCGCGCGCTGATGATGCAGCCGCAGATCCTGATCCTGGACGAGCCAACGCTGGGCCTCGCCCCCGTCATCCTCGAACTCCTCTCCAAGGCATTGACGAGGCTGCGGCAGACGACGTCGATCACGGTGCTGCTCGGCGAGCAGAACGTGACCTTCGCCCTTCCACATGCCGACCGCGTCTATGTGCTCGAGCACGCAAGGATCGTCTGGGAGGGCGATCCCGGTCGCTTCGCCGCGGAAGCCGGCGCCGATTTTCTCTAGTTCGCGCATATCAATAACAAAACAAGCAAAGGGAAACGACCATGCGACCATCGACGAATTTGAGCGGCAGCTTCCTCCTCGCCTCCGCGCTGGCGCTGTGCCTCGCTGCTCCCGCCTACGCGCAGTCGAACGACCCGATCAAAATCGGCGTCATCGCCGAAGTGCAGTCGATCGCGGGGGCCGCGACGCCCGGCGGCGCGCAGATCGCCGCCGACGAGATCAACGCCAAGGGTGGCATTCTCGGCCGCAAGATCGAGATCGTGACCTACGACAACAAGAGCTCATCGGCCGACTCGGTGCGTGCGTTCCAGCGCGCGGTGAGCGAGGACAAGGTCTCCGCCGTGATCGCGAGCTATATCAGCGAGGTCGTGCTGGCGCTCGAGCCCTGGGCGGCGCGGCTGAAGATGCCGCTGATCACCCCCGGTGCCGCCTCGAACGAGATCACCAAGGCAATCCACAACGACTACGAGAAGAACAAGTACACCTTCCACGGCTATCTGACCTCGGCGGCGCAAGCCCAGCTCGTCTGCGACGCCGCCAAGGATCTCCTGGTCGACAAGCTCAAGTTCAAGACGGTCGCGATCATGAGCGAGGACGCCGCCTGGACCAAGCCGCTCGACGTCGGCTACGAGGCCTGTCTTCCGAAAGCGGGTCTCAAGGTCGTGGAGCACGTCCGCTTCTCGCCTGACACCACCGACTTCACGCCGATCTTCAACAATATCGAGGGCAAGAAGCCGGACGTGATCGTCACCGGCATCTCTCATGTCGGGGTGCAGCCGACCGTGCAGTGGAAGAACCAGCAGGTTCCGATCCCGATGTTCGGCATCAGCGCGCAGGCGCTGAGCCCGACCTTCTGGAAGGACACCAATGGCGCGGCCGACGGTGTCCCCTCGCTGGCGGTGGCAACGCCCGACGTCGCCGTGACCTCCAAGACGAAACCGTTCGCGGCCGCCTTCAAGGCCAAGTTCGGCTCGCCGCCGGCCTATACAGGCTACACCGCCTATGACGAGGTCTACTTCATCACGGAGGCGATCAAGCGTGCGGGCTCGACCGATCCCGACAAGATGGTCACTGAACTCGAAAAGACCGACTACGAGGGCACGATCGGCCGCATCCAGTTCTACGGCAAGGACGACGAGTTTACCCACGGCATCAAGTCCGGTCCCACGACCGTATCCGGTCTGGTGTTCCAGTGGCAGGACTCCAAGCAGGTCGTGGTCTGGCCCGAGAAGATCGCGGAGGGCAAGCTGAAGTTTCCGAGCTTCGTCAAGCTGTCGCAGTAACACGCCGGACTGGACACCGGCTCGGTTACCGAGCACCCCATCACCCCTGCAAGGCCCGTCGCTTCGACCGCGACGGGCCTTCGCTTTGTGCGGAACGCAACGGATACGCTGGCGTCGGTGGACCCATCCTGCGATCCTGCCGTTAACCTCCCAGGCGTGGGCCGGAGCAGCCAGATGGACGACCGATCAAGACAACCCGATGGCCTGATGCAGGACGACGGCTTCGTTCGCGTGCGGGGCGCGCGTGAGCACAACCTCAAGAACGTCGATGTCAGCATTCCGCGCAACGCCCTCGTCGTGTTCACGGGCGTGTCGGGCTCCGGAAAATCCTCGCTCGCGTTTGGGACGATCTACGCCGAGGCGCAACGGCGATATCTGGAATCGGTGTCGCCTTACGCGCGGCGGCTGTTCCACCAGATGCAGATCCCGGAGGTTGACGATATCGAAGGCCTGCCGCCCGCCGTCGCGCTCCAGCAGCAGCGCGGCTCGCCGACGACGCGGTCGTCTGTCGGCAGCGTGACCACCATCTCGAACCTGCTCAGGATGCTCTATTCCCGTGCCGGCGATTACCCGCGCGGACAAAAGATGCTTTATGCGGAATCGTTCTCGCCGAACACGCCGGAGGGCGCCTGCCCGACCTGCCACGGTATCGGCAGGATGCTCGACGTCACCGAAAAGTCCATGGTGCCCGACGACACCCTCACCATTCGCGAGCGTGCCGTCGCAGCCTGGCCAAGTGCCTGGCAAGGACAGAACCTCCGGGACATCCTGACAACGCTGGGCTACGACGTGGACAAGCCCTGGCGTGAGCTGCCCAGGAAGGACCGCGAATGGATCCTGTTCACGGAGGAGCAGCCGACCGTTCCGGTCTATGCCGGTTACGACTTGGCCGAAGTCAAACGGGCCCTGCGCCGCAAGGAGGAGCCGAGCTATCAGGGCACGTTCACCGGCGCCAAGCGCTACGTGATGCAGACCTATGCCAAGTCCGAGAGTGCGATGATGAAGCGCCGCGTCGCGCAATTCATGATCACCCAGGACTGCCCGACCTGCCATGGCACGCGATTGAAGCCCGAGGCGCTCAAGGTCAAATTCGCCGGTCTCAACATCGCCGAGATGTCTCATCTGCCGCTCAAGAAGCTGCAGGAGGTGATGAAGCCATTCGCGAAGGCTTCGACGGATGGGGCATCGGAGAAGACCATCGTCGCCAGGCGCATCTGCGAGGATCTGTCGGCGCGACTGGCGGTCCTGCTCGACCTCGGGCTCGGCTATCTCGCCTGCGAACGCAGCACGCCGACGCTGTCGCCGGGCGAGTTGCAGCGGCTGCGACTTGCGACACAGGTCCGCTCCAACCTGTTCGGCGTCGTCTACGTGCTCGACGAACCCTCCGCAGGCTTGCATCCCGCTGACACCGAGGCGCTGCTGCGGGCGCTGGACCGGCTGAAACACGCGGGCAATTCGATCTTCGTGGTCGAACACGAGATCGAGGTGATCAGGCATGCCGACTGGCTGGTGGATGTCGGTCCTGACGCCGGCGAAAGCGGCGGGAACATCCTCTATAGTGGGCCACCCGGTGGGCTTGGCCAAATCGAGCAATCGCGAACCGCCCACTATCTCGCGCATCCACGAAAGCCGCTGCCCACGGTCCATCGCGAGCCAAAGGGGCATCTGAAAATCCGGGGTGTGACCCGGAACAATCTTCACGGCTTCGACGTCGATATCCCGCTCGGCGTTCTCGCCAGCGTGACCGGCGTGTCGGGCTCCGGCAAATCGAGCCTGATCAGCCAGTTCCTCGTCGATGCCGTGGCGGAGCATCTCGGCCATGCACGGACCGCGGACGCGGACGAGGACAGCCTGGCAGCACCCACGGTCGAGACATTGGGCGGCAGGATTGCCGCCGGCCTCGACCAGATCGACCGCCTCGTCGTGGTGGATCAGAAGCCGATCGGCCGCACGCCACGATCCAACCTTGCGACCTATACCGGCCTCTTCGACCACGTCCGGCGGTTGTTCGCCGCGACGCCGCAGGCAAAATCCCGCCGCTACGATGCCGGGCGCTTTTCCTTCAATGTCGCGAAAGGCCGATGCAGCACCTGCGATGGTGAGGGATTTGTCTGCGTTGAGCTCCTGTTCCTGCCCAGCGTCTACGCCCCCTGCCCGACCTGCAAGGGCGCGCGTTACAACGACAAGACGCTGGAGGTGAAGATCCGCGGAAAATCCATCGCCGATGTGCTGGCGATGCGCGTCGACGAGGCCTTCGAATTCTTCCGCGAAGATGCAACACTGAATCGTTCGCTATCGGTCGTCCGCGAGGTCGGCCTCGGCTATATCCGCCTCGGTCAGTCCGCCACCGAACTGTCGGGTGGCGAGGCCCAACGCATCAAGCTCGCGACCGAGCTCATGCGTCCACAACGCGGTCACACGCTCTATGTCCTGGACGAGCCGACCACCGGTCTTCATCCCAGGGATGTCGAGCGGCTGATCGCCCAGCTCGAGCGCATCGTGGACGCCGGCAACAGCGTGGTCGTAGTCGAGCATGATATGGATGTTGTCTCTCACAGCGACTGGATCATCGACCTCGGTCCCGGCGCCGGCGACGAAGGCGGCCGTATCGTGGCGTCGGGGACACCGCGAGAGGTCGCCAAGGCCGGCGGGAAAACCGCGGGCTATCTTGCCCGTCGCTTGAAGCAATAGTTCGGGTCTCGTCACTCATTTCGCAATTGCGTTCTGCGTCGCGGAGGTCGGACCCCGACTTTCGCCATGTTGACTTTCCGCCGTCCCGCTCCCCATACTTCGAAAAAAGATAACAAGACCAAATCATAAAAACGGTTTTTGAGGGAGGATAGGATGCCGACTTCACGCAGGCAGCTGCTGAAGAGCTCGGCGGCTGCCGCCGCCGCACTCAGCCTCGATTGGACACGGGCCCAGGCGCAAGCCGAGAATTTGCGCATCGGCCTGATCTACGACCTCACCGGTCCGTTTGCCGCCGGCGGCTCGGTCGCCTCCTCGGTCGGCGCGCAGATCGCCATCGACCTCGTCAACGAAAAGGGCGGCATCGGCGGCAAGACCAAGATCGTGCCGGTCGCGGCGGACTCGCAGAGCAAGGCGGACGTTGCGATCAACGAGGCCGAGCGGCTGATCAGCCAGGAAAAGATCGACATCATCAACGGCGTCTATTCCAGCGCGCATGCAGTGCCGATGGCGGCGAAGGTCGAGCAGCAGAAGAAGATTCTCTGGATCACGACCGCGGTCTCGACCGCCGTGTTCAAGGACAAGAACCTGCAATATGTGTTTCGCGCGCAGATCCATTCCGATCAGTACGGCCAGGCCTTCGCGGGCTTCGTCGCCGAGCACGCGCAAGGCAAGCTCGGCATGGACCCGAAGGACGTCAAGGTTGCGCTGATCCACGAGGACGGCCCTTATGGCGTCGGCGTCGCGGCGGCCGACGAAGCCTATGCCAAGCAGGCGGGCATCCAGGTGGTGATGCGCGAAGGCTATTCGGCTTCCGCGCCCGATCTCTCGGTGCTTGTGACCAAGCTCAAGCGTGCCAAGGTCGATGTGATCTCGCATGCCGGCTACAACCCCGATATCACCCTGTTCCTGCGCCAGGCCCGCGAGAGCGGACTGCGCTTCAAGATGCTGTTCGGCGCGGGCGCCGGCTACAGCCAGCTCGACAAGCTGCGGGCGACCTTCGGCCCTGACATCGACAATTTCTGCAACATCGATCCGGTGCCGGCGCAACTGCTCGATGCCTCCAAGCTTGCGCCCGGAATCGGCGATCTGACCAAGACCATGGTCTCGCGCTACCAGGCCAAGACCAGCGCCACCGACGTGCCGCCGCATTGCTCGATGGGATTCAACCAGACCTGGATCCTGCTCAACAACGTGCTGCCGGTCGCCAAGGAGAAGTACGGTAGCTTCGAACCCGAGGCCATTCGCAAGGCCGCGCTCGACGTCGACATTCCGGCCGGCGGCACCATCCAGGGCTATGGCGTGAAATTCTTCCCGCCGGGCACGCCGCTCTCCGGCCAGAACGAGCGCTCGACCCCGGTCGTGATGCAGAATGCCGGCGAGCACATCTCCGTGGTGTGGCCGACGAACATCAGGACGCAAGACCCGGTGTTTCCGCTGCCGAAGGGATCGACCTACGGGACGTAGGATTCAAGCCGCGCAGACGGTGCACCCTCTCCCCTTGCGGGAGAGGGTGGCTCACCGCGAAGCGGAGAGACGGGTGAGGGGTTTGTCTCCGCGAGAAAACCTCTCGGGCCGGGCACAACGGGATGTCCACAGCACCATAACGAACGCTCTAGGGTAGGTCGCACCCCGCAAATAGGCAATCGTTCTACTGTTTGATTGAGGTGACTGTGCCTGTACAGCCACTCGATGCTCTGAACGTTCCGGTGCCTCGATTGCCCGAAGTGAAGCTGGTACCGGTGACGGTGACCCCATCGTAGATGCCGACGGAGTGGCCGACCCCGTTGGCGTTGATCGTTCCGGTGGCACCCCCGCCACTGACCCTTCCGCCGGAGACGACGACTGTCGACGTGGTGGTGGTACCGCAGCCCACTGCAGTAACGAGCCACACGCCGTCGAATTTGCTAACGCTACCACTACCACCACCGCTTTTCCGGGCGGGTTCGGGCTTGCTGCGTCGTGCGGGCTTTTCAGGCTCCACCGAGCGCGGTGCCTGCCGCAAGCCGGAAAGGGATTTCTCATCATTCGCGATACTCCCGCCTGCGCTGCCAGATTGAGCCAACGCAGCGCTCGCCATGCAGGCCCAGATCAGAAGGGAGATGAGTGTATTTCCAAGCGTAGCTTGAGCTGAACTTTCCACAATGATTTAATCCCATATCCAAACAGACCGTGCCAATAACGCGACAAAGATTTGCCAGTCATGCCCCCTCGTCAAGCGCTACGATGGGCTGGGGCGGGTCCTTGGCACAACGCGGCGGCTTCAGCGACATCGGCGGCGGCTATCAGGCCCCGCAATCAGTGTCGGATAACAGCGCTTCTCATTGACGACACTCGGAGAGGCGCTGAAAACGTACGCACCAGGTTCAGCTAGATCGGCGTTGTCGCGCCCCCTACAACACCACCCGCCGCCCCTCCTCCGCCGCCCAATAGCCCGCGTAGTTCACCTTGATCGTCTCATACGCCAGCGCGAGATCCGACAGCGGCTGGCGTCCCGTCGCGGCGCATTCCATGAAGTCCTGGATCTCCTGGAGATAGCCGCGCGTCCACTCCTCTTCGAGGCAAACATATTGCCAGCCGGTTTTGCGGTCGACCTTCTCGGTGATGTAGACGGAGGCGAGCTTCTCCTCGGAAGTCTGGTAGCTCATCAGATGATTGTTCGGCGTGATGTTGGCGAACAGCGAGCCGCCTGACGTGTAGGTCTCGATCAGATTGCGCACGCCGCCCATGATCATGTCGCCGGAGAACACGGTGGCCTTGGTGCCGTCCGAGAAGGTGGCGGTCAGCGTGCCCCAGTCCTCGACGTCGACAGGATTGGCCTTGATGTAGGTGCGCTCCTCCGGCTTCAGGACGGCCGTGACGTTGCCGACATCGCCGCTGACGCTGGCGACGCGGATGGTCTCGCCGCGCGCCTTGGCCTCGACCTGCTTGAGATACAGCACGGCGGAAAGCGGATGGCAGCCCATCCGGATCAGCGAGCCGCCGCCGGTCATCGCCCATTGTGCGGCATGTGCCGCATGCGAGCCGGAATGGCTCTCCTCGCCCTTCATGAACAGGATCTTGTCCTTGGTCGCTCTGAGAATCTCCGCGGTCTTGGTCACCGCCGGCGCGTAGATCCAGTCCTCGGCATACATGAAGAGCTTTCCGGTGCGCTCGATCGCGGCACGCGTGGCGTCCATCTCCTCCAGCACGCGCTCATACATCAGCGCCTTCGGCACATGCTTGCCGATCGGCTGCCGGTCACCGTCGCGGCCGAAATACCCGGCGAACGGCTTTTCGCAGATCACGTGCTTGCCGGCCTGCATGGCGGCGACGATCATCCCCGCATGAAGATTGGGCGGCGTGCAGATGTCGATGACATCGAGCTCGCGATCTGCGATCGCTTCCGCGAAGCTGCGATAGACCCGTGGGATCTGGTGGCGGGCGGCGAATTCGACGACGTGGTCGCCGCGGGCGGCGACGGCCGCGACCTCGACATCCACGCCGTAGACGCGCCGGAACGCATACATATGCAGCTCCGACACGAAGCCGCAGCCGACGAGTCCCACCCTGATCCTGGCCATAGCGCCCCCTGACCCATGCTTTGGGCAGCACTATAGCGCGCTGGCAGGTCTATTCCACCGAGACCCGCACCACACCGGCACTCATCATGCCCAGCGCTTTGGCGGCCGGCACCGAGAGATCGACGATCCGGCCGCGGATGAAGGGGCCGCGATCGTTGACGCGGCATTGAATCGAGCGGCTGCCGTAGGACACCCTCAGCACGCTTCCGAAAGGGCGCGTCCGGTGCGCGCAGGTCAGCTCGCCTTTTCCGGCTTTTCCGTATCCGTAATAGGAGGCAAGCCCGCTTTCGGCCTGGGCAAAGGAAACTGCAGAAAGCGAAAAAGTAGCAAGGCAAGAAAATAAAGTGGTCTGCGCTCGCACGGCACCGCTCCCGGTTGGCCCTGCCCCGCGCAGCAACGTTTGTTGTTCCCGTGGGTTCCCGAGCCACCGCCGGGCCACGCCCGGCGGTGCCATCACACATTGTTACTGTTTGTGGAACACGAGCGTCCGGACCTCGATGCTTTCGCGCGGCGCCGCATCCGCCGGCGTGGACGGATCGACGAACGCCGTATGGGGCCCGAAGCGCGTGCGCCCATCGGTTGCGGAATCGTAGCACTTGAGCAGCAGCGCTTCCTCGGTCGTCATCTCGGGAAAATAGAACCAGCGATGGTTCGGATTGTATTTCACCGAATAGGTCTCGCCGCGACGGTTGGGATAGATCAGATCGGAGGCGACGAGATCATCGGGTGCCACGGTCGTGCCGTCGGCCATCGCAAGCGGCGAATCTCGTAACGGACCGCGGATCGGCCGCCACAAATTGATCACCTGCACACGCCCCTTCAGCAACTCTTCGGCCTCATCGGGCAGATGTTCGCGCACGCGGTTGGCGCCTGAGACGGCGGTCTGGTCGACATGGACGCGCGTTGCCGGCTGACGCGGGCCGCCGTCGCGGATGTCCGCGGCGCCCTCGACGCGCCTGCGCACGGTATGGTCGAAGATGAATACCCGATCGGCCTTCAGCGTCGCGCGCAGGAAGGCCTCCACGGCGGGATAGTAGACCGCCCTCACCTCTTCGTCGTTGCTGAAGTCCTTGACCTGGGTCGGATGCCGCACCAGCGCAAAGCCTTCGCGGTCGAGCGAGAAATTCTGCGCGATCAGGCGCGCATCGAAGATCGGAACCTGATGCGGCTCCGGCAACGACGTGCTCTTGGGCTCACCCGGCGGTGGATCGAAGGCGTAGGTGCGCGGTTTGCCCGCAACCGGTGCCAGATAGTTGAGTTCAGCGGTGACGAAGGGAAGCGATTCGATTTTTGTTTCTTGCAGGCCCATGGCCGGTCTCCCGATGTGGTCGTCTGAATGATTTTTGACGGGATCGAGCGTCGTGCAAGGGGGAGGTACAAATAGCAATGAGGGTATTGTCGCGAGCGGAAAATGCAGAAGGAACGCATCGAAGAAGCGGCTTGGATTGGAACGCGGTCTTTCCGCTTCACGAACGCTTGAGTGCTTGTGAGGTCTCGTGCTCCGGACGCGGCGCATCACGCAGTGGTGCGCCGCAGAGCCGGGGCCCATCTCACCGGCAGCATCTCTGCGGCATGGGTCCCGGCTCTGCGCAGCAGCGTTGCACGCTGCAGCGCGTCCGGGACACAGCGGTGTGCTTGGCGGTTACAACCCCGCCTTGGCGATCGCATCAGCAAACGACCGATCCACGATCTCGGCCGCATCGAGCTTCTGCTTGATCAGGCCCCAGCGAAAATAAAGATCGATCGTGCTTTGCTCATCCGCAACCACCCCGTCATCGATCGGCGCGATCCGGATTTTCGCGCGCGACAGCCAGTTCTGCGGCACGGCGGTCGGGATGTTCATCAGCCTGCCCCAGGTCGCGGCATAGCTGTCGAGATTGTTCAGCGACCACGTCCGCGCCGCGGTGAGGCGCCGGACGAAGTCGGTCAGCTCCGCGCGCTTGTCGCGGATCGCATCGGGCCGCGCGACCTGAAAACTCAGCCCCGGCGTCAGGCCCTCGGAGGTGATCACGCGGCGCGACTTGAACAGCACCTCCTCCTGGCTGACATAAGGCTCCCACGTCGACCACGCGTCGACGGAGCCTTGCGTGTAGGCGATCTTGGCATCGGAGGGCGCCAGGAAGGCGATCTGCACGTCAGCCGCAGTCCAGCCGTTCTTTTCCAGCGCAGCGAGGATCAGCTGATGCCCGATCGAGCCTCGGCCGGTTGCGATCTTCTTGCCACGCAGATCGGCAAAGCTCTTGATTGGCGAGTTCTCGGGCACAAGGATCGCGAGGCCCTCGCGGGTCTGCCGGATCGCGGCAATCGCCTTGACCGGCGCGCCGGAGGCGGCGGCGAAGGTGAAGGGCGCGTCACCAACGAGCCCGGTCTCGATCGCCCCGGCGCTCAGCGCTTCCAGCAGCGGCGCAGCCGCCGGAAACTCCTTCCACTCAATCTTGTAGGGAACGTCTTTCAGCACGCCGGCGGCTTCCATCACCGCCTGCGAATTGCCCTTCTGGTCGCCGACGCGCAAGGTGGTTTGCGACGCCGCCAGCTCGATCGAGCCGAACAGCAGCGCGCCGGCCAGCATGAGGCGGATCATTCCGCCGCCTCGCCGCGAACGGACTGGCGCTTGGCGATCAGCTCGCGCGTCAGCGGGATCAGCTCGCGGCCATACTCGATGGCATCGGGAAGCGGATCGAAGCCGCGGATCAGGAAATGGCTGATGCCGAGATCGTAATAGTCACCGAAGACCTCGGCGACCTGCTCGGGCGTGCCGACCAGCGCGGTGGTGTTGCTGTTGGCGCCGGTGAGCTTTGCGATCTCGGTCCACAGCCGCTTGTCGATGCGGCTGCCCTGGTCGGCGAGCGAGAGCAGACGCCGCGCGCCGGCGGTGGCATGGCCGTCGGCGGGCTTGCGATAGCCGGTCTTGTCCTGAAGCGCGGCGGCACGGGCAAGAATCTCATCCGCCTTTTCCCAGGCCTGCTTCTCGGTCGGAGCGATGATCGGCCGCACCGAGAGGCTGAAGCGGGGCGTCGGACGGCCGTGCCTGACGGCCGCGTTGTGAACGCGCGAGGTGACGTCGCGGACCTGCGCATAGGATTCGCCCCACAGCGCAAAGGTGTCGGCATGCCTGCCCGCGACGTCGATTGCGGCGTCGGAGCCGCCACCGACGAAGGTGTAGATGCCGGCCTTCTGCAGCGGCTTCACCTGCGAAAATCCGTTCTCGACGTTATAATACTTGCCGCTGTAGTTGAACGGCTTCTCGCTGGTCCATTCCAGCCTCACCACATCGAGAAACTCGCTGGTGCGGGCGTAACGCTCGTCCTTGTCGTCGAGCGTGTTGCCGTCTTGCCTGAGCTCGGCGCCATTGCCGCCGGTAATGACGTGCAGCGAGACGCGGCCAGCATAGAGTTGGTCAAGCGTCGCCAGCTGCCGCGCGAGCAGCGTCGGCGCGGTGAAGCCCGGTCGCTGCGCGATCATCACTTTCAACGATTTGGTGATGGTCAGCACATGCTGCGCGACCTGGAGCGCATCCGGGGTAGTCGAATGGAACGCCAGCAGCGCGCGGTCGAAACCCGCGAGCTCATGCGCCTTCGCGACCGTCTCGATATAGGCCGGATCCAGCACCGGACCCTGGCGCACGATGGTCTCGGAAGCGTTGCTGTTGGCGATAAAGCCGATGAACTCGACCGACATGATGTTCTCCCTGAATGTTTGGCGGAAGGCTAAAGTCCCAATGCGGCACGGCCGAGACCGGTGCGCGTGGAATCGTCCTGCGGCGTGTGCACGCGACCGCACAGGACGTCGCGATAGTGCCGCTCCAGCGGATTGGCGCGAGACAGGCCGTGATTTCCGGTCAGCGACAAGGCATCCTCGACCGCGGCGACGGCGTTGTTGGTCACGGTCAGCTTGATGACGTTGGACTCGGCCGCGGAAAGCGCGACACCGTCATCGAAATCACCGGCGAAGGATGCGATCAGCCGCGCATTGACGGCGAGCCGTGCCTCGATCGCCCCGAGGATCTCCTGCGCGCGCGGCAAGGTCGCAAGCGGCGCGCCCAGGCTGGCCGGCACGCGCTGCTTCAGGAACGCGACCAGCCAGTCGCGTGCAGCCCGCGCAACGCCGTCATAGATCGCGGCGACGAAGATCGTGTGGACGGTCGCCTGCGCGACATCGGGTACGCGCCAGTCGACCGGCTTGCGCACATCGATCTCGGCATCGAGAGGAACCACGACGTCGTCGAAGATGACGTCGTGGCTGCCGCTGGCCCGCAGGCCGTGATGATCCCAGGTCTCGACGATGCGCGTGCCGGGCAGGCCCGCCGGCACCAGGAACTGTCCGACGCGCGGCTCGGCTTCGTCCGTCCGCGCCCAGACCAGATACCATTTCAGGATCGGCGATCCCGTCGAATAGATCTTGTGGCCCGAGAGCCGCCAGCCGGTCTCGGTCCGGCGTGCAATGGTCGCAGGCAGGCCGCCGCGCGCGGGCGAACCCAGTTCGGGCTCGACGCGGAGCGCGTTGACGAGCGCAAGGCCGTCAACACTCTCGCGCGCAAGCTTGCGCGACAGCCGCGCCGGCCACGTCGGACTCCGTGCCATCACCAGATGGTTGATGTAGTGCATCGACAGCACCAGCGCGGTCGACGGATCGGCCTTGCCGATAATGCCAAGGACGCCGGCGGCGTATCGTGCGCCCGCTCCGGCCCCGCCATGGGCGGCAGGCACCGTCAGCGAGAGCAGACCTGCCTCGGACAGCTCACGAAAATTCTCGAACGGGAAGCTGCCGGTGCGGTCGTGCTCGGCCGCACGCCCGGCGAAGACCTCGGCCAGCGCCTCGGCCCGTGCGATGTAGTCGGGCTCGTGATGGGCCGCGCGCCCCTTGGCGATCGAGCTCACCATGTGGCGTCCAGTCCGAGCAGGCCAAGAATCTGGCGGCGCAAATCGGCCAGATACGGATCGCCGCGATGGCGCGGATAGGGCCGGTCGACACGGATGTCGGCCTTCACGCGCGCCGGGCGGTCGCTGAACACGATGACGCGATTGGCGAGCACCAGCGCCTCCTCGGCGTCATGCGTCACCAGCAGCGTGGTAAAACCCTTGCGCTGCCACAGCGAGACCAGCTCGGCCTGCATGGTGATGCGGGTCAGCGAGTCGAGCTTGCCCAGCGGCTCGTCGAGAATGAGGATTTTGGGATCGTTGACCAGCGCGCGGGCCAGCGCGACGCGCTGCGCCATGCCGCCCGAGAGCTGGTGCGGATAGGCATTGCGGAAGGACGCGAGGCCGACAAGATCGAGCGCGGCATCGACGCGGTGACGCTGGCTCTTCAAGATGCCCTGCGCCTCCAGCCCCAGCGCGACATTGTCCCAGACCGTCCGCCAGGGAAACAAGGTCGGATCCTGGAACACGACGACGCGCGACGGGTGCGGTCGCGTGATGCGCGCCTCGTCCTCGCGCAGCGTTCCGGACCTGGGCTTGTCGAGGCCTGCGACGAGGCGCAGCAAGGTCGACTTGCCGCAACCGGAGGGCCCGAGCAGCGCAACGAACTCGCCCGGCTCGACGGAGATGCTGACGTCGCTGAGCACCGGCAGCTCGGCGCCGTCGATGTCGAAGGCGTGGCTGACCTGCTCGATGTCGAGCGCCGCACCGGCGGCCGGGTGAGCGTCGATTTCAGCCAGTGCAGTCGCGGCTACCATTTGACGGTCCCCTTCTGCCAGACCAGCAGACGATCGCGGATCGAAAACAGCAGCGTGATCGCGCCGGAGCAGAGCAACGACATCACGATCAGCGCCGCATACATGTTGGCGTAGGCGGCCCAGCCCTGCGCCCATTGCAGGTACCAGCCGAGGCCGGCCTTGACGCCGATCATCTCGGCGACAACGAGCACGGCAAAGGACGAGCCGAGTCCCATGAAGAGGCCGACGAACACGTGCGGCAATGCCGCGGGGATCGCCACCTTCAGCACCAGGAAGGACGGCTTTGCCCCGAGCGTCCGCGCGACGTCGTAATAGGCGTTGCTCACACTCGCGACACCCGACCAGGTCAGCACGGTGACCGGGAAGCCGGTTGCCAGCGCGATCAGAAAGGTCGAGGCGCTCCAGCTCGACGGAAAGGTGAAGAAGGCGATCGGCAGCCAAGCGGTCGCCGGCAGCGGGCCGATGAAGCGCAGCACCGGATGCACCCAATAGCCGACCGCGCGCGACCAGCCGATCGAGACGCCGGTCAGGAAGCCGACCGTCGCGCCGATCAGATAGCCGCCGAGCTGGAGCTTGACCGAGGCGAACACGCTGTCGAGCAATTTTGGCAGATCGTCGGTGTAGACCTCGATGATCGACTGCGGCGGCGGGAAGAACGGCAATGGCAGCCAGGCGAATTTCGCCGTCGCGACCTCCCACAGTGTCAGAAAGACGCCGAGCACGACGAGCCACGGCGCGCGCTGGCGCAAGGCACGGCCCGTCGAACCGAGGTAATCGGCACCGACCGTCCCGAACAGCGCGACGGCCGCGATGACAAACGCGGTGATGCCGAGCGAATGGGTGCGCGACCAGTCGCCGACGTCCTCCCACCACAGGCAGGACAGGCCGAAGGCAATCCACGCCACGCTGGCGAGAACGCCGGCACCGGAATCCCGGACCCAGCTCGCACGCCACGGCGCGCGCGAGAGATGCGGCGCGCCGGAAGCAAGGCCGTCAGACAGCGAATACGTCGACATAGATGCGCTCCACAAATCGGGCCGTGTCGGTGCTCTGCTTGAACACCTGCACGCTCTTGAGATCGTCGGCATAGGCCTTGAGCTCGCGCTTCAACACTTCACCGACGGGATGATGATGATGGGTGTGGTAGCGCACCATGCCCTCGATATCCGCGAGCGATGCTGTCTTCGGCGCGTAAGGCTGGAATGACTTCGCCGTCACGGACGGATTCTGAGCGGTGAACATCGCGGCGTCGAGCAGCGCCTGCGTCAGGGCGCGCGCGACCTGCGGCTCCTCGCGCACCAGGCTGCCGCGCAGGCCGAGGATGCAGCAGCTCTTGTCGCGATATTCGCCATCGAGATTGGAGGCGACCTCCTTGTACTGGCTGTCCTTGAGCCAGAGATAACCCAGCGGGTCGGACGACAGGAAGGCCTGCACCTCGCCCTTCTCGACCGCGACGTTGAGAAGGTTGCCGGGATAGGCGCGCCAGTCGACATCCTTGTTCGGATCGATACCGAGCTTGGCGAGCTGAATGGAGAAGAAATTCTTGTCGGGACCGCCGAGATCGCCGACCGCGACGATCTTGCCCTTGAGATCGGCGAGCTTGCTCACGCTGGAATCGGCGCGCGTCAGCACGCGCATGCAGCCGCCGTGGGTGCCGGCGGCAATCTTGACGTCAAAGCCCTGCTCCAGCGGCTTCAGCCAGCGCAGGGCCATGCCGAGCCCGGCATCGCTCTTGCCGGTCGCGATGGCCTCGAGCAGCTGGTCGGTGGAACCGGAATAATTGATGAGCTCGACGTCGAGATTATGCTTCTGGAAGAAGCCGTGCTCGATGGCGACCGGCACCGGGGCGAGACAGACCGCGCCGGCGTTCCAGGACAGCTTGAGCTTGCGCGGCGCACCGGTGAGCGCGGGCGTATCCGACGCGGTCCGGCACAGCGGAAACTCCGAGAGATCGACACCGGGCGCGATTGCCCGCGGCGCAAAGGCCTGCGCCGCACCGAAGGCACCGAGCGGCGCGGCGAATGCCGCAGCTAACCCCGCCTGGAGCAAATGGCGCCGGTCGAGCCTCGATCCGCCCTGCTTGTCGTCGTCGTTCATCCGTCCCCACTCCTGCGTTGGCACGGCTCCGCCATCGGCACAACGGCTTGCGTTGCGCCCGTTCCGTGCGGAGCTGCGTCGAGAGAAAATCTTTTCGCTGGCGCCTGCTGCGCCGCCTTGATGCGATGCGCAAATCATGCGGCGCGTTCGCCGTATCGTCAATGAAATGGAATTTCGAATGTGGCGCGAAGCGAAGTCATTCTCTCCATCGCTGCGTGCGAGGACGATGAAAGGATTTCCGCCGATGCATCGGTTGACAGAGTACGAGGCTACTCTCTCTCCTGCTTCATTCTTGTGCAGCATCAGTCACGCATACCGCGCGTTCTCGAAATCATCGCCTCGCTGAAACGTCCTTGCCCATAGCGCGCGCAATACGGTTGGCCATTTCATTGACCGCGCATCGCGCGACCATAGACTTGATCGTCTCGCTGCATCGTTCGCTCACGCGTCGTGGGCAAAGCAACAAGACAGGTCACATGAGCATCAACTCCCCCGATCATTCCATCACCCGCCGGCTCGCGGCATCGCTGCTTGCCGCCGCCATCACGCTGTCGACGACCGCCGCATCGTTCGCGGCCGACGCAATCGTGCTGCGCGTTGGCGATCAGAAGGGCGGCAACCGTTCGCTGCTCGAGATCTCGGGCTACGCGAAGGATCTGTCTTACAAGATCGAGTGGTCGGAATTCCCCGCGGCAGCTCCAATCCTGGAGGCGCTCAACGCCGGCGCGCTGGACGTCGGATACACCGGCGACCTCTCGTTTCTTTCGGTCTACGCGGCCGGCGCGCCGATCAGGGCGATCGGCGGCACCAAGTCGGATGCGAAGACGCAAGCCATTCTCGTGCGCCAGGATTCGCCGATTAAATCGGCCGCCGACCTCAAGGGAAAACGTCTTGCCGGCACGCGCGGCGGCTGGGGTCAGTTCCTGATCGACGCCACGCTGGAGAAGGCGCAGATCAAGCTGGAGGACGCGACCTTCGCGCCGCTCGGCCCGGTCGACGCCAAGATCGCGCTGGTCGCGGGCTCGATCGACGCCTGGGCGGTGTGGGAGCCCTACGTCTCGTTCGCGACGCTGAAGGACAAGGCCCGCGTGATCGCCAACGGCGAGGGCCTGACGCCGACCATCACCTTCATCGTCGCCTCCGACAACGCCATCGCCACCAAGCGCGCAGCGGTGCAGGACCTCGTGCAGCGGCTGAACAAGGCGCGGCTGTGGTCGCTGGATCACCTCGGCGAATATGCCAAGAGCACCGCCGAGCTGACCAAGCTACCGGAAGACGTGCTGCTCTCGGCCTACACAGCGCAGCGCACCAGCCCAATCGTGATCGACGAGAACGTCGTGAAGGAGGTGCAGGAAGCCTCCGACCGCTCGACGCGCTACGGCATCCTGCCCAAGAAGCTCGACGTCAGCAAAGCCGTCGACCGCAGCTTCACCGCCGCGGCCGCGGGATCGAACTAGAGCGTTTTCAAGCGAAGTGGATACCGGTTCGCGTGAAGAAAACGCGTCAAAAGAAATCTGGAGCTTCGGTTCTGATTCCAATCAGAACCGAAGCTCCAGCAGGCGGCGGGATGCGCGGGCTTCGTCTCAAGGCTGGCCCGCTGCATCTCGCCGCGATCGTGCTCGCGCATTTTGCCTGCATGAGCCTGATCGTTTGGCTGTCGCTTTAGACGCCAGCCAGAGCCGCCGCTCGCCGACCCGGCCTTAAGGAAAAGATCAGGACAACATAAGGAGCTCATAAGGACTTACGAGCCGCCGCCGGCCTAGCATCGACCTCGTGATCTCGTCGGTAACAGGATGCCTCATCCCACGGCTTGTCCGGCGAGTGCAGCCCGCTCTCGGATTGCCGATCCCGAGCGGACGGGCTTACAGTGGCATCCACCCTGCGACCGTCGATGCTTGCAATGGGAAGGCGACCTTCGGGCTGGAGATCAGCGCCATGTCAGCCGCTCAGTATCTTCGTTACGATCCGTCCGTCGAACAAATCCGGCCGGAGGAAGCGGCGGCCGTCGCGGCGATCGTTGCCTCGATCTCGCGGACCAGCGCCCGCACTTTTCACAACGACAAGCATGGGACCCGGCAGCAGCACGCCAAGGGCGCCGGCTATCTCCGGGGCGAGCTGATCGTCTACGACGATTTGCCGGAACATTTGCGCCAGGGCCTGTTCAAGCAGGCCGGCCACTTCCCGATCATCGTCCGCCTCTCTACCGCATTCAACAGGAGCGATCGCGTACGTTCGCCGCGGGGGTTTGCCATCAAGGTCCTGGGCGCGACTGGGCCTAAGGCGCTCAGCGACGACGACTCGACGAACCAGGATCTCCTGCTCGTCAATCACCCCAGCTATTTCGCGGATGCGAAGGCCTATATGCGCGCACAGCACAAGGTCGAGCATAGCCTGTTCCTGCCGGATCTGGCGTACGGACCCATAGGCTTTATCGCGCGCGTCCTGGTCGCCGCATCGGACCGAACAGGCATTCCGATCCCGATCGTCTTGAAAGCGCTGGGTGATGCCGGCAGCAACATTCTCGGAGAAACCTTTCACACGGAGGGAGCACTGCGGTTTGGCGATTATATCGCAAGGCTTCGCCTGGTGCCGATCTCGGCCTCGGTTCGCCGGCTGACCGGCCAGCCCTGCCACGATGCCGATCATGCCGTGCTGAACGCTGTCGTGGCCTTCTTCAAGGACAATGCGGCCGAGTACGAACTATTTGCCCAGCTCTGCACCGACCTGGAGCGAACGCCGATCGAAGATGCCTCGATCGACTGGCCCGAAGACGTCGCGCCGCCGCAACCACTCGGCAAGATCACGCTTCCGCGCCAGACCGCCGACAGCCCCGCGCGTCGCGTCTATTCCGACGAGGTGCTTTCGTTCGATCCATGGCGATGTCTCGCCGCGCATCAGCCGCTCGGATCCATCATGCGATTGCGCAGGGATGCCTACCGTGCCTCCCGCACGCTGAGGCAGCAGCAAAATCAAGGCACGGTCAAGCAACCGCCCAGAGAACCGCGAGAGATCGCGGACCTGCCGGATTGAGACGACGATCACCGTCCCGCAATATCAGGCCCCTGCGTGCCGGCCCGCGTCGAAAAAGGACGCCGAGCGCAGCGGATCGCCGGGATCAAGCGTCTCTGCCAGCGATGCGATCACCTGGCAGGAGCGGTGCCGCCACTTGGCAGCCCTTTGCGCTTGTCCGAGGCTCCCATAGAGCGCCGCGGTTGTGCGATAAACCCGCCAGGTGGCATGCGGCAACCGGGCATGGCGGAGGATCGATATGGCCGTCGACAAATGGTCGCCGGCGAGTTGCGCATCCTGCTTCAGGATCGCAATTCTCGCCATGGCCTCGTAGGCGAGCGCGAGAAACGGCCGGTCGGGCGCCGCGCTCGTCACCTCATGAAACTGGCTGGCCGAACTCTGGGCACGGTTCAGATCGCCGATAGCAATCCAATAGTCGCAGCAAGTGAACCAATAGTGGGGGATGACCAGCGACTCCATCGGCACCCGATCGACCTCCATTCGCCGTTCCATCGCATCGAGATGCTGCCGTGCCCGAGTGAGGTCGCCCATCCTGACATAAGCTCGCGCCAGGAGGTTTCTGCCAACGAAGAAGGTGAACGGATTGGCCTCGATCATCGGCCCGAGCGCATCCTCCGCACGGCGTGACGCGCCGCCATATTCCTCCGCCTCCGAATACAGCCATCCGATCGCGAGATGACACAGCGCGACGGCCTGCGGATTTGCATTCCGCTCCGAGATGGCCAACGCGGAGACGAGGTTTCTTTGCGCCCGCCCCCACTCACCGAGATAAATCTGGGCAAACGCCTCGACCGACTCATAGAGGACGAACAGATAGACGTCACCGACCAGGCGGGCGAGCTCCTTTCCCCTGGTCGTCGCATCACAGCAGGCCGGATAATTCGCGCGCAGGAACTCCAGCACCATCTCCATCGAGCAGCGTCGCAGCCGCATGCTCAGATCCTGCTCTCCGGTGATCAGTGCTGACGCATGCTCGGCAAGGTCCGCATTCTCGCGATCCCAGCCGCAGAGCATCAGCTTCAGATTGGCAACGTTCCCCTGGACCAGAGCGCTGAACGCGGCGTCGTCGATCGCCCTGCTCTTGACAAGGGCCTGTTCGGCAACAGGCAGGCTCTGGCGTCGATCGACGTAAAGACAGAATCTGCTGAGATCGACCAGTGCGTTCACCTCTTCGCGCACGTGCCCATTCTCCGCCGCATGCGCGACGACAGCGCTGAGATCCTTCAGGGAATTCAGGAAATCTCCACTGGCCCGCCAGGCCCAGGCGCGCTGAAGCAGCAACTTCAGACGTGTCGTGACCCGAAACTCCGGCGGCAGATGCGGCACCAGTTCCAAAGCGCGGGACAGGTAATTGGCCGCCTCGCGTGTGCTGAACCTTCGCGCCGAGCCCTCGGCTGCCGCGCCCAGATAATGTATCGCTTTCGGGAAATCGCGGCCCAGTTCGAAGTGGCGCGCGACAACGGCGGCGATCTCCGCGGCCTGCCGCCCATATCCCTGCTCGAGCCCCGCCCCAAGCAGCGCATGGGTTTTCGTGCGGCGCGCCGGCGCGAGCCGCTGGTAGAGGATCTCCTGGTAAAGCGCGTGCTGGAACGCATAGCGACCGGAGACACCTCCGCTCGGCCACTCGGTCATGCCGGCAACAACGATAATGCGTTCGGTCCGTGCCAGGTCTTCGCACATCTGCTCAACATCCAGCACGGGACGGTCCAGCACACCGGCGACATGGAGCGCGGAAAACTCCGCTCCAGCCGCACTGGCGACCTCGAGCAGGCAGCGCTCGTCCACGGTGAGGTGATCGATCTGCTGCTTGATCATTCCTTCCAGATCGCGCGGCATGCTGTCATGCGAGGCCGCGTCTTCGCTGACCAACCGCCAGCCCAATTCATGCTCGACCAGCGCGCCTTGCGCCACGAGATGATCGAGCAGAGACGACACGAACAGAGGATGCCCGCCGGTTCGCGCGAAGATGCGCTCGACCAGCTCTCTGGCAAAATCGGCCGAGCTGAAGCGCAGGGACAGATAGCGCTCGACGTCGGTGCCGGTCAGTCGATCGAGCGCGAGCTCGGTGGCGTGTCCGTGAATCCGCAAGTCCTGGTGAACGGCACGGATAGGATGTCCGCCGACGGCGACTTCCATCGGCCGATAGGTGGCCAGCACGAGGATAGCCGCCCTCCGATCCCGGCGCGCAAGCCGGGAGAGCACATCCACGGTGGCAAAGTCGCTCCAATGCAGATCTTCCAGGATGATCACCCATGGTCGCCTCACGGCGAGATGCTCCATGAGATCGGCAAATTCGCGCAGCATGCGCTCCCGGGTTGCGCCAAAGACCTCATGCTGGAATGCGGCCCGGTCTGCTTCGCCGAGGAATCCGGGCATTTGCGCGAGCCAGGTCGGGGCGTGCTCGCGAATGGACGTCAGCAGCGATGCTCCATCGGTGCGGCGGCAGCACTCGTTCAGCGCTCCGATCAGCGGGAGAAAGGCCTCATGGGTGCCGAACAACTCGTTGCAGCTACAGTGCAGCACGCCCAGTCCCTGCTGGTTCATCCTGTCGAGCGTCATTTGCAAGAGGGTGGTCTTGCCGATCCCGGCCTCGCCGGTGATGAAGACGACCTGACGCTGTCCGGTACGTGCGAGTTGCAACGCCTTGTCCAGCGTTTCGAGTGCCCCGGTACGTCCGACCCTCCAGTGCCGGCGTCGATCGACGACCTGCTCCGCGGCGGAAGCCGCCTCCTCTTCGGCCGCCGGCTCGATCGCAGGCAATTCGGCGGTCGCGACCGGCGCAATGAAGCGATAGCCGCGCCGCGTGACCGTCTCGATGTAGTTGGGGGACTGCCTGTCGTCGCCGAGCACCGAGCGTAGCGTGTTCACGGCAACGGCGAGGCTCGACTCGCTGACGTGCAGATCGGACCAGACCGCGTCGAGCAACTCTTCCTTGGTGACGAGCTGACCGGGCCGACCGACAAGATGGCAAAGAACCTCGAACGGCTTCGGCGCCAGCGCGATCCGCTCCCCGCCTCGCCACAATAGCGCGTTGGCACGGTCGAGGCGGAATTCACCAAAGGCAAGCGCGTCTCTACGCACGGCTTCGACCCCCGGATGCTCCCCCATCTTAAGGGAAAGCTCAGCCAAATGTAAGGACACGATAAAGACCTGCGCCCTGCGCCGGCACTAGCATTGGCCTGTCCATTTCAGAGACGCCGGCAAGGCGTCGGACGGCCTTTTCATCACGCTGTCATTTCAGTCGACAGGCAGTCGATGCCTGAATTTTGGCAAGGAGTTGGCCATGAGCATTTTAAAACATTTGGCGATCTCGCCTCTCGCATTCGCCATTCGCCATTACGACGTCAGGGTCATATTGAGCGTCACTGTCCTCAGCCGCATCTTCCTCCTCGCCATCTATCTTGCGTGCGGCGGCCCGGGCCTGTCCGCGCCCGACCTCGCCAACGCCATCGCGCTGCCATGAGCTCGGGACCGCTCGAATGGTGCATCGAGATCGCGATCATCGTCGCGATCTGCATCGGGATTGTCGCGGGCGGGCATGGCCGGCTCGTCGTGCCGCATCACCGGGTTCAGAGCGCGCAAGCCGATCGGGCCGCTTGCGTACAGCGGCCCTCAAACCTCTTCAGCATCGTGGCGCTGCGGCGAGGCGCTCCGCCCGTTTGATCGATCACCAATATCCGCGGTGGTAGGCCCGGTACGGCCGGTAGTAGCCGTAGCGCGGACCGTAATATGGACGATAGGCGCGATAGCCGTAATAGCGCGGACGCGCGTAGTAGCCGCCATAACCGTAACCCGGTCCATAGCCGCCATAATAGGCAGGCGCATAGCCGTACGCCGGCCCCGGGTATCCGTAGCCGCCATAATAGGGCCCGCCGCCATAGTAGCCATAGCCATAAGGCGAGCTGCTTGCGATGGCGCTACCGATGATCGCACCGGCCGCGAGGCCCCCGATGCCCCATCCAAAACCTCGGCCGCGCCAGTACACCTGCGTGACATCATCGCCGGCCGTGGCCTTCATGGTCGCGACATGGGTCGGCATCGGGCCCGCGGCGGCCCGCTCGACCTGTCCGGCCATGACCGCGCCGGCCAGCGAACAGGCAATTGCCGTTTTCCAGATCGTCATCGTCTTACTCCCTGTCTGACGTTTCCCTTGGACATGGACGCAGCCCATGATCGGGCATCCTGGCGCAAGGTCAAAGCCAGAAATTCGGCCTCGAATTTGCGTGCACCGCACAAGACGCATGCCTCCATTATGATCAACCGGTCCCCGACGGGCTCGACAACCTCGCGCCGTGCGACACCGGCAAGACGGCGGCTGGGGGCCCGATCGCCGCGGCAAAGCATTAAGCTTCCGGCGCATTCGCAACCAACAACCGCCTTCCCGATTTACTATTCGTGCCGTTACTATCGGTTCCAATGTGCGCGGCCGGGAGGCTTCTCGCGAGCGCCAGAGTTGTGGGAGAATGACATGAGTGCCGCGAGACCCGAGCCGCTTGCCCGTCAGGCGCTGGCGTTCGTCCTGGCCGGCGGACGCGGCAGCCGGCTCCTGGAGCTGACCGACCGGCGCGCCAAGCCCGCGGTCTATTTCGGCGGAAAATCCCGCATCATCGATTTCGCGCTGTCGAACGCGGTGAACTCGGGCATCCGTCGCATCGCGGTCGCCACCCAGTACAAGGCGCACAGCCTGATCCGGCACCTTCAGATGGGCTGGAATTTCTTCCGTCCCGAGCGCAACGAGAGCTTCGACATCCTCCCGGCGAGCCAGCGCGTCTCCGAAAACATGTGGTATGTCGGCACGGCCGATGCGGTCTACCAGAACATCGACATCATCGAATCCCACGCCTGCCGCTTCATCGTGGTTCTCGCCGGCGACCATATCTATAAAATGGATTACGAGGTGATGCTGCGCCAGCATGTCGAGAGCGGCGCCGACGTCACCGTCGGCTGCCTGGAGATGCCGCGCCTGGAATCCTCCGGCTTTGGCATCATGCATATCGACGAGAACGGCTGGATCAAGGAGTTCCTCGAAAAGCCGAAAGATCCGCCGCCGATGCCGGGCAAGCCGGACGTCTCGCTCGCCAGCATGGGCATCTACGTGTTCGACGCGAAATTCCTGTTCGAGGAGCTCAAGCGCGACGCCGAGGATCCGAATTCCAACCACGATTTCGGCAAGGACATCATCCCCTACCTCGTCAAGAACGGCCGCGCCATGGCGCACCAGTACTCGACCTCCTGCGTCCGCTCCGGCAGCGACCCCCGTGCCTATTGGCGCGACGTCGGCACGGTCGACGCCTATTGGGCCGCCAATATCGACCTCACCGACGTGGTCCCCGAGCTCGATTTGTTCGACAGCGCCTGGCCGATCTGGTCCTATTCGGAGATCACGCCACCGGCAAAATTCGTCCACGACGAGGAGAGCCGGCGCGGCCAGGCCGTGAGCTCGCTGGTCTCGGGCGGCTGCATTATTTCCGGCGCCTCGCTGCGGCGCTCGCTGCTGTTCACCGGCGTCCGCGTCAACTCCTACGCCAATGTCGAGAACGCCGTGATCATGCCCTACGTCAATGTCGGCCGCGGCGCGCGCCTGAAGAACGTCGTGATCGATCGCGGCGTCGAGATCCCGGAAGGGCTCGTCGTCGGCGAGGATCCCGAGTTGGACGCCAGGCGCTTCCGCACCACCGAGCAGGGCATCTCGCTCATTACCCAGCCGATGCTCGACAGGCTCAATACATGACGCCTGTTCGCGTCCTCGCGGTCGCCTCCGAAGTCTATCCCATCGTCAAGACCGGCGGCCTCGCCGATGTCGCGGGCGCGCTGCCGATCGCGCTGAAGGCGCATGGCGTCGAGATGCGCACGCTGATGCCGGGCTATCCCGACGTGATGCGGGTGCTGGCGGGAGCCGACGAAATCCGGCGCTGGCCGGATTATTTCGGCGGACCCGGGCGTTTGCTCGCCGCCTCGCATGACGGCCTCGATCTGTTCGTGCTCGACGTGCCGCATCTCTACGCACGGCCTGGCAACCCCTACGTGACGCCCGAAGGCGTCGATTGGCCGGACAACGGCGTGCGGTTCGCCGCGCTGTCGCGCATCGCGGCCGATATCGGCCACGGCCTCGTTCCTGCCTTCGTGCCCGACGTGGTGCATGCCCATGATTGGCAGGCCGGGCTCGCGCCAGCCTATCTGCACTACGACAACCGCCCGCGGCCGGCCACCGTGATGACCATCCACAACATGGCCTATCAGGGCAAGTTCGCGCCCGAGCTGATCGGTTCGATTGGCCTGCCGTGGCGCGCCTACGGCGTCAACGACCTCGAATATTTCGGCGGCGTCAGTTTTTTGAAGGCGGGCCTGCAATTCGCCGATCGCATCACCACGGTCTCGCCGACCTATGCGCAGGAGATCCAGAGCGACGAGGGCGGCATGGGGTTTGGCGGCTTGCTTCGCGCCCGCGCGAACGTGCTGAGCGGAATCCTCAATGGCATCGATGTATCCGTTTGGAATCCCGAAACCGATCCGCACATCGCCTACCGCTTCGGCGCGGGGGACCTCACCTTCCGGGCCGCGAACAAGGCGGTGCTTCAGCAACAGTTCAATCTGGATTCCTCGGACGAAGCGCCATTGCTCGGCGTCATCAGCCGCCTGTCCTGGCAGAAGGGGCTCGATCTCCTGCTCGAGGCCATTCCGACCATCTTGCGCGAAGGCATGCAGCTCGCGCTGCTCGGCAGCGGCGACCGCGATCTGCAGGATCGCTATCAGGCCGTTGCGCGCGCGAACCCCGGCCGGATCGGGGTCGTGATCGGCTATGACGAGATCATGGCGCATCTGATCCAGGCCGGCTCGGACGCGCTCATCCTGCCATCACGATTCGAGCCGTGCGGCCTGACCCAGCTCTGCGCGCTCCGCTACGGCGCCGTGCCCATCGTTTCGCGCGTCGGCGGCCTCGAGGATACCATCGTCGATATCGGCGAGGCCGACGTGTCCGGCCACGATGCCACCGGCTTCAAGTTCGCACCCGTCACCGCGGATGCGCTCGCCGGCACGCTGCGCAAGGCCAACATCGCCTTCCACGACAAGCTGACCTGGCGCCGGCTACAACTGAGCGGCCTTGCGACCGACGTGTCCTGGCGCAACCGCGCCGGTGACTATGCCGCACTCTATCGCGATCTCGTGACGGCGCGCGCCTGAGGCGGCAGGTCTGTCGCGTTGAATAGCGTTCCTGCGGCCCATCCTTCGAGACACCGCTCCGCGGGCTCCTCAGAGCCTGACTCAAAAAGCGTAGACGTCTTCAAGGTCTGGCCAAGCGGCGAGTTAAGAGCCTCAGATGGGCAGCGAGTAGCCAGGCGAGCTCG
>NZ_PYFX01000013.1 GCF_003020115.1 Bradyrhizobium sp. MOS002
GCAGGGAGGTCTATATCCAGGCCTCCTACAACCCGATCATGGATCTCAACGGCAAGCCGTTCAAGGTCGTGAAATATGCGACCGACGTCACCAAGCAGGTGCTGGTCCGCATGGGCAACGAGCGAGTCCGCGGCATGATGGAGTCTGTTGCCGCAGGCTCCGAGGAGCTGAACGCCTCAGTGCGCGAAATTTCGGAAGCCATGACCAAATCCCGCGATACCGCGATGAGCGCGGTGGATCAGGTCGCCGCCGCCGACGCCCAGGCCCAGCGCCTCACCGAAGCGGCACTGGCGATGAGCGGGATCGTCGAGCTCATCAACAACATCACCGGCCAGATCAACCTCCTGGCCCTTAACGCCACCATCGAATCGGCCCGCGCCGGCGAAGCCGGTCGGGGCTTTGCGGTGGTGGCCTCGGAGGTCAAGAGCCTCGCCAACCAGGCCAAGCAGGCCACTGACAAGATCGGTGCTGAGATCGGCAGCCTCAACGGCATCTCCGGCGACGTCGTCACCGCCCTGGCTTCGATCAAGACGGCCATCAACAACGTCAGCGAATATGTGACGTCGACGGCCGCGGCAATCGAAGAGCAAAGCACCGTGACCAACGAGATGTCGACCAGCATGCAGCGCGCCGCAGCGGAAGCCGCCGCGATGGCCGCTAGTGCCTGATCTTTGCGCGGACCTGGAGAGCTGTCCGTTTCGCCCGCTGTCGCAGAAATCCGCGCGCCTCAGCGATGCGCATGGTCCGCGCGATCGAGCGACTCCAGCGTTGACGCATTGCGCAGTAGCCGCGCGGGAATCAAAAGGCGATGCAGCGGGCGCGCCGGGGACGCGCCCGCTTCGTAACCCAATCGCGCCTCGCTCAGATCGTCTGGCCGCCGGACACCTCGATGCGCTGAGCCGTGACCCAGCGGTTGTCGGAATCGAGCAGGCTCGCAACCATCGGCCCGATGTCGTCGGGCAGACCGACGCGGCCCAGTGCGGTCATTTGCGCAAACTGCTTGTTCAGATCGGGCATGTCCCGGACGGCTCCGCCGAGAAAGTCGGTTTCGATCGCACCCGGCGCGACGACGTTGGCCGTGATGCCGCGTCCACCGAATTCCTTGGCCATATATACCGTCAGAACCTCGACGGCGCCCTTTGCGGCGGCATAGGCGGAGAAGCCGGGGAAGGAGACGCGCGTCAGCCCGCTTGAGAAATTGATGATCCGGCCCTTGTCGGCCAACAGCGGCAACAAGGTCTGCGTCAGGAAGAACGGCCCTTTGACATGGGTGTCGAAGAGGGCGTCGAACTGCTGCTCTGTCGTCTCGGCGAAGGCAGCCATTTCTCCCTGGCCCGCATTGTTGACGAGGTGATCGAACGTCTCGGCGCCCCAATGGTTCGTCAGCGCCGACCGGACCTTGGCGACGAAGTCGGGAAAGCTCGACACGGCGGTGACGTCAAGCTCCAGCGCGACGGCCTTGCGGCCGAGCGCTTCGATCTCGGCGACGACGTCGCGGGCAGCGGCGGCACCGCTGCGATAAGTCACGATCACATCGCCGCCGTGACGTGCGATGGCGATGGCGGTGTTGCGGCCAAGGCCGCGGCTGGCGCCGGTGACGAGAGAAATGGTGGGCATCGAAAATTCCTCGAAGCGTTGCGGTGATCTCCGTTTGCCCGCGATCGATCGTCCGGTGTTGCCGGATCCTCGGAGTGTCTTGCCCAACATTCCGGAATGCGGCGACGGCAGACTTGCCCAAAACTCCTGATTTTCTGCCTGAACGGTCGGTGCCGATTGCTTGCGCGCCGGGCCCGGCCTAAAATTGGCGCGTGACCGAAACGCTGCTCCAGATCGCCAGTCGTTATTCCGCGGCTCACGCCGACGACAAGGGCATCGCCTCCACGCCCTTCGCCGGCGTCTCGATCATCCGCGAGACCGCGCCGAGTGCGCTCCTGTACGCGATCTCCAGGCCTCTGGTCGCAATCGTCTTGCAAGGCGCCAAACGTGTGGCGACCGGCCGGACGTCTTTCGACTTCGGTGCAGGCGATTCCTTGTTGATTGCGAGTGATGTGCCGACGGTCAGCCAGATCACGCGCGCGACGGCGGCTGCGCCCTATCTTTCGCTCGTCGTCGAGCTCGACCCCACAATCATCGAGGGGCTGGTGGTCGAGACGGGTTCGCTCCCGTTCATTCCGTCCCGGCCGCTACGGGTCGAGCCGACGGAGCAGGAACTCGCGGACGCAGCGCTCCGGCTGTTGCGCCTGATCGACCGTCCCTCGGCCTTGCCGATCTTGCGCGGCCAGCTGCTGCGAGAGCTGCATTATTGGCTGCTGGCCGGCCGCCACGGCGGGGCCATCAGGGCGCTCGGAATTGCCGATAGCCATGCACAGCGGATTGGCCGCGCGGTTGCGATCATCCGTGCCGGCTATGCCGGGCCGTTGCGCGTCGATCGATTGGCCAAGGCCGCGGCGATGAGCCCGTCGGCATTTCACGCGCACTTCCGGAGCGTCACTTCGCTGACCCCGCTACAGTTTCAGAAACAACTTCGCCTGATCGAAGCCCGCCGCGCGCTGCTGGCCGACGGTACGCAGATCGCGACCGCAGCTCATCAAGTCGGCTACGAAAGCGTCACACAGTTCACGCGGGAATATTCCCGGTTGTTCGGTATGCCGCCTGGGCGCGACATGCGCGAGGCGAAGCGGCGTATGGAATCGGCGGCTTGAAGAGTTGTTAATGGCGACCGTTGACAGAATCTACATCCTCGACGGCGGCATCGCGCAGGTCTCGGACGGCTCGATCTATTCTCCCGGCATCAATGTCGGCGTCCCCATGACGTTGAGCTGCAATGCCTATCTCGTCAGTCATCGTGGCGAATGGCTGATCTGGGATACGGGAATCGAGGATGAGCTATCGAAGCACCCGCAAGGACGCATCATCGCGCATGGCATACGCGGCATCGTGCGTCGTCCCATCGCGGACCAACTGGATGAGATCGGAGTGCGGCCCCGCGACATCAGCACGATCCTGCTTTCCCATGCGCATTTCGATCATATCGGGAATGTCGATCTGTTCGAAAATGCAAGATGGATCGCTCAGCGGGCTGAATTCGAGGCCATGTTCGGACCGGAGCCTGAAGAATTCGGCTATTCGCTACAGCACTACAAGGCGTTGAAGGAGCGGCCTTACGAGATCGTCGATGGCGACCACGACGTATTTGGCGACGGCGCCGTGCGCATGATCTTCACGCCGGGCCACACCCTCGGGCATTGCTCGCTGATGGTGAGGCTGCCGCGGCGCGGCGCCGTGCTGCTGAGCGGCGACGTCGCGCACAATCGCGAGAACCTCCGGCACATGCGCGTGCCGTCCTTCAATGCCGATCCGCAGGCAACGGTCGCGTCCATGACCAAAGTTGTCGAGCTGCTTCGCTCCGAGAATGCCGAAATCTGGATCAATCACGATACGACACAGAGCGACAAGCTGCCTCACGCGCCAGAATGGATCGTGTAAGCGGGCGCGTTACCGCGGCGCGACGTCCGCGCGGTCGAGCGACTCCAGTGTCGAGGCATTGGCGCAGAAGCCGTGATAGTTCTCCGCGGCGGTGCCGTCGGCCAGCTCGCGATCGCACTGGCCCTTGTGGCTGCAAAGTGCGCACACCCGCTCCATGTCGCGCAGCAGCAGCGGCTGCGCGCGGCCGAGCCCTTCGGCGCTGATGCCGAGCTGCTCCAGCATCTTCGGCAGTTCGTCGGCGGAGTGCTTGCCGTGGCGGACCAGCTCCTCCAGATCGTCAGGCGCGATCCGCAGGTCTTGCGCGATCCGATCGAAATCGGCGCGGTCGAGCTGCCGGATCTCGTTCAGCTCGCGGCGATGCTTCAGCCAGCTTGCAAAGGACTCGATGAGGTCTTGGACAATGGGATAAGGCCTGGTTGCGGTGCTCATGCGAAGCTCCATTCGAACGGCGGAATTGGAGCAAGGTTAGGCACAATGGTGCAGGTGCGCGTTGCGCTGGATCAAATAGCGATCATGGGGCCGCGGCCTCCGGTGCACCTCTCCCGCTTGCGGGAGAGGTCGGCGCGCCCGGGCGATGCGAAGCATCGTCTCGCGCGCCGGGTGAGGGTTCTCTCCTCTGGGGGATTATCCCGTTGTGGAGACACCCTCTCCCCAACCCTCTCCCGCAAGCGGGAGAGGGAGCGCACCTCTTGCGCGGCAGTTACCCGAACCGCTCCGCCGCCCACGCATACAGGCTGCCCGGGATCGGCTTCTCGCCGCCGCGACCCTTGGGCGAGATGTGCAGGCCGATGATGTCGCGGTCGGTGACGAGGCCGAGATAGCTCGACGGGTCGAAGAACAGCTTTGGCTCGGCGTGAACGGCGTAGAACGATTGCTTCGGCAAGGCGCCGTGCAACTCGCCGGTGCGGCGCGCGAGCGCGGTGAGTGCCGCCGGCCCGAAGATCGCGACGCGGATGTCGGAGAGGCGGTTCGAGCCGCCGCGCAGGCGGCGCATCGCAAACGTGACGCGATGGCGCAGCGACAGCCAGTTCGGCGTCAGCTCCTCCTGCTCCATCAGCTCTTCGAAGGCGGCAACGATGCCGTGTTCGGGCGGAAGGTAGATAACGGAGTTGCCGAGCTGGCGCGGTCGCTCCCACGCGAAGTAGGGCTTTGCCGGATCGATCTCGACGGGCCTCAGCAGCAGCACGTCGGCGTCGAGCCAGAGGCCAAAACCCTTCGCCATCAGCTTCATGCGGAAGAAGTCGCTGAACTGAAGCGTGGTCCAGTCGCGCCAGCTGCCGTCCGGCTGCGGCGGCCGCAATCGCTCGGAGAACGCATGCGGCAGGATCGCCTCGGCGTCCGCATTGCCGACGCCTGAGGGCAAGCCGGGAATGGTGTCAAAACTGTAGACCGTGACCTTGTGGCCGGCAGCCAGCTGCGAGCGCAGACAGGTCTGGCGCAGGGCGTCCATCGGGCCGTGCCAGAAGGTGACGATGTCAGGCAGCATGGGCGGAGCTATAAGCGATAATCGGGGCAAAGAAAAAGCCCCGGCGCTGTCAGCACCGGGGCTCGAAACTCAGATCAATTTCAGGCCCAGGCGCGTTCGCGCTTGAGCTTCTCCTCATAGGTGTCGATCGAGGCCTTCTTCTCCATCGTCAGGCCGATGTCGTCGAGGCCGTTGATCAGGCAGTGCTTGCGGAACGGATCGATCTCGAACTTGACCTTGCCGCCGTCGGGACCGCGGATCTCCTGGTTCGGCAGGTCGATCGTCAGCGTCGCGTTGGCGCCGCGCTCGGCGTCGTCGAACAGCTTGTCGAGGTCTTCCTGCGAGACGCGGATCGGCAGAATGCCGTTCTTGAAGCAGTTGTTGTAGAAGATGTCGCCGAACGAGGTCGAGATCACGCAGCGGATGCCGAAGTCGAGCAGCGCCCAGGGCGCGTGCTCGCGGCTCGAGCCGCAGCCGAAATTGTCGCCGGCGACCAGCACCTTCGACGTGCGATAGGCGGGCTGGTTGAGGACGAAATCAGGATTCTCGCTGCCGTCGTCCTTGTAGCGCTGCTCGGAGAAGAGCCCCTTGCCAAGGCCGGTGCGCTTGATGGTCTTGAGGTACTGCTTCGGAATGATCATGTCGGTGTCGACATTGATGATCTTCAGCGGCGCCGCGACGCCTTCCAGCGTGGTGAACTTGTCCATGGTTGCGCTTTCCCGGGGTGGTCTAGGGAACCGGTATTTATCGCGATCGGGGCGGAAATCCTAGGCCGAATTCGGCAGATCTCGTCTGCCTAACCGGGCTCTCTGCTCAACCCGGCTCTTGAGCCTCGATCGCGGTCATATCGTCGTCCGAGAGGCCGAAATGATGGCCGATCTCGTGGATCAGGACGTGGCGGACGATATGGCCGAGGCTTTCGTCGTGCTCGGCCCAGTAATCCAGGATCGGCCGGCGGTAGAGCCAGACCATGTTGGGCAGCCGCGCCACGTCGCCAAAACTCTGCTGCGGCAGGCCGACGCCCTGGAACAGGCCGAGCAGGTCGAACTCGCTCTCGCATGCCATCTCGTCCAGGACTTCCTCGGTGGGGAAGTCGTCGACGCGGATGATCACGCCCTCGCAGAGGCCGCGAAACGTCGCCGGCAGGCGTTCGAACACGTCGTGCGCCATCGCTTCCATCTCGGCCAGCGAGGGTGCTTTCAATTCCGTCCACATGGGCTTCTCATAGCGTGGGTTTCGCGGCGATGCATCCGGCTTTATAAGCGCGGCGAGGTTGACGGGCGCCGTCAAAACGGGGAGCGTAGGGCCTCGAAGTGGACGTTCAGGTGGGCGGGAAAATGCGAGCGAAAACAGCGCTGACGCTACTGTGCATGGGGTTGTTTTCGCAGTTTTGCCTTGGCGCGGAGGCCCAGACCGCGGCTCCCGGGATCAGGCTCGCCCAGGCGGCCTCGCGAGACGATCTCCCGCCGCCGCGCAAGCGGCCCCCGGCGCGCCTGCGCGTCACGCCCTATTACAGTCCGGATGGGGTCTATCCGCGTTACAATCCCGGTCCCGATGCGGTCCGCGAGTGCAATGCCACCTATGTGCAGGAATATCGCCCCAGCGGCACGGTGATCGTGCCGCATATGAGCTGCTACTGGCGCCGGGGCTGAGTTCGACACGTCCGGACGCAGCGGAGGTCGATCATGACGAGATGGATCACAGTCACGGTTGCCCTCGGGCTGATGGTCGCTTCGCCCGGCGTCTCCATCGCCGCGGCACAGGATGCCGCAAAGTCGAAGGCGGCAGTGTTCGGAACAGCCATCGGTGCGCGGCGTCATGCGCGCCATCATGACGCTGTGCGCCAATTCGCACCTCGCGAGCCGCATTACTACGCGCGGCCTGTCTACTACCGTCCTTATCCTTACGGCGTGCCCGCACCGTTCGTGCTTGGCTTCGGACCGTGGTGGTGACGTCGCAGCGCGACGCCGGCACGTTGTTCATTCATGAGGCATTCACGTCGCTGTCCCTAATTTAATCTTGGGAGCGACCGTCAATGAACAGCGCTGACGCGCGACGCGAACGAGCGTCGCAACTCCGCAGTCCAGATTCAGGGAGAAGTCCATGCTGAGAATATTCGGTCTCGGGGCACGCCCGATGCGCTTGCTCGGGATTGCGGCCGCCGCGACGCTGATGCTGTCGGCCGGGACCACGCGTCCTGCCGAAGCGATGACTCCAATCAATCCGACGGCGTTGCCGGCGGCGAAGGCCGCAAGCGACGACATGATCCAGGTTCGCCACGGCGGTGGTGGCGGTGGGCATGGCGGTGGTGGTCATGGCGGCGGCTTCCATGGCGGGGGCGGCTTCCACGGCGGCGGAGGACATTTTGGTGGCGTCCGCAGCGGTGGTTTCCACGGTGGTGGCTTCCGCGCCGCGCCCGCCTTTCATGGCGGCGGCTATCGCTACGGTGGAATTCACCATTACGGCGGCTATCACCGCTATGGCGGCTATCGCCCCGCCTATTACGGCCATCGCCATTTCCACCGGCGCTACTATGGCGGCTACTATCCCTATTACAGCTATCCGCGTCGCTGCCGGGTCATCTGGACCTATTACGGCCCGCGCCGCGTCTGCCGCCCGCATCGCTGGCACCATCCGTACCGCTACTGGTGAGCACGACGGAAATGAAAAGGGCGCCTCAACGGCGCCCTTTGTTCATCCGGTGGCTTAGAGCCAATCCTTCAGTTTCCACGTCGCCGACGTCCAGCGTGTGAGGTTCTCAAGCTTCCATTGCTTGAACATCGCCGGCGGCCAGCGGCTGAGCTTCGAGGCCTCCTCGACCTCGGGCTTGGCCATCATGCGCAGCGGTGCCGCGCGCCGCCGGTGCTGGGGCGTCGCCGCGCTGATCAGATCGACATATTCAGGCTTGCTGGCCATGAGCTCGTGTCCTCGCGAAACCCTCGCGAGGACGCAGTGTCGGCGCTGCCGATTAACGGCGGTTTGCCGCGATCGCTCAAATTGCAGGGAGCGGCTTACCGCCACTCCCTGATGTCGACGAAGTGACCCGCGATCGCCGCGGCTGCGGCCATGGCCGGTGACACCAGATGGGTGCGGCCCTTGAAGCCCTGGCGGCCCTCGAAGTTGCGGTTCGAGGTCGAGGCGCAGCGCTCTTCCGGAGCCAGCTTGTCGGGGTTCATCGCGAGGCACATCGAGCAACCGGGCTCGCGCCATTCGAAGCCGGCCTTGATGAAGATCTTGTCCAGACCCTCAGCCTCGGCCTGCTCCTTCACGAGGCCGGAGCCCGGCACGACCATGGCGTTGACGCCGCCTGCGACCTGCTTGCCTTCCGCGATCTTGGCGGCGGCGCGCAGATCCTCGATCCGGCCGTTGGTGCAGGAGCCGATGAAGATACGGTCGAGCTTGATGTCGGTGATCTTCGTGCCCGCGGTCAGGCCCATGTACTTCAAGGCACGGTGCTTGGAGAGACGCTTGGCCTCGTCCGCGATCTTGTCGGGATCGGGCACGATGCCGGTGACCGAGATCACGTCCTCGGGGCTCGTGCCCCAGGTCACGATCGGCGGCAGCTTCGCGGCATCGAGCCGCAGCTCGTGGTCGAAATGCGCGCCCTCGTCCGAGCGCAACTTGTCCCAGTAACGCATCGCGGCATCCCAGTCGGCGCCCTTCGGCGCCTTCGGACGACCGCGCAGGAAGTCGAACGCCTTCTGGTCCGGCGCGACCAGGCCGGCGCGCGCGCCACCTTCGATCGACATGTTGCAGACCGTCATGCGGCCTTCCATGCTGAGCGCACGGATCGCATCGCCGGCGTATTCGAGCACGTAGCCGGTGCCGCCCGCGGTGCCGATCTCGCCGATGATGGCCAGGATGATGTCCTTGCCCGTCACGCCATCCGGCAATTTGCCGTCGACGGTGACGCGCATGTTCTTCGCCTTCTTCTGGATCAGCGTCTGCGTCGCCAGCACATGCTCGACTTCCGACGTGCCGATGCCGTGCGCGAGCGCGCCGAACGCACCATGCGTCGAGGTGTGGCTGTCTCCGCAGACGATGGTGGTGCCGGGCAGCGTAAAGCCCTGCTCGGGGCCGATGACGTGGACGACGCCCTGACGCTTGTCGAACTCGTCGTAATATTCGATGCCGAATTCCCTGGCGTTGTCGGCCAGTGCCTTGATCTGCTCGATGCTTTCAGGGTCGGGGTTCGGCTTGGTGCGGTCGGTGGTCGGCACGTTATGGTCGACGACGGCGAGCGTCTTTTCCGGCGAATGCACCTTGCGCCCGGTGGCGCGCAGGCCTTCGAACGCCTGCGGTGAAGTGACCTCGTGCACCAGATGGCGATCGATATAGAGCAGGCAGGTGCCGTCCTCGGCTTCGTGCACCAGATGGTCGTTCCAGATCTTGTCGTACAATGTGGTCGGCTTGGACATGAGCGTCAGCTCCAGGACTGTTGTGTAGAGCGGGTTGCGCCGGTGGCGCGCGGGGCAACAAAATCGTCAGCGCAGCTTTTAGGCTGCGCGCGTAAGCTCTGACGTTGCCGAGGTCGCGAAGCGTCCGAAGAACCGGCCGGGCAGCCGCGAGCGATCGTCGATGACGACGCGCTTGACGGGCGAGAGGCTGGTCAAATCTGGAAACATTCCAAGAATATATAGCAGGCCGAACTGGAATCGCGAGGGCTTTGACGCGCACGGCTGACGCAACAAAAAAGCGCGGGGTTTGGCCCCGCGCTCTCTAAAACTCGCCTGTAAGCGGAGCTTACTCGTTGACGGCAGCAGCCGGGCGGTCCTGCTTCTTCTCGACGATGCGGGCCGACTTGCCGCGAAGGTTGCGGAGATAATAGAGCTTGGCGCGACGCACCTTGCCGCGGCGCACCACCTTGATCGAGTCGATCATCGGCGACATCACCGGGAACACGCGCTCCACGCCTTCGCCGTACGAAATCTTGCGCACCGTGAAGCTCTCGTTGAGACCGCCGCCGGAACGGCCGATGCAAACGCCTTCATAGGCCTGCACGCGGGTGCGGTCGCCTTCGACGACCTTCACGTTGACGATCACGGTGTCGCCGGGGCCGAATTCCGGAATCTCCTTGTTGGCGGAGAGCTTGTCGAATTGCTCTTTTTCGAGCTGTTGGATCAGGTTCATGGGTAAATCTCCATCGGCGCGCCCAGCCTTGGAAAACGGGGGCTGCGCGAAATTCGTTTATCCAGCCATTGCGGATGTGGCCGCTGCTATAAGGCAAGCCGGAGCGTTTGTCACCCGTCTGTCTTGTTTTTTGGCGTTTTTTGGCGTCCGGCCCGATTCGGGACTTTGCTCGGGATCTGGGCCCATAAATCCGGTCGCCGGGCCACCGTCAGGGCTTCGGATTCCGCCCGCCGCCAGCTCGCGACCTTGGCATGGTCGCCGGAGGTCAGGATCTCCGGAATCGGGGTTCCCTCGAACAGCTGCGGGCGGGTGTACTGGGGGTATTCGAGCAGACCGTCCGAAAAGCTTTCCTCGGTTCCCGAGGCGTCCTTGCCCATCACGCCCGGCAGCAGCCGAACACAGGCGTCGATCAGGGCCATCGCTGCGATTTCGCCGCCGGAGAGCACGTAATCGCCGATCGAGACCTCCTCCAGTCCCCGCCCGTCGATCACGCGCTGGTCCACCCCCTCGAACCGCCCGCAGACGATCAGGGGACCCGGCCCCTTGGCCAGCTCCGTGACGCGCGCCTGGGTCAATGGCCGACCCCTCGGGCTCATCAGCAGTTTCGGCCGGTCCGGGCCAATCCCGACGACATCGATCGCGGCCGCCAGCACATCGGCCCGAAGCACCATGCCCGGCCCGCCGCCGGCCGGGGTGTCATCGACGCTGCGGTGGCGGTCGGTGGCCGAGGCCCGGATGTCCCGCGCCTCCAGCTCCCAGAGCCCGCCAGCCAGCGCCCGGCCGGCCAGGCTCACGCCCAGCGGCCCCGGAAACATCTCCGGAAACAGCGTCAGCACGGTCGCGCGCCAGGGTGAGGAAGTCGTCATGGCCGCTGGTTAGGGCATTGCGGGCAGCGGGTCGAGGCCTCGGATTCGTCAGGCGCGCCGACCATCCGACAGATGCGGTGCCAGCAGCAGCGCGAGCGGGCATATCGCAAGCGCCGTGACGGCAGTCGCCGCCGTGGCCAGCGTTGGACCAAGGGCGTCGCCGAGCAGGCCGTAGAGCACCGGCGCGATTGCGCCTGATCCGATCGTGCCGGTGTAGAACAGCGCAAAGGCGCGCTCGGTGCGATGGGGCGATGTGAGCTCGGGGACCGTCCCATAGAGGACGGAGGATGTGCCGTTGAGCATCACGCCGAGCAGCGGCAGCACGATGATGGCCGGGACCAGCGGCAACGCCAGCACCGCGACGATCAGCGCGGCCGCGCCGCCTTCGGTCAGAAGCACGGTGCGGATCGTGCCGGCCCGCGCGCCGAGCCAGCCGCAGGCGAATTTGCCGGCGGCGCCGCCGATGAACAGCATCGCGAGCGCAACGCCGCTCGTCGGCAATGACGCGCCCTTGTCGCGCAGCAGGAAGGGCAGGAAGGTGAGAAAACCCATCCGCACCGCGCTGTCGAGAATTCCGATCGCGAGCAGCCAGGAGAATCCGCCGCGGCCGGCCTGCGCACCTTGCGTCGTCACCGTTGATTTGTGCGCAAAGCCCTTGCCGACGGCTGGCATCAGCAGCGCGAGGCAGAGCGCGACGAGCAGGCCCACCAGTGCGACCAGAAGCAGCGCGTGCCGCCAGGACATGATCACCAGCAGCATCGCCATCAGCGCGGGGAGCGTTGCCTTGCCGAGATCGCCGCTGAAATTGTAGATGCCGAGCGGTCCGCGTGCCGCCTTGCCATAGGCGCGTGACACTGCGGCCGAGGCGAGCGGATGCTGCGTGCTCGAGCCCGCGCCTGATATGAGGAGCGCCAGGCTCAGTCCCGCGACGCTACCGGACAGCCCGGCCAGGACATAGCCGAGCGCGGCGAGCATCGTTCCGAGCGCAAGCAGGGTCTTTCCGTCGATCCGTTCGGCGAGGCGCCCGACCGGGATTTGCAGCCCGGCCATGGCGCCGGAATAGAGCCCGCGCATCACCGCCAGCAACCCGTAGCCGAGGGCGAATTCGGCCTGCCAGACCGGCAGCAGCACATAGATCAGATCGGTGTAGCCATCGTGGAGGGCGTGGTTGATGCCGGTCGCCGCCAGCGTACGGCGCGGCTTGTTCAGGGTCTCCTCATCGGGAGCGGTCGTTCGCGATTGCGATAGAAAACTTGAGGGAAGAATTGCCAAGACCTCAAACCCGGGTCAGTCGAAAGATGAAGCTATGTGATTGTCTTGGCCTCCACTATGCGGTCTTCAAGAAACTGTCACAAACCAGTAATAATCGGATCATGTGATAGAAATTCTATTGTGTAGCCCATGTTCGTTCCTCGCCGCAGCCTGCCACCCCTGAACGCTATCCGTGCCTTCGAGGCGGCGGCCCGGCTCGGCAGCTTCAAGGAAGCCGCCGTCGAGCTCGGCGTGACGCACGGTGCAGTCAGCCAGCAGATCCGCCTGCTGGAGACCTGGCTCGGGCCGCCGGCGCTGTTCCGGCGGTCGGTGCGGCGGGTGGTGCTGACGCCGGCTGGAGCTGCGCTGCTCGCGGAGTTCGCGCCTGCGCTCGATCGCGTCTCGGCCGCCGTGCAGCAGCATCGCAAGCGCCGCGGCGCGGCGCCGGCCGCGGTGCTGCGCGTCAACGCGCTCGCGACATTCAGCCTGCGCTGGCTGTTGCCGCGCATGGCAAGGTTTCGTGCCGAGCATCCCGATATCGAGGTGCGGCTGTCGACGTCGAATGATCAGGTGGATGCCTTGCCCGAGCTGTTCGACGTTGTGATCCGCGGCGGCCCGGACACGTTTCACGGCTTTGCGTCGCGCTTCCTGTTGTCGGAGCAGCGACTGCCGGTGTGCAGTCCCGCATTGCTCGCGAACCTGCCGCTGACGGAGGTTGCGGATCTCGGCCGGCATACGCTGCTGCACGTCACGTCGATGCCGCGGCTGTGGCGCGACTGGCTAGCCGATGCAGGCGAGTCCGCGCTGGAGCCTGCGGCGTCGCTGACCTTCGATCATTTCTATCTGACACTTCAGGCCGCGCTCGACGGCCTCGGCGTCGCGATGGGGCCGACGGCCCTGATCGCCGACGATCTTGCGGCGGGCCGTCTGGTGACGCCGTTCCCGAACATCCGCCTGCCGGCCCGCAGCTACTTTGCTTACTTCCCCGAAGGACGCGACGACGATCCGCATCGCGCGGTGTTCTGCGACTGGCTCGAACAGCAGGGGCGTCGGACGGTTGAGCGCGGTTAGCGCTCTTCGCCTTCGTCATCGCCCGCGATCTCCTGCGGCCGCGCGATCACGACGCGGCCGCCGGTGAGATCGACCTCCGGCACTACCGCGTCCGTGAACGGCAGCAGCATCGTGCTGCCTTGGGGCGGAGCGATCTCGATGATGTCGCCGGCGCCGAAATTATGGATCGCGAGCACGCGGCCGAGCGCATCGCCATCCGTGGTGACGGCAGCGAGCCCGATCAGATCGGTGTGGTAATATTCGCCCTCGTCCGTCGCGGGCAGCTTGTCGCGCGCGACGTAGAGCTCGATGCCGTTGAGGCGCTCGGCCTCATCGCGAGTCGTGACGCCCTTGAACGTCGCAACCAGATGATCCTTGGCCGCGCGCGCCGTTGCGACCTCGAACTGGCGCTTGCCGTCCTTGGACGCGAGCAGACCGTAGCTGCGCACTGCAAAGGGATCTTCGGTAAAGGTCCACAGTTTGACCGCGCCGCGCACACCATGCGCGGCGCCGATCCGCGCGACGCAGACCAGCGCCGGCATGATCTGGCCTTAACCCTTCGCGGCGGCTTCGGCCTGCGCCTTGCGCTCCTTGCGCGGCACGGCCTTCTCCGGATTGTTGCGCACTTCGCGCTTCTTGACGCCGGCGGCGTCGAGGAAGCGCGACACGCGGTCCGACGGCTGCGCGCCCTTGGCGAGCCAGGCCTTCACCTTGTCCATGTCGAGCTTCAGCCGGGTCTCGTTGTCCTTCGGCAGCAGCGGGTTGAAATAGCCGAGACGCTCGATGAAGCGGCCATCGCGGGGAAAGCGCGAATCGGCGACGACGACGTGATAGACGGGGCGCTTCTTGGTGCCGGCGCGGGCGAGACGGATAACGACGGACATCTTAGTTCTCCTTCAAAGTACGTTTTGTTCGGTTGATTGGTATTCCGCGTTGCGCGAGACCGTTGCGATCTCCCGCGACGAATTCCTCATTTCTTCTTGCCGGGGAAACCGCCGAGGCCCGGCAGCATCGGCTTGCCGCTCAGCCCGGTCAGGCCCGGAACGTTCGGCAGACCCTGGCGCAGCCCGGCAGGCAAATCCTTGGGCAGGCTGGGCAGACCTTGTCCGCCGCCGCCCTGCATCTTCTCCTGCAGCGCCTTCATCTCTTCCGGCGAAGGCGGCTTCATGCCGCCGCCAAAGCCCATCGCCTGCGCGATGCCAGCGAGCGGACCGCGCTTGCCCGAGCCCATGGCCTTCATCATATCGGCCATGTTCCGGTGCATCTTCAGCAGCTTGTTGACCTGCTCGACACTCTGGCCGGAACCTGCGGCGATGCGCTTCTTGCGGCTGGCCTTGAGCAGATCGGGATGACGGCGCTCGTCGCGCGTCATGGAATCGATCACCGCGACCTGGCGCTTCAAGATCTTGTCGTCGATGCCCGCGGCCGCGATCTGGTTCTTCATCTTGGCGATGCCGGGCATCATGCCCATCAGCCCGCTGATGCCGCCCATATTGGCCATCTGCGACAGCTGCTCGCGCATGTCGTTGAGGTCGAACTGACCCTTGCGCATCCGCTCGGCGGTGCGCGCGGCCTTTTCGGCATCGATGTTGGCGGCAGCGCGTTCGACCAGCGACACCACGTCGCCCATGCCGAGGATGCGGCCGGCAATACGGTCGGGATGGAAATCCTCCAGCGCGTCGGTCTTTTCACCGGTGCCGAGCAGCTTGATCGGCTTGCCGGTCACCGCGCGCATCGACAGCGCGGCGCCGCCGCGGCCGTCGCCGTCTACTCGTGTCAGCACGATGCCGGTGAGGCCGACGCGCTCGTCGAAGGCGCGGGCGAGGTTGACGGCGTCCTGGCCGGTGAGGCTGTCTGCCACCAGCAGCACTTCATGCGGATTGGCGGCGGCTTTGATCGCTGCGGCTTCCGCCATCATCTCTTCGTCGAGCGTGGTGCGGCCGGCGGTGTCGAGCAGCACGACGTCGTAGCCGCCGAGCTTGCCGGCCTCCAGCGCGCGCTTCGCGATCTGCGCCGGTAGCTGGCCGGCGACGATCGGCAGCGTCGGAATGTCGAGGTCGCGGCCCAGGACGGCCAGCTGCTCCATCGCCGCGGGACGGTAGATGTCGAGCGACGCCATCAGCACCTTGCGCTTGTCGCGCTGGACCATGCGACGGGCGAGCTTTGCGGTGGTGGTGGTCTTGCCGGAGCCTTGCAGGCCGACCATCATGATCGGCACCGGCGGCACGGAATTGATGTCGATGGTCTGGCTTTCGGCGCCGAGCGTATTGATCAGCTCGTCATGGACGATCTTGACCACCATCTGGCCTGGCGTCACCGACTTGACGACGGTGGCGCCGATCGCCTGCTCGCGGACCCGCTCGGTGAAGCTGCGCACCACTTCGAGCGCGACGTCGGCTTCCAGCAGCGCGCGGCGCACCTCGCGCATCGCGGCGTCGACGTCCTTTTCGGTCAGCGCACCGCGCCCCGTCAGACGATCGAGAATGCCGCCAAGCCGTTCCGACAGATTGTCGAACAATGCCGTTGTCCCTTGTCCTGCCTACGCAGGGTTGCCGTATTCACCGTCGTCATGCCCCGGCTTGACCGGGGCATCCAGTACGCCGTGGCTTTCCGGTTCTAGCCGAGCCGCCTCTGGGATACTGGATCCTCCGCCTTCGCGGGGGATGACCCCTCACCTGGGCAAGCAATCTTCCAAACACCTTTACGCCCGAGGGCGCACAGCGCTGTCGGGCGTTGGCCTCTGGCCTCTGGGACCAGTGGGCGGGTCGAAAAGAAAGCCTTTCCGAGAAAGTGGCCGGGTTAAACGCCGCTGCCGCCCGAAAGTCAAGGAAAGTTAGGGTGGCCGGGGCCGCTTTGGAAGGCAAAGCCTTGAAAAGATGAACTTTCCGACGGCGGGTTCCTTTTCCGCGGACCTCGCCCATATAGCGGTGATGTCCTACCGCTCCGACCATCCCTGAAGCCAGATCCGTGCCGATCACCCGCCGCCGCCTTTTCGGACTGCTCGCCGGGGCCAGCGCATTGGTCGGTGTGCCCTCCCTTTGGATGTCCCGCATGAAAACCTATGACGGCCCGGTCTCCGACCATTTTGACGGCCTGAACTTCTTCGATCCGGACGGCGTGCCGCCGAAATCGCTTCGTGAGGTCCTGCGCTGGCAATTCGGCGGCAAGCGGCAGCGCGCGACCTGGCCGGATTGGGCGCCGAGCCCCCATGCCGACACCCCGCCGGACCGCGTCGATGGCGACAAGGTGCGGCTCTCTTTCGTCGGCCACGCCAGCTGGCTGATCCAGACCGGCGGCCTCAACATCCTCATCGATCCCGTCTGGTCGATGCGGGTCTCGCCCGTCAGCTTCGCCGGGCCGAAGCGGCACAACGATCCCGGCATTGCGTTCGAGAAGTTACCGAAGATCGATGTCGTGCTGGTTTCGCACGGCCATTACGATCATCTCGACATCGCGACGCTGTCGCGGCTCGCCAAGAATTTTGCGCCGCGTGTGGTGACCCCGCTCGGCAATGACGTCACGATGCGCAGCACCGATCCGACAATCAAGGTGGACGCGTTCGACTGGCACGATCGCGTCGAGCTCGGCGGCGGCATCGCCGTGACCCTGGTGCCGACCCGGCACTGGTCGGCGCGCGGCATGTTCGACCGCAACAAGGCGCTGTGGGCGAGTTTCGTGCTGGAGACGCCTGCGGGAAAAATCTACGTCGTCTGCGATTCCGGCTATGGCGATGGCAAGCACTTCCGCCGCGTCGCCGAAAAGCACGGACCGTTGCGCCTGGCGATCCTCCCGATCGGCGCCTACGAGCCGCGCTGGTTCATGCGCGATCAGCATATGAATCCGGAAGATGCCGTGAAGGCGCTGGCGGATTGCGGCGCGCAGGAAGCACTCGGGCATCACCACGGCACGTTTCAGCTGACCGATGAAGCAATCGATGCGCCGGCGAATGCGCTGGTCGAGGCGCTCGATGCCGCGAAGGTTCCGCAGCAGCGGTTCGTGGCGATGAAGCCGGGGCAGGTGGTGGAGATTTAGGTTCGTCGTCGCTGCTAACACCGCTATCGTCCCGGCCTAGTGCGCAATTGCGCACGGGGGCCGGGACCCATAACCACCGAACGCGATTTGGCGAAGATTGGTCATTGCCATCTCGCGCCATAACTTCTTCTGAGGAGTATGGGTCCCGGCCTTCGCCGGGACGACAATGGAGTCTGTAGCGGCAGCTGCCCCTGCTACTCCTTGGCCTTGATCGCCCAGCTCACATTCACCGTCACCGCCAGCGTTTCCTCGCCCGGCGCGACCGCGGCCTGCGGTGCGGCCATGGGAGCTGCGGCCATGCGTCCCTTGAACAGCGGCATCGGGGCGCCGCCTTCGGACACGCTGAGCGGCGCTCCGAGCGTGACGCCGGTGGCCTTGGCGTAGATCTCCGCTTTGCGGCGGGCGTCTGCGACGGCCTTCTCGCGGGCATCGTCGAGCAGTTTCGAGGCCTGCGTCACCTCAAAGGAGATGTTGCCGATATCGTTGGCGCCGGCGCCGACCAGCGTGTCGATGATGGCGGCGACCTTGGTCACGTCGCGGATCTTCACGGTGACGCGGTTGGAGGCGCGGAAGCCGACAACGGGCGAGGCGCCGGTGGATTTGTTCTGGCCGTATTGCGGCTGCAGCGACAGCCGCGAGGTCTGGTAATCCTTCTCGTCAATGCCTGCGCCCTTCAGCGCCAGCAGCACCTTGCCCATTGCGGCGTTGTTGGCGTCGGAGGCTTCCTTCGCCGACTTGGCGTCGTTGGCGACGCCGGCGTCGATCTGCGCCAGATCAGGCGCGGCGGAGATCGTGGCTTCGCCGCTCACCGAAATCGCGGACGGAAAATCGTCGGCGAGCGCGGGCGCTGCCAGCAGCGCGGCGGCAAAGGTCGTAGCAAGGGAGGTCAAAAGGATGGCGGGCTTTTTCATCGGTCTCACTTCAGGGGCACGAATACATTGATCACGAGCTTGTCCTCCGCCGTCTTCAGGGGATCGGTGAGGTACTCCTCGATGAAGGTGTCCTTGGCTTCCAGCTTCTTGTCGTCGAGGTGATTGGTTATCGCCTCGTAGGTGTTGTCCATGTTGTCGTAGGAGCCGCGATGCACGAATTTCAGGGCCTTGCCCTCCGGCGATTTGCCGACGCTCATGTCCTTGGGCAGGTTCTTCGGGTCCTGCTCGACCGGGATCTCGGCGAGAAAGGTGAAGCCGGTGTCGTCGGTCGAGGTGTAGACGATCATCGAATTGCCGGCCGGCTTGATGCCCTGCTTGTCCAGCAGCGTGTTCAGCGCCTTGAAGGCGTCGATCAGCGTGTCGAAGGCCGAGTCCCAATTGGCGGTGCCCTTGACCATCACGACCTTCCTGGGCTCGAGCGTGGCCTCCTGGCCAAAGGGATCGGCCGTCTGCACGGGAGCCGGCGTCGCGGCGGCAGCGGGCGGCGGGGCGGCGGGGCTCGGTGAGGCACTGGCTGCGGGCGAGGGCGACGTTGCAGGGGACGTTGCAGGCGATGTTGCAGGGCTTGGCGCGGCGCTGGCCGCCGGCGCCGGCGTGGCCGCGGGTGCAGCGCTCGCGGCCGGGGAGGACGAAGCTGACGGGGCCGGCGCGGGGCTCGCTGATGCGGCCGGCGCCGGGCTCGGCGTCTGGGCCAGCGTGGCGGACAGACCAAACGACAAGGCTGCTGCCGGGATCAGCGCGGCCAAAGCGAGACGACGAAACCTGAACATTTTTATTCTCCCCAAGACCTTGCGCACCAAGGCCTTAACTCACCCGCGCCCTGAACCCACCAAGGTCTTAACCCGGCTGCACATCCCGGTTTGCGCGAATTGCGCCGTTCTAACACGCGAGCGCCGAATTCGTCCCATGACAGATGCGTCATGGCAGCGTCCTGGCTCTTGTCGGCAAATCACTGGCCAAGCCGGCCAAGGATCGCCATATAAGGCAGGCGAAATTCGGGAATTTTCATGAGCGCGCTGGCCAACCACGCATTTGCCAAGATGAACGGCATCGGCAACGAGATCGTCGTTGTCGACATGCGCGATTCCACCTCAAAGGTCACCCCGGACGATGCCCGCGCGGTGGCATCGGCGCGAGGCGGCGTGCCCTATGATCAGCTCATGGTGCTGCAGAAGCCGCGCTTCGACGGCGCCGAAGCGTTCATCAGCATCTACAACAGTGACGGCTCCGAGGCAGGCGCCTGCGGCAACGGCATGCGCTGCGTGGTGCGGCGCGTCTTCGAGAAGACCGGCCAGACCACGGCCACGTTCGAGACGGCCGCGGGCCTGCTCAATGCCTGGCAGGGTCCGGCGCCGGATCTTTATACGGTGGACATGGGCGCGCCGAAATTCGGCTGGCAGGACATTCCGCTCGACCAGGAATTCCGCGACACCCGCTACATCGAATTGCAGATCGGCCCGATCGACAATCCGATCCTGCATTCGCCCTCGGTGGTCAGCATGGGCAATCCGCATGCGATCTTCTGGGTCGATGACGTCAACGCCTACGATCTCGAGCGCTTCGGCCCGCTGCTGGAAAACCATCCGATCTTCCCCGAGCGCGCCAACATCACGCTCGCCCATATCGTCGATCCCCAGCACATCACGATCCGCACCTGGGAGCGCGGCGCCGGCCTGACCAGGGCCTGCGGCTCGGCCGCATGTGCCACGGCGGTTGCGGCGGCGCGGCTGAAGCGCGCCGAGCGCAATGTCGAGATCACGCTGCAGGGCGGCAAGCTCGGTATTGAATGGCGCGAGCGCGACGATCACGTGCTGATGACGGGCACGGCCACCTTCGAATATGAAGGCAGTTTCGATCCGGCGCTGTTCGCGCCGGTCGGGTGATGAGCGTCGACATCGTCACCTTCGGCTGCCGCCTCAATGCCTTCGAGGCCGAGGTGATCCGCCGCGAGGCCGAGGGCGCAGGCCTTTCAGATACCATCGTCATCAACAGCTGCGCCGTCACCAACGAAGCGGTGGCGCAGGCGCGGCAATCGATCCGCAAGCTGAAGCGCGAGCGGCCCGGAGCGCGCATCGTCGTCACCGGTTGTGCGGCGCAGACGCAAAGCGATATGTTCGCCGGGATGGCCGAGGTCGATCGCGTCGTCGGCAATGACGACAAGATGCGGTCGACCGCATGGCGCGAGGCGCGTGCGGCGTTTGATCTCGGTGCGAGCGAAAAAATCGCCGTCAGCGACATCATGGCGGTGAAGGAGATGGCGCCGCATCTCATCGACGGCTTTGCAAGCGGCCTGCCGCGCGTGTTCGTGCAGGTGCAGAATGGCTGCGACCATCGCTGCACCTTCTGCATCATTCCGTTCGGGCGCGGCAATTCGCGCTCGGTGCCGATGGGCGCTGTCGTCGATCAGGTGCGGGCATTGGTCGAGCGCGGCCATGCCGAGATCGTGCTGACCGGCGTCGACCTCACCAGTTACGGCGCGGACCTGCCGGGCTCCCCGAAGCTAGGCCTGCTGACGAAGCAGATCCTGCGGCACGTGCCGGAGCTAAGGCGCCTGCGCATCTCCTCGATCGACTCGATCGAGGCGGACAGCGATCTGTTGGATGCCATCGCCGAGGATTCGCGGCTGATGCCGCATCTGCATCTGTCGCTGCAGTCCGGCGACGACATGATCCTGAAGCGCATGAAGCGGCGGCATACGCGCGGCGACGCCATCGCGTTCTGCGACCAGGTCCGCCGCCTGCGCCCGGATATCGCGCTGGGCGCCGACATCATCGCGGGCTTTCCGACCGAGACCGAGGCGATGTTCTCGCGCTCGCTCGATCTGGTCGAGCAATGCGGCCTGACGTTCCTCCACGTCTTCCCCTATTCGCCGCGTCCCGGCACGCCGGCCGCGCGGATGCCGCAGGTGGCGGGCGGCGCGATCAAGGAGCGGGCGAAACGGCTGCGCTTAGCCGGTGAGGCCGCGCTTCTGCAGCGGCTGCAAGCCGAGATCGGCGCCACGCGCGAGGTGCTGATCGAGAGCGAAGGCCAGGGGCGCACGGAGCATTATCTGCCGGTGGCGATTGCGGGCGAGCGTATCGGCAGCATCGTGCCACTGCGGATGGCCGGTCGTGATGGCGCGCGGCTGACCACATAACCAGTGTCGTCGCCCGCCTTGACCGGGCGACCCAGTACGCCGCGGCTTCTCCGTATCCCACTAACGTCTCTGGAATACTGGATCACCCGCTTTCGCGGGTGATGACATCGGTGCGTGTGGTGCGCAGCAAGCGCCTACGACGCCCGCACCTGCCAAAACCGCAGTGTCCGCCGCGCATTCTCCGGGGTCATGCGCGCGTAATGGCTTTGAGCCCTTGCGATATCGGCCGGCTTCATTGCGCCGGTCGCAAAGCGGCTTTGGAGCACGGCGGCCGTGGTTTCCCAGCTGAGCTGCGCCGCCTTGCACGGCACCAGCAGGCCGTCCTCGCGCAGGCTTTGCATCAGCGGGCGTATCACTTCGACGGTCGATCCGGACAGTGCGGCCAATGCGGCCACCGCTTCTTCATAACGCCGCTGCGTGGCGAAGCCGAGCAGGGTCGCTTCGCTGAGCTGGCCGGTCGCCTTGAGGCCTGCGACGGCGCGCTTGGCACCTTCGAAATCACGGACACCCGACATCTCGTGCTCGACACCGACGGTGACGGCGGCGATTGCGGTCTGGATCTCCTCGAACAGATGCGGCGGTGCGCGCGACAGCAGGCGCGTCCGCACGGCATCGCTCGCCGAGCGCAGTAACTGGCGGCGCAGCTCTGACGGCAAATCGATGCGGACGCCGACGCTGACCGCAAGTTCGGGATCGGCCTCGGCCTGTCCGACGATGACGGCAAATCCGCTTCCGGACACGCGCGCGCCGGGATTGGCGGCGAGCCGCCGGCTGACGCTGGGATAGCGCCGCGCCAGCAATGCATCGGTGACGATCTCCTTCAGCCACCAGCGTCCGGCGACCGCGAGCAGATGCGGCTCGCCCTTGGATGATGCGATCTGCACCAGCGCGCCATCGTCGAGGCGCGCGGATTCCTGCAGCACGGGACCGGCGATGCGGATTTCGTCATTGTTGGCGAGGCGGCGAATGACCGATGGCGGCGCCTGCGCGATCGGCGCGAGTTGCGCGCTGATCTCGGCGAGCGCGACGCGCGCGCCCATGTCGGCGATGGCGCGGAGCTCGATGGTGCCGATCAGGCGATCGAGCACGTCGTCGAACAGCGCGATCTGCTCGTCGTCGAAACTGCCGGCGGATGAAAGGAACAGGTCGGTGACGCGGCGGGCTGTTGCCAGGCCCTTTTCCGCCGAGCCGGTCCGAAGCGCGGACTCGACCTCGTCGATGATCGATAACTCGGCCGTGGACATGACGCGCAGCTCGTCCTGAGCAGATTGACGGAAGCTTGTTCTAAGCAACCGCTATCATTAGAGACGAGCACTGAACGTTTCGTAAACCAACGCGCGATGACCCTCATCCTGGCCGCTGCGCGGCTTCCTCACCATGAAGGGCGAGCAGTTGGGCTACTCCCCGTTCCACCCGCAGGCGCGGAGCCGCTCGTGCATGTGGGGCGGCGCCGGCGCCACCACGCGGACCGGCTCCTTGTTGCGGGAGATCGGCACCACGATCTCGCGGGAATGCAGGTGCAGCTTCGGCTCGCCGAAGCGCGGGCCGTTGCCGTAAATGTTATCGCCGAAGATCGGCCAGCCGGTTGCGGACGAATGCACCCGCAATTGATGGGTCCGCCCGGTCACCGGTTCCATGGCGAGCCAGGTCAGGCCATCGCTCCGGCCCATCACCTTCCAGTTGGTGATGGCCTTCTGGCCCTCGGGATCGGGCTTCTGCCACCAGCCGCGTTCGGCGTTCAGCCGCCCCAGCGGCATGTCGATGGTGCCTTCGTCCTCAGTGGGGCCGCCCTCGACGATGGTCCAATAGGTCTTGCCGATCTTGCCATGCTTGAACAGCAGGCCGAGCGAGGCCGTCGCCTTGCGATGGCGGCCGAGCACGAGGCAACCGGAGGTGTCCTTGTCCAGCCGGTGGGCCAGCACGGGCGGCCGCGGCAGGCCGAAACGGAGCGCGTCGAAGGAGGTTTCCAGATTGGCACCGCCCTTGGGTCCGCGATGCACCGGGAGGCCGGCCGGCTTGTCGATGACCAGCATCAATCCGTCGCGATGGAGCACGCGGCCCAGGATTTCCTCGGCGGTCAATTCGGGAACATCGAGCAATTGCAGGACTTTCGGTCAAGACTTTCGTTTGGGAGCCGGAACGGCTAACACACCGGCACCATGAACGATACCACTCCCGAGACCCCCAAGCTGAGTTGGTGGCGCCGCCTGTCCGACGGGCTGAAGCGCACCTCGTCCTCGCTCGGGACCGCGGTCGCCGACCTCGTCACCAAGCGCAAGCTCGACCGCGCCATGCTCGACGACATCGAGGACGTGCTGCTGCGCGCCGACCTCGGCACCTCGGTCGCGGTGCGGATCGCGGATGCGGTCGGCACGGGGCGCTACGACAAGGCGATCTCGGCGGACGAGGTCAAGGACGTCGTCGCGACCGAAGTCGAGAAGGTGCTGGCGGCGGTGGCCAAGCCGCTCGAGATCGACGCCGGCAGGAAGCCGTTCGTCATCCTCGTGGTCGGCGTCAACGGCTCCGGCAAGACCACCACCATCGGAAAACTCTCGCAAAAATTCGCGTCCGAAGGCCGCAAGGTGATGCTGGCCGCCGGCGACACGTTTCGCGCAGCGGCGATCGAGCAGCTCAAGGTCTGGGGCGAACGCACCAAGACGCCCGTCATATCAGGTGCGCAAGGCTCGGATTCGGCGAGCCTCGCCTTCAACGCGCTGACGGCGGCGAAGGAGCAGGCCATCGACGTGCTCCTGATCGACACCGCCGGGCGGCTTCAGAACAAGGCCGAGCTGATGAACGAGCTCGAAAAGGTCGTGCGCGTCATTCGCAAGGTGGACGCGACTGCACCGCATGCGGTGCTGCTTGTGCTGGACGCCACCGTCGGCCAGAACGCACTGTCGCAGGTCGAGGCCTTCCATCGCACCGCCGGGGTCACCGGTCTCGTGATGACGAAGCTCGACGGCACCGCCCGCGGCGGCATTCTGGTGGCGCTCGCGGAAAAATTCAAACTGCCGGTGCATTTCATCGGCGTCGGCGAAGGCGTCGACGATCTCGCGCCGTTCACCGCGCGTGATTTCGCCCGCGCGATCGCCGGAATCGAAAGCTGAAGAATGGACAAGACCCAGCCGCACCCGCTGTTCAAGCTTGCGACCGAGCTCGGCCCGCTGCTCGTGTTCTTCTTCGTCAATGCGAAGTTCAATCTGTTCGCCGCGACCGGCGCCTTCATGGTCGCGATCGTCGCGGCGATGATCGCCTCCTATGTGGTGACGCGCCACATCCCGATCATGGCGATCGTGACAGGCGTCATCGTGCTGGTGTTCGGCACGCTGACCCTGGTGCTCCACGACGAGACCTTCATCAAGCTCAAGCCGACCATCATCTACGCCTTGTTTGCCGCGATCCTCGGCGGCGGCCTGTTGTTCGGCCGCTCCTTCATCGCCGTCATGTTCGACCAGATGTTCAATTTGACGCCGCAGGGCTGGCGCATCCTCACGCTGCGCTGGGCGCTGTTCTTCGCCGGCATGGCGGTGTTGAACGAGATCGTCTGGCGCACCCAGAGCACGGACTTCTGGGTCAACTTCAAGGTGTTCGGCGTCACGCCGATCACCATGATCTTCGCCATCGCCCAGATGCCGCTGACCAAGCGCTATCACCTCGAGCCGGCGTCGCTGGAAGCCAGCGAGGCCGAGGCGGGGGATGTGAGGAAGGGGTGAATCTCTTAACTCGCCTTTGCGAACTGAGGCGCAGCCACACACTCAACTGTCATCGCCCGGCTTGACCGGGCGATCCAGTATTCCAGAGACAGTCGTGAGATGCGGTGAGGCCGCGGCGTACTGGATGCCCCGGTCAAGCCGGGGCATGACAGCGGCGTGTGGGCTGGCCCCTGCGCTCGCACGAGAGTGGCGCTAGCTTCCCGCCTTCAACGCCTTCTCCATCTGCGGCAACAACACCGTCCGCAAATTCTCCGGCGTGATCGGCCCGACCAGCTTGTAGACGATGGTGCCTTCGCGACCGACGACAAAGGTCTCCGGCACGCCATAGACGCCCCATTCGATCGAGGCGCGGCCGTTGGCGTCGACGCCGACGCGGCCGAACGGGTTGCCGTAGCGCCCCAGGAAGCGCCGCGCGTTGTCGGCGGCATCCTTGTAGTTGATGCCGACGAGCTGGAAGCGCTTGTCTTTTGCCAATTCGGTCAGGAGCGGCGCCTCGTCGTGGCACGGCACGCACCAGGACGCCCAGACATTGACGAGGCTGACCTTGCCCTTGAACGCCGCGGGATCAAGACCAGGGATCTGCGCGTTGGCGGCCTGCAATCCCTCGAGCGGCGGCAGCATGGTTTGCGGCGCGGGCCGTCCGATCAGCGCGGAAGGAATCCGCGAGGGGTCGCCGCTGCCAAGCCGGAACCAGAACAGCAGTGCCAAGCCGATGAAGGCAATCAGCGGCAGCACCATCAGGAAGGTGCGGCGCTGCGGCGGAGCGGACGTCGATTGATCGCTCACGATTGATCTCTCATGCTTGATCTCTCATGGCCGATCCGTCGCGCTACGGCCGGAGCGGCGGGTCACGCCGCTGCGCTCGAGCTCGCGCAGGCGCTGTGTCTGGCTACGATAATCGAGCACGATCCAGCCGATCAGGATCACGACCACGAGGGCGGCCGCGGCATAGGACGTCACGATGAAGGACGCGTAGGGACCGAGCGACATGATCATGCAGCCCCGACTTCTTTTGAAGTGCTGCCTTCACGCGAGCCGGTGCCGACTTCTGAAAACGCCACACGGCTCGCCTGCATCATCTGCAACGAGCGGACGCGCCGGCGCAAAATTTCGTTGCGCATCGCCGCGATATGCAGCGTGACGAACAGCAGGGTGAACGCGATCGCCATCACCAGCAGCGGAATCAGGAACGATCTGTCGAGCGACGAGCCGCCCATCCGCATCACCGAGGCCGGCTGGTGCAGCGTGTTCCACCAGTCGACCGAGAACTTGATGATGGGCAGGTTGATCGCGCCGACCAGCGTCAGCACGGCGGCGGCGCGCGCCGCGCGGGAGGGCTCGTCGACCGCGCGCCACAGCGCCATCAGGCCGAGATACATCAGGAACAGGATCAGCACCGAGGTCAGCCGCGCGTCCCATTCCCAATAGGTGCCCCACATCGGCCGGCCCCACAGCGATCCCGTCAGCAGCGCAAGGAAGGTGAAGGCGGCGCCGATCGGAGCGGCCGCCTTGGCGGCGACGTCGGCGAGCGGATGCCGCCACACCAGCGTGCCCAGCGAGGCGATGCTCATCACGCCCCACACGAACATCGACAGCCAGGCATTGGGCACGTGGATGAACATGATCTTCACCGTCGCGCCCTGCTGGTAGTCGTCGGGCGCGGTGGCGGATTGATAGAGCCCGATCGCCAGCAGGATGATGGTCGCGGCCGCGAGCCACGGCAGCAGCCGCGCCGTCAGCGCGAGGAACCGTGTGGGGTTGGCGAGGTCGATCAGCGTCATGGTATCCTGATAATCACAGGTAAGCGCTCACGCAATCAGCACGAATGTCCGTAGCGAAAGTTGATCGGGGTCAAGGTCAGTCCAGTCCATCTCAGTCGAGTCCGTGCTTCAGGCTCGCCGCGGCCGCGAAGGGGCCGATCACGAGGCTGACCAGTGACAGCGCGCACAGGATCGAGAACGGCGCGCCGAACGTCATGGGACCGACGATCGCCGCCTGCGAGGCCGCAACGCCGAAGATCAGCACCGGAATCGACAGCGGCAGCACCAGGACGGCCATCAGCAAGCCGCCACGATGCAGCGTCACCGCCAGCGCCGCACCGATCATCCCGGTAAACGTCAGCGCCGGGGTGCCGGCGAGCAGCGTCAGCGCCACAGCGCCGGTTGCGACCATGTCGAGGTTGAGCAGCAGCCCGAGCACCGGGGTTGCGACGATCAGCGGCAGGCCGGCGGCCAGCCAATGCGCCAGCGCTTTCGCCGCGCAGGCGAGTTCCAGCGGGGTCCGGCTCATCGTGATCAGGTCGAGCGAGCCGTCCTCGTGGTCAGCCATGAACAGCCGGTCCAGCGTCAGAAGGCTCGCCAGCAGCGCCCCCAGCCACAGGATCGCCGGCCCGAGCCGCGACAGCAGTGCCAGATCCGGCCCGACTGCAAACGGCATCAGCACCACCACGGTCAGGAAGAACAGCACGCCAATCAACGCTCCGCCGCCGACGCGGAGCGCGATCCGGATGTCCCGGCGAATGAGGGCAGATAGGGCGGTCATGGGGGGCTCCCATCGTGCCTCAGGCACGGTGCGCTCCCTCCCCCGCTTGCGGGGGAGGGTTGGGGAGAGGGTGTCTCGACAACGAAGATTCCCCCAGAGGAGAGAACCCTCACCCGGCGCTGCGCGCCGACCTCTCCCGCAAGCGGGAGAGGCGGGGGAGCCCGCGGCGACGACTGCGTCTCGGGTGCGAGAGCGGCACCCAGCCGCTCGGAAAGCTGAGGGTTGATCGAAATCATGCCGCACCCCCGATCCGCAGCTCTCGCGAATCGATCCCGAGCGGGGCGTGGGTGGCGGCGATGATCAGGCCGCCGCGGCTGAGGTGCTCGCGCATCAATCCGGAAAACATGTCCTGGCCGCCGACATCCAGCGCCGTGGTCGGCTCGTCCAGCAGCCAGACCGGTCGGCGGACGGTCAGCAGGCGGGCCAGCGAGAGCCGCCGGCGCTGGCCGGCGGACAGGAAGGCGGCGGGCAGATCGGCGGCGTGGTCGAGCCCGACGGTGGCTAGGCTCTCGCCGGCGTCAAAACGCTCGCCGCCGAGAAAATCGGCCCAGAATGTCAGATTCTCCATCACGCTCAGGGCCGGCTTCAGGGCGTCGCGATGACCGAGATAGTGGCATTGCTCCGGCAGCGTCAGCTCGGCATCCCCTCCGTCCAGCGCGATCGTGCCGCCCGCCGGAACGAGCAGGCCCGCGATCAGCCGCAGCAGCGACGTCTTGCCCGATCCGTTGCGGCCCACGACCGCCACGGCTTCGCCGGAGCCGGCCTCGAAATCGAGCCCGGAAAACACCTCGCGCCCGCCCCGCACGCAAATGACCCCGCGTCCGGAAAGCTGCATCTTGCCTCGTATCGATCCGCTCAAAGCCAGGCCTCAGGAAATCTTGGGGTAGCGTATGGGAATTTTTGGCTCGCGGATTGCCGCGGCGCGATTGTGGCTGTGGCGGCGCGGTTAGAAAGCTTCTATAAGCCCGGAACTACTTGATGCAGCAACTCAACCTGCCCCTGCAAGCGGCCCAGCCTGCTCCGCTGACGGTGTTAAAATACCCCTTGCCGGGTATAACTAACAATTGGGATTTTCCTACATGACCTCGCTCGACAGCTTCAAATGCAAAAAGACCCTCAAGGTCGGCGCCAAGACCTATGTCTATTACAGCCTGCCCACGGCGGAGAAGAATGGTCTGAAGGGAATTTCCAAGCTTCCCTATTCGATGAAGGTTCTGCTCGAGAACCTGCTCCGCAACGAGGATGGCCGCACGGTCAAGAAGGAAGACATCGTCGCGGTGTCGAAATGGCTGCGCAAGAAGTCGCTGGAGCATGAGATCGCATTCCGCCCGGCGCGCGTGCTGATGCAGGATTTCACCGGGGTGCCCGCCGTGGTCGATCTCGCCGCGATGCGCAACGCGATGCAGAAGCTTGGCGGCGATGCCGAGAAGATCAATCCGCTGGTGCCGGTCGACCTCGTCATCGACCACTCCGTGATCGTGAACTTCTTCGGTGACAACAAGGCCTTCGGCAAGAACGTCACCGAGGAATACAAGCAGAACCAGGAGCGCTACGAGTTCCTGAAATGGGGCCAGAAGGCGTTCTCGAACTTCTCCGTCGTGCCGCCCGGCACCGGTATCTGCCATCAGGTCAATCTCGAATATCTCTCCCAGACGGTCTGGACCAAGAAGGAGAAGATGACGGTCGGCAAGAAGACCGGCACCTTCGAGGTCGCCTATCCCGACTCGCTGGTCGGCACCGATTCCCACACCACCATGGTCAACGGTCTCGCCGTGCTCGGTTGGGGCGTCGGCGGCATCGAGGCGGAAGCCTGCATGCTCGGCCAGCCGCTGTCGATGCTGCTGCCGACCGTCGTCGGCTTCAAGCTGAAGGGTGCGATGAAGGAAGGCGTCACCGCGACCGACCTCGTGCTGACAGTCACGCAGATGCTGCGCAAGCTCGGCGTCGTCGGCAAGTTTGTCGAATTCTTCGGCCCCGGCCTCGACCATCTCTCGGTCGCCGACAAGGCGACCATCGCCAACATGGCGCCCGAATATGGCGCGACCTGCGGCTTCTTCCCGGTCGATGCCGCCGCGCTCGATTATCTCAAGACCTCCGGCCGCGCCCCGGCGCGCGTCGCGCTGGTGCAGGCCTATGCGAAGGCGCAAGGACTGTTCCGCACCGCCAAGTCGCCCGATCCGGTGTTCACGGAGACGCTGACGCTCGACCTCGGCGACGTCGTGCCCTCGATGGCCGGCCCGAAGCGTCCCGAAGGCCGCATCGCGCTGCCGTCCGTGGCCGAGGGCTTCTCGCTTGCGCTCGCCACCGAATACAAGAAGGCCGACGAGCCGGGGAAGCGCTTTGCCGTCGACGGCAAGAACTTCGACATCGGCCATGGCGACGTCGTGATCGCCGCGATCACCTCCTGCACCAACACCTCGAACCCGAGCGTGCTGATCGGCGCCGGGCTTTTGGCGCGTAACGCCGCCGCAAAGGGCCTCAAGGCAAAGCCGTGGGTGAAGACCTCGCTCGCCCCCGGCAGCCAGGTGGTGGCGGCCTATCTCGCCGATTCCGGTCTCCAGGCCGATCTCGACAAGGTCGGCTTCAACCTGGTCGGCTTCGGCTGCACCACCTGCATCGGTAATTCCGGTCCGCTGCCCGAGGAGATCTCGAAGTCGATCAACGACAACGGCATCGTCGCGGCTGCCGTGCTCTCCGGTAACCGCAACTTCGAAGGCCGTGTCTCGCCGGACGTGCAGGCGAACTATCTGGCCTCGCCGCCGCTCGTGGTCGCCCACGCGCTCGCGGGCAGCGTCACCAAGAATCTCGCCGTCGAGCCGCTCGGTGTAGGCAAGGACGGCAAGCCGGTCTACCTGAAGGACATCTGGCCGACGACGAAGGAGATCAACGCCTTCATGAAGAAGTTCGTGACCGCGGCGATCTTCAAGAAGAAGTATGCCGACGTGTTCAAGGGCGACACCAACTGGCGCAAGATCAAGACGGTCGAGAGCGAGACCTATCGCTGGAACATGAGCTCGACCTATGTGCAGAACCCGCCCTATTTCGAAGGCATGAAGAAGGAGCCGGAGCCGGTCACTGACATCGTCGAGGCCCGCATCCTCGCCATGTTCGGCGACAAGATCACCACCGACCACATCTCGCCGGCCGGTTCGATCAAGCTCACCTCGCCCGCCGGCAAATATCTCAGCGAGCACCAGGTGCGTCCGGCCGACTTCAACCAGTACGGCACGCGGCGCGGCAACCACGAAGTCATGATGCGCGGCACTTTCGCCAATATCCGCATCAAGAACTTCATGCTGAAGGGCGCCGACGGCAACATTCCGGAAGGCGGTCTCACCAAGCACTGGCCCGACGGCGAGCAGATGTCGATCTACGACGCCGCGATGAAGTACCAGCAGGAGCAGGTGCCGCTGGTGGTGTTCGCCGGCGCCGAATACGGCAACGGCTCCTCACGCGACTGGGCCGCGAAGGGCACGCGTCTGCTCGGCGTGCGCGCCGTGATCTGCCAGAGCTTCGAGCGCATCCACCGCTCCAACCTGGTCGGCATGGGAGTGCTGCCGCTGACCTTCGAGGACGGCACCTCCTGGTCGTCGCTCGGTCTGAAGGGCGACGAGAAGGTCACGCTGCGCGGCCTCGTCGGCGACCTCAAGCCGCGCCAGAAGTTGACCGCGGAGATCGTCTCCGGCGACGGTTCGCTGCAGCGCGTTTCGCTGCTCTGCCGCATCGATACGCTGGACGAGCTCGAATACTACCGCAACGGCGGCATCCTGCACTACGTGCTGCGCAAGCTCGCGGCGTAAGCGCGGATTTGTGAACGGTGGCTCACTGCGAAGTGAGTAGTAGGTTACACGAAGGCGGCCTATCACAAGGCCGCCTTCACGCGTTTGCGGCAGGCTTCAGATGGGCCCGCCCGGCGGAGAACCTCTCGCGTTGGACGGTTACTTTGGCGGACGAAAGTGTGAGGCCCGTAAGACTACGGTGACCATCCGGCGGTAAGATTTCCCCTCTCACGTGCAATGGTGTGCGGCGTTCGACATGACAACAATGACGGCTTCTCATCTGGTTTCACGCTGGTCCGGTGCCCTCTGGTCGGGAGCTCTTGGTCTCTGTGCGATCGTCGCCGTCATTCGTCCTGCCGAGGCTGATCCCCGCGCCGTTGTCGAATTGTTTACCTCGCAGGGCTGCTCCTCCTGCCCGCCGGCCGACAAGATCATCGGCGATCTCTCCCGCGATCCCTCGATCATCGCGCTGAGCATGCCGATCGATTATTGGGACTATCTCGGCTGGAAGGACACATTGGCCGATTCGCGCTTCTCCGCACGGCAGCGTGCCTATTCGCGCATGCGCGGCGACCGCGAGGTCTACACGCCGCAGGTCGTGGTCAACGGCTCCACGCATGTCGTCGGCAGCGACCGCACCGGAATCGAAAGCGCGATCGGCAGCACCGACAGGGGCACGGGCGTGATGAGCGTGCCGGTGACGATGTCGCTCGCGGGCAAGCAGATCAACGTCTCGGTGGCCGCGAGCAAGGAGCCGACGGCGTCCCACGGCGAAGTCTGGATCTGCTCGATTGCGAAGTCGGTGCCGATCGCGATCAGCCGTGGCGAAAACCGCGGACAGCAGGTCATCTATCACAACGTGGTGCGCAACCTGCTCAAGGTCGGCGACTGGACCGGCCGTCCGGAAAGCTGGACGGTGCCGATCGAGAACCTCACGCGCGACGGCGTCGACGGTGCCGTGGTCTATGTCCAGGACGGCAGCCGGGAAAAGCCGGGGCCGATGCTGGGCGCGGCGTACACGTCGCTGCACTGATTCGCACACTTCGAATCTTCCGACTCAAGCACACTCTCAATCCTCATGGTGAGGAGGCGCGTCAGCGCCGTCTCGAACCATGCAGGCCCCGCTGATGCAGCTCGGCCTCGATCCTTCGAGACGCCGCGCGAAGAGCGCGGCTCCTCAGGATGAGGGGAGAGAGTGTGCGGTGATGGAAAAGAGGTCGAGACAGCAACATCCCGACACAAACAAAAAAGGACCAACTCGCGTTGGCCCTCCTTGTCGTGCGAACAGACCCGATCCTAACGGCCCCGGGGGGCTGGGGGCTGAGGAATCCGGAACCGAAAGGACCGGGTCAACGCACATAGGTCTTTTCGCAATGCAGGGCGGCAGTCGCTTGGCGGAAAAGCGGCGACACTATGATTCCTGCTAACGATCCCGTGACGGTTTGCCGCGACAGAGTTCCACCGCTGCGTGTGGGCGGTTTGCTCCGGATTCCAAAGTCCTTTCAAGGGCCCTTGCAGTGGGGAACAGTTGGCGCAATCATGCAACTGTCATGATCCGCGGTTCCGGGGACGGTCTTCGCGGACGCGGTCATGCTGATGCGACAGGAGGCGCTCTATGAGTCTGTCGGAGGATGCCGATCCGAGCGAACAGCGCGCGGCGGTGCGCCCCACCGCTTCGAATGCGCAACTGAGCCGCGTGACGTTCAACCGGCTCGAGCTGCACCGTATTCTCAATCTCTACGGCCGGATGGTCGCCGACGGCGAGTGGCGCGACTATGCCATCGACTTCCTCAGGGATCGCGCCGTGTTCTCGGTCTTTCGCCGCGCCTCTGAAGTGCCGATCTATCGCATCGAGAAGGATCCGCGCCTCGCGCGCAAACAGGGCATGTACAGCGTGATCTCGGCGACGGGCTTGATCCTGCGCCGCGGCCACGAGCTCGAGCGCGTGCTCCTGGTGATCGATCGCAAGCTGGCGGTGGTGTGAGCACCCCCGTCATTCCGGGGCGCGACGAAGTCGCGAACCCGGAATCTCGATATTGTTCGCCCACAACTTCTGGATTCCGGGTTCGCGCTGCGCGCGTCCCGGAATGACGGTAGCCCCTACTTCCCCGGCACGGTACTCGCGCCCTCACCAAGCTCCCGCTGCATCATCACGGTGTCCAGCCAGCGGCCGAATTTCAACCCGACGCTGGGATGCGTGCCGATCATCTTGAAACCGGCCTTGGTGTGCACGCCGATCGAGCCGGCATTGGCGGAATCGCCGATCACGGCGATCATCTGGCGGAAGCCGCGCGCCTCGCATTCGACGATCAGCCGCTCCAGCAGAAGCGCCCCGATGCCGCGGCGGTGGAAGGACGGATCGAGATAGATCGAGTTCTCGACCGTGAAGCGGTAGGCCGGCCGCGGCCGGTAGGCGCCGGCATAGGCGTAGCCGGCGACGCGCCCGTCGAGGATGGCGACGAAATAGGGATAGCCGCCGTCGACCAGCGCGCGGTAGCGCCGCATCATCTCGGCGAGGTCGGGCGGTGCCAGCTCGAACGTCGCGGTGCCCTCGCGGACGGCCTGCTGGTAAATGGCGGTGATGGCGGGAAGGTCGGCCTCGGTGGCGGGCCTGATTTCGGGTGCTGACATGGGGCCAGATTAGAGCCTTCCCGGGACGCCCGGAAGAGCCTCCGCATCGTCATTGCGAGCGTAGCGAGGCAATCCAGAAATGCATCTGTGGAGGGACTCTGGATTGCTTCGTCGCAAGAGCTCCGAAGCGAGGCAGCCCTTGTAGCCCGGATGGAGCGCAGCGAAATCCGGGGCAGGCGCGTCCGCCGATACGACGTTCCCGGATTGCGCTTCGCTCCATCCGGGCTACGGGAGCGGTGCTCCCCGCCGCAAACAAAAACCCCGGCCTTTCGGCCGGGGTTGGTGTCGTCCACTCTGGGCTGGCGCTTAGTCGCGCTGGCCGAGGAGCTGCAGCAGCAGCGTGAACAGGTTGATGAAGTTCAGGTACAGCGACAGCGCGCCGGTGATGGCCGCACGCTCTGCGATGTCACCGCCGGCCGAGGCGTAGCCGTAGATGTAGTCGTTCTTCAGCCGCTGGGTGTCCCAGGCGGTGAGGCCCGCGAACACCAGCACGCCGACCACTGACACCACGAACTGCAGCACCGAGCTCGCCAGGAACAGGTTCACCAGGCTCGCGATCACGATGCCGATCAGGCCCATGAACAGGAACGAGCCCATTCCGCTCATGTCACGCTTGGTGGTGTAGCCGTAGAGGCTGAGCGCGCCGAAGGTCGCCGCGGTGATGAAGAACACCCGCACGATCGAGGTGTGTGTGAACACCAGGAAGATCGAGGACAGCGAGATGCCCATCAGCGCCGCGAACACCCAGAACAGGATCTGGGCGGTCGAGGGAGCGAGACGGTTGATGCCTGCCGAGATCACGAACACCATGGCGAGCGGCGCGAGCATGAACAGCCACTTCAGGGGGCTGACGAACATCGCGTAGCCGAAGGGCGTCAGGAACAGCTTGCCGACGCGGACGGCTTCCGGGGTCGGAACATCCGTCACGGCGGCCATGTAGACGCCGAGCGCGGCCAAGCCGGTGATGGCCAGGCCGATGCTCATGTAGTTGTAGATGCGCAGCATATAGGCGCGCAGGCCGGCATCGACCGTCGCGGCGTCAACACGCCCGGCGGCCCTGCCGAAAGGAGAAGCGTAGTTACGGTCTAGGTCCGACATGGTCGAATTCCCGTTGGTTGGTCCGGTCCGGCATGAGGGTCGCCATGCCGCCGGTTCGTCAAATTCTATCTCGGATACCGACGTCTGCCGACTAAATTTTGGCTAACAATCGGGACTCCGAACCCACTCGATATGTGGGAAACTAACACATCCGCTGCAACCTTCCACGCGCGGCTGAATGTCGCCCTCGCGCGCAATCCTGGCGAGCAGACGTGGTTAATCGCTGGAATCGTGCGATTTGGCTCCCGCGCAGCCGCCCGCTACCATTTGTCACAAATTCCGCAACACCGTGGCGGGCTTTTTGTTCAACGCTAGGAGCGTGCCCGCGAGCCCCAGCCCGACCGTGACGACCAAGGCAGCCGCGACCACGCCGGCTGCGCTGCCGCCCTGCCAGACGAAAGTGAGGGTCATCAGCCGGGTCACGATCATCCAGGCCGCGACGCTGCCGGCGAAAACGCCGAACACGGCGGTGGCAAGTCCGATCAGGAGGTATTCGAGCGCATAGGCGCCGAGCAGCCGCAGCCGGGTCGCGCCCAGGGTCTTGAGGATCACCGCATCGTAGACCCTGTGACGATGGCCGGCGGCGAGCGCGCCGCCCAACACCAGGATTGCCGAGATCAGGGTCACAGCGCTGGCGCCGCGGATTGCCAGCGCCAGATTGGTCACGACCGAGCCGACCGTCTCCATCACCTCGCGCACGCGCACGCTCGTCACCATCGGATAGGCGTCGGCGACCTCCCTGATGATCTTGCCGTCGCCGGCAGGATCGCCGCCGGCTTCCGTCAGCGTCGCGATGTGGGTGTGCGGCGCGCCCTTGAATGCGTTGGGGGAGAACACGAGGACGAAATTGATGCCGAGGCCCTGCCAGTCGATGGTGCGCAGATTGCTGATCTTCGCGGGGATGTCGCGGCCGAGGATGTTGACCACGACCTCGTCGCCGAGCTTGAGGCCGAGTCCGTCCGCGATCTTCTTCTCCATCGAAACGAGTGGCGGGCCGGCATAATCGGCGCTCCACCACTCGCCCTCGACCACCTTGGAGCCCTTCGGCAGATCGGCGGTATAGGTCAGGCCACGGTCGCTCTGCAGAACCCACTCGGAATCGGTGCTGGGCTTGAGCTCCTCGGCGCGGACGCCACGGGCTCCGACGATCCGCCCGCGCAGCATCGGCACGTCGTCGACCGTCGCGCCAGGGGCGATCTGGCGCAGATATGAGTCGAACTGCTCGGCCTGCGTGCTCGGAATGTCGATGAAGAAGAACGATGGCGCGTGCTCGGGCAGCGCCGCCAGGAACTGCCGGCGCAGATTGCCGTCGATCTGGGTGATGGTGACGAGCACGGCGAGCCCGAGGCCCAGCGACAGCACGACCGAGGGCGTCAGCGCGCCCGGCCGGTGGATGTTGGCAATCGCAAGTCGCAGCATCGGCCACCGCGTGCGCGGCAGCCGCCGGGCGATCGTCATCAGCAGGGCGGCAATGCCGCGCAGCAGCGCGAACACGACCACGGAGGAGGCCACGAACACCGCGGCGATGCGCTTGTCGAAGGACAGGCCGATCACCACCGCGATGAGCAGCGCGATCACGACGGCCATGAAGACGAGATAGCTCCAGCGTGGCCGATGCCATTCGGAGCTGATGGTGTCGCGAAACAGCGCGGCCACCGGCACGTCGTGCACGCGCCCGAGCGGCCACAGGCCGAAGGCAAGCGCCGTGAGCAGCCCGTAGACGAACGACAGCGCGAGCTCGTCGGCATGCACCGCCGGCACCACCGGCAGCGGCAGCAGCTTGCCGAACAGGCCGACGATCGCGAACGGCATGGCGGCGCCGAGCGCGAGTCCGATCACCGAGCCGATCGCGGCGAGCAGGAGAACCTGGGCGAGATAGATGCCGAACACGTCGCGCCCGGTGGCGCCGACAGCCTTGAAGGCCGCGATCACCTCCAGCTTGTGGTCGATATGGGCCTTGACGGCATTGGCGACGCCGACACCGCCGACCAGCAGTGCGGCGAGGCCGACCAGCGTCAAAAACTGCGTGAAGCGGTTGATGTTGCGCTCGAGCTGCGGCGAGGCATTGGAGCGGCTGCGGACCTCCCAGCCGGCCTGCGGCGCGGCGTTGCGGGCGTCCGCGATGAAGGCGTCGGTGGCGCGCTCGCTATTGGCGATCTCCGGCAGCTTCACACGGTAGACCCAGCGCACCAGGCTGCCGGGCTGGACCAGCCCTGTGGCGCGCAGGCCCGCCTCGCTGATCAGGAAGCGCGGGCCGAAGCCGATGCCGCCGGCGAGCTTGTCGGGCTCGGCTTCGACGGCGCTGCGGATCTGGAACGTCGCGGCCCCGACGGTGACGCGATCGCCGGTCTTGAGCGACAAACGCGCCAGCAGGGTCGGATCGGCGGCCGCGCCGAACGCGCCGTCGCGCTCCGCGAGCAGGTCGGACATCGGCAGCGGTGGCGCCAGCGTCAACTGGCCCAGCATCGGATAGGTGTCGTCGACCGCCTTCATCTCGACCAGCGCCAGCTTGCCCTCGGCCGAGCGCGCCATGCCGCGCAGTGTGGCGGCGCTCGAGACGGTGCCGCGCGAACGCAGGAAGGCGACTTCCTCCGGCTTCGCCTCGCGCTGAAACAGGACGAACGATACGTCGCCGCCGAGCAGGGTACGGCCCTCGCGGGCGAGGCCGTCGCTCAGGCTCGCGGAGACCGAGCCGACGCCGGCGATGGCCATCACGCCGAGCGCGATGCAGGCAATGAAGACGTAGAAGCCGCGCAGGCCGCCGCGCAATTCGCGCAGCGCGTAGCGCAGCGACAGCGCGACGCCGTTGGGCCTCGTGAACGGTTCGGCGACAGCGCTCATGCGGGCGCCGACTGCGTGTCGATGCGCCCGGAGCGCAGGCGGATCACGCGATCGCAGCGATGCGCGAGCGAGGAATCATGCGTGACCAGCACCAGCGTCATGCCGCGCTCGGCATGCTTGCTGAACAGGAGGTCGACGATCTGTTGTCCCGTGGCTTCGTCGAGATTTCCGGTGGGCTCGTCGGCAACGAGGATCGCGGGATCGGGCGCCAGCGCGCGGGCCAGCGCGACGCGCTGCTGCTCGCCGCCGGAGAGCTGCGTCGGATAATGATGCAGACGGTCGCCGAGCCCGACCGATTGCAGCTCCTGCGCCGCGCGCTTTGCGGCGTCGGGATTGCCGGCGAGCTCGAGCGGCACCGCGACGTTCTCCAGCGCGGTCATGGTCGGAATCAAATGGAAGGACTGGAAGACGATGCCGACCTGGCGGCCGCGGAAGCGGGCCAGCGCGTCCTCGTCGAGGGCATTGAAAGGCGTGCCGCTGACCACCACCTCTCCGCTATCAGGACGCTCCAGCCCCGCCATTACCATCAGCAGCGTGGATTTGCCCGAGCCTGACGGGCCGATCAGGCCGATCGTCTCGCTCCGGCCCACGCGCAAGCTGATATCCTTGAGGATGTGAACGCGTGCCGCGCCCGTACCCAATGACAGATTGACGTTGGAGATGGCGATGGTGTCCGCCGAGCTGTCGGCGAGCGAAGAGGAAGAGATACGAGTGTCCATGGTCCGGTCATATGGCAACTCCGCACACGCGGTCGAGAGGCGTTACGGATTGTTCATGCACATAGCCGTGTTGATGTTCGCCTTGATGACGGTCGCAAATCCGGCATGGGCCGAGGCGGCGAAACCGATCAAGCTGGTGGTTCTCGGCGATTCCTTGAGCGCCGGCCTCGGCCTCCCGGCCCAGCAAGCGTTCCCCACAAGGCTCCAAAAAGCCTTACAAGACAAAGGCATAGAGGTCGACATGACCAATGCCGGGGTGTCCGGCGACACCTCCTCGGGTGGCCGTGACCGGCTCGACTGGTCCGTCTCCGACGGAACCGACGGTGTGATCATCGAACTCGGCGCCAACGATGCGCTGCGCGGCATCGATCCCGATTTGACGCGCGCCGCGCTGACCGAGATCGTCCAGCGCCTCAAGGTGCGCAAGATCGCGGTGATGCTGTGCGGCATGCTGGCGCCGCCGAATTACGGCGCGGATTATGCCGCGCGCTTCAATTCGATTTATCCGGACCTGGCGAAAAAATTCGGCGTGCCGCTCTATCCGTTTTTTCTCGACGGTGTCGCGGCCGACGCCAAGCTCAACCAGGCCGACGGCATTCATCCGACGGCGCCCGGCGTCGACATCATCGTCAGGAATATCTTGCCCACGGTTGAGGCATTCCTTGGCACGATAGCTGAGCAGCGGCGTTGAAAAGCAGGCAACGCTAACCGTAATTCCCAGGGTTTTACCGGGGTAAGGCGCGCGATGCTTCGCAGGGTCACACAACTGCGATAGGAATTAGGGTACCGGTGATTCGTCGCCGGCTCTAAAATTTGGACATGGTCTTTCCCAAAGGTCATGTCCAAGCATCGGGAGTGCGAAACGATGCCGCGTTTGTTCACTGGTCTGGAAATTCCGGCCGAGATTGGCCAGTCGCTTTCCAATTTGCGGGGCGGCCTTCCCGGCGCCCGCTGGATCGATCCCGAAAATTACCACGTCACCCTGCGCTTCATCGGCAATATCGACGGCATGTCCGCCAACGAAATCGCCTCAATGCTGTTTCGCGTCGACCGCAAGCCGTTCGAGGTGAAGGTGCAGGGTTTGCAGAGCTTCGGCGGACGCAAGCCGCGCGCGGTGGTCGCCACCATCGTGCCGAGCAAGCCACTGATGGAATTGCAGGCCGAGCTCGAGCGCCTGATGCAGCGGATCGGCCTTGACCCTGAGGGCCGCAAGTTCATCCCGCATGTCACGCTGGCCCGGCTGCACGACGCCACCGACCGTGACGTCGCCGACTATCTCTCGCTGCGCGGCTATTTTCCCAGCAAGGCGTTCACGGCCGAACGTTTCGTGCTGTTCTCGTCTCGCGCCTCCACTGGCGGCGGCCCCTATGTGGTCGAGGACGCGTACGAGCTATGTGAGTGAGTCTTCGTCGGGCTCGTTGCGTCGCGCTATCGCGGCGGGGCCACGCCGGGTCTGGCGACGTCGGTCTTCGCGAAGTCCTCGCCCTTGAACAGCAGCGGCTCACTGCGAGTCGTCGCTAGCGCGTAGGAAAAGCAGTCGCCATAGTTCAGCGACGCGGCGTGACGTCCCTTGCCGTAGCGACGCCAGGCGCGCCGTGCCGCATCGGCTTGTCGGGCATCGACCGGCACGATCTCGGCGCCGATCTTGACGAGCCAGAGATCGAACTCGCGCCCGCCCCCGTCACCTAGCCGTGTCTCGATCACCATCGTTGCTTCGAGCACCGTTGCCGCGGAGATCAGGCGGATCGGATCGTCCACGATCAGTCGCTCGATGTCCGCCGCATCGACTTCGTTGAGCGCGATTGCCACGATCGCCGATGTGTCGATCACCATCAGCGCGGCAATCCATGCGCGTCGTATCCGAGAATTTCCTCAGGCGTGCGGTTATCCAAGACGCGCATTTCGCTCCAGCGCCGCCTGATCTCGGCCATGTCTTGAAGCAGCGCGTCTTTGTGAGCTTGTCCGCCGAGCCGGCGTAATCGCTCCTCAATGGCGCGCTTGGTTGCTGTCGTGATGTTTTCGCCGGTCAATTGCGCCAGACTCCGCGCCAATTGCTCCGTTTCGGGGTCCTTGATGCTAAGCGCCATACTGAGGTTCCTTGGTTCCTCAATAGGTATATTCTAGCCCGGCCGAACGCAAGAATAGATCCTTTTGGCGGACCTAGCGCCCATACCTCGCGCTTCGACGCACGCAGGCGATCTGTCCGCGAAGGGCCGAGCGCATAAGCCTTTGCGCCAATACGGAGTTGCAATTTCCGCTCATCTCTGGCGGTAAAGAGCATGCTCTCGACCCCCAGTTCCTCATTCCGCGACGCCTATCAGGCCCAGATCGCGTCCGGCGCGATCGAGCCCGATGCCGCCCAGGCCGAAATCGCCGACGCCTATGCGGCGCTCGACCAGCGGCTCGCCGATTACAAGCCGCAGCGCAAGCAGGGCCTGCTCAGCCGCCTGTTCAGCAGCGACAAGGACGAGGCGCCGCACGGGCTCTACGTCCATGGCGAGGTCGGCCGCGGCAAGACCATGCTGATGGATCTGTTCTTCCAGCACTCGACCGTCGAGCACAAGCGGCGCGCGCATTTCCACGAATTCATGGCCGAGGTGCACGAGCGCATCTACGATTATCGCCAGGGCATCGCGCGCGGCGAGATTGGCGACGGCGACGTCATCGCGCTGACGGCGCATGCGATCTTCGAGGAGAGCTGGCTGCTCTGTTTCGACGAATTCCACGTCACCGACATCGCGGATGCGATGATCCTGGGCCGCCTGTTCGCAAAGCTGCTGGAGCTCGGCACCGTGGTGGTCGCGACCTCCAACGTCGCGCCTGACGACCTCTACAAGGGCGGTCTGAACCGTTCGCTGTTCCTGCCCTTCATCCGGCAGATCACCGACCACATGGACGTGCTGCGGCTCGACGCGCGCACCGACTTCCGGCTGGAAAAACTTCAGGGCGTGCCGATGTGGCTGACGCCGGCAGACACCGAGGCGGACACCGCGCTCGATCGCGCCTGGTCGAAGATGTCGGGCGGCGCCAAATGCAAGTCGCGCGATATTTCGATCAAGGGCCGCATCCTGCACGTGCCGTGCTCGGCCCACGGCGTGGCGCGCTTCACGTTCGCCGATCTCTGCGAGCAGCCGCTCGGCGCATCCGACTATCTCAGACTGGCGCACGACTATCACACCATTCTGGTCGACCATATTCCAGTGATGGACATCTCTCAGCGCAACGCCGCCAAGCGTTTCATCACGCTGATCGACACGCTCTATGACAATGCCGTGAAGCTGATGGCCTCGGCCGATGCCAACCCGATCTCGCTCTATCTTGCCAACGAAGGCAGCGAGGCCAACGAGTTCAAGCGCACCGCCTCGCGCCTGATCGAAATGAGTTCGGAATCCTATCTGGCGCTGCCCCACGGCCGCAAGGATTCCACCGCCAGCGGCTCGACCAAGGGGTTGGTGGAGACTTAAAGGGCTTGGTCGAGACTTAAGTCCTATTTGCCAGCGCGGTCATTCCGGGCTCGCGCCTCGCGACGCCCCGGGAATGACGAGGTTGCGCCCGAATACGCGGCAAGCCCGACAATTGGGCAACCCGCGACTTGAACGGGGGAGGCGAAAGGGATAACCACCCGTCTCAGTTTTCCCCTCCTTACGTGTCTAAAGGACAGGCTCACATGGCGCGCGACAAGATTGCTTTGATTGGCTCCGGTCAGATCGGCGGAACGCTGGCTCATCTCATCGGCCTGAAAGAGCTGGGCGATGTGGTGATGTTCGACATCGCCGAGGGCGTGCCGCAGGGCAAGGCGCTCGACATCGCGCAGTCCTCGCCGGTCGACGGCTTTGACGCGCACTACACCGGCGCGAACTCCTACGAGGCGCTCGACAACGCAAAGGTCTGCATCGTCACCGCAGGCGTGCCGCGCAAGCCCGGCATGAGCCGCGACGACCTCCTCTCCATCAACCTCAAGGTCATGGAGCAGGTCGGCGCCGGCATCAAGAAGTATGCGCCCGACGCCTTCGTCATCTGCATCACCAACCCGCTCGACGCGATGGTCTGGGCGCTGCAGAAGGCTAGCGGCCTCCCGCACAAGAAGGTCGTCGGCATGGCCGGCGTGCTGGATTCGTCGCGCTTTCGCTACTTCCTGGCCGACGAGTTCAACGTTTCGGTCGAAGACGTCACCGCCTTCGTGCTGGGCGGCCATGGCGACACCATGGTGCCGCTGGTAAAATACTCCACCGTCGCCGGCATCCCGCTACCCGATCTCGTCAAGATGGGCTGGACCTCGCAGGCGCGCCTCGACGAGATCGTCGACCGCACCCGCAACGGCGGTGCCGAGATCGTCAATCTGCTCAAGACCGGCTCGGCCTTCTACGCGCCGGCGGCCTCCGCGATCGCGATGGCCGAGAGCTATCTGCGTGACAAGAAGCGCGTGCTGGCCTCGGCCGCCTACCTGAACGGCGAATACGGCGTGAAGGACATGTATGTCGGCGTGCCCGTCGTGATCGGCTCCAAGGGTGTCGAGCGCGTCGTCGAGATCGAGCTCGTCGGCAAGGACCGCGAAGCCTTCGACAAATCGGTCGGCGCAGTGCAGGGTCTGGTCGACGCCTGCAAGAAGATCGCACCCGATCTTCTGGGCCGCTAAACCCAACAATTCCCGCCGAAGATCGAAAACCCGGTCTTCGGCGGTTTCACTTCCGAGCCCCGGCTGCAGCTCTTGTTGCAGGCTTGGCGGGCTCGGATCGGCAGTCCAGAGATCGATGTCAGAGAATCCGGGTTGCAGTTCCTGTGGTATATGGTATGCCAGCCACAAGACTGAGGTGGGCCTACGAGGTCACCGCCCGCGGGTTCAGGGAGCGACCATATGAATATCCATGAATATCAGGCCAAAGCGCTGCTGAACGAGTTCGGCGTCGCGATCTCCAAGGGCGTTCCGGTCCTGAAGGCGGCCGATGCGGATGCGGCGGCAAAGGCCCTCCCGGGCCCGGTCTGGGTCGTGAAGAGCCAGATCCACGCCGGCGGCCGCGGCAAGGGCAAGTTCAAGGAGGCCTCGGCCGGCGACAAGGGCGGTGTGCGCATCGCCAAGTCGGCCGCGGAGGTTTCCGAATTCGCCAAGCAGATGCTCGGCGCCACGCTCGTCACCGTCCAGACCGGCCCCGCCGGCAAGCAGGTCAACCGCCTCTACATCGAAGATGGCTCCGACATCGACAAGGAATTCTACCTGTCGATCCTGGTCGACCGCGAGACCTCCCGCGTCTCCTTCGTGGTGTCGACCGAGGGCGGCGTCAACATCGAGGACGTCGCGCACAACACGCCTGAGAAGATCGTGACCTTCTCGATCGATCCCGCGACCGGCATCATGGGCCATCACGGCCGCACCGTCGCGAACGCGCTAAAACTCTCCGGCGATCTCGCCAAGCAGGCCGAGAAGCTCACCGCGCAGCTCTATGCGGCCTTCGTCGCCAAGGACATGTCGATGCTGGAGATCAACCCGCTGGTCGTGACCAAGCAGGGTCAGCTCCGCGTGCTCGACGCCAAGGTGTCGTTCGACGACAACGCCCTGTTCCGTCACCCCGAGGTGCTCGCGCTGCGCGACGAGACCGAGGAAGACGCCAAGGAAATCGAGGCGTCGAAATACGACCTCAACTACGTCACCCTCGACGGCAATATCGGCTGCATGGTCAACGGCGCCGGTCTCGCGATGGCGACGATGGACATCATCAAGCTCTACGGCATGGCGCCGGCGAACTTCCTCGACGTCGGCGGCAGCGCCAGCAAGGAAAAGGTCGCGGCCGCCTTCAAGATCATCACCGCGGACCCGAACGTGAAGGGCATCCTGGTCAACATCTTCGGCGGCATCATGAAGTGCGACGTGATCGCCGAGGGCGTCACGGCCGCCGTGCGTGAAGTCGGCCTCAGCGTGCCGCTGGTGGTTCGCCTCGAAGGCACCAATGTCGAGCTGGGCAAGAAGATCATCCGTGAATCCGGCCTGAACGTGGTGCCGGCCGACAATCTCGACGACGCCGCGCAGAAGATCGTGAAGGCCGTCAAGGGAGGCTGAGGCCATGACCCAGGACCATCTCGCTGCATCGTCCCCGCTGCCGGAGCACGCGCGTCTTGCCGCGTTCGCCGGTGAATGGAATGGCGAAGAGGTGGTCTTTCCGTCGCGCTGGACGGAGGGCGGGACGGCGACCTCTCACGTCGTGGCCCACATGGATCTCAACGGCTTCTATCTGATCCAGGACTCGGTCCAGACCCGCGACGGCAAGCAGAGCTTCGCCACCCACGGCATCTTCACCTTCGACCGCGAAGACCGGACCTACAAATTGTTCTGGTACGATTCGCTCGGCTACACGCCGCCCTCGCCCGCCTCCGGCGGGTGGGTCGGCAAAACCCTGACGCTGGTGCGCGGCTCGCTCCGCGGCAATGCGCGCCACGTCTACGAAATCATCGACGACGATTCCTATTCGTTGAAGATCCAGTTCTCGCCGGACGCGGAAGGCTGGGCCGACGTGCTCACCGGCGTCTACCGCCGCATCCACTGACCTCTCACTCGTTAGTTTCGCGAAAGCAGACCTCATGTCCATCCTGATCGACAAGAACACCAAGGTCATCTGCCAGGGCTTTACCGGCAAGAACGGCACGTTCCATTCGGAGGCCGCGATTGCCTATGGCACCAAGATGGTCGGCGGCACTTCGCCGGGCAAAGGCGGCGCGACGCATCTGGGCCTGCCGGTGTTCGACACCGTGCGCGAGGCGCGTGAGAAGACCGGCGCCGATGCATCGGTGATCTACGTGCCGCCGCCGGGCGCGGCCGATGCGATCTGCGAAGCCATCGACGCCGAGATCCCGCTGATCGTCTGCATCACGGAAGGTATCCCGGTCATCGACATGGTCCGGGTGAAGCGTTCGCTGGCCGGCTCCAAGTCGCGCCTGATCGGACCGAACTGCCCGGGCGTCATGACCGCCGGCGAGTGCAAGATCGGCATCATGCCGGCCAACATCTTCAAGACCGGCAGCGTCGGCATCGTTTCCCGCTCCGGCACCCTGACCTACGAAGCCGTGTTCCAGACTACCCAGGAAGGCCTCGGCCAGACCACGGCGGTCGGCATCGGCGGCGATCCGGTCAAGGGAACCGAGTTCATTGACGTGCTGGAAATGTTGCTCGGCGACCCCAAGACCGAGTCGATCATCATGATCGGCGAGATCGGCGGTTCCGCCGAGGAGGATGCCGCCCAGTTCCTCAAGGACGAGGCCAAGCGCGGCCGCAAGAAGCCGATGGTCGGTTTCATCGCCGGTGTCACGGCCCCTCCCGGCCGCCGCATGGGCCACGCCGGCGCGATCATTTCGGGCGGCAAGGGCGACGCCGGTTCCAAGACCGACGCGATGAAATCGGCTGGAATTACAGTGTCCCCGTCTCCCGCTCGCCTGGGCCACACGCTTGCCGAAAAATTGAAAGCCTGATTCACACCTTCGTAATTTTCCGGGCGAAGTTTCGCAGCAAATAGGGTAAATGGTGCCTGTCGCGCTGGTCCTCTGCCGGGGAGCCCAGCGCCAGCGCCGTTTGTTATGCGCGAACCGAAATCGCCAGGAACTCAAGTATGTCTCGCCAAGACGCGAACGCAGCCTTTGCCCTCTCCTCCTTTTTGCAGGGCACCAACGCCACCTACATCGACGAAATCTACGCCCGCTACGAGAAGGACCCGTCCTCGGTCGATGCCGAGTGGCAGGAATTCTTCAAGAGCCTCAACGACCAGCCGGGTGACATGAGCAAGAACGCCCAAGGCCCCTCCTGGGAGCGTGCCAACTGGCCGCTGACCCCGCAGGACGATCTGACCTCCGCGCTCGACGGCAATTGGGCGGAAGTCGAGAAGACGGTCGGTGCCAAGATCGCCGCCAAGGCGCAGGCCAAGGGTGGCGACAAGGCTGGCGACAAGGGCGGCGGCCTCTCCTCCGCAGACCTGCTCCAGGCCACGCGCGACTCGGTCCGCGCCCTGATGCTGATCCGCTCCTACCGCATGCGCGGCCACTTCCACGCCAAGCTCGATCCCCTCGGCATCGAAGCCCAGCGCAATCGCGAAGAGCTCGATCCCCGTACCTACGGCTTCAGCGAAGCCGATTTCGACCGCAAGATCTTCCTCGACCATGTGCTCGGTCTCGAATACGCCAGCTTGCGCGAAATCACCGCGATCTGTGAGCGCACCTACTGCCAGACGCTCGGCGTCGAGTTCATGCACATCACCAACGCGGCGCAGAAGGCGTGGATCCAGGAGCGCATCGAGGGGCCGGACAAGGAAATCTCGTTCACCCGCGAAGGCCGCCGCGCCATCCTGATGAAGCTGGTCGAAGCCGAAGGCTTCGAGAAGTTCTGCGACACCAAGTTCACCGGCACCAAGCGCTTCGGCCTGGACGGTGCTGAATCGCTGATCCCCGCGCTCGAGCAGATCATCAAGCGCGGCGGCAATCTCGGCGTGAAGGAGGTCGTGCTCGGCATGCCGCATCGCGGCCGCCTCAACGTGCTGACCCAGGTGATGGGCAAGCCGCATCGCGCGCTGTTCCACGAGTTCAAGGGCGGTTCGGCCAATCCTGATGCGGTCGAAGGCTCGGGCGACGTCAAATATCACCTCGGCGCGTCCTCGGATCGCGAGTTCGACGGCAACCGCATCCATCTGTCGCTGACCGCCAACCCCTCGCATCTCGAGATCGTCGATCCCGTCGTGCTCGGAAAAGTCCGCGCCAAGCAGGATCAGCACGGCGATCCGCCGGACCAGCGCATCTCCGTGATGCCGCTGCTGATGCATGGCGACGCAGCGTTTGCCGGCCAGGGCGTGGTCGCGGAATGCTTCGGCCTGTCGGACCTGAAGGGCTACCGCACCGGCGGCTCGGTGCACTTCATCGTCAACAACCAGATCGGCTTCACCACCTATCCGCGTTATTCCCGTTCCTCACCGTATCCGTCGGATGTGGCGAAGATGATCGACGCGCCGATCTTCCACGTCAACGGCGACGATCCGGAAGCCGTCGTGTTCGCGGCCAAGGTCGCGACCGAGTTCCGGCAGAAATTCCACAAGCCCGTCGTCATCGACATGTTCTGCTACCGCAGGCATGGCCATAACGAGGGCGACGAGCCGGCTTTCACCCAGCCGGTGATGTACAAGAAGATCGCGGCCCATCCGTCGACGCTCGAGCTCTACGCCCGGCGCCTGATCAACGAAGGCGTACTGACAGAGGGCGAGGTCGAGAAGGCCAAGGCGGACTGGCGCGCGCGGCTCGATGCCGAGCTCGAAGCCGGCTCCGGCTACAAGCCCAACAAGGCCGACTGGCTCGACGGCAAATGGGCCGGCTTCAAGATCGCCGATCAGGAAGAAGATGCGCGGCGCGGCGTCACCGGCGTCGACACCGCCGAACTGAAGGATATCGGCCGCAAGATCACCAAGGTGCCGGATGGTTTCCGCGTCCACCGCACCATTCAGCGCTTCCTCGACAACCGCGCCAAGGCGATCGACACCGGCGCCGGCATCGATTGGGCGACCGGCGAGGCATTGGCGTTCTGCACCCTGCTCAACGAGAACCACCATGTCCGCCTGTCGGGCCAGGATTCCGAGCGCGGCACCTTCTCGCAGCGCCACTCCGTCCTGATCGACCAGGAGGACGAGAGCCGCTACACGCCGTACAACCATCTCGGTCACGAGCAGGGCCATTACGAGGTCATCAATTCGCTGCTGTCGGAAGAAGCGGTGCTCGGCTTCGAGTACGGCTACTCGCTCGCCGAGCCGAACACGCTGACATTGTGGGAAGCCCAGTTCGGCGACTTCGCCAACGGCGCGCAGGTCGTGTTCGACCAGTTCATCTCCTCGGGCGAGCGCAAATGGTTGCGCATGTCCGGCCTCGTCTGCCTCTTGCCGCATGGCTATGAGGGCCAGGGGCCGGAGCACTCCTCGGCGCGTCTGGAGCGTTTCCTGCAGATGTGCGCCGAAGACAACATGCAGGTGGTCTACCCGACCACGCCGGCGAACTATTTCCACGTGCTGCGCCGCCAGCTCCATCGCGAGATCCGCAAGCCGCTGATCGTGATGACGCCGAAGTCGCTGCTGCGTCACAAGCGGGCGGTGTCGCGCCTCGAGGAGCTCGCGAAGGGAACGACCTTCCACCGCATCCTCTATGATGACGCCCAGATGCTGCCGAGCGAACCGATCAAGCTCGTTCCCGACGAGAAGATCCGCCGCATCGTGCTCTGCTCGGGCAAGGTCTATTACGACCTCTACGAGGAGCGCGAGAAGCGCGGCATGGACGATATCTACCTGATGCGCGTCGAGCAGCTCTATCCGGTGCCGCTGAAGGCGCTGGTGGCCGAGCTGTCGCGCTTCAAGAAGGCCGAAGTGGTGTGGTGCCAGGAAGAGCCACGCAACATGGGTGCCTGGCACTTCATCGAGCCCTATCTGGAATGGGTGCTGAACCAGGTGAACGGTGTGAGCCGGCGTCCGCGTTATGTCGGCCGCGCCGCCTCCGCCGCGACCGCCACGGGTCTGATGTCGAAGCATCAGGCGCAGTTGAAGGCGTTCCTGGACGAAGCATTGAGCTGAGAAGTTTTTACACCTCGTCATGCCCCGCCTTGTGCGCAATTGCGCACTGGGGCGGGGCATCCAGTATTCCGCGCCGTCCGTCTTTATCGCGACTGTCACGGCGTACTGGATCGCCCGCATCCGCGGGCGATGACATCTGCACTTATGTCCGCATTGGCGATCTCCTTAAGGAAAAGACCATGACTGAAATTCGTGTGCCGACTCTCGGCGAATCCGTCACCGAGGCCACCATCGGCCGCTGGTTCAAGAAGGCCGGTGATCCCGTCGCCGTCGACGAGCCCTTGGTGGAGCTCGAGACCGACAAGGTTACCATCGAAGTCCCGGCGCCCTCCGCCGGCACGCTGAGCGAGATCATCGCCGCCGATGGTGCCACCGTCGCAGTCGGTGCGTTGCTCGGCCAGATTACCGAAGGCGCCGCTGGCGCTGCCAAGCCGGCCGCTGCGCCCGCCAAGCCCGCGGCTGCCGCTCCTGCCGCCGTCGCCGCGGCTGCTCCCGCCGCGGCGAAGGCGCCGCCGGCCGACGCCCCGCTCGCCCCCTCCGTGCGAAAGCTGTCGGCCGAGACCGGCGTCGACGCCTCGACCGTTCCCGGCTCCGGCAAGGACGGCCGTGTCACCAAGGGCGACATGCTCGCCGCGATCGAGCGTGCGGCGTCCGCGCCGACCCCGGTCAACCAGCCCGCCGCAGCAGTTCAGGTCCGCGCACCCTCGCCGGCCGATGACGCCGCCCGCGAAGAGCGCGTCAAGATGACCCGGCTGCGCCAGACCATCGCGCGCCGCCTCAAGGACGTGCAGAACACCGCCGCGATGCTCACGACCTTCAACGAGGTCGACATGACCAACGTCATGGCGTTGCGCGCGCACTACAAGGATGCGTTCGAGAAGAAGCACGGCTCCAAGCTCGGCTTCATGGGCTTCTTCACCAAGGCCGTCGTGCAGGGCCTGAAGGACATCCCGGCCGTCAACGCCGAGATCGACGGCACCGATCTGATCTACAAGAACTACTATCACATCGGCGTCGCCGTCGGCACCGACAAGGGTCTCGTGGTGCCCGTGGTGCGCGACTGCGACAACAAGTCGATCGCCGACATCGAGAAGGGCATCGCCGATTTCGGTCGCCGCGCCCGTGACGGCCAGCTCAAGATCGACGAGATGCAGGGCGGCACCTTCACCATCACCAATGGCGGCATCTACGGCTCGCTGATGTCGACCCCGATCCTGAACGCGCCGCAGTCCGGCATTTTGGGCATGCACAAGATCCAGGAGCGGCCGATGGTCGTCGGCGGCAAGATCGAGGTCCGCCCGATGATGTACCTGGCGCTGTCCTACGATCACCGCGTCATCGACGGCAAGGAAGCCGTGACCTTCCTTGTTCGCGTCAAGGAGAGCCTGGAAGATCCGGCCCGCCTGGTGCTCGATCTCTGATCCCTGATGCTCTGCGAGCGCCGTCGCCTTTCGCGACGGCGCGTGTCGAACCATGGAGGCGCGCGTGACGGATAAAGTCGTTGTCATCACCGGCGGCAGCCGCGGCATTGGACGCGCGACTGCACTTGCCGCGGCCGCGCGCGGCTTCCGTGTCGTGGTCGGCTATGCCAGCAACAAGACGGCTGCCGACGAGGTGGTCGCGGAGATTGCGGCCAGCAACGGCAAGGCCATCGCGGTGAAATGCGACGTCGCCGAGGAAAGCGACATTCTTGCGCTGTTCAAGGCCGCGGACGCGTTCGGCACGCTCGGCGCACTCGTCAACAATGGCGGTATTGTCGGGACCAGCGGCGTGCGCGTCGACGAGATGTCGGCCGAGCGCATCCAGCGCGTGATGGCGGTCAACGTCACCGGCTCCATCCTCTGCGCGCGCGAAGCGGTGAAGCGGATGTCGACCAAGCACGGCGGCCAGGGCGGCGTCATCGTCAATCTGTCGTCGGTTGCCGCCAAGCTCGGCGCGCCGAACACCTATGTCGACTATGCCGCGTCCAAGGGCGCGATCGATTCCTTCACCATCGGCCTCGGCTATGAGGTTGCCGGCGAAGGCATTCGCGTCGCGGGCATCCGCCCCGGCCTGATCGACACCGAAATCCACGCTGCCGGCGGTGAGCCCGACCGCGCCCATCGTCTGGCCCATATGGTGCCGATGAAGCGCGTCGGTACTGCCGATGAAGTCGCCAATGCCATCGTCTGGCTGATGTCGGACGATGCCTCCTACGTCACCTCAGCCATTCTCGATGTGTCCGGCGGACGCTGACGCGCCGCGCGGACGCTGACACATCACTCAACGCTAAACTTACGGGACTTTCTCTCATGGCAACCTACGATCTCGTCGTCATCGGCACCGGTCCGGGCGGTTATGTCTGCGCGGTGCGTGCAGCGCAGCTCGGCATGAAAGTGGCCGTGGTGGAAAAGAACGCGACGCTCGGCGGCACCTGCCTCAATGTCGGCTGCATGCCGTCGAAGGCGCTGCTGCACGCCTCCGAAATGTTCGAGGAAGCCGGGCATTCCTTCGCCAAGATGGGCGTCAGCGTCTCCGCGCCGAAGCTGGATTTGCCTGCGATGATGAACTTCAAGCAGCAGGGCATCGACGGCAACGTCAAGGGCGTCGAGTTCCTGATGAAGAAGAACAAGATCGACGTGCTAAAGGGCGCCGGCAAGATCCTCGGCACCGGCAAGGTCGAAGTCTCCGCCGACGGCAAGTCGCAGGTGATCGAAACCAAGAGCATCGTGATCGCCACCGGCTCGGACATCGCGCGTCTCAAGGGCATCGAGATCGACGAGACGCGCATCGTGTCGTCGACCGGCGCGCTGTCGCTGGACAAGGTCCCCGGCAAGCTGCTGATCGTCGGCGCCGGCGTGATCGGTCTCGAGCTCGGCTCGGTCTGGCACCGTCTCGGCGCCGAAGTCGTCGTCGTCGAATTCCTCGACCGCATCCTGCCCGGCATGGACGGCGAGATCGCCAAGCAATTCCAGCGCATCCTGGAGAAGCAGGGCTTTGCGTTCAAGCTGGGTGCCAAGGTCACGGGCGTGGACACCTCCGGAAAGACGCTGAAGGCCACGATCGAGCCCGCCGCCGGCGGCGCTGCCGAGACGCTGGAAGCCGATGTCGTTCTCGTCTGTATCGGTCGTGTGCCGTACACGGAGGGGCTGGGCCTGAAGGAAGCCGGCGTTGCGCTCGACAATCGCGGCCGCGTGCAGATCGATCCGCACTTCGCCACCAGCGTGAAGGGCGTCTATGCCATCGGCGACGTCGTCGCGGGCCCGATGCTCGCGCACAAGGCCGAGGATGAAGGCGTCGCAGTTGCCGAGATCATTGCGGGGCAGGCCGGCCACGTGAACTACGATGTTATCCCAGGCGTCGTGTATACCACGCCGGAAGTATCCTCCGTCGGCAAGACCGAGGAGGAGCTGAAGCAGGCGGGCGTGGCTTATACCGTCGGAAAGTTTCCCTTTACCGCCAACGGCCGTTCCAAGGTCAATCAGACCACCGACGGCTTTGTGAAGATTCTCGCAGATGCGAAGACCGATCGCGTGCTCGGCGTGCACATTATCGGCCGCGAAGCCGGCGAAATGATCCATGAAGCCTGTGTTCTCATGGAGTTTGGCGGCAGCGCGGAGGATCTCGCGCGCACCTGTCACGCGCACCCGACCCGCTCGGAGGCCGTCAAGGAAGCCGCGCTTGCAGTCGGGAAGCGGGCCATCCATATGTAGGTCGCGCCCAGCGCCGAATCGGGCGGGAAACACATGCTACGCCGCCTGCTTCAACCGCTCTGGGTCCTGCTTGCGATCATCTTCCTGATCGAAGCCTGGCTGTGGGATCATCTCGAACCGATCGTCGCGCGGGTTGTCGCTATTGTCCCGCTCGCGCGGTTCAAGCAATGGCTGTCGGACCGCGTCGATGCGCTGTCGCCGGCGATGACGCTGATCGTGTTCGCCGTGCCCATCATCCCGCTGTTTCCGCTCAAGCTGGTCGGCCTGTGGCTGCTCACGCACGAATACTGGACCAGCGCGGTCTTCACCATCGTGTTCGCAAAGCTGCTCGGGGTCGGCGTCACCGCCTTCGTGTTCGATGTGACGCGCGACAAGCTGATGGAGATGGCCTGGTTCGAGCGGCTCTATGATCTGGTGCTGAAGCTGCGCGCCAAGGCCGCCGAGCTGGTCGATCCGATCAAGCGACGCATCCGCGAGCTGATCACCGGCAACGGCGAAGGCTGGTCCTCCCGCACGCTCCGCCTGATCCAGCGTTTCCGCAAGAGCGTGCACGAAGCGCGCTGAAGCCTCACCGCACACTCGCTGTCATCGCCCGGCTTGGCCGGGCGATCCAGTATTCCAGAGACGGCAATGGATACGGAGAAGCCGCGGCGTACTGGATGCCCCGGTCAAGCCGGGGCATGACAGCGCGCATGTCGCGCGATGGAGCGTCAGTCAACGCCTCAATGCAAATGCACCAGATGCGGCAACCACAGACCGAGCCCGGTCATGATGAGCCCACCGATCGTCAGCAGGCCGGCGACATAGGCAAGCGCCATCATGCCGGTGATGATGGTGGCTGAGGCCAGAACGATGCCGATCTGGAAGGCGGCGGACGCCAGCTCGAAGTGATGATACTTCGCAGTCGCCTCGTCGCGCTCATGCTCGGCGTGCTTGGCCTTTTCGGCCAGCTGCTCGGTGCCTTCGCCGGTCTCGGGCTCGGAGCGGTAGCGCTGCGCGGTCTTCTGCCAGTCCTCGATCTGCTTCTGCACGGCCACCTTGTTGGCCTCGTCGCTCGCCGCGCCGAGGATGAGCTTGCCCTGGTCGGCCATGGTCTGCACCATGGTGCGCCGGATGCTCTTGGCCTGGAAGAAGGCCCAGAGGTTGGAAGCCTCGACGTTCTTGCTGATCGATTCGGTCTGGGCGCCCTTGCCGAGCGTCTCGGAGATCGCCAGGAAAAGCGCCAGGACGGCGATGAGGAGCGCGATCTTCTTGTTCGAGCCGGACGCGTGTTCGGCGTGCTCGGCATGCTCCATGCTTTCATGTGCGCTCATAAATTCCTCCTGGCTCGGTTCCGCAACGATTGACCGAACCGCGGGCGCCGCGCAAGAGGCATGCGCGCCTGAGGGCTTGCTATGACAACTTCATGTCAGCGTCACCGCCGCGGATGCGCGCTGGCATAGACTTCCAGCAGCCGCTCGGCATCGATGCCGGTATAGATCTGGGTGGTCGAGAGCGAGGCATGGCCGAGCAATTCCTGGATCGCGCGCAAATCGCCGCCGCGCGACAACAGATGCGTGGCGAAGGAATGCCGGAGTGCGTGCGGCGTGGCGCTGTCGGGCAGACCGAGCGCGCCGCGCAGCCGCTCCATCGCGAGCTGGATGATGCGCGGGCTCAAGGGCCCGCCGCGTGCGCCGACGAAGATCGGGCCCTCGGCCGGCAGCGGATACGGGCACATCGCGACATAGTCCTGCACCAGTGCGAGCACGTTCTGAAGCACCGGCACCATGCGGGTCTTGTTGCCTTTGCCTGTTACGATCAGCACGTCGCCTTCGCCGGGACGCGGCACCTCGCGGCGCGTCAGCCCCAGTGCTTCGGAGATGCGCAGGCCCGAGCCGTAGAGGAGAGCCATCACCGCGGCGTCGCGCGCAAGAATCCAGCTCTCGCGGTCCTCGCCGGCGCGCTCGTCGGCGTCCGCAAGACGTTTGGCCGACGCCATCGGCAGCGGCTTTGGCAGGCTCTTTGCGACTTTGGGCGCGCGGATCGCCGAGAGCGCCCCGACCTTGCCCTTGCCTTCGCGCTCGAGGAAGCGGCCGAACGAACGCAGACCCGCGAGTGCGCGCATCAACGAGCGGCCGGCAATGTCGTCGGCGCGGCGCATCGCCATGAAGGCCCTGATATCGGTGGCCTCCAGCGCGGCGAAACGCTTCAGTGTCACCCGCTCGCCCCAATGGCCGCAGAGGAAATTCAGGCACTGCCGCAAATCGCGGGCATAGGCTTCCAGCGTCTTCGGCGACAGCCGCCGCTCCGCACCGAGATGCGACAGCCAGCGCGTCATCTCCCGCGCGATATCAGGATCGGCACTGGCGAGCTCGATTTGTGGGGCGGTCGCTTTGCTCATGCGCTCTGGACGTGGTGATTCCACTCAGTATATCGCATCACACTCGTTTATCGTTCGCTAAGGCCGCCTCCGGGCGCTAGCCTTGAGGCCCCCGGGTTCCGATTCCCCCTCCATGGATCACACGTCGCGCAGCAACCCCGTCTCCGCCAACGCGACCCGCATGGTCGACGTGCTGGTGCCGGTCGCGCTCGACCAGACCTATTCCTACAAGGTGCCGCGCGGGATGGAGCTGAAGGCGGGCGATCTCGTCGGCGTGCCGCTCGGCCCGCGCGAGGTGATCGCCGTGGTCTGGGCCGAAAACGCCAATCCGGATCCGCGCCTGCACAACCGCCTCAAGGAGGTCAGCGAAAAGCTCGAGATCCCGCCGTTGAAGCCCGAGCTGCGTGCGGTCGTCGACTGGATCGCCAATTACACGCTGAGCCCGCGCGGCATGGTGCTGCGCATGTGCCTGCGGATGGGCGAGAACCTCGGCCCCGAGCGGGTGCGCGCCGGTGTGCGCCTGGTTGGCGATCCGCCAAAACGTCTGACGCCGGCGCGGCAGCGCCTGATCGAGGTGCTGTCGGACCGGCTGCTGCACGGCAAGTCGGAAGCCGCCAAGGAGGCCGGCGTTTCGGCCGGCGTGATCGACGGCCTCGTCGACGAGGGCACGCTCGCGGTCGAGCCGATGCCGCCGCCTCCGCCGCCGCCGCGCCCCGATCCGGATTTCAGCCGGCCGGATTTTTCGCCGCTCCAGCGCGCCGCGGTCGATGCGATGCGCGCGCTCGCGGCCAACGGTAGCTTTCACGTCGCGCTGCTCGACGGTGTCACCGGCTCGGGCAAGACCGAGGTTTACTTCGAAGCCGTGGCCGAGGCGATCCGCCGCGGAAAGCAGTCGCTGATCCTGATGCCGGAGATCGCGCTCACCGGCCAGTTCCTCGATCGCTTCGCGCAGCGTTTTGGCGTGCGCCCTTTGGAATGGCATTCCGAGCTGACGCCGCGCACCCGCGCGCGCAACTGGGCGGCGATCTCCGAGGGCAGCGCGCCGGTCGTGGTCGGCGCGCGCTCGGCGCTGTTTCTGCCCTACGCCAATCTCGGCCTCATCGTGGTCGATGAAGAGCACGACCAGGCCTACAAGCAGGACGAGGGCGTGCATTATCACGCCCGCGACATGGCGGTGGTGCGCGCCCATATCGCAAAGGTACCGATCGTTCTGGCGTCGGCGACGCCGTCGGTCGAAACCGAGGTCAATGCGCGCAAGAACCGCTATCAGCGCATCGCGCTGCCGTCGCGCTTCGGCGGCCAGCACATGCCGCATATCGAGGCCATCGACATGCGCCGCGAGCCGCCGGCGCGCGGCCGCTTCATCTCGCCGCGGCTCGCCTCCGAGATCAGAACCGCGATCGAGCGGCGCGAGCAGGCACTGCTGTTCCTCAATCGCCGCGGCTATGCGCCGTTGACGCTGTGCCGCGCCTGCGGCCATCGCTTCGCCTGCACCATCTGCGATGCCTGGCTGGTCGATCATCGCTTCCGCCAGCGCCTTGTCTGTCACCATTGCGGCTTCTCGATGCCGCGCCCGCAAACCTGTCCGCATTGCGCGGCGGAGGAATCGCTGGTCGCGGTCGGGCCCGGCGTCGAGCGCCTGCAGGAGGAAGCGGCGGCGCTGTTCCCGGAGGCGCGCACCATGGTGCTGTCGAGCGATCTCATCACCTCGATCGAGACCATGCGCTCCGAACTGAACGACATCGCGGAGGGCCGCGTCGACGTCATCATCGGCACCCAACTCGTCGCCAAGGGCCACAATTTCCCGCGGCTCAATCTGGTCGGCGTGGTCGATGCGGATCTCGGCCTGTCCAATGGCGATCCGCGCGCATCGGAGCGCACCTGGCAATTGCTCAATCAGGTGATCGGCCGCGCCGGGCGCGAGCAGGGCCGCGGCATCGGCTATCTCCAGACCCACCAGCCCGATCATCCCGTGATGAAGGCGCTGATCGCCTGCGACCGCGAAGCGTTCTACGACAGCGAGATCGAATTGCGCGAACGCACGCTCTATCCGCCATTCGGGCGGCTCGCGAGCCTGATTATTTCCGCCGGCGACCGGCCGAGCGCCGAAGGCTTCGGCCGCCACCTCGTCGCGCTCGCGCCGCGCGACGAGCGCGTGGTGGTGCTTGGCCCGGCGGAAGCCCCGCTCGCGGTCATCAAAGGCCGCTACCGATTCCGCATCCTGGTGAAATCGGCGCGCGGCTTCGACCTGTCGGACTATCTGCGCAACTGGCTTGCCGTATGCCCGAAGCCGAAGGGCAATCAAAAGCTCGAAGTCGACGTCGATCCGCAGAGCTTTTTGTAGGGGGGCGAAACTCTCTCCCGTCATTGCGAGCGTAGCGAAGCAATCCAGAATCCCTCCACGGAGGCAGTCTGGATTGCTTCGTCGCTCCGCTCCTCGCAATGACGGTGGAGGAACAAACAAAAAAGCCCGCCGTCCCCCAAGACGGCGGGCTTGTTTCAGGCGTCGAGCGTCTTAGGAGACGACTTCCGCGGTGACACGGCCGACGCCGGCGCCGGTGAGGCCGATGGCACGGGCAGCGCCCGTGGAGAGGTCGAGGACACGGCCGCGAATGAACGGGCCACGGTCGTTGATGGTGACGATGACGCTCGAGCCGCCATGGGTGACGCGCAGCTTGGTGCCGAACGGCAGCGAGCGGTGCGCCGCGGTCATGGCGTTCTGGTTGAAGCGCTGGCCCGAGGCGGTCCTGCTGCCGGACTCGTTGCCGTAAAAGGAAGCCATTCCGGAGAAGGAACGCCCGGTGCCCTGCGACGGCGTCATCGACGCATTGGCGTTACGCCAATCGGAGGTCGTGTTGGCATCGTTCTGGGCGTGGTGGCGGTGATGATGGTGGGAATACCGGTGGTGATGGCGGGATTTGGCGGAAGCTTCGGTGGCAGTTCCACCGATGAGAAGAGTTGCGGCAACAAAGGCGATCGCCGTACGCGGCCGGGTCACAGAGCCCAGCGTCTTCAAACAAAGCATTTATTGGTCCCTAAGCTAGTATTGCCACATATGTGGCAAGTGGAGCCCCCGTAAGTTTGCGAGCGGGACCGCGTTTCGATTCCTAATGAGGCGTGAATTGGGCAGTAATTCCGATCTGTGTCGCCGTGTAATATCTTGTTACCGGCAGGGATATTCAGCCGACATTCCGTAATATTGGATTTTAACGATTTGTTAACCTGTCCATTACTCACGAATACTGTAAAACAAAGTCATCGCTTTCCGCATTTAGAATTCGGAAAGTATTCGGCGAGTGAAGGTGGGAGGGCCGGAATCACGCCTCAGCGATCCGTGTTCATGGCCGCTATGCGCTGAGGGCAGGAACAAATGGCCCGGCGTCGGCTGGAGGCTGGGCTTAAGCGCTGTGGCAATTCCGCGGCATGGCAGGTCGTCGTCGCGTCGTCGTGGACTGCGACGAACTGGCGACAGAACGTCATGCCTTTAATTTGGCGTCATGTTGCACGTGCGCGCCTGCTATGTTAGCAAAGCCGCGATTTTAACGAGCCCGGCACTTCCGTGCGGGGTCGAAAATCGAAGTCCCGCTTGAATTCCAAGGGCTTGGATCGCTAGGCGCCGCTTTGTGGCGACGGTTTTTCCCTTGCGAGTTTGACAGCAAAAAGAGCGCGTCTGTGGCTGCAGAAGATACGTCCGTTTCCGGTGTGTCGGGCCGTTATGCAACGGCCTTGTTTGAACTGGCCCGTGACCAGAAAGTGGTCGACGAGGTCAAAGCCGATCTCGAAAAATTCGAGGGCATGCTGAACGAAAGCGCCGATCTGAAGCGCCTCGTCCGCAGCCCCGTGTTCGCGGCCGATGCCCAGTCCAGGGCCCTTTCGGCCGTGCTGGACAAGGCGGGCATCGCCGGCATCTCCGCCAATTTCCTGAAAGTGCTGACCGCCAACCGCCGCCTGTTCGCGGTGGCTGACGTGATCCGCGCCTATCGCGCCCTGGTCGCCAAATTCAAGGGCGAGGCGACGGCCGACGTCACCGTGGCGGAGGCGCTCTCGGACAAGAATCTCGACGCCCTCAAGGTTGCCCTGAAGTCGGTGACCGGCAAGGACGTCGCGCTCAACGTGAAGGTCGATCCTTCGATCATCGGTGGCCTCGTGGTCAAGCTTGGCAGCCGGATGGTCGATAGTTCGCTTCGCACCAAACTCAATTCGATCAAGCACGCGATGAAAGAGGCAGGCTGATGGACATCCGCGCCGCGGAAATTTCCGCGATCCTCAAGGACCAGATCAAGAATTTCGGCCAGGAAGCTGAAGTCTCCGAAGTCGGACAGGTGCTGTCCGTCGGCGACGGTATCGCCCGCGTTTACGGTCTGGACAACGTCCAGGCCGGTGAAATGGTCGAGTTCGAGAACGGCACCCGCGGCATGGCGCTGAACCTCGAAACCGACAACGTCGGTATCGTTATTTTCGGCGCCGACCGCGAGATCAAGGAAGGCCAGACCGTCAAGCGCACCCGCGCCATCGTGGACGCGCCGGTCGGCAAGGGCCTGCTCGGCCGCGTCGTCGACGCGCTCGGCAATCCCATCGACGGCAAGGGCCCGATCCAGGCCGACAAGCGCATGCGCGTCGACGTCAAGGCGCCCGGCATCATTCCGCGCAAATCGGTGAACGAGCCGATGGCAACCGGCCTCAAGGCGATCGACGCCCTGATCCCGATCGGCCGCGGCCAGCGCGAACTGATCATCGGCGACCGTCAGACCGGCAAGACCGCGATCGCGCTCGACACCATTCTCAACCAGAAGCCGCTCAACGCGCAGCCGGACGAGAACATCAAGCTGTATTGCGTCTACGTCGCGATCGGCCAGAAGCGCTCGACCGTTGCCCAGTTCGTGAAGGTGCTGGAAGAGCAGGGCGCGCTCGAATATTCGATCATCGTCGCCGCCACCGCGTCCGATCCGGCGCCGATGCAGTACATCGCGCCGTTCACCGGCTGCACCATGGGCGAGTACTTCCGCGACAACGGCATGCACGCCGTCATCATCTATGACGATTTGTCCAAGCAGGCCGTCGCCTACCGCCAGATGTCGCTCCTGCTGCGCCGTCCGCCGGGCCGCGAAGCCTATCCGGGCGACGTGTTCTATCTGCATTCCCGCCTGCTCGAGCGCGCGGCGAAGCTTAACAAGGACCAGGGCTCGGGCTCGCTGACGGCGCTGCCGGTCATCGAAACCCAGGCCAACGACGTGTCGGCCTACATTCCGACCAACGTCATCTCGATCACCGACGGCCAGATCTTCCTCGAAACCGACCTGTTCTTCCAGGGCATCCGCCCCGCGGTGAACGTCGGTCTGTCGGTGTCACGCGTCGGCTCATCGGCGCAGACCAAAGCCACCAAGAAGGTCGCCGGCAAGATCAAGGGCGAGCTCGCGCAGTACCGCGAAATGGCGGCGTTCGCGCAGTTCGGCTCCGACCTCGACGCCTCGACCCAGCGCCTGCTCAACCGCGGCTCGCGTCTCACCGAGCTCCTGAAGCAGCCGCAGTTCGCGCCGCTGAAGATGGAAGAGCAGGTCTGCGTGATCTGGGCCGGCACCAACGGCTATCTCGATCCGCTTCCGGTCAACAAGGTGCGCGCGTTTGAGGACGGTCTGTTGTCACTGCTGCGCGGCAAGAATGTCGAGATCCTCAACGCGATCCGCGACAGCCGCGATCTCTCCGACGACAGCGCCGCCAAGCTGAAGTCGGTGGTCGAAGGTTTCGCCAAGAGCTTCGCATAAGAGAACGGTCGCAAGGCCGGGCTTCTGTCCCGGCCGTCCGTGCCTCACCGCATGGAGACGAAGACGTGGATGCCCGGGACACGCCCGGGCATGACGACTGGGATAGGCTAGCGGCTTGATCCAGGGGGTCGAACCGCCGGGGTGAACGAAGAATGGCGTCACTTAAAGACATGCGCGTCCGCATCGCCTCCACCAAGGCGACGCAGAAGATCACCAAGGCCATGCAGATGGTCGCAGCGTCCCGATTGCGCCGCGCCCAGCAAGCGGCCGAGGCGGCGCGGCCCTATGCCGACAAGATGAGCGCGGTGATCTCCAACATCGCCAGCGCTGCCGCCGGTTCGCCCGGTGCGCCGGTGCTACTGGCCGGCACCGGCAAGGACCAGGTTCACCTGCTGCTGGTCTGCACCGGCGAGCGCGGCCTGTCCGGCGCCTTCAACTCCTCGATCGTGCGCCTCGCGCGCGAGCGCGCCCAGGCGCTGATGGCGCAGGGCAAGGAAGTCAAATTCTTCTGCGTCGGCCGCAAGGGCTACGAGCAGCTCCGCCGCCTGTACGACAAGCAGATCGTCGAGCACCTCGACCTGCGCGGCGTGCGTCAGCTCGGCTTCGTCAACGCCGAGGACATCGCAAAGAAGGTTCTGGCCCGCTTCGACAACGGCGAATTCGACGTCTGCACGTTGTTCTACGCGCAGTTCAAGTCGGTGATTGCCCAAGTCCCGACCGCGCAGCAGATCATTCCGCTGAGCGTGGAAGAAAAAGCGGCGAACGCGCCGTCGACGTCCTACGACTACGAGCCGGAGGAAGACGAACTCCTCTCCGGCCTGTTGCCGCGGAATATCGCGGTGCAGATTTTCCGCGCGCTGCTGGAAAACAACGCCTCGTTCTACGGCGCGCAGATGAGCTCGATGGACAACGCCACCCGCAATGCCGGCGAAATGATCCGCAAGCAAACCCAGATCTACAACCGAACCCGTCAAGCCCAGATCACCAAGGAGCTGATCGAGATCATCTCCGGCGCCGAGGCGGTCTGACGCACGAACCAAACGACGGTCGTTCAAGTCCAGAATTTCGAAGGAGAGCTTCATGGCTACAGCAGCTAACCAGGTCGGTCGCGTCACCCAGGTCATGGGCGCCGTCGTCGACGTTCAGTTCGAAGGCCATCTGCCGGCCATTCTGAATTCGTTGGAAACCAAGAACGGCAGCATCCGGCTCGTGCTGGAAGTTGCGCAGCATCTCGGCGAGTCCACCGTGCGCACGATCGCGATGGATGTGACCGAAGGCCTGGTGCGCGGCCAGGAAGTGACCGACACCGGCCAGCCGATCGAGGTTCCGGTGGGCGCCGGCACGCTCGGGCGTATCATGAACGTGATCGGCGAGCCGATCGACGAAGCCGGCCCGATCCCGTCCGAAGGCAAGCGCGCCATCCACCAGGAAGCGCCGACCTACACTGACCAGGCCACCGAGGCCGAAATTCTAGTCACCGGCATCAAGGTCGTCGACTTGCTCGCGCCTTACGCCAAGGGCGGCAAGATCGGCCTGTTCGGCGGCGCGGGCGTCGGCAAGACCGTGCTGATTCAGGAGCTGATCAACAACGTCGCCAAGGCGCACGGCGGCAATTCGGTGTTCGCCGGCGTCGGCGAGCGCACCCGCGAGGGCAATGACCTCTATCACGAGTTCATCGAATCGAAGGTCAACGCCGATCCGCACAATCCCGACCCGAGCGTGAAGTCGAAATGCGCGCTGGTGTTCGGCCAGATGAACGAGCCGCCCGGTGCCCGCATGCGCGTCGCGCTGTCCGGCCTGACGGTCGCCGAGCACTTCCGCGACCAGGGCCAGGACGTGCTGTTCTTCATCGACAATATCTTCCGCTTCACTCAGGCGGGCTCAGAAGTGTCGGCGTTGCTCGGCCGTATTCCGAGCGCCGTGGGTTATCAGCCGACACTGGCAACCGACATGGGCGCGCTGCAGGAGCGCATCACCACCACAAACAAGGGCTCGATCACCTCGGTGCAGGCGATCTACGTGCCGGCTGACGACTTGACCGACCCGGCGCCGGCGACGTCGTTCGCACATTTGGACGCCACCACGGTGCTGAACCGTGCGATCTCGGAAAAGGGCATCTATCCGGCGGTCGATCCGCTCGACTCGACCTCGCGCATGCTGCAGTCAAATATTGTCGGCGAAGAGCACTATACGACCGCGCGCATGGTCCAGCAGGTGCTGCAGCGCTACAAGTCGCTGCAGGACATCATCGCCATTCTCGGCATGGACGAGCTTTCGGAAGAGGACAAGCTGACGGTGGCCCGCGCCCGCAAGATCGAGCGCTTCCTGTCGCAGCCGTTCCACGTCGCCGAAATCTTCACCGGCTCGCCCGGCAAGTTCGTCGACCTCGTGGACACCATCAAGGGCTTCCGCGGCCTCTGCGAAGGCAAGTATGACCACCTGCCCGAAGCCGCCTTCTACATGGTCGGCACCATCGAAGAGGCGATCGAGAAGGGCAAGAAGCTGGCGGCCGAGGCGGCCTAAGCTGCGAAGGGCGAGCAGGGAGTAGCGAATAGTCGCGCTGCTCCCGCTCCATTCGCTTTTCGCTACTCACCATTCGCAGGTTTCCAATGGCCACCTTCCACTTCGATCTCGTCTCGCCGGAAAAGCTCGCCTTCTCGGGCGAAGTTGATCAGGTCGATATCCCCGGCGTCGAGGGTGACTTCGGCGTGCTGGCGGGACATGCGCCGGTCGTGGCCGCGATCCGGCCCGGCATTCTCACCGTGACCAGCGGCGGCAAGCACGAGAAGATCATCGTGCTCGGCGGTATCGCCGAAGTTTCCGACAAGGGCCTCACAGTGCTCGCCGACGTCGCAACGTCGCTGGCTGAGCTCGACCGCGCCCAGTTCGCCGCGACCGTCTCGGAGATGGAAGAGGGATTGAAGGAGCACGAAGGCGGCGAGCTCGATCAAGCCATCGCGCGGCTCGACCACTTCAAGAGCATCCAGCAGCAGCTCAACAGCACGGCGATGCACTAAGCCCCGGTGCACCGCGCCGGGGCCCGAACTGAAAATTCCTGAATAAGTTCAGCGCTCGTCACGGAAGTGGCGGGCGCTGAAACTTTGTTGCACCGCGCCGCCGATAGCGGCATTCTGCGCTCGCGAATTTTGTTCCCGGGGGCCGGTCGCAGATGAAACGCAAGATCGCAGCGATTTTCGCGGCCGATATTGCCAGTTACTCGCGACTGGTCGCGGAAGACGAAGAGGAGACGCTGCGGCGTCTCGCCTCCTATCGCGAGGTCGTCGACGATTTCATCGCCAAGGCCGGGGGACGTATCTTCAATACTGCGGGCGACGCCGTGCTCGCGGAATTTCCAAGCGCGGTCGATGCGGTGCGCTGCGCGATCGACATTCAGGAATCCCTGCGAACCCGCAATATGGCCTATCCGCCGAGCCGGCAGATGTCGTTCCGCATCGGCATCACCATCGGCGACGTGGTCGAGCGCGACGGCGATCTGCTCGGTGACGGCGTCAATATCGCCGCCCGGCTCGAGGGCCTCGCCGAGGTCGGCGGCATCTGCGTCTCCCGCGCCGTGCACGAGCAGGTCGCCAACAAGCTGTCGGTGCAGTTCGCCGATATCGGCGCGCAGGAGGTCAAGAACATCCCGACGCCGGTGCACGCCTACATGGTGGCGATGCGGCGCGGGGACGGCAGTTACGCAACGCCGCAGATCAAGAAGGTGACGAAGGCTGCGGCGGCGCCGAACTGGATGTGGCCGCTGGTGGTAGGTGTCGTCTCCATCGTCGCCATCGGCGTCGGCGGCTTCCTCTATTTCACCAAGCTCGAGACCACCCGGGCGCCGGCGATCGCAGCGACTGCGCCAAGCTCTGCCTCAAGCCCCGAACCAACTGCGCCAAGCCCGTCGTCCACCATGGCCGCGAAAGCGCCGATGCCCATGCCGGCACCATCGGCCTCGCCGATGGCCGGCAAGTTTCCCGCCGACAGCGTCCCCTTCATCAACGAGCGCATCCGCAACTACCTGGCCGGCGACTATTCCGCTGCCGGCGACTACAAGGCGTTCGCGCTCAATGTCGGCGGGTTCACCGGCGCGTCGTTGAATCAGCCGAACGAGGAGGCCGCGCGCAACGCCGCGCTCGATCAGTGTCAGAAGCGCGCCGATGCCGCGCAGTCGCCGCGGCGCTGCGAGCTCTATGCAGTCGGCAACAATGTCGTCTACACGCACGGCAAGCCGCCGATGCCGCCGCAACCGTTCGTCCGGCATGATGCCATGACCGAGCGCGCCTTCGTCTCGAAAGACTTTCCGATGGTGCGCGATCCCGCCAAGGTCCGGCTCGAGAACATGTACGTGCCCGCGGCAAAATCCCGCTCGGTCGCGCTCGGCCCGGGCGGTCAGTATTTCATGGTGATGGGCGCGTCATCCGCCGACGATGCCGCGCGGCGTTCGCTGGAATCGTGCGGTGCGATCGCCGGCGTCGCCTGCCTGGTCGTTGCGGTCGACGAGAATTTCGTCGTGCCGATCCCTACCCTGCTCCGGATCACCGGCTTCTTCCATGCGGCGTCCGACGCCTCGATCGTCGCAGATGCGCGCGGCGAGGTCGTGCGCAAGCTCGCCGACGGCATGGGCTGGAACGCCGTCGCGGTCGGCACCGCGGGCCGGCCGGGCCTCGGCGTGAGGGCCGCGGACGAGCAGACCGCCGTCAATTCCGCGCTCGCCGACTGCGCCAAGCGCGACAGCGACTGCCACGTCATCGCGATAGGCCCGTTCACGGTGGGACCGATCAATTAGGGCTGAAAACGGCTCTGGGGCTGTTTCCGCGTTTTCTAGTTCGCGAAGGGCGCAAACTGCTGCGCCACTGCGCTGTAGACGTGGCGGCGGAACGGCACCACGACATCGGGGACATGATCGAGCCGCTCCCAGCGCCAGGCGTCGAACTCGGCGGGCTGCCCGTTGCGCGGCGTCAGCGGATCGATCTCGTCATCCTTGCCGGTGAAGCGCAGCGCGAACCATTTTTGGCGCTGGCCGCGGAATTTCGCCAGCCGATGCGTCTGCGGCCCGTCATAGGGCGGGAATTCGTAAGTGAGCCAGTCGGTCTCGCCGAGATAGGTTGCGCTCTTGACGCTGGTCTCTTCCCAGAGCTCGCGCAGCGCGGCATCGCGCAGGTCTTCGCCCTCGTCGACGCCGCCCTGCGGCATCTGCCAGTCCAGGCCCGGCAGGATGATTTCGGGTCCGTCGCCCTTGAAGCGGTGCCCGATCAGCACGCGGCCATCGGCATTGAACAGCGCGATTCCGACATTGGGACGGTAGGGTTTTTCAGTGCTCACGCGTGGATCTCTCGTCGTCATTTCAGGCTGTGCATTAGAGCGTTTTCGAGCGAAGTGGATACCGGTTCGCGTCAAGAAAACGCGTCAAAACAAAAACCAGAGCCAGTTCCGATTCCATCGGAACGGAACTGGCTCTAGCATCAACCTGGACTGGCGACGCGGCCTAATCCCGCGCCAGCGCGGAAAATTCCTTCACCACGCGCTCATAGACCGGACGCTTGAACGGGACGATCAGCCCGGTCAGGTTCTTCATCGGCTCCCAGCGCCAGCTCACGAACTCGGCCTTGTGGCCGCCGCCGGGCTTTTCGACGTTGATCTCGCTGTCCTTGCCGGTGAAGCGGACCGCGAACCATTTCTGGCGCTGGCCGCGGTAGCGGCCCTTCCAGGTGCGCCCGGCGACTGTGCGCGGAATGTCGTAAGTGAGCCAGTCCGGAACCTCACCGAGCCGCTCGACCGAACGCACGCTGGTCTCCTCATAGAGCTCGCGCTTGGCGGCCTCCCAATTGTCCTCGCCGGGATCGACGCCGCCCTGCGGCATCTGCCAGACATGGGAGTCGTCGACATGCTCGATGCCGCCGGCACGGCGGCCGATGAACACCAGTCCGTCCTTGTTGAGCAACATCACGCCGACGCAGGTCCGGTAGGGCAGATCCTCGTAACGCGCCATTCCGCCAGACCTCTCGCATGCTGTCGGCAAGGCTCGAGCAGGCCCCGCGGGCCTGTGCCGTACCAATCCGTTGATTTAGCTGGATTTTGATTTCAGCATCGCGGTTGTCAATGGCACCAAAAGGATACCTCGGTCGCCCAATGTCTTGGTCCAGGCGCCGATGCGCTCGATCGAGACCGGGAGGGCGGAGGCGGTGCCCACGGCGACGCCGCGCTCGCGCGCCGCCGCTTCGAGCTTGGTCAGGGCGCGATCGATCTCGGCCGGGGTCGGCACCGCGTCGATCGCGATGTCGCCCTTGCCGAACGGCATCGCCAGGCTGCCGGCGGCCTGGGGCGCGATGCTGCGGGGCGATGAGCCGTCGTCGAAGAAGCCGAGGCCGCGCTTGGCTGCCTCGCGGATGATCGGCTGCATCGCCGGCTCCGTTGCGATGAAGCGGGCACCCATGAAATTGGTGATGCCGGCATAGCCCTGCATCCGGCTCAGATGCCAGTACAGGCGGTCCATGTTCTGGTCGGCACTCAGCGAGGTCAGCAGCGTCTGCGGTCCCGGATCGTTGTCGGGGAAGTCGTAGGGCTCCATCGGGATCTGGAGGAAGATCTCGTGGCGCTGGGCGCGGGCGCGCTCGGCGAGTTTTCCTGGATCGGACCCATAAGGCGTGAAGGCCAGCGTCACCGCCGGGGGGAGCCGCATGATGGCATCGGTGGTCTTGGCGGCGCCGACGCCGAGGCCGCCGATCAGGATCGCGACCACCGGCATCTTGGCGGCCTTGGCGCGGTCGGCATCCGCCGCATAGACGTTGAACGGCTTCAGATCCCCGGCAACCATTGGGATCATGCCGTAGCGCGATTTCTCGAGGAGTTTTGGGTCGATCCCGGCCATGACGGGCGGCGGTGCGGAGGCCGAGGCCGCCTCGCTTTTGCCGGCGGTGGCATCGCCGCCGATGACGACGTCGCGGCGCGTGCCGGTGGAACCGTCGATCATGGTGACGGTCTTCTGCTCGCCAGCCTGCTTCGGCGCCTCCCTGGTCTCTTGCTTGCTTTCCGGCTTGCTGTCCTGCTTGCTTTCCTGGCCGTGGCCGGCCGCGACCGGCTTGTCGTCGCCGGCCTTGTCGGCGGCATTGGGCTCGCGGATCGCGAGTCGCGTCATCGGCTCGCCGCCGAGCGGATCCTTGTTGAAGATGGCGAAGCCGGCAAAGGCGACCAGGAACAGGCCGAGCAGGACTGCGAGCAGCTGCATGGCCGTGAACGGCAGCCGCAGCCGGCGTTTCCGGCGCGGCTTATCCCGTCCGAGCGGGGCGCTCAGATCATCGGCCGTTTCAGTCATGCGCGATCCCGAATCACTCACCAATGACGATACCACGCCGGGGTCAAGCGACGGCAGGCCGGGATAGGCCGGGGATATCGGAAGTTCCAAGCAAAAAAGGGCGGCTCCGGGGAGCCGCCCTTTTCGTCAGATCGCGATGCGCCGACTAATTCGCCGACCTAGTTCGCCGCCTTGGGCTTGTCGGTCGTGGCCTTGTTGTCGCCGCCCGGCGTGGGCGCCGCGGAGGCGCTGTTCTTGATGCCGTGGAGCAGATCGTCGGCGAGCTTGAGCGCCTTGTCGTCCTTGGCGTCCGGCGGGACATAGGACTGCGAGCCGGTCTTCTCGTCGCCGTCATTCTTGAGATGGCCGCGCAGCGAAGCTTCGCCCTTGGTGTCGGTGCGCGACTTCAGCTCGTCCGGCACGTCCTGCAGCACTTCGATGTCGGGCACGATGCCCTTGGCCTGGATCGACTTGCCCGACGGCGTGTAGTAGCGCGCCGTGGTCAGACGCAGCGCGCCGTTGCCGGAGCCGAGCGGAATGATGGTCTGCACCGAGCCCTTGCCGAACGAGCGCGTGCCGACGATGGTCGCACGCTTGTGGTCCTGCAGCGCGCCGGCGACGATTTCCGACGCCGAAGCCGAGCCGCCATTGACCAGCACGATGACGGGCTTGCCCTTGGTGAGGTCGCCGGTATGCGCGGTACGGCGCTGGGTCTCCTCGGCATTGCGGCCGCGGGTCGAGACGATCTCGCCCTTCTCCAGGAAGGAGTCGGAGACGGTGACCGCTTCCTCGAGCAGGCCGCCCGGGTTGTTGCGGAGGTCGATGACGTAGCCCTTTAGCTTGTCGCCGATCTGATTCGAGAGGTTGGCAACCTCGCGCTTCAGGCCTTCGGTGGTCTGCTCGTTGAAGGTGGTGATGCGGATATAGGCGATGTCGTCGGCCTCGATGCGGGCGCGCACCGAACGGACGCGAATGTTGTCGCGCACCAGCGTGACGTCGATCGGATTGTCCTGGCCCTTGCGGATGATCTTGAGCTTGATCTTGGTGTTGACGGGGCCGCGCATCTTCTCGACCGCCTGGTTCAGGGTCAGGCCCTGCACCGCCTCGTCGTCGAGATTGGTGATGATGTCGTTGGCCATGACGCCGGCGCGCGAGGCCGGGGTGTCGTCGATCGGCGAGACCACCTTGATCAGACCGTCTTCCATCGTGACTTCGATGCCGAGGCCGCCGAACTCACCGCGGGTCTGCACCTGCATGTCGCGGAAGCTCTTGGCGTCCATGTAGCTCGAATGCGGATCGAGACCGGTGAGCATGCCGCTGATCGCGGATTCGATCAGCTTGGTGTCGTCGGGCTTCTCGACATAGTCCGAGCGCACGCGCTCGAAGACGTCGCCGAACAAATTGAGCTGGCGATAGGTGTCCGCGGTGGCGGCTCGCGCGCTGGAGCCCATGAAGACCGCGCGCGGTTGCGTCACGAACAGCGTCAGCGCCGCACCGGTGGCCGCGCTGAGGAGGATAACTGAAGTCTTGCGCATCATCCGCGAACCTTCTCGCCTTCATTTGCGGCCCACCATGGGCCTGGATCGATTGGAGTGCCGTCTTTGCGGAACTCGACATAGAGCACAGGTTGACTCGCGTTCGTGGCGAGAATGGAGGCGACTTGAGAGGTCGACCCCATGGTCGCGACAGGCTCCCCCGTGAGCACGAATTGTCCGATGTTGACCGAAATGCGCTCCATCCCGGCGATCAGCACATGATACCCGCCCCCGGCATTGAGGATCAAGAGTTGTCCATAGCTGCGGAACGGGCCGGCATAGACCACCCAGCCATCACACGGCGTCGTGACCTGGGAGCCGGGCCTACTCGCCAGCGAAATGCCCTTCTGGACCCCGCCGAGCCCGTCCGAACCGCCGAAATCCCTGATCTTGTTACCGTTAACCGGAAGAGGCAGGAGACCTTTGGCCGCGGCGAAGGCCATCGCAGGGGTGGTCCGGGAACGATCCTTGAAAGCGCCCGGGCCGGTCTTGGCGTTGGCGGCCGCGTTTGCAGCCGCCTTGGCCTCGGCCTGCTTGGCGGCCTCGGCCGCCTTCTCGGCCGCCTTGGCGGCGCTTTGCAGATCCTGCTCCATCTTGGCGATCAACCCCTGGAGATCGCCGACCTGTCTCGAGAGCGAGACGGCGCGCGCATTCTCGGCGTCGAGGTCCTTTTCGCGCGACGCCTGCTGGCGCTGCCGCTCGTCGACCAAAGCCGCGAGCCGGGTCTGGTCGTTGCGCACCTTGTCGCGGTCGGCGGCTAGCTGGTCGCGCTCGGTCGCGATGGTCTTGCGCAAGGCCACGAGCTCGCCGAGCTCGCCCGCGATCTTCTCGGCGCGGCCGCGCAATTCCGGCACCACGGCGCCGAGCAGCATCGCCGTGCGCAGCGATTGCAGGGCATCCTCGGGCCGCACCAACAGCGCCGGCGGCGTCCGCCTTCCGGCGCGCTGCAAGGCCGCCAGCACCTCGACGATGTCGGCGCGGCGCGAATCGAGCGAGCTGCGCATCGCCTGCTCGCGGCCGTTCAGCGACCGCAGCCGCGCTTCGGCCTCGTCGATCTTGGTCTCGACGGTGCGCACATTGGCGGCGGTGTCGATCAACTGTTGATTGAGCTGGGTGCGGTCCTGGCCGAGCGAGGTGATCTCGGCCTTGAGCTTGGCCTGCGCTTCCTCAGCGCTCTTCTTGCTTGCGCGCGCGGCTTCGAGCTCCTGCTCGCGCTGCTTGATCGCATCGGGCGCCACGGCCGCAGTCTGCGGTGCAGGCGTCTGAGCTTGCGCGAGGCTTGCGCCCAATACGCCGGCGACCAGCAGCAGTTTGTGAATCGGCGCTCGCATCGCTTTAGGCAAAGGTGCTCGTTGTGGCGCGGATCACGCGCGGTGATAGGGGTGGCCGGCCAGAATGGTGGCGGCCCGATAAAGCTGTTCCAGAAGCATGACGCGGACCATTTGATGCGGCCAGGTCGCAGAGCCGAACGCGATCGCGAGCTTGGCCTTACGGCGCAATTCGGGCGAAAGTCCGTCCGCCCCTCCGATCATGAAGATAGTATGACCTGCACCCTCGTCGCGCCAGCGCCCGAGATGCCGTGCGAATACGGTCGAATCCAAATTCTGGCCGCGCTCGTCCAGCGCCACCAGGATCGATTTTTCGGGAATATGCGCGGAGATCGCCGCGGCCTCTTCGGCCATCCGCGTCGCCGTATCGCGCGCGCGGCTTTCGGGCAATTCGTGGATGGCGAGCTCGCGGAATCCGAGCTTGCGGCCGGCCTCGTCGAACCGCTCGAAATAGCGCTCGGCAAGCTTGCGTTCGGGGCCCTGCTTCAGCCGGCCCACCGCAATGACGGCTATGCGCATGATAGGTTCAGGGTCGCGTTTTCTAGACCGCGCGCGATATGCGCGCGCACGACGCTAGCATGCGCGTCAGCCGATTCGAAATCGACCGGCAGCCTCTAGATCGCTTTCGCCGCCCCTGGGCCCTGCGTGTACAATCTCTCGAGATTGTAGAACTCGCGGACCTCGGGTCTGAACACGTGCACGATCACATCGCCGGAATCGATCAGCACCCAGTCGCAATTGGGCAAGCCCTCGACGTGGATGTTCTTGATGCCGTTTTCCTTGAGGCCTTTGGCGACGTTCTCCGCGATCGCGCCGACGTGCCGGTTCACCCGGCCGGTGGTGACGATCATGTAGTCGGAGTAGGCCGATTTGCCGCGAAGGTCGATGGTCACAGTCTCTTCCGCCTTCATGTCGTCGAGGCGGGAGAGGATCAGGCTCAGCGTCTTGTCGGCGTCGGGTTGCGCCTTCAAGGCCGCAGCTTTGGTCGATGTTTTACGCGTCGGCTTGGCAACCTTGGGTAAAACAGACTTCGGTGAAGCCGTCTTGGGTGACGCTGTCTTGGACAATACAGATGTGGTCAGGGACCATTCCTTTCACTGTATCGCGAACGCCGAATCCGGCGTTCACTGGTTACACTACATCATGTGGGGTTAAGGGTTTCAATATGCCAGTGAGCCCGAAGTCCGCACGGCGTCCGCACAATCTGACTCACTTCGTACCTTTCCAGCTTCCGTCGGGGTTCCGTAAGCCGGTGGAGGAGAGATTCAGCTTCATGCCGGTCAGGAACACCCAGGCCGGGGCGGCCCTATCGGCAAGCAATGGCGCCTCATTCTCCGGTATCCGATAGCGTCTGAGCGCCTGGGCGGCGGGCGAGGCGAGGGCGCGAAAACTCTGTGGCGGGCGGTCGATGACCGCGATCGGCACCTGACCGGCGATGCGCCGCCAGTGCTGCCAACGATGGAATTGAGCGAGGTTGTCGGCGCCCATGATCCAGACAAAGCGCAAGCCCGAGAGGCGGCGGCGCAAGGTGTTGATCGTGTCGATAGTGTAGCGCGTGCGAATGACGGATTCGAGACAGCTCACCTCGATCCTGGGATCGTCGGCAATGTCGCGCGCCGCCTGCATGCGCTCGCCGAGTTCATGCAGCGTGCCGTTCTCCTTCAGCGGATTGCCTGGCGTCACCAGCCACCACACGCGATCGAGCTGGAGGCGTTTCAGCGCGAACTGGCTGATGGCGCGATGGGCCTGGTGCGGCGGATTGAACGAGCCGCCGAGCAGGCCGATGCGCATACCCGAGGTATGGGTCGGTATGGCCTGCGCGAAGAAACGTGGCGCGACGAAATTGTTGCTCAATGCCCCGCGCCTTGCGTCGTCTACGGCCGCGTCTGCCCGGTACCGTGAACGCGATATTTGAAGCTCGTCAGCTGCTCGGCGCCAACCGGGCCGCGGGCGTGGAATCTGCCGGTGGCGATGCCGATCTCGGCGCCGAAGCCGAACTCGCCGCCGTCGGCGAACTGCGTCGAGGCGTTGTGCAGCACGATCGCGGAATCGACCTCGCTCAGGAATTTCTTCGCAGCGGTCTCATCGGCGCTCACGATCGCATCGGTATGGTGCGAGCCGTGATTCTGGATATGCGCGATCGCGCCCTCGACGCCGTCCACCACCTTCGCCGCGATGATCGCGTCGAGATATTCAGTGTCCCAATCGTCCGCGCTCGCGGGTTTGACGCGCGCATCGGTCTTTTGCACGGCGTCGTCGCCGCGCACTTCGCAGCCGGCCTCGATCAGCATCTCGACCAGCGGCTTGAGGTTTTTACCGGCAGCGGCGCGATCGACCAGCAGCGTCTCGGCGGCGCCGCAGACGCCGGTGCGGCGCATCTTGGCGTTGAGCACGATCGACTTCGCCATGGCGAGGTCGGCGCTGCCGTCGATATAGACGTGGTTGACGCCTTCGAGATGCGCGAACACCGGCACGCGCGCTTCCTGCTCGACGCGCGCGACGAGGCTCTTGCCTCCGCGCGGCACGATTACGTCGACGGCGCCGTTCAATCCCGACAGCATCATGCCGACCGCCGCGCGGTCGCGCGTCGGCACCAGCGTGATTGCAGCCTCGGGGAGGCCCGCTTCGCGCAGGCCCTGCACCAGGCAGTCATGGATGGCGCGGCAGGAGCGGAAGCTGTCGGAGCCGCCGCGCAGGATCACGGCATTGCCGGACTTCAGGCACAGCACGCCGGCGTCCGCCGCAACGTTCGGCCGGCTCTCGAAAATCACGCCGACGACGCCGAGCGGCACGCGCACGCGCTCGATGGTCATGCCGTTCGGCCGCTGCCAGCTCTCGGTGACGATGCCGACCGGATCGGCAATGCCCCGCACGATGCCGATGCCCTCGGCCATGCCCTCGACCCGCGCCGGCGTCAGCGTCAGGCGGTCGATGAAGGAGGAGGTGGCGTTGCCGGAGGCGCGGGCCTCGGTGACGTCCTCGGCATTGGCGGCAAGGATCGCGGCTGCTTTGTTACGGATCGCCCGCTCCATGGCCTCGAGCGCCCGGTTCTTCTGCTCCGGCGGCGCCAGCGCCAGCACGCGCGCGGCAGCGCGGGCACGGGTACCGAGATCGGTCATCAGCGCCTGAAGATCGGCGTTGCCGTCGACGGCTTTGAGGGGGGCGGCCATGGGAGTTTCAACCTTCTGCTAAGGCGGTGTCCTAGCACGGAAATCCCGCTTTTGCGAAGGGTCGGCAGGGTATGGCAGGTCTCCCCGGCCGCAAGGGGACCAGGTCTTTGGCTTACCAAGTCTCTCGGGAAAGGACCGCCGCGGCCCTTACCCGCCCATCACCAGGTCGTCCCGGTGGATCATCTCGGACCTCCCGCTGATGCCGAGGATGGCCATCACATCCGGGGAGGAGCGGCCCTTGATCCGCTCGGCATCGTCGGCGTCGTAGGCGATCAGGCCGCGGCCGACCTCGCTGGTGTCGGGGCCGCGCACGATCACGGCATCGCCGCGGGCGAACTGGCCCTCGACCTTGACCACGCCGGCCGGCAGCAGGCTGGCGCCCGCGCGCAGCGCCGCGACCGCGCCGGCGTCGATCGTCAGCGTGCCCTTCGGCTCCAGCGAGCCCGCGATCCAGCGCTTTCGCGACGTGATGGGATTGGCCGGCGTCAGGAACCAGGTGCAGCGGCCGCCATCGGCGATCGCCTGCAACGGATGCTCGATCTTGCCCGAGGCGATCAGCATATGCGTGCCGCCGGTGGTCGCGATTTTTGCGGCTTCGACCTTGGTGCGCATGCCGCCGCGCGAGAGCTCGGATTCGGCCTCCCCTGCCACAGCCTCGATCTCCGAGGAGATGCTGTCGACGACGGGAATGAGCTTGGCGTTCGGGTTGTTCTTCGGCGGGGCGTCGTAAAGCCCGTCGATGTCGGACAGCAGCACCAGCAGGTCCGCGCTCGCCATGGTGGCGACGCGCGCGGCCAAGCGGTCATTGTCGCCGTAGCGGATCTCGTTGGTGGCGACCGTGTCGTTCTCGTTGATCACGGGGATCGCGCGCCACTCCAGCAGCTTGCCGATGGTGGAGCGCGCGTTGAGATAGCGGCGGCGCTCCTCGGTGTCCTGCAGCGTCACCAGGATCTGGCCGGCGCCGATGCCGTGGGCGCCAAGCACCTCCGACCAGATGCGGGCGAGCGCGATCTGACCGACGGCAGCCGCCGCTTGGCTCTCCTCCAGCTTCAGCGGGCCGCGCGGCAATTTCAGGCGGCTGCGGCCGAGTGCGATCGAGCCGGAGGAGACGACGAGCACGTCACGCCCCTCGCGATGCAGCTTGGCCATGTCGTCGGCGAGCGCGGCAAGCCAGGACGCCCGCACCTCGCCCTTGTCGGAGTCGACCAGCAGCGCGGAGCCGACCTTGACGACGATGCGGCGGAATTGACTGAGTTCGGGACTGGCCATGTTTGTATGTGCTGGAGAGCGGCGCCGGTAAGGCCTGCTTTTGCAGCAGGACGATGGCCGGCGCAAGGCGGCCGGAATGGTAAACGGCGCTTGTCCGGAGCGCCGGTCTGGCTCTAATTGTCGCCAACCATAATGGGCTCAAAGAGGAAACCAATGGATCGCCGCAACTTCATCGCCGGATGCCTCGGGCTGCCGTTGTTGGCGCAGGCGGGCGAAGCGCAAGCTCAGGCCGGGCTGACAAAAATGATCTTCCCGTTCGCGGCCGGAGCGGGCGGCGACACGCTGTGCCGGCTGATCGCGCAGGAGATGGCGCCGGCGCTGCAGCGGACCATCGTGGTCGAGAACCGCACCGGCGGGGACGGCCTCATCGGCATCAAGGCGGTGAAGGGGGCCAGCCCCGACGGCAGCATGGTGCTGGTGACGACGGGGCCCACGATGTACTTGCTGCCGATGGTGGAAACGACCCCGAGCTTCGATACCGCAAAGGATTTCGTCCCGGTATCGCTGCTGGCGCGGTTCGAGTTCGCCGTCGTGATCAGTCCGACGATCGATGCCGCGGATTTCAAGGGATTTGTCGCCTGGCTGAAGGCGCATCCGGACAAGGCGTCGTTCGGCGTGCCGAGCAACGGCACCATCCCGCATTTCATGGGCTCCAAGCTCGAGAAGGATCTCGGCATTGCCATGACACGCGTGCCCTATCGCGGCAGCGCGCCCATCATCAACGACATCATCGGCGGTCACATCTCTTTCGGAATCACGACTCTGGCCGATGCGCTGCCGCAGCATCGCGCCAAGGGCGCGAAGATCATCGCGGTCGCGAGCGCGGAACGTTCGCCCTTTGCCTTGGAGGTACCGACCTTGAAGGAGAGCGGCATCGATCTCGTCGCGGACGCCTGGTACGGCATGTGGCTTCCCGCCGGCAGCTCGCCGGAATTCGCGAGCAAGCTCGGCGCGGCCGCAAACGCCGCGCTCGCCAAGCCCGAGGTGAAGGAGAAGCTCACCGCAATCGGGCTGATCCCGGTCGGCAGCAGCGCGGAAGGTCTGACCAAGGAGCTCGCCGCCAACACCGCGTTCTGGCAGCCGATCGTGAAGGCGACGGGATACAAGATCGAGAATTGAACCTGGCGCGCCGCTCTATCTCCTCATCCTGAGGAGCCGCGAAGCGGCGTCTCGAAGGATGCAGGCCCCGCTGTTGCAGCCCGGCCTGCATGGTTCTCGCGGCGATGCGAAGCATCGTCCGCTCGACGGCGCTGTCGCGCCTCCTCACCATGAGGATTACAGGTTCGCGCGCTGGGCGATACCGTCCTTGATCGACGCCAGCTCTTTCTCATCCCAGATGCCGATCAAAATCCCGCCCTTCACCTGGAGCTGGTTGTCGGCATAGGCCGCGATCTTCTCGCGCGGCGTCGTGATGTGGTCGTTGGGATGCAGCGCCCAATCGAATAATTCCGCCTGCAGTCGCGCGATGATTCCGGCGCAATCGGGATCGTCGCCGCGATCCAGAAACTCTTCCGGATCGGTTTCGAGGTCGTACAGCATTGGCCTGAAGCCCGAGGCGTGGATGTATTTCCAGCGGCCGTCGAACACCATGAACAGGCGGCAGCGCTCGATCGGCTGGTTCAGCTTCAGCCGCACGTCCTGCATGACATAGTCATATTCGGAGAACGCCACCTTGCGCCAATCCGGCGGGCTCTCGCCGCGCAGCAGCGGCAGCAGCGAACGCCCTTCGAGGATGTGGCCCGGCACCTTGCCGCCGAAATAATCGACGAAGGTCGGCGCGAGATCGATGGCTTCGACCAGCGCATCGTTTCGCGTGCCGCGCGTGGCGTCGGCTTCCTTGGACGGATCGATGATGATCAGCGGGATCTTCGCCGACTGCTCGTGGAACAGATCCTTCTCGCCCATCCAGTGATCGCCGAGATAATCGCCGTGATCGGAGGTGAACACGATCATGGTTGTGTCCAGCAGGCCGCGCGCCTCCAGGAATTTCATCAGCACGCCCATCTGGTCGTCGATCTGGGTGATCAGGCCCATATAGGTCGGGATCACCTTTTCGCGGGCATCGTCGCGCGCCATGTTGCGGGAGTAGCGCATATCCATATAGGCGCCGAACACGGGATGCGGATTTTGCCGCTCGCGCTCGGAGCGGATCACCGGAATGATGTCATCCGTCGAGTACATGCTGGCATAGGGTTCGGGCGCGATGTAGGGCCAGTGCGGCTTGATGTAGGACAGATGCAGGCACCACGGCCTGCCGTCGGTCTCGGCCTCGCCGATGAAGTCCATCGCGCGGCGCGTCATGTAGGGCGTCTCGGAATGCTCGTCCGGCACGCGCGCGGCCTTGTCGGCATGCACGAGTAGCCAGCCGTTCTGGAGCGAGCCGTCCTCGGCCGCACCTGAATTCGCCCAATGCTCCCAGGGATTGGGCGCATCAAAACCCTGCTGGCGCAGATATTCGTCGTATTTCGGACGCGGCCGCCCCGTGGGATGCAGGCCGTCGTCACGCTCATAGGGCTCGAACCCGCATTCGGCGACGTGCACGCCGATCACCGATTCCGGCGGGATGCCGAGCGCCTTCATGCCTTCGAGATCGGGCGCCATGTGGGTCTTGCCGACCAGCACGTTGCGCACGCCGAGCTTCTTGAGGTGATCGCCGAGGGTGGGCTCTCCGACACGCAGGGGCCAGCCGTTCCAGTGCGAGCCGTGCGAGCGCATGTAGCGTCCGGTATAGAACGACATCCGCGAGGGGCCGCAGATCGGCGACTGCACATAGGCCTTGCTGAACAGCACGCCGCGCTTCGCCATGGCATCGATGTTCGGTGTCTTCAGCGTGGGATGGCCGGTGCAGCCGAGATAGTCATAGCGAAGCTGGTCGCACATGATCCAGAGAACGTTCTTCGCGCGCGCCATGAATCATCCCTGCCGTTTCTTGATGGGTCGATGCTGCGCTATCGAGGGCGCGAAGGCAACATTGCGAGCGACGCGCGAGGCCGTGGCTGCACATTCCAGCGTCGTCCCGGCGTAGGCCGGGACCCATAGCCATAGGGAGTAGTTTGGCGAAGACTAGTAGTTTGGTACTAAGACCATCCCCAACCGACAGATCACGCGGTATGGGTCCCGGCCTTCGCCGGGACGACCGCGGGGAGAGAGGTCAAACCGACCACGGCTCCGCTGCGGCCGCGCTCTTCGCCTTGGCGGAGACCGGGCTCTCGCCGATCACATCCGCCAGGGCACGCAGCGCTTCCTGCACGCCGTCGCCGGTGACGGCGGAGAGCAGCAGGGGCGTCTTCTTGGCGGCGCGCTTCAGCCGCTCCTTCTGCTTCTTCAGCTCGTCCGGCTCGACCGCGTCGATCTTGTTCAGCGCGACGATCTCGATCTTGTCGGTGAGCTGTCCGGCATAGGCGTCCAGCTCCGTTCGCACCGTCTTGTAGGCCTTGCCGGCGTGCTCGCAGGTCGCATCGATGAGATGCAGCAGCACGCGGCAGCGCTCGACATGGGCGAGGAAGCGGTCGCCGAGACCGACGCCTTCATGCGCGCCTTCGATCAGGCCGGGGATGTCAGCCAGCACGAATTCGCGCCCGTCGGCATTCACGACGCCGAGCTGCGGATGCAGCGTGGTGAAGGGATAGTCGGCGATCTTCGGCTTGGCCGCGCTGACCTTGGCGAGGAAGGTCGATTTGCCGGCATTGGGCAGGCCGACCAGGCCGGCATCCGCGATCAGCTTCAGCCGCAGCCAGATCCAGCGCTCCTCGCCGGGCTGGCCGGGATTGGCGTTGCGCGGCGCGCGGTTGGTTGAGGTCTTGAAATGCGCGTTGCCGAAGCCGCCATTGCCGCCTTCGGCCAGCACGAATTTTTCGCCGACAGTGGTGAAATCGTGGATCATGGTCTCGCGATCTTCGTCGAAGATCTGCGTGCCCATGGGCACCTTCAGCACGATCGACTTGCCATTGGCGCCATGGCGGTCCGAGCCCGAGCCGTTCTCGCCCTTCTGGGCCTTGAAGTGCTGCTGGTAGCGATAGTCGATCAGCGTGTTCAGCCCGTCGGCGACCTCGATGATGACATTGCCGCCGCGGCCGCCATTGCCGCCGGAGGGACCGCCGAATTCGATGAATTTTTCGCGGCGGAACGCCACGCAGCCGTTTCCGCCGTCGCCGGAGCGGATATAGACCTTTGCTTCGTCAAGGAATTTCATGGGCCATAGGTAGGCCAGCCGGTCCCGCGCGGCAACCCGGATAGACCCGCAAATCGGCCGAATTTCCGCGATTTTGGGGCGTGCTTAACCCGCTGGCCGCGGCCCCTACGTGTCGTCCCGGACAAGCGAAGCGCAGATCCGGGACCCATAACCACAAGGAGGAGTTTGGCGAAGACCGGCAGTGGACTGGTCTTCACGCGGTTAGGATGGCCGCCGCCGGATCAGGAATTTCTGCGTGCCCTCCAGCACCAGCTCCTTGCGCTGGTTGAACACGGTGCTTTTGAGCGTCACCGCGCCGGTCGAGCGTCCCGGCGCCAGCTCGATGACCTCGAGCGCGGGATAGATTGTGTCGTCGGCGAAGACAGGTTTGAGGAACCGGCTGGATTGCTCGAGGAAGCCGACCAGGGACTCCTCGACCATGAACGGAAACAGGCCCGCGCCGGGCGCGGTGTGGATCAGCGTCTGGAAACCGTGGGCGAGCAGATGCGGCATGCCGCGGCTGCGGCAATACTCCACATCGTAATGCACCGGATGCGTATCGCCGCTCGCGGTCTGGAACGCCGCGAACACCGCCGTCGTCTGCGTGCGGCTCGGCAGCACGAAACGCTCGCCGACCACGAAATCCTCAAACCAGCGTTGCGCGGGGATCATGCGATGCCGGGCCGGGTCGAAGTCGGTCATGGCTTGGCTCTTTCCTGGCTCTTTTGTCGGTGAGACGTCCATCGCTACCGCGACGCGGAGACTGCGACAATCCGTTCAATTCGTCCAACGCGGGCTTGTCGCGGGCGCTCACGTCATTAAAACGACCGCAAGCGACTCTGGTCGCCGTTCCGACGCTCCCTCCGCTCGTCATTGCGAGCGAAGCGAAGCAATCCAGACTGTCTCCGTGGAAACAGTCTGGATTGCTTCGTCGCAGGAGCTCCTCGCAATGACGAGTTTCCACGAACGACAGCGATGCCCCTGTTCAAGAATCTCTCGGCCTATGACGAACGCTCGGCGCGGCTCGCCGGCATTGCGCTCATGGTACTGTCGATCTTCATGTTCTCGTTCGGCGATGCCATGGGCAAGTTCCTGGTCGGGACTTACTCGGTGGGGCAGCTGCTGTTCCTCCGCGCCTGCGCGGCGCTGCTGCTGCTGTCGCCGCTGGTGTGGCGGCAGCGTCACCAGTTCCTGCATCTGGAGCGGCCGGGCCTCCAGCTCTTCCGTGTGGTGCTGTCGACGCTGGAAGTGGCGGCTTTCTTCCTTGCGACGGTCTATCTGCCGCTCGCCGACGTCATCACCTATTACCTCGCAGGCCCGATCTTCGTCACGGCGATGTCGGCGATTTTCCTGGGCGAGAAGGTCGGCTGGCGGCGCTGGACGGCGATCCTGATCGGCTTCTGCGGCGTGCTGATCGCGCTGCGGCCGTCGGCACAGACGGTGAGCCTGCCGGCGCTGATCGCGCTCGGCGGCAGTCTTTCCTTCGCAACGCTGATGCTGATCACGCGCAGCCTGCGCAAGACGCCCGATATCGTGATGGCGTCGTCGCAATTCGTCGGCACGTTCCTGCTGGGGGCGGTGCTGTCGGCGTTCCACTGGGTGCCGCCGACATCCGGCAGCCTCGTGATCTTCGCGCTGGCGGGATGCGTCTCGGTCACGGCGCTGTTCTGCGTCAATCGCTCGCTCAAGCTCGCGCCGGCCAGCGTCGTCGTGCCCTATCAATATTCGATGATCGTCTGGGCGGTGATCTTCGGCTTCGTCGTGTTCGGCGACGTGCCCGAAATCGCCACCATCGTCGGCGCCGCCATCATCATCGGCGCCGGGTTCTATATCTACTTGCGCGAGCGCGATCTCGGCCGCGCGGACGTGGATGTGAATCCGCCAGCGTGATCGCAGCCACAAACGTCGTCCCGGCCTAGTGCGCAATTGCGCACGGGGGCCGGGACCCATACCCACAGAGATTAGTTGGGCGACGACTCGGAGTGGGCACTTCGCCCCACACTCCTCCCTGGGGTTATGGGTCCCGGCCCCCCGTGCGCAATTGCGCACCAGGCCGGGACGACGGCGGTGCGTGGCGCCGCCTCCGCCTACCTCACCCTCCTCGCACTGCTCCAGCTCTTCAGCGACGCCCACACGCTGCGTGACAGGCGGAAGCAGTCGACGGGCGTGGACGAGCCCAGCGCCAGGAAACGGTGCAGCTGGACGCCGCTCCACTGGAAGCCGCACTTCTCCAGCACGTTGCGCGAGGCCGGGTTGGTGACGCGCGCGCCTGCATAGAGATGATCCTCCTCGAACTCCTCGAAGAAAAAGTCGATCGCGCCGCGCGCGGCCTCGGTGGCAAAGCCCCGGCCCCAATGCTCGACGCCGAGCCAATAGCCGAGCTCGGCATTGTCGGGCGTCGAGCAGTCGATGCCGACCATGCCGACGGGCCCGCTGTCATGCTCGATCAGGAACGCGGTCTCGCTGCCGGGCGTGGCGGTGGCGCGGACGAAGGCGACGGCGTCGTCCTGCGAATAGGGATGCGGGAGGCGCCTTGTATTGTCGGCGACGCGACGGTCGTTGGCGAGGAGGGCGATGGTCCTGACGTCGGCGAGGGTCGGCCGCCGCAATGTCAGCCGCTCGGTGGCGACGACGCTGGGTCTCGCCTCCCGCAAGGTCACGCTCGAAAAATCCTGCAACATGTCCGGCTCCGTCGAAGTCACTAAGTGAAAAGTGAGCACGCAAACGAAAGGGGAGGCCGGTTTCCCGCCTCCCCTGGAGCCTTCGATCTCTGTGATCTCAAGGACTCCGCCGGTTCGGTCTGGGACCCGGCGGACTCCAAATTTGATCCACCGTCTATTCAGCCGCCTCTGCGAGCGGGAGCACCGAGATGAAGGTGCGGCCGTTGGCTTTGGCCTGGAACGTTACGCGGCCCTCGACCTTGGCGAACAAGGTGTGGTCCGTGCCCATGCCGACATTAAGGCCGGGATGCCAAGTGGTGCCGCGCTGACGCGCAATGATGTTGCCGGGAATCACGACTTCCCCGCCGAACGCCTTGATCCCGAGGCGCTTGCCCTTGGAATCGCGACCGTTGCGCGATGAACCGCCTGCTTTTTTGTGAGCCATGGCTCGTCTCCGAAATTCTACGTATGTCTAGATCAATTCCTTGACGGAATCATTTCACAATTTCTCACGCATCACTTCGTGATGGCGCGTGATCAAATTATGCGGCGGCCTCTTCGGTCGTGGTCTCTGGCTTGACGACCTTTTCCCGCTTCGGACGCGGCCCCTTGGTGGGCTTGGCGCCGTCCGTCAGGATCTCCGAGATGCGCAGCACCGTGATCTCGTCGCGATAGCCGCGCTTGCGGCGTGAGTTCTTGCGGCGGCGCTTCTTGAAAGCGATGACCTTGGGACCGCGCTTGTGGTCGAGCACCTCGACCGCGACGGAGGCGCCGGCGACCGTGGGCAGACCCAGGATCGGCGTGTCGCCGCCGACCAGGAGAACTTCATTGAGCTGCACGATCGAGCCGACGTCGCCTTCGATCTTGCCTACTTCCAGGACATCATCCGGAACGACGCGGTACTGCCGGCCGCCGGTTTTGATGACTGCGAACATCGTTGTTTTCCTTCGTGTTCATTCCCGGCCTCGCGACATATTGTCGGGGCCGGCTTTTTGTCAGTCGTTATGGGTTTATGCGAGTTTTGTGCGGGCGGGAGTTATCCCTTTGAAAACCCACGCAAAAACAAGCGGCGCGAGAAACGCCCCGCGCCGGTTGCGGGATTTATAGCCGCTGACCGCCGGGAGTCAAGGAAAAGCCGGCGAAAACGGCCCGGATTTGAAGCATTTGGGCCCGATCCGGCCCGCAGACGAATCTCTGCCCGCGCTGCAACCAACGGGTTCCGCTGCCGTTGTCCCGGCGAAATCAGGACACGGGCAAGGGGTTACCATGGCGACAGACGAGCTGGTCAAGACGACGACGGGCATTGCCCATCACGGCGCGGGGCGGCTGCCGTCGGTGGATATCGACAGCTTCAACATCGAGATGAAGGACGAGGACGGCTTCATCGGCGACCGCGCCAGCAAGGGCGCGTTCCGGGAGATCCTCGAGCGCTGGCGCAAGCCGCTGCGCAAGTCCGGCGAGGACCCGTTCGGCAAGGAGCCGTCGGACGAGATCAGCAAGAAGACCCTGGACGCCATCCTGGTCGGCGACGACACCGAGGCCTGGGCGGTGGTGCATAGCGCCATCGAGGACTTCGCCCAGGAGCTCGCTTACGTCACCCGCCGCTTCCTCAAGTCCAAGGCCTGGGCCAAGACCGAGCGCATCGTGGTCGGCGGCGGTTTTCGCGATTCCCGGCTCGGCGAGCTCGCGATCGCGCGCACCGAGATCATCCTCATCGCCGAGGATTTCAAGATCGACATGGTGCCGATCCGCCATCATCCCGACGAAGCCGGCCTGATCGGCGCGCTGCATCTGGCGCCGTCATGGATCTTCGAAGCCCATGACAGCATCCTCGCGGTCGACATCGGCGGCACCAACATCCGCTGCGGCCTGGTGGAGACCAGCTGGAAAAAGGCGAAAGACCTGTCGAAAGCCAAGGTCGTGAAGTCCGAGCTGTGGCGTCATGCCGACGACGAGCCGACGCGCGAAGGCGCGGTGAAGCGGCTCACGAAGATGCTGAAGGGGCTGATCACCGAGGCCGAGAAAGAAGGCTACAAGCTGGCGCCATTCATCGGCATCGCCTGTCCCGGCGTGATCAACGCGGACGGCTCCATCGAGAAAGGCGCGCAGAACCTGCCGGGCAATTGGGAGAGCAGCAAGTTCAACCTGCCGGCGAGCCTGCTTGAGGGCATTCCGCAGATCGGCGAGCACGACACCGCGATCCTGATGCACAATGACGGCGTGGTTCAGGGCCTCTCCGAGGTGCCGTTCATGCAGGACGTCGATCGCTGGGGCGTGCTCACCATCGGCACCGGGCTCGGCAATGCCCGCTTCACCAACCGCCGCAAGGACAACGGCAAAGACAAGGATAACGGCAAAGACCGGGACTCTACGGAAAATGGGAAGAAAAAAGCCAAGTCCGACAAGGAGTAACCTTGACTGGTTAGGTTAAGGACCGGATTGCGTTGCGGTGCACGTGCCGCACGCTACGGTCGGAACCGTCGCCTCACCTGGCCGGCGAAGCCGCCCTTCCCAGCCAGTATTTCAATGAGCGGCACGGGACCGCCAGTGTTTACCGCGTCTGGCGGTCCCACCCTTTTTTCAGCGCATAATGACGAGACGGGCTCGCGCCTCGATAAAGGTGCGTTCCCTCCCCCGCGCTTGTCTCGCCGAAGCCCGCCTTCGGGCGAAGGCGGATGTGAGGGAGGGCCAGGGAGGGGGGTAGCCCAGGAAAAGGTGCCGGTTGTTGATTACGCGGCGAGAAACAGAGCGGAAGCGGTGAAACGGGCAGCGGATTTTCCCCTTTCGCGCCTTGTCTGGCCCGCCATCCTCGCCTATTAACGCCCGAACCACAGGGGCCCAGCTCCTTACTTGGCGCCTTCAGGAGAGGTGGCAGAGTGGTCGAATGCACCGCACTCGAAATGCGGCATAGGTGCAAGCCTATCGGGGGTTCGAATCCCTCCCTCTCCGCCATAATAAAACGGCTTCGAGAAAGCCCCGTAAAACCAGGTCTTACTGCACGCCAGAGATATCTGGTGTAGCCCCAAGGTGTAGCCCCTTAGGGTAGGCTGAATTTGCCATGGCCGCCTGCCGAAAGCAACGCGTCTGGAGGAAGCTCGGACGCGACTCGATATCAAAGCTGCCACGATCGGCCCGCACCGGCATTCCAGCGATTGGATCGGAAGGGGCTTTTTAAGATCACCACCGAGGAAGAGGCGGAGGCGATCGCGCGCGGCTTCAGGAAACTGACGTTGGCGTTCGGGGCCTCGACCAATGGCGTCTCGAGGTTCACTTTGACGAGCTTTGAACGGTCTGACGCGAGTAGGTCGGCGGCTTGTAACAAATGCGACCACGGCTGCCTCCGAGCTTGCCGCTTAAACGCATGCAAGACCCGTGGGCGACCTGCCGAGTGGCCGTCTATCTCGACGCCACGTCGAAGACCATCCACGACGACACGGATGTCTGGCGACGCAGGGCTCTAATGGCGCGACACGGCAAGGATGGTCTGGATCAGCTCGTCTTTTGGATTTTCCGTTGGGCTCGCGCGATGGGCACAAGTTCTCCGGCGAAATGTTCGAAGTAGGGATCGACGATGTCCTCCTCGAAGCCATGCGAATTGATCGTCGAACTACCAAGGCGACGAGCGTTTCATTTCGGCTTTAGCAGGAGAGCGGATGTCCTTCTTCCTCGAACGGTGACTATTCCGAATCACCTCATGACGGCGCAAGCAGCTGCGCTCACGTTGACCCCTCTGGCAAAACACTGGCAGGATGCTAGGTAGGGTCTCGGTGCGAATGCATCCGCCGTGGTCGCCATCAGTTCCAGTGAGTTAAACCGATGAAGCCTGAGAAGGATGGCATCAACCTCACAGCCAAGCGGACCGGAACGGGGTGTGTGGAATGCTCGGCCGCGGGCGGGTGGTGGTTTCATCTTCGCAGATGCGTCGAATACGGTAACATCGGCTGCTGTGATACGTCGCCGAACCAACACGCATCGAAGCACAACGCGGCGACAGGTCACCCGATCATCACGAGCTTCGAGCCGAGCGAACGATGGTTTTACGATTATCGCACCGGAGAGAGTTTCCCCGGCCCCAAGCTTAAACGCTCGCACTCGCATCCGCTTGATCAGCCTGTCCCCGGGCCGGCCGGAGCGGTGCCCCCAGACTGGCAAGCGTTTTTGCATGAATAGGTGGCCGCTTTTGGCTCGGGGCTGATTCCGAGCGCGTTGCTCAGATGTGCGGCCTCTCACCTTGGGACGAACTTCATATCGGCCTCTGCTCTTGCTGCGGCGGGCGGGGTGATCTGCGTTTGCGGCCGATGACATCGCTTTCGATCTCGGGCAAGACCTCTCGCAAAGGCAAAAGCCTGGCGATCGGGAGGACCTCATGAGCTACCAGCACATCATCGTCGACGAGCCGCGTCCGCGCGTCCGGCGCATCACGTTGAACAGGCCGCAGAAGCGCAACGCGCTGAACAATCGCCTGCGCAGCGAAATCTTCGAGGTGCTCGAACAGGCCGATCGCGACGGCGATGTCTCGATAACGATCCTGCGCGGCGCAGGGCCCTGCTTCTCCGCGGGCTACGATCTCTCCGCTGACAATCGCGTCGACCAGCCCTATCACTCGGCCTCAGGTCCGGGCCAGTGGTCGCGCCACGTGGTTGAAGGCTGGTTTAGGATCTGGGATCTTGCCAAGCCCGTGATCGCACAGGTGCACGGCTACTGCCTTGCGGGTGGCACCGAGCTCGCCACCGCTTGCGACGTCGTCTACGTCGCCGACGATGCGCAGATAGGCTATCCGCCTGTACGTCTGATGAGCCCGCCCGACATGCAATATCATCCCTGGCTGGTCGGCATGCGCCGCGCCATGGAACTGATGCTGACGGGCGATGCGATGTCCGGCCGCGAAGCTGCCGATTGGGGTTACGCGACGCGATCCTTCCCGCTTGCCGAGCTCGACGAGAAGACGCTCGATTTCGCCGAGCGCGTCGCCAAGGTCCCGGTCGAGCTGCAGCAGCTCAACAAGCGCAGCGTCCATCGCGCCATGGAAATCATGGGCGCCCGCGCTGCCATTCGCGCCGGCACCGAGATCCAGGCGCTGGCCTTCACCACTGAGGCGAGCAAGGCCTACATGGGCAGTTTTCGTCGCGACGGCAGTAGCGTAAAAGATCTCCTTGACCAACGCGATACGACGTTCGGGGATTACCGGACGAAGAAGGAGTAGGGCGAGGGGTTGCCAGATGCGGTCCGAAGGATGGGTAGAGCGCTTGCGAAATCCATCATTGCGCCTCGTAGACGAAGGGTAGTGGGTTTCGCTTCCGCCTTTGCTCTTCGAGCTACGGCGAACAAGCCGCTCTGCCCATCCTATAGGCTACGCGCTCATCATAGCGCCTAGACACATTTCCGCTGCGCGCGCTTTAGCCGTATGGGACGAGTCTTGTGGCAAGGCGCTGCACGAGCCGATTGAGCGCGCCATCTCGTCTCATTCGGTGGTCGCGCCGTCGAATTACTTAGCTGCTTGACTAATAACATCGACCGTCCTCATATCGAAAAAAATCAGGCGCAACGCGCCATGGGACGGAAATGCTAGATTTCACGCAGCAATTGATTAGCGGCGTCGCGTTGGGGTGCGTCTATGGGCTGATCGCCCTTGGATTCGTCCTGATCTACAAGGCGACCGAAGTGGTGAATTTTGCGCAGGGCGAGATCATGATGCTCGGCGCCTTCATGTCGGTCACTTTCGTCACGACGCTCGGGCTGAATTACTGGTTGTCGTTTCTGCTGTGCGTGATCGCCATGGCGATCCTGGGCGCGATTATGGAACGGCTCGTGCTTCGTCCCATCCTCGGCTATCCGCAATTCTCGATCGTGATGGCGACGATTGGACTTGGGCTCGTGATCCGGGCGCTCGTCGGCATCATCTGGGGCACGGACGATCTGCGGATCGAGACGCCTTTCACCGACGGCGTGTTCACGATCGGCAAGCTCGTCATCGCCTGGGACGCGCTCTCCATCATCATTGCGACGGTGCTGCTCTGCGCCGCGCTCTACGCCTTCTTCCGCTATACGCGGATCGGCATCGCGATGCAGGCGACGTCGCAGAACATGCTCGCGGCCTATTACATGGGCATTCCGGTCAAGCGGATGTTCTCGCTGATCTGGAGCCTCTCCGCCATGGTCGCGTGCGCCGCCGGGATCCTGCTGGCGCCTATCACGCTGATCCACGCGAATCTCGGTTTTCTTGGCATCAAGGCATTCCCCGCGGCCGTGCTCGGAGGCTTCGGCTCGATTCCCGGGGCGGTCGCCGGCGGCATCACCATCGGCATCGTCGAATCGCTGTCCGGCTTCTATCTGCCGGAGGGATTCAAAGACGTTGCGGCCTATGTCGTCCTGCTCGCGGTGCTGCTGTGGAAGCCGCAGGGCCTGTTCGGCCTCAACGCCGCCAAGAAGGTGTAAGGCATGGCGCACCATGTCCGCACCGGTTACGGCGACAGCGATCCGCTGTTCCTTTCGAAGGCCGCAGTGTTCTGGTACGCTGTTCTGCTCGCAGGGCTGATTGCCGCGCCCTACGTGATCGAACCCTATTATCTCAGCCAGCTCGTGTTCATCATGATCTACGCCATCGTCGGCGTGGCGCTGAATATTCTGTCAGGGCAGGCCGGGCAGGTCTCGATCGGTCACGCCGCCTTTCTCGCGATCGGCGCCTATTTCACCGCAGTTGCGCAGAAGCACGGCGTTCCGCTGGTGCTCTATCTCCCGCTCGCCGGTGTTTTCACGGGGATCGCGGGCTATCTGGTCGGGCTGCCCGCGCTTCGCTTGCACGGAATCTATCTCGCCATTGCCACGCTGGCCTTTGCCTTCATCGTCGAGGAGATCATTGCGCGATGGGAAAGCGTCACCCATGGCAACGAAGGCCTGATGTTGCCTCCACCGTCCCTGTTCGGCTGGAAGCTCGGCACGGAAGGCTTCTACTACCTCTGTCTGCTGGTCACCGTGCTGGTGATCCTCGCCGCCATCAACATCATCCGGTCCTCGACCGGACGCTCCTTCATGGCGATCCGGGATTCCGAGACCGCCGCGCGCAGCATGGGCATCGACACCGCCAGCTACAAGACCACCGCCTTCGCGCTGTCGGCTGGCATCACGGGGATCGCGGGGGCTCTCTATGCGCACAAGATGTCGTTCATCTCGCCGGAGATGTTCAGCCTGGCCGTCTCGATCGATTTCGTCATGATCATCATCATCGGCGGGCTGGTGAGCCTCCGGGGCGCGGTGTTCGGCGCGATCTTCATGATCATGGCCGATCCGTTGCTGATCATCCTCAAGGACAAGGTTCCGGTGTGGACCGACGCCATGATGCACGGACTGTTCCTGCCTGACACCGTGACCCAGGCCGTTCAGGCCGGCGTCCTGCGCGTGGTCAACGCCCCCGGCCTGAAGTCGCTGATCTTCGGCATCATCATCATCGTCTTCATCATCTATGAGCCGATGGGCCTCGACGGCCGCTGGCAGCGCGTGAAGGCCTATTTCAAGCAGTTTCCGCTGGCGCGCCAACGCAGCGCGCGCCCACCCCGCATGTTCCTGAAATCCGAGCGCCGATGAGCTTCTTCGATGTCAAGAACCTGACGGTGAAGTTCGGCGGTCTCACGGCCGTGGACAACGTCTCGTTCGGGATCAACGAGGGCGAGGTCTTCACTATCATCGGCCCGAATGGAGCGGGCAAGACCACGCTGTTCAACCTCATCAGCCGGCTCTACACGCCGAGCGCGGGCCAGATCATCTTCCGCGACGAGGACGTCACGCGGCTTTCGGCGCAGCAGATCGCCGGACGTGGCATCGCGCGCACGTTCCAGAACATCGAGCTGTTCGAGAGCGCCTCCACCTTGCAAAACCTTCTGGTCGGCCGCCACCGCCATTCGACCACGCGGGCTTGGCAGGACATTCTCCGCACGAAGAAGGTTCGCACGGAGGAAGTTGCGCACCGTCGCGCGGCCGAGGAGGTGATGGACGTGTTGCGGCTGCAAAGATACCGCGACACCACGATCGGCGCGCTTCCCTATGGCGTCCGCAAGGTGATCGAGGTTGCTCGCGCGCTGTGTGTCGGTCCGACGCTGCTGCTGCTCGATGAGCCATCGTCCGGCCTCAACGTCGAGGAAACCAATGCGATGGCGGAGTGGATCCTGGAGATCAACCGCCGTCTCCGCGTCACCGTGCTGATGGTCGAGCACGACATGTCGCTGGTCACCCGCGTCTCCAACCGCGTGCTCGCGCTGAACTACGGGAAGATGATGGCGCTCGGCACGGCCGCGGAGGTCCAGGGTCACCCCGACGTCATTGCGGCCTATCTCGGGACATGACGATGGACACGCAACCGATCCTTCGTCTCGCCAATGTCGAGAGCACCTACGGGCCGATCACCGCGATCCGCGGCATCAGCCTCGATCTGATGCAGGGGCAGATCGTCACCGTGCTCGGCGCCAACGGGGCCGGCAAGACCAGTATTCTCAAGACCATCTCCGGCGTGCTCGATCCCGTGAAGGGAACGGTCGAGTTCGAGGGGCGCAAGATCCGCTCGATGGAGCCGGACAAGGTGGTCCGGCTCGGCATCAGCCACGTGCCCGAGGGACGCGAGGTGTTTCCGTTCCTTTCCGTGCGCGACAATCTGCGGATGGGCGCCTACATCCGCAAGGACAGCAAGACCATCGCCAGTGATCTGGAGAAGGTGTTCGACTATTTTCCGGTGCTGCGCGAACGGCAAAATCAGATCGCGGGCCAGCTCTCCGGCGGCCAGCAGCAGATGCTGGCAATCAGCCGGGCCCTGATGAGCCGCCCGAAAGTGCTGCTGCTGGATGAGCCGTCGCTCGGGCTATCTCCGTTGCTGGTGAAGGAGATCTTCACGATCATCCGCCGGCTCAATGCGGAAGAGGGCGTCTCGATCCTGCTGGTCGAGCAGAACGCCAAGATGGCGCTGGAGACGGCGCACTACGGCTACGTGCTCGAGGTCGGTCGCGTCGTGATGCACGACACCTGCGCCAATCTGCTCCAGTCGGACCAGGTCCGCGAATTCTATCTGGGTATGCACAGTGAAGGTGGTCATGGCGGGCGCTGAAAACGAGGCACTCTCGGCACGTCTTGCCGCGGCCCTCGCGGCGCACGGCGCGGCGACCGTCATGCGTTCGAAGCGTTACGGGCTCTGGCAGCCACTCAGCGGCACGGAGACCGCGACGCGTATCGCCGCGATCGCGCGCGGCCTCCGCGCGGTCGGTTTGCCGGACAACGGCGTCGCGGCCATCTGCGGTGACACCTGTGCGGATTGGGTGCTCGCCGATCTAGGCATCATGGGCGCCGGCGGCATTTCGGCGGGTCTCGACGCGGACGCCAACGGTGAGGAGCTGGCGCGGCTGGTCAATCTGTTTGAGGTCACCTTTCTGTTCGTCGCCGGCGACGCGCATCTGCACCGGGCGCTCGGCATCCGGGATCGCTGCCCGGGATTACGGCTGATCGTCGTCATGCACGAGCAGTGGGACGACGGCGCGCGCGTGGACCATGTGATGACGCTGGCGGAGCTACAGGCCCGCGGCGCGAGCGCCGAGACGCTTCCTGCGCCTGCCGCGGTCGCGATCACCGCGATCCTGATGACATCGGGCGTTACGGCGCCGGCGCGTGGAGCCCTGCTCACGCAGGCCGCACTTGGCCGGCAGGCGGCGCGGGCCGCCAGTGAACTGCAACTGAGCGCGCGCGACGAGCGCCTGTCGTTGACGCCGCTGCATCATGTGATGGAGCGCGTGGTCGGCGTCTACGCCTCGCTGCTTGCGGGCTGTATCATCAATTTTCCCGAGAGCCGCGAGACCGTGCTCGCCGATCTCAGGGAATTGCAGCCGACCGTCGTGCAAGCGCCGCCACGCCTGTGGGCGAAGCTGAAGTCCGCTGTCGAACTCGCTGCGGCGGAGGCAACGAAGTTTCAGCGCCGCATGGTCGCCCTGGCCGTGAAGCCCGGAAGCGCCGGGCCGAACCTCATTCTCGATGCTCTGGTCCTGACGCCGGTCCGCACACGTCTCGGTCTGTCGCGGGCACGACTGTGCCTCACGACCGGCGCACCGGCGCGCGCCGATGTCGGGGCCTGGTTCGCGGCGATCCGGCGGCCGCTCACCGATGCCTACGGCCAGGCCGAGTCCGGCGGGGCCGTGTCGTTGGTTTCGCATCGCGGCACGTCCAGAACACTCGATGGCGCGAGGCTGGAGACGCTGGCATCGGGCGAAATCCGGCTAAGGTCCGATACGCTGTTTGTCGGCTACGCCGGTGAGACTGCGAACGCGGTCCGCGACGGCTGGTGGCAAAGCGGCGATGTCGTCCATGCCGGCCAGCCGCATCCCGCGGGACGTGTCGCGGATCAGCTCGACAGCGGCGCCGCATCGCTCAGAAGCGAAGCCGATCTCGTGACATCGCCCTACGTCGCCGATGCGTTCCTGCATCGCGATGACGAGGGGAGGGTGATCGCTGCGGTGTTGATGGACGCTGATTCGGTCATCAAGTTCGCACAAGACAACAGCATTCCATTCACGCACTTCCTCAGCCTTTGCCGCTCCGACGACATCCGCGCACTGATCGGTCGGGTGATCGCGCAGACCAATGCGAAGGCGCCCATGAAAATCGACGGTTTCAGCTTGATCGAGCGTTCGCTCGGTCCTGGCGACCCCGAGATGAGCGCCATGCTCGTGCTGCGTAGACGATTGCTGCGTCCTAAAGAACATTCCATGACAGCAAGCGCCATTTCACAGAGCGCCTAACCGAAAGCCCAGGGAGGTATACGATGACGTCACGTTTCCTTTTGTCAGCCGCGATCGTCGCGCTCACGGGATTGGCCGCGCAGCCCGCGCTCGCACAGTTTAAGACGCAGGGCGTCACCGACACGGAGATCGTGATCGGCACGCATATGGACCTCTCCGGGCCGATCAAGTCGTGGGGCGTTCCTGCTTCGTCGGGCATGAAGCTCGCAGTCGAGCAGATCAATGCCGCGGGCGGCATCAACGGCCGAAAGATCAAGCTCATTCTAGAAGACGACAGCTACGATCCGAAGAAGGCCGTGCTGCAGACGCAGAAGCTAATCGAGCTCGACAAGGCATTCTCGATCGTGTCCGCGATGGGCTCGGCCACGACGCTGGCGCCGATGCCGCTGGTGCAGGGCGCCGGCCTGACCCATCTGTTCCCAATCACGGCCGCCGAATTCACCTTCAAGATGGATCCGGCCAAGCCCGAGGACAGGCTGAAGTTCAACATGTTCAGCCCCTATTACGACACGATGCGCCTCGGCATCAAATACGTGATGGAGAAGAACGGCATCAAGAAGCCATGCATCGTCTATCAGGACGACGAGATGGGGAAGAATTTCACCGATGCCTATTCCGATCAGCTCAAGGATTTGAAGGTGCCCGAGGCCACCCGCGTGTCGTTCAAGCGCGGTGCGACGGACTTCAACTCGCAGGTTGCGCGCATGAAGGCGGACGGCTGCGATCTTGTTGCGCTCGGCTCCGTGGTCCGCGAGTCCGTCGGCATCGTCACTGCCGCCAAGAAGCTCGGTTGGACACCGCTTTACGTGGTGTCGTCGCCGAGCTACGTGCCTGACCTGCACGATCTCGGCAAGGACGCCACCGAAGGCATTTTCGGCGTCGGCCAGACCGAGATTTTCTATCCCGATACGGCGACGGGCAAGGTGAAGGAATTCATCGAAGCCTACCGCAAGATGTTCGGCATCGATCCCAATTTGCAATCGACCTCGGGGTATGACGGCGCCATGGCGTTCGCGTTCTATGCCGGCCTCGCGGGCAAGAACCTGACGACGGATTCTCTCATCGGGGCGATGGAATCCGGCAAGGTCTTCGAAGACATCTTCGGCGGCGCGCCCGTGTCCTTCTCCAGGGACAATCATCTCGGCGTGTCCGCCGCGACCATCGGCCAGATCAAGAACGGCCGCTGGGTGACGATCGCAAAGAATCAGTCGTACAAGAACGAGAAGTAGACGGTTGAGAATGACGGCGATGCCTGAGCTGCGGGGCATCGCCGGTCGAGCTTAGTAGTCGTAGAGTGGTAGAGCACTTGCGAAGCCCATCCTACTTCCGCGAGGGTATGAGCGATAGGTTTCGCTGCGCTCTACCGATCCTACGGCCGTCAGGAATTGTGCTGATACCTTCTTAGTCCTCATCCACCGGAATCACCGTTTCCATGATGTACCGCGACCGCGAGGCAGGAACACCGCGAGGCTGCTAGATCTTCAGGCTTGTCCCAATAACCGACGGGCATTTCTTTTTCCGCAAAGCGCTTGCGAAAGTCCCCTGACGTGACGAACTCCCTCGGATAATATGAGGAACTCGAGCACTTTCCCGGATGGCAATCTTTGTGATCTAAACGATTTACCTGGTCTTTGTATGTCGGTCGGCCCGCAGCGCCGGCAGATGCTGTTCCATCGAAGGCCGAGCTCCTTGGAGTGACACGCTAACCGCCCGCCGATGGGATTGCACTCGCCGCCCGCCGAGTTTTCCTGTTCGACGGGGCTAGACTCTTGTGTTCTTGTTATGTTCTATGAGGCATGACCGACCGCCCCGCAAGCTGGCGCATGCCAACCCGCAAGCAGATGGACAGGATAGCCTCTGCCGGCGGCAGAAGGGCGGCACCGGCACGCGGATTGGCTCCGGAAGACGATCTGCCGCCCGAATACTGGCAGGCGCTTCTTGGCGATGCTCGCGTCCATCGCAATTCCTCCAGCCCCAGGCCGTCCGAATGCCAGCTGCGGTTAGGTCAAATTCCGGCGCATCTACTGCGGGTTGGCTGCCGCCGGTGCGGCCGGACCGTTGAGATCCAGAAGATCGATGCCACTCGCCTGTACGGTCTGGATGCGATCTGGAGGGATGTCGGGCAGCGCCTGCTGGACGGCACGTGTTCACAGCGGACCGGGCGACACGAGGAAGACGGCTGCTGGCCCTCGTACGACGCGCCGTAGCCGGTGGACGTCCATGGCCCTCAAGCACCACCCAACGCCCCTCTCCGGAGGAGACCGCAAGGCCCTCGCCAAGGAGCTCGGACGCGCGCGCGCGATGACGACGATCCTCGCGGTCCAGTCCTCCGAGGCTCGGGCCAAGGGTGAGGCCTTGATCCGGCAAGCCGACAAGCTTCTTTGCGAGTCGGTCAACGAACGCTGGTGGTCGGACGGTGGCCCCCTCGATCCGTCGCCAACGATCGACCAGGCCATCAACGGTGGCTATAGCTGGCTGCAGATCGAATGCTCGCGCTGCAAGGCCGCTCGCGACGTCGACCTCGCGACCCTCGCCCACCCATCGACGACGTTCGTGCATGACTTGGCGAGCCGCCTGCGCTGCCGGAAGTGCGCGAAAGCCGGGAAGCGCCCAGGAGCTACCCTTCTGCAGCTGGCGCAGCGGGCCCGCCATCCGGATCCGGAGACCTGACCTTGTGCAATCTCTACTCCATCACCACCAACCAGGCGGCCATCACGGCGCTGTTCCGGATCGCCAACCAGTATATCGGCAACCTCGCTCCCATGCCTGGCGTGTTTCCGGATTACGCGGCGCCGATCGTGCGGACCGGCGCCGAGGGCCGCGAACTCGCGACCGCGCGCTGGGGTATGCCGTCGTCGTCCAAAGCGCTGATGGACGCCACCAAGAAGCGCGCCGAGAAGCTGCAGGCCAAGGGCAAGACCGTCGACTTCAAGGAATTGCTCCGGATGGAGCCGGATTCTGGAACGACCAACATCCGTAATGTGAAAAGCAAACACTGGACGCGCTGGCTCGGCGTCGAAAATCGCTGCGTGGTGCCGTTCAACTCGTTCAGCGAGTTCAACAAGGCCGAGGGCGGCGACATCTGGTTCGCGATCGACGAGACCCGACCGCTCGTCTGCTTCGCCGGCATCTGGACCAACTGGACGTCGGTCAGGAAGGTCAAGGAAGGCGAGACCACCAACGACCTCTACGCGTTTTTGACGACGGAGCCGAACGCCGAGGTCGGAGCCATCCACCCGAAGGCAATGCCGGTGATCCTCACGACGCCGGAAGAGGTCGAGACCTGGATGACCGCGCCTCCGGACGAGGCGCTGAAGCTGCAGCGGCCGCTCCCGGATGGGGCGCTCCGGATCGTCGCCCGCGGCGTCAAGGAAGATACCCCGGCTTCGCCTTCCTGACTTCGCGGACACCGAGCGGTCGGCGACCAGGAGAGGCGCAGCCCGTCGAGGCGCTTGACTTCACCCATGCTATTCGAACAAAAATAGAACAAACGATTCCTGCCGCGAAGGTCCGCTTGGCCAAACTGCCGCAACTGCCCGTCTATTATTATCTCGACCATTTCGCCGAAATGCTCGAGTTCGTGCAGCGAACGTACGAACTCGTGCTTGGCCCAGATCATCACGCTTTCATAGCGCGCTTCGAGGGCCTTTCGAGAGATGCCCGATGCCTGTTGATCCGCATGATCAACCGGAGTGGTGCGATATTCAATCGGTCCCTGTTCGAGTACCCCGAGATCGACGATATCGAGCAGGCGACGTCGGATCTGATGATGGTCGGTCATGCCCGGGTGATCGGTGAAGTCGACTATGCCGGGTTCGTCGCGTGTCTTCCCAAGGATGTCCTCTTCACGGGGGCACAGGCGGCTGGGCGCAAAGACGTCCGCAAGTCTTGGGCCAAAGCCAAGTTCATCGACTATTATCTCGAGCAGATCCCCTTCTCGACGGCCGCGCAGCACTGCGGTGCCCGAAGATTCATCGCTCTCGACGGCACACCGCCCATCGAATTCCTGCTCTATCTGTACTTCGGCAAGACCGAGGTGAACCTCAAGAACTTCGCGCTGCGGGACCTGGGTATCCTCCGCACCAATCGCGAGACCGCGTTCAGCGCACGCTTCACCGATGCCGAGGAGGCGTTTGCTTCGTTCCACTACAGCCAGATTCTTCACAGCCTTGAGCAAGGATCGGAGACTGCCCACAGGCGGGCCGCCATCGACGTGCTGTCCGGGCCTGCCTGCGAGACACAGTACGCCAAGGACCTCCGCAGCCGAGCGGCTCATCAGACCGGACTTTTCTTCGAGAAAGCGGGCGAGAGCGATCTTGCCCGTCAGCTCTACCGCGCGGGGTGCTCGCCGGACTGCAACGAGCGTCTGGTCCGCCTGCTTTACAACACCGGGGATCGCACCGGAGCCGAAGAGCTGCTGCAGCGGATGATCGATGATCCCGCCAGCGACGGGGAGCACGTTTTCGCAACGGACTTTTACGCTCGCAAGTTCGGAGGGAGGCGCACAGGCGTCTACACCGAACTGCTGCGGTCCGGGCGAACGATCACCGTCGACGATACCCATCGGGGCAATCCAGAAGCAGGCGTCGCCGGCGTTCTGCGGCGCGAGGGCACCAAGGTTTTCTTCACCGAGAATGTGCTGTGGCACACCCTGTTCGGCCTTCTCTTCTGGGACGAGCTCTTCGAGAGCACCCGGATGCCCAGCGGGTTCGACTGGCTACCCCATTGCCTGAAAGACCGCAGCTTCCGGCGGCTCTTCGCCGTGACGATCGACGAGAAGCTGGCCGCCATTGCGTCCGGAGCTTCTCTTCCGTTGATCCTCCGCACCGTCGCAGCAAAATGGGGCCGCCCGAATGGGATCTTCAGTTGGGATCACGTGCAAGTGGAGGCGCTCCGCGCGCTGCTCGAAGGATTCGATCCAAGTGCCATAGCCAGCATCGTCCGCAGCATGTGCGACGATTTCCGCGGCATGCGGGACGGTTTCCCCGACCTGATGCTGGTGCAGGACGGTAAAGCGTCCTTCATGGAGGTCAAGGCCGAGGGGGACGTGATCCGTCGCAACCAGCTGACCCGTCTCCGCCAGCTCGACGCCGCCGGGATCATCGCCGAGATCGGTCGGGTGGATTATCGTTTCGATCCCGAGCAGGACTACGTGGTGGTCGATATCGAGACGACCGGCTCCTGGTCGAATGGCGATCGCATCACCGAGATCGGCGCGGTGAAGGTTCGCAACCACTGTGTCGTCGACGAGTGGCATTCTCTCATCAATCCTCAGCGTTCCATTCCTGCAAAGATCGTTCAACTGACCGGCATCACGAACGAAATGGTTCGGGACGCACCTGTGTTCGCGGAGGTAGCGGGCCGATTCATGGAGTTCATGGGGGACGGCATTTTCGTCGCCCATAATGTGAGCTTCGACTACGGTTTCATGACCTACGAATTCGAAAGGATCGCGCGGCGCTTCAGATTTCCCAAGCTCTGCACGTGCGCCGGAATGCGACGGCGCTATCCGGGACACAAGTCCTACGGACTTGGGAAACTTTGCGAGATATATGGCATCTCGCTCGACAATCATCATCGAGCCTTATGCGATGCACGGGCTTCGGCGCAGCTGTTGAATCTCATCAACAAGAAGCGGAGCGAAGAGGGGTACCGCGAGGCAGCGTAGCAATTCATAACCGAGCAGTTGCCTGGACTGCGGCCGCCTCTGAGAATTCTAAAGCTTCGGGCCGAGTTCCACTGCGATCACGTTATTTCGGATAAACGAAATATCACTTGCGCCGTCGGGCAAAACAGTGGTTCATAAGGCGCTGGTCCTACCAAGACGAAGGAGCCAGCCCGATGGCAAATGAGGTCGAGACGTCCTCGGAACTGTCCAAGATTGCAAAATTGAATGGTGACTTCCGAAGGAACTACGGCACGCTCATCGGAGCGGTTTTGTATCTCCGCACCGTGAGCGCCGCCCGCCGAAGCCCTTGGCTTTGGGCCGGCCTGATTTCGATCGCTCTTTCGACGGTACTGAGCTGGTTGGGGCGGCACGGTTGGTTTTTGCCAGCGTTGCCTTGATGGCGCCGAACAATGCCCCCTTTTCCTCGTAAAGCGCGCCCTGGCGTCGACGAAGAGAATCAGATGAGAGCCAGACGTAGCGTCCTGACCTCAAGGGGGCAGGTAACAGCACGTAGTCCTCGATCTCCCGATTCGCCGCATCCAACCGCATCACGGCAAGCAGGCCCGATGAGATCTGCCTACGGTAGGCTTTCCATTGCGCCGCGTGGTCCTTTCCACGATGCGCCAGTCGTCGCGCGACGAGAAACGAAACCACGCGCGCACCTCCGACATCAAGCCCTATGCCGTCCGGAACAAGATCAGCCTGGAGGCCAAGTTCCGTTCGCAGCGACGCCGCGAGTTCGGTCGCATGCCTCGATTGTTCGGCGGCCCAAAAATCCCGGGTATCGATCCAGTCGCAGTCGCGGGGCGACACATATCCGATCAGCGCATAGGCCTTCCGCAGCGAACCAAAGTGCTTCACGTACGAGGAGACGTGATTGAGACCCAGCGTCGTATTGATGATGTGCGAGTTGAGTTTACCCCGCCGGCGGAGCGTGAGACGAAGGCGCAGCAGCATCTCTTCTTCCGGAATCTCCACGCGGCGCTCGGCCAGCAGCTTCTGCGCGCGAGCGAAGATGCCTTGGTCCACGATAGGCTCGATCGCCGCAGCGCCCCGGACCCAAGCGTTATCCGGATTCTTGACCAGCTTCTGGCCCAAGCGTCTTGAAGTGCGATTGTAGACGGTCTTGCCGATGTAGTTCTCGTTCCCGAGAATGGTGGGTATCATGCCGTCGGTCCAGGGCCGACCGTTGTGATTGGCGATGCCCGCGTCGTTCAGTTGGCGACTGATGTCGCTGTAGGATTGCCGGCAGTTGACGAACTGATCGAAAATTTCCCGGATCACAGCGGCCTCTTCGGCTGAGCCGTGCTGCAGCCGAACGCGATCCGATTGCAGAGCCTTGAACTGCCCCTTTGCGAGAAGGGCCTTCGGATGCTCGCTTTCGTCGACCATCAAGCGTCGGAGGCCGTAGCCTACGGGAGCGCCAACGCGATATCCAAGGCTTGCGACCCGACAGTGTCCGGCGTGCACCTTTACGGAGAGCTCCCGGCTCCACTCGGCGGCCATGCCGCGCTTCAGGCTTTTCGCGATGCCGGAAACAAAGGTGCCGTCGTTCTTGAATATCTCCGCGCAGTATTCGACCTGGACGCCGTTCCGCTTGCACAGGAATTCGTAGTAGGCACTCTCGTCGACATCCTGGAACCGGCCCCAGCGACTGACGTCGTAGACGAGAATGTGGTAGAAGTCGGCTCGGCCCGACTGAACATCTTCGATCAGTTCGATGAGACCTGGACGCCCCTTGATCCGGAGGCCGCTGCGGCCCTCGTCGCGATAGGTGCGCACAATCGTGAGCGTGTTCGTCTCGGCATAGGCGGCGATGGCCGCTATCTGATTCGCGATCGAGTAGCGCTGGAGCTCTCTCGACATTCGAACGTACTGCGCAGCACCGCGCGCCCGGGTCCGCCTCGCCAAGCTTGTCCCTTTCGGAACAACGAGCCAGTTACCCATGCACCCCTCCTGCCACTTCGGAGGTACCCGCGAATGCAAATACACCTTCCGCGGTCGGGATGGCAATGCCGAACAGCCTGCAGGGCACCGCGGAACACGGGGATAAACCTCAACCCTGCCGATTGCGAATCCCTGCTGCGTGCTAACCGCCCGGAACGAGAAGACGGGCGAAAGGATTCGTCCGGCGGGAGTTGATCTCAATGCTGATGACGAAGGAAAGACGGCCGGCGATCCGAACGCTGCGCGGATGGGCGCTCAGCGTGCTGCATGGGGCGGGCGCCATCCACGAATGCGAGGAGCATGGTTGGGCGAAGGACCGCGCCGACCCTCACGCCCGCGAGCACGCCTTGGATATCGCCAGGCAGGAGCCGCCGGACAGCTTGTCTCCGGATCAGGCTGTCGCCGAGCTGCGCGGAATGCTGGATTCGATCGGCGACACCTGCCCTGAATGCCCGCCCGACTGAACCGCACGGACGAATCACGGCCCGATCCCGCCGTGCTCAAGCTCTACTGGGTCGCTAACTTTGTTGATCTCCGGCTGCAGCGGCCTCACCCGAGCGCGAACTGAAGTCTCGATCAGATCCTGTGCAGGAGCTTCATCTCGGCCGCCAGCTGGAAACTTCGTTTTCCGGCCAGCGCCGTCGCCTCCCAAATCGCGCCGTTGGCCCCGCAGCTGCCCGAAAAGCCAATGCCCACTTCGTACCCGCCGAAGATCGCGTCGCGAGCCGCCGTGTGTTCCTGGTTGACGATTTCACCGCGCCAGCGGTTATCCGCAGAGGAGTAAGAGCCGAGATAGTAGAAGAAGGCGTCTCCGCCCAGCATGCGGCCTTCCTCCAGCAGCATCACACCGGTCAGTCCGCCGTCAATCCCATCGAGCGCGCGGATGCGCAGCCCGTAAAGGCCATTCGGGATGCCGCCGTTGCCGACCTTTCCTGGCGGCGGCAATGACTCCTCATCCAAGCTGGTCATCACGGCATGCATCACTTGATCTGGGAGCCGGACCGGAGAGGCGTCGAAGTGGTAGGAATCGCCAACCGCGCGGCCGCGCAGGATCAGCTCGTCATCGTCCGCACCATAGAGCTGCCGCACCTCGGGATTCATGGCATGGCGCTGTCCGGCGACGCGACCGACGATCACGCCGTCGATCTCTTCGTAGCTTCCGACGTGGGCGAAAGCCGAGTTTCCCCCCAGCATACGGCCACCGCGCACATGCATGACGCTACGGTTCAGCACGGGGCCAGCGCGATACTCGCATTTGTACAACCCGTCGAACAACACCCTACCCTCGCTACGCGTAGCGTATTATAGCCGGTCAGATGGTACGCGGAAAGGCGACTCGGTAAATCAAGAGTAAGCCGCCGCCTCGAGGCTCGCGTCTGATCATGACCTTCCGCCATGGGGGCTCATCTTGCGAGGAGCGAATCCCCGAAGCAGGCAAGCAGGGCGGCCGGGCCGGGGTATACCTGGACGCATCCAGCCTGCCTCAGCGAACTCTCTGTGAAGCCGCCGCACAGCACGCCGACGATCGCGATCTTCGCTTTGCTTGCTGCTTCGGCGTCGTATGGCGTGTCACCGATCGCCACCGCATCGTGGCCTTCGACCCCAAGCTTCTTCAGGACCGCTTCGAAGATGTCGGGAGCCGGCTTCGATTCCTCGACGTCGTCCGACGAGGTCGTCACGTCGACCAGGTCGCCGATGCCCGCGATCTCTAGATATTTGGAAAGTTCATCCTTCTTGGCGGAGGAGGCGACGGCAATCCGGACGCCGGCATCCCTCACGCGCCGCAACAGATCGGGGACCGCCGAAAATGGGCGAACCAGCGGCAGATACTGGGACTTGAAGTGGTTGCTGCGCCATTCCTCCATCTCCTTGCCGTGGTCCCGCTGGGCTTCTTCGGACAGGAAGTGCGGAACCAGCTTGTCGCCCCCCTTGCCAATCTGGCCTCTCGCCTGCTTGAAGGTGACATCGTGGCCGAATTTCACCATCGCTTCGTGCCAGGCGAGGGCGTGGAGATCGACCGAATCCAAGAGCGTCCCATCCACGTCGAAAATTGCAGCTTTGGTCAATTCAGGATCCTCCCGAGCGTGAGCGACGGATCTTCGCGTACCAATCGGCGTAGGTCGTGTTCTTGGCCATGTGCCGGTTGAGATCCGGTGCGCCGTCTTCCCACCAGACGGGGCCTCTCTCACCGAGCTCGCGTTTTGCCTTGTCCACTGCCTTATGCGCAGCGGCCTCCGCCTCGGGGTCTGCGTTCCGCTTGGCGTCGCGGACCGCGCGACGGGCCTTCATCAGATGGCCGACGAGACCGGTCCGCTCCGCTTCACCGAGGGCAGGGTTGGCCATGCGCCACAACCTGCCACGGACGACGAAGTAGCGACCGTCGGGCGTCACCGGATACTTCACGTTACTCAGGCCGACTTGCGCCGCGCCCCTGATGCCGGCTTCTTCGCCGCCGCTTCCTTAGCCGGCTTCTTACCGGCAATCGGCATCAGCATCTCTTTCTGAGCCGCCGCAGCTTTCTTCGTCTTCTTGGCAGGCTTTTTCGGAGCCTCGGTCTTGGCTGCTGCGCCGCCGACGCTCTTGCGTAGCGCGTCCATCAGATCGACGACGTTCTCGCCGCGCTGGCGCTCCTTCAGCGTAATCGGCTTGCCGGCACGCTTCTGGTTGATGAGATCGACCAGGGCGGTTTCGTACTGGTCTTCGAACTTGTTGGGTTCGAAATTGCCGGCCTTCTGCTCGACGATATGCCGGGCGAGATCGAGCATGTCCTTAGTGACTTTGACGTCCTGGATCTCGTCGAACTATTCGGCCGGATCGCGGACTTCGTACGGGTAGCGCAGCAGCGTTCCCATAAGCCCCTTGTCGAGCGGCTCCAGCGCGACGATGTGCTCGCGGTTGGTCAACACCACGCGCCCGATCGCGACCTTGTCCATCTCGCGGATCGTCTCCCGGATCACCGCGAAGGCATCGTGACCGACCTTGCCGTCTGGACGCAGGTAGTAGGGGCGGATCAGGTAGCGCGGATCGATGTCGCTTCGATCGACGAACTCGTCGATCTCGATGGTCCGGGTCGATTCCAGCGCGACGTTCTCTAGCTCCTCCTTGGTGACCTCGATGAACGTATCGGTGTCGACCTTGTAGCCCTTGACGATGTCCTCGTTGGGCACCTCGTCGCCCGTGTCGGCGTCGACCTTGAGATACTTGATGCGGTGGCCGGTCTGCCGGTTGAGCTGGTTGAACGAGATCTTCTCGCTCTCCGACGTCGCCGGGTAGAGCGCCACGGGGCACGTCACGAGCGAGAGACGCAGAAATCCCTTCCAGTTTGCGCGGGGGGCCATGGGTACGCAACGCTCCAGGTACGAGGACTCAGACTCAAGACGAACAGGCTCGGCCGGTTCCGACAAGCCGTCCGCCTGTCCCCAAGATTCATCCAAAGGCCGTCGTTGCACCACGGGAATTTGGGAGAGCGCCTCTTGACTTTCTGAGAACGGATCAGGAACATATTCGGATGAGCGTTACGTTGGAGCTGGCCGGACCGGCCCCCGGCGATGCCGCCGCCGACCAGGCGATCGCGGCGTGCGGCGGCGACGCCCGGGAGGCGTGCCTGAGCGCGAACGCCGCGGTCATGCGGGCTGAGGCGTTCTCCCGCATTGCGGGCCATGCCGGTGCCATCGCGTTCTCGCGGACCGGAGATCCTTCCAGCGGCGACTTCAGCGACGCCAAGCTGATCCGGAAGTTCGGCGACGTACCGGAAGATCTCAGCGCCCTTTGAAACTCCACTCGGTCCGGAACGAGATAGCCCGCACACGCAGGCAGATCCCCGCCCAAGAGCGCGAAATCAGATGCTGCAGCGGGCCGGCGTCGCACGGGGCTGCCCTCAGACAAGACCTACGATTTGGCGTTGGAGGCGACCCATGTCGCGTAGGCGTTCATGAAATTCTGCAGGAACTTCCCGGTATCGGGATTGCTCAGCTTGCCTTGCTGATCGAACAGCTTGTCGGCGAGACCGAGGTACGCTTCGGGCTGCTGCATAGCCGGGATGTTCAGAAACACGAACGTCTGCCGCAAGTGATGATTGGCGCCGAAGCCTCCTATCGCGCTCGGCGACGCGCTGACGACCGCGCCGGGTTTGCCGTTCCACACGCTCTTCCCATAAGGTCTGGACCCGACGTCCAAGGCGTTCTTGAGAGCAGCCGGAATGGAGCGATTGTACTCGGGCGTCACGAACAGGACCGCGTTGCAACCCGCGATGCGCTCGCGGAACGCCGTCCACTCGGCCGACGGCTGGTCGTCGAGATCCTGATTGTAAAGCTGTAGTTGCCCGATTTCGACGATGCCTAGCTTCAGCTCCGCGGGCGCCAGTTCGATGAGCGTGTTCGCGACCATGCGATTGATCGACCCCTTGCGCAGGCTGCCCACGATTACGGCTACGTCGATCGTCTTGGTCATCGCTGTCTCTCCGGTTTCGTGGCCGTCATCCAATTTTCACCGTCAACATCGAAATCGATCCCCCGTCGACGCCGTTGATGGGGAAGCCGGCCGTCTCGGTGCCGAAACCGTGGTTCGTGCGCGGCGCAGTGGTGATGGTGACGCCGGTCTCCGGCACGTACCAGTGCGCAGAGATGGACAGGATGGCCTTCGGCCGAGGCATGGTGTGCCCGATGTAGCTCCACCCGTCCGTATAGGCATTCTGCCCGATCGCATTCATCGGGTTGCCGTGGCCGAAGAAGATCGTCGGAGTCAGTCTGGTCATCTTACTGCCCTTCGTGCTTCTCCAACGAGGCGAGGCGCCCTATGGCGCCGCAGTCGTCCTGGAAAGTAGGCTCATCACAGCAGTATATCCAGCGATCCGTGGCGGTAGATGCGACCGTCCTTCATGACGAAATCCACCTTCGCCGTCGCGGCGATGTCTTCTACAGGATCTCCCGGCATCGCGACGATATCGGCCTTTCTGCCCGGAGCAATAGCCCCGAGATCATCGCGCTGCAAAAGTTCCGCGGCGACGCTGGTGCCCGCCTTCAATGCACGCGCCGGAGCAAGGCCCGCCGCCACCATGGCCTGAAACTCGAGAACCCCTTCGCTGAAGGGAAACATGCCGCAGTCAGTCCCGTAAGCCACTTTCGCGTTGCTCCGCGCAATGCGCTTCTGCGCCTCCTCGATCGCCGCCACGTCGCGGCGGAATTTCCAGACCGCGTGCTCGGGGAGTTTGCCTTCCTTCAGAAGCGCCTTGTCCTCGCGGGTCATCTGCATGGTAGGGACGAGGAACGCGCCCGCTTTTTCCGCCATCGCAATGCCCTCGTCATCGATGAGGTAGCAGTCCTCGATGCTTCGCGCGCCGGCGCGCAAGGCCTGTTTGCACCCCTCCGCAGCGCCCGTGTGGACCGCCAGCGGCATGCCGAGCTGCTGTGCAGTCTGCCCGAGCGTCAGCATCTCGTCCTCAAACCAGGTCACTCTCGCCGGGTCGTCGCCGGCGCTCATGTATCCACCGGTGTTCATGGTCTTGATCCAGTCGGCACCGAAAGCGTGCTCCATGCGAACCAGCTCGCGAATTTTAGCCGGCGAGTCGGCCACCCTGGACAGTCCCATATGGCATCGGCACGGGAACATGCCCTGCATGTCGCCGTGACCTGCGGTTGCGCTGATCATGTGGGGCGCCACTATAAGACGCGGCCCCCGAGCCATGCCGCTGTCGATGGCATCGCGCAGGTTGATGGTCGGCCACTCGGGATCCAGCGTGCCCATGTCGCGAAGCGTCGTGAAGCCGTAGCGCATGTACTGCTGGGCGTAGTAAAGGCCGGCCAGCGCCTTGGCCGGCGAGCACTGCAACGTTTGCCGCGCCAGGTTCAAGCCGTCGATGCATAGATGAACGTGGGTGTCGATGAAGCCGGGGGACACGGTCCGGTCGCTGAGGTCGATGACATTCGCACCGTCCGGACGTCCGACCGAGCCCGACACTACGGAAATGGCATCGTCTTCGATCAAGATCTCCGCCCGTTCACGTATCGTGTCGCTCAGGCCGTCGAACAGCTTGCCACAAACGATGACCGTCTTTGACATTCCAGCCTCCGCTCTCCCTGGGATTTGGAGACGATCGTCGCGCGTCCGCGCTTAGGATCTTCCGGGTCCCTTCTGATCTCGCTTCGCGGCGTCGGCGTCTGTGCGTTTCGCGATTTTCGCGACCGGAAGGCGCCAACCTCGCCTGATCGCCATGACGCGGAGCAAGAAGCATGAAATCAGCGCCATCGACGTGACCGCGGCGACCGGCAACTGCATCATGTGGCCGACCACGACGATAGCCGACGCAACAAGGGCCGCGACGGCGTAGAGCTCGGCGCGCAGCACCGTCGGAATCTCGGCCAGCAAGACGTCGCGCACCATGCCGCCGCCGATCCCGGTAACCATCCCGAGCACCATCGCCATGACCGGATTGAGCCCGAACAACAGCGCCTTCGACGAGCCTGCGACGGCGAAGAGTGCGAGGCCCGCCGCGTCGAAAATAAGGATCGAATTTGACATTCGCACGATGAGGGGCGAGCAGTAGAAGGTGACTATGCCGGCCAGCAGCGACACGCCGAGATAGCGCCAGTCGCCGACCGCACCGGGCGGCACGGCGCCGATCAGGAGGTCGCGCGTGATCCCTCCCGAATTGCCAGCAGCGAACGACAAAACCAAAACGCCGAACAGATCGAGCTCTCGCCTCGCGCCAGCCAATGCTCCGCTGAGTGCGAAGACGAAGGTGCCGGTCAGATCCAGCACGATCGGAAGCTTGTCCATTGATCCGGCTCTCCTTGCCTCAAGAGAGGACGAGCATGCTTCGATCTGACCTGGAAACCGGGCACTAGGCCGGCAGCCAAGCGCGTGCCGCCGCGACCAGCGCTTCGACGCCCGTTTGCAGCGTCGGATGGAGAACGGGCGCGAATTTCGGACTGTGGTTGACCGGCAGTTCGTTGATCTTGTTCGCCTCCCTGGCCTTCGCATAGGTCTCCGGATCAGTGCCACCGACAAACCAGAAGACCGATGGCACATGCCATTCGGACCCAAACGATCCGAAATCTTCGCTGGCGGGGGCCGGACCCGTGGCCCGGACACGGTCGGTGCCGAAATATCCTCGGAACGCATCCACCACGCGGCTGGTAGCTTCCTGATTGTTCACGTTGAGAGGGTACTGATCGATGGTCGTGATCTCCGGCGGTCGAGGCGCTCCCGAAGCAGCCGCTTCGGCATTGGCAATCCGCTCGATGGCGGCCAGGACGCGCTTGCGCACGCCGGCCTCGAAGGTCCGGACATTGAGTTTGATAATGGCCTCGTCCGGAATAACGTTCTCTTTGGTGCCTGCCTGCAGGACCCCCACCGTCAGAACGGCGGCTTCGGCGGCAGCCACTTCGCGCGACACGATGGTCTGCAGCCGCAGCACGGTCGAGGCGGCCATGACGACGGGATCGATGCTGGCCTGTGGCATCGAGCCGTGCGCCCCTCGTCCGAACAGCCGTATCTGAAGGCTGTCGGCCGCCGACGTGATCGCGCCGGCGCGGCCGGCGACCGTGCCAGACGGACCCACCATGACGTGCTGGCCCAGGATCACGTCCGGTTTGGGAAAGCGCTTGAATAGGCCGTCGTTGATCATGGCCTGCGCGCCCTCGCCCGTTTCCTCGGCGGGCTGGAAGACCGCCATCAACGTGCCGCGCCAAGAGGTCCGCGCATCCGCCATCAGCTTGGTGGCTCCCGCCAGCCAGGTGACGTGCATGTCGTGGCCGCACATATGTGAGACAGGAACCGTGTTGCCGTCGCGGTCCGTGGCCGTCGCCTTGCTGGCGTAGGAAAGACCGGTTGCCTCTTGGACAGGCAGCGCATCCATGTCGGCGCGCAGCATGACAGTGGGCCCTTCTCCGTTCCGGAGCAGACCTACGACGCCGGTCTTGCCGATGCCGGTCGTCACCTCGTAGCCGGCCGCCTGAAGACGGTCCGCCGCCAGTCCCGCAGTGCGGGTCTCCTGCATCGAGAGTTCGGGGTGAGAGTGCACGTCTTTGTAGAGTGCTTCCAGATCGGGAAGGAGGACCTCGAGATTGTGCAGCACCTGCTCGGAAGAAAGAGCTTGAGTATTGGCCATGGATCGACCCCTTCGTCCAATTGGACGCCATAGGTGAACTCTGCTTTTTCAGCCTCGCGCCCATTCTCGCCGTGCGCAACTCACTTCTTTGAGCTTAGACTGACCCCTGCGAAGCTTCTCGAACCACCTTGACAGCCGCATCGGTAGATCCGGCGATGAAGGGCGACCGGGTGTTCGTCCTGGATCCTCCCTCGATCTCAGCGAGTATCTCGCCGATCAACGACCGGGCTGCGCCCGACATACGGCTCGACCTCGATCGTTGCAGTGATCCATCACTACCCGGCACGCGAAATCGCGCTCGCTCGCGACTGATTTGAGCGCTGCAAATTGGCTTGCGACGATCCAAGACACGGCTTGGTCAATGTCGGCGTCGCGCGCTCATTTACCGTCAACCGAGCGGCTCACTCTCCAGACCGCGTTCCCCACATCGTCCGCGACGACGAGTGCCCCGGTCCGGTCAAGTGCTACGCCGACCGGCCGCCCGTGAACCGTTTTTTTATCCGGCGCAAGGAAGTCCGTCAGCACCGGGATCGGCATACCGCTCGGCCGTTCGTTCGCGAAAGGAACGAAGATCACCTGATAGCCGTTCAACGGATCGCGGTTCCAACTGCCATGTTCACCCACGAACGCGCCGTTAGCGAACTCTGGTGACAGCGTTTCTCCTTGACTGAATACAACGCCGAGTGCCGCGACATGGGAACTGAGGCCGTAATCCGGCTTGATCGCCTTCGCTACCATCGCAGGGTCCTGCGGATGGACGCGTACGTCCTCATGCTGTCCCCAATAGCTATAGGGCCAGCCATAGAAACCACCGTCCTTGATGGATGTGAGATAATCCGGAACCAGATCCGGCCCGATCTCGTCTCGCTCATTGACCACAGCGAACAATTGCCCTGTTCCAGGTTGGATGGCGAGATTCGTCGGATTGCGCGTTCCGGTCGCGTAAAGGCGCTTGGCGCCCGTAAGACGATCAATCTCGTAGATCGCTGCACGCCCTTCTTCGATGTCTATCCCATTCTCGGTGATGTTGCTGTTGGAGCCGACCCCGACATAGAGCTTCGACCCATCCGGGCTGGCGACCATCGACTTGGTCCAGTGGTGGTTGATCGGACCTGCGGGCAAGTCGGCAAGCTTCGTTCCGGGTACCGTGATTTCCGTCTGTCCCGGTGTGAAGGGAAAGGCGACTATCGCGTCGGTATTGGCGACGTACAAAGTGTCCGCCACCCATGCGACGCCGTATGGCGAGTGCAGATGGTCGACCAGAACAGTCTTCATCTCCGGAACGCCGTCGCCGTCGGCGTCGCGTAACAAAGTGATGCGATTGCCGCCCTTGTCGGACGCACCGGCGCGCGCCTTAACTTTGCCTGAGATGTAATCCTTGGGCCGGAATGGCTTGGTACCGGGACCGTTGGCTTCGACGACGAGGATATCGCCGTTGGGCAATGGATAGACGATGCGCGGATGCATTAGTCCGGTCGCCATCGCCTGGATGCGCATGCCAGCTGGAACCGTGGGCGTTTCCCCGGTCTTCCAGCCAACCGCCTGCGGTACGCTCATCGGCGGCACCAGATATTGGTGAGCTTCAGGAAGGTCGGGATTGGGCCCATACTGTTTTGATGGATCGCCGCCTTTGTCACTACAGGCGGCGACCAAAGCGAAGATCATCAGTCCCGAAGCCGCTTGAACTCGGGTCCCGATCATTGGCTTTCTCCCCGGCCCACGCTCTTGATGGCGGTAACGCACCAGCCGCGAAGACCGGCTGCAAGGAGCAGGATCGTGACGATAGTGGATAGGGTGATGCCAGTTGGGACAACGGAAGTCCACGCATCTCGCGTATGAACGAAGACGTTGACCAGGGAGAGGAATGCGGCGACCCCTATCAACCCAAAATCGAGCCAGCGGATCGGCCCGGCCCTTCCAAGCGCGACGTCAATTACCAGGAAGATCGTTGCGACGAGCGCTAACACAAGGCCCCCTGTGATCAGCCAAACTGAGAAGTTGGCCCACTGCGACAGCGAGTTGCTTGTGTACATATAGTCGGTGAACAGAGCGGCCATGAGCAACGCGCCCCCAAGTCCAACGAAAAACGGGTGCAGTAGCGCATGCGTACGGCTCCTGCCAATTGGGCGCGCCATGTCTTCCTCCCGTTTACTTCGACCAGATTAAGGTCGGTTAGTCCGATCTTCGCACGGAAACCCAGGCGACGACAACGGTCTGGCGAAGCCAAGGCTCTCCCCTCGCGGGAGGGATGCGACTGAAAATGATCTGAACGGCTGCCGCTCAGGACGCGTTCCCTCGAGCCGAAAGCGTTGAGTGACGCTCGCCTATGACTGAACCGCGTGCCGTGCGCCACGAGGAATTTGAAACGGTCGGCGATCATCATTTGCACTATCAGCGGCAGCGCATCTCCGGACACGAAAGCAGGCCGGTGATCGGATCGCCATGGGCCTCGAGCGACAGTGACCCTGTCCTCGCCTTTCCAACTGGGGCTTCATGCTCATCGCCTCGGCGGTCGTGCCCTTCGAGAGTCCGGCCATGTACGCGCCTCTAGCCGTCGCTTCCGTCCTGACACTCTTCTTCGTCCCGGCAGGATACTTTCTGCTGTTCCGTTCGGCGAAGGGAGCCTGACGCGCCGCATCCCGGAAGACGCACGTGCGGAGTGGGGCAGCCATCGTGAGCACCTGCGCCATGATGCTGATCGCGCTTGTGTCCTGCGGTTGCAGTCGTATGCCGCCGGATACTTTGCTTCCCGTCCGAAGCGGAAGGCGTCTCGATAGTGCACCCTTCGAGGGAGTGCTGCAGCCGTCCAGGGCCCCGCTGCGTCAGGCCCTTGAAACCATCGGGCACTAGCGTACCGGAACGCTTTCTTCAGCACCGCGCCTTTTCCGGCATGCGCCTGCACATCTCGACACGGCGGCGACGCTTGACCGGCAATCCGGACCGGCTACCTTGGAGCTGGATGCCGCCGCCGACCAGGCATCGCGGGATGCGGCGGCAGTGCCTGGGAGTGTTTGGCGCCGGCAATGCGCCGGCTCGCGATGCGGGAAGGCCCGATGCTCGATCGCAGTCCGACCGGCATTAACTATCGACCGCCGGCTCCCGAGCCGCCGGCGACACGCCTCGGGCTGATCGAGATCATCCGAACGCTGAGACGGAATCCTCTCGAATGCTGGAGCGCCGAGTTTTTCCGCGAGCCAGTCGCGATGATCAGGCTGCCCTTTGCTCGAGCGTTTCTGGTTCACGACCCTGCCGCGATCAAGCGCGTCCTTCTCGACAACGCAGACAACTACCGCAAGGACCCGATCCAGCGCCGGATCCTGTCCTCCGGCATCGCCGACGGCCTGTTGAGCGTGGAAGGAAGCCGTTGGGAGGTGCAGCGCAGGAGTCTTGCGCCGCTGTTCGCGAAACGGACCGTCGCGTCCTTCACCGAGGCGATGCTGACGGCTGCGCACGAACTCGCCGAGAAATGGAGCCGCTTCGACGACGGTGCCGTGGTCGATGCCGCCGCCGAGATGACGATGCTCACGCTCAACGTCCTCGCCCTTACTATATTCTCCGACGGGATCGGCGGAGACTTTGAAGAATTTCGTGAAGCCATGAATGCTTATTTCGGCGTGATCGGACGGATCGGCGCGCTCGATCTGTTCGGCGCTCCGGAATTCGTGCCGCGACCCGGGCGGGCGCGGTTGCGCCGGACGATGAGCTACTTCGAGCGCATCATCGACGAGATCGTCGAGACGCGGCGCCGGCGGCTTGCCTGCTCGGCCGACACGGCTCCGAATGATCTGCTCACACTCCTACTGCGGGCGCTCGATCCTTCGACGGGACAGCCGATGAGTCTGGCCGAGGTGAGGTCGAACATTCTCACATTCCTCTCTGCCGGCCACGAAACGACCGCCAATTCGCTGGCGTGGACGATTTTTCTGCTCTCGCAGGCTCCTGAGTGGCGGATGCGCGTTCGAGAGGAGGCCGAGCGCGAATTGAGCGGCCCCGCCGCGGGGCTCCCCGATCGGCTTGTGGTGACGCGGGCGGTTGTCGAAGAGGCCCTGCGGCTCTATCCCCCCATCGCCGCGCTCAGCCGAATGTCGGAACGGCCCGACCGTCTGGGATCCCATGAGGTCGGCGCGCGGTCCCTCATCGTCATCGCGCCCTACGTACTGCATCGACATAAGCGCCTATGGGACCGGCCCGACGTGTTCGACCCGGCGCGCTTCCTGCCGCCCGCAAGGAGCGAAGTGCCCCGTTTCGCCTACCTACCCTTCGGCGCGGGGCCGCGCACCTGCATCGGATCATCCTTTGCGCTACAGGAGGCGACGATCGTGCTGGCGATGCTGATGCGACGCTTCGATCTGGAACTCCTGCCCGGCACCAGGGTCTGGCCGCTGCAGCGGATCACCTTGAGGCCGGCGCACGGGCTTCCCATGCGCATCACTAGAGGGCCAAACTGAACGGGGGCGACGGCGGGGTCTGCTCGTCTCAGGCAAGCTCCGCACACGGATCTGAGAGCTGGTTCACATTCGCCGGGGCCGCTGCGGGCTATGCTACTGCTTTCCCGGAGGAGACCGATGATGGCTGCACTGGAAAAGATGCTCTCCCGCTCGACCGGCATGAATGTCGTCGCCGACGAACTGAAGACGATCCTGATCTTTTGCGGCGTCGGGCTTTTGCTGTCGCTTGCGGCCGCGATGAGTTACGGCCTGAACATCGCGACGGACCTATTCTAATCGAGCACTCTTATTTCGCCGGCGGCCTTAGCGGGCTCTCCGCCCACCTGCGGACGGCGGGATCGTGCAGCGGGTCGTCGTCGCAGTTCGTGCAGACGTAGCGCTCCCGTCCGGGACCAGTCTCTTCGGCCGCGAGCTTCATCGGCCGCCCGCACGCCGGGCACGTCTTCCTGACCGCATACAGCATCGACATTTGGATTTCCCCGCCTGGCCGAAATCTACTGCCGCCCGGCGCGCGAAAACAAGAGACCTCCGAGGATTCTTCGTCGGGCGCCACACCCGGGTGCCGCCTGGGACGAACACAGTCCGTAGGCGCTTCTTGACAGCTCGATTGCAGACTAATCAACTCCCGGCAGTGATGTTGAGGGGAGCGCGTGATGGTGCAGGAGTTCTACCAAGGTCTGGCACAACGGGTCCGTGGTATGGCAGAGACGGCGGATCCGTTCACGCGCCGCCGCCTGCTGGATCTCGCCAAGCGGTACGATTCCAAGGGCGGCACCCCGCCATCAAAGGTCTCCGAACGGCCGCTGCCGGTTTCGCGCACCCCGCCGCCGGCTTCGATCTTCTCCGGACCTGGCGAGACTTGACGCAGAGGCTAATTCTGATTGTCCGCGGCGCACTGTACGAAGACCGGCCGCTCGCGGTCACCACTTCAGCAAACCGCCGCAGAATGGGATCGTGCTGGTGGAAGGCCGTGGTGTGGAAGGCGACGCTCATGCCGGCCCGTTCGTCCGCCATCGCTATCTCGCCCGGCGCCAGCCTCGGTTACCCAATATCCGGCAGGTCCACCTGATCCCGGCCGAGCTCTTCGCCTCCCTCTCGGAAGTCGGCTTCCAAGTCGAAGCTGGGGACCTGGGCGAGAACATCACGACTGCCGGCCTGGACCTCGAGCGGATGCCGCTCGGGACGCTCATTGAGCTTGGACCGCTGCGATCGTGGACCTGACCGGCCTCCGGCCGCCCTGTGTGCTCATCAATCGCTTCCAGTCGGGCTTGAAACGGCATGCTGTCGTCGGCGGAAACGGGCCCTCCATTCAAACGCGGGGTGCTGGGCTTGGTCAGGGCCGCTGGAACGGTCGCGGCTGGCGATACCGCGCGGGTTCGGCTTCCGTCCTCCTCATTTCGTGCCTTGCCGGGTCTGAAGGGCGTTCAGGAGGCGTTTCGCCCTCCTCGTTGCGCCGCCTTGGCACAGCCACCGGGCTGCCGCAGCGGGCCGCGGGGGGGGGAAAGATACGAGATCGGGATCTGCGCCGCGAGACGCTTGGCCCGTTCCGCCAATCGGCCACTGGTCGCCAGGCCGCCATGTCGCGCCTGTTTACTCAAAAGCCTAGACGCCAAACACTCAGTCCGCGCTCGTCTCCCGCAATCCCGGCAGCTCCGAAGAGACCATCGTTTCGGTCAAACCCCGCCATCGAAGCGGCAAACCGGAGTCAATGAGGGGCAGAATTACAGTCCGAAAGACTGTAGCTTAAGTTCCCGCTAGTCTGCTGCAGCTAAACGATCAAGGCACCATTTTCCCAGAACGCACCTCGCTTTACGCGTAGGGCGTATTTCCTATCGATTCAAGATGCATGCTTTTGCCAGCCGCCGCCCCGGCAAGTATCCACTCGGAGAGCGTCTGGCGAGTTCGATGGAGCGATGTGCATGATTGATGTTAGCAATTTGCGTTTCGCGTTATGCAATTTCTTCGTGCTCCTAGTTGAGGATGCGCGAGCAGCAATCGATAGACAGCGCCAGGCCGTGTCCGACAGCCTGGGGCGCGCCAGCATAGCAATGCAGCTGCCGGGGCTTAGAGAGGGTAGCTCGCATCCGAGCCTGACTCGCAGGGCCACTCGGCATTCAATTGCGAAAGCTATCGGACGGCATCTGACGCGTTTGTTGATTCCAGTAGCTATAAGCTTGTCAGCGACTTCCGCGCCGGCTTTGGAGGTCGTTCATCCCGCCCCGGAATCCGCTGAGGACACGAGATTTGAGTATTACTGGCAGTTGCTCGCTCGCGCCCTAGCCATCACGGAGTCAGACTTCGGTCCCTCCGCATTGCACCCGGCCGCATCGGCCATGACCGAACCCCGAGCCATTGAGGAGCTGATGAACGGGTCAGGTAAGATTACCGTGCTGGTGCACGGCAACGTGGCCGACTACGAGAAACAATTGTTGCCGATCTATTTTCCTCTGGACAAAGGATTGCTGGGCTACCGGGTATTCCTCATCCGGAGCGAAACGCAAGCTCGGATGAACTCAGTAAAGGGTCTGAGAGATCTACAACAGCACAGCTTTGGTCAAGGGTCGACCTGGGCAGATGCCACCATTCTGAGGAAGGCCGGCCTCCCCGTCGTCGAAGGTACGAGCTATGAAGGCCTGTTCTCCATGCTCTCTGCCGGTCGATTCGAACTCTTTTCGCGGGGGGTGGTGGAAATCGGAGATGAACTTGCGCGCCACAAGTCAGCGCATCCCGAGCTTACCATCGAGCAGGGCTTGCTACTGCACTACCCGCTGACCCGCTATTTCTACGTTTGTCGTTCCCCGGAAGGCGAGGCGCTGGCGCGGCGAATATCCACCGGACTGGAGCGCATGTTGTCGGACGGGAGCTTTGACAAGATGTTCCAGACCTTCAAAGCGCCAATCGAAGATCAGATCGGTTTGCGAAACAGGCTGCTTATCGAGATCGACAATCCGCTGCAGACGCCGAAAACCCCGCTTTACCGACCTGAGCTTTGGTATGATCCGAGGCGCGACAACTGAGCACTTATCCGGGCGAGGGCCTAATGTTCAACAGCCGGTTATCGCGGTCTCGAGATATGCAGCCGACCCCATACTCTCGCCTTACCACCCGAATCCTTTTTTGGGTCGTCGCAATCTGCCTATTCATGTTTTCCGCAGTGACTGTCCTGACGGTCGCGCTCGAGCGCAATAGCTTGTATCAAAAGGCGCAACGTGATGCGCAGAGCAACGTCACACGCAACTTCGCGGCCATTTCCAGCGGACTCTGGAATTTCGACACCACCGGACTGAAGGCTGCCTTACAAGGCCTCACCCAATCCGGCTCCATCATCCGGGCAGAAGTTCTCAACGGCCGGCAGCAAGTTGCCTCCGTACAAAGAGAGCACAGTGATGCACCGGACTTCGAATGGGAAGCGCCGCTGTTTGGTCCCGACGGATCCGAGAAAATTGGGACGTTAAAAATCTCCGAATCCTATAAGGACCTTCGAGATCTGTTCACGAAAAACTTGGCTACGGAACTCGTGGCTGAGTTGGTCAAAATTGGTGGGATGGCAGCACTGCTATTCATCATCATCTACAGTTTGATCACCCGTCACTTGCAAACCCTCGCGCACGATGTTTTGGAACTAAAACCCGGAGCGCCAGTCGGCTCGATCAGCTTGCATCGGAGGAAATTTCATAACGACGAGCTTGATACGCTTGTGGGATCAATCAATCGCTTTCGTGAAGAACGCGCGGAAGCAGAGGATGCACTTCAGGCGGACATAGCCATGCGCAAACTCGTTGAAGAGGCGTTGCAGGAAAGCGAAGCACGCCTGCGCTCGAGCGAAGAGCGCCTCAAGCTTGCTATCGACGCGGCTAAGCTTGGCATCTGGGACTGGGACATCGAACGGGATCGACTGGTCTGGGACGATTCGATGCACCGACTCTATGGAATTCCGCCTGGCGGATTCGGGGGCGCTTTCGATACTTGGTGGTCCTACGTGATGCGGGAGGACGTTACGCAAGCGCAGTTCGATCTTGATGCGGCCCTTCGCGGCGAACGCGAGTACTCGTCAGAATTCAGAGTGCAGCGGGCCGACGGGAGTATCCGCGTTATTCGCGGTGTTGCGCATATGATTCGCAACAGCGACGGAACACCCGTTCGCATGGTCGGCATCAATAGAGATGTGACAGACCTTATCAACGCCGAGCGCGAACGCGACCGAGCGACCGAAGAAGTACAAGCTGCTCAGGCCGAGCTTGCCCAAGTGGCGCGACTCACGACCATGGGCGAGCTCGCCGCATCCATCGCTCACGAGGTCAGTCAGCCGCTCGCCGCCGTTGTCTCTTATGGCAATGGAGCGCTTCGGTGGCTGGGCCACGTCCCGCCCGATCTGGGCGAAGCAAAAGCTGCAATTGAAGGTGTTGTCGAAGCTGGAAATCATGCTGGAGCGGTGTTGGCCCGTATTCGGGAGCTGGTCAAAAACCGCAAGCCGGAATACGAAGCTCTCGATGTCAACCAGGCGATTGAGGACGTTCTCGGCCTTACCGGGGGCGCTCTGCGTGCCCGCTCAGTGCTGGTCCAGAGTTCGTTGTCGGGCGGCCTCCCAGCCGTTTTGGGAGATCGGATCCAGCTGCAGCAGGTCATAATGAACTTGGCCATCAATGCAGCCGATGCGATGGAATCAGTGAATGACCGTGCTCGAGTCCTGCGAATTGGCTCGAAGGTCACCGCCGAAGGACTTGTTCAAGTCACGATCGCGGATTGCGGCACCGGGATAGAAGAAGGGATTCGTGAACGCATCTTCCAACCGCTATTTACCACCAAATCCCATGGCATGGGCATGGGGCTGTCGATCTGTCGCAGCATCATCGAGGCACACCGAGGCAAGCTCTGGACGTCCCCCGTGGCGCCGCATGGTACTGAATTCAAATTCACGGTGCCCGCCTGCAATCGGGATTCGGAAGCAGCATGATTTACGCGGCTGCTTTGCGCGTGACGGTAGTTTACGGCGGCGCCTCACGAACCTTATGATGGGCGTGTTCGCGTTGGGATGCCCGTTCACGCCACTGAGGCCGGTCGAATGAAGAGCGACAATCCTGGAAAACCGATCGTATTTGTCGTGGACGATGATCCGCTTGTTCGGGGATCTGTATCCAGCCTTCTCCGCTCGGTCGGCTGGGACGCTCGGGTTTTCGCCTCAACGTCGGAGTTCCTAGCGGAACAGCGGCCGGCGCTTCCGAGCTGTTTGGTGTTGGACGTGAGGCTACCAGGCGTGAGCGGTCTCGATTTTCAGGCCGAGCTCTCGAAAAGCGATATTCGAGTACCCATCATTTTCCTGACCGGACACGGGGACATCCCCATGACTGTCAGGGCCATGAAGGCCGGCGCGGTGGAATTCCTGACCAAACCCTTTCGCGAACAAGACCTGCTGGACGCTGTCAAGCTTGCGCTGGAACGGGATCAAAGCCGCATCGAAGCGGACAGAGCCAGCCTAGTGTTGAAGTCACGTCTAGAAACTTTGACCGAGCGAGAGCGAGATATAATGGGCCTCGTCACGTCGGGGCTGATGAACAAACAGGTAGCCGGAAAAGTCAACCTGAGTGAGATTACGGTCAAAGTCCACCGTGGGCGTATCATGCAGAAGATGGGCGCTAAGACGCTGGCTGATCTGGTGCGGATGGCTGAAGCGTTGAACATCCGCCCTCCGGGATCATAGAGCTCGATACTCAAGTATACTTACTTAAACCGGCTGCATGGCCGAGAATGGCGATTCGAACGAGGCGTTCGGTCCCCAATTGCCCTAGGATAACTGCTTGCCAAGGAAAACCCTTATTTCGGTCGTGGACGATGACGGTCTCGTCCGAGAATCCACGAAGGGACTCCTTCGATCGATGGGCTACGATGCGGAAACATTTACTTCCGCCGAGGAGTATCTGCATTCGGGCTCGCCCGCAGCTACTGCTTGTTTGATTTCAGACGTGCAAATGCCCGGCATTGGTGGTGCAGAGTTTCAGGCTCAGCTTGCGGCTGAGGGATATCACACGCCCATCATCTTCATTACGGCATTTCCCGACCAGGACCTTCGTGCCCGCGTCATGAAGGCCGGTGCCTTTGGCTTCCTGACCAAGCCGTTCAGTGACGAGAGCCTGATCAAGTGCTTGGATAGTGCGCTGCTCCGCAGCAGGACTGATCCAAGCCTACAATCATAATTTTAGGTCATCAGCAAAAACTCGTGGGTGCGCCGTCGCGGCGCGCGCCGGCGAATATACTCACGTATCGCGTTCTATCTCTTGGGACACTCAGGTTTGCGCAATTCGCAATGTATGCTGACTCGAGTGGAGGCACTCATATCGCGGACTCTTGGAAGACCGCTTCAACAGGGGAAGAGATCATGGCCTATGGCGCGTCAAACTCTGTTCACCGCTACAATTCGCCGTTCGAATCCAAAGAGTTCTGCAATGCGTCGAGCATGCAAGAATGGATTCCCGATACACTTCTGAACTCCGCATCGGCTCAAGGCGAGATCGAGATTCAACGAAGAATGGATCGGCTCTTGCGCGAATGCCTCACGCGCAGGGCAGCCCAGTAGACTACATAGCCAGGGGTACTTACCCTCGAGTCCGAGGCCAACAAGTCGTTCTAAACGCAACTTATGCGAACACAATGGAGGGGCTCTTGCGCGGCGTCGTACACATTGTTGATGGTGATGCATCCTTCCGGACGACCATCCAACGTCGTCTAGAACTCGCCGGTTACGAAGTCGAGACATACGCTTCGGCTCATCAACTGCTCAAGCAAGTGCCCGACGAATGCGTTTCGTGTTGTATTCTCCTGGAACTGCGCATACCCGGGATGGACGGTCCTGCCCTTCAGTCCCGGCTAAATGAACTCGGCTCGACGGTCCCAATTATTTTTGTGGCCGCTAATCCAGATATCCCGACAACGGTGCGAGCCATCAAGGCGGGGGCGGAGGATTTTCTGATCAAGCCTGTCTCAGCCGAAATACTTTTGGCGGCAGTCGAAAAAGCGCTGTTACGTCATCAAGGCAGCCGCATGCTGAAAAGTCGGCGCGAAAAGGACGAGGCGTGTGTTGCTGCATTGACGCCGCGCGAGCGGCAAGTCTTCGGACTTGTTGTTTGCGGCCAGCTCAACAAGCAGATCGCCTACGAGCTAGGTTGCACGCTGCGTACAATCAAAGCGCATCGCCACAGGGTCATGGAAAAGCTGCAGGCTAGATCTTTGGCCGAACTTGTGTCGCTTGCAGAACGGGTCGGGTTTCTTAGTTCCGCCGCGGGTCGGGAGCCCCAGGACATCAAGTTCAACTCAGTTACCCTTGTGGCCAGAACTGCGGTGCGATCTGATGCGCACCGCACGACTAGAGAGAACAAACAGCTACTCGACGCTCGATTGTAAGATGCGGTTGCTGCGGCAAAGTTCTTCAAGCCGCCCGTTAGTGCAAACCTAAGGGACAGCAGATGGTTCCCACATCACCCGAGCCGCACTCCTTAAGACAAGCGGCACAAAAGTTCAGAGCACGCGCAAAAGAATGTCGCATTCTTGCTGCGATGACGGAGGAGCCTAGCAGAAGCGGCTTCCTGGAGGTTGCTCGTGCTTATGATAGGCTGGCTCTAGAATACGGGTCTCGCCCCAAGACGCGAAGCGTGAGTCCGGCAACTGTAGCATTTTATATTCCGAAGGGAATGGTGGCGGTGAATGTCACGCGATGGCTGTCTCGATTGGTTGTTAAGATGTCCGCGCGGGAGTCTTTGGTCGGTCGGTCAGCCTCAGCGCGGCGACAGCACATGCGATGGCTGAAAAATGCAAGCGAGCAGGTCCTCGTTCATCCCACTTGACCGAACTGGTCAGCCTCACGTCGCACCGCCGAGCATCTTCTCGACCTTGTTGCACCGGCTAAGCGCAAGGATGGGCGAAGGTCCGGGCTCGCATCCTTGCTACAGGAGCATCTCCGCTCCCGCTGACCGAGCAGAAGCGGCTGGACCCCACCGCATGCACGAGTGGCCTCAGTTCTCCACCAACCCACCGGATTTGACGGTGGCAGCCCAGCAGCCAAGAGGCACCCGCTCAAACTGATCAGCTCCCCTCCAATAGATCCGATCGGCGAGCGGAAACCAGTCGGTACCGCCCTGGAAAGCACGCCAGTTCGGCCGCCGCGCTGCTGGTCAGCGTCGGGGGAAATTCCGAGTAGGTCGCGGCCAACCCACACTTAGCATTTCGAGATGAACTGCTGACTAACCGACCGTCAAGGATTGCGCCGCGAGAACGAGATCGCGTAGGCGCCGTTGCGGACATCGACCATCGGATCGTCGGACTGCTCGATCCCGTCGGTGAGTTGACCCGGCAGGAACAGGAGCTTCTTTTGCGCCTCCTCACTGTTCGCCACGGCTTTGTCGATCGTCAGCACGCCAAGCTCGACCAGCTTGCGATCATCAGGCCAGGGCTTCGATGGGTCGTTGGTGGAGTCGCCCTCGGCAGCGAGTTGAGCCTTGAACCGGAAGGTCACCGGCCCCTGCTTCAATCGTGAGGGCAGCTCCTCCATCAGGAAGTCCGGCGTCATCTTCGCAGCCTCCGGCTTGTCCAGGTGCACGAGCTTCTCGGGAATCATCTGGTAGCGGACGGCCTGTCGCTGACCACCTTTGTTGACGAACACAAACGCATTGATGCCGAAGTAGGCCTCGTTAGCAAAGCTGTTCGGCGTGGCGACCGTGGCGAAGGCAGCTGGGACAGTGGGGTGGCTTGCCACGAACTGCTCAAACTTCGTCGGCTTGGCCGCGTCGGGCGGGCTCTGTGCGATTGCGACGAGCAGGTCGCGAAATTCCTCGCTGGTCGCGACGGGGAAGAATTTTAGCGAATTGATCACGATGTCCGTGTCGCTGCCGTCGGGCAGGTGAAATTTCACCGAGATGCCATGCGGATTGGCGTCATCCGATCCGTCGGGCAGATTTGGTACTCCCGTGGAGTCCGAGAACCGCACCGTCACCGGGATGTCGGTGCCGCGGAAATGCACGGCCTTGCTCAAGCCGGCAGCTTCCGGAGATGCCTTAAACTTCCCCTCGGCCACGACCCCCTTGGCGTGATTGGCACGGAATCCAGCGTGGACGCCGAATACCTTGTTCATCTGGTTGACGATCTGCTCCTCGACCGGCGCGTCCTCCGCTCGGGTGACAGCGGGCAAGGCCAGGCCAAACGTGACCAGCGCGGCGACGAAGTTGCGGTTCATCATCAGCGGCTTCTCCTCTAACGGATATTGCAGCATAGCAGCATAGCTAAGCAGACCAACAGGGGCCCTGTAACTCTAACGGACCTTTGACTGGTTGGCCCCGTCCTGTCGCGTAAGCTCAGCATGAGCGCACTGGGACGCACCGGCGATCACGGATCTGGGTGCGTCCCTGGCGCGGCTTGTTGGCTGCCACACAATTGAGGGGGGCCGAACGCAAAACCCTTTAGGTGTCTTACGGACGCAATCGTCCAAAATGTCGAGGGACAACTATGTTTGCCAGAATGACTATTGTGAGTGTCATTGCTTGCACTGCGGCCGCATTAACCGCGATTGACGCGTCTTCTTTAGGAGGGCCCGAGTTCTTTCTCCCCCTCGATGACGCGGCACAGGTTGCGGCACGAAACGTCTCGGTGAAGGCGGTCGATTACCGGGGCAGTCCGGCGCTCGAGGTTCGCCGCCTTGTCTCGGGCGCTGCTCCGGACATAGACACCTTTGCTTTCGTGCCCAGCTTTGACTTTCATAACGGCACCATCGAGATCGAACTTGCCGGTAGCCCACTTCCTGACGCGCCTCCAGGAGCGCGCGGATTCGTCGGGGTGGTGTTTCGGGTTCAGACAAGTGATGGGTCCTTTGCCACCGAGGGCATTTACGTGCGCCCGACCAACGGCCGTGCGGAGGACCAAGTTCGGCGCAATCACTCAACGCAGTACTTCGCCTATCCAGGTTACGACTTTGCTCGCCTCCGCCGCGAGGCACCGGGCCAATACGAGTCCTACGTCGACTTGAGTCCGGGCGAATGGACGCCGGTGCGCATCGAGGTAAAAGATAACACCGCAAGGCTGTTTGTGGGCGATGCTTCGCAACCAGCTTTGATCGTCAACGATCTGAAGCACGGACCGGACGCGCACGGCAGCGTTGGGCTCTATGTCGACAACGGCACTGATGGGCATTTTCGGAAGCTCCGCGTCCGGCGTACGAACTGACCTGTGGAAGTTGATACATCACCCTCCCTATTGCTCCGTTGCCAAAGAGCGCCTCAGCCGCCCTGATGTCTGCTTTCGCTGGGATTGTGTTGGCAGCTCGGTACGGCGGCGAGGAGTTCGCGCTTTTGCTGCCCAACACCGGCGCGGAGGGGTGCGTCGAGGTGAGTGAGCGAGTTCGGAAGGCGTTGCGCGAACTCAGCATGCTGCACGTGTGAAAAAGCACCGAAGTGGGACCCGGCTACGTGGAAGCCAACCTGTTGATCTAGTTCGTGAACTGACAGGCAACCTGGGTCCCGATCGGCACCGATCCGGACCCCACCCCGAGCGAATTTCCTTGTGCTACATCAAAGCATTGCGGTCGTCTCAGTGGGGGTCCCACTTCGGTGCTTATTCACACTCACGAACCCAGTCCTCTTTGCATAACTCGAAAGCTTCTGAGAAATTCTTTGCTTCGAAGGCTCTCCGGCAGGTGCACCTCATACCGGCCGAGCTCTTTGCATCCCTTTCGGATGCCGGCTTCCAGGTCGCAGCGGGGGACCTGGGCGAGAATATCACCACTGCCGGCCTGCACCTCGAGCGGATGCCGCTCGGGACGCTCATAGAACTTGGACCCGCTGCGATCGTGGAGCTGACTGGGCTCCGGACGCCCTGTATCCTCATCGACCGCTTCCAGGCGGGCTTGAAACGGGAGGTGCTCTCGTCGGCGGAGACGGGCCCTCCGTTCAAATGCGGGGTGCTGGGCGTGGTCAGGATCGGCGGTGCGGTCGCGTCTGGCGATAGCGCGCGGGTTCGGCTCCCGTCCTCGCCATTTGGCGCCTTGCCGGCGCTGTAGGACACTTCAGGAGGCGTTCACCCTCGCTCGTTCGCGCCTCGCGCCGACGTTCGCGATGGTCGCGCCGGCGCTTGGCTCGGTCAGTGGGCTGCCGCAGCGAAGGAACCTGCGTCACAGCGACTATCGCAGCCGGAGCCTCCTCGACCAAAGGCGCCTGGATCGGTTCGGTCGCAGCGGGCCGGCCTTCCATTAACTCGAGCACCGCCCGTCCTGGCAGTGATCTGCCATCCGCTGCTGATGCGTTCGACCGGCCCATGGGAAAAGATGTCGAGATCGGGCACCTGCGCGGCGAGGCGTTTGGTCCGGTCCGCCCAATCGCGGCCACTGGTCGCCAGGATGGCCATGTCGCGTTTGAGGTCCTCCATGACGGCGAATCCATCCGGATAGCTCACCAGGATCTTGAGGACCGTCACCTGGAAGTTCAGCCCCGGCTCCGGATCAGCGCCACATCGTGGGTGCACGTGACAGGGCGTCGTGGCCGACCAGCCTAAGGCCATCGAGCGAAACCTCGCCTCGGGTGGTAGCTTCCAGGATTTTCGAAGCGACGTGACTCATTTGCCAGCTTTGATCTCATCAACCGCACGGTCGATAAAGCCCTCCAAGGCGCCACGAACCTGGTCTTCATCAATAGGGACAGCTGCGGTTTTGAGATCGCTCATCACCTTGTGGATGATGTCATCGTCTCCGGGTTCCTCGAGGTCAACTACGACCACGGCATCTGCATAAGTTTCGGCGTCGCTCCCGGTCTTTCCTAGCTGAGCCGCCACCCACAGACCAAAAAGCTTATTTCGCCGGGCTATGGCTTTAAATCGCAAAGTCTCGTCGTGCGCGAACTTGCGTTCGAATGCCTCTCTGCGACTACTGAAGTCAGCCATTTTTCTCTTCTCCAATTGACAATCGAACGCTGGACGTGTGACCCGCAATTGCGGCGAGGGGAAGTGGTGAGCCACCACGTGCAGCATGGGCGGGTGGTTTTATTTGCCCCCAATGAATGCAACGACTCACGGAGGTCGCTGAAACGGCCCCCAAGTCAAGGCGCATCGTCCGAACGTACGATACCGCCTTCCCCTTCCAGTCGCTGGATTTGCCTTACGTCCTGCCGAGTGAATTTTAGTCGAACACCGGCACCCATGCCGTCCTGCTCATCAATAACGGCGACGCCGAAACTGTCGAAAGCGCGGATGATCGCGTCCACCTCAGCTGCCGAATCGAGGCGGGCACTGCCGTTCGCTTCCATCAGAGCAAGGGTTTCTGCCGGCATCCCGGCAGCTTGCGCGAAATTCTCACGATCGACTCCGGTTAGGGCCCGCGCTGCCGCGATTAGGCGTCCTGTCATTTTCGTGTTCATATGCGCCTCGCACTTCGATTTGAATAAGCACCCTCGCCAATGTTTGCAGATGCTCAGTACGCATTAGCGAGTTTGAATTGAACGAGCCTCGCCGGGAGGCGATGCTGCGCCGAGTGAGGTAAACTTGGCGTAATTCTCCAGACGTGTTTGACAGATCATCTGCAACAATCAAGGCGCCCCGAGGATCGATCGTCACTCCCACTGGCCGGTCAGGTGTCCTCCCGTAGTCGTTTAGAAAGCCTGACACGAAGTCGACCGGCTCGCCCGCGGGCCGTCCGTCGCGAAATGGCACGAAAACAACTTTGAAACCGACTGGCAAACGCTCCTTCGGCGAAGGGACCTCCCATGGCCGAAGTGGAGAATGCCAGGCCAAGCGCCGGACGAGAGCGTTGACAAAGCCGGTTAGCCACATTGCCAGGAGCACGAGGAAATAAAGGACTGCCCGGCTACCGCTGCCGAGAGCCGTCAAGGCCCAAAGCACGACGAAAGCGCCCGCGAACAATCCGCCAGCGATGAGCCATGACGAAAAGTTGGCCCATTGCACTTGAGCAGTCGACCAGTAGGCAAGATCGCTGAATAGCGCATCCAGGAAGAGAGGAAATGGAAAAGCGAGAAGAACCGCGTGAAGGGGGTGAATAGGCTTCGCATGAACCGAGGCAGACATAATAACCACAGCCTCACCTTTCGTGTCTGCGCCCGCGTCGAAGGTTGCCCAATACTATGACGCACGTGATGATTGTCAACGAACCGAAGTTTGACATCTGTCACGCACCAATAGTCATGGGCGCTGTCCTACTGGAGGCGGGGCTTCGAAGCTGTCGCATTCCTCCATTTCTGGGTCCAACGCTGTCGTCAGAAGCTCGGGTGCCCATCGTGGCGATTGGGAGCTTCCAACCCCGCTTCAGCGCGGCAATGCGGAGGCTGAAGCAAAGGGCCGCTCTAAAAAGTGCGGCCGGTGCAGGAGGAAGTTAGAGCCTATTGGCAAGCACGACGATGCCGGCTGCGAGCAGCGCCGCGACAGCATACAGCTCTGCGCGCAGCGCGACGGGGATATCTGCCCGCAGAACGTCCCGAGCCATTCCACCTCCGATGCCGGTCAGCATGCCGAGCAACGTTGCCATGACGGGATTGAGTCCGTGCGAAAGCGCCTTGTCCGCTCCGGACACCGCGAAGAGAGCCAGCCCGCCGGCGTCGATTACTAGGCCGTGTACCCATAAGCCGGGGGCGTGATGCGACTAAAACAATGTCTGCTTTGCCTATAGCGACCGCAGCGCAATAGGTCGCGATCGGCCACAAGCCTACATTGGCGATAGCTCAAAACGCCCCGAAGGCCCTGAGGGTGATCTAACGGCACGCTTGTTCACCATCAAGAGCGTGCGCTGTTTCTGGTATTCGACATCGCCCTTCGGCCGAAACCCGCATCGCGAGCAACAGCGACAGCTTTGGCACGGCTGCTGGCTCCGAGCTTTCCCAAGACAATTGAGACATGATTGCGGACGGTCTTCTCCGATATCTTCAGCCGGGCAGAGATGTCGGTATTATTCAAACCATGAGCTAGAAGTTCGAGGACATCACGCTCCCGCGCGGTCAAGTCATCGAACGACCCGGTGGGGCTGTCATGCGATGCATCGGGAAGGAACTCGTCGAGCTCATGCAGGAACTGTTTCCAGGCTGGGTCCGTGTCCAGCAGGATGTGATTGCGGCTCTCAAGCGGCACGAACCGCGCGTCAGGGATTAACGCTGCGACCTCGCGGCCCTCGTCAAAAGACAGCACCGCGCTTTGACGGGAATGAAAGACCAGCGTTGGACAGCGCAGGCTCGGCAGCAGGTCCTGCATGTCGCTCTCGACGAGGGTGCGCAGCAGCGCGACGCCATTCTCGGCAGACGTCGTCAGACGCAGCAGCTCATTGAAGGAACGAGTCTGTTCTGCAGTCGCGTCCGGAATGTGCAGCGAGGTCAGGAAGGTCCCGAATCCAGGGACGTCCTTCGGCCAGCCCATCTCGAATGCCTTGAGCTGGACCTGCATGTTCTCGACCCTCTCAGGCGGGGCCTTCGCTGTCAACGGGCCCGACGGCGATGTCCCGTACAGCACGAGCCGGTTGACGCGCTCAGGATTTTTCACCGCAAAGGGCAGCACGACCCGCGCGCCGCCTGACATGGCAAAGAGCGAGAAATCGCGGACGCCGGATGCACTGACGACCGCCTCGAAATCCTCAGCGAGCTTCTCGAAGGTGAACTCAACGCCCGTGCGGTCGGAAAGGCCGGTCCCTCGAAAATCGTAGCGGATCAGCGTGTGTCGCTTTGCAAGCGCGGATATCCAGGGGCGCCAGACCGGGCTGTCCCAATCGAAGTTGAGATGGTGGACGAAATGCGCGATCCACACCAGCGGAGGTCCGCTGCCACATGTCCCATAGGCGATGCGCGTGCCATCGCGGCTGGTGCAAAAACGGATCTGCTGCGAAGGCAACACGATGTACCACACGGGTTGTGTGGCATCGAATTATCATACCCGTGGTTAGACCGTCGAGGGCCATTCGCCAATGCTGCCGGGCCCAAAGTCCCGCAGGAAGGCACCAATCGGTGGCCGGATGCCGCGGCCTGCGGGTTCGAGGTGTTCACCCAGGAGACGTCCCCGGGCGACAAGCTCCCTGCCAGCTTGCATCCGGCGGCGTTGGTACGCGGCCAATGCGTCATCGACGTTTCCTTTGGTGAGTTCATCGACTAGCGTGGAGGCATCCTGTGCGGCTTTGGTGACACTGGTGCCGACATGCGGGCGCGCCACGAAAGCCGCATCGCCCACCAGCACGACACGGCCGAACGACATGCGCGGAGATTCGAGATCATAGATGGCGGAAAGAACCGGTTGCTGAACGCTGGCGACCAGTTCGGCAAGCTGAGGCGCCAGCAATGTGTGGGCGCTGAGCTTGAGTTCGGCAACTACCTCTTTTCGAATAAGAGGGGGCGGTATCGAATCGCCATGACAAACTCCGGACGCATCGGTGCACCACTCCCGCAACTTCGAAGCGTAGCCGGCCGGGCGAAACCAGACGAACATGCATCTGCGGCCGCCGGCTGGGTCACGATCGGCGATCGGGACCGAAAACGCGAGTTCACCGTCCGGCAGACAGAACACCATGTGCTGGAGCGCGCGGGCGCGCCATTGCGACGGGATGCTGCCTTCGTCGACGATGCCTCGCCAGGCGGCATAGCCGACATAGCGCGGAGCGATCTCGGGCACATACTGCCCGCGCACCGTTGAACGAATACCATCCGCCCCGATCAGCAGATCGGCTTCGAAGCGCGCGCCATTTTCGAATTCGGCAACGACACCCCCCTCCTTCAGTTCGCATCGGGTGAGCGACATTCCTCCGTGGTAGGGTCCGGTCGAGTACGTTTGCCTGAGAGCGCCGTAGACCCGGTCCCATGCCGTGGTCACTTCCTGCACCGGCACCTTGCAGATCGACTCACCGCTTCGGGCGACGCAGACGTGCGAATGCACCTCTGTCCACATCGACCTGTCGATTCGGATTCCAATCTGGCGCATGACATTGAACAAGTCGGCCTGCGCACCAAGCCCGGCCCCTCGTTCGGCGAGATCGCCGCGCGCGCGTTCAAAAATGTCGACATCCCATCCGATGGTTCGAAGAAGGTTTGCCGCGAACAGCCCGCTCAAGGAGCCGCCGATCACCAGGGCGCGCGGTTTGCTCATCTTAAGGGCTCCGGTTGGACCCAGTATCAGTCGATCTTGAGACCTGTGGTGTCGATCAGTTGCTTCCAGCGGGTATTTTCAGCCTTGATGAATGAGGCGGCTTCATCTGGAGTACCTCCGACCGGAATTGCTGCGAGGTCGGCCAGGCGCCTGGCGACGTCAGGGAGCGCCAGGATTTCGGCGATTGCGGCTGAAAGCTTTGCGGCGATCGCGTCCGGCGTTTTTGGCGGAGCGACCATCACAAACCATTCTACATGAGCGAACCCGGGCACGACCTCTGAAATCGTCGGAACGGCAGGCTCCTGTGGCAGCCGCTCCGGCGTTGTAACGGCGAGAAGCCTGAGCTTACCCTCCTTGATGCTGCCCGCGACGTTGCCGTAGAGGTCGATCATCATGTCGATATGACCGCCCATTAGATCATTCATCGCCGGCGCCATGCCTTGATAAGGCACGTGGACCAGTCGAATGCCGGCAGCCTTCATCAATTGCTCGGTAGCGAGATGCGGCGTGCTGCCTATTCCCGGCGATCCGAACGTGAGTTTGCCGGGGTTGGCCCTAGCATGAGCGAGCAACTCGCCAAGATTTGACGCCGGCACTTTGGGATTGATGACGAGCACCGTCGGGAGCTTGACCATCAGGCTCACCGGCACGAACGCGTTCGGGTCAAAGTTCAAATGGGTCCGAAGGTGACCGCTGACCACAAGAGGCCCCGGAGGTGAGGCCAGCAGCGTGTATCCGTCGGGATCCGATCTTGCCACGGCCTCGGCACCGAGGTTCTGAGCGGCCCCGGGCCTGTTCTCGATGATGACGGGCACGTTCCATTTCGCTGACAGCTTGTCAGCGACGATCCGGGGCACGACGTCCAGCAACGGACCCGGCGGTACCGGCACGATGATCTTGATCGTGCGATGGGGAAAATCCTCGGCCGCGATCGCCCCGCCAGGCGTGGTCGCAATCGTGCACATGGCCGCAACAAGATAAGTGGCGATTGAAGAACGGACGAGGTGGCTCATTGATCGTCTCCTCCGGGTAGCCATGCAACGCAGCAACCAATGAAGGGATACTCGAGCCCTATCCGGAAGTTGTCATGGGGCTAATGTCCCGGGAATCGCTCAAAACCCGAGCCCAGCTTCCCGAAATTCAGGATCGAGATCGTGGATCCGGTCAAGCTGGAATGTCATTCTCGACGGCTTTGACAGAGATTGAGGGCTGGCTGATGTTCGCTCCCGTCCCTAGTCTAAGCGCCGTAAAAGACTCGGGCCAGGAGCGTTGCGTTTGGCCGGTCTGCCGTGATTCAACTCTCGACTGGAGGCTCGAATCATGCGCTACGAACTCGCCGACCATGAATGGACCGCCATCAAGCCGATGCTGCCGAACAAACCGCGTGGCGTTCCTCGAGTGAACGTCAGACGGGTCCTGAACGGCATCTTCTGGGTCCTCCGATCAGGAGCCCTCTGGCGTGATCTGCCGACGGCGTTTGGCCCATACACCACTTGCTACAACCGCTTCGTCCGCTGGCGGCGGGCCGGTATTTGGGGCCGCATCATAGACGCACTTGCCGCTGCACACGATGCCGCTGTCCAGATGATCGACGCCCCCCTTGTCCGTGTACATCAGCATGGAGCCTGCATCGCACGAAACCAGCGCCAATTGATGGGGAGGTCACGCGGCGGCTTGACGAGTAAAATTCATGCGGTAGTCGATAGCAATGGTCTGCCGGTACGGCTGGCGCTTAGCCCTGGCGAGGCCCATGACGTTCGACTTGCCGGAAAACTTCTCTCTCGTCTGAAATCCGGGTCAATGTTGCTGCCGACCGTGGCTATGACGCGGACTGGATCAGGGAGCTTGCCATGAAGAAGGGCGCGTGGGCCAACATTCCGCTGAAAAGCAACCGCAGCGATCCGATCTGCTTCAGCCCCTATCTCTACGTGCTCGCAAACCAGGTCGAGCGGTTCTTCAACAGGATCAAACATGTCGTCGGGTGGCGACGCGCTAGGACAAGTTGGCCGCCAACTACCTTGCCTTCGTTCAGCTCGCGTCAATCAGGCTATGGCTGCGTCTTTATGAGCCCACGTCCTAGTACAGCGCTCGAACGGCGCACCACTGCGCAGGGAAAGAAGAGCGTGATCCCGCCGGCGGCCAGCGGTACGGCGAGGTAACGCCAGTCGTCATTGCGCCCGGCGGAACCGCCCTAATCAGGATATCGCGAGTGATCCCGCCCGTGTTCGCCGCCACGAACGACAGCACAAGCACACCGAACAGGTCCAGCTTGCGCTTGACGCCAGCGATTGCTCCGCCAAGTCGAAGACGAACGTACCTGCAAGGTCCAAGAAATAGGGTAGTGCCTGCAAGACCTGCTTGCTCGCCTGTCAAATCAATCCTAGTATAGAGACCCCTTCTTTAGACGCAGCGTTCGTTTGATGTTGATCGGCTCCGCCGCCATCAAGCTGCCTATCAAGCCGGCCCCCGACCACAGGCGTCACTGCGCACATCCGCCTTCGCCGGCTTTACAGGGAGGAACTCGCCGATTCGGATATTTGAACCTCATGGCTCAAAGGAGGCACAGCCAGAACGTCCACATCGACGGACCGCAGAGTTTCCTCCGTTACGCTGCCGATGAATGCTCGGAGCAGTCCCGTCCGGCTGTGCGTACCCATCAAGAGCAAGTCTGGCTGCTCTTCCGAAACAGCCCGAGCGATAACTTGCATCGGCACACCCTCCGTGACACGCAGAGCCCAGGGTCGACCGTCAAAGCCATTCGCAACCAGAAACTTACTCAGCTCCTCCATTGCTCGTTCGCGCTCGTTCTCCACATATCCGCTGACGATGGAGGGGTCCGCACCAGAGGTCTTCAGGCGTGCTTTTCCCACTGCCGAGAAGGCGTGAAGCAGCGATGTCCGGTCGTCTCTAAGAAATCCGGCGGACAGGCCGATTCGGATCGCATCGGCCGATGTATTTGACAGATCCGTCGGCACCAAAACGCGCTCGTACTGCCGCTGGGCCTCGTTGTTCACCATCAAGACCGGATACTTGCCTCCACGAATTACACGCTCGATTGTGGTGCCCGTGAAGATATCGCGCAGAAACTGCTTACGATGGGCTCCCATTACAACCAGATCCGCGTCGACCGCTGCAGCCGTTCGCAGTATGCCATCAAAGGGATGGCCCTTGACCACGATTGGATAGCAATGAATGTTTTGCAACTCCGGCATGGCCGCGATCTGCTCAACCAACATCCGCTGCGCCTCACGCTCTTCGATGCGGACCAGTTCCGTTGGCTGATCCTCGTCGACGACATGAACAAGGTGCAGTTTTGCATCAGGGGAGCGCACCAGGAGGCCGGCCTGCCGCAGAGCGCGATTGGACCGCGTCGAGAAATCTGTCGCGGCGACGATGTTCATGTCAGACTCCTTATGGTTGCGAACGGCCGCGAGAACAATGGCTTGCCAAGTCGACCAGCAACTGGGTTCTGTTGCAAAGGGCCTATGATGCTGCTGCGGGCGAGCCCCAGTCGTCTGATCCAGAAATTTGGCCTGGACCGACGATCTAGAGTCGACAAGGAGAAGACATCGCGCACCGCGAGCATGCGGAGTACAATATCTTTCTATCTCATAAGCAACTGTTGTATGCGGTGACGGGAGGTGAACCTCCTAAGGTCACCTTTTAGGATCGTGGGGAATTAGCGCTCGGCGGCGAGCGAAAGCCTGGCGGAAACCATCGGGATCTGAAATCCAGATGAACATGACCCATGAAGTCAGGACGAGCAGCGCGAAGAACACCGACATAAGAAGCTCCTGGCTTTAGTTGCAGAACTAATAAGGTACCGTCCCGGACGATGTGGAATCGCCCGGGTTACCGGCGGATCTGCAGCTTGGTCCTATAAAGCCGGGTTCGTAGCGTTGTGGTCATAACTGCCTCTGTTTGCGGTGCGGCCTAGTTGCGAGCGCGGCGTGGACTGAGTTCGGGGCTGATTGCCTCCGATCAGGCGGCCAATCTGCGAAGACTTCGGCGAACTCGCTTACTGCTCATGTAATTAGAAGTGGGCATGCGATGCAGGAATCCAATGCGACATTTAGCCTGGATTGACCGACTTGCCGGTCAAGGAACCTGCTGCAGAAATCGAACGCCTCGCGTTAATCGCCCTCTGGTCCATGAGCCTGCGCACTCTGTTCGGCGGTATCGCGAAATCGCGCCGCACCGACCAATACGGTCAATGCAATAGGCGTGGTTACGACGCCCAGCCCGATGATCAGGATTTCGTGCAGCACGGGCCGGCTCTGAAGTACCGAAAAGCAAACGATTGAAGCAGCTGCAACGAATACGGTGCCGAGCGTTGTCCCGAGCGTCGGCGCGTGGACCCGCTCATAGAATGTGCCGAACCGCAAAAGGCCGAGCGAACCGACCAGTGTGACGACGGCGCCAGCAAAAACGAGAAGTGCCGTGAGAGCAGCAGCCCAGGGCGGCAGGTGTTCGATGCCGTTCATTCGATCACCTCGCCGCGCAGCAGAAACTTCGCCAGCGCAACCGTACCCACGAAGCCGAAGAGGGCCATGGCCAGAGCAGCCTCGAAATAGAGCGTTTGGCCGGATCGAATCCCGAACGTCAGAAGCAACAACATAGCGTTCACGGACGACGTGTCGAAGCCCACAACGCGATCCTGTGCTCGCGGCCCGCGAAGGATGCGAACCGCGCCACATCCGATAGCTAACACTAGGAGTACCTGCGCGGCGGCAAGCGCGTAGATCAGCAGAAGCTGGCTCATTCGAATATCTCCAGCAGATGGCGTTCGTAGCGCTGCTTGATCGAGCGGATCCACTCAGCTTCGTCGACCAGATCGAGAACATGAATCATCAGCAAACCCTTCTCTGCATCGAAATTCACCCACAGCGTTCCGGGCGTCGAGGTGATGATGCAAGCCAACATGGCCAGTCCGTAGGGATTGCGCATGTCTAGCGGAATGTTCACGAACCCGGATTTTCGCTGCCGGCGCCCAAAGCCGAGAATGATCCGGCCAACCGCCAAGTTGGAGCGGATGATATCAATCGCCACCAATCCCAGCAGGCGTAGAAGGACGCCGGGTCGCCTGACGCGCGTGCTTGGTAGCTCCAGCACGGTGAGAAACCGCCCGCCGACGAGCGCGATCACGCAGCCGAGGAGGACATGTCCGATCGTGACTGCCTGATTGAGCAGTAGCCACAATGCGAGAAGACAGAAGCTCACCCGCGGAAAAGGCAGGAATCGCGTCATTCGCCACCCACCTTTCGGCTGCCTCGGACGCTGATCTCCAGGACGTCGTTGACGTAGCCCGCCGGCGCGTGCAGCGATTGCGCCGTTGCCTGCATGAAGCGCATCACCGGACCGGCGAGCACGGTCTGCGCCGCGCAAATGATCAACAGGAACATGATGGGCGCCATCTCGATCAAGCGCACACGCGGCACGGTGCGATCTGGCGAGGCCCAGAAGGAGCGGATACCTGCTCGGGTCAGCGCGACCAACGCAGCAAAACTCGATACGAGGAGCGCCAACAGGAGCGCCCATCCACTGCCGGGAACGGCACCGCCCGGATGCATGTCTGAAGGACGAAGCGCCGCCGTAAGCAGCGCGAATTTGGCTATGAACCCCGACAGCGGCGGGAGCCCGGCGATGACCAGTGCGCACCCGATGAAGGCGACGCCGAGCAACCCCATCGTGGCCACAATGGCCGTGCCGACTTCCTCTCCGGTATCGTCCGCACCATCGTCTTCTCCGTAAGCTTCTCGCGTGACGGCGATCACGTCAGCTCCGGGTTCGCGGCCGCGCTCGATGAGTTCGGCCAGAAGGAAGAACGCGCTGATGCCGAGGGTCGAGCTGACCAGGTAAAATAGTGCTCCACCGGTGACACTGACTTGCCCGGTCCCCGTGGCTGCCAGCACGGTTCCGGAGGATACGAGCACCGAAAAGCCGCCGAGACGGGCGGTGTCCTGGGATGCCAATGTGCCGATTGCTCCGAAGGCGATCGTCGCCACCCCGCCCCACAACAGCCAGTCACTGCCGAAGCCCGCTGATGCGCCGCTGCCCTCACCGAAAAGCAACAGCGATAGACGCAGGATGATATATACGCCGACCTTGGTCATGATCGCAAAGATCGACGCCACCGGTGGACTCGCGGCTGCGTAGGCCGTCGGCAGCCAGAAACACAGAGGCCACATGCCGGCCTTGAGCAGGAAGGCCACGGCCAGCATGCCGGCGCCTGCTTCGAGCAAACCGCGGCTCTCCGCAGCGATTGCAGGTATTCGCGCCGAGAGGTCCGCCATATTGAGCGTCCCGGTGACGCCATAGATCAGGCTGACCCCGATCAGGAACAATAGAGACGCGACCAGATTCACGACGATGTAGTGCAACCCAGCCTTCACCCGTGCGAGACCGGAACCATGCAGCAGAAGTCCGTACGAAGCGGCCAGCAACAACTCGAAGAAGACAAACAGATTGAAGAGATCGCCGGTCAGGAAGGCACCATTGAGGCCCATCAACAGAAATTGAAAGAGCGGATGAAAATGCGCGCCTTTCCGGTGCCAACGGGCAAGAGAGAACACAACCGACGCCAACGCCAGGATGCTGGTCAGAAGCAGCATGAGCGCGGAGAGCCGATCGAGAACGAGGACAATTCCGAACGGAGCAGGCCAATCGCCCAGGTGATAGACTTCCCTGATTCCGGGGTGATCCGAATCAGACATTCCGAGCAAGATCACCGCGACACAAACGAGTGCAACCGTTCCGGCGACGTTGACCGCAGCCACGATGTTGCGGTGCCGCTCTCCATTCAAGAGCAGCATGCCTGCGCCGGCAAGCAGGGGCAGGACGATCGGCGCAACAACCAGATTTGCGATTCCGCTCACGCCTCGGGCTCCTGACCGTCGACGTGATCGGTGCGAGCCAGGCCGCGCGACGCGAGGAGAACGACAAGGAACAACGCCGTCGTCGCAAAACCGATGACGATTGCAGTCAGTACGAGCGCCTGTGGCAGCGGGTCAGCATGTTTCGTTGCATCGCCGATCTCCTTTGCGATCAGCACCGGCGCTCCCGTCCGCACCCGTCCCATGGCCACGATGAAGAGATTGACGGCGTAAGAGAGCAACGAAAGCCCGATGATGACTTGAAACGTGCGCGGCCTGAGGATCAGCCACACTCCCGACGCCGTAAGCGCACCTATGCCGATGGCCAGGCTAAGCTCCATTACACCAACTCCTCTTTCGCTCGCTCATCGGGCGGGCGTTGCCCCGCCAGGAGCGGCACGCCATAGCGACGCAGCGATTGATGCGCGATTGCGATGAGCATCAATACCGTGGCGCCGACGACGAGCGAGAACACACCGATATCGAAGAGAAGAGCGCTGGCCGTGGGGACGCGACCGAGCAGAGGCAGTTCGGCATATGCAAAGTACGAGGTCAGGAAGGGGTGTCCGAAAACGCAGGCGGCAGCTCCCGCTGACCCTGCGAGCAAGAGGCCGAAACCCATCCAACGCACCGGCATGACGTGAAGACGAGCTTCCACCCACACCGTGCCGCGAGCCATATACTGCAGGATGAACGCCGTTGCCATTGCGATGCCGGCGACGAAGCCGCCGCCCGGAAGGTCGTGCCCACGCAAGAGAAGGAAAATGGCCACGACGCCGATCACGGGAAACAGCAAGCCCATCATCAATGCTGCAGTAGCCAGCGTGTCCTTGGCAGTGTCGCCCTTCTGTCGATCGGGATGAGCCTCGTCGTGGGCATCCTGGGCATGCTGCTGTTCGGGAACGGGAATGCTTTCGGGTGCCGGACGGAAACGGCGCAAAAGCGCAAAGACGGTCAGTGCGACCACCGCAAGCACGGTGATCTCGCCAAGCGTGTCGAACCCGCGAAAATCCACCAGGATGACGTTCACCACGTTGGTTCCGCCCCCCTTCGTGTAGGCGTTTTCCACGAAGTATCGCGAAATGCTGTGATTGTCCGGGAGCTGCATGGCCGCCAGCGCAAGCGTGGCCAAACCGAGCCCGGCGAGGAACGCGATGGAGAAGTCGCGAACGCGGTGCCACCGAATGCTGTCGGGCGCCTCGGCCGCGCCTGGTCGCGCAATGCGTTTCGGCAGCCACCGCAAGCCGAGCAACAGGAGAACCGTCGTAACCGTCTCAACGACGATCTGCGTCAGCGCGACGTCGGGAGCGGACAGCCAGACGAAGCTGACGCAGGTGACGAGACCTGCGGTCCCGAGCAGTATCAGCGCGACCACCCGATGAAATTTCGCCTGGACCGCGGCCCCGATGGCACAACCAACGCCCACCACCCAGAGTAGTCCAAAGACAAGGTCGAATCCCCTCCCTGACGGTCCCGTCAGCGAGAGGCCGCGGGCGTAGAGGGGGAGCAGGGCAGCCACGAACGCCACGCCCGCCAACACTCTCAATTGTGGTTGGAGATGTCTCGTTCCGAGATTGGTGGCGAGCCATCGTGCAAGCCGCCAGGACAATGTCACCAACACCCAGTCAAAGATCCGCTTGCCATTGATGCGACCGAGCAAGGGCGGTCCCTCATGCGCGAGCAGGTAGGAGCGCAGCATGACGTACACACCCAACCCGCCGACCATCGCTACGATGCTCATCAGAAATTCAGGCGTAATTCCGTGCCAGAGACGAAGGCTGTACTCCGGCATCGCGGAGCCGAGAACCGCCCGAGCAGCCGTATCGAGGATCGGCGCCACTGTGAGAGCTGGCGCGACACCGACGATGAGGCATGCCAGCACGAGCAGTTCGGCCGGAAGTCGCATCAACAGGGGCGGCTCATGTGGAACGCGTGGCAAGCCGGCTGGAGCCGGGCCGAAGAACACGTCGCGAATGAAGCGCAGCGAATAGGCAACCGTGAACGTGCTGGCGAGCGTGACGATGTACGGCAGCGCCTGATCGACGAGGGAATTGTCATGGACCTCGATTGTCTCGGCAAAAAACATTTCCTTCGACAGAAAACCGTTCAGCAACGGCACTCCGGCCATTGCCGCGGCAGCCACCATGGCCAGCGTCGCCGTAATCGGCATGAAGGCCCATAGCCCGCTAAGGCGGCGGATGTCGCGCGTGCCGGTTTCGTGATCGATGATGCCGGCCGCCATGAACAGCGATGCCTTAAAGGTCGCGTGGTTCATGATATGGAAAATCGCCGCGATCTGCCCGAATGGGGTATCGAGTCCGGTCAAAAGCGTGATCAGTCCGAGATGACTGATCGTCGAGTAGGCCAATAGCCCCTTCAGATCCTGCTGGAACACGGCGAGAAACGCGCCCAGAAAAAACGTGATCAGGCCGATCGAGCCCACCAGCCACAGCCATTCATTCGTTCCACCCATTGCCGGCCAGAGCCGCACCAGAAGGAACACTCCGGCCTTCACCATTGTTGCCGAATGGAGATAAGCGGAAACGGGAGTTGGAGCGGCCATCGCGTGCGGCAGCCAGAAATGAAACGGGAATTGGGCGCTTTTTGTGAGAGCGCCGAGAAGGATCAGAACGAGTGCGGGGACATAAAGCGCGTGCGAACGGATCGCGTTTCCGGAAGCCAGCACCTGCTCCAGGTCATAGCTGCCGACGATGTGCCCGATCAGCAGCACGCCGGCGAAGAGGCAAAGCCCACCCGTCGACGTGATCACCAGCGCCATCCGCGCACCGTCTCTCGCCGCCGCGTTGTGGTGCCAGTAACTGATCAGCAGGAATGAAAAGAGACTGGTCAGCTCCCAGAAAAAAACCAGTTGGAGCAGGTTGCCGGAGAGCACGATTCCCAACATTGCTCCCATGAAGGCGAGCAGCAGGGAGAAGAACCGCGGAACGGGATCACTGGGTGACATGTAGTAGCGGGCATACAGCACAACCAGAAAGCCGATGCCGGTGATCAGCATGGCAAAGGCCCATGCGAACCCGTCAAGCCTCAGTACAAATGCGAGTCCAAGTTCAGCGATCCAGTCCGTTCGCCAGCCGACAACGCCGCCATTCGTCACGTTTGGATATGACGCGCCGATGAGGCAAAAAGCTGTAAGTGCGACCGCTCCAGCGAGCCATGCCTCAGCGTTGCGTGCATTGACCCGCAAGAGTGCCGCAATAAAGCTTCCTGCGAAAGGAAGGACGAGAACGGCAAGCAGGAACATTTGCGTTCATTGCCCCAGGCTGCGAGGTGGAGAGATGCTTTCGCTGATCCTCAATTGCTTAGCCGAGGCGGATCGATATCTCCACTGCTAGATTTAACGCCATTGTGATGGTTTGACCGGAAACCGCCATTCCGGCGGACACTGGCTCCGCAAATTGAGCGGTTCAGATCCAGTGTGGAAAGGTGCCCGTCGCAGCGGCAACGACGGCCGCAAGAGCGCCCAGCAACGCATAGAATCCGCAGAGCGCGATCACCCGCCAGCCACTCATCTCGACCGGCTCGGTGTCCTCAGCTGGGCTGACCTCGGAGCGGTAGCGCATGTCATGGCGCCCGTTCAGTGTTCCATCGCAGGTGCAAACGATCGACGCAGACTATAACAATGGTTCTGTAGAACTACGGCTCACATTCACGTCAAACCGCCGCCTAGGCCTACCGGTGTGACAAGAGCGATCGCCTGCAGCAACGCCAGCCTGGCCATCCCACGCGATGTAATCTTCGACGCATGTTCTTACGCAGCCAGGTAGACCGCGTGATTGTCCGACCCTCTCACTCCAACGACGCTTCTTTGTCCCTCCCGATAGTTCGCGTGTACAGGTGCTGTGCGGTTTCGTCGCAATGTTTCCAGGGAAATGAACCACTATAGTCAGAGCATCATGGCTTATGTCATCGACATTGATGCGCGCACCGCGCGTTTTGCTCTTCACGCCGGCCGCCTCCAAGCAGGCGGTTAGCCGGGCGGTGTTCGCGCCGTCCGGGCTCTTTTCCAGCTTTCGTGACCTCCACTCGAGAGGTCGTCTTGAAGCAGAAGGAGTGCGCCGTGCTGCCTCTTCCAAAAATCGCACTGACCTCATCAGACTATCCGCGGCTCGAACGGCTCGCCCGCCTCGCCGTCCAAAAAGGAGATTTGGACGGGATATTCCTCATGGGCGAAATCAACCGCGCCGATATCGTCGCGGACGAATCGGACAACGTCCGTCCTTTCGTGACGATCGGATCATGGGCCACCCATTGCACGAATTGGGGCGTTCCGCGTCGCACCGTGCAACTGGTCTGGCCTGAGGAGTGCTGGTCGGATCCCGCCCGCATTTCAGTATTGACTCCTCTGGGCGCGGCTTTGATCGGACTGCAGGTCGGCGATCAGATGCCGTACTCCATCAACGGATGCCTGAATCTTGTCCGTGTCCAAAACGTAACGAAATCGGACTCGAAGGTAGTCCCACTCTTCCGGCGAGGGGCGAGGCGGTCAGATAATTCGTTCGAAGATGACCCCGGACCAACTGCAGCATAGGAGCCATCAATGTGCAATTTCGGAGTTGAGGGGCCGCGCGAGCAGCTCGCGTTGCCGCCGATCAAGATCACTGAGGACGAATCACGACGTCTCAGTTCATTGGCCAATTCGAGCATGGATCTATTTCCGCGAGTCGCCCATTTTCTGGCCCGAGAAATGGAACGTGCCACGGTGACGGACGAGGTCAATTTGGAAGGCGTGATCAGGATGGGCTCGAAAGTGACCTATCGCGATGACGAGACGGGTGCGAGTCGAGAGATCGTGCTCGTCTATCCGCATGAGGCAAACATCGAGCTCAATCGGGTCTCAGTCCTGACGCCTGTAGGAGCGGCCTTGATCGGCCTATCGCCGGGGCAGCGGATCGACTTCGAGACGCCCCATAAGCGTACTAGAGCCCTAACCGTTCTTGCTGTTTCCGAATAAGCCTCGTACGCTACGTCAAGGCGCTCATCGTCGCGAAAGAGCTCGGCAAAAAATCGCAAAGGCGCCGACCGGCGCCAGCCATTCCGGCTTATGAGAAAGGGCCAGCCCGATGGCTGGCCCTTCAAGTATATTATGTCGGCCGTCAGTAACGAGAAGCCGACGCGGCGCCCCAATTGAACCGATAGTTCAAGCCGGCCTTGATGGTGTGCTCGTCATTGCGGAAGCCGACGGCGGTAACAACACCAGCGGCGCTGGTGAAGAGAGCGTTCCGCGTGCCGAAGTCGTAGTACTGGTATTCGACCTTGCCCGACCAGTTCTGGGCGAACATGTATTCGAGACCACCGCCTACGGTGTAGCCGTCGCGACCACCGCCGTTGTTGGTGAAGGTGCCGCCGCCGAAGCCGTTCGTAAGGCGGGAGTCAGCCCAGGCATAACCGCCTTTGACGTACACCATCGCCGGACCCCAGGTGTAGCCGAGGCGACCGGTGACCGAACCGAGCCCACGGTTGACGAAGGGATTGTTATTGGTGTCGAGGAAGCTGTAGTTCGCTTCAATGCCCAGCACCCAGTTCGGTGAGAACTGATGGTCGTAACCGACCTGCGCGCCGCCCATGAACACACCATCGTTGCTGCTGGTGCCGGTGAAGCCGGGGGCCAGAATGTTGTTGCTGCCGCCGAAGGCGCCGCCGACGTGACCGCCGATGTAAAAGCCGGTCCAGTTGTAAATCGGCGATGCCTCCATCGGTGGGGCTTTGGTGTAAGGACGCGCGGCCATATCAGCTGCCGATGCTGTACCCGCTAGGGCGGCAAATGCGACAGTAGCGAGAAGGAACTTTTTCATTTCGAGTCTCTCAGTTTAAACAGGTGTGCCAAACGCTACCCCAACTCACCGGATTTGCTGTAGCGCGCCAGACACACCTGGGCGATCAGCCTGATGAACGGTCTGGTCATTTGTTATTTCGGGAACCATGTAGGTCCGCAACCGGGCGTCTGAGCTATAAGTTCCGCGATCCCGTCATCGCGAAGGTCTGATCATTTGTGCATTCCAAAGCTCCGGCATGATCCGCGACTTTTTGTGCCGTTCATACTGGAAGCTCATCGACCTGGGACGTCGCATCTTGGCCCTAAGCCGAACAGCGCCTGAACCGCCGTGATGTCCGCTGTCGCTGGGATATTGTTGCAAAAGTCGTTTTTCGCCGATGACCAAAATTCCGCGGGCCGTGGCCGCGACTTTCGCGTACAAGATGCGGGGGACCTCACGGCCTCACGCAAGATTCACAGGCGACTTAGGTAACGCGATTGAGGTCATACGAATCAGCGATCGCTCGCTGCGTAGTGGTTTCGCGAAAAATCTTAAGCCCTGCAACTTTCGACTTGTGCAACACAATCGCTGGTAAACCCGACGCCGAGCTGACCGTGGACTGTTGGCGGCTTGTGACCCCTCAGCGGACCTAACGAGGCACGCCTTTGCGTAGCCGGCTCTCAGGAACGATGAGAACCTCACGTACTTGATATTGGGAAGTTTACGGATATTCTGACCGAAATGTTTAGCCTTTCCAAGCAGCCGATAAAGATGCGCGAGGTGGACGACCTGCACGACCGGGCCGTGCAACTCGCGGCAGACACCTACCGGCTGAATTTGTTCAATCAGCTTACGGGGCGAACGACCCCCAAGGGACCATCTGTCAGCGATAGTGAACTCACCGAAGCCATACGCCAAAGCTTCACGCAGGTGAGCGATGCGCGGTTCCGAGAAATGATCGTACTATCGACCGACGCTGCCCTCGAAGCCTACGACAGGATTGTATCTGCTGCCTCCAAGTTTTCCCGTTGCCGGCTCTCCAACTGATCGCCCGCTCGCGGTGCCGATAGCGAAGCTGGTCGGAAAGCCAGAGCCCGAACTAGTCCTCGCAACGCGCTCGCCAAACGTCGGCTCTTGGCCCGTAGCTGACCTGCCGCGCGCAGCCGGTAGAGGACCGCTTGTGACCCTGGCTGTGTGAAAACGCCGGGCCTGCTATGATTCCTGCACTGAATCGGCGGGGGCTGGCATGGCTCGTTTCGTTCAAGGAGCTGATCGCGGGCAATCTACTTTGTTGCCGGAATGCCTGGACGACTGGGTTGCAGATGACAATCCGGTTCGCGTGATCGACGCCTTCGTTGCAGCCCTCGATCTGGCTGAACTTGGGTTCGGTGGCGTTGAGCCTGCCGGCACAGGTAGGCCGTCGTATCATCCGGCCGCGCTCTTAGGGCTCTACATTTACGGTTATCTCAACCGTGTCCATTCGAGCCGCCGGCTTGAGCGTGAAGCTGGCCGCAACGTCGAAGTGATGTGGCTGCTCGCCAGGCTTGCGCCCGATCACAAAACGATTGCCGATTTCCGCAAGGACAATGGTCCCGGCATCAAAAAGGTCTGCGCGCGCTTCGTCGAGGTGTGCCGCAAGATGGGCTTGCTCGCGACAGCCAGCGTTGCGATCGACGGCAGCAAATTCAAAGCAGTCAATGATCGCGATAAGAACTTCACGCGCGGCAAAGTCGAGCGGCGGCGCACGCAATTGGAGGAGAGTGTTGCGCGCTATCTCGCTCAGCTCGATACCGCCGACCGGCAGGAGCCGTCGGAAACACTGGAGCTAAAAAAGACGCGGATCAAAGAACGGCTCAAAAATTTGACCGTTGAAATGGCGAAACTCGCGGCGATCGAAAAACAGGTTCTGGCGTCGCCCGATCAGCAGATATCGTTCACTGATCCCGACAGCCGTTCGATGGCCACGAGCGGCCGTGGTTCTGGCGTCGTCGGCTACAACGTGCAGACGGCGGTCGATACAGAAAACGATCTGATCGTCGCGCACGAGGTGACAACAAGCGGCTCAGACCGGTCGCAACTTGCAAGCATAGCCCGGCAAGCCAAAGCCGTTCTTGAGGCCGACACGCTCGATGTTGTCGCCGATCGCGGCTACTTCAAGGGTGAAGAAATCGTGGCGTGCGAGCAATCTGGCATCACGGTGACTTTGCCCAAGCCGATGACATCGGGTGCGAAGGCTTCGGGACGCTTCGGCAAACAGGACTTTGCTTATCTGCCAAATGAGGATGTTTATCGTTGCCCTGCCGGTGAGAAACTCAAATATTATTATACCAACTACGAAGACGGCCAGAAGCTGCGCAACTATTGGACGAACGCCTGCAAAACCTGTCCACTCAAATCGAACTGCACGCCGAGCCCACAACGCCGTATCAAGCGATGGGTGCACGAGGACGTTCTCGAACGCGCTCAGGCGCGGCTCGACAAGAATCCAAACGCCATGCGCACACGCCGCGAGACCGTCGAGCATCCGTTTGGCACACTGAAGATGCGCATGGGCGCGACGCACTTCTTGTGCGTGACGCTGCCGAAAGTTGCGACCGAGATGGCGCTGTGCGTGCTCGGCTACAATCTGACACGCGTGCTGAACATCGTCGGGATGAAACCGCTGCTGGCGGCGGTGAGGGCGTGATACGGGCGTTGCCGCGCGCCGTTGCGGTTCATGGGGCGCGTAAAAGAGCCCCGACATTGCCTCAGGATGAGTTCTGGTCGAGCGGCCCTAAAACTTGCCCAAATTGATCGGACCGCGATAGCCTGAGTTCGACCGCGCCGGTCCGCGTCATGCAACAGCGTTTTTACACGACCAAGACCCAGAGCAGACGTCGTCTAAGACAGGTTGCTGGCAACCACATCGCTCTGTAAACTTACTCTTGTTGCTACAGCAGGGGTGCCCCATGAACAGGCGTTTTGCACTCGGATTGTCTGCGACCGCATTCATTTCAGTTGTCGCATTTTCCAACGTTAGCTTTTCCCAAGCAAGATCGCTCCAAGAACAGTTGATCGGCACTTGGATTTACGAGTCCAGCAAAGCTACGCGCGAGGATGGCAGTCCCATCGCGCGACCGAAGCTCCAAGGGGCCGTGACATATACCCCGGAGGGCCGCTTCCATTTCATAACAGTGCGCTCTGATGCCCCCAAATATGCATCTGGCGACTCTGCACGACCATCCCAAGAGGAGGCTATGGCTATCGCGTCAGGCGTCGTTGCTTACACCGGAACGTATACCGTTGATGAGAGTACGAAGACGATACACGTCAACATCGAAACAAGTTCATTCCCCAACTTGGTAGGCGCACCAAATCAGCGCCGGATCGTCACGTCCATCGGCGACGATGAGTTGACGTTCACGAATCCTCGGACGCCAGCAGGAATTACGCTAGAACTTGTCTTCAAACGCGCAAGGTGAGACTGAGCTACGCTCTATCCGCTTCTGGCCCGCAGCGGACCAATCCGGGAGCATGAGCGCGAAGGCTGCTTTTGACCCTGGCTGTGTGAAAACGCCATTGCGCTGTTATGATTCTCTCGATGATTCTCGGGAGAGAATTAATGAGGCGCTTCATTGAAGAGGCGGATCGTGGGCAGTCGACGCTGCTGCCCGAATGC
>NZ_PYFX01000014.1 GCF_003020115.1 Bradyrhizobium sp. MOS002
CTGGCTCCGCATCCAGGACAGAGGCTCGTCCCGCTCGTGGGACGGATGGTGATCACGGTCGCGGCGCCGTCACAGACGGCGCTCTCCACGTCAAACCCGCGAGGGACCAGGGCCGACGGACGTAGGGCTCGCTGCATCATGTTGATTCCTTTGTGAAACCAACGCGAGCCGGCGCTTGACATCAAAAGTGAGTCAGAGCCCCTTTTGGATGCCGCCAGGGGGTCCCAGTCGAACGCCGATTGACACCCGAATAGGGGCGCACGTATTTCGCCGGCATCAGGCGGGCGTCGTGGCCAAGCATTTGCAGCTTGCGACTGAGGTGATGCGCGCCGACGCAGGCCTCCATGCCGATCAAGCACGGCGGCAGGTTGGCGAGCCGCGTTTCCATCTGGCCGCGCGACCACTTCTGCCGCAGCACGATGCCGCCGCGCTGATTCTGACCAATGATGTGGAACGAGTTCTTGCCGATATCGATGCCGATGACGGCGGGCGAAGCGTCGAGTTTCTGAGACATGGCGTGCTCCTTGTATTGGGCGCCCCTTGCCAGCTTCTCATACCGGCAGGGCCGGAGCACGGCCGGACCATTCCATTAGCGGACTTGGAGCCCTCCCTGTCCCTGGCGAAGCCGTTGGACGTCATCGGTCCGGCTTGCAGATCACATTTGAACTATTCCGGTTTGCTCCTGAATCGAGAGGCAGAGCGGGGGGCACTGATGGCACAGTCGTAGTACGTCGTAGTTTGTACCAAGCGCTAAACGAGCCGCGAAGAGCGCTCACGAAGCTCATGAAAGCCGGCCAGGGTAGTGGCGGCAACTGGCGAACAAGAAAGCCCCGCCGAAGCGGGGCTGTTGATGAGATACTGGTGAATGCTAGGCTTTAGCCATGCATTCTTTGACATACGCCCGTTTCTTGGACAGATGGAGCCCCTGCGCAGAAGCCTCCTTTTTACAAGCCTTCTGCCTCGTTAGCCACTCGGGGTTCTGTGTCGCGCTCCCTGCAAGCGCGGGTGTGGCGATGGTTGCTGCCAGCGCAGCGGCGGTAATAATGGCAATGTAATTCATAAAATCTCCGGAAGTGTGATGCACCAGGACTATGTTAGGTTCGCTGATCACGAAGGCAATGTGGAGGGCGCTCAAAATACCATCAAAGCGGTCCGGTTTTTGAGTAGGAAGGAGGCAGTGTGACGAAGAACCATGCAACGGCTCGCTTCCGTTCTGATTGCGGCCAACCGGGCTCGTCCCGATTTATCGTCTTTTTGAACATTACTTTTTGAAGTAGCGATCATCTCCTCAAGCATCACGTATCCAGTCACGTAATGCTTACGCCGACTCCGATCAAGACGAATGCAACCCACACCCATAAGGGTGTTGTCTCCCGCTGCTGTTTCATGCTCGCCCCAAACTAGTTCGCGGCACTCAAGGTCGGGATCTGGCCCGACGCCGAAGAGCGCTTCAGCCGCCGTGGTGTCCGCTATCGCAGCGATTGTGTTGCAAAACTCCGGTTGAGACGACTCGCGAACCGTGATTCCGTTGGTTTGAGGCGGCATTTGCGGGAGCAGCGGATGTTAGGTCGGCAGGAGAGCGGTCAGGGCCAGTTCTTTTACTCCTTTGATCTCGACAAGGGATTGCCGGTTGATCACCTGGTACGGCAAATCGACGGTTTTCTGGACCTGAGTTGGGTGCACAACGAGCTCGCTCCATTCCTACTCCCACACTGGCCGGCCTTCGATTGATCCGGTGCTCATGATCCGGATGCTGGTCTTGGGCTACGTATTTGCACTTCGTTCCGAGCGTCGGCTCTGCGCCGAGGTCCAGGTCAATCTGGCTTATAGATGGTTTTGCAAGCTCGGCATCGAGGATCATATCCCTGATCACTCGGTGTTTTGCCGGGCGCGGCGCGAACGCTTCCGTGAGAGCGATGCCTTACGCCGGGTTTTTGAACGTGTAGTGGCGCTGTGTATTTCGGCGGGGCTGGTCGGAGGCGAAGCGTTCTCAGTCGATGCGAGCCTGATCAAGGCTGATGTGAACAAGACTAGGCGACTTCCCGGCGACCAGCCTATTACCTGGCCAAAGGCGGAGGAAGCATCCCATGCGGTGCGCGAGTACATCGCAGCGCTTGACGCCACCAATAGCGATAAGGACGGCGATGAGGACGGCGGCGCACGAACATGCCGTTGCGGCAGTGGGCACGCGCCTATTTGGCGGATCGTCAGGTGGCCCCTCGGAGTTTAACGCATCCACACATTGATTGATTGTGGCCAATCGCAAGCTACTCTCTGTTGGGTTTTGGGAGAAGGTATGTCGAAACAGCCACGTTTAATCTCTGCGGAAGCAGCGGCTCAGTTAGTATTTTGCAGGGACAGGCTGCCTCTGAGTCAGATGGTCATCGACATATCAGTGGGACCGGCGGCCAGTTGCAGTTCATTCGTGGAGGCTATGCGTCAAATGGGGGAAAATCGTTTATTTGTCTTTCGTATACTTATGAAAATAAAAGTGTGAAGAGGAGCCGCATTGGGGATGATGTCGGGCAACGTCGTAATCGAGCCTCGCTCTGATGTAATGTATGTCGTGACCGAATATGGAATGGTGAATCTTAAGGGGAAATCTGTTGCGGATCGTGCGAAGGCGATGATCTCGATCGCACACCCCGAGTATCGCCAGCAGCTTGAGCGGGAAGCGCGCGAAAACCGGTTGATGCCGCGTCATTATTTCTAGTGGCACTTGTTTGAGAACAGGTCATTTCCGCTGTTGGCCGATTCTGTTGAAAAGTCAGCTGTTGCGGCGCAGATGGATCAGTGATTCAGTCTGTCTAGTTGGCAGGACTGAAGATCATGATGAGGCATCGGCAAGTCGAGCCGCTTTGTTCTATGAGTTCTCACTCGAGAAGCATATTCCCGCCGATCGTCTGCTCAGGTCGATCGACAGGTTTGTTGAGCTCGGAGGCCGACCGCGTTGCGGAGACTTGCATAACCGGTTTGGTTAAAAGATTGCTGCACATGAAAACCGAGACCCAACTTATATTCAACGACCTCGTCGGCCAGCGCTAGAAGCGAAGGTGGCACCGCAACGCTCAGCAATTTTGCTGTCTTCTGATTGATCACCAACACGAACTTGCTGGCCTGCAGAATGGGCAGGTCACCGGGCCTGGCTCCCTTTAATATCTTTCCCGCATACGAGCCCGCGTTGCGCCATCCCTCTGTAGGGTCGGTCGAGTATGACATGAGGAGACCGGCACGTCCCCATTCGGGGTAAGGACCGAATGCGGGCTTTCCTGATGCCGGTCATCACCATCGCCATTTTGCTGAACAGTAGCGGTTCGCCAGAGATGTAGATCGCGCTGACTTCATCATTGAGAGCTCCCGCGAAAGAGCCTTGCAAATCACTCGAACTTTTTACGTCGTAGAAAGTGATTTCAAAACCAGCTTTATCGGCAATCTTTTGCAGGGCCTCCCTTTCCTTTGTCAGCAAAGGCCCGGTAGAGGGACCTACAATGCCCAGTCGTTTCAGGTCGGGAACCAATTCTCTGAAAAATCCCAGACGTTTCTGCGCCATTGTCTCTTCGCCGCCGACTGCATTCATAATGTTGCCGGTAATCATTCCCCCGGGATGCGCATAGCTATGCGCTAAACCTAAGGCAATCGGATCGGCCGCAACGGCGGTGAATACTATTGGGAGGTCCGGATAGAATTTCCGGGTCGCGCCTATTCCCATCGCTGCTATCACCATGACGCGCGGCTTGAGCGAGGCCACACGAGCGGTTCGACGCGGCTGAAATCGCCTTCGAGAAATCGGGCTTCAAAGGAATAACCGGTCCCCTCGACCAGCCCCTCATCTGCAAGTCCCAGACGAAGCGCAGTTAATTGAATCTTCGCGAGGTCGGTATTTTCTTTGATGGGCGCGAGTAGACCAATCCGGGGACGATTGGCTTTCGATTGCGCTTGGGCGGACCGAGCCAGTCCAGCCAGTGCCATTACAGCCAATCTGACAAATTGCCTGCGGCGCATGGCCCCCCAAAAAGGCGACAACGCCTGCCCCTGTAGCCCGAGCTGCCGTGTCGGGGTGGCGAGCCTAGCAAGCTTGCCAAAGCAAAGCGGCTTCCGCAATGGGTGACAACCGGTTCAGCCCTGACAGGCGACGAGACACGTCTTCGACCTTCAGCTGAGGGTCGATAGGGCCTCGGTTCAATACGGGGCTGCAAACTTCCACTCTACTTGAAAATAGCGGACGTCCTCGGCTTCGGGCGGCGAGTCCATTCAGACGGATGAAGCCTAGACAAACGTGGAAAGTAACGGCTAGTCATTCGCATGGGGTGGGTTCCAAATGGCTGCGACGGGCAGATGTCAGGCTGCGGCCTAGGGCCGGCGCTCAGGTCGACTTACAACCGCTTTCGGAGCGCAGCGGCCGATGGCTGAGGGCGAACTTGTTTCGCTTCCCCGGCGCGGTGTGGTCGCGGAAGCGAGGCTGTGTGGAGCTGTCAGAGGGCGACGTGATCGCGCTGCATCTTGTTGTCGAGCGGATCACGGAAGCCGGGCTGAAGGTGCGGCTGTCCGGCCGCCTTCGCGGCTGGGACGGCGCATCGCCTGTTTGGTCTTTGCTGGTGCGCAAGCGTTGAGCCGATCGGGCTGGAAAGCGTCTGGATCGCGAGAAGCTTGGCCACGCCATATGGCGGCGGTGGTGGCGCTCAGTTTCGACCTGAACAAGGAAACAGCGCTCGCAATGACGAGGCGCGCGGCGCCTGTTGCAACGAGATGATGTTCGCCTGATGCCTCAGAAGGTGGTCAAAGAAGGCGGCGAGATCGGCGAGTTCGAAGCCATGCTCGAGAGGAATGAACGCTGAGCGGCCGGACTGGATGCGGACTGATCCGTTTGCTGTCAATCCGGCAGTCAAAAAGCTTGCTGGCGCGATCCGATTGCTGGATGCCACGCGGCGGTCGCCAGTTATCTAGCCGGTCGCCCTAGTCATCTTCTTGTAGATCCACTTGCGACCATCGTAGCGCCGCAGCACCTTCCCCCTCACTAGGCGACCCGTGATGGTTCGCCGCGGGAATAGAACGTCGACGACGTGCCATTCGTGGACCCAAGGGGCCAGAGGTTTGAGCGACAGGAGCATGTGATGGGTTTCGGTTCTTTGTGCCACGCCGCGTCCTCCCGTGAGGGGGCCGCCGGGAAACAGCACGAACAGTGCAAGCCGGCGGCCCGGTCGGCCATTTCGAGTTGTGTCCGCTGTGCTTCCGAGCGGCATCCGTTGTGCGACGGCGCGATCCTCTCTCACGAGTTCGTGCCCGTCTATTCGAGAATGGAATTAAGCTAACCGGTCAACCTTAACGCGGCTTGGAAGGTGCGGGATGAGTAACAATGGCAATGGCGTCGCTCGGATCTGCGCGAGCGTTGGCTTCGAGATCGTCGACATAGCTAGCGCGGTGCGGGCGGGACAAACGGCTGCGCGTGTCAGTTTGCAACGCATCCACGCGGAGCTGGTGGGCACATCTGTGACAATCCTGCGCGTCTTCGTCGAGACCGAGAACACAGAGGCGAAAATCGATGCGTTCACCTTGTGGGCGTTCACGACGTGATCACAGCCAAGCCTGAATGGCCGTCCGCCGGTTGAAGTGGCTGGAGGCGCTATGCTCTTCTCAGGGCGTTCGATTATCAGTCCGTACATCGTTCATTTGCTGGAGGACAAAGCGCGCGACACGCGACACTTCGATCACCTGATGCAAATCATGCCGGACGAACTCGCCGGCATGATCTGCAGCCTCACAGACCTTTTCGGCATTGACGTAGGTAGCATTGCGCGCAGGCACGGGGTCGAGCAAGGATTTGTCGTGTTGCCGCCGGCTGGTCTGATCGGAGGCAGGAGACCGTCGCATTCACGATCAGCAGCATTGACGACGCCTCCGGCGCCCTTCGCGTTGGCGAAGAACTTGGACGATTACCAATCTCCTGGCGTCACCTCCGCGGAGAATTTTCAAAGGCTTCGGCGGCCCTTTTAGCGTCACCCCAGAGACGATCGAGAACGTCGCTGAAACGATCCTGGAGCTTCAGCGCCAGCAGCGTCCTGAGGTGGCGGCGCATACTCGATCAGCGGCCTGGTGGAACTCGTGGCGGTCACCAGGGATGGTATCAGCGCAAAGATCCTAAAGCGGTGGCAGGAGGATCAACTTGGCGACGATCCAGCCGTCGCCGATGGATTGGGCTGCATGGCGAGCACGAACGAAACAAAAGCAGACCACCAGCGCGCTTGTGGCGTCCGGCGTTGATCTGGACGGCCTCAGCCGCCTCCAGCGCGAACGCATGGAGGGAAAGGCCCGCAAAGGCACACTGCGCGCGGTCTAACCTGCATGTAGCAACGCGTTTAATGCTTGTTCCAGTCGCGGCCGCCGAAGGCAGCAAAAATGCCGGCGAAGCAAAACAGCGCAGCGATCAGGACAACGACGGCGGTGAGGATAAGCATGCGATCGCTCCTGCAGAAAGAAGCCGCCCGGTCAATCTGGCGAAACGACCGAGCGGCAAAGGCTGTAAGGTGGACGCGTTCGAGAGCGCATTCCCGAAGGGGGCGGACCATCGGTCAGGATTGTGTTGAGAGCAATCGACGGCTGTCATTAAGATTTACGGGAAACCTTAACGGGCAGACTCTCGCCTCAGTGACGCGAAGAGCCAACAGGCTGTTCGGGCGAACCCACACCTGATCCTGGCGAACCGATCGGCAAGCCGTTCTCGCTCGTTCCGGCTCCCTGATTGCGTTCAGCTTGACACTCGGTGGCAGCTGCGACAAACCTGCTTAACGTAAGTTCTGGGCTCCTCGGCGCTCGTGTGACTACAATCATCCGTTGTCGATTGTAGCCATTCTTGGAGCGCACATGATTACGGCCGCCCAATGCAAGGACATCGCCAGGCAGTACAAGGCACTTGCCTCAGCCGCCCAACACTTCCGAAGACCAAGCTTTTTTGTTGAGGAATGTCGCCAAGAGCTTTGCGGGCCTAGCTGGTCAATCGGACCGGCTTGGTTCTCTGGTGAGAGACGAAAAGCCTCCGAGGCTCTCCCGGATCGCGTAGCGATTTTCGATTAGTGGGATGCAACCTGGTCGGCAGTCAGAATTTTATCTTGCTCCGCCCGGGCAAGTGCCTTTGCCTGCTCCTCTGCGGTCGAGCTGTCTAAGATCTCGGATGAGTATTCAGAGTCAAATAAAACGAGAGCTTCGCGAGTTCCGCCGGATCCAGCAAATCTCCGCGAGCGAAGCCGAACGTGTTCTGTGGACGTGGAGCGAATTGGCCTTTTGAAGGCCGCCGAGTATTGTCGCCGTGCCGCGGATGAGCGGTCTAGCTCAAAGAACCATGTGCTCGGGCTTAGTTCGCCCGTCGGCCTGGCACTGCCAGAGAAGCTAATTCAGATTCAGGTCTTCGCGTTCTTGGCCCGCTGCTATGGGGCAAGCCTGACCGAAAGTTGAGTCAAATACTGCAATGCGCTCCCTGGAAGAGGGTGGCATCGCCCCGGACGTCGCGGCTTCGACGCTGCCAAGCTAACGGAGGCCGCTTCGTACCACCGCCAGCGGTTGAAGACGCGGTCTAAAGGGGAGGGCGCCGGCTCCGATCGGGCTGGTGGACCGTGCTTGACCCGGCACGGATGCTTTCCATCTGACGCGGCCGCCCTTCTCGTCATTGGCGGACGAGCTGGGACCGCATACCGGCCAGCATCGTGTGGCAAGGTGCCGCCAGATCAGGTTCATCCGGACTAGCATGTTGCATTCCCCGTCTTCGATGCGGGCACCTTCGGCCCCCTCTGTTTCAGGGAAGTTCCGCCGGGGCGGGGAAATAGCTTCGTGCAAGGCTGCGATACGCGGGTTCAGCGACTCGGCCGTCGGGCACATTGCCTCCTCGAGCCGACCCGGGACAGGGGCCGTTCGGCCCTGCCGACTTCTCTTGCGGCCTGCGCAGGTGCGTGCTTCATGAGCCCGCTCTCGGCGGCGGCGCCGAAGCGCTCGGCTCCCGTGCCTTGGATCAGGTGCGGACCTCCTAGGCACGGGGGCCGGATTAGCGCTGAAGAACCAGCATAGCGGGTACACTGCTCCGGCTTGCAACGTTGCTTTGGGCTAGCCGTCACGGAAGGGAATGCCAAAGTTGTCACAAGCGAGAGCGAATGACTCCTTGGCCTTCGTATCTTCGAAGCAGAAACGAGTTCCGACCTCCGCGCGATCGATCCACCAATCGACGTTTGTACCTTTCGCGATGCGGGAGGCTTCCCCGCGTAACAGGTCCAGTTGTTTTCCGGCAGCACGAACGATCAGGCAATATTCTTTGGGCAAAATACCGTCCTCCAATGACAATCAGAACACGCGATTGATCGATACAAAAATGGAAAACTTGCGGTGGGGTCGGTTGATCGTGGCGCTAAGGAACTTGAACACCGCGAAGGAGACAGCAGGGGGCTGCCGCGGCCCGCACAGTCCAGAATTCCGGGTGACAAGGTCTATGGGAATACAGGTAACGCCTGTGGACATCCAGCAATTCTGGCTCGCAATAGGTCCTGTTCACAGCCGGCAGAAGGGCCTTCACCCCAGCCTAGAAGAGCGCTGCAGTTCACGCCGGCGGGGCTTTCGGTTTTTGATTAGCTGCAGCACGAGCGGCGCCCTTCAAGGCCGCTTCGATGGTCTCGAGCCTCCTGCCTTTTCGGGATCTTCCGCTTTGCTGCTTAGGAGCGGATGATCGGGACACTCTCGTAACTAGCCGCAGGTCGCTGCCGCAACTGGCGCATTCATAACGCTTCAGTTCGTAGCCTTTGGTCACGGGGAAAACAGCTTTGAGCAGTCGAGCTTGGCTACAAACGGTGCATCCGGCTTGGCCGTTCACGATCGCCCCCCTTTGGCTTTAGTGATCGAAGTGAGAACTGAGTCGTGGTTCCAGAGCAATAGCGGCTCATGCTGGCAGGCCTATTTTCGACTCGTCAGGCCGGTAGTTGCCCGGAGATGTAAACGCCGATCCATGGATTTACCGTCCTCACCTTTGGGCGGTCTGGTAATGGCGCGCGGTGTTGACAAGGACAAGGCACCAACCCTCATCTGCAGCAGATGTCAGCGGCCAATGGAGTTTCTCGCGTTGCTGCCCGCAATTGCAAACCTACCCGCCGCCTACGCCTACAGGTGCATGCCCTGCGTGAGAGTTGAAACTATCGTTCTAGGTTGAGGGAAGGCGCCGCCAGAGGATTAGAATTCGGGCGGCTGGCCGACGTTCGAGGTGGCAAATTGAGGCTGCTTGCGCTGCTGAACACGGTCTGATCTCAAAACTCGCTTGTTACATCTGCAGCTTCTGGCTTGTAAGGCTATGGCTGTCGATCGTCGATGACGGCCAGGACGCCGTCGACGAAAGCCTGGATTCGGCGTGAGACTTGAAACTCGCTGTGTATCGGGCAAACAACAAGATTAGTTCGGCCATGACTGCGGCTGCCACCCACCTCACAGGAGCTTTGAACCGCCAAGCACCTTCTGCTAAGGACTAGCAGATCTCTCATGAGACCGAAGCAAATCTTCCAAGCTGCTGGACACCAGATGGGAACGGCCACCGACGATCGAAAATGGCATTCGGTGAACATCGCGGGCTCAGGCCGAAATCACCGGTTGGACGGCTTACGCGGCTACGCGGCCCTCGCGGTCGCGGTGTTCCATACGATCCTCAGCATCGACGAAAGCTTAGTGAACCGTATTGTTTACGGTAACGCTGCAAACTTCCACGATTCCTATAGTTGGTTTGCCAAAGTCACTCTGAAGCTCTTTAGCGGGGAAACCGCAGTCTTCATTTTTTTTGTTCTAAGTGGCGCTGTGCTATCACGAAGCTTGATCCAGGTTCGATCGCCTTTTTTTCTTCAGGCGAGCGATTTTACCGTGAAGCGTGCTTTCCGGATTTTTCCTGCTCTGCTTTTGAATTTGTTGGTTATGGCCGCATGTCTTGCTGCAGTAGGCAAGCCCGTCACCGCTGGCGATTTCGTTGTGAACGCACTGCTGTTGAAATTCCCGATCAACGGAGCCACTTGGACCCTGAACGTGGAAATGATCGCGGTCCTGTTCATTCTTGCGGCATATGCGGGCTGGTGCTTAGCCCGGGAATGGGGGCTAATCGTCGCGAGCATTGCTCTCGACATACTCCTGCAATTTTCGATTTCTAAGTCGCTCGTCCCCCTCTTCCGGGATCAATGGACGCTGTTCGCACTGGGAATGTTAATTCCCACGGGCGTCGGATGGTGGATCACCCGGCGGATGCCGCTTGCTTCGGCGCCCCTTGTTCTGCTCGTAGCAATTGCGCTGAAGGGAACGATACAGCCCGTCGCAATCGCTATCTTTGTCGCTCTACTTTACTACAACCGCGCAGGTAAACTCGGTGCCTTCCTTGAAAAGCCATTCTCAAGGTATCTCGGGCGAATAAGCTACAGCTTCTATCTTTATAACCCGGTTGTACTCTGTCTCATCGCGGAGTATCCGGCGCGGTGGCCGCTAGCACACTCACACCCGATTGAAATAGGCCTTCTGGTGGCGTTTCCAGTCGTATTGGCCACGATGTGTCTAGCTCATGCTTCCACCCGCTATGTCGAGCAACCAGCAATTGCTCTGGGACGGTCTTTAGCTCTGCGCATCGGAGTTGGGCACCACAGTAACTTGGCGACTCCGTCGGCAGTCGCCGCACCAAACGCTTCGCACTCGCTCGAACGCGAAGCAGTCTGGTGAGGAATATCGCCCTGGCCAGGGATGCTGCAGCAGGTCGTGGTGCATCATCGGACCAGATTCCCACCAAGCACTGGCCAAGACAAAACCGCGCCCGGGGCCGCGCCCGCGTTGGTTACGGCCTGTGCCTGTCAGCCCACAGGTTTCCGCTACAAGAACTCCGGGTTTATTGCGAAAGGATCGCTCGTCATCCCAGACGGCCCCTGGGGTGTCACGGCGTCGAAATCGACAGCGCTGGGCTCCGTCATAACGCCGCTGCCAAACTGGCGGCCTCAATTGGGAATGCTGCGGCAATGGCTCTTTTGTAGATCGCGACCATGCCGTCTGCGGAGGCTAATGCCAATCGTGGCCAGTACGAGGCCCTGAACTGATGCGGCAGCCCTGGCCAACGGGACCGGTTTCTTAAGCCCGGTTAATAACCTGGCTGCCCATTTGACGCGCAAGTGTGGCGATCAGGTTACAGCCTACGGTTGGGATCCTGAGTATAAAGGTGATCGGAATCGCGAAGTGGGCGCTATTGCCTGGCCTAAACGCTTGGACAATACGGAAGCGGACTGGGAGAAAGTACATGAAGAAGATTTTATTTGGAGCGATCGGCGCAGTGGCGCTCAGCATGTCTGCGCCCGCGAGCGCTGCGGATCTGGCGGCTCGTCCCTACACTAAGGCGGCCCCGATGGTTGCGCCAATCTACGATTGGACCGGCTTCTACATCGGTGCCAACGGCGGATGGGGCCAAAGCCGCAGTTGCGTGGATTTCGTCACTGCCGTGGGGACCGTCGCGAGCGGCTGCGGTGATCGTTCCGGAGGCCTTGCCGGTGGGCAAATTGGCTACCGCTGGCAAACCAATCAGTTTGTGTTTGGTTTGGAAGCGCAAGGGGATTGGGCTGACATCAAGAACACGCGCGTGAGCCTGTTCGATCCGACAATCTCGACGACGGCAAAGACCGACGCTATCGGTCTTTTCACTGGTCAACTCGGTTGGGCCTGGAATTCGGCGCTGCTTTATGTCAAGGGCGGTGCGGCTGTCACCAGCAATCGGTTGACGGTATTCGACAATACCACCGGAATCGGCCTGGTCGCAGCAGACAGCACCCGTTGGGGTGGGACCCTCGGCGTCGGCTTTGAGTATGGTTTCACGCCCAACTGGTCGCTCGGTGTTGAATACGACCATTTGTGGATGGGGAACTCAAACAACTCCTTCTCCGTGGCCGATCCGCGGCTTGCACGCTTCCTCAATGACCGGGTGAGCCAGGACGTGGATATGCTGACCGTCCGTCTTAATTATCGGTTCGGCGGCTACGGCGCACCGGTGGCGGCACGATACTAAGCCTCATCGTGCTACTCTTTCTCAAGTAGATTAGGCCGGCAGTGATGCCGGCCTTTTTTGTTGCGGAGAATACCTTCGTAAGATCTCTCAAGCTGGCAGTCGCCGCCCTCAACCGAAAGGTCGCGACCTCTGTGCGTCCGAAGCCACCCTTGATCACCTGATACGACTCTCTGTTTTGCATGCGACCATCCCCAATGGATGCATGAGTGTTGACAGGCGCGCTCCAGACCGGGAGCCTCGCGCTCCTCACAGGCGGAAGGCTCAGATGATCAGGGTGTTGGCGGTCACCGCCATTCTAGTAGTACCCCCGCAAGCTAGGGCCGGAGCAACACTTCTTGGTGCCTGCTCCCAACCGTGCTCGGCGTGGACGAAAAGAACCAAGAGTACCGTCGTCAAAGGCGCATTTGAGTCCTGGGTTGTAGGCTTCATTAGCGCGCTCAATATCAGTGGTGATCGAGAACTTGTCGGCGGTGGCGATTTTACGTCGATCGTCGCTTGGATGGATCGCCGCTGCAAGTCCACTCCTTCAGCCCAGATCGGAGTTGCCACTTTGGATTTAGCGGTGGAATTAGCCGGAAGCGCGGCGAAGCGGCCCTGATCTCAGTCGCGAGAGCTTTCTGGTGAACCAGCGATTCTTTCGCTCCGCTATTTGCCGAGCAAGCACTATCGATGAAATCACAGAGCTCAACAGACGATCTTCTGTTCACTCGTGGCGCGCTCGTCCGAGCGCTTAGCCCCCGCCCTCAGCATGCATCTGCTCGAGCATGAGCAGTTGAATTGTACGGCCAGAACTCCGGATTTTCACCGGCTGGATGGTTCTGTCGAGCAGCCGCAGAAAGCGAGCCAGGCCTCCTGGCTTGGCCCTCCAGTTTCGCCGGCAACGATTTGCTGACCATCAATCTAAAGCTCATGACAACCAGCTTCTTCAATCGAGTGGAAATTCAAGCCTGCTATCCCAGCTAAAAAGGGGAGGGCGTGACATGCTGAAAATATTCGGTGCCATTCTGCTGAATGCCTGTGGGTATACAGGGTGGACAGAGGGGGCGATGCAGCCTGGCAATTTCGGTGCGATCTGGGAAACAGAGCCATGAAGTCGGGGATATCTGCCGAACCTCAGCTCGCAAAGCTTTCCACCCCGCATTGCCAAGCGATTTGCGATGAGATCGGTTACAGGCTGAGGCTTTCGTTGCGGCCGACCTCATCAGATCTGCCGCCGCAAATATCGGCTTTGCTAAGTCGTCTGGTGATGCTCGACCAGGATGCCTCGCCAACCATTCCTGTCGCTGCGAGAATTCATTTGGAGGCAGGCGTCTAGGACGAATGGATGGATAGAAGCACGGCTTCCGGTCGCCCCTAGGTACAACGTCCAGCAGCTCGGCTGCTGCTATGGTTCGATTTTAATTGGGCGATAAACGAGATCTAACGGGATAATCTGGTTCGTTGACGATCTGTTTATCTACTGACGCCGGCGGGTCGTGGCGGTACCAGTAAGGGGCCGCCAGCTGCTCTTTGTAAAGGATCGCCCGGGTCTTCCTAAGGACGGAAGGTTACTGGGCCGGTAGCCGTATTGTTTCGCCGGATTGGCATGTTCCTGAATTCGGAGAGACCTACTTTGACAAATGACATTGCCGCAACATTTTTTCACGAGCTACGGCGCCACGAGGAGCATTCAATGAAAGCCGATACTGATAGCGAGCTTGAGCGCTTAGCAAGTGATATCCGAAAGGGCCAACGCCACGTTCAAGATCAGCAAGTCCTGATTGAGATGCTTGAACGAGACGGCCACGATATGGGCCAGCAGCAAGCTTGCCTCGAGATTGACCGTGCAAGATTGACCTCGATGCTGAAAGAGTACGAGATTCTAACAGCGCGGTACGATGCGGCTAGCCAAGCTGCGAAGCTAACCCGTGCTTAGCCAGTCGACGGACGAAATCGTCCTGCAATCGCAGAGCTTGGGGTGCTTTTGCGTTGGTCTGAGTGCTCTCAAAAACTTAATGATCTCGAAGCGTTTTTAAGGCAGGATCTCTGGCGGGCACATCAATCGATTTCACGTGCACATCTGGAAGGCAAAGCACTGCAGCAGGGCTGGCCTTCTCAAGTTTCCAATTCAGTTATTCTATTTAGCGATGCAAATGTCCCGCGTTTCTGATCCCGAAAAACGCAATTCCCAGCGCGTCGAATTCGCTAGGGGCGTCGACGTGCAGGTGGTGGCAATCGATGGAACGTGGGCTCGTCCTTGCAAGATGACCGATGTCTCCAAGATGGGCGCCAAGCTAACCCTTGGAGGATCCATAGAAGGGCTCGCATTCAAGGAGTTCTTCCTGTTGCTTTCGACGACCGGAACTGCCTATCGCCGATGCGAACTGGCGTGGATCAACGGAGAGCAAGTTGGTGTCCGTTTCATTTCAGGCAAGAGCGGCTCCGGCAAAAATATAATCTAGGGCGACAACAATCACGCGGATCGGCAGGACGCGATGTCTGCAGAAGAGATTTCGCGGCCCTGATGCAGCAGATGGCCGGAGTGCTGGCGCTGCGTGCTCGACATTTCTGTCGCATAAAGAAAGGTGAGAGCAAAAGTCAGGGTGCCCGAGCGACCTGTTGGTGTGTTGGTCTACATGCCGGGACCGGCCGCAGGAACGGGAGGGCCGTCTATTTCTTGCTGTTCAGGAGATCGAGAGCGGTCGGGTCGATCGCCGTGACGCTGTCTTGCAGGAATGCTTTGCCGATCACGGAGGCGCTGGCATAGGTGCTCGCCAACAAAGGGCGCTGGTCTTGCAACCGAGCGAGGATTGCGCGCACGTCACCTCGTGCAAGTTCCCCCAACTCCGGATCGCTCAGAGAGTTGTCGGAGGTTACGCTAAGCAGACGTCTCGGTATAAGTTCTGCGCGATTCTGCCCCGTGAGATAGGACATCCTCAGTGCTTCGGCAATGCGGCGGGGCGCAGCTTTGGCCCTGGCCTCCAGCATGGCAAGCGCCAGCCACATACGTGAATCGTGCGGAGCGAGCACAAGGGCTTCCTTCAGTTGGCGGTCTACCTCGTTGACGTCATTTTTGCCGTTACTGTCGAGTGTCTGAGCTGCCTGAGCCAACGCGTATTCCGACTTCAGATCGGATCGAAACGGCGCAATGGACGCGGCTCGTTCCGATTGCGACAGCAGGTCAGACGATGGGCGCCGAGCCGCGGTTGATTCCGTTGGAGTGGCGCGTACGAACTCTGCCGCAAGATCGGACAGCGCAAAGACTCCAACAACGATCGCGGTCACGGCAACAAAGGATCGGAACTGCCAAATGGCCTTCATGGAAATTCATCTTCCGAGGGAGTGCAGGCGGATGCCTATCCTGATCTTGAAGACGATCGCCTCAAACCGCAAGCATGCTGGCACCCTGTATGCTCAAAAGCGTCAAATTGCCCGTTGCATAGGCGCCGGTATCGATATTCATGCGGTTGGAGCGGATATCCGGTTCGCGAACCGGGGTATGGCCATGAACGATGAACTTGCCGAAGTTGTCTTCACTGTCGAGGAATTCGTTGCGAATCCACAACAAGTCTGATTCCTGCTGCTCTTTGAGCGGTATTCCCGGCCTAACGCCGGCGTGTACGAAGAAAAAATCACCGCACACGAAAGAGGGTCTCAACGCTCTCAAGAATTCCAAATGCTTTTGAGGCATGGTTTCCTTCAGCGCCTCGATCAACTCCGTCTGCTCTGCCGAAGTCGGGTTGAGGGGAGGTCGAATGCCATAGGACATCAGCGTCTGTACCCCGCCAAATTGTCGCCAGGCAGCGTAGCCCGTGGGCTCATTAAGGACTTGCAGGAGGAAGGCCTCGTGATTTCCCTTAAGGAAGACCGTTTCCCGCCTCTGGCTCCGCTCAATCAGCAGATCAAGGGTGAGGTTCGAATACGGCCCACGATCGATGTAGTCTCCAAGGAATACTTCTATCGATCGAGGCGCCGGGCTTCGCGCCAGGTCGGCATCGATCACAGTCAGCATGTCCGCCAACAGATCGGCGCGGCCATGAATATCTCCGAAGGCATAGACGCGGATTCCGTCCGGCAATCGCGGTTTCGGTGCCTTGCGTGATCGTGACAAACCAAACATGAAACAGAGCTTTTCATCCGGCTTCAGCTGCACTTCTTAACATCGCGGGTCAGCACCGACGGAATGGTTAACAAATTAACGCCGAGACCACTCACATTTCGGTTAAAGGCGCAGTCGCCAGCGAGCCGGATCTAAAACGTTGTGCCCTAGATTCCCTTAGAGAAAAAAGGGGAGCCTAGCAAATGCGATCCGTTTCGAGGTGGATTTTTGCAGTCGCAGCCACGCTTGCTGTTGCAGGGGGAGCCAGAACAGCTGTCGCAGGCTTTGTTGGCCTGCCGAGCATGCTTGGAACGGCAGTCAAGCGCATCTCGCTCGGCAACTATACGCTGCCGCCGATCGCCTTCACCCAGTTTTGCCTGCGTTATGCGGACCAATGCAGGACGGAACACGTTCTGTTTCGCGGTGGCCGGGTGCGTTTGACCGAGCAGCGTTGGGACGATCTTCAGGAGATCAACAAAGCCGTCAATTCGGCCATAGTACCCGAAGCAAATACCGAGGGGGTTGCCGGAGAGAAGTGGCTAATCCGGCCCACGAGCGGCGATTGCAACGACTATGCCGTGACCAAGCGAGCAGAGTTGCTCAAACGTGGTTGGCCGGCGCGGGCTTTGCTGTTGAGCGAGGTCGTGACGACGTGGGGGGAGCATCATCTTGTGCTGGTGGTCCGTGCCTCGACTGCAGACCTGGTTTTGGATAATCTAACGCCGCAAATCCGTCCCTGGACGCGCGCACCGTATCGCTGGGTGCGGATGCAGACCTCGAAGAATCCCAACTACTGGGCGTCGCTGGGTAGCCGCAAGGTGTGAGTTGCGAGCGGCAGCCGAAGCGCAGCCCTCAAGGGCCTTCGCGACGGCTTACGCTTTGGGCCAAGCCCAATCCGATAGTTACATCGATGATGACAGCGATGGATGAGTTCAGCAGGGTCGCATCGCAGAACGCCTGTCCGACGGCCACAACCGTGCAGGCGCAGGCTGCGGCGGGATAAAACGAATCCCGGCCGCGCTCCAGTGCGCCGCGGTAAAGGGTGATCGCGAGCCAGCCGGCCGAAATGATGATGACGATAGCAATCGGCCAACCCAATTCGATGACCAAAGCAGATGCTGTTGTTGGTGGCGGAGTGCCACCCGCGCCAAGCTCCTGATAAAGCGGCAGCGTCTTAGCGAAGGTCCCGGCGCCGGTGCCGCGCCAGCCGCTATCCGCCAACATGCGTTGCGCTGCGGACAATGCATCGGCTGACGATGTGCCGGCAAACTGCAAGAAGGGCGACAGCGGCCGAGTTGGATCATAGCGCCAGACGAAGATCATGGCCGCTGCCAGCGTCAGAGTTGCTGCGAGCGTGACGATCGCCCAGCCTCCCAGGCCAATGCGACGGACGATCTGCGCTGAGGCGAATATGGCAATGCCGAAGAAGACGATCAGACCCATATTCAGCGAGGCACTCGCCGCAAGGCCAGCCGCGGAGCACACCAGCCCGACGCCGCTTGCAAGGAAGGCTAGGAGGATTTCGGTAGGCCGTGAGCTGCCTTTCGCGCTCTTGCTCAAACGTTCGAAAGCTCGCGCGCCGCTTGTGACAGCGAACAGGACCCCGAGGGCGCCGAAAGCGCTGAGGAGCGGCGGAGCGTGTTCCGCGCTGACGCCGGGAAGCAGCCCAAAGCTTGCGATCAGTAGTCCGATTGTGGTGAGGCCGGTCGCCCCCGTCAGCACGAACAAGACGAGCTCGGCGCGCCGGCGATCGATCGTGGCGAACAAGCTCACTACGATGAGGGCGATGTTGGCGATATACCAGGCGACAGCGCCCAGGCTTCTGCCCGGATCTAAGCTGATGTGGCCCCAGGCCTGCCGGTCCAGGGCTTGATTTGCATAGGACCAGATCGAGTTAGCACCGATCGGGGTCGGCAGGATCTGCAGGATCATCCAGCCCGCTGGGATGGCGGCGATCAGCTTAAGACCCTTGGTGACCTGGCCCGCGAATTTAACATCTGCCGCCCGCGTGGAAACGCCGATCGATGCAAGCGCTGCGGCTATGAACAAAGCGAGCAGCGACTGCGAGGCTGCATTGTCCTGAATTGCTGTTCCTGCTGCGAAGACGATGCAAATGAGCAGGAGACTGAAAGCTATCGACAAAAGGCTGGCTCAGTTCGATTTAAACATGGCCTGACGATACAGCATAAACTTCGCGTTGCAACGAGGCGAACGGGGTCGAGCAACGGCAGTGCCCCGACTGGCCGATTTCGAATGAGGGTCTCTCAATCGCGAACGCCGATTAACGGCGGGGCTGAGGGTTCGGAGCGGGCTCGCCGCGAAGCGTGCGCAGGCGGGCGGCAATCATGAGGAAGCGTGTTGCGACGCCCCCCAAATAACCAAGCTGCAGGGCGGCTGCGCATGCTGCGGCGAGCGTGACAGACCATGCGAAACCCGAGCCGATAATCATGGCACCGCCAGCCACGATCAACATCTCACAGGCGATCACCGGGAATAAAATGAAGACCCTGAAGCGGGTGCCAAGCACGGCGCCAAAAAGGGTGCTGAAAATCAGGATCATGGCCATGCAGTAACAATCCGCGGTGGCCGTCTAAAATTCAGTTAAGCCGATCATGAAAATGGCAACAATTCGGCGTATTTATGGGCGGGAGGAGCGGCAGGTCGCCGAGAGTTTGGCCAAGGCCGGGGAGAGGCCGTCGAGCGGGATCACGCCCTTGATCGAGCCGTCAGGGTCTTCCACTCCGACGGTAAGCTCACGTTGGGACGTGAGCGCGGTGGGGTCGATTGGCAAAATGAGAGCCGTGCCGGTCTCAGAGATTTCGGCCTGAAGGACCGGCTTGGCCGTTCCCAGTCCCAGCGTGACCTCCCGCTTGCGCTTCGGCGGGAGCGGCCGCACCATGGCCAAAAGGACCTCGAGACCAGGCTGGTCCTGGCAGCGCACTATCAGGCCGGCGAGATCCGGATCGGACTTTGAGGTGTCTGCCGTCCGGGTGATTGCAAGAGCATCTGGGCCACCCTTGGGATTGGGGGTGCGGATCAGCGGCCAATTGTCCGAGGATTCGGTGTTTTGGGCGGTGGAGGGCGGTTCGGTTGGGGCGGGGGTTCGCGAAAGCAGAGCCTTGAGGCACGCCAGACGCGCGCGGTCTTCGACCATCGCCGTGCACTGCTCAAAGGTTTGGGTTCGTTCTGACGTTTCGGCCGATACCCCACCGCAACTCAGCAGCCCGTAGCCAGCCGCGATTCGCACCAGGACAACAACAAAGGGAAAAAAGGAAGAACGTGCGAGCATTGTCCTGAAACCTGTAAGTAACAACTTAGCTGGTTCATTCTCATGGTTAAGAAATCATTACAATAGCTTGTACAAACAAGCAGATTCCCCTTTCTGTCGGCTTAATTCTGGATGTTGTATTTTTGGCGCAACAGCATCGCAATCGCTGCGGCATCGGCAGTCCCGGCTTGTTCCCAACCCCGGCTTCACCTAACGATTAGGGTGATAGACGGGACAAATTGATGCATTATGATCGGATTGCCAGAGCCGTTGTTTTTTTGATGCTTGCGGTCGGGCTTGCTGATTGTTCGTGGGTGCCGACCACAGGACCTTATGCGCACCAGCTCCGGGCCAACGCCGACTCGACTGCGCCGGCCGAGGGCTCGCACCTGCCGTACGCAGTGGTCAAGCTTACGCCTGAAACGGTCTCGATGGTGGGCCGTTTCGAGCCGCGCGGGCTCTCGGGCGTGTTCCCCGACAAATACGTGCCACCGTCCAAGATCAAGTTTGGCATTGGCGACGTTGTCAGCGTCACGATCTTCGAAGCTGCTGCCGGTGGTCTGTTCATCCCGACCGAGGCTGGTGTCCGTCCAGGCAATTTCGTCACCATTCCCGACCAGACCGTCGACAATGACGGCAATATCAGCGTGCCCTATGCTGGGCAGGTGAAGGCGGCGGGTCGCTACAATGGCGAAATCCAGCAGGACATCGTCAACCGGATCAAGAACCGGGCGATCGAGCCGCAGGTGGTGGTCTCGCTGTCGCAGCAGCGAACCTCGTTGATCAGCGTCTTCGGGGAGGTCAATACGCCGGCCCGTTATCCGGCGGCAGCCTACGGTGCCCAAGACCGAATTACCGATGCCATCACGCGAGCAGGCGGTATCCGAGGGCAGGGCTATGAGACGTGGGTGATGCTGCAGCGGGGCGATCGCCGCGCAACCGTGCCGTTTGCGAACCTGGTCTACGAGCCCTCCAACAACATTTTTGTGCAGCCCGGCGATCGGATCTATGTCTACCGGGAGCAGCAGAAGTTCATTGCGTTCGGGGCGACCGGCACGCAGGGCTCATTCAACTTCGATGCCTGGCGGATCAATCTGGCCGAAGCGGTCGGCAAGGCCGGTGGTCTGGTGGACAACCAGGCGGATCCGGGCTCGGTCTTCCTGTACCGGCTTGAACCGCGTGAGCTCGCAAAGCAGCTCGGGGTCGATGTCACCAAGTTCCCTGGTGAGCTGATCCCGGTGATCTTCAGCACCAGCTTCCGCGATCCGAGCGGGTATTTCCTGGCCACCAACGTGCAGATGCGCAACCAGGATATCCTTTTCGTCGCAAATGCTGAATCCGTTGACGTGACCAAATTCCTGACCTCGGTCAACGCGATCATGGCGACTGCGAACAACGCCACGGTCCTCGGCGGCAATGGCATTGCGCTCTACAACTCCGCAAGGGCTATCCCCTGAGGCTGAGCTCAGGGGCAGGGCACGAGACGGGGCAACTCTCGCTTGGTCGGGCCTGCCTTGGTAAGCTCGCCCCAGGCGTCAGCCTTGCCGCCTAAGGCGATCTCGGAGCTTAGGGTTCATTCGCTTTCGCTGTGAACGCGGCTATGTTGGTCGTGATAGGCCCACCTTTGAGCAGCAGCGACGTTGTCAATCCGGCAGATCATCTGGTCGCGCAAGGCCCGTCAAAGGCGGTTTAGCCTTAGTAGCCTAGCAGCCGCGGTCCTCTACACCGCGCTGGCCGGGGCCCCGTTCCTGTTTGGCTCCCGCGATCCGATTACAGTTGCCGGCTGGTGCGCGCTCCTGGGCGTAGGGCTCATTGTGGCGCCGACCCGACGCCTCCTCAAAGGCCATTTGTTGCTGCTAGCCGGGCTTGGCGTGGTGCTGCTCTGCTTTGGCTTCGTTCTGCACGAACAGCTCTCAGACCGTCCCTTCATCGCCCAGTTCAACCCGATCTGGGCCAAAGCCTCGGAGGCGCTAGGGAAACCGCTGACCCCATCAGTCTCCATCGTGCGAGGCGAGCCATTCTTTGCGCTCGGCCATCCCTTGGCCAATGTCCTTGCGATGGTCCTTGGCCTGATCGTCGGCGCTGATCCGGACCGCGCCCGGCGCGGCGTACGGGTGATGGCCTGGGCCGGGGCGGTCTATGCTCTGTACGGCATCTTCGCCCTGGCGTTTGATCCCACCGAAATTCTCTGGCGGGAGAAGACCGCCTATCTCGGCAACCTCACTGCAACGTTCATCAACCGCAACACCGCCGCCTGTTACTTCGGCTCCTGCGCTGCGGTGTGGCTCGTTCTGCTGATGAGCGCCATCCGGCGCAACCTGCCACCGGGGAAGCTCGAGTGGAGAGGGGTCCCGCACCATCTGCTGCGCAAAACCCACAAGGACGTGCTGATCCGCTTTGTGATGTTTTTCGTCTGCCTGTCGGCAATGTTCATGACCAGTTCGCGGGGCGGGGTGCTGGTCTCGCTCGGCGTCATGGTGATCGCCTTCGTGATCTTCTTTGGCCCGGACATGCCGCGCGGCCTCGGCTTTGTCGGCGCGATCGCCGGGAGCGCCGCAACCGCGCTCCTGCTGCTGCAGGTGCTAGGCGGCAATGTTAGCAGTCGCATTGATCTGCAGGGGTTGAGCGATGCCGGCCGCCTCTCGGTCTATCGTTCGACCCTCAGGATCATCGCTGACAACCCGAGGTTTGGCACCGGGCTTGGGACCTTCGCCTATGCCTTCCCGGCGTACCGCAGCAGTGATATCTCGATGCAGGGAAGGTGGGACATTGCGCACAACACCTATCTCGAGTTTGCCTCCGAGCTCGGCATTCCTCTCGCCATCGTGGTTGGCGTGGCGTGGATCGTCGCCCTCCTCGTTCTGGCGAGAGGCGTTCGGGTGCCGCGCCGAGACATGGTGGTACCACTCGCGGCACTCGCGGTTAGCCTGATTGGCCTCCTGCATTCCTCTATCGATTTTTCCCTTCAAATTGCCGGCTATTCGATTGTCCTCTTTGCACTTCTCGGGCTCGGGCTCGGCCAGGCCGTTTACGTCCGCGACCGCGAGCGCGAGCGGCGCGGCGACCGGGCAGCCGCTCCACCTTCAAAAGCAGATCTCCAAGCGCGATCAGGCCGTTAGTGTTAATCTTTCGAAGTTATAGTTAACGGCAACCTAACCACCAGACGCCGACGGCCAACCAGCAATTCCTCTAGAGGAAACAACGGCCTGTCTCAAACTGGCACCGGATTCATTCGGCTTCTTTATTCGCCGCAGCTCCGCTATAGTGCTTTCAGGTTTTTTTAAGATGATTGGCGATTCCGGGTTTTTGATCAGGCATTGCCGTCAAGGAGATTGCGAAATGACCAAGCGGCTCGGGCTGAAGTTTCTTGTTGGCGCTGCACTCCTTGTTTCGGTGCAAGTCGCAAATGCACAGATAGCCGGACAAGGTCCGGCACTCCCGGCGGCCACGATCAGCGATTTCAAGGCAAACCCGAACCAACTGCTCGGCCAATTTCCGAACGGCGGGGCGGCCCTGCGCAAGCAGATCACGGATCTCGTGAGCTCGGACAAGGATACGCTCGCACAAATCATCGCGCTGGCTAAAACCGCCAACGAGGACCAGCGGAAAGCCATCGCACAAGGCTTGGCCGACGTCGCCAAAGCTTACGCTACGGCCAATGATCCCGCCTTTGGCGGTGAAGTCCAACGCTCCGTGGTCCAAGCGGGCCTTCCCGAATTTGCCAAGGCCTACGCTGAAGCGGCCGGCGATACCGGCACTGCCGCGGCAGGTGGTGGTGGCGGCGGCGGAGCCGGCGGTGGTGGCGGTCCCACGGCGGCAGGTTCTCCGACCGGTGGGTCGAACAGCGGCAGCACGGTCGCGGGCAACAGCTTCGCGAGCACCCGATCCTCAGGTTTGGCGGATGGGGGCGCGCTTGGTGGAGCAAGCAGCTCCCAAGTGAGTCCGTTCTAGTTTCAGGGTAATCTAGGCGTTTTCTCGAGCCGGCTTCGAACGGCCAGGGCTTTTTTATGGATGTTCCTCTTAATCTCGTTGGGCGAAGCGCGCCCGGTTCGCTGTCCGAACCTCCTGGAGAATCATTTTCGCTTCCGGAGCTTCTTGAGCAACTAACGGACTTCGTTCGACGTCACTTACCCCTGTTTCTGTTCATCGTGAGCTGCGCGATAGCAATCGGGCTCGTCTTTCTGTTTACTGCATCCCCAAGCTACACCGCTCATGCGAAGCTCCTTATCGACTCAAGCAAGCTTCGTGTCTTGCAGCAGCAAGATGCGCCGATAACTGACGCCCCGATCGACTCGGGGCAAGTGGAGACCCAACTCGAAATCATCAAATCTGAAACAGTCGGTTTGTCAGTGATCAAAGAGTTGAAGCTGACAAGCGATCCGGAATTTGTAGGCCAAGGCGCGGGCCTAGTTGGCAAAGTGATGGGACTTCTTGGGTCCGTTGAAGCGCCATCAGAAACGGCTTTAACGCGCAGAGCTTTGGCTGCGTTCCTTGCGAAGCGAGCCGTCACCCGCGTTGGTAGAACCTATGTCCTGGATATTGCTTTTAGCTCCTTGCATCCAGGGCGGGCGGCTTCTATCGCAAACAATCTCGCAGATGCTTACATCGTTGATCAACTTGAAGCCAAATATCAGGCGACTAAGCGCGCAAGCGGCTGGCTTCAGGACCGTATCAGGGAACTTCGTCAGCAAGCTTCCGATGCTGACCGGGCGGTGCTGGCTTACAAGGAAAAGAATAACATCGTGTCTTTGGGCGGTGGCAGTTCTCGATTGCTGGGTGAACAACAGCTTGAGGAACTGAATACGCAGCTCAGCCAGGCGCGCGCGGGTGCACAAGAGGCGAAGTCTCGCTTGGACCGAATAAATGAGGTCATGCAAAAGGACGTTGCTGATGCTGCTGTCGCCGACTCTCTACACAGCGAAGTAATAACTCGACTTCGAAACAACTACCTAGATCTGGCTGCGAAAGAGGCAATTTGGTCCGCCAGGTACGGATCGAGCCATTTGGCTGCGGTCAACCTCCGCACTCAAATGAATGAGTTGCGGCGCTCTATTCAAGACGAGCTGGGCCGCATAGCTTTAAGCTACAAAAGTGACTCCGAAATCGCAAAGTCGCGCGTCGACGGACTCGAACGAAGTTTGTCCGGATTAGTCTCGAATTCACAGGCGTTAAACCGGGATCGGTTGGGGCTTCGTGATCTCGAAAGCACGGCGCAAGTTTATCAGAAGCTCTACGATAGCTTCCTTCAGCGCTATATGGAGGCCATCCAGCAGCAATCTTTTCCCATCACGGAAGCTCGAATAATTTCTGAGGCGACAGCTCCTCAACAGAAGAGCTTTCCGTTGCCGCTCCCGATACTCGGAATCGCCACTGTAGTTGGTATCATTCTCAGCTTTGCTGCGGCGACCGTGCGCGAGGCGTTTGATCGAGCTTTTCGTACGACGCGACAAGTCGAAACTCTTCTGCATGTGAACTGCCTTGCCGTATTGCCCCTCCTTGAGAGCATTCGTTTAAGCTCTGATAAGCGAAGATTTTTTGGCGGGCGTACGCTGGCTGGCGGCCGATTGCCGAGAACGGCCCGGGAAACCGACATCGCGGCCGCGTCTGGCAATCTCGATCTAACAATATCAGATCAGAAGCGTGACGCGCTTAAGAAGAGCGGCATTGTTCACGGCGAGGCGTCCGTCAAAGATAAGCTGATTGCCGGAACCAAGGCTGAAATGCGCCACGTTGTGGATCATCCTCTCACTGCATTTGCTGAGGCCTTCCGTTCGGTAAAGATTGCCGTAGAGATCAGTGGCGCACGCCAAGGTGGGAACGTCATAGGAATTACCTCCACAGTCCCAAGGGAAGGTAAGTCAACGGTTGCGTCAAATTTCGCACAGCTGATGGCTCACGCTGGAAAACATGTAGTGCTAGTGGACGGCGATCTGAAGAATCCAACGCTCACGCGGTCGCTGTCGCCAGGAGCCAAGGAGGGATTATTGGAGGTGCTGGAAGGCAAAATTAGTTTAGAGCAATCCCTCTATCGTGATGCCCAGACTAACTTGAATTTCCTGCCGGTTGTATTGCGATCACGCCTTGCACATTCGGACGAGCTGTTGGCGTCCGAACTTTTTAAAGACCTTGTTGAGCGCCTTAGAACCACCCACGATTACGTTATAATTGACTTTCCTCCTATGGCACCCGTCGTCGACGTTCGTGCAACTACGAGAATAGTCGATGGCTACCTGTACGTTGTTGAATGGGGGAAGACGCGCGCGAATCTTGTGCAAAACCATCTAAAGGCCGCTCCGGAAATTCATGACCGCCTGCTTGGAGTGATCTTGAACAAAGCAGATGTTCGGGTTCTGGAACGTTACGAGGCTTACTATGGCAGAGGGTACTATCAGCGATACTACGGCAGCCAATACGGCTATTCGGGCTAAAACACTCGATGGGGGGAGAGCATATTGAGCAGGGTGGCTCCCGCAAAGTTTCGATCTTCGGAACTAAATCGCTGGTAAGCTCCGGTCTATTTCGATTTTCTTGGTCTGCCGCTGTCCGAACCCTCATCGCTCTCTTGGCATTGTTTTCGATTGCTTGGGTAGCTTCCTCCGTACCTTCCTACCTCGCTGAGCAGGATCTATCCGAAAGTGCCCGACGGATATTGACCGGGGAGAGTTATGGCGATCGCCAGTTGAGCAGCCTCAGAGCGCGCGTCGACGGGATCTGCCTCAACTGTGTTAGATCGCTCGCCTTTAACGATCTCGTCGTGATCAGGTTGAAACTGGCCGAGAGCAAATTTAGTGAGACAAGTGCTGACCTCGCAACAACCGCGGATGCTGCTCTTGCACGATTTCCAGCCGGTTCTTTCCTTTGGCTCGTTAAGTACTGGCTCCAACGTCAGTCCGCTGCGGGAGGCATCAGCTCACGTGATCTCTCGATGCTGCGGCAGGCGTATCAGCTTGGTCCGAACGAAGGGTGGATCGCCGTCCGAAGGAGTCCGCTTGTCCTGAGCTCCTTCAACTCCTTGCCCCTGGACCTGCAGGGCCGGGCTTTAGCCGAGTTCGCGGACCTCGTTCGGGGAGGTCTGTATCTTGACGCGGCGAATATCCTAGTAGGTCCGGGGTGGGCGGTTCGTGAACAATTGATGAATCGGATTGCATTAGTGCCTGATGGCGATCGCGTGACGTTTGCTAAAATATTGCGATCTAGGGGCTTGGACGAGATTACCGTCCCAAGTGTAAGCGACAAACCAGCGCGTCCATTTTAAGACGTCGTGGGGAAGTATCGGTCAGCCGGAAGCGTTCCCTGCACTTACTTTCTCATCGCAGTCGAATCGTTGCGGGAATGGGTTCGTTGGGCTTATCGGCGGAAAAGGTCGATGAGTTTCTGGACGAGTTAGGGTTACCTGAGAGGCAATCTTGAGTCGCCCGGTATGTTGAGCGATGATTAAAATCAAATGTCGGGCATGCATATGACGAAGAAGGCTAAAGGCATACTTCTGGCAGGGGGCACGGGCACACGCCTCTACCCAGCAACACGTGGCGTCAGTAAGCAACTTATGTGCGTTTACGACAAGCCGATGATCTACTACCCGCTCTGTACGCTAATGCTGGGGGGCATTGTCGATATTCTCATTATTACGCGGCCGGACGATCAGGCGCAGTTCACGCGTCTCCTCGGCGATGGATCGCAGTGGGGTATCAATCTGACTTATGCGGTTCAGGCAGAACCGAGAGGAATTGCCGAAGCGTTTATTGTTGGAGAATCCTTTGTGAATGGATCCCCATCGATACTCGCTTTGGGCGACAACATCTTCTACGGCGAAAGCTTCGGCCATACCATGCAACAGTTGGCTGCAGTAGAAATCGGAGCATCAATTTTTGCATACTATGTGAAAGATCCGGAACGATATGGCGTTGTCGAATTCGATGATCAGGGTCGGGCGGTAAGCCTTGAAGAGAAGCCCCTGAAGCCGAAATCGTCATATGCTATCACGGGTCTGTATTGTTACGATCAGCAGGCGTGTGATATTGCACGTTCGCTTGCGCCATCCGCTCGCGGCGAACTAGAGATCACCGCGATGAATCAATGGTACCTATCCCGCGGGTCGCTCCGGGTGAACGTGCTCGGACGTGGCATTGCCTGGCTTGATACGGGAACCCACGACGCTCTGCTTGAAGCTAGCAATTTCGTGGCCACTATCGAGCGGCGGCAGGGGCTGAAGATCGCAGCTCCCGAGGAGGTGGCGTATCGTCGCGGTCTAATCGACAAAGAGCAAATGCTGCGGCTGGCCAACGATCTGCGTACTACCGAATATGGGGCGTATCTTCTGAGGCTAGTACACTCGGAGAAAAGGTACATAAGCGAATGAGAGACACCTTTTTGGTTTTCGGTGCGCCAAACATTGCGCAGGAAGAGATTAAAGGCCTTACGTCGATTATGGAGAGTGGCTGGTTGGGCACGGGGCCGAAGGTGGCTCAATTCGAGAAGGAGTTTGCCACGTACAAGAGTGCAACAAATGCCGCGGCGGTAAATTCCTGTACCGCGGCGCTACATTTGAGTCTCCTTGCTGCAGGGGTCGGACCGGGAGACGAAGTTGTCACTACCCCGATGACGTTCTGCGCGACTATCAACGTGATTGTTCACCTGGGGGCTGTTCCTGTCCTCGCCGATGTCGATCCGATTACATTCAATATAGATCCGACGGAAGCTGAACGACGAGTTACCTCTCGAACAAAGGCGATCGTCCCGGTTCATTTTGCCGGACGACCGGCGAATATGGACGCGATATTAGCGATTGCGGCTCGCCACCAATTAAAAATAGTAGAGGACTGCGCTCACGCCATCGAAACCGAGTACAAGGGGCGTAAAGCAGGTACTATCGGTGACTTTGGCTGCTTCAGCTTTTACGTCACAAAGAATATTGTAACGGGAGAAGGTGGCATGGTCATTTCTTCGGCTGCGCTCGACCACGAGCGCGTCAAACTGCTTAGCCTGCACGGGATGAGCCACGACGCCTGGAATCGGTTCGGCGCTAGCGGGTACCGCCATTATCAGGTTGTGGAGGCGGGCTACAAATACAACATGATGGACCTGCAGGCGGTGATTGGTATCGAGCAGCTTAGAAAGGTCGATCAGTTTTGGAACCGTCGGCAGGAAATCTGGCTCCAGTATCAAGCTGCCTTCGCCGACCTCTCTGTTGGTCGTCCCGCACCAATCGAGGAGGATGAGCGCCACGCCTATCATCTCTACACTCTTCTAATCGACGAGGAAGCGGCAGGGATCTCGCGTGACGAATTTCTTGTTGAAATGCGAAATAAAAAGATCGGGGTTGGAGTTCATTACCTAAGTATTCCGGAGCATCCTTTCTACCAGGAGCGATATGGGTGGAATCCTGATCATTATCCTCATGCCAAGAGAATTGGTAGGCAGACAGTTAGTCTTCCGCTTACCTCGAAGATGTCGGATCGTGACGTTGCGGACGTTATCGAAGCAGTCCGTTCGGTCGTGACAAAGTAAGAAAGGAACCTGGGGTTTACAAAGGTCGAAGTTGGGGAATGAATTGAAAATCGCGCATGTGATCTCGGGATTATCTCCTGAAAGCGGCGGCCCGACCGTGGCAGTGCTGGAGATTGCTCGGTGGCAGTGTCTCTTGGGAAATGACTGCACAATTCTCACGGGAAAGGGAACCGGGCTGGGGCCCGATGCACCGCTGTACCGAACCGGCGCGGCGTTACGAGATTTCTCGACGAGCGGACCGGGCAAGTTTCGATATTTGCCCGACTTTCAAGGCTATCTTCAGGAAAGTGGTCGCAATTTCGATCTTTTCGTGCTGCACGGATCCTATCAATACGCGACGTACGCGGCTGCGAAGTTTTGCCGAAAGGAAGGCATTCCAACTATCTTCACGCCTCATGGATCTCTGGATCCGGCCGTGAGAGCTAAGCATAAGTTCAGAAACGTTTTGGTTGATGTTGTCTACCACGATCGCGTGATCCGGAACGCGAGTGCCTGGCACTTCACGAGCGAACAGGAGCGGCTAGCTTGCGAGCGAAAGATCTGGAGAGAATCGTTCGTCGAGCCTCTTGCGGTGGACACCGACAGCATACCGATCGGCAGCCCGACGGGCAGATTTCGCGCCAGATATAAGATTGACGCGGACGCAACCGTCTTGCTTTTTTTATCGCGGATCACCCGCAAGAAGGGGATTGATATCCTTCTCGATTCATTCCGACGCCTGGCTGGCCAATCCGATCACATATTCCTGGCTCTGTGCGGGCCGATCGACGACGACATGAAGAGTGAAGTCCATGCGGCAGCCGATGATCCAAATCTCAAGAGGAAAATGGCCGTTACAGGACATTTGATGGGGCAAGAAAAGGACGACGCGTTCTTCGACTCCAACTTTTTCGTCCTTCCAACCTATTCCGAGAATTTCGGCATTGCAGCATTCGAGGCCCTTGCATATGGTCTGCCTCTCATCACAACGACTGGAATGAACTTCCACGCCCAGCTTGCACAAAGTGGTCGCGCGATGATTGTCGAGCCAACTAAGGATTCCTTCTACCGTGGTTTGGCCGATGCCCTGAGCGGAAGATGGACACCCTCAACTCGAATTCAAGAAACGCGCGATTGGCTCGGAGTAAATTTTTCCTGGCGCAGCCGTGCTGACAGCCTAACGAAGCAATACCAAGACGTCGTGAATGGGAGCAGGGGTGAGCGGTGCGCGTGACCCTCATCCATTGTCCGTTCACCTTCGGCCAACTCGATTTGAAGCGAACATGATTTCATTGGCGGTCATTGTGCTTACGCACAACGAAGACAAGCATATTGCTAGGTCGCTACAATCGGTTAGACCGATTGCTAGTGAAGTTTTCGTTATCGACTCAGGATCTCAGGATCGAACGGTTGACATTGCCCGACGAGAGGGGGCGACAGTGCTGACGCATCCGTTTGTCAACTACGCTAAACAATTTCAATGGGCGCTGAACAATGCGGCGATACAGGCCGATTGGGTTATGCGGCTCGATGCGGATGAAATAGTCGAACCAGATCTTGCGGGTGCACTGGCTGCAAAGCTGCCCTTGCTTCCACCTGAAGTCACTGGGATTAACCTGAAGCGCAAGCACATCTTTATGGGTCGCTGGATCCGGCACGGCGGACGGTATCCACTAGTTCTATTGCGGGTTTGGCGGAGAGGTGCCGCAGAAATTGAGGACCGCTGGATGGACGAGCATATGGTCCTGAAGAGCGGGAGGGCCGTCGTGATAGATGGCGGCTTCGCTGATTGCAATCTTAACGACCTTACGTTTTTTACGACAAAACATAATCGGTACGCGACGCGCGAGGCAATGGATGTTTTGATTGAAAAATACGGGTTACGGGTCGGCGACGTCCGGATGACGACGAAGTCAGTTTCGGCTCAAGCCGCAATCAAGCGCTGGACGAAAGAGAAGATCTATAACCGGTGTCCGTTTTGGCTCAGTGTGACCGGATATTTCCTCTATCGTTATGTGATTAGGCTCGGTTTTCTCGACGGGAGAGAGGGCCTCGTTTATCATCTCTTGCAGGGTTTTTGGTATCGGTTTTTGGTGGGAGCTAAAGTTATGGAATATGAAAAACTTCTTTCTAGTGCCACCAATAGAGAGGAGGCGGTGCGCGAACTTGCAGGCTTGACCGGCTATGACGTCTCGGACCTGAAATAGGTTGGAGGGAATGTGTTCGATATGTCACTTATTTATATCGTAGCGCCACAATCCCCAGATTAGGCAAAGCCTGTGAATTTCATCAAAATAAGAAAGGCGGCCCGTGCGCTCGGCAGTGGTCGGGAACGTCGTGCTTTAATGCGCGGTGTTGCTGCCTCTTTCGAACATTCCCATGTACTCAAAAAGCTTCCATCCGCGGGAACGATTATTGATGTCGGGGCCAACAGGGGACAGTTCATTCTTGAAGCGATCAAATGGCATCGGAAAGCCAATGTAATTGCGTTTGAGCCTTTGGCATCGGAAAGATCGTTACTGCACTACGCAATGTCGGGTTTTTCGAACCTGACGGTGCATGGTGTGGCGCTGGGCGATCAAGATGCAAGCGCACACTTTCACGTGTCTTCCTCGGCCGATAGCTCGTCACTTCTCGAGCAGACGATCCTCCAAAGAAAAACTTTTCCAGGGACTGAAAATGTTGGTCAACTGAAGGTCGCAGTCCGCCGATTCGACCAGATCATAGATCCTGCCACTCTGACCGGTCCCGTCATCTGCAAAATCGACGTACAGGGCTACGAACTGAACGTGCTGCGAGGCTTTGGGGAGATTGTGGACGATGTGGACTACTGGATTATTGAGCTGACAAACCGTCCATTTTATCGGGGGGCTCCGAATAGCGCCGATGTTATCGCGTATCTTGCAGCACGTGGTTTTGGAATCATGGGCATCTACAACATGTTTGAGCAGGATGGACTAGGTTTGCAGGCCGATTTTCTTTTTAGCCGCAATCATCCCGAAGAGGTAGAGCGGTGAGGCTAGCGTACCTGTACGAGTATGACGCCTCTAATCCGGCCGTCCAGTCAAGTCGCCCCTTCTCTATATTGCGCGAACTAAAGCGGCGCTTCGAAGTTGTGGAATATTTTCCCGTCAGCAATGTTTCGCGTCGACTGTTGGGGCCGAAGAAGTTGTTGCATGCGGTCTTGGGAGCGGAGCATCATCTTGAACGGGAATGGCTGTCTTTGAAAGAGTATGCATGGAGAGCCAATGCGTTTCTGGCGCGCGAGAAGCCGGATGCGATTTTTTCGCCGAGCCAGATCATCCCGACGTATCTAAGTTCATCTGCAAAGCTTATCTACTGCAACGACGCCCCTTTTGGGGCAATTGCAAATTATTATCCGAACTTTAGCAATCTTTCGGCGGAGTATGTGAAACAGGGATATAGGCAAGAATATTTGTCTCACCGCAATGCGGATCACATAGTTTACCCGTCCGAGTGGGCGCGGGATTGCGCAGTTCAGCTTCATCGGGCCGATACAAGGAAGTGCAGCGTACAATCCTTCGGAGCCAATCTGCCCTATGAACCCTCTTGGGCGCAGGTCAATGAAGCAATCGATAGACGTAAGGGCCGCCAGAGCGTTGTTCTGACAATGATCTCCTCCGATTGGGAGCGAAAGGGAGGGCCTTTCGCTCTAGCGATCGTTAATAAGCTCAACGATCGAGGTATCGTCGCAAGATTGAGGGTAGTTGGAGACGCGCCACCAAATCTTGAAAGAGTTGAAGCTTTGGGCAGGATCAACAAATGGACAGATGAAGGCGCTGTTCGCTTTAGGAATGCGATGTTCGCGTCCGATTTCGTGATTATGCCATCGATTGCAGAAGCCTATGGTATGTCGTTATGGGAAGGTGCAGCTCATGGGCTTCCAATGATCGGACGCGCGACAGGCGGAATAACCTCGATCATCAAGAACGGTGAAAGCGGACTTCTGTTTTCGATGGATGCGAAGCCGGACCAGATCGCACGTTGGGTCGAAGAGTGCCTTAGCGGGAGCGCCTATCGCCAGTTCTGCGAATGCGCATTCGAGGAATATCGAAGTCGTGGAAATTGGAAGACGTTCGTCGATCGAGTTTTCGGAGGCGGATAGGTGAGCTTGCTGCGAACAATTCTGATGGCCTCTTTGACGCCCTTGCCGAGCAAATTAAAGATTGCCGTTTATCGCCATGTGTTTGGCTTCGACGTTGCAGCGGATGCTCGGATCGGATTTTCACTCATCACGTGCTCGAACCTATCGGTGGGAAGCGGCGCCGGCATAGGCCATATGAACGTGATCAAAGGAAACATGGCGCTCAGGATGGGTGCCAGATCGTCGATTGGTCAATTTAACTGGATTACTGGTGGAAACACGGATCCTCGCTATTTTCGCGACTTCGAGCGCAGTTCAGAACTCGTGCTCGGAGACGACTCGAGCATCACATCACGCCATATTTTCGACTGCACGGACAGCGTCGAGATCGGTAACTTTACCACCATTGCCGGGTACCGGAGCTCGATCATCACTCATGGCATCGACTATCGCGCCTCGCAGCAGAGTTGCGGCGGCATAAAAATCGGCGACCGCTGCTTGATTGGCAGCAATTCGGTCATCTTGATGGGCGTTTCACTTGCAGACAGGAGCATCGTTGCTGCGGGAAGTGTTCTGACAAAGTCGACTGATTCGGAGTTGGGGTTGTGGGCGGGGGTGCCGGCGCGTCGCACGAAGGATCTTACCGGAGAGGAGGGCTACTTCCGCCGGGAGAACGGGCATATTTACTAGTGCCGGTGGGCTGTCGTATGGTTGCAGGTGACGCAGAATTTATCAAACAGCCGTTGAATGATGGATCTAAAACTAGATGAGCGCTACGGCGAGAGGTCATCTCTCGCGTAGTGAGTGGTGGGCGGAGCGCTAGCGATAAATGCTGCACGATTTCGTTCGCTCAAAGCGATAGCCGAAGACGCAGGGGCTGGAATGTTGGTGAAGAGTATCATCAGCATAAGGAGTCCCAGAGGATCGCCGAAGTTTAGATAGTTCGGCTGGAAGGCGAACGGAACAGCGTTCGCTATGAGGCCAGCTAAGAGAATCGACGAAAGGTGCCTGGTGTCGGGGCTCTGAGAGTATCGAGCCGTCTGAAAGAGTTCCATCGACCGTAGCGCGATCAGCACCGCAAAAAGCACTAGACCAATCAAGCCCAACTCCTCGATCAGCGTCAGGAGACCGCTATGAGATATGAGCTGTGCTTCGACCGTCGCGCGAAATCCGGAGCCAAGCAAGGGATGCTCCAAAATGCGCGCATAACTTGCGTCCCAAAGCTCGGTCCGACCACTAATCCCGCCCTCCGTGAGGGAGCGTTCGCCTTCACCTGCAATAAAGCCGACCAGGGGTGTTTCCGACAGCACCGCAATGACTACGGCAGCGCCAATAACGGCAAGCAGTGCCTTGCGTGGAGAGTGACTGGCGCTGAAAACCCAGAACGCTGCAATAAATAGGATTGAGCCCAGCACGGAGAACCTGGAATCAACAATTACTCCAATTGCAATTGCAGCGCCGCAGATCGGCCACCGAACCCAACTCGCCCACGCCGCGGCTAGAACGGCGATCACGAAGATCCAGGTTCCCATAATATTGGGGTGGATGGCGCCGACGTAACGGTCCTGTAGCTGCTTGGTGGCGACAAAAAATATGAGCATCGGTGCAAGTACGAGGGAAGTAATACGAAAGATGCGCAACCAGTCGATCGCCTCTAGTCGGAGCATGCTGATCAGCAACAAAATGAACATAAAGATGCTGGCGTAAGTCAGCGACACCTCGGGCAGTGCGGACAATGAGGAATTGAGAACCAGATACAAAGCGAGGCTAACGCCGAAAAGAAAGGCGCGAGTCTTGACTACTCGGAAACGCCCAAGCAGAGCGGCTGCAAGGACTAGGGCTAAAAGGCCAGCCAATTGCCAAGAGCGCGCGGTCTCATAAACCAGTTCTGCGTCATCCGCGTTCTCGCCGCGAAAAAATGGAATTACATTGCTGATTAGGGCAAAACTGATCGAGACCCAGATGGCTGCGATCCGCATTTTGGCGGCGCGTTGGGTTATTAGGATAGGCATACCGAGGGTCCACCCGGTTAGATGGAGTTGAGCTCATTCGGTCTGAGACCGAAGCGAAGTCTACCGAGCTACGCTAGCTCATGTATCAAATTCAGGGAGTGCATGCTTCCAAACTCCGCGGCCGGTGGGGAGACCTGCAATCTTGGTTACCGGCAGACGACATTTGGAACGGCAGGGTTGTAGAACGAAAGAGAGCACTTGTCGAGGCTGAGTTCACGGCGTTTGGCCAATCCCACTCAGTCGTTCGCCTCGCTTCTCTGTTGGATCCGCTTGCTATATTGCTCCAAGCCTGATTCTGACGAACTCTATGATTAGCTAGCAGCCCTGGGTCTTGGTTATGGTATTTAAGGTAATTCATAGCTGCCCGGTTTGGCTCCCGCAGACAGAAACCTGGTTGCACACGCAGCTCTCCAGTCTACCCCGCGATCGCGTCGAGGGGCATGTAGTATGCGATAGTACCGAAAATTTGGATCAGTTCCCGGCGGAACACATCCATAGCTTGGGGGGCCGTGGTTCGCCGCGCTACTGGGGGAATAGGGTTGTGCGCAAGCTTGGGTTGCGCCGACGATCGGGTCTCTTAGTTGATGTCGGGCGGAAGCTTCGGGCTGACATTGTGCATTCGCATTTCGGTCCCACCGGTTGGTCTGATGTTCGGGCAGCAAAAAAGATAGGGGCGCGTCACGTCGTTAGCTTCTATGGCTACGATGTCGGCAAGCTACCTCGGCTCGAACCCATTTGGCGGAAGCGCTACTCTGAAATGTTTGCCGCGGTTGACGCTGTACTGTGCGAAGGCCCATTTATGGGACAGAGCATTGTGGCCCTCGGTTGTCCGCCGCAAAAGTTACGTATTCAGCACCTTGGCGTGCCGTTGAGAGCAAGCGATTTTAGGCCACGCCGCTGGGTGCCGGGTACTCCCCTCCGTGTGCTGCTCGCCGGAAGCTTCACCGAAAAGAAGGGATTGCCCTATGCTTTGGCTGCGCTAAGCGTATTCAGAAACCGGCTTCCGTTGGAGATTACAATTGTCGGAGACGCTCAGGCCGGCAAACTCTCGCCCGAGAAACGGCGAATTCTGCACGTAATCCAAGAGGGCGGCCTAGGTTCAACTGTGCGACTGCTGGGCTATCAGCCGCACGCGCGACTGATGGAAGAGGCCTTCAGCCATCACGTGTTCCTCTCGCCAAGCATTACTGCGCGTGACGGCGACAGCGAGGGAGGAGCGCCGGTGACAATCATTGAATTGGCGAGCACCGGCATGCCTGTCATTAGCACTACTCATTGCGACATTCCGGATGTTCTGGGTGCGTCTAGCACACCACTACTTGCGCCAGAGCGGGATGTGGAGGGTATCATCGAATGCCTGCGATGGCTTACCACAAACCTAGCTAGTTGGCCCGCGATGTTGAGCGAGATACGGGCTCATATCGAGGCTGAATATAATTCCATTCGGCAGGGGCAGCGGTTAGCGGACCTGTATGAACGACCTTAAATTTGTCTGCGCCCGGTCTCAAGGATGGTATTTTCTTGCACCTTCTGAAGGGCGGGCTGGTGCCAAGTGGTCAGAAGTTTGCAGTCGCGCGGTGCCGATGAATATCATTCAAGTTGCTTCCAACTTGCTCTCTCTTTCCGTTATCCCTAGGCGATCGCTATGCACGAGCTAGAAGCGCTGATAACACTCGCCGGTTCGCCGGGAAGAGAAGAATTTCTGAGGTGTATACGGCAGTTCCAAAACTTACTTGAATCGCGAGATCAACGTATGCCGAGGATGTCGAGAAGAATATTGGTAACATAGCCACCAGGAGCCCCATTATGGCAGCATGACAAATAGCTGGGGTGAAGCTGAACGCGAATTCAGAAAAGCAGTCGCCAATAAGTTTGCGAACCATGAAATAATAAACGGCGGCCAGAATAATAACGTGTGTTATTAGCAGCGAAGTGGCAACTCCGAGCGCTCCGCCCAGCGCCAGTCCAGCTATCACTCCTATTAGTTGGAGAAGGCATATCCAAAAGTTGAAATAGAAGCCCAAATCGGCTCTTCCTCTCGCAAGCTGCAATGTACCTATCGGATTGCCGATCGAGCGGATCAGGCCAACCCCGCACAACGCCATCAAAATCGGAACGCTGGGTAGCCATTGAGGCCCGTACACAACCAGTATGAAATTGGTGGCCGCTGCTGCGCAGCCCAGCAAAAGAGGGGCGTTTACGATCGCTACTATGCGGATAACCAGAAGATAACCTCGTTTAAGGGATTCGCTATCGTTTTGCAGTCTCGAGAAAATTGGAAATGCCACTCGCGTAAGAATGGGATTGATCCTCCCAACAGGCATAATCACTAAATTCCAGGCGATCATGTAGTAACCGAGTGCCGTCGATCCCAACATCGCTCCGATGAGGAGTTGGTCTATCCGCGATCCGATAAAATTGAGAGTGCGCTCGCCCATTTGATAAAGGCCAAAGCCGAGATAGCCTTTCAGATTGTGTAACCCGAACGTGAAAGAAGGGGCCCAACGCTTCCAGCAGGATACCAAGAGCTGGAGGGAAGTGGCAGATGCGCTCGTAAGCTGGCCAAGAACAAGAGAGAACGGCCCGAATCCTTGGATGGCCAAGGCGATGGCGACAAGGGTACCAAGTGCTGTCGAAACAATTTCAATTTTCGCGATCGTGCGAAATTCCATTTCTCTTTGTAGCAGCGTCATAAACTGAGCGCCAATCGGAGCGATGACGAACAACAGCGCGCAAAGAGGGAATAATCGATACAGACGGTCCTCAGCATAGACGTGGGCGATGAACGGCGTTGCGCAAACCGCGATGATGAAAAGGGCTAATCCGGTGAAAATGTTGAGCCAATAGAGAGACGACAGCTGCTCGCGGGTGTTGGTCACGCGTTGCACGACGGCGCTGCTCATGCCCATGTCGAGGTAGGTTTGTGCAAATCCGATAAATACAGCAGCCATCCCGACAATCCCGAAGTCAGAAGGACTTAGTAGTCTAGCCAGGACAATAAATTGTCCCATTTGGACGAGGGTGTTGACAACGCTTGCAGCACTCGTCCATTTAGCGCCATCGACAGCGATCGATCGAAGGGATGATGTTTTCTGAGATTGGTCGGATTGATCAGCCAAACGTCTCTCCAACGCTTGGCCAGCGCCGTTTGTTCGAGATTTTGCGGCCGCGATGATCAAGAAGACAATCGATTTCGATGCATCCGTCCTTTGCTGCGACGGTAATCGCATTCGTGGTAGCATTTACGATGGTACCTGGTTCAGGACCAATTGAACCCGGAGCGCGTTGAATTGGCGAAGTATGCGCTTCCATTATCGAGATCGTATTGCCGCGAAAATCGCAAGTTGCGGTATGCGTCCGGATCAGGTTGTAGATCTCGACAGCCGTCATTGTTTTCCAAAGAATGCGATGATGAACGTCCCGGTCGTTTCTGAATGTAGTCGCACACTCATCATCTTGCTTTATTGGCCGCGAATGCGGATCGTCGAGGAACGCTGCAACGCGATGCACAAGTGGAGGAACCTCGTGCACAATTTTCCGGTACAACGTCTCGTAGTTGTATGCCGAGATAGGGAATGGGGTTTGAACAAGAATATCACCTGCATCAATTCTGCTGTCGATGTAGTGCGCCGTTATGCCGCTTTCGGTTTCCCCCCTTGCAAGTACCCAATAGTGCGGATGCGCGCCTCGATATCGCGGTAGTAGGGACGGATGAAAGTTGATCGCGCGAGGAAAAGTATTCAGAAAGTCAGATCGGAATACTTGAGGAAAGGCGGCGCACAGTATCGTGGCTCCCGAATACCGTCGATCAAGTTGCGCGATCCATTCCCGGTTATTAGCATCGTGGGTTATAATTAGCCTGGCGGAGCCCAGTTCACGTTTTAGCCTGTTGAGACAACGCCAGTGCTGGGCTGCTGCTCGGGCTCTCGCGATGGCGACTTGAAGTCCAGGCCCGGAGTGTGCCCGTTCGCCGATCCGTTCTTCGAATATGCGCCATCGTGGCGCGTCGGCGACGACGACCGCCTTGAGATCAAACGCTTCTCGAACCGGACCGGCATGAGCCAACCCAAATCTCGACCTGTGACCGCAAAACAAAATGGCCGGCCGCTTTTGGAGCTCGGATGTGATCGAATCATGCGTCGTTGGATGTACCGGAATGACGTATTTGCTATTGAGACCTGTCATGCTCCGCGATACCGTTATGCCTTACGTGCTATGGGGTGACATAGAGTGTGCAGAAAACGTGACGCAAAAGGAAGCGGGTCTTGCAGGAAGTAGGGCAGAAACGTCTCGTTTAGTCTCACCCGCTGTTGTCCGCCGCCTACTGTCGCCAGGAACATGCTGCGCTTGCCCCCAAAATAGCGAACCTCCCGGGGTACTGGCATCGATTGTCTCAATCCTAACCGGTGTGCGCAGGCCAGCTGCGGGAAATTGACGCCCGCGCGGAGGGATCCAAGCAGAGATCCCCAGTATCTCCCGTTAACTTCCAGGATGAGCAGCGCATCATTTGCGGCATCATATCGCATATCAATATTGGCAACGCCTGACCAGCCAAGCCGGCGCATGAGGTTTTCCGCGACCTTCATGGCAGACGGACATCGGCAAAATTGGATGCCAGCGGCGGGTCGAAATGGGACGCGCGCAGGAGCAATCTCGTGCTGTTCTGTCGAGACAAGAATCTGTCCCTGCTCGCAGAGCACGTTGACGTTCAGGTCGTGCCCGCGGACGAATGATTGGAGCACCCATTGCTGTCCCTCCGGTTCGTTGTTTAGAAAAGCATCGAGAGCGTCTGGCGTATCGAAACTTATGATGCCGTTTCCGCCTGTTGAAAGGGGGGGCTTGGCAAGAACCGGAAAGGTAAGGCTCGATAGATGATCGTAAGGCGGAGTGCCGGACCTCGCAACGATTGTCGGAGGATGTGGTAGCTTGTGGAGCGAGAGGAAGTTGGCGAGGGAAGCCTTGTTCGTCGCAGTGTCAAATGCGCAAGGAGACGGCAATTGAACGATTCTGCACCAAAATCCAAGGTATTTTCCGCGAGTGATCGGATCGCAAAGTCCGACACCGGGAGTACGATATCAATCTTCCGCTTCGAGACAATTTGCGCCATGCGATCGAGCCATGAATCCAGGGTGAACTCTGTCATACACTCGAAAGTGGAAAAGAACCTGGAACGCCGGAACGCGGAGGAGGGGCGTCCGGAGAGCCCGTGGAGATCGACTTGTTTATTGGCGGCCAAGCAGTGGGCTACGAGGAGAGTAGCCCACGCATCAGCGTCCGGCACAAGTACAGAAATCCGGTCCATTCAAAAGTTCATCGGGCGACGGGCTTGATGCCGCGCCAGCAATGGACCCTTCAATACTGAACCATAGGGACCATGGCAACTCGGCACCGGAACTCCCGCGTCGCCCGAGAAATCGCTAGTGAGCAATTTCACCTCCAAAGCCCGTTTATCTCGACGTCTAGAAAGTCACAAGCGACGTGCATGATGAAGCATCGGCGAGCACCATGGATGGTTAGCGCCGCAGTGACAGTCGTCGTGCAGACGCAACCGCTGCTGATTTCGGACAACGTCGACGACCATGGACCGAGAAACTTTGGCCCGCGAGACGGTGGGTGCGCTCTGCCATTTAGTCGGCAATCTCAGCCGCCAAGCGCGTGCTAATATCTTCAGCGTATTGCTCCGACACGCCAAAATGAGTAGGGAGATAGATGGTCGACGAGACCATACGATCTACGTTTTCGGTCCGCCCCTGGATTGAATTATACCTAGGGTGCCTGTGCGCATTTGGATATAGCGTGCGCCCAACGTCGTATCCGGCCAAAATCATTGCACGGGCGATTTCGTTGCAACGCTCCGAAGGAACGAATACGGGGAAGTTCATGAAGCTGGATTCGCCAAGGACCGAAGATGGGGTGTCGGCTCCAATCATGCGATGCCCCAGCCTACGTCGGTAAATATCGACTATCTTGCGGCGCATAGCGAGTCGAAGATCAACTTCACCGACCTTGGCCGTCCACTCGCCGAAGGCGGCATACGATGGGCGCGCTGTGAGCGTAGGATTGAGGTCACTGGTCTCGATTCTGATCGGCTCGAGGCTTTTGGCGATGGATGTTCTTTGGACCTCCCCCTGGATGCGGGGAAAGATGATCGCGTTAAAAAGAGCCGGCCTGCTGGCAGCGTCATATGTCAAGCAAGCTTTGGCTGGCTTGATATAGTCCAGGGGACCTAGTCTCGGCCAACTGTTGACAATGCCCGTCAATCGCTGGGCGATATCAGGATTTCTCGTCGTGATGAGCCCACCCCAGAAGAAGTTGACCAACTTAAAATAAGATAGGCTGAACACGCTGGCGTCAGTGACCGTGCCGATCGGATGGCCATCAATTGTGCCGCCGAAGACGAGCGCGCAGTCGTCAAAAAGGTACGCGCCGTAAGCACGGCAAATCTGTGCGATCTGTGAAAGGTGGATCTCATTGACGTGATAGTGCGTTAGGATCACGCACGCCGTCTCGTTGTCGATCAATTCCTCAAGACTATCCAAGCTGCAAGCCGTGCTGCGCGCCTGGAAATCGTAAAACACCGGAATCGCACCGGCGAGCACCACCATGGTCACGACATCAGGTATCGTGAATGGTGACATCAAAACCTTTCGGCGTTTGCCACGAACCGCGATGTTGGCGAGGAGGTAAATTCCGCTTCGCGCTCGCCCAACGGGAATTGCACTGGCAGTGTGTCCAAGTCGCTCGCCGACCTTGGTCAGAAAGCGCTGCTCGTCCCGTATCGTTCCAGTCCGTAATAATGATCGATAGGAGATGGGAGTGATGCGCTGCTTTGCAATGCTGTGGATGGCCGGCTCTGCTTTTACGCGAGTAGTTATAGCCGACAAGGCTGGCTTACTAATTTGCTTGGCCCCAGCCTCCAGTTCATGGGCCAATACTATTTTTTGCTGGGCCACTGGACTTCACCGAACCTCATAGACTCATTGTCAAACTTGGGCTAATGTCATATACATATCAAATAGTTACAACTCTTAACTTACAAGGAGATTTTCAATCCGTGGTTAATTGTTGTGTTAAGGCAGGCGCGGTCTTTTTACGGAGATGTAACGAATGTCATGGCCCTCTCCCCAAACATCCGAAGTAAATGGAGATGGCCTAGCTGAAGCCTCATCATGTTACCGTGCTGTCGCTCAATGTCCAGACTCAAGGTTGTGGTGGGGCGGTTTATGAGGCGTGTACGGCTACCGGGCACTGAATTGTTCGTTTCCCGGTTTTCGTTTGGGACTGCTGGCTTGTTTAATGCTGGCACATCCAAGATGCGGGCTGATCTTCTTGCTGCTGCCTATGACAACGGCTTCACGCATTATGACACGGCACCGTACTATGGATTTGGGACAGCCGAGTCTGACCTTAGGCCGCTCATGCGCGCTCATCCTGACATTACGGTGGCCACGAAAGTCGGAATCTACTCTCCAGGAGGCGAAGCCCAATCAGACGCGCTCGTGCTCCTTCGCAAAGCCGCAGGGAAGGTGCTGCCCTCTCTCTCTCGACCGATGGTGGATTGGACGGTCACGCGCGCTAAAGTGGCGCTCACCGCAAGCCTAAGAAGGTTGGGCCGCGAATTCGTTGATCTCTATCTGCTTCACGAACCAGAACTCAGCTTGCTCAATACCGAAGAATGGCTTGCGTGGCTGGAAAGTGAACGCGATCGTGTCAGATATTTCGGGATTGCAGTGCATGCGGATCGCCTTCGACCCTTTATCTCTCGCGCGTGTCCTTTGGCTCCGGTCGTTCAAACGTTGGATAGTATAGCGGGGCAGGAGGCGAACATTCTTACCGAATACAGCAGGCCAATGCAGATCACTTATGGATACGTAAGCGCCGCGAAGCGCGCCGGCTTGATGGATGTGCCAGCAGTTCTCGCGGCGTCTCTACGCAGAAACGCCACGGGCACCGTCATAATAAGTACCCGCAAGGTGCGGAGACTTAGACAATATGCCGAAATCTCGCTGTCCATTTGCGAGACCGATTCTTCTCCGTGTTTGATGTTGCCTCGTGATTCGTGATCTGTCCGGCTCCATAGTTGCGCTCGACGAGAGATCAGCCGACGTCTTGGTGATTGGTGCCGGCATTGCCGGCCTGTTGGTTGCAACGCGTCTCGCGCAAAACGGGATTCGCGTGTTGGTCGCTGAATCTGGTGGCCGTACTCAGGAGGAGGAGAAGCATCCGTTCAACCAGGTGGAGCAGCTTGGGGATACGTATCTTGGAGCCGAACATGGACGGTTTCGCTGCCTCGGAGGGACTTCAACACGCTGGGGTGGAGCTATGTTACCCTTTCAGGAAGTTGACCTCGATCCTCACAGCGCGGGGTGGGACATCGAGTGGCCGATCAAGCTGGATGCGCTAACGTCCTATCAGGCCGAACTCGAGCGCATGTTCGGTTTGAATAGCGGCGAGTATGATTTTCCGGATCTCCTGCTTGATGCAACGGGGGCGCCCTCTTCATTCATGGGCCGTCTAGCAAAGTGGCCGGCATTTCGACATCGGAACGTTGCCAATCTCTTGGCGAATGACATCCGTTCCGAAAAGGGGCCAATCATTTGGCTGAATGCCACGGCAACGGAGTTCCATTTTGATCCGGCAAGCAGGTTCATCCGCACCAGATTGCAGAGCAGGAATGGCAATGCGCTCGAGGTGACAGCGCGCGAGACGGTCATTACGGCAGGGGCGATCGAAAGCACCCGCCTATTGCTTTTGGCGGACCGGCAGCATGACAATCGTATTTTTGCTCCGCATAATATGCTGGGACGCTATTTTTATGATCATCTCTCGTCGCCGACGGCAAGGCTTACGGGTATGCGGAAGAAGGCTCTCAATCGGTTGGTCGGCTTTCGCTTCGAAGGTTCCACGATGCGAAATCTGCGTTTTGAGCCCACTGCAGATTTACGTCACCGGCAAGGATATCCGGCTGGCTTCCTGCATATTGCCTTTTCGGAAACGAGGCCCGGCGGCTTCGATGCTGTCCGTCGGGTTTATCGGAAGCTCCAAAAGGGGGGTACGCCAACCGCTTCCGAGATGATGGATCTTGCTCGTGGAGCGCCATGGTTGTTGAAAGCGGCATGGTGGCGCTTTGTGGAAAAGCGCTTGCTCTTCCCGGAGGGTGCCGAGTTGGACGTTCATACCGTGATCGAACAAGAACCGCGCGCAGAGAACCGGATCAGTTTGTCCCAAAAGCGACTCGATGAATTCGGCTGTCCGCTCGCAACCCTTCATTGGCACGTCTCTGAGAATGACGGACGTAATGCGTACGCGCTAACGAAAGCTTTCGTAGTCACATGGAACCGGGGAAGCCTGTCTCATTTGGCCCAGGTTGAATTGAGGACTACGGAGGATGAGTTAAGAACCTCCTTGAAGCTCGGCGGTGGCATCTTTCATCCTGGAGGAACGATACGCATGGGAGCGGACGCGAGCCGTGGTGTCGTCGATCCTGAATTTCGAACTTTCGGTGTAAGCAACCTCAGCGTGATCTCAACAGCCATCTTTCCGACCGGGGGTGGAGCAAATCCGACCATGATGTTGATGATGGCGGCGCTTCGCGCCGCGGACAGGCTTATTCAACAATCGCGGCGCGTTCAGTGATGAAATTTTCGCCGATTGATCACAGGGTATTTGCAGGAGTGTTAGGCGAGCGGATGAAAAAAGACGAGAGATTCGTGCAATCTAAGTTGATCGCAGTCGTTGTCGCACTGGTCCTCGCTTGTGCTGTTTCGACGCACTTGTACGGATGGCCTCACGACGTGGCAGCAGGGGAGCGCCAGACCGAGTTTGATGCAAGCGCCCCTGAGAAATCGGGCTATGCGCTCGTATTTTCCGATGACTTTTCAGACCCTTCAACGGTTGACCTGAGAAACACTGGCCGACCCGGCTACAAGTGGTATATGGACGACTTTTACTGGGGACATCCGACGCTTCCAGAAGCCCTGTCGTTCGACAGTGAAGGCATTACCATTCGTGATAACATCTCGACGGCGACCGGAACGGGGCGTGAGAAGACCCAGTTGGTCGGGCAGGGATGGAGTGGAGGGGCGTACTTTGAGGCCATGCTGTGGTTCGACCCGGACAAAGTTTTTGTGGAGAACCGGAGTTGGCCGGCATTTTACGGCCTGTCCTGGCAAGTCGCGAGCAAGACTGATCAGGCGCCCGGCCGGCCGGCCGGGTACCAGCATTTCGCCGAGATCGATTTCATGGAGTACGGATTTTGGAATCATCGAAGCGATCAGGGGTTATTGAAACTTCTCTGGCGAGGCGACTCAGCGAAGTATCACTACTTTTGGCAGATCATGCACGATTGGTACGGCATCAAGGGAGTGACTTGCCCGGATAGCAGCTGGTGCGGGATATCAAATAACGCTGGCAGTGCGCTCATGCGAGTTACCGACATCAGAGGATGGCACCGCTACGGTGCGCGGTGGTCTGTAGGAAGCGCAGCGCGCAAGAGCTTTGTCCAGGCGTACTATGATGGCGCTCCGATTGGGGAGCCAGTTTTCTGGACAGCATATTCAAGCCCAGAGGATGTTCCCACTCCCCCCACCGGTGACAGCGTCTACAGCATAACCGATTTTACTAAATTCATTATTGTTCTGCAAGCGAACGAGCAGGCTCCCATGAGCGTCAAGTATGTAAAAGTGTGGCAGCAACGTTAATGGCCAGTTTGGTTTGTCTAGGCGCCAGGCGATGCGTCGGCTCGTGGGCTGCCGAGTGGCGAACCAAAACACGCCCACTGAGTGTAGCTATCGCGCTCGCCGGACGAGCAGCCAATTATGTTATGTTGCTGCTGCAAGCCGCGACGAGCGACTTAGACGTCGCCTCACCCGTGACATGGTTCCACTCTTGCCAACGCAGAGGTCCGCTTGGCGTCACGTCGCTTGGAGTCAAACGAGGTGAAAGTCACTGCCGGTCAATCCTAAGTGGATTCCCGTTAGCACGATCATCATGTTAGCGGACTGGACATCCGAAGCCGTAATCACTTCAGTTGCATTCGTCGTATTGATGACAACTTCGGTGTTTCCGCCTACCTCCACATAACCAATATTGTGCGCTTGCAGGCTTAAATTTGTCGAGCCGCTAAGCTGACCCTGGAACGCCGGAACGCCGTGGATGACGGCAATCCCAGCGATGCCGGAAAAAAGTATCGTATCGTGGACGTGATCAAAATTGAAAATTGTATCGTGGCTAGATGCAGTTGAATCGTCGAGCCCCGAGTAGATGAAGGTATCGTTACCATCACCCGCGAAGAGAGAATCTGCGCCGGCTCGTCCAGTGAAACTAACATTCCCGCCGTTGCTTAGCAGAATATCATTCCCCGAGCTGCCCACCAGTACGTCACCTTTGTTACTGCCGATAAGAGCCTCGTTGCTACCGCTTCCAACGTTTCCAGCTATATCCGTCGCCGTCACGCTATAGGAGTGCGACGCAGAAGCGTTGATGGTTGTGAATGTCCATTTGCCCTCGGTTCCGGCGATGGTTGTTCCGCATAAAGTGTTGCCGTCGTAAATCGCGATCCGATCGCCTGTTTCCGCCGCGGTGCCCATCAACGTCATGTTGCCGTTTGAAAGAGTCGCCGCGCCAATGGTCACGCTCGGCGCCACCGTATCTAGCGTAAATGTAAGTGAAGCAGTTCCCGTGTTTCCCGCAATATCAACTTCGCTTGCGAGGATCGTATGAGTACCATCTTGAAGGCCGGTTAGCGAACATGTCCAAATCCCAGCGGAGTTTGCCATAACGGAGCTTGATGCAGCATGGCCATCCACTGAGAAGCTCACGGCGGCATTTGGATCGCCGGAACCGGTGATTTGAGCGCTCGAGGTAATGACATCGTGGGATGACGGACCGGTATCTTGAGAAAGCGCTAGTTGTATCGTTGGCGCAAATGCATCAACTCTAAAAATAAGCGCCGCAGAAGTCGCACTGATATGACCGGCGGTATCGGTGCTCACTGCGCTGATAGTATGACTACCATCCGTGAGACTGGTCGTGGCGAATTTCCAGGCTCCGCTTGCGTCTGCAGTTGCCGAGCCGAGCCAGTTCGAGCCATCGTAAATCAACTCAACGGTATTGGCCCCGGCAGTGCCGTTCAAAACAATAATCTTTGCGTTGGTGATGCCGTCACCCACTGCGCCGCTGTCAGGTGAGTACGACGTGATAATTGGCGCCGAAATCGCAGAGGACGTCGGACTCGAGCTATTCTGCCAAACTCTTACCCAGTCGACGTACATTGGCCAGTTCGGATCAGCTTGCAGCGAAATCGCCATGCTCTGGCTGTCGAGAACTGAATATGTCGTGGCGGCTTGGTCGGGAGAAGAAGGAGTAAAGGACCCGGTGAATGCGCCCGAAAGATTGGGCGAAACCGCCGGTCCGAGCCAATAGATAGACGCCATGGCCTCACCGTCGAAAAACCAAGTCACATGACCGGGTGTGGTACCTGATTGCGGTACCCACAAGAGCCCGTAGGTATGAAAGGTATTCCAATTCACCGAGTTGAGCTGAAAAACATCATTTAGTGCGTTTTTTATGTTGTCTGAAAAGCCAGAAGAGCCCCAAGTGCCGGAGAAGTCGTGGACATTCCCTTGGTATAACGTGGTGACGTCGGTCGGGTCGTATGCTGCCCCACCGGGAATCATGCTCTCCATGAAATCAACTTCTACGAAGTGGGTGTAGCCAGTCGGTTGACCGGTCCACTGGCTAATTCCTTTTTGCGCGTATGGGTCGACAAGAATGTCGGTTGGAAGCGCGAAGAAGGCAGGAAAATGAGCCGCATTAGGACTCAAGGAGGGATCGTAGCGAATGCTTGCTTCAAAGTAGGCGCCATTTGCGAAGCTATTTCCAGTAAAGCCGCCGCTCGAATTGTCAAATCCCGACACTAAATTGACGTTGCCGTTGTCTCCTGCGCCCCCTAGTTGAAGGACTCCGTTCACTATAGAAACGTCGGAACTGTCTGTAGCATCTGTTCCGTGCCAAAACCATCGCGAGAGGTACCAGTTCGAACTGGACGTTTGCGAATTCGACATATCGATCGAACTGTATGAGTTGAACTCATCGTCAAATACCAGTTTGTTGTAGTTTGCTGTAGCTGCTGGGTCGGGCTCGGTGATCGGGAGCGCTGAGACTTGAGCTATGGCTATAACCTGTTGGTGTATGGGGGACGAGGCCGCGCTAACATTGCCAGCTAGATCCATCGCGGTGGCGGTGAAGGTGTGAGGGCCAACGGTCAATGGACTCGCAGTAAAGGTCCACGCGCCGCTGCTGTCTGTCATCGTCGTGCCGAGTTGCACCGTATCGTCGTAAATGATCAGTTTCGAGTTAGCCTCAGACGTACCGGAAAGCGCTGCCTGATTGGTTTGTAGAATATTCTCATGAGTAATAGTTGGCGCGATCGGCGCTGCAGCGTCTACGACGATCTTTTCGACATTTGAGCTTGCGCTTGTCGAAGTCACTGTTGCAGATACGTTATGAACGCCGTCAACTAGAAGTCCGGTCGTGAACGTCCAGAGCCCTGTCGCGTTCGAAGTCGCAGGACCGAGTAGGATGGCTCCGTCGAAGATACTCAGTTGCGTGTTAGGTGCAGCGGTCCCACTACAGATTAAGAAGTTAGCGTCCGTAATTCCGTCGCCTGAGATGTTAGTGTCCGGCGAAACTGAAGTGATCGTCGGGCTAACGATCGCTGCGTCTGAGGATCTTGCAGATCGTCGCAACTTTTCTCTCCGCTCGTTCCCAGTTCAAGTGCACGGCTTTCGATCTCGTGCATGAATGATAGGAGAGCGGATTGAAGAATAGAGCGCGGAAGACGTTAGAATTTTAGTTATAAGTGTGTGCCAATATTCTTCTTAAGTTTAGAGGAGCATATGAGAACGAATCTCGACCGATAATTGACTAAGCGAGTGGTCTGGGATCACAAGTGGCTTCTTAGTCGTCCGTGAACAAGGTTCTAAGCGATTGAGCAGGAGTCTCTTTTTCGGATTCGAGGCGGTTTGAGATTGCAGGGAATGGGAGGTTGAAGCCGCCAAACCCTGCAATTTCGCTTTTGGATTCCCTTTCCCTGCGGACCATGTTTCTGTGTGCATCGGAGGGAACGATGCGGCCGAAGAAGCCAAGACGACGGGATCGAACGATCTGTTCCGGGCGCGGCTGGACCAAATCATCAATCTGAAGCACGAGTTGGTTCTGCTTGCCGGCAAGATCGATTGGGACTGGATCGACGGCGAGATCGCGCCGCTCTACAGCGAGAACGGCCGGCCGGGGATCGAGACCCGCTTCATGATCGGGCTGTTGTTGCTCAAGCATATTTACGGGCTGTCCGATGAGGGGGTGTGCGAGCGCTGGGTCCACGACCCTTATTTCCAGTTCTTCACCGGCGAAGAGTTTTTCCGGCACGCTTTCCCGCACGAACGCTCGGACCTGAGCCATTGGCGCAAGCGGCTGCGCGACAAGCTGGAGCTGCTGCTGCCCGGAAGCCTGCGGGTGGCGCACGAAGCCGGCGCCTTACGCAGCCAGGACCTCAAGCGCGTCACGGTCGACACCACGGTGCAGCCGAAGGCCATCACCTTCCCGCATGCCAGCTCGCTGCCCGAAAATCCCTACGAGGTCACACCTTGCGGAACGTCATCGACCGGACCGAGACGCTCACCGGATGTCCGATCGAGCGGGCCTATGTCGACAAGGGATACCGCGGCCACGATGCTCAAAATCCACAATCGCGTCTTCATCTCCGGCCAAAAGCGCGGCGCCTTCGGCGTCATCAAGCGCGAGCTGCGCCGCCGCTCCGCCATCGAGCCCATCATCGGCCACATGAAGACCGAAGGTCACCTCGGTCGCTGCTACCTCAAAGGCCGTGCCGGAGACGCCGCCAACGTCATCCTCTCAGCCCTCGGCCACAACTTCCGCCCCATCCTAGCCTGGCTCAGAGAACTCTTGTGCCTGTTCCTGGTCCGACTATGCGCGTGCTGGCCGGTCCAGCCCCGCTCAATTCGCCTTCTCAACGGACGACTTCTTGTGGCCACAAGCTGTCCGGTTTCCTATCCTGCGAACTGTGACTTGGTCGTGAGACCTAGACGTTCACCCTTGTACCGCGTGGCTTCAATACGTTCACACCAGTTTACATTTTCCAAGTACCACCGCACCGTTTTCAGCAAGCCGCTTTCAAACGCCTCTTTCGGCCGCCAACCGAGTTCTTGCTCCATTTTAGACGGATCAATCGCGTACCGTCGATCGTGGCCCGGCCGGTCCGGCACAAACGAGATTTGCTCGCCGTAGCTGGTTTTGTCCTGACGTGGACATATCTGATCAAGTATTGCGCAGATTCCAAGAACGACATCAAGGTTCGTTCTCTCGTTGCGCGCGCCTATGTTGTAGGAGTGTCCAATAGTACCACTTTCCTGAATTAGCCTGAGCGCGCGGCAATGATCATCGACGTGGAGCCAATCGCGGACATTGCGTCCATCACCATAAATGGGAATTTTGCGCCCTCTTAATGCTGACAAGATAGTTAATGGGATTAACTTTTCTGGGAATTGAGAAGGACCGTAGTTATTGGAGCAACTCGAAATGAGGACAGGCAACCCAAATGTTGTATGCCACGCTCGGACAAAATGATCGGACGAAGCTTTGCTCGCGGCGTATGGTGAATTGGGTCGGTAAGAACTGTTTTCTGAGAACAGCCCCTCTTCGCTAAGAGATCCGAATACTTCATCGGTGGAAACATGATGGAACCGAAATCTCCGTTGCTGTTCAGAGGGCAGAGTGGTCCAATATGCGTGGCAACTCTCTAATAGTTGAAAAGTGCCAAAGACGTTCGTTGTAACAAATGGAGCAGGGCCGTCGATAGAGCGATCAACGTGGGTTTCAGCAGCGAGATGGACAATTAAATCCGGACCACAGTTTGCAATGGCCCGGGTGATATCTTCACCATTGCAGATATCAACCTGCTCGAAACGATATCGCGGGGAGTCAGACGCAGTAGATAGAGAGGTTGGATCAGCTGCGTATGTGAGCTTGTCGATATTCGTGACGAAGCTGTCCGACTCGGCGATTAGCTGGCGGATTAGCGCGGAGCCAATAAATCCACAGCCGCCGGTGACGAGGATGCGTTTGGTCATTTCAGGGGTGATGCCTTGCCGAGAGCGAGCGAAGTATGCCCTAAAGCGTGAACATTCCAAGTTTACTTTGTAATATTGCTGCTAAGCCCATCGCGGATCGGGCCTTTGCGGGGCAGTATGCCAGGCTCATCATCAAGTCTGCGTCCTCGCGTACTGCTCAACATTTCGAGTCGATCCATCAGCCCTTTTAAGATCGTATGCTTATCCCACCGTGCTAGGGCTGTGGCCTTGGCTCCGTCCCCTAGTGTAGAGCAAAGGCTAGGATGTTGTGCGAGCCAGTTTATCGTTGCAGCTAGCGCGATCGAGTCGCCCGGAGCGATTCGGATACCCGCGCTCTCAATCTCGTCGGCCAGACCCGTCCCGGGCTCGGCCATAACGATGACAGGCTTTCCGGACGCAAGTATCCCCCCGAGTTTGGACGGGAGGACGAGATCGGCGGCCTCGGCTCTCTGCGGAATAAGGTGCACGTCAGCCGTTTTCAGCAATTGAGCGAATCTTAAATCGGGCTGGAGATCGAGAAACTGAATGTTGCGCAAACCGACGGCAAGTTGCTGTAGATTAATTCGTTCCGGCCCTGCTCCGCTCAAAACAAATCTAACATTCGGAGCTGATTGGCTAAGTGTCCGAGCGGCTTCGACAATTAACTCCAAACCCTGCTTATTTGACATTGTGCCGGCATAGAGGGCGACGAAGTGGGAGTCGGCGAGCCCCAACTCGTCCCTAAGTTGTGAACTGTATCCGGCGTTCGCAATTTGGCTTGTGTCCGTCCAGTTGCGCAGTTCCCATATCGTGCTGTTGGAAGTCTTCGCAGTGAGCCTATGCGCCATTTGAGGGGAAATCGTCGACAAATGATCAAAGGACTTCAGAATTCGTTGCTCTACTGCAATCATGGGCTTTCGTAAAAGGCGGTTGCTTAGAAGGCCAAGGTCAAAAGCTGCATCAACTTCAAAGTCTTGTAGATGTAGCCAAGTAAGTGCACCAGTGCGACGCCCGATCCACGCTGGAAATGCGGCCGACATAAGAGATGGTGCTACCGACAAAACGATATCGGGAGACTTGCGGAGCGCGGACACTGCGACCGGCCACGCGCTCGTCATCGCAAATGATAGGTGGTGCAGAAGCCGCTTAGGTCCGGTTGGATTTTGCGGAACGTAGATTGGTGAACGGGTAACGGAAACGCCGTTTATCAGCTCGTGGCCGTAGTGCAGGCCGCGGAAGCTGGAAGGAATCTTCCACGCCGGGTAATATGGAGGAGCAGTAATGACGCGCACCTCATGGCCGAATGATGCCAGCGCCTCGCACAGCTCAGTGGTGTACTTCGCTACGCCAATCAGGTCGGGAGCGTAGTTGATACCAACCACCAGGATGCGCATGAGGAAAACTCCGATGCCCCATCAAAGGGACCAAAAAGAAACCAAATTCACCCTGCCAAGCCGAAAGAACGTGGAAACCCAGGCAAATCCCGTAGTGGTATTGACGCTGCGGGTCCGGTTGATCAGCTTGACTCTATCAAGGGGCGATCGACGATTCGAGGAAAGCGCAATATCAACCTTAACGTAACCAGCGCCCGCTCGAGGTTCAGTAGGCGTTTGGCTCCCGAAGGGTCACGATTATCGTTCGCAAGAGGATCTTGAGGTCGAGCCATGGGCTCCAATTGTTGACGTACCAAAGATCGTGCTGAACGCGATGCTTCATCTGATCAATGTGGCGGGTCTCACCGCGGTAGCCATTGACTTGGGCCCAACCACTCAGACCTGGTTTGACGTGATGCCGAAAAGCGTAGTTCGCGATCCGCTGCTCATACTCGGAATTGTGAGAGACAGCGTGGGGACGCGGGCCTACAAGAGACATGTCGCCGCGTATCACATTGAACAGCTGCGGCAACTCGTCGATGCTGGATTTTCTGAGCCATCGACCCGCGCGGGTGACTCGTGGATCGTTCTTGGTTGCCTGTTTTATGTTGCTGCCATCTTCCTCAACGTGCATCGTTCTCAATTTTAGAATTTCAAAGGTCTTCCCATTGAAACCATTGCGTCTCTGCCGGAAGAGAATGGGGCCGCGTGAATCAAGCTTCAGCAAGAGTGCTGCGATCAGCAGCAAAGGCAGAACAATGATGATTCCAATCGACGCAAGCACGACATCGAAGCTGCGCTTTGCGGCAAGTTCGGAGCGAGTAAGCGGGGCCCGCTGCAGCAATGCGGTCCAGGCATTTCCGACGTAGGTGTTACGGTAACTTAAGAACCGCGCAGCACGTTGATCGGGTAGGAGGTGGACCGAAATGGGAAGCGCCGACAAGGCAGTCAGGACTCCGTCGATAGTCCTCTCATTGTGCCACCCGATGACAAGGTAAACGTCTTGGATCTGTTCGCTCCTGGCAAGCTGGAGTACATCTGCAAGTTTGTAGCGAAGCGAAGCGGTAACTCCAGGCGATGTGAGTTCCCCTTTCGAGATCTCAAAGGTTCGAACGGGTGCGTAACCGTAACAAAGAAGCTCGAGCAAGGCATGGCACGAACTGCTCTGCCCTTCTTCTGCGATCACGATGATCCGTTTTTGTGCAAAGAGGCCATTCTGGAGTGATTGCGCAATGTAGTTTGCGACGATCTGGCGCCAGCCGAGAAGTGCTCCCAGGCTTCCCGCCAAGAACAGCATCACCGCGCCGCGAGAAAATTCACTGCTGATCTTCATCGTAAAGGCGACTACCGCGAGAAGGCCGCACAGACCGAACCAGATGAAAATGACTTCTCGGGCTTGCCTTGAAAAAAGCACCAAGTCCTTCAGGCGATAGTTCCGTCGGGCGACCATGATTGCCACGAAATTGGCAGCAACGATGAGGCCCATGCCACCATACGGCATCGCGTTGGAAGCGCTGCCCGTGATCGAATAATAAGCTGAGCTGAACAGGAGCCCGGCCGCAACGATCAGCAGCACGTCTATGGCAGCAACTCCAGCCTCGACCAGTTCGGGGCTCAGCAGTCGGCGCTGTGTTCGCGGCGATGCCGCGTCACCAGGCCCCGGAGCGGGCAATACTTGCGGAGCTTCTGAAACAGCCTGCGACAACCGCGGCGCTTTACTCATAAAACACTTTCTCGGTGCCCGATCAGAACAATAACTTGTCTAAAAATAGCCCTTATTGGTACCAGACTTCCGTCCGAACGTACAAGTCTCCAGGGAAACCACGATCGCTACCATCATACCGCGCCATCGAGCGCCGATGGACTTTTGCAGAGAATCCTGTGAGATGATGTCAGCTTAAGTTCGGGTTAGCACACGGTAAGTGGGGGGCGAGAATGGTTCGCAAGTTTGGCATTGGGTGTGGCTTGGCGCTGGCCGTACTTACAAGCGCAAGTTCTGTCTACGCGCTCGGACCCATAGCTCCTGTCGTGACGAGCGAGAGGAGCGACGTTCTGGACGTCTCGTTCTTTGGGCGGCCTTACCCCTACGGCTACACAGGATGGGGGCCCTGCATTCGGTACGTCGAGGTCCAGACGCGGTATGGTGTCAAGGTCCGTCGCGTTAGGGTCTGCCGCTAATTTGAACGTCGGCTCGGAGTCGGGTAGGTCGCTCGCAACCATCGCGCGGCTGCTAGGCTTTGTCTTCGTGAGTCACCTGCTTCCGGCCTGGGGCAATGCGAAGCCGGCTTACCGGCACCAGCGGCGCTTTGAATTGAACGGCTGCTATTCCACCCGCCACTGCGCAACGCGGCTCATCGCGCGTTGAAATGCCACGATCACTGCTCAATCGTCCAGGTTACCAAAAAGTGCTGGGGCCAAGGGGGACAGCTGTGGGCGCAATCTTTTGGGGAATTGTGGCGGTCTGGGGCGGGATCAATTGCTTCGTCGGCTGGCGCTTGCTTACGCGAAAGCGATCATACGGCGAGAGGCGGACCTCGTTTAACCTCGTTCGTTGAACGCAGAGTTCGTGCATATTGGAACCTGATCCGGCGGGAAGCATTGACGCGGGATCGAGGGTGAAATGATGCGCTTGGTGCTATTCGTCTTTCTTCTGGTGACCGCCGCAACTGCCGTTGCGGACCAAGCATTCTCACAGGCGGGGACGGGGGGGACCAATGATGGCCCTGCGGCATCTGGAATGGTTTACCCGGTTCGCCCGAGAGTAGGGCCCGCTGTCAGCCAGCCGGTACCCAACGTTTATCGGTCGTATCCGCAGCAGCAGCCCAACGTTCGCCTGCGGCGCATTCGGCCCGTGCATTCCAATTCGGCTCGCCCCAAGTGATCATCAGCTCTTTTGCGAGCCCGAGTCCGACTTCTTGGTCGCGGGCGATGGGTCTGGCACCTCGCCATTCTTTGACAGGCAATCCTTAAAATAGCTCTGCCGATCCGGGCTCATAGGCACGGCGCCCGGTCGTTTGAATGGGTGGACAATGTAAGCATAGTGAAGGCAGCGCTTGGCGACTTCCGCTGTTGGCGCCGCCGACGCAATGGTAATGCCAGTCACCGTGACCGCGCCGAAAGCTAGGATGAGGGCGCTCAAACGCGCGTAGATCAGCGAATCCATTTGATCCTATCCATAGCGAGCCGGCTAAAAGCTAGCGGCATGGGACAGAACTGTCCATGGCCGTGAGCCAACCGATCCCTGCGGCGAAAGTTGGCAGGTGCGGCGTGCTGAAAAACAGACTATTATTTTCCGACGCGAAGCGTTGTCTTTCGTTTGCCGCAGAGCGGAAGAGATTTTGCCGGTTTTGGCAGGCCTAGTTGGAGATGCTCATGAAGAAGTCAGTCATTATCGGCACGGTCGTCCTTACGGCCGTCTTGTGTGGTGCCCCGTTCTCGGTCCAGCGCACAGCAGCAGACAATCTGTCCTTAGGAATTGAAACAGCCTCCGCCGCAGAGCTCGCGGTTCCCGCCCGCAGGAGCGTCTCGCGTCATGCTCGTTATGCTGGCTACTATCGGGAACGGTCGTACGATCTGCTGTGCGGCGGACCCTATGTGGGCGGTGGATGGAATGGCGGGACATACTGGGGTGGGCCCTGGATGGACCTGAGGTGCTACGGCGGTGCTGTCGAACCAGTCGTCGAAGTTGAGCCCGTCGTCCGCGTCAAAGGCTGATCACAATCCCGGTCGAGCAAAGGGCAGGCCATCGGCCTGCCTCGGTTGCTCATCCTTCCGAGCTTGCCGTCATCGCTCGCGGCTGACGCTGGGGCACGCCCCAGCGTCAGGTCGCGGCGCGAGGTTTTCGGCACGAATGCGAGTGTCGGCGGCGTCGGCACGGGCGCCATCTCCGATCACTCGTCTTAGGAATGCGGCGTCTCGGGCATCGCCACATCCGATGCGGTGCTCGCCCAGACTCCAGATGTCGCCTGGTTTGGTGCGCGGCGTGACGGGAAGGGGCAGAATGACTTCGTCCGTCTCGACAGATTTCGAGAGAAGGGAAACGATCTCGCCGGTTGAAAGGCCGGTGAGCGTAGGATCGATGTCGAGCTCGATCGAGGCGAGTTCGCCCAGCTCTTGCTGGAGGATTTCCAGATCCCACCCGGCGTTGAGGGCGATTTTGTTGTCCGCGATCCGCAGCGCGCGCTTTTGCGTCTCCGATAGGCCGGACAGGAGGATCGTTGGGACTTGTGGAAGGCCCATCGACGTGGCGGCCTGAAGCCGGCCGTGGCCGGCGATGATGTTCCCGTCCGGATTGGCGAGGACGGGATTGGTGAATCCGAACTCCTTGATGGACGCCTTGAGCTGCTCGATCTGGCGTTTTGGATGAGTCCGGGCATTGTGCGATCGGGCACGAGCTGGTCGATGGGACGATAGGTGAGGGATAGCTGCGAGAGCGCAGCGATAGACAATGGTTCATTCATAAGCACTCAAATAACCTGAAGTTGATCGCTCGAACATTTCCCTCGGGTAGTTTGCGCGCGGGTTATTCACCAATTTCGCCGGTTCGCCAAAAAAATTTGGTGCGCCGGGCCGTGAATCAGGAGCAGCCAAGACGATTTGCGCAATCGAAAGGTTCTCTGGCCTTAAGCCCGCGTGGTTCCGACATGCAGCTGACTGGCGATGAGCAGTCGTTTTCCGCTCGGCCGCTGGCCCGCACCGGCCGGTACGGCGGTGCCGGTGTCATCCTGTTTATTTCGCGTCTTCGCCTTGATACGAGCGGCAAAATTCCCTTGTTAGACGCCTGTTGTCTCCACCTAGCAGGCAGCAGCGTGGTGAATCATCTAAGGTCTTGGCCCTACGCCAGAATTTCGACTCGCCTACCGTTTGCAAGCTACCGCAAGTCTGTTCTGGAGAGGAATATTGGCGAGATTCCCTGTTGTAGGGCGGCACTCGGCGGAGCAGACACACGGCCAGGTCGCTGTCCGACAGGCCAGGCATGATGCTCCTCATCGGAGCGGGCTGAATCCCCAATTCCAACGCGAGCGACGGCGCCGCGATTTGGGCCGCATTTGCCGAGCGCCTGTTAAGCGCCAATGTTATCCATCCCGCATGCTGGCTCATGCAATTGGATCGCGGCCAAATTTACCAGCTTAAGCGACAAAGTTTCAAAGCCATTTACTGAACTTGTGCATCCCAGTATGCTCGTGCTCTTAGATTTCCTTTTTCGACGTTCTTTTTTTAGCGTCTGGAGTTTTATTGTGACATTTTCATATGAGCTTTTCGGGAAAAAAGTTTTTGTGGCCGGTCACAACGGAATGGTTGGATCGGCGATTGTTCGCAAATTGGCTGATCAGCACTGCACGATAATGACGGCCGACCGACGGCAGCTTGATCTCGCCGATGCCGGCCAGACAAAACGTTGGTTCGAGAAGAACAGGCCGGAGGTCGTGGTTCACGCAGCTGGAAAGGTCGGAGGTATTTCGGCCAACAACAGCTTGCCTGTCGATTTCCTCTGCGAGAATCTTCACCTCGAGCTCAACGTCATTTCAGCGGCTCATAACACCGGTGTTGAACGCCTGCTGTTCCTCGGCTCGTCGTGCATCTATCCGAAGCTGGCAAATCAGCCAATTCGGGAGGAAGAGCTTCTCGCGGGCCCACTTGAGCCAACGAACGAATGGTATGCTGTGGCCAAGATCGCCGGGTTGAAAATGTGCCAAGCCTACCGACGACAGTACGGTGATGATTTCATCTCGGCAATGCCAACTAACCTTTTCGGCCCGGGCGACAATTATCACCCCGAGCACAGCCACGTTCCGGCTGCTCTCCTGAGCCGCTTTCACGAGGCGAAATTGACAAAGGCTCCTTCGGTCACGATTTGGGGCTCAGGTAAGCCGCTCCGCGAATTCCTGTACGTCGATGACCTCGCCGACGCCTGTGTATTTCTTCTAAAGAATTATTCCGATCACATTCCGATCAACATCGGTGCAGGATCCGACCTTTCGATCAGGGAGTTCGCTGAAGCCGTTGCCGAGACGGTAGATTATAAAGGCCAGTTTATTTTCGATACGAGCAAGCCAGACGGCACGCCACGTAAATTGCTCGACAGTTCGCGGCTTAACTCACTTGGCTGGCAATCGCGCACGTCGTTGCGAGAAGGTCTGGCCGCCACATATCGCGACTTCCTGCAAGGTGGGGGGCGCCATACCAGGATCTCCGCCGATCAGGTCGCGTCTGCTAGATAGCGTCAGAAGCATAGCAACTCGTTCCTTTGGCTGCCGCCAACGACCTGTCGGATGCAAAGTCAAATCATGACGCATGCCTATGGGGTTAACGCAGCAATTTAGAGGAGAAGAGGAAACAGAGTTGAAGCAGACGAGGCGTAGCACCGGTAACGAAATTGGGCTTTCAACTGTGCTCGCTGAGAAGTTTATCGTATTGCTCATTTTGAGAAGCCAAACTCTGCGAATTCATTGTGAATCCAACCTCCGTTGAGCCCATCAAGCTTCCAGGGAAGGTTTGAACGCGCGATCGTTCATGGCTCAGTATGAAGAGGCTTTGTAGATCTTGGGATTCAGTAGATGGTAAATGGATTTTTGGAAGACATAGTGTTCGAACAGGTTGTGCATTACGCACCTTTATGCGCGATCGATTTTGTTCTCCGGGATCCTGCTGGCGCGGTGTTGGTGGGGGCACGCCGAAACCAGCCTGCCAAAGGTTTTTATTTTGTGCCCGGTGGTCGGATAAGAAAAGGCGAGCGTCTCGCGCAAGCTTTTCGTCGACTGCTTTTGAGTGAAACGTCTATCGAGGCTAACATCGAAGAAGCTGTTCCGCTCGGCGTCTTCGAGCACTTCTATGAGACTAATATATTTGAACGAGACGGTTTCGGCACTCACTACATCTGCCTACCTTACGAGATCACGTTAGATCATCGTCCAGTGATCCGCGGCGACTGCCAACATTCTGAGCTTCGGTGGGCTTCATCATCGGACTTGGCTGCGCTTAGAGTCCATCCTTACGCGATGGCGTACTTAGAGCGTCTGAGGCAGGCTCCGGTAGATAAAAAACAGCAAGTGCGGGTTCATCATCGAGAAGTTCAAAGCGAGTTGGAGTCCGGTAACATTGCAGAATCGATTGACGGTGCAGTTCTGTCGTAACCGTAAATCTGACCTCGCGTAGGGACCGTCTCGCACGGCGGAGCCTGCTCCGGGTCTGGCCCGGGTGATGGCGCAGTCTCCTGCCCCGCTAGGCTGCGGACCTCTCCGCTTGGGCCGACGCTGAGTGCTTCGATCATGTGACATTGTTCGGACACTCGATCGTCCGGTGCGCGGCTTTATCGGTCAATACGCACGGCGAGATGCCCGACCCAAGTGCGCTGTTAAACCTGCGCTGCTGAAAGCGCTAGGTGGCAGCGTTGCAGCCAACGCTTCTTGCATCCAGTGGCAATTCTTCGGGTCCATAGTGGTTGTTTTTCGCGAAGCAGCGCTCTCAGGTTGTTTGACAAGCTTTGCTGAAACAGAAGGTCGCTGTAGTAGCTTAGGTAATTGGCCCTGTACTTTTTGTGACGGCAATCAAGTCAGCCAATCGCCAAAATTCCAAGTCTCAAAAGAAAAGTTGTGAATGGGCTCACTCGGGCAGCGATCAAACGGGGTTAAGGTCACCCGAAAGTTCGTGGTGGAAGGATCTCTAGGGTGATATTCAAACGACGGGGGCAACCATGCCCGCCATATTCGACCTGATCTATCGAGAATACTGCCGCGCTCGGCTCGCTGAAATGCGCAAACAGCTTCTGCTCAGAGGCAAGCATCCTGAACGCCTACCACCCGATTATGGTCGTGCTGATCAGGGTAACCTTGGCAGGACCGACACGCCGCAAGAAATCAGTGCCCGCGAGCCGAATTGAAGAGACCTCCCTACACGTGGTCCTTTCCGCGCCGCACACTGACAGCACTATGGCAATAGCTTCGCTCTCGGGAGGCAATAATGATTTCCGATTGGCTCACGGTCCCTGCGACTATCATTTGCATTGTTGTTCTGAGCCTTACCGTTCTGATTGCCATTGGAGCCTGGTAGGCAGGCAGCTAAGCACTGCTCCGCGTCCGGTGTGGCCCGGCAAGGGCCGCTGGATTGCCACTCAGACTGCCTGATTGACTTGCTCATTTGGGTCGCGCCAATTCCAGGGGCAGCAGCTCATGGACGGATTGGGCTGGATGTGCAGCGATGCGCGCCAAGGACGTGGGCGAGCCAGGGTTGTGGATCCAGGTCGTTCATTTTGGCGTGGACGATCAGGTTGTACACCGTCGCGGGTGATGAAGAGGGCGCCGCATTTGAGTCATGGGACACTCGAACGAGACGCTCTGATCACCGAAACTATGGCCTTCCGGGACAGTCTAGGCTGAGAGTGCCCGGCTTGGGCAGGCGGGCAAGCCTTCGTTGTCGATGAGTTCAACGAAAGCGAGATGGTCGCGACCGGGAGGTTCACTCGGCTGGGCATGTCATGGGCAATTGTTCAGGTAAGCGCATAGCCGTGTGGCCAGCGAACAGTCAGCCGTCAAAATGTCTCGGTAATCTTGCTGAGGCGAGGAGGACGATCCGGGTCAAATCCGCAGCTCAGCGCAGCCTGCTCGATCATTCGATAGGCTGGCATCAGCATGGTGATCGGGTCGGTGGCGGGGTCATCTTCGGCTAACCAAGGCAGCGACCCGTGCGGTCCGCCGCATAGATGCAGCGCAATTTTTTGCTGGCGCAATTCTTTTGCCAGCGCGTCGACCATGGGCGCCGTCTCATCCATGATGCGCATCATGAGAAGCGGCGTACGGGATGATAATGCGCCGCGGGGCCCATGCTGCAGTTCGGCAGCGCTCAGACCAATCGAGGGCAGGCGCAGGACTTCCGAAAGCTTGAGCGCGATCTCCCGCGCGGAGCCGAGGCCCAGGCCGCGTGCCGCCACAAAGACAGCTGACGCTTTGGTGAGATCATCAGTAATACCGCCCCAGTGGAGCGCCAAGGCGCGGCGCAGGCGCTCGGGAAGCCTTTCGAGCGCTGACCGCAGTATGCGATCTTCGGCCAGTTCGGCAATAAGTCCAGCGCCAGCAGCCATCGAGCCGATCACAGTCTTGGTCGCCGCTACTGAGTGCTCTCGCCCTGCCTCGATCGGAATGACGAACTCGGCTTCGTCGGCGACTGGGGACGATGCGGCATTGACGATAGCGATGGTGCGGGCGCCTGCGGTGCGTGCCGACCTGGTCGCCGCGACAAGATCGGGGCTGCGCCCGGATTGCGAGATCACGATGAACAGCGCATGCCGAAGCATCAACGGCGTCCGAAATGCCGTGATCACCGAAGGAGCGCTGGTCGAAACGGGAAGTCGAAGGCGCGTCTCGATGAGGTATTTCAAGAAAACACCGACGTGCCCAGAGCTTCCCCGGCCGCAAACGACGCACAATGGGGCGGAGCCAATCTCAACTCGTTGGGCGATCTCGCGCGAGGCGGGGCGGTTCTGGACTATTCTGGCCACGACGTCAGCGCTTTCGCTGATTTCGATTGCCATGGCGGATGTCATCACGGCTTGACCGCTCCGCCTTGCTCGTGTGCTGCCGCCTGCTTGCGGGGAACACGATCCCTGCCGAGTTCGGCAAATACGCACCGAAGATTACCATGACCGTTTTTTAGCATTCTCTCGGCATCACCCCTGTCGAGCCCCAACGCGAGGAGGCTTGCCGTCTTGATGTCTCCGCCGGCCTGCTCAAGCGCGCGGGCCGCATGCGACGGATCGCAATGCGCGATTTGCGCCACCATGCCTTCGGCGCGTCGCTTCAGCTTGGCATTGGTCGGCGGCATGTTCACCATCATACCCTGATACACCCTGCCGAGCCGCAGCATGATGCCTGAGGAGATCAGATTGAGGACAACCTTCTGTGCTGTGCCGGCCTTCATTCGCGTGGAGCCGGCAATCAGCTCGCGGCCGGTCTCGATCAAAATCGGAAATTTCGCTGAGACCAGGAGTGCAGAGCCGGCATTGTTGGCGACACCGATTGTCGTTGCACCGAGTGATCCTGCCCGCTGCAGCGCCGCGACGGTGAATGGTGTTGTCCCGCTGGCGGCAACGGCGATCACGACGTCGTGCGGTGTGAGCCGCGCAGCATTAATCTGCGTGACCGCATCATCGACATCATCCTCCGCACCCTCGATGCTGCTGACGAATGCACTGGCTCCGCCGGCGACGATGAAGCAGACGCGCCCGCTTGGCCAGGCGAAGGTCGGCAACAGCTCGGCGCCGTCCTGAACCGCCACGCGGCCTGAGGTGCCGGCGCCGACGTACACAAGACGTCCGTGATCGCCGAGCGCCGCTTTAGCCGCTTCGGTCGCCGCCGTGATCGCGGGAAGGGCATGACCAATCGCCGCGACCGCCGCAAGCTGACCCTCCCACATGGCTGCCATCGCTGATGTCAGAGACCATGCATCAAGGTCGGCAAAGCGGGGATCGACTTCTTCAGTGGCCATATAGTTGATCCCTGCCTCATTGAATGCTGAACTTTGATGCCTGTTCACGATCGGTATCTTGCTTGGGCACGTCGAGCCGCCCTCGCGCCAACAACAACGCGCCGCCCGCCGCATCGGCGTCAGGATGCCGCAGGCGGGCCCGCAGGTCGGGCGTCAGCCATGGCGCAATGGCGTCGGCGAGGCCGCCCACCAGCGAGAGCCGCTCTATTCCTCTCGCCAGGAATAGGTCGAGCAGATCGCCAATGGCATCAGCCGCGCGTTCGACAATGCGACGCCCGACCGGATCGCCCTGATTTGCATGCCGCATCACGATCGGCGCGAACGCAGCATAGTCCGTCGCTCTGGCTTCTTCCGACCAGGCCACGGCCTGATAAGGATCACGATCGAATGCGTCCAGCACCTCTGAAAGTAATGGGGTCAGCTCGCTGCGGCAATCTGCGGCCCGCAGCGCCAATCGAACAACCTGCAGGCCGATGTCGGCACCGCTGCCTTCGTCCGACACGGGAAAGCCGTAACCGGCGAGACGGATCTCGCGGCCCGCGATCAGGCCGACACCGACCGACCCTGTGCCGGCTACCACGATGGCGCCGTCCGCGCCGCTATGAGCGCCGAGACAGGCCGCCAAGCCGTCGCTGACGAACATGACGGACGCAAAGGGATGCGCGATATCGTTGAGCGCAGCTGCCGCGCCTCGGCGGCCAAAGCCAGCCAGGCCAATTCCCGCGTGCATCCGCGCGAAGTCCTCTCGCATCAGTCCGGCCTGTGCTGCGGCCGCTTCGGTGGCTTGCATGATGGACTGCCAAGCCTTCTCGAAACCAACCCGCGTAGAGGCAGGGCCCGAATTCGCTGCACCAAGCAATTTGCCGTTCTCGTCCTCAATCCGGGCGCGGCAGCGGGTTCCGCCACCATCAATGCCGAGATATGTGGTACCTTTTGTTCCCATGGAAGTTAACGCGAAGATTTCCTTCCGGGTTCCGCCCAATCACCTGCGGAATGGCGAGCCCGCGCGCACTCGTGTGACGCGTCCGAAACCGGGATATAGGATCAAGGTCGATGGGCTACGCTGGTTCTTCCTCTCTTACGATTGCCGCGCGGCACATTTTCGATGGTACCGATATGCGCGGGCCGGGGTCGGTCAGAATCTCGCAGGGGCGGGTTGAAAGCATCACCTTAGGTGAGGGGGAGACGTGCGCCTCGATTCACCTTCCCGCAGACGCGATCCTTGCACCTGGGTTCATCGACATCCAGGTGAACGGGGGCGGGGGCGTCCTTCTCAACGAGCACCCAACTGAGGCCGGGGTTCGGCGCATCGTTGAGGCGCACCGAGAGCGGGGGACCACCGGATGCCTGCCGACGCTCATCACCGATCGGACCAAGGTCATCGAGCGATTGGCTGCTGTCGCCGCGAGTTGCGTGAACATTCCGGGCGTTCTTGGCTTTCATCTGGAAGGACCGGCCCTCAACAGGTCTCGCAAAGGCATTCATCCAGAAGCCGAGATACGGGTTCCGGATCGGCGCGATGTCGCGGCGATCAAGAGTTTTGGAAGCCATGGCCGATCCGTTGTGACCTTGGCCCCCGAATGCGTGCCCGCTTCGATGATCGACGAATTGATCGAGGCTGGATTGCGTATCGCCGCGGGCCATAGCGAGGCCAGCGCAGCCGAAATCGGGCGGGCGGCCGAGCGCGGGGTGTCGGGGGTGACTCATCTGTTCAATGCCATGTCGCAGCTGCAAGCCCGGGAGCCTGGCCTGGTCGGCGCCACGCTTGCGGATGACCGGCTGTTTGCGGGCATCATTTGCGACGGCATCCATGTTGACCCGGTCGCTTTGCGTGTTGCGTTCCGCTGCAAGGGGCGCGATCGATTGATGCTGGTCACTGATGCCATGCCGTTGGTGGGCACCCAACTCCTGCAATTCATATTGCAAGGAAGGCAAGTCACTTTGCGTGAAAATCGCTTGACGGGGCCCGATGGCACACTCGCCGGCGCTCACCTCAGCATGATCGAGGCGGTTCGCAACGCAGTAGCGCTGCTCGAAATTCCCCTTGCGGATGCTCTGATTATGGCCTCTCGGACGCCCGCGGCTTTTCTGGGCCTTGAGTTTGAGCTCGGACGGATCGCGCCAGGATACCGCGCAGATTTTGTCGCCTTCAATGCAAACTTTGAGATCGTCGGCACGTGGATAGGCGGCGTCGGTTCGATGGACAGCGCGAGCGAGGTTTCTCGCCGAGGTTCGATGAGCTCAACCTAGCTTCGCGCAACCTGTGGCGTTCTCCCTTAGATACGCACTCCGCGCGGCTGCGCAGTCCGGTGGCGGGATAGCCTGGCGTGATACCCTTTCACCACGCGACTGGCTGTTGTCGAACCCAGTAATCGCTACTCCGATGATTACGACCAGAGGGCGAGGACCGCGCTGCCATCATGACATGGCTGTGGGGCGTTAACAGGCAGTCAGCCACCATGTGGCCCGACTGAAGTCGGGCGCAATAACATTTACCTCGAGCAATTTGCGCATGGGTTATTCACTCATTCCGCCGCTTCGTCAGAAAAATCTGTAGGCCAACCGGCTATGCTATGAGCAACCAACGTCGCTTTCGGCTATGCACGAATTGATTTACCCCGATCGTGGCATTCGCTCCGCCCGGCTTCGCTGCCTTATAGTGCCGAGCTTCGAAGGAGCGCATGTTCGCTATCGCGTCCTTACTCTGCAGCTTTAATCAACGATTGGACTTGAGCCGAAGCCGTCGCTAGGCTCTCATGATCGTCTCGCTTATTTCCAACTGCTCCTTTTTTGCCGAATTTTCGGAATTGCCATGCAAATCATTCTGATCGTGCTCGGATGCTGGCTGCTGCTGAACGTTTTTTACGTTCTGCTTGTGGTTCCGCCACGCAGGTCCAGGATCTCAACATCCCTGTTTAGAGCTATTGAGGTCATCAAGGGCTTCTTCAGGAGCCGCAGAGGTTAGGCACGGCTTTGAGGTCTCGCCGCGTTCACGATCGGGAAGCCAGCGAGGATGCGGTTGTGAGCTTCATCAAGAAGTCGGCCGCCATCAGGCACTTATGGGCTCCATCGAAGCTTGAACCGGTCGCGACCTGTTCTGCCATCAATGACCGGGCTCGGTGCAGCATTGGGCGCGCCGGCACCCTTTTTCGAATTGATACCCTCGGCCAACTTTCGAACCTGGCGCGTACGAGATCTTGATTTTCTCAAAATTGATGGAGCCGTCCTGCACAGATAAATGGGATCTGGTCCAGCTTGCGGCAGCGGTGAGGGGATGCCGGACAGCTTTTTGTCTGGAGCTTTCGAGGGGCTATGCCGCCATCTCGAATGACGCAAGCAGGGCACGCACCTCGTTGGCCAGTTCACGATAGTGTTGGCTTGCTCGCAGATACATCTCCCGATGGCTTTCATCAACTCGCTTGGCGATCAACTCGCATTCGGATGCAAGGCATTCGAAACGTTCCAATTTGGCTCGGAAACCATTCATCGTAGCACCCAGACCGGAAAAAGGAGGGCGACGATATTTGATGATCTGGGTCAAGGCAAGCATTGCTATGGAAGATAATCATAACGAGCGAAAGCTGGCAGCCTTACCCGGCGCGACCGGAGGTTCCACTACTCGGGGAAGTTGCGAGTGAAAGCCGCTGTGCCGAAATTTGCATTTCCGCTGCCGTAACGCTCATCTGCGTTGGAGATGTTCTCCGCCACGTGTTCGAACGGATTATCGAGATATGCATTGCCCCCGGTCTGCTTGATGGCGGAAGGATAAGCCGTTGGGAGCCTGATTGTGGCCGACGCGAACAAGCCGCGCTCGATCGCAGGTCAGGATTGGCGCAGGGATCTCGATCCGGCCAGGTCTAACCGCGCGGTGAAGGATTATTTGGCAATCCTCGACGATCCGGCGTGGGGCGCCGCCAGCGATGTCGTCCCGAAGTTTATTTCGCCATCCGAGCCAGCAGCGCAGTGAACCGGCGCTCGCAACGGGCCGGCATTCTTCGCGCACTCCGACAACTATCTCATCGACGTGAAGTTCGGCGTCATCGACGATGTCGAGGCCTCCCGCGCCATTCGCCAGGCGAGGTCGGTGCAGCAAAGACCATGATCGAACGGACCGAGCAGCGCTTCGGTCTCAAGCCAGAGCGACTTGTCGGGGATACCGCTTACGGAGCGGCTCCGATGCTGAACTGGCTGTCGAGAAGGGCATCGCGTCGCATATCCCAGTGTTCGATAATCGAAGCGGGACGATGGCACCTTCTCGCGGAGCGACTTTCGATAGGACCCGACCGGCGGGGGTCGTGGAAGATGCGTCGACCGCTTGGTCGCCCATGAGCATCAATTTCGCATCGTCGTGTGCAATAAGGGCCCGCCGGTAGGCCGTTCGCGTGATCTCAGGGTCCATCGGTGAGCGACCGCGTATGTGTGCTCGTGGCCCATCGCTTCCATAGGCGCGGTGTAGCCCGATGCCCCCGTATGCAGCCAGATCGGAAGTTTGCGGCCAGCATCAACCGACGCGATTGACCCTGAGCGAACATCGCCCACGTGCTGGTTGTTGTCGCGGGCGCGCCCAGTGTACTGGTCGCCCCTTTCTACCTAGGCCGTTGAGGCGGCGCGGCCATTTGAGTAACGAGCTAGTTCGAGTTGATCCTCGTGTGCCTCCAGCTCGTCCTGCTCCGCTCGCGCGAGCGGCTTTGGGAACGGGATCATCGGCCGATTCACCATACGGTCAGATTTCCGAGAACACAGCGACCCTTCGGGGGTTCTAATGGCAAGGCCGGCCTGAGGTTGAACGTGATCGAGGTGACTTCCGTCTTGTTTATGATCGGCGCAACCATCTGCTTGGCCTTATGGGCAATGGGCGCACCGGACTGAGTGCTTTCCGCCGACTAGCAGTAAGATTTACAGGAAATTAGGCCATTTGCGCTGGAAACGGGCCAGTGCTTGATATCCATAGGAACGGGCGCGCATCACCTTGGGAGATCCACAGGTGGCTGCGGGTCGTCATTGCGGTAAACCTGCCGAGCGCTCGCGCTCGAGCCTTGATTGGCCTCATGCCTCAGGCGCTGGCTCTTCGGGCTGGGTTCGACCCAGCGACCATCAACAGTAGAATACTCTACCGCTGACCTACCCAAAGAATGCGTCGCTTTAACCTGTACAACTAAAGAACCCCGCCAGTCCGGCTGAGCGGGGTTCTTGACCGGCTCCGAACGTGACTTGGGGGTCCCGTGGGGTAACGGTGTACAGTGAAGTTAATGCATTCTTAATTCCCACTGCAAGCAGAATTTTGATTGAGGATCTCAGCCGTTCGGATGGGGCGCGTGTGCATCAGTCAGATACGCTGCCTTTGCCGGGGCTGGTATTTGTATCCCGAACAAGATTGCAACCGGTCTTAGGGGGCGCCTTGAGAAAGGCGCCCCTTTTTGCCGAGTGGTGTTGGCCCGAATAGGCCACTCCGCATTTCTCATTCAAAGTAAAAGGCCGCGGCCTTCGTCGCTTCGAACTGGCGGCTCATGCTGACGCCCAACCTTTCCGGAGCTATTCAGCTTCTCTTAACTTTTTGGGAGCTCTCTTTGCAGGCGCGGTATTCGGCTTGGCTCTGAGCGAGGCAAACACGTGTTGAAGGACGGCGAATATGTCGCGTGGTTTCAAACCGAGCACGGCTCTGGTACTGGTCGCCTTCTTCTAAAGGACGGCATTATCTCAGGCGGCGATACAATCATCAGCTATGGCGGTACGTACGAACTCGACGGGACTCGATTTTCGGCAACGCTGACCACTCACCGACACGCTGAAGGACAGCCGAGTGTTTTCGGCGTCGACGAAGTCGAGATCAAATTGACCGGGACTGCGGCGAGCAACTTTGCTTCGTGCTCGGGTCAAGTTACAGAAGTCCCAGGAATGCTCTTTCAGGCTACTCTGATGCCCGTCCAGGAGGAGATAACGAAGCCCGAGCGAATGATCAATCCGGCGGACTTCCATCCCGAGCGACTGCCGAAGTCCAATGTTCGCTAACTCGCGAGAAGTGAGATGTGATGCATAACGTTCATCCGATTCGAAGGTTCCTCGCAGTTCGCATGATCTTAGATCTTACCGCACTGAACAAATGTGTTCATCGCCTCGATCACTAAACATCGAGAACGAAGAAGCCAGGTCGAGCCAACGTCGTCTCTTACTGGGTCACACGAGCCAGCGATGGTTCGCCAAACATCAGGCTCGCGCCGTCAAGTTGATCAGCCGATCAGCTCCACGTGAGCTACCCTTCTGCCGCTGTTCTCCTCCCGCCATGACGTCTCTAGCCTTTAAGAGCAAGTGCGCGTCCACGATGCGGTGATGAATGGCGATCTCGGCGCGGTGCAGCAGTAGAAGTATTCTTCGGCCCAATTGATCACCTTTCTAAATCTCGCTTCCTAAGGTCCCGCGAAAAATAGCCCTAGTTTCCGAGCCGTTTCTGTTAGTCCGCGTAGAGCTCATCACCTAGGTCCGTAGCCCGGGTACGGCATCGACGATACTGGCTGACCTCTATGTTGTAGTCCAATCTCTGCCCGGCTCCGCGGGTGGTTCGGTGACCAAAATGATTGACGCGGTAGATCTGGAGAGCGCATGAGATCGCCAAGAATCTTAATCAGCTTCAGGGGACTATCCGAGTTCCGACAACTCATCAATCGCCTGATGAAGCCCACCTGCACCAACATCCAGTGGGACGAGCAACGCGAATAGTAATGCTGTGTGCGGAAGTCGTCCAAAACGACGATCATGATAGATCTGTCGCTCTTCGGGCCGCGCGATCCGCAACCGGAAAATGGAGAAGTCATCGCACAGGGGCACTTCTCCTGATCTCAAGGAGGATAACCTTTTGGGCAGATATTCATCGTGGATGACGGCTTCGGCGGCAGCATGCTTCCTTTCGGCAAATGCAACGACCGGCTTTCATCGACCTCAAGTGTGAAAATTGAGAGTGAAAAACCCTCGTCCATATGCTCATTTCTCCTCACGCCGTTGGTCTCCTGCGATCGGCACTTCGCACTTTGATCGCAAATAGTCCGACGACTGCCTTTTGGCGGCCGTTCCGAAGTTGGTACTGCCAGCACCGCGGCTGCGCGCTTCGGGATGTGGACAAAGTAGGTCTCGGGGGGAGCTTACGAGCTCATGGGATGAACTCGAGCGAAGAGAGGGGAGAGAAGCGCTTGAGCCGCGACTATCGAATAAACTGGATTCCTATGCGGTTTTGCGAGGACCAGACCAGCCGACATTCTCGAACGGAGCGGTCGCTATCCAACATAAGCTGGAATTGAGGCCGCGCGAGGTGCGGGTCGGCCAACTCGATCGCTGCGCCATTTTCAGAGATGTTCTTGATGACGCATCGGATGCTCGACCCGTCATCAAAAATGTAGCCGATCTGCTCGACCCCGTCGCGTGGAGCTTTTCTACGTTCATCCACGCAAGCTACCTCTTGGACTGCATTTGTTTTTCCAGCATTGTGCCGGTGTTTTGAGCCATCCTCTTTACTGATGCGGGATATCGCCTCAGTTGGATGCCTATTTTGGATGCGCTCGCTCCTTCTTTGGCGAGCCTGATTAGCTGGCCGATCTCGGCTGGCGTCCATTCTTTTGGTTTGCGAGATCTCACTGATTATGCGCCCTTCTAGTATTTTTCCTGCGCTGGACGACGCTCAATAGCTTCTTCTCGAACAGTTTTCGAACCTGCTTTGATTGCCGTAGTGAAGATCGCCTTCAGAACGGGCCGGCGCCGAAGTTCGGCCGCGGCATCAAAATCCTTATCCTTATGCCATTCCGCTCCAGGCTGCGGATGGGGCATGTCGCTCGCGCGCGTGACGTACGTTATCCTGCCGGTCAGGCGACCTCGGCTAAGCCACTCCACATATCTGTCGATCAGAAGCTCAGGTTTGGTGCTCATCAGCGTTGAGCCCGCTCATCCGTAGACAAGAGCCGGAGGATTGCGACTTGCCGTTCCATTTGCTCGGCCAACCGCTTGCGTTCGGTCTTCAGTGCCGCATGCTGTTCGAGTGGGTGGTGGCCGTCACTCTCAAGAATGCTGATCAAGAAGACCTGATCTTCAATGTGTCGCTGGCGAATTGCGACCTGCTTGCGCAGCTCCTCTAATTCTTTCTCAATATCGAAATCCACAAATATAAACCCCTAGATCGCCCAAGGACTCTAAAGGGCACACTCTTTCATGAGTCCGCTTAACGGAACGTTGCGGTGAGCCAATATCTGGGCAAAACAGCCGAGACGATACGGCTCAACGCAAGCGCACGGCCAACGCGGCCATCCCGGCGAGCATGTTCGTGAAGCCGTGGTGGCTGGGCCAGCACGGGCGGGCAACTTCGTAGAGGCTTCCATGCCAGCGCCGGGGCACTTCTAGGTGGTGGGCGGCTGCTAGCCTCCATTGCGTAGCGGGTAAGTTGGCCAGATCGCGGCGCACCACTCTGCCGCGACGCGGGCGCGCGGACCATATGGAAGCGGGAGCTCCAATGCTCGTCGGCCAAGTCAGAAGAGCACGGTTAAACTCCTGGTGTAGGTTCTACCTTGGGCGCAGCCTAGCCAACACGGGTGCCAACGAAAAAGGTCGGCGTGAGCGCTCACTCGGGAGCGTCGCTTCCTTTCGGCTGTTGCAAGAACTTTGGCGTGTGTCCACGCGCTTCACGGTCACTAGCGGCGGAGCGTTCGGATGGAGTGCGGCCCAGCTTGGACTGCAGCTCGACGAGGTCGGTGAAGACGTCAGCTTGGCGGCGCAGCTCGTCGGCGATCATCGGTGGCTGGCTGGCGATCGTGGAGACCACGGTGACGCGAACACCGCGGCGCTGAACAGCCTGGACGAGGGGGCGGAAGTCGCCGTCTCCCGAAAACAGCACCATCTGGTCCATGTGCTGGGCGAGCTCCATGGCGTCCACGGCGAGCTCAATGTCCATGTTGCCTTTGACCTTGCGGCGGCCGGAGGCATCGATGAACTCCTTAGTCGCCTTGGTGACGACGGTGTAGCCATTGTAGTCGAGCCAGTCGATCAGGGGACGGATCGAAGAGTATTCCTGATGCTCGATAATGGCGGTATAAAAGAACGCCCTAAGCAGGGTCCCACGGCTCTGAAACTCCTTCAGCAGGCACTTGTAATCGATGTCGAAGCCTAGAGTTTTTGCCGTCGCGTAGAGATTGGCTCCATCAATGAAGAGCACGATCTTGTCGGTAGATGAAGGTAACATTTCAGTCGAGCCTTTGGCAGCGCGAATCTACGGACTGGAGCGGCGCAGAACACGCGTCGTGAAAGTCCGGCCATCGTGAGGATAAGCTACCTTGATAGTGAGTAGCGCGCCTTATTCAAGCTTCCTCGCCGCGCTGCGATCTGAAACTCAGGCGGGCGCAGCGAATAATGTGCATCGCGAGTATGGCATACTTTCTAAACATTGAAATCGCGCTCTGTTTGCTGGAAGCAAATTAGCTCAGGGGGCGCCGGCACGCCACGTTCGGCCGCGGAGTGCTAGTCGTGCTTGGCCCTGGTCTGCTGGCGACAAATTACGACGCTCAGAGCAAAGAAGGCCAGCGGCCCAGTACCGCACAAGCGATATTGTGCCTAATAACTCCGCATCGAAGCCGCACGAGCCGGACCTGAGGCGGAGTAGACCACCTTTTCTATCTACTCTCTTCAACTGGATACCGATACGATTTTGGATTGTATTTTAAGCGCAATTTGGTTGGTGGTTGAGCTGGATACGCGGCTGGCGCGGCGCTCGGACAGTGAGAAAGCCCCTCGGCAAGGCAGCGGCCGGCATCGACTGCCGGTCTTTAGATGCCCAGCTTGAGGAGGACATCGGCCGATCGAGACGAGCCCAAAGACGCTTTCCGCCCCAGTCGCGTCTTGAGCGCCAGACTCGTTCGTAGTCAGTCTCGCCACCGCCCGATGGGGCGATGTGGGCCTTCGCTGCGTCGCGTCTTATCGAAGTCCGAGCGCGGGCGGACTCCGGAAAAAGACATTCCCTTTTGCCACAGGATAAAACGAAGATGTTGTGCCAGCGCAAGTAGCGATTTGACCAAGGACCTCCGCCGCACCGGCCAACCCCAATCGAGCCAGCTGGACGGTGCGCGTACGCAGAGCTTGCGAACCGCCGGGCTTAGGATGTGCGGGCAAGCGAGCTGCACCCTTAGGTCGCTACGCTCGGCGAAACTCTACTGCTTGGCTCTTCAGAGAGACCCTGGCTTTGAAGCCGGCTTCCAGCCACGCCATGGCCTGCGCGTGACCCGCTTTGCGGGAGCTCTCGTTGCCCCACCAGGCGCTGAACCTGTAGGCAGATGCAGGTAGCGGCCTTCCCAGGATGTTTTCAATTTCTGCAAATGTGAACCGCACGGCGTTCTGTCGCACGCCCTCCAGCGTCCTTCGGAGCGGATCGTAGACGGAACCAGTGCCTCCCTTCGTCATCGCGGTCTATCGCCGTCGTGGCTCTTCAGGCTTGTTGAAGTCGCGCGCGGCAAGCTCCAGCTCCAGATCGGTGATCCGCTCGAAGATCCGCGCTGCGATCGCCTCTGACTCTCCGGCAGTCAATGATCGAATGCCCCGCAATGCAAGTTCGTCTCGAAGTATCTTGGCAACTATCAATTGGATGGCCATAGGAGTGATCCCGAAAAACCACGATCAGACCGCAACCTGAGTGCGAACGCAAGGGTCAGCGCATCGGCAACCTGTCCACCAGCTGCGCAAGGACGCGAGACGGTAGGGTGATGCCGGACAGCTGCCACGTCGTCCCGCAAAGTGCATGCTGATGTTGCCGGCGTTCTCGCCCCCGGCAAGCCGCAACGCAAACTCGACAGGCTTGACGGGCCTGACCCGCCCGGCAATGCCGAATAGGTTCGAAACGTCAAGCTCGGCCAGAGACGGCATCGATCCAAAGGTAATGTTATCCGCCGCATTGCGAACGGTGCCGCTTTTCAGGAGAACTGCGAGGTTCTCCGGTGTCATGAGTTTGGCGGCGAGCTCATCTGCGAGCGTTGCGCCAAAGGCGTTGATCGCCACCCGCTCAATCGGCCGGAGTGGTCGTTTCTGCCCCAGGCGATCGAGGTAGGCGGCAATCACCTGCTCGACGAGAGAGTGGCGGACACGCGGCATATCTGTCCGGGCCATGACCTGAGCGACATCGGCATTCCGAACGGCCGAAACCAGACCTATGAGCGAAACAAAAGCCGATCCGGCGTAGATGCCCAAACAGACCAGGACGGCGGCAAGTGTGCCGATGAGCCATTTCATGCAATTCAAACGGTGGCCCTGACCTTTGTTCCAGGGGCGCGAGCATCAAAGGGTTAGCCGCCGCGGAGGGCGCTCGCGAGACCGATTGCAATCGAAACAATGGAAACGCGAGTCGAGACGCGGGCGAACCGAGGGAACCTGGTTCGTCCCGCTAACTTCAGGAAGAGTTCCGGCCTGCCCCAAGGCGGGGCTTTCTTTCGTTTCAGAACAACCCGAACGAGACCGAATAGCCGTAGAACATAATATCATGAGCGACACCAGTAGGCCGATCCCGCAAAAAATCACGATCGTCTTCAATTCTTCGAACGGAAAGGTCGTTCGGGCGACGTCGGTTATCATTTTGGGGAATGATGCCATCGTTGGTCCTCCGATCCCCGCAATTGAGGCCTCGATCAACTTGGCGGATAAATCTTCTTCGGGTTATGAAACAGGTCACACCCGGCTGATCAGGTCATGAAACGCGTCGCATCCGTGAAACGGGAAGATCGTGACGCTCAAGAACTCTGCCAGCGCGCGCGGCGCGGTCGCCTCGCATTGATTGAGGGTGTTGATCGTAGGTAGCGGAGAAATATCTGCCGCAGAGCAGGGCACAACATCGTGCGGTTGGCGGCAGGGCTACTTACTTTGCAGCCAGCTCAGGGCTGAGTACCGCCAGAACCCCATCGACAAACGCCTGACATTCGGCGTGAGTCTTGAATGTACCCTTGTACTTGCCGAACAAGAAAACCGTCCGCCCGCGCCCTTTTCCGAAGAAGTACTGCCCTATGGGCCTGCCGGCATCGTCTTTAAGCTCGATACTTTCCAAGCTTTGCACCAATTTAAGATCGGTGTGAGGAAGCTTCGGCACAATGCATCTCCGTTATCTCGGGGCATGCAGTTTAGTCTGTGCCTGCTGAGAACGCTAGGAGGCGGAGTTGCGAAGCGACGACTAAGCACATGCACAGCCAACATTAGGCACGCCGTAGTGGGAATCTCCAAAGGAGAACTGTTGTAACAGGGGAGCCTGCTCGGATGTCGGCAAAGGGCAGCAGCCGCATTCCTGCGACGCCTGCAATCGCTCGAGCAGGCCAGCGCTCGCGGCAATCTTCTCCCGGCCGACTGTCTGGTGCCGCGCGTTGGATTTCAATAAGCGGCTGCAGTATTGCGCGCACGGCTCGACGTCCTTGAGTATGAGATATCCGACGAAGCATTCGCGCCGGCAGGGCTCTGTTACGCGCTCGATCCGTCCGAGCGACCTCCTTAACGCCGCATCTCGCGTCAACCAATAGGGAAGGTCGCTTGCGCACGGGCGCCTTTTGGTCTCGGCGCTCAATGCCACTGCCAAACGCGGGCGGGCAATCGGAGAAAGAGGAAGAACAAGCCCCCCGGCCGCCGACGACCAGCCACGTCAGGAGGCGCTGCTGTTGCGGCAGCGACGAACGGTACTAGTTTGACCGGTGCGTTAACAGCCAGCGTTGCAAGTTACTCTGGACCGCGCTCGTGGGTAGGACGAGAAGTCGCATGGCATCGCTGCATTGTATTCGGCACCGTGATCGATACGATAGGTTTCGCGCTGCCGAAGAGGTCGAAGTGACTACAACGAAGAAACACACACACAGATAGATTGATCCTGCCTCGGGCTACAGAACAACGGACAACATTTGGCTGAAAATGGATTTAAGTTTAAAGAGCGGCCGAAGTCTGGATTGGCGGCGACTATCCTGTGTGGGTAACCCAAGGGCGATCGGTTAAGAAGCTTTTACGCGCAACTGTGCGAGGGGGGGACCCGCTTCAGTTATCGATCATCGCAACGTAGTCGATGTGAAGAGTGATAGGTCCCTTCGATCCGTCTAAGATCACACGGAGGCTCTTCGAGTAAGATCCGGCCCCGATCACAGTCCCGGTCCTTCCGGCCAAGCGAGGGCCGGCTGTGGGCTTCACCTGAACTCGTGAGCCTGGCGGGAAGTCGAGTTGCGCTGATCCTGCCATATCTCTTTGACGCGAATAGGCCACTTGGGATTTCTCTTGCCGGCGTCGAGCAATGGATCGTGCGCAGTTGAGAGGCGATTTAAAAGCGCACGTTCGGGAAAATAGCTCACATCACTTCCAACGGTGGAATAGGCGTCGGAGGAGATGCTTTGGGCCTATGGGCCCGGGATCGGCACCCTCCTCTCTCTCCGCCGAAGGCTGTTCCTCATTGAGTACCAGAACCGCTTCCATGGAAATCCTCCGTCAGGGGTACCCCGCCAGATTGAGCGAGTTTGTCCATCTCAGCAGGCTGCACCCGCTTGCCACATTGTACGATTTCGCCCGCCTTTTGCCGCTCGCGACAAGATACTTCTTGGCCCAAATCGGCCGCATGAGATTGAAATCGCCCGCTTGTTCGAAAAGTTGGCGAAGCAGAGGTGTTAGTTGCGATCCAAGAATCGGCACAATAAGCCCTTCGTTCCGCCCGATGGAACGGAGATTCCTGCCTTAAATCTAAACATACGTTAACCACGGTGGGACGCACGATCGGTTGTCGTGCGCTCAGACCTACGGGTCATGGGGGCTTCAACACAGAACAGGGGACTATCATTGACAACATTACACTACGCTGCGGGCGGGGGTCTGGACTCGCAAGGTAACTTCGCACCAGCCCAAGCGGGCTTTAATCTGGCGGATGTTCAGTATGTCGACCAGGTGAATGCTCTGCCAGATGGCGTGCAGGGTCTGGTTTGGCTCGACCAGTACCAAGGTGTGACTCAAGACTTCATCGACCAGGTGACGCCGTTTCTCAACAATCCGAAAGTGTTCGGCTTTTACCTTGTTGATGAGCCCGATTTAACTGGGGAGTGGGGACCGCAAGCCGACCCTGCGGATCTGAAGGCTGAATCCGACTGGATCCATCAGCACGATGCCGGGGCCAAGACGTTCACGGTCTTAATGAATACCGGATCATCGGACGACCCGAACTACATGAACAGCTATAACGCCGCGAACACACACATCGACTACTTCGGCCTCGATTGGTATCCGGTGTGGTCGGACCGTTCGAACGTCGATCTCAGCACTATCGACAAGTACGTCTCTGCAGCGGAGCATGCTGGCATCCCGCTTGACTCCATCGTTCCGGTTTATCAGGCGTTCGGGGGCGGCGACTGGTCCACCGAAACCGGCAGCAAGGTCGTGATGCCGACTGCTGCGCAAGAGCAGGCGATGATTGATCATTGGGCGCAACTCGTTCCCAATCCGGCTTTCGACTATGCGTACGCGTGGGGTTCGCAGAATGGCGATACTGCACTCGAGAGTTCGCCGGAGTTGCAGCAGGTGTTCCTTGCGCACAATACGCACGATGGCACCTCGACCGGTGGCACGACCGCTCCGCCCATTGCCGATCCCGTGAGTGACACGCCGCCCGTGCACAGCGGCGATAGCACCGGCACGGGCGGCACCACGCCGCCTGTTGCCGATGCTGGCGGTAGCACCGGAAGCACCCCTCCCGTGTCGGGCTCAGACGGAACGACGGATCCGTCGACCGGCGGCACGACGGTTTCTGGCGGCTGGGGTGATCATCACCACAGCGGCTCGTCCGGCGGTTCGTCTTTGCAGACGGTCGGCGGTGAGGGTTTGCACGAGCACAGCCGTGGAGGGCTCGATTTTTCGCAGTGGCTCAATGCCGGCACGTCATCGCCCGCGATCGAGGATCATACCTGGTCGCGGGGGCAAACTGCGACATTGACCACCACTGCGGATGCCGAATCTAAGCAGACGGGTACGCCGGACACAGACTCGTTCGTTGCGCATCTGCCCGATCTGATGTCTCACTACAACGATCATCACGCTTGGCACTCGTAAGCTCGTAGCTCGTCTACATCAACAAGGGCATGCGCGCGGTACGCCGCGCGCATGGGAAGTTCCTCGCGGTCGCGAGGCGGGGTGCTATTCCGCGCACGCGGAATATTGAAATGCGAGCGTCTTGACGCTCAACCGCATGCAATTTTCAACCGTTTACCGCCGCCCGTCCAAGGGCGGCCCGGATATGCACATGCACGCTTCGGCAAAACAGTCTGCGCTCCTGGATGCGGCCCGTCGGATACGTCCCGGCCTGCTCGCCGCCGGCGCACTATCCATCTTCATCAATCTGCTGGTGTTCGTGTCCCCGATCTACACCATGCAGATCTACGATCGGGTGCTGACGAGCCGAAACGGCATGACGCTGCTACTGCTGTCCGTCATCGCGCTCGCGCTCTTCATCAGCTACGCGACTCTCGAACATTTTCGTAGCCGGGTTCTCGTGCAGACCGGATTGCGCTTCGACCGGTTCCTGTCGGGTGAGACGTTCGAGACCGCGCTCGGGCAGGCGCTGAGCACGAGCAGCTCGCATCACGTTCAGCTGCTGCGCGATGTCGACACCTTGCGTGAGGTGCTGTCGGGCGGCATCATCACGTCGCTGATGGACGTACCGTGGACGCCGGTCTTCCTCGCGATCTGTTTCCTGCTCCATCCGCTGATCGGCCTGGTCGCCCTGATTGGCGCGATCATCATCCTGACGCTCGCTTTCCTCAACGAGCGGGTTACGAAGGCGCCGCTGAATGCGGCCGCATCGAAGAACCTTCACGCACTGGACCGGTTGACGTCCTCGCTGCGCAACGCAGAAGCGATCCGCGCGCTTGGAATGGGACCCGCGCTGCGCGCCGCCTGGTCTGAAACTCATTGTCAGGCGCTGAAGGAAAGCGCGACGGCCGGAGAGCGGGGCGGGACCTTGCTTGCCATCTCCAAATTCCTGCGCATGGCGATTCAGGTGGCCATCATGGGAGTGGGTGCGTATCTCGCGATCCAGCAAGAGATTTCGGGGGGCGTTCTGTTCGCCGCTTCGCTGATCATGGGACGCGCGCTTGCGCCCGTCGAGGCTGCCGTGTCGCAATGGAAGGCGCTGGTTGCCGCGCGCACATCATATGCCCGGCTGGATCGCGCGCTCGCGAACCGTGCGACTGAGCGACCGCCGACGCGGCTACCGCCCCTGGTCGGCGAAATCTCCGTCGAGGCGGCGACTGTGCTTGTCCCCGGATCGCAATTGCCGGCCATCGCCGACGTCTCGTTCCGGCTGGCCCCCGGCGAAGTCGTCGCCGTGGTCGGCCAGTCGGGCTCCGGTAAATCGTCGCTGGCGCGGGCAATGGTCGGCGCCTGGCCGCTGGTGCACGGCTGCGTCCGCATCGACGGCAACGATGTGAGGCATTTCGATGCCAATTTCCTTGGACAGAACCTCGGCTACCTTCCGCAGGACGTCGAACTGTTCGCCGGTACCGTGCGTGACAACATTGCACGTTTCCGCGACGACGCATCTGACGAAGCGGTGGTTGAGGCAGCGCAGCTAGCGTCCGCGCATATGATGATCCAGCGTCTTCCGAAGGGCTATGACACCGTAATCGGGGATAATGGCGCAGGTCTTTCTGGCGGTCAGCGGCAGCGCATCGGGCTCGCCCGCGCCCTCTTCGGCAAGCCGGTGCTGGTTGTGCTCGACGAGCCGAATGCAAATCTCGACGGCGACGGCGATCGTGCGCTTGCCGAAGCGATCCAGCGGCTGAGGAAGAGCAAGGTGACGATCGTCATCATCAATCACCGCCCGAACCTGCTCGCCGCGGTGGACAAGATCGTGTTCATGCACGAGGGACGGCTCGGGCAAATCGGCACGCGCGAGGAAATGCTGCCTGCGCTGCTCGGCAAAACAGTTGCACCGATGCGGCGCGACGTGCGCGAGCCCGTTGAACATCATCGCACTGCTCGTCATCACCATGCTGACGGCAACCATCGAGCCGATGGCACTCACGGTTCGGCACAGCTTTTAAATCAAGTGCGTCAGGCGCACGCGACGAGGCAATAATGGACAATCTATTGCGGCGGGGAACGGACGCTCTTCAGGACGAACTGGCGGAGCTTTTGAAGCAGTTCAACAAAAAAGACAGAGCGGCACAGGAGCCGCGACCTCCGAGCAAACTTCGTCCGAAGGCGGAGACCGTAACAAAGTCGCTACTCGATCTCGCCAAGGCGAAACTGCCGACCCTGTGGTCCCGAAGGCCAGTGGGCAAGGAAGAGGATCCGGCGGGTGATTGGCAGACCCCCGCGCGGCGAGGCTTCCTGGTCGTCTTTCTGACCTTCGGGGTATTTGGCGGCTGGACCGCCCTCGCATCGATCGACGGTGCCGTGGTGGCTCCCGGCTCTGTCGTTGTCGAGAGCGACCGCAAGGTGGTGCAGCATCTCGAGGGTGGAATCGTCCAGGACCTGTTGGTCAAAGGCGATTCTCATGTCACGGAAGGTGAGGTCCTGTTGCGGCTTGATCCGACACAGGAGCGGGCCAGGGAAGAGATCGCTCGCTCGGCGGTTTACTCGGCAGTTGCCGAGGAGGCTCGCCTGCAGGCGGAAGCCGAAGGAAAGGACAGCATCGCGTTTCCAACCGAGCTGCTCCAAAAGAGGTCCGATCCGAGCGCGATACGCGCAATGGGTGACCAGAAGCGGCGCTTCGATGAACGTCGCGCTGCGCGAAAGATCGAGATCTCTATCCTCGAGGAACGTGTCGCGCAGGCGCAGCGGCAGATCCAGGGGAATATCGCGCAGAACAAGGGCGCACGCGCGCAGTTCGACAGTGTCAGCCAGGAGTACACCAAGCTCAAGCCGCTCGTAGATCAGGGGATCGTTGCGTTCGCGCGCGTCGCCACGCTGGAGCGCTCCAGAGCGGATCTTGAAGGAAAGATTGGCGCATATGAAGCGGATATCGCTCGCTATGGCCGCATCATAGACGAGTCGCGGCTCCAGATCGATCAGGTCGGGCAGAAGGTGCTGGAAGAAGCGACCGGCAAGCTTGCCGACACGCGAGCCCAGCTTGCCGATGCACGTGAGAAGCTGCGCGTCGCGGCCGATGTCCTGGCCCGGCTGGAGGTACGCGCACCGCGATCGGGGCGGATCGTGAACCTCAAGCTTCACACGATCGGTGCCGTGATCAAGGCCGGCGACGTGCTGATGGAGATCGTGCCGGACAACGACGTTCTCGTGGTGGCCGCGAGGGTGTCGGCGCTTGATATCAATCACGTTCAGATCGGCCTTCCGACGGAGGTGCGCCTTCCCTCGTTCAAGGCGCGCTCGACCCCGATCGCTGTCGGCGAGGTTCTTTCGATCTCGGCCGATGCCACGCGTGACGAGGTCACCCATCAGCCCTATTACGAGGTGAAAGTCTCCGTGCAAGTGACGCAATTCCCCGACAAAGTCCGCGAGAAGCTCAAGCCCGGCATGATGGCCGACGTCCTGATCGCAACCGGAGAACGCACAATTCTCGCTTATCTCACCCAGCCGATCACGGACGCGATCCGGCGCGGGATGCGGGAGAGCTGATTAGCCGACCGGCCCGCGCAAGGGCGCTGGGTTCAGAGTGCCACGCTACAACGCCAACGCTCGTTGTGGGGGAAGTGCTCGAACCCGGCTATCGCTTCGCGCAGGCCATGACGACGCGACCGGCGCCCGCGTCGTCCAAGACCACGCTGACATTTTCGTAAGCGCCGTTGCGTTCGAGCAGGGTGGCCACCTGTCGATCCTGGCCGCGGCCCACCTCGAACAACAGCAGTCCTCCCGGCCGCAAGTAGCGAGGTGCGTCCTTTGTAACGCGCATATGGATGCTCAGTCCGTAGGGCCCGGCGGCGAATGCCTCCCGCGGCTCGTCCGTGAGCAGAGAGGCGCGAGGGCCTTTGAGCCGAGCTTCCGAGATATAGGGTGGGTTGCAGACGATCAAATCGATGGTTTGCTCGAGTTGCAGGCCTGCGAGAGCTTCGAACAGATCACCCTGGAGCACCATGATGGAGGATTCGGCACCCTGGCTCGCGGCATTGCGTCGCGCGAGCTCGACACATCCATCAGTCAGGTCGCTCGCCCAGACGCGAGCGTCGGGAATATTGCGCAAGATCGCGCATGCAAGATTGCCGGCACCGCAGCACATGTCGACGATCCGCGCCGAGGGGAGTTGTGCTCGGCGCAGCGCCTCAACCGCGGTCCAGCCAAGCAACTCGGTCTCCGGCCGGGGCACTAGTGCGCCTGGAGCAACCTGCAGTTCGATTCCCATGAATTGGGTACACCCTCGCTCGTAAGCCCGGGCTACATCGATCGTCTCGCTCATCGCATTCACACCTCACGGGTGACGTCTTCCCTGTCGGCCGTTCAGTCCGTCTTCTGGCTATTCAGCTGGGCGCCCGGGTGCAGACCTTTGCAAGCCGCCGGCGAACGGCGTCCAGGCCTGTCATTTCAAATGTTTCCTCGTAGGGCGCATCCGTTCCAGCATACACTTTGGTCAGAAGCCGGCCTCCGTCTGGCATCGAGCTCATGAAACGGGCGGCGTCGCCCGGAAAGGCGAGACTTCGTCCGCCACCAACAACCCTCCATCGCTGATCGACAGGCGGTTGATCATTGATCTGGAATACGACCCTGATGTCGGTGCCTGGAGGTTTGGTCCAGGAACTCGCCGGGGAGAGCAACACCTCAGTCCGATTGGCGCGACAATAAAAGGCCAACGACGAGGGTCCATCCTTCGCGCCGGCTCGCGCGGTGGTCCGGGCGACGATCTGCGGCTTGTGGTCCACGGGTGACGTCGTTTCGCTCAAAATCCAGTTCGGACTTTGCGCCGGAGCTTGGAAGGATTGCTCAGGTGCTTCCCCAACCTGCTCGTCGACGCATGTCATGTGCTCCATTCCCTGAAACTGCGCACATGCCCTCGAACGATTTGGCGTGTCGTCAGCTAAAGCGCAGCTTAGATGACCGATCCCCGCAAGCAACGAGGCAAGGGTACCGGCTCGCCTCATCTCGATAATCCGACTGTCGCACTGGGCGAGCGATCGAGCCATTCCTGCGCCGGACCAAACCGGGCCAAAGTGGGGACGCTGGCGCGGAGATTCACGTCCTTCCATTTTGTATCGAAGCCGGCGGATTGCAACCGGTCAAGCCGTCCGAACAGGTGATCAACAAAGCGCACCATGCGCCGATAGCGATCAGTCTGCGGCTGCCAGTTGTAGGCAGCAAGAATCGTCGGAACGGCAATGGTCGCGACCCGCTTGCCGGCTGGCAGGAGGTTTGGATAGTCTTTTGATTCGAGGAACGACGGAAGATAATAGTCTTCAAATCGCTGGTCGTAATCGATTGCCAGGAACTTGAAGCCATCATCCCAACGTCCTTTCAAGAAGGCGTCGACCGGCTTCGATGTAATGAAGACAACCGCCGCGATTTCGCCGCTCTTCATCTGCTGCAATGCGACCTGGTGGGGAATGAACATCTTTTCGACGTTCAGTCCCAGTCGGCTGAAGATCAGCGGACCAGAATATGCGGCTGCCGTACCCTGGGTGTTGAAATTGACCTTCTTTCCCTTGAGGTCTTCAAGTGAATCGATCTCGGGACGCACGAAGACGTGCAACTCGGCAGGAAAGAGATTGAGAACATAGACGATGCGGTTTTCGATGGACGGAACCTGGGCCTTGTACTCGTCAAGGGCATCCATGTTGATGATCGCGGCATCAACGCCCTTAAGATAGAGCAGAGAATTGACGTTCTCGGTCGCACCCGTCGTCACGATCGGAATGACGTGAAGCTTGTCCTCTTCGTTGGCGACGCGTGCGATCTCTGCGGCGAGCCGAAGCGGCGCGCCCTCGATAAGTCCTCCCGCGAGCCCCACTGTCCATGCGTTGATCCGTTCCTTTGCGGTCGTATCAGCTTTCCGAGGCGCGGTCGGCGCCGGCGCGTCGCGCGGCGGACGAGATTGGGCATTGGCACCAAGCTGCAGGCCTATCAGTGCCAATGCGACCGTGAACGCGAGCTTGCTCGATGACATGGACCTCTCCACTCTGTGGTCTGGCTTCCGGAGTTCGCTCCAGCAGCTATTTGAGCCCCTTGACCCGTCCTTCTGCATCTCGAATGCCGCCAGCCTGGGCTCGTTCGTACAGCTCGCGCGCCTTCGCGGAATCGCCGGCGACGCCGCGAGCGTCCCAAGATTGCAGCACGTCAGGATCGTAAGTTTCGGCCAGCATAAAGGCTGCTTGTGCGCTGCCATGTCCAAGGACGTATTCCAGCAAGCCGCGGGCGCCGGTGATGTCGGCCTGCCGCAACAATGCGCTGGCGCGCGCGAGCAGTCGATCGTCGTTCGGAAGCGGGCGCGGTGCTCCGCTCTCGGCGACCTGTCGCTCCACCGAAGCCATGGACTTCGAGTCGGCTCCAGGCAGGGCAGTCTGCTTTGTGATCTGCGCGCTCTGTGGCGTCGGGGCGGAGGCTGAAGTCGCGGGCGAAGGCGAGGCGGCAGGGTCGAGGCTGCTCTGGCCCGGTGCGCGGCCGGTGGGCTCACGCGAGGGCGCCGCCACAACCGTGGAAGCATTCCATGCGGCCAGATGATCTCGGGCGGATGCCAATGTTGGGAGCATTGCCGCGTCGGTGCCCGGTTGCTCCTTTTCGCGGTTGCTTGCGGTCTTTGCGGCGGCCTCGGCGGCTCGTGCAGCCTCTGACGTTTCAGCCCGCGCCAGGTCGCGTTGATCCTTCAGCGACGCCGCCTCGCGCGCGAGAGCGTCCGCGCGGCCGCGCTGCTGTTCGAGCTCTCGTTTCAGTGCCAGTATTTGCTCGGCGTCTGCAGCTTGGGACGCAGTCAGCTCAGAACTCGCGGCTTGCGCCGCACGGAGTTCAGCCTGAAGGGACTGCAGCCGGCGGTCCCCGCTCTCAGCCCTGTCTCGCTGCTTCTCAAACTCTCGTTTCAGCGCCAATTGCTGCTCGGCGTCTGCAGCTCGGGCGGCAGCCAACTCAGAGCTCGCGGTTTGCGCTGCCCGGAGTCCGGCCTGAAGGGGCTGCAGCTGGCGGTCGGCGTTTTCAGCGCTGTTCCGCTGCTTCTCGAGCTCTCGCTTCAGTGACAGTATTTGCTCGGCGTCTGCAGCTCGGGCGGCAGCCAACTCAGAGCTCGCCGTTTGCGCTGCCCGGAGTCCGGCCTGAAGGGGTTGCAGTTGGCGGTCGGCGTTCTCAGCGCTGTTCCGCTGCTTCTCGAGCTCTCGCTTCAGTGCCAGTACTTGCTCGGCGTCTGCGGCTCGGGCGGCAGCCAACTCAGAGCTCGCGGTTTGCGCTGCAAGGAGGTCAGCCTGAAGAGACTGCAGCCGGCGGTCCGCGGTCTCAGCAGCGTCCCGCTGCTTCTCGAGCTCGCGTGTCAGCGCCAGCTTTTGATCGACATCTGCAGCGCCGACCGTCGCGGTGTCAGAGGCCGCATTCCGAAGGGTACCGAGTTCGGCAATCAGGGCTTCTGTCTTGTCCTGCTCCTGCTTTAGTTCGCGCTCGAGAGCCTGCCTCTGTGCGGCCTCCGCCGCAGCAGACTTCGTGGCTTCGGATGCTTCGGTGCGCGAAGCATCAAGGCTCGAGCGAAGCGAGGCAAGCTCGAGAGCAAAGCGTTTAGCCCCATTTCGCCGGTCGACTGGACGTCCTTGCTTCGGCTCGGATTCGGCCGCCTGCATAGCCTTTGAAGCCGCAACCCTTGCAACCTCGAGCTCCGCCTTCAAGAAGGAGATCTCACGTGAGAGATTATCGGTCTTTTCCCGCTCTCGTTCAAGCGCCTGCGTTTGCTGAATCCCAATCTCCATGGCGCGGACAGTGTGCGTCTGGGTCTGCCGCGCCACCTCGATCTCCACGCGAGCCGCAGACAATTCGCGCGCAAGCTTGTTCGCTCGTTGCCGCTCCTTGTCCAGCAACAGGTTCTGGTTGAGCCGTTCTGCCTCGGAGGCCGCTTGAGCAGTATTTGGCACCGGGGGCGGCGTAGACGTCATTTCCTGCGCAGGGGCATCGGCAGCCGCACGGGGCTGCTCGGTCCTCGCTCCGCGCGATCCGGCCGCCGCGGGCCTGCTTCCAGCCGGCTGTGTCGCGGCGGGTCGCGCCTCGTCCGCGCGTTGGACGAGCCTCAGCCTTTGTTTGGTCCGGTCGATCTGCTCTGGTCCGCGCGAGCATCTGCATTGATCGAGCATCGCCGGATTGCCATAGGAGATGCCACGATCGCCGTCCTCCTGGGGTTTGGCATCGGCAGATCCGGTCAGAACCGGCATAAAGAAAGTGATCAGGACCACCATGAGCCGGCTGGCTCTGTCGCTTGCGCGCGAGCCGTCAGCGATGTCGAACAATCCGAGTCCGCGGAACGGAAATTTCCGCTGCCTGGGCGGGGGCGCAGCTATGGTGGTCCGCGCGACGGCTGTTCCTTTCGACAGATCGAATCCGTGTATCCGCATTGCGACGCCCAACTGCTTGGTAGGGTTCTTGATGCTTGGTAGCGATCATGGCATGTCGTTTATGACGGCGCTTTCATCCATGCGATGTCGATGTCGCAGTTGCGGTAGCCAAAATGGAGTAGTGCGCCGACGATGGCAATTAAGTATATCGGACGGACCTTTGCCCCAAGCTGCTTGCCCCTACGCTTGCGCTTAATTAGCGTGCGAGACCACGCTTCATCACACAACCAGGAAGCACGGTCATGAGCAGATCATTTGCCATTTTTGCCAGCGTGGCGGCTGTCGGACTGGTTCTCATTAGCGGCGTCGAAAGCCGCGGTTCTGCGCCATCCACCCTCTCCACCAAAAATCCCAGCACCACCGCCAGGAACGCAAATGCCAAGATGGGTGTTGCGACACCCCGGAAGCAGCCGCCGCATAGACTTGTCATCCATGTCGACGTCAACGATCCGGCCGTCATGAATCTCGCTCTCAACAACGTCAGCAACGTCGTTCAGCACTACGGGGACCTCAGTCAAAAAGTCGAAGTCGAAGTCGTCGCATACGGGCCAGGACTGCACATGCTGCGAGACGATACCTCGCCCGTGAAGGGGCGCATCAAGATGATGACCGAAACAACGCCCGAGCTCACGTTCTCGGCCTGCGGAAATACGCGAGAAAACATGACGAAAAATGAGGGCAAAGAAGTGCCTCTCATCACGCAAGCGAAGATCACCAAATCCGGGGTCGTTCGCCTGATGGAGCTTCAGGAGCAAGGCTGGAGCTACCTGCGGCCCTGATGATCGTATGCGGCACGCCCAAGCGCGAGACGGCGGGGGCAAGCCTATGAGCCGGACCCGCCGTGATCTCTCTCTGCTGTCCTGTGGTAGGCAGGACTGACCACTCAAACGCATTGTGTTGTGGATCAGCGGCAGGACGCCCCGATCGCGCGCTCGATGACGGGTCGATTAATCGAGAGGTGGGGCTCGACCACCAGATCAAGATGTCCACCGACAATCGGAATCACGTCCAGTTCCTCAAACAGCGACTCCCATCCGAGGTGCGGCGTCACGCCAGGCCGATGACAGGCAAAGACGGTTGCCTTGACGGCTAGACGAGGCTTGGAATCCCGGACCCAGCGTGCGAACGCGCGCATCCTGAGAATCTCCTCGAGCTCGAGCTTGAGCATGAAGCGTGTGTTTGCCAGGCGAGGCCATGTAATGGCGTCGATGAGCCTGCAGAATCGAACCTCCTGGCCCAAGCGAGCGGCGGACTTCGCCACGGAGCGGCAGAACATCCGGTAGATCGTCACTCGATGGGATCTAATCCGCTGCAGCGTACGAGAGAGGGCTTCTCGGTGATTTGATCTGCGAGGGCCGACATTGGTGTCGAGGATGCCCAGGAATTTAACTGCACGACCTTGTTCGATCAACCGGCTTGCGACTTCGAACGCTACGCCGCCGCCAAGGGAATAGCCGATCATGCGGACATCGCCGCGTGGTTGGGCTGCATTGATCTGTTCGACGGCCATGGCGGCCACCTCCTGCACGGAATCGCGTCCCGCGAGGCTCCAGCTCAGATCTGGATAGCGAATCGGAATCACCCGCGCCACCTTGCCGAGCTGAGCGCCAAATGCGGCCATGCTCGGGCCATAGCCCATGGAGCCCGGCAGTATCACAAGAGCAGGGAGATTCTCGTTGTTGAGACGCTGCCGCACGGGTGGCTCCGCCGTCGCAATAGCTCGGATCATGTCTTCAGCACTCATATCGACCGTGAACGCTTCCATGTTGACTTCCCGGCCGATGAGGTCTTCGATATCCATAACGCAGCGCAGCAGCTTTAGGGAATCACCGCCGGCCTCATCCCAGCGTCCGGCCGCTTCTGGCACGCCGAGAATGCTGCTCCATACCTGCTGCATGATCCTGTTGGCCTCGGCCATTCCTTGCATCGTCGGCGTGGGCGCGGGCGAGGTCGTTTTTCTCTCGAGATCGAGCAGTTTCAGCTTGGCGTGATCGATCTTACCTCCTGGAAGGCGCGGCATCTCCAGTATCTCGTGCAGCCTGGTCGGATGCAAAGCCGCAGGAACAGCTTGTCGGATGCTGTTGCGAACGTCGGTCCGGAAGTGCGCTCGTTGTGGATCGGCCGGCGATGCAAACAGGACCAGCTCGTTCGCGTCCGTCACGACAGCGACAGCGTCCTTCACATAGGGGAGCTTGCGCAACGCACTCTCGAGCTCCGCCGGCTCAACACGCTGGCCATTGATCTTGAGCTGGCGTCCCTTCCGTCCAACGATCCGCATCAGTCCGTGCGTATTCACAATGACGAGGTCGCCGGTCTGATAGATGCGAGACTTTGGGTCATCGGCGGCCGGCAATGCCGGAGAGAGTCGTCCGTCCTCCCAGTATCCGAGCATGATGTACCTGCTCTTGATCACCAGTTCGCCGACTTCACCGTGCGGGACGGGCTTTCCATTTTCGTCGACCACAGCGTACGATATGCCGGGAAGCAGGTAGCCAACAGGAACGGTGACGCCGTCCTCTCGCCATTGCTTGGGGAGAAACCACTGGGAGCCGGTGGTTTCCGTCGACAGATAGCTGACCTGGATGAAGCAATTTGGTGGTATCGCTCGCCGAACGAGCGCGATATCGGTCCACAGGACCTTCTCCCCCCCGATGCGGATCATGCGAAGCGAGTCGAGATCGCCTGGCCGGCTTGCGTTGATCAATGCACGCACCAGGGCTGGTACAACGTATGTAATCGTCACCTGTTGCGTGGTGATCTGGCGGAGAACACCGCGCAATCCGAGCGCCTCGACGTCGACGAGATGCAGTTTCGCCCCCGTCAACAAAGCGGAGAGCATCTCCCGGCAACCCGCAATCGTGGTGGGGCCGCTCAGAGGCATGAAGACGTCTGTCGCACCTATGTGGCAGGCGTCCACATATTGCTGGACCCGCTGGAGCAGGTTGCGTTGGCTGTTTACGACCCCTTTCGGTGCTCCGGTGCTGCCGGAGGTGTAGAGCACCACGGCAGGCGCATCGACCGAAACCTGAGGGAGTCTTGAAGTTGAAGCGGAAGGGGCGCTGGCGGCGGCGACGTCGAGCGAGTGCAGGCCGTGCTGCTTGATCCACCCGGCGGAGCTGTCGCCGTCTTCTCCGATCAGCACGGAAATCCGCGCGGCTGCGACGATAGCCGTGAGCCGCTGCGCTGGATCGCGGGGATTGAGTGGAACGAGGATGCGTCCGGCTGCCATGCATGCCAGCATAGCGATTGGTTGCCAGGCCGAGCTGCGCAATAGCCATCCGACGGCTTCTTGCTCCGGGATCAGCTCGCTGATCGCCTGGGCCAAGCTCAAGACTCGAGACAACAGCTGCGCGTAGGTGAAGCTGTGATTGCCGTCGCTGATTGCGAGCTTGTCGGCGAACTTCGCCGTCACCGCAATCAGGTGTTCGATGGCGGGGACTCTGGCAAAACCGGCTTCCAGGGGATCGAATGATCGATCGACCGGACCGTTCAGGTCGAGAGGCACTGCCACGGGGCTTAGCCAGCTCAGCGTCGCTGGAGCTTGCTGAAGGGTCGAGGCCAGGTGTGCGTCAAGGGAGTCGCTTGGATCACCCGACGGATGGCCAGATATCTGAAGCCGCATCACCGTAGTTGTCATTTTCCTATCCCAACGTATCAATCAGGCTTGGCCCCGCATAGTTCAAATGAAGGACGCCGGTTTCGTACCAGCGGCGGGTCGATCGGGTGCCTGCCATATCGAAGGGCCCAGGTGATTAACCCAAGCAGTCTGGTAGTCATCGCCGTGGTCTCATGCGAGCTTCCGCCTGGTCGGAAACATTGATTACAGGTTCGATGCTTGTCCACCGGACCACCGCTGTTTTAAAGCAGCGATAGTAATGCAGCAAAGTCGATGTCGATGACGGCTCCAGATCCGAGGGCGCGAGCTCGGACGGTACTCCGTGCGTTAGGACACACCAGAGCTTGACACGAGCATCGAGATCCGAGGTTCCGCAAAACCGATTCAAATTGCTCCGTACGACGTCGCGGCTCGTGCTTCCGGCGCGGACGGCAAGTAGAACGTGATCCGCCCAGGAGGCGAGGAGGCGCACCTCCGGCGCATCATCCAGTGATGGTGCGTTGATGACGACCAGATCGTAGGTGTTTCTGAAGTGCTCGAATAACGAGGCGACCTGCGGACCCGCCAACGGCCCCAGGCGACTGCCCTCGGACAATCTCGACGATATGTAGTCAATTCCGAGCTCCGGGATGTGCTGCACGGCCTTGGCAGCAGCTCCGTCGTGCGCCAACAGTTTGAACAGATCTGCAGCCTCACCTCCGACGCGCCTTGGCAATTGAGAGAAGTCCAGGAACAGAACGCGCTGTCCGAGTTGCGCCGCGCAAAAGCCGAAACTCCAGGCGATAGCGCTCTTGCCTTCACCGTGCAAGCTGGATGTCACCAGGATGACATGCCGCTTCTGTGGCGAGACCGAATCGGCGGCCATAAGCGATACGACGGTCGAGCGAACGGCCCTGTTATGCAAGACAGCCGATTGCTGTACGAAGCGCTGTGGCGAGATGCTCAGCTCCGGCGGGATCGAGCGGATCAACCCGAGGCACGGGATGTCCAGGGCCTCTGCAGCTTCTGCCTCGGTGTGCAGACTTCGATCGAAGCGCTTAAGGACGATCGCGACGAGACATGCCAGGAGCGCGAAGATGATCGTGATCGGTGGAACAAGGAGTAACGGGTTCAACGAGCTCGGAAAGTCGGGTGGCGAGGCGTCCGCGATGACGGTCACGTCTGGCTCGGCGACCACGCCCTTCGTGGTAAGATCCTGCCGCTTTCGTATCAGCGTTTCATATTGCTGCGCCAATGTAGTGATTTTCCACTCCAGCGCAGCGGCGGCCTGTGCGGCTGCCTGTGATGACGAGGTCTGACCTGAGAGACGGGCGTCCCATTCCGCCTTCGCGCTTGACAATTCGCGCTGAACATTCGCCGATTGCGCTGCGATGGCGTCCAGAGCCTGCAGCTCCACGGCCCGCTTTTGCCGGACGAGCTCGTCAGCGTAGGATCGGGCGACCAGGTTTGCGACGTCTGCAGCTCGTCGCGGATTGGCGTCGCTCGCGACTACGCTGACAACTCTCGATCGGCGCTCCTGGCTGACCTTCAGGCGCCCTTTCAATCCTGCCACCGCCGCGCCATCGCTCGGAAGGTCTCTCTGGAAGGAGACGAACCCCTGTATCTTTGACAAGGCGTTGCGGAGCAGCGAAGCCGTACCGTTCTCGTTGGCCGGGGTCTCGAGCATCCTGAGTGCCGGCAGGAGCCGCCGCAGATATGCATCGGATGACATGACCGTCACGTGCGTATCAATCGTTGGGTCGTCCGAACCGCCAGTCGGCGTGGAATTTCCGGGTGCACCGGGATTGTCGGCCGCTCCTCCACCTCGAGCGCTGACGACGAGCTGTGCCGTCGCGAGATAAGTGGGCGACATGAGAAGACTACCGAGCACTGCGAGCAGCGCGCCCGCGCCGATCATTTTGACAATGAAGAGCTTGTATCGCCTGATGCTCTCGAAGACATGCTTAATTGCCGCGACCGCCTCATCAGGAGGTGACTCGTCACCTTTTGACCGGCCCTGAGCCAGGACAGTCACCGGCAGAATCCGTTTACTTGTGAACGCTTCCATCGCATGCTCCTCTACTGCGCCGGTTCCATCACGCCTGCTGTTCGCGACGGCCCGGACGTATCTGCTGAGTCGAGCCAGGACTGCAGCATCAAGACAGCCCATAGCGGTCGTGAGAAATCGCGGCGACCGCTAAGATGTTGAAGCCAGCACTCCTGCACGCGGGAAACGTCCAGGAAATGCTGGTTGCGAAGATGCGACTCCGAAAGGAGGTCCGACGCCCACGAACGAAGCGGTCCCTTCAGCCAGGAGCCGATTGGCACGTCAAAGCCCTGTTTCGGTCGCTCAAACAGGTGGCGCGGCAGGTAGCGGCCAAGGACCTCGCGCAGGAGCCATTTTCCCCGACCATGACGCACCTTCGCGGAATTCGGCAGCGCCCAGCTGAACTCGACAACGCGATGATCCAGAAGGGGGCAGCGGGCCTCCAGGCTCGTGGCCATGGTCGCGCGGTCGAGCTTCACGAGAATATCGCTCGGGAGATATCCAAGCATATCCCGAACGATAAAATCGGACAGCAGATCGTCGAGCGGCGGGATCGAGTCCAGCTCCGGGCCTGCTTGGGTTCGCGTCAACTGCAGTTCCGAGAGCTGCGTCGACCGGCGGTACATCTCGCCGACGTCATTGCTGCTAATAAGGTCTGCAAGGCGGTTGATCCGGTCGCCGTGTGTCATGCGCTGCAACCAACCTGGAAGACCAAGTGTTTCGATCACGCTTTCGCGCATGCCGCGCCCGAGCATCGCCACACCGCTGGCGGCCACGGTCCGGATCGATCGGTTAAGGCTCAGCAGGGGCGCTAAGCGCGCCGAAAGTACGTGCCTGGAATACCCTCCGAAGCACTCGTCACCCCCGTCGCCCGAAAGCGCAACAGTGACATCCTGCCGCGCAAGGCGAGATAGAAGCAGTGTCGGGATCTGCGATTCGTCGGCAAACGGCTCGTCCCAGATGGTTGGGAGTTCGGGGATGACCGCTCTGGCGTCCGCGGAGGTCAGACGTAGCTCGGTATGGCTGGTGCCGAGGTGTCGCGCCACGGCCGCAGCATTAGCTGTCTCATCAAAGGCGCGCTCACCGAATCCGATTGTAAAGGTCCGCACCGGGCGCGCCGATTGGGCCTGCATCAGGGCCGCGACGGTCGAACTGTCTATTCCGCCCGACAGGAACAGCCCGACCGGAACGTCGGCAACCATTCGGTCGGCGACCGCGGCCTTGAGCAGATCGCAAGCCTGCGAGATGAGCTGCTGGTCATCGGCAGCGGCCAGCGCTGCGCGGCCCGTGTGCGCGACATCGGCCAACGACCACCAACAGCGCGCGCGTTCTCGTAACGCTGCTGCATCCCGGCAGACCGAGAGGTCCTCGGCACGGATCGATAGGGCGCCCCCGGGTGGAATCTTGAGGACGCCTCGCCATATGCACTGGTCTTCCGGCAACCATCCCCGGCTTAGAAACTCCGCAACTGCCCCCGGGTCGATCTCCTGGTGAAACTCGGGGAATGCCGCGATGGCCTTCAACTCAGATGCGAACACGACCGCGTTCGACGTCCGCGCGACATAGAGCGGCTTTTTTCCCATTCGATCGCGGGCCAGGTGCAGAGTGCGGTTCAGCCGATCCCACAAGCCGATTGCGAACATGCCATTGCAGCGCTGGAGAGCCTTCTCCAAGCCCCATTTTTCGACTAGGGCAAGCAAGACCTCGGTATCGCTATTGCCCGTGAAGCGCTTGCCTGCGCTCTCGAGCTCTCGCCGCAATCGCTTGTAGTTGTAGATCTCGCCGTTGAACGTAATGACGAAGCGGCCGTCACTCGAAAGCATTGGCTGCCGGCCCGCATCGGAGAGATCGATAATGGACAGCCTGCGATGCCCGAACGCAACGCCGGCGTCGCGATCGCTCCAGAACCCGTGCGCATCAGGACCGCGGTGGCGCAGGCGAGCCGTCATCGGCCCTATCGCCGCCAGATCGGCGGATCGAGAAGCCTGTGGCGACCGAAGGATTCCTGTAATTCCGCACATTGTTTAACTTCCAACTCGCGCATGCGCCAATGAGCGCCGATCCGAGCCCAAGATGAGGCCCAGCGTGACGGCAAACCACACGGTCGGGTGCCGCAGAATGAAATGACTGAAGCTGAAGACGGCGAGTGCAAAGATCAGGACAGCCAGGGCATCGAGCCGTGCGCGGAGCAGGAGCGCAAAGGTGCCGGCAAGCAGGCTGAAAATGGCGATCACCCCAAGCAGTCCGCCTTGGGTGAACACGTCCAAGAGGGTGCTGTGAGCTTCCACCGGCAGCGCTACGCCCTTGTCAGTGATTCCGGTTGGCTTCTCCAGATGCGGCCCAGGCCCAAGGCCGAACGACCCGGACTCCAGTCCGACATGCAAGGCGTCTTGCCAAAGACTTAGCCGTAGATTGGCAGTTGCCTTCGTTGCCTCACCGCCACGATCCTTCATCAGGCCGGCCGCCAGCCCCTCGACATCATTCGCGGTTGCCAGCCCGTAGGGAAGCAGCGAGAGCGAAAGGGGAATTATCGCCACTACGGCGATCACTGCAGCTGCGAAACGAAGGCTCCATCGAGGTTCGGGGGATGTCAGCCAACTCCGCAAGCGCAGCGCAATGAGCAGCGGTATCGATAGCGACATCGAGATAAGAAACGTATCGCTCTTCGTCAGCCGGCCGACGACGAATGTTACGATGCAGCTAAACACCGCGACGGCCCGGCCAAACCGCTTGGCGATCAGAGCCATGTGAAGCGAGATTGGTGTTAGAACCGCACAGTAGATTGCAAGCTGGTTTGGATTCTCCGACCATCCGCGAAACCGGTCCCAATACCACGGATCGACCGACGGAATACTGAGGTAGCCCCAGCCCGCTGCAAGTTGCACCGCCACGGCGAGGAGCCAGAATCCGATTAGGAACCATAGCGAGTGGCGTAAGGTATCCTCCGGTCTCAACGTTGCAGCCACCAGGCAAGTGAGGGCCGCCAAGAGGAGATATGCGAAGATGTCGTGCACGACGAGATCTGGCTCGACGATCTCCGGGCGCAGCAATGCAAGCAAGCCGCCGAAACTCTGAATCAAGACAAAGCCGCCCCAGAATATAAGGAGCCAGAGCAGAGCTTGCGGGTTGCAAATTCTTGAACCGACGAAGAGATGCAGGGATGCGAGACCGAGCCAGAGGACGAGGCAGGCCTCCCCGATGCCCAGGGGAAACGCGGGAAGACGCAACTGCGAGGCTGTCCCGAGCACGAGGCCAAGCGCAAGAAGGGCACTGCCGATCATTGTATTTCACTGCCGCTGTGCGCCGCCGCCCGCCAGCCACTGAAATAGCTGCCGGAAAGCAGCTGCGTGTAAAGCTCTGCATAGCGATCGGCGACCACGTTGAGGTCGAACTGTTTGCGCACCACGTTGATCGAGCGTTGACCCATCTTCTTTGCGCGCGGGGAATCCTGAAGAAGTTCGAGAATTGAGTCTGCGAGCGCGCGCGGGTCACGCGGCGTTACAAGTTTGCCGTTCCAGTCTTCGCGGACCACATCATCGCACCCCGGCATGCGGGAGGCGACGATTGGAACGCCAGCCAATCCGGCTTCCAAAAGAACACGGGGAATGCCTTCACGATATTCGGTCGGAAAGGCAAAGAGGTCGGCGATACCCAGGAGGACGGGAATATCCGATCGGGCGCCGGTCGCAATCACATACGGCGCGTGAGCCTCGATCAGCGCCTGACCTACGGCGAACGGACCCTCGCTTTCGCGCGGACCCACGAGCAGAAATCGGACATTCGGGCGGACCTCATGCACGAGCTTCGCCGCTTCGAGGAGCGTTGTGATTCCTTTTTGTACGGTTAATCGGCTTACTGTCACGACAATCTCGGCATCGCGCAGCCCGAGTTCGGCGCGTAGCTCGGCAGGCGAGGCGGTTCGCGCTCGCGCCGCTTCGAAAGCGCCGACATCGATCCCCGAGCTTCCGATGATGACAGATGAGCTCTTTCCAAGCAGGCGGTGTCGTTGAAAGAACCTGCTGTCGGCCTTGTTCTGGAAAACCGTTGCGGCGGTCCAGCAGGCAGCCAGGCGTTGCATCGCCAGATAGACAGGGCGAAAGGCCAAGGCTCTCAATTCTGTCGATGAAAATACCCATCCCATTCCGTTGATCGTGCGCACAACGGGTAGGGAGCCGCGAAGCGCCAGCGGCGCAAACAGGTTGGGCTTGGTATCAAACGTCTGGATCACGTCGGGCCGAGCGCTCTTCACGAGCCGCGCCAACTGACCCATGGCAGCGCGATCGGAAAAGCCCACGCCAAATCTGTCGAACTGATATTGATGATACGGGATTCCGGTCTTCGCGAATGCAGATACTGCACCAGTGCCGGCCGCGCTCACACGCAGACCGCGGTTCTGCAGAGCCACCAGGAACGGGATACGCAGAGCGTGATCCTCGCCTCCTACGCAAAACACGTGCAGCGCCATGTTGGCTCCCTTCCAACCTTTTGAGCAACTCCGCCAAGATGTCGATCTTCGCGTAGGCCTCCCGGTCTTCTCTGCGAAAGTTTGACAGGATCAGGTTAGGACGTGGCCGCGGCCTGTCTTCATTCATTCGCATGACAGCGGAAGTGAGCGGTTGGCGGACGTGCTCCGGGCCGCGAAGCACGTCGATGTCCGACCAGTCGAGAAACGACACGGTAGTCCGCGTCCGCGCTAGGGCAGGACGGCCAGGCGGCCCAGCAACGCGATCAGGTCTGCTTGCCGGCGGGTCTGTGTTTTGACAAACAGGGAAGCCAACTGGGAGCGTACTGTCGTTCGACTCAATCGTCGCAAACGAGCAATGTCGATCACGTTTTTGCCTCGCGCCAACTCGAGAGCAAGATGGGTTTCGGCAGCGGTGAATCCAAACAACCGCTGCAGAGTCCGAGGCGAAGGCTCCGGATGTGCGTCGAGGTCCAGCAGTATCAATGCGATGGTCTCGTCGGACCACGCATTTACAACCTGGTTGATCAGCGCGGTAAATCCCTCCTTGGTGGATGTCGCCAACCAGGAAGTCGAGCCTGCGGGACAGTGTGCGCCGGCGCGGTGGACCAGCTGCTTGATGGCGCCATAGACCGTTTCGTGGCTCGCATCCACGCGCGCTTCGCGCTCCAATATTGCGCGACCGGCCGGACTGAGTTCGATGACCTTGCCGCGTCTGAGCAAGACCTGTCCGCAGCCGATTCGCGCGAGCACCCCGCGCAAGCCGTCCTGCTTGGCATTCTGGGCTTCAGATTGGGTAGATGGTAAGGGAATGGAGATATTGAATATTGATTCAGAAGAATGACGCTGTAGAGCAATGGCAGATCCTGGCAATGCTTGGCTTAAGTTCAGCATTTTTATTCCCCGGCCGCGCTGACCCGATGGAGTGAACGTGCCACAAACATTCCCAACTTCGAGAAGCGTGTAAACGTTGAATGGTGGGTAACCCCTATCGTCCCGGCGGCGGTGAAACTTGCCGCTCCTCCGGGGATCAACCTGATCGTGATCAACGAAGAGGTAGCATGGCGGGTTGAAGGGGTAGCAAGGGGGAGTTTAAGGCTCGCGGGAGTCCCCATGGGGGTATGCTGAAGCTACTCCAGAAGGAGCGCTCTCGCTTACCCTCAAGGGAGTACCACCGTTCCCGCTCAGTTCGAGAAGGCGGCGGCCGGGCGCAATGTGACTTCGATCACATCGCCGGGTTCAACGTCGAAGTCGACGGACGCGGGTATCCTATCCCACTGTTGACCGAGCCGCCGCACGACTACCACGTCGGGGTTGAGCTCGCCTGAATTGACGGGGATGGCACCCGAGCCGCCGATGGGCTGCAGTTTCTGGCTCAGCGCCTGCATTCTCACCCGCAAATCCGCCAATCGAACGTTTGAGTCTTTCTGCTCCCTGAGCAGATTGATCGTGCGCTGGCTGGTGACACGTCCCGCTTGCCTCAGGAAGTCCTCACGCTGACGCTGGAGCCGCATGAGTTCGACGCTCGTCTGCAGGCGCCGAGTCGAGGACAGCAACAGAGCGCGCCGGCTTTCGCTGACACGAGGACTTGCAAGCAATCCAGAGCCGAACGCCTTCATGACCCGTTCGAGTTCCTCTTCGTCGGCCTGCACGCCCTTCTCTTCACCTTCCTGTTGCTTCTTGAGCGTCGCGAACTGAGCGTCCGTTTGCTTTACGGCGTCGTCCAGGAAGCGCTGTTCTGTGCGGTAGTCGCTTTGCGAGGTTTTCAGAGAATCCCTCTCGGCTTGAACGACTGAACCGATCACGCCTTCGGGCAGAGAAATGTCGCTTGGCGGCGTGGCGTCGAGCGTGTCGCGACCGTCAAGCTCCGCGCCGGTTCGGACGATATGGAAATATTCCTTGGTGTATTCGGTGGCGAGAGACTGGTAGTCCCGTACAAGATCCGCAGGGTCGGTGGCGCCGGGTTGCATGCCACGCGAACGCAACAGGCTGAAACCGCCGGCCACTGCCACGGCCTGGCGCACGGTCATTGAAGCCCGATAGGTCTGCTGTCCGGGCGTGAGCACATCGCCGGAAACATAGACCGGCCGATATTCCACGACGCTTGCTATGACGTCGCCGGGCTTGACCACGAATGCCTGGTCGCGGCCGTCGGTCAGGCGTTGACGCAGTATCCGTGCCTGCAGCAGCGTCTCTATGCGGTTCTGCATCTGCGCCGGGGTCAGGCCGGCAACTTCAACCGTCCCCCCTCCCGGAAGTGGGATGGTGCCATCGATCTGGATCGGTGTGCGGTTGCGCTGATCGGGGAGGCCAGCGATCGAAATCTCGATGGTGTCACCCGGTCCGAGCTTGTACGGCGCGGCAAGGGAGAGGCCGCTTGTCGCGAAAAGCAGAATTGCTGCGCATGGAGCCAGCAGGAGGGTGGAAGAGGGCCTGCTTTCCTTCTTGCATTTCATGGACGAACTCCCGATGCGACCCAACCTTGTCGCTCAATTTAGGATAAGGATGGAATATCCTTCTCAGCCGGCTTTCTTCAGTTCCGGGATTCGTGCGGTTGGAAGGAATATCTCGTAGTTTCCGAAGAAGTGCCTCTTCTCCTCGACGTGGTCGAACAAGCCTTGGCTCAAGGCAGCGAGGATTTCGCTGATCCCTTGCTGAACGCTGATCTCAGGCGTGAAATTCAATACCCGACGGATTTTGTCGAAGTTCACGCGGTAGTTCCGAGGATCGGCGCCGCGCTCCTGATAGGTCACCTTCGATCGCGGAATGTGCCGCATGATCTCCTCGACGACCATCAGCTTGGTGAAGTTATTTTCATCGCAGCCCACATTGAAGACTTCGAAGGCGACCTTACTGGTGGGCGCGCGGAGCACTTCCTCGATTGCGCGGGCAAAATCACGAACATGGCAGTACGGACGCCAGGTCTTGGGATCGAATACCAGAAGTTCTTTTCCCAGGTGGAGTTCACGCACAAATTCGTTCACCGTGAGATCGAAGCGCATTCGCGAGGAAAGACCAAAGGCCGTCGCAAACCGGAGAACCGTTGGATGGAATCCAGCCTTTCCGTTGAGACCGAGGATCTTCTGCTCCATCTCCACCTTGTGCTTGGCGTAAAGGGAGAGCGGCGCGAGCGGGTAGTTCTCGTCGACGGCCGTGTCCTCTTGCACTAGCCCATAGTTCGAGCAGGTGGACACGAAGATCAGTCGATTGACCGGAAAGTGTTGCATCGCGTCGATGAAGGACGCGACGCCATTCCGGTTAATGGCGTGACTTTCATCGGGGTACTTGCTCGTGATTGGATCGCCGACGAGCCCGGCCAGGATCACGACGTGATCCACACCCTTCAATGCTTGATTGGCGAGACCAGGATCGCGAATATCACCTTTGATGAATTCATATTGCGGAACGCTCAGATAGGGCCAGGCACAGCTCTCGTTCTTGTAGATGAGCTGATCCAAGCAACGGACTTGCCAACCCTTTCTTAGGAGATGGCCCGTGATCACCGAGCCCACGTAACCAGCACCACCTACCAGAAGCACAGTTCTCTTTTCAGTCGCCATGTGATCACCCGTCTACTTTCGAAATGAGTTCGCACCGACAGACCCGCCAGCTGGCGCTATGCCGCTCTGGCTCTCCGGTCGGGATTTTCGCATGCGGTTGAGAAGCGGCTCCCCCACGGCGATCCAGCCGGCCTGAACGACCCACCGGAGATCGGATGTGACAGTTCGATCGGAATAATATGCCAGGTCGATCTTCGCCTTCGCGGGAAAGAGAACCTCCCGATAGAAGTCCGCCACATCGCCGTTCGGCGGGAACAGCTTACTCTCGTGCCGGAAGAGAACCTGGCACGGCCCAACGAGGCCTGGCCGGTGTTCCAGGATCTTTTCGAATCCGTTCCTGAAACAATCGGCAAATACGAGCGTCTCGGGTCGCGGGCCGACGAGTGACATGTCGCCCCGCAGGACGTTCCAGAGCTGCGGTAGCTCGTCCAGCTTGAATGCAGCTAGCAGCCCGCCGATCCTTGTCATGCGGTTATCGTTCACCATCGTGAGCGGACTTCCGCGATCGTCGCAATCCGCTCTGAACTTGCGGAACTTGTACATGCGGAACGGCGCCCCGTTTAGCCCGAGACGAAGTTGCGAATACAATATCGGTCGCCCGCCTTCGATCCAGACTGCAAGCCCGATGACCAACAGGATCGGCAGTGAGACGAATATGGCCGTCCCGGCACAGAGGACATCGACGAGGCGCCGCAAGCGCACGGCCGGAGCTGCCGGCCGAGCGCATCCCGCATTGACCGTCTCGCTCATGCCTGTACGATCTCCGCGGGGGTGGTTGTCCGAAGTGCATCTGAGAGGCTGTCTGCGACGTGATCGACGTCGGCGGGAGTCATCGCGGGATGGAGCGGCAACGTGAGCTCACGTGCGCAAAAATCCTCGGTGTTGGGGAGGCTGATGCCCGGATACTGATCCTGGTAGAACGTCAACCGGTGCACCGGCGGATAGTGAATGGTGGTCTGAACGCCGCGCTTGCTGAGCTGCTCGATCAGGGGCTGCCGCGCGCTTGCCGCAGGGAGAACGACCGGCATGAGATGGTGGGCCGATACCCACGAGGCGTTGAACGGCACCATGACGGAAGGGCAACGCTCCGCGAGCCGCCGCCTATAGTGCAGCGACAGATGCCTTCTGGTGTCGTTCCAGCCTGTCAATTTACGCAGCTGCACCAAGCCTACCGCGGCGCGCAACTCGTCCATGCGGTAGTTGAAGCCAAGAAGCGTCACGTCGTATTCAGGGCTGCGACTGACGAGGCGCTGGCGCGTGTTGGTGGTCATGCCATGCGACCTGGCGCGCTTGATCACGTCGTTCAACCTCCGGTGAGCCGTTATGATCGCACCGCCTTCAGCAGTCGTCATGTTCTTGTTGCCGTAGAAGGAAAACGCGGCCGCATCGCCAAACGTGCCCACCCCCTTGACGCCGGGGGCGTGCGCGGCGTCCTCGATCAGGAGCAGACCCTTGCTGCGAGCGAAGGACTGCCACTCTTCTCGATCAGCGAGGTAACCCCCGAAATGCATGAGGATCACCGCTTTCGTCCGCGAAGTGCACTTGCGGAGCGCGTCGGCCACCGACATCAAGGGAACGGCTCCGGACTGGACATCGACAAAAACGGGCCGCGCTCCGACGTAGAGCACCGCATTAGCAGTGGCAACAAACGTGAGAGCTGGAACCAGGACCTCATCGCCGGGACCGACGCCCAGCGCATGCAGGATGAGGTGAAGTGCGGCCGTGCACGATCCGACTGCAATCGAGTCCTCGACGCCATGCATGCGTGCAAACGTTTGCTCGAACTCTCTTACGCGATCCCCCATGGTGATCCAGCCGCTATCGATCGCAGCAACAAGTGCTTCCTTTTCGTCAACGCCCAAGGCCGGTTCTGATACCAACAGCATGTGTTCCTCTTCCGATTCACTCCCCATACGAAGGGTGACGACGCGTCAGGCGGCCGCCGTTGCGAATGCAGGTGATTGCTCGTCCCACGCAATGTCCTGGGCTTTCAGGAAGTCCTCGACCCGCCCGATATCGAGCCACAGGCCAGTGTGCTTGAAGACGTTAACACGGGCGTCTTCCTCGATCATTTGGAACATCAGGTCGTCGAATCCGAAAGGGACGCCCGACGGAATGCGCTCGAGGACCACTGGATTCATGCAGTAGATTCCCATGCTGACGAGGTTGGTGAGCTCGGGCTTCTCGCGGAATCCGGTCACGCGCCCATCGATTTCATCAATCACGCCAAAGTCCATCTTGGTGTTCCGAACGGAGGTTCCGATGGTGATGTTGGCGTCGGATTTTCGATGATTGTGGATCAGCTGGTTCAGGTTCAGGTCTGTCAAGACGTCACCGTTGAGGACCAGGAAAGGCTCGTTGAGCTGTTCTCGCAGCAGTGACAACGGGCCGATCGTGCCGAGCGGCTCGAGTTCCTGCGTATAGGTGATCTGCATGTTCCACTGGCTGCCGTCACCGCAGACGCTGCGAATTAAATGGCCGAGATAGCCTGTGGTGACAAAGACCTCTCCGATCCCATTCCGTCTCAGCCATTTGAGAACGAGTTCAAGTACGGGACGGGCGCCGATCGGCATGAGAGGCTTTGGCAAAATGGAAGTGTGTGGACGAAGTCGAGTTCCTTTGCCGCCACACTGAACGACCGCTTTCATCCTGGAGCTCCATGATTTGAGAATTTACGCTTCAAACAACGGGATGTGCTTCTCAGGATAAAAAATAAGAGCAAACCAAGCACCCGTCTTCGTTCGTTTGCATGAGAGCGTTGCGGTCGGACGGCAGAAGAATGCCGCCGGGTTGTACCCACTGGCGTAGTCGAGGCGTACCTCTGGGGAAGACGTGCGCGTTCGCCTTGACTGATGGACTAATGCGAAAGGGTTCGCGAAGAAAAGAAGCGCCGCGTGGTTGATCAAGATACCCCCTTCCGCCTGAACAGAACATGCAGCGGCCGCTAGCCAAGGCGGCGGCGTTCGTGGGCTCGCCCTCATGCGCTGGCGAAGGTTGGGATCCTCAGCCTGGGTCGTCCGATATCTCATGGTCATGCGGCAGCAGCCGATGGCTTTACACGCCCGCCGTTCGCCCACCCTACGGGCGTCCACCAGATGAGCGACAGCTTTCCGCTTCCCTGCGGGCGTCACCACTTTCCCAGGAGATCCTTCAGCGCCGCATTGTCCAACATGGCGTAAGCCAAAAGCCGCTTCAGCTTCGAATTTTTGTCCTCAGCGACCGCAGTCGCTTGGCCTCCGAGACGGCCATCCGGCCGAACCTGGCGTTGCTTTTGTGATGCTGGCCTCGCTGACACCCTGCTTGCGCAGAGATTGGCGACCGGAAGCCCGGCTTGGCGTTCTTCAAAATCCCAGATGATCTGTTCTTGCGTAAGCCATTTGCGCTTTATGCTCTGGTCCTCATCTTGGGCCAGAACGAATTTCAAACTGGATAACCCCGAGGGGCAAGGTCAGGAGGAAAGCTCTGGCCTCACCCGCGCTCGTCGGTCGCTCAGGTAGCGGCGGCCAATTCGACCTTGCTGGCGATGTAATGGGCCATGCCCCGAATTGAATCGAGATTCTCGGGCAGGATTTCGCTGTCCTCGACCGCGATTCCGAAGGTCGTCTCAATGAACCCGACCACCTCGAGCACTCCGGTCGAATCGATGATGCCCTGATCGAGCAGGGAATCCTCGTCGTTCAGCGCGGAGGGGTCGCTGATGTAGAAATTCGATGTCAGAAACGCGCGGATCTGCTCGTTGTAGCTGTCGTGTGCCAAGGCCAGTGTCATTGCAATGGTGCTCCATATGAAAGCGGTGCGTAGATTTGTCGTCCACAAGCTACCCGGTGATGAGCTCTCTCTTGTTGATCTTGCCCGTATCGGTGCGCGCCAGTTCCGGTACGATAACGACGTACTTGGGGACCATGAAACTCTCGAGGCGCTTGTGACACTCCCGTTGAATCTGCTTGGCGTTGATCGGCCGTATCTGGTCTATCACCACGAATGCCTTGATTGCGTGACCCAGCAGATCGTCGGGAACGCCGACGACTGCCGCTTCCCTTATGCCGGGAATGTCCAGCAAAGCGCTCTCCACCTCCTTGGGTGCGACCTTCTCCCCGCGAGATTTGATGACCTCGTCGCTCCGGCTGACGAAGTACAGATATCCGTCGGCGTCCATCTGACAGTAGTCGCCGGTGTAAAGCACCTGCTCGCCGAGAAGTGGTCCGGGCTTGAGTTTCTTCGCAGTAGCTTCAGGCTTTCGCCAATAGCCCTTCATGACGGTCGCACCGCGGATCACCAGCTGTCCGGCGATGCCGGCGCCGACCCGTTGATCACAGTCATCGACGATCCACATTTCGGTATTTGGGATAGCGATTCCTACGCTCGACGGCTTCCTATCGAGGTCCTCAGGCGGCAAGTAGGTGCAGCGTTTGCATTCGGTAAGACCGTACATGGAGTAGATGCGTGCGGCGGGGAACGTGTGTCTCAGCTGCACCAGGTGCCGGACTGGCAGTGCGGCTCCGGTGCTTGTCACGTAGCGAATGCTGGATAGATCGTGACTCGTCAACGACTCAAGCTGCAGCAAAGTAGAAAACATTGTCGGCACGCCGGGAAAAGCCGTCACTCTCTCCTCTGCAATACGCCGAAGCGTCGCGGCGGGGAAAGCAAACGAGCGTTCGAGAACGAGGCGTGCTCCGGCGCGTACGGCCATGATCATCTGATACAGACCGTAATCGAAGGCGAGTGGCAGAGCGTTGAGGATCACCTCATCGTCACGGACGTCCAGATACGACGAAACCGACGTGCACGCGGTCATCATGTTTCGGTGCGTCAGCATCACCCCTTTAGGCTCGCCGGTCGAGCCCGAGGTGTAGACAATGGCGGCGAGATCGATATCGATGCAGCGACGTGCGGGTGCTGCGTCGTGCTCGGCGGCCGTTACAGTGCTCCATCGCACGGCATGCGGCAGTGCGTTCAAATAGCCGTCGTCGACAGGGTCGGACACGATCATGCGGCGCAAGGACGGGCAATGTCGTCCCGATTCACGGAACGCCGCATAAAGGCGGGTGTGCGTAATGAGCGCGGTCGGCTGACAGTCGTCGAGGAGATAGCCCAGCTTGTCGGGTTTCGTGAGGGGATTGATCAGGCATACGATCGCGTTGGCCTTGAGGACGGCCCAAAAACTGACGGCCGCCTCGACGGTGTTGTCGAGAAAGATCATCACACGATCGCCGCGCTCGACACCGGCCTCGACCAGATGGTGCGCAACTGCATTTGACCACGCCTCCAGCTGGCTGTAGGTGACCCGATGACGCTCGCATACGAGCGCGATCCTGGCGCCGTTTTGATGGGCCGCGTTGATCAGGTAATCATGCAGGAGCGGCACGGGATCGTTGATCATACGTAAACTCCCGGTACGTCCTGGTGGTCGACGTCCACGCTGAGCTCGAGACAATGCGGTGTCTCCGGCCGGTCTACGACGAACTGCTGGAACAGGAGCTGAGTGGACAAGACGCCGACGAGCGCCATGTTGTCGAAATTGGACAGGTCGCCCTCGCCGGCGTGTACATGGGCTTGGCACTTGGTGCGAAGCCGTTCCACCGCCACCGGATCGAAGATGTTGGCGCCGCGGACGCTCGCGCTTGATAGCGCTTCGTCGACATAAGGGGGGGCATCCGTGTCGACAAAGCAGAGCGCATTGGGAGTCCGGTACGGCTGCTTCTTGCGTGTGACGATCTCAGGTGGAACCCGCGACTGCGTTACGCGCTTAAGGACGTGCTTCTCGTCGAGGACGCGAAGTTTGCAGGCGTCGGGAAGGGAGTTCGCAAGCTCGACGACGTCGTCATCTAAGAATGGAAAACGTCCCTCGACCGAGTGCGCCATCAGCATGCGGTCTCCCTGGGAGGAGAGCAGGTACCCGGCCAGGAGCGTTTTGATCTCGAGGTACTGATCTTGTGCAAGCGGTGTCCAGCGGGAAAACTCCGGTGGCAGACGATCGAGCAATTCGGTCACCGGGTCGGCTCGCGAAGTCGCCGCGCGCATGTCTGCGGAGAACAGGCGCCTGATCGCGCTGGTGCTGCGCCAACGCGGAGAGTGGGCAAAGCCGGGTGCATTCGGGTCAGAAATCCCGTGTCCGAAGAACTTTAGGGCGATGGCCTGCATGTGGACCGGCGATCGCGAGATGTAGGGATAGAGCCGGCTCAGGAGGGCGGCGCGCCGCGTCGAAGCCGGCTGGCAGCCCCAGAAGCGGCGGATCTTGCCCTCGCGAAACACATCGTAGCCAGCGAACATTTCATCTGCGCCTTCGCCGGTCAGCACGACCTTGATGCCGCGTTCGCGCACGAGCTTCGAGAGCAGGAATAGCGGTGCAGGGGCGGTCCTCAGAATTGGCCGCTCAGTGTGATAAATGACCTTTGGAAATACCGCGGCGATATCCTGCCGCGAAACCATGAGCTCGTGGTGCTCGCTCCCAATGGTGCGTGCCATTAGGCGCTGATAGGAGGTCTCGTCATACTCAGCGTCGGCAAAGCGCACGGAAAAAGTCTGGAAGCGCTTGCCTGCAAACCGGCTTCCCAATGCCGCAACAAGCGAGCTGTCGAGACCACCGGAGAGGTAGCCTCCCACAGGGACGTCGGACCGGACCATTCGGAGCGCCGTAGCCGCCTCCAATGCGCTACGCACGGCATCGATCACATCATCATTGCAACTGGCGGATGAAATGCGATGCTCGTCGGACCGGCTCGCAAAGCACGGAGTCCAGAATGCGCGGTCCCGGACCGCGCCGCGCACGTAAGTGCGGACGTGTCCCGGTTCAATTTCCGTGATCCCCTGAAACACGGTTTGCGGCGGCACGCTGCTCCAGAAGGTGAAGGTCTGGTCGATCCCTGCTGGATCGAGCGCTCGAGGGATTGCCGGATTTGCCGCGAAGATGGCCTTGATCTCACTCGCGAAATAGAGTTGGCCTTGATGGTTGCAGATATACAGCGGACAGATACCGCTCCGGTCACGGGACAAGACGAGGCAACTGGCGGAGGCGTCCCAGATGGCAAAAGCCCATTGCCCCTTCATCCGGTCGAATGCCGCCGCGCCCCAGGCGCGATAGGCTTGAATCACGACCTCCGTGTCGCTGCGGGTGCGGAAGCGATGGCCTAGCGAGATCAGCTGCTCGCGCAACTCGACATAGTTGAAGATCTCGCCATTGAACACGATCCAGGCGGGCGCGCTGGGATCGGCGAGAGGCTGTTGTCCGCCCGCTATGTCGATGATCGAGAGCCGGGCGTGCGCCAGGCCCGCGCGTTGGTCCCGGTAGAGGCCTCGCTCATCCGGCCCGCGATGTGCGAGTGCCCCAACCATCCGCAGAAGCGCTCTCCGCGATGGAGTCGGAGCGTTCGCACTCAGCGCCACGATTCCGGCGATGCCGCACATGCCGTCTAGTCCTCAACTACCGCGTCAACAAGCAGGGGGCGGCTGTGAAGATAGCGCGTCGCCCGGCGCTTGGAAGTGATGTCCTTGAAGACCTTCTGCACCTGCGCTGCGGCCAGGCCTACGGACTCGGCCACGTTGTCGGCGGAAATACCGTGGTTGACCGCGTACATGCAGACATCGGTCAATTGATACGGGGCAGCGAAGTAGAACTCCTCCTGGCTCTGCGGCAGCGAGAATGTGTCGGACGTGGGCGGCCGTCGCCTGATCTCGTCGTCGATGCCAAGGTATTCAGCCAGTTGGTAGACCTGGCTCTTGTAGAGATGCGCAATCGGCATGACGTCCGCATCTCCGTCACCCTGCTTCACGAAGAAGCCTTGATCGTGCTCAAGCCGGTTTGGCGTACCTATCACGGCATATTTCAGACAGTCCGCGTGATAGTACTCAGTCATCTTCCGGACCCGTTGCTTGTAGTTGCTTGCAGCAACGATCTGGAGGTAGACCTCGGGTCGAAGGCGCACGGTGGAGGTTTCGCCGTCGGGGTCTTGTACGATCAGACGAGTGATGTTGATGCCGGCGCTCTCCGAACCCGAGCCGAGTACCAGCTTACATTTCCAGCCGGTTCCGTACTCGGGTACGACGGCTTGGATCGCCTCTCGCTGTCGGCGGTATGCGCCCAATGCTTCGAGCGCCGGTGCGATGTCTTCGACGACCGTCGTGAGGCGCAGTTGCGTGGCAACGGTGCGGCCGAGCCTCAGCGAATCGGGCGACGAATCGCGCTCGGGCATCAGCAGACCAAGGACCTTCGTATTTCCAAATGCGCGCGCACACAGAGCTGCGACCACGGAGCTGTCGATGCCGCCGGAAAGTCCGACGATGGCTCCGCGTCGGCCAAGCACGCCAAGGACACGATCACGCAAGAACGCGACGATGCGCTCGACCTCCAATGGCGCATCCAGGACGAGCGCGTCTTTACCGAACGCGGGTTTGGTTTGGCTGTGGGCTGCTTGCAAGTTCACTTGAATAATCCGCCTCTCTCTGGGGAAACTCGGCCGGTGAGTAGGTTTGCGACAGCGCCTTCTGGAGGAAGTGCAAGTTCATCGCGAGGTAAGGCGGCATGACCAGATCGGTGTGAGTGCCCGCGCTTGGGACGACGTCGATCTGAGTAAACGCGCGATCCCATCCCAGCGTTTGCGGCATCTTCTTTCGTTGGCATCGGAACAGAACGGCGGAGAACGGCAGCATCGATTTCGGCTCCGACAGCCAGCGGAAGTAGGCCTTCGCGCGCAAGACTTCCTGCAATTCCTGCTTGAGCCTGAAAGACGTGAGATCGAATTGCCCCTTCGCGCGGCGATCGAGCATCCGGGCCAGGTTAGCTTCATGGCCGATCGCGACGGTTGCCTTGGCGAAGGCCCGGCAGACCATCCGAGGCGCGGTGACCCGGTTGTTGCGCAGTCGATGGATCGTGCGGGTGAACGTCTCCCATGCGGAACTGCGCTCGCCCATGAGGCTGGTGTCGAGAATTCCGAAGAACTTCACCGAGCGGCCGGCGGCAAACATTTGCGTCGCGACCTCGAACGCGACCGCCCCACCGAGGGAATGACCGAGAAGTCTGATGTGGCCCCGCGGCTGGATGCGATTGATCTGTTCCACGGCAGCAGCAGCCATATCGCAAACGCTGTCCCGCCCCTGCAATATCTTGCCGAGATCCGGGTAGCGGATCGGAACGACGTGTGCAATTTCTTGCATTGAGGCAGTCAGGGCGGCGAGGCTGGCTCCATAACCAAGCGAGCCGGGCAGTAGGAAAAGCACAGGCGGCGTCGACGCCACAATGCACGAGGGCGGAGAAGCCGAATCCTCGCCTTTATTATTTAGTGGCCGTAGTTTCATTGGCATGCAATCGACCGACGGAGCTCCGGAGTAGAGTATGAAGACGTTGGAAATCCTCTCATCGTTCATTTGCATGAAGCATATGGTCGCGCCCGGGAAATCGGTTATTTTCGTCACCAGTGCAACTGCCGCTCATGCGACGCCTCCTCGAGCGGACGCGAAGTTCGGGGCGTACTCTTTCGACCGCTGGGTCACACCGGACCATTGATCGGTACCGACGTTTGCGCGCCGCCAGGCCCATTCAAGAGAAATAGCGCCACGATAATCCCCAGGGCGTAGCCGGTAGCTCCTCCGGCGGCCATCATGTAGATCACCTGCAACGGGGCGAGGCCGACGTGAGCACCGATGAAAAGCGGGCCAAATACAAACACGGCCCGCACCAAATCAAGTAGCAGACGCAGTTCCTGACGACGGCAAAGAGTTGGAACCTCTTGAATGGGTGTCGCCAAGGCCTGCGCGGCGCACATGAGTGCTAGGGCGCCCATGATCTGACCCGTCGGTATCCAGGATTCTCCGAGCAGCGGAACGACGAGATAGGGGGAGACAAATCCAAGCCCGAGCACCGGCAGAACCATCAGGCCCGCCGCAACGACCAACAGGCCGCATGCGGTGCCGAGCAGATGAGGACGATCGAAGTCTTTGCTGGCCTCGGCGACGAAGACATTGCTGAGCGGCAAGGCGATCAAAGTGACCGGACCGGTCACGAGACGGGCGGCGACGCCAAAATGCCCGGCGAATGCGGTACCGAATAGCGAGCCTATGAAGATTGCGGGGAGATTGATGATCGCGAATCCCGCAAGGGCCGAAGGCAGCTCGAACAGCGGAAACTTGTACTCTCGCCGCACCGTCTCCGCGACCGAACCCCACGGGGCTTGCGCGATGCGGCGGATGTCCTCCCATTTTAGGAGCCGGACGCAGAGAAATGCGATCAACACAGCCTGGCTCAGGATGTGAGCTTGGATCATCGCGTCGTCCCCGAGGTGCGCGAGGCCGAAGCTCACCTGGAGCACTGCCATCGACGCCGGCAGGATCAGGCGGCCCATGCCGAAGTCACGCATATGATTGAAGCGCAAACACCAGCAGTTCATTGCGTCGGCAACGCCGACGGCAGCCATCCCGATGGGTACGAGGTAGGTAAGATGTTGCAGTCGTGCTGGCACTACGTCCGACAGTAGGTATCCTACGGTAAGCACAACAGACGTCGTAAAGCAGACCGCCACGAGCGTGAGCTTGAGCGCGACCAGCGCGTGAGCTCTGTCCTCGACCACATACAGGGACGTGCTGAAGCGAAGTCCGGCTATCGCGCCGACGATGTTTACGATTGAGAGATAGATCGTGAAGATTCCGAAATCCTCCGGCGAGTAGAGCCGGGTGAGGATGGGAATGGCCGCCACGAGCATGAGCTGGCCGGTGAGTGCGAGGGCAGAGACGCCCGCTGCTGCACGAACAAGAGCTCCTGTCCCCGTCGGACCGGTCGCCGGTTTCGCGGCCATGAAGAACTTCCTCGGTCCAGAATTCATTTCAAAAACGGCAAGATGCTCGTAGCGACGGTGCGTCGATCGTAGGATGGAGAGGCGGGTGCGCCATCATTCGTTCGCATGATGTCACTGAAGTGTCGCGCTCTTGCAGAGGGCTTGCATGAAATGTGGTGCCCGCGGAACAGACGACGCATGGAGCCCGATCGTTGGACGGGAACCCGGCTGTAATGCGCGTGCCTTGTGGGCGGAATGATGGATGCTCACGCAAGCCGCGCCGATGGGAGACGCCGATCTACAGGCGAAGGGGACGCGAACTGTGAAAGCTGAAGGCCGGTCCGCACGAGCAGCTCCGACAAATCGGATGGTCTGACGGCGATCAAGTTATCGTCGTCCGGTCCCGGTATGTCAGGAGAAGCCGGCTCGAGCCGTCCCGCTCTCAGATGGAACAGCGCAAACCCGTGATCGATCAGTCGGTCATATAGCTCCGCACGTGAGGTGCCGGCCCGCCGAAGGTTGCGCTCCGAATCCTCTATGTACAGGCATCGGCAATTGGAAATGGTCTGATCGGCGCCCTTGAGAAGATCGACCTCGAATCCTTCGACGTCGACCTTCAGAAGATCGACGGCCCGATTCCGGATGATCGAATCGAGCGTTCGTACTGGAACTCGTAGCGCCGCGATGCCGGCCGGAGGAGTAGCGCATGCGAAGTTCATGTCATCGCTCCGAAAGTCGGTGAAGACGAGCTCGCCTTCGGTGCTGCCAATCGCTGTGTTGTGGACCTCGACGCTCAATCCATTCAGGCGAATGTTGCCAAGCAGGTATTTGCGGATGCGCGGATGCGCTTCGATAGCGATAACTCGCCCGGACCGGCCAACGCGCACGGCGGCGGCGAGGCTCAGCTGTCCTACATTCGCGCCGACATCGACGAAGGTTTCTCCGGACTGGAGGTAAGATCCGATGAAGCCGGCGTCTTCGGCGCGAAGATCCCGTTTGCGCCAGAGTCCTGCGGACATTGAGCTCGGATAGAAACGCATTCTGTATCCGGCAGGAAAGCCGAAGGTGATAAAGCGGCACAACCCGCTCACCCACAGTGCGCGCGATAGCAGGAACCGAGCCTTGTCGGGCTCCTCTTGAATTCGATCGAGTAGTTGATGCCATTTTTGCAAGGGGCCACCCATTTCCTAGCAGCTAGGTGTTCGGCAGAGCGTAGGCCGACCGGAGCGCCCCGCCATCCTTCATTTGCATGATGGTATGGATCTCGCGGTCCGCCGTCATGCTGCCAACCGAGCTGACCGCTTCCAGACCTCGCGTCTGAGGACAATCATCGTCATGCGAATGAAGGATGACCAGTCCCGTGTCGCCACCTAGCGTTCGTCGTGTTTAATTCGGTCGGTCTTGACGTTCCCTGCTTATGAAGAAGGCGCGGTGTAGCGTGACGAGGCTGGTTTTTTGCGGGCTGGAGTCGCGTGTTCATCAGGGTCGACTGCCTGAATGACATGAACCGAGGTTAAGGGAAAAGCGATGAACCTGTTGCAGCTCGATGGGTCGGAGGGCATTCGAGATCAGGACGCCCGCCCCATGATTTCGGTGGCCATACCAACCTTCCGTCGACCAGATACGATACGCCGTGCGATCGAAAGCGTGCTGCAACAGAACTACGTGGACTGGGAAACGGTCATCAGCGACGACGAAGGTCCAAAGGGCGTCAGTTGGGGCATTCTGTCTGAATATGCTCGGAGCGATTCCCGTATTCGAATTGTCCAGAACCACCGAGGACGGGGCCAGGTTGAGAATACGAACAGCGCGATGCTCGCATGTCGGGGCCATTGGATTAAAGTGTTGCATGACGACGACTGGCTCGTGCCGGGGTCGCTCGCTACTTTTGCGGAGTTGGCGAGGACGTACCCCAGCGCTGCGTTCATGTCTTCCACATCTAATCTCGTTCGGGATGAAGGCATAAAATACCGCCGGGGAGGGCAGGTCACGCGGTATTCAAGCCAGCAGTGCCTGATTGACCTCTACTTGGTCGGTAAGACCCGGCTGCTTGGGATTGTGCCGTCGACCCTGCTGATCAACAGCGGAGTCGTTCAGGCGGGTTGTCTGATGCGCAACTACAAGTCGATCAGTTGGGGAGTGGACCAGCTGTTCTTCGTCGACCTCGCCTGTCATGGCGACTTGGTGACGATCGACGACGGACTAATCTTCTACGATATGACGGACCACGCGAACATCACCGCTTCCAAATCGTACTCTCATATCGATGAGGAGACCCTTGATCTCAAGAAATTGACCTGGAGCCTGGTTGAAGACAAGCAAGGGCTTCCGGATCCCGAAGCGGTCGTGCGTGCATTGCGGGTTGCAAGATTGCGCGGAAGATTTCGCCACCAGTCCTGGGGGGCGACGATCCGGGACGCGCTCCAGATCCTGCGACCTTCGGTGCTCAAGGCGGCCAACAAAGCGATCCGGGCACGAGCGCGTACATCGGCAGCGGGCTCATTGGCGCGCGTTGGTCACGCCTGACGGGGCCGCCGCCTACATTATCGGGCCAAGGCGCTGGTCCGATCGGAGGCATCGAGGCGTGTTACGAAGTCGAACACGGGGCCGCCCGCTACGCCCCAATTGCTCGACCAGATCACTTGGGAACCGTCCGGCGACGGGGAGCCGTGAGTCTCGCTCCAGTAGTCGTGCGGGACGTTCCGTGTGTACGCAATGCGTCGGAATTCGCCACTGCCGTCAATTCGCAGGGCAATGACTTCCCGAGCGAAGGGCGCAAAAGTTGGTAGCTGGGCGATCTCGGCCGGATCGCCGCCATAGCTTAGGATTACCCAGCCAGGCCACTGGATCGCGCGGGTGGACGCATGCGACGCCTCTCCACGCGGAGCAAGGGCCGTAACCACGCCGTCGTCCAGCCGGCGCTTGATCACCTGGTATATGTCGGGATCAGATTTGCTGATTCCCACGTATACCTCGCGTCCGTCAGCGTCCACGGCCATGTCGCCATGACTCGGACGATGATTTTCGGTCCAACTTTGCACCAGATCGCCTGAAACGGTAAAGATGAATGCCTCATCCTTTCCGTCGACCCATCGGCTGCATCTGATGTAGTTGCCCAGTGCCGATATCTCGCAAACGCCGTCTCGCCCGGGCAGTTTTCCCACTTCGATATCCGGAAACTTCTGTCGGCTGACGAGGTCAAACGCGAATGCGACGACGACGCCGTCAGCGCGCGTGCCGCGCACGGCGACGCGCCGGCCGTCTTGAGAGGGATTACCTTTGCCCGGTCCGAACTGAAGGCCGTGATAGCCGTTGGCCATCAGCATGATCTCTTCGGCGTTTGTTCGCGGCGTCCAGAGCGAGATCTTGCGCCCGATCACGCATATCATGCGCGTGGGATCGCGCGGATGCCATTCGCACTCGTCTTCGCGCTGCCGACGGAACAATGGAACGTATGTTTGTCCATCCAGAAAGCAGAGCCCGTTGCAGCCGTTGGCGATCAGAAGCAAAGTCTGGTCGGCATTCCAGGCTTGCGCGCTCGAATAACGGTGAGTGCAATAGGTTCGTTGACAGGCCAGGCCCGCGCCCAAGGGCCCCGGGGTCGTTATCCGGACGATCGTGGCGCCGATGTCCGGGTCGGTGACCGGGACGAGATAGTCGGGCAAGTTCATGCTGCTGGGATTCGAGAGCTTGGTCTTTGGAGGCTTCTGTGCGGGGGCGATGCCTGCGAACGCAAGCACGACCACCAGGGCGCCCGCCAGGCCAATTCGCGTGTAGAAAGACGGAGACATTCGTATCATGCTCCATGGCAAGTAGGGCTATCGGACCGGCAAGCGATGCCGGTCACGAGGCTCCTGCGGCGACGAAGAATAGCGGTCGGCGATGCTTTCTATCTGCGTGGTCGCAGCGCGCATCCTTTGAATGCAGGAGACGCTCCGCGAAATGTTGCCGATCCAGGGCAGGTTCTGATCCGCTCGATCGAGAAGATCAGCCCGGCGCGGTCACTTGGGCGGCGCGTATGGGCGCCGCCCAGCATCTGTTGACGGCTTGACGGGCGCCAGGCCGATCGGCCGGATCAGTCCGGCTCCACGGCGCCGATTTCGTGACGTCCGCGGTCGCTTGATACAAGGCTGAGCGCAGGTTCCCGATCGCTTGACAACGGTAGTGCGTGACCGTTCGAAACCCGCACCAGTGATCCGTTGTTCATTCCCCAAATTGCGGCCTGCGTCCTGTTCTGGACCCGTATTTTGCGCAGGATCGCTTTGACGTGGACCTTCACGGTCGCCTCCGCAATATCGATCTTTCGCGCAATGCACTTGTTGGAATTTCCTTCGATCAGATAGGACAGAATCGCCTGCTCTCGCGGCGACAGGTGAGGCGCTACCCGTTCTTCGGCGGCAACGAGGAGATTTGCCCCCTCTTCGATCGCTGGCTGAAGCTGAGGCTCGCGATCGAAACCGCCTTCAAGCACGAACGACAGAAATGCCGGCGGAAATACCGTCTCACCCATCGCCACGAGCTCGATCGACTTGATGAAAGCGTCGCATGAACTGACGTCGACAAAATAACCGCTGGCGCCGGCTTTGTAGGCCGAGATCAACTCATCCGGCCGGTAATGGTCTGACACAATCGCGACGCGCGCGTCCGGATAGTGCTCTCTTACAAATCCTACCTGCTTCAGCGCATCAAAATCCCCGGTGCTCTGGATAACGACAAACAGGAGCTTGTGATGCGCCTGGAAAGCGCCTGCTAATTCATCAGTGGTTGCGGCCGATACCGCGACCTGAAAGTCTGCCGCATGCAGTATTTGTGAAATTCCCTCTCGCAGCAAAATATTTCGTCCGAGCAAAATAACCTTGCAGGATTGACGCCTCCTCATTTCACCCTCCGCAACAACGCAATGAACCCTTGAATGAAAAACGCTGCACAGAAACAGGGGCCATACGGCCAGGTTCCTATTGCAGAACCCGAAACGTCGGTCATTTAATGTTTGCTGAAGGTTAGAATCGATTTTTAGGTCTTGCCTATATATCTTTGGATATACTCTGACGGAATTCCAAGCTGTCGGTGACAATCGCCGGAGATCAATTCGAGCGACGAATCCCTCCCGTCGACCGAACATCCGAATTTTGCGTCGGGCGAGCGGGAAGCCTCGCTAAAGGCTTGCTGCAGTGCGATACAAACCCGGACCACCGGATTGCACGGCCTCTCTACCTAAGGTATATTGCCGTGACGGGCCAATTCGCCCGGTTGCTTGCAGCCTACTTCGGTAGAACATCGGGAACTGCTGGAACTTAGTTTACTAGGGCCAATTAGCTTTGAAGTGGCGGGCGGCGACCTGCAGCTTCAATCGCCGAACTTTGGGCAAGTTAGGAGCGCCCGATGCATCGTGCGACCGTAGTAATTGCAGACAGACATCCTGTGATGTTGGAAGGTCTCGCGCGTGTCCTCGGTTCAGAATCCGAGTTCGAGATCGTTGCGTCCTGCGTTGATGCTGCGAGCTGTATAGATGCAATTTCAACGCTTTCACCCGACATCGCGATCATTGATTCCGCAATGCCGGAGCTGACCGCACTGATCAACCATCCGCCCGATCCATCGAACAGCCGATCAACGCGTTTTGTGATCTTTGCTACTAGCGAGGATTACGATCTAGTCTCGGCGGTCGCCCCCGCGGGGTACAGTGTCCTCCTAAAAGAGATGACTAGCCAAGCCGTGGTGCAAGGCTTGCGAGACGTAGCGAAAGGTCTAACCGTTGCTTCGTTAGCGCCCGCCGATCAGGCCGTGCCTCGCGAGCAGAGCCTAAATGCGGAAGGTGCGCTCACGATGCTCACTGAACGCGAGCGGCAGATCATGTTTCTGGTGTCTCAAGGCCTGCCGAACAAGGAAATTGGCCGCCGGCTTAACATTGCCGACGGTACCACCAAGGTGCACCTGCACCGCATTTTCCAGAAGCTTGAAATCAACAATCGCACCGAGCTTGCTGCCCTTGCTATCTCGGAGGATGAGCGCGCCAATACAGCGCAGGACAAACCGCCATATGCTGTAACGGACCCCGTGGAGGAGGAGCACTAAGCTTCACCAGGCCGGTTTACGGTATGTGTAGCGCAAGGTAGGTGCATCATACTTTTCGCAGGTTTTCGCTCGCCTATTCTTGGACGGAGAACTGAAGAACGAAGAGCGAGCGGCCGCCAAGCTCAGGGTTATCGCTGACTTCAACCTGCCATGAAATGTGCTGCAGGAGTGGGTCCATCGCGTGATGCTTGAGGATCTCGCCGCCGAGCTCCATGGCTGCAGACCGTGCCGCGGAAATATCGCGGAGATCTAGTCCGACATCATCGAGTACTGAGTGCCCGTCACCGAGCACTGAGTGGCCGTCGTGGATATGAAAGAAATACCGCGGCATAGATGTCTCCGGACAACGCTGGCATTCCGATGACTGCAGCGACTTCCCTCTAGGTCGAGACTTCGCACCACATGGGACGCATATCAAGCCGCTATTTTAGGTGAGCTCAATGATCACGATGGGTACCCCAACCTTGATCTCTATGATCACGAATTCAGAATGACAGATAGCTTGCCAAAGACGCGGACCATTTGACTGCTGGTGAGAACATCGAAAACGCTCATATTCCGTAGTAGCGGCGATACCAGCGGATAAAATTGCAGATACCGGTTTCGATTGGGGTCGAAGGCGAAAAACCGGTATCACGGATGAGATCACTAACGTCAGCAAACGTCTCTGAAACATCCCCTAGCTGCATTGGCAGCATCTCCTTCGCTGTGGTCCGTCCCAGCTCCTTCTCGATCAAGTCGAGGACGTGCGTCAGCGCTTCCGGCCGGTGGTTGCCGACATTGTAAAGCTTGGCTGGTGCGCCCGCCGCATCGGCGTTGTCCGCCGGAGCGCGTTCGATCAGCCGCGAGACGACGCGAGTGACGTCGTCAATATAGGTGAAATCGCGCCGCATCTTACCATGGTTGAAAAGTTTGATCGACCGGCCTTTGACGATCGCGTCGGCAAACAGGAATATCGCCATGTCGGGGCGGCCCCACGGCCCATAGATCGTAAAGAACCGTAAGCCGTTCACCGGGATTCGATAGAGGTGACTGTAGGAGTAAGCCATCAACTCATTCGCTTTCTTGGTCGCCGCATAGAGACTGATGGGGTGGTCAGCCGTATGTCGGGTCGAAAAAGGCAACTCGGCATTGGCTCCATACACGGACGATGAAGAAGCGTAGATCAAATGTCCGCAGGCGTTCTGTCTGCACCCTTCCAAAACATTAAGGAATCCCTCCAGATTGGCGTCGACATAGTCGTGCGGTTGATCGATTGAATGCCGGACCCCGGCTTGAGCGGCCAAATGGATTACTCGCGTGAAGCGATACTTTCTGAACAGCTCGGCCATCGTCGACCGATGTTTAAGATCAACCAGCGCGAAAGAAAAACGCGGATGGCGGCGCAGAATGTCAAGGCGTGCACGCTTCAGTGCGGGATCGTAGTAGCCGTTGAGGTTGTCCAATCCGACGACGCGCCGCCCCTCATCAAGCAGCAGCCGGCTGACATGAAAACCAATGAAGCCGGCTGCTCCAGTCACCAGAACGTCGGCGGTAACTTCTTCTGAGCGCGATGACATTCGTTGCCGACCTTACATGTAGTTCGCGCGGTGAATGAGGCGCCATCCAGGGCATTAAATTAGCTCCCCAACGCGGTGCCCTAGTGAGCGCCTGGATAATGATGGAGGAATCGAGCTGCTGACAGCCGCTCGAACGGATTACTCCCTTCATCCTAGTCGCTAACTCAAGTTCCAGCGGCTGGCGTATATGATGTGCGCGAAGCCGGTCATCATTCATTTGCATGAAGATGAAGCCAATCAAACCTGCAGAGTTGCTTCGCCGTCCGGCTTTCCGGACGTGCCCATCGGCTATCAGTACGCGCTGTCCGGCCATTCACGTCATTGACTTGAGCGCGGACGGCGTAGTCAGGGGTGTTTCGGATGAAGATGGTTCGTGTTGATTGTCTGGGCGCGAATGTATCGAGCATCGGTTTCGGCTGCGCGTCGCTGGGAGGGCGCATTGGAGCTCGCGGGGGGATCGAGGGGCTCGAGCGTGCATACGAAGCCGGAATTACCTGGTACGATGTTGCGCCTTCGTATGGCGACGGGATGGCGGAGTCGATTTTGGGCCAATTCGCATCCATGAAGCGGGGCAGCGTCTTTATCTGCACAAAGGTCGGGATGCGCCCACCTGAAATATCCGCCGCCATGCGATTCCTGAAGCCTATAGCCCGCGCCTCTCTTGCAGTGTTCCCCGCAATTCAACCGCGCCTCTCGGCGATGAAGTCAAAGCCCTTCAAAGTCCCGCTATCTGCCGAGCTCATCAGGACAAGCATCGACGACAGCTTGAGACGTCTTCGCACGAACTATGTGGATGTGCTTGCTCTCCATCGTCCGACCCGCGAAGAGGTCATGCGCGAAGACATCCTTCGAGCAGTCGAGCGCGTCGTTCAGGACGGAAAAGCTCGGGCGATTTCGATTGCAGGAGAAAGCAAGGGTGTAATTGATGGCCTTCGCGAATCCTTGCCATATCGTCTGATACAGATCGCCAATAATCCGTTCGAGCAGAATCTACGGATATCAGCAGACATTGCGCCGCGTAGGACATTTATCACGTATGGATCATTTTCAAGCATCGATCCGCTGGCCTCAAGGATCAAATCGGACAAAGAAATGCTGAACGGCTTGCGCGAAATGGGATATCAGGGCAACCTCAGCGAGATGGCTGCTGCTTTTGTCGTGGATTATGCTCTGGCAACGAATTCGGCAGGAGTCACACTGTTCTCGATGTTTCGAAAAGAGCATCTAGCATTCAATCTGCTACGGCTGGCGCAAGCCCCGATGCTGCATCAGCTCAATCGTATAGCCGCAGCGCTCTCGAAGGACCGGCGGCAAACCGAGCCAATGTGCGGCGACTCGAATGATCGGCGCATCGAAAGATGCTGATGGCGGCGACGGCGGTGTCAGCTGCCCGATTGTTCATGCTTGTGTTGGTGCAACGATAAATGCAGAGTTTCTGGACCATGAGGCCTACTCCATCATTATCGTAAAAAGAAAGACCGGGTACGAAGCGCGACAAATTTGCGCCTGTAAACAGCTAAGCTCGTGATGCCCCGCCTTCCTCACCTTGCTTTGCCCCCGGCTCCCTTGGTCTCTCACGAGGGCGTCGAGTCGATCTAGCTGACGAGCTACACCCGCAAAGCTCCTGCCGATGGTAAGGACATGACGTTCTACCAATGGCTGAAGTGTTTCAAGCGCGGAGCGATCGAGTTTGCGCGGGATCGACATTCAGACACCGTAGCCGAGCTTTATATAGATCAGATGGACGAGACCGAACAGCAGCAGCCACGCAAAAAATACACCAATGCCCTCTTTGCGAAACTCCCGGAGTAGCACGTTAGCATCGGGATTATTTATCCACGAACGCCAACTCATGCCACGCTCTCAGCCAAAAGGCGTCTCACTCGGACCATGCTGAAAACCGTTATCGACTTTCGTTTCTTGTCATCAATGGTCGAAGCTGCAAGCTTTGAGGAGTCAGCAAAAATTGATTGATCTGCCGTGCGTGACAGCAGCAAACTATGGAGTCGATATTAGTTTACTCCAATTGTTGCGTCTTGGCAGAATGGCAATGCTTGTGGCCCCAAGCATGCGGCGGGGCGCACGTTACGACAACCAACTGAAGATGGTTCGGACAAGCTCGCGATGCTGCAAGCGATCTTATTCGCAGCCATTGCTTCATCCCTTTCAACTCGTTTGGTGACTCTCTTCAGACCCTAAAACTCGGCATGCCGGTTCAGGACGGTTGAAGAGTTGGCGCCAAATAGTGTCACAGCGAGACTGCCATCGCTCTGAGCATTTCCTTGTTTACCATGACGGCGCTCCTAATCGCTTCGTCGGGTCAGCGCATGGGCCCGGGGGGAAGGCGACGTCCGTGCATTGTCAGAACTAGGCACTCGCGCTCGCCGAAGCCGTGGCCGACTTGGGGCGATTTTGATGCCGTGCTTTTTGTCGAACGCTTTCAACCAGCGCCTGATATAGGCGGGATCGTCAGGGCAGATCTCCTTCAGCACGCGAAGGGTTTGATCGCGGAAATCCTCTAAAGTTCTAGCCATTTGGTCCTACTCACACTGTCAATCGGAGCAGGCTGGAACGAGCAGCCGCAGTCGTCAAGCCCGGAACGGGGTTGGCGTAAATAGCCATGCCAGTGCGTTGTCCTGACCGGCGCTGTCGGGCACGCTCTGACCTGGCCGAAAACGGCACGGATGGGGTAGGCGACGTTGTGTACAGCAAATCTTACACTGCGTTCCGGGTCTCGCAACTTAAAACGTGCGCCAAGTGCGGGGATTAACCAGTTTGATTGTATGTGTCACTGGACCGATATCGCACAACCTAACGCCGCAAGGGATGATTCTCCTTTGCCGAGCAGGAGCCGTCCACACATGGCCGGTTCTCAATTTACTTCGTTGTCGATGCAATCTTTGGCTTTATCGCTTGTGCTGCCGAGCCGACGCTTACGGCCGCGTCATTTTTGCTCAACGCCTGGCAAGAAGCCGGTGGACGGCAGGCTCAAGCGGAGGGTCGGCGCCGACTTGCAGCCCGATCCGCATCTTCATCGATATCCTACGCCAACCATTGAAACTTCGCCCGGAGCCGGCTGGGCTGCTCCTTTAGAGGCCGTCACCAATGTAGGCTGGAAAGGTGGCGACCTTCCACCGGCCCCGGTCTTTCCAATCATTCTTACCTGCCGATGGCCAGCAATTCTGTGGAGCATCGACTTGGCTAGGTTGCTCTTTCTGGCTCTTCCAGACATCCTAGTAAGTGCGATTTGGAGATGCATTTTGCGCGCTATTGTGCCGCTATTGCTCGGCTTGGTTTTGGCGAGCTGTGACTCAGAGCCGACAACAACAGGCTCGATCAAGTCGTGCGCGGTAAACGTTCATTCGCCGTATAACTCCAAAGCGCTCGACCAATGTGTCGACGTTTGCATGAAGTGTGAGAATGGGAGCCGCGTAACTTGCTCCACCTCCTGTTCGCTGCGGGGAGCGCGTTAATCATCGCGTGCCTTCGAGGCGCTGGCGTGCCCGGCTCCGGACAAGCCGAGGCCTTGGACCGCCCCGAAATGGGCGTATGTTCAAAAAGATGGCGGAGTTTCAAGAGCGGAGGTCTTCTCGCGCCACAGGGAATATGCTGCCGCGCCAGCTGAGTACGGTATCGACCGTGTTGGACAACCTGCCATGGCAGCTCAATCAAGACGGAGCGTCAAACTCAATCCGGTTTCAGGCTTTCCATTCGAGAGCACGTCCCGAACTGCTCAAAAGCGGCACTCACTATTCAGCGTTGGTCTAAACTAGCTCCGCTTGGAAATGCTCGCCTGATTTACGGTTCTCGCGAGCCGACATTCACCTTCAAGGGAAGCTCAACCGGTCACGGTCTGATTCCGACCAGCCTGTTTTGCGTGATACAGTGCGTTGTCGCATCGCTCAAAAAGTGCTTCGTAGCTCTCCCCAGGGATGAACTCGGTGGCGCCGATAGAAACTGTAACCTGGCCGATATGTTCTCCGGTAGCACGTTTGGTCAACCGAGCGTCTGCAATTCGCTTGCGAACTCGTTCGGCTACCTCCTTGCAGCTCGAGATGGCGGCACCTGGCAGCACGCCAAGGAGTTCTTCACCTCCATATCGTGCAGCAAAGTCGGTATCCCGAATTGTGTCTTGCAAGCATTGGGCTACGAGCCGCAGGACCTGATCTCCCAATTGATGTCCGTGCTTGTCATTGAAGGACTTGAAGTGGTCGATGTCGACGAGGAAAACGCTCAGTGCCGCTCCCCGCTCCATGGCCCGAATCTGCTCTGATCGAAGAAACGATTCTAGAGCGCGTCGATTCGCAAGCCCAGTAAGAGCATCCGTTTTCGAATTCACTTCAGCCTGTTCAAGTGCGGCCCGAAGTTGGTCGAGTTCGTCCGAAGCTGCCGCGAGTTTCGCTTCCAGTGAAGAAGCTCTTTCTGTCGCCAGCACAAGTTCGTGGCTCAACTGCTGCAAAGCTAGCTCGGAATTTTTGCCTTCGAGCGTAGCCGCGATTTGACTCAAGCCAGAGGCGTGCAGGCCGTTGTCATGGATCGCTTCCGACAGATTATCTTTAACATTCCGCAATATGAATCCCAGCTCCTCCTGCATGCTCTGCCCAGCATGAAGTAAGCTGTTGTAGCGCAGAAACGTGCCGTAGAGCTCACGGTTCACAGTTTTGTCGAACGAGCGTTTATTCGACCGCAGAATGTCTATGGTTCTCCGCAATGCGTCGGAACGGCCAAGAACGTAGGTGAACCAAACGGAGAAGTTAGAGGGAATGACGGGGATGTTCAGCTCGGCCAGAAGTTGCAGCGCCTCTTGTGCAACCGCGGCAGCATGTTGAGAATCCAAATCGTCGAGCGCTTGCATGGGCAATTATTTATTCCAAAATGCAGGAAAGAATCGTTTTCAAGAATGATAGCTCAAGCAAGTTCCACCAATCAACAGCGCCAAACGTCAAATGCTGAAACTGGCGAGGCTCTCGCTGCGGCAACTTGCCTTCTCTCCAACATAGCAAAGTTGCGATCTCGGCGTCCGTGACCGTGCAGGTGTGGTCTCAATCAAGGATTGCTTCATCCGGCTCATGCAATCGTCCGATACCTCAACCTGCCGTACACCTTGCGCAGTGCACCCAACGATAGGGCACCAGAACGCAGGAGCAATGTAAAACCGAGACCGCTACGGTTGGCGGTGCGAGCTCTCTGCAACGTTCGCGCGTGCCGTGTACGTGCGAATCCAAGCAACACCGGTGCAGCTTGCTTGCTGCGCCGCCTCCGTTTGCACTGCATTCACGCTTGCGCTCTCGCCTTGGCTGCGCTTCAATCTATGCTTCAGCGCGGCAGTTGTGCATGGAATTATTCATCACCGCAATTTACATCCGAGGTGTCGTGGCGGAGATCGCCGCGGCCGAGGCATTTCTCGGTGACAAGCAGCTATTATCGAGGCCGCCGCAGCTATTGTCGTTGGCTTGACCCACATCCGAGTTGCAAACGAGGGCGGCTGAGATTGACTCCACGGATACACCGACTGGCACGAACTCCTGACGGTATGACGGGATCTGTTCAATGGGGGAAGCTCTAGCTGTCCTGTTGGTTGAGATACGGAAAGGTGAGGGGGCATCTGCTTACATCTTTGAGATCGGCGCCTGCTCCCCCAATGTTTCTGCTCAAGCGATCTGTCTTTCTTTTGTACATTGCATCCCCGTCGCGGCACCTAAGGCAAGAATTTTTGGCTCCAAAGGCCTGCCGTACCGGCGGCGTTCTGTTGCGGATTGGAGCCGGCCAAAATTCGGTGGGAAAAATGAGCGAAGCGTCAGGTAATAATGAAAAGCCGATCTTTACGATGGAGATCGACGGTAAGCCTGTGATAGCGTTCGGGGCCGAAAACTTTGCGGAGGCGCGCGAACTCTGTCGCGAGCAGTGGCTGAAGGATGATCTCGCCGGCCTTACGTCCGGCGGTGTGTGGATTTATAAAGAGGGAGCGAAGCTGCAGGTCCGCCGAGCTACGGTCAGAGAGGTAGAGATGTACGGAGATGCTGAGCGTTCGGTAGAAGCAGCCGATGCTCTGATGATCGCTTATTTGGTCGATCTCGATGATATGGATTAAGAAGAACTGCTCTGCGAGAGCGGCGTGGCTCTCACGACGTTTCTGACGTATATGTGCGATGCGCTGCCGCGCTCTCAGTGGACTATGCGGTCGAGAGCTTCTTGTTACGAGCAAACAATTCACATTAATTAAGTTACGAACTGCGCGAGCGTCAGCGCCCAAATGGCTTCACTGACTGGCGGTGAGCTGACGGCGGGGTATCATTGCCTCCAGCGAAGCCTGCGCCTCCGATCGCGGCCTTCATCAGTGCATGAACGTGGTTTTAGTTGCGCAAAGGCAAACTCTCTACCAACTTTGTTTTGAAACGTGTCAATGGTCCCATCTACTTCCCGCCCATCCGGTGCAGCCGCGTCTGCCGGGCAGGGTTTAGTGCGAGTTCCCGCATGACATTAAGGCCTGGAGAAGTCATTGGTTATCCCCGCGACCGAATGGTCTACCGTTTCACGATGATGCACGGAGACGAGGTTGTTTTATTTGAAATCAGCAACGCCGCTCTGTCTGAGCTTGGTAAGCGCTGGCTGACGCGCGGCAGCCTGAACTTGGATGCTGTTTTTGAGGGCCACCGCGATTTGATAGAACGGATTGCGACCTGTCTCTTTGACAATGCTGGCTACCGTGCTCCGATTCCAATTAGGATTTTCGCAAAGCACCTGCCAGCCATCGGAGCCGTGCGTGAAGCCAATCCCTGAGCGGGAATCTATGAGCGGGACGAGGGTCTACGGCTGACGCCTCGCAACCGGCTATGTTGAAGCACCGCTGTCATTTGATGGTTGTGGCGGAAAAGCAACCCGGTCCCGAAGCCGACGAGGTCACTCGGCAATAACGGCCGCCCGCTACGAAGCCCCGCTCTCAAGCAACTCGCACGCCCTCGACCCACATGATCTAGTGGCTCGGGCCTGCAGCGCGTAGTGCAACCTCGATGCGCCTTGGGGGGCTCCCAATGAATGAAGATGGAGGAATCCGCGTCAGCTGAGCTGGGTGTGTGACTACGAGCCCGGCTGCTGGTCCAGGGAAACTGCCGGCATGCTAAATGAGGGCTAATGGTACAGCTGCAAGGGTGTCCCGGTGGTGGTGTCGCTCGATAGAGCAAAGCCGCCCGGCGCGTGCCCCCAATAGCGCGGTAGCGGGCGGGCGGCTTTGCGGTGGTCACCGGCATCCGAGCGTCAGCCTCACGGCGATCGCCAGCTGACCAGCCCGGCTCTCGCCGGCGAACGTTGACCCGCCGCCAGCTACACCACGCCACAGGACACGATCAGCTTTAAGATGTCGCGAACCAATCGTCAGGGAACGAACAAGAAGCCCAGCACGCTTCCTCATTGTCGTTTGTCGGAGGGGGTATACGTGCTGTCAGAGGATTGACAGGACACTCATTCGCCCAAACAACAACGTTGATTGAAGCCCTCTCAAAACTCACTTTTGAGGCTTCAATACGGCACTGGTGATTGCTAAATGGCGTGGCGACTTTGCCGTCGACCTTCTCGGGGCCACCCGAGACAGCGTGGCTTTCAGCTATAAATCCAGATTGCATGAATAAAGCTCCCGGCGGAAGCACGCACTATCTACTGCACTCAAAAAGGCAATCGAGGAAAATGTCAGTGAAAAAGGATAGCCCGCCCGTAGCGAATCGAATAGGCACGCGATGCTGACTTACATCTCGCGGAGGCGCCAATTTTAGGGCGGCGAGTTCCAAAGGACGAAGCGGCCCACAGGTGAAAGCTCTCTCAGGCCATCCGTTTCGACCTTGGTGCTCGCGGAGGGCAATCCGGGAAGTAGCGACCACATAGCGCGACAACCTGATCAAAGCCGAGTAGGTTTTGGCTGAAGGGCTGCGGATTTTGGTTGCTTGTAAGGGTGGGGTGCTACCCGCGCACTCACGTTGGATCGTTCCTGAACAGCTGCACCAGAACTGGAATGTTCACGCCAGCAAGACGATTCCGCGCTTCCGGACATCAGTGCAGCTCATAGCATCTTTCGCGGCTGCAGTTCTGCCCGAAACCCTGCGCCCGAGCTACCCACTCGCATATACTTTGGTCGCATCTCGGAACATCGGTTGTGCCGGTTCGGTCACACTCCTTCGCAATTAACTCAACCTGTTAACTTTGCGTTCACCAAGCTGTTGCACTCGCGCGCAAGTAGTGAGACGTGTCCGATCACGCGAGCCACCCCGAACGAGCTCGTGAACATCGGAGTATCACAGTGACGGTTTCATCCTCTCTTATCGCTAGCGACTATCAGCACATTCTTTTCCGTGGGGCTTCAGCCTCCGAACTATCCGCCTGGTCGGCCCTGGAGACCAACTCTGAGGTCATCGCAGGCATCGAGCATTCTCCCGAAGCCTTGCTCTACGTTGATCCCGTGATTCGATTGTATCAGGGCGCGTTTAATCGAACGCCAGATGTTGCCGGTCTCGGTGCCAACGTCGATACAATGCGGGATGGCCACCACTCGATATACGAGATGGCGAATGCTTTCGTGCACTCTGCGGAATTCACGAACACTTACGGCGCGCTGTCGGATGCGCAGTATGTCGAACAGCTATATCACAACGTTCTAAACCGTGTCGGTACGCAGGCCGAGGTCGACAGCTGGCTCGCTACCGGACTGGACCGGGGTCACATTCTGGTTGGATTCACCGAGTCCGCCGAATTCATCTCGAACTCGGCCAACGGTCTGCAAAACTACCTCGACCAAATTGCCGCCGGGCAGCAACCTGCTGGCGGACACCTCGCCGGAAGCGGGGTGTCACCGTTCACGTTCAGCCCGGACGCGCCACTTGATTCGCTTGGACAGAGCCAGTCCCATCCCGGCACCATGATCACCGGCAGCGGGATTCCTGCGCTTCATGGTTCTTCTGCTGTGGATAGCGTAACTGGCACGCAGCTATGGCTTTCGGCATCTTATCGCACTTCAGATACGATGTTCGAACAGACCAGTGTCGGCGTGGATGGAACGGTCCACTTTCAAGGCTTGGCAGGCACACAGGACGGCTCATTCAATGAGCAGGGCTCGAACGCCAATCGTGGCCACCTCGCGCTCAACTTCGCAGCTGTCTCTGGCGTAAATGGTCTCCAAAACAATGAGATCAAATTATTTTTGGATACTGATCCGTCGAATGGGACGCACTACAAGGAACTTGATCTGCACATTATCAATGGCGTTCAAGTCTGGACCGACACTTCAGGAAACCCGGTGATCGGCGACGATCCTCAGGTTGCTCCCAACAGCATCGCCGAAAATACGGCAAACATGATGTTCGGGTACTGGTTGGGGAACTCGGCGCCGCCGGCAGCAGGCCACTATGACGTCATGCTGACCGAAAAGTCGGTTGTTGGAACGATGACCAACCACATCGTCATCGATCTGGTCTGACGAGAGCTCCAGCGACAGAAGAGGAGGGCGCCAGGTCGGCTGGCGCCTTCCTCAATGCTCGACCAGCATTCCGAACGCCCTACATCGTGCTGAGTGCACCAGCCTTTCAATTATATCTTCGTTGGCTGCTGCAGCATTCCTGCTGCAGAGCGTCCACCCCACGCAATCCGAATACCGTCCCGGCTAGCAAGCTCCCTGAAGGCTGCTTGCGCTGTTGAGGAATCGGTGGTGCCTCTATAGCAGTCGAGGCAGAAGCACGACAGTGGTCCCGGCGCTCAGCCTTACATGGGTCTAGGATTCGGCTAACGATAATTGCGCGCCCACGGGGTGGTCCCGAACGACAACCTGCGGCCCGGTATGCAGCGTTGTGCGAGCTCACGCCGTTCGGTCAACCTCGGAGAACCATCGAGCAACCCTTTGCCGCTTTGCGTCGCGTTCTACAACTCCAGTCCAGTCGGCCTGCGGGTGCTTGCGTCGAAGGTCAGCTTCCGCATTCTGAAATGCTGCAAGCTTGTCTTTGGGGACATGTCCGATCGCTGCTATCCAGTTAGTGGGATCGTCATCTGTAGGCTGCCGTTCCGTGAGCGCCATTACGCTTCCGCGCGGCGGACGGACAGTGCAAATGAGATCTTCAAGTAATTCTAAAGCTCTCCTCATCCTAGCTATCCTGCTGTTACCCAATTGCAGAGCAGTGGAGCCCCTTAGAAATGATTCCACACTCGAGGCCTACTCGGCCGCGACCTTTCGGCCTTTGCACCGCTAGCTCGCGCAGAAGGGAGCCAGCCAAACAACGACGCGGCGCTAGTGCGGACCTTCAACCTCTCAATCTGAACTGCAAAGAGCCTTGCTGGACGGACGCAGACGGTCCCTGCTTCTCTGGCGAGTTCACAGGCCAACTTCTGGTAATCGACTGCCGCCCGTAGCCCGAAAATCATGGCTGTCCTAACCGATCATCTAGCATCGCGGCGGCACGAAAAAAGGCATTCAAGCTTAATCAGTACGGCAGGGCAAGGTCAGTCCCTCGGACGCGCCGGTTTTCTGAGCTTGAGCGAAGATCGAGTATGTTTGTGCTCCGCTGTGTCCCTGGGCTAACGTCAGTCGGCCTTCAACTTTCGCCGCACTCCTTCTAGGGCACTCCGACGATTTTTGCATGTACCGTTTTCCTGCTCCTCAGTCCGCCGTTGACCAAAGCCAAGTGATGGTCGCCCGCATTGCCCTCTCGCGCCGCCGTCGGCGAACGCGGCGAGCAGACTGTCACGGATGCGATCCGGGTGCGAAATCATCTCAGACCTTGCGGCGGTGTCTTCACCTGGTGGGGAAGTCGCCCCGATACAGCATACAACCGTCCTGACTGACGCGATCTGCTGACGGTTTGCGGGGCGCCGTTTCAGCTCTATCTGGCAGGTCGCCCAGTCGCTGATGACGCGGAGTGAAGCCAAGCGCTGTTAAGGCGGCGCTGCAGTTCAGCTCTTCGCCGCGGCCGGATACTTTCACTCTGGATGGGCCTACTGCGTACTGCGACTTCAGAAACGTTGACGACGATCATCAGTTCGTGATGATGGGGCTATAGGGACGGCGCCCTTGAGAATCCCGGGTGGGTCCTGAGGAAATGAATTGCGGAAGCCGATTCCAGCTAAACTCTCCATGAAGCCCCCAGGACCTGCCGCCGCGCGAACGGACGGACCGTACACCTAGATCCACTGCGACAATCACTGATGCTGGACGGCGCACCGACAGGACGGAGTTGAAAGCATGTACGGTGAACGGAAATCGACGGCGATTGTACTCGTAGCGCTTTTAGCCGCAATGACTGTGTTATCGACCCAGGCACCTGCTATCACGGTCCAACTAGCGAAGAAGTGCAATACGCTTCTTGCTAAGCAATTTCCGCCTCGTCAGCCTGGAAACCCAGCGGCAGGCAGCGCTAAGGGCGGCGGACAAGAACAGCGCGAGTTTTTTACAAAATGCGTGGAGAATGATGGTAGCATGGACGCTGCTAAGGAAAACCCCAGCAAATAGTTGATTTCGTCAGGCCAACGGCCATCTAGTTTTTAGTACGTGCTCCGGCCGGCATCGTCGATTAAGCTTCTCGCGACGAAAGTTGGCTGGCAAGGACTAGCTCTGGCGGCTGCTGGCGTTTTTCGCTATGATTTAGGCTGGCGCTTGAGTCAGGACACTTAGAGTATGTGCGGCTGCGAATGTCAGGGAGAACGGAGCGGTAGGTTTACCATCGCCCCTCAGCTGTCAAAAGAGACCCAAGATTGTTTGAGAGGCGGCGTATCCGCCGAAGCGACTGTGAGTGGATGTATTTAATTGTCATTGTGATCTCTTCGACTATTATGTCGGCAGGTTTCGCCCACGGCCAAGGTGCTGTATTGCCTGCCGTTCAACCCGACGCTAGTCAAATTCGGGCAGAGCGCGCGAAAGATGCTGATGCCTTGCGCAACGACGCGACGAAGCGGCCTTGGGATAGAGATGCCAATGGCAAAAGGCCATGGGAAGTTCCGTTTCCCCCTAGGAAGATAATCAATCCGGACTGAGCCGACTCTGGGGCAGAGGTTGCAGAGTGGCAGGTCACCTGCATGATTGTGGGGAGCTCCTTACGGTGGCGGGCCGCGAGAGAGATTGGGGCGGTCTGTGCCTCGCGGGATCCACTGCGGCGCCTCCCGGACGCCCATGTCATGGCAGCCAAGCGCTTTCATGTCGATGACACAATCCTTCCTGTGCCCGACATGCCGGCATTCTGCAGGCCGACGCCTATGACGGGTATAACCAGCGGGCGAGATGACAGTGTGGACCGATCCGGGAGGCTGCCTGCTGGCCGCATGTCATCCCGATCTGCCACCAACTTGCTAAAAATTCAGCCCCCGCGGGATGGGGCCGCTCGGCATTGAGAGATTGTTAACCAGAATCACGGTGCCATCCTCGCTTACGGGAGACGGCGTTCATGTGGATCGATCTGCTCATTTGCTGTGCCATCGCGGCGCCGGGCGTCCTCTACGGCGCGGTCGAATACTTTCACTATCTCCAATAAGCCAGCCACTCATGTGTGGGCTTTGCGACGTCGCGGATCTACGGATCGCAATTTTGCAAGACATGGTGGTTGAAGTCCCGGATGAGGATCAGAGCGCGGTGGAGCGCCTAGTCGAGAAAATCGCAGAACTGCGTGCCTACAAGGCTCGAACCCACCCCACCGAGCTGAGCGGGATGAGACCGCGGCAAAGACTACATACAACAACGTCGCCCGCTTGAAATACAGGCGGGCGACGTTGTTCCAGCCCCGGGAGGGGTGATGCAAAATCCCGGCAACTATTAGTGCATGGGACGTTCCTGAAGGTTCAATGCGATTTGCTCAGCCGTGCTGCTTTCCTAGCGTAGCTGGTCCACTTCTTGAATGCTCTTGAGCCCATGCCAGCCCAACGTAGAGACTCCATTTGGACGCCCGAGGAGGATAGAAAGCTCATCGATATGATCGCCGCCGGCAAGTCGTGGACGCTAATCTCAGCGATCCTCCGAAGAGGCATGACGCCAATCAAGGCTCGAGCGCGAGCGCTCAGCAGGCTTGCCGGGGATGACAAGCGGCAGCCACCCATAGGTCTGCCAAGATAAGTACCCGTGCCTCGCATCACGGGGATTGCTTAAGAAAACGCAGACTCCAGCTTGCATCAGGTGGAGACGCTATCGTCCCCCGGCTGAAGTCGACCAACTGATTACCTGCGACCGCCCTCAGTGAGCCGCGAGCCCAAACTGAGGGTCGTCCTTGCGCTTGCCGGATCTGAGTGCGCCCCGGACAACTTCGGACACCGAAATCGCGCTCTGGTCGCGAGGGCATCTAAACACGGCGCCCTCACTTTTCGAGCGAACGAGCTTCATCCGGCGGCCGCATACAGGACAATCCGGAAAACCAATAATTGCATCGGACATAGGAACGAAAACTGAGGACCGACATTTTTGTTCCGCGCCGGGAGCGATTCCGCTTGCGGACCTGATTAAAAAAGTATTAACTTCACTGTACACCGCTACCCCACGCGATTCCCCAAGTCACGTTAGGAGCCGGTCAAGAACCCCGCTCAGCTGGACTGGCGGGGTTCTTTTATTTGGGTTGGTGCTATCGATCCCGATCTGTGCAACATGATCGATGGCAAAATATCTTCAGTACTGGACAGGCGTTGCTGTTCTCGCAGCGCTGACGATCGCCGTGCCTGTTTGGCTAATTACCGATGGCAAACACGTTGAAGCGAGCGTCGTCGGAATACCAGCGGTCTTAGTGTTGACCTGGGGAATTCTCGCGACGATTGGAATGCTGCGCAAAGAATGAGGCGCGCGCCTCGTTTGGGGCCCGCGCTTTTCTCGGGCTACAGATCCCACATAGCGCGGACGGTTCTTGACTCCAAGGTCAGCGCGACCTCCCTATATCGCCGCCATGCGCAAGAGTTTGCCTTTCGAACGGCGCTTAGCGAGGACGTTTCGGCCGGCGCCGAGTGGTGCAACGAGATAAGAGTGGATGTCGCATCTGCTCGCCATGGAGAGTGAACACTTGGGCGAGCTCTCGCTCTGGATACCCTTACCGCGGCGGAGGTCAAAGTACTCGCTAAGGTGAAGAACCGGACGCACCCGGCAATGAGCGAGAATTCTGATGCGCTGCCGGCGCTCGAAGCCCCTTTAAGTCGGCGCTTGCTCGCCAAGCCCTTCGATGATCTCCCTTACGACATTCGCAATAGCGACTGCAAGGGTCGGTCCTTCGGCTTCGTGGATCAGATGATCGTATCGGATCTCGGCGACCCAACGGCCTTGCGCCGCCTGATAATGTCCGATGACTTCCGAATCCGGGAAAAGGGTCTCGCGCAGCTTTTGCGCTGCGAAGAGTGTCTTGTGTTCTTCAAATTCCTTCAGTGCGCTCTGCAGGTTGGGGTGCAAAGATTCGTGCCGACGCATCTGATATGAAACGACTTTGCCCATCGGCTCTCAACAAATCGATGACTAATGACGGTGCAACCGGCGAGGACGTGCATAGTTTCGAGAAAAGAATCATCTCGTCTGACACACTTGCGAGGAACGAATCTGGACCTGGATTGGGCGGCAGCACGTACCCAGGCTTTAAACGGTTGGGACGGACCTGCAGGTTTGATGGTCGTTCCCGAGCGGCGCGAAAGGGTAAAGATCTTTTTTTATCCGGGTGCCGAGGACCACGATGAATATGACACAGCACCGACGCAGCCGCGAAGGAGCTCGCGCGCGGAGCAAGCAAAGCCCGGGGCGCAATCGCGTTCCTCAGCGCACCAAAGCGGCCACCTCGATCGCTGCGCGACCTCTCTCCTGGCTAGCCTTTTGATCGAGCCACATCTGCCCGCCAATCAGGGCTGCACCTGCCGCCGCCACGACCAGCGCGGCGCTCACAATTTGTCGGTAGTCACTCATCGAGAACCTCGGAAACTCCCCCAGCAATAACACTACCGACGATGCCAGGTTCCGACGCGTGCGCGGGCGGCGCCTCCGGGGGAGATATCCCAGGCAGAGAGAAAAACTTGATCATTAATCTATTTGATCAAGCCCGCCTCGAACAGCAGAACGACGGCAGCGACGGCGTAGCTCATCAGATACACAGACACGACACGCTCTCACGCAAATTTACTGAATGGCTACGATGCTAGGCGCCGCGTGGTTAATGTTAAGTTGACGCGGTTCTGGCGTCGCCAATACTCGTTATTGGTTCCACGGGAAAGTATCGCACCGTCTGTCGAGTTTGCTTGCGAGTTGTAGCTTCGCCGGATGCAGTTCGCCCGGTTTGCTAACTTCATCCCGAATAGACCGACACGCGCTCCTGAGAGAGGATTGCGTCTTCGCGGAACGGATGCCGCTCGGAGCACAGCGGACACGAAATGTGCGACCTGGCGGCCGCCTAGCACTCTTCGTGTCGCTCTCGGCGACCCTCTCACGGGAGGACGGGGCGTGTCATAAAGGACTGAAACCCATCACACGCTCCTGTCGCACAAACGATGGCTCCGGGGTTCACGATTTGCACGTCATAGACGATCTCCTGTTGCGGCGTCCATCACTGGTCGACTGGTGAGGAGAAGGTTCTGCGGCGCTACGATGGTCGCAAGTGGATCTGCCAAAAGCCAAAAAGCTGACGCGGCAACTGACTGACACCATGCCGCCGATCGAGTCCATCTGCAAAGGTGAGATCAGCGCAGTTGTGCAACTGCAATGCCCCACGACATGAACCAGAGGGCCGCGACGCCCGCCAATAGGCGTGTTCGGAACGCAATCCGGCTCCCCGCCAACAGGCACGTCAGAACATAGCATTCTGTGAACGCACGGAAAAAAGCGGTCGTTGCGATCCATGGGCCGCCCGCACTTAGGATTGACATGACGAAGGCGAGGGGAGTCCAGGCAGCGAAGTAGTCCCATTCAGATAAGGGTGCGCGCAGGAAGGTCTTGGCCGCGCCGTAGAATCCGACTGCCAGCACGGCGAGAGCAAACAATTCACCTGCTACGTTCCAAGGAGATGCGGATAACAGCGCCTGCAATGCACCAGCAAACGGCCAAGTGATGTTGCCTTCTGTGCCGCTCGTCGGCGACACGCCCCAATACCATGTCAGAAAAGTGCGCCACGCGAAGAATGGAATTAGCGGGGAAGCCGTCAGGGCCATGCGATGCCAGTCCCTGCGCAGGAATTCTAGCGCAGCAAGCCCGCACACGACGACGATGTTCGTCTCGCGCGTGAGAACTGCGACCGTCGCGAAAACGGCAAAAGCAGCGGCTCGCTTGGAAATGTGGAAATAGAGTGCTATCAGCAGAAACGCTGCTGAAGCAATTTCGGTCGTGTCGTGAGTCAAACTGGTAATGAAGCCCGGCCATAGCAAAATTGCTATTGGCACCCAAGCCGGTCCCTTCAGCCGAATCGCAAATACCCAAATGCAGAGAAGCCCGAGCAGATTGACTGTAATGAGGGCTAAGGGGACTACCTCAGGTCGGCCGCCGCTCAATGTAAATGCCAACAATGGATAAATGATCCGCTGCATGCGAAAAGGTCCGTTGTCGAATTTGACACCCGCGACACGTTCGCTGCGAGAAAAAGGATCGATTGCGAGGCGATAGTAATACTGCCCGTCATAGCCATCTGCGTTGCGAATGACCCGTATGGAATCGGCGGTAACAAACCTATCGCCGGCTAAGATGAAAATAGAGGCATCAAAATTGTGCCGCGCGAGCGGGACTAAAATGGCTACGGCATACACCGAGACGATGAGGATGAAGATTGCCCAGCTGCGCCGAGCTAGGACTATTTGAGACGGCGCGAACTCCTGCTGCATGATAAGAAGGTAACGCCCGATCATACCTGGAGCAATGTTCCTAGGGCACCAGAGGCGAACCAAGGCCCTTTGCTTAGCCGTTAATTGCTCTCCACGCGAACCTGGCGAAAGTCTGCCTCGCTCGGGAATGTGCTCTTGAGCGCGCGTCCACCTTACCAAAGTTTGCCGCCGGATCGCTTCGCTAGAGATGTACCAGGCGGCCTATCGGGCAATAGAAATGTAGCTCCCGCGCCGGCTCATTCGGCGAAAAGCGCCCTCGTCCAGATGGGCGCGGGCGGCATCCTAGCGCGGCGCTAATACACTCACAGCTATCCTTGATTTGGAGCTGTTCTGCTGCTGCGAGCGCATCGCTGAGTTCTATTTCTGGGTATCGGACGGTCCTATCAACCTGAGTGTGGCTTAGCAAATGCAAAGCTCGTAAGAGGCTCGTGCGTCGATAGATGAGGCTTGTCTTTGTTTAACGTACCGACCGGACGCCGCCTGCTCGGGGTTGGATATAGGGGCTTGCAGCGGGGCATACGGTCTCTCTCTTAGAAATGCAGGTGGCAAGCTATTTCCGTGATTCGAGTTGAACCCGAAAGCCTTTCGCTTCAATCGCGCGGATGAGTTCTTCAAGGCTCATCTCTTTGTGCGATGTATCAATTTCCTCGTGAATTGCATTAAGCGCGGGTTGTTTGCCGCCTTCCAAGAACTCGGAAGTCACACCCAGAGCCTTTGCAATGGCCATTCGTGTATTGGTTCTCGGCATCCTGCCCCGACGCTCCCACTGCCATATAGCTGGGGGGGTCACGTTGATCCGCTGGGCTAATTCCGTAACGGTTAGAGACCGCTCCTTCCTGAGCTGCCTCAATCGTGAACCGAAGCTGGCTTTTCGCGTCGCATTGATTTGGGCCAATTTAGTCACTCTTCTTCGAAGTAGTTTGATGTTCTTGCACCCTGGATCTTCAAGCCGGCGAAAATATGAATACGAAACGGGGTCGAAGATGTGATCGTAACTTTTCGAGCCTGTTTTTACGTACGCATGTCGGGGGTTCGGTGATGTCGCAACGCCAAGATCTAAGAGCCGCGGGTGAAGTAGCGCCTTCTCGTACGCCGGAAGATGCTCCTATCAATCCGAGTGCGATAAAGCAAGCTGATCAATTTGTGCGGCAGTCCGCGATTGTTCCATCCATCGCAACGAAATAGCTGCTGCGAATCCCAGCCGTCGGTCCACCGGACAGGCGGGGTCGCCGCTCGCCGCGATGTCTGCGACAATCCGCACCTTGTCCTCGTCGCTCCACTTCCGCCGACGTGAAGGCTTCAAGCCGTCCTACCGGCTCCGTGATGGCAGTATGCACCGTATTCATTCTAAGCCTAACGGTCCAAAACCGAACTGCAGAGTCGCAGATCAACCCTTCATCCAAAAGGTGGCCGCTGAACAGCGCTTACAATAGATGGCAACTCGATTCAAATATTCCGAGATCGTGCTTGGCGCGCCATTTCCAACAGAGCCATCGGCGTTTCGAGCTATCTGCCAATGCCAGAGTTGCTGCTAACGTTTCTAAATGCCGGGGAGCCCAAGGAGCTAATGCTGCCCATCGGATTTGCGCAGCTATGATTAAATGAGGCCCTGGATCGGTGGCCGCGCCTAGGCCAGGCTGCGCCTTTCTTGGCGCGCGGCTAGCAATGCTGAGCGTTTGAGCCCGAAACGAACGTTCGTCTGGGCGCGACTAAGTCGCAATTCGACGAAAGGTTCCGAAAGCACTATTGCAAACCGACTTGATCGAATTCATCCGCAATTGCGGCTTGAAGGTCTTTTGCAGCCGTCATGTCAGCGGTGCCGCCGACGCTGTCGCCCTTCTTGAACTTGGCCAGCGCCCGGCCGTAGAATGCGCGTGCAAGCGTTGGGTCGAGCTTTAACGCGAAGCTGTAATCATCAATAGCTGCTTCAAGTTGCCCCATTTTGAAGTGAGCCAACGCGCGCCACTCAAGCGCCGCAGCGTCACTAGGCTCCAACTGAAGGGCCTTGTTGCAGTCCTCCATCGCAGCCTGCAACTGTCCGATGACTACCCGTACCCAACACCGTCCGCTCCACCCGACGTTCAAAGCGGGATCGAGCCGGATCGCTGCATCATAGTCTTTGGCTGCGAGATCGTGGTGCCTATACTTCTGGTGAATTTCGGCGCGGTTTAAGAACGCCTTTGTATATTGTGGGAAGAGTTTGACGGCTTGGTCCAAACTTTCGATCGCGAGGATATATCCGCCTTTCTTGAAGTAGGCCACGCCACGGTTGTTATATGGCTTGGCGTTTGTTGGATTGAGCTTGATCGACTGATCAAAATCAATAATGGCTCGATCGTAGTCGCCTTTTTTGGCATAGGCGTCGCCGCGGTTGTTATAAGCTATTGCCGCGGCCGTCGAGTGTTGCCCCAAATTGATAATCGCTGTGCAACCATCAATCTGGATCTCTGGCGAGCTCCGATCGATACCATTGCACAACGCGAGGCTTTCAAGAATGTTGGTCTTCCGCTCCGTCTCCTGGGCTCCGCTTGGTTTGTCGAGCACCAGCAGCAGGACGAAAATGGAGAGTAAGCCGCGAGTAACGGAAGCTGCGCGCTCGATAGAGTCCATCTTGACTACACCATTGCCTGACGTGCTGGTTGTTCAACAACCCCGGCAAATATTCAAATTCGGCTTTGGATCCAATTTAAGCTGTTGCTCGGCCGGCTTATTGGCGACCCTGTTTTTACCCAATTCCAGCAGAGTGGAAAACCGGACAGTCCCATCATCCGCTACTTCGACATGTGGCGTGGTGCCTCGAATACCCATCGTTGCGACCGGCGTATCGATCCTCATGTCTCCCGTCTTCGCAACCTTCCCGGCAACAAACGTAAAGGTGCCTCTGCTAAGATTGAAAAACGTCAAATTCGATTTGCCATTCGGGTCATAAACGAATTCGTCAAGCGTCATTTTGGCGTTGCTCGACAGCTTGAACGAGGTGTCATCGGCGAAATTAATGCTGATTTGTCCATCTGGCCCGGTTCGCACCACATCGCCCTGATAAACAAGATCGCCCGCTCGTGTTTGGACCGCTTGACTTGGGAGAGCGACTTGAACAGCCACCGCATTTACATGCTCGACTGTGACCGAGCCTGAAGAGGTAACAACTTTACCAATCGGACTTGCTGGTGCCGCTTCTTGCACGATTGGCTGAGCGGAACCGCCTTGCGCTTGCGTTGCCCGAGGCAAAGAGCCTGCGAACAGAACCAGCGTGATCGCAAAGATGGATTTCTTATTCGTCCACATGATCCTCCTCCTCGAGAAGGTATCCTACTCGCAAGATTCAAATTGCTTTGGTGCAATAATTAGCTCTCAAGTATCTGAAATAAATAACGTCGGTCAATTAAGATTGGTAGATGCCGCACTGGTTTTCTTTTACCTCGCGCAAGCGCTAGGGAGTGCTTAGCGCCCGCCTTCACGTAAGTGACTGAGATCGTTGCTTCAATCAGTGATCCTCGCGGCCTAGGATTTACCACCCCACAGGAAGCAGAGGCGCATCGCGATAACGCATAATGCCGTGCTGGTCGAGTAGGAATAACGGCTGGTAGTCCGTGACGTCTCGGTCTTCCACTATCGCCATGTGGCGATTATCAAGGGTCAACCAGCGACCCTCCAGCCGGACTGCAGCAATGGCGTGATCCTCATTGCGACCGAGATGGCGCATGATCACGATCCGCAGGTCGTCAGCCGAGATTCCAGCCTCACGCAACGCGACAAATTTCGCAATCGCATAGTCCTCGCAATCGCCTTTCCCGGCTGAAAAAGTGTCCAGTGGCGAAGCCCAGACGTCTATCGAACCATACCGCGCGAGATCACTCACTGGCTGAACTGCAAGATTGATAGCGCGGTTGATTTCACCAAGACGGGCCCGTCCGTCCTTCGCTCTGCCTGCCTCCACGATTGCTAGAAAACGTAGGGCCGGTGGCGATGAGCAATGCACTCGGTCGCGCTCGCAAAGCGCCAACTGCACCTGTTCTTCTTCGAGTTTCTGCTGAACCGTGCGCCAGTTCTCGAAGAATACCCCCGTTGTAAGGCGATAAGCCTCCTGACCGAATGGTTCGCCGGATCTGCTGAACCGCTCCGCCAGACTGGGAGAGAGGAGTGTTCCCGCAGCTGAATGTGTCGGTAGTCCGAACGCAAGCAGGGCCCAAGTCAGCATAGTCATGCCGAACGCACATGAACGATCAAACATAGCCATCCTCCTCTTGTTGGGGCCAGTCGCGGTAGGCATCGACGTGAGGCGGTATGATCCGAAAGCCCGCTTACGCTCTCCTTAAGGGTTGAGCAATTGCTGGGAAAAGCCAGAACAGGTTGAGATCTTTGATAATTTTTCGTCGAAAATGGGAGCTATCAAAGTGCGCGCGATGGCTATCATTATCACCTTCAGCGTGTCAGCTGCTTAACCGGATTTGTCACATTTGCTGAGAACTGCTGCTTTTGTTAGCAAATTCACAGATTTGAGCCCCGATTCGGCCCATGACATGCATTTTTGACCAACGCGACGAATATGAAGAGTAGGATGGCCTGGCGGTTCGATTAACCAAACCCCAATGGTATTTCGTATCTTGCTTCGTTTGTTATATAAACCTGTAAATTAGTTTGTTTAAATATTAACATTTTGCGGGGCCTGCGTTTTGAGACATCCCCCCGACCCATTTAACGAGCTATCCCCTGGACCCATGCTGGGCGAGCGGACGCATCAGCATGCAGATCTCAGCAAGGGCGAGTTCGCTACTTCCGCTCCTGTCGGCAGCGCGTCTCTAAACACCCAGTCTAGCCTCGCCAAGTCTACCAGCAGTATAAGTCCAGAAGCTCATTCTTCTGCTGAACAGGTGATCGGGTTCGACCGTCTTCCGATTGGTCGACCAACCGCAAGCTCTCGGTGCCGCAATCGCACGGCTGAGCTCGGCATGTTATCGTTAACCGGATTGATCTTCGCGCTTGTGAAGGAGGTCGAGGCTGCTGACCAATCGTCTCGGAGCTCATTGTCGGATCTCCTCGACGACGACACCATCAGACCAAAAGATTTGCAGCTCAACGGCACAATCGACCTCATTTTGAGAGATGGAAGGCATTACACGCTCGATGATCCCGAACAGACAATAGTCGTCAACCGCGGTGGATCGATTGGTGTCGTCGCCAACAGTGGCGCCCGCATGCTGGAGCTGCAGACGTTGCAGCAGGAGGTGCTAGCGACCTATGCTGTAGGTTACTCGGGGCCGACCAGCACAGGAGGAGGCGGCTCAAGCACGCCGCCTTCCTTGTTGATCTCGCCGCTTGGGCTTCAACCCATCAACTTCATTCAAGATGCTCCGACAGCACCCAATCTGATTCCTGCAAATCTGCCGGTTATCGGCGCACCTGCGTCGGAGCCGATCGCAGCAAAGGCGCAGCTTCCTGCCTCACTATTGCTGACGCAGCCTGGCGCGGTGACTGACGTCGATACTGCCGCTTTTGACACCTTCAAGGCAACAAGCGGGTCGTTTGTTGCGACAGACGCGAATGGAGGTGCGTTGACCTATGGAATCGTTGGGGGGACAACTGGGGCAGTTGTGGTGCTCGGCGGTGCCGCTTATGATGTGTCGGCACCTAGTCCTTACGGCACCCTCTATCTGAACAGTTCCTCGGGCTTCTATGCGTTCGTCCCGGATAGTGCCGCGATCAATACGCTGACGGCCGTTACCACTGAACAGTTCATCATCACGGCATCCAACGGGTCGGTGTCGACTAGCCAGACTCTCATTGTTGCCTTTGACGGCGCGAACGATACTCCCACGTTTGCACCTGTCCCGGGAATAACCTTGACCGACACGGCTCAGGTTGATCACTTCGGTGCGGTGATTGGAACGCTTCACGGGACCGATGTTGACCTTCCTGCGCAAACGCTGACTTATGGGATTGTGGGTGGGGGCGCAGACGTTTCAAGCAGCGGCTACAATCAATCCGTCGTGGACGCCTACGGCAAGTTGTACGTGAACACTGTCACGGGTTCGTACATTTTCATTCCCGATGATATGGCGATCAATGCGCTAACTACGACTAAGACGGAAAGCTTCACCTTTACTGTTTCCGATGGAGCGCTCTCGGTTACCCAGGCCTTTGCGGTCACCATCACCGGCACCAACGATGCGGCCAGCATCAGCGGGACGGCGAGCGGGGCGGTGACCGAGGACGATGCGGCCCATCACAGCGCCAGCGGCCAGCTGGCGGTGGCCGACGACGACAGCGGCGAGAACCATTTTGCCACGCCGGGCTTGCTGGCGGGCAGCTACGGCACCTTCACCTTCAACCCGGCCACCGGGCAGTGGGGCTACACGCTCGACAATTCCAAGGTCCAGTTTCTCGGCGCCGGCATCACCACCACCGACAAGCTGACGGTGACCTCGGCGGACCACAGCGCCAGCCAGGACATCGTCATCACCATCACCGGCACCAACGATGCGGCCAGCATCAGCGGGACGGCGAGCGGGGC
>NZ_PYFX01000015.1 GCF_003020115.1 Bradyrhizobium sp. MOS002
AAGGTGTATCTGCGGCTACACACTCCCTGTCATCGCCCGGCTTGACCGGGCGATCCAGTATTCCGAGACAGTTATGATTGAACCGAGAAGCTGCGGCGTACTGGATTCCCCGCTTTCGCGGGGAATGACAGTGGCGCTGGGAGGACGAAGCCGTCTCATACTCCGTCATTGCGAGCGCAGCGAAGCAATCCAGTCTGCCGCCGCGGAGGGATTTTGGATTGCTTCCGCCTTCGCTAAAGCTTCGGCGGACAAGTCGCTGCGTTCGCAATGACGATGTGGAGTGAATGTGCGCCACACTCCGCTCTCGTGCCCCGGACGCAGCGCAGCGCCCTTGCGGTGCGCTGCAGAGCCGGGGCCCAAGTCGCGACATGGGACCGTGTCGCCATCTGGATCCCGGCTCTGCGCTGCAACGCTTCGCGCTGCAGCTTGTCCGGGACATGAGAGACGAAATTGTCCGCAGGTTCAGCGCAAGCTCCGCGCGCGGAAATGGCGCGTGCCTCACCCCTGGTTCGCGACGCGCGCGCGGTCGAGATGTTCCTCGATCTTGGGACGGTCGCGGGTGCGCTCGAAACTGGTACAGAGCAGTTCGGTCTCCTCGAGCGAGACCGGGGCGCGATACAACCGGCACATGAATTCGGCCGTTGCGCGTCCCTTGCCGGTACCCGGCCCGCGTTCGGCGAGAAACATGCAGTCCCGGCAGATGCTGGCATCGAGCCGCTGATGTGCCGCGTCGAGGTGATTGAGGATCTCGCGCAGCGAATCGCGCAGCCTGACGCACTCGTCGGGTCCGAGAGCCGTGACTGCGTTCAGCACGTGATTGATCGGATCGTGCTGGCTCAGGCACTTCTCGCCCTGCGCAGTGACGTGCAGCACGACAGAACGCTTGTCTTCGTGCGACGGCTTTCGCACCAGGAAGGACTTGCCCTCCAGCGTCTTCACGATCTGCGATGCAGTCGCCCTGGTGGCGCCGATGAAGCCGGCGAGCGCGGATGGCGTGCGCGAAAACCTGTTGGCACGGCCGAGAAAGCGCAGCGCCATCCATTCCCGGTCGCGCAACCCATGCTGATTGCCTTCGAAATACCAAGCCCTCGCCGCCTGAACCAGCAGCTCGACGGCTTCTCTTGCCAATGGCATGAATTCCTACCTTGCCCGGGGAATAACGTCTGCGGCGCCCCGGAGCCGCCTTCCGTCATCGCGAACGGGCCGTTTGCGAGAAGCCGCGCCACCCGCAATGTCCGACACATGCCCCGTGCTCTGCTCCCGCGTGAAGACACGGGCCGCCCGGCGCCCGACCGGGACCGATGGGCACTGCGGGTTATGACGCGGGAAGCGGTGTTGCTGATGGTATGCCATTCGCGGCGTCGTCGCACGGGAGCCCGAGTAGCCGTCGCCAGCAGACGATGGATCGGAGTAGTTCAACCGAAGCCCCTAAGGTTCAAGTCACACGCAGACGTTTCTTATCTTCGACGAAACGATGAATGAGCTTCTCAACAAAATCAAGTAGAGACCCTCTCGGAGACAGGATGTCGTCGCAGGCGAATGTAACGTTCAAGACAATCTCGCTCTTCGGGGACACATGATGGTGAACACAATACGCTGTCCCACCAGCAACATGCACGCGACTATGCGACAGTTTCATTGCACGGCACGTTGCCGGCTGCCGTTGATGCAAGCTGATCGAAGCTTGTGCATGACGACGATGTGCGTCGGCATGTCATCCACAACTTGTGCGTTCTGCCAAGAATCGCTCGAGGGAACTCACAGGAAATACACGCGTCGGTTGTCCGGTCTGGATCGAAGAATCGCCGGTTCAGCCGCTTTCGGGGCGGTTGCCTCAGCCGAACGGTGGAGGCGATCACGGCGGAAAACCGGAGATGGCCGCGCAGGCATGCGCTGGAAGTGTGGCGGCATGCGCAATCGCCTGTCGAAAACAACGAGCAAGGTCCGATCGCGGGACGACTCAATCTGAGACTTGCTAGTCGCCCTTGAGCATATCCCGCAGTTCGCGAAACGGATCGGCGCTCGGCGGAGCCGAGGCGTCCTGCCGCATCGCGCCGTAGATTCTCGGAACCATGTCGACGGCCTGATCGAGACCCGAATCACGTCCCGTCTGGTATCCGCCCATGAGGCGAAGGTCGCGCGTGTCCTCGTATTTGGCGATCATGGCGCGCAGCTTGCTCACCAATTCGCGCTCTTCGGGGTCCCAGACGTTATGCGCGAGGCGGGAGACCGAACCCAGAACATCTACCGCCGGGTAACGCGCCTGGTCGGCGATGTGCCTGGAGAGCACGATGTGCCCATCGAGTGTGCTGCGGATGGTATCGGCGATCGGTTCGTTGTGATCGTCGCCGTCCACCAGCACGGAGAAAATCCCGGTGATCGTTCCGGATCCCTCCTCGCCGGGTCCGGCGCGCTCCAGAAGGCGCGGCAGATCGGTGAAGACGGTGGGTGCGTAGCCGCGCGCGACCGCGGGCTCACCGGCGGCGAGCGCGACTTCCCGGGCGGCGTGGGCGAAGCGGGTGATCGAATCGACCATGAGCAGGACCGATTCGCCCCGGTCTCGGAAATATTCGGCGACCGCCATGGCCGTCTTCGGCGCCAGTCGCCGCATCATCGGGCTCTCGTCGCCCGTCGATACGATCGTGACGGCACGGTGACGATCGGCGCCGAGCACGTCCTCGATGAATTCGCGCACCTCGCGGCCGCGCTCGCCGACCAGGGCCAGCACGACGGTGTCAAAACCCTGACTGCGGGCGAGCATCGCAAGCAGCGTAGATTTACCGACGCCGGAGCCGGCAAAGATGCCGACACGCTGGCCCGCGCAGATCGGGGCGAACAGGTCGATGACGCGTACGCCGGTGCGCAGCGGCTTGTGGACCCGCGCGCGCTTCATGGCCGAAGGCGCCTCCGCCTCGGCCGAGACCGGACGCGACCCGGGGGTGAGAGGGCCCTGTCCGTCCAGCGGCGCCCCGAGCGCATTGATGACGCGGCCCTTCCAGCTCGGATCCGGCGCGAAGGACAGGGGGGGCATCCGATAGGCGACCGAGCCGAGGCCGCCGGCGAACTGCCGGTCGAACGGCTTGGCGATGATGCCCTCGCTGTCGATCCGCACCACCTCGCCGATCTGGGGCTTGCCGCCGGAGTTGACGCCGATCAGTTCGCCGAGCCTGACGAAGCGCGACAGGCCGGAGACGCGAAAATGCGTCGACGCGATCTCGGAGATCGCGCCGCTGACGCTTGCCAGGGGAGTGCTCTGCTGAAGCTCCAGCAGCGCCCACTCAAGTTGCCGAAGAGCGTTCAAGGAAACCGTCCAACCTCATTGCGCGCGGGGCGCAGTCTATTTGCCGGGCTCGCCCAGCGTCCGGATTGCGTTCTGAAGCGAGCTCTCGGTGCCCTCGATCATCGAATTGGTGCCGTCGAAGGCGCGCGAGGCCGCGATCAGCTTCGTCAATTCCATCATCGGATTGGCGCCCGAGCCCTCGACATAGCCCTGCTTGAAGCCGTCGCGAGAGAAGTCGGCGATGGCGGTCGCAGGCCGGTTGGGCGTGACGCCCGAATTGCCGTAGCGGTCGAGACTGGCGTCGGCGGGAATGTTGAACAGGCCGATGGTGCCGATCTCGTTGTTGTCCTGGGTGATCGCGCCGCTGCGCGCGATCGAGACCGGTCCGCCGTTCGGATCGAGGGTGATCTGCGCGCCGCCGGAATCGATGACGGGGAAGCCGGACACGGTCTGAAGGTCGCCATTGGCGGCGATCTGGAGACGGCCGTCGCGCGTATAGACCGTGCCGTTCGGACCGGCGAAGGCGATCCAGCCCTGTCCGACCACGGCGACGTCGAGCGGGTTGCCGCTCTCGGTGATGCTGCCCATCTCGCGCGAGATGATGTTGTCGCCGGGCGAGGAGAAGGCGACCGGGTTCGCGCCCGCCTTGGACAGCACGGTCTCGAACTTCACCACGTCGGTGCGGAACGCCGCCGTGTTGACGTTGGCGACGTTGTTGGCGATCGTCTGGAGGCGTTTTTCGAGGGCGACCTGCGCCGACAATCCTACGTAGAGGGCCGATTGCATGACTTACCTGTTGAACTTGATGTTCTGAAGTGTCGCGAGCACGTTGGTATCCATGCCGACCGACGTTGTGGCGCCGCCGATCAGGACCAGCGCCGGGTTGGTCGAGTTGTCGCTCTGGGCCTGGGTCGCATCCCACATCGCCGCGAAGCGCTGCACGAATTTGGTGACCTTGGCCGGATCCTGGAAATCGGTGAGCTCGATCTTGCTCGTGATCATCTTGGCCTGGGCATCGATATCAGCCGAGCTGATTGTCGACGGCAGGCCGAGCGCCGTCTGGACCACTTGCGTAATCGCCTTGTCCGCGAGGATCTGGTAGGAATTGGTGATCGTGGAGGCCTTGCGCGTGAAATAGAGCGCCAGCCGCAGGCCCTCGTTCTGGTCGCCGGCCTTCTCCTCCATCGTCTGCGTGACGTATTGGGTCGCCGTGCCGGTCGTGGCCGCCGCGGTTTGGGTCGCCTTGTCGCCGAGGGCGGCAAAATTGAAGGCGGCCGCGAATTGCCGGTAGCGGGTGTCGGTCAGCTTGTTGGCGAAGGTCTTGTTGTCGGCGATACCCTCGGTCAGCACCTTGCGCATGAACGCCTTGGCATAGGCCATGTCGCTGAGGCCATACGCCTTCATCGCGTAGGAGTAGAGACGATAGTCCTTCAGGAAGTCGTCGATGGTCTTCACGTTGCCGATGTGGCTGAGGAAATAATCGGTGTCGCGGCTAACGTCAGGCTGCGTCGCGACCTGTGTCAGCGACTTTCCCATGTCCTTGGTCAGTCTGGTGTAGTCCGCGATGGTGGATAGCATGACACGCGCCCCTCTGGCCGCTCTCGCGACGTCGTCCCAAGCTGCCGTGAATCGCTTGCGCGAGGCTGGCGAGGGGGAAGCCAGCCTCGCGCAAGGCTCGCCGACTAGATATTCCCGATGGATCGGTGATGGAGCGGCGCGTTGGGCAGTTTCGTGGGGATCGTCATCACGGTAGCGGCACTGCTGGGCGGATTCGCCGCCATGGGCGGGCATCTGGGCGTGCTGATGCAGCCGTGGGAGTTCGTGATCATCATGGGCACCGCGGCCGGCACCTTCATCATGGCCAATCCCTGGAAGACGGTCGCGGATACCGGGCTTGCCTGCGTGCAGGCAGTGACGGGGGCGGTGCCCGGCCAGCGCTACTATCTCGATCTGCTCGGTGCGTTGCACGCGCTGATGCGGGAACTGCGGGGCAAGGGCCGCAACGAGGTCGAGGCGCATATCGACGATCCCGCGTCCTCCGAGATCTTCAAGGCGTTCCCGAGCGTGCTCGGAGATCCGTCGCTGCTCCAGTTCATCTGCGACTACGTCCGCCTCATCATCATGGGCAACGCGCGAACTCACGAGATCGAAGCGCTGATGGACGAGGAGATCCACACCATCGTGAAGAGCAAGTTGGCGCCCTACCACGCGCTGGTGGTGGTCTCGGAAGCGCTGCCTGCGCTCGGCATCGTCGCCGCGGTGCTCGGCGTCATCAAGGCCATGGGCGCGCTCGACCAGTCGCCAAAGCTGCTGGGCGGCTTCATCGGCGCCGCTCTCGTCGGTACGTTTGCCGGTATTTTCCTGTCCTACGGCATCATTTCGCCCTTCGCGATGAAGGTGAAGATGACGCGCGAGAAGCGTTGCCGGCCCTACATCATCGTCAAGCAGACGCTGCTGGCGTTCATGAACGGCGCCATGCCGCAGATCGCCGTCGAGCACGGCCGCAAGATGATCGCGAGTCCCGAGCGGCCCTCGATCGACGTCGTCGAGAACGAGACGATCGCGGGCCCCAAGGCGGTCATGACCGAGGTTGAACCGAAGGCTGCGCGCGCATCATGATGGAAGCCCTCGACGTCGATCAGCGCAAGCCGCTGCCGAACTATCTGCTGGACGCCGCCGGCATCTCGATCGAGCGCATGCCGATGCTCAATGTGATCTTCGATCGCATGGCGGCATCGTGCACGGACAGCCTGCAGCCGATAGCGGGAACGCCGTGCTATTTCTCGGTCAACGGCATCACCAACGATCGTGTCGGCGACATCATCAAGGACTACGAGGCCAACGCGGTTGCGGCTGTGCTCTATGCCGAGCAGTGGGACTCCCGCATCATCATCATGCTCGACCGCGACTTCGTGTTCACCATGGTCGAGGCGATGTTCGGCTCCGATGGCGCCGAACCGCCGCTCGACGTCGAGCGCAGCTTCTCGAACATCGAGATCCGCCTGGTCCAGGCGTTGTTCGAGCGGTTCGCCAAGGCGCTGCAATCCGCTTTCGCCGGCACCTCCAACGTCACCTTCCGCGTGGAGCGGGTCGAGACCGCCATGGCCTCGCTGGCGATCGGGCGGAGCGGCAACATGTCGATCTGCGCGAACATCATGCTGCAGGCACTCTACCGCGGCGGCCAGATGTTCCTCATCATTCCGCACTCCGCGCTCAACCCGCTGAGGCAGAAGCTCGCGACCGTCGTCGTCAGCGACGGCCGCGCGGCCGATCCGCGCTGGCGCGAGCAGATGGAGACCGAGGTTCACCGCACCGAGGTGACGCTGAGCGCCGTGCTGGACGAAAAGATGATTTCGCTCGGCGACGTCGTGAAGTTCCAGGTCGGGCAGGTGCTCGAACTCGAAGCCACGCCGCGCACGCTGGCTCGGCTCGAGAGCAACAACCAGGTGCTGTTCTGGTGTCAGATCGGCCAGCTTGATGGCTATTACGCCATGCAGGTGGCAGATCCCGTCGATCAGAAACGGGAGTTCGTCGATGATATCCTATCTCGTTGATGCCGTGCTGCTGATCGCGCTCGCCTTCACCAGCATGCGGGTGACCCGGATGCATCGCGAGCTGGCGCGGTTGCGCAGCTACCAGGGCGAGTTCTCGACCATCGTCCAGGAGACCGCGGGCGCCTTCGACACGGTCATCACCGCGGCGCATGATTCCACCGCAAATCTCGGACGGCTCGCCAACGTGCTGAGCACGAAGATCGATCAGGCCCACGAGGCGATCGCGGCGCTGGATGCGAGGAGCGGGCTCGCATCCGCGGCGACCGCGGGCGGCGCCGACGTGAACAAGCATTGAAGTCGAAGCCGGCGGAATAAATACGACCGGAACGTCACGGCGCTCCGGGAGCGGAAATACCAAGAGGCGATACCAGATGGCGCAATCCTTCGACTATGAGTCAGCATCGGCGTCCGACGACGGGCATGCCGAGACATCTCCGCTGGAGCGGCTGGCGGAGATCGCCGCGCGCACCGCGGAGGAGACCGGCAAGTTCGCCAATGTCGATGCCATCCTGCGCATTCCCGTGACCATGCAGGTGGTGCTGGGATCGGCGACCATTCCGGTGGCAAACCTGATGAAGCTCGGCCGCGGCGCGGTGGTTCCGCTCGACCATCGGGTCGGCGAACCCGTCGACGTCGTCGTCAACGGCCGCGTCGTCGCCCGCGGCGAGGTGGTCGTGGTCGAAGAAGACAATTCCCGCTTCGGCGTCTCGCTCACCGAGATTGTCGGGCCGTTGGGGCAGGGTGATACCTGACCATGGCGGCACAGGTCGGCATGGCTCCCATCAAGCAGCGCGGCGTTGCCACGCTGGGTGGAACGGAGAAGGTCGCGGCACTCCTGCTCGCCATGGGCCGGCAGGCGGCCGCGAGCGTGCTCGCGCAGTTCGAGCCGCAGGATATCCGCACCGTTACGAAGGCCGCGGCCGAGCTGCGGCCGATCACGGCGCAGGAACTCGAAGCGATCGTCGAGGAGTTCGCCCAGCAATTCTCGATGGGCGCCAACATTCTCGGTACCCTTGGTGGCCTCGAAGCCGTGCTCGGCGACGTGCTTCCGGCCGACCAGGTCTCCGCCATCATGTCGGACCTGCTCGGCAATTCGAGCCGGTCCGTGTGGGACCGCGTCTCGTCCGTGTCGGAAAACTCGCTGGCAAGCTACCTCTCCAAGGAGCATCCGCAGACCGCCGCGCTCATCCTGTCCAAGGTCAAGCCGTCCTGCGCCGCCAAGGTCATGAGCCAGCTGCCGTCGAGCCTGCGCAACGAGCTGATGCGGCGCGTGCTCAGCCTCAAGCCGATCGTCGACGACGCCATGAGGGTCCTCGAGAAGACGCTGCATGAGGATTTGACGCTGAACTTCGCCCGCAACCTCGGCGCGGACACCTATGCCCGCGTCGCCGACATCATCAACAAGATGGAGCGCGGACACATCGAGGACATGCTGAAGAGCCTGTCGGAGAAGCGGCCGAAGTCGGCCGAAGTGTTGAAGGAATTACTCTTCACCTTCGACGACGTGACCAACCTGACGCCGAAGGCGCGCACCATGATCTTCGACCAGGTGCCGACCGATCGCATCGTCGTCGCGCTGAAGGGCACCGACAAACACTTCCGCGAGATGATCCTGTCCTCGGTGGCCTCGCGCGTCCGCCGGGTCGTCGAGCACGAACTCGCCATTGGCGAACCGTCGAACCAGCGCGACGTGCTGGAGGCGCGGCGCGTGATCACCGACCTGGCGCTCGACCTCGCGGAAAAGGGCGAAATCGAGCTCAACCCCGAGCAGGAGGATGAGCTGGTCTTCCGCTGACCGCTGAACCGGCATGGCAGAAACAACCGATCAGGAGAGCAAGACAGAAGAGCCGACTGAGAAGAAAGTCCGCGATGCGCTCGAACAGGGCAAAATCCCGGTCTCTCGGGAGGCTTCCATCTTCGCCTCGATGGCCGCGCTGATGGTGATTCAGGCGTTCCTGATCGGTCAGGGCGTGCAGCAATTGACGCCGATGCTGACGGGCTTCCTCGACGATCCCGACGGCTTCCCTCTCAGCACCGGGGCCGACGCCCAGAATCTCCTCATCGTGGTCGGGCTTCAGGCACTTCGGTTCCTGACGCCGCTGGTCGTCACCCTGGCGGCGTTCGGGCTCGCAGCCTCGCTGTTGCAAAATGCTCCCAGCCTGGTGCTCCAGCGCATCACGCCGGACCTTTCGCGAATCTCTCCGCTCAGCGGCTGGAGCCGGCTGTTCGGATCGCAGGGCCTCGTCGAGTTCGCCAAGTCGCTGTTCAAGCTCGCCGCCGTGACTATCGTCGTCGCGTTCGTGCTGCGCTCGTCGGAAGCGAAGGCGTTCGAGGCGATGTACACCGATCCCGTTGCGCTGCCGGAGATGATACTCAACATCGCCATGCGAATCGTCTCGGCGATCTGCATCGCAACCATCGTCCTGGTCGCGGTCGATCTGGCTTGGGCGCGCTTCCACTGGCGGCGCGAACTGCGCATGACGCGGCAGGAGATCAAGGACGAGCACAAGCAGGCCGAAGGCGATCCGCTGATCAAGGCGCGCCTGCGCTCGCTGGCGCGCGACCGCTCGCGCCAGCGCATGATCGCTTCCGCATCGCGCGCGACGCTGGTGATTGCGAACCCGACGCATTTCGCGATCGCGTTGCGCTACAATCGCGAGGAAAACCCTGCGCCGATCGTCGTGGCCAAGGGCATGGACGTGATTGCGCTGAAGATCCGCGAAGTCGCCGAGCAGAACCGGATTCCGGTGATCGAGAACAAGGTGCTGGCGCGCGCGCTCTACGAGGCGGTTCAGGTCGACCAGGTGATTCCGGCGGAGTTCTTCCGGCCGGTCGCCGAGATCATCTACTTCCTGCAGTCGAAGCAGACGCCGCGGTCCGAGAAGGTCCAGTAGAATTCCGAGGACGACGTCTGTTCCATCAGCCTGACGAAAGCTTGCGACCCTAAGGTTACACCGTCTGAACCAGAATGGTGCTGCCGTGGGACCGCTCTATCTCTTCGAACTCGCATCGTCGCAGGCGCGATACCTCGAGCTCCGCCAATCGACGATCGCCACCAACGTGGCCAACGCCAACACGCCGGGCTTCAAGGCGCGCGACGTCGAGCCCTTCAACAAGGTGCTGGACGGCATGCCGGTGAGGCTCGCGACGACGTCGCCGTCGCACATGCAGCTCTCCGCTGCCGAGAGCAACACGCGGGCGACCGCGAAGAAGGACAGCTGGGATGTGGTTCACTCCGGCAACTCCGTCAGTCTCGAGCAGGAAATGATCAAGGGTAGCGACGTCAGTCGCGACTACTCGATGAACTCGGCGGTCGTACGGTCGTTTCACCGCATGCTGCTGTCGAGCGCAAAGACCTGAGGTGAACTGACATGCTGGACTCACTCCAATCCTCGTTGACGGTCGCGAGCTCCGGGCTCGAAGCGCAGTCGACGCGCATGCGCATCGTCTCGGAGAATCTCGCCAACGCGACGGCGACGGGGCGCACCGCCGGCGCCGATCCCTATCAACGCAAGACGATCACCTTCGATGCCGCGATGGACCGCGCCTCGGGCGCGCAGCTGGCGAAGGTCAAGGAAATCGGGGTCGACACCACGCCGTACCGCGTGGAGTACGAGCCGGGGCATCCCGCTGCCGACAAGGCCGGCTACGTCAAGCTGCCGAACGTCAACATGATGATCGAGATGGCGGATATGCGGGAAGTCAACCGGTCCTATGAAGCCAATCTCCAGGTCGTGAAACAGGTGAGATCGATGCTGGGCATGACCATCGACCTGCTGAGGAGCTGACAATGCTTGAAGCAATTTCATCCACTGCGATTTCGGCCGGGCAGGCGGCAAGCCGCGCGACCGAGACGCAGGCCATCTCGCCGGCGGCGACGCCCGCGATCCAGTCCGGCGGCGACGTCGGATTCGAGTCGGTCATGAAGCAGGTGACGACGGACGCGATCGGGACGCTGAAGGCGGGCGAGGCGGCTTCGATCTCGGCGATGCAGGGCAAGGAATCGACGCGGCGCGTCGTGGAGGCGCTGATGTCGGCCGAGCAGGCCTTGCAGACGGCGGTCGCAGTTCGCGACAAGGTCGTGCAGGCCTACCAGGAAGTCGTTCGGATGTCGATCTGATCAAGGAGTGACGCTGTGAAATCGCTTGCTATCGCGGCCACGGGCATGAACGCCCAGCAGACCAACATCGAAGTCATCGCGAATAACATCGCCAACATCAACTCGACGTCGTACAAGCGGGCGCGTGCCGAGTTCACCGATCTGTTCTACCAGATGGACCGCATGCAGGGCGTTGCGAACACCAGCGGCTCCTCGCCGATCCCGGAAGGCGCCAATCTCGGCCTCGGCGTCAAGTCGGCGGCGATCCGCAAGCTGCACATCCAGGGTGCGCTCACCCAGACCGGCAATCCCTACGACATGGCGATCAACGGACGCGGCTGGTTTCAGGTGCTCGGCCCGAACAACGAGGTGCAGTATACCCGCGCGGGCTCGTTCAACACCAATGCCAACAGCCAGCTCGTCACGACCGACGGCTATTTGCTGGATCCGGCGATCACGGTGCCGCAGGGAACGGTCCAGGTCACGGTCAACCAGACCGGACAAGTGTTTGCGAAGCTCGATACGGAAGTGAACCCGAGGCAAATCGGCCAGCTCAATCTCGCCAATTTCGCCAACGAGGCCGGCCTCGAACCGCTGGGCAGCAATCTCTATCGCGAGACCACGGCGTCCGGCACGCCGGTCGTCGGGCTGCCCGGCGATTCCGGCTACGGCAAGATCAACCAGCAATATCTCGAAGCCTCGAACGTCGACCCGGTCAAGGAAATCACCGAGTTGATCTCTGCCCAGCGCGCCTACGAAATGAATGCCAAGGTCATCCAGGCCTCGGATGAAATGGCCCAGACGGTCTCGAAGGGCATGCGCTAGTTCCGGTGTATCCATGTTGAACAGGATGGGCTCGATCGTGCGCGGGTTGGCCGCCGTGCTGCTGGTTCTCGTCTCGGCGCGTCTCGCCGCGGCCGAGGAGAAGCGGCTTCCGGTGCCGGCCGTCTCGATCCGCGCCGGTGAGCTGATCCGGGACGATATGATCACCGAGCGCGCCTTTGCGCCGAACGTGCTCGGCGTCGCCATGTTCATCGAAGGCCGCCAAGTCCTGGTCGGCCGCATGGCGCGCCGCGCGCTGCTGCCCGGCCAACCGATCCCGACCAACTCGGTGGAGGATCCCTGGACGGTCGCCCGCGGCGCGATGGTCAAGGTCGTGGTCGAAGACAGCGGCCTGTCGATCGTGACCTACGGCTCTGCGATGCAGTCGGGCGCGCCCGGCGCGCTCATTCCGATACGAAACACCGATACGGGTGTGATCATCAGGGGCGTCGTCCAGCCGGACGGCACCGTCAAGGTCGTGGACGGGTCATGACCAGAGTCCTGCTTGCGCTCGTCCTGCTCGTTTCCGCCGTCAGCGCCCAGGCCGCCGTCCGCATCAAGGACATTGCGGACATCAAGGGATTGCGCGAGAACCAGATCGTCGGCTACGGCCTGGTCATCGGCCTGAACGGCACCGGCGACACACTCCGCAATGCGCCGTTCACGGAGCAGTCCCTGCAATCGATGCTCGAGAACATGGGCATCAATGTCAGGAACGAGACCACCAGCACCAACAATCCCCCGCGTCCGACGACGCTGCGCACGCGCAACGTCGCGGCCGTGATGGTGACCGCGGACCTGCAGCCCTCGATCGGTGCGGGCGAGCGCATGGACGTGACCGTGTCGTCGCTCGGCGATGCGACCTCGCTGCTCGGCGGCACCCTGGTGATGACGTCGCTGCGAGCGGCGGACGGCGCGGTCTATGCAGTGGCGCAAGGCGCGGTCACGGTCGCCGGTTACAGCGTCGGAGGCCAGGCCCAGAGCGTCAGCCAGGGCACGCCGACCGCCGGCCGCATCCCGAACGGCGCGCTGGTCGAGCGCGAGGTGCAGGGTAGTCTCCATGAAATGGAGTATCTTGTGCTGGAGCTCAAGAACCCCGACTTCGTCACCGCAACGCGAATCCTCGACGCCATCAATCGCTACGCGGGCGGGCGCTACCGCGCGCAGATCGCCTTCGAGCGCGACTACCGCACGATCGTGCTGTCGAAGCCGCGCCACATCGGACCGGTCCGCTTCCTTGCCGAAATCGGTGAGCTGACGGTCGAGCCGGACACGCCGGCGCGGGTCGTGATCAACGAGCGTACCGGCACGGTGGTGATCGGACGCGACGTACGGATATCGACCGTTGCCGTGACGCACGGCAATCTGACGGTCCGCGTCACCGAGCTTCCCGTGGTGTCGCAGCCGGCGCCGTTCTCGCAAGGGCAGACGGTGGTCGTGCCGCAGACCGTGGTCGAGGCCAACGAGGCCGGATCGCAGGTGGCGATCCTGAGCGGCGTCGATCTCCAGCGCCTGGTGCGCGGGCTGAACCAGATCGGCCTGAAACCATCCGGCATCATCGCGATCCTCCAGGCGATCAAGACGGCCGGCGCGCTCCAGGCTGATGTCATCGTGCAATGACGCGTAAGCGCCGTGCAAGCTTGGTCGCTCAATGCTCTGGTCTCGACGAGAATCGCGCGGGCCGATGTTGAAGCTGGATCATAAAGCCAAACTCCTCCTCCTGGTCGCGGCTTCCGCGCTCGCGAGCGCTTCGCCCGTTCTGGCGCTGGATGAGGCGAAGCCGTCGAAGCCGCTCAACCTGTTGTCCTTCGCGCGCGCCCGTGCGCCTGGCCCGCAGAAGCCGATCTCATCAATCCCGAGCGACAATGCATCGATGCGGGCGACGGCGTGGGCAGCCGAAGATTCGGGACCTGCGACCACGGGAGCCGTACCGGCCCCCGAGAAGCCGGTGCCAGCACCCACAGCCGCGCCGCGACCGGCCAAGCCCGGCAGCGTCACGGCGCCGCCGAAGCCGGTGCCACCCCAGGCCGCTGCAACCGCGGACAACGAAGTCGCCCTGTTCTGCAGCAATGTCGCCGACCCCGCCGCCGATGCAAGGCTGGCTTGGCAGCTCAAGGAGCTGGAGAAGGCCGAGAACCAGCTGCGCGAGCGGATCGCCGAGGTCGAGGCCAAGCGCGCGGAATATGAGAAGTGGATGGCGTTGCGCGACGACTTCCTGAAGAAGGCCGAAGCGAGCGTGGTCGAGATCTACTCGCGCATGAAGCCGGACGCCGCGGCAACCCAGATCGCCGGGATGGCGGACGAGACGGCTGCGGCCGTGCTCGCAAAGCTCAGCCCGAGGAGCTCGAGCGCAATCTTCAACGAGATGGAGACGGGGCGCGCGGCGCACCTCGCCGATCTGCTCGGCGGGATGCGTCGCGTGGATGACGGAAAGACCAAATAGATGAAAAATCTGATCCTCATCCTGTCGCTGTTATCGCTTGGCGGATGCGTCACCGATCCGGCCGAAGTCCTGACCGGCCCGCGATTGTCGCCGGTCGGGAGCGGCCTGAGGACGCAGGCCGATCCGATTCCGGTGACGCCCCGCATGCGCTCACCCGTCAGCTATCGCTCGACCTGGGACGATGGCACCGATCTCTACCGCGATCCCCGTGCCCGGCGCACCGGCGACGTCGTGACAGTCATCATCTCGATGCAAGACAAAGCCAAACTCGACAACAAGACCGACCGCTCGCGCGATTCACAGATCAAGTTCGGCCTCGATTGGCTGATGGACGTCGCGGGATGGCAGGACAAGGGCTCGACGAGCGCCAACCTCAACACCAACACCCAGATCAAGGGCAACGGCCAGATCGATCGCACCGAGGACATCAAGCTGTCGATCGCAGCCATCGTCACCGACGTGTTGCCGAACGGCAATATGATGATCAGCGGCTCGCAGGAATTCAAGGTCAACACGGAAATGCGCGTGCTCAACGTCGGCGGCATCGTGCGTCCACGCGATATCTCGCGAACCAACACGATCTCCTACGAGAAGATCGCCGAGGCGCGCGTGGCCTATGGCGGTCGCGGAAATCTGTCTGACGTGCAACAGCCTGGATGGGGACATCGGATTTATGACGCCGTGGCACCGTTCTGAGATGCGCGGCCGTCGGGCGGCGTCACGAGGGCAGGGGACGTCATGCGCCTGATTGCGGCCATCGTGGTGCTGACCCTGATCGCGATAGGCGCGGGCGCGCTTGCCGGCCTGCATCTGTTTGCGGCCGCCGAGCGCGTCGCCGATGCGAAGAAAACCGCCACGCCGCCACCTCTTGCCTCCAGCTACGCCGGCAGCGCGCGGCTTAGGAAGCTGTCCCCGATCGTGACCAATCTTGGCGCGCCGGCCAACAACTGGGCCCGCATCGAAGCCTCCATGGTGACCGAGAGCATGAGCGACGAGGATGCCGGCATCCTGGCGGCCCATATCAGCGAGGACATCGTCACCTATCTTCGGTCGGCGACGGTTGCGCAGTTCGAGGGATCGCGCGGGCTTCAGCATCTGCGCGACGACCTGACCGAACGCGCCAATATCCGCTCCTCGGGCAAGATCCGCGAATTGATCATTGAGACGTTGGTGATTCAGTGAAACTGAGTGTCCTGCTGCTTGCGTTGCTCCTGGTCGTGCTGCCCGAAGTGGCACTGGCCCAGATTCCGGACCTCAATTCGCTGCTGCCGCCGGGCAACGGCTCGACCAGCGCCCGGATCATCCAGTTGATGGCGGTGATCACGGTGCTGTCGGTGGCGCCGGGACTGCTCATCATGGTGACGAGCTTCACGCGATTTGCGGTGGCGCTGTCGTTCCTGCGCGCCGGTCTCGGCCTCCAGACCACGCCGGCCAACCTGGTGCTGATCAGCCTCGCGCTGTTCATGACCTTCTACGTGATGGCGCCGACTTTCGACCGCGCCTGGGAAACCGGCATCCAGCCGCTGATGAAGAACGAGATCTCGGAGGAAGAGGCCTATCTGAAGATCACCGATCCGTTCCGCGAATTCATGCTGGCCCATGTTCGCGACAAGGATCTGCAGACCTTCGAATCGCTGGCCGCGGAGAGCTTCCGCAGGAAGTTCGACGACAAGCGCGTCGACATGCGCGTTATCATTCCGGCCTTCATGATTTCCGAGCTCAGGCGTTCGTTCGAGATCGGATTTCTCATCATCCTGCCGTTCCTCGTCATCGACATGATCGTGGCGACGCTGACCATGTCGATGGGCATGATGATGATGCCGCCGACGATCCTCGCACTGCCGTTCAAGATGCTGTTCTTCGTACTGATCGACGGCTGGAACCTGCTCGCTTCGGGGCTGGTGCGGTCGTTCTCGTAACGGCAACGATCGCCAGTGGGATGGTTATGGTTAGCGAGAAGTACCGGTCTATGGTTAGCAATAGGTACTGTTAACCATCTGATTTTACAACGTAATTCAAGGCGATCTTAATCTGCGCGCAAGATTCGGCGTGTTAGCAATGCGGCACGGCGGGTTGGACCCCACCCACGTCAGTCCAAAGGCATGATGCCGCCCCTCCGTACCGGTGAAAGCCCGGTATGTCCCCTCGTGAAAATGTAACGCGTACATAAAGGGACATTCGCAATGTCAAGCCTGCTTACGAACTCGACCGCCATGACCGCACTCCAGACCTTGCGGTCTGTGAGCTCGCAGCTCTCCACCACGCAGACCCGCATCTCCACCGGCCAGCGCGTCTCGACCGCTTCGGACAACGCTGCCTACTGGTCGATCGCGACCTCGATGCGCGCCGACAACGCCGCGCTCTCGGCGGTTTCCGACTCGCTCGGTCTGTCGGCCGCGACCGTCGACACCGAATATACCGCTCTCACCACGGTCATCGGCGACAAGGACTCCGGCCTGACCAAGCTCCAGTCCCTGCTGGTCGAAGCCAAGACCGCCGGTATCGACCGCAGCAAGATCCAGGCCGACGTCACCCAGATCCAGCAGCAGATGAAAGCGACAGCCAGTGCGGCGACCTTCAACGGCATCAACTGGCTGAGCACGTCCGCCACGACGCCGACGACCTTCAGCCTGGTGTCGTCGTACTCGCGCGTCGGCGGTACGCCCACCATCGGCTCCATCACCGTGACGACCGCCAACTACTCGCTCTATACCTCGACGCAGACCGGCATTCTCGACACGGCCGGTTCGAGCTCTCCGTCGATCAACACGATGAGCATCTCCGCGCTGACCGACTCGGCAGCTGACCAGACCACGCTCGATGGCTACATCGCGCAGGTCACCGCCGGCATCAACTCGGTGGCCTCGGCCGCCGCCAATCTCGGTGCCGTCAAGAACCGCCTCTCGACCAACACCGACTTCGTGAAGTCGCTGATGGACTCCGTGGACCGCGGTATCGGCCAGCTCGTCGACGCCGACATGAACCAGGAGTCCACGCGCCTGTCGGCCCTCCAGGTCCAGCAGCAGCTCGGTGTGCAGGCGCTCTCGATCGCCAACAACAGCAGCCAGAGCATCCTGTCGCTGTTCCGGTAAGCCTCAAACGATCTTGGGGAGGGCCGCGCTTCTCACGAGGCGCGGCCCTTTCATTTTGGCGTGACGTCGCGCGCGCCATAATTGCGGCCGTCCTGTTGCGGCCAAGACACAGAGCCACAAGCCTCGCACAAGCTTCGCGGGCTATCGTCACCGTTACGACAGGTTGGGCCCGCTTTACGCCGCCCAAAGGCATGACGCCGCCCTGCCGTACCGGTGCAAGTCCGGTATGTCCCCAAATTTAATTCAATCTCCAAAGGGACATCAAAATGGGTTCTAGCCTCCTCACCAACTCGTCTGCAATGACCGCGCTGCAGACCCTTCGCAACGTCAGCTCGCAGCTCGCGACCACGCAGAACCGGATCTCGACCGGCATGCGCGTGTCTACGGCCTCGGACAACGCTGCCTACTGGTCGATCGCGACGTCGATGCGCTCCGACAACGCCGCGCTTTCCGCGGTCTCCGACTCGCTCGGTCTGTCGGCTGCGACCGTCGACACCGAATATACCGCTCTGACCTCGGTCATCGGCGACAAAGACTCCGGCCTGACCAAGCTCCAGGCGCTGCTGGTCGAAGCCAAGACCGCCGGTATCGACCGGACCAAGATCCAGGCCGACATCACCCAGATCCAGCAGGACATGAAGCTCAAGGCCAACTCGGCGACCTTCAACGGCATCAACTGGCTGAGCACGACCGCCACCACGCCGACGACCTTCAACCTGGTGTCGTCGTACTCGCGTGTCGGCGGTACGCCCACCATCGGCTCCATCACCGTGACGACCGCGAACTACTCGCTCTACACCTCAACGCAGACCGGTATTCTGGACACGGCGGCCAGCACGACCTCTCCGTCGATCAACACGATGAGCATCTCCGCGCTGACCGACTCGGCGGCTGACCAGACCACGCTCGATGGCTACATCGCGCAGGTCACCGCCGGCATCAACTCGGTGGCCTCGGCCGCGGCCAATCTCGGTGCCGTCAAGAACCGCCTCGCGACCAACACTGAGTTCGTCAAGACCCTGATGGACTCCGTGGACCGCGGTGTCGGGCAGCTCGTCGACGCCGACATGAACGCGGAATCGACCCGCCTTCAGGCGCTCCAGACCCAGCAGCAGCTCGGTGTTCAGGCGCTCTCGATCGCCAACCAGAACAGCCAGAGCATCCTGTCGCTGTTCCGCTAAGCCGCGGCTTCGAAAACGACCGTGCTCCTCGGGGAGCACGGTCTCCGCCATGAACGGCGGATCTGACGGCACACGACGTGTCCATATCGATCTCCTGACGCCACATTCCAGGCAACACGCCGTCGCCGATCGCACCGCGATGCGACCGGCCGTCCGGTTGTTGCCGACGCGCGCGATTGCGTCACTCAGTCTCTTGTAAAATTGCAACGCCTCGCCGGCGAACCGACACATTCGTTGTCTCGCGCAACCTTCAGACAAGGTTGGCAGCAGAGTGTCCTCTACGTTCGCATTGGTACGAGGTCACATGCTGCTCAGTCGTGCGCAGGTACAACAACTGCTCAACAATCTGCTGGAGCTTGGGCCGCGACGCCTGATGGCCTTAGGATTGATCGGTTTCGCCGTTCTCGTCACCGTCGTCGGCGGCGCCTATTATCTGAGCCGTCCCGAGTTTGAGACGCTCTATACGGGCCTTTCCCGCGAAGACGTGACGCGCATGGGTGCCGCGCTGCGCGAGCAGAACATTACCTTCGACGTCAATACAGCCGGCGACGCGGTCTCCGTGCGTCCGAGCCAGACCATGCAAGCGCGGATGCTGCTCGCCGAGAAGGGGCTGCCGACCAGCGCCAATTCCGGCTACGAGCTATTCGACAAGATCGGCTCGCTCGGTTTGACCTCATTCATGCAGGAGGTCACCAAGCTCCGGGCGCTGGAAGGCGAAATCGCCCGCACAGTGCAGTTGATGAAGGGCGTGAAGGCGGCGCGGGTGCATATCGTGATGCCGGTGCGGGGGTCGTTCCGCGCGACGCAGCAGCCGCCTTCGGCATCGGTCGTGCTGCGCACCGACGGCGCGATCGAGGCACGCACGGCGCAGTCGATCCGTCATCTCGTCGCGGCGGCCATTCCGGGCATGAGTCGCGACAAGGTCACGGTGCTGGACGCCGACGGTTCGATGCTGCTTGCCGAGGAGGACGAGGCGACTGCTGCTCCGACCAAGATGGCGAGCCTGCAGAAGACGGTCGGCGGGATGGTGCAAGAGAACATCCGCAAGGCGCTGACGCCGTATCTGGGCCTCGACAATTTCGAAGTGAGCGTTGCATCGCAGCTCTCCACCGACAAGCGGCAGATCAACGAAACCGTCTACGATCCCGAAAGCCGCGCCGAGCGTTCGGTCCGGAACGTCCGCGAGAACGAGAAGTCCCAGAACGCAGACCGTTCGCAGCCGACCACGGTGCAGCAGAACCTTCCCGACCAGCAGGTGAATGCCGGCGGCACCAAGAATTCCAGCGAGGACAAGACCCGCCGCGAGGACGTCACCAATTTCGAGGTCTCGTCCAAGACCACGACGACGGTGAGCGACGGCTATTCGGTGAAGAAGCTGTTCATTGCCGTGCTGGTCAATCGCGCACGGCTCATTGCCGACCTCGGGGACAAGAGCAACCAGGCCATCGTCGACAGCAAGCTCGCCGAGATCAGCCAACTCGCGGCCACGGCCGGCGGGCTGGACAAGGCGCGCGGCGACCAGATCCAGGTGACGGCCGTCGATTTCATCGAAGGCTCGCGTGAACTGGCGCCGGTGCCGCCGATCAGCTTCGTCGAGATGATCAACAAGCAGCTCGGCAGCGTCATCAACGCGGTCACGATCCTGGCGGTCGCTTCGATGCTGGTGTGGTTCGGACTTCGTCCTGCGGTCAACGGCATTTTGACCCATCGTGCGGCGCAGGAGCAGACCGATGCGGCGGAAGCTGCCCAGCTCGAGGCGGCCGCAGGCGCCCTTGCATTGGCGGACAGCGAGGAGGCCGAGCTCAACCTGGTCGAAGACCTCGAAGGCAAGATGCAGCGAACGCCGCAGAAGCGGTTGGAGCAGATCGTCCGTCTCGATCAGATGCAGGCGGCAGCGATCCTTAAAGACTGGATGCGACGCGAGGAGGCGGCATGAACGCGGCAATCGGAAAGCTCCTGACGCAGTTCGACGCGAACGGGCGAGTCAAATCGCCTCCGCCACCACCGCCGCCCAAAATCCAGGATGTGCTGACGAGGCCGAAGGAAGGCCGGCGGGAGCCTCAGCCGCAGCCCCAGACCCATTCGCAACCGCAGTTGCAGCCGCAGCTTCAGTCGCCGCCTCCGGCGCCGAAGGCGGAAGCCCCGGCGGCCAATCTCCTGGACGATGCCTTTCGGCGCGGCCATGCGGCCGGCGTAGCGGAGGGCGAGTCCAGGATCGCCGAGGAAAGAGTTCGCAGCGCGATCCGGCTCGGCGAAGAGCGGGCCAAGTGGTCTGACCAGCAGGCGGTTGCGGTCGTCAGCGGCTTCGAGACGGCTTGCCGCGAAATCGAGACCAACATCGCGAGCTCCGTTGCGCGGATATTGCTGCCGTTCCTCGCCGATGCGGTCCGCGACAAGGCGATCGGGTCGCTGGTCGAGCAGATTGCGGCGCTGACCGGCAATTCGCCGGTGCCGGTGTTCAAAGTCACGGGCCCGAGCGAACTGCTCGACCTGGTGAAGACGCAGCTCGGGACGGCTCGGCGAACGGGCTTCGAGTATGAGGCCGCCGATACTTTTGAGGTTCGCGTCGTGGCCGACCAGACCGTGATCGAGACGCAGATCACGGCCTGGAGCGAGCGCCTGAAAGAGGCGCGCCGGTAGTCCGTCATGAATGAGGTCAAGTCAGAACTCGTCATCATCCGCCGGCGGAGCGCCTTCGACGACGAGAAGCCGCACGGCGGCGTCTGGAAGATCGCCTATGCGGACTTCATGACCGCGATGATGGCGTTCTTCCTGGTGATGTGGCTGATCAATGCGCTCAACCAGGATCAGAAGCAGGTGGTCGCGAGCTATTTCAATCCAATCAAGCTCGCGGAGAACGCACCTGCCCCGAAGGGGCTCAAGGATCTCTCCAAGAAGGAGCCGTCGTCGTTCGACGGCCAGGACGGCAGGCGCCAGCCGGGAGGACCGAGCGAGGAGCGTCGTGGTGACTCTCCGACGGCCGAGAAGCCGCCCTTCTACGAGGAGAAGGTCCTGTTCCGCGATCCCTATACGACACTCGCCGAGATCGCCAGCAGCGCGAACCAGGCCTCGGGCCAGCGGCGCGCCGGCGCTCTGACGTCCGCCGAAGAGGATGGCCTCAAGGGAGGCGACGCCTACCGCGATCCGTTCGATCCCGGCTATTGGAAGCTTGCGCCGCAGGCAGCCAAGGATGCCGATCGCATCATCGAGGGCGAACCCAGGCCCGAGCCCAAGCCGAATGCGTCCGCGCGCGACACTGCGTCCGTCGCGGGCCAGGGCGAGCCGCAAGCACGCCGAGCCAGGCAGGACGATGCCGGCGGAAGCGTGGCGCCGAACGCCGATGCGTCGTCCGCAAGCCTGTCGCCCTTGCTGCCGCCAGGCCCCGCGCCGTCGCAGTCCTCACGCGAAGGGAGCGCGCAGCCGGGTGCCCAGGCTGGTAATCAAGCCAATGCCGCCGCGCAGCCGCGTCCCAACGACACGACGAAGGAGTCCGAGCCGCGCGACGCGGCTCAGGCCCAGCAACTAACGGTCAAACAGCTTCAATCGGCGATCGCGGATGCGCTGTCGGACGTCAAGGCCGGCGCGGGACCCGTGGCCGAGGTGCGTCAGGTCGAGGAAGGCCTGCTGATCAGCCTGACCGACGATGCCAACTTCGGCATGTTCGCGGTCGGCTCGGCTGAGCCGCGGCCCGAACTCATCCGTGTGATCGACAAGATCGGCCCGCTGCTGACGAAGCGTCCCGGCGTGATCATCGTCCGCGGCCACACCGATAATCGGCCGTACCGTTCGGAGACCTACGATAATTGGCGGCTGTCGACGGCCCGTGCGCAGATGGCCTATTACATGCTGGTCCGCTCCGGCGTCGATGCGCAGCGCATCGAGCATGTCGAGGGTTACGCCGATCGGCGGCCGAAACTTCAAAACGATCCCGCGGCCGCGCAGAATCGCCGGATCGAGATCATGGTCCGGGAGAAGCGTCCTTGATCAGGCCTGTTCTCCGCGCCGCGCTGCTGATGCTGCTGCCGTTCACGGCGGCAGGCGCATTCGCCGAGCCGGCACCGACGCCGGCCCCGGCGGCATCGACATCGGGCGAGCCATACGAGCTCGTTCGCGCGTTGCAGACTGTGCAGGACGGCATCGCCAATGGGGATACCGCGGCGCACGGCAGCCACAGCGCACTGATCCGCCAGATCGGCGAAAAATTTCTCGCCGCCGATCCGGGCGTGTGGAGCAACCCGCAGAACGGCCAGGCCGCCGTCATCTACCTGCTCAGCGGCGGCGCGCCGCAAATCATCCGCAAGCTGCCGCGCGACAAGCTGAACGTCGACGGACGGCTGTTCGATGGCGCGCTCGCCTATGTCGAGGGTCGTCAGGACGAAGCGCGCGAACTGCTCAAGGACGTCAAGCCGCGGACGGTTCCGTCGGGCCTGGGCGGACAGCTCGCGCTGGTCCAGGGCGCCCTGTTCGCACGCGCCGAGGCATCGCTCGCGATCGAGCGTCTGGACGACGCGCGCCTGCTCCTGCCCGGCACATTGGTGGAGGAGGCCGCGCTGCGGCGCGAGATCCTGTTGGTCGGGCAGGCCGAGGATTTCGACAAGTTCGAGTTCCTGACGCTGGCCTATATCCGGCACTACCACAACTCGGTCTATGCCGGGGACTTCTGGCAACGCTTTGCCAACGGCCTGACGCAGTCGAGCCTCGCGCTCGACGAGCGTCGGTTTGCGCGGATCGCCACCCTGCTGGAGCAGATCGACCGCGCGAGCCGCCTCAAGCTCTATCTCGTGATCGCGCGCACCGCGATGGTGCGCGGAGGGCTGGCCGTGACCCGGCTTGCCGGCGAACGCGCGCTGACGCTCAGCGCCGATGCCTCGGCGGAGCGCGAACGGGCGCATTTATTCCGCGGCGTGTCGCGGGCGCTCGCCGACGAATATGACGGCGGTCTCGCCGAGTTGAAGGCGCTCGACCGGTCGAAGCTGCCCGAGCGCGACATTCCCTTTCTCAATGCAACGGTGCAGCTAGCACTCGACGTTCGCAAGCCGTTCGCTGGCGGATCCGCCGCCGCAACCGACAAGCCTCCGGTCACGCCGGTGCGTCTCGATCTCGCGTCGTCGACCGCAACGCTTGCTCGCGCGCGGAAGCAGCTCGGCGAGCTCGAACTTCTCACCAGGGATCGCCGTCCATGACGAAGCTCAGTGGAACCTCCGGTCAGGTCTTTTCGAGTCTCGCCGAAAGCCTCAACATGCGGGGCACATCGCGCTCCGGCAAGAGCGCCGGGGCGAAAGCGCAGGCGGACTCGTCCTTCAACGATCTGCTGCACACCGTCTCGAATCTTGCGAAGCGGGCGCTCAACGACGAGGGCAGCGAGACGGCCGTAAAAGCCGGAACGCTGCGGACGCGCCTGGCGCACCAGAGCGGGAAGGGTAACGCGAACGACGAGACGGTACACGAGCGTACCGAGGAGCCCAGAGCCAGCGAGACCTCCACCGAGAAATCTTCCGAAAAATCCGTCGGTCACACCGAGCAGGCCGACGGCCAGAGCCGATCGAGCATCGCTGGGATCATCGGACAGGAGATCGTCGCCGGCCCGCCGGTCGTGATGCCGCAGATGCAAGCACCGGCCGGCGACAAGAAGGATGCGTCCGGGCGTGACGAGCGGTCTGCCACAACGAAGCGCGACGTTCCGGCCTTGGGCATGGCGAAGGCGACGACAGCCGAGCCCCCATCTCTCGAGGCTCCAACCACCGCGCATTCGCAGTCCGCGGCGTCGCACGCGACGGCTACCGACCAGGCGACGTCGCCGCAAGGCAGTGAGCCATCGCCGAAGCCAACAGCACCCGGCTTCGAGGCCGTCGCGGCCAATGTCGAGCGTGCTGCCAAGGCTTCGGCGCGGGACGCATTGCCCGAGACGACCAAGGTCACCGTGGTCCAGCAAGAGACCCATCTGCCGCCGGCGCAGTTCAACGCTCCGCAACAGGTTGCCAACGCCGTTGTCGTCGAGCTGCAGGAATCTCCGGCAGCGGCGGCGTCCGCGGCTCCAGATCTTGCAGCCTCCCAAGCCAACGCGCCGGATCAGCCGCTCAAGATCCTGACCATCAATCTCGAGCCGCCGTCGCTCGGCAACGTCACCGTGCGCCTTCGTCTCGTCGGCAATGAAGTGTCCGTCCACCTCGCCGCCGAGCGGAAGGACACGAGCCAGATGCTGGACCAGCAGCGCGATTCGATCCGCGACCTGATGCAGTCGGCGGGCTACGTCGCCGAAATTGCGCCCGTCCAGCACGGCTCGTTGGATGGATTCCAGAGCGGCTCCGGGCAGTCGCAGCCGCAGCTCTCGGGCCAGCAACAGCCATCGCCGCAGTCGCAAGGCACGTTCGACGGTACGAGCAATTCGTCGGGACAAGCGGACGGCGGCGCGAAGCAGGCCCGACAGGAGCGCCAGTCCAACCAGGAGACGCGTCATGACCAGGACGTGGCGCCGCAGATTCGTCGCGGCCCTGTTTATCTGTAACGCCGGCGCCGCAGCCGCGACGACCGACAATGCGCGCCCGTGCGAGCGCGAGATGGCGCGTGCGTCCCAGCAGCACGGAATTCCGCTCGGCATTCTCTACGCAGTCGGCCTGACCGAGACCGGGCGGCGCGGCGCGCTTCATCCCTACGCGCTCGGCGCCGACGGACAGACCGTGTTCGCCAAGGACATGAACGACGCGATCGCGAACTTCGAAGCCATGCGAGCCAAGGGCGTCAAGCTGATCGACCTCGGCTGCATGCAGATCAACCACTACTATCACGGCGACAAATTCGCCTCGGTCCGGGCGATGTTCGATCCGGCTCGGAACGTCGACTACGCGGCGCGCTTCCTGAAGGAGCTGAAGCAGCGCGAAGGCAGCTGGACCATGGCAGTCGCCCGCTACAATGCGGGCCCCAACAACCAGCCGGCGCAGAAGCGCTACGTCTGTCACATCGTCGCGCATCTCGTCTCCAGCGGCTTCGGCGCGTGGACCGACAAGGCGCGCTCGTTCTGTCAGCCCAAAACGACATGAAGGGCCGACAGCAAGTTGTGTATCGCTCCCAATCATCAGCCCCGCGCAAGCAACAACCTCCATTGTAACTGCAACCTACCAAAGGAGCCCAATTCATGAGCCTGTATGGTGTTATGCGCACCGGCGTTTCCGGGATGAACGCGCAGTCCAATAAGCTGTCGACGGTTTCGGACAACATCGCCAACGTCAACACCACCGGCTACAAGCGGGCTTCGACCGAGTTCTCCTCGCTGATCCTGAAGAGCGGTTCGGGCAATTACGATTCCGGCGCGGTCGAGACCACGGTGCGTTACGCCATCTCCGACGCCGGCAATTACCAGTTCACGACCTCGGCGACGGATCTCGCGGTCCAGGGCAACGGCTTCTTCGTCGTGCAGGATCCGAACGGCAACAGTTTCCTGACGCGCGCCGGCGCGTTCGTGCCCGACAGCACGGGCAATCTCGTCAATTCCGCCGGCTTCCAGCTGATGGGCTACAACATCGCAAACGGCGCCACGCCCACCGTCGCCGCCAATGGCTTCGGCGGTCTCCAGGTCATCAACGTCAACCAATTGGCGCTGCAGGCCGCGCCATCGACCAAGGCGACTGTCGCTGCCAATCTCGATCCGAGCGCTGCGATCATCGCGGGCCCGCCCGGTCCCGGCGCCTATACGTCGAAGACCTCGGTCGTCACGTACGACAACATCGGCAACGCCGTGACGGTCGACGTGTATGCAGCGAAAACCGCCGCGAACACCTGGCAGATCCAGCTCTACGATTCATCGACAGGCACCGCGCTGGCGGGCGGTCTCAATACATTCACCTTTGACGTCACCGCGGCGGGCAAGGGCAAGCTGGCCGCCGCAAGCCCGACATCGCTCACTGTGACCATCCCCGGCGGCTCGTCCTTCAATATGGACCTGTCGGCCATGACCCAGGTCGCCTCCAGCTTCGACTTCAAGGCGACGGTCGATGGTAACGCTCCATCCGCGGTCGAGAAGGTGAACATCAACGACAAGGGCGTGGTCACCGCGGTGCTCAAGAACGGCACCGAGCTGCCGAGCTTTCAGATCGCGCTCGCGACCGTTCCGAGCCCGGACCATCTGACGCCCGAAGTCGGCAACGTCTACTCGCCGAACCTGGATTCCGGAAACGTGCAGGTCGGCCTCGCCGGCCAGGGCGGGCTCGGCACCATCCAGTCGGGTGCCCTGGAAGATTCCAACGTCGATCTCGCGGACGAGTTGACCTCGATGATCGAGGCGCAGCGAGGTTTCACCGCAAACTCGAAATCATTCCAGACCGGCGCCGATCTGCTGGACGTCGTCGTCAACCTGAAGCGCTGATTTCTTCAGCGCTCGTCCCCGGCAAGAGCAGATCATGAACCTTACCGCCGCTCTCGAATCCGCCCGCTCCTCGTTAATGGCGTCGGGCATCCAGTCGTCGGTCATCTCGCGCAACATAGCCGGTGCCAGCTCCGCGGGTTATTCGCGCAAGATTGCCGTGCTGGACAACCTCCCGGGAACCGGCGTCTACGTGGCGGCGATCCAGCGCGCCGCGAGCTCGGGTCTCTACACCAACGTGCTGACCGCAACCTCGACGTCGGCCAAGCAGAGCGCGATCCTTGACGGTCTCCAGAAGATCGCATCTGCCACGGTGGACGATCCGGAGCTCGACCAGTCGCCGACGGCGCAGCTCAATGCGCTGAAGAAGGCGCTGCAGCAATATGCCAACGCCCCGGACAACACCACGCTGGCGCAGGCGGCGGTGACCTCCGCCAAGGACATGGCGGTCACGCTCAACCAGGCGACCCAGACCGTGCAGTCGGTCCGGGAGGGCGCGGACGCCGACATGAATACGTCGGTTCAAAACATCAATCGGTTGCTCTCTCAGTTCCAGACCGTGAACACCGCGATCGTGAAGGGGACGATCTCCGGCGACGACATCACCGACTACCTCGACCAGCGCGACAGCATCGTCTCGCAGCTATCGCAAGAGCTCGGCGTCACGATGTCGACCCGTCCCAACGGAGACGCGGCGCTCTATACTGACAGCGGCGCCGTCCTGTTCGACAAGTCGGCGCGTACGGTGAGTTTCGCGCCCACCAACGCTTATACAGCCGGTACGACCGGCAATGCGGTCTATGTCGACGGCGTGCCGGTGACCGGCGCCAATTCAGTGATGCCGCTGAAATCAGGCAAGCTCGCGGGCCTCGCTCAACTGCGTGACCAGGACACAGTCACCTATCAGAGCCAGCTCGACGAAATCGCGCGCGGCCTAGTCAATGCCTTCAAGGAAAGTGACCAGTCGCCTGTTCCGACGTTGCCCGACGTCCCCGGTCTCTTCACCTATCCCGGCGCGCCGGCGATGCCGGCGAGCGCCACCGTCTTGGTGGGCCTCGCTGGTACGATTTCGGTTGCTGTATCGGTCGATCCGGCCCAGGGCGGCAATCCCAATCTGCTGCGCGACGGCGCGATCAGCGGCAACGTTGCATACCAATACAATACCGCCGGCAACGGCGGTTACTCGGTCCGGCTGCAGCAACTCATCGGCGCCATGGATGCGTCGCAGCCGTTCGATGCAACCACGCAAGGCAAGCCGAGCGGCAGCTTGATCGACTTCGCGTCGTCGTCGACGAGCTGGATCGAAAACCAGCGCAAGACCGCGGACTCCAACGTCACCTACCAGAAAACGCTGCTCGACCGCAGCACCGCGGCGCTGTCGAACGTCAGCGGCGTCAACATGGACGACGAGATGTCGTTGATGCTCCAGGTCGAACGCACCTATTCGGCCTCGTCGAAGATCATCTCGACCGTCGACGAAATGCTGCAGAGCCTGCTGGCTGCCGTGGGAAATTAAGTCATGATGAGCGCGAACTACATCTCGACCTTGATGCTGTCTTCGTCGTTGAGGTCCTCGATCACGAACAATCAGGCCGCGCTGGCCAAGGCTTCGAAGGAAGCCACCACCGGCCGCTTTGCCGATGTCGGCCTCGAGCTTGGCGCCACGACGGGAAGCGACGTCAGCCTGCGGGCGGACATGAGCTTCGCCGATCAGCTCGTCGATACCAACGGGCTGGTCTCGGGGCGCCTGGACATCACCCAGAGCCGGATCACCCAGCTTGGTTCGACCGCAGCGGACTTCCTCAAAGATCTGATCGCGGCTCGCAGTACCGACGGCGGCGGCCGGATCATCCTGCCGCCTGCGTCCTCCAATCTCCAGGATCTGATCGGCGCGCTGAACGTTTCCTATAACGGCTCGTCTCTCTTCTCGGGCATCAACACGCAGAACACACCGATCACGGCCTACACCGCGGGCTCGGCCAGCAAGAACCAGGTCGATGCCGACTTTCTTGCGACCTTCGGCTTTTCGCAATCATCGCCCAGCGTGAGCAGCATCACTCCGGCCCAGATGCAGACCTTTCTCGACACCACCTTCGATGCCGAGTTCGCGAGCCCGGCCTGGAACACCAATTGGTCATCGGCGACCGACCAGGTCATGCAAAGCCGTATCTCCACGACCGAGATCGCCGATACTTCCGTTAGCGCCAATCAAACAGGCTTCCGCAAGCTCGCCGAGGCCTACACCATGATGGCGGATCTCGGAAACGCCAGCCTGGATCAAGCGACGTTCCAGGTCGTCGTGGACAAGGCCATCGGCCTTGTCGGAAACGCAATCAGTGACCTTGCGACCCTCGGCGGCAACATCGGTACGGTCCAGCAGCGGATCACCTCGGCAACCGACAAGCTCAAGACACAGCAGGACATTCTGAACAATCAGATCGTCGGTATAGAGAAGGTGGATCCGACGGAGGCGTCGGTCAGGGTCAACACCTTGCAGACGCAGATCCAGACGGCACTTGCACTCACCTCGCAGCTCCAGAAGATCAGCCTCATCAACTATCTCTGAGTCCAGCTCCTTCGTAAGGTTCGTAACCCTTGTCTTGTTGTTCGGTCTCCTGCGCAGAGTTGTCCTGATGACGTTTGAAGCCTATGAATCGGTCGTCGATGAGAGCGGCTATGAGGCGCGGGGCCGCGAGCGGCAGGCGCTCAGCCTCGGCATCGACCGGCTCGAGCGGATCCAGAAGGACCGCTTCAGCCTCGAGGATCTGGTCGAGAGCCTGCTCTATGTGCGGCGGCTGTGGACGATCTTCATCGAGGATCTCGCGCATCCGGAAAACGGGCTTCCGGAAAAGCTGCGCGCCGACATCATCTCGATCGGCCTGTGGGTCGTCAAGGAAGCCGACCGCCTTCGCGAAGAAAGGTCGAATGACGTGATGCAGCTCATCGAAATCAACCGCCTGATCCGAGACGCTCTTTGATGAAGATATCCTTGCGAGCGGGCGAACGAGTCTACATCAACGGCGCGGTGTTGCGCGTGGACCGCAAGGTCTCCCTCGAGCTCGTCAACGACGTGATGTTCCTGCTCGAAGGGCAGATCATGCAGGCCTCCGACGCCACCACGGCGCTGCGGCAGCTCTATTTCATCGTCCAGCTCATGCTGATGAATCCGACCGACGTTCGGGATGCTTCGGCTCTCTACGGGCAGCATCACGCGGCCCTGCTCGCGGTGTGCGAGAGCCAGGAGATGCTGGTTGGGCTTGGCGCGGTGGACAACCTGGTCGGAGCGACCCGTTACTTCGAGGCGCTCAAACGGATCCGGGCACTGTTTCCAGTGGAGCAGGCCATCCTGGCCGGCGCCAAGATCGAGTCCCCATTCGAGGCTGCCTGACAGCGGAGAGATACATGAACGTCACCAGCGCGACCGACAGCACCAGCAAGTCGTCCAGTTCGACCAACTCGACGACGTCGACGTCGAGCACCGGCGTCGACTACAACACGTTTCTTCGGCTCCTCATTGCGGAGATGAAGAATCAGGATCCGACCAATCCGATGGATACCTCGCAATATATGAGCCAGTTTGCGCAGCTCTCGTCGGTCGAGCAGGCAATGCAGACCAATAACAAGCTCGACGCTCTGCTGTCTTCGCAGTCGCTGTCGCAGGCCAATGGGCTGATCGGAAAGACCGTCAGCTTCACGGACTCGACCGGAGCGAGCTTCAGCGGCAAGGTCGCTTCGGTTTCCATCAACAGCGACGGCTCCGTCGCAACACTCGAGAACGGTACGAAAGTTGCGATCGGCCCCGGTCTCACGATCAGCCAGTCATGAACGAACGGGATGCTCTCGACATCGTCCAGGCGGCGATCTGGACCATCATCGTTGCCTCCGGGCCCGCCGTCGGTGCCGCGATGCTGGTCGGCACCCTCATCGCGCTGATCCAGGCGCTGACCCAGATCCAGGAGGTGACGCTGACCTTCGTTCCGAAGATCATCGTCATTCTCCTGGTCGTTGCCGTCTCCGGCTCCTTCATCGGAGCCCATCTCTCCACCTTCACCGAGATGGTCTATTCGCACATCGAGCGCGGCTTCTGATCCGGACGGTCCCGGCCACCTCTGCCACCCCTGCCACCACCCCCGCGTAAGCTTTGCACGGCAGATTACGGGCCGGATCCTCTGCCGGTGACCCATGGCCGATACGTTAGCTGCTAGCCTGCCGACCCCGCGACGATTGGGCGCCGACGCCTTTTTCGCAGGCGGCATCGTGGCCATGCTCACGATCCTGTTCCTGCCCATACCGCCGATCCTGATCGATCTCGGCCTCGCATTCTCGATCGCGCTGTCGGCGCTGATTCTGATGGTCGCGCTGTGGATCCAGCGGCCGCTCGATTTCTCGGCCTTCCCGACCGTGCTCCTGATCGCGACGATCCTGCGGCTTGCGCTCAACGTTGCAACGACCCGTCTGATCCTGTCGCGCGGCGGGGAGGGGGAAAACGCCGCGGGCCATGTCGTCGCCGGTTTCTCGAAGTTCGTCATGGGCGGTGACTTCGTCATCGGCCTGATCATCTTCGCCATTCTGGTCACGGTGAACTTCGTCGTGATCACCAAGGGCGCAACGCGTATCGCCGAAGTCGGCGCCCGCTTCACCCTGGATGCCATCCCCGGCAAGCAGATGGCGATCGACGCGGATCTGTCCGCGGGCCTGATCGACGACAAGGAAGCCCAGCGCCGGCGCCGCGAGCTGGAAGAGGAGAGCGCGTTCTTCGGCGCCATGGACGGTGCCTCGAAATTCGTCCGCGGCGACGCCGTCGCCGGCCTGATCATCACCGCGATCAATATTTTCGGCGGTATCATCATCGGCGTGACACATCACGGATTGACGCTGGCGCGCGCCGCCGACGTCTACACCAAGCTCTCCGTTGGCGATGGTCTGGTAACGCAGATGCCGGCGCTGATCGTGTCGCTGTCGGCGGGCCTGCTCGTCTCGAAGGGCGGCACCAGGGGGTCCGCCGAGCAGGCGGTGTTGCGGCAGCTCGGCGGCTATCCGCGCGCGGTGTCGGCGGCTGCGCTGATGATGTTCGTGCTTGCCTTGATGCCGGGGCTGCCGACGGCGCCTTTCCTGCTGCTCGGCGGCGTCATGGCCTTCGTCGGGTACTCGCTGCCGAGGCGGCAGGCAGCCCTGAGGAAGAAGGAAGATGCGCGCAACGCCGACGAACGCGCCCAGGTCGAAGCCAAGGAATCCGTGAAGGAATCGCTCAAGACCGCGGAAATCGAGCTGGCGCTCGGCGGCCACCTCTCGGTCCATCTGCTGGGGTCGCGCACCGAGCTGGCGCACCGCGTGGCCAAGATCCGCAAGAAGTTCGCCAAGCAGTACGGCTTCGTGGTTCCCGAGATCAAGCTCACCGACAATCTGTCGATCGATCCCAAGGGATACCAGATCCGGATCCACGACACCCGCGTCGCCCAGGGCGAGCTCAGGCTCGGCGAAGTGCTGGTGCTCGTCGACAAGGACGGCAAGCCCGACGTTCCCGGCGAAGAGGTGATCGAGCCGGCCTTCGGCATGAAGGCGCTGTGGGTGACGGACGCGTTCACCGACGAGGTCAAGCGTCAGGGCTGCAAGCCGGTCGACAATCTGTCGGTGCTGCTCACGCATCTGAGCGAAGTGATCAGGGCCAACCTGGCCCAGCTCCTCTCCTACAAGGACATGCGCGGCCTGCTTGACCGGCTCGATCCCGAGTACAAGCGGCTGGTCGAGGATCTCTGCCCGTCGCAGATATCGTATTCGGGGCTGCTGGCGATCCTGAAGATCCTGCTGGCCGAGCGCGTGTCGATCCGCAACCTCCATCTGATCCTCGAAGCCATCGCCGAGATCGCGCCCCACGTGCGGCGCTCCGAGCAGGTGGCAGAGCATGTGCGGACGCGTCTTGCCCAGCAGATTTGCGGCGATCTCTCCGACAATGGCGTGCTCAACGTCGTCCGTCTCGGTAACCGTTGGGACCTGGCGTTCCACCAGAGCCTGAAGCGCGATGGCAAGGGCGACGTCGTCGAATTCGACGCCGATCCGCGCCTGATCGAGCAGTTTGCGACCGAAGCCAGCGCCGCGATCCGCAAATTCACCGAGAACGGCACCAGCGTGGTGCTGGCGGTGACCCCGGAAGCGCGGCCCTACGTCCGGATGATCCTGGAGCGGGTATTTCCGACACTGCCGATCCTGTCGCATGTCGAAGTCGCGCGCAGCACCGAGATCAGGGCACTCGGAGCCATATCGTGATCAGCGGCCTCACCGACAGTGTGCTGGTGACGTTCATCGTGTTCTGCCGCATTGGTGCCTGCCTGATGCTGGTGCCCGGCTATTCCAGCATCAACGTTCCGGCCCAGGTCCGCTTATTCGTCGCGCTCGTCACGACGTTTGCGCTGACGCCGATCCTGATCGCCGTCCTGAAACCTCTCACGGATAACGCGGCGCCGCTGACGCTCGCGCTCCTGATCTGCTCCGAGCTCGTGGTCGGCAGCGTCATCGGGCTCGGCGGTCGCGTGTTCTTCCTCGCACTCCAGACCATGGCCACCGTGATGGCGAGTGCCATCGGGCTGAGCAACATCCCGGGGACGCCGGTCGGCGACACCGATCCGGCGCCGGCCCTGGTGCCGCTGATCATGACATCCGTCACCACGCTGTTCTTCATGACCGACCAGCATTGGCAGGTCCTGCGCGGGCTGATGAATTCCTACGACGTCTGGCATCCGGGCGACCGGCTCGGCGGCAGCATGCCGCTCGACCAGCTCGTCGGCCGGCTGTCGGAGGCATTCGTGCTGACGCTGCGGATCGCCAGCCCTTTCATCGTCTATTCGGTCATCGTCAACCTGGCGGTCGGCCTGATCAACAAGCTGACGCCGGCGATTCCTGTCTATTTCATCTCGGTTCCCTTCGTGCTGTTCGGCGGCTTCCTGCTGCTCTACCTCACCAGCGACGAACTCTTGACGCAATTCATGCTCGGCGTCTCGTCGTGGCTGGCGGAGTGATCGGTCATGACGTCGCGCGCGAACAAGCTCGGCCGGATGGTCTCGCTCGTGAAGCTCCAGCTCCGGCTGTCCGAGTGGCAGCTCGCGCATCTGCGGCAGCAGGAGCGCAGCTTGCAGGACGAGCAGGAATGGCTGGTCGGAACTCTCAACGAGGGGAAGCCGCCGGCGGGGTCATCGAGCGAATCGATCGCGCGACGCCTGACTAGCACCAGCGTCGGGGCGCGCGCGATTCAGGCACAGGCTTCGCAACAGCTCGACCAGGTTCGCGCGGAGAGCCGGCGTGTAAAGCAATTCGAGCAGGTCGCGAAGGCGGCGCTCGCCGACAAGCTTCGCGACGCCGAGAAGCGATCGCTCGAGGAGATGACGGGAACAAGCCTCACCGTGCGCGAGTGGACGCCTCGGCCAGCCAACCGGAACAAGACATGATCGTGACAGCGACACCCGACCTCGTTCTCGACGTCCTCGACGCCGCCGATCCCGTGACGCAGCGCGCGGCCACCGCGAAGCTCGACGCGCTGAAATCATCGGACACGGATTTCGCCGCCACGATGGATGCGGAGGCCGGCAAGGCCAAGGCGGCGGCTGCCGATCAATCCGCCACGAAGGTCTCGGAACCGCAGTCGGGTGCGGTGAACGGGGCGCCGGTGCAGGTGATCAAGGCGCCGGCATCCGGCGAAGTGTACCGCAAGTTCGAGGCCTTCATCCTCCAGACCTTCGTCGAGACGATGTTGCCGAAGGAGTCGGAGGAGGTCTTTGGAAAAGGCACGGCCGGCGGCGTCTGGAAGTCGATGCTGGCGGAGCAACTTGGTGCTCAGCTGGCGAAGGGCAAGGGCATTGGCATTGCCAAGCAGCTCGCTGCCGCGCATCCGGCGGGGCCGGACGCTACGGGCAAGGCCGGATGACGATTCGGGAATGGATGACAGAAGTTGAAGGGTGAATTTCCTATGCAGGCACAAGAAGGCGCGGCGGCCATGGTGATGGAACAGCCGGCCGTGGACACCGAGGCGATGACGACGGCGGCCGTGTCGGGGGATGCCCTGTTGCCGGTGCTGCTGCCGAATGTCGGTGGCCAGGTGACGAACGACGGCGCGGACGCGGCGAGATCGGACGAGGTACGCGGCCTGCTGGCTGCGATCCGCCGGCTCGAAGGCATCGTCGAAGAGGAGACGGCCGCACTCGCGACGGGCAAGAAGATCGACTTCGACGAGTTCAGCGCCCGGAAGAGCCGGAGCATGCTGGAATTCGTCCGCCTGATGCGGGCACGAATGCATCTCGGCGGCGAGGTCGAGATCACCGAGGAGATCCAGCGGCTGCGCGAGAAGCTCGAGCGTAACCGTGCCATCCTCGAAATGCATTACGATGCGGTGCGCGAGGTCGCGACCATCATCGTCAAGGCCATCAAGGACGCCGAGTCGGACGGCACCTATACCGGTCGCGCAGCACAGGACGGAAAATGATCAGACTCGTGCTGGCCGGGCTCTGGGTATGCATCCTCACCGCGGGAACGAGTTATGCCGTGGCCTATTGGAAGGAAAATGGCAGCCTGCTGCCTGCAAAGGACGAATATCTCGACGGGCTGCAGTACCAGAAGACGCGCGCCCTGAGCGTACCCATGGTCGAGAGTGGCAACGTGCAGGGCTACATCGTCGCTCGCTTCGTCTACACCGTGGAGGCGCGGACCATGCACCAGCTCAACGTTCCGCCCGAGCCGTTCGTCGTCGATGAAGCCTTCCGCAGGATCTATGCCGACGACCGACTCGATTTCAGAAAACTCGCCCGTTACGACCTCTCCATCCTCACGACGGCCATCAAGCAGCGTGTCAACGAGCGAATGCAGGCCGAAGTTGTCCAGGATGTCCTTGTCGAGGACTTCAATTACGTGTCGAAGGAAGAATTCCAGCAGAAGCCCTAGGCTATTACCGCTTCTGATTGGATCAGAAGCGCAGCGCTAGAATCATATTTGGACGCGAGCCGCAGCGTCGGTACTGCCGCGCCTCTGTTCGCCGTTGACGTCGCTGAAAGTACAACGGCCTCTGCGAAGGTGGTTCGCAGAGGCCGTTGTCGGTTTCGTGGCAGCGCGCTGCCGATCAGTTTCCGGCCGGATACGCCGTCGGAGCGGCATGCGCCCTGTTCAACAGGATGCCGACCTCGTCGAGTTCCTGCATCGGCACGTCGATGGTTTCGCCGGCCGGGATGTCGAGGCGGTACCCGACATAACGCCGGGCCACGATCGCATCGAAGCCGAGGCGGTCGCGGAGTTTCTTGCGCAGCTTGCTGACGTGGCTCTCGATTACACTCTCGTCGAATGTCGCTTCGAAGATGCCGTAGACCGCGTTGAAGATCTGCGTCTTGGTGACCCACTTGCCGTGGTTGCTGACCATATATTCGAGAATGCGCAGTTCGCGGCGGGGCAGGGTGAGAGCGTGGCCAGCGATCTCGGGGTCACGTCCGTTGAAGAAGACCTGGATCCTGGTCTCGCAGGGCCTCGGCAGTTCCCCGACCCGGCGGCGCGCAATTGCGGCCGTTCGGGCGAGGATCTCGCGGAGATGAATCGGCACGTGGACGACGTCATCGACGCCCGACTCGAAGAGCTCCAGCGTGTTCTTGAGCATCTTCTGGCCGCTCATGGCGATGATGGGAGCCGAGGAGCGTTTGCGCATCGCCCGCGGCAGGCTTCCGCGGGTGTCGCAATCCCCGAGGAGGAAGGCGTCCACCGCCGCCAGATCCGATTCACTCGCAGACTGCAGCCAGTCCCAGAATTCTCCGGAGGAGAAGCCGATCGACGATACACCTTCGCGAACGAGCCCTCCGACATAGCTGTTCGTGACGCTCTCGCGATCATCAACGATAATATACATCAGTTTTTCGCCCCTGTTTCGCACTTGTTGCGGCCGGTTCGTTGTTGTGATGCCCGGCTCGGCAACTGTGCTGTTTGACGATATTCCTTCCCGCGAACCGTTGTTATGGTTTCGATATTCGCGGGCAGCCCTACGCATTCAGTGCCTGCGTCTCGCAGGCCTGCTACTTCGACTCGATACTGAACGCTTACTGCGTGAGGCTCGGCGGGTGTCTTACGGATCACCTCGCGGAGCGGATTGAGAAAGCGACCTAGAACAGTTGCGCCAAGTTGCTCATCGCGTCCGAACGCTGCTGTACTGTGTCGATCCCCTCGCCAAGTGGCGAGAATCACTTGAGTAGGACCGTAACAATTGCCGATTTCCGATCAAGCGTCCGCAACTAAGCGATTGCTACACGTGCTTGATGCTGTTGGTTTGTTTCGAGTTGTTTCTTTGTATGTTCAATCGCAACAGTTGATTTGGAATTCGAACTAGTTTTGCACCGTGGCGGTTCTAAAGTTCCGCATCCCCGTATGATTACAGCTATTTTGGGTGGTGCTGCGCTTCATGCACATTGAGGGGTTTTCAACCCGGGATTGACTCTCCTCGGCGAGTTTCCACATGCGACAATTCGACTCATGTATGGCGAGGCGACTCCAGCTTGGCGAAATCTTGGCGAGGGTGTGTCTTTCGAGTCGCACTCTCGCCACGTGCGTGACGCGTTTGACTCATGTGACGTCGCATCGTGCCCGATGAAAAGTTTTCGACGCGCACGTTCCAGACAAGCTTCGACAAATAATGTCACCGTTCGACAGATCGAACCGAACGGAGCATTCTCGCATGTTGTCCGATGGACAAGCTCGTCCCAACGCGACCGCCGATGTTTCCGCAGCGGCGAAGCCGGCTGCGGAGACGCGCGATGCCAGGGACAATTCGGCGCCGACCGCCAATCCTTCTGCGACTGCCAAGCCTTCTGCGACTACCAAGCCTGCTGCGAACACCAAGCCTGCGTCGGCAGCAGCGAGCGATGAAGCTCTGGCGAAAGAGGCGCTCGAGGGTTTGAAGCGCATTCGCGCCAAGGCGCGCCTCGACAAGATGGCAATCCCCAAGCTTACGCCGACCGTAATCAAGCCGGCCGTGATCGTGGCCAAGCCGCCGCCGCCGCGTCCGACATGGGTCGCGCCGCTCGCGACATTGGCGGTCGCTGCGATCCTGGTGGTCTGCGCCTGCACCGGCGTGATCGCCTATCTCACCACGCAGCCCGCCCAGAGCAACGTCGCGGCCAATACTGAGATCAGGAATCTGCGCGAGACGGTGGCGCAACTGCGCAGGCAGGTGTCGGGCGTGTCCGATAATCTCGACGGCCTGCGCACCGCGGTCGATCAATCGAGCAAGGCGACCAATGACCGTTTTGGCCGTTTTGGCGAGAATCTGGACCGCATCGAACGGGTGAGCTCGTCCTCGACGGTGAAGCTCGACAAGCTTGCCCAGGCGCAGACGCAGGCTCCGGCGCCCGTCGTCTCACAGCCAATGCCGATGATGGCTTCGGCCGCTACGCCCGAGATCACGGGATCCGTAGCTCCGTCCGAGCGCATTTCGGCGTTGCGCAAGACGGTCAAGGGCTGGTCGGTCCGCCAGGCTTACGAGGGGATTGCGATCCTGCAAGGCCCCAACGGCGTCGTCGAGGCGGTGCTGGGACAACAGGTGCCCGGCCTTGGCCGCATCGAGGAGATCAGAAACGAGAACGGACGTCTGGTGGTTGAGTCCAGCGGGGGCGTCATCTATTCGTCGCGCAAGGCAACGCCCTGATCGAGGGCCGCCTTCTATTTGCGGTGATGCTCGAAGCTGGTGCATAGCAGATCGACCTCCGCCTCCGCGATCGGCGCCCGAAACAGGCGGCAGCTGAACTCGGCCGTCGTCCTGCTGTCCGTGGTGCCGCGATCTTCGCGGAGGAAGATGCATCGCTTGCAGACGTCGGTATGGTGCCGCTGTTCGGCTGCGTCCGACTGATCCAGAACGTGGCGGAGCGCGTCGCGGAAGCTGACCTTCGCCTCGTCCTCGAGGACGGTGATGGCCTCGACGAGGACGTTGACGGGGTCGCGCACCAGGAACTTCTTACCCTGTTGTGTCACGCTCAGCATCACGGACCGCTTGTCCTGGGCCGAGCGCTTTCGCTCGAGATAGCCGAGCCGCTCCAGCTCGCCGATGATGAACGAGGCTGTGCCGCGCGTGGTGCCGACGTAACTCGCGAGGGCCGACGGCGTCCGGGAAAACCGGTTGGCGCGGGAAAGGAAACGCAGCGCCATCCACTCGCGGTCGCGCAAGCCGTGCTTGGCGCCTTCGAACCACAGGATCCGGGCGACCTGTTCCAGCAGTTCAATCGATTCGCGAGCCAAGTTCATTTCAATTCCAGGTCGGTAAATCTTAATTCAATTGAGCTTTTGGTAGCGCAATCCGGGCGGGTGATAATGAAGATCCCGAAGGAGGTGGAACCTTCCGGCCGTGGAACTAGAGCGTCACGAAGAAAGTTCGAGTAAATCGCCCGGCTCAACTCTTCTGAAAATTTCAGTCAAATGACCGCGGTGTACGCGCAAATTCCGATAGCGCGGGATGTGCGTGCAACATGATGTGTCGTTGCGACCACCGCAAAGCCCATTTGTTGCGTCATGCGCTCGGAATTGGGCGAGCAGGCGGATCGGCCGCAACTCGTGGCAGCGGAAAGGGAGACGGAGGAACCGCCGTTTTCGGTTAATGGATGTTGCGTTGCAATGCGGCCAGGCGGTTAAATCGAAATAGGATCGAGCCCGGGAATGCCAGAGTGTCGTCCGTGATCGAGCAAGTGAAGCCGTTCAGCGTCAGGCGCGCAGCATTGGCCGCCACCGTCGGCAACATGCTCGAGTTCTACGACTTCATCACCTACAGCTTCTTCGCCATCCAGATCGGCCATACCTTCTTCCCGACGGGGAGCGAGTACCGCAGCCTGATGCTGTCGCTGGCGACCTTCGGCGCGGGTTTCGTGACGCGGCCGATCGGCGGAATCATGCTCGGGATCTATTCCGATCGGATCGGCCGGCGGCCTGCCATGCTGCTGAGCTTTGCGCTCATGGGGCTATCGATCCTGACCATCGCGCTCACGCCGTCCTATCAATCGATCGGCCTTGCCGCGCCCGTCATCGTGATCGCGGCGCGTATGGCGCAAGGCTTTGCCTTGGGCGGGGAGGTTGGACCGACCACCGCCTATCTGATCGAGATCGCTCCGCCCGAGCATCGCGCGCTGGTGGTGGCCTGGCAACCGGCGAGCCAGGAGATCGCCGCGACCGCGGGCGCGCTCGTTGGCGTCATCCTGAGCAGGACGATGGCGCCGGAGATGCTCGACGCCTATGGCTGGCGGGTGGCGTTCCTGATCGGGGCGGTGTGCCTGCCGTTCGGCTTCTGGATGCGTCGAACGCTGCCCGAGACGATCCCGCAGGCCGAAGCCGGTGCCCGCACAGCCGAGCACACCAGTCATTTTTCGCAGGCGAGACGGCACCTTGGCATCATCGGACTTGCGCTGATGATCCTGGCAAGCGGCACGATCTCGACCTACGTCACCCAGTATATGACGACCTATGCGCAGAACACGCTGCATGTGTCGTCGACCCTGGCTTTCACCGTGTCGTTGGTCAGCAACGGCATCCAGTTTCTCGGCGCGCTGGTCGGGGGCTGGCTGGCAGATCGTCTCGGTCGCAAGCCGGTGATGATCTGGCCGCAGCTCGCAACGCTGCTGCTGACCTACCCGACCTTCCTGTGGATCGTCCGTGCGCCCGGCGCGTTGTCGCTCCTGGTTGGTTTCGGCGTCCTGTCCGTCATCGGTTCGCTGCCGTTCACTGCGTTCTACGCGACCTTCACCGAGGCGCTGCCCCAGAACATCCGCGGCGGTGTGTTCGCGACCGTCTATGCGGTCGCGATCGCCAGCTTCGGCGGGACGGCGCAGCTCGTGGTGACCTGGCTCCTCCACGTCACCGGCAATCCGCTGGCGCCGGCCTGGTACCTGCTGCTTGCGGCGATCGTCGGACTTGTCGCGATGAGCCTGATGCCCGAAACCGCGCCGGTGAAACAGCGTCAGAACAAGACCTGAAAGCAAGGCCTGAAAGCGGCGCGCTCGCAGGCTGGTGATTTGCGTTTCACCGGCAATTGTTGGCGAATGCGTCGCCTGAAGGATCAGGGGCGCGCATCAGGAAGGACGAACCGATGAGTATCGAAACCACCATGACATCCGACGTCGTCGGGCTGACCAAGGTCGCCCCGGTCTCGCGCCGCGGATTCATGAGCGCCACCGCGGCGGTTGCGGCCGGCTACACGCTTGCGGCAGGGCCCGTGCGCGCCGAGGCGATCACCACTGATACCGGCGGCCTCCAGACCGGCGACGTCAAGATCAAGGTCGGCTCCGAGGAGATGCCTGCGTATTTCGCTCGCCCCGCCGGCAACACCAAGGCGCCGGTGATCATCGTGGCGATGGAGATTTTCGGCCTGCACGAATACATCAAGGACGTGACGCGGCGCCTCGCCAAGCTCGGCGCATTCGCGATCGCGCCCGACTATTATTTCCGCAAGGGCGTCGATTTGACCAAGGTCGCCGAGATCAAGGACCTGCTGCCGATCGTCAATGCCAAGCCGGACGGCGAACTGCTGTCCGATCTGGATGCGACGGTGGCTTGGGCGGGATCGCAGGGCGGAGACACCGCGAAGCTCGGCATCATCGGCTTCTGCCGCGGCGGACGCACCGTCTGGGAATATGCCGCTCATAGCGGCAGCCTCAAGGCTGGTGTTGCGTTCTACGGCACAGTGGTCGATCCCGCCAATCCGCTGTGGCCGAAGAGCCCGATGCAGCTCGCGCCCGAGATGAAGGCGCCGGTGCTCGGCCTCTATGGCGGCGCCGATACTGGTATTCCCGTCACTCAGGTCGAGCAGATGAAAGCCGCGCTCGAGCAGAACAAGAAGACGGCCGAATTCAAGATTTATCCGGAAGCGCCGCACGGCTTCCATGCCGACTACCGCGGCAGCTATCGCAAGGACGCCGCAGAAGATGCCTGGAAGCAAGCCCAAGCCTGGTTCAAGATGTATGGCGTGTTGAGCTGACGCTGATTTAGAAGGGCGGCCCGAGCGGCCGCCCTTTTTATTCCACGGCGTCGATCTCACTTCACCATCGCGCCATAGACGATGTCCTGCACCTGCTCGCGATAATATTTGCGCAGGTCGCCCGGCGCGGCCGTTCCCACCACCACCACGAGACGCTCCTTGGGGTCGCAGAAGAACTGCGTCCCGTAGGCGCCGTTCCAGGTGAACTCGCCGGGATTGCCGGGGACCGACGACAATCCCTCGCTGGTGCGGACCGCGACCGAGAGGCCAAAGCCGAAGCCGGCGCGATGCGGCTCGATGTTCGCCACGTTGTTCTTGATCTCCGGGCCGAGATGATTGGTCGTCATGTGATGCACGGTCTTGGGACCGAGGATGCGCTGGCCATCGAGCTCGCCGCCGTTGAGCAGCATCTGCCCGAAGCGGATATAGTCGCCGACGGTCGCAAACGAGCAGGCGCCGCCGCAGTCGGATTTTGTCGGCGTGTCCAACAGCTTGATGGCTTGCGGCTTGCCGGTCAGCGGATCATTGGCGAACGGGCGGGCGAGGCGAGGGCGCTGTGCGTCGGTCGGATGGAAGGTCGCGTCATTCATGCCGAGCGGCTGCCAGACATTGGCAGCGAGATAGTCGCCTAGCTTCTGCTCGCTCACCTTCTCGACGACGGCGCCGAGCACGTCGATCGAGAAGCCGTATTCGAACTCCGTCGAGGGCTGATGCGCCAGCGGCAGTTTGGTGATGCGATCGATGAAGGCCTGGGTGTCGCCTTCGATCGCCGGCGCGGTGCCTTCCGGATATTGCCGTGCCACCGGGCTCGCGCTGTCCGGGCGACCGCCATACATCAGGCCGGACGTGTGTCGATACAGATCGTGAATGAAGATCGGCGATGCCTGCGGTTCGAGTTTCAATGAACCGTCGCCCTGCTGAACGCCCACTTTCATGTCGGCAAAGCCGGGATAATAGTCGGACAGTTTGGCCTGGAGCGGCAGCTTGCCCTGTTCCATCAACGTCAGGCCCGCGACCGCGGCCATCGGCTTGGTCATCGAGGCCAATGCGAAGATCGCGTCAACAGGCATCGGCGTGCCCTTGTCCGGATCGAGCATGCCATAGGCCTTGTAGTGCACGAGCTTGCCGTCCCGCGCCACCGCCACGACGGCGCCGGGCACGCGCTTGGCGGCGATCTCGCGGGCGAAGAAATCGTCGAGCCGGACAAGGCCTTGTCTGGAGAAGCCCACATCGTCGGGATTGGTTTCGGGCAGCGGCGCGGCGCGCGCTACGCCGAACGTGATGACGGCAGCCGCCGCCGCGATCGTGGCGATCTTCTTCATTGAATCCTCCCAAGCGCGAGCTCGTTATGCAGTGGCCCGCTCGGTGGTTAGATCACGACCGCACCGGCGGGAAGTCAAGCGCGGGCAGGGCATGTCTGCAACGCCGGGAATGCCGGAACCCTATCGCCCTTCTCCAGCTTGCCACAACGCATCCAGGGCGTGACGGTAGGTAGGATAAGCAAGCGTGACGCCGAGCTCGCGCTTCAGTTTCGCGTTGGAAACACGGGCGCTGCTGGCATAGAAGCTGCGGGCCATCGCCGACATCTCCGCGGTCTCGAACGCCTCTTCGGGCGGCGGTGCCACATTCATCAGCTTCGCCGCGTAAGCAATCACATCCTGCGGCGGTGCCGGTTCGTCGTCGCAGACATTCCAGATGCCGCCGCTCCGGCGATTCACCGCGGCCATGATCGCGCTCGCAATGTCGTCGACGTGGATGCGGTTGAACACCTGTCCCGGCTTGATGATGCGCCGGGCCGTTCCAGCGCGCAGCGTCACCAGCGCGTTACGGCCGGGGCCGTAGATACCTGCAAGCCGCAGGATCGCGGCGTTGCCGCCGGTCGTGTCGGTCCAGGCCTGTTCCGCCGCGACCCGCAAGCGTGTGCGGTCGAGGCCGGCCTGCGGCAGCGTGCTCTCGTCGACCCAGCCGCCGGCGTGATCACCATACACGCCGATCGTGGACAAATAGACGGTCTTGCGGCCCCCGCCCGCCGCCAGCAGGCCAGAGAAGGCCGTGATGACGGGATCGCCGGCGCTGCCGGGCGGGATCGAGACGAGAAGGACATCCGCGTCTCTGATGCGTTCGACCGTCTCGCGTGCAGGACTGTTTCCGAAGAAGGCGTGTACCTCGACGCCGGCGAGATCGCCCCGCTGCGCGGGATCGCGCACCGTGCCGGCGATATGCGAGAAGCCGCCACCGAATAGGCGGACGAAATGCCGGGCACTGTAGCCGAGGCCAAGGATAAAGAGCCGCATACGTCTTCCTTGCAGGTCGGAGTTCCCGTTCGCGCCGCGGCGCGTCCTCCGCTCATAAGCAATTTTTGGGTCCGGCAAAAGATATTGCGATTTGTCTCGCCCGCCTGTGCAGGCGATGGTCGCTCGTCGGGAGGGACGCATCAATCATGCAGGCAGAAGCGCCCGCCATCATGCTGTCTGACGCGGCTCAGCTGGTCCGCCGCGCCGCCGCGCTGATTTTCGATGTCGACGGCACCTTGGCCGAGACCGAGGAGCTGCATAGGCAGGCCTTCAACCATGCCTTCACCCGCCACGGTCTCGACTGGCAGTGGGACCGGGCCGTCTACAAGGAGCTACTTCGGGTCACAGGTGGCAAGGAACGGATCCGCGCCCACCATGAAAGGCTGCGGGTCGCTCCGCCACTGTCGGATGTGGACATCGCGGAACTGCACCGCATCAAGACTGCGCATTATGCCGAACTGGTCGAGACCGGCTGCTGTCCCTTACGGCCCGGGGTGGCGGATCTCCTCGTCGCCGCCAAGGCGCGCGGCCAGCGGCTCGCGATCGCGACGACCACGTCGCACGGCAATATCGATGCGCTGCTGTCGCGGGCTCTGGGAAAGCGCTGGGCCGCGGATTTTGATGCGATCGCCGCCGGGGATGACGTGCGGCATAAAAAGCCTGCGCCGGATGTCTATTTCGAGATCCTGGCGCGGCTGAAGCTCAACGCGTCCGACTGCGTCGCGATCGAGGATTCCGCCAACGGCCTGATCGCAGCCTCACGGGCGAACATTCCCGTGCTCATCACCAGAAGCATATTTTTCCGGGATGATGATTTTAGCCGGGCGCGGGTCGTGCTGGATGATCTGTCGGGGCTCGGATGAGGCGGCAAAACAAAAAAACTGAAAAACAACCCCATGCACAGTAGAATGTGGCTGCGGGCCGGCCGGCCTCAATGGACGCGGTGGCTCGCTCTATCATCCTCAGCTTGCTCGACAATCTGCGCGATCGGGCTCGACTGGTGGTGCACCAGGCGCCAGTCGTCGCCGACGCGCCGAAAATGGTTGGCAGCGGCCAATGCCGTGCCGTCGACGATCTCGATGCAGAGCACGCGGGCGCTGTCGCCATCGACGATGGCCTGCGGTTCCGCGCAGACGATCTGCGGCCGTTCCGGACTCTGCAGGATGTCGCGCCAGCTTCCGATCACCGTGGCCCGGCCGATGATGGCCGGCCAGCCGGGATGGATGCAGGAAATGGCGTCATCGTCCGCCCACATCCGCTCCATTCCGTCGAAATCGCCGGTCGAAAAGGCGGCGTAGAACGCTGCGTTCGCGGCGATCACCTTGCTGTCCTTTGCCATGCCTCTCGGGTGGGGCAATGACACGAAAAAATCAAGCGCGACTTCCGTCGACTTTCCGTTCGACCTGGACCGCAATGCAGCATTGCTGCCCGTTTTGTGGTCAAGCCGAGACCAGCGTCTCCACCGCACGCCGCGCGCCATCCTTGTAGAGCCGGCCGAGCGCCGCGGTCACGGCCTCGCACAGGCGCGGCTCGGCGCCCAGCGGCCCGAACACTTTTCCGACGCCGAGCAGCGCGGGCGCCAATCGTTCGGCGACGGGACCCGCCTCGCGCGCCAGCGCAGCGAACTCGGCGGCGAGCGGATCGCGCACGTCGATGGTGCGGCCCTTCTCGTCGAGGCCGGTGACGTAGCGCATCCAGCCGGCCACCGCGAGCGCATGCGTCGCGATCGGCAGGTTCCTGGCGAGACGATCCTGGGTCGCGCCAAGCAGGCGCTGCGGCAGCTTTTGCGAACCGTCCATCGCGATCTGCCAAGTGCGGTGATGCAGTGCCGGATTCGCGAAGCGCTTGAGCAGCGAGGCGCGATAGGCAGCCAGATCTGCGCCGGCAGGCATCGTCAGCGTCACCGCGGCCTCTTCCATCACCTGCGCGGCGAGGCGCGCGAAATGCGGATCCCGCATGGTGTCGGCGATGGTCTCGTAGCCGGCGAGATAGCCGAGATAGGCCAGCGCCGAATGGCTGGCGTTGAGCAGCCGCAGCTTCATCAGCTCGAACGGCTTGACGTCGTTCACCAGTTCGACGCCGGCGGCGGCAAGGTCGGGCCGGCCCGCCGTAAAGCGATCCTCGACCACGCATTGCGTGAACGGCTCGGTCATGACGGGCCATGCGTCGCGCAAACCGAGCGCCGATGAAACCGCAGCGCGGTCTCCATCCGTCGTCTCCGGCACGATGCGGTCGACCATGGTCGAGGGGAAGGCCACCGTATCCGCGATCCACTTGCCGAGATCCTTCGACCGCAGCGCGGCGAATTGCGTCACGATCCGCTGCACGGTGTGGCCGTTGGCGGCGAGGTTGTCGCAGCTCAGCACGGTGAAGGGGGCAAGACCCTGCGCCCGCCGCCTCGCCAGCGCAGCCACGATGAAACCGGGTGCCGAGCGCGGCGCGTCGAAATTGTTGAGATCGTGCACGACGTCAGGATGGCGCTCGTCGAGATCGCCGGTCTGCGGCGTATGGCAATAGCCCTTCTCGGTGACGGTGAGGGAGACGATGCGAATGGCAGGATCGGCCATCCGCTCGACCAATCGTGCCGGGTTCTCACGCGCGACCACGCTGTCGAGCAGCGCGCCGAGGATGCGGTGCTCGGTGCCTTCGGCCGCACGAATGGCAACCGTATAGAGATGATCCTGCGGGGCGAGGGCGTCGCGCGTGTCCGGGCTGCGCAGGCTGGCGCCGATGATGCCCCAGGATGTGGCGCCGGCGGCAAGGCAATCGTCGATGACGACGGCCTGGTGGGCGCGATGAAACGCGCCAAGGCCGAGATGCACGATGCCGGAGGTGACGCGCGAACGGTCGTAGGCGGGGCGGCGGATGCCGGGTGGCAGCCGGTCGAGATTGGCGCGGCCAAGGCGCGTCGAACCAGGGCGCATGGACGTCTCCCTTTGCTTTGCCGCTGCTTGACATGGCACCTGTCCTCGGTCAATGCTGCGGTCAATTGGTAAGACCAATTTTCCAAAATTGGCGGGCCGCTGGCGGCAAGAGCTGCCGGCATGACCCTTTCGGGAGGACCAGCGTGCCGCTGGAAGCTGTGGAGGCGAGACGGCTTTATCGCCAGGTCGCCGATCAATTGCGAAACCTGATCGACAGCGGCGAGTACGCGGTCGGCAGCCGCTTGCCGACCGAACGCGAGCTCGCCGAGCAGCTCAAGATTTCCAGGCCGACGGTGCGCGAAGCCCTGATCGCGCTCGAAGTCGAGGGCCGCCTCCGCATCCGCGTCGGTTCCGGCATCTATGTGATCGAGCCCGCGGCGGTTGCGACGACCGCGCCAGCTTCGGTCATCGAAGGCCCGTTCGAGCTGCTGCGCGCCCGCGAGTTCCTGGAAAGTGCCATCGCCGAAGAAGCCGCGCGCGTGGCGACGAAGGACGACGTTGCCCACATCGATGCGTCCCTTGTCGCGATGGAGAATGTAGAACACCCCGGTGAAGCCTCAATGGTCCACGACCGCGCCTTCCACGTCGCGATCGCTGGAAGCCTGGGCAATGCCGTTCTGGTGCGCGTGGTCGGCGAGTTGTTCGACCAGCGCCTCAATCCCTATTTCGCGCAGCTTGCGCATTATTTCGAGAGCCCGGGCACCTGGCGCACTGCGCTCGACGAGCATCGCGCGGTGCGCGACGCGATCGCGGCGCACGATGCCGGGGCCGCGCGCGATGCGATGCGCGATCATCTCGCGAGATCCCAGGAGCGCTTTGCGCAGAACTTCGGCGCCGAGAAGGCGGCAGGCCCGTCTTCCGGGCGCGCGACGCGATCGACGGCAAAGCCTTTAAAGCCGGAACGCGCGCCGAAGAAGAAGGGAGCTGCGAGCAGCAGCGCTCGACGGTGATGAGATCGTGCGGCCCGCACCCGCGTCGGGGGCGGGCGGACAAGACGCAGATTTAAAAGAAGCAGACTTGAAAAATGGAGGAAAAGTCAGTGTTGAAAAAGATGACAATGGTGCTGGCGGTCTCGGCCGCGGCAATGTGTGCGGCGACCGGTTCCGGCATGGCGCAGACCAAGCTCAAATGGGCCCACGTCTACGAGACCTCCGAGCCGTTCCACACTGCTTCGGTCTGGGCCGCGCAGGAAATCGGCAAGCGCACCAACGGGCGCTATGCGATCGACGTCTATCCGGCGTCGCAGCTCGGCAAGGAGGCCGACATCAACCAGGGCCTTTCCCTCGGTTCGGTCGACATCATCATCTCCGGCTCGAGCTTCGCGGCCAAGAGCTTCCCGCCGATCGGCGTGACCTATTATCCCTACACCTTCCGCGATGCCGATCATCTGCTCGCCTACACCAAGAGCGACATCTTCAAGGAGCTCACCAAGGGTTACGAGGACAAGAGCGGCCATCACATCGTCGCGGTGACCTATTACGGGGTGCGCCAGACTTCGTCGAACAAGCCGATCAAGACCTGTGCCGACCTCAAGGGCCTGAAGATGCGCGTGCCCGACGTTCCCGCTTATCTGGCGATGCCGCGCGCCTGCGGCGCCAACACCGCGCCGATCGCGTTCGCCGAAGTCTATCTCGCGCTCCAGAACGGGACCGTCGAGGCCCAGGAGAATCCGCTCACCACAATCGAGGCCAAGAAGTTCTACGAGGTGCAGAAGCACATCGTGCTGACCGGCCACATCGTCGACCACCTCAACACGGTGGTGGCCGGTGCGCTCTGGAAGAAGCTCAGCGACGAGGACAAGAAGATCTTCACCGACGTCGCGCAGGAGGCCGCCGCCAAGGCGACCGCGGAGATCAAGCAGAACGAGGCCAAGCTGGTCGCTTTCTTCAAGGAGAAGGGCCTGACCGTGACCGAGGTCGACAAGAACGAGTTCCGCGACACCGTGCTGAAGAACGTCGCGTTCGAGACCTTCGGCTATCGCAAGGCCGACTGGGAACGGATCCAGGCGGTGAAGTGACGACGTAGTCGTCATCCCGGGGCGGTCCGTAGGACCGAGCTACGGTGCGCAATTGCGCACCTGAGAATCTCGAGGTTCCGGGTCTGGTGCTAACGCACCATCCCGGAACGACGTGACCAGTTTGAGGAGTAACCCCATGTCCACCGCCGAAACGCACCGGCAGATCACCGCGGACGAGATCGCCCACACCTTCGAGGAGGAGGCGACACCCAAGGTCGATCTCGGCATCTACGCTTTCGAGGACTGGGTCGCGCTGGCGATCTTTTGGGTGATGGCGCTCGCCGTCTTCCTCCAGTTCTTCACCCGCTACGTGCTCAACGACAGTTATGCCTGGACCGAGGAGATCGCGACCTACTGCCTGATCGGCGTGGTCTTCATCGGCTCCTCGATGTGCGTGCGGCTGTCGCGGCACATCCAGGTCGATCTCATCTACCGCTATCTGCCGCACCTCGTGGCGCGCGCGCTGTCGACGGTGATCGACCTGATCCGGATCGCATTCTTCGGCTACGCCATCAAGCTGGTCTGGGTCTACATCCAGATCATCGGCGACGAGTCCATGACCACAATCAATCTGCCCAAGGACTACGTCTACTACGCCGTGCTGGCCGGCTTCGTGCTGATGTTCGTGCGCTCGGTGCAGGTGGCAATACAACATTTGCGACAGGGCTATTCGATCCTCGAACGTCCCGGCGCCTACGACGGTTTTGAAGGGTAAGGTCATGCTGCTGTTGCTTGGAGGCTTTCTCATCCTGATGCTGCTCGGCGTTCCCGTGGCGATCGCCATGGCCGCGTCGTCGCTGCTCTACATCCTGGTCAGCGGCGTGACGCCCGACGTCACGCTGGCGCAGCGCATGATCGCGGGCGTCGAGAGCTTTCCGCTGCTCGCCGTGCCGTTCTTCATTCTGGCCGGCAATCTCATGAACATCGCGGGCGTCACCGGGCGCATCTACAAGTTCGCCGTCGCGCTGGTCGGCTGGATGCGCGGCGGCCTCGGCCACGTCAATATCATCGGCTCGGTGATCTTCTCCGGCATGTCCGGCACCGCGATCGCGGATGCCGCGGGTCTCGGTACCATCGAGATCAAGGCGATGAAGGACCACGGCTACTCCACGGAATTCTCCGTCGGCGTCACCGCGGCCTCCGCCACGCTCGGGCCCATCATCCCGCCGTCGCTGCCTTTCGTGATCTATGGCATGATGGCGAACGTCTCGATCGGCGCGCTGTTTCTTGGGGGCGTCATTCCAGGCGTCGTGCTGACGCTGCTCATGATGGCCACCGTCACCTACTTCGCGCACAAGAACAAATGGGGCAGCGATACGCCGTTCTCCTGGCCGCAATTGGGATCGGCCGGGCTCGAGATCATCGTCGTATTGAGCTTCCCGATGGCCGTCTGGCTTCTGACGGTCGCCGGTCTCTCCACCAATTGGGCGGTTGGTCTCGGCCTGTTCGCGCTGCTCGCGATCGACTGGTACTTCGACTTCTCCGCGGTGATGGCGCTGATGGCGCCGGTGATCCTGATCGGCGGCATGACGCTCGGCTGGTTCACCCCGACGGAAGCCGCGGTCGCCGCCGTGATCTGGTCGCTATTCCTCGGCCTGGTACGCTACCGCACCATGACGATGAAAACGGTCGCGAAAGCGACGTTCGACACCATCGAGACCACGGCGTCGGTTCTTTTCATCGTCACCGCAGCGTCGATCTTCGCCTGGCTGCTGACGGTGTCGCAGGCAGCTCAGATGCTGTCGGACTGGATGCTCAGCATCACCCACAACAAATGGGTGTTCCTCGCGCTTGCCAACGTCCTGATCCTGTTCGTCGGCTGCTTCATCGACACCACGGCGGCGATCACCATTCTGGTGCCGATCCTGTTGCCGATCGTGCTCAAGCTCGGCATCGACCCGATCCATTTCGGTCTGATCATGACGCTGAACCTGATGATCGGCCTGTTGCATCCGCCGCTCGGCATGGTCTTGTTCGTGCTCGCGCGCGTCGCAAAACTCTCGGTCGAGCGCACGACGATTGCGATCCTGCCGTGGCTGGTGCCGCTGATGATTGCGCTGATCGCAATTACCTACATCCCCGAATTGACCCTCTGGCTGCCGAAATACATGGGACTTTCCAAATGACATCCACAGCTCTCGCCGCAACCCTGTTCGGTCCCGAAGATCTGCGCATGATCGAGCATCCGCTCGACAAGCTCGCCGAAGGCATGGTGCGCCTCCGCTTCGGCGCCGGCGGCATCTGCGGCTCGGACATGCATTATTTCCGTCATGCCCGGACCGGCGATTTCGTGGTGAAATCGCCGCTGGTGCTCGGCCACGAGATCTCCGGCGAGGTGGTGGAGATCGCGGGCTCCGCGGCGAACCTGAAGCTCGGCGATCGTGTCGCCGTCAACCCGTCGCGCTGGTGCGGCCATTGCGTCGCTTGCCGCGAAGGCCGGCAAAACCTCTGCGAAAATATCTACTTCATGGGCTCCGCCTCGAAGACGCCGCACATGCAGGGCGGCTTCGCCAATTACTTCGATGCGATCCCGGCGCAGTGCGTGAAGATCCCCGATCACGTCTCCTATCAGGCCGCGGCGCTGGCCGAGCCGCTCGCGGTCTGCCTGCATGCGGTGGCGCGTGCCGGCAACATCGAAGGCAAGCGCGGCATCATTTTCGGTGCCGGTCCGATCGGGCTTCTGACCATGCTCGCCGCGCGCCGCGCCGGCATGACCGACATCACGGTGGCCGACATCGCGCCGGCTCCGCTGGCCTTTGCGACCCGGCTCGGCGCCTCTCACGTCGAGAATGTCGCAGCCGGCGAGGAAGGCCTGAAGGCGCAGGCCGCGTCGCGCCCCTACGATGTCGCGTTCGAAGTCTCGGGCACGGCTGCGGGCCTTGCCAGTGCGATCGGTATCATCAGGCGCGGCGGTGTTGTGGTGCAGATCGGCAATTTGCCGGGTGGCCAGATTCCAGTGCCGGCCAATGCGGTGATGGCCAAGGAGATCGACCTGCGCGGCTCGTTCCGCTTCGGGCTCGAATTCATGACGGCGGTGGAGCTGATTGCGGACGGCAGCGTCGACGTGCTGTCGCTGGTCACCGCCGAGCGGCCGCTGTCCACCGCGCCGGACGCCCTGCGGCTGGCGCTCGACCGCTCGCAGAGCGTCAAGGTCGTGCTGACCGCGAACTGATCCGGGAGAATTTTGATGATGCTCGAGGGATGGCGCTGGTACGGGCCCGATGATCCGGTCTCGCTCGACGATGTCAGGCAGGCCGGGGCGAGCGATATCGTCTCGGCGCTGCATCAGGTGCCGATCGGGGAAGCCTGGACGCGCAAGGCGGTCGAGGAGCGCAAGAACTTTATCGAGAACGGCCAACCCGGCCGTTCGCAGCTGACCTGGTCGGTGGTGGAATCGATTCCGATCCCCGACGACGTCAAGCGTCTCGGGGCCAAGGCAACGCGCTCGATCGAGACATGGATCGCCAGCCTGGAGGCGGTCGCCGCCGCCGGCATCAAGATCATCTGCTACAACTTCATGCCCGTCGTGGATTGGTGCCGCACCGATCTCGAATGGGAGCTGCCGAACGGCGCCCGTGCCATGCGCTTCGACCAGGACCGTTTCGCAGCCTTCGAGCTGCATATCCTGAAGCGGCCGGCCGCCGCCGCCGAGTATTCGCCGGAGCAGCAGGCGCGTGCGAAAAAGCTGTTCGACCGGATGAGCCAGGCCGATATCGACTATCTCGTCATGGTCATCGCCAGCGCGCTGCCGGGCTCGACCACCGAGCCGATGACGATCCCGCAATTCCGCGATCGGCTCGAAACGTATCGCGACATCACGCCGAAAATCCTGCGGCAGCATCTCGCCGAGTTTCTGGGGCGCGTCACACCCGTCGCCGAGCAGCTTGGGGTCTCATTGACACTGCATCCGGACGACCCGCCGCGCCCGCTGTTCGGCCTGCCGCGCGTCGCGTCCAGCGCCGATGACTATCAGGCGTTGTTCGATGCGGTGCCGTCAAAGGCGAATGGTATCTGCCTGTGCACGGGGTCGCTCGGCGTGCGCGCCGAGAACGATCTCCCCGCGATGGCCGAGCGTTTCGGTCCGCGCATCGCCTTTGCGCATCTGCGCGCGACCAAACGCGAGGCGGATGGCCTGTCGTTCTACGAGTCCGATCATCTCGACGGTGACGTCGACATGGTCGCGGTGCTGAAGGTGCTGCTGAAGGAGAACGCGCGGCGTTCGCCCGACGCAAGAATCGTGTTCCGGCCCGATCACGGCCATCGCATGCTCGATGATCTCGCGGCGACCAAGCGCACCAATCCGGGCTACACCGCGATCGGTCGCCTCCGCGGTCTCGCCGAGCTCCGCGGCGCAATCCGCGCGATCGAGCATCGATAGAGGCCAAAACTCTACCCACACCGTCATTGCGAGCGCAGCGAAGCAATCCAGAATCCCTCCGCGGAAAGACTCTGGATTGCTTCGCTACGCTCGCAATGACGCGGAGGGAGAGGTGCCTCGTCTCAACCTTGTCCTCTTAAGCGGGAAGGCAGAATACGTCCCGGGCACGCGCACAGATTGTCAAGGTTCCAGCCGTATGCGAAGGTAGCGCCATTCCGTTTTCGATCGACGCATTGCAGCAATAAGCCATTTAGGAGCTTGATGTGAGCATTCTGGTCGAACTTCCTCCCGATCAATATGACCGGCGGGCATTTGCAAAATTCAACGAGACATCAACCGGCTTCGATCTCGACATCGCTCGCGCGATGATGTGGATGTCGCAACTCGCGTACGAGACCCATGTGCCGGACACGATCAACAGGGTCTCTCCGTTCTGGGATCTGTCCGGCGTCAAGCTGCTGAGCCAGCCGGCGCATTCGACGCTGCCGCTGACCGACACGCGCGGGATCATCGCGAGCAAGGGCAACGCAACCATTGTCGCCTTCGCCGGCACCGACCCGCTTCATCTCCTGAACTGGGTCAGCGATTTCACGCTTGGCCGACCGAAGGCGCCCGTGCACCAGGGGTTCGTCGATGCGGCGGCGGCCGTGTGGGACGACGTGAAGAGCGCACTGGCGGCAGCGCTGGCGCGAAAATCACCGATATTCATCACTGGGCACAGCCTCGGCGCCGCGATCGCGGTGGCAACGGCGGACTTCGCGCGGGAGCAGCTCCAGCTCGCGGATGCGCAGATCTATCTTTACGGTTGTCCGCGCGTGGCCCGCGACGATTTCGTCGCCCTCTACAACGGCACGTTCGGCAGGACGACCTATCGTCTCGTGCACGGCACCGACATCGTCCCTACCGTGCCTCCGCCCGGGCTCGGCTTTCATCACGTCGGCCGTTATCTCGCCTGTGCACGCGGCGCCAAATTCAGCGCCAGCCAGCTCACGACGAATGTTGGTTCGGATGAGCCGATGGCGAATGCTGGAATTGGTGAGCAGGTCCGCAATCTCCTCAGCGGCGTATCCGAGAATACGCGGTCGGATGTCGTCGGCAGGCTCACGGTGCTGCTGCCGGCGGGGATCGGCGATCACCTGCCCGATCGTTACTGTGCCGCGCTGACACCCGCCTAGACCCCGGTTTTGACGCGTTTTCTTCACGCGAACCGGTATCCAGGTCGCTCGAAATCGCTCTAGTAGCAAGCCGCCATCGCGCCGAGCTTCGGATAGAGCCGGTCGATCGCGGCGATCTCGCTTTTCATCTGCGCGGTGATCCAGTCGCGAATCTCGGCGGCGATGGGGCGCATCGGCCGGTTGCGCGGTGGCAGGAATTCGCAGATGCGCCGTGTGGTGGTGAGCGTGTCGGAGGCCGGCACCAGCGCACCGGTCAGCATCCAGTGCGAGGCGACCGTCAGCCAACCGAGCGCGATGCCCTGGCCGAGCAGGGCGGCCTGCATCACGACGGCATAGTCCGTGAAGCTCAGCGCTTTGGCCGCACCGCGGCGCCCCGTGAGAAGCGATGCGTAATCCGCGGCCCAGTCGCCCGGCGTCTCGGCGAGCCGAATGATGGTGTTGCCTTCGGCGGGATCGGTTTCGCCGAGATAGGCAGGGCTGCACATCGGCAGCATGACTTCCTTCATCACCAGCGTGCCGCCGGATGACGGCTCCTCGCGATCGCGGAAGCGCATGCCGAGATCGACATTTTCCACCGGTCCGCGCAGCGCGCCGGAGATCAGCTGAAAGCGCAAATCGACCTGAGGAAATTGCTTCTGCAGCTTGTCGATGCGCGGCATCAGCCAATGCGTGGTGAAGGCGGAGGAGACCGACAGCGTCACAGTCTCGGTGCCCTTGCGGCGCCGCTCGATCTCGACCAGCCCGCTCTCGATGCTGCGAAAGCCTTCGAGCACGCGGCGATACAACAGTTCGCCTTCCTCGGTGAGCACCGCGCGTCCTGCCTTGCGATCGAACAGGCGGACGCCGAGATGGTCCTCGAACTGACCGAGCATCCGGCTCACCGCAGGCTGGGTGACGTTCAGTTCGGCGGCCGCCGCCGTGAAGCTGCCATTGCGCGCCGCTGCGTCGAAGACGAACAGGGCGTTACTTGAGGGGAGCATCCGGCGCAGCTCGGGCATAACGCCATGTTATGAGCCGGGTGAGAATTTGGCAATTGCCGAGTTTTGCCAAGTCTGGTGTCATTGGCGTCACAGCCTAAAGGCAGGGCTTGCGAGTGAAGATGTTGGTGCGGTGCACGCTTCGATCGTAAGTGTTCAAATTTCCTGTCTATAAAGCAGGCTTATGGCGCGCAGTGAGGCACGCCGGCTCAGGACATGGCGAGGTCGATCGTTGGACAAACGAGCGGAAAGCGTCGAGATCAAATCCGCGAGCAAGGCCTATGGCGCCGTTCGCGCCCTCGACGACGTGTCCCTCAATGTCGCGGCCGGTGAGTTCGTCTCGCTGCTGGGCCCCTCCGGTTCCGGCAAGACCACGTTGCTCGGCATCCTCGGCGGCTTCATCCTGCCATCGAGCGGAACGATCCTGTTCGGCGGCCGCGACGTCACCTGGATGCCGCCGCACAAGCGCGACATCGGCGTCGTGTTCCAGAACTACGCGCTGTTCCCGCATATGAGCGTCGGCGAGAATGTCGCCTTTCCCTTGCGCGCGCGACGGCTGCCGAAGGCGGCCTGGCCGGACAAGGTGCGCGCGGCGCTTTCGATGGTCGGCCTTGCCGGCTACGAAGAGCGCGGTATCGCGCAACTCTCCGGCGGCCAGCGCCAGCGCGTGGCGCTCGCACGCGCCATGATCTTCGAGCCGCGGCTGATCCTGATGGACGAGCCGCTGTCCGCGCTCGACAAGCAGCTGCGCGAATCCATGCAGATCGAGCTGCGCACGCTGCACAAGCGCATCGGCGCCACCATCATCTACGTCACCCACGATCAGCGCGAAGCGCTGACCATGAGCGACCGCGTCGCCGTGATGAAGGACGGCAGGCTGATCCAGATCGACGCGCCCGAGCGCCTGCACGATCATCCCGCGGATTCCTTCGTCGCGAGTTTCATTGGCGAGGCCACGATGCTTCCCGTGCGTCGCGTCGATGCCTCCGGCGTCGCGCTCGGCAATGTCCTTCTGCGCAGCGCCCGCGCCATTCCCGACGGAGACGCGCTGATGCTCGCCGTGCACAGCGAAAAGCTGCTGATTGACGACGGCGCGCAGGACATCGCCTGCAATCGGCTCACCGGCACGGTCACCGACATCGTCTATCAGGGCGAGAGCCTGCGCATCTTCCTGGCGCTCGCCGATGGCATCGTGCTCAGCCTGCGCCAGGCGAGCTATCACCAGGCCTACGGCCGCATCCCGCCGCTCGGCGGCAGCCTCACCGTGACCCTTCACCCCGAGGACACCATCGTCGTGCCCAGGGTGAGGGACTGAACCCAAGCCTAGTCCAACCGAGAGAAGAAGCAAAAATGTCGTCAGCAGCCTCGTTCAGCAATTTCAAGGTTCTCACCTTCGACGTCGTCGGCACCTTGATCGATTTCGAGACCGGCGTGCTCTCCGCGGTGCGCAGGATCTCGGGCAAGTCGCCGGCCGAGCTCAGCGACGACAAGATCTTCGAATCCTACAAGCGTGGTCGCGACAAGCACCACGAGCGTTCCAGCGAAGTGATGTTCCATGTCTATCGCTATCTCGCCAAGGAGCTCGGGCTGCAGGCCGATGACGCCTCCTGCGACGTCTTCCAGCTCGCGGTGCTGCGCTGGGGACCGTTCCCGGACTCGGTCGAGGCCCTGAAGCGCCTGCGCACGAAATTCCGCCTGGTCGCGATGACCAATGCCGACCGCGTCGCGCTCTCCTGTTACGCGCATGCGCTCGGCAATCCCTTCGACGATACCGTGTGCGCCGACGAGACTGGCGTTGCGAAACCCGATCCGGAGTTCTTCGCGTACAACAAGGGCCGCCAGTCCGCTTTCGGCTACAAGCAGTCCGATATCCTGCACGTCGCGCAGAGCCAGTATCACGACATCGGGATCGCGCGGAAGCTCGGTTACAAGGTGTGCTGGATCGAGCGCCGCCAGGGCATGGCCGGCTTCGGAGGCACACCGGCCGTTGAGACGCTGACCAAGCCGGACTTCCATTTTCCGACCTTGAAGGCGCTTGCCGACGCGGCCATCGGGCCGGCGGCGTAAGGCATGAGCGGTGGCATGACACGGGACTGGAGCGCGCTGCCATCGGCCAACTCGCTGTGGGCAGCCACGGCCGAGCCCGCGCGCGAGTTTCCGGTCCTGTCGGGCGAGCATCAGGCGGATGTGGTGATCATCGGTGCGGGCTACACGGGCCTGTCCGCGGCGCACCACATCGCCAAGAGCGGCCTTTCGCCGATCATGCTCGAGGCCAACCGCCCGGGCTGGGGCGCGAGTGGCCGCAATGGCGGCGTGATCACCGCAAAATTTCGGCTGTCGTTCCGCGAGATCGATGCCGTGCACGGCCGCGCCATGGCGCAGCGAATGTACGGGATCGCGCATGAATCCACTGATATCGTCGAGGAGCTGGTCTCCGAGTTTGGCATCGCCAGTGCCGCGTTGACGCGCACCGGCCAGGTCAAGGCCGCCCACAACGAGACGACCCTGAAGGCCGCGATCGACGAGGCCGACTGGATGAAGCGCGAGATGGGCGATGCGGAGGTCCGCATCCTCGACAAGGGGCAAGTGCGCGACGAGACCGGCTCCGACATCTTCGTCGGCGGCGTGCTCAATCCCGGCTCGGGCGGCATTCATCCGCTGAATTATCTGCGCGGCCTCGCCGATGGCGTGGCGCGCCGCGGCATCCCCGTTTTCCAGGAGTCGCCGGTCGTAAGGCTCCGGCGCGACAACGGCCTCGTCGTCGCCGAAACGCCGCAGGGCGCGGTGCGCGCGAAGCAGGCGATCATCGCCACCAACAGCTATTCCGACCTCACCGGCGCGACCGCGAACATGCAGCGCACGCTGATCCCGTTCCGCAGCGCCATCATCGCGACCGACAAGCTGCCGCGCAACCTCGCGGGAAGCCTGATGCCGACCGGGCGCACCTACACCGAGACCAAGCGCATGATGCGCTGGTTCCGGATGGTCGACAACCGCGTGATTTTTGGCGGCCGCGGCGCGTTCGGCAAGCAGGATTCGGAAACAGCCTTCGACGCCTTGCGCAAGGCAATGGTCGGCATCTTCCCGGATCTCGCCGATGTGCCGCTCGCCTACAAATGGTCCGGCTTGGTCGGGATGACGCTGGACTCGGTGCCGCATATCGGCCGGCTCGACGACCGCACGCTGTTCTCGATGGGCTACAACGGCGCGGGCGTGGCGATGTCGAGCCTGATGGGCCGCTATCTGGCCGCCTTCGTGCGCGGCGAGACGCCCGAGGTCGGGCTGCTTGATGCGCGACGCATGAAAGCCATTCCATTCTATCCGTTGCGCGAGCCCGCCGTACGCATGGTCGCCGGCTGGTACCAGTTTCTCGATGCGATCGGACAGTGACATTTAATTGGTGACAGAGGAGGCGAGGATGACGAAACGAGATATTCGATTTGGCTACGCGTTTTTGGGCGGATCGCTCGGGTTGTTCGCAGCAACCGGCATCGCCGCCGCTGCCGAACAGATCACCTTCGTCTCGCAGGGCGGCGCTTACCAGCAGGCGCAGACGGTGGCGATCCTCGATCCCGCCGCCAAGAAGCTCGGCATCACCATCAACCAGGACTCCATTCCCGATGCCTGGCCCGCGATCAAGACGCAAGTCGGCAGCGGCAAGCCGATCTGGGACGTCGTGGATACGCCAACCGGCTATTGCCTGCGCGGCGGCGAGCAGGGGCTGATCGAGAAGCTCGACTTCTCCAAGATTCCGAACGCCGCGGCGATGCCGGAGGCGTATCGCAATCCCTATTCGGTGTCGTACGAGTTCTATTCCAGCGTGCTGGCCTTCAGTCAGAAGACCTTCCCGAAAGACGCGCCGAACAGCTGGGTGGATTTCTGGGACGTGAAGAAATTCCCCGGCCGCCGTGCGCTGCGCAACCATCCGATCGCCACGCTCGAGGCGGCGCTGATGGCCGACGGCGTCGCGCCCGACAAGCTCTATCCGCTCGATGTCGACCGGGCCTTCAAGAAGCTGGAAGAGATCAAGCCGCACATCACGGTGTGGTGGACCTCCGGCGCGCAGTCGGCGCAGCTCCTCAACGACGGCGAGGTCGACATGGAGATGGCCTGGAACGGCCGCGTCAGCGCGGTCGCGAAGGAAGGCGCCAAGGTCGCGTTCACCTACAATCAGGGTATCCTCCAGAGCACCTCGCTCTGCATCCTCAAGGGCGCGCCGAATCTCGACACGGCAGTCAAATTCCTCAACGAGGCCGTCGATCCCGTGCACCAGGCCAATCTGCCGCTCAATATCGATTACGGCCCGGGCAATCCCAAGGCGTTCGATACCGGCGTGATCAAGCCCGAGCGCGCCGCGCAATTGCCGAGCGAGCCGGCCAATGCGGCCAAGCAGGCGCTGATGTCCTACGCCTGGTGGTCCTCGCCGGCGGGCGAAGCGGCCGAGAAGCGTTGGGCGTCGTTCATGCAGAAGTAAGCGAAGCGAGGCCGTGTTGACGACATCCGTGCCAGATCCATCGCAAAAGCATCAGCGCCGCGAACACGGCCTGATGCTGGCATTGGTGTCGCCGGCGCTGCTGGTGATCTTGGCTCTGATCGTGCTGCCGGTCGGCTGGCTCGCCTGGCAGTCGATCTACCATGACGGCTTCACGCTGGAGAACTATCGCCGCGTCTTCACCGAAGACATCTACTGGCGCAGTTTTGCGCTGACCTTCGAGATCAGCCTCGCGGTCACGGGAATCGCGCTGCTGCTTGGCTATCCCGTGGCCTACCTCGCCAATTCGGTGCCGAAAGGATGGAGCATTCTCATTCTGTCGCTGGTCGTGCTGCCGTTCTGGACCAGCGTGCTGGTGCGTGCCTATGCCTGGCTGGCGCTGCTCCAGCGCACCGGCGTGATCAACCAGCTTTTGCGTTACCTCGACGTGACGAGCGAACCGCTCGCGCTGGTGCACAACACCTTCGGCACGGTGGTTGCGACGGTACACATCCTGTTGCCGTTCATGGTGCTGCCGCTCTACGCCACCATGCAGAAGATTCCGAGCGACCTGATGCAGGCCGGCGCCAGCCTGGGGGCGAGCCCGTCGCTCACCTTCGTCCGCGTCTTCCTGCCGCTGTCACTGCCGGGCGTGCTCGCGGGCTGCACCATGGTGTTCGTGCTTTGCCTCGGCTTCTATATCACGCCGGAACTGCTCGGCGGCGGCCGGACGGTGATGGTGTCGATGCTGGTGAGCCGCAATGTCGAACTCTACAACCAGTTCGGCGCCGCGAGCGCGGTCGCTGTCGTCCTGCTCTTAAGCGTGCTCGCGATCTTCTTCGTCGTCAGCCGCTTCATCTCGCTCGATCGCATATTGGGGCAGAAATGACGCGATTGTCGCCCGCCAGGATCGCCCTCTATGTGATCAGCGCGCTGGTGCTGATCTACCTGATCCTGCCGGTGCTGATCATCGCGCCGATCTCCTTCTCCAGCGCGCGCTTCCTGACCTTCCCGCCGCCGTCGTTCTCGCTGCGCTGGTATCAGCAGTATTTCTCCAACGCGGCCTGGATGCAGGCAACGCGGGTGACGCTGACGGTCGCGCTCCTGACCGTGGTTATCGCGACGCCGCTCGGCGTCTCCGCCGCCTATGCCATCAGCCAGTCGAAGCTGCGCATCATGCGGCTCATCCACATGATGCTGCTGTTGCCGCTGGTGGTGCCGATCATCATCACCGCGGTGGGCATCTTCTTCCTCTATGCCAAAGTCGGCCTGGTCGCGACCCTGCCGGGCCTGGTACTGGCGAACGTCATGTTGGGCCTGCCATACGTCATCATCTCGGTGCTGGCGGGTTTGCAGAGCTTCGATCAGGCGCAGGAGATGGTCGCACGCAGCCTCGGCATGAACCGCCTGCGCAGCTTCTTCGCGGTGACCTTGCCGCAGATCAAGTCCAGCGTGGTCGCCGGCGGCATCTTCGCCTTTATCTCGGCGATGGACGAGACCATCGTCGCGCTGTTCATCTCCGGCGGCCAGTATCAGCCGCTGACCAAGCGCATGTTCACCGCGCTCCGCGACGAGATCGACCCGACCATCGCCGCGATCTCGACGCTGATGACGGCCGCCTCGTTCATGCTGGTGCTGGTGGCCAGCGCGCGGCAGAAAAAGGGCGGGTGATTGTTGTTCGTCGTCCTGGCCTTCGCCAGGACGACACCGAATGCTTGGCGCGAACCTCGCCCCCTCACGCCTCCGCCGCCAGCCACGCCAAAATCATCTCCACGATCTCTGTCCTGCTGTTTGCCGGCATTCCGGCCTCATGGGCTGCAGTGCAACCAGCAGGGGCGGGCATGACGCCTGCGCAGGGTCCGAGAAGCCTTTCGATCTTGCGCGCCCTGTCGGCCTGTCCTACGCCAGCCCGAGCAAAAGTTTCGCGAAGCTGCGAAACGCATCGCCAAAGCCTTGAGGGAGCCGTCATGACCATCCGCAACACCCGCACGGGGGGCCAGATCCTGATCGATCAGCTGGTCGCGCAAGGCGTCGAGCGCGTCACCTGCGTGCCGGGAGAGAGCTACCTTGCGGCGCTGGACGCGCTGCACGACAGCCCGATCGACGTCATGATCTGCCGCGCCGAAGGGGGGGCTGCGATGATGGCGGAGGCCTATGGGAAGCTCACCGGCCGCCCAGGTGTCTGCTTCGTCACCCGCGGCCCCGGCGCCACCAATGCCAGTCACGGCGTCCACATCGCGATGCAGGATTCCACGCCGATGATCCTGTTCGTCGGTCAGGTCGACACCGGCATGCGCGAGCGCGAGGCGTTCCAGGAGCTCGACTACAAGGCGGTGTTCGGCACCATAGCGAAATGGGTGGTCGAGATCGATCGTCCCGACCGCATTCCGGAGCTGGTCGCGCGCGCCTTCCGCGTCGCCATGCAGGGCCGTCCGGGTCCTGTGGTGATCTCGCTGCCCGAGAACATGCTGACTGAGACTGCCGCCGTTGCGGACGCCATGCGGATCGAGCCGGCGGTGAGCTGGCCGGCGCCTGCCGATATCGAGCGCGTCGGCGCCATGCTAGCGAGCGCAAAAGCGCCGCTCGTGATTCTCGGCGGCTCGCGCTGGACCGATAACGCCACCAAGAGCATCGCACGCTTCGCCGAGCGGTTCGACCTGCCGGTCGCGACCTCGTTCCGCCGGGCCTCGCTGATCGACGCCGATCATTCGCACTATGCCGGCGATCTCGGCATCGGGCCGAGCCCGGGCCTGAAGGCGCGCATCGACGGCGCCGATGTCATCCTGCTCGTCGGCGCCCCCTGTCCGAAATGCCGTCCTCGTCCTACACGCTGTTCGATATTCCGACGCCGCGGCAGAAGCTGATCCATGTGCATCCGGGTTCGGAAGAGCTCGGCCGCGTCTATCAGCCGGAGCTCGCGATCCAGGCGACGCCCGCCGCCTTCGCCGCCGCCGTTGAGGCGCTGAAGCCTTCCGGCGCGGTTGCCTGGAAAGGCGAGGCCGCCAAGGCGCATGCCGATTATCTCGCCTGGACCGAGAAGGCGCGCGAGCTGCCGGGCACGTTCCAGTATGGCCAGGTCATGACCTGGCTGCGCGATCGCCTGCCCAAGGACGCGATCGTCTGCAATGGCGCCGGCAATTATGCGGGCTGGATCCATCGCCACCACCGCTTCCACAGCTTTGCAACGCAGCTTGCGCCGACGTCGGGCTCGATGGGCTACGGCGTGCCGGCGGCGGTGCTCGCGAAGCGGCAATATCCGGACCGTACCGTCATAGCCTTCGCCGGCGACGGCTGCTTCCTGATGAACGGGCAGGAATTCGCGACCGCCGTGCAATACGATGCGCCGCTCGTCGTCATCGTCGTCGACAATGCGCAATACGGTACCATCCGCATGCACCAGGAGCGCGACTATCCCGGACGCGTGGTCGGCACCCAGCTCAAGAACCCGGATTTTGCGATGTACGCAAAAGCATTCGGCGGCCATGGCGAGCGCGTCGAGCGCACCGAAGAGTTCGCGCCGGCGTTCGAGCGTGCGCTCGCCTCGGGCAAGCCGTCGATCCTCCACTGCATCATCGATCCGCGCGCGATGTCGGTCAGTAAGGACTTTGCTCCTGCGGTGAAGGCTTAAGCGATGTCGCAGGGCCGCCACGTCGCCATCATCGGTGCCGGCGCGGTCGGCGTGATCAGTGCCATCGAGGCGCTGCGCGAGGGACATCGCGTCACGCTGATCGATCCGGGCAAGCCCGGTGGCGAACAGGCGGCGAGCTACGGCAATGCCGGCTGGCTCTCCTCGCATTCGGTGATCCCGCCGGCCGAGCCCGGCGTCTGGAAGAAGGTGCCGGGCTATCTGATGGATCCGCTCGGACCGCTCGCGATCCGCTGGTCTTATCTGCCGAAGGCGCTGCCCTGGCTGATCAAATATCTGCTCTCGGGCTGGACCGAGGCGCGGGTCGAGAGGACGGCCTTTGCGCTGCGCGACCTCCTGAAGGACGCACCGCTGCTGCACAGGAAGCTCGCGGAAGAAGCCGGCGTTCCTGAGCTGGTCGAGCGCAACGGCGTGATGCATGTTTTCCCGTCGCGCGGCAATTTTGACAACGATCTCGGCTGGCGCCTGCGCAAGCGCGTCGGTGTCGAATGGCTGGAGCTTTCGGCCGACGAAATGCGTCAACGCGAGCCCGATTTGCATCCACGCTACACTTTCGGCGTGGTGGTGGAGGAAGCCGGTCGCTGCCGCGACCCCGGAGCCTATGTCGCGGCCCTCGCGCAACATGCGCTGGCAAGCGGCGCCGAGCTCGTGCGCGCCAAAGCGACGGGATTCAAGCTCTCCGGTAACAAGCTTGTCGCCGTCCTCACCGAGACCGGCGAGATCGCGTGCGATGCCGCGGTGGTTGCCGCCGGCGCGCATTCGAAGCGGCTCACCGCATCCGTCGGCGATCCGCTGCCGCTGGAGACCGAGCGCGGCTATCACGTCATGATCGAGAATCCGGAAACGGGGCCACGCAGCTCGATGATGGCCTCGGACGCGAAGATGGTAGTGAACTGGACCGACAAGGGTTTGCGCGCCGCCGGCACGGTCGAGATCGCAGGCCTCGAGGCCGCGCCGAACTGGAAACGCGCCGAGATTTTGCGCAACTACCTCTTTAGCATGTTCCCGAAACTGCCGACGGACATTCCGGCTTCGCGTATCAAGACCTGGTTCGGCCATCGGCCGAGCATGCCGGACGGACGTCCCTGCATCGGTTACGCGCGGGCCTCGCGCGATATCGTCTATGCCTTCGGCCACGGCCATATCGGCCTGGTCGGCTCGGCCCGCACCGGTCGTCTCGTCGCCCAGCTCCTGAGCGGCAAGTCGCCGGAAATTTCGCTAGCGCCGTTTTCGCCAGATCGTTTTCTCTGAGATCGCACCATGACCGCTCCAGCCAACTCGTCATCCCGAATCGCCCGCGGCGGCAAGGCCATCTATGGGGCGCCGCTCGGCATCCTGATGTTGGAGGCGCGCTTTCCCCGCATTCCCGGCGACATGGGCAACGGCACCACCTGGCCGTTTCCCGTGCTCTACCGCGTGGTGAGCGGTGCTTCGCCGGAGAAGGTGGTGCTGAACGGGGCGGCCGGTCTGCTGCCCGACTTCATCGATGCCGCGAAGGATCTGGTGCGGCTCGGGGCCGAAGCCATCACCACCAATTGCGGCTTCCTCTCGCTGTTCCAGAAAGAGATCGCGGCCGCGGTCGGCGTTCCCGTCGCGACCTCGTCACTGATGCAGGTGCCGTGGGTGCAGGCGACCTTGCCGCCGGGCAAGCGCGTCGGCCTCGTCACGGTGTCCGGTTCGACCTTGACGCCGGCCCACCTCGCAGGTGCCGGCGTGCCGCTCGATACGCCGCTGGTCGGCACCGAGCACGGCAAGGAATTCTTCCGTGTCCTGATCAAGGCCGAGAAGGACGACATGGACATCGCGCAGGCCGAACGTGACGTGGTCGAGGCCGGCAAGGAGCTGGTCGCCAGGAACCCGGATGTCGGCGCGATCGTGCTGGAATGCACCAACATGCCACCTTATGCAGCGGCGCTTCAGGCCGAGGTCGGATTGCCCGTCTATGATATCTATTCCATGATTACGTGGTTTCATGCCGGACTGCGGCCGCGTCAGTTTGGCTAGAGGTCGAGAAACCGCCTATGGCGCAGCCATGCGCATCGTGCGCTGTCCCACCGGCAGCGGAAGAGGCAGCTATACAATCTCTCGATACCTGATCGCGCCAGACGGTCAGAGCTTTCGCGCCTGAACATCGCTAGAGTGCCGCTCGAAATCCACGGAGACACGCGGTGCACAGCCTTCAACCCAATCCCGACATGCGCGCAGACGATTGGCCGTCCGAGCTCTACCGCATCCTGAAAGCCGCCGACGTGCGGCAGATGTCCTACGTCCCTGATGCCGGCCACAGCCAGCTCATCCGCCTGTTCTCGGCAGACCGCGACGTCACCACCAACGTGCTGACGACGGAAGAGGAGGGCGTCGCCATCGCCGCCGGCGCCTGGCTCGGCGGCCAGCGCAGCGTGCTGCTGATGCAGTCGAGCGGTGTCGGCAATTGCATCAACATGCTGTCGCTGTCGGCGATCGGACGATTTCCACTGCTGATGCTGGTGACGATGCGCGGCGAATGGGCCGAGTTCAATCCCTGGCAGGTGCCGATGAGCCGGGCGACGCAGCCCTCGCTGGAGGCCATCGGTCTGAAGGTGATGCGCGCGGAGTCGGCGGAGGATCTGGTCGAGACCGTGGAATCGGCTGCAGCGCTCGCCTACGATTCCGATCAACAGATCGCGGTGCTGATCGGGCAGCGCCTGATCGGCAAGAAGAAATGGTGATGCCAATGCAAGCTCAACTCGACCGCCGCGCCGCCGTCGCCGCGCTCCTGAAGAATCGCAAGGACACGCTGGTCGTCTCCGGCCTCGGCTCGCCGACCTATGACCTTCATTCGGTCGGCGACCACGACGGCAATTTCTATCTCTGGGGCGCCATGGGCGGCGCCGCGCTGATCGGGCTTGGCCTTGCGCAAGCCCAGCCGGGAAAGCGTGTCCTCGCTTTGACCGGGGATGGCGAGCAGTTGATGGGCCTCGGCGGCATCGCCACCATCGGCGTCGCACGCCCGCGCAATCTCGACATCGTCGTGATCGACAACCAGCATTTTGGCGAGACCGGTATGCAGGCCAGCCACACCGGGCGCGGGGTCGACCTCACCGCCATCGCCATGGCGTGCGGCTTTGTTGCGACCGGGACAGTGCGGACGCTCGAGGAAGTGGAACGTCTGGCGACGCAGCTCGACGAGACGGTCGATGGCCCGCGGCTTTTTGTCATCAAGGTTCTGGCCGAAAATCCGCCGCGCTCGCTGCCCTCGCGCGATGCTGTCTTTATCAAGAACCGGTTCCGTGCTCATCTCGGCTTCGCGGCGGCCTGAGCCGGGTTTCTCTCCCGGCGACAGCCTGCCCCGAGCAGCTATCCTGGAGTGAGACCATGAAACTAACCGGCAAGGTCGCCGCCATCACTGGCGCGGCGCGCGGCATCGGCAAGGCCTGTGCGAAACGATTCCTGGACGATGGCGTCAAGGTCGTCATCTCGGATGTCGATGCCGACGGCTTGGCCGCAACGGCCGCCGAACTCGGGCGGCCGGACGCCTTGCGCACCGTCATCGGCAACGTCGCCAAACGTGCCGACGTCGACCAGCTGGTCGCAACGGCCGTGAAGGAGTTCGGCCGGCTCGACATCATGGTCAACAACGCCGGCGTCGCCCGCAACCGGGACCTCCTGAAGATCTCCGAAGAAGAATTCGACGAGATCATCGGCATCAATCTGAAGGGCGCGTTCTTCGGTGTGCAGGCGGCCGCCAAGCAGATGATTGCGCAAGGTAGTGGCGGCGGGGTCATCATCAACATGTCCTCGGTCAATGCACTGCTGGCAATCCCGGCGCTTGCCACCTATGCCATGTCCAAGGGCGGCATGAAGCAGCTCACCTCGGTCGCAGCCGTCGCGCTCGCTCCGCACAATATTCGCGTGGTCGCGGTCGGGCCGGGCACGATTCTGACCGACATGGTGGCATCGTCCATCTACACCTCGGAGGATGCCCGCAAGACCGTGATGTCACGCACGCCGGCCGGCCGCGGCGGCGAGCCGAGCGAGGTTGCCTCTGTCGTGGCGTTTCTTGCGAGCGATGATGCGTCCTACATCACTGGGCAGACCATCTACCCAGACGGCGGTCGGCTGATTCTGAATTACACGGTGCCGGTGAAGGAGAAATAGGGGGCAAGGTTGCCCCACGCTGGCTGTCATCGCCCGGCTCGACCGGGCGATCCAGTACTCCGAGACAGCAGTGATGGAGGCGATGGGGCTGCGGCGTACTGGATGCCCCGCCTTCGCGGGGCATGACAGCCGTAGTTGTGCGGGCAGCCAGCCGCTCACTCCGCCGCAACCGTCATCCCGTGACCCAGCCGTTTCGAAATGCCGCCCGCGCAGTCGCGCAAAGCATGGGCGATCGGGCTGTCCCACCGCGCGTCAAAAGTGCCTTCCGGCCCCATCGCGGTGATCACCAGCGCGAGATGGCCGGAATGGTCGAACACCGGCGCAGAGAATGCGTTGACGCCGGGCAGGGGATCGCCGAGCGCGCGGGCGAGGCCGTGCTTGCGGACCTCGGTGAGCATGTCTGTGACCTTCGCGCCTTTCACCGCGCGCTTCGGATTGTAGCCGACGCCGTGACGATCGAGGCCGCTTTCGAGTGCGGCGTTGATCGTCTTCTCCGGCAAGAAGGCAGCAAAGGCCCGGCCCGTGGCGGTCTCCAGCAGCGCCATCACCGAGCCGGCGCGCATCACGATGTGAACGGGCTGGCCGGGTTCTTCCAGCTGCACCACGGTCGGACCGTGCGTCCCCCAGACCGCGAGCGAGACCGCATGTCCGATCTGACTTGCGAGGACCGCGATCTTCGGTCCCGCGATACGTACGCCGGACAGGCGACGCAGGCTGATCAGGCCGAGCTCCAGCGCCAGCGCGCCGATCTCGTAACGGCCAGTGGTCTCGTCCTGCTCGATCAGACCGATGCGGGAGAAGCTGGCGAGATAGGGATGCGCCTTGGCCGGCGTCATGCCGGCCTCGCGCGCGAGATCGCGCAGCATCATGGGCTCGCCGCATCTCGCAAGCGCGCGGAGCAATTCTCCGCCGACCTCGATCGACTGGATGCCGCGGCTCTCTCTTTTCATGCGCCTCCTGGCGTGCGGCTCGCTTACGCCGCGTTGCGCTTGGCCGCGCTGTCGGCGAGATGACGGCCGGCAATGTAGCCGAAGGTCAGCGCCGGCCCAAGCGTGATGCCTGCGCCGGGATAATTGCCACCCATGATGCTCGCCATGTCGTTGCCGGCGGCATAGAGCCCGAGAATCACCCGTCCTTCCGCATCGAGCGCCCGGGCGTTCCCGTCGGTGACGATGCCCGCATAGGTGCCGAGATCGCCGACCACCATCTTGATGGCGTAGAACGGGCCGTTCTCGATCGGCGCGACGCAGGGGTTCGGGCCGTGCAGCGCATCGCCCTGATAGCGGTTATAGGCCTTCGAGCCCTTGCCGAAGGCAGCGTCGTGACCCTGCAGTGCGGTCGCATTGAACTGCTTGACGGTCTCGACGAATGCCATGGTGTCGATGCCCGCCTTTGCCGCGAGCGCCTCCAGCGTCTCGCCGCGCATGAGATAGCCGGTCTTGAGGTGATGACCCAGCGGCATCGGGAATGGCGGCACGCAGCCGAGGCCGTATTTGCGCAGGGTCTGGTGATCGCAGACCAGATACGCTGCGATCTCCTCGCCGGGCTTCGCCGCCTTGACCATGGCCTGGACGAAGTCGTGATAGGAATTGCCCTCGTTGGCGAAGCGCTTGCCGTCGCGCATCACCGCGATCACGCCGGGTTTGGCGCGGTCGATGAAATGCGGCATCACGCCGTGTGAGCCGTCCTTGCGCTTGGTGACCGAGACCGGGACCCAGGCTGCCGCGTTCGGCAGCCTGTCCTCGACATGTCCGCCGGCGCTTTCCGCAAGCCGCAGTCCGTCGCCGGTGTTGCCGGTCGGTCCCGGCGAAAAATGCTCGTTCCCGGTCGGCGCGTGTGGGAACATCTTCTTGCGCCGTTCGATATCATGCGGGAAACCGCCGCAGGCGAGCACGACGCCTTGTCTTGCACGAATGCGGACGTCGCGTCCCTCGCGGGCGACGATCGCGCCGGTGACAGTGCCGTTCTCGACGGTCAGCTCGCGCATCGGCGCGGACAGCCACATCGGAATCTTCAGATCCTGCGCGGATTTTGCCAGGCGCCCGGCGAGCGCATTGCCGTTGGTCAGCGTCATGCCGCGGCCGTAGCGCAGCACGTCCATCAGATGCCGTGACAGGCGCTTTGCGACATAGACCGCCGAGGTCAGCGACTTCGTCGCGCGCATGAAATGGACGATGTCCTTGCCGGATCCGAGCATCATGCCGAATACGGTCAGCTCGGGCAGGGGCATGCCGAGGGTCTTGATCTGGTCGCCGAGTTCGCGGCCGTCGAACGGGCGTGCCACCATCGAACGACCACCCTGGGCGCCGCCGGGCGCCTCGGCGTGGTAGTCCGGGAACACCAGCGGCATGTCGAAACGAAGCGCCGTCTTGCTGGTGAAGAAATCGACCGCCTCGGGCCCGGCGCTCAGGAATGCATCGACGCGCGCGGCGTCGTAATTGTTGCCGGCTTCGTGCCGCAGGTAAGTCCGCGCCTGCTCGGGCGTCTCCTCGATGCCGTAAGCCTTCGCCAGCGACGTGCCGGGAATCCACAACCAGCCGCCGGAGCGGGCGGTGGTGCCGCCGAATCGCGGCTCCTTCTCGACGATCAGGACGTCGAGGCCGCGATAGCGTGCGGTGATCGCGGCCGACATGCCGGAGCAGCCCGATCCGGCCACGAGCACATCGCACTCGTAAGTCTCAATTGCGTTGCGCTCGTTGCTGGTCATGCAGGCCTCACTTCTTGAGCAGCGGACATTTGGATTCGGAGACCGGGCGGAAGGCGTCCTCGCCCTTCACCGTCTTGATGATCTCTAGGTAATCCCACGGTTCCTTGGACTGCTCGGGTGTTTTCACCTTGGCGAGATACATGTCGCGAACGACGCGGCCGTCCTCGCGCAAGCGTCCACCATGAACGAATGTATCCTCGATTGGCAGCTCGCGCATCTTGGCCATCGCCTTGGCGGGCTCGTCGGTGCCGGCGGCCTTGATGGCCTTGAGATAATGCAACACCGAGCCGTAAACGCCGGTCTGGATCATGGTTGGCATCACCTTGGTGCGCTCGTAGAATTTCCGCGACCATGCACGGGTTGCCTCGTCCATGTTCCAATACGACGCCGTGGTCATGTAGGTGCCCTGCGCCGATTTGAGGCCGATCGCGTGCACATCGGTGTCGAACATCAGGAGGCCGACCAGCTTCTGGCCGCCTTGGACCAGGCCGAACTCGCCGGACTGCTTGATCGCATTGTCCGTGTCCTGGCCGGCATTGGCGAAAGCGACGACGTCCGATTTCGAGCTCTGCGCCTGGAGTGCAAAGGAGGAGAAATCGGCCGTGTTGGTCGGGTGTTTCACGCCCCCCAAAACCTTGCCACCCATCTCGTTGATGAAGCGCGTAGCGTCCTTCTCGAGCTGCTGGCCGAAGGCGTAGTCGGCGGTGATGAAGTACCAGGATTTTCCGCCTTCCTTGATCACGGCGGAGGCCGTCACCTTCGACAGCGCGTAGGTATCGTAGGTGAAATGCACGGTGTTCGGGCTGCAAAGCTCGTCAGTCAGCGAACTCGCGCCGGGGCCGGAGAGCAGCGCGATCTTGTTGCGCTCGCGCACCATGTTGTGCACGGCGATCGCGATGCCGGAATTGGGGATGTCGACGACGGCATCGACCTTGCCGTTGTCGAACCAGCCCCGCACGATCTGCACGCCGACGTCGGTCTTCATCTGGTGGTCGGCACTGATGATCTCGATCGGCTTGCCGAGCACAGTGGGCCCGAATTCCTCCACCGCCATTTTCGCGGCTTCCACGGAGCCCGGCCCGCTGTTGTCGCGGCCCCAGCTCGACAGATCCGTCAGCACGCCGATCCGCACGGCGTCGTCGGAGATCTGCGCGTTCGCAACGGTGGTCATGGCAGCCGAAGTCATGGCCGCGAGCATGGCGCAGGCCAAAAGCCCTCTCATCGTCGTTCCCTCTTGTTTATGGGCCGCTTGGCGCGGCTGGTCGTTGTGGCATTAAATTAGATATTAGCTAATAAGTTTGTCAATAGCGAATAAAAGCTCCCCGTCGTTCCGGCGAAGGCCGGGACCCATACCGCGCGATCTCGCGATGCCGGGCGGTCGCAGTACCGGAGCACGAGTCTTCGCCAAACTCCTCCCTGTGGTTATGGGTCCCGGCCTTCGCCGGGATGACGGTGAGGAGGCAGTGGCGCGAAAATCTCGTATCGTGATCTTGGGGAGAACTAACACGCCCGCAAGTTGCAACCGCCACAACGATTGGCCATGATGCCACCCAGGAATCTTGGGGCATGGCATGACGGCAGCAGCGGGAGTCTCCACGGCGGCGGAGAAATCGACGACGGCGCATGTGGTGTGGGCGAGCGCGCTCGGGACCGCGATCGAGTGGTACGACTTCTTGATCTACGGCACGGCCGCCGCACTCGTATTCAACAAGCTGTTCTTCCCGAGCTTCGATCCCTTCGTCGGCACGCTGGCGGCGTTCTCGACCTATGCGGTCGGCTTCGTCGCGCGGCCGATCGGCGGCGCGATCATCGGACATTATGGCGACCGGCTCGGCCGCAAGAAGATGCTGGTCGCGACCATGATCGCAATGGGACTGGGCACGTTCCTGATCGGTTGCCTGCCGACCTACAGCCAGATCGGCGTCTGGGCGCCGATCTTCCTCGTCATTTTGCGCTTCGTCCAGGGCATCGGGCTCGGTGGCGAGTGGAGCGGCGCCGTGGTCATGGTGGCCGAGCATGCCGGCAACCGTCGCGGTTTCTACGGCAGCCTGGTGCAGATCGGCTTCCCCGTCGGCGTCGCGGCGTCCACCGGCATTTTTGGTCTGATGACGCAGCTGCCCGAAGCGGACTTCCTGAGCTGGGGCTGGCGCGTGCCGTTTCTGATCAGCATCCTGCTCGTCGGCGTCGGCTTCATCGTGCGGCTGAAACTCGCGGAGACGCCGCACTTCAAGGAGGTGCTCGAGCGCAAGGAGGTCCTGGCGCAGCCGGCGCTGGAAGTCTTGCGCCGCGACTGGCACAGCTTCCTGCTGGCGATCGGCATCACTGTGTCCGAAGTCGGGCTCGCTTATCTCCTCACTGTTTTCACCGTGGTCTATGCCACGACACAGCTCGGCCTGCCGCGGCAGGTGATCCTGAACGCGGTGGTCTATGCCGCGCTCGTCGAGCTCGCGACGCTGCCCCTCGCCGGCTGGCTGTCCGACATCTTCGGCCGCAAAGCGCTGTATCTCGCCGGCGGCGTGTTCTCGGTGGCGCTGGCGTTTCCGTTGTTCTGGTTCCTCGACACCAGGGAGCCGGCGCTGATCACGCTCGCGCTCGTCGTCACGATGACACTGACGCATGCGCTGCTGTTCGGGCCGAAGGCGGCCTTCATGCCGGAGCTGTTCCGCACCCAGGTGCGCTACAGCGGCGCATCGCTGGGAGCCAACGTTGCCGCCGCGCTGAGCGGCGGCTTCTCGCCGCTGATTGCGACGGCACTGCTGGCATGGGCCGGTTCTTATTGGGCCGTGTCGGTCTACATCATCGCACTGTCGATCGTCACCATCATCGCGACGCTGATGGCGCCGGAGACGGCGCGGGACCAGCTCAGGTTCTGAGGATCGCCTTCGTCAGGTCTGCCGCGCGAGCGGGCCACGGCAACAGGTAGCTGGCTCTCATCGATAAAACGATGCCGCGTCGCGCCCGTCCAGCATTGCCGGCACACGGAATATCGATTATCAGCCGATCCGGCGCGCATGAAGCTGCCCAAGGAACAGAAAAGGGAGCGCAAAACATGAAGAAGATCTCACCTACGCGACGGGAGTTGCTCGCAATTGCGGCGGCGGCAAGTGCTGCGTCAATCGCGGAAGTTGCGCCGGCTGCGGCGCAGGCCGGGCCGAAACCGATCTTTCCGGTGCCGATGGTCACCATCCCGATCGTCGGCGAAGCCCAGGTGTTCCAGGTCCGTCGCATCTACTGCATCGGGCGCAACTATGCGGCGCACGCGATCGAGCGCGGCTCGGACCCGAACCGCGAGCCGCCGTTCTTCTTCCAGAAGCCGACCGACGCAATCCAGAACGTCGCTGTGGGCGAGGTTGCCGATCATCCCTACCCGTCGCTGACCAAGAACTATCACCACGAGGTCGAGCTGGTCGCCGCGCTGAAATCCGGTGGCAGCAACATCCCGGCAGAGAAGGCGCTTGACCATGTCTATGGCTATGCGCTTGGCCTGGACATGACCCGGCGCGATCTCCAGAACGGGATGGCCGCGGAGAAGAAGCCTTGGGAGATCGGCAAGAGCTTTGACCACGCCGCGGTGATCGGCCCGATCCTCCCGGCCAGCAAGACCGGTCATTTCGACAAGGGCGCCATTTCGCTGGCGATCAACGGGACGGTGAAGCAGAGTTCGGATCTCAGCAAGATGATCTGGAGCGTGGCCGAGCAGATCGCAAAACTGTCGGAAGCGTTCGAGCTGAAGGCCGGCGACATCATCTATTCCGGTACGCCGGAGAACGTCGGTCCGGTCGTGAAGGGCGACGTGCTCTTGTGTAAGCTCGACGGCTTGCCGGACATGTCGATCAAGATCGTCTGATTGTCTTTCGCTTGCGCACCGCCACCGTGGCCCTTACGCCGCGGTGGTCTTCGGCCGCAATCGATCGACGGTCCGTGCGATCAGCGGCCACCTCCCGCACCGTCGGACCGATGCTGCTCCGATCTAGGGCTGGCCGAGGATCTTCTTCGCGGCGCGAAGATGCGGCTTGTCGATCATCTGGCCGTCGAGGCGCAGCGTGCCGGACTTCGGATTGCTCGCGAACGCGGCGATCACCTTCTCCGCCCAATTGCGCTCGGCCTCGGTCGGTTCGAACGCCGCGTTGACCACGTCGACGTGTTTGGGATGGATCAGCGCTTTCGCCGAAAAACCGTCGCGCCGCGCCGCGCGCGTTTCCTGTTCGAGCCCGGTGAGATTGTCGATATCGGTATAGACAGTGTCGATCGGCGCGACCTCGGCCGCGGCGGCTGCCATCAGGCAGAGATCGCGGGCCAGACGATAAGGGCTGTGGAACACGCCGCCTGACGCCTTTTCGGTGGCGCCGAGCGAGGCCGAGAGATCTTCCGCGCCCCACATCAGGCCCGCGAGGCGAGGGGAGCAGCCCTTGTAGCTGCCGAGCCCGAAGATCGATCCTGCGGTTTCGGTCGCGACGCAGACGATGCGTGTTGAGCCGATGGCGATACCAGCCGCAGCTTCCAAAGCTTCGAGCCAGGTCGCGACCTGCCGCACGTCGTCGCCGCCCTGCGATTTCGGCAGCACGATGCCGTCGGGCCTGCCTGGAATCACCGCGGCGAGGTCACCGAGCGTCATGCCGGTGTCGAGCGCGTTGACGCGGACATAGAGCTGATGGGGCTTGTTGCGGCCCTTCAGCATCGCCAGCGTCAACCCGCGCGCCTCCGGCTTCTTGTCGGTGACGACGGAATCCTCGAGATCGATGATCAGCGCGTCGGCGTTGCCTTCGCTGGCCTTCTCGAATTTGCGCGGGGAGTCGCCCGGCACGAATAGCATCGAACGCATCAGACCGGCCTCTTGTGCATCATCGCCATGCGGCGGCATTTTCCGACGATCTCGTCGTTCTGGTTGAGAGCATGGTGCTCGAACTCGACGATGCCCGCCTTGGGGCGCGATTTGGATTCTCTCAACGAAAGCACCTTCGTCGTCGCCCGCAACGTGTCGCCATGGAAGACCGGTTTCGGAAAAATGACGTCGGTCATGCCGAGATTGGCAACGGTGGTCCCCATGGTCGTATCATAGACCGTCATGCCGATCATGATGCCGAGGGTGTAAAGGCTGTTGAAAATGCGCTGGCCGAACTCGGTCTGGGCCGAAAAATGTGCGTCGATGTGCAGCGGCTGCGGATTGAGCGTCAGCAGGCTGAACATGGTGTTGTCCATCTCCGTGACGGTCCGGGTCAGGGGATGCCTGAATTCCTGGCCCACGGAAAAATCTTCGAAATAAAGTCCGGCCATTGCGGTCTTCCTCCCTGCGAAATAACCGCGCGCTCATACCGTCGCGCCGCATGATCCTATGCATGGTACACACATTTGGCAGGCAAATTCACGTACCTGTATCCGGCTTTTCGAGCTAAAGAACGCAAGCGGAGCACGTCCGGGCACAGCAATCAGCCACGGCCGTCGCGTGGGAAACGCGGAGAGATGGGAGATTGGTTGTCCCGGCTCCCAACAAGGAGATCACGAAATGGATTTTGCGCTCACCGATCAGCAGGAAGCCATTCGTGATGCCATCGCAAAGATCTGCGAAGGCTTTGACGATGCCTATTGGCTAGAAAAGGACCACGACGGCGGCTTTCCGCACGACTTCCACAAGGCGCTGGCAGATGCCGGCTGGCTCGGCATCTGCGTGCCCGAAGCCTACGGCGGCTCCGGGCTCGGCATCACCGAAGCCACGATCATGATGCGCACCATCGCGGAATCCGGCGCTGGCATGTCCGGCGCCTCCGCAGTGCACATCAACGTGTTCGGCCTCAATCCCGTTGTCGTGTTCGGCACTGAAGAACAGCGCAAGCGCATGCTGCCGCCGATGGTCGAGGGCCGCGAGAAGGCGTGCTTTGCCGTCACCGAGCCCAACACCGGCCTCAACACCACCCAGCTCAAGACCCGCGCGGTGGCCAAGAACGACCGGTACATCGTCAACGGCCAGAAGGTGTGGATCTCGACCGCGCAGGTCGCGCACAAGATTTTGCTTTTGGCGCGCACCACGCCGCTGGAGGACGTGCGCTCGCCGACGCATGGGCTGAGCCTGTTCTACACCGACTTCGATCGCAACAAGATCAAAGTCCACGAGATCGAGAAGATGGGCCGCAAGGCCGTCGATTCCAACGAGCTGTTCTTCGAGGATTTCGAGATCCCGATGGAAGACCGGATCGGCGAAGAAGGCAAAGGCTTCCAGTATATTCTCGAAGGCATGAACCCGGAGCGCATTCTGATCGCAGCGGAAGCCGTCGGCCTCGGTAAGCTCGCGTTGTCGCGCGCGACCGAATACGCCAAGACCCGCGTGGTGTTCAACCGGCCCATCGGCAAGAACCAGGGCATTCAGCATCCGCTGGCCGTAAACTGGGTTGAGCTCGAGGCGGCCTGGTTGATGGTGATGTCGGCGGCCTGGCAATACGACAAGGGCATGCCTTGCGGCGGCGCCGCCAATGCCGCGAAATACATTGCGGGTGAAGCCGGATATCATGCCTGCGAGCAAGCGGTGATGACCCATGGCGGCTTCGGATATGCCAAGGAGTTCCACGTCGAGCGTTACTTGCGCGAAGTCCTGATCCCGCGCATCGCACCGGTCAGCCCGCAGCTTGCACTCAGCTTCATTGCGGAAAAGGTACTTGGACTGGCCAAGTCATACTAGGCTCGACCGCACCGTTGCGGGACCCTGCGATAGTCGCGCCGTAGCATCGCGACGCGCTATCGGCGTAGTTTCGTCAATGAAGCGAAGCTCGTAGACGTTATTCGGCAGCGATCCGGTCCATCGCCATGGCCCGAAGCCGGGCGCGCTGGATCTTGACGCCGTTGGCACTGTCGGTGACTGGGAAGGCCTCCACAACATAGATCCGCGCCGGGACCTTGTAGCCGGCGAGCCGCTCGCGCAGGCGCGCGATCAACGCGTCCTGCCGCGGTGGCTCGTGGAGTTCCTGGGCGAGGATCACGAAGGCGACGCAGCGGGCGTTTCCCTTCAGATCGACCGCGACGACCTGGGCGTCGGCCACACCCGCGCACGATTTGAGCTCGTCCTCGATCTCGCCGGGCGCGACGAGGAAGCCGCCGAGCCGCATGGCGTCGCCCGCGCGGGTCTCGTAGACGAAGGAGCCGTCGCCGCGCAGCCGGCCGATATCGCCGGTGCGGAAAAAGCCGTCCGCGGTGATGGCGTCGCGCGTGGCCTCGGGATTGTTGTAGTAGCCGAGGAAGCGTGACGGCACGCGGATCTCGATCTCGCCGGAGACGCCGCGAGCCGCGAGTTCGCCGGTCTCGGTGTCGCGCACGCGGACCTTGGCCTCCGGCGACATCGGCCAACCGCCGCCCTCGATGCGATCGGTGAAGGCGTCACTCGAGCGTGCGATCGAGAACAGTGCCTGCACCTCGCTCGAACCGTAGAGACCGTGCAACGGCATGGCGCGCGCCTCGGCCTCCGTAGCGAGCTCGCGCCAGCCGGGCTGGAACGCGGCAAAGCCGCAGACCTCGAGATGCGGAAACGGACGCGGTGCGTCGGTGAGCGCGAGGATGCGGCGGAACATCTCGTCCGAGCCAAAGGCGTGCGTGATCTCGCACTCGCGGAGAATCTCCAGTGCCGGCGCCGCTTCGAAAGCGTCGAGCGCATGAACGGTCGCGCCCGCTGCGATGAAGCCAAGCAGGCTCGTCATGCCGAAGGTGCCGCAGAACGGCAGCATGGCTAGCAGCGAATGGCGTTGCGGCGAGAGTTTTAGCGCTTCGGCGACGGAGGCGGCGTGCGTGGCCAACGTTCGCTGCGAATGCGCGACAAGCTTCGGTCCCTTGGTGGTGCCCGATGTCGTGTAGAGCAGCAAAGGCAGATCGACGTCCTCCTCCTCCGGCGAAGCCGGCGGATAGAACTTGTCGAAGGCGTCGAAGCGCACGCATGGCCATTGGGCGGGAATCTCATCCGGGCCCACAACTGCAAGCTCTCGCAGCGCAGGCACCTCGTCCTTGCCAACGTCGGCGAGAATAGCGGCAAAGTCGATCGAGCGGAACGCGGCTTCGATCACCATCAGTCGGGCGCCGGACAGCTTCAGGAGATGCGCGACCTCCGCGCTGCGGTAGCGTGTATTGACGGCGGCGACGATTGCCCCACGCCGGGCGGCGGCGAACAGCAGGGCGATCCATTCGAGCCGGTTGACCAGCCAGACCGCGACGACATCGCCCTTGCCGATACTGTGCGCGGCAAGCCAGGCGGCGGTCTGCTCGATCTTTTCCGAGAATTCCGCGCGCGACACCGGCGTGCCGTCGAACACGAAGGCCGGATCGGCGGCGGCCCCGGTCCGGATCAGCGATAGCAGCGAAAATACGTTGGCGCTCATGGCAACCGGACTAACCCGATCGCGCGAACCTGTCTACTTGGTGCCGAACATCCGGTCGCCGGCGTCGCCCAGCCCCGGCACGATGTAGCCGTGATCGTTGAGGCACTCGTCGATCGCGGCGGTCCAGACCGGAACGTCCGGATGCTCGCTCTGGAACTGCGCGATGCCTTCAGGCGCGGCCAGGAGGCAGACGAAGCGGATGTCGCGGGCGCCGCGCGCCTTCAGCAGCGAGGCGCCGGCGCAGGCCGAGTTGCCGGTCGCGAGCATCGGGTCCATCAGGATCACGGTGCGGTCCGACAGGTCCTGCGGCGCCTTGAAGTAATATTCGACGGCCTGCAATGTTTCAGGGTCGCGGTAGAGCCCGATATGGGCGATGCGCGCCGAGGGCATCAGCGCCAGCATGCCGTCGAGGAAGCCGACGCCGGCGCGCAGGATCGGCGCCAGCGTAAGCTTCTTGCCGGCGATCTTGGGCGCCCGCATCGGCGAGATCGGCGTCTCGATATCGACCAGCTCAAGCGGCAGGTCGCGCGTCACCTCGTAGCCGAGCAGCATCCCGATCTCGTTCAGGATCTCGCGAAAGCTCTTGGTCGAGCGGTCCTTCTCCCGCATCAGGGAGAGCTTGTGCTGGACCAGGGGATGGGCGACCACGTTGACGTTGCTGATGCTCATGAAACCGATCTACACGGTTCCATGAAATTTCGCCAGATCGGCCGGGTATTTTCCGCGGGATACGTGGCCTCAGGCGGGCACCGCGACCGCGCTGCGCGCCCGGCTGCTTGCCTCGTAGGCAGCCATGGTCAATTGGCGGTCGATCGCCGCGCGGAAATCCTAGACCCCGAGACCGCGCGCGACGAGCGTGATCACGATCGTCAGGACCGCGCCCCAGACCAGACTCAGCGTCATGGTCAGGATCGTCGTGGTGACCGCGTGCTCGAGATTTCCCTTGAGGAGGTGCACGTTACCTGTCCGGGGCAGGCGCAGCGCCGATGCGCGTGCCGAGTAGCAACGCACCCAGCAATGCGACCAGGATGGCGATCTTGAGCTCGATCACGGCCACAGCCTTGCCGCCACGCGCGCAAGAATCTGCCTGGCTCGCTGCGCCAGCACGATCAGGAAATTGCCGCGGTTCTCGACGTCGAGTTCGAAGGTGTCGGTGGGGAACACCAGGGCGCAGTGCGCCGGTGGGCTCTGACGGTTGGCAAAATCCACCGCCGAGCTCTTGAACAGGAACAGACCGCCGACACGTTCATTCGCTTCGCGCGCGACCCAGAGGCCGGCGCTGTTGCGCCCAATGAAGAAGGCGGGAATGGCGGTGCTGACGACATCCGGATCGAGCGGCCTGAGCGTTGCCGCCTGCTTGGCGTCAGCTCGGCGACGGGAAGCCTGAAGGGCGATTGCGGTCATGGCGGCCTCTTCACACATCTGCAAGGTCATAGGGGGCCTCCCTGCGGGTCAACCGTGCATGTGCCAGACATAGATTGTGGTCCTCAGTGCGATCAGCGCAGTGAGCACGCTGCCCATCGAGAGCAGGGCGAACCCCTGCAGGGCGACGCGCTTGAGCTGCGCCTTGCGCGCCGTCGAGATCCACGACGGGCGATCGGCTTCATCGAAGGGCCGGTCAAGGCTATGTGTCAGCATCGACATCTTGGAAGTCCTTGTCTGTGGTGCGGCGAGACGGCCGCTCCAATCTGCCTCTCATGATGGCCATCGCCGCGTAAGATTGCGAGATGACCGCCGGGGCCGCCGCATAGGAATGTCATAAAGACGCCGGCGGTTGCTCCTTGGCTGCATGCGATATCCGCAACGTTACGCGAGGCGTCAGGCCCCGACGCTGTCGGTCAGCTCCTCGTCGGCGAGCGCCGCGAAGGCGCGTACCACCTCCCGCTGCGCGGCCGCGTCCAGCGGCACGATCGGCAGCCTTGTGGCCGGCGACATCAGACCCTGCACGCTCAGTGCGCTCTTGAGCGCCGCCGGGCTGTCCTTGGCGAGGCAGGCGATGAGCGGGATCAGGCGCTTGTGCAGGTAGCGGGCGGATTGCAGGCGGCCTTGCCTGACCTGGGAAAAGATCGTTCGGCACAGATCCGGCGCGATGTTGGCGACTTCCGAGATCGCGCCGTCGCCGCCGCTCGCGATATAGCCGAAGGCGGTGACGTCGTCGCCGGAGAGCAGGCGAAAGCCGGATGGCAGCAGCCGGGCGAGGCGCATCGGGCGGGTGATGTCACCGCTTGCGTCGCGCAGGCCCACGAACTGACGGGATTCGACGAGGCGCAGAAGCGTCTCGTCGGCGAGTGGGCGCAGCGTACGGGAGGGAATGTCGTGCAGGATCACGGACAAACCGGTCGCACCGGCAATGGCGCGGAAGTGCGCGAGCATCCCCTCCTGCATCGGCTTGTTGTAGGCCGGCACCACCGCCATCACGGCATCGGCGCCGGCGGCCTCGGCGCGGCGGGCAAGTTCGATGGCATGGCCGGTCGAATTCGACAGCGCGCCGGCGATGATCCGCATGCGGCCGCGAGCGACATCGGCCGCGGTGCGAATCACGAGCTCCTGCTCGGCCGGCGAGAGCGTCGGTGCCTCGCCGGCGGTCTCGCAGACCACGATGGCGGGGACGCCCGCCGCGACTTGGCGCTCGCAGAGCGCTGCGAACGCCTTGAGATCGATGGCGTCAGCCGCGTCGAACGGCGTCGGCAGATCCGGAATGAAGCCGGTGAACCAGGCAGAGGGAGGAATGAACATGGCTTTCCCGCGGAAAAGCGCCGGCTCAGGCTGCGCGCTGCGAGACGATGGTGTTGGGGTTCTTGCCCATGTCGAGCTCGATCTCGCGCGGCAGCTCGACGATGGTTTCCGGATGCTGTCCGTTCTCGAACAGCGCATATTTGACGGCCTGGGCGCGGCTGACGAACAGGCCGCCATAGAGGCCGTTCTGCTCCTGCGCGACCCATTGTCCCCTATGGTTGCGGCCGATGAAAACAATGGTCGAGAGGAAGCTGCACGAGGGAGGTTCGACGAGTTTCACGGATGTATTCCTTCTGAACAACGCCGGCGCGGGAGGCATGTCCCTGCCTGCGCGCTCAATATCCTGTCTTGCGAATATGATTTCGAGGGCGCCTGCGCGGCGATCTCATAGGAAGGTCATAAAGCCGGTCGCTCAGGCCACATCATTGGCGATGTGGACCAGCGCGAACAATGCGCCGAAGGCGACAGCTTCGTCCCAATGGTTGAGGGTAGGGCTGAACAGCGGTTCGCGCCTGACGAGGCCGGCGAGCGCGCATAGGATGATCGACATCCAGAGCAGGACGGCGAGGCTTCGGCCAAAACCGACGCTGCCGAATGCGGCAAAGACAACGAGCAGCACGACGCGAACGGCGAAGCGTGCGATCACGCGCGCCGGGCTCAGCGTGTGCGACATGTCGGGGGCTTGCGACACGGCGTGAATCCGTCAGGCCGCTAGCCGAAATTGTCGCAGGCGAGCGGTTCGTAAAGCGGATCAAGTACAGGACGAACGGAGGGAACGCTCGGCCGCGACGCTTCCGCGGCGAGTGCCTGGACCTCGACGAACGCCGACAGCAGGGCGATCGCGAGGTCGCCATGGCATCCTTCGATCGCGGCGTCGAGCCAGTCCGGCAGTTCGCGCTCGCGCGAGAGCGCGCAGTGCCATTCGCCCTCGTCATAGGCGAGGCGGCGGACCTGCCACATCGGCAGCTCGAGCTCCATCAATGCCAGCGCCGCATCGGCCCAGGCCTCGGCATCGATCAGGCGCATGATACGTGCCGTGCGCTCGCTTCGGCCGAGTGAAGGGAAGCGCCGGCAGGCCTTGTCGATGATCTCGAGCATCAACGGTTGCGTCATCACCTGCGCATTGCGCAAGCGGTTGCCAAGTGACAGGGGATCGTAGTGTCGGAGAGCGGCGGTGGTCATGTCAGGCCTCCTGGAGGTGGCGTCGGTCAGTCGGCCGGCGTCTCCAAGATGGCCAAAGCGGCATTTGAAAACGAGATGGGGAGGGAGCGGCAGATATAGGGATTTCATAAGTGTGGGATGGGGCGGTGACGCGCCATTCTCCGCCGTCGTCCCGGCCTTTTATGAGATTCCTATAACTTCGCCATGGCCCTCGTCTCGAAAACTTATGCCCGTGGTGGCACTTCAGCACGGTCAAAAGTCCTGGTTGGCGTTGTGGAAATGGACTGCGCTTCCTTCCACTCACTCACCAGGTCTCCCGAGAAATGTTGCACCGAAGCCAAGGGCGCAACGAGGAGTATCTCCATGATGGACATTCTGATGCTGGCACTGGGCTTCGGCTTTTTCGCCCTTGCGATCGGTTACACCTACGCCTGCGAACGGCTCTGAGGGAGCAGACCATGATCTTCGATTATTCGCTCGCCGGCGTCGTCTCGCTCGGCCTCCTGTTCTACCTCACTTACGCGTTGCTGCGGCCCGAGCGATTCTGACCGTGCACCTGCTTCTCAAACTGCTGCTGGCGGACGCCGCGCTCGTCGCCTGCCTGCTCGCGCTGATCCTGCCGCTCCTGCGCAGGACACAAGATCTAAAGGGTTAAATCCATGACCATGATCGGTTGGCTCCAGATCATCCTATACTGCGTCATCATCGTCGCGCTGGCGAAGCCGCTCGGCTGGTATATGACGCGCGTGTTCAACGGCGAGCGGACCTTCATGTCGCCGGTGCTTCGTCCGATCGAGGCCGGCATCTACTGGTTCTCCGGGGTCGACGAGAAGCGCGAGCAGCATTGGCTGACCTACACGGTCGCCATGCTGCTGTTCCATGTCGGCGGCTTCCTCATCATCTACGGCGTGATGCGGCTACAGGATGTACTGCCGTTCAATCCGGCCGGGCAGTCGGCGGTCGCAGCGGATCTTTCCTTCAACACCGCGATCTCCTTCATCACCAACACCAACTGGCAGAACTACGGCGGCGAGAGCACGATATCCTATCTCGTGCAGATGCTCGGCCTGACGCACCAGAACTTCCTGTCGGCGGCAACCGGCATTGCGCTCGCAGTGGCGCTGATCCGCGGCTTCTCGCGCGCCTCGATGCGCACGGTCGGCAATTTCTGGGTCGACGTTACCCGCTGTACGCTCTACGTCCTGCTGCCGATCTGCGTCGTCTACACGCTGTTCCTGGTCTGGCAGGGCATCCCGCAGACGCTCGGCGACTATGTCGAGGCCACCACGCTCGAGGGTGCCAAGCAAACCATCGCGGTCGGCCCGGTCGCCTCGCAGGTCGCGATCAAGATGCTCGGCACCAATGGCGGCGGCTTCTTCAACGCCAATGCGGCGCACCCGTTCGAGAACCCGACCGCGCTGTCGAACTTCGTGCAGATGCTGTCGATCTTCGCGCTTGGCGCCGCGCTCACAAACGTGTTCGGTCGGATGGTCGGCAACCAGCGCCAGGGCTGGGCAATCCTGTCCGTGATGGGCGTGCTGTTCCTCGCCGGTGTCGCCATCACCTATTGGGCGGAGGCCAACGGTACCTCGACCCTGCATGCGCTCGGCCTGACCGGCGGCAACATGGAGGGCAAGGAGTTGCGCTTCGGCATTGTTGCGTCCTCCCTGTTCGCCGTGATCACGACGGCCGCCTCCTGCGGCGCGGTCAACGCCATGCATGACAGCTTCACCGCGCTCGGCGGCATGATTCCCCTGATCAATATGCAGCTCGGCGAAATCATCGTCGGCGGCGTCGGCGCCGGCCTCTATGGCATGCTGCTGTTCGTCGTGCTCGCGATCTTCGTGGCAGGCCTGATGGTCGGCCGCACGCCGGAGTATGTCGGCAAGAAGATCGAGGCGCGCGAAGTGAAGATGGCGATGCTCGCGATCCTGGTGCTGCCGCTGATGTATCTCGGATGGACCGCGGTCGGCGTGGTCTATCCGGCGGCGGTCGCCTCGATGGCGAATGCCGGACCGCATGGCTTCACCGAGGTGCTCTACGCCTTCACCTCGGCGACCGGCAACAACGGCTCGGCCTTCGCGGGCCTCACCGGCAACACCTTCTTCTACAACCTCACGCTTGCAAGCGCGATGTTCGTCGGCCGCTTCTTCATGATCATCCCGGCGATGGCGATTGCGGGTTCGCTGGCCGCCAAGAAATCGATCCCGCCGTCCGCGGGCACCCTCCCGACCACGGGCGGGTTGTTCGTCGGCCTGGTCGTCGGCGTGATCCTGATCATCGGCGGCCTGACCTTCTTCCCGGCCCTCGCCCTCGGCCCCATCGTCGAGCATCTCGCGATGAACGCCGGCCAAGTGTTTTGAACAGCAGTGTTCTGAACAGCAAGTGTTCTGATCGACAGCCTTCTGATTGTTTGGAGTGACCTCCATGGATACCATGAAACTACAAAAACGCGCGTCCGTCTCGGCGATGCTCGACCCCAAGATCGTCGTGCCCGCGATCCGCGCGTCCTTCACCAAGCTCGATCCGCGCTTGATGATCAAGAATCCGGTGATGTTCGTGGTCGAGATCGTGGCCGCGCTCACCACTGTGATCTTCCTGCGCGACCTCGTTACGGGCGGCGGGAATCTCGGCTTTACCTTCCAGATCATCGTCTGGCTCTGGTTCACGGTGCTGTTTGCCAATCTTGCCGAAGCCGTGGCCGAAGGCCGCGGCAAGGCGCAAGCCGAATCGCTGCGCAAGACCCGCACCGAGAGCCAGGCCAAGCTGCTGACCGGCTCTGACCGCACCTTCAAGTTGGTGCCGGGCACCAGCCTCAAGGTGGGGGACCTCGTTCTGGTCGAGGCCGGCGATACCATTCCCTCCGATGGCGAGGTGATCGAGGGCGTCGCGTCCGTCAACGAGGCCGCCATCACCGGCGAGTCCGCGCCCGTGATCCGCGAATCCGGCGGCGACCGTTCGGCGGTGACCGGCGGCACCCAGGTGCTGTCCGACTGGATCCGCGTGCGGATTACGGCAGCGCAGGGCTCGACCTTCATCGATCGCATGATCAAGCTGGTCGAGGGCGCCGAGCGGGCGAAGACCCCGAACGAGATCGCGCTCAATATCCTGCTGGCCGGCCTCACCATCATCTTCGTGTTTGCCACCGTCACCATTCCGAGCTACGCGGCCTATGCCGGCGGCTCGATCTCGGTGGTTGTGCTGGTCGCGCTGTTCGTGACGCTGATCCCGACCACGATCGGTGCGCTGCTGTCGGCGATCGGCATCGCCGGCATGGACCGCCTGGTCCGCTTCAACGTGTTGGCGATGTCCGGCCGCGCGGTCGAGGCCGCCGGCGACGTCGACACGCTGCTGCTCGACAAGACCGGAACGATCACGCTTGGCAACCGGCAGGCGACCTCCTTCCGCCCGGTGCGCGGTGTCACCGAGCAGGAGCTCGCGGACGCGGCCCAGCTCGCCTCGCTCGCCGACGAGACCCCGGAGGGCCGTTCGATCGTGGTGCTGGCCAAGGAGAAATACGGCATCCGTGGCCGCGACATGGCCGAGTTGGGGGCCACCTTCATCCCGTTCACGGCGCAGACCCGCATGAGCGGTGTCGACGCCGGCGGCGCGTCTGTGCGCAAGGGCGCGGTCGATGCGATCCTCAACTATGTCGGTGGCGGTGCACCGCTGGTGGTCGCCTCAGGCAACACGGCTCGTTCCATCCAGCCCGCCGGGCTCTCGGACGTCGGCCGCGAAATCCAGACCATTGCCGACGACATATCGAAAGCCGGCGGCACGCCGCTGGCGGTCGCCAGGGACGGCAAGCTGCTGGGCGTCATCCAGCTCAAGGACATCGTCAAGGGCGGCATCCGCGAGCGCTTTGCCGAGCTGCGGCGCATGGGCATCCGCACCGTCATGATTACCGGCGATAATCCCATGACGGCCGCCGCGATCGCAGCGGAAGCCGGCGTCGACGACTTCCTGGCGCAGGCAACCCCCGAGGACAAGCTCAAGCTGATCCGCGACGAGCAGGCCAAGGGCAAGCTGGTGGCGATGTGCGGCGACGGCACCAACGACGCCCCGGCACTCGCGCAGGCAGACGTCGGTGTCGCCATGAACACCGGCACGCAGGCGGCGCGCGAGGCCGGCAACATGGTCGACCTCGACTCCAACCCGACCAAGCTGATCGAGGTGGTCGAGATCGGCAAGCAGCTGCTGATGACGCGCGGCGCGCTGACCACCTTCTCGATCGCCAACGACGTCGCGAAGTATTTCGCGATCATCCCGGCGATGTTCCTGGCGTTCTACCCCCAGCTCAACGTGCTCAACGTCATGAACCTGTCGAGCCCGCAGAGCGCCATCCTGTCGGCGATCATCTTCAACGCGCTTGTTATCATCGCGTTGATCCCGCTGGCGCTGAAGGGCGTCGCCTATCGCGCGGTCGGGGCCGGCGCACTGCTGCGGCGCAATTTGCTGATCTACGGCCTCGGCGGCATCGTCATTCCCTTCATCGGCATCAAGGCGATCGACCTCGTCGTCGTTGCCTTGCACCTGGCCTAACCCCGTCATTGCGAGCGAAGCGAAGCAATCCAGAGATTCTTCCGCGGTTGAAAGCCTGGATTGCTTCGTCGCTTCGCTCCTCGCAATGACGAAAGAAATAGGAGAAACACATGCTCAGAGAAATCCGCCCCGCCATCGTCCTGCTGCTGGTGCTTACCGCCATCACCGGACTTGCCTATCCCCTCGCGATGACCGCTATTGCCGGCGCGATCTTCCCCGCGCAGGCGCAGGGCAGCCTGATCGAGAAGGACGGCAAGGTGGTCGGCTCCGCCCTGATCGGGCAGGAGTTTAAGGACGACAAATATTTCCACGGCCGTCCGTCGGCGACAGTCGCGCCGGACCCGAACGATTCGACCAAGACGGTGCCGGCGCCCTACAACGCCGCCAATTCGGGCGGCTCCAATCTCGGCCCGACCAGCAAGGCGCTGGCCGACCGGCTGAAGGAAGATGTGGACAAGCTCAGGGGCGAGAACCCGAATGCCGCCGTGCCGGTCGACCTCGTGACGACCTCAGCCAGCGGCCTCGATCCGGATATCTCGCCGGAAGCGGCGCAATTCCAGGTGCCGCGCGTAGCGAAGGCGCGAAACGTGCCGGAGGATCAGGTCAAGCAACTGGTAGCTTCCAACACCCAGGGCCGCCTGCTCGGCCTGATCGGCGAGCCCCGGGTCAACGTGCTGGCTCTGAATCTCGCGCTCGATCGTGCCACGAAGTAGTCTAGGCTAGGCGCGTGCGGATGATTATATTGATTTGATGGTCCGAGAGCGCCGCGATCCCGAACAACGTCCGTCGCCCGAGGCGCTGCTGGAAGCCGCGCGTCGGGAGGAGGGCGTGAGCGGCAAGCTGAAAATCTTCGTCGGCGCCGCTCCCGGCGTCGGCAAGACCTACGAGATGCTGCAAAGCGCCCATGCCAAGCGCAAGGCCGGCATCGATGTCGTGGTCGGATTCGTCGAGACCCATGGCCGCGCGGAGACCGAGGCACTGGTGCGCGGGCTCGAAATCATCCCACGCAAGAAGCTGGATCACCGCGGCCAGATTGTCGAGGAGATGGACCTCGACGCCGTGATCGCGCGCCGCCCGAAAATCGCTCTGGTCGACGAACTCGCCCACACCAACGCGGTCGGCAGCCGCCATCCCAAGCGCTATCTCGACGTCGAGGAGCTGCTCTCCCACGGCATCGACGTCTATACCGCCGTCAACATTCAGCACATCGAGAGCCTGAACGACGTCGTCGCCCAGATCACCCATGTGCGGGTGCGCGAGACCGTGCCGGATTCGGTGTTTGACCGCGCGGATGCGATTGAGCTGATCGACCTCACGCCCGACGATCTGATTCAGCGGCTGAAGGAGGGCAAGGTCTACGTCCCCAAGCAGGCCGAGCGGGCGCTGGAACATTATTTCTCGCCGGGCAACCTCACCGCGCTGCGCGAGCTGGCGCTGCGGCGCACGGCGGAACGGGTCGACGAACAGCTGCTCACCCACATGCAGGCGAACGCGATCGCCGGTCCCTGGGCCGCAGGCGAGCGCATCCTCGTCTGTGTCAGCGAAGATCCGCGCGCGGCCAGCCTCGTGCGCTACACCAAGCGGCTGGCCGACCGGCTGCATGCGCCGTTCACTGCGGTGTCGATCGAGACGCGGCGGTCCCTGCAAATGTCTGATGAGGAGCGCGACCGGCTGGCCGATACGCTGCGGCTCGCGGAATCGCTCGGCGGTGAGGCGCTGACGATTCCGGGCGTCGGCCGGCGCCTCGCCGACGACGTCGTCAACTTCGCGCAAGGCAACAACGTCACCCAGATCGTGATCGGCAAGTCGACGCGTTCGCTCTGGTTCGAGATGACGCGCGGCTCCGTCGTGCACGATCTGGTGCGCCGTGCCGGCAATATCAGCGTGCATGTCATCCCGGGCGACGAACTCACCAGCGAGCCGGCGCCTAAGACGGCGGTGCAGACCGCAACGCGATCGGACCCGTTCGATGCGCGGCCCTATCTGAAAGCGCTCGGGATCACCGGGCTTGGCCTCGCTGCCGCCGTGGCCATCAAGCCGTATTTCGGCATTGAGAACGTCGACCTGATGTTTCTGACCGCCGTGGTGACGGTTGCCGTGCGCTACGGATTGTGGCCGTCGTTGCTTGCGAGTGTCGCGGCGTCGCTCGCCTACAATTTCTTCTTTCTGCCGCCGGTCTATACCTTCACCATCACCGATCCGACCAATGTCGCGGCGTTCTTTTTCTTCATGCTGATTGCGTTCGTGGTGTCGAACGTCGCGGGGCGGGTCCGCACCCAGGCTGATGCTGCGATCGGTCGCATCCGGACCACGGAGCAGCTCTATGCTTTCAGCCGCAAGCTCGCCGGCACCGGCACGCTCGACGACGTGCTGTGGGCGACCGCCTACCAGATCGCGCTGATGCTGAAAGTCCGCGTGGTGCTGCTGTTGCCGGACGAGGGTCTGCTCACGGTGAAGTCGGGCTATCCCCCCGAGGACGATCTCGATCAGGCTGACCTTGCCGCCGCCAACTGGACCTGGAGCAATGACCGACCTGCAGGCCGCGGCTCGGACACGTTGCCGGGCGCAAAACGGCTGTTCCTGCCGATGCGCACCGGGCGTGGCCCGATCGGCGTCATCGGCATCGACGACGACCGCACCGGCCCCTTGCTGACGCCGGACCAGCGCCGGCTGCTCGACGCGCTGGTCGATCAGGGCGCGCTGGCGATCGAGCGTGTGCTGCTGGTCGAGGACGTCGATCGCGTCAAGCGCTCCGTCGAATCCGAGCGGTTGCGTTCCGCATTGTTGACCTCGATTTCACACGATCTGAAGACGCCGCTCGCATCTGTGCTGGGTGCGGCCTCGACCATGCGCGACCTCGCCAGCGCGCTCTCCGACACCGAGAAGCGCGACCTGCTCGCGACCGTGATCGACGAATCCGAACGGCTCAACCGCTTCATTGCCAATCTGCTCGACATGACCAAGCTCGAATCCGGCGCCATCGTGCCCAACGCTGCGTTTCACGATCTCGGAGAGATCGTCGGGAGCGCGCTCCGGCGCGCAGCCAAGATCCTCACCGCTCACAAGGTGGAGCTGGAGTTGGCCGCAGACCTTCCTATGCTCCAGCTCGATGCGGTGCTGTTCGAGCAGGTGCTGTTCAATCTGCTCGACAACGCCGCCAAATATTCGCCGCCCCAAGCGACGGTCTCGATTCGCAGCCGGCGCGACAGCGATCATGTGGTGCTCCAGATTGCGGACGAGGGCGACGGCATTCCGTCCGAGGAGCTCGAGAGCGTGTTCGACAAGTTTTATCGCGTGCAGAAGGGCGATCATGTCCGTCCCGGCACTGGCCTCGGGCTTGCCATCTCACGCGGCTTCGTCGAGGCGATGCGTGGCACGATCTCGGCCGCGAATCGCAGCGACCGGAGCGGCGCGGTACTGACCATCCGCCTCCCCATTCCGGCCCGGACCCACGCATTGGATACCGCCGCATGAGCGCCCCCCCGATCAAGGTTCTGGTCATCGACGACGAGCCGCCGATCCGCAAATTGCTGCGGATGGGGCTCTCGACGCAAGGCTATGAGATCCTGGAGGCGTCGAACGGCAAGACCGCGCTGGAGAAGCTCAGCGAGGATCCCGCGCTGATCATCCTCGATCTCGGCCTGCCCGACATCCAGGGCCATGAGTTGTTGCGCACCATCCGCGCCCGCAATGAAGCGGTTCCGATCGTTGTGCTGTCGAGCCGTGGCGACGAGGCCGGCAAGGTGCAGGCGCTCGATCTCGGTGCCGACGATTATCTGACAAAGCCGTTCGGCATGGACGAGTTGCTGGCGCGCCTGCGCGCCGCGCTGCGGCACCAGCTTCAGATCCAGGGCGAACGCCCGGTGTTTCGTGCCGGCGATCTCTCGGTCGATCTGGTGCGCCGGATCGTCAAGGTCGGCGAGCGTGATGTCAAACTGTCGCCGAAGGAGTATGACCTCCTGCGTGTGCTGGTGCAGCACGCCGGCAAGGTGCTCACCCATCGCTTCCTGCTCAGGGAGCTCTGGGACGAGCTGACTGACGCGCAATATCTGCGCGTCTATGTCCGCCAGCTCCGGCAGAAGATCGAAGCCGATCCGGAACGGCCGCAATTTGTGCTGACGGAGACGGGGATCGGGTACCGGCTGAAGGCGGGGGATTGACGTTGCATCCCTCATCCTGAAGAGCGCGGAACGCGCGTCTCGAAGGATGAAGGCCCGACTGCTGCAGCGGGGGCCTACATGGTTCGAGGCGGCGCTTCGCGCCTCCTCACCATGAGGGAAGAGAGCGGTGTGCGCGGCGGAGAGCTAACCCGCCTTCCTCTGCCGCGCCGTCGACCGGTGCGTCTTCTTCGCGGCGCGCTGTCGCCCCGATGCCCGGCGCGAATGGGACTTCGCCGCCGTCTTCTTCCCGCCGCGGCCCTTCAAGCTCTGCTTCAGCGCATCCATCAGGCTGACCACATTGCTCGGCCGCTCCTCGGGCTCCGGCAGGTCGATCTTTTTGCCACTGGCCTTGCGCTTCACCAGTGCTTTCAGCGCGTTCTCGTAGTCGTCCTTGAACTTGCTGGGATCGAAATGGGAAGCCTTGGTCTGGAGGATATGGCCGGCGAGCTCAACCATGTCCTTGGTGATCTTCGGGCTCTTGATGTCGTCGAAGAACTGGTCCTCGTCGCGCAGTTCGTAGGGGAAGCGCAGCGTGGTGCCGAGCAGACCCTTGCCGAGCGGCTCGATCGCGATGATGTGCTCGCGGTTGGTGAGCACGATCTTGGCGAGCGCGACGCGATCCTGGTCCTTCATCGCGTCGCGGATCACGGCAAAAGCATCGACCGCGGCCTTGCCGTCGGGCGCGATGTAGTAGGGATGGTTGAGATAGCGCTGGTCGATCTCGTCGCTCGGCACAAAGCTCTCGATGTCGATGGTGTGGTTGCTCTCGATCTGGACCGCTTCGAGCTCCTCCGGCTCGATCTCGACATATTTGCCCTTGCGCAGCTCGTAGCCGCGTCCCTTCTGGTCGCTCTCGACGACATCGCCGGTCTCGGCGTCGATCATCTGCTGCTTCAATCGGTTGCCGGTCTCGCGGTTGATCATGTGAAACCGCGTCTTCTCGGCCGCGGTGGTCGCCGGATAAAGCACAACGGGGCAACTGACCAGCGAGAGCCTCAACGTTCCCTTCCAATAGGCGCGCGGTGCCATTCCGTTCTCCAGCGTCTTCGAGTTTGGAACCCCAACCGTCCCGCGGGGTTTTGGTTCCGGGTGGGATGCGGGCCGTGATAGGCTTTCATGCCGAAGAGAATCCGGGACCAGTCGTGCTGCAAAAGCTCTCCAAGTATCGACAGAAACGTGATTTCGAGAAGACGCCGGAGCCGTCGGGCAAGACGGCGGTGGTCCCATCGAAGCAGCGGCGATTCGTGATCCAGAAGCATGACGCCACGCGGCTGCACTACGATCTGCGGCTCGAATTCGACGGCGTCTTCAAGTCCTGGGCGGTGACGAAAGGGCCCTCGCTCGATCCGCACGACAAGCGGCTGGCCGTCGAGGTCGAGGACCACCCGCTCGACTATGGCGACTTCGAGGGCACGATCCCGGAAGGCCAGTACGGCGGCGGTACGGTCATGCTGTGGGACCGCGGCACCTGGGACTCCGAGGATCCGGAACGCGGTTTCAAGAAGGGCGATCTGAAGTTCACCCTGCATGGCGAGAAGCTGCACGGCAGCTGGGTCCTGGTGCGCATGCGCAACGACCGTACCGGCGGCAAGCGCACCAATTGGCTCTTGATCAAGCACCGCGACGAACATGTCCGCGAGGGCGCAGACAACGACATTCTCGAAGAGGACAAGTCGGTCGCCTCCGGCCGCGCGATGGATCAGATCGCCGGAGGCAAGGGACGCGCGCCAAAACCGTTCATGCTGGCGAAGGGCGCCAAGGGCGCGAAGGCCAAGGCCGACGCGGTCTGGCAGTCCAATCGGGCCGAAGAAGCGAAAGGGCGCACGGTCAAGCCGGCGCCCCGCGCGGCGTTGAAAACCGGCAAGACGGCAAAGAAGAAAGCCACGACCGCGACGACCGCGAAGAAGGCGGCGGAGATGCCGGATTTCGTCGCACCGCAGCTCTGCACCCCGGTCGAGCGCCCGCCGGGTGGCGATGGTTGGTGCCACGAGATCAAGTTCGACGGCTACCGCGTGCAGCTGCGAGTCGAGGACGGCAAGGCGACGTTGAAGACGCGCAAAGGCCTCGACTGGACCGAGAAATTCGCAAGCATCGCGAAGGAAGCGGACGCGTTGCCGGATGTGATGATCGACGGCGAGATCGTCGCGCTGGACCACAACGGGGCACCGAACTTTTCGTCGCTCCAGGCGGCGCTCTCGGATAGCAAGACCGAAGAGCTCATCTTCTTCGCCTTCGACCTCCTGTTCGTCGAAGGCCTCGATTTGCGGCGGCTGCCGCTCGCGGAGCGCAAGGACCGCCTCAAGGAGCTGTTGGAGGCACGTAAGAAGAAATCGAGCCGGATTCGCTATGTCGAGCATTTCGAAAGCGGCGGCGACGCCGTGCTGCAATCGGCCTGCAAGCTCGAGCTTGAGGGCGTGGTGTCGAAGAAGCTGGACGCGCCTTATCGTTCGGGGCGGACGGAAAGCTGGACCAAGGCCAAATGCCGCGCTGGCCATGAGGTCGTGATCGGCGGCTACAAGACCACCAACGGCAAATTCCGCTCGCTGATGGCCGGCGTGCATCGCGGGGATCATCTCGCCTTCGTCGGCATGGTCGGTACCGGGTTCGGCGCCGACACGGTCAAGCGCATCATGCCGTCCTTGAAGGCCATGGAGGCCAAGCAAAGCCCCTTCGGCGGCAAGAACGCACCGAAAAAGGCGCGCGAGGTGCACTGGCTGAAGCCGGAGCTCGTGGCGGAGATCGAGTTCGCCGGCTTCACCGCTGACGGCAATATCCGCCAGGCCGCATTCAAGGGTCTGCGGCAGGACAAGCCGGCGGAGGAGGTCGAGGCGGAAACGCCGGTGGATACCGAGCTGGCCGAGCCTTCCACCAGCTCCCGGGCCAAGGCCACGCCCAAGTCCAAGCCCAAGCCTGCGGCCCGGCCGAAGGCAGGCGGCGGCGCCGAAGTGATGGGTGTCGTGCTCTCCAAGCCGGACAAGGCGCTTTGGCCGGACGACGGCGTGACAAAACTCGATCTTGCGCGCTATTTCGAAGCGGTCGGTGGCTGGATGATCGAGCATATCAAGGGTCGTCCCTGCTCGATCGTGCGTGCGCCTGATGGCATCGGTGGTGAGAAATTCTTCCAGCGCCACGCGATGCAGGGCACCTCGAACCTGATCGAGCTCGCCAAGGTCTCGGGCGATCGCAAGCCCTATTTGCAGATCGATCGTGTCGAGGGGCTCGCGGCCGTGGCGCAGATCGGCGGCGTCGAGCTGCATCCCTGGAATTGCGCGCCCGGCGCTTATGACACGCCGGGCCGGCTGGTGTTCGATCTCGATCCCGCGCCGGACGTCGATTTTCCCGAGGTCGTCGATGCAGCCAAGGAGATGCGGCAGCGCCTGGCCGATGTCGGCATGGAGAGTTTTTGCAAGACCACCGGCGGCAAGGGCCTGCACGTGGTGGTGCCGCTGCTCCACGGCGCGCGGGACAAGGTGAGCTGGAAGGAGGCGAAAGCCTTCGCGCAAGGGGTCTGCCAATGGATGGCGGACGACGATCCCGAGCGCTACCTGCTCAACATGTCGAAGAAGCTGCGCAACGGGAAGATCTTTCTGGACTATCTGCGCAATGATCGGATGTCGACGGCGGTGGCGCCGCTATCCCCCCGCGCGCGAGATGGTGCGACTGTGTCGATGCCCGTCACCTGGGCGCAGGTGAAGAGCGACCTCGATCCGAAGCGGTACACGGTGCGGACGGTGCCCGGCTTGCTGGCGCGATCGAAGGCGTGGGATGGCTACGACGATGCAGCCGCGTCGATCAAGGCCGCGATCAAGAAGCTCGCGGGTAAAGTGAAGTAGGGTGGGTTAGCGAAGCGTAACCCACCACTTCTTCTCCGCAGCACGTAAAGAGGTGGGTCACGCCTTGCGGCTAACCCACCCTACGATTCATCGGCTAGATCCGTCCCAGCAGCAGCAATATCAACAGAATGACGATGATGAGCCCGAGGCCGCCGCCGCCGTAATAGCCGGTGCCGTAGAACGGACCGCCGCCGATGCCGCTGAAGCCGCCGAGCAGCGCGATGACAAGAATGATCAGAATGATCGTACCGATAGACATGCGAAATCTCCTCCAGCCCTTCGTTGGAAGGGGCTCATGCAACCTGTCCCGTTGTGCGAGGGCAACTTGCCGCAGGTTCTAAAGTTCCGCCAATGAAACACCGGTTGCACGCTCAACTTGCATGGAACCTTTGTGACCCCGCGGGGCATGATTATGTGAGGTTCAATCACTAACTGGGGCAGAGCCATGTCAGCACCGCTTGTCGTCTCAATTCCCCACCGCCTCGGCCGCGAGGAGGCGGTGCGCCGGCTCAAGACCGGGCTCGGCCGTGCTGCGGCCAGCATTCCCGTGATGCAGGTCGAGGAGGAGCGCTGGAGCGGCGACAGCATGAATTTCCGCATCCGCGCGCTCGGGCAGATCGCGACGGGGCAGGTCGACGTCGCCGACGATCATGTCAAGGTGCAGGTGGTGCTGCCCTGGCTGTTGCAGCGCTTTGCCGAGATGGCGCAGGCCACCATCCGCAAGCGCGGCCAGCTGCTGTTGGGCAAAGACGGGAAGAGCTAGCGTTCAAGCGCGGTTGCGCTGTCGCACCGGCTTCGCCGCACCCGCGGGGCGCGCCGGGATGACGGAGGCGGGAAAGCCGCGAAGCGCCTGCGCGAGCGGCAGATCGTTGCCTGCGAAACCCGGCACGTTGTAGCCCGTGACGTCGATGGTGGCGTCGGCCCCATCGAGCGCCGGCCATTCGCGTCCTGCTTGCGTGAAAGGTGCGAAGTGGCGCCCGACCACGACGATGGCCGCGGCGCGGCCGTGGCGGCGGGCAAAGGCCACGACATGGTCGGCATGTGCGCCCCGCACCGGAAGCGGCTGGTAGTCGCCCCGCGCGAAGACGTCGGGCAGCTCGTTGCGCAGCTTGAGCAGATGCCGCGTCCAGGCCAGCTTGAGCTGGCCGTCCGGCCAGCTCTTGATCAGATGATTCCAATCCGGATTGTCCAGCGTGCCCAGCGCCGCGTGTCGCGCGGAGAAATCCACCGGACGGCGGTTGTCGGGATCGACCAGCGACAGGTCCCAGAATTCGGTGCCCTGGTAGAAGTCGGGCACGCCCGGCAGTGTCGCCTTGAGAGTGAGCTGGCTCAGAGCGTTCAGCGCGCCGAGCAACGCGACGCGGCGAGCCAGGGTTTGCAGCGCCTCCAGGAATTCGCCTGAGTGCGCGGGATCGAGAATCTTCGCGATGAAGCTCTTGACGCCGTTCTCATAGGCCTCGTGCGGGTTGAGCCAGCTGGTCTCCTCCTTGCCCTCGCGCGCGGCCTTGAGCGCATAGGCCTGGATACGTTCGACGAAACCGGCATCGGCCGTCTCCTGGAGGAACCAGGCGCCGAGCAGCGTCTGGTAGAGCATGTATTCGAACGTCGCCGACGGAGCGCGCAGATTGCCGTCGAGCGCGAGGTGCGGGGCATTGAGGACTTTCCAGCGTGACACGGCACTGGTCCATTCGCCGGAAATTTCACTTAAGGCCGCGATCCGCGCCCGGGCGTCCTCGCCGCGTTTGGTGTCGTGCGTGGCGGTCGCCGTCATCCCTTGCGGCCATTCCCTGGCGCGGGCCTGCATGGTGTCGTGGAAAGCGGCAATGGTGAGACCCTTGCTCGCGGGATCGCCGCCGACTTCGTTCAGGGCGAGCAGCCGGTGGAATTGATAGAAAGCGGTGTCCTCCAGCGACTTCGCCATCATCGGCCCGGTGAATTGCTGCACCTTCAGCGCAAAGCGGCGCACCCGCGGGGCGCTGTGCGGGGGACGGCCTGGCTTGAGCAGGTCCATGGTGAGCGCGTCGCGCAGGAAGTCGAAAATGCCTTCGTCAGCGGCGAACCATTCCCGGCGCGCCTGCTCGATGGTGTCGTCGATCAGCTTGCGATCGTTCGCCGTTGGCGTGCCTGTCGTCAAATAGGTGCGGTACACCGGGAAATGCAGCACGTAGAGCTCAAGCGCCTGCCGCAGGCTGTCGGCGGAAAAGTCGCGGGTCGAGTAGTGCCCGTTGGCGATGCGCGCAAGCAGGCGCGTTAGAACCGTGAATTCGCTGGTCAGCAGCGTCTCCAGCACGCGCCGTTTGGCGTCCTTGACGTAAGGCGCGAGCCGCGGCGGCCGGTTGCTGATCTGCCGCCAGGGCTCGTCCAGGGCCTCCAGCCCCTTGGCGTCGACCAGAACGTGAGTGATGGCATTCATCCACTCATAGCCGGTGGTGCCCTGGACGCCGGCGAAATGAGGCAGGCGCTCGTGCTCGCACAGGATTTTCTCGATCACCGTATAGAACGGCTTTGTGGTGCCCTGTGCGTCGCGCACCAGCCGGCGCAGCCGCTGGCAATATTGCGCGGGATCGCGCAAGCCGTCGATATGATCGAGCCGGATGCCTTGCAGTCTGCCGTCGGCAATGAGTTGCTTCACCAGCCGGTGCGTGGCGGCGAACGTGCCGGGATCCTCGACGCGCATGCCGGCGAGCCCGTTGACGTCGAAGAAGCGGCGATAGTTGATGTCGCTGGAGGCAAGCCGCCAGTGCCCGAGCTTGTAGTGCTGGCGCTCCAGCAAATGATGCAGCGCCAGCGTCTGCGCGGGGCGGTCCTTGGCGGCGCGATAGGCGCCGAGGCCGCGCGCGATGATATCGGCGCTGCCTGCGATCTCCTTGAGCTCCGCCTTGAAGCCGGGCGCTTCCTTGCGGTTGGGACGGCGCAGTCCCGTGTAGCGGGCCGTGAGCGACAGCAGGCGCTTGCCGGCCTCGGTTTCGGCGGCGTCGGCTTCCTTCACGATCATCCGCAGCATCTCGCCGTAGCGCTCCGGCGCGATCGGCAATCGATGCTCGAAATACCAGGCGGAAAAACTACCTTCGTTGGCATCGTAGCGCAGCTCGATATCGCCGCTCTCGAGCGCTTCGCCATAGGACGCTCCGAGGATCGGCAGCAGCACGCCGCCACGGGCGCGGAAAGCCAGTTGATCCCAGTCGATATCGAAAGAGACGGCGTGCGGCGAGGCCTGGCCCCATTCCAGCACGTCCAGCCACCAGGGGTTATCGGCAAAGTGCACGCCGACATGGTTCGGCACGAAATCGATGATGAGGCCGAGGTCGTGTCGCGTCAGCGCTTCGCTCAACCGCGCGAAGCCGGCCTCGCCGCCGAGCTCCGGATTGAACTGGCTGTGATCGACGGTGTCATAGCCGTGGGTCGAGCCCTTGCGGGCCTTCATCACCGGCGAGGTGTAGAGATGCGTGATTCCCAGCGCCTTCAGATAGGGCACCACCGCGGCGGCCTTGTCGAAGTCGAAATCCGCGGTGAGCTGAAGCCGGTAGGTTGCGAGAGGAATGGCTGGAGGCATGTCAACCTCCGAGGCGCCAGACCACCGACCAGGGCGCAAGCCGGTCGCCAGTCGCGCCCCAGATCGAGGTCCCCACACCGCTGTCGGAATATGCAGTGTCCTTGTCGGAGAGATTGGCGACGAGGCGCAACGTCGCGCCATCTCCCATGCGCCAATGTGCGGTGAGCAGGCCGCTATCGGCCACGGCGGCATCACCGAAGCGCGCACCTTTCAGTCGTGGCGCGATCTCTTTATGGCGGAGCGCAAGCAGCTCCCGCACCAGCGCGAGACGTGCATCCTGCTCCGGCGTGCGGCCGGTCCAGTCGAGCACGGCCGATTGCAGCGTTGCCGGATCGAGCGGGTCCGGCACCTCGTCGCCATATGTCTCATAGGCCCAGGCGTATTCCTGCTTTCGCCCTTTGCGGACGGCATCAGCCAGTCCGCCCTGGAAGTCGCAGAAGAACGGGAAGGGCGCGCTAGAGCCCCACTCCTCGCCCTGGAACAGCATCGGCACCATCGGCGCGAGCAGGGTCACCGCAAGCGCGGCTTCGATCTGCTTGGGCGGTGCCAGGCTTTCGAGCCGGTCGCCGAGCGGCCGGTTGCCGATCTGGTCGTGGTTTTGCAGGAAATTGACGAAGGTTGCCGGCGGCAGCTCGCCGCTGTTCTCGCCGCGCTGCTTCTTGCCCCAGAATTCCGAGATCTCGCCCTGATAGACGAAGCCGGAGGCGAGCGCGCGTGCGAGATCGAGGCGCGGTGTCTGATAGTCCGCGTAATAGCCGGCGAGCTCGCCGGTCAGCATCACGTGCCAGACGTGGTGGTAGTCGTCGTTCCACTGCGCGCGATATTTGCCGTTCGGGGGCTCCTGCGCGGCGTCGAGCAGGCTCGCGCGATTGTCGCCGTTCTCCAGCACGAGATGGATATGCCGCCCCGTCGCCTTGGCAAGCTCGCCCGCGGCGACGCTGAGGTCTTGCAGCATCGATTGCTCGCCGGGGCTCGCCATGATGTGGTTGGCGGCATCGAGCCTCAGGCCGTCGAAGCGATAGTCACTGAGCCACGACAGCGCGTTCTCGACGGCAAAAGCGCGAACCTGCGGCACGCGATAATCGATCGCACTGCCCCATGGCGTGTGCGCGTCGGTGAAGAAGGCCGGCGCGTAGCGGCCGAGGTAATTTCCCTCGGGGCCGAAATGATTGTAGACGACGTCGAGGAATACCATCAGCCCGCGCAGATGTGCTTCGTCGATCAGCGTCTTCAGATCATCGGGACGGCCATAGGCGCTGTCGGGTGCGTACCACAGCACGCCATCATAACCCCAGCCGCGACGACCGGCAAAGTCGGCCAGCGGCATCAGTTCGACCGCGGTGATGCCGGTCGCGACGAGATGATCGAGCTTGTCGATCATGGCACGATAGGTGCCTTCCGCAGTGAAGGTGCCGACATGCGTCTCGATCAGCACCGTTTCTTCCCAGGAACGGCCGCGCCAATCGGATGCGCGCCAGGCGAAGGCGTCGTGATCGATCACCTCGCTCGGGCCGAACACGTCGTCGGGCTGGAATGCAGACGCCGGATCGGGCACGTCCACCTCGTCGTCGATCCTGAATTTGTAGTTGCTGCCGACGGGCAGATTGGCAATGTCGGCGACATACCAGCCATCCTGCCGGCGCTGCATCGCGTGTCGTCTGTCGAGCAGGAGATCGACACGGCGCGCGGCAGGCGCCCACAGCCGGAACGACACGCCGTCCTTCGTCGGCCTCGCCCCGAAGGATGGCCTCATAGCGCCCCCGCGAAAGCGAGCACGGAGCGCGGCGGCGCCTTGCTGTCGCTTCCGGGCAGGAAGTCGACCGTGTTCAGCTTGGCGTCGGTCGTGTTGAGGATTTGCTGCCAGCTCTTGTATTCGGTCAATTTTGGCAATTTGAATGCGATCTCTTCGGGGGCTGCGTTCAGTACGATAAAGATCGCGGCGCTGCCCGGTTCCATCGGCCCCATCACATAGGAGAGAAACCGCCCTTCCGGGAATTTCCAGTCATTTTCCGTCATTTCGTCGCCGGCCGGCGTCAGCCACAGCGCGCCGTAGGAGATGCCGTCCTTGGGGCGGCCGTCGAGCCAGCGATGGCTGCGGAGCTGCGAGAACCGGCGGCGGATATCGGCGAGCTCGGCGACGAAATCGACCATGTCGTCGCCGTCCTTGCCGAGATTGTCCCAGCCGACCCAGCCAACCTCGTTGTCTTGGCAATAGGCGTTGTTGTTGCCTGATTGCGTATTGCCGACCTCGTCGCCGGCGAGGATCAGCGGAATGCCCTGCGCCAGCATGAGGCAGGCCAGCACGTTCTTGCGAAGTTGCCGGCGCAAGCTGACGATTTGGGGATCGTCGGTCGGGCCCTCGACACCGCAATTGTTGCTGTGGTTGTCGCTGGAGCCGTCACGATTGTCCTCGCCATTGGCCTCGTTGTGCTTCTCGTTGTAGCTGAAGAGATCGGCGAGGGTGAACCCGTCATGCACTGTGATGTGGTTGACGCTGGCGCGCGGCCGCCGTCCGTCGTGGTTGAACAGGTCGGAGGACGCCGTCATGCGGCTGGAGATGTCGCCGATCAGGCTGCCTTCGCCGCTCCAGTAGCGGCGCATGGCGCTGCGGTAACGGTCGTTCCACTCCGACCATTGCGAGGGAAATGCGCCCACCTGATAGCCGCCGAGGCCGAGGTCCCAGGGTTCGGCGACGAGCTTGACGCTCGCCAGCACCGGGTCCTGGCGGATCGCGGTCAGGAACGAGCTGCCGCGATCATAGCCGTTCGGCCCGCGCGCCAGCGTGGTGGCGAGGTCGAAACGGAAGCCGTCGACGTGGCAGACTTCGACCCAGTAGCGCAGGGAATCCATCACCATCTGCAGCACGCGCGGGTGGGTGAGGTTCACCGACGAGCCGCAGCCGGTGAAGTCGTCGTAATAGCGCGGGTTCTCGCGGTTCAGCCAGTAATAGGAGGCGTTGTCGATGCCGCGGTAGCACAGCGTCGGACCGAGGTGATTGCCCTCGGCGGTGTGGTTGTAGACGACGTCGAGCATCACCTCGATGCCGGCATCGTGCAGACGGGCGACCGTAGTGCGAAAGGAATCGAGGGCGTTGTCCTGGGCGTAGCGCTGCTCGGGCGCGAAGAAGGACAAGGTGTTGTAGCCCCAGTAATTGACGAGCTTCTTCTCCACCAGAATGCGGTCATCGACGAAGCTGTGCACCGGCAGAAGCTCCACCGTGGTGACGCCGAGCTTCTTCAGGTGCTCGATCATGGCCGGCGAGGACAGGCCGCCATAGGTGCCGCGCAAATTCGGCGGCACGTCGTCGCGCTTCTGCGTCAGTCCCTTGATGTGGGCCTCGTAGATGATGGTGTCTTCCCAGGGAATGTTGGGCCGGATCTCGCGGCGGCCCCAGTTGAAGGTCTCGTCGACGACGACGGCCTTGGGCATGCCGCGCGCGTTGTCGCGCCTGTCGAACGACAGGTCCTCGCGCGGGCTTCCGGTGCGGTAGGCGAAATGCGCGTCGCTCCAGACCAGCCGCCCGGAAAGCCGCTTGGCATAGGGGTCGAGCAGCAGCTTGTTGGCGTTGAAACGATGGCCGTGTTCGGGCTCGTAGGGGCCATGCACGCGGTAGCCGTAGAGCTGGCCGGGCGAGACGTCGTTGAGATAGCCGTGCCAGACATCCTCGGTGCGCTCCGGCAGCTCGACGCGCTCGAGTTCGCGGCGGCCCTGCATGTCGAACAGGCATAGCTCGACCTTCTGCGCGTTGGCGGAGAACAGCGCGAAATTGGTGCCGCGTCCGTCCCAGCTTGCGCCGAGGCGTGCGGGCGATCCAGCAGTCAGGCGCATCATTCAGCTTTCCGGAACGAGGAAGATCGCGGCGAGCGGCGGAATGGTGAGACGTAGCTCGCCATTGACGGCGTGGACTTCGCCGATATTGCCGACATTGCTGCCGCCGTAATGGGCGGAGTCCGAGTTGAACACTTCCTTCCACTTGCCGCCGAGGGGCGCGCGAACGCGGTAGTTGCGATAGACGTTAGGCGAGAAATTGACGATCACCATGCACCGGGCATGCTCGTCAAATCCCTTGCGCAGCCAGGCGAACACGTTGCGGTTGGCGTCGTCGGTGATCAGCCATTCGAAGCCGGCCTGCTCGCAATCCATCTCGTGCAGGGCGGGCACCGCGCGATAGAGCCGGTTGAGATCGCGGATCAGCGCCTGGATGCCTGAATGTGGCTTGTAGTCGAGCAAGTGCCAGTCGAGCGACTGGTCGTGATTCCATTCGCGGCTTTGCGCGATCTCGGCGCCCATGAACAGCAGCTTCTTGCCGGGATGGCCGAACATGAAGCTGTAATAGGCGCGCAAATTCGCGAAGCGCTGCCATTCGTCGCCGGGCATGCGCCCCAGGATCGAGCGCTTGCCGTGCACGACCTCGTCATGCGACAGGGGCAGGACGAAGTTCTCCGAGAAGGCGTAGTGCAGGCCGAACAGGATGTCGCCGTGATGATGCTTGCGGTGGATCGGGTCCTTGCTGATGTAGTTCAGCGTGTCGTGCATCCAGCCCATGTTCCATTTGTAGCCGAAGCCGAGCCCGCCGAATTCGACCGGACGCGAAACCTGCGGCCAGGCGGTGGACTCTTCGGCGGCCGTGGTCGCCTGCGGGAAACGCGCGAACAGCTCGGTGTTGACGCGACGCAAGAAAGCGATCGCTTCGATGTTCTCCCGGCCGCCATGCTGGTTGGGAATCCACGCGCCGGGCGGACGGCTGTAGTCGAGGTAGAGCATGGACGCGACGGCATCGACCCGCAGTCCGTCGATCGCGTAGCGCTCGAGCCAGAACAGCGCGTTCGAGACCAGGAAGTTCGTTACTTCGGTGCGGCCGTAATTGTAGATCAACGTGCCCCAATCGAGGTGCCGGCCCTGGAGCGGATTGGCGTGCTCGTAAAGCGCGGTGCCGTCGAAGCTGCCGAGCCCGTGCGGATCGTCCGGGAAGTGGCCGGGTACCCAGTCGAGCAGCACGCCGACGCCTTCGCGGTGGCAGGCATCGATGAGCGCGGCAAAATCCTCCGGTGTGCCGAAACGGCTGGTTGGCGCATACAGGCCGGTCGGCTGATAGCCCCATGAGCCGTCGAAAGGATGCTCGCTGACGGGGAGGAATTCGAGATGGGTGAAGCCCATGTCGCGGGCGTAGGCCGGCAGTTGCTCGGCCAGCTCGCGATAGGTGAGCCATTCATCACCGTTCTTGCGACGCCATGAGCCGAGATGGACCTCGTAGATCGACATCGGCGCGGACAACGCGTTGATGCCGTCGGGCGCCGGTCGCGGCCGCGGCAGATGCGCTTCGTCGAACACGATGGAAGCGGTCTTCGGCCGCACCTCGCTTGCAAAGGCCATCGGATCGGACTTCAGCGGAAGCAGATGGCCATGCGGTCCGATAATTTCGAACTTGTAGTGGTCGCCGGCCTTGGCGTGCGGGATGAACAATTCCCAATAGCCCGCGCCGCGCACCCGCATCGGATGGCGCCGCCCGTCCCAGAAGTTGAAGTCGCCGACCACGGAGACACGCCGGGCGTTGGGCGCCAGCACCACGAAGCCGATGCCATCGATGCCTTCGAGCCGCATCGGATGCGCGCCGAGCTTGTCGTAAAGGCGCTGGTGGGTGCCTTCGCCGAGCAGATAGAGATCGAAATCGGTCAGGATCGGCGGAAAGCGATAGGTGTCCTCGAATTCGATGACGTTGTCGCCGAACTTCGCGCGGAGCTGGTAGTGCTTCGCGCCGTTCGGAAGAGCGCCTATGAACAGGCCGGAAGCATGGACGCGATCGAGCTTCGCCACCTCGCCGTGCTCGCCCACCGCTTCGACGTTGGACGCATCGGGAAGAAATGCGCGCACCACGCTCTTGTCGCCCTCGGGATGCAGCCCGAGATAGTGGAAAGGATCGGAGTGGCGACCCTCGATGATCGCATAGGCCTCGGCAGGGAGTTTAGGCATGGGCTTCGCTCTCGATACTGGACAGAATGCGAAGCAGTCCGGACAGCGGCGCATGGAGCCCCTCAGGCCGGTGGGACAGCTCGTACTCTACTTCCTTAAACGCTTGATCAAGCAGGAAAAACGTTAACAGGCCGGTCGCGGATTGCCGATCCTCCGGCCACAGCCGCCGATCGGTCATGGCTTCGCGGTAGGCGGTGAGGAACGTCGCGGTGGCGCGCTCGCGCCATTCGCCAAGCGCAGCCGTAAGCCGGCCCTGTTCGTCGGAGGCGCCCGTGAGCGCGCGGTGAAGCGCCGCGTTAACCGAAAGATCAATCGAGCGGATCAGACCGGCAACGTCGCGCGCCGCGGGCAACTTGCGCCGCTTGTCGGCCTGCGGCAAACGCGGATCTCCGTCGAAGTCGATGATGAAGATATCGTCCTTCACGATCAGAGTTTGCCCGAGGCGGAAGTCGCCATGATGACGGATGTTCAACCCGCCGATCGCGGAAGGCAACAGCGCGTTGAGCCGGCCGGACAGGGACGCGCGCGCCGCGGTGAGCTGATTGGCCAGCGGTCGGTCCACCTCCCGCAGGCCGTCGCTGCTGGCGGCCAGGCGCTCGAAAACGCGCTCGGCCCGTGCCTTGAGCTCGGATGACCAGCGCTTGACGTGTGCAGAGCCGATAGGCTCCGGCGCGAGATCGCCTGGCTTTGCGGCGGCCAGAGCCACATGCAGCTCGGCGAGCCGCCGGCCGATCTGCGCGATGAAGTGCAGATAGGGCGCTTGCTCCTGGGTCTCCCGGGGCATCTCGCCCGGGGGCAGCACCCGCTGCTCGTCGATATAGCGGTCGAGATAGCCCGCGGTGACAGCCCAGCCGTCGCCCTGGTTCTCGACATAGGCGTGCAGCACGCCGACTGCGCTGCGACTGTCGTCTTCGACCAGCTCGACGCTGCCGAGCAGTGCAGGCGTATTGGCAAAGCGGGCGATTTCGGTGAGGTAGGAGCCGATCTCGATCTCGGGATTGATGCCGCCTTCGAGCTGGCGATAGATCTTGGCGACATACTGGTTGTCGACCAGCGCTGTGCTGTTCGACTGCTCGATCGCGCGGATGCGTTCGGGCTCCTTGATGGTGTACTCGGCAAACCGGCTGGTCGCCTTGAACTCCAGCCGCAGATTGTTTTCTTCCACCACCAGGTTCTGCGACAGATTGCGCAGGAACAGGCCAATGAAGATCTGCTCGGTCGCCACATCCAGCAGCGTCCCTTCGCGGGCGCCCTGGCGCACGGCGGCGAGCGCCCTGGGATTGAAGCGTTCACGGTCGAAGCGCACCCATTCGATCTGCATCGGCAGCACGTAGCGCGTGGTGACGTCGCCCTGCGCCGCCTCGAAGAACGCGATCCAGGGCCTGTTGTCGCCGATATCGCAGAACGGCACCGCCGAGGTCAGCGTCGGCTTGATGTGCTTGGGATTGTGCTCCGGATACCAGCGCGTGCGCGACAGGAATCCCGGCAGCACCTCATGCTCGAACACGCCGCGCTCGCGCGCCAGCGACACCCAGGTCGAGTTCACGGGCACCACCAGCGTCTCGAATTCCGGCACTGCGCGCGGCGTCACCGGCTCGGACTTGTCGCGCTCGGTGAGCTGGAACCAGTAGAAGCCATAGGGCCCCAGCGTGACCATGTAGGGTAGCTCGCCGATCGGCGGAAACCGCGTGCGGCCGAGCATCTCCTGCGGGATGCGGTCCTTCCATGGCGACAGATCGAGCTCGGTCGCCTGGGCCGCGCGCGACAGATTGGCGACGCAGAGGATCACCTCGTCGCGGTACTGGCGGACATAGGCCAGCACGGCGCGATTGGCGGGACGGATGAACGTCATGGTACCACGGCCGAAGGCGAGCGTCGATTTGCGCACCGAGATCAGGCGCTTGGTCGCGCTGAGCAGCGAGGACAGGCTGCGCGACTGTGCCTCCACGTTCACCGATTCGTAGCCGTAGACGGGATCCATGATCAGAGGCGCATAGAGGCGGGCCGGGTCGCAGCGCGAGAAGCCGCCGTTGCGGTCCGGGCTCCACTGCATCGGCGTGCGCACGCCGTTGCGGTCGCCGAGATAGATGTTGTCGCCCATCCCGATCTCGTCGCCGTAATAGATGATCGGCGTGCCGGGGAAGGACAGCAGCAGCGAGTTCATCAGCTCGATCTTGCGCCGGTCGTTGTCCATCAGCGGCGCGAGGCGCCGGCGGATGCCGACATTGATGCGGGCGCGCGGATCGTTGGCGTAGGTGGTCCAGAGATAGTCCCGCTCGACGTCCGTGACCATCTCCAGCGTCAGCTCGTCATGGTTGCGCAGGAACAGCGCCCATTGGCAGCTTGCCGGAATGTCCGGCGTCTGGCGCAAAATGTCGGTGATCGGGAAGCGGTCCTCCTGCGCGATCGCCATGTAGATGCGCGGCATCAGCGGGAAATGGTAGGCCATGTGGCATTCGTCGCCGCGGCCGAAATATTCCTGCACGTCCTCCGGCCATTGATTGGCCTCGGCCAGCAGCAGCTTTCCCTTGGAATAGGAATCCAGTTCCTGGCGCAGCCGCTTGATGATCGCATGCGTCTCGGGAAGGTTCTCGTTCGAGGTGCCCTCGCGCTCGCAGAGATAGGGAATGGCATCGAGCCGGAAGCCGTCGACGCCGGCATCCAGCCAGCGCTTCATCACCTGGATCAGCGCGCTGACGACGCGCGGATTGTCGAAATTGAGGTCCGGCTGGTGCGAGAAGAAGCGATGCCAGTAGAACGCGCCGGCCTCGTGATCCCAGGTCCAGTTCGATTTCTCCGTGTCGGTGAAGATGATCCGCGTGCCCTGGTATTTCTGGTCGGTGTCGCTCCAGACATACCAGTTGCGGGCGCTCGAGCCTGCAGGACTGCGGCGCGCGCGCTTGAACCAATTGTGCTGGTCCGAGGTGTGGTTGACGACCAGCTCGGTGATGACGCGCAGGCCGCGCTTCTGCGCTTCCTGGATGAAGCGCTTGAAGTCCTTCATCGTTCCGAAATCGGGATTGACCGCGCCGTAGTCGCCGATGTCGTAGCCGTCGTCGCGGCCGGGCGAGGGATAGAACGGCAACAGCCACAGCGCGGTCACGCCGAGCTCCTGGAGATAAGGCAGCTTCTCGGTCAGCCCTGCGAAATCGCCGATGCCATCATGATTGCTATCGGCAAACGCCTTGACGTGGAGCTGATAGATGATGGCGTCCTTGTACCAGAGTTCATCCACGATCTCGGCAGCCTCGGCTTTCTTGGTGTCGACGGAAGGCAATACGTTCATGGCGTGCGCCCCTACGCCAGGCAGCGGAACAGCAGCGCCGGATCGCGGTCGGGATCGATACGCAACCTGATCCCGCCCCATTCGATGCGGGCCTGTTCGCCGGTGAGGAGGTTTTCGAGTGCCGACACGTGGTGTCGCTGCCCGCCGGCGTCAACCGTGATGTCGCCGAGCGGCAACCAGAATTCGCGTACGTGGCGCGAGAGCGCGACCACGGCCACGACGATGTTGGCCGGGTCGGTCGCTTCCTTGACGAAGGCAATCGTCTCGTCGTCTTCGATGCCGAGGAAGCGCAGGTTCGCCGTCTGCCGAAGCGCGGCATTCTCGTTGCGGATGCGATTGAGCTCCGTGATATAGGCCTTGATGGTGCCGGGCTTGTCCCAGTCGCGCTGCTTGATCTGGTATTTCTCGGAGTCGAGATACTCCTCGCGGCCGGGGATCGCGTCGTGCTCCAGCAACTCGAACCCGCTGTAGACGCCGTAATTGCCGGACAACGTCGCGGCGAGCGCGACGCGCGATCTGAACGCCCATGTCTCCCCGCCTTGGAGATGATAGGGCAAAAGATCGGGCGTGTTCACGAACAGGTTCGGCCGATAGAAGTCACGTTCCGGATAACGCGTCAGCTCACCGAGATATTGCTGCAGCTCCCACTTCGCCGTGCGCCAGGGGAAATAGCTGAACGATTGTGCAAAGCCGAGCTTGGCGAGCCCCTTCATCAGCTTCGGGCGCGCAAACGTCTTGGAGAACAGGATTACCTCGGGATGCCGGCGGCGGATGTCACGGATCAGCCATTCCCAGAAGGCGAGCGGCGCGGTGTCGTGATTGTCGATGGCGAAGATGGTGACGCCGTGGTCGATCCAGAACAGCATGGCGTCGCGAAATGCGTTCCACAGTCCAGCCCGGTCGACGGACGTGAAATCGGGGATGACGATGTCGGAATAGGGGCCCTCAGCCGTCCGCACCGAGCGGTCCGGGCGCCATTTGAACCATTCCGGATGCTGTGTCAGCCACGGGTGGTCCGGCGAGCATTGCACGGCGAAGTCGAGCGCGAGCTCGAGCCCGTATTCCAGGCAGGTCGCGACCAGCGCGCGAAAATCCTCAATCGTGCCGAGTTCGGGATGCAGCGCGTCGTGCCCGCCTTCAATGGCGCCGATCGCATAAGGCGAGCCGGGATCGCCTTCGCTCGCTACCGGCGTGTTGTTGCGGCCCTTGCGCCGGGTGCGGCCAATGGGATGAATGGGCGTGAAGTAGAGCACGTCGAAGCCCATCGCGGCGATGTCGGGCACGCGCACGATGCAGTCGCGGAGCGTGCCATGCTGTCCTGCCACCATGCTCTGGCTGCGCGGCATCATCTGATACCAGGCGCCGAAGCGCGCCTTGTCGCGGTCGACGAACAGCGGGAATAGCGCCGAGCGCGTGAGGTCCGGCCGCGACTGGCTCTCGGCCATGGCTGCGCCGAGCTCGGTTGCCAGCAGCGGGGCAACGTCGCCGGTCTGAAGATAGTCCTCGCATTGCCTGACGATGACGGCGGCGGCGTCCTGCTGCGCGCCATGCGCCTTGGTCAGAAGGCCGGCGCCCTCGATCGCATCGAGGGTGACGTCGGCACCGGAGCGCTGCTTGCGCGTGATGGCGTGCGACCAGGTGGCGAACTCGTCGGTCCAGGCTTCGATCGCATAGACATATTTGCCGGGCTCGACGGGTGTGAACGCGCCGGACCAGCGGTCATTGCCGTGAGGGATCATCGGCTCGCTCTGCCATTCGCGGTCCTGTTCTTGTCGCCAGATCAGCGCTGCGCCGATCACTGCGTCGCCGTCGCGGTAGATGTCGGCCCAGACCTCGACCCGTTCGCGCGCGATCCGCTTCACGGCGAAGCGCCCGCCGTCGATCAGGGGATAGACGTCTTCGATGAGGAAAGTGCTGCCGGCTGCGGCACTCTCGACAGTTTGAATTGTCTTGTTCACGGTGATGCCATTGACAAGAAAGCAGGAGCCCGTTTCCCTTGCCGGGAACCTACGCTTGATACCTATATAGAAAGCCGCTTGTGTGTCATTGGTTCCCTGGGGAACGGCAGGCGCGGTTCGCGAGTTAACCCAGACTAACCTCTTCCGTCACCTCGTTAAAATCAATTCCCCCGGCCAGAGAATGGCTTGCAAGCTGCGTGCCGAATGGATCTTTTAGCTCAAGCCCGTATCAAGGGCGTTCAGTCTGAATTCGTCGATGCCCTCGGAAAGCTGCGGATCACGGATCCCGTGGCCCTCAAATCCATCCTCGACGCCCTGCCGGAGAAGCGGGTTTATCGCTTCGTCAGCGGGCCCGTGGTGGTACGCGCCCTGGGACATCCGCGCACCGAATTGGCGACGATCGGTGCGCCGCCGCTCAAATGGAAGATGACCGGCAACGGCAACGTGATCGCGCAGGGTGAGACGCGCGAACCCGTGATCGCCTGGCCCGCCGGCCTGCCGCTCGGCTATCACCGGCTGACGCTGACCGATGCCGAAGGTGTGACCGAAGAGGTGCCGATGATCGTGGCGCCGGAGCGGGCCTTTGGCGGCGATTTCGACCGCGGCTGGCTGCTTGCCGTGCAGCTCTACAGCGTCCGCTCGGACCGTAATTGGGGCATCGGCGATTTCACCGACCTCGCCGGTCTCGTTCGGCTGGCCAAGCAATTGGGGGCCGACGGCGTCGGGCTCAATCCCCTGCATGTGTTGTTCGACGACCATCCGGCCGACTGCAGCCCCTATTCGCCGAACAGCCGGCTGTTTCTCAATCCGCTCTACATCGACGTCGAGGCGATTCCGGAATTTTCCCCCGACCTCGTCCCCGACGCGGCCGTGACCGCCGCGCGGCTCCGTAAGGGCGATCGTGTGCCCTATCCGGACATGGCGGCCTTGAAATGGCTGGCCTTGCGTGCCGCCTTCGACAGCTTCGTGAAAACCGCGAGCGGTGTCCGCCGCAACGAGTTCGACGCTTTCCGCGCGGCTCGCGCGCCGCTGTTGTCCCGTTTTGCCTGCTTTGAGGTGCTCCGCCATCGCTTCGCGGCGCCGTGGTGGGAATGGCCGAAGCAATGGCAGCAGCCGGACGCGACGAAATGCGCCGAGCTGCGCAATGGGCCCGACAAGCACGAGGTCGAGTTCGTCGAATTCGTGCAATGGACGGCCGACAGCCAGTTGCATGCCGCCAAGGAGCTGGCCAGTCAGCTCGGCATGCGGGTCGGGCTCTATCTCGACGTCGCCGTCGGCGTGCAGTCGAACGGCTTCGATGCCTGGAACGAGCAGGGGGCGATCTCCCGTCATCTCGCCGTCGGCGCGCCGCCGGACGTGCTCAACACTATCGGCCAGGATTGGGGCCTCGCCGGCTTCAATGCCGGCGGCCTGGAGGCGCAATCCTTCGTGCCGTTTGCCGATATGCTCGCAGCTTCGATGCGCCATTCCGGGGCCATCCGTCTCGATCACGTGCTGGGCTTGAAGCGGCTGTATCTGGTGCCGCGCGGCTTCAAGCCCGACAACGGCGCCTATGTGCAGATGCCGTTCGAGGCGCTGCTGGCCACCGTGGCGCGCGAGAGCGCGGCCCATAAGTGCATCGTGATCGGCGAGGACCTCGGCACGGTGCCGGAAGGTTTCCGCGAGACCATGCAGGATTTCGGCATCTGGTCCTACCTCGTCATGATGTTCGAGCGCGACGATGCCGGCCATTTCCGCGCCGTCGATCACTACCGGCCCAACGCGCTGGTGACGCTGAACACGCATGATTTGTCGACCTATGCCGGCTGGCGCTCCTTCAGCGATCTCAGGATGAAGCGCTCGCTCGGGCTCGATCCCGGCGAGAACGACCAGGCCCGCTGGGATGCGCTGGGCCAGCTCGACGAGATCCTGCGCCAGAATGGCATTCGTGCAAACGACCTCTATTCGGTGCTCGCCTTCCTGTCGCGCACGCCCTCGCGGCTGCTTGCGGTGTCGCTGGAGGATCTGCTCGGCGTGATCGACCAGCCCAACATTCCCGGCACAATCGACGAGCATCCGAACTGGCGCCAGCGCCTGCCCGTGACGCTCGACAAGATCGCCTCGAAGGTCGATCTCGCAGCCTTGAAGGCCGCAACGCGGGAACGCTCGTTGCCCGGCGGGCGTTGATCGCCGGGGTCTTCCAGGACGCCGTTTCGAGGCTCGCACGACATTGTCTCAGAGGATCGAGGACTACGCGCTTATCGGCGACTGCGAGACCGCGGCGCTGGTCGGCCGCAACGGCTCGATCGACTGGCTGTGCTGGCCGGCCTTCGATTCCGATGCCTGCTTTGCCGCGCTCCTCGGCACGCACAAGAACGGCCGCTGGCTGATCGCGCCGAGCGAGGACGTCACCGCGACGTCGCGCCGCTATCTCGGCGACACCCTTATCCTCGAAACGCGCTTTGAGACGGAGAGTGGCACGGTTGCGCTGATCGACTTCATGCCGCCGCGCGGCAAGGCCTCCGACATCGTGCGGCTGGTCCGCGGGGTCAGCGGCATGGTGAAGATGCGGATGGAGCTCGTCATCCGCTTCGGCTTCGGCGTCGACATCCCCTGGGTGCGGCGGATCGACCATTCCCTGCTGGCGGTCGCCGGGCAGGACATGACCGTGCTGCGGACGCCGGCGAAGACCCGCGGCGAGGATCTGACCACGGTTTCCGATTTCGAGGTGAGGGCCGGCGAGACCGTGCCGTTCGTGCTGACCTACGGCCCCTCGCATCTGGAGCCACCCGCGCCGATCGACCCGGAGCTCGCGCTCCAGGAGACGGAAAAATTCTGGCAGGACTGGTGCGGCCACTGTAATCGCGATGGCGACTATCGCGACCTGATCGTGCGCTCGCTGATCACGCTCAAGGCGCTGACCTTCGGTCCGACCGGCGGCATCGTCGCGGCGCCCACCACCTCCTTGCCGGAGAAGCTCGGCGGCGCCAGGAATTGGGACTACCGCTTCTGCTGGCTGCGCGATGCCACCTTCACGCTGCTGGCGCTGATGAATTCGGGCTATACCGAGGAAGCCCTGGCCTGGCACAATTGGCTGTTGCGTGCGGCTGCCGGGTCGCCGGCGAACATGCAGATCATGTACGGCATCTGGGGCCAGCGGCGGCTGCTGGAATGGGAGGCCGGTTGGCTCGACGGCTATGAGGGCGCGCAGCCGGTGCGCGTCGGCAACGCCGCGCATGCGCAGCTACAGCTCGACGTCTACGGCGAGTTGATCGACGCCTTCCACCAGTCGCGCATGGCCAAGCTCAAGCTCGACGACGAGACGACCTGGGCGCTGGAATGCGCCGTGCTCAAGCATCTCGCCGAGGTCTGGGACCAGCCCGATCATGGCATCTGGGAGCGGCGTGGACAGCCGAAGCACTATGTCTTCTCCAAGGTCATGACCTGGGTCGCCTTTGACCGCGGCATCAAGAGCGCCGAGACCTTCGGCTTCAAGGCGCCGCTCTTGCATTGGCGCGCCTTGCGCGACGCCATTCATCGCGACGTCTGCAACAACGGCTTCGACGCGGAGGAGAATGCCTTCGTCGAATCCTACGGCTCGAAGCTGCTCGATGCCAGCGTGCTGCTGCTGCCGGCCGTCGGCTTCCTGCCGGCGGAAGACCCGCGCATCCGCGGCACCATAGCGGCGATGGAAAAACACATGATGCCTGACGGCTTTGTGCTGCGGCACGATCCGCGCGAAGTGTCCGAGGAGAAGCAGCCGATCGAGGGAGCCTTCCTCGCCTGCACTCTGTGGCTGGCCGATGCCCATGTGCTGTCGGGCGATCTCGACAAGGCGCAGATCCTGTTCGATCGCGTGGTCGGTATCGCCAATGATGTCGGGCTGCTGGCCGAGGAATATGATTCAGGCGCCAAGCGTCAGACCGGCAATTTCCCCCAGGCGCTGACGCATATCGCGCTGGTCAACACCGCACATAATCTTTCGGCGGCAAGGCATGGCAGCGAGAAGCCCGCGATGCAGCGGTCGAAGCAGTGACCTAGGCGACCTCGTTCCGCTTCAAAATCATCTCCATCGCCTCCGCAAAACCGTCCTGCTCGTTGCTCGCGGTGACGTGGGTGGCCTGGTCCTTGACGTTGTCGGTCGCGTTGCCCATGGCGATCGAGGTGCCGCTGACGCGGAACATCGCGAGGTCGTTCTGCATGTCGCCGATGGTGGCGACTGCGTCCGTCGAAATGCCGAGGCGCTTGGCCATGGCTTGCACGAACGTCCCCTTGTCAAAGCCGGGTGGGGTGATGTCGAGATAATAGGTTTGCGAACGCACCGCGGTCGCCTCGCTGCCGAGCGCCTTCTGCATCGCCTTCTCGCAAGCTTCGAGGCCGGCTGCATCGGCGCTGGCGCCGACGATCTTGCAGGCGCTTGCAAGGTAGGGCGAAAAATCCGTCACAATGGTCGGGTCGGAGCGGATCGTATGCTGCTCATGGGCGACGTATTGGCCATCAGGCTTGTCGATTAGCCATTTGTCGGTAGTGAACAACCAGATGTCGGCGCCGAAGTCCCGGAGAATTTGCAAGGCTCGCTCGGCCGCGCCGGCCGGGATGAGATGCTGCTCGACCGGATTCATCTCGGGATCGACGATCGAGGAGCCGTTGAACGGGCCGACCGGCAGCCAGAGCGCCAGCGGCTCGATCAGGAAGCGCATGCCGATTGCGGGGCGGCTCGACGTAATCGTGAAACCGATGCCGGCCTGGTGCAGGCGCTGCACCGCGGACCTCGCGCGGTCGGTCAGCGTCTTGTCCTTGGTCAGCAGCGTACCGTCGACGTCGGAGACGACGAGCGAGATTTTTGTCATGGCGGTCCCTTGGGTGTTTCTTGGGTGTTTGCCCTCAGCGTTTCGCGCCGCCCAGCTTCAACTGCCGCACCGCGCCGTCCACGATCGCTTCCACGGATTCGTCGATCGAGACGGTGATCACGTGTTCGCCAGCCTCCGGCGGCTCCAGCGTGTTGAACTGGCTCGTCAACAGGCCGGGCGGCATGAAGTGCCCTTTGCGTTGCGCGAGGCGAGCGGCGATCAGCTCCTTCGTGCCCCTCAGGAAGACGAAGCGGACGTCGTCGCGTCCGCGCAGGAGCACGTCACGATAAGTGTGCTTCAGCGCCGAGCAGGCGATGATGACGTGCTCGCCCTTGTCACAGACCCGCGCGATCTCGTCGGCAATGGCGTTGAGCCAGGGCCAGCGGTCCTCGTCGGTGAGGGGATGGCCGGCCCGCATCTTCTCGACATTGCTGGCGGGATGAAAGCTGTCTCCGTCCTCGAACCGCCAGCCGAGGCGCTCGCCCAGCGCTTTTGCAACCGTGCTCTTGCCCGAGCCCGACACGCCCATCACGATCAATGCACAAGGTGCTTCAACGCCCGCCACGTATTCCCTCCGGAAGCGCGGCCTGGTCGACCAGCCAGACGGTCTCGCCATTCGAGCGCGCGCGTACAGCCGGCAGAGTCTCGCCATTGAGCAGGCGCGTCAAGATCGGCTTCTTGTCGTGCCCGGCAATCTCGAACAGCATTTCGCGGCATGACGCCAGCGCGGGCAGGGTGAGCGAGACCCGAGGCACGAAGGGGGCAACATTGGCCTTGGGGACGCCGACCACCCAGCGTCCCGTTTCCTCGATCGCGGGGTAGCCCGGGAATAGCGAAGCGGTGTGGCCGTCCGGGCCTGCGCCCATCAAAACCATGTCGAACAGCGGCCGTGCCGCATCGAGGCTTTTAGCGCCGTAGAAGGACTGCAGCTCGCGCGCATAGGCCTCGGCGCCCTGATCCGGGTTGTCGACCGTCGTCGGGATCGGGTGAACATGGCCGGAGGGCGCGTTGCGATCGAGAAAGGTCGCGCGCGCGACCGCCATGTTGTTGAGGGGGTCGCTTTCGGGCACGAAGCGCTCGTCACCGATGAACCAGTGCACGCGCTCCCACGGGATTTTTTCGCGCCAGGCGTCGCTGCCCAGCAGCTGGTAGAGCCTCTTTGGGCTGGAGCCGCCGGTCAGGCAGATCGCAATGCGCCCGGGATTGGCCGCGATTCGCGCCATCACCCGTTCGGCCGTGGCCCGCGCGAGAGACTCGGCGTCGGCCTCGACGATCAGCTTCGGCTGTCCGGCCGCCGCCGTCACGAAAACTTACGCCAGCTTCGGCCATCGCGGCGGAGCAATTCATCGGCGCAGGCGGGGCCGTCGCTGCCGGCTTGATAGGTCTCGATGCCGTTGCTGCCCGCGTTCTTCCAGGCGTCCAGGAACGGCTGCACCGCCTGCCATCCGGCTTCGATGCCGTCGGCGCGCTGGAACAGGATGTTGTCGCCGATCATGCAGTCGTAGATCAGCGTCTCGTAGCCGGTCGAGGGATCGGCCCGGAAATAGTCGCCATAGCGGAACTTCATCTCGACGCCGTCGATGGTGACGCTCGGCCCCGGGATCTTGGCGTTGAACTGGAGCTCGATGGTTTCGGTCGGTGCGATGCCGATCGTGAGGAAGTTCTGGGAGAGGCGATCGACAGCGGTGCCTGAGAACATCGACAGCGGCGCCTGCTTGAACTTGATCGCGACCTCGGTGCGCTTGTGGCCGAGCGCCTTGCCGGTCCGCAAATAGAACGGCACGCCGGCCCAGCGCCAATTGTCGATCATCAGTTTCAACGCGACATAGGTCTCGGTGGTGCTGCCGGGTTTGACGTCCTCGGTCTTGCGATAGTCCGGGATCTCATCGTCGCCGATGCGCCCCGAGAGATATTGGGCGCGCACCGAGCTCTTCAGCGCTTCCGCTTCGCTCGGGCGCTGAATCGAGGTCAGAATTTCGGCCTTCTCGGAGCGCACGGAATGGGCGTCGAAACGCGCCGGCGGCTCCATCGCGACCAGCGACATCAGCTGGAATAGATGGTTCGGCACCATGTCGCGCAGCGCGCCGGTAGCGTCGTAGAAACCGCCGCGATGGCCGACGCCGAGCTTTTCCTCCACCGTGATCTGGATGTGGTCGATATGGTTGCGATTCCAGATCGGCTCGAACATGCCGTTGGCAAAGCGCAGCACCAGGATGTTCTGCACCGTCTCCTTGCCGAGATAGTGATCGATCCGGTAGATCTGGTGCTCGTCCATGATCTTCAGGAGTTCGGTGTTCAGCGCGCGCGCCGAGGCGAGGTCGGTGCCGAACGGCTTTTCGATCACCAGCCGCCGCCACGCGCCGTTCTCCTTCATCATGCCGGTGCGGCCGAGCTCGCGCGCGGTCGGCGCGAACGCAGCCGGCGGCGTCGCAAGGTAGAACAGCCGGTTGCCACCGGTGTCCTGCGCGCATTCCAGCGTATCCAGATGCTCGCGCAGGCGGTCGAACGACGGCGGATCCTTCGGATCGGCCTCGACGAAGGTCACGCATTGCAGGAGCTGTTTCGCGACGTCGTCGTCGACCGGCCTCGTCGAGAACTCGCGCAGGCCCTTCATCAGGCTGTCGCGTAGCTCGTCATCCGACTGGCCCTTGCGGGCCACGCCGACGACGCAGAATTTCTCCGGCAGCATTTTCTCGGCCGCCAGATTGTAGAGCGAGGGCATCACCAGTCGATGGGTGAGGTCTCCGGTCACGCCAAAGATGACGAAGGCGCAATTTTCCGGCTTGCGCTTTGGCTGCGGGTCTTTTGTCACGAACTATTGGCCTTCGCTTGGTTACGTTTTACTTCCGCTTCGAGCTATTTGGGCTTCGAAGCAGCCGGCTGCTTCGGCTCCCTGTGGCCACCGAAGCCGGCTCGCATCGCTGAGAGAATTTTCTCGGCGAAGGTGTGTTCCTTGCGGGAACGGAAACGTGCGAACAGCGCCGCGGTCAGGACTTCAGCCGGCACCGCCTCGTCGATTGCGGCGTTCACGGTCCAGCGTCCTTCGCCGGAATCCTCGACGAAACCGGAATACTCCGTCAGCGTAGGGCTATCCGCGAGCGCGGTTGACGTCAGGTCGAGCAGCCAGGACGGGATCACGCTGCCGCGCCGCCACACCTCGGCGATGTCGGCGAGGTCGAAATCGTAGCGATGATCGGACGGCAGCGCATGGATATTGGCGTTCTTGAGGATGTCGAAGCCTTCGGCATAGGCCTGCATCAGGCCGTATTCGATGCCGTTGTGGATCATCTTGACGAAATGCCCGGCGCCGACCGGGCCGGCATGGATGTAGCCTTGCTCGATGCGGGGATCGCGCCCCTCACGTCCCTCCGTGCGTGGAATGTCGCCGGCGCCGGGCGCGAGCGCGGCGAAGATCGGATCGAGCCGATCGACCACCTGTTTCTCGCCGCCGATCATCATGCAATAGCCGCGGTCGAGGCCCCAGACGCCGCCGGAGGTGCCGACGTCGACATAGTGGATGCCGCGCTCCTTCAGCGCCTTGCCGCGACGGACGTCGTCCTGCCAGAACGTGTTGCCACCGTCGATGATGACGTCGCCTTCCTGCATTGCCCCCGCGATCGTGTCGATCGTGGTCTCGGTGATGCGGCCGGCCGGCAGCATCACCCAGGCCGTGCGCGGCCGCTCCAGTTTCGCAATGAACTCTTCGAGCGTCGCCGAGCCTGTCGCGCCGTCTGCGGCAAGGCCCGCGACTGCCTTGGCGTCCTTGTCGTAGACCACGGTCGAATGGCCGTGGCGCATCAGCCGGCGAACGATGTTGCCGCCCATCCGGCCGAGGCCGATCATGCCGAGTTGCATTTGAGGAATTCCCTTAGTTCAGTGCGTCGTTCAGCGCCGCATTGAGCGCCGCGAGACCCTTCTTGAGCCCGCCCTTCAGGTGGACCCGCAACGCGCGACGGCCGCGCTCGGTGAGCACGTCGAAGTCGCCGCGCGCCTGCGCCGCCTTGATGACGCCGAAGCTGGCCTTCTGGCCCGGCACCGGCAGGTCCTTGGCGTCGTCGGCGGTGATCTGCAGGAATACGCCGCTGTCGGGGCCGCCCTTGTAGGCCTGTCCGGTCGAGTGCAGGAAACGCGGTCCGAACTCGGCGCAGGTCGCAACATGTCGCTTCTCGCGCACTTCGAGCCGCATGGTCTGGAGCGCGTCGATCGTCGCCTTGTCGCGGGCGATGTAGCCGAGCAGGGCGACATAATCGCCATGGTTGGAGCGCGACAGATGCGCCTTCAGCCATGAGGTGAGGTCGCCGTTGGCGCCGGCGGCGCGCAGGGCCGTAGCGTTGGCCTCGTCGGTGTAGAGGTCGGCCTCGGTGGTGCTGACGACCGGCCGTTCGGCCGGCAGCGCGCCGGTCTTTTCGAACGAGGCGGTGAGCTCTCGGGTCTTGATCTTGGCCGCTTCCACGTCCGGCTGGTCGAACGGGTTGATGCCGAGGATGCTGCCCGCCACCGCCGTTGCCATCTCGAAGCGGAAGAACTCCTGGCCGAGATGGTCGATCGACTTCATCACGATACGCACGACGGGATGGCCGGCCGCTTCGATCGCAGCAAGCTGCGAGTCATGGGCCGCGTCCGCCTCGCCCTCGATACGGATGTCGATGAAGAGCCGGTCATTGCCGTAGACCGCGGGCTCGCCCAGCGGCTCGCCGTCGATCGGGATCAGACCCTTGCCGTCCTTGCCGGTCGATTCCGCGATGAGCTGCTCGGCCCAGGCGCCGAAATCGGCGATCTTCTTCGACGACAGGATCGTCACCTTGTCGCGGCCTTCGAGCGCTGCATGGCCCATGGCCAGGCCGAGCTGCACGCCGGGGTTCTCGGCTGGCGGCACGTCCGGTCCGCAGGAGCGGGCCATCGCAAGCGCGTGCTTGACGAAGGTCTTGATATCGATACCCGCGGTTGCCGCCGGCACCAGGCCGAACGGCGAGAGCACCGAATAGCGCCCGCCGATGGAGGGCTCGCCGTGGAAGATGCGTGCATAGTTCAGCGTCTTCGCCGCCTTCTCCAGCGATGACCCGGGATCGGTGACCGCAATGAAGCGATGACCGGTCTTGACCTTCGGCCCGACCGCCTGCGCGACGCGCTCGTGGAAATAATCCTTCATCGCATTCGGTTCGGTGGTGCCGCCGGACTTGCTCGAGACGATGAACACGGTGTTGGCGATGTCGATCCTGGCCTCCATCGCCCGCACCTGCGCCGGATCCGTGGAATCCAGCACGTGCAGCTTCGGGAATCCGGGCTTCTTGCCGAAGGTCTCGGCCAGCACCTCCGGCCCGAGGCTTGATCCGCCCATGCCGAGCACGACGGCGTCGGAGAATTTCTGGCCCTTCACACGGCTGGCATAATCCTCATAGTCGGCGACGTCGGCCTTGGCGGCGCTGTCGAGCCAGCCGAGCCATTTGTCCTCGTCGGTGCCGGTCCAGACCGATTTGTCGCGTTGCCACAGCCGGCGGATCTTTGCCGACGCGCGCCATTCCTCGGTGCTCTTGGCCACCGCCTTGCCGAGACCGTCGCCGAGCGAGAGGAGCTGGCGGTCGATCGCGGGCCCGAGCACGGTGGCGCGCTTATGGGCGACCGCGCCATAGAGCTTGTCGGCGGCGTCGGCAAACTGCTTGACGCCGTCCTTGACTAGCTCCTCGGTGATGGCATCGAGCGAGACGCCGGAGCGCTCCAGCTCTTCCAGCACGCGCCTGGCGTCGTCGACATTCTCTTCCAGACTGTCGCGCGGCGTGCCGTGGTCGCGGAACGCATCCAGTGTTGCCGGAGGCACGGTGTTGATGGTGTCGGGACCGATCAATTCCTCGACATAGAGAACGTCGCTGTAGTCCTTGTTCTTGGTGCCGGTCGAGGCCCACAGCATGCGCTGCGGTTTGGCGCCCTTGGCCGCGAGCTTGTCCCAGCGGGGACCTGAGAACAGGCGCTTGTAATCCTGGTAGGCGACCTTCGCATTGGCGATCGCGACCTTGCCCTTCAGCGCGGCGAGCCGTTCCTTCTCGCTCGGATCGTTGGCGCGGGCGATCTTCTCGTCGAGCTGCTTGTCGACTACCGCGTCGATGCGGCTGACGAAAAAGCTCGCCACGCTGGCCACGTGCGAGGGGTTGCCACCACCTGCGACGTATTTCTCCAGACCGGCGAGATAGGCCTCGGCGACTTGCAGATAGACATCCCTGGAGAACAACAGCGTGATGTTGATGCTGATGCCGTCGCCGATGAGCTGCTTGATCGCCGGCAGGCCTTCCGGCGTCGCCGGCACCTTCACCATCAGGTTCTTGCGGTTGACGTCCTTCCAGAGCCGCCGCGCCTCGGTGACCGTGCCGGCGGTGTCCATCGCCAGATAGGGCGAGACTTCCAGGCTGACATAGCCGTCGCCGCCCTTGAGGCGGTCGTAGACCGGGCGCAGCACGTCGGCGGCGTTCTGGATGTCCTCGACCGCGACGGCCTCGAACAGGTCGGCGACCGACCGATCGCCGCGCTTCAGCGCCTTGCCGATCGGCGCGTCGTACTCGTCCGAGCTGCCAATCGCTTTCTCGAAGATCGAGGGATTGGAGGTGACGCCCTTGACGCCATCGGTGTCGATCAGCCGCTTCAGGTCGCCCTTGGCGATGAAGCCGCGGGCCAGGAAGTCCAGCCAGACGGCCTGTCCGTGCTTTTCCAGTTCTTTGACGGGATTCATGATGCTAATTTATCTCCAAGCCTGCGGGCGAGGGGTTTCCGCGCCGGTCCTGACGCGCTATCCTCTAGCTTACATGCTTCCTTGAGGGAACCAATCAAGGGTATGGGCGTCATATCCTCCAGTGTAACTCCGTCGCGATCATGGCGATCCGAGTAGAGGGAGCCGAGTTGCGTAAAAAGGTCGTTGGCCGTGAGAAATCGGCCAGGCCTCGTTGTGCAACGTCAGCTGCCTCGCCTCGCCGCTAGTGGCTGCGTGGAGTACTCATCAGCGGATTCCGGTCCGCCTGATGCATCGTGGCTCGGTCGCGAATGGCCATGCTGGGGGAAAGCATGCAAGCACATCATGACCGTTTGGCGCTCGCTGTCACAGACAGCCCGCAATTGGTCACGTCGACCGGATGCGTCGATGCGTCCCACGATCTCGAAATCGGTCCATGTACGACCCAAACGCGGCTGCTGGTGGTAGCAGGCTTCGCCATGACGCTGCTCAGCGCAACGCTCGCGTCGGGCTGGTGGAATGCTTTTGGCGATTACGACACGACGGTCGGCTCTGCCGGCGTCGTGGCGTTCGCCCTGATGACCGTTCGGCTGATCTGGATGCTCCCCGCCGAGCGGGGATCGGTGGTGATCCTCACCCCCTACGGCATCCGCGATCTCCGCATCGGCAATGAATTTCTGCTGTGGGACTCGATCGCGGAGATTTCGGCTGAAGAACGCCGCGGGCGCAAGGTGATCGTGCTGACGCCGACGCCGGCCTTGCAGCGGCAGCGCTGCACCACCCGCGGCTTGGCCCGTTGTGCGCAGGACGATCGGCAGAGCGACCGGATCGTCATCCGGTCGGAGGGTCTGGCGACCGATTTTGACACACTGCTGCGCGCTTGCCGCGACTGTCACGCCGCCGGCGGTCCACGCACCGCATTGCAGCAGGAAGATGAACGCGGCACCCAAGGCTTCGCCGTACCAGCGTCATAAGATCGCCGTTGGCGGACCGCTATGATGCGGCGGCGGATGAACGCATCCCCGGTAATGCCCGGATGTTGCGAGCGAGTGACATTTTCTGGAAATGAGCCAATATAGACAAAGATTCGCTCAAATATCAGGCAGGTGCCTGTTCGTAACTCACCCTGTGCCTACGTTGTGCGTTGCGCCGAGAAGGCGCCCGGGTGTCGAATGATCGTCATGTGCTCACGCTGATTCGAGAGTGGCGCTAAGGAACGGTCCGATCGCTGCTTTCGTTCAATTGTGTAGCGGAACTCACGCGGAGAGGGATCATGTACAACGATTCGCTATTCAACGCTTTCGCTAAGTCGTTCGAGGCGAGAAGCCAGCACGACATGTCGATGGCGGAATATCTGGAATCGTGTCGAAGCGATCCCATGAAATACGCGAACGCGGCCGAACGACTGCTAGCAGCGATCGGTGAGCCCCAGACGATTGACACGGCCAAGGACCCACGCCTTGGCCGTATTTTTTTGAACCGCACGATCCGCACCTATCCAGCCTTCGCCGGCTTCTACGGCATGGAAGAAACCATCGAGCGCATCGTCGGTTTCTTCCGTCACGCGGCGCAGGGCCTCGAAGAGCGCAAGCAGATCCTGTACCTGCTCGGTCCGGTCGGCGGCGGCAAATCATCCCTCGCCGAGCGGCTCAAGTCGCTGATGGAAGTGCACCCGATCTACGTGCTCAAGGCCGGCGATGAACTCTCGCCCGTGTTCGAAAGCCCGCTCAGCCTGTTCGATCCGGATCAGCTCGGCCCGATGCTGGAAGAGAAGTACGGCATTCCGCGCCGCCGTCTCACCGGCCTGATGAGCCCGTGGTGTTACAAGCGGCTGGAAGCCTTCGGCGGCGATATTTCCCAGTTCCGGGTCGCAAAAATCCAGCCGTCGCGGCTGCGCCAGATCGGCATCGCCAAGACCGAACCGGGTGACGAGAACAACCAAGACATCTCCTCGCTGGTCGGCAAGGTCGACATCCGCAAGCTCGAGACCTACGCGCAGAACGATCCCGACGCCTACAGCTATTCCGGCGGCCTCAACCGCGCCAACCAGGGCGTGCTCGAGTTCGTCGAGATGTTCAAGGCGCCGATCAAGATGCTGCACCCGCTGCTCACCGCGACGCAGGAAGGCAACTACATCGGCACCGAGAACATCGGCGCGATCCCGTTCACCGGCGTCATCCTCGCCCACTCCAACGAAGCCGAGTGGTCGAGCTTCAAGGCCAACAAGAACAACGAGGCCTTCATCGACCGCATCTGCGTGATCAAGGTGCCCTATTGCCTGCGGATCACGGAAGAGCAGAAGATCTACGAGAAGCTGATCCAGGGCTCCGAGCTCGCGGCCGCGCCTTGCGCGCCCTCGACGCTGGAAACGCTGGCGCGGTTCTCGGTGATGTCGCGCCTGCGCAAGCACGAAAATTCCACGACCTACGCCAAGATGAGGGTCTACGACGGCGAGAGCCTGAAGGAGACCGATCCGAAGGCACGCAGCGTCCAGGAATACCGCGATGCCGCCGGCGTCGACGAGGGCATGGACGGTGTTTCCACCCGCTTTGCCTTCAAGATCCTGGCTGCGACCTTCAACCACGATCCGCAGGAAGTCGCCGCCGACGCCGTGCATCTGATGTACGCGCTGGAGCAATCGATCAAGCGCGAGCAGCTGCCCGAGGAAGTCGAGAAGCGCTACCTCGAGTTCATCAAGGCGGACCTTGCGCCGCGTTATGCCGAGTTCATCGGAAACGAGATCCAGAAGGCTTATCTCGAATCCTACTCGGATTACGGCCAGAACCTGTTCGACCGCTACGTCGACTACGCCGATGCCTGGATCGAGGACCAGGATTTCAAGGACGCCGACACCGGTCAGCTGCTTGATCGCGAGCTTTTGAACCAGGAGTTGACCAAGATCGAGAAGCCGGCGGGCATCGCCAACCCCAAGGACTTCCGCAACGAGGTGGTCAAATTCTCGTTACGGTCGCGCGCCCAGAACGGCGGAAAGAATCCGACCTGGATCTCCTACGAGAAGATTCGCGATGTGATCGAAAAGCGGATATTCTCCCAGGTCGAGGATCTGCTTCCGGTCATCTCCTTCGGGTCGAAGAAGGACGGCGAGACGGAGAAGAAGCACGGCGAATTCGTCGCACGCATGGTGGAGCGCGGCTACACCGAGCGTCAGGTTCGCCGGCTCGTCGAATGGTACATGCGCGTGAAGCAGGCCGGTTGAGGCGGATGGAAAAGTGCCGATTCACATTATTGACAGGCGCCTGAATCCAGGCGGCAAGAGTCTCGAGAACCGGCAGCGGTTCTTGCGTCGGGCCAAATCCCTGGTGCAGGGCGCCGTCAAGAAGACCTCGCAGGAACGCGACATCAAGGACGTCCTGGAGGGTGGCGAGGTCACGATTGCGCTCGACGGCATGCACGAGCCGCGTTTCCGCCGCGACGGCGGAACGCGCGACATGGTGTTGCCTGGTAACAAGAAGTTCATCGAGGGCGACTACCTCCAGCGCTCCGGCCAGGGCAGCGCGAAGGATTCCGGTCCGGGCGAAGGCGACGGCGAGGACGCCTTCCGCTTCGTGCTCAGCCGCGACGAATTCGTCGATCTCTTCCTCGACGATCTCGAATTGCCCGATCTTGCCAAGCGCAAGATCGCGCAGACCGAGAGCGAGGGCATTCAGCGCGCCGGCTACACCACGTCGGGCTCGCCATCCAACATCTCGGTGAGCCGGACGGTTCGGCGCGCAATGGCGCGCCGTATCGCGCTCAAGCGTCCCAGCAAGGAGGAGATCGAAGAGCTGGAATCCGCGATCGCCGCATGCGCGGATGAGGACGAGCGTCTGGTGCTGATGGCCCAACTCGAAAAACTGAAGGCGAAGTCCAAGCGCATTCCCTTCATCGATCCGCTCGACATCCGCTACCGCCGCTTCGAGGCGGTGCCCAAACCCGTTGCCCAGGCCGTGATGTTCTGCCTGATGGACGTGTCGGGTTCGATGTCCGAGCACATGAAGGATCTCGCCAAGCGCTTCTACATGCTGCTCTACGTGTTCCTGAAGCGCCGCTACAAGCATGTCGACATCGTCTTCATCCGCCACACCGATCGCGCCGAGGAGGTGGACGAGCAGACCTTCTTCTACGGCCCGGCTTCCGGCGGCACGCTGGTCTCCAGTGCGCTGCAGGCCATGCACGAGATCGTGCGCGAACGCTTCAGCCCGTTGGACTGGAATATCTATGCCGCACAAGCCTCCGACGGCGACAATTCCTATTCCGACGGCGAGCTCACGGGCATGCTGCTGACCGACAAGATCCTGCCGGTCTGCCAGTTCTTCGCCTATCTCGAGGTCGGCGAGTCCGGCGGCAGCGCCTTCGATCTGTCCGACTCCTCGCTCTGGACCCTCTACGAGCGCCTGCGCAACAGCGGCGCGCCGCTGTCGATGCGCAAGGTCAGCGAGCGCAGCGAGATCTTTCCGGTGTTCCACGACCTGTTCCAGCGCCGCGAAACTTCCCAGGAGAAAGCCGCTCCATGACGGAACGCTTGTTCGAAGGCGCCGATTGGGATTTTCACACCTTGCAGCGCATCACCGATGCTTGCGAGGAGGTGGCGACGAAAGATCTCGGGCTCGACGTCTATCCGAACCAGATCGAGGTGATCACCGCCGAGCAGATGCTGGACGCCTATTCGTCGGTCGGCATGCCGCTGTTCTACAAGCACTGGTCGTTCGGAAAGCACTTTGCGTATCACGAGGCCTCATACCGCAAGGGCCTCATGGGGCTTGCCTATGAGATCGTGATCAACTCCTCGCCCTGCATCTCCTACCTGATGGAGGAGAACACGGCGACGATGCAGACCCTGGTGATCGCGCACGCCGCCTTCGGGCACAATCACTTCTTCAAGAACAACTATCTGTTCAAGCAGTGGACCGACGCCGACGGCATCCTGGACTATCTGGATTTCGCCAAGAACTACGTCATGCAATGCGAGGATCGCTACGGCCGCGTCGAGGTCGAACGTACGCTCGACGCCGCGCATGCGCTGATGTCGCACGGGATCGACCGCTATCCCGGCAAGAAGAAGCTTGACCTCCGCGCCGAAGAGAAGCGGGCAGGGCGCCGCCGCCAGCACGAGGAGGAGGTCTTCAACGACCTCTGGCGCACCGTGCCGGCAGGAAAGAGCAAGACCCGGTCCGCGCTCAGCATCGAACGCCGCCGCAAGCTGCTCGGCCTGCCGCAGGAGAACCTGCTGTATTTCCTCGAGAAGAGCGCGCCGCGGCTGGCGCCCTGGCAGCGCGAGCTGTTGCGCATCGTCCGCCACATCGCGCAATATTTCTATCCGCAGAGCCAGACCAAGGTGATGAACGAGGGGACGGCGACCTACGTCCACTATCGCATCATGACCAAGCTGCATCAGCAGGGCCGCATCAGCGACGGCAATTTCCTCGAATTCCTGCAGTCGCACACCAACGTCGTGTTCCAGCCCGAATTCGACGACCAGCGCTTTTCCGGTTTCAATCCCTATGCGCTCGGCTTCGCCATGATGCAGGACATCGAGCGCATCGTCACCCGGCCGGAAGACGAGGACCGCGAGTGGTTCCCGGACATCGCCGGCAAGAATGACGTGATGGGCGTGCTGCGCGACGTCTGGGCCAACTACCGCGACGAGAGTTTTATCGCCCAGTTCCTGAGTCCGACGCTGATGCGGCACCTTCGCATGTTCCATTTGCATGACGATCCCGAGGAACGCGCCGGCATCCGGGTCGACGCCATTCACGACGAGCGCGGCTTCCGCCGCGTCCGGCGCGAGCTGGCCCGGCAGCACGATGTCGGCTACATCGACGCGAATATCGAGGTGATCGACGTCGATCTTTCCGGCGACCGGCGGCTGATCCTGCATCACCATGTCATCAAGGGCTCACAGCTCAACGAGACCGACGCCAAGCGCGTGCTCCAGCATCTGGCCGATCTCTGGACCTACGACGTCGCGCTGATCGAGGTCGACGCCAGCGACAAGGTCCTGCGCGAATATGTCGTGAGCCCACGCCCGATCTCGGCGGTGGCCTGAGGCCGGGGCCAGCTTCCGGAGCGCGACGAGATTAGCCTTATGGCTTCCGCCAGGGAGGTGCGCTCCCTCCCCCGCTTGCGGGGAGGGGTGGGGAGAGGGTGTCTCCGCAGTGGGATTCCCCCAGAGGATGGAGCCCTCACCCGGCGCTACGCGCCGACCTCTCCCGCAAGCGGGAGAGGTCGCAGCCAGTCCGCGGTTGCTAAAGCGATCAACGTGAACCAATCGTGCTCTAAGTCGATCGCTTCTTCGCCGGCTTCTTCTTGGCTTTGGACGCGTCCAGCGCCACCGCTGCGCGGATCAGCGCCTTCAATGCCTTCTCATTGATCTTCTCGCCTTCGCGAAAATCGATCGCACGCCGCACATTTCCATCGAGGCTGGAATTGAACAGGCCCGCGGGATCGTCCAGCGCCGCGCCCCTGGCAAACGTCATCTTCACCACGGCCTTGTAGGTCTCGCCGGTGCAGATGATGCCGTCGTGCTCCCACACCGGCACGCCGCGCCACTTCCATTCCTCGACGACATCAGGATCGGCCTCCTTGATCAGGCCGCGGATTCGCCCGAGCGTCTCGCCGCGCCAGTCGCCGAGCTCCTTGATCCTGCCGTCGATCATCCTGGAGGGCGAGGCGCCATCCGTCTTCGTCGTGCTGCTGTTTTTCGCGGTCACGGCCTTCTTCATGTTCACGCCTCTTGTCGGGCGCCGCGGCGGCGGCCGAGATATGGCAGCGCGAACATGTAGAGCCCGGTCGCGAGCAATGGGATCAATGGGACGAAGGCGAGCAAGCCGATCCACGTCGCCTGGACTTGCAGCGTCAGGGCGACGATGTTGGCGATGACGGCCAGCGTGAAAGCAATCGACAGCCAGCGATGGATCTGCCGAATCCACATATCTCCGGTCAATGAAACCTCCTCTTGAGATGATCGAATGAAGGCCGGCGGCCGAGCTAGCCTGCCCTTGCCAGCAGCTCGTCCAGCTTGGTGAAAAACTGCTTCCAGCCGGCATGCGCGCCGCCAAAAGCCTGCTTCTGCGTCGGGCTGAAGCCCGCTTGCTCGACACGCAGATGAGTGCCTGCGCCCGTCGGCGTCAGCGTGAAGGTCACGACGCTCTTGAGGTCGAACGCCGCGTCGTCATGCGAGAAATTCCAGGTGTAGGCGAGCGTCTTCTGCGGCTCGATGGTGAGGACCTCGCAGTCCAGCACGCCGCCCCATTCGCCGCGCAGGTTGAAGCGGTGGCCCACGGTCGGCTTGAAGTCGTTCTTCATCAGCCATTCCTCGATCAGATGCGGCTGCGTCAGCGCGCGCCAGATCCGCTCTGCGGGAAAGGCAAATTCGCGCTCGACGACGACAGATCGGGTTTCGGTTGCGGATTGATTCATTGGTCCATCCTCTTCAGGAGATCGTCGAGCGCATCGAGCCGGTTCTGCCAGAACCCGGCCATCTGGCTGGTCCAGTCGACCAGCGGATTGAGCGCGCCGGGCTGGGCGCTGTAATGCGTCTGCCGTCCTTGATGCCGGTCGCGCACCAGGCCAGCCTGCTTCAGCGCGCCGAGATGTTTTGAGACCGCCGGCTGGGAAACGCCCGACAGTGCTGTCAGGGCCCCGACCGTCTGTTCGCCCTCGCGGCACAATCGCTCGAAGATCGCCCGACGGGTGGGGTCGGCGAGCGTCCTGAACAGAAGGTCGTGAGCGGCGGCGGGCATGTAATCCATAACCTGTAAGTTATGGATGTATTCATAACCGTGGAGTTATGGGTAAGTCAAGCGCGTTGCGAGGGTGTGGCCCTCTCTCGCGCAACCCGCTTAGCCGTCATTGCGAGGAGCCCTTGCGACGAAGCAATCCAGTCTGCCTCCGTGGAGGGACTGGATTGCTTCGCTGCGCTCGCAATGACGGAGAATGTGGCGGTGCCTCTCGCGCGCCTACGGCCGCAGATAGAGATAGCCCTGCGACTGCAGCTCGGCCAAACGGACCACGCCGCCCTTCTCCGCGCTGACGAAGCCCGGCAGGAGATCCGTGAGCGTGACGTTCTGCGCCTTCATCGTGTTGCCGCAGGCGGCGAGCTCGACGCCATCCTTGGAGAAATCGCCGATGCGCTTGCTGATGTCAGGGTTGGCCTGCGCCCAGTGAAACGCCTTCAGCGCCGGCCCGTGGATCACCAGTGCGATCGTCACATGGTCCGGACCGCCGACGCCGTCGATGTGGTTCTGGATGTTGCCAAGCACGAAATTGACCTTCTCGGCATCGCTCAGGTGATAGACCACCCTCAGCTTGCCGCCCGTACCGGCTTCCGTCGCGGCCTTCGCGCTGGAGGCGCCGAGCGCCGCGCCCAAAGCCGAGACGGTGCTCCACAAGATGTTCCGGCGGTTCATGACGATCTCCCTCGATTGCGCCGGACACATATCATTTGTGGGCGGAGCGCGGCGAGTTCCTTGCGGTCGGTCACGAGCGAGGCGCATTCCTTGTTGTCCGTTCGATCCAGGCGGAAAATCCCGTCGTCGGCCCCGGCGACCAGCGATAGTTCGGCATCCTCATCCGGCTTGTTGTTCTGCCAGACCCTGACCCGCGCGAGCCGCACGATCGCCGATTTGTCGTCCTTCGAGAGCGCGACGCCGATGCCGCCGCCCTCGCAGTCGACGCCGCAGCCGAGGCGGATCTCGCTGCCGTCCTTGGTGAATACGGCGTGATGACAGGAGCCGCTGGAATCGAAATCGCCCGAGCGGTGACGATATCTGAAGCCGAGGCGGAAGGAGTTGTGAAGCTGCTTGTCTTCCGTGTCCAATTCCGCCGAGATCAGCAGCTTCATCGAGGCGACCTTCTGCTTCGGATGGCGCGCCAGATGCTCGGCATCGTAGCGCCGCACGAAGCAGGCATAGGCCTTGTTGCCAGGTGCGCCGGCATACATCCGCGCGTTGAAGGTCTCGGCTTCGGCCTTGCTGGCCTCGCGGATATCGTCGGCCTCCTCGGCGTGAGCGGCGCCGGCGAACGCGGCAAGGAAGACGGCAGCAAAAAGAGAAAGCTTCATGATGGCCTCGAATGCAGCAGCTAAGCTGTACGCTGTAGACGCGGCCCAGATGCGACGCGTTCAACGTCCGCACGTCTGACATGATCATCGCCGAGCGGAGCGGGGTGATCAGTTCCACGCCGCGCATTAGTCATCGGTGGCGTCACGAAGGTTCATTCGATGTGATGCCTTCGTCCTTCGGAACTCGACGCCTGCGCTTCCTCCGACATTGCCCGATTTCATCGATGTGATAGCCTTCACACACGATCGCCTTTGGCGGTCGTAGGCTGGGGTCTGCCTTCGTGAGTGTGTGGAGTTCCCCGCAATGGGCGAAATTCGCAACTTCAGATCCGGGAATGACGAGCCGCCTTCACACGGCCCCATGCCTCGTCGTCTCGCCGCCATCATTGTCGGTGACATCGCTTCCTACAGCCGCCTGATGCAGGCCGACGAAGAGGGTACGCACGTCCGCGTCAAGCGGATCGAGCGGGATCTTATCCAGCCCAGCATCGTCGAGCACCACGGAAGTCTGGTGAAGACGACGGGCGACGGCTTCATCGCGATTTTCGACAGCCCGGTCGAGGCCGTCCGATGCAGCATCGTCATCCAGCAGAATCTCATCGGCCGCAACGCCTCGCTTCCGAAAGATACCCGGATCGAGTACCGGATTGGCGTCAATCTCGGTGATGTCATCGTGGAGCCGGACGACGTCTACGGCGATGGCGTCAACATCGCAACGCGCATCGAGGGCATCGCAGAGCCGGGCCAGGTCTTTATCTCCGGCGCGATCTACGAGCAGATCAAGCACAAGGTCGTGTGCGGCTACGAGTCGCTCGGGGACCGCAAAGTCAAGAACATCACCGATCCCGTGCGTGTCTATAAAGTGCTGCCGGATGCAGACGCGGTCGGCAGGACGCGGGGGCGGCGCGAGAATGCCCTGATCTTTCTCCTGGGTATCACGCTGTCGGTGATGGCCGCCGGCGTGCTTTGGTATCTGCTGGCTCAGACGCCGGGCAGGGTGAGCGAGCAGGCCGCCATGACTACAGTTTCTCCTGCCACTTCTCCCACCTCTTCTCCCAGCGCTTCTCTTGCCGCATCACCGAGCCCGCAGCCTCCGCCGCGCGAGGCGGCGTCGCAAACGCCGCAGCCTTCTCCCTCGTCGGCTTTGTCATCTCCGTCGCCCGCTCCGGCGTCAACTCAACCGGCCGTTCCCATCCGCGAACCCGAGATGGTCGCCATTCGCGGCGGCGGCTTTGCGATGGGAAGCAATGACGACCCGACCGAGCGTCCTGTCCATCAGGTGACGGTCAAGCCGTTCTCGATCGGCAAATATCCGGTGACCGTGCTGGAATGGAACGAGTGTGCCGCTGCAAAGGCGTGCGGCTTCACGGCCATCGGCAAGGACGATGCGCCGGTCAGCAATGTGAGCTGGACCGACGCGCAGCAATATGCGGCCTATCTCGCTCAGACGACGAAGAAGACTTATCGGCTTCCGAGCGAAGCCGAATGGGAGTATGCCGCGCGGGGCGGAACGCAGACCAAATATTGGTGGGGCGACAAGCTGCAGCCGGGCATGGCCGGTTGCAAGGATTGCGGTGATCTCGCGGCCGAGCAGCCGGCGAAGATCGGCAGCTTCAGGCCGAATCCGTTCGGGCTCCACGACATGGGCGGCGGCGTCGATCAGTGGGTCGAGGACTGCTGGCACAAGACCTATCAGGGCGCGCCCGGCGACGGCTCGGCATGGAGCAGCGGGGACTGCAGTGCTCATGTCCTGCGCTCGGGCTCCTGGAAGAACGATTCGAGATATGTGCGGCCGTCAAACCGCGATGGCTACGACACCAATGTTCGTTATCCGACGCATGGATTCCGCGTGGCGCTCAGCCCTTGAGTGGAGGAGTTGGTTTGATGCAGATGCTTCGTTGCGTCGCTCTGGCGGCGGCGCTCGCATTGCTTCCGGGCGCGGCCTTTTCGCAAGGCAAGGCAGCGCCCAAGGACGCAAAGCTCTATTTCATCACCCCGCATGACGGGCAGAAGGTTCGCGGCGGATTCTGGGTCCGGTTCGGCTTGCGCAACATGGGAGTGACCCATGCCGGCGACGAGTACCAGAACGCTGGCCACCATCATCTGCTGATCGACGTCAACGACCCCGTCGATCCCAAGGAGCCGATCCTGCAGGACAAGTCGCATCTGCATTTCGGGGCAGGGCAGACCGAAACGCTGCTCGAGCTTCCGCCCGGGACGCACACGCTTCAACTCGTGCTGGGTGATGCCAAGCACTATCCATTCGAGCCGCCCATCGTGTCGGAGAAGATCACCATACGCGTCAGGCCGCCCGCCACGGCGCGGTAGCGATCACCGCAGGCTGGCGTTGAACTTATCCAGCGCCGCCGAGCCCGGGCAGAGCGTGTCCGCTTCCAGCGTGTTGAGCGGTGTTTCGACCGTGTTGAGATGCTCGTGCAGATCATCCGCGTCGGGATCGACATAGAGCAGGCCGGTGACGATCTGCCCCTTTGCGGCATGCCTCGCGAGGAAGGTCTGGGCGCCGAGCCGGTCGTGCGGATCGTAGTCGGCGTCGATCTTGCGCAGCGCGATCCTGCTGCCGTCATGCTGCTCGACCATTTGCACCGTGCCCGGTGCGTAATCCACCGCAATCGGATCGCGGCCGACCAGCACGTCGAGCCGGTTCACCGCGTCATTGTGCTCACGAACATAGTCGAAGCTCTTGGTCGAGCCGGCGTGATTGTTGAAGGCGATGCAGGGGCTGATGACGTCGATGAACGACGCGCCCTTGTGACGGATCGCAGCCGCGATCAGCGGCACCAGCTGGGTCTTGTCGCCGGAGAACGAGCGCGCGACGAAGGTGGCGCCGAGTTGAAGCGCGATCGCGACGAGGTCGATGGCGTTGTCGGTGTTGGTGACGCCCTTCTTGGACTTCGAACCGCGGTCGGCGGTCGCCGAGAACTGGCCCTTGGTCAGGCCGTAGACGCCGTTGTTCTCGACGATATAGGTCATGTTGACGCCGCGCCGGATCGAATGCGCGAACTGGCCGAAGCCGATCGAGGCGGAATCGCCGTCGCCGGAGACGCCGAGATAGATCAGGTCGCGATTGGCGAGATTGGCGCCGGTGAGGACCGACGGCATGCGGCCGTGCACGGAGTTGAAGCCGTGCGAATTGCCGAGGAAATAGTCCGGCGTCTTCGACGAACAGCCGATGCCGGAGATCTTGGCGACCCGATGCGGCTCGATCGAGAGCTCATAGCAGGCCTCGATGATCGAGGCCGTGATCGAGTCATGGCCGCACCCGGCGCACAGCGTCGAGATCTTGCCCTCGTAGTCGCGATGGGTGTAGCCGAGCTCGTTCTTCTTCAGTCCGGGATGGTGAAATTTCGGCTTTGCGATGTAGGTCATGACACGGCCTTGCGGAGCGGGGTCACCTTGAGGTGATCCTGGTGGTCGCCAATGGCTTTTGCGATGAAGCGGGCGGTGATCGGCGAGCCGTCGTAATGCACGATCGGCACCAGCCGCACGGGGTCGATGCCGTTCTCGTTGACGATGAGCTGGCGCAGCTGGCTGTCGCGATTTTGCTCGACCACGTAGACGAAATCGTGCTCGGCGAGGAAGCTCGCCACGCTCGAGTGAAACGGGAAGGCGCGGATGCGCAGGCGGTCGAGCTGGTGCCCGCGCACATCCAGCAATCCGATCGCCTCGTCCATCGCCGGCGAGGTCGAGCCGAAATAGATCACGCCGTATTTGGTTGGCCGTTCCGCATTGGCCTGGAGCGGCCGCGGCACCATGTCCTGCGCGGACTCGAACTTGCGCATGAGGCGCTGCATGTTGTCGGCGTAGACCGAGCCTTCCTCGGAGTAACGTGCATAGCGATCACGCGACGTGCCGCGGGTGAAATAGGAGCCCTTGGTCGGGTGCGTGCCGGGATAGGTCCGGTAGGGGATGCCGTCGCCGTCGACGTCGAGGTAGCGACCGAAATCGCGGCCTTCGTCCAGCATCTCGGCAGTCATGATCTTGCCGCGGTCATATTGCCGGGCGTCGTCCCACTTCAGCGGACGGCACAGCCGGTGGTTCATGCCGATGTCGAGGTCGAGCATCAGGAAAATGGTGGTCTGGAGCCGCTCGGCGAGATCGAAAGCCGCGGCCGCGAACTCGAACGCCTCGGCGGGATCCTCCGGGAATAGCAGCACATGCTTGGTGTCGCCATGAGAAGCATAGGCGCAGGCGATGATGTCGCATTGCTGGGTACGGGTCGGCATGCCGGTCGAGGGACCGGCGCGCTGGATGTTCATGATCACGGCCGGGATTTCGGCGAAATATGACAGGCCGATGAACTCGGTCATCAACGAGATGCCGGGGCCGGAGGTCGCGGTAAAGGCGCGCGCGCCGTTCCAGGAGGCGCCGATCACGATCCCAATCGAGGCCAGTTCGTCCTCGCCCTGCACGATCGCGTACTTCGCCTTGCCGGTCTCCGGATCGTGCCGGTACTTCTTGCAGTGGGCGGTGAAAGCCTCCGCCACCGACGAGGACGGCGTGATCGGATACCAGGCGCACACCGTGGCGCCGCCATAGACGGCGCCGAGCGCGGCGGCGCTGTTGCCCTCGATGAAGATGCGGTCGCCGACCTTGTCGGACTTCTTCACCCGCAGCCCGGTCGGGCATTTCAAGTTCTGCAGCGCCCAGTCGCGGCCGAGATGCAGCGCGTGGACGTTGGAGGACAGGAGCTTCTCCTTGCCCTTGTACTGCTCGCCGATCAGCTGCTCGATCAGCTTCGGGTCCATGTCGAGCAGCGCGGAGAGCGCCCCGAGATAGATGATGTTCTTGAACAGCTGGCGCTGGCGCGGATCGGTGTAGGTCGAGTTGGTGATCGCGGTCAGGGGAACGCCGATCACGGTGATGTCGTCGCGAAATTTCGTCGACGGCATCGGCTTGGTGGAATCGTAGAACAGGTAGCCGCCGGGCTCGATGCCGGCGACGTCCTTGTCCCAGGTCTGCGGGTTCATCGCCACCATCATGTCGACGCCGCCGCGGGCGCCGAGATGGCCGTCTTCGGTCACCCGCACCTCGTACCAGGTCGGCAGGCCCTGGATGTTCGAGGGGAAAATGTTGCGGGGGCTCACCGGAACGCCATGGCGCAGGATCGCGCGCGCAAACATCTCGTTGGCGCTGGCCGAGCCCGAGCCGTTGACGTTGGCGAAACGGACGACGAAGTCGTTTACGCTGCTGATCGGCTTTTTGTCGGACATGTCGAACCCGCTTGAGTCATTTCGATCAAATATTTCTGCATGTCCCAGGCGCCGGTGGGACAACGCTCGGCGCACAGCCCGCAATGCAGGCAGACGTCCTCGTCCTTCACCATCACGCGCCCGGTCTTGAGATCGGAGGACACGTAGAGGTCCTGGTCGGGATGCAGTGACGGCGCCTTCAGGCGCTGGCGCAGATCGGTTTCCTCGCCATTCTCCGTGAAGGTGATGCAATCCATCGGACAGATGTCGACGCAGGCATCGCACTCGATGCAGAGCGAGGTCGAGAACACGGTCTGGACGTCGCAGTTCAGGCAGCGATGCGCTTCGCCGAGCGCGAGCTTGACGTCGTAGCCGAGTTCGACCTCGGTGCGGATGTCCTTCAGCGCGATCACCTTGTCGCGATGCGGCACCTTGTAGCGCTTGTCGTTGGAGATGTCGTTGTCATAGCTCCATTCGTGGATGCCCATCTTTTGCGAGGAGATGTACACCTCGGGCAATGGCCGCTCGGTGATGTCCTCGCCCGAGAGCATTTTGTGGATCGACAGCGCGGCGTCATGGCCCTGCGCCACCGCCCAGATGATGTTCTTCGGCCCGAACGCGGCGTCGCCGCCGAAGAACACTTTTGGATTGGTGGATACGAACGTCTTCGGATCGACCTTGGGCATGTGCCATTTGTCGAACTCGATGCCGCAGTCCTGCTCGATCCAGGGGAAGGCGTTCTCCTGGCCGACCGCGACCAGCACGTCGTCGCATTCGATGGTCTGGTCCGGCTCGCCCGAGGGCACGAGGTTGCGCCGGCCCTTGGCGTCGTATTCGGCCTTCACCTTCTGGAAGGTGATGCCGGTGAGCTTGCCGTTGTCGTGGACGAAAGCTGTCGGCACGAGGAAATTGAGGATCGGGATGTCCTCGTGGAGCGCGTCTTCCTTCTCCCAGGGCGAGGCCTTCATTTCCTCGAAGCCGGAGCGCACGACGACCTTGACCTCTTCGCCGCCGAGGCGACGCGCGGTGCGGCAGCAATCCATCGCGGTGTTGCCGCCGCCGAGCACGATGACGCGCTTGCCGATCTTGTCGGTATGGCCGAACGAGACCGAGGACAGCCAATCGATGCCGATATGGACGTTGGCGGCTGCTTCCTTGCGTCCGGGGATGTCGAGCTCGCGGCCGCGCGGTGCGCCGGAGCCGACGAAGATCGCGTCATACTTCTCCGCGAGCAGCGCCTTCATGCTCTCGATGCGGTGGCCGCCCTTGAAGTCGACGCCGAGACCCAGGATGTAGCCGGTCTCCTCGTCGATCACCGAATCGGGCAGGCGGAATTTCGGGATCTGCGAGCGCATCATGCCGCCGGCCCGGGGATCACCGTCGAACACGGTGCAGTGGTAGCCGAGCGGCGCGAGATCGCGCGCCACCGTCAACGAAGCGGGACCGCCGCCGACGAAGGCAACGCGCTTGCCGTTCTTGGCCGAGGGCCGCGGCAGGCGTTGCGTGATGTCGTCCTTGAAGTCGGCGGCGACGCGCTTCAGGCGGCAGATCGCGACCGGCGTCTCTTCGACGCGTCCGCGGCGGCACGCCGGTTCGCATGGACGATCGCAGGTGCGTCCCAGAATTCCGGGAAACACGTTCGATTTCCAATTGATCATGTAGGCGTCGCTGTAGCGGCCTTGGGCGATCAGTCGGATGTATTCGGGAACGGGAGTGTGCGCAGGACAGGCCCATTGGCAATCGACCACTTTGTGAAAGTAGTCGGGGGCCGCGATATCGGTCGGTTTCATTCCTACCCTGTCCGCGCAGGCTCAAAGACCCCGCGGCCTTTTCTTGAGCTTGGCGAACGCTAACGCGCGGCGATCTGGTTTCTGAATGACGTCATTGGGTTAGCTTATTAGAACCGTTCCGAAGTACAACGGCAAATTTTCCCGCTTCCCCCCTTTCATGGGAGCTACGCGCACACAGCATTAACGGCCGCGCGAGATGCGTGCGATGCAACATATATACTTTGCCCTATCCTCGGAGCCCTTGCGACGAAGCAATCCAGACTGCCACCGCGGAAGACTCTGGATTGCTTCGCTGCGCTCGCAATGACGGCGTTTGGCGGCAGCGCAGCAATGTCCCCACGTCAGCCCCGTGCGAGATCGCTCTTCGCGAGATCCCACATCAGCGTATACGTGCCGACGCTGACGGGTGGCGGGAATGGCGCGGCGGCAGGACCGGTGAAGCGCTCGGCGATCACGGCCGAGACCGCACCGACTTGCGTGCCGTCGATCAGCACGAACCAGTCGCGCGCGCCTTCGTTGCGCACCGCCGGAATGTCCGCCGTCCCGCCTGACAATTCCGGCTCGCTCTCGAGCAGATGCATCGAGATGATACCGTCGTGTTTTTCCGGCATCAGCCTTTCTTGCAGTGCGTCACGCCACGCGGCTGCATTGTCCGGCGTCGGCCGCAGCCGTACGAGCCCGAGCGCCGCGCCGCGGCCAGTACCATTGCTGATCGTGATGCGGGCGACCACCCGCAGCATGTCCTTGAAATGCGCCATGCTCCGCCGCGACCATTCGGTCTGATTGGCGAGCCGCGCCCGGTAGGCGGGGCTGTCGAGCACGTCGAGCGTCGCGGTCGAATACAGCGAGAGATATTTGGGATTGGCGGCGTGCGCGACATAGCGCCGCGCCTCCAGAAAGCCCTCGATCGCAACGCGCTCTTCCAGATGCTCGCGATCGTACCAGCGATTGAAATCGGCCTCATCTGAGACGTCGACATTCATCGACGTCAGCAGCATGCCTTTACCTGAGAGTGGCATTTTCTTGTTGTCCTTCCCGTACAGACCCTCATGGTGAGGAGCCACGAAGTGGCGTCTCCGGACGATGCTACGCATCGCCGGGCGAACCATGAAGGCCCGGCTCTCGCATCTTGGCCTGCATCCTTCGAGACGCGCTCTTCGAGCGCTCCTCAGAGCCTGACTCAAAAAGCGTAGACGTCTTCAAGGTCTGGCCAAGCGGCGAGTTAAGAGCCTCAGATGGGCAGCGAGTAGCCAGGCGAGCTCG
>NZ_PYFX01000016.1 GCF_003020115.1 Bradyrhizobium sp. MOS002
CGGTCCAGGCGATCCCGGAGACTGATCGCGAGCCTGCGTTGGGTGGGCGTCACGATCGCTAATAAATTCAAAGTACGAAAATTTTGGCGGGGAGGTATGCGACCGCCGTCTCCTTTGCATTTGGGGGGCGCCAGGGGGCGGGTCGGCGGATGTGTGGTCTTATGTCGAGTCAGGAGTTACAAGGCGAAACAAACATTAGGCGCCTACGTGATGACGTCGTGATGACGACACGAAGTGATCAGCAGCTGCTGCGTGACACGGCCTACGATCGTCACCAACTTTCAAAAACTCTACTTTGTGAAAGACGAAAGACGGTCTTGCATGAACTCGCTTTTTAGATTCCAAAAGTGAGGATTTCAAAACCGGGGGAATGCAATGAAGTACGGATACGCGCGAGTATCCTCGCAAACGCAAGACTACGCGGCACAGGTCGAGGCCTTGAAGGCAGCGGGCTGCGAACGGATCTACAGCGAAAAAGCTTCGGCCGGGTCGATCAGGGGCCGTCCCGAGTTTGGCAAGTTACTAAAGGCGCTCAGCGATGGTGACGTGTTGGTAGTCGCAAAACTGGACCGCCTGGCCCGGTCGAGCCGCGACCTTCAAAATATCTTGCATGAGCTCCAGGAAATTGGCTGTGGCTTTGTCTCGCTCGGCGAATCTTGGTGCGACACGACAACGGATGTTGGTCGACTGCTCATGACCATCATGGGCGGCATAAGCGAGTTTGAGCGAAGCTTGATCCGTCAACGCTGTGAGGAAGGCATCCAGCGGGCACGACGGAAAGGCACTAAGTTCGGCCGGCCAGCAGCACTCGATCCCAGCCAGCGCAGGCGCGTCGCGGAACGTTATGCCGGCGGCGAGACGCTGTCGGAACTTGCCAAAGAATACGCTTGCGGCGAAACAACGATTTGGCGGGCGCTTCAGTAGCTTTTGTTACGCCGTCGAGGACGACTTGTGTGGCGAGGAGCCGACGGCCTCTCCAAGACGCAGCGCGGCTCCGTGATGAGTCCTTAGAGTTGAGCCTGAACATCCCGGCGCCGTCGCACAAGGCCCTTCTAAGGCCTCGGCAGAGTCCTTGGGGGCATATCCCGCAGGCTTGCGCTCCTGCATTCGCGGCACGCCGAACCAAAGCGTATTGGCAGAGTTTTGTTCGAGGTGCTACCCGACGAGTCCTGCAATTGATGTGGGAAGTTACTTAAAGTAAGCCTTCGCGGTATGCCTTCTCGCGTCGGCGAAGCTGAGCTGTCAGCATCCTGCCGCCATGGCACTGGCATACACTGATCCAGCGCATAGCAAGATTACCGCAAGGTGCACCATTCCTCTTTAGAGCCGTGCACTTGCGAAACCCTGGCCTTCCTCTTTTGAACCGGTACTTGGAAGCAGCTCCGTGCCACGCTGCATTGCCTGATCCCGAAGTCCGGGGCATCTCCGACCTCCCTATATGATCACCCCATGTTATCCGAAGATGAGTTTGCTGATGACGATCGTCACAAACAGGTTGGTGGTGATCACTGATCGGTAGTGTTTTCCCTATAAGGCCCCCACTTTCTGATAAAAGGAAGACACATTGTTTGCTCGTAGGTAGACCACCTACCAATCACTTATCACTGACCGACTGTGCTGATGCCGCTAAGTCGAACCGCGCTCCGGGTTCAATCAGTCACGGTCAGTGAGGTCAGTGGTTTCCGCAACAATGTTATTAAGCTTTGTGCCTCTTAGCTTGTGTCACGTCAATGAAGTCGGTGATGTCAGTGATCGTGGCGAGAGATGCATGTGCTTTATGTTCGAGAAACGATTGCCTTCTCGGAGGAGTATGTCGTGCACCTTAGATGCTGCTCAACGTCTTTTTAAGACGCTGAACGTGATTACGCGCGGCTAGCTGCCGTTGCTCAGGCGCAAGCTTGGTCCGCCCGTAAAGCGTCTGCCTGCGCCCCTCGATCTTCCAGAGCCCGTCGCTCTTGTCCGCATCAGGGTTGCGGACAGAAACGTATCCGCAGGTCTCCATCCTGTAGGGAATCGAGCGGCGGTGCTGCTTTTCGAGCAACCACCCAAGGGTCGCGCCTTGCTTGGTTGAGACGAGCATCCCAAGCGAGACCACGTCTGGCCGACCGAGTTCGTCGAGTGCGTCTGCGATCTCAGCATCTTCAGGCGCTTTACTTGCGTGCACGACTTCAAAGAAAGCCTCAGTTTGCCGGGGAATGGCGCCAGCGTTGAAGGCTGACAAGTCCCGCTGCGCCAAGTAAGCGGCGACATGGCCGGCGCCACCCTCACTTCTCAGCCAGCGCCACTTCTCATTCCAGAAATCCGCGCTGAAGTCCTCTTTCTTGCTCTCCGACCAGACCACGAAATGCCGTCGGTCGTCGTTATCCAGGTAGACGCCGTCGGTTTTGTGATTGCTTGTGACGACGAGCCCGAGCACATTCGGCACGTAGATGCGCTTCTCGTACTTGTCGACGCACGACAGTACATTCGGCGGACTGGCGGCATAGCTCTTGATTCGTTCATAGAGGGCGAAGCGGTTCGCCCGGCCACCTTCACCAAGATCGTGCGCCTCGTTCAAGCGCAACACCACTGCCTTCACAAACGGGTTGTTTTTATCCAGCAACTCGGACGATGACACGTTGTGGAAGTTCCATTCTCCAACCGCCTTCTCGACCGCCTCCAATATCCAATCTTTGCCGATGCCCTGACCGCCACCCATTACCAGCGCATGGTTGATCTTCTCACCCGGAGCCTGAACGCGGTGGGCAAACCAATTGATCATGTGCTCAGCATCTTCTGGGTAGAGCCGCCGCACGTGCTCGATCCAAGGTCCCGCCAGATCGGCATCGCCGGGAACAATTCGCGGCGGTTGGTAGAGATTTAGGACATGGGCTGCGGGCCGGTCCTTCCAGCCTCCATCGAAGAGCAGTTTGTCCTCGATGATTTCCGGCCAGCCCGGCATCCAGGTGACTTGCTCGACACGACGGTGCTGCTTCAACCAGTCCGATGGTTTGATCTTCACAAACTTGCCATTCCGCTTTTCGCCAAGGATCTTCGGCAGAATGCTATCGACGCTTTCCTTCGGCCACGTCGTGCGTGCCGGCAAGAACATGAACCGGTTGGAGTCCGGGATAGCGTAGAGATCCTCGAAGCTGATTGCACCGTCAGCCGAACGGAGGTCGGGCGGCCTAGGCAACGACATTTTGATCCTTCATTAAGACGAGGTCGTTGAAGTCTGTACCCGGGGTGGGCGGCATTAGTGGAACGACAGCCCTGCCATGCCGTCGCCAGTACTCGGCTACGCCAGCCGCGGCCGTCTGACCCTGCTGATTGCGGTCGTTGTCGATGAGCAGGAAGAGGCGCTGCACGCCGGGGATGATCGGCAGCGAGGCCATGTTTTTGGCCGACAACGCAGCCCAGGCCGGTATCAGCGGCTGACCATCGTGAGGAATGCGGGTGGCGGCCGCGAGCACGGTCTCGAGGCCTTCGCCAACCACGAGATCCTTCCCGGCAGCCCAGAGCTTGACGACGCCGCCGCGTCCCAGCATGCGCCGCTCGATTTTTACGATACGACCATTTTCATCCCGCAAGGCTGTGCGCTGTATCCCGACCGGCTCATCGGAAATGGGATCGCGCATCAAGGCGATCAGACAGGGCAGCGGAGCGCCCGCGCCGAACATGCAGGCGGGGTGGAAACGCAGGCAACGATGCACGTCGTCCGGCAGTTTGGTCAGGTCGATGTGCCGGGTCTCATCGAGATACTTCTCGGCGATGGTGCCCGCGAGAGGCACGCTAGAGGTCCAGATCGATTTCGCCTGTGACAGCTTGGCAGCGGCGTCACTGCTGAAGCAGTTCACCGCAGGAGCCGAGGGCCAATCCTTGATCGCGTTAACGGCGTCCTTGGCAGTCATGCCCTCGACGCGCGTGAGCCAGTCGAGGCGCGCTCCGTGCTCACCGCAGCCGAAGCAGTGAAAATGGTCAGGATAGATCGCGCATGACGGCTCCGCCTCTTCGTGGAACGGGCACAGCACTTTGTTCCCCGAGGAGAGGGGCAGGCCGACAATCTCTGTCAGCGGCGCGACGTGATCTGGAAGCGTCGCCAAGAACTCCGCATCGTCGTTCACATCCAGGCTGACTGGATCATCAATCGTCCCGATGTCCTCACGGACATCATCAACATAAATATCGATTGCGCGCTCGAGATCTCGTTCTTCACCGAGTTCTTCCGACAATTTGGATTCGGCCGGTTGCTCGGGCGGTTCAAGATAGTGCATCCCCGAATGCACCTTGCCACCAAGCGGCAACCCGGCTGCCCAATCCGGCAGTTCAAGAAGGGCCGCAAGAAACGATGCATCCGACAGAGAACCGAGCGGGACCTCGACCGTGATCTCGTCGTGGCAATGGAACACGACCGGGATGCCTCTCGCTTCCAAGCGATCGATTGCTGCGGCCAGGAGGTCGCGGGCCGTGCCCTGAACAACATTTTCGACGAAGACGCCGAACCAACCCCGGTAAGCCCTCCATTGCCCGCGCGCATTGTCCATGAACTCGACGTCGGGAGCCGCGCCCTCGAACTTTGCTGGAACGAGATGCGCTTGCGGATACGTGATGGCACGACCGCTCGGGAGCGTGAGTGTCAAATTGCTATGAACGAAGTTCGCGATGATCGGCGGTCGCGGTGCAGGCGCAACCAACACGGGCTTGCCGACCTTCATCGCGATGCGAATAGCCCGCGCGAGCTCCTTCCAGAACTTCGTCGTCGCCGGGTGTGCGCTGCGCCAGTGGCCGATAATGCCTCTAATCTCATCATCGCCTCGCGGATCGTTCGCGACAATGCGACGCCACGCGCCCACCGACCCGCCGAAGCCGGAGGCGAGCTCCCCCGCCTTGCCAAGCTGACGTTCGGCCGGTGAAACCTCTGCATCCGCGGTTCTGCGCAGCATCTTCCGCGCGATCACGCGGTACGGCTCAAGCCGTTTGTCGCCGGTCCGCTGGAAGCTTACATACGCCTCCAACTTCCAGTGTTCGCCCGCAAGCCAAGCTAGCACCACGCTCTCGATGGCCGAGAAGTCGCCCGATTTCAGCTCGTGTTCATGAGCAGCGCAAAGTGCCGCGCGTGAGATGTCGCCCAGCAGCGCCAGGGGGTTGCCGTACGCTGCGATTACGGTGCGGTCTCCGCTGCGAACTTGCTCCACCAGCGAGAGCGGGAAATTGCCCTCGTTCTTCTTCAAGTTTTGCAGCTGCGGCCCCAAGCCGGACCACCGGCCTGGCGCGCCGCCGTACATGCGGAGCGTGCCCCGCATCCGATCGTCAATAACTGGCGCATAAGCCAGCATCCGCTTGAACTTGTTGACACTCGCGCGTGCGGCGGTGCGGCGCAACTCGAGAAGTTGAACGACATAGTCATCCGGCTTGGTCGCCAACATCTTGGCGACCGCGTTTTTGTTCAAGCAGCCCATATCGTGGCCGCGAGCGTTGATCACCTCGAGGAACCGCTTCACCTGATCGGCGCTCGTGATGATCCCGTGGGTTAGCTCCTGAAGTTTGAGGCCGATGGCGGTCCTTTCTTGGATAGCGAGGTCTCGTGCGGCTGTTGCAAAGGCGCGGTCGAGACGGATCCCTCGATCATTGATGGCGATGTCCTGGAGCTGATAGCGCCGCTCGTTCGACGAAAGCGGAGCCAGCTTCGGCGACTGCCAGACTGCGCGCATGGTGATGACATCGAGCCTGCACCGATCATAAAGAAGCATGAGCTTTTCGGGGTCTTCGTCCCAGGTTGAAGCGGCGCCCCCGTTGCGCTTCCGGTTCGCCTTGGGCCGAGAGACCGCCAACATTGCTCTCCGCGCCGCGGGGTCCTTCCTGTAGGGCAAACCAAGGGCCTGCGCGAGCAAGTCGAGCTCGGCGGGGTACGCATTTGCGAGCGCAAGTCGCTGCGTACAGTGCTGCACGTGATGCCGGACGGCCGGGAAGCGGAAACGCGGGATCAGCACGTTCTCGAGGATCGCGCGCTCGAAGTCATAGTTGTGTGCGACCAGCATCCAGAATTCCGGTTCCGAAGCGGCCCGATGAAATGCAAAGGGCACGGGGCTTCCCGGCAACCACAGCTCGGGTTCATTATCGTCCACCGTGTAGACTATGCAGAGCGGCTCAGTGCTCGGGTCAAGGGCATAAGCGTAGGCGCCGCATTCCCGCAAGTTTGCAGTGCTCCGCGTCTCGATGTCCCAGAACAGTGTCGGCATCATCTCTCCCACCGGGCGGCGAGAGGGGCGAGCGCCCCTCTCTAGCCTGAGCCGATCACTTAGAAGGTGATTTCGTCGTCAAGGATCTCGGCGGTCGTGACTGGCTTCACGTCACCCAAAGTGGCCAGCGTCTCGCCGGCGATGTCGATGGACGGCTTGGGCTTAGCTTGACGCGCGTTGTTTTGCTGCTCGGGCTGCGTCGGCAGGACGCGGTTTCCTGCAGAAGCCGGCGTCGAGGACGGCAATGCATCCCCGATGGACGGGCTCGGAAGCTGCGGTGCTGGAGGACGGGTTGGAACTGCGGCCGGATCCCGACCCAGCGTGCGCCAGCCGATGATTTCGAGGTGCGGTCGCTTGCCATGCCCGAACTTCATCTTCATCGGCCGGTCAGTGAGATTGACAATCGGGACGCAGAGGGTGCCCCGCAGCACGCGCATCGTTTTGACCGCTTCAGTCAGCGCGTCAAAAGCAATGTGCGCACCTGTCGTAGCCGCCGCGTAGGTGTAGTTCTCTCCGGTCGAGAGATTGACCAGGTAAACCACGACGGTATGCGCCCACGGCGGTCGCCGTTTGCCGTCGACGCCCTTCTCCCAATCCTCAACAGGAATTGCGCCATTCAGGTCGTCGGGATCCGGCAGCGGCTTGTCGACGATGTCCTCGGCCACATTGTTCTTCCAACGGCGCAGGATTTCGTCGACATCGAACACCAACATGGGCGACGGCGCCGCGACACCATCGCGGTCAATCCAGCCCTGCTTGTCGTTCCACTTGAGGTAAGAACCCCTCCCGACGCGATGCGAGCGGGAGGAGCCAGAGAAGCCGTCGCCGGCTTGCGGCGGCCCGTCGTGAGGAATGATGAGTTCGTTCGTCATGTTGTCTCCATTCAATCTGTTTGTTTCGCTTGTGCTCATCGAACTGGGCTACGCCCCAGGCGGCGCCGCTCTCGCGGGAAGGTTGATCGGATCGTTCCTCGACTAGGTCTTCGGCTCGATCACCAGGATGTCGCGATGACAACCGGAGCAGGTCAGCCCGGTGCGGCCGCCCGGGCTATCGATGGTCACATCAGTGGCGCGCAGTTCGGATCCGCAATGCGGGCAACGAGATCCAGCGACCAAGCGCACGACGAAACCGAAGATGAAGGTGCACTGAACTTGCGGGTTGGTAGCCATTGTGGGGTCCCTGGAAATAAAAAGGGGCGCCATCTGCGATGACGCCCTTTGTCATGTCGCTACGACGTGACCTCATTGATCAATCCGATCAGTTCATCGAGGTCGTGCACGGCAATCTCGATCTCGAGCAGATCTTCCTCGAGCGCCTTGCGCCGATGGTTCAGCTCATCGCCGAGATCGAACGGCTCGAACACCGCCAGCTCGCTCAGAGCCATATCGCAGGCAAGGGAAACGCGTTCGCCGATGTCCTCGGCTCGCCCGGCAATGCGCTTCAGGAGACGCACGATGACGTTGACAGGCGAGTCGGGGAACGCTACCGCATAAGGAGCGGCAGCGGTTTCAGTCGCTGAATTGGGCATAACCAGCCCTCCTTTTGATGGACCAGGTGCATCGGTTCTGAAGCAGGTGCACCTGGTTCGGCTCCGCTCATTTTGGGCAAGAGGTTGCCCCCGGCCGAGCGGCTGCTGCCGGTCGAACTCAGATCAAAAGTTTGATGTGCTTGCGCCGATTACTCGGCGGCAGTGGATGCTTTCGCGTCAGACTCGCGCTCACGGCGCCATGCTGCGGCTGCCTCAATGCTAATGAGAGTCCGGCCGCCGACCTTCATCGTCACCGGCCCGGAGCCTACGCGCTGCATGCGGAAGTAGGTGTCGACGCTGATGTTATGCCCCTGGCAGAATTGACGGATCGAGTACGCCATCGGCGCAACGCCGGTGACACCAAGCTTACGACCGGTGACTTCTCCGCGCGCCATTTGTGTGCAGCTCCTATTGAATGGAATGCTGCGATTAGGCGCCAGCTTGCGACCGGGAGGAAGAGGGAGATCGGGGTGGATCGGGGAGATCAAAATTCGTTCGCTGCATCAGGTATTTAACGAAATACTTACGACACAATCCAGGGCTCCGAAAAAATCGAATAATCCAAGAAAATAGAAATCTACTGTCCCCTCAAAATCTTAAGATGCTTCCGAATGTCACTGTCGTCCGGCTCATAGCCAACTGTGCTTTTGCAAAATTTCCTCATCTCTGGCGCCCTAGGGAATTTTAAGCCCACCATGAGTCTTCGGATCACTTCACGAGCAACAAGCATCTTCCAATCACGCGTGGGTGCCGGTCCTGGTGGCTCGCGGCGCGTCCACACGTTCTTTTCGGTCTGTGCCTCCTGCTCGGTCTGCGCGGCAGGCCAAAGCCTATCGACATCCGGCTTCCATACAAAAGTCTCCCAGTGCACTCCGGGCCGAGGACCGCGTGGGGTTATCTGAAACTGGTGATCGATGATGATAATATCGCGCCCGCGCCAGAACGGACCAGACAGTCCTTCGCACTCGCCGGTTGCCATGTTTCGACGCATAGAATGAAGTTTCTCGCTCACCAACGCTTCAACGATTTGCGGTGTCGCCAGGTCAGCGTAGCGCTCGCCGGTGAGCTGCTCCGAGCGGATGTGGTGCGCCAATGCCAGAGAGATCCAGCGGGGATCGTCGAGCCGAAGCGACGGCCTTTTCAGCGATGCATGCTGTTTGCTCTTGCGCGCCCGCATGGTCACTGCACCAGTGCGACAACATTGTTGGCGACGGCTGATGCCGGCGCGTGATGCAGCAGCGCCGCGCGCGCGATCTCGTCGCTATGATCGGTGATGTGTTTGGAGTAGGTGCGCTCGATTTCGGCGCTGGAGGTGTCATGCGATGCGGCGACAAGCCTGATCGGCAGCCCGCGCAGCAGCGCGCGGACGATGCTCGAATGGCGCAAGGCGTACAACGTCGCTCTTGCATCGAGCTTCAAAGCGTTGACAATTCCGGCGACGTCCTGGCGGTAGTCGTCGGATCCGCCCCACGGCAGGCCGTTGCCCTGCAACAACAGCGGCGCATCCGCGGCACGTCCGCTGGCGGCCTGCTTCAGTTTAGCCGCCAGAGCCGGCGTGATCGGTACACTGATGCGCTCGTTTTTACGAGCCGCGCGGTTCTTGCTACCGCCCTTGGCACTGCGCGGCATCCTCAAGCGCGGCTTTGTGCCGCCGTGCAAATCCTCAACCAGGAGACGCGCGGCCTGCGATGGTCGCGCGCCGGTCGTCGCCAGTACATCGACATATAGGCCAAGCTTGGCATCGTGATCGTAGGCAGCGCCGACGAAACGGCTCACGTCTTGATCACTCAACACGACGTTGCGGGCGACGGTGGCATCGGGCAGCGTGTCCAGCCCGGCTGCCCACGCATCGGCATTCGTGATGCGCTGCTTGTCATGCGACGCGGCAAGATTGAGTGCGGCGCGCAAGCTCTTGCAATAGCGCACGACGCTCGACGGTCGCAGGCCCTTTCCGAGCAGGCCATCGCGCCACTTGCGCAGTTCCTGGGCATCGAGCAGCGCAACCGGCTTGGCGCACAGCTGCGCGCTGAGATGCCTGCGCAGCCCGGTGGCGTTGTAGATGCTGCCGCTGCGGGCTTCGAGGTCGCGCTGATAGTCGGTCAGCGCAGCATCTAGCGTAATCGGCGCAAAGCCGGCTGCCGCAGTCTCGGTTTGGCCGTCGGCCTCGCCGCGCGCCAGCTTGCGCGCCTGCCTAAGCGCCTGATCATAATTGAACACGCTACTGTTGTTTGCGGGCTCGAGATCGTCGGCGGTACCGAATTTTTTCAGCCAGCCGCTCGCGCTACCATCGGCGAAGCGGACGCTCCATGTTCCGAAGCCACTTTGATTGCGGCGGTAGCCGAGCGCGATATGCGGCGCGACACGCACGAAATAGGATGCCTTTCGGGGCGTCAACTTGGCACGCCCGGTCGGCGTCTCCAAGGTGATCTTCCGGGGCTTAGGCATGGGGACGGGCGCTCGCGGTGTACGAAGGGTGTTAAAAACAGCGGAGGTACAGCGGCTGCTAGCCCGTGCACATCATCTGCTATTTATATCTTTATTTCAGTAGCTTAGATGAGAGTTATACATGTGCAGCAGCGATGCAGCAACTTGCATATTCTCCCCTTGCGGGAGAAGGTGGCGCAAAGCGCCGGATGAGGGGTTGTCTCCGAATGACGATGTAAAAGGCGTGCTCGCAGAGGCAACCCCTCACCCGTCTCGCCGCTACGCGGCGAGCCACCCTCTCCCGCAAGGGGAGAGGGAAAAGCAGCTAGACCGGCTCCGACATCCAGCCGAAAAACCTGCGGATCAATCCCGGCCGCCGCGGCAGTTCCGGCGGGTCATCCGCCGCCAGCACGCGCTTGAAGAAGTAATCCAGGAACACCATGTCGTTCGGCTCGGTCACGGTGAATTTTTCCTCGCCGAAGAAGACGCTGTAATTGAAGAAGAACGGACCCATCAGCGGGATCGTCGCGGTCGAGGCATAGTCCTTCGAGATCACGAACTCCGACGGCTCGAGCCCGTGCTCGCGCATCGCCTGCTCGACCTGCGGCAGCTTGCGCATGAACTGGGCGGAGAAGCCGCCCACGGTGGATTGCAGGATGATCGACACTGTGCGTGTCCGTTCTCTTGAGGCTGTCGGTCCGATGCTTTTGGTCGGTCGACCGGCAGTGCGGGTTCAAGGGAGAGCCACAACCCCGCTGTCATCGCCCGGTTTAGCCGGGCGATCCAGTATTCCAGAGTCCTGCATTGGAGGCCTCGCTCTTGCAACAAGCGCCGCGGCGTACTGGATGCCCCGCTTTCGCGGGGCATGACGGTGAGAGTTGCATCCAACAAAAAAGCCGGCGTTGCCGCCGGCTTTCTGTCTCTTGTCGATCCGCCAATCTCTGGCGCCAAACCCGCGCGCTTAGAGCGCGGCTTCCAGCGCGGCCTGTTCGGCCTTTGCGATCGTGCCCTTGACCGCGGACTGCACCTTCTCGAAGGCGCGGACCTCGATCTGGCGGACGCGCTCGCGCGACACGCCGAACTCGGCGGCAAGGTCTTCCAGCGTCATCGGCTCGTCGGCGAGCCGGCGCGCCTCGAAGATGCGGCGTTCGCGCGGGTTCAGCACGCCCATGGCGCCGTTCAGGGCGTCACGGCGGTGATCATACTCCTCGTGCTCGGCCAGCATGGCTTCCTGGTTGGGCGAATTGTCGACCAGCCAGTCCTGCCATTCGCCGGCTTCGCCGTCGTCGCGGATCGGAGCGTTGAGCGACGCGTCGCCACCGAGGCGGCGGTTCATGTCGACCACGTCCTGAGCCGTGACGCCGAGACGCTTGGCAATGATGGCCACCTGGTCGGGGCGGAGATCGCCTTCGTCCAGCGCGGAAATCTTGCTCTTCGCCTTGCGCAGGTTGAAGAACAGCTTCTTCTGGTTCGCGGTGGTGCCCATCTTCACGAGCGACCAGGAACGCAGGATGTACTCTTGAATCGACGCCTTGATCCACCACATCGCGTAGGTAGCGAGACGGAAGCCCTTCTCGGGCTCGAAACGCTTCACCGCCTGCATCAGGCCGACATTGCCTTCCGAGACGACCTCGGAGATCGGCAGGCCGTAGCCGCGATAGCCCATGGCGATCTTGGCCACGAGACGGAGATGGCTGGTGACGAGTTGGTGCGCGGCGTCACGATCATCGTGCTCGCGCCAACGCTTGGCGAGCATGTATTCCTGCTGGGGTTCCAGCATCGGAAACTTGCGGATTTCGCCGAGGTAACGGGAAAGGCCGGATTCGCCATTAAGGACCGGCAGGGTAGCGGTACGGGCCATAGTGCGCCCTCCAAACAGGTTCAGGCCCCCGATAGCGGCGGGCCAGGCAGACGACCGCTTGGTTAAAGCCGATCGGTGCTGCGATGTTCCGCGTTGGTCATTTCAACGCAAGCGCAATATACCCCATCGGGAGCCAGAAAGGGAAGGATTGCTGACGTCACGTCCCCGTGTGGCAGCTATAACTTTCTGTAATGTAAAGCCTTTCTGAAGCGGCCTGCGTCATTGCGCCGCTTTCAGTGCCCCCTGAAGGAGAAGCAAATCCTCCGGCAGAGGCGTCTCCCAGTGGAGTAATTCTCCAGTCCTCGGGTGCTCCAATACCAGCAGGTAAGCGTGCAGGGCCTGCCGCCCCAGCGCGGCGAGGGCGGCCTGCGATTCCGGGCCGAGCTGGTTCGCCTTGGTCTTGAAGTGCGGGCCATAGACGGCGTCGCCCATCAGGGGGTGGCCGATATGGGCGAGGTGGACGCGGATCTGGTGGGTGCGCCCGGTCTCGAGCTCGCAGGCCAGCAGCGTCGCGATCGGCTTGCCGTCGCGCCCGGCAAAACTCTCCAGCAGCTCCCAATGCGTCACGGCCTCGCGGCCGCCCTGGCGCACTGCCATCTTCTCGCGCGCATGCGGGTGGCGGTCGATCGGCGCGTCCACGGTGCCGCGATGGCGGCCCGGCAGCCCCCAGGCGAAGGCCATGTAGCCCCGCCGCATCGGCCCGGTGCGGCCGTGGTCGGCGAATTGCGCGGTGAGCGAGGCATGCGCGAGGTCGTTCTTGGCGACCACCATCAACCCGGTGGTGTCCTTGTCCAGCCGGTGCACGATGCCGGGCCGGCGCACACCGCCGATGCCCGACAGCGATGAGCCGCAATGGGCGATCAGCGCATTCACCAGCGTGCCGGTCTCGTGGCCCGCCGCGGGATGCACCACCAGCCCCTTCGGCTTGTTGAGGACGACGATGTCGTCGTCCTCGAACACGATATCGAGGGCGATATCCTCGCCTTTCGGCTCCGGCGCGGCCGCTTCCGGCACGTCGATTGTGATCGTATCGCCGGAGGCGACGTGATAAGCGGGGTCCCGGATCGCGGCGTCCCTGAGGCTCACCGCGCCCGCCAGGATCAGGGCTTTCAGCCTCGATCGCGACAGCTCGGCAAGGTGCAGCGCCAGCACACGGTCGAGCCGGGTCGAGCCCTCGGAGCCCTCGACGACAACCTCCAACCTTTGCGCAGAGCCAGAATTTTCCATGACGACGTCTGATACCGTTGTTCCCGAACCGAGCCCCGAGCAGGCCGCGCTGTTCGCGCGGGTGCGGCGGATGATGCTGATCGCGGGGTTGACCACGGCGCTGGCAATCTGCGCCGTGCTGATCGCGGTGGGCTACCGCCTTTTCAAGTCCGAGGGAAGGGCGCCCGAGCCGGCAGGCGACGTCACGGCCACCCTGCCCAAGGGCGCCAGAATCGTCTCAACCGGCGTCGCCGGCGACCGCCTCGTGGTCACGCTCGATGTCGGCGGCATCACCGAGATCCGCACCTTCGATGCCCACACCTTGCGGCCGGCCGGAAAGCTGAAATTCGCCAATGAGCCGTGAGGCAGCCTCCGGAACTCGCCGCCATCGTCGTCCTGGCGAAAGCCAGGACCCACAACCACCGAATCCGGTTGCGTGAACGAGATCGTTGCTCGGGTTCGCCTTAACCATCCCCACAGGGGGCGATGGGTCTGACCTTCGCCGGGACGACGCCGATTGGGCGTTTGACACCCCTCGATCCCCGCTTGCCGCCGGCAAAATTCGAGGCTATGTCCTCTCCCTCACGCTCCCTTCGTCTAGCGGTTAGGACGCGGCCCTCTCAAGGCTGAAACAGGGGTTCGATTCCCCTAGGGAGCGCCATTTTTCGAATTTTGCATTGATTTCCTTCGATTTTTTCAAGCCATCGTGCCACCCCGAATAGAGTGGGACAGCGTACGTTCTCCGTTCATCCCCTGCCGGATTTTGCCGAGTGGAAATCGAGCGAGTAATTTTCGAACTACGCAACCTGATCGATACCATGCCGAACTTTCACGGTTCGGCATCCAACACCCCGGAAGGGCGAATGTGGCTCGGTCGAGCCGCGGCTATGGTTGAAGCCGCCGGATCGTCGCTCGATGCAGCGGGGTTCGTACTCGCGATGGATGCGGTTATCGGGGAATCGAACTCCTATAGGCACGGACAAGCGGTCTCTAAAGTGGCTAGCATTCTCTTTCGAACGTTTGCGCGTGTAGAGTCACAATCGCCTCCTAACTTACAAGGGGCCTATATTCCCGCCGGCAACGCGTTTGATGCACTCGCGGCCGTCGCTCGAGTTTTCAGCTCAGCGACGACTGAGTTATTCATTGTCGATCCTTATTCTGACGAGAAGCTGTTGCGTGATTTTGCACCGCTCGCGGCGGAAAATGTTCTCCTTAAGGTTCTCGCCGATCCGTTCTATGTGAAGTCGTCCCTCAAGCCGGCCGTCGAGCGTTGGCAGAGCCAATTTCAAAATCGGCCGCTAGAGGCGCGCCTAACATCGCCTCGCCAACTCCACGATCGCCTGATCATTGTTGACGACAAAGAAGTCTGGATCGTTACTCAGTCGTTCGCTCATTTGGCTGAACGGGCGCCGGCCTCCGTAAGCCGGTTCGAGTCAGAGGCGGCCGATCTAAAATTGAACAGCTACCGCACCATGTGGGCTGCCGCACAGCCGATATAAACCAACCAGGGTGCGCCATTCGCGTGCGACACTGCAAAACCCAACCGTTTCGTGCGCACGAGCAAGCTTTTCGTGAGACCCGGCGCAGGCGCTCTCCTAAGCGGTCGTGCCGTCGATCGAGCGGCGGATCACCCGCTGCACTTCCGCATTCGATAGAAACAGATCGTGGTTGACGATGCCCCAGCCTTCCGCTGACGCATCGACCACGCGTACGCCGAGCCGCGCGATGACGGCTTTTTCGGCGGCGCCAACCCTGGTCATTCCACCTGCGATCTGTCCCGACAGCGCCAGTGCGCGATCGTTCGTCGCGGCGATCACGGTGATCTTGCCGGCAAGCGGACCGATGCGCTGGATCGCTGACGAGAACACGTCCATGTCGATATCAGGCGCGGCAAACACGACTGCGCCGATCTTGCTCGTCACTGTGTCGCCGTATCGCGCATAGAGTTGACGCAGGCTTTCGAGCGACAGCATGGTTCCCATGCTGTGCGCAACGATGTGCACGCGGCTGGCGCCCGGAGCCGACACTAGCGCAGAGAGCACGCGTTCGAACTCGTCGCGGGACCACATCGCACTGTCGCGGTCATAGGCATAGTCGAACAGTCCTGCCTTGGACGGCCAGGAGAACACCATGGTCCGGCCGCGGAACTTGATCCCATCGGAGAGATGGGCGCCATCCAGCACCGCCGTCTCGAACGTCTGCTTGAAGCCGTGCACATAGATCAGCACGTCTCCTCCGCCGGCCTGCGCAACGAGATCGCCAACGTCTGCCGACACCGGTTCGAGCCGATCAAGGCGCCAGTCGCCAAGTCCAACCGAGGCCAGAGAAAGGCGGCTCTCGTCCGGCGCCACCAGCTTCGCCCGGGCGACTGTCATGGTCGTCGCGCGCTCCGGCCCGAACCAGGGCTTCGTGCGACCGCCGTTCACCGGCTTGCGCGTGGTGGTGACGAGCAATGTGGGGTCAAGCGAGAGCGATGACGCGTCGAAACGCGCCCCGGTCGCACTCAAGCCGGTGCATCCGCTGAGCGCGAGGGCACTCCCTGCCGACACAAATCCGCCGAGGAGAGCGCGGCGCGAAACAGAATGACAGGGGTCGCGTTGCGGAAGACGTCGAACGATCACACGAAACCTCTGGGAACTTTGTCCCACCGTAGCGCCCCACGACATCCCTGAATGACAATGGGGGCGAGAAGACGGCGGAGCTGCTTCGCGGGCGAAGCGAGAAGCATAGCTCGGGCAAATGCTGCCGCGAAACTGCACGCGCTTGTTTACGTCAGATTTGTGCATCAGACTTGATCGCGCCACGCTTTCCGTCCCTCGCGCTGCACGTTTCGAAAGGCGGGGCGCTGACGGACCTGGCGCCACGGACCTGGCGCCACGGCGAAACACAATCTCAACCCAAACTGCTTAGGCCTGTCACGTCCTCATTCAACAGGTCATTCGCAATGAAATTGGTTCGGTGCTTCTCGCTGTTGCTTCTGCTCCAGCTCCTGCCGGGGATTTCCGCCCAGGCGCAGGACAATCAAATCGTCAAATTGTCGGCAAGCATCGAATATCAGCGCATCGGCGGCTGGGATGCCGATCGGCTCAACAAGATTCTCCAGGTTGATACGCCGGCCTTCGCCGGTATTTCGGTAACTTACAGCCCGGCGCGCAATGCAGTCAGGCTTTATCGCGTGACCTACTCCTCCGTGGTGCCGGAGCGTGGCAACAAGCCGACCGTCGCGTCCGGACTGATTGCCATCCCCGACGTCGAAGGCACGTCGTTTCCCATGGTGTCATACGAGCACGGCACGGTTTACGGGAAGCAGGAGGTGCCCTCATTCCCCGAACAATCGCCGGAGACGCAGCTGATGATCGCGCAGTTCGCAGGGCAGGGATATGTCGTGATCGGCGCCGACTATTTCGGGATGGGGACATCCGCCGAGACGGAAGGCTACATGGTGAAGGCAAGCCATCAGCAGGCGACCCACGACATGCTGATAGCCAGCCGCGCCGTGCTCGATCATCTCAAGATTGCCACGCCCAAGCTGTTTCTCGCCGGCTGGTCGCAAGGCGGGTTCGTGACCATGGCCATGCTCGAGAAGCTCGAGCAATCCGGCGTCAAGGTCGACGCGGCCGCAACGGCGAGCGCGCCGGTCGACGTGTTCGTGGCGCTGAACGGCTTTCTCAATTTCCCGCGCAAGAACGATGCGAGCTGGTTGAATTCGCTGTTCATCCTGTCGGCGTTCTCCTTCGAGAATTATTATGGCATGCCGGGGCTCGCGCGCTCGCTGATCGCGGATGCCTATTACGATGTGTCGCGCAAGGCCTATCTGCGCGAGCCCTTCAATGCCGCCGACGTGCCGACCGATCTGCACAAGCTGATTCGTGCCGACTATTTCGATCCGCAGTTCTTCGCGGCATCGGCCTACGGGCGGCTCGTCGCGCAGACCCAGGCCTATCGCTGGATTATCAAGAGCCCGGTCCGCAACTATTATGGCGAGACCGACGAAGCGATCAGCGTCGGTCTCGGCCAGCTCGCCATGACCTATCAGCGCGCGATCGGCGCCGGCAACCCGGCGGTCGAAGCTCTCTCGACCGGCAACACCAGCCACCGCGGCACCTTCGCAACCGCGGTGCCGAAGTGGAAATCGTGGTTTGACGGGCTTTGACGCGACCGAAAGGCCATGGGCCTTCATGGTTCGAGACGCCGGCCTGCGGCGGGCTCCTCACCATGAGGATTTGATCGCTTGCCACGAATCCCTTCCTCATCCTGAGAAGCGCGCCCTTGCGCGCATCTCGAAGGATGGCCACAAGCGCGATGCATGCCGCATGGGCATCGCCGGAGGTGGTCGTTGCCGCGAAAATCTGTCTTGATGGAGGCGTGGCCGGTCCTTCGGATGGAACGGCTTTCTGTCTTTTCGGAGTGACGATATGAGCGGTTTGGTGATCTCTGGCGGCCGGGTGGTGGATCCCGCCAGCGGAATGGACGCGGTTGGTGATGTGGCGGTGGTGGACGGCAAGGTCGCCGCGGTCGGCTCCTCGCTCGGCGGCGCCGAGCGGGTGATCGACGCGACCGGGCTCGTGGTCGCGCCCGGCTTCATCGACCTTCATGCGCATGGCCAGTCGCTGCCTGCGGATCGCATGCAGGCGTTCGACGGCGTCACGACGACGCTCGATCTCGAAGCCGGTGTGCTGCCGGTCGGGTCCTGGTATGAGCGCCAGGCGCGGAAGGGGCGCGTGCTAAACTACGGCGCCGCCACCAACTGGGCTTTCGCGCGTATTGGCGCGATGACGGGCTCCAATGCGGAGAGCTCGCTGGAGGCGTTCGGCAACGCCATGCGCGATCGCCGCTGGATGGACAACGTGGCGAGCGATGCGGAGGTCGCCGGCATTCTCGAGCGCCTTTCGCGCGGGCTGAACGAGGGCGGCATCGGCATCGGCATCCTGAACGCCTATGCGCCGGGCGCCGGCGTACAGGAGCTGACCGCGGTCTGCCAGCTCGCGGCTGCGCAGGACGTGCCGACCTTCACCCATGTCGCCTACATGTCGCGCGTCGATCCCGAAAGCGCGGCGGAAGCCTATATCCGCCTGATCGGCTATGCCGGCGCCACCGGCGCGCACATGCACATCTGCCACTTCAATTCATCGAGCAAGACCGACGTCGAGCGCTGCCGCGTGCTGATCGCGAAAGCGCAGGCGCAGGGCTTGCCCATCACGGTCGAGGCCTATCCCTACGGCACCGGCTCGACCGTGCTGGCGGCTGCCTTCTTCAGCGACCCCGAATTCGTCGAGCGCAACGGCACCGGCTACGATTCGGTGCAGCGGGTCACCGACGGCCATCGCTTCAGCGATCGCGAGGAGCTTTTGAAGGCGCAGGCCGAAGAACCGTCGTCGCTGGTGCTGTGGCACATCCTCGACACCGAGAACAATGCGCATCATCGCGACCTGCTCGACATGTCGGTGCTCTATCCCGGCGGCGCCATCGCCTCCGACGCGATGCCGTGGACGACGTCGGACGGCAAGACCTACACCGGCGATGCCTGGCCGCTGCCGGATGACGCCACCTCGCATCCGCGCTCGGCGGGCTGCTTCACGAAATTCATTCGCGAATGGGTGCGCGAGCGCAAGACCGTGTCGCTGCTCGAAGGCGTGCGCAAATGCGCGCTGATTCCGGCGGAGATCCTGGCGCAGAGCACGCCCGCGATGCGCGCCAAGGGCAGGCTCGCGAAGGACGCCGATGCCGACATCGTCGTGTTCGATTACGAGAAGCTCTCGGACCGCGCGACCTTCACGGCGATGAACCGCCCCTCGGAAGGCGTGCGGCATCTCGTGGTCAGCGGCCAACCGCTGATCACAGATGGTGTGCTGGACGTGGGCGCGCGGCCCGGCCGTCCCGTGCGCCGCCCCGTCGTCGGGGGCTGAGACATGCCGGTCCCCATTCTCCTGGTGACGGGCTTTCTGGGGGCCGGCAAGACCACTGTCGTCAACCATCTGCTGGCGCACGCGGAGGGGCGGCGGATCGCCGCTGTGGTCAACGATTTCGGCGCGATCAACATCGATGCCGAGCTGATCGCGGGCGCGAGCGACGGCGTGGTCAGCCTCGCCAATGGCTGCATCTGCTGCTCGCTCGAAGGCGACCTGCTGCGCACGCTCGCGACGCTGCTGCGGCGTGATCCGAAGCCGGAGTACATCGTCATCGAGACCAGCGGCGTCGCCGATCCCGCCGACATCGTCCGCAATCTGATGGATCCCGTGATCCTGCGCGAGGCGCCGCTGGAGACCGTGCTCTGCGTGATGGACGCGGCGACACCGCCGGCTGCCCTGGACGATGCGCTGCATCGTTCGCAATTGCGCGTCGCCGACATCGTGGCGCTGAGCAAGCTGGATCTGGCGGACGAGGGCGCGGGCGCGCGTATGCGCGAGGCCATCCGCGCGCAGCGCGTTCCTGCCGTGGTGGTCGATGCGCATCACGGCGAGATTCCGTCCGCGCTGCTGTTTCCTGCGACCGTCGATCGCGCGCCGCCGCTACGCGAGCCCGGGCCGCGACGGCCGGCAGAGCAACGCTTCGAAACGCTGAGCTGGACCTCGGACCGGCCGATCTCGTTGCCCCGCCTGCAGCAGGCGATCGGTCGGCTGGCGCCAAAGCTCGCGCGGGCAAAAGGCCTGTTCGAAACCGTCGAGCAGCCCGGACGCCGGATGGTATTTCAATTCGCCGCCGGCCGCGCCACGCTGGCGCCTGCAGATGCCACGCTCGCCCCCGGCGATGCCGCGCTCGCCGCTGGTGATGCCGCGCTCGCCGCTGGCGATGCGCCGACGCCGGGCGTGCCGTGTGCGCGGATCGTCTTCATCACCGAGCTCGGCGTGCTCTCGAAGGCGGAGCTCGATGCGATCATGGAGACGTGCGTTGCCGATCGGTGAAGCCATCACCTCAAGCGAATTGCGCGAGGCGAGCACGGTGATCTGAAGGACAGCTGGGTGTCAGCAGACCGCAAGCGCGTTGACCGCCCGCGTCGTCGCAATCCCGTTCTCGTTGCCGACGAACTGGCAGACGGCGGATTCGAGCTCACCCGGCTGGTTGCCGCGCGCCACCGCCAGCAGTCGCATCAATTCTGTCTCGTCCTTCGACAGGCGCCGGCACGACGGCGGCATGAAGCACAATTGGCAGGGCAGGCCGCTGCGCAGGATTCTGACGAGCGCGGCGACGCGTGCGACCAGCAGCGGGCTGTCGGCGATGCCAGGCGCCTCGTCGGCAAAGCGATAGGCCGCCTCCCAGCAGTCGGACGCGCCGGTCGCATAGGCGGCAGCGATGAACCGCAACAGCGAGAGCGTGACGCGGCAAAAATCATCGTAGCTCTCGACGTCAGGCCGCGTCGCAAGCGCGGCCTGGAGCGGACAGAGCCGCGCCTGGCCGGCTTCCGTGACGGGCGCAGAGCCGCAACGATCCTGCATCATGCGCGATCCCGGTCAGTGCAACGTCGGGCTTCCGACCAGCCAGCTCTTCATCGCCATCGTCCGGTCATGGTCGAAAGACGGAACGTGTCGGTCGGGCAGGATGAGACCGGCCATGCGGAAGATCGTTGCAAGCCCCCGCACGGGTGCGAGAGCCCAATCGGCGCCGACGGGCGGCAGCCAGCATTCGAACTGCTCGCGCGCGATATCGTCGCGCTCCTTCTGCGCGGCGGCGATCGCCCGCAACATGCCGTGCTCGCTGTCGGACATGCGCGGGCAGGTCGGGCAGTGCACCGCGATGGCCGTATGCGCCGTGCAGGCAAAGATCTCGATGATGGATTCCAGCGACGGCACGGCATCGCCCACGCGAAAGTGGTCGTACACTTGCTGGATGTCGGCCGCGGTGGGAACGGCGCTTCCGCTGCGTGCCTTGGCCCGAAATCCCCAGATGAAGAGCCGCTCCGCCGCGCTCAGTGACGGAAGGTCGAGGGATCCTGTCGATGTCGATTGATGCATTGAGCCTCCGGCCTCTGGCTGCGCCCACGCCCCGGCTGGCGCCGATGATCTGCGCCGATCGTTCCGCCAGGGCCCTCTGCAAGTCAACGCTCGGAGGGGCGATATCGAGGCGTTCTAGTTTTGAAGAGCTCGCATCTCGGATGCAGCTCGCGCGTTTCGCGGGGACTCGGGAACCCGAATGTTTAAAGCTTTGCTAAGGGGCGCGGGATAAACTGGCATATCAGCCCTTCCAATTCTTGCGAGCACCGATGTTTTTCTCCCGCATCAGTTTCAAGCTGGTCCTGATTGTCGGCATCAGCCTCCTCGGCATGATCGCGCTGGCGCCGATCGCGCTTTCGACGCTGCGCGCGCAGATGATCGCGGATCGTCAGGCCAAGACGCAGCATATGGTCGACGTCGGCTACGGCATCCTGGCGCACTACCAGAAGCTCGAAAGCGAAGGAAAACTCCCGCGCGAGCAGGCCCAGGCCGGCGCCATCGCGGAGATCAAGAGCCTGCGATACGACAAGGTCGAATATTTCTGGCTCAACGACATGGCCGCGAAGATGATCATGCATCCGATCAAGCCAGAGCTTGACGGCAAGGATCTCTCCGAGATGAAGGACCCCACCGGCAACCGCCTGTTCTCGGGCTTCGTTGAAGTCGTCAACAAGCAGGGCGCGGGCTTCTACGGCTACCTGTGGCCGAAGCCCGGCTTCGACCAGCCGGTCGGGAAAATCTCCTATGTGAAGGGCTTTGCGCCCTGGGGCTGGATCATCGGCACCGGGATCTATCTCGACGACGTCGACGCCGTCTTCCGCCAGAATGCGATGACCTTCGCCCTGGTGTGCCTGGTCGTGTTCGTGCTCGTGCTCGGCGCCTCCTTCGTGATCGGCCGCAGCGTGACCCGGCCGCTCGCGAAGATCACCGCGCTCACCGAGCGCCTCGCCGCCGGCGACAGCGCGTTCGATGTGCCCCATACCGATCGTCGCGACGAGATCGGCGGGCTCGCCAAGGCGCTTGCCGTATTCAAGGACAATGCGTCGGCGGTCGGCCGGATGCACGCCGAACAGCAGGAGACGAAGCAGAAGGCCGACGAGGAGAAGCGCAAGACGATGACCGACCTCGCCGGCAAGTTCGAGGCGAACGTTCAGGCCGTCGTCCGCGACGTCTTCAACGAGGCGCGGGCGATGCAGCAGGCCGCGCAGGGCATGTCCGAGACCGCCAACAAGGCGACCGACCGTGCGAGCCTTGTCGCCACCGCCTGCCAGCAGGCTTCGAGCAACGTGCAGACGGTGGCCTCCGCCGCCGGGCAGCTGTCGTCCTCGATCACCGAGATCAGCCAGCGCGTCGCGCAGGCTGCAACCGTGGCCGACAAGGCCGCCGCCGACGGTCAGCGCACCAACGACACCGTGCAGGGGCTCGCCGCCGCCGCGCACAAGATCGGCGAGGTCATCGATCTCATCAACCAGATCGCCTCGCAGACCAATCTGCTCGCGCTCAACGCCACCATCGAGGCGGCGCGCGCAGGCGAAGCGGGCAAGGGCTTTGCGGTGGTGGCGAGCGAAGTGAAGTCGCTGGCGAGCCAGACCGCGAAGGCGACCGACGAGATCGGCGCGCAGATATCGGCGATCCAGGCCGAGACCAACCAGGTGGTCGGGAACATCGAGAGCATCCGCGCCACCATCATGGAGGTCAACGAGATCTCCTCGTCGATCGCCGCAGCCGTCGAGGAGCAGGGCGCCGCGACCGCGGCGATCGCCCACAGCGTACGGGAGGCCGCCTCCGGCACCGACCAGGTTTCGCAGAACATCTCGGGTGTGACGGACGCGACGGCGGAGACCGGCCAGGCCGCCGGCCTCGTGCTGCAATCGAGCGGCCGGCTGTCGCAGAAGCTGCAATCGCTGGAAAACGAAGTCAGCGCTTTCGTTGCGGGGGTGCGGGCGGCCTAGTATAGCAGGGGATGAGCCAGAATTCCGATCGGCGCGCACGCATCCTTCTGATCAATCCGAACAGTTCTGTGGCCACCACAACGATGATGGTCGCCATCGCGAGGTCGGCGGCCGTGGACGGCTTCGACATCGACGGCGCGACCGCAACGCGCGCCCCGCAGATGATCGTGACGTCGGATGCGCTGGATGCAGCCTCCGTCGAAGTTCTGGAAATCGCGCAGTCCCATGAACATGCGTGCGACGGTATCATCGTCGCGGCGTTCGGCGATCCTGGATTGGCCGGGATCAAGGCCACGATAAAACTGCCTGCGGTCGGCATCGGTGAGTCCTCGATGTTGGCAGCCGCCGAGAACGGCCGCCGCTTCGGCGTGGCGACCACGACGCCGCTGTTGGAAGCGAAGATCGACGCCTTGCCGGAAGCGCTGGGATTGCGATCGCGTTACACCGGCACCCGCTTCGCGGAGGGTGATCCGCAGGAGTTGATGCGCGATCCGGCGCGATTGCGCGCGGCGCTCGCCGGCGCGGTCGAGGCCTGCATCGCGCAGGATGGCGCGGAGGCGGTCATCATCGGTGGCGGGCCGCTGGGCGAAGCCGCGCGCGAGCTCCAGCCGATGTTCACCGTGCCGGTCATCGCGCCGATCCCGTCTGCCGTGGCGCGGATTATTCGCCTCATCACCGCGCGCGCGACGGACTGAAATTCCGGCCCGCGGGACCGGTCGTCGCGACCGGCGTTCTTGCCCTTGACGGCCTCGGTTAAAGTGACGAAGCAGAACCATGGGACCTGCCGACCCGCGCCTGGGCACGCAGGCATGGAGACGCTGCATGTCGTTCAAGAAGCTCCTGATCGCCAATCGCGGCGAGATCGCCATCCGCATCGCGCGCGCCGCAGCCGATTCCGGCCTCGCGACGGTCGCGATCCACCCCGCGGACGACGCGCAGTCGCTGCATGTGCGGGTTGCTGATGAGGCGGCGGAGATCCCAGGCCGCGGCGCGCGGGCCTATCTCGACATCGAGGCCGTGGTGAAGGCGGCAATGGCGTCCGGCTGCGACGCCGTACATCCCGGCTATGGCTTTCTCAGCGAGAACGCGGCGTTCGCGAAAGCCTGCGCTGATGCAGGCATCACCTTCGTCGGGCCAAAGGTGACGGCGCTCGAACTGTTCGGCGACAAGGTGGCGGCACGGCAACTGGCAAAGCGCTGCGGCGTGCCGATCATCGCTGGCACCAGCGGGCCGTCCGCGCTGGAGGACATCACGGCGTTCTTCACCTCGCTCGGCAGCAACGCGGCGATCGTGATAAAGGCGATGGCCGGCGGCGGCGGGCGCGGCATGCGCGTGGTCGAGCGCGCTGCCGATCTCGCGGAGGCTTACGCGCGCTGCCAGTCCGAGGCCAAGGCCGCGTTCGGCTTCGACGGCGTCTATGCCGAGCGGTTGATCCGGCAGGCGCGCCATATCGAGGTGCAGATCATCGGCGACCGCCACGGCGCGATCTCCCACCTCTGGGAACGCGAATGCACCATTCAGCGCCGGCACCAGAAGCTGATCGAGGTGGCGCCGAGCCCGTCGCTCAGCGACGGCTTGCGTGGCCGGATCATTGAGGCGGCCAAACAACTCGCCGTGGCCGCGTCTTACGACAATCTCGGCACGTTCGAGTTCCTGGTCGACGGCACGGCCGAAGACAGCTTTGCCTTCATCGAGGCCAACCCGCGGCTTCAGGTCGAGCACACCGTGACGGAAGAGGTGCTCGGCCTCGATCTCGTCCGCGCCCAGCTCGCGGTCGCTGCCGGCGCCTCGCTTGCCTCGCTCGGCATGGCGCAAGGCTCGATCCCGAAACCGCGTGGCTACGCCATGCAGCTCCGCATCAACATGGAGACGCTGGACGAGCTAGGGGCGACGCACCCGACTGGCGGCGTGCTTGCCGTGTTCGAGCCGCCGTCGGGCCCCGGCGTCCGCGTCGATAGTTTCGGTTATGCCGGCTACAAGACCAGCGCCGCCTTCGACTCGCTGCTGGCAAAGGTCATCGTGCATACGCCCGGTGAAGCCTGGCACGACGTCGTGGCCAAGGCCTCGCGCGCCTTGCGCGAGTTTCGGATCGACGGCGTCGTCACCAACATCGCCTTTCTCCAGGCCGTGCTGGCGCATCCCGATTTCAGGAGCAACCGCATCGCGACGGACTTCATCGATCGCAACATCGGCAAGCTCGTCGAAGCCGCGGACGGCGCGGCCAAACCACTTTATTTTGCGGCGACGGAGCGAAGCGGCGGCCCCTTCACCGAAGCGCATACGGCACAGATCGTGCCTGAAGGCACGCTGATGGTCGCGGCGCCCCTGCAAGGGACCATCGTCACCATTCAGGTGAAGGAAGGCGAGGTCGTGCGCCCGGGCCAGCAGCTCGCCGTGATGGAGTCCATGAAAATGGAGCATCTCGTCATGGCCGAGCAAGGCGGCCGCGTCATGAGGCTCGTCGCCGGTGACGGTGTCACGCTGATGCATGGCGAGCCGATCATGTATCTGGAGCCGCTCGACGTTGCAGCCGATGCGTCGGCAACGGAAACCGATATCGATCTCGACCACATCCGTCCCGATCTCGCCGAACTGATCGCGCGCCAGGCCAACACGCTCGACGAAAATCGCCCTGCCTCGGTCGAGCGCCGCCGCAACACCAATCAGCGCACCGCGCGCGAGAATGTCGCGCAGCTCGTCGACGACGGCTCGTTCATGGAATACGGCAGCCTTGCGATCGCGGCGCAGCGGCGCCGGCGCAAACTCGACGATCTCGTCAAGAACACGCCGGCCGACGGCCTCGTCATGGGCGTCGCGACCGTCAACGCCGAGAGATTCGGCCCCGAGGGCGGCCGCTGCATCGTCGTGGCCTACGACTACACCGTGCTGGCGGGCACGCAGGGCCACATGAACCACAAGAAGATCGACCGGATGCTGACGCTCGCGGAAGATTGGCGCGTGCCGCTGGTGTTTTATGCCGAAGGCGGCGGCGGCCGACCCGGCGATACCGACCGGCTCGGCATGACCGGGCTCGATGGCCCGTCCTTCGTGCAGTTCGCAAGACTCTCGGGTCTCGTACCGGTCATCGGCATCGTCTCCGGCTATTGCTTCGCCGGCAATGCCGCGATGCTCGGCTGCTGCGATGTCATCATCGCCACCAAAAACGCCTCGATCGGCATGGGCGGCCCCGCCATGATCGAGGGCGGCGGCCTCGGCGTCTATCACCCGGCCGAGGTCGGTCCTGTTACGTTCCAGTCGCCGAACGGCGTCATCGACATCCTCGTCGAGGACGAGGAGGAGGCAACATCCGTTGCGCAAAAATACCTGTCCTATTTCCAGGGCGCGGTGACGGAGTGGCAGGCCGCCGACCAGCGCCTGCTGCGCCGCGCGATTCCCGAGAACCGCCTGCGCGTCTACGATATCCGCAGCGTGATCGACCTCGTCGCAGACAAGGATTCCGTGCTGGAGCTGCGCCGCGACTACGGCGTCGGCATGATCACCGCGTTGATCCGCATCGAGGGCAGGCCATTCGGCCTGATCGCCAACAATCCGCGCCATCTCGGCGGCGCGATCGACGCCGATGCCGGCGACAAGGCCGCGCGCTTCCTCCAGCTCTGCGACGCCTTCGATCTGCCGATCGTCTCGCTGTGCGACACGCCCGGCTTCATGGTCGGCCCGGAAGCCGAGAAGACGGCGATCGTGCGCCACGTCTCGCGCATGTTCGTGACTGGGGCGAGCCTCACAGTGCCGCTGTTCGGCATCGTGCTGCGCAAGGGCTATGGGCTCGGGGCGCAGTCGATGATCGGCGGCGGCTTCCACGCCTCATTCTTCACCGCGGCCTGGCCGACCGGCGAGTTCGGCGGCATGGGCCTGGAGGGTTACGTCCGCCTCGGCTTCCGCAAGGAAATGGAGGCGATCGCCGACCCCGTCGAGCGCGAGACTTATTATCGCAACAAGGTCGCCGAGCTCTATGCCAACGGCAAGGCGGTCTCGATCGCCTCGGTGTTCGAGATCGACAATGTCATTGATCCCGCTGAGACGCGGCGATGGATCATGGCGGGCCTACGGTCGGTGCCGAAGCCGATGGCGCGGACTGGGAAGAAGCGGCCGTGCATCGATACGTGGTGAGGGCGGTGCAGCAATTCTGATTGCGGTCGCCGCGTTCCCGGTTCCCGATTGACATCCCCGCCTGCGGTGCCAGACTTTGCACAATAATACAGGGTGGAGACGTCCGCGATGGCCAGCCTTTCGGCCTCGAACCATGTCGCCCGTGTCTTGTCCGTCGCCAATCATGTGGCCGACGTCGATGCGTCTTCGCGCATTGCCAATTCGTGGCGGCGCTGCCTGGTCAGCCACAAGCTCGATCCCGCCCGTCAGGGGCCGCCGCAGACGCTCACCGAAGCCGAGATCCGTCACGTCGCCGAACCGATGGAAGAGACGATCCGGCTCGTAACGCCGGAGCTCGACGATCTCGCCCGGGTGCTGCGCGATGCCGGCTATTGCGTCAATCTGGCAGACGTGAACGCAACCATGCTGTTCAGCCGCCTGCCCGGCGAAGCCGACGCAAGACTGTTCATGGACTGGAAGATCTACACCGGCTCGAATTTTTCCGAGGCCTTCGAAGGCACCAACGGGCTCGGCACCGCGCTCGCCGAGCAGAAGCCGATCCTGGTGCATCGCGACGAGCATTTTCGCGCGCAGTGGCACATGTTCTCCTGCGCGGTGACGCCGCTGTTCGACCAGGCCGGACGGCTCGCCGGCGCCGTGAACATCACCTCCTGCCGCGAGGACCTCGAACGCACCGCGCATCAGCTCGCGCTTGCGGTGACGATGGAGGCGACGCGGCGCATGGAGGGTGCGATCTTCCGCGGTCATTTCCGCAACGCCTGGATCGCGACGGTGCCGGGTGACGGCGGCAGCGGCCTGCTCGCCTATGACGACGATCGCCGCATCGTCGGCGCCTGCCGTTCGGCGCGCGCACTGCTGGGTCTCACCGACGGCTTGATCGCATCCGGCATCGATCTGTCGCGCTACATCAAGTTCGACCATCCCGCCGCGCGGGACGCAGACGATCTCGTCGAGCTGCGCCGGGCCGATGGCAGTCCGCTGGGGCATGGCCATGTCGCGCCGCCGCTGCGGGCGAGGGCCTCGACCCGTCCGCTCGCGCTGCGCCGCGATGCACCCGTCGATCGCTTCGATGCGCTGCAGCGGCTCGCCGGCCGCGACCCCGGCCTGATCAGGAGCGTGAAGCGACTTAAGAGCATCGGCGATCACAATCTGCCGGTGCTGCTGCATGGCGAGACCGGCGTCGGCAAGGATGTGTTCGCGCGTGCCATTCACGCAGCCGGCAATCGTGCGCGTCACAACTATGTCGCGCTGAACTGCGCGGCGATGCCGGAAAGCCTGATCGATGCCGAGCTGTTCGGTTACGAGGCCGGCGCCTTTACCGGCGCGCGTCGCGACGGATCGAAGGGCCTGATCGTGCAGGCCGACGGCGGGACGCTGTTCCTCGACGAGATAGGCGACATGCCGATCGCGCTGCAGACGCGGCTGTTGCGCGTGCTGGAGAACCGCGAAGTCTGGCCGCTCGGCGCGCTGAAGCCCGTGCCGGTCGACATTCGCCTGATCAGCGCCACTCATCGCGATCTCGCCCGCATGGCTGAGGAGGGCGCCTTCCGCACCGATCTTTATTTCCGTCTGCGTGGCATGGAGGTGCGGCTGCCGGCCTTGCGCGAGCGCGCCGACCGCGACGACGTCATCCGCCAAATCGCGCGCGAGGAAGCGCCGAACTGCTCATTCTCGGACGAGGCCTGGGCGCGGCTCGCGGCCTATCCCTATCCCGGCAACATGCGCCAGCTCCGGCATGTGCTGCGGCTCGCCGGCTGCACGGCGGAGGACGGCGTCATCACCGACGCTGATTTGGATCTGCCGCCGTTTGGTGGAAGGGCGACGGAGCCGGATCTGGCAGCGGCGGAGCGCGCCGCGATCGTGGAGGCCTTACGCAAGCACGGCGGTCGTGTGACTGAAGCGGCGCGCGCGTTGAAGCTGAGCCGCGCCACGCTCTATCGCAAGATCAAAGCGATGAAGATCGAGACGGCGCAGTAGCGCTTTCTTTCTGCCGTCTTCCCTTGCGGGAGAGGGTGGCTCGCCGCGATAGCGGTCAGACGGGTGAGGGGTTCTCTCCGCACCTGATTCTCTCCCTTCTGAATCCGCGGAGAAATACCCCTCATCCGGCGCTTCGCGCCACCTTCTCCCACAAGGGGAGAAGGGAATGGCGGCGCGCTTGGCGCCGCTGCCTTACGAAAAATCGCTCCAGCTCAGATGCCGGGAATCGAGGTCGCCGACCGTGACGGTGCCACGGATTTCGTGAGGGACGTGGAAGCTGCTGCGTAGATACACGAGCGGCGCCGCGCCGTCGGAATGCGATGCGCCGCGCACCTCGCCGACGAAGATCGAATGCGTCGTCGTCTCGAATTCCTGCGCTAGCACGCAGTCGAACGCGGCGACCGCATCGCTCAGCACCGGCGCGCCGGTTACCCCGCGCGTCCATTCCCCGAACGCAAAACGGTCGTCGCCATTGACGCCCTTCTGGCCGCTGAAGGTGAGGGCGAGCAGCGCATGATCCTCGTGCAGGAAGTTGATCGCGAAAGCGCCTTCCTCGCGGATGCGCGCATGCGCGCTGGCGTTGCGGTTGACGCAGACGATCAGGGAGGGCGGTGAGTCCGACAGTGAGCAGGCCGAGGTCACCGTTAGCCCCGTGCGCTTGCCGTGCTCGGCCCCCACGGTCACCAGCGCGACGGCGCCGGCGCACTGGCGCATCGCCTGCTTGAAATCCTTTGCGTCCACGCTCACGCGATGGTCTCCAGAAAGAACGGGTGCGGCACGATCGCGCCGCACCCGCGTCGGGTCAAGCCGCCTTCTGCGCGGAGCCGAGATGCTTCAGGCGCGGCATCACCTCGTTCCTCAGCAGCGACAGCGAGTGATGCCAGGCTTCAGCCTTGTGCTTGTAGTCGAAGCCGAACACCAGCAGCACGCCGAAGCCGCCGACCTCCTCGTAGATCTTCTCGATTTTCTCGGCGACGGTCGCGGGCGAGCCGACGATCCAGTTCCGCTTGGCGCAATATTCGACGGTGACGTCGCTATCGGGCACGTCGGGCGCGTGCTTCAGATAGTCCTTGAAGCCGAAATGGCCGAGCAGCGGCAGGAAGTACTCGCCCATCATCCGACCCATCATGTCGCCGGTTGAGAGCCTCCACGCTTCCTCGTCGGTATCGGCGACGAACACCTCGCGCACCAGCCGCCAGTCCGCGCGGTTCGGCTTGCGTCCGGTCTTGGCGGCACCGGCTACGACCGAATCCCAATGACTGCCGACATATGCCGGGTTCAGGTTGAGGCTCATCGGAATGAAGCCGCGCTCGCCGGCGAGCTTCAACGTGTCCGAGTTCTTCGAGAGCCCGGCGACGCCGATCGGCGGATGCGGCGTCTGCAACGGCTTGATGTGGGGTTTCAGGAAGTCGAACATCGTGTCCGGCTTGGTCACCGTCCAGAATTTGCCCTTGTAGGTCCAGGGCGCGGGATCGCTCCACATCTTCAGAATGATCTCCAGCGCCTCGCGCGTCATGTCGCGGTTCTGACCGCTCATGCCGTCGACGTTGAACATGGCCCAGTCGCTCGGCAGGCCGCTCGCCGCGACGCCGAAATTGAGCCGACCTCCGGAGAGATGATCGAGCATGGCGACACGGTTGGCGAGTTCGGCCGGGTGGTGATAGGGCAGCAGGAAGCCGCCCGGTCCGATGCGGATGTTCTTGGTCTGCATCAGCGCCTGTGCGATCAGAAGGTCCGGCGTGGGATTGGGTTCCCAGGGCGCGGTGTGGTGCTCGCCGACCCAGGCCTCCTGATAGCCAAGCTCGTCGAGCCAGCGCATGACCTGCAGGTCCCAGTCGTTCCCTTCCTTCAGGCCGCACTCCGGCGGATGCGAAGGCATCGTGAAATAACCGATCTCCATGGGTTTCCTCATCTGATGTTGACGCGTCTTGTTGCGCGGTTCACGGACGTGAGCGGGAACGCTTCAGCAAGTGGTGTGCCACCTCTTCGCAAGCGGTGTGCCGGCGCGAATGGTGCCTCAGACCTGCGAGAAAAGGCTGGTTTGGGGCAACAATAGCCGATATCCCGGGGCGGATTTGCGGGGCCTCGTCTCATTGTCGCGAGACGGCGTCTTGGCGGTGAGACGAGGATGCGCATCGAGATGACCGAACCTGCCTATGTCGCGGTGGACTGGGGCACCAGCAGCTTCCGGCTCTGGCTGATCGACCGCGCCGGCGAGGTGCTGGCCGAGCGCCGCAGCGACGAAGGTATGGTGGCCGCCGCGAAGGCCGGCTTTGCCGCCGTGCTGCAATCGCATCTCGCGGCAGTCGAGGCTCCCGATCATCTGCCTGTCCTCGTCTGTGGCATGGCGGGTGCGCGTACCGGCTGGGTCGAGGCCGGTTATGTCGATACGCCGGCGCCGCTCTCGGCCGTTCCGAAGCAGGCCGCGCGCGTGCCCGGCGAGGCGCGCGACATTCGCATCCTGCCGGGTATCGCGCAGCGCGATCCAAGAACGCCGGACGTGATGCGCGGCGAGGAGACGCAGCTGCTCGGCGCGCTCGGTCTCGATGCCGCAGGTGAAGCGCTGGTCTGCATGCCCGGCACGCACTCAAAATGGGTGCGAGTCAAGGACGGCACCGTCGAGCGCTTTTCGACGTTCATGACCGGCGAGCTCTTCAGCGTCGTGTCGCGCGAGACGATTTTGTCGCTTGCGGTCGCCGGCGCCGAAGATACCGAGGATGTCGCGAGCTTCCAGGCTGCGGTGAAGGCCGCGTACGAAGCACCGGCCTTCGCCGCCAATTTCCTGTTCGGCGCGCGGTCGCGTCAGCTCCTGTTCGGGGGCACACCGGCCGCCGCGCGCGAAACGCTGTCGGGCACGTTGATCGGCGTCGAGCTGGCGGCAGGGCTCTCCGGCGCGATGCCGGAGACGGGAATCGCGCTGATTGCCTCGGGGCGGCTCGCGATGCTGTACAGGCTGGCTTTCGACGCACTGTCGGTCACCGTTAAGCCGGTCGACGCCGATGAAGCCGTCCGCCGCGGTCTGTCGATGGCGGCTGCCGCGATCTGGACGAAATGAGAGGACTGTCGAGATGAGCGTTCCCTTTCCGGCGATGAAGCGACCACTTGTCGCGATCCTGCGCGGCGTGAAGCCCGAGGAAACACAGGCCATCGTCGGCGTGCTGATCGAAGCCGGCATGACCGCGATCGAGATTCCGCTGAACTCGCCGGACCCGTTCCGCTCCATCGCAACAGCCGTGAAACAGGCGCCGGCGGACGTGCTGATCGGCGCCGGCACGGTGCTGACCACGGCGGATGTCGATCGGCTCAACGATGTCGGCGGCAAGCTGATGGTCTCGCCGAATGTGGATACACAGGTGCTCACGCGTGCGCACCAATACGCCATGGTCACGTTGCCGGGCGTGTTTTCGCCGACCGAGGCGCTGCTTGCCGCGCGCTCTGGCGCGTCAGGCTTGAAATTCTTTCCGGCAAGCGTGCTCGGCGCACCCGGCATTGCCGCGATCCGTGCCGTGCTGCCTGCCGGCGTGATGATCGCCGCCGTCGGCGGCGTCTCCGACCAGAACTTTGCGGAGTATATCAAGGGTGGCGTGACGGCGTTCGGGCTGGGCTCCAGCCTCTACAAGCCCGGCATGACGGCAACGGACGTTGCCGCTCGCGCAAAATTGACGATCGCGGCCTACGATCGGGCGATTGCGAAAGACTGAAGCAGCAATAAACAAGCCGTGATGCCGTCACGGTCGCGCGTTATTCTATCTTGCTGGATCAGCGACATCTGGAGACCGACATGGCGATCAACAACGTGGCCGATCTGTTCGTGGCAACGCTCGAGCAGGCAGGTGTCAAGCGCATCTACGGCATCGTCGGCGACAGCCTGAACGCTTTTACGGAGGCGCTGCGCCGCCGCGGCACCATCGAATGGATCCATGTCCGGCACGAGGAGGTTGCGGCCTTCGCAGCCGCCGGCGAGGCCGAGATGACCGGCAGCCTCGCAGTGTGCGCGGGCTCCTGCGGCCCGGGCAATCTGCATCTGATCAACGGCCTCTTCGATGCGCACCGCAGCCGTGTTCCCGTGCTGGCGATCGCGGCGCAGATTCCGTCGGCCGAGATCGGCGGCGGCTATTTCCAGGAAACCCATCCGCAAAACCTGTTCCGCGAATGTAGCCATTATTGCGAGCTGGTGTCGGACCCGAGCCAGCTTCCTTACGTGCTGGAGAACGCCATCCGCGCGGCCGTGGGCCTGCGCGGAGTCGCCGTGATCGCGATGCCCGGCGATGTTGCCTTTCGCAGCCCGCCCAAGCGCGCGCTCTCCACGACACGCGGGCTTGCGATTGCTGCCCCGAAAATCGTGCCGCAAGCCGATGAGCTGAAAGCGCTCGCGGACCTCCTCAACGGCGCCGAGCGCATCACCTTGTTCTGCGGTCGCGGCTGCGCCGGCGCGCATGCGCCGTTGATGCAGCTGGCCGAAGCGCTCAAGAGCCCGATCGTGCATGCGCTCGGCGGCAAGGAGCATGTCGAATACGACAATCCCTACGACGTGGGCATGACCGGCTTCATCGGCTTCTCCTCGGGCTATGCCGCCATGCACGCCTGCGACGCGCTCGTGATGCTCGGCACTGATTTTCCCTACAAGCAGTTCTTCCCGACCGATGCGAAGATCGCGCAGATCGACATCCGTCCGGAAAATCTCGGGCGCCGCTGCAAGATCGATCTCGGCCTGGTCGGCGACGTCAAGCTCACCATCGAGGCGCTGCTGCCGCTGCTCAAGGCCAAGACGCAGCACAAGCATCTCGACGATGCGATCGCGCACTACAAGAAGGCACGCGAGGGGCTGGACTCGCTCGCAAAGGGCACGCCCGGAGCCAAGCCGATCCATCCCCAATATCTCGCAAAGGTCATCAGCGACCATGCGAGCGATGATGCGGTGTTCACCGCCGATGTCGGTACGCCGACGGTGTGGGCCGCGCGCTATCTCGACATGAACGGCCGCCGCCGGCTGATCGGCTCGTTCGTGCACGGCTCGATGGCCAACGCCATGCCGCAGGCGATCGGCGCGCAGGCCGCGCAGCCCGGCCGCCAGGTGATCTCGCTCTCGGGCGACGGCGGCTTCACCATGCTGATGGGCGATCTGATCACGCTGACGCAGATGAAGCTGCCGGTGAAGGTGGTCATCTTCAACAACGGCGTGCTCGGCTTCGTCGCATTGGAGATGAAGGCGGCCGGCTTCGTCGACACCAATGTCGATCTGGAGAATCCGGACTTCGCGGCGATGGCGCGCGCCATGGGCATCTTTGCAAGGCGTGTCGAGGATCCCGGCGAACTCCCGGGCGCCATGAAGGAGGTGCTGGCCCACAACGGGCCGGCGCTGCTCGACGTCGTTACCGCGAAGCAGGAGCTGTCGATGCCGCCGACCATCACGGCGGAGCAGGTCAAGGGTTTCAGCCTCTGGGTCTTGCGCGCCGTGATGAGCGGTCGTGGCGACGAGGTCATCGATCTCGCCAAGACCAATCTGCTATCGCGCTAACCGCGCTTGACCGACGGCACCGGCAGCCGCTCATGGCGGCGCTGGAAGCGTTGCCAGTGCAGCACGATGCCGATCAGCAGCGCCGGCACGAAGCCGAGCGCAATCAGGAAGTGCGGCAGCTGCGTCGGCGAGATGAACGCGATGGCGATGTCGGAGATCAGCCAGAGCGCCGCGAACATCACCGCGAAATCGGTGCGCGGGCAGCGCAGATAGTAGAACACGGCGGTGATGACGACGGCGGGTCCGATGGCGATGCCGATCATCACCGTCGTCAGTTCCTTCGGCGTCAGCGCGTCGAGCACCATCGCTGCCAGCAGCCAGAGCGCGGCGAACATGGCGATGATGTCGAGCGGATGCCGCAACCCAATACCTCTCGCGGGAACATGCTATCGTTGTGGCCCAGACCTTGGCCGTCAAGGGAAAATGCGCCTATTCCTCGTCGTTTCCGGGCGTCGGCCGCAGCATGAAATGGCCGAAGGCGGTGGCGATCGGCTTGTTCGCATCGTCCTGCCAGGCCCTCGCTTCGAAGGCGACAATGCGCCGGCCCTGCTTCACGATCGAGACGTTGGCGAACGTGTCGAGCGCGCGGCCCGAGCGCAGATAGTTGACGGTGAGTCCGATCGGCTTGGGCAGTGCAGCGACGCCGAGCTCGCGCGCAACTCCGAAGATCGCGGCGGTCTCGAGGAAGGCGCCGGTCATGCCGCCATGAATCGCGGGCAGGATCGGGTTGCCGATAATCTTGGGCGAGAACGGCATCGTCAGCGTGTCGTCGTCGTTGACACGGATGCCGAGGCAGCGCGCGAACGGGCTGTTGGCGAACGGGCCTTCCGGATCGTCCGGCGCCTCCAGCGTCGGGATGTTGCGCGAGTCCATCCTGCGATCCGCGAGCATGTTGGTGCGGTTGGCGCCGATCATGAAGCAGGCGGTCGCGGTCGCGACCGGATCGTCCTCGGACTCCTGATAGGCAGTGGAGCGCACGAAGGCGATCGAACGCGTGGTGCGGTAGCAGACCGAATGCGCCTTGATGTCGAGCCCCGGCGTTGCCGGCTTCTGATAGTCGATACGCAAGTCGAGGGTTGCGATTGCACTTGTGCCGTCGAGCGCGAGTTGCACCGCCATGCCGCAGCTTTCGTCCAGCATCGCGGTGACGACCCCGCCATGCAGGACGCCGGTCTCGGTGTCGCCGACGAACACGGGCCGGTACGGCAGGCTGGACCAGGCCTCGCGAGGGGCGAAGCGGTCGAGTTGGAGCCCGCTGATCTGGCCGTAATCGGAGCGGCGATCCTTGATCGCCTCGGCGAGGTCCTCGAACGAAAGTGTGGTCGGTGAGCTGGACATGAGGACGTTCTAGACCAGTGGCGGGCGCGGCGCAAAACCCCGGATGCGCGTCCCACGGCAGGCGTGCCGGGGGCGGTTTGGCCTCGACAGGGCGGGCCGAAGCAACGATGGTGGGCGCCTCGTTCGTTCGACTAGCGCAAGGAGTGCCCATGGCCGATCCCGAAATGCCCGCCACCAGCCAGGGGCCCGTCATCATTTCGGCCTCGAGCTCGGAGCGGGCACCGATCATCTATTTCGACGGTGCGTCCTGCTTCGGCCACCACAACGGCGCGATCCAGATCGAGCTTGCGGCGAACCTGTTGATGCCGGTCGGCGCCGCCGTCAGGGTCGACGTGGTCCAGACCGCGCATCTGCGCTGCAGCGTGGCCGCGGCGCTGGCGCTGCGCGAAGCGCTGGAAAAGGCGCTGGCAATGTACCAGCAGGGCCAGCAGCAGCCCCGGCCAGAGGAAATTCCCTCGGTGAAGAACTGAGGCAAGCGGCGGATCGCTCGGGCCTTCATGGTTCGAGACGCGCCGCAAGGCGGCGCTCCTCACCATGAGGGTCAAAGATCTCGCCGCGAAATCAGACCTCATCCTGAGGAGCCCGCAACGCGGGCGTCTCGAAGGATGGCCGCTGGGACGTGAACGCTTCCAAGGCGAATAGCTCCGCCTCAGCTCACATGCACCTTCGGCTTCCTGCCGTCGTTCCACTTGCCGTCGAGTGCGCGCTCGATCTGGGCGGCGAGTTGCAGCAGGAGGCCGTCATTGGCCTGCTTCGCAATCGCCTGGATGCCGAGCGGCAGGCCGTGGTCCTGCGTCGCCATCGGCATCGAGATCGCCGGCATGCCGCAGAGATTGGCGAGCGGCGTGAAGGCGAAGAAGCGCCAGAGATTGCCGAACCAGTCGAGCACGTCGGGATTGTCGGAGATGGTGAGATATTCCCGGGTGCCGACCTTCGGCGTCGGCAGCGCGGTGATCGGCGTCAGGATTACGTCCCACTGCTCGAAGAAGGCGCCGAAGGCGCGTGAGGTCGTGTTGAACACGCCTTGCATCTTCGCCCGCTCGGCGAAGCTCGTGTGCCGGCCGGCTTCCCAGATCCGGATGTTCATGGGCTCGATGAGGTCTTCCGGGGGCCGTTCCAGCCCGCGCGCGGCGAGCATGTTGGAGATCACCACGGCAAAATTCGAGATGTAGCAGGTGGTCTGCGCCTCGAACGCGGCGCGGAAGTCGAGCTCGGGCAGGGCGTAGTCGACGTGATGGCCCAGCCCTTCGAGGAAGCGGCCGGCCTTCGCCAGCTCGGCCGCGATCTCTGGCGTCGCGGTGTAGTCGCCCCAGGTGTGCGACAGCGCGATGCGAAGTTTTGACGGATCGCGTTTGATCATCTCGGAGTATGGTTGCGCCGTGGTCCAGAACGGCATGAACTCGCCCGGCGCCGCTCCCCTTGCATGATCGACGAAGGCGGCGGTGTCGCGCACCGAGCGCGACTGGCAGCCCTGGATCGAGACGAGGCCGGTGAGATCGGACATGTGCGGTGCGAGCGAGAACACGCCGCGCGAGACTTTCAGGCCGATATTGCCGTTGACCCCGGCGGGAATGCGGATCGAGCCGCCGCCGTCGGTCGCATGTGCGATCGGCACCACGCCGGCCGCGACCATTGCGGCGCTGCCGGCCGACGAGCCGCAGGTGGTGTAGTCGGTATCCCAGGGATTGCGCGTGACATAGACGGCGGGATTGTCGGCCGAGCTGCATACGCCGAATTCCGGCGTGGTGGTGCGACCGATCAGGTTCAGTCCGGCCTGGCGGAATTTGCCGGTCAGGAACGTGTCGGCGCTGGCGCGATTGCCGCGCATCAGCAGCGAGCCCATCTCCTGGAGCCGGCCCTTCATGGTCGGGCCGAGGTCCTTCATCAGGAAGGGCAGGCCTGCGAACGGGCCGGCGAGATTGGCGCCGTCCTTGGCCGGATCGGCGATCACGTCATCGAATAGCTCGACCACGCCCGACAGTGACGGATTGACCTTGGCCACGCCCGCAGCGGCCTGGCGCGCCAACTCCTTTGCCGTGAGCTCGCCCTTGCGGACGCGCGCGGCCAGCCCCACGCCATCGTGCTGCGCCCATTCGTTCCAGCTCATCGGGAAAGTCATGCGATCCAAACCTCTTCGTGCGGCGCCACCTTAGTTTCGCACAGGAACACTTTAATCAACTGAGGCGGCGCGAAGGGCAGGGTTGCGCCGGATGGAGAGGTAAGCCCGCATTGCATGCGCACGCATCAATTCGAGAGCTTTGCGATCACCGCGACCGGCCCGCCGCCGGCGGGACCCTGGTGCTCGGCGCCGCCGGAGACGTAGACCGCACCGGTGCCGGCGAGGCCGGCAATCAGGCCGCCAACGGCAGCCCGGGCGTGGCGTGTCGAGCTGATATCGGTATCCTCCAGCATAGTGTGGCGGAAGCCGCGCACGCTGCCATCAGGGGAGGCCTCGGCTTTTGCGAAGATGTTGACGAGCTCGCGGCCGCTCGTCGTTTGCGGCGCGGCACGGAGCCCAACGCTCTCCAGCGCCGCAAGTACCGCGGCGGCGTCGATCGCATCGCTCATTACGGCATGCCCGATCTCGAATTCGCTCGTCGACGACATCGCATTGCCGAGCACGATGACCACGTTGTGCATCAGCTCGATTCCGGACGAGGTCGAGGCGACCTTCGAGAACAGATCGTAGCGTCGCAGCACGTCCTCGTCGCGAATGTCGGTTGCGATCTCGCCGAGCGCGACCGCAACCCCGAGCGCGGAAGCGCCGCGCGAATAGGCCATCGAACTGTAGGCGCTGGTCGTCACCGTCTTGTGGCCGCGCGCATTCGCCGCCTCGACGCGATCGCTGGTGAGCAGCGGGCACTTGATCTGCACGAAGTGGACGTCGGCGGGATCGGCGACGCCGGCGTCCTCCATCGCGGCCTTCACGGCGTCGGCTGTCGCCGTGATCTGAGCGGAGCGGCCGAGCTCTTCAGGGAGAAAATCCCGCGTATGCGCCATGCCGATGCTCAGACGCTTGCCGGAGATGCCTGCCGGGCGCTGCTGGACGTCCCGGCGCGTGAACACGGTGATGTGCGGGCTGAGCACGCCCTCTGTGCCGCCGGACATCACGAAAGCAATGCGCTGCTCGACCTCCTGCGGCGACAGGCCGAGCCGCGGCGCCAGCGCCGTGCACAGCGCGGCAACGGCATATTCCCGGGTAAAGTCGTTGACGCCGCCATTGCCTTCGGTCTTGCCGAGGATGGCCAGGATGGATGTCGGATCGATCGCGCCGGAGCCGATCATGCTCATGAGCCCAGAGACATCGCCGGGGCCCTTGGTGGCGATCCTGACGACGCCGACCGATGTGGTACGCATGATAGTCCTCACATGGAGTTCAGGAATCCGGCAAAGAAAACAGCCGCTGAACCGGGGCGGCTGTCAAGGTGTCGAAGCCTCCCCATCGTCGTCCTGGCGAACGCCAGGACCATTACCCCAGGGGGAATTTGGCGAAGACTTGTCGTTCGGTATTGATACCGCCCACAATCGATGGATTCCGCGGTATGGGTCCTGGCTTTCGCCAGGACGACGGTGGAATATGTGCGCCGTCTGCGTCGCTCCCACGATTGTGGCGAGATCGCATCGCTTCGACAAAAAATCCCTTGTCGACGGTCGTCCGCCGCACCTTGATGAATCAACCCCGATTGGTCCATAAGCGGCGTCCCGCAGCCGGTGGTTCGCCTCCGCGACGCGTGCTTGGATAGAGGGATTCTCGCGTGGCAAATATCAACCAGAAAATTGCGCAGGAGCTTGGGGTTCGGGCGGAGCAGGTCGAAGCGACAGTGGCGCTGCTCGACGGCGGCGCTACGGTTCCCTTCATCGCCCGCTACCGCAAGGAAGCGACCGGTGCGCTCGACGACGCGCAATTGCGCACGCTGGAGGAGCGCCTGGGTTACCTGCGCGAGCTCGAGGACCGCCGCAAGGCCATCCTCGAATCGGTCCGCGAGCAGGGCAAGCTCGATGCCGCGCTGGAAGCCTCCATTCTCGCCGCCGACAGCAAGGCGCGCCTCGAAGACATCTATCTGCCGTTCAAGCCGAAGCGCCGCACCAAGGCGGAGATCGCCAAGGAAGCCGGCTTGGAGCCGCTCGCCAATCAGCTGATGGCCGAGCCGACCAACGATCCGAAGGTCGTCGCCGAAGCCTTCGTCAATGCCGAGAAGGGCGTTGCCGATGCCGCTGCGGCACTCGACGGCGCCCGCGCCATCCTGGTCGAGCGCTTCGACGAAGACGCCGACCTGATCGGCGCGCTTCGCGAGGAGGTGTGGACCAATGCGCGCATGGCCTCCAAGGTGCGCGACGGCAAGAAGACCGAGGGCGAAAAGTTCGCCGACTATTTCGAGTTCTCCGAGCCGCTGACGAAGCTGCCCTCGCACCGCATCCTCGCGATGTTCCGCGGCGAAAAGGAAGAGATCCTCGATCTCCAGATTCAGGCCGAGACCGAAGCATCGCCGCCGGGCGTGCCGAGCGTCTACGAGCTGAAGATCATGAAGCGGTTCGGCATCGCCGACCTCAAGCGCGCCGGCGACCGCTGGATGATCGACACCGTGCGCTGGGCCTGGCGGACCAAGATCCAGGTGCATCTCAACATCGACCTGCGCATGCGGCTGTGGAATGCGGCCGAGACCGAGGCCGTGCGCGTGTTCGCGTCCAATTTGCGCGACTTGCTGCTCGCGGCGCCCGCCGGCACCCGCGTCACCATGGGCCTGGATCCCGGCTTCCGCACCGGCGTCAAGGTCGCCGTCACCGACGCGACCGGCAAGGTCGTGGATACCGCCGTGATCTACCCGCACGAGCCACAGCGGCAGTGGAACGAGGCGCTTGCGATCCTCGGCAAGCTCGCGCTGAAACATCGCGTCGAGCTGATCGCGATCGGCAACGGCACCGCCTCGCGCGAGACCGACAAGCTCGCGGCCGACCTCGTCAAGGGCCTGCCCGACTTGAAGATGACCAAGATCGTGGTGTCGGAAGCCGGCGCGTCGGTCTATTCGGCCTCGGCTTTCGCCTCGGAGGAGTTGCCGGGCCTCGACGTGACCCTGCGCGGTGCGGTGTCGATCGCGCGGCGGCTTCAGGATCCGCTCGCCGAGCTGGTCAAGATCGAACCCAAGGCGATTGGCGTCGGCCAGTACCAGCACGATCTCGGCCAGGCCAAGCTCGCCAAATCGCTCGACGCCGTGGTCGAAGACTGCGTGAATGCCGTCGGCGTCGACGTCAACACCGCGTCAGCTCCGCTGCTTGCGCGCGTGTCGGGCGTCGGCTCCGGCCTTGCCTCGAGCATCGTGGCACACCGCGACGCCAACGGTCCGTTCAAGTCGCGCAAGGCGCTGAAGGACGTGCCCCGGCTCGGTCCCAAGGCGTTCGAGCAGTGCGCGGGCTTCCTGCGCATCCTCGGCGGTGAGGACCCGCTCGACGCCTCCGGCGTGCATCCGGAAGCCTATCCGGTGGTGCGCCGGATTCTCAGCGCCACCAAGAGCGACATCAAGGCGTTGATCGGCAGCAGCGACATCGTTCGCACGCTGAAGCCGAAAGACTTCGTGGACGAGACGTTTGGTCTGCCGACCGTCACCGACATCCTGCGCGAGCTCGAGAAGCCCGGCCGCGATCCGCGTCCGGCGTTCAAGGCCGCGGTGTTCATGGATGGCGTCGAGGAGATCAAGCACCTCAAGAAGGGCATGATCCTCGAGGGCACGGTGACCAACGTCGCCGCCTTCGGCGCCTTCGTCGACATCGGCGTGCACCAAGACGGGCTCGTGCACATCTCGGCGATGTCCAAGACCTACATCAAGGATCCGCGCGAGGTGGTGAAGCCCGGCGACATCGTCAAGGTGAAGGTGCTGGACTTCGAGGTCGCGCGCAAGCGCATCTCGCTGACGTTGCGGCTCGACGACGAGGTCGGCGCCAAGAAGGACGCGCCCGGCATGCAGCGCGACAACAGCTCGCGCAATCCCTCCCGCATGACGTCGGCGGCCCCGCGCAAGCAGGAATCTTCCGGTGGCGGCGGTGCGCTCGCCGAAGCCCTGCGCCGCGCGGCCGAGAAGAACGGCGGCAAGCGGGCGTAAACTCTCTCTCCGTTGTTCTGCGAGAGGGTGAGCCGCTCGACATATGGCGAGATCTGTCCGCATCGTCATTGCGAGCGCAGCGAAGCAATCCAGAATCTCTCCACGGTGGCAGTCTGGATTGCTTCGTCGCAAGTGCTCCTCGCAATGACGAGGAGAGAGCCGGTCCTCTCCCTAACTTCCGCGTCAGAATCTGGCGCGTTTGTAAGTTGAAGGTGCCAGTCCCTTGCTCTCATCTGATCCTTCTCGCGCGGTAGAAATATCGCCGCGCAGCACGGAGGATGCTTCGATGGACAATAGGATTCTCAAAGGCCTCACGGCGCTGTCGATCGCCGCTGTGATGGCGCTCGCTTCGCCTGTGCTTGCCCGTGGCGGTGGTGGGGGCGGTCACGGCGGTGGTGGTTTCGGCGGTGGCGGACATGGCGGCTTCGGTGGCGGCGGACATTTCGGCGGTGGTGGGCATTTCGGTGGCGGTATGCACGCCGGTGGCTTCGGCGGCATGCATGTAGGTGGCATGGGCGGTGCGCGCTTTGCCCATGTTGGCGGACCAGGCTTCGGTGGACCGCGCTTCGCGCATGCCGCGATTGGCCCACGCTTTGCCGGTGCCGGCTGGCACGGCCATCACGCCTTCTTCCATCACCGTCACTTCCGTCGTTTCGCCGTCTTCGGCGCGCCCTATTACTATGCCGGCTACAATGACGGCTGCTGGCGCAGGAGCTTGACGCCCTATGGGTGGCAATGGGTCAATGTGTGCGGAGACTCTTGGTACTAGCATCGCCATACCGCACCATTGTCGCGATCGTCATCGGGCGGTTCCGCTCAGCCCCGGAACGGGATAGTCTGGTGGCGATCGTCGCGGAGAGTTTGTCATGACCGGAGGTCACCGCCGCATTCTGGTCGTCGAGGACGACGCGGAAACCGCAGGCCAGCTCGTCGAGGAGCTGACGATCTCTGGCTACGACGTCGATCTCGCCGCCACCGGGCGCGAAGCGCTCAGCCACGGCGCCGCGCGCGACTATGCCGTGATCACCATCGACCGCATGCTGCCGGACATCGACGGCATCACCGTGATGCGCCAGTTGCGCGACGACGGCATCGCCGCGCCGTTTCTGATTATCTCCGCGCTCGGCGAAGTCGACGATCGCGTGCGGGGCTTGCGCGCCGGCGGCGACGATTATCTCGTCAAGCCGTTCTCCTTCACCGAATTGCTGGCGCGGCTGGAGGCGCTCGGCCGGCGCAGCGACACCGTTGCCAAGGAGACGATCCTGCGGGTCGGTGATCTCGCCATCGACCTGATCGCACGCAGCGCGAACCGCCGCGGCCGGAAGATTCCGCTCTTGCCGCGGGAATTCCAGCTGCTCGAATATCTCGTCCGCAACGAGGGCCGCGTCGTCTCGCGTGCGATGCTGCTCCAGCATGTCTGGGATCTGCACTTCGATCCCTCCACCAACATCATCGACGTCTATGTCGGGCGGGTCCGCCGCAAGGTCGATGATGCCCAGGCCTATCCGCTGATCCACACCATCCGCGGCATCGGATATTGTCTCCGTGCTCCTGGCTAAAACGCTCCGCTCCTCGACCTTCCGCCTGGCGCTGATCGCGATCGCCGCGTTCGGGCTGATCGTCGCGGCGATCATGACCTATGTCTATTTCGGCACGATCGCCTATGTGCAGAGCCGGGTCGGCGATGCCGGCGACCACGGCGGCTTCACCGCGATGATCGAGATCGCAATGGCCGCTGTCGCCGTGCTGATGCTGGTGCTCGCGGGGCTCGCCGCGGTGCTGGTGACGCGCCGCACGGTCGGGCGAATCGAGGAGATCAACGCCACCAGCCGGGCCATCATGATGTCCGGCCTCGACCAGCGCATTCCCTTGCGCGGCAGTCACGACGAGTGGGACCGCGTCGCCGAAAACCTCAACCAGATGCTCGACCGCATCGAGACACTGATGGGCGAGGTCAAGCAGGTCAGCGACAACGTCGCCCATGATCTGCGCACGCCGCTGACGCGCATGCGCGGCCGGCTGGAAAAGGCCTATCACGCCCCTCGCAACGGCGAGGCCGACGCGGCGCTGATCGGCGACACCATCGCCGATCTCGACGCCGTGCTCGGCATGTTCGCCTCCATCACCCGCATCTCGGAGATCGAGACCCGCGCCCGCCGCAGCGCGTTTCGCACGCTCAATCTCGCGGAAATCGCGGGCGAGGTCGTCGAGCTCTACGATGCCGCCGCCGAACAAGTCGCGACGCGGCTCACCCTGGGCGGCGATCGCGAGGTGGCGATCACGGGCGATCGCGACCTCCTGTTCGACGCCGTCGCCAATCTCGTCGACAACGCGATCAAGCACGGCTGTGAAGGCGGGCAGGTGACCGTCACCTGCCGCAGTGCAAATGAGGGGGCAGTGATCGCGATCGTCGACGACGGTCCGGGCATTCCGGCGGATCAGCGCGATCACGTGTTCAAGCGCTTCTACCGGCTCGAGCAGAGCCGCTACACCCCCGGTAACGGCCTTGGCTTAAGCCTGGTCGCCGCGGTCGCTCGCCTCCATGGCGCCGGGATTGCCCTGCACGACAACGCGCCGGGCCTGACGGTCCAGCTCAGCTTCCCGCCGCACCCGCCCTAGAGCTCGATCACGCCGCGGCGTGCCGCATGAGCCACCGCATCGGTGCGGCCGGTGGCATCCAGCTTGTCAAGCAGCGAGCCGACATGGAATTTCACGGTGTGGACGGAAATGCCGAGCTGACGCGCGATCATCTTGTTGGAGCCACCTTCCGCCATTAGCGCCAGCACGTCGAGCTCGCGCTGGGTCAGCGCGATGTCCTCAGGCATGATGCGGGGATCGCGGGTGACGATCGCCGCCGCGGCCTTCTCGCCGGGTTCGGCGAGGCGAAGCCCGGCGATGTTGCCGAGCAGGGCCGCCAGACGATCGGCGAGGGCGGGATCGTCGATCTCCAAAGCCAGCACGATCTCGGGCGCGATGTCCTCGCTCACGCCGCCGGCCTCTCGCCGATCGTGACCTTGAAGCTGACCGGCTCGCCGCCGCGGCGTACCGCGACATCGACCACCGTGCCGACACTCGCCGGTCCCAGCGTCCGCGACAGTGCACGCACGCCGGACAGCTTCTGGTCGTTGACGGCGACGATGACGTCGCCCTGACGGATGCCGGCCGCGGCCGAAGGGCCGGCCTTGTCGACATTCATCACCATCGCGCCGACGCCGTCGTCGAGCCGGACCGGCTGGAGCCCGAGGCCGAGATATCCGCGTGCGATGCGCCCGCGCGCCTCTAACTGGGCCGCGACCCGCTCGATCGTCGCTGTCGGGATCACCAGCACACGCCTCGGGCCGAGAACGGCCATGCCGAAGGCCTCGCCCGATGCATCGAGCGCAAGGCCGCCCTGCTGGCTGGAGCGCAAGCGGACCTCGAGCTCGATCCGCGCGTCGATGTCGCCGCCGCGCAAGGAGCGCCAGCTCTTGCCGGAGGCCGATACCATCCCGAGCGCGGCGCTCGGCGTATCGCGGTTGGTGGCGACGACGACCGACAACGCGCCGAGGGGCGGCACAATTGTGGCCAGCTTGACCGGGGCAATCGCGCTATCGACGCGCAGCAGTGCGATATCCGTCGTATGGTCGCGGCCTGCGATCGTGGCGGCTGCGGTGCTGCCGTCGGGGAGGCCGATCTCGACGTCTCCCTCGTCGGCCAGCGCCTCGTCGGCGGTGACGATCAGGCCGGGTTTCCAGACGAAGCCGGTGGCGCGGGAGCGATGCGAATGCACGGCGACGACGGATGGCGCGGTGCGCGCCACGACGTCCGCGAGCGCGGACGACAGCGAAGTCAGGGGAGTTGAGGCGGTCATGGCAGGCTCCTGTAAGCTGACCTCAATCTGGGATGTCGCGGGCGATTGCGTAACTGGCCGCATGGCCAGGAAATAAGCAGGGAAGCTGGTCCGTAAGATCACGGCCGACGAACATGTGATTGGGAGCCGCTCACGGGAACGTGTAGCAATCGCGAAATTGCGCCGCCTTCACGATTTTCAGCGAGCCTGACCGATGACCATCGACCTTACCCGCCGCACCCTGCTTCAACTCGCCGGCGCCAGCTCGCTCGCAATGGCGGCTGCGGGCGCGGCGCGCGCCGAGGGCACGCCGCAGGGCGGCGGGCCGACCTATGCCAGCCGCACGCCGATGCGGGTCGGCATGGTGACGCTCCGGGTGAAAAATGTCGACAAGGTTGCGGACTACTACCGCGACGTCATCGGGCTCACCGTGATGGCACGCTCGGCAACTGCTGCTAGCCTCGGCACGGCCGGCATCACGCTGCTGGTGCTGGAGGCCCGTCCTGATGCCGAGATAGAGTTGCGCAACGCCGCCGGCCTTTACCACACCGCATTCCTGATGCCGACGCGCAAGGACCTCGCGCGCTGGCTGGTGCACGCGGCCTCGCATCGTGTGCCGCTGTCGGGCTTTGCAGATCACCTCGTCAGCGAGTCCGTCTATCTCGACGATCCCGAAGGCAACGGCATCGAGGTCTACGCCGACCGCGATCCCTCGCAATGGCAGTGGAGCGAGGGCAGCGTGAAGATGGCCTCCGACGAGCTCAACATCCCCGACCTGCTGTCGCTGACCAATACGCGCGTGGCCGACTATGCCAGGGCGCCGGACGGTCTGCGCATCGGCCACATGCATCTGCGTGTCGGCGATCTCGCGCAGGCCGAGCGATTCTATCACGGTGCCATCGGCCTGGACCCGACCCGCAGCCGCAACGGTGCCGCGTTCCTGTCGTCGGGCCGCTATCACCATCACCTCGGCATGAATGTCTGGCAGAGCCAGGGCGCCGGCCAACGCGACGATCAGGCAACAGGGCTCGCCTGGTTCTCGCTGGTGACGGAGAAGCCGGAGCTGCTTGCCGCGCAGGGCGAACGCCTGCGCAAGGGCGGCGCGAAAGTCACGTCCCTTGCCAATGGCGTGGAGGCGATCGATCCCTGGGGCACGCGGGTGCGGCTGATCAGGGTTTGATCGCCGGCGCGAGCGTTGGTAAGACCGGTCAGGCGCTGGCCAGTTTCCGGGATTCACAGCTGACATGTCCGATTTTCACGGCGTCTTCCCCTATCTCGTCTCGCCCGTCGATGCCGATGGCGCTGTGCGGACCAACGTCCTCGCAAAGCTCTGCGACGATCTGATCGGCGCCGGCGTCCACGGTCTGACCCCGCTCGGCTCGACCGGTGAGTTCGCCTATCTCAACGCCGCCCAACGCACCGCAATCGTGCAGACCACGATCGAGGCGGCAAGGGGACGCGTGCCTGTGGTCGCGGGCGTCGCCTCCACCTCGACGGCTGACGCGGTGGCGCAGGCGAAGGCTTATCAGAAGCTCGGCGCCGACGGCATTCTGGCGATCCTGGAAGCCTATTTCCCGCTCGCCGACGCCCAAATTGAATCCTACTTCCGCGCCATCGCCGATGCCGTGGACATCCCCGTCGTGATCTACACCAATCCGCAATTCCAGCGCTCGGATCTGACGCTCGACATCATCGCGCGGCTCGCCGAACATCCGCGCATCGGCTACATCAAGGACGCCTCGACCAACACCGGCCGGCTGCTCTCGATCATGAACCGCTGCGGCGATGCCTTGCGGGTGTTCTCGGCCTCCGCCCACATCCCGGCCGCTGTGATGCTGATCGGCGGGCTCGGCTGGATGGCGGGTCCCGCCTGCATCATTCCGCGCCAGAGCGTCGCGCTCTACGACCTCTGCAAGGCCGGCCGCTGGGACGAGGCGATGGCGCTCCAGCGCAGGCTGTGGCGCATCAACGAGGCTTTTGCCCGCTTCAACCTGGCGGCCTGCATCAAGGCCGGCCTGGCCTTCCAGGGCTACGACGTCGGCGATCCCGTCCCGCCGCAGGCCGCACTCACCGCCGATGCGCGCAAGATCGTGGAGGCGGCCCTGCGGGAGCTGGGCTAGCCGTCCAAAGGACGGCTTCGCTTCCGCTGGCCTATGCCCGGCATGACGAAATCGTGGATAGACCGCCCAAAACCGCGGCTGGTCTCGCATGCCTCGATCCGCTAAAAGGCAGCCGCTTTTGAGAGATTAAGGGACCCCACGGAATGAACATTCTTCCCGGCAATTTGCGTTTCGGAGCGGGGCAGCCCGTCAAGCGTTTGGAAGATCAGCGACTGCTCACCGGGAAGGGGCAGTTCATCGACGACAAGCCGGAAGATGGCGCGCTGTGGTTGTACCTGCTGCGCTCGCCGCATGCCCACGCGAAGATCGTTTCGATCGATGCCGGCGCCGCCTCTGCGATGCCCGGCGTGACCGCCGTCTACACCGGCGCCGACCTCGTCAAGGACGACATCGGCGTCATCCCGACGCTGAGCATCTTTAAACGCCCCGACGGCAAGCCGATGACGGTGCCGCCACGCCGCCTGCTGGCCCACGAAATCGTGCGCTATGCCGGCGAGGCCGTGGCCGCCGTGGTGGCCTCCTCGCGTGCCGACGCGCAGAGCGCGGCCGAAGCGATCGTGGTCGAATATGACGTGCAGCCGGCCGTGGTCGATCCCGTCGAGGCGGTCAAGCCCGGCGCGCCCGTGGTGTGGCCGGAGGCGCCCGACAACATCGTCGGCGCGATGGCTTACGGCGATGCCGCCAAGGTGGACGAGGCTTTTGCCAAGGCGGCGCATACCGTCGAGCTCGATCTCGTCAGCCAGCGCCTGGTGCCGTCGGCCATGGAGCCGCGCTCGACCATTGCCGAGATCGACAAGAAGACCGGCCGTCTCCTCCTGCATGTGCAGTCGCAGACGCCGGGCTCCACCCGCGACTTGCTGGCCGAAGCCGTGCTGAAGCGTCCGAAGGACAGCGTGCGCGTGCTGGTCGGCGACATGGGCGGCGGCTTTGGCCAGAAGACCAGTCTCTATCCCGAAGACGGCATTGTCGCTTACGCTGCGACCAAGCTGAACAGGAAGATCCGCTGGCGCGGCGACCGTACCGATGAATTCGTCGGTGGCACCCACGGCCGCGATCTCACCTCGACCGCTTCCTTCGCGCTCGACGAGAAGGGCAAAGTGCTGGCCTACCGCGTCAAGTCGATCGGCTGCACCGGAGCTTACTCGTCAGGTGCAGGCAATATCATCCCGCTGGTGCTCGGGCCGTTCGTGCAGACCGGCGTCTATGATTTGCCGCTGGTGCATTTCGAGGTGAAGTCGGTGATGACCCACACCGCGCCGGTCGGTGCCTATCGCGGCGCGGGCCGCCCGGAGGCCGTGTTCATCGTCGAGCGCCTGTTCGACGCGGCCGCACGAAAAATCGGCATGGATCCGCGCGCGATCCGGAAAGCCAATTACATCAAGCCGGCGCAACTGCCCTACACCAACGCGGCGGGGCAGGTTTACGATTCGGGCGCCTTTGCGCACATGCTCGACCGTGCCGTGAAGCTTGCGGATTGGGACGGCTTTGCCGCGCGCAAGAAGGCGGCGAAGAAGAAGGGCCTGCTCTACGGCCGTGGGCTCACCTCCTATATCGAATGGACCGGTGGCCGCGCCCACACCGAGAAGGTCAGCCTGCACGCGACGGCGCAGGGCCGCGTCGTCCTGCATTCCGGCACCATGGCGATGGGGCAGGGGTTGCAGACCACCTACACCCAGATGATCTCCGACACGCTCGGCATTGCCATGGACAAGATCGACGTGGTCCAGGGCGATACTGATCTGGCGACGGGCTTCGGCAGCGTCGGCTCGCGTTCGCTGTTCGTCGGCGGCACGGCGGTCGCGGTCTCCTCCAACGATCTGATCCAGAAGGCGCGCGAGAAGGCGGCGAACGTGCTGGAGACCTCGATTGAGGACATCGAATACCAGGGCGGCATGCTCACCGTGGTCGGCACCGACCGCCGCATCAGCCTGTTCGACATTGCCGAGAAAGAAGGCGGCGCGAAACTCAGCGTCGATTCCGAAGGCGAGGTGGATGGTCCGAGCTGGCCGAACGGCACGCATATCTGCGAGGTCGAGATCGATCCGGAGACCGGCGTGTCCAAGGTCGTGCGCTACACCACCGTCGATGACGTCGGCGTCGCCGTGAACCCGATGCTGGTGACGGGGCAGATCCATGGCGGTGTGGCGCAGGGTATCGGCCAGGCGCTGTATGAGGGCGTGTCCTATGATGCCGACGGCCAGCTGCTCACCGCGAGCTACCAGGACTATTGCATCCCGCGCGCCGACGACGTTCCGCCGATCGTGGTGACGCTGGATGACTCTGCCCCGTGTCGCACCAATCCGCTCGGCGCCAAGGGCTGCGGCGAATCCGGCGCCATCGGCGGGCCGCCCTGCGTCACCAACGGCGTGATGGACGCGCTCGCCGAGCTCGGCATCACCCAGCTCAACACGCCCCTGACACCGCAGAAGATCTGGCAGGCGATCCGGGACGCGAAGGTGGGCGTTTAGCGGCCATTGTTATGCTGGCTATCACCACAAATTCAACTCGTCGTCCCGGCGAAGGCCGGGACCCATAGCCACCGAATCCGATTTGGCGACGGCTGCTGGTGAGCAGCTTCGCGCTACAACTTCGTCACGGCGTATGGGTCCCGGCCTTCGCCGGGACGACGTTGAGTTGTGGTGCGCGCGTTACCAAATTGTCCGCCGGTTCAAATCCCCAACATCATCTTCGCAATAATATCGCGCTGGATCTCCGAGGTGCCGCCGAAGATCGTGTAGGCGCGGCCGTTCAGATATTCCGGTACCACCGTCAGCATCTCCTCCGGCATCGCCGGCTCGTGGTTGAGCTTGTAGAGCGGGCGCATCGGCTCGACCGCGAGGGCGTCATGGCCGATCACGTCGACGCCTAGCCGCGTCACCGCCTGCCGGATTTCGCTGTTGCGCAGCTTCAGGATCGACGACACCGCGCCCGGATTCTGTCCGGTCTGCAGTGCCGCCAGCACGCGCAGCTCGGTCATCTCCAGCGCGTCGATGTCGACTTCGACCTCGGAGATGCGGGTCGCGATGTCAGGGCTGTCGATCGCGCGGCCCGTCAGGTCCGATTCGGCGAGATCCGCGATCGCCTTCAGCCCTTCGCGCAATTTTGCCGAGGCGATGCCGGAGCCGCGTTCGAACTCGAGCAGATACTTGCCGTAGGTCCAGCCCTTGCCTTCCTCGCCGACGCGGTTGGCCACGGGTACGCGCACGTCGTCGAAGAATACCTGGTTGACCTCGTGGTCGCCGCCGATGGTGAGGATGGGGCGCGTCGTGATGCCCGGCGTCTTCATGTCGATCAGGATGAAGCTGATGCCGTCCTGCTGCCGCGGTCCGTCGCTGGTGCGCACCAGCGCGAACATGCGGTTGGCGTGATGGGCATGCGTGGTCCAGATCTTGGTGCCGTTGATGATGTAGTCGTCGCCGTCGCGCACCGCGCGGGTCTTCAGCGAGGAGAGATCGGAGCCGGAGCCCGGCTCGGAATAGCCCTGGCACCAATAGTCCTCGCCGGAGAGAATGCGCGGCAGGTAGAAGTTCTTCTGCTCAGGCGAGCCGAAGCCGATGATGACGGGCCCGACCATCTTCACGCCCATCACGTTGACATTGGGCACGCCGGCCCGCGCACTCTCGGTCTCGAAAATCCAGCGCTGCGCCGGCGTCCAATCCGGACCGCCATGCTCGACCGGCCAGCCCGGCGCGCCCCAGCCTTGCTTGTGCAGCGTGCGCTGCCAGGCCATGCCGATATCGGGGTCGGAAAACACGGATGGTGTCAGCGCGGTCGCGCGCTTCATCTCGTCGGTGAGATTTCTGGCAATGAAGCCGCGCACCTCGTCCTGGAAGGCGCGCTCCTCGGCATTAAACGACAGGTCCATGATGCGCTCCTTGTATCAGGCAGGCACGGTGGTGCGGCCAAGCCGGGCGTGGCGGCCATAATGGTGCGCGCTGCCGCCGAACAGCGTATCAAACGCGACCAGCCGCTTGAAATAGGCGCCGACCTCGAGTTCCTCTGTGACGCCCATGCCGCCGTGAAGCTGGATCGACTGCTCGCCGACGAAACGCGCGGATCTGCCGATCTTCGCCTTCGCGCCGGACGCGGCCCGCGCTCGCTCGACCGGATCGGCGTCGACCTTCAGCGCGGCGCGCAGCGCCATCGAGCGCGCTTCGTCGACCTGCACCGCCATGTCTGCGAGGCGGTGGCGGATCACCTGGTTGGCCGAGAGCGGCCGCCCGAACTGCTTCCGGATCTTTGTGTACTCCAGCGTGGTGTCCAGGAGCACCTGCATGATGCCGACGGCCTCGGCGCCGAGTGCCGCCATGGCGCGGTCAACGGCCCATTCGATGGCCGGTTGCGCGTCATGCCCATTGCCGAGCAAGGCATCCTTTGGCAGTTGCACGTCCGACAGCTCGATGTTGCAGGCCCGCCCGCCGCCGAGGCGCTCGTAGTCGGAGATCGCAACACTCGGCGTCGTCGCCGGGACCAGGAACAGGCCGATCCGCGCCGATGGACCCTGATGATCATGGATATGGGCGGAGACGATGATCTCGTCGGCGGCATGGCCGTCGAGCACGGCAATCTTGCTGCCGGCAAGGCGCCAGCCTTGCGCCGTCTTGTGGGCGGTGGTCGCGACCTTGGCAAGATCGAACCGCGCCGCGCGCTCGGAATGCGCGAGCGCGAGCTTCAACGATCCGTCTGCGATCTTCGGCAGGATTGCCCGCTTCTGCGCCGTGCTGCCGCATCGCTCGATCAACGCAGCGCCAAGCACGATTGTTGCGATATACGGCTCCGACACCAGCCCGCGGCCGAAGGCTTCCATCAAAATGCCGATCTCGACCGCGCTGCCGCTGAGCCCATCAAACTCTTCCGCGATCGGCAATGCCAGCCAGCCGAGCTCGGCGAATTGCGTCCACACCGCCGGGCTGAAGCCGAGCGGGTCGTTCGCCATCTTGCGGCGGTGATCCGCATCGTAGCTTTCGGCCACGAAGCGCTCCGCGCTTTCGCGCAGCAGGCGTTGCTCGTCGGTGAGATTGAGATCCATCGCGTCTACTCCGCGGCCGCCGGCGGCTTGCGCACGGAGGGGTGCAGGCCGGATGGATCGACGATCATGCCGAATTCCTGAAGATTATGGGCGTGACAGAGTTGATGCAGCGCAAAGGCCTGGTCGATTGCGGCCGGCTGGCCCATCACGTCAACCGAACGATTCACCGCCTCCTTGGTCAGCTTCAGCGCAAAGGACGGTTTTGACGCGATCCGGCGCGCCAGCTCAAGCACGCGCGATGACAGCTCCGCGCGCGGCACGACCCGGTTGACCATGCCCAGCTGGTGCGCCTCCTGCGCGCTCCATGCGTCGGCGGTGAACAGAAACTCCTTGGCCTTGCGCGAGCCGAGCTCCCAGGGATGCACGAACCATTCGACGCCGCAGACACCCATGGCGACCACGGGATCGCAGAACTGCGCATCGTCACTGGCGACGATGAGATCGCAGGCCCAGGCCAGCATCAGGCCGCCGGCGATGCACTTGCCGTGCACCTCTGCAATTGTCGGCTTGGCAAGGTTGCGCCAGCGCCGCGTGATCTGGAGATAGATCTCCTGCTCGCGCGCGAAGCGGCCATGGGCGTTTGATTCAGCGAAGCCGCCCCAATTTCCGATCGGCGGAAAATCGACGCCCGCTTCATTCTTGCTGCCGGGTCGCAGGTCATGCCCTGAGGAGAAGTGCGGACCGTTGCCGGCGAGAATGATCACCTTGACCGTATCGTCCTGCACCGCCTCATCGAAGGCGGCGTTGAGATCGTAGGTCATTTGCAGGTTCTGCGCGTTGCGCGCGTCGGGCCGGTTCATCACCACCCGGGCAATCGCCGGCTCCGGCCTCTCCACGAGGATGGTCTCGAACGAGCTCATCGCGTTCCCCTGGCGTTCCCGACCCGGTATTATTGTTCCCTTGAGTTGACTATTACAGCCGGGATTAAGCAAGAGGCTTGCGTACATCGGCTGCTTTTCGCGGCCTCGGTCCGGACGCAAGATGTCTGGCATCTCGTGCGCGCAATCTGGTAGCTTGCGCCCGATTCCACCGGGAGAAATTTGATGCGCAAGATCCTGACCGTGCTGGCGGCGCTGGCCTCGTTGAGCCTCACCAATTGCGGCTATAACGCGATCCAGAGCGAGGACGAGCAGATCAAGGCCAACTGGTCCGAGGTCGTGAACCAATATCAGCGTCGCGCTGATCTCGTGCCCAACCTCGTCAACTCGGTGAAGGGTTTTGCGCAGCAGGAGAAGGACGTGCTGCTCGGCGTCACCAATGCCCGCGCCAAGGTCGGCAGCATCCAGGCGACGCCCGAGGTGCTGAACGATCCCGCGGCCTTCCAGAAATTCCAGGCCGCCCAAGGCGAGCTCTCCGGCGCGCTGTCGCGGCTGCTCGTGGTCACCGAAAATTACCCGCAGCTCAAGTCGGATGCGCTGTTCAAGGATCTGATGTCGCAGCTCGAAGGCACCGAGAACCGCATCACGGTGGCGCGCAACCGTTACATCAAGGCGGTGCAGGACTACAACGTCACCATCCGGTCGTTCCCGAGCAACCTCACCGCGATGATGTTCGGCTACAAGGAGAAGCCGAACTTCACGGTCGGGAACGAGAAGGAAATCTCGACCGCACCGAAGGTCGATTTCAATCCGGCGCCCGCGCCGTCGAAGTAAGTGCGCGCTGTTTTGCGAACGCGCTTCGCCCCACCCACAGCTGTCATTCCCCGCGAAAGCGGGGAATCCGGTACGCCGCGGCTTCACCGTATCCCGCCGGCGTCTCTGGAGTACTGGATCGCCCGGTCAAGCCGGGCGATGACACCGAGCGTGTGGTGGCGTGTTGCCATCATAGTCGCGCTCCTGTTCGCCTTTGCGTTCCCCGCCTCAGCCGACGTCGCCATCCCCCAGCTCACCGGCCGCGTGGTCGATCAGACCGGCACGCTCTCCAGTGGCGACATCGCCGCGCTGTCGCAAAAGCTGCAGGACCTCGAGACCCGCAAGGGCAGCCAGGTCGCCGTCCTGATCGTGCCGACGACGGATCCGGAGACGATCGAGCAATTCGCGATCCGGGTTGCGGAGGCCTGGAAGATCGGGCGCAAGAAGATCGACGACGGCGCTGTCCTGGTGGTCGCCAAGAACGACCGGCATTTGCGCATCGAGGTCGGTTACGGCCTCGAGGGCGCGCTCACCGACGTCACGTCGCGGCGCATCATCGATGAAGCCATCACGCCGAAATTCAGGAGTGGTGATTTCGCCGGCGGCATCACGGCGGGCGTCGACCGCATGCTTCGCGTCATCGATGGCGAGCCGCTGCCGACGCCCTCGCGCAGTGTCAATTTCGGCGATTGGAACGACGTCGAGCCGCTTTTTTACTTCCTGCTGTTCGGCCCGCTGGTCATCGGCGGCATCCTGCGCTCCATGTTCGGGCGGCTGTTCGGTTCGGGAATAACCGGAGCGATCGTTGGTGTCCTCGCCTGGTTCGTGATCGGCTCCGCGGTCATCGGACTGGGCGTCGGTGTGCTCGGCGCAGTCCTGACGTTTATTGCCGATCTGTTTGGGGCGGGATCGGGCACGGGATCCTCGCGTCGCGGCTCGTGGTCGAGCGGCTCGTCATCCGGCGGCTGGAGCAGCGGGTCGTCGTCGAGCGGCGGCTTCAGTGGCGGCGGCGGCAGCTTTGGCGGCGGCGGTGCTTCGGGGAGCTGGTAGGTCATGAGCATCAGACGCATCACGCGGCATCTGCTCCAGCACCATTGGCGTGCCAAGCAGGTGTTCCCAAAGGGCGTGCTCGACCGCATCGAGCAGGCGATCAAGCGCGGCGAAGCCATGCATTCCGGGCAGGTTCGCTTCGTGGTCGAAGGCGCGCTCGATGGCGGGCCGCTGTTTCGCAACCAGCCGGCGCGCGAGCGCGCGCTCGACGTGTTCTCGCAGTTGCGCATCTGGGACACCGCGCACAACAACGGCGTCCTGATCTATCTCCTGCTCGCCGACCGCGATGTCGAGATCATCGCCGACCGCGGTATCGATACGAAGGTTGGCGCCGAGGGCTGGGAGAGGATCTGCCGCGCGATGGAAGCCGAATTCAGGTCGGGCCAGTTCGAGCGCGGCGTGATCGGCGGCATCGACGCCGTGTCCCGGGAGCTCGCAAAGCATTTCCCGCCGCGGGGCTCGCATGCGAACGAGCTACCGGATGCGCCGGTAGTGATGTGACGGACGGTGATGTGGACGGAGCGGGCGTCATCCACGCCCGTCGTTGACCACGCGGAGGCCGCGCAGCCTTTGGGACGTCCGTTGCGCGGCCGTTCATCTTCGCCCGGTTACAAATTGTTTCATACCCGCCACACCGGTTCCACGTTCCCGGCCCAATTCGGCCCCGGATGACTCCCTAAAATTTCGGTAAGCGGGTCCCGAAGTAAGGATTTCGCAAGCAATGAAAGTTACCAAAAGGTCAATCCAGAGTGGAGTATTCGAACTGTGAGCGAACCAATGGCTGAGCAGGCTGCCCAAACGACCGGTGAGCAGACGAGCGTCGTCGAAGCCGCCGCGACCGCGCCGCAAGCCGTCGAGGCTGCGGGGATCGAGGCCCCTTCGATTGCCCCTGACCACGAGGCGCCGCCCAAGCCTGATCCAGTCAAGCCCGATCCGATCAAGATTGAGCCGCCGCGGATCGAGGTGCCCAAGTTCGAAGCCAAAGCCGAGACCAAATCCGAGCCAAAGCCCGGCACGCTCATCGTCATGGCCCCCGCGGAGCGGTCCTGGGACCGTGAGGAGTTTGCGCCGCATGTGAAGGCAGACGAGCAGCGCGAGACCGGCGGCAAGCGCCGCCTGTCGGCAATGGCCGCGGTGGTGGCGATTGCGGCCAGTGTCGGCGCCATCAGCGGCGCGCTCGCGACCGCAGGGATGATGCACTTCGCAAGCCCCGCGCCGGCACAGGTCGCCGACACCAGCGCGCTGGAATCCTCGGTCGCTCGGATCGATGCCGATGTCGTCGCGCTCAAGGCCAACGTCGAGCACACCTCCAAGACCGGCCTCGGCCAGTTCAACCGGACCAACGACCGCCTCGACAAGCTCGAGAAGGCGCAGGCCGAGCCGATGGCCAAAATCGCAAAGCTGTCGGAGACCGTCGACAAGCTCCGTGCCACGCCGCCTGCGGCGCCCGCACAGGCCGCAGCCGCCGTGCCGGCCCGTGAGACCACCGGCTCGATCGCGCCGACCCAGGTTGCGACCGCGGCAGCTGCGCCGGCTCCCGCCGCACCCAAGACCGAGGTCGGCCGGCTGCCGACGGTCGAAGGCTGGGTGCTGCGCGACGTCTCCAACGGCGGCGCGCTGATCGAGGGCCGCGGTGGCCTTTACGAGGTCTATGCCGGCGACCCCATCCCGGGCGTCGGCCGTGTCGATGCGATCCGCCGTCAGGACGGCCGCTGGGTGGTCGTCACCAGCAAGGGGCTGATCGTCGCGCGCTGAACGGCTCAGATCCGATTTCCGAAGGGGCGCTTCACCACCATGTGAAGCGCCTTTTTGCTTGAATAGCCGTCCCTGCGCGGTGTTACCTAGGGCATGAACCGCGCGTTGCGAATTCTCTTTGCCGCCGCCGTATTTTTCGGCGGCATCGTGTCGTTATTGGCCGCGGAGAACGCGCAACTGGCGCGCGGCACGGCGATCACCGATCCCGATCTCCTGCGCGAGCTTGACCGGCGCGATGCGCTCACGATCTCGCGCCTGTTGTGGCCGGAGCGGAACGCGGACTTTCCGCTGACGACCGATCTGATGTTCTCGTGGTTGCCCCAGCTCAAGGACATTCCTCCCGCGATCGAGGCGGAGATCGACCGCTACGTCGCCCGGCAGAGAGCCGCATATCCGACCGAGACCATCGGCGTCGGCGAAGGCTTCGACGTGCAATTGTTCGATCGGTCCAATCTGAAATCTCGCGACACCCGGTTCGTGCTGGCCGGCATCGTCAACCGCATGGACCGCGCCTATGTCTCGGAAGACTCTTGCGGTGAGATCAGGCTGATCTATCGTCTCGCGCGTTTCGAGACCAAGCCGGACGGCGGCAGAACGGCAACGCGGCTGCCGATGACGCTCAATCTGGTGATGAAGGCGCGCGATGCGCGGCAGACGGATACGAGCGGCTCGCCGATCACCTGCGCCGAGGTGGCGCGACGCTGGCTCGGCAATGGCAATTGGCAGGGGCTGATCGGCAGCAGCTCTTATCCTTACGATGCGATGCTCGATCGCATCGAGACCAACGTTCAGATCTCGGTTGCAGCGAAATCGGCGCTGCACGATTTCCGCTCCGACTACCTGCTCAAGGTGTTCAAGTACGACGCCGCTTCGAAGACGTTCGCGGAATCGACGCTGGAGAACCAGATCGACCGTGACCGCATCCTCGCCGACAACGATCTCCGGCGCGACTTCAAGGATTGGTTGCTCGCGCCCGATCATCTTCGCGACTTCGATCGCGGCACGGTGCTGATTCCGGAAAAATTCCTGGCCAAGGCTGCGGTGGTGCCGACGCCGGCCGGCCTCGATGCTTCTCCCTTGCAGCCGGAGTTCGGGATGATGCAAGGGGAGGGCAACGGAGAGGGGCAAGGCGAGCCGGTCTTCTCGGACAGCGACGTGGTTGGTGCGCTGAAGCAGGCGGCGGCGCGCGGCATCGATATGCAGAACGTCCGCTCGGTCGCGGGTTTCCAGCGTCGCCTCAACGACGTCACCTGTGCCGGCTGCCACCAGACCCGCGGCATCGGCGGCTTGCATTTCCCGGGCGTCGATTGGCTTGCGGACAAGCCGTCCAACGCTACCATCGTGCCGGCCTCGCCGCATTTTCTTGGCGACCAGGTCCGCCGCCGCGACATCCTGACCGCGATGGCCACAGGCAAACGTCCTGATTTCTCACGCGGATTTGCCAGCCGGCCGCAGACCCGCGGCAGCACTGAGCTGGCCGGGACCGAATATCAGGACGGCTGGGGCGCGCATTGTTCCCTGGAAAATGCGGGATCGGGATCGGCCGACAGGAGTTTTACGTCATGGAGCTGTGCTAAAGGATTGACGTGTCAGGCCGCCGCGGCGTCGCGCCGCATCGGCATGTGCTTCATCAAGACGCGTTAGGCTGTCTCGAACCGGTTTGGATGACCCATGACGGACTCCAGCGAAGCCAACAAGGAGCGCAATCGCGAGATCGCGCAGAATGAAGAGGCCAAGCAGGTCACCGGCAGCGTTCGCGTCAGCATCTCGGCCATCGTAGCGGTCGTCATCGTCGGCGGGATCCTGTTCACGCTTGGCTGGCTGGCGCTGAAGTAGTCGGCGCCCTCACTTCGCGTAATTCGTCATCCGCTTGCCGGGCAGCAGCTCGTAGGCCGGCTTCCACCCGGGCAGTGCGGCCATGCGGCCAAGCCAGGCGTGGATGGCGGGATAGCTTTCCGCGAAATCGAAGCCGTGCTCGTCGCTCGGATAGTGCAGATAGGCCATCATCGAGATATCGGCGACGGTCGGCCTGGTGCCGATCGCGAATTCATTGTGCTGGAGATGGCCGTCGAGAATGCCGAGGAAGTCCTCGAGCCGCCGCCGAAAATGCTTCAGCACCTGCGGGTCGTTCTTCTCGGTGAACGCCCGCATGAAGCGATAGGTCGCCATGTAGCCGGTGAGCTTGTGGTTGTCCCAGAACAGCCAGCGCAGCAGCTCGAAGTTTTCGTCCGCCGTCTCGGCGCCGAAACGACCGTATTGCTCGGCGAGCTTCAGCAGAAGAGGCGCGGTCTGCGTCATCTTCACACCGTCGACTTCGAGTACGGGAATCTCGCCCATCTCGTTCACGCTCTTGCGCCATTCCGCCGTGCGCGTGACGCCGCCGCCAAAGTCGGTCCAGACCGGCTCGAACCTCTCGCCGCAAAGCGTCAGCATCAGCGCCAGCTTGTAGCTGTTGCCGGATTCGGGGAAGTAGTGCAGTCGGTAGCTGGGCATGGGACCTCGCGGATGACTTTGCCAATTGTTATACCGCGATGTCCCGACGTCGTCATTGCGAGCGTAGCGAAGCAATCCAGCAATGCATCCGCGGTGGGATTCTGGATTGCTTCGCTGCGCTCGCAATGACGGGATTGCGGCAGCGTGTTGCCTACCCCACCGCCCCCTGCGACCGCAGCTGCTTGATCGCGGCCTCGTCGTATCCCGCGCCACGCAAAATCTCGTCACTGTGCTCGCCGACGCCGGGCGGCTTGCGCGGCTGCACTTTCTTGGCGCCGTCGATCCAGATCGGGCTGGAGATGGTGAGCATGGTGTCGTTCTCGAACGGCACCAGAACCTCGTTGTCGAGCATCTGCTTGTCGTTCGGGATGTCGTCCAGGATGCCGACGATGCCGAACACCAGCCCGTTGCCGTCGAGGATCTTGCGCCATTCGGCGAGATCCCTGGTCGCAAAGGTCTCGTCAAAGATCTTGATCAGCTCGACCGAGCGGGCGTGGCGGTCGGGCTTGGTGGCGAAGCGCGGATCGGTGATGAGGTCTTCGCGGCCCAGGCACTTGGCCAGCGTCGGAAACTGCTTCTCCTCGCTCAGCAGCGACAGGATCAGCCAGCGGCCGTCCTTGCACTGGTAGTGGTTGGCGACAGCGTTCAACGCGCGTTCGCGCGGCCGCCGCTCGGCGAACTTGGCGCCGCAGAGCTTTGCCTGCGCCAGCACGCTCGCCGCCCACACGCCGTTCGCCATCAGGTTGGAGGCGACATGCGAGCCCTTGCCGGTCTTTTCGCGCTGGTATAGCGCGGTGACGATGGCGCCGTAGAATGCCATGGCGCAGGGATGGTCGCCCATGCCGGCGACCGAGCGGGCCGGCGTCGTGTCGGTATCGGCCCGGACGAGATCCATCAGGCCGGAGCGCGCCCAATAGGCGTTGCTGTCGAAGCCGGGCTTGTTGGCCTCTTCGCCCTTTTCGCCATAGCCGGTGAAGGAGGCGTAGATCAGGCGATCATTGAGATGGGCGAGGTGATCATAGGTGATGCCGAGCTTGGCGCGCACCGGCGGCGGCATGTTGGTGATGAAGACGTCGGCCTCTTCCACGAGCTTGTAGAGTACGGCCTGCGCTTCCGGCTTGGAGAGATCGAGCGCGATGCTCTTCTTGTTGCGGGCCTCAAGCAGCCAGGCGAAATTGTGCTCGCTGGTCGGATAGCCCGGAATGTTGGGCAGATTGCGGTAGGGATCGCCGGCGCCGGGCGGTTCGATCTTGACGACATCGGCGCCGAAATCCGACAGCACGGTCGCGGCCGCTGGCGCTGCGATGAAGCTTGCGCAATCCAGCACCTTGAGCCCTGCAAAAATGCCCTTTTCCATCGCGGCGTTGCTCCCTCGCTCGTGTTGTTTCCCGCGCGCTGGAATTGGCGAGGGCCACGTCACGGGCAGCATTAGACCGATGTTTCGGCGGGATGCAACGCTCCTCGCCGCGCCTCACTCATCCCCTGCGAGCAGGGCAGCGTTGCCACCGGCTGCTGCGGTGTTGATCGTCACGGTCTGCTCGGTCGCGAAGCGCGCGAGGTAGTGCGGGCCGCCGGCTTTCGGGCCGGTTCCGGACAGGCCATGGCCGCCGAACGGCTGTACGCCGACCACGGCGCCGATCATGTTGCGGCTGACGTAGATGTTGCCGATCTGGACGCGGTCGACGATCGCCTCGATGGTATCGTCGATGCGGGAATGGATGCCGAGCGTCAGCCCGTAGCCGGTGCGCTCGATGGCTTGCAGGACGCGTTCGAGATTTTCGGCAGGGTAGCGTACGACGTGGAGGATCGGGCCGAACACCTCCTCGGTCAGCTGGCCGGCATCCTTGAGTTCGAAGATGTGCGGGGCCACGAAGCAGCCCTCCGGCGCGGTGCCGGCAAAGTGCAGCCGCGCCTCTCTCTTCATGCGTGCGATGTGCGCATCGAGGCGCTGCTTGGCCTCGATATCGATCACCGGCCCGATATGGGTCGCGACGTCGCTTGCGTCGCCGATCTTCAACTCGCGCGCGGCGCCCGCGATCATCTCGATCATCCGGTCGGCGACGTCCTCCTGCACGAACAGCAGCCGCAGCGCCGAGCAGCGCTGGCCGGCGGAACGAAACGCCGAGGTGACGACATCGTCCGCGACCTGCTCGGGCAGCGCGGTCGCATCCGCGATCATGGTGTTGATGCCGCCGGTCTCCGCGATCAGCGGCACGATCGGCCCGTCCTTGGCCGCCAACGCCCGGTTGATGCTGCGCGCGACCTCGGTCGATCCGGTGAAGACGATTCCGGCGATATCGGGGTGCGCGGCCAGCGCGGCGCCGACGCGGCCGTCGCCGGTGACGAGGTGCAGCGCGCTTATGGGAATGCCGGCCTCGTGCAGCAGCCGCACCGCCTCGACCGCGACGCGCGGGGTCTGCTCCGCGGGCTTGGCCACCACGCTGTTGCCGGCCATCAGAGCTGCGGTGACCTGGCCGAGGAAGATCGCCAGCGGAAAATTCCAGGGCGAGATCGCGACGAAGACGCCGCGGCCGCGCATGACCAGCGCATTGCTCTCGCCGGTCGGGCCCGGCATCGCCACATCGTTGCCGAACAGCTTGCGGCCCTGCGCGGCATAATAGCGGCAGAAGTCGGCGGCCTCGCGCAGCTCCGACAGCGCATCGTCGAGCGTCTTGCCGCCCTCGCGTTTCAGCAGCGCGATGAAATGGGGCGCGCGGTTCTCCAGAAGATGCGCGGCCTGCTCCAGCGCCGCCGCGCGCGTGGCTGCGGGCGTCCGGCTCCAGGCCGCAAAGCCCGCGCGCGCCGCAGCCACTGCCGCATTGGCCTGATCCGGCGTTGCCTCAGTGACAGGCTTGAGGTCGGCCGTCTCGGCCTTGACCTCCGTCAGCAGCCGGTCGAGCGCGGCGCGCGCGCCGAACTCGACCCCGCGCGAATTGCGCCGCTCCGGCGCGAACAGATCGCCCGGCAGCGGAATTTTGGGATGGGCCGCCTGCTGCGGCCGGACGATGGCGTCCGCCGGACGTTGCAACAACGCCGTAACCGGCACACGATAATCGGACGCCTGCGCCACGAAGGAGGAGTTGGCGCCGTTCTCCAACAGTCGCCGCACCAGATAGGCGAGCAGGTCGCGATGGCTGCCGACCGGGGCGTAGGTGCGGTAGGCGATCTCGGGATGATCCTTGGCGAGCTGCTCGTAGAGCGCCTCGCCCATGCCATGCAGGCGCTGGAATTCGAAGCCGCCATGCGCACCGGCAAGCTCCAGCACTGTCGCGACGCTCAGCGCGTTGTGGGTGGCGAATTGCGGGAAAATGCGCGGCCGCAGACTCAACAGCTTTTGCGCGCACGCAACGTAGTTCAAATCCGTCATCGCCTTGCGGGTGAACACGGGGTAGCCGTCGAGCCCGCGCTCCTGCGCGCGCTTGATCTCGGTGTCCCAATAGGCGCCCTTGACCAGCCGCACCATCAGTCTGCGGTCATGCGCGCGGGCGAGCGCATCGACATAGTCGATCACGTCGCCGGCGCGCTTCTGATAGGCCTGGATCGCGAGGCCAAATCCGTCCCAGCCGGCGAGCGAGGGATCGGCAAGCGTTGCCGCGATCACATCGAGCGACAATTCCAGCCGGTCGGCTTCCTCGGCATCGACGGTGAAGTTGAGATCGTGGGCCTTGGCGCGCTGCGCCAGGTCCAGCAATTGCGGCACCAGTTCGCTCATCACACGGTCGCGGCTGATCGCCTCGAAGCGCGGATGCAGCGCCGAGAGCTTGACGGAGATGCCGGGCCGGTCGGGCAGGGGATGGTTGCCGGCCGCCTTGCCGATGGTCTCGATGGCACTGGCATAGGCGTCGAAATAGCGCCTGGCGTCAGTGGCCGTGCGCGCGCCTTCGCCGAGCATGTCGAATGAATAGCGCGGCCGCTCGCCGGAGCGCGGCCGGGCCCGCTCCAGCGCCTGCTCGATGGTCTCCCCCAGCACGAAATGATTGCCCATCAGCCGCATCGCCTGGCGCGTGGCGGTGCGCACGGCTGGTGCGCCCAGCCGCTTCACCAGCCGGCCGATGGTGCCGTCGGGCGTCTCGCCGGGCTGGATCACCCGTGCCGAGAGGCCCAATGCCCAGGCCGAAGCGTTGACCAGGAAGGCCGTGGACTTGGTCTCGTGGTGGATGAAGTCGCCCTCGCCGAGCTTGTCCTCGATGAACTGGTCGGCGGTGCGCGCGTCCGGCACGCGCAGCAGCGCCTCGGCCAGCACCATCAAGGCGAGCCCTTCCTTGGTCGAGAGCGCGAACTCCCGCAGCATGTCCTCGACCCCGCCAAGACCGCCGTCGCGCTTGCGGATGGCTTCGATCAGCCGCGTCGCGGTGCGATCGATCCGCGCCTCCTGCGGCGCGCCGAGATGCGCAGATGGCAAGAGGCGCGCGGCGATATCGGCATCATCGGGCGCGTAGGGGGCGATGAAACGAGGTGGAATGTCCGGCATGGCGTGTCCTGTAACTCAATCCAGGATAATGCCCACGCGACCTGAGCTCGATAGACAATTTAGCCAATTTGGCTTAGAAAATGAAGCTGCCTTGTCAGTTTGCCTTATGAAATATGGAATTAGATCGAACGGACCGGAAAATTCTCTCGATTCTGCAGCAAGACGGGCGAATCGCCAATGTCGAGCTCGCGGAACGCATCGGGCTGTCCCCGACCTCGATCGGCGAGCGGCTGAAGCGTTTGCAGCGAGAGGGCTTCATCGAGGGCTATGGCGCGCGGCTCAACCCGCACCGGCTCGGCCTCGGGCTCCTGGTGTTCGTCGAAGTGCTGCTCGACAAGACCACGCCCGACAATTTCGAGCGTTTTGCCCGCGCAGTGAAACTCGCGCCCGAAGTGCTGGAGTGTCACATGGTTGCCGGCGGCTTCGACTATCTTGTGAAGGCGCGGCTGGCGGACATGACCGCGTATCGACGTTTCCTCGGCGAGACCTTGCTGTCGATGCCGGGCGTGCGCGAAACGCGAACCTATGCGGTGATGGAAGAGATCAAGCGCGACGCACCATTGCCGGTGGACTAACGGAGTGCCGTCGCGATTGTCATTGCTGTGGCGTCGAACGGGCGGTCTTCGCGGGCAAATAGCTCTCCGTGTGCAATCGCAACGCCTGTCGTCGAATGCACTGACCGTCTTCTAAATTTCTTGGCCCGGCTCCCGGATCGATCCGGGAGTTAGCAAACGCTGGCGGGCTTATACTTTGAGGTTCTCTGCGGAGCTTTTGCCTCGGTTTGCGATCTCTTCATATTCCACCGTCTGTCCTTCGTTCAGGGACGACAGACCGGCTTTCTGCACTGCCGAGATATGCACGAACACATCCTTGCCGCCCGACGCAGGCTGGATAAATCCATAACCCTTCGTCGGGTTGAACCACTTGACCGTACCTTTAGCCATCACGACTTCTCCGCTGGTCTTCCTCCGAGATCTCGAACCGCCAGTCCCCGCCAACCGGCCGGTTCGGTCCTAATACGATACGCGGAATGTGGCTGGCTTGGTAGCTCAAACCACATCGGCATTTCGCCGAATTCCGCTCAACTTCGCGGCGTTTTTGCCAGATTTGCCCGTTTCGCGGTCACTTGGTCCGCGCGCCGCGCGCCATCCGTCAATAAGTCGCGGCCAGGTAATCGACGATCTTGCCGACGTCGGCATCATCGATGGGGGCGCCATAGACCTTGATCATCTTTGTCACTTCGGCCTGCCAGAAACCTTTCTTGTCCTTCATCGGCGGCTGCGTGTTGATGTAGTCGGCGGAGTGGCAGGCGCTGCAATTGCCCTGCACGACTTCGAGATTGGGGCCTGGCTTGAAGGCGGCGACCTCGTCCGGGATCTTGTAGTTGACGGGCGCCGCGACCACGGCACTGATGGCGGCCGAGAGCGCGAGCGAAATGGCGAGAAGAGCGGTGCGCTGCATGATCATTCCCCTCAAGCCACGGTGACGCGGACGGTTTCGACGACGTTGCGCAGATAACCCGCCGGATTCCAGCGCGGCGTATCCGGCTGGGTTTCGCCGCCATTGCCGGTGGCGCGCACCTTGAGCTCGTGGGAGCCCGCCGTGAGCTTCACCGGCAGCGTCCATTCACGGAACGAGTATTTGCCAAGATCCTTGCCGAGCCTGGCGTTGGTCCAGGTCTTGCCGCCGTCGGTGGAGACCGCGACCTCCTTGATGCCCTTGCCGCCGTCGAAGGCGATGCCGCGCAGCGTCGTGCCGCCCGCTTTCAGTTTGGCTCCGTCGGGGACACTGGTGATGAAGGAACGGATCGTGAAGCGGTTGATCGGGATCGTCGCCTTCGGTGCGGTGCCGGGCTCGACCGCGTTGTTCGGCGTGTCAGGAATGCGATAGGCCGACTTCATCCAGAAGCCGTCATAGACATTGTCGACGACCGTGATCTCGTTGAGGTGCTTGACCCAATAGGTGCCGAAATAGCCGGGCACGATCAGGCGCAGCGGAAAGCCGTTGAGGAACGGCAGGTCCTCGCCGTTCATGCCATAGGCCAGCATCACCTCGCCGTCGCTGGCATGATCGATGTCGAGCGCCTTGACAAAATCCGGCGTCTTGTCGCTGACCGGACCGTCCATGCCGTTGAAGGTGACCTGCTTGGCGCCGCTCTGCACGCCCGCCATCGCCAGTACGGCCTTCAGCGGCACGCCGCGCCAGCGTGCATTGCCCATCGCGCCGTTGGCGAGCTGGCCGCCGGCGACGCGCGGATCCAGGAAGCCGCGGCTGTTGCCGGAGCACTGGTTGACGGCGACGATCTCGGTCGCCTTCATCTTCCTTATGTCCTTCAGCGACAGCTTGAGCGGCTTGTCGACCTTGCCCTTGACCTCGAGCGTGAACTTGTCGGGGTCGAGACTGTAGGGCAGGTCGGACAGGTGATAGCGCACGAAGAACGCGTTATTCGGCGTGATCGGGCCGTCGTTGAACACCGCGAACGGCGTCTCGAGCTGCGGCGGGCGGCTGGTCAGGCCGATCATCGGCCGCTTCTGCGGATATTTCACCAAGGGACGTTCGCCATTGGCGAAAGGCAGGGTGACGGTGTCGAGTGCCAGCGCCTTGGTCGGGTTCAGGGCCGTCGCAGCAGCGGCAAGGCCCGCTCCTTTGAGCAGGTCGCGTCGATCGAACATGTGGTCTCCTCCCGGAGCTTTTCGTTGATCGTGGTCATCACCACGATCTCGCGCTCATCTGTCGCAACGCCCCCGATGAAGTCAATTCGTGCTTTCGCAGCAGGCCCATGCCGCTGCGTTGCAGCAAGCCGGTGTTACGCTTGTAAAGAGATTGAGCCGAGCCGTAGCCGCAACGACGGTGCACCTCTCCCGCTTGCGGGAGAGGTCGCGCCGAAGGCGCGGATGAGGGTTCTCTCCTCTGGCGGATTGTCCCATTGCGGAAGCACCCTCTCCCCAACCCTCTCCCGCAAGCGGGAGAGGGGGCGCACCGCCTTCGTGGCTGCCTCACGCCGCGACGCGTTCGCCGTGATCGACGAGCGCCGCCAGCTCCCTGGCGTCCGCGACGACGCGCACGGCCATCGGTTCGTCGCGGCCGCGAATCGCGACCTCCTGCTGCGGCAGCGTATCGTCGGCAAGGCCCGCGGTGCGGCGGACTTCCTCCGAGACGATCGCTTCGCAGGCCAGTGTCTTGGTCATGTCCTGAAGGCGGGCCGCGACGTTGACTGCATCGCCCAGCGCCGTGAACACGATGTGATCGCGATAGCCGATGTCGCCGATGATGACCTCGCCGCCGTGGATGCCGATGCCGAAGCGGATCGGCTGGCGCAGATCGTGGCTCAGGAGCTCGTTGAGCTCGTCGATTTGCCTGGCGATGCCGGCGGCGGCCTTCAGCGCCTGCCGGCATGCCTCTTGCGGATCGACGCTCAGCCCGAACAGCGCCAGCATGCCGTCGCCGACGAACTGGTTCGGCTGGCCGCCATTCTCGATCACGGCCTGCGAGACGGCGCCGAGGAAGCGATTGACGATGAACACGGTGTCGAACGGCAGCCGCTTCTCGGCCAGCTGCGTCGAGCCGCGCATGTCCACGAACAGGCTGACGAGATAGCGCTCCTGGCCGATTCTGGCGGGCGTCGAGGCCTGTGTGCTCGCCGTCAGGGTATGCGCGGTGAAGAGCTGGAAGAAGGAGAGATCCGACGTCGGCCGCAGCTGGCAGGCCAGCCTGATCGAAGGATCGCTGGTGCCGACACGGGTGAGCACGAACGCCTCGCGCTGCGACGGCTCGGGCAGGGCGCCATGATCGCCGATGATGCGGATGCGGCAGGTCGAGCAGCGGGCGCGGCCGCCGCAGACGCTGGCATGCGGCACATTGTGGCGCAGGCTCGCTTCCAGCACGGAGAGGCCTTTTGGCACCCGCACCGTCTTGCCGTTGCCGTAGGACAGCGCGATCATGCCACCGCGCCGTTCGCGCCAGGCCCGTACGCCGCGTGCGGCCAGCGCCAGGGCGAGCAATCCGAGATAACCGGCGGTGAGACCCCCGGTGATGCGCTCGAGCGTCGTGGCCTCGGCAACCGTGCCGACCTGGCGGCGCGTGAGATTATGCGTCCGCCATTCTCCATCGTCGGCCTCGATCTCGACGCTGCGGCCACCCTGATAGACACCCAGCAGCGACAGCGTCGGGATCAGCACGGCTGCCGCGAGCAGATAGGGCGCCGCGCGCGTGAAGAACGGTTTGAGGCGAAGCCAGAAATAGATGCCGATGCAGCCGTGCACCCAGGCGATGAGAAGCAGGATCGTCATGGTCCAGATACGGTTGGACGCGACGAAGAACAGATACAGTTCCTGCGGATAGAGTTTCTGGTGTCCGTACAGCGTCTGGCCGAGGCGCACGCCGATCACATGCGCCATGACCAGCGCGGGGATGCTCAAGCCCAGCACGAGCTGCAACGGCTCGACCGTCCGCCAGCGGAACTGCCGGCGCTGATACAACGCGTAGATGCCGAGCCCCATATGCGTGAGCGCCGCCGTGTAGAACACGATCGTTACAGGCAGGAACTGCCAGAACAGCGTGTGGTAGGTGACCCCGATCTCCATGGCATCGACCGAGATGTTGCCGAGCGCATGGTTGAGGAAATGGCTGACCACATAGGCGAACAGGATGACGCCGCAGACCAGCCGCACCTGGCGCAAGCTGATGGCGCGGGAAAGCTCGGAAAATCGTGAGGATGCGGTTGCGGCCATGATTCTGTTGTATCAGTTCACCAAGGAGAACAGCCAGCGTGGCGTTTAATTCCGGGGATGGATAACTTGCGGGATCACATCCGCGGTAGGAACTACTCCATTGTCGTCCCGGATCGGCGCTTCGCTTGTCCGGGACGACAGCGGATAGGTCGATCCACCCCAACATTGACTCCCCCTCCCAGGTTGGCGAAAAGCGCCGCCGTGACGACAGCTCCCGACACCACGATGCCCCCCGCCGGCGCGGCGCGCCGGCCGCTCGTCATGGCTGCGGCGATCGTCGCCGCGATGACGCTGCTGCGCATCGTCTACGCCTCGGCCATCGAGCTCCGCACGGACGAGGCCTATTACTGGACCTGGTCGCAGGAGACGGCGCTCAGCTTCCTGGATCATCCCCCGGGCATCGCCTGGCTGATCCGGTTCGGCACCGCGATCTTCGGCGACACCACGCTCGGGGTGCGCTTCGGCGGCATCGTCGCGATGCTGGTGACGCAGCTCCTGCTCGCCGATATCGTCCGCCGTCTCACCCATGACATGCGCGCCGTCGTGCTCGCGGTGCTGATGCCGGAGGCCGCGCTCTATTACGGCCTGCTGATGGCCAAGGTCGCGCCCGATGTCGCCATGATCCCGTTGGCGGTGGCGATGATGTGGTGCCTGGTGCGGCTTGCGCAGGGCGGCGACGGCCGCTGGTGGCTCGCGGCCGGCCTGTTCGCCGGGCTGGCGATGCTGTCGAAATTCACCGTGATCATGTTCGCGCCGGCGGTTGCCGCCTTTCTGCTGGTGCCGGATTGGCGCTGGCGCTGGCTGCGCAGCCCCTATCCGTATCTCGCGGTTCTGACCGCAATCGCCGTGTTCTCGCCGGTCCTGATCTGGAACGTGCAGCACGACTGGGCCGCGATCCGTTTCCAGGGCGTGCGCGCCACAACCAGCTACGGAATCTCGCTCCGCACCTTCGGCGATTACATCGGCCTGCAATTCGGACTGGTCGGCTTCGTCATGCTGCCGGTGGTGCTGACGGGGTTGGTGCTGACGGCATGGCGCGGCTATCGCGCGCGTGAGCCGGTCGCGATTCTGCTGTCGACCGCGGTGCTGGTGCCGTTTCTCTATTTCCTCGCGAAATCCCTGACCCTCCGCGTCGGCGACACCTGGCCGATGTTCATGTGGCCGGTCGGCTTCGCCGCCGCCGCCGTCAACCTCACAATGTTGTCGCGTGAAAAATGGTCGGCGCGGATGATCCGGTCGTCGTTGTTCTGGGCCAACACGGCGGTGGTCTCGGGCATCGCCTTTGTCGTCATCGTGTTCCTCTATTATGTAGCCACGCCGTGGAATTTGCTCGGCAAGATCGATCCGACCGGTGCCGAGTCCGGTTACGAGCAGGTCGCCGCGCGCGCCCAGGCCGCATTGGACGAGACCGGCGCGACCTGGATCGCCACCACGGACTACCGCACCTATGCCATGATGCGCTGGCTGTTCAGGGGCCGCGTGCCGGTGATCGAGATCAACGAGCGCGGCCGCTTCCAGGGTTTCTGCGATCCCGGCATGGACCGGATCAGAGACCGCGCCGGCATCTATGTCGGACGCGAGCCGGACAACCGCTCATCGCTGTGGGAGAACATCCCCGCCAAGCGCGAGCAGCTTGGCCAGGTCGAACGACGCTGGCGCGGTCTCGTGATGGATAATTACGTGGTGGAGAAGCTTTCAGGCTGGACCCCGGAGCTGTCGCCCCCGAAGGACTCGCCGCTGTTCCAGTGGCGCGTGCTGGCGGGAGAGTTCGAGCGACGTACGCTCGCCTAGCAAGGTGGGCTTCTTCCTTCTCCCCTTGCGGGAGAAGGTGGCGCGAAGCGCCGGATGAGGGGTTGCGTCAGCGAGTCGAAATGCGAGTGGGTGACGTGCGGAGAGAACCCCTCACCCGTCTCGCCGCTCTGCGGCGAGCCACCCTCTCCCGCAAGGGGAGAGGGAACAGCGCTCGCTTCGCGCGAACAGAGCGCTACTCCTCCTCGTCCTTCCTCCGCAGCAGATCCGTCGCGAGATCCGATAGCTTCGGCGGCGGCAGTGCCGCGAACGGCAGCGGCCGTGTGACGTCGATCGCGGCCAGGCCCAGCCGCGCCGTCAGCAATCCATTCAGCATGCCTTCGCCCAGTCGCTGCGACAGCTTCGCCGCAATGCCGTGGCCGAGCATCTGCTGCACCAGGCTGTCGCTCGCGGCCATGCCGCCGGTGATGGCGAGATGGGCAATGACGTGGCGGAGCAGGCGGATCATGCCGAGTGCGCCGGGACGGCCGCCGTAAAGAAAAGCGAGCTGGCGAATCAGGCGCAGCGACACGATGAACACGAACATCACGTCGATCGCCGCACGCGGGCTCACCGCCGTGACGATCGAGACCTTTTGCGCGGCTGACGACACCAGCCGCCGCGCCTCGATGTCCAGCGGCGACATCAATTCGCGCTCGGCGAGCCGGATCATGTCGGCGCCGTCGATGATCTCGCCGGCGTGGCTCTCCAGTGCGGCACGGGCGCGCGCGAGCTGCGGGTTCTGATGCGCGATCTTGAGCAGATCCTGCACGATGATGCGGCTTTCCTTGCGGTCGTCGCTGGCGAGGACGGCGGCGGCGCGCTGATGCAGCTTCTCGATGGTCGCGAGGCGCGCCAGTCCATACGCTTCACGCCCGGTCACCACCACGAGCGCAAGCGCAGTGACGAAGGCAAGCGCCAGTCCGACGAAGCCGAGGCTTTCGCTGCGCGCAAACAGATCCTCGATCAGATGGACTACGCCGAGCCCGACCCCCAGCAGCGTCAGCCCGGCAACGCCGGACCAGAACAATGCGCCCCAGGGGAGGCCGCGCCGCGCCGGGAGCGCCGATGCGATCGGCACCGGCAGTGTCGCCGGATCGTGCTCCGGCGTGATCTGGATGGTGCCGCGGCCAAGCCGGGCCGTCTCATCGGCTTCGGTGACAACGACGCCGGGGTCGTCGAGCCGGAACGTCGCCGGCCGCCGTGGCTTCGATCGGTCGTTCATGACAATTTGTCTCCGATCAGGAACTGCAAGGCACGGTCGAGACGGATGTGAGGCAGCACCGGCTCGTCGGCCCCCTCGCGTTCGAGCTTTGGCGGACGGAAGCGCAGGAAACGAAAATCGCTCTTCTCGGCGGCCTCGGTCGAGAGCCCGCGGAAGGCGTCGGTGCCGTTGAACAGCGGCTCGGGATCGAGCGGCAGGTCGCCCGGAAAGGTCGCCACCTCGGTGTTGCCGTCGAAGAACTCGCCGCCGGCGCTTTCGCCCGCGGCCGGCGTTCCCAAAATCGACGGCAATTTGTCACGGCCATGCGCGACCTGCGCCTCGCGGGTGGCGCGGACGGCGGCGAGCGCGACGACGTCGATCGTCGCGCCGGTAGTTTCCGCGCGCGCAACGGCGCGGGTGACCGCGCGGCGCAGCACGGCCTCGAGCCGGTCGTGACTGGAATGATGCAGGTGATCCGCCTTGGTCGCCGCAAACAGAACGCGGTCGATCCGGGGCCGGAACAGGCCGGAGAGGATCGTGCTGCGGCCGATGTTGAAGCAGTCGAGAATGCCCGCGAGTGCGGCTTCCAGATCGTGCAGCGCTTCGGGGCCGGCGTTGAACGCGGCGAGCGCGTCGGCCAGCACGATCTGGCGATCGAGCCGGGCAAAATGATCCCGGAAGAACGGCCGCACCACGACGTCCTTGTAGGCCTCGTAGCGGCGCACCATCATCGCCCACAGCGATCCTTCCGGCGCCTGGCCGCCCGCGGGCACGTCGAGCGGCGCAAAGGTCAGCGCCGGTGTGTCGGCGAGATTGCCCGGCATCAGGAAGCGGCCGGGCGGCAGCAGGCTCATCGCAAACCGCTCGTCGCGGCAGCCTTGCAAATAGCCCCTGAAGAGCTTTGCGGCCGTGAGCGTCGCCTGCTCGTCCTCGCGCGCCTCGGGCTTGAGCGTTGCGAGATGCGCGTGCCAGTCCGCGGCAAGATGGACGCGCGGCGCCTCGCGCGACAGGGCGAGACTCTCAGCGGACCATTGCTCAAAGCTCTTCTGGAGCAGCGGCAAATCGAGCAGCCACTCGCCGGGATAGTCGACGATGTCGAGTGTCAGCGTGCGGTCGGCGCCGTTCTGGCGCTGGTAGTCGATGACGAGCCTGAGCTCGCTGATGTCGACAGTCGAGCTCGGCCAGAGCCGCTCCTCGATCAGCGCGCGCAGATGGCTCTCATAGGCAAAGCGCGGCACGGCGTCGTCCGGCTGCGGCGCCAGATGGGCCCGCGCGATCCGCCCGGACGAATAGGCCTCGAATACCGGAAACCGCCCACCACGCGTCAGGCCGTGGATCAGCGCGGTGATGAACACCGTCTTGCCGGCCCGCGACAGGCCGGTGACCCCGAGCCGCACCGTCGGGTTGAAGAAGTGCTCGCCATAGTCGATCAGCGCCCTCGCCGATAGGCGCGCTTCTTCGACCATATCCTGGAAACTGAATGCCATTTGAACGTTAAGGGATCTCGGCGGGAGAAAATGTGTGACCGATCACAAAAGTGGCAATTGCGCGGGGAAAATCAAGCTTCATACTTCCACCTCGTTTGTCGGCAAATCAGCCGTTTGCAAGTCACCCGTTTGAACGACGCGCCGGTCCCGAAACACCCATACAAGAGGGTATTGTCTCACTTTGCGGATTGCCATGACCGTCTTCCAACTGAAACAGCTCGCATCCTCCTCCGTCCACGCCGCGGCCGACGCGGTCGGCTGGCATTACGACCGCGCCGAGTTGATCGCCGACGGCGTGATCCACGCGATCGGCGTGCTCTGCGGCATCATTGCCGCGACCGTGCTGGTGGTGCTGACGGTGCTCTTTGCCGACGCGACCGACATCGTCGGCGTCTCGATCTACGTCGCCGGCCTGCTCTCGATGCTGGTGTTGTCGGCGACCTATAATCTCTGGCCGGTCTCGCCGGCCAAATGGCTGCTGCGGCGCTTCGACCATTCGGCGATCTATCTCCTGATCGCGGCGACCTACACGCCGTTCATCCTGGAGGTGAAGGACAGCGGGTTCGCGCTGGTGCTGCTCGGCGGCGTCTGGTGCGTGGCGATCCTTGGCATCGTGCTGAAACTTCTCTACCCCGGCCGGTTCGACCGCGTCGCGGTCGGCATCTACCTCGCCATGGGCTGGAGCGGCGTGATGCTCTATGACGCCGTGGTCAAAGCGCTGCCCGCGCTGGTGCTGGGCTTCATCCTTGCGGGTGGCCTGCTCTACAGCTTTGGCGTGATCTTTCATGCCTGGCGACGGCTGCGCTTCCAGAATGCGATCTGGCACGGCTTTGTCTTGGCCGGTGCGGCGTGCCATTATACCGCGGTGCTCGACCTCGTGTTGAGCTGAGCAAGCTCCGCGAAGCGGAATAAGCGAAGCGGTATAAGACAAGAGGAGACGTCGCATGCAGGTGACCGGCAAGGTCGTGGTCGTCACGGGCGGCGCCAACGGCATCGGCAAGGCGCTGTGCGAGGCCTTTCACAAGGCTGGCGCGGCCAAGGTCGTCGTCGCCGATATGGACGCGGACAATGCGAGGGCGGTCGCTGCGACGGTGGATGGCGCGGCGTTCAAATGCGATGTCGCACAGGAAAAGGATATTTCCCACGTCATCGAGGAGACCGAGCGGCAGTTCGGCCCGATCGAATTGTTCTGCTCCAATGCCGGCATCGGCGGCGGCTTCGATCCGATGTCGGTCAATGCCGGCGGCGCCTCGGATGAGCCCTGGCAGCGCAGCTGGGCTATTCACGTCATGGCGCATGTCTATGCGGCGCGGCATCTGATCCCGCGCATGAAGGCGCGCGGCGGCGGCTATTTCCTCAACACGATCTCGGCCGCGGGCCTGCTGTCCCAGGTCGGCAGCCCGGCTTACTCCACCACCAAGCATGCCGCGGTCGGCTTTGCCGAAAATCTCGCGATCTCGCACAAGGCGCACAGCATCCGTGTCTCGATCCTCTGTCCGCAGGGTGTCGACACCAACATGCTGCGCTCGATCCCCAAGGGCCCGCAATCCGGCGACGGCGACCTCTCGCCCGAACAGGTCGCCAAGGATGTCCTCGCCGGCCTCGAGCAGGAGACGTTCTTGATCCTGCCGCATCCGCAGGTGCTCGGCTACATGCGCAAGAAAACCGAGAATTACGACCGCTGGATTGCCGGCATGGCCAAGATCCAGGCCAGGATGCGGGATGAGTTCGGGACGTAGGGAAGGCGGGCGCCAAACACTCGCTGTCGTCCCGGCGAAGGCCGGGACCCATAATCCCAGGGAGTAGTTGTTTGGCTCGGCCGTAAACTCCGAGTCTTCGTGACCACATCTGCCTGTGGGTATGGGTCCCGGCCTTCGCCGGGACGACGCTGGCGGTCAAGCCGCCGATTGCCCTTCGTCCTCCACCCGGCTCTGACGCAATGCCTGCGCATAGAGCATCATCCCTTCGCGCACCGTGCGCTGCTCGGCCTCCGTCAGCGCGGCAAGGGCGCCGCTCACCTGCTGGCGACCAAAGGCGTGCAGCGCTTCCAGCGTGCGTCGGCCCTTCGCCGTCAGCGACAGCAGCTTGCTGCGTGCGTCGGCCTCATCAGGCGTCTCCCGCAGCTCGCCGCAGTCGATCAGCTTGCGCACCAGGCGGCTGACGCTCGATTTCTCCAGCCGCAGGAAATCGCCGAGCTCGCCCGAATTCATCGGCCCGCGGATACCGATCTCCAGGATCGTGTGCACGGCCGACGGCGGATAGTCCGATGCCGCCACGGTCGCATCCATGAAGCCGAGCTCGCGCACCATCAGGCGCGAGGCCGCGCGAATGTCGTCGATCAGCGAAAGCCCGGCCATCTTGACTCCCGGCATATAGTTGTATCATACAACTATATGCACGCAACGGCGCGCGCAAGCGTCTTGGAGTGAGCCATGGGCGGAACTTTGCCTGCGGGGGTGCGGATGAGGGGCAAGGTTTGCCTGGTGACGGGCGGCGGCAGCGGCATCGGCCGTGCCACGGCGTTGCGAATGGCGTCCGAAGGCGCGGAGGCGATCGTCGTGGCGGGCCGGCGCGAAGCCGAGATCGATGCCACCGCTGCGGCGTGCCGCGAACTCGGTGCGGACGCCATCGCGATCAAGACCGACATCACGCGCGAGGACGACGTCGCGCGCCTCGTTGCCACGGCGGTCGAGCGTTGCGGCCGGCTCGACGTCGCCTTCAACAATGCCGGCTTCCAGGAGCGGCGCGCGCCGCTGGAGGAGCAGGGCACGGATCTCTACGACAGCGTGTTCGACACCAATGTCCGCGCGCTGTTCCTGTGCCTGCGCCATCAATTGCCGGTCATGCTCGCGAACGGCCGCGGCAGCATCGTCGTCAACGCCTCCGTCAGCGGCGTGCGCAATCCCAATCCCGGGTTCTCGCTCTACTCGGCATCCAAAGCCGCGGCGATCTCGCTGACACGCTCTGCTGCGATGGAGAACGCTCCACGCGGCATCCGCATCAACGCCGTCGCCCCCGGCCGCGTCGTCACCGACATGATGCTGCGCGCCGGCGTCGGCGATGTCGCAACCGTCAGCGCGGGCCTGCCGCTGCGGCGGATGGGGAGCCCGGAGGAGGTCGCCGAGGCGGTGGTGTGGCTATCGTCCGACGCGTCGTCGTATGTCGTCGGCCATGTGCTGGCGGCGGACGGGGGATTTTTGGCGTCGTAGTTGCGGACGGTCGTGCCAAACATTCGCTGTCGTCCCGGCGAAGGCCGGGACCCATAACCCCAGGGAGTAATTTGGCGAAGATTGGTTGTTCGGGATTAGCAATACGCGCAATCGATAGATCACGCGGTATGAGTCCCGGCCTTCGCCGGGACGACGATGTGGATATACCGTGCGTCCCTAATGCTTCTGCCCGTACAACACCGGCACCGCCGAATCCACGATCACCTCGACGAGGCTCGTCCCTTCGAATGCCATTCCGCGCTTGAGCGCCTCGCCCAATTCGGCTGCCTTGCTCACCCGTACCGCATGGCAACCCATGCCTTCGGCGAGCCGGACGAAATCGATCCCGGGCAGCTCCAGTCCGGGCACGTTCCTCACCTGCATCACCTGGCTGAACGAGCGCATCGCGCCGTAGCCGGAATTGTTGATGACGACGATGGTGAGCGGCAGCTTGCGCTGGGCGGCGGTCCACAGCGCCTGGATCGAATACATTGCCGAGCCGTCGCCGATCAGGCACACCGTGCGGCTCTTCGGCTTGCCGAGCGCCATTCCCACGGCGGCGGGCAGGGAGTAGCCGAGGCCGCCGCTCGCCATGGTGTAAAAGCTGTCCTGGCCGCGCATCGGCATGAATTTTTGCATCGCCGGTCGGTGCGAGGGCGCTTCCTCGACCAGTGAAGCGCCATCAGGCATCGCCTGCGATAGCGAATGCAGCAGGAATTCGACCGGAAGCGGATCGGCGGCCTGCGGCGCCGGCGGCAGCGTTCGCCCCTTCGGTGCGGCGCGCTTGCTCTCCGGCAAGAGGTCGAGCAGCATTGCGAGCGCCGGCTTCATCGTCGCGATGATGCTGGTTCCGACCGGCGTCACCGCCGCGGCATCCGGGTCATCCGTGATCTGGAAGATCGTCGCGCCGCCGTCGAAGATCGCGGCGTGGCCCTCGACGTGGAAGGTGAACACCGGCGCACCGATCACGATCACGAGATCGTGCTCGCGCAGCGCGTCCGACAATTGCGCCGGCGAGGCGTGCAGGAAGCCCGCGAACTGGGGATGGCGTTCCGGGAACGAGCACCGTGCCGAAAACGGGCTGACCCAGACGCTCGCCCTGGCCTTCTCGGCCACGCGCACCATCAGGTCGACCGCGCCGGCACGATCAACGCCGGGGCCGACAACGAGGGCAGGGTGTCTGGCCGATCCGAGCGCTGTGACCAGCGCCTTCATCGCGTCAGCCTCAGGCCCGTTCTCGCGGCTGACCTTACGTGCTTCGAGCGGAGCTGCCGCATGCGCCCAGTCGTCGACCGGGATCGACACGAAGGTCGGCCCGCATGGCGCCTGCATCGCGGTGTAATAGGCGCGCGCGATCGCGGCCGGCACGTCCTCGGGCCGCGCCGGCTCCACGCTGTATTTCACATAAGGCCGCGGGAATTCGGACGCACGCTCCGCATAGAGGAATGCCTGCAACGGGAGGATCGAGCGCGCCTGCTGGCCCGCGGTGATCACCAGCGGCGTCTGGTTGCGATGCGCGGTATAGATGTTGCCGAGCGCGTTGCCGACGCCAGCCGCCGAATGCAGATTGACGAAGCCGGCATTGCGCGTCGCCTGCGCATAACCATCGGCCATGCCGACCGCGGAGGCTTCCTGAAGCGCCAGCACGTAGTCGATGTCGTCCGGCCAGTCGCTCAGGAACGGCAGCTCGGTCGAGCCGGGGTTGCCGAACACCTTCTTGATGCCAAGGGAGCGCAGCAGGTCGAGCGTCGCCTGCTTGACGGTGACGGATTTGCTGCCGCTCTTGCCGTTCTTCGCCATGGTTTCCGTTCCTGTTGTTTTTGGAAGGTAGCAGCCTCACCCCGTCATTGCGAGGAGCCCTTGCGACGAAGCAATCCAGACTGCCACCGCTGAGGGATTCTGGATTGCTTCGCTACGCTCGCAATGACGAGAGGAGGCAGCAGTGTATCACCACACCGCCGTGCCCTTCATGGTCGGCTGCCCCTCCGCGTTCGCGGTCCACAGCTCCATGCCATCAGCGGTCTCGTTGGCGTTGATGGAGAACTCCGAGCCCTCGAACAGCGGCTGGAGGCCGCGATAGGTAAACTTCTTCGGCGCCTTGCCGCCGCGCAGCTTCGCCGCCATCTCGACGATGAACGTTGCCTGCAACGGCCCGTGGAAGATCAGGCCGGGATAGCCCTCGACCTTGGTGACGTAGTCGCGGTCGTAATGGATGCGGTGACCGTTGAAGGTCAGCGCCGAATACCGAAACAGCAGTACCGGATCGGACACATGCGTCTCGCGATGCTGCGCCTTGGGCGGCGGAGGCGGCGCTTTTGCGGTCGCAGGCGTGCTGGTCGTCATCTCGCGATAGACGATGTCCTGCCGCTCGCGGATGGCGATGCCGCGCGGCGATGAGATGCTGTGCTCGACCGAGACGAAGCACAGCGTGCCGGTCGAACCCGTCTTCACCTGCACATCGGAGATGCGCGAGGTCCGCGTCGATTCATCACCGACGCGCAAGGGCTGCAGGAACTCGATCTCGCCGCCGGCCCACATCCGGCGCGGCAGCGGCACCGGCGGCAGGAAGCCTCCGCGGGTGGGGTGGCCGTCGGGGCCGAGCATCGCCATCGGGAACACCGGCTGCGCCAGGCACCAATGCACCGTGAACGGCGCCGCATCGCCGGTCTTGGGCGCGCCGACCTCCTGGAACAGCGTCGCGCGCAAACCCTTCACGAGCTGCGCGGTGACGGTGTCGGTCGCCTCTTCGCTGCGGCCGATCCATTGCCGCAAATGATCGATGTCGAGCTTCCCGGTCATGACGCCTCGCTCTTGTTATTTCTTGGTCTGGGGATTTTCGCCGATCGCGGGCACCGCGCCATAGCTGCGGGTTTCGCCGATGATGATCGGCGCCGGTGCGGGATAGCTGACGCGTCCCTGCGGCGTGTCGACCTCGATGCGGCGCAGATGCGGATGCTTGGTGAGGTCGGCCATGGTGTTGACCTCGGCAAAGGCGATGTCTGCGTCGGACAGCCGCCTCAGCAGCTCGTCGCGCGTCATCCTGCCGAAGGCATCCGCGACCGTCTTGTCGGTGAAGTCGCGGTTGCGCACCCGCTCGACCATGTTGGCAACGCGGGGATCGGCGGGCAGATCCGGCTGGTCCAGCACTTTTGCGCAAAGCGTCTTCCACTCGCGCTCGCTCTGGATCGAGATCAGGATGTCCTTGCCGTCGCTGGACGTGAACACGCCATAGGGCGCGATCGAGGGATGGCGCAGCCCCATGCGCTTGGGTGGATTGCCGGCTTCCGAGTTGAGCAGCGGCACGGTGCACCAGTCCGCCATCACGTCGAACATGGAGATGCGGATGTCGGCGCCCTTGCCGGTGCGTCCGCGCCCGATCAGCGCTTCCAAAATCGCTGCATGCGCCGTGGCGCCGGTCGCGACATCGACGATGGACATGCCGACCCGCGAGGCGCCGTCGGGATTGCCGGTGATCGAGGCAAGGCCGCTCTCGGCCTGGATCAGCAGATCGTAGGCCTTGCGGTGCGCATAGGGGCCCTCGTCGCCATAGCCGGTGATCGTGCAGGAGATCAGTTTTGGATAGTCTTTCAGCAGCCGCTCGCGCGAAAAGCCGAGCTTGTCCATCGAGCCCGGCTTGAGGTTCTGGATCAGCACGTCGGCGCTGGCAATCAGCTTCTCAAGCTCGGCGCAGCCTTCCTTGGTGGCGAGATCGACCACCGCGGATTGCTTGCCGCGGTTGAGCCAGACGAAATAGCTGCTCTGGCCCTTGGCCGCCGCGTCGTAGCCGCGGGCGAAATCGCCCTCGGGCCGCTCGATCTTGATGACCTCCGCGCCGGCATCCGCCAGCCGCGAGGAGCAGAACGGCGCCGCCACCGCCTGCTCGACCGCAATCACCCTGATGCCGTCAAGAGCTCCCATGATGCGGCCTCAGTACGAGCGGGGCATGCCGAGGACGTGCTCGGCGATGAAGGACAGCACGAGATTGGTCGAGATCGGCGCCACCTGGTAGAGCCGCGTCTCGCGGAATTTGCGCTCGACGTCGTATTCCTCGGCGAAGCCGAAGCCGCCATGGGTCTGAACGCAGGCATTGGCCGCTTCCCAGGACGCATCGGCCGCGAGCATCTTGGCCATGTTGGCCTCCGCGCCGCAGTCGAGCCCGGCCTCATATTTGCGCGTCGCTTCCTTCACCATCAGCTCGGCCGCGCGCATCGCGGCGTAGGCCTTGGCGATTGGGAACTGGATGCCTTGATTTTGGCCGATCGGCCGGCCGAAAACGCTGCGCTCCTTGGCGTAGTTGGTAGCCTTTGCGATGAACCATTTGGCGTCGCCGACGCATTCGGCCGCGATCAGGATGCGCTCGGCATTCATGCCGGAGAGGATGTAGCGAAAACCCTTGCCTTCTTCGCCGATCAGATTCTCCGCCGGCACCTTCATGTCGGTAAAGAACACTTCGGTGGTGGCGTGGTTCATCATGGTGCGGATCGGACGGATCTCGAGGCCCTTGTTCTTGGCCTCGCGCATGTCGACGATGAACACCGAAAGACCATCCGTGCGCTTCTTGACCTGGTCCTTCGGCGTGGTGCGCGCCAGCAGAAGCATCAGGTCGGAATGTTCGGCCCGGCTCGTCCAGATCTTCTGGCCGTTGACGATGTAGCCGGCATTGCCGTCCTTGCGCGCGAAGGTCTTCAGCGAGGTGGTGTCGGTGCCGCTGGTCGGCTCGGTGACGCCGAAGGCCTGCAGTCGCAATTCGCCGCTTGCGACCTTCGGCAGATATTTTGCCTTCTGCTCGTCGTTGCCGTGCCGCAGCACGGTGCCCATCGTGTACATCTGGGCGTGGCAGCCGCCGCCGTTGCAGCCCGCGCGCTGGATCTCTTCGAGGATCGCCGCGGCCGCTGAAAGCTTCAAGCCGGCGCCGCCATATTCCTCGGGGATCAGCACGGAGAGATAGCCGGCCTCGGTCAGCGCGTCGACGAAGGCCTTCGGGTAGGCCATCTCGCGGTCGAGCTTGCGCCAGTATTCGCCGGGAAACTGCGCGCAGAGCTTTGCGACGGCTTCGCGGATGTCGGCGTGATCTTCGGTGTGGTGTTCTTCGCTCATGGCGTTTCCAGTTGGGTGCGGCAGTTAAGATAACGCCGGCCGATCCTCTGGCGTTGTGAAAACAATGCCAGCCCCCTATGCTCATTTGCTATAGCGTATGGAGTAGCCTTCCAGGATTGGCAAGCATGGATTTCCGTCAGCTCAGGACCTTCAGTTGTGTGGCGGAGCTCGGCAGCCTCTCCAAGGCGTCCGACACGTTGCGTGTGGCGCAGCCGGCTCTGTCCAGGCAGATCAAGCTGCTGGAACACGAGCTGCGCACCGAATTGTTCACCCGCAACGGCCGCGGCATGGTGCTCACGGATGCCGGCCGCCTGTTGCTGGCGCGCACCTCGGGCATCGTTCGGCAGATCGACCAGATCCGCGACGACATCCAGTCGTCCAAGGGGCCGCCGTCCGGCCAGGTCGTGCTCGGCCTGGTCCCGACCGTGAGCTGCGTGCTGTCGGCGCGCTTCGCGCGGCGCTGCGTCGAAAAATTTCCCGGCATTTCGCTGCGCATCGTCGAGAGCTACAGCGGCCATCTCGTCGAATGGCTGCATCGCGGCGAGATGGACCTCGCCATCCTCTACGGCCGCTCCGCCGATCTGCATCTCAACGTCGAGAGCCTCGGCCGCGACAACATCGTCGCGGTTGGTCCGCGTGGCTGCGGTCTCGCGCGCAAGAAGAGCGTCGATATCGGCTGGCTGCTGCGGCAACGGCTGGTGCTGCCCAGTCACTCCCACGGCCTCCGTGCGCTGATCGAGCACGCCGCGGCGCAGCGCAAGATCAAGCTAAACGTCCAGCTCGAGGCGGATTCGTTTCGCGTGCTGACCAGCCTGGTCGAGGAGGGGTTAGGCTTCGCGCTCTTGCCGCCCTCGTCGGTCCACGGCGAGGTCGCGGACGGTCGGCTGGAAACCGCCGTCGTCTCGAAGCCGATGACGCGCGAGCTCATATTCGCCTCTCCGATCGACCGTCCGGTCTCGACGGCCTCGGTTGCCGTCACGGCCCTCCTGCGCGAGGAGGTCGCCGCCTGCCGCAAGGACGGCGTGTGGGACATCAAGTTGAGTTAGATGCACCGGTGTCGTAGAACAGCCGCGCGCGATCTCGCCTTCGCATCTGGCGCGACCTGTCATGCCGGAATTTTATAGCTGGGCTACGGTCGCCGTGAGTTTGGCGAGTATGTGTATCCCGGAACTCGTCATTGCGAGCGCAGCGAAGCAATCCAGGCTGTCTCCGCAGAGGGATTCTGGATTGCTTCGCTGCGCTCGCAATGACGGAGGATAGAGCTCAGCCCGGAATCCTCACCGGCAGCGACTCATATCCCTTGATGAAGCTCGAATAGATCCGCTTGGGCTCGCCGACCACCTCGATGCGGTCGAAGCGCTTGAGCATCTCTTCCCAGACGATCTTGAGCTGGAGCTCGGCGAGGCGCATGCCGACGCAGCGGTGGATGCCGAAGCCGAAGGAGAGGTGGGTGCGCGGCCGCGGGCGGTCGATGATGAACTCGTTCGGCCTATCGAACATCTCCTCGTCGCGGTTGCCGGAGACGTACCACATCACAACGCGGTCGCCCTTCTTGATCTGCTTGCCGCCGATCTCGGTGTCGGCAAGCGCGGTGCGCCGCATATGCGCCAGCGGGGTCTGCCAGCGGATCACCTCGGGCACCATGGAATCGATCAGCTCGGGATTGGCGCGGAGCCTGTCAAACTGCTCGGGGTTCTCGCTCAGCGCCAGCACCGAGCCGGTCATGGTGTTGCGCGTGGTGTCGTTGCCGCCGACGATGAGCAGGATGATGTTGCCCATGAGATTGTCGGGGTCCATGAAGCGCGTGGCGTCGTTGTGCGCCATCAGCGACAACAAATCGTTGCGGGGCGCGGAATTGACGCGCTCGTTCCACAGCTTGGACATGTAGGCGTAGCATTCGTCCATCTCGCGGCGGCGCTCTTCGGCCGAGGCCACGATGCCGCTCTTGGGCAGCGCGGTCGCGACATCGGACCAGCGCGTCAGCTTGCGCCGTTCTTCCCAGGGGAAGTCGAACAGGGTGGCCAGCATCTGCGTCGTCAGTTCGATTGAGACGCGCTCGACGAAATTGAAGGTCTCGTTGCGCGGCAGATTGTCGAGCACGGTCTGCGAGCGCTGGCGGATCAGTTTTGCCAGCTCGTCCAGATGCGTCGGCGTGAACATCGGCGACACCGTCTTGCGCTGCGACGAATGACGCGGCTGGTCCATGGCGATGAAGCTCGGCCAGTCATAGCCTTCCGGCACGTCGCGGATCCCGATGCCGCCGAGCGTCGAGTCGGAGGAGAACAGGCCGTGGTTGGTGTCGACATGCATGATGTCGTCGTACTTCACCACCGACCAATACGGCTCGATCGGCGCGTTGGTGCAGTAATGCACCGGCTCTTCCTTGCGCAGCCGCTCGAACCACGGCCACAGGGTGTCGTCCTGGAATAGCCTCGGCGCCCCCGGGTGGAACTGCGCCAGCGGCGTCGCATAGGCCTCCTCGTGGGCCCTGCGCATGCGTTCGGCCTTGTCGGTCTTGACCGGAGACTGAATGTTCATGGCGGTAGCTCCAGTTGGTTCTTCCTTCACCTCGCCCCGCTTGCGGGGAGAGGTCGGAATTCGAGCGAAGCTCGAATTCCGGGTGAGGGGGACTCTCCGCGATTCGGCTGTCACGCTGTTCGCGGATGGAGCCCCTCACCCCAACCCTCTCCCCGTAAGAACGGGGAGAGGGAGTTAACTCACGCCGCAATCTTCACCGGCAAGGTTTCGAGACCCTTCACGAAACTCGAATAGACCCGCTTGGGTTCGCCGACCACCTCGATATGGTCGAATCGCTTGAGGATCTCTTCCCAGATAATCTTGAGCTGGAGTTCGGCAAGCCGCAAGCCGACGCAGCGGTGGATGCCGAAGCCGAAGGAGAGATGCGTGCGCGGCCGGGCGCGGTCAATGATGAATTCGTAGGGCTTTTCGATCGCGTCAGCGTCGCGGTTGCCCGAGACGTACCACATCACGACCTTGTCACCTTTCTTGATCTGCTTGCCGCGGAACTCGAAATCCGCAAGCGCTGTGCGGCGCATATGGGCCAGCGGCGTCTGCCAGCGGATCACTTCCGGCACGAAGCTGTCGAGCAGCGCGGGGTTTTCGCGCAGCTTGCGATATTGCTCCGGATGCTGGCTCAGCGCGTCGAGCGAGCCTGACATGGTGTTGCGGGTGGTGTCGTTGCCGCCGACGATCAAAAGGATGAGATTGCCGAGGAAGTTCTTCGCGTCCATGTCGCGCGTCGCGGCACCGTGCGCCATCATGGACAGCAGATCACTCTTCGGCGGCTGCGCGATGCGCTCCTTCCACAGTCGCGCGAAATAGCCCGCGCATTCCGTCAACTCGGCCTGCCGCTCGTCTTCGGTGGCGACAAGGCCGTCAGGGCCGGGAATGGTGGTTGCAATGTCCGACCAGCGCGTCAGCTTGCGGCGGTCCTCCCAGGGGAAGTCGAACAGCACGGCGAGCATCTGCGTGGTGAGCTCGATCGAGACACGGTCGACCCAGTCGAACACCTCGCCACGAGGCAGATTGTCCAGGCACTCGGCCGAGCGCTTGCGGATGCTCAGCGCCAGATTGTCCAGATGCGTCGGTGTGAACATCGGCGCCACGGTCTTGCGCTGCGCCGCGTGGCGCGGCGGGTCCATCGAGATGAAGCTCTCGCGGCGCAGTTCCGGATCGATGTCGCGGATGGTGATGCCGCCGAGCGAGGAGGCCGAGGAGAACACCGAATGATTGGTCTCGATCTCCATGATGTCGTTGTAGCGCGTCACCGACCAATACGGCCCGAACATCGAGTTCTTGCAATAGTGCACGGGATCTTCGCGGCGCAGGCGATCGAAATAAGGCCAGAACGTATCGGTCCTGAACAGCTCGGGGTCGCCCGGATCGAACTGCTCCAGCGGCAGTGATGTGGCGCGTGCGCGTAACGCGTCGAGCTTCGCCGCGCTTTCGATGGTCCCATGCATGACCGCTCTCCCTGACATGAACCGCGCGTTCTCGTTGAATTCTGCGCTGCGGTATTTGATTTGCAATTACAGCCGGTTGTCTGCGCCGGAGCAAGGGCGAGTTTTGCCACACGGTCTCGCCTGTAGCCCGGATGGAGCGTAAGCGTAATCCGGGATTCGGGCCGCCACTGCCGCTGTCCCGGATTGCGCTGCGCTCCATCCGGGCTACGGGACATTCGCGAACGTGATCTCGCGCACGCCCTTGGCCGTGGAAACGCGCCAGAAACCGACTGGAATCGAGCCAAATCGAACCTGCCCATCTTGGGGATCGACCAATCTCTGATTTATAGTTTGATCGAACCAGGTCCGCACCCCGAGGTTGCCGCCGTGAATGACATGCAATGGGCCCCCATCGGCTCCGAACCCTTACCCCCGCCGCTGCCGCCCACGCGGGTCGATTTCACCGGCAACCGCACCGAGTTTCGCAAATTGGTCACCAAGGGTGCCCTGCTCGAGCTCGTCACCTTCGGCTTCTACCGGTTCTGGCTCGTCACCGACATCCGCCGTCATCTGTGGGCGAACACCGCGATCGACGGCGACGCTGCCGAATATACCGGCCGGGCCAAGGAGCTTCTGGTCGGCTTCCTGTTCGCGCTCGCGATCCTGGTGCCGATCTACCTCGCTTACTTCCTTGTCGGTATCGAGTTCGAGCGCTGGCAGGGCTTTGCCTCGACGCCGCTGTTCATCAGCTTCTACGCTTTCGGCCAGTTTGCGATCTTTCGCGCGCGGCGCTATCGCCTGACGCGCACGGTCTGGCGCGGCGTGCGGTTCTGGATGGACGGATCGGGCTGGGCCTATTCGTTCCGCGCCATGCTGTGGGGCTTGCTGGTGTTTCTGACGCTTGGTCTGGCATTGCCGTGGCGCGAGGCGTCGCTCGAACGCTACAAGATGCGGCACACCCATTACGGCGATTTGCGAGGCGATTTCGAAGGCGACGGCTGGACGTTCTTCAAGCGCGGCTGGTGGCTGTGGCTGCTCAGCCCGATCGCGCTGGTGATCTTTCCGCTCGCGCCGTTCTTCTATGCCCAGTTCAAGGCGCGCGAATGGCGCTGGTGGCTCGACGGTATCCGCATCGGCGGCGTGAGCGTGTCCTCGGATTTGCCGACCAACGCGTTCTACGGGCTGTACTGGAAGGTGATCGGCTGGTGGATGCTGCTCTCGGTCATCTTCGGCGCCTATATAGGAGGGGGCACCTTGCTCCTGGTCAAGCTGACCGGCCTTCCCGCCGAGCAGGCGTTCGGACCTGACAATGCCGCCAAGAGCATTCCGATGCTGGTGATGATGGTCATCGGCTATTTTGCCGTCGCTCTTGCGGTGAACATCATCATGCGGGTCTATCTCCAGCGCGATCTCTGGGCCAAGGTGCTGGAAACGGTTGAGGTGCACAACATCGGGGCCGCGGCTGACGTGCGCGGCAGCGCCGAGCTTGCCAGCGCGCTCGGCGAAGGCTTTGCCGATGGACTCGATGTCGCGGGATTCTGAGCTGTGAGTGACGTATTCGCCGAGGCCCCGGCGCAGTCCGTGAAGCCGACGGTCTTCTTCGACGGCGTGTCGAGCCGCAGGCGGCAGGTTGCGCTGACGCTCAGTGACGCGCTCGAGATCCTCGAACAGGGTGGGGCGCCCGTTCGCTGGGCCTACGCCGACATCCGCCGCGCCGACAGCCCGGCGGGCGTGTTGCGCCTGGCCTCGACATCTGCGCCGCCGCTGGCGCGGCTGGAAATCCGCGACGCTCTGCTCGCCTCAGACGTGACCGCCCGCTGCATGCGGCTCGACGAGCACCAGACCTCGCGCCGCGGCGTCGCAAAGATCGTCGGCTGGTCGATGGCTGCCGCCGTCTCCATCGTCTGCGTGGTGCTGTTCGGCGTGCCGCTCGCTGCCGACCGCCTTGCACCGCTGGTTCCGAAACCAATCGAGCGGCGCATCGGCGATGCGTCTGAAGTTCAGGTGAAGACGATCTTCGGCCGCAATGCGTGCGAGGATGCGGCGGGGAAAGCGGCCTTCATCAAACTCGTCAATCGGCTGCGCGATGCCGCCGGCCTCGACGACGATTCCATGACCGCGGGCGTGCTGCCGACCCCGGTGCCGAACGCGTTCGCGCTGCCCGGCGGTAAGGTCTTCGTGCTGAAGGGCCTGCTCGACAAGGCCGAGAGCCCGGACGAACTCGCCGGCATCCTCGCCCACGAACTCGGCCATCTCAAGCACCACGACAACATGCGCGGCCTGATTTACAACGGCGGCACCTCGTTCCTGATCGGCCTGTTGTTCGGCGATGTCACCGGCTCGAGCGCCGTGATCTTCGCCTCGCGCAGCGTGGTCGAGGCCTCCTATTCGCGCGAGGCCGAGACCGCTGCGGATAGTTTCGCCATCGAGATCATGCACAAGCTCGGCCGTTCGCCGAAGCCCGCGGCGGAATTGATGTTCCGCATCACCGGCAAGGAAGGCGGCGGCCTCACGTCGATCCTGGCGAGCCATCCGCTGACCGAGGACCGCCTCGCGCGCATGACGAAGGAAGATCGCCCCGCCAGTGGCCCGCCGCTGCTGACGGATGCGGAGTGGCAGGCGCTGAAAGGGATCTGCGGCAGCGGCAAGATTTGAGCCTCGCGCCTATCTCGTCCCGTAAGCGCGGTCGCCGGCGTCGCCGAGGCCCGGCAGGATGAAACCGTTCTCGTCGAGACCGTCGTCCACCGCGGCCGTCCAGATCGGGACGTCCGGATGCAATCCGCGCAGCCGTTCGAGCCCTTCGGGGGCAGCGATCAGGCAGGCCAGCCGGATATCCTTGGCGCCACGCTCCTTCAGCCGGTCGATTGCGGCCACAGTCGTGTTGGCGGTCGCAACCACGGGCGTCACCACGATCGCCAGGCGCTCGCTGAGATCGGATGGCGATTTGAAGAAATATTCGACCGCTGCAAAACTGTGCGGCTCGCGGTAGAGGCCGATATGCGCGACGCGCGCGGTCGGCACCAGATCCATCATGCCGTCGACGAAGGTCGTGCCAGCGCGCAGCATCGGTACGAACACCAGCTTCTTGCCGGCGATCTTGGCCGAATGCATCGTCGCCAGCGGCGTCTCGATGACGGTATCGGCGAGCGGCAGGTCACGCGTCACCTCGTAGCACAAGAGCATGCCGATCTCCTTGATCAGCTCCCGAAACGATTTGGTCGAGATCGATTTGTCCCGCACCAGGGTCAGCTTGTGCTGCACCAGTGGATGATCGACGATCGTGACGCCTTGCATGAAACGCTCCTAACGAAATGCACTTGGGTGAAACGCGACGGGCCGATACTTCTTCCCTTCTCCCCTTGCGGGAGAAGGTGGCGCGAAGCGCCGGATGAGGGGTTGTCTCCGCGAGCTCCGGTGAGAGATAACCCCGCGGAAGCAACCCCTCACCCGGCTTCGCTTTCGCGAAGCCGCCCTCTCCCGCAAGGGGAGAGGGTTTAGAACACCGTGCCGTCGCTGATCACCTTGAGCGGCGGCGAACCGTCGGGCCGGCGCGAGAACGCGATGGCGCGGCCCGCGGCCCAGGTGCCGCCTTCCAGAATGCTGGCGAGCGGCAATGTCTCAGGGGTGCGACCGAGCTTCGCGCGAACCAGTTCGGCAAGCCGGTCCAGCAGCGCTACTGTCAGCGCGCGCCACTCGACGACGAGCAGGGAGTCCACCGCATGCGCACGTTCGGCGTCAGCCGCATCGCGCAGGCGCAGCACCTCGTGATCGACGAACAGGCCGCCATTGCGATATTCGGCAAGCCCGGTCAGGCCGTCGATGTCGGTGACGTCAAACCCGGCGCGCTGCAGCGGCTCGATCAGCGAATAGCTCAGCCATTGCGACAGCTTGTGCAGGGGCACGAGACCCGCGGTCGCGTCATCGGCCTTGACCGCCGGATGACGCCAGCAATCGCCGAGCGGAATCCCGGCAAGTTCGAGCCGCGATGGCCAGATCGGTCCGAGCTGGTTCAGCACGGCGGCCAGGATCGCGGGTGCGGGAACCGCGCCGCCCTTCGCCTGCGCGGCGATGTGATCGAACAGCCCGCCCGGCCGCGGCGTGTCGTGCGAGCCGAACACGTCTGCGCGCTCCGCCACCAGCTTGCCGAGGCGGCGCAGCAGATCGGTCCGCCCCTCGAGCCCGAGCAGCGGATTGGTATCGCTCACCTGAAAAGCCGAAGTGAGCGCGGCTAGCGGCAGTTGCGCGAGCACGTCCGCATCGGCCCTGAATGGCGCGCGCGTATCGCCGGAGAAGAGACCGGTCGCGAACATGTCGAGACTTGCGATCGCAAGGCCCTCCGACCGGCCGATGCTCTGTCCCGTCACAGCGTCGCGATATCGCCACGCCGCACCCGCGCCGGCATCGAGCAGCACGCTGACGATGGCAAGGTCGAACTCCGCGCGCGCCCGCGCCGCGCGATCGGGCCATGACGCCGCGTCCGCCAGCCGCGCCCAGCGGTCGATGCCACCAAGCACGAAATGGCGCCAGCGCGCATGGAAGGGAATCTCCAGCGTCGGATAGGCTTTTCGCGTGACAGCCAACACGGCGTCGGCAACGCCGTCCATGCGATCGAGATCGATCGTGAAATGGCTCAAGCCCCCGTTCAGGCCAATCTCGAACATCTCGCCGGCACGCGCGCGAACCGCTGCTGCGCTGAGCAGCGAACGGGCCTGCAATTCCAAAGCGTCTGCCATCAATCGATCAGTATTTTTCCAGCGAACGCCCGACCACGCCGTTGACGTCCTTCTCCGGCGCGATGTCGTCCGAATAATAGCCGGCGGCCTTCTTCGCGGCGATCTCGACATAGGCGTCGGCGGGAATGAGCTCGGGCGGGATCGGCACGCGCTCGACGATGTCGATGCCCTGCGAGGTCAAAGCGTCATGCTTCATGTCGCTCATCGACAGGAAACGGTCGATGCGCTTCAGGCCGAGCCAGTGGATGGTGTCGGGCATCAATTGCTGGAAGCGCGCGTCCTGGACGCCGGCGACGCATTCGGTGCGCTCGAAATAGGCGGCGGCCGCGTCGCCGTCCTCCTGGCGCTTGCGCGCGTTGTAGACCAGGAATTTCGTGACCTCGCCGAGCGCGCGGCCTTCCTTGCGGTTGTAGATCACGAGCCCGAGCCCGCCCTCCTGGGCGCCGCGCGCGGATTCCTCGATGCCGTGAATGAGGTAGGGCCGGCAGGTGCAGATGTCGGAGCCGAACACGTCGGAACCGTTGCACTCGTCATGCACGCGGCAGGTGATCTTGGTGCGATGGTCCGGCAGTTTTGTCACGTCGCCGAACATGTACACCGTGGTGCCGCCGATCGGTGGCAGAAACACCTTCATGTCCGGCCGGGTCACCAGCTCGGGGAACATGCCGGCGGTCTGCTCGAACAGCGTGCGCCGCAGCTCGGTCTCGCTGGTCGCAAAGCGTTCCGCAAGGCCGGGCAGATACCAGACCGGATCGATCGCGATCTTCACCACCGACACGCTGCCATTGGCATGCACGACGTCGCCGTCGGCGCGCAGGCGCTTGGCGTCGAGCGCCTCGCGGATCTCCGGCAGGTCCAGCCGCGCGCGCGTCACCGCGATGCTCGGCCTGATGTCGATGCCCTCAGCGATGTCCTTGCCGAAATTCTCGGCGACGAGATGCCCCCAGGGATCGAGCGCGACGATCTTGGCGGGATCGCTCCATTGCGGAAACGGCCCAATGGTCGCGGCCGGAAAGGTGTTGGTGAGGTCGGGCCTACGAATCGGATCGAGCGCGCCGGCGGACACCGCGAGCGCGCGGTACATCGCATAGGAGCCGCCATGGCTGCCGATCACGTTGCGATCCCCAGCGCGCGACACCGTGCCGATGATCGGCCCGCGGGCGCGTGCGTCGGCGGCGCCCCAGTGGATCGGGAATGCGGCTGTCCGGCCCGGCTCCGGATGGGAGGTGAGGCGGATGTGGTCGGTACGGTTCGCGCGGCTCATGACCAAACTCCTAAAAAGCCAACGGCCCGCCGCTCGGACGGGCCTTGGCTCGTCGCGCTGCCGATGCGGAACACCGGCGGCGCGAGCTCAATCCAACATATTGTAGCGGGCAGTCGCGACAGACAAGTTAATCGTGCTGCGCGAGGCAGGGTGGCCCGCGGTCGAATTCTCGCCATCAGCGCGCCGGTACGGCTTGCGTGAGTGCGATGCCACCGCAATGGCCGACCCCGCCACCCATTGCTGTAAGCCAATGAAGTAATTATTGTTTTCACGTTTTCAAGAGGCGCCGCACGGTTGGCGCGCCGGGCGTCGAGTTTCCTTACAAAACGTGTCATCAAACCCAACGTACAGACCGCCTTTGCCTTGTCGCCTGCCTTGGAGACCGCCATGCCCGCCGCCAGCTACATCGATCCCCGTAACGGCCAGCTCTATCCGCTGGACCAGCCGCGCTGGTGCTCGGACGAACGCGCGCCGCTGCTGGTGACGGCGGGGGCCGGGATGTCGCGGGAGGAGATCGAGCCGCGCACGCGATCGCTCTGGCGCTACCGGGCGGCGCTGCCGGTCGAGATCAAGACTCCGATCACGCTCGGCGAAGGCTGCACGCCGCTGGTGCAGCAGGCCTGGGGCGAGCTGCGCCCGTTCTTCAAACTCGAATGGTTCAACCCGACCGGCAGCTTCAAGGACCGGGGCTCCGCCGTGATGCTATCCTTCCTTCGACAGATTGGCGTCGAGGCCATCCTGGAGGACTCGTCCGGCAATGGCGGCTCGTCGATGGCGGGGTTAGGTGCCGCCGGCGGCATGCGCGTGAAGATTCTCGCGCCTGCGTCGACCTCACCTGCCAAGATCGCGCAGGTGCGTGCCTATGGCGCCGCGGTGCAGCTCGTCGAGGGCCCGCGCGAGGAATCGGAGGCCGAGGCCATCCGGCAGTCGCAACAGACCTTTTACGCCAGCCACAACTGGCAGCCGTTCTTTCTCGAAGGCACCAAGTCGCTCGCCTATGAGATCTGGGAAGACCTCGGCTTTCGCGCCCCCGACAACGTCATCGTCCCCGTCGGCGCCGGCAGCTCTCTGCTCGGTTGCGCCTTCGGCTTCCGCGAGTTGTTGAAGGCCGGCCAGATCGCCAAGCTGCCGCGCCTGTTCGCAGCGCAGCCACAAAATTGCTCGCCGATCGATGCGAGCTTCAAGGCGGGCGTCGATACGCCCGTCGCGCGCGAGGTCAACAAGACCATCGCCGAAGGCACTGCGATCAAGCATCCGCTGCGCCTGCGCGAAATCATCGGCGCGTTGCGCGAGAGCGGCGGCGGCACCGTCGCACTCACCGAGGATGAGATCGTCGCCGCGCTGCGGCGTCTCGCGCGGCAAGGCCTGTTTGCCGAGCCGACCAGCGCAAGTGCGGCCGCCGCGCTGGACAAACTGTCCGCCACCGGTGCCATCAAGGCGAACGAGACCACGGTCGCGGTCCTCACCGGCACCGGCCTCAAGGCCGCGACCATCGTTGCCGATCTCGTGCAATAGGGACGATACGCTTCATCAGTCATTGCGAGCGCAGCGAAGCAATCCAGAATCTTTCCGAGGAGACAGTCTGGATTGCTTCGCTGCGCTCGCAATGACGATGTGGAAACTGCGAGCACCTATGTCTGACCGTCATCCTGAGGTGGCCGTTTATTCAGCGGCCCTCGAAGGACGACGGCCCGGCTGCATCTCGGCCGCTCATCCTTCGAGGCTCCCCTCGCGGTGCATTTACCGCAAGGCTCGCACCTCAGGATGACGGGACAACTACTCAGGAAGACCGTTCACCCGCTTCACCCACGTCCTGACATCGGTGAGCACGTCGGGCAGCACCGCCTTGACCTCCTGTATGGTCATGCCCGCCTTGATGCGGGGATCGTAAAGCAGGTTGAGGATGTACTGGTCGTAGACGTCGAAATAGCCCATCGAGACGTTGTCGTTGAACATGGTCCAGGGCACGCTCGCGGTGTCGTTGATCGGGCCGAGCGATTGCAGCAGCTCCTCATAGGCGCAGTCGAGGAAGGTGAAATCGCCGTTGTCGACGGTGAGGATGACGTCGGAATGCTCGATCTCGAAATTGTCGTTCTTGCGGAAGCCGGACAGGCATTGCGGATCGAGCGAGGTGCGGATCTCGCGGGCCTTCTCCGCGCCGTAGAAGCTCGAGATGGTGCGGAACAGATCGCGGTCGCGCACGAGCTTCACCCGCACATTCGCCGCCTCGCTGCTGTCGATCATGGCGATGTCGAGATGCTGCACGCGCCTGCCGATGTCGTCCACGACCTTTGCGAGCTGCGCCTTGCGGTCGGCGCGGTCGCTCTCGGCGAACACGCGCACCGGTCCGTCGAACTTGCGGATGCGGTCGACGCGGCCGGCAAGGTGGTATTCGGCGCCGAACGCCGTCTTCAGAAAGCCATCGACGATCTCGCCGTCGGTAAAGCTCTTCTTCTCGGCACGCTGGCGCGAGGCAATCGCGGGCAATTCGCCCGCGACGGCGATGGTAGCGGTGTCAGGGACGAACGCTAAGGTGGCGAGCGCCAGCAGGGCGATGCGAAAGCCGGACGAAGGCGGGGCCAATGCGCTCATTGCCAGACGACGCTGCCGTATTCGGAAGCGACGCACAAGACCGCATATCCACGCGCCCGCCGGTTCCTGCTAGTTGTTCAGCACGACCACGGTGGTGCCTACCCCGACGCGACCGTAGAGATCGCTGACGTCCTCATTGGTCATGCGGAAGCAGCCCGAGGATACCGCCTGGCCGATCGTCTCCGGCTCGTTGGAGCCGTGGATGCGATAGAGCGTCGAGCCCAGATACATCGCGCGCGCGCCAAGCGGATTCTCGACGCCACCCTTCATGTGACGCGGCAGGTCCGGCCGGCGCGCCAGCATCTGCGACGGCGGCGTCCAGTCCGGCCATTCCTTCTTGGCGGTGATCCGGTGCACGCCGCCCCAGCGGAAGCCGTCGCGGCCGACGCCGATGCCGTAGCGAAGGGCCTGGCCGTTCTGAAGCACCAGATAGAGCCGGCGCTCCGAGGTGTTCACGACGATCGTGCCGGGGGCGTAATTGCCGTTATACATGACGGTGGTGCGGGGAACCGGGCTCGAGCCGCCGCGGAAGAAATTCGGACCGCCGCCCATGATGTCGCGCGAGTCGAACTCCTCGGCGAAGGCGCCGCCGGCGGTAGCCGACAGCAGTGCGATGGCGGCAATCGGCGCGGCAAAATACCGGATCATAGTTTCCCCCAGCAAAAATCGATTCAACTGAAGTCACAGGCCATATTTGCGGGCTTTCCGCAAGCCACGGCCCCGTGAGGGAGGCATCCTTAATGAAGGAAGTTACCAAACCGGCAACCGCGCCAATTTGCCGGAAAGTATTAGCCAAACCAGCGCATCGCCGTGCGGGGCAGGGCGGCGATGCCGGCTATTGCTTTGACGAGACGAGCGAACAATGATTGTTCGGACGGATTGTTGGAACATTGCCGGTTGCGGGAGCTGACGGATGAACGGTGCGGAAAGTCTGGTGCGGACGATGGTCAAGGGCGGGGTCGACGTCTGCTTCTCGAACCCCGGCACCTCCGAGATGCATTTTGTCGCAGCGCTCGACCGCGTGCCCGGCATGCGTTGCGTGCTCGGCCTGTTCGAAGGCGTCGTGACCGGCGCCGCCGACGGCTATTTCCGCATGAAGGGCACGCCGGCCTCGACGCTGCTGCATCTCGGTCCCGGTCTCGCCAACGGCCTGGCCAATCTGCACAACGCCAAGAAGGCCAATTCCGGCATCGTCAACATCGTCGGCCAGCACGCCGTCTACCACATCGGCTACAACGCGCCGCTGACCTCCGACATCGAGGGCCTGGCCCGGCCGATGTCGTCCTGGGTCCGGACCTCGCCGGACTCCAAATCGGTCGCCGCCGACGGTGCCGCGGCGATCGCCGCCGCCAAGAGCGCGCCGCCGCAGATCGCGACCCTGATCCTGCCCGCCGACACCGCCTGGAACGAAGCGGACGGCATCGCCGAGGTTCCGGCCGAGCAGCAGCGCGCGAGCTATTCGCCGCAGGCGGTCGAGCAGGCCGCAAAGATCCTGCACGGCGACGGCGAGGGCACGCTGCTGCTGATGACCGGCAGTGCACTGAGCGAGCAGGGCCTGGCGCTGGCCGAGCGCATCGCCGCCAAGACCGGTTGCACCGTGATGGGCCCAACCTTCCGTCCCAGGATGGCGCGCGGCCGCGGCCGCTTCTCGATCGATCGCATCCATTACGTGATCGACAACGCACTGCAGATGCTGGCGAGGTTCCGCCATATCGTGCTGATCGAGTCCGACGATCCCGTGGCCTTCTTCGCCTATCCGAACAAGCCGAGCATCCTCAAGCCCGAGGGCTGCGACGTGCATCGCATGACCTCCTGGGGTGAGAATTCGGTCGCGGCACTGGAAGCGCTCGCCGGCGCGGTGAAGGCCAGCGCGAAGGACGTCAAGCCGCAGGCCGCGCAGGAGTTGCTCAAGCCGACCGGCGCACTGACCCACGCCTCGATCGCGCAGTCGATCGCCTATGCGATCCCGGAGAATGCGATCCTGGTCGACGAATCCCTCACCACCGGCCGCGCCTTCTTCCCGCCGACGGCGGCGGCTGCGCCGCACGACTGGCTCCAGAACATGGGCGGCTCGATCGGCTTCTCAACGCCGCTCTCGATCGGTGCCGCGATCGCCTGCCCGGACCGCAAGGTGATCTGCATGGTCGGCGACGGCAGTGCGATGTACACGATCCAGTCGCTGTGGACGCAGGCCCGCGAGAATCTCAACATCGTCACCATCGTGTTCGCCAATCGCATCTACCAGATCCTGCGCGGCGAGTTCGACAATGTCGGCGCCGGCGAGCCCGGCCAGCGCGCCAACGACATGCTGAAGCTCGACCGGCCGACGCTGGATTTCGTGGCGCTGGCCAAGGGCATGGGCGTGCCCGGCCGCGCCGTCACCAACGCGGACGAGTTCAACAAGGCGCTGGCCGAGGCCGTCGCCGAGCCCGGGCCGCGGCTGATCGAAGTCCAGATGTAACTCTGGTCGATTGCGCCGCGAATTCCGGCCCTCACGTAGCCCGGATGGAGCGCAGCGTAATCCGGGACGCCGTGCGTTTTGCGAGAACCCGGATTGCGCTGCGCTCCATCCGGGCTACGATTGGGCCCGGAGGCAAGATGCAGACCGAGCTGAACAAGGTGATCGCGGCGCTCCGGGATTTCTACGCCCACGAAGCATTCATGTTCGAGAAGGACATCGGCGAGCGCGCGATCACGCACCGCTTCGCCGTCTATCTCGAGCGGCAGTTCTCAGGCTGGGCCGTCGACTGCAATTACGACCGGCTCGGCGAGCGTACGCTGCATCTGCCGCGTGGCACCATCATCTCGACCGACGATCATCTGGGCAAGTCGATCTACCCTGACGTCGTCGTGCATCAGCGCGAGATTCCGAACAATTTGCTCACCGTGGAGATCCGCAAGGCCAGCAATCACACCTCGCTCGATCACGACCGGCACAAGCTGATGGCGCTGACCGATGCGCATGTCTGGTTCGCCTTCTGGATCGGCATGCTGCTGGTGCTGGACAAGCACCATGTGACGATCTCGGAGGTCTATGTCAGCGGCGTCCTCGATCAGCCGCTGTCGCGCTGGTTCGCGACCCGGCTGCAGGAGGTCGGCCTCGGGGCTGCTCATTAGAGCGCGTGCCGAAATTGTCGCCTTTAATTCAGCTATCGACGGAAGGCCGACCGCGACGCACCTCACCAAGGACGCTGTCCTTGACGAAGAGTCGGACGTCTTATGGTTCTGCGAACGACGGAAGCTGATTGCTTTGAGTCATAGCCCAAGCGCGATCTCGGCCCATTTCAGCATGCGGTCGCTATTGAGGAATGACAGCACCGCCGGCTCCAGTGACGCGGGCGCGCCCGGTGCGAGCAAAGCCGTCGCGGCCACCATGTCGCAGCGCTGATTGAAGGCGAGTGAGAGCGCGGCCTTGGGGTTCCCCTCGACGCGATATGCCCGGCTGCGGCCGCGCATTGGACCGACGACGATCTCTCGGCCCGCAGCCATCGGCGTTGCCTTCCCAATCAGCGCCAGGTCGCCCATCTGCTCGAGGTCACCGTCATCGGCAATGCCAGTGGCGCAATTGCAAAAGCCGAGCTTGGCGCGAACGTAGAGCTGGACTTCGCCGCCGCAATCCGCGGCCTTGCAGCGGAACGCTTTTCCTTTCCCCCAAGGATCCGCGCCGAAAGGCCAGTCGATTTCTGTCCACACCGGGCGGACCTCCCCGGATGCCGCTGTTGCGCGTGCCGGTTCACCGGACCGCAATATCCATACGGCAGCGGCTGAGCAGATCAGTGCGATGGCTGCGCTGGTTGCAACTAATTTGCTTGTCAGGCGCATGGAAGTTGCTGCGGCACCTTTGCTAATTCTGAGCCATCAACTTTCGAGCGGCCGCGAGGTCTTCTCGCGACGAGTCGCCATTTCTCGCCGTTTCGACGATCTTCGCGTAGTACTGGCGGGCCTTCACAGTATCCCCCGCTTTCTCGGCCGCGTGAGCGGCGCCGATCGTCGCGCCAAAGCGGTTCGGCTCCTTGCGCATGGTGCTTTCGAACGCGACCAATGCCTCCGTCGCCATGCCGCGTTCGAGCAGCATGGTCCCGTAAAGCTCGCGTGCGGGGGCGAGCGGACCCGGCGTCACGATGGATTTTTCGGTCTTGTCTTCGGCATCGGCGGCAAGGCGCATTGCTTCCAACGCATCCGCCTGTTTCCCCAAGGCGTTGAGCTGCCAGGCTGTAGCGACCTGCCGCTGAATGTCCACGATTTCGGCCCAATAGGCATCCTTGTCCTGCTGCAGCTTGTCCCGCAACTCCGCCAGCTTGGCGATGTCCGCCGTCGCTGCGTCTGCATTGCCGGAGCGCGCGGCGCCAAGGGCGCGGGCGAAATAGGTGATCGCATCGACATAGGCAAACCGGCTCGGCTCGACCTTCAGTGCGGCAGCACCCTGCCAATCACCGCGCTCGACCATATAGCGCGCCTGGCTCGCCGCTATCGCGTAGGGACCGGCGCGCACAGCCGGCGCATAGCCCGTGGTCGCAATCATGTCCGCGATGACGTCGCTGGCTCGGCTGTCCTGCGCAAGCTGGAGCAGCGCGTAGACCATATAGTCGTCGGCATGCAGCTGCTCGCTGGGATCCTTGCCCTCCTTGGCAGCCTTGGCGGAACGGCTATTGGCGTCAATGGATTCGTTCCAGTAACCGACGCGCGTGAAGATGTGCGACGGCATATGCAAGGCGTGCGGTGCCGCCGGCGCGATCTCGGAATAACGCTTGGCAGCGTCGAGTCCTTGCTCTGCGATCGCCGGATAGTCATAGAGATGGATCAGGTAATGTGCGACGCCGGGATGCCGCGGCTGGCGCTTGAAGATCGGCTCTAGGATAGCGGCGCCCTTGAGCTGGTTGGCATAGGACTTGTCGTTTGGTGACGCCGTGACGTTCAGCGTGATGGCGTAGGCGATCTGCGCCTCGTCATCATCGGGATAGCGCGCGGCGACGGCTTCGGTTGCCTTGAGATAGGACTGCGCGCGCTGTCCAAACGTCGTCTTTTCGTCGCCCGAATAGAAGGCCAGCAGCGCATCGATGTAGTCACGTTCGCGTTCGCTCTTGGCGCCGAGTGCCTTTGCCTTCTGCAGCGCGGCGAGACCTCCGGTGAGGTTTTCCTTCGGCGCGGGAAAATGTGGATTGTACAGCAGGCTCAGGGCAATGCCCCAATAAGCGATCGCGCATTCCGGATCGGCCTGCAGCGTCTCCTCGAAAATTTCTTTTGCCGGCCGGTACCAGAACGAGTGCTGATAACGCATCCCGCGATCAAAGCGGCGCTGCGCCACCTCGTTGCAGGAGGTCTGGAAGTGCACCCTGCCAAATTGCTCGTCGGTCCCGTCCTCCGCGCGCGCGGCAGGCGTGCCGGAAATTGAACCCAGGGCAGCGAGGGCGAGAAGTGAGACGGTTCTCAAGGCGAGCGCGCGCATCGGCCCCTCCGTTTCTGTTCAGAATAAATTTGGTCAGATGGCGCCGATAAAACCGAGAGCGCCGAAGTTTGTACTGCTAAGACTGGCAATGGCAATTGTGTCGTTGAAGATTTCTCCATTCGCGATGCGAGTCAACAGGAAGCGGGCGGATTTGCGTTAGGGAAGCACGCCTGTCAGGATCCATCCGCCCGCGCGTCGAGGCGAGTGGCCACAAGGCCGCCCGCGTGAGGCGGGCGGCCGTTACTTCATCGTCCGTCACCCGCTCAATGCAGCGGATCGCCCTGGCCGAGCGCGTAGGCGACGAGGTCCTTGAGCGCGAAGCCGGAGCCGGTCACCGGCGTCCATTGCGGGTCGAGCGACAGCACGGAGGAATTATCTCCGAACATCATGCCGAGGAAGACCTCGGCGACGATGCGGCCGCCGACTGGTCCGAGCTGCGGTGTCCTGACCGTGGCGGGCCCACCGGTGGCGGAGATTGGCATGTCCGTCGCGTTTTGCCGCGCCTCGGCGAGGATGTAGGCCCACAGCGGGCAGTTGTCGGCAAACACGCCGTTCGCGATGGTCGCGATCTTGACCTGCGGATCGCCCGGTCCCGGCTCGTCGACGGCCTTGCCGATGATGATCTCGTCGTCGGTCAGCGGCGTCAGGGTCATCGCCCTGGCGACGGCCTGGCCCGACGGCAGCCCGAGCCGCCAGCTGCGCTCGAGATTGCGCAGCGCCAGCGACGCCGGATTGGAGGCGACTTCCGGCGGCAGCTTGCGCAGCGGGTCGACCAGCGAGGCATCGATGCGATAGGCGAACTGCAGCCGCCTCTTGTTGTCGGGATTGGTGTCGTCGTCCTCGACGCCGTAGGGGCGCGTGTCGAGATCGATGAAGCGGCCCCAGTCCATGGCGCGTCCCGGTCCCATCGAACGGAAGCCGGTCAGTGCGTTGTGGTCGGGATTGTTGGGATCGGGGAATATCTGCAGCAGCATGTTGGCCGCGTCGTTCAGCCGGTAGCCGGGGCGGATCATGGAGTGCCCGAGCCGGTAGGCCGCGACCGAGAACTCGACCGGCATGAACGGATAGGTCTTCCAATGGTAATAAGCGAGCTTGCCGCGGTCGTAGTGACCTGCGGTCTTCAGCTGGTCCAGCACGCTGGCATGGACGATGCGCGGCAGGAAATCGTTCAGCACCACGTACTGATAGTGGAATCGGACGCGCTGCTGCACGTCTTCGAACGACAGGCTGTCATTGTCGTCGACCATGCGGTTGTGAAAGCGCAGCATCAAGGCCTGGAATTGCGAGACGATGCTGTTCTCGTCGTTGCGGGGATCGCCGATCAGCGCACGGCCCTTGAAGCGCGGCAGGTCGCTGGCGTCGGGTACGCCCGCGCCGGTGACCTTCTCGCCGAGCCGGAACTTGATGCCGTCATACATGTAGGGCTGGTCGTTCGGGCCGCGGCCGTAGACATTGTCCATGTCGAGCGACGGCGTGCGGAAGTCGACGAGCCCGTCGGGATCCTGCTGCTTGGTCAGCGAGCTGACCGGATCGAAGGTGATGTCGTGGTCGACGAATTGACCGAAATAAGTATAGAGCGAGGGAATGCCGCTCTCTTCTGCGTCCGGCCCGTCCTTCGGCCCGTCGAAGCCGGCGACCATTTTGTCGGCGAGCGCCGACAGGTTTGCGATCGTGTTGGAATCGTTCGGGCCGAATTTGGCCGGTGCGAGCTTGCGGAACATGCGGCCGAAGCGGCCTTGCGAAAGCGGCGAACGCGTTGCGTTCAGACCGCGCGGAACAATTGCGTGACGGCTGCTCATTGAAACACCTTCCTGAAAAGTCGAATGGAAAGATCGGGCTAAGGTTTCTCGCGCTGGGGTTTACAGCCTAGGCGCGATCGCGCCTGTCACGAGCGAGATGGATCACAATTGCCCGGCATCGAAATTTTCGGAAGGTGTGCTTGTCCCCGCAAGCCACGGCTGCGCATCGTGAATTTCTCCGTGGCGATGACGGATAACATTCTCGTCATCGACGGACGCAGGCGGCTTCGCACGGTTTCAATTCGCCGGATCTTCGGCGAAGCGGATCGGCTTCACGTAAAAATTGTGGCGGCGCGCGCGTCATGCGCGCACGCCGCCAATTCGTCAGTAATCGCGCTGCTGCGAGAACGCGTAGCGCGGGTTGATGCCGCAATAGGCGGACGTGCCGGACGCGCTGGCGAGGCACTGCTGATAGCTGGCGAACTGGCAATTGCCGGGGTAACCCCACGAGCGGCCCTGGATGCAATATCGATCGTTCGCAGGATGTGCCTGGGCGGCCGGGGATGCTACGGCCAACAGGGCCGCGAACGATGCGAGAGTGAGGATGGTGCGACGCATGTCAGTCTCCTTTGAGAGCGAGTGGATAGGACGATCAGCCGAGGTCAATGTTCCAGGAGCTCGTCTGTGTTGGTGTCATCGGAATGCCTTGCGTTCGCGATGAGGTACATCATGACGCAGCCTGCCGCCGGCAATGTGATCTCGGCCACAGTTCACGATGGGGTTCCGGCCTATCGTGAGCGGACTTGCACGCGTCGATCCCGGAGAACTACGCTTGCCTTATTCGGATCAGGTATTTTGGAGGTTCTAATGCAAAAGTCATTCTTGCTGGCTGCGACAGCAGCGCTGGCGCTTCTCATGCAAACACCGCTCGCGCTGGCGCAGGGCGCACCAGCCGCCGCCGGAACGGCGGCGCCTGCGGCGACAACTGCCGCGCCGGCAGCGACGACGACAGCGCCGGGCGCCACCAATGACGCTTCCAGCCAGCCGACCGACTCCAAGAAAAGTGCGTCGAAGAAGCCGGTGAAGAAGAAGATGACGCGGCAGCAGGAGATCGATCACTCGGTCGACAGCGGCACGGTGCCCGCGCGCTACCGCAGCTCGGTGCCCAAACAGTACCAGCAATACGTTCCGTTCGATAAGCAGTGACGGATCGCACGGCGGCGCGGCGTGATCGGGCTTCGCGCCGCCGGTGTCATCGCGTGACGGACTGAAATAGGACCTTGGTCGGGCGGAATCCGGCCATACATCCCCAGTGGCGGTCCGCGCGAGCGGTGCTAGAGTAGGTCGAAGCCTGGGGGGAGTAATGAGTGACGACGTGAGGGATGCTGGCCTTGTGGCCATGATCAGCAGCATCCTGGGAGGCAACAAGCGCGCCGCAGAAAGCGTTGCGCCGCCGCCGCTCATCGAGGTTCCGCCGCCGACAGCGCCGACGAACGGATTTGAGCTGGTCGAGCCCCCCGCCGCCGATACGCCGCCGGCCAGGCTCGAGACCAATTCCGAAAACAGCTCCGAGAACGCGCCCGATGCGGCGCCGGCTGCCGCGAAGCCGGTCGAGCCGCCGGCGAAGATCGCCACGACGCCTGATGGCAAGCAATTGCTGCCTGCTGAAGCGATCGCCGATCTCGTCCTGGGCGAGCTGCGCAAGCTGGAGAATTTTCCGGCGACCGGCGCCTCCGTGACGGTCTACGGTTACAGGCACTGGAACGCGATGATCACCTTCGCGCCGTTCTCGACCGCGTTCCGGGATGCGACGCGGTTCCGCCAAGCCATGCCGGACATCGTCTTCAAGCTGCGCCGTTTCGTCGAACTTGAGATATGATCGTGGCCGTGAGCCCGAACAGTTCGACAGGATTTTCGACTTGAGCGTTGCCTTTACCAAAGAAGAGAGCGCGGAAACCGCCGCCGAGACGCTGTTGCCGGATCGGCCGATCTCGCCGCATCCAAACCTCGTGACGGAAGCAGGCTTGCAGGCGTTGCAGGCGCAGCTTCAAGACGCACGCGCAGCCTATGAAGCCGCGCAACGTATCGAGGACGTCAACGAAAAGCGCCGGCAATCGGCAGTGCCCCTGCGTGACGCCCGCTATCTCACCGAACGGCTGCGCACGGCGCAGGTCGTTCCCGCCCCAGCCTCGACCGACACCGTCGCCTTCGGCAGCACGGTGACCTTCAGCCGCGCCGATGGCCGCGTGCAAACCTATCGCATCGTCGGCGAGGACGAAGCCGATCCCAAGGCCGGCTCGATCTCGTTCGTGGCGCCGGTGGCAAAGTCGTTGATGGGGAAGGCGGTCGGGGATGTCGTGGGCGCGGGCGCGCAGGAGATCGAGATTTTGTCGATTGGGTAGGGGACGTTTATCGATGGTTTCCGCTGTGTCCGCGCAACAAGGCGCGATAGCTGGATGAGGCGGTTTCTGTCGGGAGCATTGCCGTTCTACGCGCTGGCCGGGTTGGCCACGTGCATGTACCTCGTCCTGTACAAGACCGATCTCTTCGACCTGAACGCCATCGTCCAGGATGCGACCGGTTCGTCGTGGTTTCCGGTCTTCATATTCGTCTGCGTGCTGCTGGAGTCGGTCTTCCCGTATTTTGGCTATTTCCCCGGAACCGCCCTCATCCTGATGTCCGTGGCGCTCAATCCGAAGCCCGCAGACCTCTCCGTCTTTGTCGTAGCGTGGCTGGCCATCATCGTGGGCGCCGTTCTGAGTTACGGGCAGGCCCGTTTTTTCAGACCGCTGTTGCAGCGGGTTGCCTCGAAGGCGGCATTGAACCGCTGTGAGTCCCTCCTCGACGCCTACGGCCCATATGCGCGCGTTGCCCTGTTCGTTCATCCCAACGCCTGCGCGATGTATTTCACGGCGCTCGGACTTCTCGGCCGCAACCTGACGCGCGAGCTCGCCTATCTCGGCGTGGGTGCAGCAGCCTCCGTGGGCGTTCTGTTCGTCGTCGTGAGCAGACTGGTGTCGTCCGTGGGCACCACCGACGACGGGGAATTACAGCTGCTGCTGGCGGCAGCGCTGGTCGCCATCGGGACCCTCGTTGGTCTGTACGCGGCCTGGCGGCCGGCGCGGGCGGCTTAAAGCTCGAGGTGGCGTGCGCGTCAACCGGCGCGGTCTCACCTCTTGCTCCGTCATTGCGAGCGCAGCGAGGCAATCCAGTCTGTCTCCACGGAAAGACTCTGGATTGCTTCGCTACGCTCGCAATGACGAGGGGAGATCATGCGCAAAACAAAAGCTGATGCGCCAAAGCGATGGACCTAATCCTTCCCGCTTCAGGCCCCCGCGACGATGCCATCCTGCGGGTGTTTTGCCCGACGAGTCAAATCCAATTTCGGAAAATTCGCATGTCTGTAACCCATTGATCCGACTGAGGTCGGCTACTGTGCATGGGGTTGTTTTCGACGTTTTTGATTAAGACGGTCCCGACACGCCGCCAGGCGTCGACAATGGATCCGCAATCAGCAGGGTCAGGAAGGTGAATGGTGGGCGCACAAGGGATCGAACCTTGGACCTCTCCCGTGTGAAGAGAGAGGTCTTGGTCAGGCCTGACCATGCTAGACCACGTGCATCTTCGAAAACTCCTTGAAAATTAGATTATTTTGATACGATATGGCCGGGCTCGGTCAGGCTGATCCATGGCAGCCCGTGCTGTCAAGGTGCTGTCAAGCCGACAGAGAAGAAAGGGCCCTGTGGGGCCGGCTTCAGTTACGTTCAGGTGCCATGTCAAAATCAAAAGCCCGAAAGCTCACCGAGACCATCTGCCAGAAGACGGGAGTTCCTGCTGAGAGGTCGCAGATCATCCTTTGGGACAGCGTGGTGACCGGCTTGGGGCTTCGCTGCCTGTCTGGCGGTTCGAGAACGTGGATTTTTGCGTATCGAGCTGATGGCGGCCGCAGGGCCAACTCTCAGCGCGTCCGGCTTGGCTCTTGGCCTGAGGTGACTGTCGATGCCGCCCGACGGTCGGCACGCTCCCACGCTGGCACAGTGGCCCGTGGGCGCGATCCGGCTGCCGACCGGAGAGAAGAGCGGCGGCGTGAAAAAGCTACTCTGCGGCTTGCACTAGACGATTACGAGCGGGCCCTTAAGCAGCGCCGCCTCGTGAACGTCAAGACGACCATGAGTTCGCTTCGTAGGGGCCTGACAGCGCTGCTAGGCCGGGACGTCAAGAAGCTTACCCGAAGCGACTATGTCGATGCCGTCCACAACATTGAGAAGAGCGGCCGATTAGGAGCTGCCCAAGACCTTCGGAAACACACACGGACCTTTGCCGAGTGGTGTGTTGGCCGAGGTTTGGCTGATCATAACGTTCTGGCCGGGCTGCGTCGGCCCCGTCGGACGCGCGCCGAGCGGCTCAAGGCCCAAGAGAAGGGGCGCGCTCTGTCGGACGGGGAAATCAAGGCAGTCTGGACTGCTTCGGCGGGATTGGGGGCTTTCGGTCGCCTCGTCCAGCTATCTCTCTTGACCGGCATGCGTCGCGGCGAGCTGTCAGGATTGCGCCGCGCTGACATCAAGGCCGACCGGCTGGTGCTGGAAGCTCAGCATACGAAGACCGGCACCGCTCATGAGGTCCCCGCAACCATCCTAATGCGCACCGTGTTGGCGCGCCAACCGTTGACTAACTCGAAGCTGGTTTTTCCTTCGAGCCGCACAGGCACACGGATCTCCGGCTGGACCAAGCTGGTAAAGCAGCTCGTGAAGATCAGCGGAGTTGACTTCACGATGCACGACATCCGCCGGACGTGCCGGACGCTGATGTCCCGTCTTGGGGTAGCGGAGGACATCGCCGAGTTGGCCATTGGGCACCAGCGCGCAGACCTCGTGGCGCGGTACAACAAGGACGAGGCTTGGGAGGGGCGCGTCGCGGCCTTCGAGCTGGTCTCGACGTATTTGACGGAGCTTGTGGAGGGGCCGAGCGCGACTATCACGTTTCTTCAGGCTTCATGATAGCACTACAGATTATCTTGGATCTGAGTAGCAACTGAGGTATCCTTCCGTCACCTGCTGCACAGTCGAGCGGAGGATCCGAGCGTATTGCGCTACGTCCGGCTGATTGGAACTAAAAGGCCCTTACGGCGGGTGGGGCGCAGGCGGCAATAAGCTGCTTGAAGGGAACGCGCGCTTGTCCGAGCGCAGGGCTTCGGCGCTGTTGCTGCGCAACGCTCGGGACACACTGGGAGCCAAGTGCCCTGCCGGCCGGGGGCTCACGCCGCCGTTCACTGAACGGCCTTCCTATAGCCGCAGACCTGTTTGCGGATTGGTTGCTATCTGATTGTTTCCTGCGGTCTCCATTTTGAGGGACCTATGGACAAATCCCATACATCTACGCCGGCCATTGCCGGCGGCGGATACGATCTTCTGAGCCTTGACGAGGCCGCTCGCCGTCTGGGTGTCAGCCGCGCCTTCCTGCGTCGGAAGCTGACGGCAGACCGCCTGACTGTTGTCAGGTTCGGCCGGCTGCTACGCATCCCGCCTACGACGCTCGACGAGATCGTCGAGCATGGACGTCGCCCGTTTTCCCCGCACAGTGTCGGAGACGAGCGATGAGCAATGCGGACATCAAGCTGCAAGGGCGCAGCCGCGACCGCTCGGTGCCGCCGCCGCCAAATTTTGACCCCTCGCGCTTGCCCGATGACTTTCTCCTGACGGCAAGGGAGTTGGCGGGGTGGCTGCGCCTCTCACTGTCAACGTTGGAGGATTGGCGCCTCCGGCATCCAGAGCGTGGGCCGGCATCCGTGCAGGTCGCCGGAATGCCACGATACAGGCTTGGCGATATTCGAACTTGGCTTGTCGCCGATAACGTCAACACCAGCCGGCCAATGTCGGCACCTGAAACAGCATAACGAGCCGCACGGACAGGCCGCGCAGCTCGTCGGAGCAAATTTCTAGAGTAAGCAAATCTTACCGCACGCTAGCTCCGCGTGCAAGCGAGCCAGACCTGCGGTCTCCATGAACGGAGACTGCCATGCTCTACGATCCTCGTGCGGTTGCCGCTGCACTCGGCGGTGACGCGCACGGTAGCAACATTAGCGCACCGGGACCGGGCCACAGCCCTTCCGACCGATCTTTATCCGTCCGGCTCGACCCTGATGCACCCGATGGGTTCCTCGTGAACTCATTCGCGCACGATCCGCTCAAGCTCTGCCGCGATCATGTGCGCGCTGCGCTTGGCCTTCGGGGAAATCAATCCCGAACCATCCGCCCGGCTGGCGAGATTGCCCGCGTCCACCGGACGACAGATGAACCGCAGCGAGTAGCTGATGCTTTGCGGCTCTGGAGCAGGACCCGCGATCCTCGCGGCACGATAGTCGAGAAATACCTTGGCCATCGGCCTCTACCGCTGCCGGACGAACTCGCCGGCCGTGTGGTTAGGTTTCACCCAAGTTTGTGGCTGGACGGGCACCATACCCCCGCCATGGTGACGCTGTTGCGGGATGTCTCAACCGACGAACCGTGCGGTGTCCAGAGGACCTTCGTCAACGCCACGAGCGCAGAGAAAATCGACCGTCGAATGAAGGGACGTGCCAAGGGCGCGGCCATAAAGCTTGATCCCCATCCTCTCGCTGGTCGGCGGCTGGTGATTGGGGAGGGCTTCGAGACATGTTTGGCGGCCTATGTTGCCGGGCTTCGGCCAGTTTGGAGTGTGGGCTCGGCGGGAGGTATTGGAGCATTCCCGGTTCTATCGGAAATCAACGTCCTGATCATTCTCGGCGAGAACGACAAGAACGGCAGGAACGCGGAGGTGACACAAGCCTGCGCCGCGCGTTGGCGCCGCGCCGGCCGGCAGGTGTTCGTGATTGCCCCCCTCAGGGGGAAGGACTTCGCGGACGTGTGGCGGGAGGTTGCGCGATGAGCGACGACATCCCCTTATCCGACCCGCGCCTGACCGGATTGATAGATATCCGGGAGGTGACCGGCCAACCCGATGATGCAGGGCAAAGCGCACCATCCGCCGAGAAAACTGCAACACTGCCGTTCGCGTTGTGGCGGGATCTCGTCGAGAACGACGCCGCCAAACGCTGGCTTGTTCACGACCTTCTTGGCGACGGTGAGTTCAGTGCATGGTTCGGTGAGCCGGGGAGCGGCAAGAGCGTGCTGGTCGAGGATCTCGCAATCCACGTTGCTGCCGACCTCCAGTGGCATGGCCGAGCGATCCGGCATGGCGCTGTCCTGTTTGTTGCCTTGGAGCGCGCCCAATTGGTCAAGCGCCGGGCCGTCGCATTTAGGAAGAAGCGCGCTGTCGAAGAGAACCTGCCATTCGCCGTTATGCAGGGGGTGCTCGACTTTCGCGAAAGATCCACCGCCGACAGGGTAATTCAGGCGGCGAAACTTCTGAGCAAGGTAACAGGGCTGCCCGTGGTGCTGATTGTCATCGACACCTTTAATCGGGCACTCTGTGGCGGTGACGAAAACTCGCCCAAGGATGTCGGTGCTGCAAACGCCGCAGTTGGGCGCATCCAGAATGCCGTCGGTGCGCACGTCCTGCTGACCCATCACCAGCCGCAGGACGGCAACGCGAGGATGAGGGGCCATGGCGCGCTGCTCGCGGCCGTTGACACCACGGTCCATGTCGAGAAGGCCGGCGATGCCCGCACCGCCACCGTCATGAAAGCAAACGATGCTGAGGAAGGGCAGCGAATTACATTTCGGCTGGAGAGCGTGCAAGTTGCCTGCGTCGATGGCGTGGAGACTTCCGCGCCTGTGGTCGTCCCGGTCGAGGGCATCGGCACCAAGGCAGCGAAGCAGGCAAATTTGTCAAACGCCGCTAGAATTACGCTCGACGCCCTGCATGATGCGGTGAACGAGGAGGGCGTGGCCGCGCCACCATCCAATATCATCCCGGGCAGCGTTAGGGTGGTCAGCGAGGCCCAGTGGAGGCGCTACGCGTATGCGCGCGGAATAAGCGGCGGCGGGGAAAGGGCGAACCAGAAGGCCTTCAAAACCTCTTATGAGGTCCTCCTTGCTCGAAAGCTCGTTGGATGTTGGGAAGGCCAGTATTGGTCGGCCTCCAAGCACAGCGGGTGAGGCGAACCAGCGAACACCCTTAAAGGGGGTGTTCGCGTTCGTTCGCGTACACCGGCGAACAAGTTCGCCAAAGTTCGCTAGTTCGCCGTGAGGTTCGCTTGAGCCGCACAAAATTGGCGTGCGTGGCCTCCCTCAGGCAGCTCTTTTGAGCTTCATATCAATCTCGCTCACCTTTAGTGAACTTTGGTCGCCAACAATCAATTACCTGTCGCCGTCGCATCCTTGCGATTGCCGCAGCCCCGCCGTGAGCAGAGCAGACTGATAGGCCAAATCGGGTCAGCGCCAGCATGTTGCACTTTTCACCATTGCGTTTGACGGCCTTGCAGGCCAGTCGATTGGTCCGGCCCGGCGTGAATTGGTTTTGCAGCATGATCAACCGCCAAGCGACGTTGCCGGCTGCGACGGGGTGTGGGTTCGCCATGGGCTACCTATGCGTTTGTCATGCAAAACTTTACCTTTGGCCTTGCCGCAAAACGCCGGGGGTGATCCATCCCCCCTCGGCTGGCCTACCTTCTCCCCTTGTGGGAAAATCCGTTTTCGGTAAGCCCGCTAAACCCCTTGAAATGACGATTGAATTTTTGCGGGCCGGTTTTCCATGTATCCCGGCGTGTATCCTATTCCCCGGTGGGGCGATGGCGGCTCAGAAGCGTTTGGAAGCCCGCTGAGTGGCCTTTCGGCGCGCCGCTATGATCTCCTATCACGCTCGGCGAAGCGCCTGTAGCCCCGGATTTGCGGGCTTCCCTGCGGCCTCGACGATTGACGCTGTTACCGCCGGTCGTGGGTGACGCACGGTTTTTTTGTTGGTCGCGAACCCTCCTTGACCTAACGATCTACATAGTCTACGTCAGACTATCAACATCGCCTAACTCAGACCATCAACATAGAGAGAAATACATGCCTGCCCTCCACATCAATGATCCCGCCGCCGTCGATCTGGCCGAGCGTCTGGCGCATCATGCCGGTGTCAGCCGCACCCAACTCCTGCTCGATGCGCTTCAGCTCTATCGCGACGAAAAATACCCGGACCTTCCGATGGCCGAGAGCGCCACTGCCAGCCCCGAAACCAAACAGGCTCAGTTGAAGCTGCTCGACAGCGAGCTGCGCCGCATCACGCTGGAGTATCAGCGCCTCCAAGCCAAGGTGCAGGGCAAGCCCAGTGTTGGCTCACGCGTTTACAAGATGATCGCCGACAATGGCGTGATCGGTACGCTTGAAAAGCTGGTCGAGCGGAAGACTGACGGCTTGGAATTTCTGATCGAAAATAACCGTTTGAATTTGGCAGCTGAAAACCTCGTATTGGATGACCGTTTCAAGCTGGTGGTCTCCGACGAAATGCGCGAGAAAGCCGAGCGCAATCTGCGGAAGGCACGCGCGGCGCTGATGACGTGATGCCGTCCGCTGTCGGTCGCCTGTCCGCGCCGTGATGCTGGCGCCGTTCGCGATGGTGATGCCGTCCACACCAAGGTCACATCAAACCAAACCAAAGCGCGCGCACAATCCAGCGACGCTGTCGGGGTCCATATCCAGTTCATACTTTTGACGAAGCAGCGCGGCCTTGGTTTTGTCGGGAAAAATCGCCTGCAGTTCGCGAAAGTAATCTTCGAAACCGGCGGGTGAAATTACTTCGATGATTTCGCACGGGGCGTCGCCCGCGTTCCAGAACGTGTGCCACTGCCCTCGTGGCTTAAACACCCATGTTCCCGGTTCGGCTGTGACAACGTCATCGCCGAGCAACGCCCCGAGGGTGCCGGTCAACACATACGAATGCTCGTCTTCGCGGTGGTGGCGATGCAAGGGCGCTGCCAACGTGCGGGGTGGTAACTGATGATGAACTACGGAGAAGCGGCCACCGGTTTGAGGACCATCAATCTTCCACTGCGTACCGAGGCGGCCAGTGTGGAATTTCTCACCCGCCTCCAGCGGGATCAACAGTGGACCGGACGAAAGAGGTGATCGACCCGAAAATTCGCGTTCCATGTCATCAAGCTCCCTTGTGCGCGAACGCCCTCACAATAAGGCCTTTCCTGAGAAATGTCTGTTAGATGCGCGACGGGACTGGCGGTGACCGTTCTCACGATGGCGGCCCTCCGCAAGATGGCGGCCTCATCGGGTCGCGGGTCCTCTGGAGGGCGTGATCAAGTGGCGGGACCGCGCGACCTTGAGTTCCCAGCGTATTTCAAATCAGGAATTTCCGTGGTGGCAGTGACTTGCCATTCTGCGGTGACCGGCGGCAGATTGGCGCGGCGGATCGCAAGCGGGGCCCTTTTACCCGCGTGGGTAAAACGAAGCGCAGACGCGGCATGGCATCAAAGCCAAAGGGCGAGGTGAAGGAAAATTGAGATGGCAGACGAACCGCAAGCCGGGACCGTCAGCGCGGATCAGGCGATGATGCTGCTGCTGTTGGACGGGCCAGCCGAGCTGAAGCGGCTGCAACGGAACGGCGCGTTCAAGCCGATGGCGCCGGGCCGCTACCGGCTGGTCGATCTGGTGCAGGGCTATGTGCGCTATATCCGCAAGCCGGATGCGGGCGAGCCGGTGTCGGCAGCCGCGCTGGCCGAGCATCTCGGGTGCGTCAGGAGCTACCTCGACAAGCTGGTCCAGCAAGGCGTGATCGAAAAGCGCAGCGATGGCCGCTTCGATCAGGATGCATGTCGAATGGCCTACCTGAAGCATCTGCGGGAAGCCCGCAAGCTGTCGCCTCGCGGCGCTGCGGACGTGGCCCTGCAGCAAGCGAAAGCGGAGCTGGTGCAGCTTCGTGTTGCCGAACGCAAGGCCACGCTGATCCCCGGTGCCGAGCATGAGGCCCGCGTCGAAGCCATCGCTGGCGTGATATTGTCGGCCCTGTCATCGATGCCAGCGCAGTGCGCGCCGGTTGGCGATCTGCCAGCCAGACGGAAGCTTGAACGATGGGTGACTGATGTGCGCCTCGCAATAGCCAAGACGATGAACGGGATCGCAGATGCAGAAGACGAAGCGGAGGCTTCAGATGGAACGCATCGTGAGGTGCGCGCAGTGTCAGCGCGCGAACGTGTCCGCGTCTGACTATCATTGCGACGAGTGCCGAAGGGCATGGCAAAGCCGGTGCTGGCGCAGGTTCGCGGAAGCGATGATGCGCGGCGTCGAGCCTGAGCAAGATCGCAAGACGTTGCATTGACCCGTCACTGCCGACGATGCTGTGGCAGGATCACCACTGGCGATCAGCTTCCTGCTGGCGGACCTTTGAACATTTGCGTCATTGCATCGAGATGCTGCATGGCTTGAAACCGGGCGGTCTCGCGCATCAGCGTGTTGGGCTCATCATCGTTCGCGTTAGCGTCGGCCGGTCCAGCGCGGTTCAGAGCATGGTCAACAAAGGCGTTCAGACCAGAAATAAACTTTTCCCGGTCCTGCGGAGGCACGAACATGAACACGGACTGTAACGCGGCCGATGCCAGAAGGCTTGCAGCCAGAGCTTCGCCGCGCGCCGCCGCGATATTCTTCTCAAGTGCGTTCATGGTCGCCCCCCTCAAGTCAGTCGGCAAATCGCTTCGACCGATCAAGCCACCATCGCAAGATCGCTGGCAAATTGGAAGGGTGCGCGTGGCCAAACGCGACAAGGTGGAGTTGTCTGCGCATGATGCGATGATTGGTGATGATCCTCGCACGCTTCGTGCGTCTTCGTTTGCGGGTTCTGATGCTGCGGCGGCTCCGCTAAACCTTCCGAGTTTGCCTTCTCGGAAGGTTTGTCCGACGACGCGTTCTGAGCCTGCGCGTTCTGATGTTGCGGCTGTGGTTAAACAGCGGGATTTGAATTTCAGCGCAGTTTGGTGCTTTCGGGTAAATGCGCGTTGCGTGTTGCGCTCGATGCCCGCTATGCGGTTCCGACAGCCCGGTGCCACGTTTGTCCGGCTGCACCGGCACCTGCGTGAGCAACGCTGCCATCATGTCATCCGTAAGCGTATCGCGCGCTTACCGGCTCCGCTGCTTGATCGCCCACAATCGATAGGCTTCGTCTTTCGTAGGGATCATCACCGCCGGTCGGCGGCGGGATAAGCTTCGCGCCTTCGCTGCGAAAGTGATCGAGACCACGGCCCATCGCCTTGCCCTTGAGCGTGTGCTGATCGTTCGCCCAATCCGGTATCTCCGGGGCGAAGCCTTCGAGCATCGACCGAAGCCCTATGGCCGCGCCGAAGTGACAGGCCGCGCGGGACTTCGGCGCGCGCGCCATCATGCGGATGGCGCTGCCGATCATCAGCCGGGCTTCGCCGACGCTCTTGCTGTAACGCTCTTTCGACTGCGCGACGGCGGCGGCGACGAACGGCACGACCCATGGTGCCGCCAAGGTGTCGAGGTCTTCGTGGCAAATGGTTTCGAGCCTGTTGCAGACCATGGTGTGGAACGCTTTGCTGGTGTGCATCAGCTCGACGGCGAAATTCCATCGCCTCGCGCTCAAGGCCGCGCCTGATCGCCTTCTGCATCGCTGAGACGCAGGCCATCGCGGGAAGGCCGTGCTTGGTGTCGGGGATCATCGGGCCGCTCCGTCTTGCGTGACGGCGACGACTATGGTCTCGCCCGCGACCTTTGCCGCGACGAGGGCGCGAGCCTGATCGAGCGAATAGGCCGTAGACGGTGAACAGCGGTTTCGGGCTCTGGCCGGGGATCGGCTGATAGACGGTGAAGGGCTTCGGGTTTCGCATGGCTTGCTCCGGCGTGAAGCTCGGGCGAACCCCGAGCCTTCAGGTTCAGCCACCGAAGGCGCTCGCAGTAAAACATTGTTTTCATGCGAAAATTCATTGTCCCATATTGTTTCGGGCCGATCTCTGCCGGTAGCGCTGGTGAAGCCGATGCGGGTGTGCTGGCCAGCGCCCTGAACTGGCCTTTGCCAGTTTGGGAGAAACGGTTATGTGGCCTTTCCTTCATCTCACGGTTGCGGTACTGCCTCGCAGGACTGGGGGGTAAGGGACATGCGTAAGTTGGGATTAGCCGTGGCGCTCGCCGTGGCGCTGGCGGGCTGCGCCATTCAGCGCGCTCAAGTGGCTCAGGACGCCCGAGCGCAGATGGTGGGGCTTTCCAAGGAGCAGGTTCTCGGATGTATGGGGCCGCCGGGAAACAAGGCAGCGGAAGGCCAGACAGAGGTTTGGTCCTACGCCTCCGGCAACGGCTTCTCGTCCACCGTAGCAACTGCTGACGTGAGCACCAGCGGCCAAGCCACACGCATGGGCAATCAGGTCTACGGCTCGGCCAGTTCGACGGGTTTCGGCACCGCCGTGTCCACGCGACGCTTTTGTACCGTCAACGTCGTTATGACAAACGGGCTCGTAAGTGCCGTTAACTATCAAGGCCCCACCGGAGGATTGCTGACGGCCGGTGAGCAATGCGCTTTCGCCGTTGATGCCTGCGTCAAGAAATAATGATGCGGTGATGAGACGACCAAAGGCAACGCCGGTCCATGAACTGGAGCGATACATGCGGTGCAACGACTGCTCTGAGGTCCGGTGCTATCGGTATAGGCGCAGCCAACTCATGGCGCTGCGACCGACCAAAATTTCGGCGAGCGATCCGCAGTCAACGTCGTGGCCGGGCGAACGGTGATGTTTGAAGAAAGGATTGCGTTGATCGCTCTCTTAGTTCTGGCGGCTTGGTTATTCGTCGGACTTCCGATCATTTACCTACCGAGCGAGAGCGTCAGCCAAGTCGTTACCAAAGCGCCAATGTTCGCGCCGATCTTCACAACGATCATCGCTTTATTTGCACTCATAGTCGCCTCGAGACAGTTGGCTCTTAATCGCCAAAATCAGCGGGAAACATTGGCGACTGCGACCTTCCGGGAGTTCCTGAAGCTGTGCATTCAATACCCTGATCTCGCTTCTGGAGAACCAAGCACAGAACACGACGAAAGATACCCGTGGTTCGTCGCTCATTTCCTTTGGGCCGCAGAAGACGTACTTGAATATGCTGCCGATGCGTGGGAGCAAAACCTTTCCCTATATGTTGAGGATCACCGCGAGTATTTAGAAAACGATACTGAGTTTCGAGAGAAGGATTTTCCCACTTATTCCCCAAAGTTGCGTAGCTTTATAAACAAAACTCTCGCGACCTTGCGAGCTAACGATATGGGGACAAGGACGCAGTAGGTCTCAACATCTTTCATGTGCAATCTCTACTCGATCACCACCAACCAAGCGGCCATCGCGGCGCTGTTCCGCGTCGTAAACCGCTATGTCGGCAACCTTGCGCCGATGCCGGGCGTGTTTCCGGATTATCCCGCTCCGGTGATCCGCAACACCGACACCGGGCGCGAGCGACAAAGAGGACCGCACGGCAGCATGACCATGACCGCCGCTGATAAGGACGGCTGTACAAGCCAAGCTCCCGCCAACTGGTACAAAATCAGTGCGAGCAATCCGCCGTCAAGGTGGTGCCAAGGGGGAGAGAGATGACATCATTGCCGGAGTTAATCCCTGACGTCGATTTTCTTCTCGCAATGGAGGCGGAAGAACTCGCTGCGACGATGCTGCCGATCTTAGCCAGAGGGCGTCAGCAATCGGGCGTTCACCTCGGAAACTACAGCTCGTCCGTATTTTCGCCCAACATGGGCGGCCACCTCTACGATAGGCGGAACGAACACCAGATACTCCTTGCCGTGACGGAGGCTTGGAACTGGCTCGAAGTTCACGGCCTCCTTGTTCCCGCACCCGGCACCAACGGCAGCCACGGCTGGCGCGTCTTCAGCCGAAAGGCAGAAAAGCTGACTTCGTCCGACGATGTGAGGCAATTCGCGAAGTCGCGCCATCTTCGACGCGAAATCCTGAACCCCCGGATCGCCGACAAGGTTTGGTCCGCGTTCATTCGAAGCGAGTACGATGTCGCAGTATTTCAAGCGATGAAGGCCGTGGAAGTCGCCGTACGCGAGGCGAGCGGGTTTGGCGCGGAGGAGCTTGGCGTCAAGTTGATGCGAAGGGCGTTCAACGTTGAAAATGGCCCGCTGACCGACATGACTGCGGAAATGGGCGAGCGTCAGGCGTGTTCAGATTTGTTCGCGGGTGCCATCGGTTCCTACAAAAATTCTCACTCTCATCGCGATGTCAATCTCGACAACCCAGACGAAGCCCATGAGTTGGTCATGCTGGCTAACCACCTGCTCAGAATTGTCGATCAACGTCGAGCAGCGGTATGACGAAGTCAACCGACCCGCGCGTTGACTTCATCCTCGCAAGCGCCCCCCGACTGATTGTTGTCGCGACGAGATGCGCTTGGTCGTTCGGCGCAGCGGAGGGCCTGAACGATGTTCTGACATCGCGACCCGACCAAAAAGGCGAATGGCGGCAGCCAGTCGCGGTTCTCCATCGCGACGCGCTGCTGATGGCCGCCTTGCGTGTTTCTGTCCTGTTAGACGCAGATCCTAAGGCCGTCAGCTTTCAGACGGTCTACCATTCGCTAAAAGAGACCGCAGTGCAGACCGCGCTTCTGCAGGCGCTGGACGCCAAAGGCGGTCCTGATGTCGTCACCCCGACGAGGGCTGATTTGATTGGGACATACCTCAAGACCTACGGCGAAATCGATTGGAATGTGCACGGTCGCCTTGTGCACTTCCGCAACTTGGGCATCGCCCACCTATCGCTGGACCAGCTAACGAAGTCGGTCACATTTGTGGAGTTGAGGACCATGGTAGAGGTTGTCACCCGACTTGCCTCAACGATGCAGCACCTGCTCCAGACGGACACCGCATTTCATGACAAGATGGTCAAGGAGTGCAGCGATCAGGTGAAGCGAGTAATCAATTATGATCTGAGATGATGGCGTCAGTAGCATGACCAACGACGATAACGAAGATGCTGGCGATTTTGAGCGGTTGATCCTCGCCAACACCCGTGAATGGAACAGCTTCTGGTTCTGGCGCGACAAGGCAGTCGGCGAAAGGGGCGCTGCTCTCGAAATCCTCGAAGCTGCCAAGGTTCAGGTCGCTGACCTGAGGTCACTCGATCAAGACCCGCCCGATTGCGAAGCCATGCTGGACGGCAAATTTTCTGGCATCGAGGTGACCGAACTGGTCCACAAGCCCACGCTCGAACGATCTATCAAGGCGGTGAGACAGCGGGCGCGAGGTGAAGAGCCTCCCAAGCCCGAAGCCTATTTCAACTGGAGCCGCGACGACCTCGTTGATGCCCTTCAAAAATTGCTGCACGTAAAAAATTCGAAACTACCAGCGCGATCTTACGAGCAGTACGTCCTCGTCATTCACACGGCCGAGTTTTTTCTGGACAGCGGCACCGTCGAGCGCTTCCTGCAAGGCGCGAGCTTCAGCAGCGGCCTTATAAGCCGCGCGTTTCTTGGTTTGTCGTATGAACCCGGCGACAGAGGCTACCCGGTATTTGAGCTTGAGTTAGTGCGCGCTTAGATATGGCCCAGTGACGGCGTCCCTCCGGCTTCATCGAACCGGGCCAGCCGTGGAAGGTGGTCCGGCCACCGTCCGGCCCGGCGTGGGTCCACGAAATCAGACACGATGGCTAGCGGCTGATGGTGCGCCGGGATGGCGTCAGCAGCATACTGCTCGCGCATTTTGTCCCTCATTTCTTGCCGGTCTCGCCATCGCCTTCGGACGTGTCCAGCAGTCGCTCGACGGGATATCTCTTGCTTGCCGTAGGGGAAGCAAAACTCTCACGAGAGGCCGCCGCCGGGCAGCTCGTATGCGCGGGGCAGAGTGTGGTCGAGTTTTCTTCAGCTCGCGGAAAAAGTCTTTAGGCGGATCTCAGCACCCATACCTCGGATTGGCGATGCACCGATTAATGCGGTCGATCTCGAACGAGCGTTCGAGGCTCTCAGTCATCCCGCGAGCCATCTGCGAGTTGTGGATCGTGCGATTGAGCTTGGCCAATTCAGTGCGCTGGGCGTCGTAGGCGGCATAGGCCTCTTGTTCGGTCTTGGTGCCGTTCCGGACCTGCGCGGCGACTGTGTCGATGACTTCGGCGAGATCCTGCGCAACAAGCTGCCCGGCTGGATGAGGATGCAGGATCGCCATCCGTCGCGCGATGTTCGATAGGCACGGCGCCGCCTTCAGGAAGCCAACCTCCAGCGTCCCGCAGTTCTTGTTGAGGAAGCTATCCTCCGGTGTTGCCACGCCTGTCCAGAATTGCTGCCACGAAAACGCTGATGCCGGAGAGGCTACGAACAGCAATGCGGTCGCGGCCATAATCGTCGTGAGTTTCACTTCTTCCTCGATTGGGCTGGATCGTGACCTAACCCTCGAACGTCAGGTCTCAGGCCAATCCGACTGGTCCGGCTTGGCTCCGATGGGAACTGCGTTCTACGCAAGCGCCACGTGATGGGATTTCTTTAGATCGTTGCGTCGCGTGTGACTTGATAGTTCGCGCCAAACATCTGTGCTTAGCGGCCAATGATCCGGCATGGGGAACGCAACCCTGAAGTCCGTGGCACCAAAATTTTGCCGGACCGCCTTGCGGTCGTTTCGGGCGGCGATGTTGGGGGATAGCAGGGGGCGGGCCGCAGCGACAGGTCGAGGCACTGGGCGCCTCCGTGCTGTCAGGGTGCTGTCAGGAATAGCTTCGTAAAAGGAGGCTGCGCCGTAACCTACTGAAACCAATGGTGGGCGCACAAGGGATCGAACCTTGGACCTCTCCCGTGTGAAGGGAACGCTCTCCCGCTGAGCTATGCACCCGAAACCATCATGCAGGCGACCCGAGTTTCGGCCGCCGGCGCTTTGGAGCCCGCGATTTAGAAGTGCGGGCCGAAGGTGTCAAGTTTCGAGGCGTCCCGAGACGTTAAAAGCCGCCCGAAAACCTTCCACAGACCGCGAAATTCGGCCGTGAGACCGTTTGGAGCCGCTTACGCGCCCTGCTGGCGGGCGCGGGAGGCGTGGGCCTGGAGCGCACGGATGCGTTCGGCCAGTGTTCCGCCGCCTTCGGGCAGGGTGCCTGCGGCCGTGCCGTTGCTCGGGGCGTCATTGGCTGGGCGCGGCGCCGGCCTCGGCGGCTGGCCTGCCTCGGCCGCGAGCAGGGCCTCGATCGGCGAGTTCGGGCCTTCGAGCTGCATCGCGAGCTTGGCCACTTCGGCGGCGATGTCGTTGATGCGTTCGCGCAGCAGCGCGTTCTCCATCCGCTCGGTCGCCCAGGAGCTCTCGGCCTGTTGCTGGATCGCGTTGATGTCGCGCTGGAGCTTGGCGCGCTCGTCGCGCGCGGTGCGGAGCTGCTCCTCCAGCGCGGTCTTTTCCGCGCGGATCGATTCCATTGCGGCCGACGATTTGCCGCCGCTCAAGGCCGCGATCTCGACGCGCAGCTCCTTGATGATGCGCTCATTGCCCTCGTTGGCCTGGCGGAGCTGGTTGTTCTCATAGTCGCGCTCGGCGAGCAGCTTGCCCTGCGTGGCGAGGCGGCCCTCGAGATCGCCGACGCGGCCGGAGAGCATCTCGGCTTCTTTCACCTGCAAGATGAGCTGGCGATCGAGGTCGGTGACGCGCTGGCTCAGATTCTCGACGCGCCCGCGGGCGTCGCCGAGCTCGCGCGAGGCGGTCTCGGATTCGGTACGCTCCTGCGCCAGTCGCGCCTGCGTCGCGGCAAATTCCTTCTCGGCGTCGCCGACGCGGTTCTTCAGCTCTTCGATCTGCGCACGAACCGCGACCAGCTCGACCTGGCGGCTCTCCGCCATTATCGAGCGGTCGGACAGTTCGGAATTGATCTTTGCGAGCTCGCCCTGTTTGTCGGTCAGCGCGATCTCGGCGGCACGCAGGGCTGCGGTCTTGGTGTTGAATTCCTCTTCGGTGGCGCGGAGCTGCTCCTTCACCGCCTTCTCGCGCGCTTCGAGTGCGAAGATCGTGGCGTTCTTCTCGCCGAGCTCGATCTTCATGCGGTTGATGGCGTCGCTCTTCTTGCCGAGCTCGGCGAGCTGGCTCGTGGTCTTGTTCTTGAGCTGGTCGACGCTCATCTCCAGCCGTCGCGCCGACATGGCGAACTCGGCGCGGAGCTGGTCCTTGTCGGCCTGGATCTCGGCCATCGACAACGGCGTGGCGGCCTCGAGCCGGCGCGTGGTCAGACGCACGGCGCGGTTATGCACCAGCGGCACGATGGCGAGCCCGCACAGCATCGAGAGCAGGAAACCGATCGCCAGGTACATGATCGGTTCGACCATGGGCCAGAACTCCCAAAAGCTAAGGAAAAATTTACCAAGGACATTGCATGCGGGGCCGGCAAAAAGCCAGCCCCGACATGTCGTTAACCTTGATCCGTCGCCGGAGGGGAAAGCGGAACGCTAAAACGGGTTCCAGGTCGCGCGCGGGGTGAATTTCAAATAGCCGATATTGGCTCCCAGCCGCAGGCCGAGGCCCGAGCGGATCGGTACCAGCACGATGTTGTTGGCGGTGAGCGCCGTCATGCCGAAGCCGCCGATGATGTAGGCCGAGCCGTCGAGGCCGGCGAAGCGCTGGTAGATCGCGTTGGTGGCAGGCAAATTATAGACCAGCGTCATGGTGCGCGCGCCGTCGCCACCCCAGTCGAAGCCGAGCGAGGGACCCTGCCAATAGACGCGCAGGTCACCGGCATTCTTGGTGTAGAGCGTGCCTTCGCCGTAGCGCAGGCCGGCGACGAAAGCTCCGGACCCTTCCTCACCGAGGATATAGCCGTTGGGCAGGCCCCATTGGCTGACCGCCTTCTCGATGATCGAGGCGAGGCCGCGCGAGACGTTGCCGAAGAAGCGGTGGCCGGCGTTCACGAGTTCGTCCGGCCCATAGGTGCTGGGCGTCGGGGTCCGCTGCGGGGGCGGCAAATCGGGCGGTGGCGGCTGCTGGGCGGAAGCCGGAATGATCCACCCGACCATCGCGGCAAGCGCGACTGCGGCAAGGCGTGATGCGAAAGTCATAAAAGAACCCCTGGTATCGAATCCGGTCGCTTCCTTAACCTGACGCCAACAGGCGCGGCTCTAGGTTGCGCCGGATGTCCCCTCGACTCGGATGTTATCCGCAGCAACTATGACGGCACAACGGCAGGAAGCCAGCCCTTTGCGCCCCGGAATTGCCTTGATCGGCCTTCTGGTCTGCATGCTGTCGGGCATTTGGATCCTCTGCGCGGGGTTGCCGGCGCAGGCGGCCACCACCGAGCGGATCGTCGTCAACCGCTTCAGCGGCGTGGCGATCGAGGGCTTCGACCCCGTGGCCTATTTCGTGGATGGCGCAGCCGTGCAGGGGACGGCCGAGTTCGAGGCGAACCTGTGGGGCGCAGTCTGGCGCTTTCGGAACGAGGGCAACCGGGCCTCTTTCCTGGCTCATCCCGAGGTCTACGGCCCCCAGTTCGGCGGCTACGATCCGGTCGATATCGCCCGCGGCGTCATCATCGCCGGTAACCCCCGTTTCTTCGCGATCGCGGCGCAGCGGCTCTATCTGTTCAGCCGGGAAGCCAATCGCGACGCCTTCGCCGCCAACCCCGAGCGCTTCCTCTACGAGGTGGGCAAGCGCTGGCCTGCCCTCGAGGACAAGCTCAGCCAGTAGGCCACCTTTACGACGTCAGAGTCCTGCCGCCTGCGGGTCACCCCAGGCGATGAACTCCGGGATGATGAAGCCGCCGTCGTGCCGCTCGCCGAAGCGGAGCGCGCCGCCCTTGCCGTCGGTTACGCTGCCGCCGGCCGCGGTCACGACCGCGTAGCCGGCCCCGACGTCCCATTCACAGGTAGGCCCGAAGCGGGGATAGATGTCGGCACTGCCTTCCGCGATCCGGCCGAATTTTACGGCCGAGCCGACCGTCTTCCTGACGGCGTTGGGGCGGTGATCGATGAAGGCCTCGGTTCTGGGATCTCCATGCGAGCGGCTCACCGCGGCGATCCAGGGCTCGCCCAGGGGCGGCAGCTTGCGGGTATGGATCGGCTCGGCAGCGCCGATGGTCGTGCCCTCGAACCTGACGCGCTCGGCGCCACGGCCGACGATGCCGCGCCAGAGTAGCCCGAGCGCCGGGGCGCTGACGATGCCCAGCAGCGGCACGCCCGATGTCACGAGGGCCAGGTTGACGGTGAACTCGTCGCGCCCGGCGACGAACTCCTTGGTGCCGTCGAGCGGGTCGATCAGGAAGAAGCTGTCGCGGAACGGCGGCGAGGCGAGCTGGGTCCCCTCTTCCGACAGCGTCGGGATGTCGCCCGCGAGCTGCGCCAGCCCGTCCGCGATGATGCGGTCGGCGGCAAGGTCGGCCTCGGTCACCGGCGAGCCGTCCTGCTTGCCGTCGACCCGCATCGCCGTGCGGTTGACCGCGAGGATGGCTTCGCCCGCCTTCACCACCAGCGCGGTGAGCGGCTCCATCAGGTGGGAGGCGGCCGCGCCGTCGATGATCCGCTTCACCTGCATGCCTCATTCATCGGCAATTCCATCCTTACGCCAGTGATTCGCCGCGGCATTAGGGCCGCTTCGAACCGATCGCAAGCTAGCTGCCACGGGCTTGCGAATGTTAGAACCTGCGGCATTCGTCAAGCATGCTTGATTCGCCGCGTCCGCGCCGTGCAATTCCAGGAACCCTTTATGTCTGACGCTTCGTCACCCGCTACCGCCACCGCTCCAGATGCGCTCGAACTCGCTGCGCTGTTGTGCTCGCGGGTCTGCCACGATCTCATCAGCCCTGTCGGCGCCATCGTCAATGGGCTCGAAGTGCTCGACGACGATCCCAAGCCCGACGACCGCGAGTTCGCACTCGACCTGATTCGCAAGAGCGCGAAAACCGCCTCCGCCCGCCTCCAGTTCTGCCGCCTGGCTTTCGGCGCGGCCGGCTCGTCCGGCGCGCAGATCGATCTCGGCGATGCCCAGACCATGGCGCGCGGTCACATCGAGGACGGCAAGTGCTCGATCACCTGGAATCTGCCGCGGATCCTGATGCCGAAGAATCGCGTCAAGCTGCTCCTCAACATGCTGGTCGTTTCGCAACACACGATCCCGCGCGGCGGAGTGCTGACGATCGATCCGATCGGCGAGGGCGAGACGATGAGCTTCCGCATCACCGCGACCGGACATAATGCGCGCCTGCCGCAGAACATCTCCGAGCTCTTGAGCGGCGAGCGCGGCCCGGCTGCGGATGCACATGCGATCCAGCCTTATTATACGCGGCTGTTGGCAGAGGCTTGCGGGCTCACCGTGAGGCTCGCGCACGAAGGCGAGGCCATCACCATTATCGCGTCGTAGACAAGTCGCCGCTCTCAAACGTTAATCAAGTCTTTACGAGGCGCTTCGGCTTGTCCGGAGCGCCTTATCTCTTTGTTGATTCCGTTCTTTTCCACATACTCAACCATTATTAAACGCTTTGCGGTGAAGCTGGCCCCATTCCGAAATGGCGCATCACGTCTTGTGTGCGCGCCCTCCCTGTATGAAGGCCTGTTTTCATGGATGATCTGTTGCGGGAGTTTTTGACGGAAACCAGCGAGAGCCTGGACACCGTGGACAATCAGCTGGTGAAGTTCGAGCAGGAGCC
>NZ_PYFX01000017.1 GCF_003020115.1 Bradyrhizobium sp. MOS002
TCGAAGACGGCATCGCTCTCGCTGTCCTTCTCGAGGGACGAGATCCGGCCGAGGTGCCGGCCATCTTACCGCAGTACGAAACAATGCGCCGCGTCCGGACTGACGTCATTCAGGCGGAGGCACGGAAAAACGGACTGCGTTTTGATTCGAAATATGAAGACCTCGAACAACGCGATCGAGAAGTCGCAAACTCCGCCGCATTCCGCAGATGGCTGTTCGATTATGATGTTCAGAGCGCTGCCATTAGCCAGCGCGCGCACAGTAAAGATTTGCCAGCTCATCGCTGATTGCTGCGATGCGACCAGTCTCTTGGCGACTTTGAGCGCCGTTTCCGCGCCATGCCGCTGCCCGACCAGCGCCAAACCCAAATCCATTCCCGCAGTCACACCCGGCGCGGTGATCAGCCGCCCATCGCGCACATAGATCAAATCAGGCTCGACTTTTGCTCTTGAGAAGCTGGCCGCCAGCGCCTGCCAAGAGGACGGCAGTGACAGGCGCCCCGAATATTGTCAAAGTGCAATTCTTTCCTCAATTACATGTTCCAGCGGCGTTCCCTCAGCGGACAAGGTCATTCGCAATTTGAGCTCGCCACCTTCCACTGCCCCGCTACGCACGAGGTTCTCAATTTCACGCTGCGATGTAACCCCGACATGCTTCAGAAATTTACGGATAGCCATATTGAAGCGGTCTTCATCGAACTCGGCGGTCATGTCTGTTCTCCTGGTCTGACGGGCCAAGTCTACCACGACGCGCGCCAAGACCAAAGATCCGAGACCCAACTCGCGTCACCGCCGACTTCCTCCTCTATTTGATTGCCTGAATGCGAGAAGGGAGCGAACAAGAAGCCGGTCACGACGCGCGGGACAGCACAACGAAGCGCGAGATCGAAAGCTGGCAAGACACCGAAAGGGCGTTACGCGATAGGCTTGCACGTGTTAAGTGTAGGGCGAACCGCCGCCCGGGTTTTCATAGTTGGTTAGTTCCGGACATTGGAATGTTCACAGGTTAGCCGCACGTCACGAACTGAACTGACGATACTATCTTCACTACCGAAAATTTCGTTGCACGGAGGAGGAAGACGATGAAACGTCGAGAATTCTTGGCAGCAGCCGTCGCGAGCATCGCCCTTGTTGCAACGGCATCGCCGTCCATCGCGCAGTCTTCTGGAACAACATTTTTAGTCTGTACAGGTGCGTGGTCTGCGGGATGGTCGTGGAAGAAGATGCACCCGCTAATGGCCGCCGGCGGCCATCGTTTGGTCACTCCGACCTACACAGGTCTTGGCGAGCGGGAGCACCTAGCTAGCCCGTCAAACGATCTCGAAACCCATATTCAGGACATTCTGGCGGTCATCAAATACGAAGACTTGCGCGACATTGTGCTAGTCGGCCACAGCTACGGTGGCATGGTCGCGACGGGGGTCGCGGACCGGGCGCGAGACCGTATCACCCGATTGGTTTATCTGGACGCATTTGTGCCAACGGATGGACAGTCTCTGATGGATGCGGGGCCCCCGATGGCACGGCAGCGCATGAAGGAGCTCGCAAAGGCGGGCGATGGCTGGCGGGTACCATCGAATCCCATTCCGCCTGACACATCGGATGCCGACGTGAAGTGGATTTCTGAACGCAGGTTGCCCCAATCCATCAAATGCTTCGAGCAGCCGCTGAAGATGCACGGTGGGGAGCTGTCCTTGCCGCGTAGCTACATCTATCTCACGCGCGTAGCTCCTTCGGACCCTTTCCGACCATTTGCCGAGCGCGCGAAAAGCGATCGTAATTGGCGTTACTACGAACTCGACGCCAGCCATTCGGCGCACATAACCGCTCCCGTAGCTCTCACCCAGGTACTTCAAACGATCGCGTCGCAGCCCACGTAAGGTCTGTGTTGCATGGCGGTCGTCGACAATCGCAAACGCAGCATTAGGCAATTGTCGAGCGGCAACTTAAAAGAACGCGAATGAGTCATAGGCCCTGACCCAACCTGAAGTCGTGCAATTCTGCTACGGTTAAAAAATCCGGACGTATGGCTAGTGTGGGAGGCAGCTGTGACAAACTGGGAGGTCTCCAACGATCCATCTGGCAAGCCGCCATCCGATAACGGGCAGCCGGACAAAGCAGGATCCGATGAGCAGCGATCGGGGAAGCCGCCATCTGATCGCAGTTTAAGGATTCGCTTGCGGGCACGATTGCAGTTGATGGGCGGCGCGCTCGCCTCAATTGCGGCGGTGGGTGCAATCGCGGGCGGCCTTGTCGGCTACTGGACTGTTTGGAAGACGCTACGCACAGACGTGTTTCCGGAAAGCCAGAAAACGCAGAAACAGGCTACGGCCCGGCCCGACATTGCTCCCCGTTTGTCTTTCGTTGTCCTGCCATTCGCAAACCTCAACAACGATGCAGAGCAGGACTATTTCGCCGATGGCATTACGACCGATCTGACGACCGACCTCGCGCAAATGCCCGATACGTTCGTGATCGGGCGTGGGACGGCTTTCACCTATAGGAATAAGCAGGTCGATCTCAAGACGCTCGGCAAGGACCTTGGTATCCGATGGGCGGTGCAAGGCGCCGTGCAACGGGCCGGAGATCGCGTCCGGATGAACGTGTCGCTTGCTGACCTTTCGACCGGTCGTGACGTCTGGTCGGACCGTTTTGACGGCGATCGCATGAATCTCGCCGCCTTGCAGGACCAGGTGACGGCGCGGCTTGCCCGCTCTCTCAACGTTGAACTCATCCAAGCCGAAAGTCGGCGCAGTCTGATGGACCAGCCCGCGAATCCAGATGCCGTGGATTTCACCATGCGCGGATGGGCAAAAGTCTATGGACCTCAGAGTAAGGTAACGATCATCGAGGCAAAGGACTTGTTTGAGGCCGCGCTGCATCTCGATCCGGACCACATTGATGCAATGCTCGGTAAGGCGTGGTGCATAGCCGGCGGCATACTCAGCGGATGGTCAACGTCCGTGACCGAAGACAAAAAGATCGCCACCAGCTTAATTGATCAAGTTCTTTCAAAGCGACCGACGAGCGCGAATGCACACATAACCAAAGGAAACATTTTACTCTATGGAGATCCCGAGGCGGCGTTACCTGAATTCGACGCCGCCTTGGAAGCCGACCCGAATTCGCCGATTGCATACGCAACAAAGGGAATTGCACTGGTCACAGCGGGGCGCGCACACGAATCATTCGACCCCGTTCAGATTGCTTTACGCCTAAGCCCCAAAGATCCGGCGCGTAGCACCTGGCATTTCTTCCTGTGTCACGCTCACGTCCATGTGCAGCAATATAAAGAAGCCATTGAGGAATGCAGGCGCTCGATCAATCTGAATAAATTATACTGGATGCCGTATGTGGATCTGGTTTCAGCCTATGGAGCCACAGGCCAACTCGAAATGATCCCGCAAATGACGGCCGAACTGGATGCAATCCTGCCGAATTTCACGGTCCAATGGTTCCGTCAAATAGGCTACGCTCGTTCGAGCAATACGCAGTTTCGTCGTGAGTACGACAACATCCTTGATGGACTTAGAAGGGCTGGCGTCCGCGAGCAATAAGATGAGCAGGGTCTTCTTTGCTTGGCAACCAGCACAGTCTCCTCTGGTCCTAAGCCGAAAAGCTTGAGCCGCGGTGACGTCCGGCGTCGCTGGCGACTCAGACGCCGAGCTGCTCTTCCAGTCCCCCAAAATCGACATCCAGTGCCGCGCTCGACAGTATTCATCAATGTCCCTTACCTACTCGCGCCAGGGCTATGTGCAAGCTGGCAGGGGGGTGTGCGAGTGTGCTTGCTCGCCGGTAGCGTTCCCACATTGCCTTTCCGTCTAGATCTTCAACCAGCTCAAGTCCAACACAGGCGAGATCGTTGACGATCTCATCCGGATGGAACCCCGAAATCCAAGGTTCGCCGGTCTGCGCTACCAGGTTGGCATTCTCGTTGTGCGGTAATTGCGATCTGTTTTGGGCGAACTGCGCTTGGTCCAGATAGGTGAATACAAGTTCGCTTCCCGGAGCACCGCAAGTTGCAACTGCACGCAAGGTTGCCAGATTGGCTTGGCGTGTCAGGTACACCGAAACGCCGAGCCAGGAGAAGAATGCTTTCTTGTCTTTCCGGAAGCTAGAGCAAGCCAAAGCAGACACTAAATCCTCGTTTGCGAGGTCGGCGGCGATGAAATGCACAGACGGCGGAAGCGACATGCCGCATTCTTTAATACGCTGGATCTTCATCGTTTGCGTCGCCGGATGGTCTATCTCGAAGATCGTCAGGGCGTCGGAAAAAGCGGGCCGGCGAAGCACGAAGCTATCCAGGCCGGCGCCGATCAGGACATACTGACTTATGCCCCTGATTGTCGCCTCGCGCAGCGCGTCCTCTGCATAGCGAGAGCGGATTACCACTCCTGGCAGTGCGGTATTGGTGAGCAGGAAGTCGTCCAACACTGTATTGGGTCCCTGCAGAGCACGGGCACGCGCGTCTTTATCCATGCGGGCCAATACACGCTCAGTCATCCTTTCCCGTTCAGATTCGAGAACGAGACGATCACCCCAGGGATCGTCAAAAAGGGGAGACGGGTCGAACCGCGAATGCAGCGCTCTCATCAGCGACGTCGCCAGTGCGGTGCGGCTAGGCAATGACTCCATCATCCCTATCCTTGTTGGGACGGCTTGTCTCGCTGAATACTAGGGCGATCTGTCGCGTACGGACGATAGCTTAGAATTCGCGATGATTAAAGCTGCCCATCGACTGAACAGAGCGGCAATAACTTGCGCACCAGCCGCATTGGCGTTAGCGTCTATTATCCACACAGAGTTGAGTGAACATCGATCGAGGAAGGCCTGATCCGCGTTCTGGAGGATCGTTGCGCTCTTTCTCGGGCTATCGTCTCTACAACCCAAGTCGAGAGGAACCTACGCCGGCGTTTCGGTGGCCTCGTCGAAGCACGTCATATCGGATGAGATGACCCGCACGTACATGAGCGCGCCTGACGGGCCGTTTTTGCGGCATGGTCCGAATCCAGAGCGGGACTTTCGAGCCTCGGTTAGCAAGTTTGTTTCAGGTCACCAACTGAGAGAATCCGACATTCTGGTCGACGTTTGTGGCCGCACCGAACATTGGCCGTCGAAGCTCGGTTCTCCTCATTTCTGGCCGATCACCATCGATTGCCCGGCTACAAGCGGTTCGATGCGCGTTTCACTGAATCCCGCCTCGCGCATCCAATCGGCGCACTCCGACCCACCGTAACCGAACCCAGCGTTGGTCCACAGCAACATGTTCAGGCTTGATAACAATCCACCCACGGCGGTGCGTCGCTCATCGTCAATCAGCATGTCGTAAACAACCACCGCACCGCCTTTTGGGATCACCTGATAGGCCTTTTGTAAGAGCATTTTTTTTGTAGCCAGGTCCCAATTGTGCAGGACACGGCCGAACACCAGCACATCCGCGGCTGGAAGATCGTCACGGAAGAAGCTCCCCGGGTAGAAACGCAGGCGTTCAGAAAGCTCGTTATCGCAGACATAATCTGCGAAAGCCTTCGAAAGCTCGGGTAAATCGAAGCCGCCACCTGTGATGTGGGGATGAAAATGAGCGACCTGCACTGGAAGACATCCTTGTGCTGTACCGATATCCATCAGCGTCCGGTGGTTCGACCAGGGAAACTTTTCCGCGATGGCTTTCGCCGCCGTCAGACTGCCTGCTGTCATCGCGTCTACAAACGTCCGAAAGCGTGCCGGCTCACCATAAATCGTCGCGAAATGCTCCGCGGACGTGCTGCCAATCTGAGGCTCACCGGTTCGCAATGCATCACCTAGCTTCGACCACATCTGGTATTCACGGGAATTGAACTGGTTGAACATACCGCCAAGATATGAGGGCTTATTCCGATCGAGATAGAGGCTGGCTTCCATGGTATTCGCGTATCGTCCAGCGGTATCCCGCGCCAGCAACTCGAGTGCGACCAGCGCGTCGAAGAAATCGCATGCTGAGCGGCTATGGACACCGACCATCCGCGCGAGATCTGCAGCCGCTCGCGGCTGCCCACCAAGTGCTGTGAACACGTCCAGTTCAACCGCGCAAAGCAAAACTTTGGCACATCGATAGCCGGTAGCCAGTGAAAACAACCGATCGGGGGCGATGTCGCTATGCAGCATGACGTTCTGCCTCCGGCCAGATCAGGGCTTTGCCTTGACATCGCCGGCACGCGCGATGGCCGCGACCTTGGCGCGTTCATTTTCAATGATCTCCCCGAATTCCGCGGCCGTGTTGGTGCGAGCGATCAGCCCGCCGCTGGCTAGGCGAGCACCAATCGCCGGATCAGCACCAACCGCGCGAATGTCAGCGCCGATCCGCTCGGCCAGATCCTTCGGCATCCCCTGTGGGCTAAAGAATCCGAGGAAACCCTCCAACGATAGATCGGGGAAGCCAGCTTCAGCCGTGGTCTGAGCTTCGGCAAGCAATGGGCTTCTCTCTCGGTTGGTGACCGCGATGACTTTGATGTTTCCGCTGCCGACCATACCAAGTTGGCTTGCCAGGGCGGAAACGTAGAAGTGAATTCTGCCCTCAGCCAAGTCCTGCAGCGCTGGTGCGATCTCCCGATAAGAGACGTGGGTTAGATCGAGATTGGCGCGTTTGAAGAAACTCGGCACGACGTAGTCGAGGGCACCGGGAGTAGCGCCCCAGTTGAGCTTACCCGGTTGCGCCCGAGCGAGCGCTATGAAGCCCGCAAGTGTATCGATCTTCAATGATGCCGGAATCGATACTGCGATCGAGACATCGGCGCCCGAGGATATCGGAATGAGATCGCGCACGGGATCATAGGGCAAATGATCATGATTGAACGCGTTGGTCGTGACTGGACCACCATTGGTATAGAGAAGGGTGTGATTGTCACGCATCCCGATGACGGACGTGACCGCCAGAATTCCGTCCGCTCCCGGCTTGTTCTCGACAATGACCGGTTTGCCCCAACGCAGCGCCAGTCGCTCAGCGTAAAGCCGCGCCGAAAGATCACCGCCGGTACCCGCGGGGAACGAAGTGATGATCTTAACGCCGCGCTCGGGCCAGACCTCTGCCAGCGATGGTGACGGCGCAATGGCGACGCTTCCAAAACAGACCACGAGAACGCTCAATGTCCTTGCCACGGTCGAGTGCATGATCAACCCCTCCTCGGCACGTTTTGACCCGCACCCTTCTTTGAGGAAGCTGCGCGGTAACTGCTGGACTGTACCCCGCGTAGCCCTTAAGCTCATTGGTTCAGAAACTTAATTGTCCTGAATCCGCTGGCAGAATGGCGGCCTCGATGGATCAAGATCAGGTCAGCTTCGGACCCTTCCGTTTCGATCTGAGCGATAGAAAACTGAGCTTTCAGGGCGCGCCGATTGCCCTAAGTAGCCGCGCGTTGAATATTCTGCGTGTCCTCGCGTTGGCGAAGGGCAACGTTGTGTCCAAGGATCGACTCCTTGACGCGGTATGGCCTGGCCTGGCCGTGGAGGAGAACAATATCCAGGTCCACATCTCCGCATTGAGAAAAGAACTGGACAGGCGAACCGATGGCGAGAGTTTTATCATTACTATTCCGGGCCGGGGTTATCGCCTCGTCGGACTAGAGCGTCCACCAGAAACCGACCAATCCGAAATGGGCGGCCCTGGAGGGCTCGTCATTCCGGGCGCGTCTATCGCGGTCTTACCGTTTCAGAACATGAGTGGCGATCCCGAACAAGAATATTTTGCGGATGGCATCGTTGAAGACATCATCACGGGCCTGTCACGCATCAAGTGGCTGTTCGTGATCGCCCGCAATTCCAGTTTTGTTCATAAGGGAAAAGCTGTTGACCTAAAGCAGATCGGGCACGATCTGGGCGTCCGTTACCTTGTTGAAGGAAGCGTGCGAAAGGCCGGGGATCGGGTACGGATTACGGTTCAACTGATAGATGCGAAGACGGGCGGCCATCTCTGGATCGAGCGTTATGATCGTTTGTTGGACGATATCTTTGCAGTTCAAGACGAGATTACGATGAGGGTCATCGGCGCCATCGAGCCGAACCTCCGAAAAGTCGAGATTGAGCGCGTCAAGCGAAAACGGCCTGATAATCTCGATGCTTATGATCTCGTGTTACGCGCTCTACCTTTTGTACGTACGGGAATGGTACAAGGCGCAAACGCGGCTATCCCGCTGCTGAAACGGGCGTTGGAGCTCGAACCAGAATATGCTTGGGCGCGTGCTCTTCTCGCTCAATGCTTCCACTTTCGCTTCAGCCGAGGCGGACTGGGGGAAGCAGATCGCCTTACTTCAACTCAGCATGCGCGCGCCGCAACGGCGGCTGGCTCGGACGACGCCACAACCCTCGCAATCGCCGCGATGGTTATCTGGTTCGACGGTCACGATGTCACCACGGCCTTTGAACTCTTTGATCGCGCGTTGGCAGCCAGCAACTCGAATGTCGTAGCACTCAGCAACAGCGCATTCGTCCTTGCCTGGATGGGCAAATACGACTTAGCGATTGAACGTGCGCAACGCGCTATCAAGCTAAGTCCGTTCGACACCTCGAATTCCGATTTGGCATTGGCCGTGGCGTACTTCCACATCAACAATTATGAGAAATCGAGGGAAGCAGCACAGCGGGCCGTTGAAACAAATCCGGCTTTCAGCATTCCCCGCGTACTGCACGCCGCGGCGTTGATGCGACTCGATCGTAGGTCCGAAGCAATCGCAGAAGCAGCGCGCGCGAGGGAACTCGATCCCACTTTTACAATACAGGACTGGTCCGTGACTGTAGGGATTGTGCCGGAGATCTTTTCACTGTTTGCGAACGCATTGCGCGACGCAGGGATTCCAGACAAATAGATCAATTCCGAGCGCCAAGCGCAGGACCGCGGCTTTGCCTCCAACAGCACCCGACAATGTTCACGGCGGTTATTAGGGCGGCAGCGTGCAGGACTCTCCGTCACCGAGCCACGGAACGGGCGGCGATCCGAAGGCCCTACACTGAATGGTCAATTTCAGATGAGGGAGGAGAATAGGCTACTTCTAAATCAACCAATCCACTGGGGCACCGGCATTCGTTAACTGTATGCTCTTATTGTACGGCAGACATGATCACGACTTGTCGTTCATGAACGGATTGGCGGAACACGTGCAGCATATCGAAACCAATGACCCTATCGAGGCCCGACGTAGCCGCTACGCCCAGTATCGAGGACTAGTTGCCACCCTCACCTTCGGCCGCGCGACGGTGAGAGGCATGGTCAGATCGGTCAAGGAAGACAGCTCTTGTACCCCAGTTCGATGGTTGATCACTATCGCTCCGACATAGCAGCTGGCAATTCGTAAGGGTGACCGGCCTTCGTCGGACACGGATCTTCCGCGTCCCGACCGCGACTCCAATATTCCCGCGATGTCCGCCCGAAGGGTTCTTGCTGGGCATCCTAAAGGCCGAGCCAAATCTCCCAGTTCCTGTCCCCTCAGTAAGTTGTGCCGTCGCCTCGACATCATGGAAATCAAGGCGCTGATCCCGAAGGCTTCGGGGCGCCGCCGTGACAATTGGGCATGGGCCACTCTCGATGCGTCCTCCCGGGTACCGCGCGTCGGCCGCAGCATTCGACGACGCTCGTTTTCGTCATCTCACCTTTGCAAGATACGATGCACGAGACAATTCGACCACCAACTGCCATGACGCAGACCTCGCTTGGCCACTATCGATTGCTGATCAAGCAAACACAATGCCACCAGAAACGCGGTGGAAGGTTTAGCCGATCAATTAGGAGCCGAGGGAGCGACAATGGTCTTGGATGAGCCGCCAGGTGCGGGCTGCATATCCGGCGGTGTCCCTCCCTGCGGACTTGCAGCCGGCGCCCCGCCTGAACCTGTCGAGTTTGGCCCGGTCCATCCCTGCGGCTGCAGCTGCCCCTTGTTGTCCGGCAGCACAGTCCGTCCAGTACTGTACGTGGAGTCGCTCGGGCTTCTGTCTTCAGCTTTCACCTGTGCCACAACAATGTTGGCAACAAGAGCGATACAGAGCGGCAGGAGCAAGACTGGCATAGTCCATCCACAGGTCGGTTGATGACATACTTTATTTGGCCGCCTGCTACAGCACGCCGGGCGCACTCAAGGGTCCGTCCGATCTGTCGCCGGCTTCAGTGAGCAAATTAGCCGGTCGGCGCGCTGCCGGGAGGGTGAGCGCCAGTGCACCAACTCGTACGCTGGCCGTCTCACACTAGGCATGCAGCTTCATCGTGATCTCCGCTATTGCACGTCCTTGATAACGTGCGCCGGACAGCTCGTTTTGAGACGGCTTTCGGCTGCCGTCCCCACCAGCGATTGTACTAGCGCCGTAAGGTGAACCACCAGTGACTTCGTCGAGCTTAGTCTGACCCACAAACCCATAATTCAGGCCGACAACCGTCATTCCGAAGTGCAACAGGTTGGTGATGATGGAGAACAAAGTGGTCTCCTGCCCCCCATGCTGGGTTGCGGTCGAGGTGAAAGCGCCGCCAACCTTTCCGTGGAGCGCACCTCGAGCCCAGAGACCGCCCGCTTGGTCGAGAAAACTCGCCATCTGCGACGTCATGCGGCCAAAGCGGGTGCCAGTGCCGACGACGATCGCGTCATATTCCGCCAGATCCTCGATATTCGCTACAGGCGCAGCCTGATCGAGCTTGTAATTCGACGCCTTTGCAAGGTTGGGCGACACCAATTCTGGGACGCGCTTGATGTCTACCGTGACTCCCGCCTCGCGTGCCCCGTCGGCGACAGCGTTCGCCAGAGTTTCGATGTGTCCATACGCCGAATAGTAGAGAACCAGGACCTTCGTCATGTTCGCTTCCTGAAGTTTTGTAGATGGGTAGATGGTGCGCCCGTGAAGCAGGTTCGAAGAGAAGTGGATCGTATCGCATGTAGAGTGTTTCGTGTCTTCGTTGGCTCGAGCTAGCCGCCGACCATCAGGGCAAGCATCGAAGCTTCCAGCGCCGTCTGCAGCTAATCTTATCTCGGAGCTGGAAGTTCATTCACCACGACGGTTCGTTTTAATGCCTGCTGAGTTGGGCTGGAACTGAAACGATTTCAATTGCCAGATGCAGCGCGTTCAGTGAAGTGCTTGGAAGCTGACCACAACTGTCGAATACGGCATCAGTTCAGCTTGCGCCGCAGCATTGAGACGTTTTGGAGTAGACGGTGCGACCTCGAGGATATCACTGATGATACGCCGCAGCACAGCACACCCGTTTTGAGAATCACAGTCTCGCCCGAATGACACGCTCGATCTTCCCAACGAGTGTCTTCAAGTCAATTTTGTACCAACGGGCATCCTCCCTCGTCCATTGGGCGGAATGCCTCTCCTTTCGGAATGGTGGCCAGGAGTTTGTAATAGTCGAACGCGTATTTGGATTCTTCGGGCGATTTTACCTGAAACAAATACATGTCTCGCACGAGCCGACCATCTCGCCGGATTTTCCCGCCTTTTGTCATTAGGTCATTAACCGGCATCTCACGCATCTTCGCCGCAACCGCGGGACCGTCCAGAGTCCCTGCGGCGCCAGCGGCCTTTAGGAAGTGCATCACGGCACCGTAAGTGCCAGCATGGATCATCGTGGGTACCTTGTGTGTGCGGGCGATGAAACGCTTGGACCAAGCCCGCGCCTCGTCGGTCATGTCCCAATAGAAGGCCGAACTCAACAAAAGGCCTTGAGCGCTCTGCAGACCGAGGTTGTGGACGTCTGCAATGAAGACGATCAGCCCGGCAAATCTTTGCGAACCCAATATGCCGAACTCATGGGCTTGCTTTACAGCGTTTATGAAGTCGCCACCTGCATCTGCGAGCGCAATGACGTCTGCGTTAGACGCCTGCGCTTGCAGCAGAAAGGACGAAAGGTCCGTTGTACCGAGAGGATGCTTGACGGCACCGAGAATCCTTCCGCCAGTCGATTCAATCACCTTGCGGCTCTCCAGCTCGAGCTGAGATCCGAGAGAATAGTCCGCAGATAGAAAGAACCAGGTTTTAGTACCGAGCTGTGAGATCGCTTTTGTCGCTCCATGAGCCAAGGCGTACGTGTCGTAGGTCCAGTGAATTCCTGTATTTGAGCATTCATCGCCAGTCAGGCGGGATGTCGCGGCTCCCGTCGCCAGAAAGATCTTCTTTCTCTCGCGCGTGATCCCCTGCACCGCCAACGCAACCGCAGAATTTGGCACATCGACGATCACTTCAACGTTTTCGTTCTCCAGCCACCTCCGCGTGATCGCCGAACCCACGTCAACCTTGTTCTGGTGATCCGCGGCGACAATTTGAATGCTACGGCCGAGCACCGTGTTCCCGGAGTCCTCAACAGCCATCTCGGCGGCTATGATCGAGCCTTCCCCACCATTGTCGGCATATAGCGAGGACATGTCTGTCAAAATCCCCAGCTTGACTGGCGCCTCTGCTGTCGCCGGGCCAGAAATAAAGGCCATAGTTGCGACTGCCAAAACGGCTTCTTGCAAGGTGCTGACAGTTGTTCGCTTCCGACCTCCCATAGCCGCCTTCTCCCAGAGCCTAGCTTAAAGCGCCATTAATGATTGGCATGCACCCAAGGAGAAGTGAAATTGTTACAGCACGATCCTGAATAGAGCTCACGGGGCGTGTGCAAGGCAGCGCGGCTACAGCATCGTTTTTTTAGAGGAAGGTTGTAGCTAACTAGCGCATCGTAGGCCTGAAAAAATTAGTTCCGAGTCAGGAGCGGCGATCGTGGCCGCTTCCTTCACGCAAAACCTGAATCTACTTTCGATGATCAACACTTACGGCGGGGCGCCAGCCAGAGCCACACAGGGTGATGCACCAGCAGATCAAGCCATTCCATCCACTCACGCTGGCACGATCCCCACATCGAAGCGCTCGTTGGAAATACGCGGCCGCACATACGGCGACGCAGCGGAAGTCCAGCGGCACGACCACTACCGATCCGCTCCAACCAGCGGCAGATCGGTGAGACTTCGTTGATATCGGCGATGAATGCGCCCTAGCTCCGCAGCCGGGAAGGCTCTTGTTGCTTCTGCGGCGGGTGGCTTGAATCGTGGCTTGGCTGGCGGGTTCGACTGGTCGCTATGAGTGGATGTATTATGCTCTCCTTGAGTTCTGTCGTTCATGACCCAAAAGCGGAGTTTGCGGTTCGAACACACTCGAGCGAGCCGCCTCGCTCACGGTATGATTCGCTTCTCTCGCAGAGTCGTGAACAGGTCGAAGAAACTCTCGTCCGTCGCCTGATAGTCAAGGAACCCCAGCCGACGACTCTTGCCCATGTCGGTTACAACCTCGATCGGCCGACCGAGGTCTCCATCGGTGTGCCACGCAGACGCAAGCCGGTTGAGATCCGGTTCTGCCAAATGATGCTTCCGGGCGATGTCGGACCAGATCGGGCGGGCGTCGCTCATCTGTCGCTCAAGCGGATTCCGCTCGTTCGGAAACGCTGCTGGCTGCAGTCCGAACCAACCCGCCAAGCGTCCCCACATCCACTTCCAACGGAATACGTCCCCGTTGACAACATTGAAAGCCTGATTGCGGGCAGCATCTGTCATGGCCGCCCATTCCAGATGTCTGGCCAGCAGTCTGGCGTCCGTCATATCGGTTAGTGCGTTCCACTGAATTGCAGAGCCTGGAAACAGAAAAGGCCGTCCGATTTCGCGGCAGATCGTAGCATACGCAGCGAGCGTTGTGCCCATGTTCATGGCATTCCCGAGGGCATAGCCTATGATCGTATGTGGCCGGTGAATGCTCCAGCTGAAGCCGTCTCGTTTCGCCGCCGCGAACACCTCATCTTCCTGGGCATAGTAGAAATTCTCGGCATCGAGCCGCGGCTGGTCCTCTCGAAACGGCGTGGCGATCAAGCTGCTTTGACCATAGGATTCGAACGGCCCGAGATAGTGCTTGAGGCCAGTTACGAGTGCGACGTGCCTGACCGACGCAGCAGATGACAATGCATCCAGCAAGTTGCGCACCATCGCAGAGTTGATCAGGATATTCTCCCTCTCCGTTTTCTGTCCAAGCCACGTGGTGAAGAAAACATGCGTGGGACGTAGATGGCGCAGCGCCGATCCGAGGGACACCGGATCCAATAGATCAGCGGCGATCGGCAACATACCGGGGATATCAATTCCTGGCCTGCGCGCGAGCCCGTATACTGACCACCCGCGCTCCAGGAGATGTCGGGCAAGATTGTTGCCCACTATGCCGGTTGCTCCTGCGACAAGTGCTGCATGTTCCATCGTCGGACCCTTCGCGATCCATCAGAGATGGGACGCCGATTAGACGCAAGCAATCCGAATCTCTGTTTCGTGATGTTGCGAGTTTGTCCTGTTTTGGCCTTTCTCGGAAGTCCGACAACGTCCGCTTTCGCGCCGCTGTTGGAGAACAAGCGGACATCACGCGCCCCTACTCTTAGCAGCAGATTTATGAGTACGCACCGCTGGGTGCAGTTAGCTCATCATCCGGCTGAGATCGTTGCACTTGCACAGAGTGGTCGCACAACTCATGCTTTAAAAATCGCTCCGTGGCGTGAGGAAAACACTAGCTGACGACGTTTTCAGCCCTAAGCGGGACTCGGCGAATCGTGACGGCTCCGTTGCGTCGCTCCATCCTTGAATGCCTGAAGCGCGCTCTCTCCTTTTCAATGCCAAAGGTACAACGTTCTGATCTGACGACGGAGTCGTCTGGGCTTGGGGTATGGCACTAGCAATAGGACAAACTCATGATGTTCAATGATACGTCGCTGCCGCCGGTGTTGCTAGAAGATGCAGCGCCCCTCCGGGCCGCGGTCGCGGGTTCAGTTCTACTACCGGGCGACGCGGGTTACGATGTCGAACGCGCCGTCTGGAACTTGAATCACGAGCTGGTGCCAGCGATTATCGTTGTCCCTGAGAGCGCGGCCGACGTGCAGGCGGCGGTAACTTTCGCGGCGAAGCACCACCGACCCGTCCTTGTGAAGACCACTGGCCACCAAGTAGTCGGCAAGGCACACGGGGCCGTGGTGATCGCAACCCATCGGCTGAACGATATAACGATCGACGCGACAGCACGAACGGCCCGGGTCGGCGCCGGTGTGGTGTGGTCGGAGGTCATCGAGCAGACGGCCAAGGTGGGGTTGGCGCCGCTGAACGGATCAAACCCCCATGTGGGAGTCTCCGGTTACACCCTCGGCGGCGGCCTCAGCCCGACCCTTGGGCGCTCGCAGGGCTACGCCGCCGACCACGTTCGTTCGCTCGATGTGGTTACCGCGCGGGGCGAAGTGCGGCACGTCAACGCGCGATCCGAACCCGATCTGTTCTGGGCGCTACGCGGCGGAAAGGGTAACTTTGCGGTGGTCATCACACTGGAATTCGACTTATTCCCGGTGTCCCGCCTCTACGGCGGAGCCATTTACTTCCCTGGGGAGCGGACGGCAGACGTGCTGCGAGCGTGGGCCGATTGGCACCCGAGCACTCCGGAGAGCATGGTCACGTCGATCGCCGTGATGCGGATGCCTTCGATGACCGGAGTGCCCTTGCCTGTACGCGGAAAGTTTCTGGTGTCGGTGCGGATCGCCTACAATGGCACGAAGGCGGATGGCGAGCGGATGCTAAAACCGCTGCGAGCGGTAGCTCCGGCAGTCCTAGACACTGTGAGGGACATGCCATACGCCGAGGTTGCGTCGATCCACAGCGAGCCGACCGAACCGGTGCCCTACTATGAACGAGGTATTATGCTCCGAGAGTTCCCCGCGCAGGCGCAGGCGAAGCTGATCGGACTTGTCGGTCCAAATGCCAAGACAGACCTAGTGATGGTCGAGCTGCGTGCCCTGGGCGGGATGTGGGACCGCGAGCCGGCCGTTCCAAACTCCGTAGCAACAAGGGGGCTGCCGTACAGCTTGCTAGCTGTATCGGCAGGTCCGCTCTCGCAGGAGCAGCAACTCAAGCAATCGGTCGCCGATGTCCTCGAAGGAATGAAGCCTTGGCAGGCCGACCGGCGGTTCGTGAACAATCTCGCGCCGGACGAGGCGACCGAGGCAGCGGCAATTTACGGTCCGGAGCGCTACCAGCGCTTAGCTTCCATCAAAAAGACCTACGACCCGAGCAATATGTTCCGCCTCAACCACAACGTGAAGCCGGCCTCTGACTGATACCGCCGAGCGAAATCGCGACATCCTGAAGCATAAGGTAGTCTCTTACTCAATCGCGTTGGCGCCCCGTGCCGGCGGGAGCGGCTTCGCTTCTCAAGCTTTACCGCAAAGAGGCTCTTAGAACGATCTCGTCAGAGGATCTCGAGAGTCTTGTTCACCGAAGCCGCCGAGCGCTGCAGACACCCGGATGGCGTTCGTTCTAACGGAGGCTGTGCATGCGCATCTAAAGCTTCTCGAGCCGCTCCGGTCAGACTTTCGGCGCTTGCCTAAATCCCCGCCGTGAGCCGAGGTTTGCAGAATTTCGATGCTAACATCTCAGTTCGGTCTTGTGCGCCATTTACGAAAGACGGGCGTGAGCTGCGGGCGTCAAGTTCACACTAGGCAAAGGGTATATCTGTTTTTGGAAATAGGTCTGTTGGGCGCGCTCGGCATCAGCGAGCCCTGAAGCTGCCGCCCCTGGTGAGGAGCCCTGATCAGCCGCCCCCGAACCTGGAAGGGTCATCGTAGGTAGGAGGGTCGTCGTGGTCAGTCCGCAGTCCGCCGGGAACGGAGTTGTCGCGATAGATACACACACGGCCCGAAGTGATGCAATTTGGCAAGATTGCCTGACCAGGCCTAACAATGGCATGTCGAAAATTACGATGCGATCCTGCGGCGCCGTTCGCAGAAGCACATAGACCAATCAAAAAGCACAACCCAAAGATAACACGCATTGTGCTTTCTCCGTTGGGATACGTCACCACACATCGGCCGGACCAGCATCAGCTCCGCCGCCTTTTTGCCGTGCAATGCTGTTGCTCGGATCGCACCACCTGATTGCGCTATTCGGTAATCTTCACGTATCCTTTCTGAACCAGCTCCGTCGTTCTCGCCATGGCATCCGTGTTGACTTTTATGCCGGGGAGCAGGTCGGCATTGCCCCAGCCATGTACCTTAGCGGTCGCGCCGCACAGCTCTACGCCCACACCGCGCTTCATCAGGTCTGTCACGAGATCTGTGTAGGGATTCCCGGTGGCAATGTTTCTATCGATGTTGTAAGCGCGATCGTGCAGCGTCACGTGGCCGGCATTTGTGTGAAACACTGCGATGACTTCCGACGCAGCATGCGACTCCGCGATATCGTTGGTAATAAGCTGAAGGTGGAACATGCATGCCGGCAGATCGCCTTCGAAGGCGAGCGCACCGATGCTATATACTGTCTTTACGTTCTGGAGTGTTACCGGAATGTCGATATGAAGTGGTTTTTCGGAAGGTTGCATACGAACTCTCCTTTTACCGAAGATGGCTGCGAAACGGTAAGCAGTTAGACGCCCTCATAAACTAGCCGGGTGAAGAACGCCGGACCGATAAGAAACTGGCCCCACTTTGCGTCGAACGCCGCCGTCGGCTTGGCTATAATTGTTTCATCTAGCGAGCGGCCCTGCTGCTTGAGCTTGCCGACATTGTCGCGGATTGCGACAAGCATGGCGCGATATGCTACAAGTTCAGCTCTGTTGCTGATCGGTTTGCCGTGCCCTGGGATGACAATCGTCCCATCCGATGCAGCGGCAACATTCGCATCGGCAGCCCTGATCATCCCATCGATGTTTCCGCCTGTTGAATAGTCGATGAAGGGATAGATGCCGTTCCAGTAAGTGTCGCCACAATGAAGGACCTCAGCTTCGGGTATGGTCACCGATAAGTCGCTGTCGGTGTGTGCGGGACCGTAGTACTTAAGAAGAAGCGTGGAGCCGTTGAGTTTGAGGGCTTTTTCGGACGAGAAGGTTTCAGCTGGAGCGGCCGGCAGTGGAGACGACGGGAAGTTGAAATCCCAATCGTCCACCCTCTGCGCGGCCAACAGATGCTTGTGAGTGTTCTCATGAGCGGTTATTGCCGCTCCTTCTGCGTTTAACCACTGATTCCCGTCTGTATGGTCGAAGTGCCAATGCGTGTTGATCAGGTGGGAAATCGGATCGCGGCTCAACCCGTTCGCAGCTTCCAAGATGCGAGGCCGAGATACGGCGATGCCAGCATCAATAAAGACCTTGCCGTCGGCGCCTGTCAGCACAGCGATATTGCCGCCGGATCCTTCCAGGACGCTGACATTGCCTCTCAACTTATGCACTTTGATCGGGGTTTTGGCTGCGTCATCTCGGATCAGGTCTACGATGTTGCGCGCTTCCGCGAAAGCCTGTCGCGGCGAGAGCCAGTCGCCGGCCGCCGCAACTGTCGTGGCCGCCATGCAGCACAGACAGAATCCACGTCGCGACATAACATGCTGCTTGATAGTAGCCATGGGCTTCTCCTACGGATGCCGCTCAACAGTCCAGGCGCACCACAAGCGTGGTGAGCGCCATTTCGAGGTGAACGAAAGATCCCTTATCGCGCACGGACAGCGCGCTGGGCGGTCAGCCACATCACTGACTGCTGATGAATCCCAAGAGGTCTGCATTGATGGTCTCTGATTCCGTCGTTGGCATGCCGTGGGGGAATCCCTTGTAAGTTTTCAGCGTACTCTTGGTCAGGAGCTTTGCGGAAAGCGGCGCCGAATCGGCATACGGCACGATTTGATCGTCATCGCCGTGCATCACCAGCACGGGCACGTTGATTTTCTTCAAATCCTCGGTGAAATCGGTTTGCGAGAACGCAACGATGCCCTCGTAATGCGCTTTCGCTCCGCCCATCATGCCTTGGCGCCACCAGTTCAAGATGACGGGCTGCGATGGCTTCCTGTCCGGGCGATTGAAGCCGTAGAATGGCCCCGATGCGACGTCGAAGTAGAATTGAGACCGGTTCGCAGCCAATTGCCGCTGGAAGTCGTCGAAGACGGACTTCGGCAGCCCTGCCGGATTCGCGGGCGTCCGGACCATCAAAGGTGGCACTGCAGAGATGATCGCGGCTTTGGCTACACGGCTTTCGCCATGCCGCGCGATGTAATGCACGACCTCCCCGCCACCAGTGGAATGTCCGACGTGAACAGCTTTTTTCAGATCAAGATGCTCGGTAAGCGCGGCGAGATCGTCGGCATAGTGGTCCATGTCATTTCCGGCCCCACACTGGCTCGAGCGTCCATGACCACGGCGGTCATGGGCAATGACTCGAAAGCCTCGATCAAGGAAGAACAACATCTGCGTATCCCAGTCGTCGGCCGATAACGGCCAACCATGGCTGAATACGATGGGCTGTCCCGAGCCCAAGTCCTTGTAGAATATCTGCGTACCATCTTTGGTTGTGATCGTCGGCATAGCGGATCTCCTGCTTCGTTGCACCGCGTGCCAAATAAGATCAGAGGCACAGCAGATGATTACTCAGGGCTCGTTCAAAGCTCGCCGTTGCTCATTAAGATGTTGGAGATCACCAAGGGAGCGGATCGCGAACGGAGAGCACCGCGGCTATGGCCCCGCAACCCAAGGCGACGTCCGCATTAGGCTGCTGAAGTCCCTGCGCCGAAAATTGGGGTCCTTGTAGGCCAATACATCAGCTAAACCCGTGCCTTGAGTTGTTTCGGGGCGGTGCTTCAGGCTCTCATAGAGGGCCTGCAGGAAGCCTTCCGCGAATTCCGGCGGACGCGGGTAAGCCCCTTCGACAGCACTTCGCTGCGCCGCATTAAAGTCGTTAAAGCCGGCGCCAACGAGATCCATGTTAGCTGCTTCGGCAAGGAGTACTGCGATCGGGTACAGATGCGGGGAAATTCCATTTGTGGTATGCAGCGCGATCGCCAGCCAGACCTTTTGGCGGCTAGCTTCCGATATCCCTTTGCTCTCCAAAAAGGCACGCGCGGCGTTCGCGCCATCCACTTCATAACGCAAGTGGCTTTCTCCATAGCCTGCAGTCAATCCGTAGTCGTGGAACATCGCCGCGACGAAGAGAAGCTCCGGATCAAACATCAGGCCCTTGCGCTTTCCGGCCAATGCAGCCCAACAGTAAACGCGCATGGAGTGCTGAAAGAGCAAATCGCCTTCACTATTGCGGATAACCTGAGCTGCGTCGCGAGCCAACTTCGTGTCAGGTACACTAATTCCCAAAGACTCAAAAAGCTTCGGAGGCGCCCCAGCCACCGTAGGCATCGCATTTTCCGCTTGGCTCCTCGGCACCAATGGGATTCCGACGACCATGATCGCAAAGGCGGCGCAGGTGAGAGTATTACGAAGCTGCATGGGGTGTCCTTCGGGGGTCAAAATGAGCCATCTACGTTTTGACTAGACTGCATCCGTCGGTTGTTGGCAGAGCTTGCTATCAGCGCGCTAGCGATTATGCCCTCCACGGGGGTGAGCTTTTGCGCCATACCTGCTGCCAGTCCGTGCTTTCCTTCCAAAGTGGCGGCGGGATTGTAGGTGACATAGGTTTTCCCATGCTTCCCCTCTCGAACAAGTAGCCGCAGCGGGAGCTCCAGCGCGAAGTCTGGAGCGCTCAGCATCAGAGGAGTGCCGCTCCGCGGATCACCGTAGATGAGCACGGTTGACGGCGGCATAACCAAGTCGACAGACTGAGCCGCGCCGCGGTGATCGATCACGGCGAAGATCCTGAAGCCCCTGGCTTCAAGGCCCGATCGCAAACGAGCGAGCGTGACAGCAAATGGGTAACTACTTTCGAGTCTCACGGCTTTCTCTCATCCAGTGCTTGCGACAACTCAGCACGTCAGGGGCAGATAATCGAAATAGCCCGCACACGCACTCTGAGCTATTCGTGCCCAGAAGGAAGTGAAAGAACAGCAATCCATGAATGAGTATGCTGCACGCCTGCACGATATAGGTCCCCATACCGATGCGAAGCCAGACCGCTAAGGATGCGGATGGGGAGTTCGCCTTCTGCGCGCAAGATGCCACCGTTCATCCAGCGGCCATAAAGGCCAGCAAGGAAGATGACTGCGGCTGCAATACCGGACGCCTCGCCTATCCGCTCCACGCGAAGGTTTTCTCAGGTGCTCGACGACTTCATGCGACTGCCTTGGGAATCAGGTCGGTCGCGGTGGGGCCTGGGGTGACAGCGTTGAAAGTGATGCTGCATCCGCGCCACTCCTTCGCGAGGACGCGAGTTAACCGCTCGATGCGGCATACAGGCCATCGCCTCGCCTGGATAAGAGGACGAGTTTGACTGGAAGGCAGAGCGTTGTTGGCGACAAAAGCGACCACGCCGTCAATGCCCCGTACGCCTTCTGTGCACCGTCGAGTATGGCAGACACGGCCTCTACCTCGCCAACATCAGCCCGCGCCCGGGCCGTAGTCCTCCAGAGGTCCAATTTTTGGCGCTCGAGTTTACTGCCACGGTCGGCTCCGACTCGGCAAACATGCTTTCACTTCTTCCGGCCGCCTTAGTGAGCCATTAATCCACTTCCAGGTCACTGGGTCGTGCAAAGGGTCATCTCGCTCCGACAGGCGTTCATCACAGGTGCTGGAGAGAAAATGCACCAGGTCAGTACCAGCCTGTTCGAGCCAGCTGCATTGGGCTGTGAAGGCGTCGAAGTTAAGGTTGATTTTCCCCCCGAGCCCCGTTGGCCTGCGCGAAGTTGAACCTGGCGCTCTCTCCACAAATGGGCTCCGTCCCCTCCTGGGGCTGCAATAGAAAGGTGTTACTTCGGAAGGCGGCAGGCTCGTCGCCGCCTGCATCAACAAAGGCGGCGACAAGCGCGGCGTATATGACCCATAAGCCACCCGTGTAGGTCACCACGATCGCGCGTCATTGGATGGCGCCTTACCTGCCACTTTCTAGCACTACTCGGGCTTCGATCCTGATGGAAGTGAATCGACGACAACGACGGGCTGAAGGATGATCATCTCTAAGGCACCACCGCCATTCACTTGAGAGGGGTTACTGTTACAAAGCCAAGATTCACTGGCGTGACGCCCGTGGGCGCCGTCGTCGACGTAAACACCGCGTAAGTGACCAGCCGGCTGCTCCGCTCTTTTCAGCGCAAGAGCTGTTCATGATAGTCGCGGCATTGGAGGCTGGAGCTAAGGGGATCAAACTAAGTGTGCCGTGAACTCGGCGCCACCGCCTGCGTTCGCTGCGATCGACCTGACTGAGAGATGCTGTCGGACCTCGGTTAGTCGGCGCGCGACGTTACCTGCGACCGCACTCGAGTGACATCCGTAGCTTCAATGGCAGGAGAAGCAGATCCCCAGCTATTTCTCACGTAATTGAGAACCGCTGCGATCTGGTGATCGTCGAGCTGTCCACCATAGGATGGCATACCTGGAGCGGTCGGCTCGGCTTTCGTGCTTACGCTACGCGCACCCCGAAGCAATATCCGGATCACTGTTGTCGGGTCATCTGAGCGAACCATCGCGGACGCGCCAAGCGATGGAAAGAGATAGGCCACGCCTTTGCCCTCAATGCCGTGACAGGCCGAGCACTGGTCACGATAGATAGCGTTACCCGCGGCCATCATGTCGTCACCAATTGGCGAGGGCGCCCTTCCCTCCGAACCTTTACCCGGAAGCGTTTTCAAATAGATGGCTATTGCCAATGTGTCCGCATCCGCCATCTTGGACGTCGAGAGCTCAACGGCTTCTGCCATCGGCCCGGTCGCCGCGGAGAAGCGATTGTGTCCTGTCTTCAGATAGAGCGCGACGTCCTCCGCTGTCCAGCCGCCCAGTCCTGTACGAGGGTCATTCGTTATGTCTGGTGCCGACCAGCCCTGCAAATTCGCACCCTGCAGGTAGTGATCCCCCTGGTCGCCTCCCAGGATGGTCTTCGGGGTATGACAAGCGCCGCAATGCGCGGGACCATCCACAATGAACTTGCCGCGATTCCATTCCTTCGATTTCGATGGGTCAGCCTTAAATTCGCCGGCCGTAAAGTAGAGCTTGTTCCACACTGCCATGAGAGAGCGGACATTGAAGGGAAACGGCAGCGTATTCGGATTGCGCGATTGGCGAACTGGTTCGAGCGAGCTGACGTATGCTCGAATGGCCAGAACGTCGTCGCTCGACATCCGAGTATACGCATTGTAAGGCATTGCCGGGTAGAGATGCACGCCCGTCCATCCGATTCCTCGTCTCAGCGCGTCGTCAAATTGCTTGTCGCTCCATGCCCCGATGCCAGTCTCAAGGTCCGGTGTAATATTGGGCGATACAATGATTCCAAATGGCGTTTCGATCGGGCGACCACCAGCGAATGGCTTGCCCCCCGCAACCGTGTGACAACCGCCGCAGTCCGATAGGATCGAGACGTAACGTCCTCGTTCGATCACAGTGAATTCTTGCTGGTCCGGCGAGCCAGCAGATGCGTCGAGGACCAGAGTGGCTGAAAGACGGATTGCTAGTCCGAAAGCTCGCGCGCGGTGATCTCTATACATCGAGGAGCCTTCCCGGGCTCTTGAGGTACTGAGTACGGATCGCAGCGGCCGACCAGTAAGCAAGCGCCCCAACCGTGAGCGTGGGATTGTAGCCGGCGTTCTGAGGAAACGCGCTTGCGCCCATGACGAAGAGGTTTGGCACGTCCCAGCTCTGCAAGTAGCGATTGAGAACGCTGGTCTTGGGATCAGTGCCCATCACTGCGCCGCCGTTGAGGTGCGTCGTCTGATAGGCCGTGATATCGTAGGGGCCTGTACGATACTGGACCGCCAGCTTCTCTGCTCCCATAGTTTTGATGATTTCTGCGAACTTGTCGGTCAAAAACTTATTTTGCTTGATCTCATTTTCCTTGAGATCCATCGTAATCCGCATCAGTGGACGTCCGAAGCGGTCTTTGTAGGTCGGATCAAGGTCGAGGTAGATGTCACGGTAGGCGTAGAAGCTTCCGTGCACGCCGGCGCCAGGCTTTACGGTGCTGAGATAGTTGTCTTTGACTGCCTTCTTCCAATCGACTCCCCATCTGGGCGTTCCCGGCGGCACCAATGTACTCTCGATCGGACGGGCACCTGTCTGCACCTGCCCAACATAGCCACCTCCGACGAAACCAAGTGGTCCATGATCGAAGTTATCGCCGTTGAATTCGTCGATGCACATGCCGATCGACCCGGACCCAATAAAAGGATTGAAATTGAACTTCTTGTTATCGAAAAACCCGTTCACGGTCGAGACGGTCTGGTGGGTGTAGTTACGCCCTACGACGCCCGTGTTCGTGACAGGGTCGTAGGGTTGGCCGATCTTGGAATGCAGAAGAAGCTGGACGTTGAACAAAGCATAGGCAGATAGAATCACCAGATCCGCCGGTTGCTCCCACTCATCTCCGCTAGAGTCGACGAAAGTCACGCCAGTTGCATGCCTCCCTGCGCGATCGAGATTGATCCGAATGACCTCCGAATTGTCTCGAAGGCTAAAGTTCGACTTCCGAATGAGATATGGCAATATCGTGGTTTGTGGACTTGCTTTCGAATAGTTGCTGCAGCCAAACCACTCGCAAAAGCCGCAATAGGTGCATGGCCCAAGTCGCATACCCAATGGATTTGTATACGCCTGCGAAAGATTGCCGGACGGCTGCGGAAATGGCTTATAGCCCAGCTCGCGGGCGGCCTTGCCGAACAACGTATGGCTAAACGGCTGTTGCTGCGCCGGAGTCGGATAGGGACGTGACCGGGGCCCCTCAAAAGGGTTGCCGCCCTCCTGAATTCCCCCGCCCAGATTTCCTGCTGTGCCCGACGTGCCGCAAAGATACTCGAAGCGGTCGTAATGCGGCTCAAGATCGTCGTAGGTCACGCCCCAATCCTGAATGGTCATGTCAGATGGCAGAAACGACTCACCATAGCGCTCGGTGAGGTGCGTCTTCAGCACGAAATCGCTTGGCAAAAAGCGCCACATCTCGCCATTCCAATGAACGCCGCCGCCGCCGACGCCGTTCGGCGGCATAAAAGCGCCCCAACTCCGGATCGGAAGCGCAGTCTGGCTCATCGTGTTGCGAAATGTGAATGTTAGCTGATCTGGTCGCAGGAACAGCTCGTGGCGAACGCGATAGCGGAGCTCGTCCTGCATGTAGGTTGGCGGAAAGTCCGTCGGGGCATCACGCCAAGGACCGCGCTCGATGGCAATGACATCCAGCCCCTCGTCAGTGAGCTCGTTCGCCATTATCGCGCCGGTCCATCCGAAACCGACCACGACGACGTCTTTTCTGGGAAGCTTTTTGACCATGCTACCATCTCGTCCACTCGGCATTGCCAGTAATCCCCACTGGCGGGAGCGGAAAACGCTCGTTGTGGCGATTGACCCAATCGAGGTAATTGTAGCGGGCGCCGGGGTACCCGATCATTTTCCATCCGGCCATATCTCGGTTTCCGCCGTAGATTGGGTCTGCAAAGAACCCCATCTGTACGTCCTTGACCATTTGTTCTAAGAACGACTTTCCATCGACACCTTGAAGCTTCACTTCACCGGCTTCTAACACTTTCAGGAACAGGATCCTTTCGTCAGTCGAAAGATCGGCGAACGCTCTTCCGCCGTAACGTTCCCTGCAGACGCTATTAATCGCAGCCAACCCGGCCCGATAAGTTTCTGCTGGCCCGATGTCCGACTGATAGCCTTGATTCTTCGCACCAGACAGAAATGGCGGCCGCTGATAAAGCCCCTCCTGCCTGCCGTAGGGTCCTGCCAACTGTCGGTCGATGAAGACAGCGCAGCCTGCATCCTTTCCGCCCGGCGCCTGTGGGTCTGACGGAATAATGGTGTCGGCAAGTGCCTCCATTGCGCGGCCCTCGTCGCCGGTAAAGAATTCCCAAGGCCCTAATTTGAAAGGCCGCGGTGGAGCGCCAGCATTTGGGGTCCAGGGCAGTCGACCAGCGATTGTCGCAGCTCTGATACCGGTCACGGTGAACAGCAGAGTGGCTGCCCCGGCAAGAAGATCCCTGCGGCGAACGTCAGTCATGCATCGCCCCTTTTGTGCCGCTCAGTTGCGCGAAGATTCAAACAGGAACCAAATTCGCTTTTCAGCTTCGTCGATCCAATTCTCTAGCGCGCTTGCGGACGCAACATCTTCGTGTCGCTCGCAGAGAGTATGAGCATCCAGCATAAATTCCCGGAGCCGGAGGTTGTCAGACCGCAGCTCGCTTAGCATTGCACCTGGGGAGAGCTCATGGACATCAGAGTCCGTGAGCCGCTGCCTACGGGCGATTTCGCCCACAGACCGGATCGTCTGGCCGCCAATTTTTCGGCATCGCTCAGCCATCGCATCGACCATCGCGAAAACCTGGTCGGCTTGCTCGTCCAGCAGCAGGTGATAGTCCCGAAAGTGGGTTCCCGACATGTGCCAATGAAAATTTTTGGTTTTCAGATACAACGCGAAGACGTCTGCAACTAAGTCTGTTAACGCACTGCTGATCTCAAGAGAAACATTCGAAGGAAGGCTTTGCTCAGAACCAATGAGAGCAGAAACACTTCTGGATCCTAGTGCGGTGCCCATCTTAATATGTCCTCTTGGTTGTTTTAACTCGTCCCCGTGGTATGCGCCTTCATCGGCACACCCGGAAGTGAAACTCGTTCACTCGCGAGCTGACGTGATTGCAATCAACCGCAGCGCCATGCTTTCGCGCAAAAAAGGCCCGTCGCGTCCAAGGCGCGACGGGCAAGAGTCAGGGAGGAGCTACCATCAACGCAGCTCCACCAGCTCGATGCAAATGCACTGTATTCAGGACGCGGATGACTGTGGTCGAACTCAGCAGCGCATGTCGTGACCGCATTCTCTAAGAGCATCGATACAGCCTGCTGACAGACCTCTCGCATTATGAAGAGTGATCACATGCATAGTGGCGGATTTTCACTTCCAACGCTCCACGTTGACGACAATAACAGCCCCGAACGGCTGCCGGTTCCGCGCCCTTACGTGAGGACGGCTTGCTGGTCCAACAACAGAAGGTCATATGCTATGACAACGATCAACGACATCAGGACGCCAGATTCGTCGCTGTGCAATGAGATCCGTGAGCTCGTCCGCGATACCGAATCTGAGCTTCTTTTCAACCATTCGAGCCGAGTTTATCACTTCGGAGCGCTCACCGGGTTACGTCGCGGCCTCACCTTCGACCGTGAACTGCTCTACGCGGGTGCAATGTTTCACGACATGGGCCTTACGCCGCAGTACTCCAGCACGACTGAAAGGTTCGAAGTGGACAGCGCCAATGCGGCTCGCGACTTCCTGCGGGCTCACAAGATCTCGCCAACCGACATCGATCTGGTCTGGGCTGCCATTGCGCTGCACACCACCCCCGGTATCCCAGTGCACATGCATCCGGTGGTCGCCCTCGTTACCGCTGGGGTCGAAATGGACGTGCTAGGAATTGGATACGATGAATTCTCCGATGCACAACGCCTCGAAATCGTTTCCGCACACCCACGTACGCCGCATTTCAAGGAGGATATTATCAATACATTCTATAGAGGAAATGAACACAAGCCGCATACCACATTCGGCAATGTCAACGCCGACGTTCTCGCGGACAAAGATCCCAATTTCAGTCCCATCAATTTCTGCAGCGTCATTCGGCATTCAAGGTGGGACGGATAGCGGATCTCGGGGCACTCGTCCGCCCAACTGGGCCTGTCGGTCCGCTGGCATTTGAGAACTGGGACAGGGAGGCCGCGATCTCTTCTGTAAGTATCGGCCAGCGGACCACGTCTGAGATGCCGGCAGCCAACAGTTTGTCGGGGTCTATGTCGGATGAAGACCTCGCTGCAACAATAATCGGTGTAGCAGGGAGCGCCTCGTGGAGGTCGTTGGCTACTTCAAGGGAGTAATCCAAGGAGCCAAGTTGCCCCACCACCACGAAGTCGAAGCGATCGGGGCATGCCTCGGATGCTTGTATTGCCGCCTCAGCCGTCGAAAACCCAACCGCTTCATAGCCCAACGCGGCAAGCTTCTCTTCTTCTCCAAGCAGCCGATCCTTGTCAGGCCCTACCAGCATGACGACCTCCCCCTGGCCCGGGATGTGAGCCTTCAGCCGCCCTTTTGGTGACGGAGCGGCCGCCGCAGTGCAGACGCTGGCAGGCAACCAAACCTCAAACCTGCTTCCCTCGCCCGGGAGGCTCTCAACATTGATCCCACCACCATGCTCGCGGACGATCTCGCGCACTGTTGCGAGCCCGAGCCCATTGCCATCTGGCTTCGTTGTGAAGAATGGCTCAAATATGCGATCGAGTACGGTCCCATCCATCCCAACTCCCGCGTCAACCACGGAAATCCTAACATAATCGCCGGACTCGATCTCATCGTGGCTGAGAGAACTTGCTCTCGCAATTTGGAGGAGTTCGACATCGACTTGAATGCGGCCCGTGCCTCCCATTGCGCTCGCAGCGTTCCGGCAGAGGTTCATGAGGACCTGCTGCAATTGAGCAGCCTCTCCATTGACAATCGCATCGCCAGCAACCGACCTCATCTCCAATTCAATTCCTATGGCTAGCGAGACTTGTAAAAGTGATATCGTCTCCCCGACCAGATCAACAATGCTGACAGGTAACCGGCGGATCTCGCGGTATCGGCCGAACACCAACATTTGGCCAATCAGATCGCGCCCGCGCTCCGCGCTTCTTCGTATGCCACTGAGATGACGCACCTTATCCCCCCGGCCGCCAATTAGCTCTTCCATCATCTCGGCGTGTCCCAAAATGCCGCCAAGAATATTGTTAAAGTTATGGGCGATACCGCTCGTAAAGGTTCCGATCTTTTCCATTCGACTCGCATGCTGCACGCGCCTGTGAAGACGGACACGCTCCTCCTCAACAGACCTGCGGTCGATCGCGTGGATCAATATGTCCAGCAACATCCGCAGCAAGACAAGTTCTCCGGATTTGAGAAGCGAGCCTTCTTGAGACACTACCTCAAGGCCTAGCGCGATCAGTCTCCCGTTGCGATCAATGCCCGTTGCGCACGTCCATCCGCTGATGCCGAGTGCCTCCAGAAGAGACTTGCAGCGCCCTGCGGGCAGACGGCTCACTTGCCGGACGCTGATCGCACGGTCTTCACCGTCTCGCATTTGTATTGCAAGTTCCGGAGCCGCTTCCGGCCAGCCAGGTGGAAAGGGCGCGTCCGTCCGTTGCCAGAGGTATGGATTCGCGGTCGATCCCGGCACCACGAGGTAAGCCCGATGACAGCCGACATGACGTGCGAATTCCACTATGGCGCGTTGGATCAGTGTGTCGCTGCCATCTGGCTCCGCGTTTACAAACTGCATCGAAATGTCGGCGAGGAGGTGCTCCAACGCGACGCGCCTGTGGAGGTCGCCCACCAGGGCTTTCAGACGCACTCCGAGCTGAACAAGGAATGTCAGCAACACCAATGACGTAGTATACAACAGGGCTCTGTAAGATCGCGCCTCATTCCTGGAAGAGAGTTGGCGCAGCTGGATCAGCCGGCGAAGGGTGTTCAGGTCAGTCTTTTGGGCCAATACCATCGCCTCCTTCAACGAGGTGTCCACCGAGGGTAGGAGCCTGTGCAGCAGACTTCCATGCGCTAGTAGCGGCTGAACTGCAACAGACTGTCCGCTTCGTTCCGCTTGGCGCTTGAGATCCTCGAGCCGCATCGCCGCTTGAGTGATAGCGTCAGGCGATGTGTCCAGGGTAAGATGAAGAATTGCTGTCGCAGCAGCGCCGATCGCAACATCAAGCTCGCGCGAATCTGAACGAGTCTCAAATCGGGCAAAGAATGACAGCGAGTTACGAAGGACCGCGTTCTCGCGCTTGAACGATTCGACGAGTTGCTCCTCTCGATCAATCGACGCCCTTACACGGCTTATGGCCTCCCCGGTCTGCCCATCGGACGATCCGATCTCCTGCAAGTGAGCGACTGAATAACGTAACGCATTCATCTCACTCACAAGCGAGTCGTAATTTCGTAAGAGGCCGATACGCGTCGCGAGAAGATCCCGATATAGGGCATCTTGAACGAGACCGAGGTGATCGAGTTCGTCTAGCGCACGATCGAACTGCTCGGCGTGAGGATTGATTGCACGCCATGATAGCCAGGTGAGCAGCAGTAGAAGACCGACAACGATAGTTACCGAGCGGGCGACGCTCATGGCGCGCTGCTCGCGACTGGCTTCCCCCTAAAGTTCCCTGTCAAGGTCTTCAGGAACGCTACGAGCGAGGCAACCTGATCGTCGGACAATATGCGGTCGAGTTGGGCGGCGGCCATTCGTTGGACCGCGTCCTCCAGGGTCGGTGCGCTGCCATCATGAAAATACGGAGCAGTTGCTTCCACATTGCGCAGACTAGGGACACGAACCTGCCTGGGCCCAGATAGCACAAGGGGCACGAAGATGCCCTGGCGGGTAACTAAATTGGCTCCGACGCTGACCCCTTGATGGCAGGAACTGCAGCCAAGCTCATTGAACCTACGATAGCCTTGGATTTCGTCTGGTGTAAGAGCTGCTGCGTCGCCCTGAAGCCATCGGTCGAAGCGGCTGCCAGGCGTAAGCAGTGACTCCTCAAATGTCGCAAGCGCATCAAGAACACTTTCGCTATTGAGAGGGGCTCCATACGCTGCCCGAAATGCTTCGTTCAAGTCCCTATCTGCTCTCAATTTCGAAACAGCTTCTTCGATGCCGCTGTGCATGCCGGAGGGGTCCGCTATTGATGCCCTCGCCTGCTCGGAAAGACTCCGCGTATTTCCTTCCCATGTAAGGCGGTAGCTTAATGCTGCGTTGAAAACAGTTGGTATGTCGAGATGCTTGATTCCTTCTGACTGCCTCTGACCGGGGTAAGCTCCATTTGTCGTAAGATCATGGCAGCTGGCGCAAGAAAGCCGTTCGTCGGCGGACAGTCGCGCATCGCCAAACAGCCTCTCGCCCAAGGCCAATTTACGCGGGTCTGCTCGAGGAGGCTGTGGAATGGGCGCAATAGGGCCACTGTCCTGCCATAGCTCCGGTGAGAAAGGAATATCGCCTCGCGCAGGCTGCGCAATCCCAGGGCGCGTCAGCAAGGCCGATATTGTGGCGACCGCAATCATGAGAATCCACAGCATCTGCCGATTGCGCCTTATGATCATTTCACGCGCCCCAACGCTTCGGGGACCGCTCTGCGGTTTTCTTCTCGATGCGTTGATTCCCTCAAGGCGACGCTCGCGTAGATGTGCTCGGCGAAGGCAACCACGACATTGACGACGGCGGACAAGCAGATTGCGAGTAACAGCTCGGGACGCGGCCCCGCAGCGAAGCCCCCAAACCGGCAAGTAAAATTCAACACCCGCACCGATAACTGGGCTCGACCTGCGTCCACAAACCAGCCCGGCGTTACTTTGAACCGCGGTCGACGATACAGCCGCCATGACCTAGTCGCATTGACTATCATCAGATCCCGCAAGCACTCTACTGCCGCGCGACGAACAAACCTACAATCTCTCCGCATATCTCTCTCCTACCATCCCCAGTATAGAGACTCTGCGAGCTCTCTGTTTTCGAACGATTACCCCGCGGCACAAGATGACTACATCGGCAACAGGTTCCCCTGCAGATGTCAGTCCTGATTTGCCTCTTCACCTCCACATGGGCTAGCGCCGCTCCACGGCCAACGCGAAGACATACCCGACCCCCCGCTCCGTGCGGATTATGGCAGGCGCACTAGGATCGGCTTCGAGCTTGCGGCGCAGTCGAAGGACCTGCACGTCGATACTCCGGTCGTAGATATCCTCGTGGACGCGGGTTGCCTGCAGAAGATATTCGCGAGAGAGCGGCCTTTGCGGTGCATCAAGGAACGCGGTTAGCAGGGCGTACTCGCTCTTCGAGAGTGGAGTATGTTCACCGCATGAACTGGTCAGACGACGAGTTCGCCTATCAAGCTGCCAAGTGCCAAAGCGCCAAAGGCCCTTCTCATCCCGTTGAGCCGGGGCCGCGTCTCGGCGCCTGAGAACCGCTCTAATTCGCGCAAGCAGTTCTCGCAGACCAAACGGCTTTATTAGATAGTCGTCGGCTCCCAGTTCTAGCCCCACCACTCGGTCGATCTCGTCCCGCCTATGACCCGTCACGATAATGACCGGAACATCGGATTGCGCTCGGATCTCCCGCAACAAGTCTAGACCATCCTCGTGTCCAAGGCGAAGATCGAGAACGACTAGATCCGGCCCGTGCCGCGCGAGAATTCCGAGCACTTCCTCTCGCCGTGACGCCGAGATTGTGCGGATGCCATTCTCTTCCAGATAGTTCGTGACCAGTTGCCGCATCGTCACGTCGTCTTCGACGACCATACATGTCAGCGTCTGGCCGCTGGCGCCGTCAAGTTTTTGCAATGGATTTCACGAAGAGCTCGTCCCTGTCAGTCGGTCGTACCTTGGTCGGCCCGAACGTTGCTCCTGCCACCGGGCCCGTCTGGACATCTGCTACGCTGAGAGCAGCTGAAAGGCCCGGCCCGCTCAAGAGTCACCTGCAACGATCTCGCCAGCCGAGCACCCTCCTTGCAGTGACGGATCAATGGCCCGACGGACTCAGCAAAGCTCGCGTTGCTTCGGTTACATCCGTCTGGCGCATCAGACTTTCTCCGACCAGGAAAGTTGATATGCCTATCCGCGCAAGACGGGCGATATCGTCTGGGGTGAAAATCCCGCTTTCGCCAACGATCAGCCGATCTTTAGGCACATGCGGGGCCAACGCCTCGCTGATCCCGAGCGAGGTTTCGAACGTGCGAAGGTTTCGGTGATTGATCCCGATCATCGGCGAGCTTAGGCGCAAGGCTCTGTCAAGCTCGGCGCGATCATGTATTTCGATTAGCACATCCATGCCCAGCTCGAATGCCGCCGCTTCGAGCTCCCTTGCGGCGCTATCGTCAAGAGCGGCCATTATCAGCAAAACGCAGTCCGCACCATAGGCGCGCGCCTCCACCACTTGGTAGACATCAAACATGAAGTCCTTGCGAAGCACCGGCAACGAGGTCGCCGCGCGAGCCATCGCCATAAATTCCAGCTCGCCCTGAAAAGACGGTCTGTCCGTCAACACGGACACGCAAGCGGCACCACCAGCTTCGTATGCTTTAGCTAAAGCGAACGGATCAAAATCCTCTCGGATTAGACCTTTGGACGGAGACGCCTTCTTGATCTCCGCAATCAAGGCATGTTCCCGCGATGCATGCTTTGTACGAATAGCCGAGACAAAGCCTCTGGCAGCTACTGCAGATGTTGCACGCGCCAGCATTTCTGCCAATGGATGGGCGCGCTTAGCTTGCATAATCTCTTCGCGCTTGTAAGCCTCGATTCTCCTCAAGATATCGGGAATCATGTCTGTCGACCTTAGGTACGAGTGGATGCACAGAGGTTGGGTGAGCTGACCATCAAGGTACTTCTGTGAGACGCGGCGCCTGTCTCAGAAATGGAGCGCCCCGCTTTTCTCCGCCCCGCCGGCGGAGGATGGTCGGGCCACCCAGGCATTTGACAGACGACACATCGGCTAGCATTCGAGACAATATCGCACAGTGAATTCGATCATCTCGCGATGCGAAACCCCGAGATTGCGTAGTGTGCAGTCATCCAGGCGAGCCAACGATCGCGTCGCATTTCTTACTAGGACTTCTCTTGTCCAGTACGCTCTTAAATCCATCATCAAGTTCACCGGTAATGAACCGTTGGAGCACCCGGCGTCATCTCTCACATTGTCCTGCGCCAGCTTGGCGTGCATTTTCACAGCACCGAATCCTACTTGTCTACGCGGCCCGTCCGCGCCGTACCTAGGATTTGATGATAAGGCTGTATCGCTACGAGCTCGCTACTCTGCTCCGGCTTCTGATTTCAATTGAAACCTCATTCCGCATTTTTGCCACGAATAAATGTCCCGTACGCCGATGATGCGGAGGATTGATACGTCCGCCGCTCGAGTGTCCCTACTTGCCACTTTCAGCGTCAGGCGCGGTGAGAGGTTGGTCGCCGGCCTTGACGACAAACACGGCCAAAAGGCTGGCGGGCGTGGAATCGCTAGCGTTTTCGCTCACCAAATGGTGCGCTCCTGGCTCTTCATAGAAGCTCTCGCCAGCCCGATAAATTCGAGCAGGCTCGGCACCAACAGCGCTTCGGATTTCGCCCGAGAGTACATAAGCGTAAATGAAGGCGGAGCTGGCATGGTGATGAGGCCGAGACCTTGCAGCAGGCGGGTAATTCACGAGCACTGCGATCAATTCTCTGTCAGGCAAGTTAGGGATCGGGCGACGGAAGATCGGCTTTACGCTCTCAGACGCACTATCGGACATCGCCGCTCTGACCGTTGCGTTGAGCGTCGGCCCAGAAGGTGTCATTTGGGATGACTGCAAGGCTGCGATCTTGGCGATCGGGGAGGTCACTTCGGCCGCCCTCTGCGACTGGCAAGAGGTAACGGGTACCTCTGCCTGATCTGTCGTAGACGCCCTAGTTGGAGCCGAGACACATACGGCAATGGCAACTGCTTTGGCAAAGCGCACTGCAATCGATCGAGATGATAGCATTCCGTGCTCCTATGAACATGCGCCATCGGCGCTATCGATTGTTTCGGCTTTCAGCGTCGCGCAACACGAACGAACGCTCACCCGTCTGGAACCCACATTCACCTAGTCGTCTTTGGCTTGCGTCCTTCCGCGATCTGACCAAAAGACAATCTCCGGTTTCTCATTAGCCGGTATGTGCGCCTATGGAAGTGAAAGTGTCTCAACAGGGGAATGAGCCAGACGCAGGATGGATTCGCTGCTGAGACCTGTACTGCGTCGCGCACAAGACCGAATTTTCTGACTTCGGGAACCTGATCTCTGTTCATGGAGTGCCTGCGCAATGGTCATTTAACTTTGACACAGGCGAGCTTTAGACACTGGCAGCTTCTTCCACATAAGCCGGAGAAGCGTCGGATGAATGACCTGTATGATTGGCTTTCGCGGCAGCACCACGGACTGCAGACATTTCAGCTCTTCCGCCAGAGGCTCACAACACTCGCTTTTGATGAGCCGAACCACAAAGCCTTGTATACGCTGCTAAGCCTGCTGGCAGCTCGCTACATCGAGGCCTTCGATGAAGAACCGGTTCCAATATCGGTTGCCGACCGCGCCTATGGCAATTTATTGCGGCTTGTGGCGAGCCTCAACTTGACCGCGCCTGCAGAGGGCAAACTGAATGATCTTAATCGTATCGCTGCGACGGACCTTCTGGATCCGTCGTCTGCGAGCGACTTTGATCCGGCCCGGCATTTCAGCTCACGGGGCGGGATCGGTTTAGACGGGCAGCACCGCTTGGACTGACCGGCCTTGGATTGAATGTTACCAAGCAAGGGCCCAGGCATTGTTGCCCTGACCGAGATACGGCCCGCGGGGACAGGCCTGCGTGAACGAAATGAACTTTACAGTTGCAGCCGTTTCACTTCATGCGATTTCTGCCGACTGGTAGGACATGCTTCCTCTTACCGACCGCCCGCTCTATGGGTCACGCTCTACTAGATGCCCATTACTGCGATCAGCCGGTGCGCCGCATCCGATTGGAAAATGACCAACTTGCAAGGATTGGAGCCAGAAATGGTAGATAACACCGCCGCCCGTCGCATATCGCCGATGGAGATGAAAGCTTGGCGCGTGCACGCCTTCGGCTCCCCGGAGAATATGGCTTTCGAAACCGTTCCCCGACCTAGCCCTGGCTCCGGCGATGTGCTCTTGAAGGTGCATGCAGCAGGCGTAGGGCCTTGGGACTCCTGGATACGATCCGGTCGAAGTGCTTTGCCCCAACCTCTCCCGCTGACATTAGGTTCTGACTTGGCTGGAGAAGTGCTTGAGCTGGGCTCAGGGCCCATGAACCTCGCCATGGGTGACGAGGTCTTTGGCGTAACCAATACGCAGTTTCTCGGTGCTTATGCCGAGTACGCGGTCGCATCCGCTTCGATGTTAGCTAAACGGCCGTCGTCGCTTTCGTCTGTTCAGGCGGCCTCGGTTCCTGTCGTTGCGGTGACTGCTTGGCAGGCGCTTTTCGATTATGCTCGATTGGAATCTGGCCAGACGGTGCTCATTCACGGCGCAGCAGGAAGCGTCGGCAGCTACGCGGTGCAGTTAGCTCACCGAGCGGAAATTCGTGTCATCGCAACGGCGGCAAGCGGAGATACTGAATACCTGCGCGGTCTTGGTGCGGCTCAGGTCATTGACTATCGAGGGCAGCGCTTCGAAGAAGAAGTCCAGGAAATCGATGCAGTCATTGACCTCGTCGGTGGGGAAACGCAAGTACGTTCGTTCGACGTCATCCGCGAAGGCGGAAAACTGATCTCCACTGTATCTCAGCCAAACCAACGATTGGCTTCGGACCGCAAGGTGGCCGCGGAATTCTTTCTCGTGGCTGTAACGACGGAAAGACTGAACCGACTTTCCGAGTTCATCGACCGCGGTGAGTTGAAGCCGGAAGTGGGGACGGTGCTTCCGCTGTCAGATGCACGAAAGGCGCACATGATGCTTGACGGCCAAATTCCGCACCCAAGAGGTAAAATTGTGCTTCGGGTGGATTCGCGCGAATAGGGCGGCGGCTCTCTTCGCAGCCACTCAACAACACGCGGGGCCGGAGGGCGAGAAAGCCGTAAGTACCCTTGCGCCGGCCCCGGACAAAATCGAGTCTCAGGGCATCGGCCACCGCTCCCCAGGGTTCGTCCTTGCTCGTGCTTGTACGATTGGCCAAAAATGTCCGAAAAGCGTCTCGGGGCGTGGTGGTCTTCCACCTGTACGAGACACTTATACGATGCACGCGGCCCGTCCTATACTAAGCTATAGTCATGGAGCTTTCTTCAATGAGGCGCTTCGTAGATCGTGGTGGTCGTGATCGTCGGGTAGATTTGCTAGAGCTTACGCGCAGGCCACGCACGCACCGAGAGAAGCAGTTTGATGGGCGGAAATCCTTTGTTCGCGCCATTTCTCCAAACGCGCCGGAGCGTGCCGCTGGTAATCCATTGCCATCGACAGACCTAATAGGCTGCCTATATGCTCACCTAGAGCTATCCGACGCGACGACTACACTGGCGACAGGAACAGCGTCTGCGCGAGACGCTGCGGTTGAATGATGATTCATTCCTATTGGCGCGAGACACTGTCCGCGAGTTTCAAGCGCGGGCGGCGCCAACTGTCGATTGAAGCTGTAAGAGGATAGCCATATCCTCCGGCATCTTTAAGTGCAAATAGCACCCCCCCCCCTTTGTTTGCAGGTTCGAACCAGTAAATTTGAACGATGACCGAACCGGCTACCCAGACATCTAAGGACATCTTCGTATTTGGGCCCTACCAACTGGACATAAAAAATAGGGTGCTGAGAAAAGGTGAAGAGACGCTCTCCATTGGCGGTCGAGCGATGGATTTGTTAGTGGTGCTACTCGAGCGCGCCGGAGAGGTGGTCAGTCAAAAGGAACTGCTCTCCAGAGCCTGGCCTAATGCCACCGTCGACCCGGCAAATCTACGGGTCCACGTTGCTGCTCTTCGCAGAGTATTCGATCCTGGTGGCGATGGTCTGCGTTACATCGCAAACGTTTCCGGCCGTGGCTACTGCTTTGTCGCACCCGTACAGCGTTCGGCGGATGATCCGCGCTTGCGCTTCGGCGGGCAATCCATCGCGAGCAGCATTGGCCAACTTCCTACCCGGCAGATCCGAATGGTTGGGCGGGACGAAACGGTGGACCAACTTTGCACCGAACTGATGGGCCGCCGGTTCGTGACCGTTGTAGGCCCCGGAGGCGTCGGGAAAACCACTGTGGCGATTGCGGCCGCCCATTCGTTCGCCAGGCACATTCACGGCCCTATTGGCTTTGTAGACCTGAGTTCTCTCGCTGACCCCACTTCCCTTCCAAGCATCCTTGGATCAACCCTCGGATGCTCGTTGCAATCGCACGATCCGAGTTCCGCCCTCATCACTTTCCTCCGCGAGAAATCTCTTCTGCTGGTACTCGACAATTGTGAATCGGCAAAGGACTCTGCCGCGGAAATCGCCGAGCGGATTCACCGAGATGTCGCGAGAGCACACATCATCGCAACCAGCCGAGAAGCATTGCAAGCGGCTGGCGAGCATGTCCACGTGTTGAATTCGCTAGATTGCCCGCCCAACCGGTCCAACCTGACCGCTATCGAAGTTCGGAGCTACCCTGCAGCGCAGCTATTTTTAGAGCGGGCAGCCGCAGGATTAAGAACGCCGTTGACTGATGCAAATGCTCCCGACGTTGCAAGGATCTGCCGCCGGCTGGACGGCATTCCGTTGGCACTAGAACTCGCGGCTAGTCGTGTCGGCTCGCTTGGCCTTCGTGGCACGGCAGATCATTTGGACAGCAGCTTTGCATTTGTGTGGAAAGGCCGCCGGACCGCGATCGCTCGGCACCAGACAATCGCTACGATGCTCGACTGGAGTTATCGTCTTCTTACCGAACCGGAGAGAGCGATCTTCTGCAGCGCCTCCGTATTTGTTGGTGATTTTACGGACGAGTTAGCTGCGGCGCTCAGTATGGAGGCGTACGAAAGCCGACATACCATCAATGATGCCTTGGCAGGACTCGCTGCAAAATCCCTCATATCCGCCAGCGCACGTGACGGCCAAACACGTTACCGGTTTTTGGAAATCACGCGTGCCTATGCTGCGATAAAGCTCTACGAGCGCGGAGACTCGAACGACGTCCGCCGAAGGCATGCGGTTATCTTCAAAGATCTTTTGCAACAACAAACTGAACCTCGATCCGTCTTCGACCCATGCAGCTTTCCGGCGCAAGATGTTCACGTCGGCAACATTCGCGCAGCGCTCGTTTGGGCGTTATCGGAGCGGGGAGATCCAGAGATCGGCGTACGGCTAGCGGCCCTAGCTGCGCCGCTACTGATCCGGCTCTCATTGCTCGATGAATGCCGGCGCTCGTGCCGAAGAGCTCTCGCGTTGTTGCCGGAACTCGAAAAAGGCCAACGGATCGAAATGGTTCTTCAGGAAGCCCTGTCGTATACATCCATGTTCACAAGAGGCAACAGCAGTGAAGTGCAAGCGAGCCTTCAAAGAGGGTTAGCCATCGCTGCGGACCTAAACGACAGCACTCAGCAGCTCCACTTCCTAGCCGGACTCAATACCTTTCTATACAGGACTGGGGATTTCCACGGTGCTCTTGCAGTCGCGAGCCAGGCAAGCGAGGTGGCAAAAGTCAGCAGGATACCAAGCGGCATGGTGATGGCCGAGTGGATGCTTGGCGTTGCCTATCATTGCGTCGGAAATCAAGATGCTGCGGAGCGCCACTGCCAGAACGGCTTCACGCACTCCATTGACCTGTCGGTCCACGATCCAGCCTTCTTTGGCTATGATCATCGAGTTCGCGCGCTCGTCGGACTGGCCGGGACGCTATGGCTGCGCGGATACGCGCACCGCGCCATCAGCATCGCGGAGCAGGCAATTCGGGAAGCGGAGGTCCGGAATCAACCGGTTTCTCTTTGCATCTCACTCTACACTGTTCAGGTCTTCCTCAGGGCCGGTCTCGTTCAGCGCGCGGCTGAACTTTCTGAGCGGCTGACGGAGTGCGCGACACAGTATGGCCTGGACCCATTTCGCTCGGTTGGACTGGCGTTCGAAGGGGAGCTTGCGCTTCACAGTGGACAACTGGCCAGGGGTATTGAGCTGCTCTGTCATGCCCTGTCTTCACTCCAGTCTGAACAGCACAATATTCTACATACAGTCTTCTCTGGCGCTCTCGCAGAGGGCCTCAGGCGGTTGCTACGCTTCGACGAAGCGCTCGTGACCATTGACCGAGCTATAGATTTGGCAAACGGTTCTGGAGCCGCGCTAGAACTTTCTGAGTTGCTGCGTGTAAAGGCTGAAATATTGGCTGCAACTATGCCCACCGATCCTCACTCTGCCATCAAGGCGATCCGGCGGTCCTTGGAAGTTGGTAAACAGCAAGCCGCATTAGCCTATCAACTGCGCTCCGCCGTCACGTTTGCACGGTTGGAAAGCGAACAATCCATTGACTATGGCGCGAGGGCGATTCTTGGGTCGATTTACGAGCAGTTTGCGGAAGGCTTCGAAGCGCCTGATCTTCGGGCGGCACGCGTCATTCTGAATCGACCGGGCTGAATGTTCGGCGTCCCTTTGCTCCATCGGAGCGGCAACATAGCGGGCGCAGATAGAATAGCCAAACTCATCGAAGATACAGATACAGATGACCCCGATACGCTCGCTGAATGGATCAAAGCCGCTCGCCGCTACCGGCTGTATAATCGTGCTTTTTCGCAAATCAGCTGGTCTGTTTTCACTCCTTTACAAAATCTTAGCACGTTTAACTCGAACGCGGGAGTAAACGGGATAGCATGGTTCATGGCAGGGATGTTCTTTCAAAGCCCTCGAGCTGAAAGGGGAACACTATGCAAGGACCGACTAATGTTGCGTTGCAGCAGGAGGCGACCGGCCGGCTGGCTTTTGGCCTTGATGGACATAGCGGTGCGCAAGCACACAAGGCCACGGAGTTCGAGGCGGTGTTGCTCGCCATAGCGGGGCACGATCTGCGTCAACCATTACAGGTGATTCAGAGTGTACACGAACTGCTTGGTGTCGGGGTTCGGACAAGCTCGGAGTTACGGCTTCTGCAATCGGGGCAGAACGCGATCGATCGGCTCAGGGAACAGTTGGCGCTGCTTACCAGCGCGCTTCGAATCCAAGAGCATACGAAGTCTTTCAAACTGGTACCGGTCTGTGTCGGCGAGGTCCTGAGGCAGGCTCTCCGGGATAACGAAGAAACCGCACTGAGCAAAGGCGTCACCGTTCGTCTGGTTCCGTCAGAGGCGATGGTGCTGAGTGATAGCCTGCTATTGGCAGCAGCTTTGCGCAACTTACTGAGCAACGCCATAAAGTACACTCAGCCTGGTGGACGCATTCTGCTCGGTTGCCGGCGCTGCGGCTCCGACCTTCGGATCGAGGTGCATGACACCGGCATCGGTATTGCCAGCGAGCAGATGCCGAGAATATTCGAAGCGTTTACCCGGGTCGATCCAATGCGGTACGACGGCTTGGGCATTGGGCTCTTCATTGTCCGGCAGGCCCTCGGCTTGCTAGGACACCGAATCTACGCCGCATCCCGCCCGTCACTGGGATCCCTCTTTTCGATCCTGGCGGCGAGGTTCGAGTTGCCAAAGTGAGGCCTTCGTCGTCCCGACTGAATTGCCCCTCATATGTGCCCATAACCGTTCCGGTCCACCATGACAACGACACTCAACAGGCTTGATTTAAACCTTCTACGCGTCTTCGACGCAGTGATGGAGGAGCGCAGTGTACTCCGGGCCAGTCAGAGAATATGTCTGAGCCAGTCGGCCGTTAGTCATGCTCTTGCGCGGTTGAGAGAAGTGCTTGGAGACGAGCTCTTCATCCGTACTCCGAACGGGATGCAGCCGACCGCACGAGCGCTCACGATGGCTCCGCTCGTCCGTCAGGCGTGGCAATCCCTTGAAACGGCAGTCGGCGCACCGAAATTCGAACCAGATAAGGCAACTCGACGGTTCACGATTGCCGTAAGCGATTTCGTGACCATCGTCATGGTGCCTCGGCTGCTAAGTCTCCTCAGACAAGAGGCACCACTGATCGACCTCGTCATTCGGCCGGACAGCACGACCGATCTGGCCGAACAGATCGATCTCGGACACATCGATGCGGCGATCGGCACATTTTCGCACAAAGCAACCAGATTCCGGTCACAGGCGCTGTTTGCGTGCGACGATGTGTTGATCGCCAAGTCCTCGCGGCATCTTGGAAAGTTATCGCTTGCGGCGCTTTCGAAACTGCCGATCGCTGCGGTTTCTTTGCACGGAGAGCACAACGCCTTTGTTGAAGGCTTTGTGTCCGAACGCGGCTTATCTCGGCGATCAGAGATGTATGACCGGCCTGCTCTGGAAAACGCGCTCTCGGCCTCCGGACAGAGTGCCCGGATAGTGGTGTCACTTCCACATTTCCTTGCGCTTCCGAGCCTGCTCGAGCAGTCAGAGTTGGCCGCTATCGTGCCCCGGCCGCTGGCCTCTTCGATGGCTCGTACACAGCCACTGACAGTTCACGAGCTGCCCTACAACACGAGCTCGGTGGACGTCAGCGTTTTATGGCACGAACGACTGACAAATGATGCGGCTCAGCAGTGGCTGCTCAGCCTCCTTTCACGTGCAACTGAACACCTGTCAGACCGAGCAGCAGAACGTTGTCCAGGACGGGTGCCGCCGTTGTCCGACCTGAGGTTAAACAAAAGAGCCGCCATTGATTGTCGGCTATCGCCGTAAATTGGGATTTTTCGAGCAAGGAACGGGGCGCAGCACACCACCTTGAGTAGCTGGCGCATCAACCTCGACGGGGCGCGAAGCTCGACTTCCGGGGACGTCGACTTATGGTGCTAGGCCCAAAGCGGTTGCGTTGAAGAAGCGCGTCGCCTGTGATCGTGACCTGGCCTTTGAGGCGTTAGGCGAGCGGCTATTTATAGTTTATGGCCACTTGCTGGCGACGATTGTCGCCTCCGTCAGAGGTCGAAGTCGCTCAGTTCAGGATGGTCATCTGGCCGTGGCCCAAGCGGCCACCGAAGTACTCGATCTGCCTCCTGAATTGAATGATCGTTGAAGCTTTCGATGCGTCGCTGGATTAGCCCATCGGAATCAACCTCCCAATGTTCACTCCCGTACGATCTGTACCACTTCCCATCGATGTCATGATACTCATTTGCGAAGCGCAGCGCGATCCTACTCTCCGTAAATGCCCAGAGTTCGGCGATTAGGCGGTACTCCAGTTCCCTCGTCCATTTCCTTGTAAGAAACGTCTCGATGGCCGAACGTCCTGAGAGGAATTCGGCGCCGCTGCGCCAGAAGCTGTCGATCGTGTAGCCAAGTGCCACAGTTAACGGCTCACGACTATTCCAATTGTTCTCAGTGATCCGTACCTTCGCGGCTGCGGCAGCCCGGTTGAAAGGAGGGGTTTGCAAACGTGGTGACATGCCGATTTGTCCAGTGGACTCGATCGGACGCAAGTTGACGCCGAAGCAACTGCAATGCGAGTTCTTTCCTGTTAAATGGTGTAAATCCGAGCGGCCCGACTGCATAATATCAATACCGTCAGTGTATTTCTCCTGCAAAGTCGCGATCGGCTGCATGCAGACAGGTTTCAGCTGCCATCAAGCTCATCTATGTTTTTTTCAGGTGTTCCAAGTCCGAAGTTTGTGTGCGGCCTGAACCAAGTCAGCAGTTTCGAAACCCTCTGTGAATCGCTCATAGGACTCAGCAAGCAAGCTTCGCGCTTTTGCGACGAGCCCGCGATCTAGCCACAAGGCGCCCAACACCAAAGCCGAGCGCAATTCCCAGCCGGGCGCCGCTTGCTGCCGCGCATACTGGAGCGACTCGTTCAGGCATGCCTCTGCCGCCGACCAATTGTCGGCTGATCCGAGCAACAACACTCGTGCGCGCGTCCGCAGCAACTCGGGTACTTCGAAGGATCCCGAGCCGCTCCTGGCGTCGGCCAGTAGCCCGTCGATCATGTTGGAGGCTTCTAACAACTGCCCAGAAGCGGCCAAACCTTCCGCCAACGCCCTATAAACGGAAGAAGAAAGCATGAAGCGTCGCTCGGACCGCAGGACTGACAAAGCCTCCCGAAGCATGCGGATGCCGAGCTGGGTTTGCCCTCTGGCCAGCAAAAGCTCGCCCTTCAAGCCCGCCCCGCCAGCCTCATAATTTGGAAGCGAGTACTTGGAAGCACAGGTGACGAGGCGATCTATCAGGCCTTCTGCGATTTGTAGGTCTCCACGCCACAAGAACACCGGCGTGGCGTGCTGAAGACAAATACAGAGCGAAACCGGGTGCTCATGTCTTTCGGCAACTTCAAGGCCTTGGTAGGCCAGTCGCGCTGCCTGGTCCGGAAATCCTCTGAGCCACATCGTCCGCGCATAACCGATCAGGGCTCTTACCCGATGATCAAATCCGAATGAGTGCACCTCGGCTATCCCAGAGGCGGCCGCGGCCATAAAGCCCTTCTCGTAGCTTCTCTGCGCCGCCAGCTGATTTCCGACCAGATGGTGGCTAGCTCCGAGCATCCATTCAGCCGTCACAGTTGCACGTGCTCCGTCAACTTGCGCTGCGATTGCCGCGTAGCGCTCCGCTGCCGCCAGAGACCCACCGAACTCCGCCATCCGCGCGAGATGAAGATTAAGGCCGGCCAACAGCTCCAATTGATACTCGGGGTGTCCAAGCGCGTCGGCGAGACCGAGCGCTCTTTCGAGCACCGTGCCAACCTCGCTGCTGTCACTGTGAGCGTGGTTTGAGGAGATCGCCAATGACAGTTGCAATTTCAGTTCGAGCTTCGTACCGCGATCCTCATCCGCCATCGCTTGGATAGCCTGCAGAGACCAGCGCCTACACTCGCCGAGCATGGACATCGATAAAAATAGGGGCATCGCACCTGCGCTAAGCGCCACACCGACCGAGCTGTCACCCGATACCGAGAAGCTCCATTCCAGTGCGGCTCGAATGTCGCCGATATGACGAGTGTATGCAGCTAGGTCTCGGCCCCCTGCTGCTGGCGGCCGAAAACGCTCCAGGCGTTCTGCAAAGTAAAGCGCATGCCTCCTTGCAACGACATCGCCCTCGTCGTGTTCTTTGGCCTTGAGAGCAGCATAGGATCGGGTCGTATCAAGTAGGCGATAAAAGGTAGCACCGTCGCCCGGTGAGACCACAATGAGCGACTTGTCGATCAGGCTAACGATATCGTTTGCAATCTGCAGTCCGTCGCGGTCAAGCCTAGGCACAATGGCTTGCGCCATTTCCAAGGTGAAACCACCAATAAACACGGACAGAGCGGCCAATGTCGACCTTTCGCTTTCGGAAAGGAGCTCGTAGCTCCAGTCGAGCATCGCCTGCAGCGTTTGGTGCCGCGGGACCCCGCGCCGCGCGCGCCAAACGAGCATCAAATGGTCGCCGATCAGCTTAGCTAGACCGTTGATTCCGTACGTGCTTACTCGGCTGGCCACCAACTCAAGGGCAAGGGGCAGCCCATCGAGTTGTCGGCAGATATCAGCCACGAGGTTGGCTTCCCCGTCTGTGAGTGCGTGCCGCGCTGCTCCAGCCGAGGCACGTTCCATGAAGAGTTGTACAGCCGGAAACGTCAAAGCCGTTGCCGCCGTCAACGCTGGGCTACTGGTGGGATGCTCAAGCGAATTTAGTGGATAGACGTTCTCACCCTCTGCACGCAGAGCCTCGCGGCTCGTTGCCATGAGATGAACCGACGGTGCTTCCCGGCAGATGTCCTCGGCAACCAGAGCGGCAGAGTCGAGGACATGCTCACAGCTATCGAGTATCAAGAGGATTCGCTTGTCAGATAGGTAGCTCAGAAGCCGCTGCTTCGAGTCCTGGGTCTGCGCCAGGCAACCGACTGCGGAAGCGACGGCTGTAATGAGAAGTCCGGCGTCTCTCAAGGCACTCAGATCAACAAAGCAGACACCACCTTGAAATTCGTGGGTCAGCGCATGTGCCACAGCGATGGCGACCGTTGTCTTCCCGACGCCTCCAGGCCCCACGATGCTGACGAACCGAGACGATCTGATCTCCGAACACAAGGACTCGATTGTTTCGTCGCGGCCAACCATCCGGGCCAGTCGGTCGGGAAGCGTGTCGGATTGTAAATGATCCTCTCCTGCAGTCAGGAGAGGCTGGATCTGCCGAGAGCGCTCGACCGAAGCGACAAAACAATAGCCCCTCGCGGGGATATTCGTGATGTAACGTGCACCGTCTCGCCCGTCACCGAGCGCCTTGCGAAGCCCAGCGATTTGCACGCGAAGGCTAGCATCGTCGACCGTGACGTCTGACCAAACCCGCGCGAACAAGTCACGATGGCTGACGACCTCGCCGGCCTGTTCAACCAAAGCAATCAGGATATCGAGGGCCCGGCTGCCCAGGGCAATCGGATCGCCGTTTTTCAGCAGCAATCGTTCGGATGCCAGCAAGCGAAATGGACCGAACAGGAAAACTTCACCGTCATTCAATCTGCTCGGCAAGTGCGCCTCGAAATCGGACGTGATGCGGCATTTCATGCTGCAAAGCAGCATGGGACTATCTATGCGCCTATTAGCACATCCGACGAGCTAAGGTATTTCCAAATTAGTCTGCTCTCGCACGCCGAGAGGCCAGGAGAAACTTGCAAGTTCCAGCCGCACACTCAAAGCAGCGCGTGTCGATAGCGATCATTGAAATGCAGGAGAGCAAGGCTGCTAACGAGACTTGCAGTTATCACAACAAAGGCCGGGGAACGGATGTCGCCGCTTACTTCTATTAGCCACGTGGCTAGCGCTGGTGAGAGCGCGCCAACCATGACTGTCAGACCATAGGCCAAAGCAACGGCAGTTGCGCGCACAGTCGTAGCAAATATCTCGGCAAGAGCTGACATCATGGGCCCAATGTAAATTGCGTTTAGCAGAGCGAGCGCCGATTGAACAAGCATCAGCGTCTGGACAGAGGGCCAGGTCGTTACAACCATATACGCAGGATAAATCATCACTCCGTAGGTCACACCAGCAAAGAGCAGTAGCGGCTTTCGCCCGAAGCGGTCGGAGGCTGCGGCCGCTACAAGCGTGCAAACGATCATAAAGGCGGTCGCCACGATCGTAGCGAGCAGCGCTCCCGAACTGGCTAGGCCTAACTTTCGGACCGCGAACGTCGGCATATAAACGAAAACGATATTACCTGCGACGACATAGAGGCTCAGTATTCCTACTGCCAGCAACAGAGAACGACCCGTCTTGAGATTGGCGCTAGCGTGGCTGCTCCTGACTCTTTGTTGCGTGGCCAAAAACAGATCGGGCTCTTGCACCCGCGACCTGATGTAAACGGCGACCGGTATAATTCCCAAACCAAAGACGAAAGGCATGCGCCACCACCCTGATTCGATTTGCGTGGGTGAGATCGTCGCATTCATCATCATGACAACGAATGCAGCCAGCACAAATCCAATTTGCTGACTTGCAGCATTGAAGCTTGCGTAGATGCCTCTCCGATTGGCCGGCGCAAGCTCGACTAAAAGTGCCGTCGCGCTGCCGAGTTCGCCGGCGCCCGAAAACCCTTGAAGCAGACGCGCGAACAGAATGAGCAAGGGTGCCAGGACTCCAGCAGTCTCGTAAGTGGGTGCAAAGACGATGATGGCTGTGCCGATCCCCATGAGGTACATGGCCAAACACAACGAAGCCTTGCGACCAACGCGATCAGCGTACAGCCCGAGGACGATAGCTCCAATGGGCCGCATTACTACGCCACCGCCATATGTGGCGAAGGCGAGCAAGAGCGAAATGACCTCATTTTGAGCGGGGAAAAATAGCTTCGCCATCGTAATGGCGAGCACCCCATATGCGAAGAAATCGTACCATTCGAGTAGATTGCCAATCGTCGCGGCAATAATGGCTCGCCGCCGCTTGGCAGGGTGTTCGAGACAAGCGTGCGTGACGGTGAGCTCTGAGGTGGACATATCTGACGCTCGAAATTCGCGACTCTCGATGTCTAACGAGACGGTTGAAAGGCTCCTCAACTACCCATTGGCTCTCTACAAAACGAAGGTAACGGAACGAACTTGAGAGGCAAGCTCATTTTATCGCGTACGCGGCGCAGCACTTGCAAATGGAGTGCTTCCGACGAGCAATCGCGCACACCGCGCGTCTAGACGCCCTCCCCCATCCTGCGTTGCCTATCTCCGGAGGGGCGTAAATCCCGGATCATCGCGAAGCGAAATGCGACGACAGCGACTAAGATGCCACTTCATACGAAATGCGACCAGCGGGAAGATAAAATAGCGCGATGACGGCGCCTCCTCTGACTTCGGGGAAGTGTTTGCTCCCAGGATCAGGAGCAGTCCAGCCTGCACCTTGCCAGCCTTGCAGACCCCTCAGCTGTGCGCCCTCGTTCAGAGGCACTACGAGATTGAGTTCACCATAAGGATGCCCATGGTACTGGCCGCGCAACATTCCTATGCCGTCCTCATCCTTGAAGCGGCGCGGATCATTGCTGTTCATGTAAACTGCCGTTACGCTGAAATGAAACGTCTCTGGGCTCGGCTCGGAAATCCGACTTCGCCGATAGTTTACCCCCTCCACCTCTTGGCTCGCGGCCCACCCTTCCTCGACGCCAAGCTTTATCAGGCCTGATAGATCCCTGTAGAGCTTGCTCTGGGGGCCGTAGGTTTCGTTGAGCCAACGCTCCATCTCGGCCCCGGGGGTCATGTCCTTGACCTCCGCCAGGAAAGGGATGCTGCACTGGATCAGATCTTCTCGGCTGCCCATGATTAGTCTCCTTAGCTTTCAAATCCAATAAAGTGGGCAAACTCGCCGATATCGGCGCGAGGCATCGATCTCAAGCTTACCCCTCCATCACTGTAACCAATCGATATCCCGCATACGACCATCTGCTCGTCCGGAATCGATAAATGCTGACGAAGTATCGTGTGATACTTCGCAAACGTCTCTTGGGGGCATGAATGAAGTCCGCGCCCCGCTGCCGCAAGCAGCACGTTCTGGACGAACATGCCCAGATCAAGCCAGCTGCCAGCCTCGAGGCGGCGGTCGATTGTCACGATCAAGCCAACGGGAGCACCGAAGAAGACATAGTTCTTCGCCGTTTGACGCGCGCGCGCCTCTGCATCACCGGAATGGATGCCAAGCGAACCATAAAAGATCCGCCCGAACTCCTGCCGTCGCTCGCGATAAGGTGGAGGCAAGACATCCGAATAGTACTTATATTCGGAAACGTGCTTCGCCCTCTCGTTACAATGGGCATCAAGCAGCGCCGCCGACAGCCTTTCCTGTGGGCCGCCAGTTAGAGCGTAGATATTCCAAGGTTGTATATTTGCTCCGCTTGGAGCAAACCGGGCGACCCTCAAAATCTCAACGATTGTATGCTGTGGCACAACTCGATTTGAGAATTCACGGCAGGCGACTCGATCAAGAATGATACGATCAATCTCCGAGTCTGCCGCTCGTTGAGAGTTTTCCGCGGCCATGCGCTCCGAAGCCGACACTGTTTGCCCAAATGAGTCCCCACCTGCCCCGCCCGCCCCGACGATTTCTTTTTCCTCGCCATCGTGGACAGACAATGACGCCCCCTCAGCCGCCGCTCCGTTCCTTCGGCCCTGGCACTGAGAACGTGCAGCGGTGTGACCTGAATGAACTTGGGGATTGCCGTTCCAATCAGCAGCGTACTCCCTCATGAGCTCTCCGCGAAGTCTTGCTTTTGTGACATCAATGACCAGACCTCACTAGAATGGAAGTGAATTTGTTGCAGAACGAAGCTGAACGTAGCTCATCAAGGTGAGCAGCGGGACGACGAAGGCTTCGATTGTGTTTGCGCTGCGGTTGGGATTAACTAAATCCGCGTTAGGGCAAGGCGCACGCCTTTCCCATGCCAGGAACCTCAGCCGTGGCGCTACCGTTTAATACTTTGGACTTGAACCTTCTAAAGGTATTGGATGCCGTCATGGAGGAGCGGAGCGTGCTGCGCGCAAGTCAGAAGCTCGCGCTGAGCCAATCCGCGGTGAGCCATTCATTGGCAAGACTGCGAGAGATGCTGGACGATGACCTATTTGTGAGGACGGCAACCGGAATGCAGCCGACCTCCCGCGCACTGGCCATGGCATCTCCGGTGCGCAACGCACTACGCACTCTTGAGACGGCTATCGAGCTGCCCACGTTCAAACCAGCCATATCGACTAAACTGTTCACCTTGGCCGCGAACGACTTCACCACTCACGTGCTGGGCCCCCCTCTCGTGACGCTGCTTGGTCGTGAGGCGCCCTCGATTGACCTTATCATCAAGCCCGTGACGCGAATTGATCTCGCCGAGCAGCTCGACCTCGGGCGCATAGATGTCGCAATAGGCGTATTCTCTTCTCCACCGAGCCGTTTTAGGACCGCGCTGCTGTTCGAATACGACGACGTTCTGATTGTGGGCGGAAGCAACAAGCACGAGCGCATTGACAAGACCACGCTGGAGCAGCTGTCACTCGTTGTCGTCTCCTTTGGCGGGGAGCAAGAAGGAGCAGTTGAAGGCTTCATTTCCGAGCGCGGCTTGGCCCGACGATCCGAAATGTACGATCGTGCAGCGCTTGAGAAGATGTTCGGCGAGAGCGACCCGCTGCCGCGAGTGGCGATTACTTTGCCACATTTTCTCGCGCTACCGGCGCTGATTGAGAACAGCAACCTCGCAGCGATTGTGCCCCGCCCGCTGGCTAACGTCTTCGAGCGAACTTATGCAATCGCAATCCACGAGTTACCATACAAGACGACTTCGCTGGAGGTCCGGCTGCTTTGGCATAAGCGTCTTGATGAAGACCCTTCCCATCAATGGCTGCACGAAATTCTTCGACGATCAATCGAGCGGCCTTTATTCGCAAGATAGCACCTCGTAAGAGCTTTGATCCGGGCAGGCATACCGCGAACTGCGCGCGTCTAGACGGCCGTTCAAGCGAACGGAGGCAGATAGCAGGCACGCGGGCTCCAGCGGCCCTATTCCGAGTGCATCAAGTCGAATATCCACTTGCAATATCTTCACGCGACTCGGGCCTTCAAAGTAGTCATTGACAGTCTATCTGCACCGACGGTGGAGCTCCCGCCTGATCAGACGGATGGCTTCCGGCAAGTGGTCGCGATGAGCAATGAAAAACTTAGAGGAGTTCGGCATGGCCGACGAAATTTCCGGGATCAGGATCCCCGATAGCAAGATCGCGCGCGAGGCCGCCGAACTGGTGAGGCAGCACGAGAGCGAAATGTTGTTCAATCATTCGGTCCGAGTGTTTGTGTTCGGCGCAATGAGAGGAATGCGCCAGAAAGTGAAGTTTGACTCCGAATTGCTCTATGTGGCGGCGCTCTTTCACGATCTTGGACTAGTAGACCCGTATCACACTCAGACGCATCGCTTTGAAGTGGATAGCGCGAACGCGGCCCGTGATTTCCTTAGAAGTCATGGCATGCCGGAGCCAAACGCCGATCTGGTCTGGGAGGCTATCGCGTTACACACCACTCCGGGTATCCCGCAATTCATGCGACCGGAAATCGCTCTGACTAATGCCGGAGTCTTGGTTGACGTCGTCGGCATAGGATACGACGAGTATACCGCAGAACAACGTGAAAAGGTCATAGCCGCTCTGCCGCGCGGCGATTTCAAGAACGAGTTTGTGAAAATTCAGACCTGCTCGGCACTGAAGAAGCCCGAGACGACCTTCGGAACGATAAACTTCGACTACATCGAGTATCACGACCCTTCATTTCGCAAGCCAAACGCGTGCAAGCGGATTCATGGCACGCCTTGGCCGAGCTAAGCGGTTCAAGTTCGTGCTGGGCGGATGACGGCTTCGCCTCAAAAGAATGCGGAGCCGCTGCCCGCGAACAATTTACCTGGCCACGCCTTGCGGCTCCGGGACGCTCCAGCAATCTCCCCAGCTTTTGGCAGCCTCTCAACAAAATCCCTTCGACGGACATCTAAGTGCCCCACACTAACCTTCTTTGGCTGACGCTCGGCGCTTTTTCCATCGGCACCGAGGGGTTCATGATCGCGGGATTGCTCCCCGATCTCGCACGGGACTTGAACGTCGGTCTGCCGGCTGCAGGTCATCTCGTTACGGTGTTCTCGTGCGCTTACGCATTGGGAGCGCCGGTCATCGCAGTGCTGACCGCCTCGCTCGAGCGCCGAAGCCTTCTCGTCGCTGCAATGCTATGTTTTGGCCTCGCAAATGCGTTCGCTGCAATGACACCGAATTACATCGGGCTGCTGCTGGCTCGCCTAGCACTCGCATTCTCAGCAGCCAGCTTCATGCCTGCCGCCAGCGGATATGCGGCTGCCGTTGGAGGCAGCGAGCGACGCGGCCGCGCCCTCTCTGTCGTCACAAACGGGCTGACGCTGGCGATCATCGCTGGGGTCCCGCTGGGCGTGCTGATCGGAGCAAGATTTGGTTGGCGTGCCACCTTCGCAAGCGTGGCGGGGATGGCGATCGTTTCCCTGCTCGGGATCTTAACCCGAATGCCGCGCCTGCAGCCGGGCACCATCCCGACTCTTGCCGAACGCTTCGCGCTCGCCAAGCGGCCCGATATGCTGGCCGTGTTGGCGACGAGCGTATTGACGGTGGCGAGCACCTTTACGATGTACACCTATCTTAGCGTCTTCCTGGTAGCGGTCGCGGGTATTGGCGCTACCGGCCTTGTCATGGTATTCTTGGCGTTCGGAGTTGCCAGTGCGATCGGGGCATGGCTTGGCGGCGCCAGCACTGACAGGTGGGGGGCAGGCGTTACAGTTTTGGTTGGATGCAGTCTGACACTGCTCGCCTACGCTGTACTCTCGCTCGCTCCCGGGCTCGCGTCGAGTAAAGCCGTCTTCGTACTTCTGCCTGCGGTGCTTGTTTGGGGTGCAGCCAGCTGGGCGACAATGACTGCACAGCAGGCAAGGCTGGTTGCTCTCGCGCCGACGTTGGCATCCGTCAGTCTGTCACTAAACTCATCGGCGATCTATTTGGGCAGCGCTACCGGAGCAGCAATTGGGGCCATGGTTGTCGCGGACGGCGCCGTTGTGTACCTCGGCCGGGTCGCAGCGCTCTTCGGCGTGGCCGCTCTCCTCGCCGTGCTGATCGTACGTCAACTCTCTCAGCGACAACGGGTAGAAGGCACACTCTGACGCGGGCATCGCACCACTCACTGGACTTGGCAATTCCAAGCAGTCTGCAAACCTCACGCGTTTTGCGGCGGAGAATCGCCCGGTTTGGACTGAGCTGCTCCAAAGCGAAGATCGTAGTCTTCGCCGGCATACCTACTCTCGAACCAGAACGGATGCACAGGGACGCATATGGCAAACATCCTCGTTGATCCGTACGCTGCTTCCTCAATCACAATTCCTGTGACTCGGAACTCCGAGAATAGTCTCTGCCAAGGCTTGACGATCGATGTTCCCGAAGGGATCGCGGGGAACAGCGTCAATAGCGGTCAGCAAATCTGGAAGTTTGTGTTCAGGCAGATGCACCCTCGCTGCCGCCAAGATCTCATCGATTATGGCATCGTCATCTTCTTGTTTCAGCACGACAACGGCCGCCACACGTTGTCCTAGCACCGGATCCGGCGCACCAAACGCCGCCGCATCCTTCACCATTGGATGCGTGAGCAAGGCGCTTTCGACCTCCGCCAGGGAGATGTCGAGGCCTGCACGAACGATTACATCCGCATTGCGGTTCGCAAGACGTGCCACGCTCGTAAATTCTATCAAACGCGCCATTTTCGTTTCCTGTACTCCAAAACCCTGCTCGTCGCAGAGCCGCCGAAATCATCGCTCTTCATGTAGATCTATCTCCATTTGAGACCTGAGACCCAGTGACCTTCCTGCAGCTTCGTTATTCAAGAGCTGCAGTTAAGCTGCGTCTTTAGGCCACGAGTATTGGCGCTTGTGCGTTTTGGATCTGCCGAATGCTCATGGGCCGCCTGGCTATCGATCGCGGCCCTCGCACATCCGTGCAATGATCCGGGCATGACCAGCACAGCCCGTGACGCGGCTTCATCATGTGCTGGACAGATTTCCGCATTGCTACCTCAAGCCGCATGATGATGACGAACGTAGCGCGATCACAGCGATCCGACATCGAACTGCAATGGGCGCAGAGAAATCTCTCAATGCAGTCAGTCGGCTGCAGTCAAACCGGAGTAGCCGCTCGTCTTGGGCGGCCGGAGAACAGGATCAATGAAAATCGTTATCGCCACAACGCCAGCGCCGGGGCATGTCAATCCGATGCTTGGGCTTGCGCGAATTCTCTTAGCCGAGGGCCACCAAGTGCTTGCATTCACTGGACGGGCGTTTCAACAGCGCGTCGAGGCGATTGGAGCGACGTTCCGCCCGATTCCAGCAAGCGCAGATCAGGACGTTGTCGATCCCTTTGCGAAATATCCCGAATTCAAGACGCTGCCTCCCGGGTTGGAGCTGCTTCGCGTCATTCTCGAACGATTGTTCGTCGACCACATTCCAGCGCAGCACCAAGGATTAGAACAAGTGCTAACGGATGTGCCGGCGGACGTTCTCATTGGGGACGATTGTTTCCTTGGGTTGTTGCCGACGCTCCTTAAGCCTCGATCAATTCGACCACCCGTCCTGTGCTTTGGCACCTCCATACTGCATTGGCCCCGGGAAGATGGAGCGCCGGATTTTCTCGGCTTGCCGCCCGCAGCCAGCCCGACCCAACATGTCGCGATCATTCAGGAACACGACAGGATCGTCCACCAACCGCTTGCGCAGCGTTTGAACGGATGCCTGGAACGTCTCCGCCTGGGCCCGCTTGCAAATCCGCCATTTGAAGCGATGGTGAGGCTCGCCGACGTCTACTGGCAGCTTACTGTGCCGAGTTTCGAATTTCCTCGGGCGTTACCCGGCTCCGTGAAGTTCATTGGGACTCTGCCCATCATACCAAACCAGGTACCGCTTCCGCCGTGGGCAGCAGACTTGGACGGCAAGCGCAAGGTTGTGCTTGTCACTCAAGGAACCGTCGCAAATCACGATTTCAATCTCCTGATCATGCCAACCCTGGCTGCGCTAGCTGACCAGCCTGACCTCCTCGTTGTCGTCACAGCTGGTGGACGGCCGGTGGAGGCTATCCCAGGACCGATCCCGGCCAATGCGCGCCTAGCCAGCTATCTTCCATTTGAGTGGATCCTCCCCAGGACGGACGTTTTCGTCACGAACGGTGGCTATGGCAGCGTCAACCAAGCCATGAGCTTTGGCATTCCATTGGTGTGCGCCGGGCTCACTGAAGACAAGGCCGATGTGAATATGCGCGTAGGATGGTCGGAGGTCGGGATTGATCTGAAGACAAATACGCCGACCCCTGAGGCCCTGCGCGATGCTGTCCACGCTGTTCTCGACACCGACAGATATGGCCGCCGCGCCTTGCTGATGTCTGAAGAGTTCCGGATGACCAACACCCGAGACGAGATCGTCCGCGATATCAACCGGTTTTCGAGGCAAGTGGCTGAGGGTCCAGAGGCGGCAGCGATTTTGGCGCAGCAGCAGTCAACGCCACCGACCTTCTTGCCAGCCGCTCCGGAAGTATGATCGTTGGCCCGCGCGGTTCGACCAGTTCGTAACCGCGCGGGCCGGGGGTCGACATTCCATTGAGCCTACTCCTCGGTGTGAGCAGGTCTCGGGACTAGCCTTTTGGTTGCGCACGGATGCAGCAAGCGCATCTCGCGACTGAAATGGTTTCACTTCCGCTGAAGTTCGAAACGACAGAGCATTTGACGATCGCAGTCACGAGTTTTGCGAACGGTTGCACGGACTGCGCGATCATTGGAGTCCGATGCAAGTCTGGACTGATGATGTTCCTCATGTCGCACCACTGGAAACACCGCTCATGGACCCACTCTCGCGTCGTCAAATGCTTGCTGCGACCGCTGCCGGCGGCCTTCTAACAACAACTGCGCTCGCACAGGCGCAATCTGGCGGGGCTGTTCCTCAGCCACAACGACCGGGTCGGGGCGGTTCAGATCCTGGGCCGCGCAATTTGGCGCGGGATCAACAGAACCCTGACATCCTTGTGCCACCTTCGACGGATCATGGCTCCCTGCCCAACCTGCGCTTCTCATTCTCCGATGCTCATATGCGCCTGGAGACAGGTGGCTGGACGCGCCAAGTGACGCGACGTGAGCTGGGCATCGCAACGGCACTTGCAGGTGTTAACATGCGCTTGAATGCCGGCGGGGTCCGCGAGCTGCATTGGCATAAAGCTTCCGAGTGGGCCTACATGCTCCATGGAACTGCCCGGATCACCGCCGTCGATCCCGACGGCCGATATTTTGTCGATGACGTGGGTGCTGGTGATCTTTGGTTTTTCCCTTCCGGGACGCCGCACTCGATCCAAGGACTCGGGCCGGACGGCTGCGAGTTTCTTTTGGTATTCGATGACGGCGACTTCGATGAAGACAACACGTTCATGATCAATGACTGGTTCAAACATATACCGAACGAAGTGCTTGGCAAAAATTTTGGAGTGTCAGCTTCGCTGTTTGGTCACACCCCTGAGGAAAGCGACCGCTATATTTTCCCGGCACCTTTGCCGGGCCCATTAAGCTCCGATAGTATCCGTGGCGCAACCCCTGTAGAGACAAGCTACACTTGGCGACTGATGGCGCAGGAGCCCACCCGAACGAAGGGTGGCACGGTGCGCATCAACGATTCTCGCCTTTTTCCGATCAACACGACGACCGCCGCCGCACTCGTAGAAGTGAATCCAGGTGCAATGCGGGAGCTCCACTGGCATCCAAATGGCGACGAATGGCTCTACGTTATAGAAGGTCAGGCGCGCATGGGCGTATTCGCCGGCCAGGGGCAGGCTCGCACGTTCGATCTTACGGCGGGCGACGTGGGTTACGTTCCGGCCGCGATGGGTCACTATCTCGAGAATACAGGACCCGGTCCATTTCGCTTTCTTGAAACATTCAAGAGCCGCTACTTCGTTGATGTTTCTTTGGACACTTGGATGGCGTCGACCCCTCCAGAGCTGGTTGATGCGCATCTTAACCTGCCGAAAGAGGTGATGGACGGGCTGCGGAAGACGAAGGCGCTAGTAGTACCTGAATAGTGTCTCTGGACTCCGCCGCATCGCCTGTCGCCGGTTTACGGTCGATCACTGCGCTGTCGCTCAAGCAGAGTACCGCTAGCAGACCCTTAGAGTAAGGCCTCGAGGTTTCCGTGCATTTACGAAAGAACACCGCTGAAAGCAGCTTATCCGAGGTGAGGTCGATTGGCGCGTCAGCTATCATCCCCCGGCGAGCTCGGAGCGAAAGTAATGAACGACAAAACGAGGAAGACCTTACTTAGACGCGATCTGCTTCGCTTCGGCATCGTCGGGGTTAGCTCAACACTGATCGGATCGCAGGTGCCGGTGTCGGCATCTGCAAGCCTCAAAGATCCGAAAGACAAACGCAGGGCTCGCTATCAAGCGAATTCCCCAGAGGTTCGCAACTTCTATCGTGTTAACAGCTATCCTGCTCGATGAGGGGTCGCTCTTGTGTTGATGAAAGCAGCAGAAGGACGTTCTGGCAAACCGATTGAACACGGTGAGACGTCACTGTCCCGCTCAGAGTTGGAGCGCCGAGCTTTTCTACGAGGCTCAGGTGTAGCTGTCGGAGCATTGGCCACACTTGGCACGCTACCGCTAACGAATATCCGCAAGGCACAGGCAGGCACACCCCCGGCGCCGGGCGCGCCTGTTACGACCCGCAAGAATATTTGCACGCACTGTTCCGTTGGATGCTCGGTGATCGCAAAGGTTTCGAACGGGGTCTGGATCGGACAGGAGCCCGATTATGATAGCCCGATCAACCGCGGCTCACATTGCTGCAAGGGAGCCGCAGTCCGCGATGACGTCTTAAGCCAGCGCCGCTTGCGCTATCCTGTCAAGCTCGTGGATGGTCAGTGGACCCGGATCTCCTGGCAAACGGCAATCAGTGAAATCGGGGACAAGTTACTGGACATCCGAGAGCGGTCTGGGCCCGATTCAGTTTACTGGCTTGGGTCGGCCAAATTCACCAACGAAGCCGCTTATCTCAACCGCAAGCTGGCCGCGTTCTGGGGAACGAATAATTCGGACCATCAGGCGCGCATTTGTCACTCTACCACCGTCACCGGCGTAGCCAATACCTGGGGCTACGGCGCGATGACAAATAGCTATAACGACATCCGCAACTCAAAGACTATTTTAGTCATGGGTGGCAATCCCGCCGAGGCTCATCCCGTCTCTCTGCAACATATATTGGAAGGGAAGGAGCTCAACCGCGCCAACATGATCGTAGTAGACCCCCGCATGACGCGGACAGCTGCTCATGCGACTGAATATGTAAGGGTCCGGCCCGGCACTCACATCCCCACAATCTACGGCATGCTGTGGCACATCTTCCAAAACGGTTGGGAAGACTCAGAATTCCTTGCTCAACGTGTACACGGCGTCGACGAAATCCGTGAGGAAGCAAAGAAGTGGCCGCCGAAAGAGGTCGAACGTGTCACCGGCCTTCCCGAGGCCCAAGTCAAGCATATCGCCGAGCTGTTTGCCAAGCAGAAGCCTGCAACCTTGATCTGGGCGATGGGGCAGACACAGTTCACAACCGGCACCGCCAACGTGCGTGCAAGTTGTCTTCTGCTGCTCGCCACCGGGAATGTCGGTCAGCCGGGCGCCGGTGCGAACATCTTTCGTGGTCATACCAACGTGCAGGGCGCGACCGATCTCGGCCTCGATGTCACATCGCTCCCGCTCTACTACGGGTTATCTGATGAGGCTTGGCGGCATTGGTGCCGGGTGTGGGATGTTGACTACGAATGGATGACATCTCGCTTCCCAAGCAAGACGTTGATGGAAACGCCTGGAATTCCAAGCACGCGCTGGTTCGACGCCACCTTGTTGCCCAAAGATCAGATCGATCAGCCCAGCCCGGTCCAAGCCATGTTCATCATGGGCCATGGCGTCAATACGATCACCCGAATGCCGGAGGCGATACGCGGGATCGAAAAGCTTGAGCTTTTGGTGGTGTGCGATCCGTATCCGACTGCGTGGTCAGTGCTTTCCAAACGCAAGAACGGCATCTATCTCCTGCCGACGTGCACCAGCTTCGAGATGGAGGGCTCACGGACCGCGTCGAATCGCTCACTCCAATGGGGTGAGAAGATCGTCGATCCGGTTTTTGAGTCAAAGAACGATTACGACATCATGTATATGCTAGCCGTCAAGTTTGGCTTTGCTGACTTGATGTTCAAGAACATCAAAGTCGAGACGGGATCCGTGTCGGCTGAGGATATCCTTCGCGAGATCAACCGGGGCGGCTGGTCGACCGGCTATTGCGGCCAATCTCCGGAGCGGCTCAAAGCTCATATGAAAAATCAGGCCAAGTTCGATTTGGTCACGATGCGAGCACCGAAGGATGATCCTGAGGTCGGAGGCGACTATTACGGACTCCCATGGCCGTGTTGGGGAACGCCGGAGTTCAAGCATCCGGGAACGCCCATCCTCTACAACACCAATCTTCCCGTCAAAGAGGGTGGTGGGACCTTTCGAGCCAGATTTGGAGTGGAGCGGATTGTCAAGCGCAAGGTGCTGGAGAATGGGCAGGAGGTCGAGCGTGAGGATCACGACAACCTTCTTGCCGAGGGCTCCTACTCCGCTGGTTCGGAGATCAAGGATGGCTATCCGGAGTTCACGCTGGGCGTGTTGAAGAAGCTTGGCTGGGACAAGGATCTCACGCCGCATGAACTGCAAGCAATACTGCGCGTCAGTCCCACCAGACCGGATTCAGTGTCTTGGGCGACGGACCTCTCTGGTGGCATTCAGCGGGTGGCTATCGAACACGGGTGCTCGCCCTACGGCAACGCCAAGGCTCGCATGATGGCCTGGAACCTTCCCGATCCGATTCCTGTGCACCGCGAACCCATCTACACTCCTCGGCCGGACCTCGTCGCCGACTATCCGACATTGCCCGACGCCAAGCAGTTTCGCGTACCAAATATTGGCTTCTCCGTGCAGAGAGCGGTCGTCGATCGCGGCATCTCGATGCAGTTTCCGCTAATTCTTAGTTCGGGCCGGCTGGTCGAATACGAAGGCGGCGGCGAAGAAACCCGTTCCAATAAATGGCTTGCCGAATTGAAGCAGCACATGTTCGTAGAAATAAACACCGTCGATGCGGCCGAACGCGGCATCAAAGACGGGGGCTGGGTGTGGGTAACCGGCCCGGAAAGTGGCTCGCGGGCCAAAATGAAGGCGCTCGTGACCGAACGGGTCGGCAAGGGCGTTGCTTGGATGCCGTATCACTTCGCGGGCTGGTTCGAAGGCGCTGATCTGAGAGCAAAGTATCCGAGCGGCAGCGACCCGATCGTGCTGGGCGAGAGCGTGAACGCGCTGACGACCTATGGCTATGACCCCGCAACCGGCATGCAGGAGCCGAAGGCTACGCTCTGCCAGATCAAGGCTGCTTGAAAGGAACGCGCGATGTCACGAATGAAATTCCTGTGTGACGCGGAACGATGCATCGACTGCAATGCCTGCGTTACAGCTTGCAAGAATGAGAATGAAGTGCCCTGGGGTATCAATCGTCGCCGCGTTGTCACTATCAATGATGGCAAGCCCGGCGAGCGATCGGTCTCAATGGCGTGCATGCATTGCACCGACCCGCCGTGCGCGGCGGTGTGCCCCGTCCAATGCATCTACCCGACCGAAGATGGCGTCGTTCTCCACAACAAGGATCTGTGCATCGGCTGTGGTTATTGCTTTTATGCCTGTCCGTTTGGCGCGCCGCAGTATCCGCAAGTCGGCAATTTCGGAACGCGCGGAAAGATGGACAAATGCACTTATTGTGCCGGTGGCGGGGGAACTGAGGAGCCCGGCAGCGCCGCGGAATACGCGAAGTACGGCTCGAACCGTTTTGCCGAAGGCAAATTGCCACTATGCGCCGAAATGTGCTCGACAAAATCTCTACTGGCTGGAGATGGAGACATCATCGCACAACTGTATGGAGAACGGGTCCGCACCCGCGGCTACGGGTCAGGAGCATGGGGCTGGGAGACCGCCTATCACGAGGACACCAAACCCTGAGCAGCCAGCGCAATTGGCCGCCGTTACGTAAGTCTCGATAGGACGATCGGCACAGGTTAGCATCATGTTTGTTCTAGTCCGCAATAGCTTAGTGATCTTCGCGCTGTTGGTGCTTGGGGTCGGTGAAGCGCCCAGCCTGGCACAAAAGCTCGGTACGGACGGTGCTCCAAACCCGGACGCCAGCGTCGTGAACCAGCGCACGCTGCTCGAGCAGGCGCCCCGTATCGAGGGCCGCATCGATATTCCGGATGTCAAGGCGAGCGTCCTCATTCAGCCAGCAGGACGAACCTGGGACTATTTCCATGAAGTCCTTTTGCATTGGGGCGGCGCCATCATGCTCCTCGGAACGCTGGCAATGTTGATCGTAGCTTACCTGGTAGTCGGACCACTTCGCATTTCAGCAGGGCGCTCAGGCCAGAAAATCATACGTTTTATCGCATTCGAGCGTTTCTCGCACTGGTTGACGGCGACCTCCTTCGTCGTCCTTGCTCTGACTGGCTTGAACATCACCTTCGGCAAAATCCTGCTGCTGCCGATAGTCGGTCCTGAGACGTTTTCCGAGATCTCACAGATTGCGAAATACCTCCATAACTTTGTCAGTTTCGCTTTTATGACGGGCGTGGCCCTGATCGCGGTGATCTTTTTTCGGCACAATCTGCCGCAACGGGTCGACCTCGAATGGATCAGGCAGGGTGGCGGATTTATCAAATCCAAGCATGCACCGGCCGGACGATTCAATCCCGGTGAAAAGATGGTCTACTGGTTGTCGGTCGCCGCTGGCCTTTTTATTTCTGCGTCCGGACTTGTGCTCCTGTTTCCTTTTTACGGCACCACCATTGCTGACATGCAGATCGCGCACGTGGTCCACGCGGTCATCGCAATGTTGTTTGTGGCTCTCATTCTCGCCCACATCTATATCGGCACGATAGGGATGGAGGGCGCATTTGAAGCCATGGGTACCGGGAAGGTCGATCTCAACTGGGCGCGCGAGCATCATGATCGCTGGTTAGCCGAAAGCCTTGAGGACGAGCGACATTCTGCCGCGACACCAGCCGAGTGATGCGATGGATCACACTCCCGTCAAACTATCCTTACGGACTCACGATGCTGCTCTCGCTGGAGGCAATCGACGATCTTGAGCCCAACATTTGATCCCACCAGGCAAGCTCTGATTTGCTCGTGTGAGCACACGATGCCGCTTGATGTTGATGCGATTCGCAGCGGCTGCCCTCAGCCTATGACAGCGGTCAATCAGCTTTGCGGCGCCGATATCGATCGCTTCAGAGAAATCGCTTCCGAAGATCGCCCGCTGACAGTCGGCTGCACCCTGAAAGCAGCGCTATTCTCCGACGTCGCTGCGGAACTCGGTCGGAAGACTCCGATACAGTTTGCGGATATCCGGGAAACTGCCGGGTGGTCCAGCGAAGCCAATCGGGCCGGCCCGAAGATGGCCGCATTGCTGGCTGCCGCCGCAGAGCCTGCGCCGGCAGCGCCTTGGGTCGAACTCGAAAGTCGCGGCGTCATTCTCATCTCTGGTTGCGACGAAAAGGCGATCGAGGCCGGCAATCTGCTGAAAAATCACCTAGATGTCACGGTACTGATCTCGTCACCAGCCGCCATCACTACCCCGTACAGTGCGGTCTTTCCGATAGCGAAAGGCCGGGTGACGGGTGCTACCGGACATTTTGGCGCGTTCGAGGTAACGGTCGACGATTTCGCGGAGGCCGCGCCCTGGTCGCGCGGGACTTTGACATTCGGACCATCTCGGAATGGCGCCCGTTCTGCCTGCGACATTATTCTTGATCTGACAGGCGGGCGACCGTTGTTTGCGGAGTCTGGTCTCCGTGATGGCTACCTGCACCATGATCCCGATAGCCCAGCATCGATTCTGCAAGCCGTGATGAAGGCTCGCGACCTCACCGGAACCTTCCAGAAGCCTCGCTACGTCAATTTCGAACCCAAGCTATGCGCTCATTCGCGTTCGCAGCGCACTGGCTGCACCCGATGTCTCAACCTCTGTCCGGCGGGGGCAATCACTCCCTCCGGAGATCACGTAGAGATCAACGCAAACATCTGTGCTGGCTGCGGCCAGTGCGCCGCTGCCTGTCCTACCGGCGCGGTATCCTATGCGCTTCCGTCAGAGGAAGCGCTTGTGCTTCGAATGCGCGCAATGATGATGGCCTACCGAGCAGCTGGAGGTGAGCGCGCTATCTTGCTCGTGCACGATGCGGCTCATGGAGCACCGCTCATCGAGGCACTATCACGCTGCGGTGATGGGTTGCCGGCCAACGTGCTGCCGTTCGCACTGAACGAGACAACGCAAATCGGTCTCGAGACGATCGCAGCGGCCTTTGCCTACGGCGCATCGACGTTGCGGCTTCTGCTCCGGGCGAAACCGCGTCATGACATCTCCGGATTGGCACAAACACTGATACTTGCAGATTCAATCCTCTCTGGACTTGGCTTCGGTGCGGACCGGGTCGCGACCATTGAAACGGATGACCCCGATCTCCTGCTGCAAAATCTACGCGCAATTCCGCCTCTGGCGCCGTCGGCGCAGCCGGCGGGCTTTCGAGCAGTCGGGAAGAAACGGGACGTGCTCCGTTTTTCGCTTGGCGCACTGCACCGTTCGGCTCCCGCTCCGGTGGGCATCGTTCCGCTCCCTCCCGGGTCCCCCGTGGGTGCTGTCGAAGTCGATACTGCAGGCTGCACCCTTTGCCTGTCCTGTGTCTCCGCCTGCCCCACGAGCGCTTTGCGAGACGATCCTGAAAGGCCTGTATTGCGATTTGTCGAGGATGCCTGCGTACAATGCGGCTTGTGCCAAGCGACTTGCCCGGAGCACGTCATCAAACTGGTGCCGCGCATCAATTTTGAGACCGCGAGGACGCCATCCCAGATCCTTAAAGAAGAAGAGCCGTCTTGCTGTATTCGCTGCAGCAAACCGTTTGGAGTCAAAAGCAGCATTGATCGCATCATCGCAAAGCTGGATGGCAAGCATTGGATGTACGCAGGTTCCTCCCGTAGGCTTGACGCGATCAGGATGTGCGGAGATTGCCGTGTCGCATTTCTGGCTGAAGAGATCACCGAGCCCTTCAATGCCGGCAAGCCTACCATGCGTACGACGGATGATTACTTCCGCAAACCGAGTCAGAAATCGGTGGTTGATCAGGATCGGAGCGGAGGTGAGAAATGATATCAACTGCGTTGGCGCACATCCCGATTGGCGTCGTGGTCGAGCGACGCAAAGCAAAGAGCGCCTGGGCCGATACCTTGTGGCGACCCGTGTTGGTGTTCGGTGGAAGGCCCGCCGCTAATCCCTGGACTTGGCTCGGCGGTGGCGACGACGTGTCATTGTTCTATGCAGGCGAGGCGATCGTCGAATTGCACCGCACCGAAGCCAACAATTATCGCGACAATCTTCTTTCGGGTAGGCCGAGCGTGTGGGTGAATATGCGCCCGATCGCCTCCGAACCGCCATACGAATTACGGGCAGTTACAGTCGATCCGGCTGAGGGCGAAGCCTTTACGGACGCCGGCAGCAATCTGGTCGAGGCCGTTTCGATGCCATCAGAAATCGCGGAGATTGTCCACCGTTTCGTCGCTGAGCATTATGTCGAGCGTCCTTTCGTCAAACGGGCGCGCAGTCAACAGAGCACAATTCGTCGTAATTGGACCCACGGAGAAGCCGGTGAGTGAGCGGGAAAGTTTATTTCTGCGCTGGGCACGGTTGAAACAGACTGCCAGATCTTCAGAAGAGCGCCCTTATGATTTGTCTGAAACCGGTCCGGCTGTTGTGCCGGACCGCGCGGAAATGCCGTTCGACACGACGAGCCTACCGCCCATCGAATCGATAGTGGCTGAAACGGACGTCACCGCATTTTTGCGGTCGGGAGTACCCGCAGATCTGACGCGCCTGGCTCTGCGCCGGGCCTGGACGAGCGATCCCGCCATTCGGGATTTCATCGGGATCGCCGAGAATCAATGGGATTTTAACAACCCAACTGGAGTTCCGGGGTTTGGAGCCCTGGCGCCGCTGGAGAGCAGCGTTGATGTGCTTAGCTACATAGCGTCTCGAGGACCTTCGTCGTCTGCTCCTTCTGAGGGCTCCGCAGTTGTCGATCCTTTCTCCGAGAGCGCGAGAGCTCAAACAATTTCACTGGAGCGCAACGCAGACGCCTCATCGGTCGTCGGCGTCAAAGGAACACCTGCGGGACAGACAAGCGATAGGGCCGCGAGCCGGCCACGTCATGGCGGCGCGCTGCCCACCTGAAACACATTCTTTGGACCAAGCGGCGCATAGCGTCGGGGAGTTGAAGAGGATGGTACATGAGATCTCACCGAGGCGCACTGTCGAAGAGGTCGACATAGCTCGAGCCCGGGAGTATGCCTTGTTGGCAACCTTGCTAACCCGCAGTCCGTGCGCGCAGCTTCTGGCCAATCTTGCTTGTCTACCCGGCGGTACCACCCCGCTTGGTCAAGCACATATGGCTTTGGCGGAATCTGCTGTGAGATCAACCGCGATAAGCACTGCCGACGAATACTCGTCTTTATTTGCCGGAGTTAGCGATGGCGCTCTGCTGCCTTATGCATCGCATTACCTAGCCAACACATTGTACGGGCGCCCGTTGGCACGGCTTCGCGAAACGCTTGGGATCCTTGGCATCGAGAAGGGATTGGAGCGGATAGAACCTGAGGATCACGTCGGCATTCTTTGTGAGATCATGGCGGCTTTGATCGACGGTGGCATTTCAGCGCCTGCTGGCGCAGATCAAATGTTTTTCAGCAAACATCTTGGCTCATGGCTGAACCGCTTCTTTGTTGACCTTGAGAATGTAACTTGCGCGCCCTTCTATAAGTCCGTCGGCACGCTTGGCCGAACTTTCATCGAGATCGAGGCAGAGGCTTTCGCATTGTAACATTGTGTGGCGAAACATCTTCGTTGTAGCAGGTTGTACCAATCACGGTGCACCCAGGAGCCCGGTAAATGCGAACGTTTGTCATTGCGTGTCTAGTGTTGACCACTATTGCATTTGGATCTGCTGCGACACTTTTGATGTTTGTTCAGGAGTCGGCCGCGACAGCGTTCGCCGAGCCGAGCGCAAGAGTGTAACCCGACCACCCTCATTGTGAGTTGGTCGATCCAGCTTCTGGCGATCACACCGGCCTGGACCGTCAATGGTGATCGAGGCCAGAGGTCGCTTTGCCGCGGAAAACACGATAACCAATGGCGACATAAAGAAGCATCAGTGGGAACACGAACAGTCCCTCACCCCAGAACATGAACGCGAGACTTGAATGAGGAGCTGCGGCCTCGTCGATCGTGACGACAAATGGGATCATGTACGGCCAAAATGACAGGGCAAATGTTCCGAACGCCGACACGAAGATCAATGCGACCATGCGGAACGGCCAGTTATCGTTGTGATGCAGTACACTCCTGGCCAGCACCGCGGCCGCCAACGCGCTGATTAGCGGAAACACCAGAAGATATGGCCGATCGACCCATCGTTGCAGAATCGCGAGGTGCTCGGATAGTGCGTAGATAAAGACGGCGGCCAGAAACGCCAAGACTGCAGTTGCAAGCGCCGGGATTTGGCGACGAGCCGTATTGCGGACCGCACCCTCGCCCTTTCCGACCAGCCAGCAGGCGCCAAGCAGGGCATAGCCGAAGCAGAGGCCTAATCCACACAGTAGGGAAAATAGGGATAACCATCCGAACGTTCCGCCGGTGTAGTCTCCGTTTGAGAATTTCAATCCTTCGACCAACGCTCCGACCATTGCTCCCTGCATGAAGCTTGCAGCGGACGAGCCGAGGACGAAGCTCGCGCTCCAGACCCAGCGTGAGCGTAATGCCCTGCCTCGAAATTCGAACGCCACGCCGCGCAGAATCAATCCCAGCAGCATGATGATGACCGGGATATAAAAGGCGGATAAAAGCATGGAATAGACCACCGGAAACGCACTCCACATGATCACGCCGGCCACCACCAGCCAGGTCTCATTGCCATCCCATACTGGAGAGATCGTGTTCAGCATCGTGTTCCGGCTCGTTTCACCGTTCGGCAGGCCAAACAACATCCCGACACCGAGGTCAAATCCGTCAAGAAGAAGGTAGATAAGGATACTGATGGCAAGGAGCGAAACCCAGAACATCACCATGTCTACTGTCCCGCTTTGTCATAGGTGCGCGCCACGCGCACCGGGTCGGCAAGGGACATCGGTCGGTTCGGAGCGGGCATGAGCGATGGGCCTTCTGCGAGGCCCTCGGGGCCCGCCCGCATTAGCCGATAGATGTAATACGTGCCAAATGAGAAGATAACGGCGTAGACCACCACGAAGAGTATCAAAGAGGTCAACGCAGCCGACGCGGTGAGGAACGGCGTACCAGAGTCGGCTGTCCGCAATACGCCATAGATCGTCCAAGGCTGGCGCCCCACTTCTGCGGTGTACCAGCCCGTGAGTATCGCGATCCAGGGCAAGGGAAAGCTGAGGAAGATCCCCCAAAGCAGCATCCGGCTCCGCTCGAGGCGATTTCTGAGGACGAGCCAACTCCCGAGCCAAGCCAGCGCCAGCATTAGAAGGCCGCAGCCCACCATTATGCGGAATGCGAAGAACGGGATCAGCACCGGTGGCCGGTCCTTTGGCGCGAAGCTGGTCAAGCCAACCTCCTTCGAACTCAAACTCATGCTCCCGATGATGCTCCCGAGCACCGGAACCGATATCGCGTATTTGTTCGATTCCGTGCTGGAGTCGGGGATCGCGATCAGCACTTCGGAGGCCGGCTCCTCATCATGCCAACGCGCTTCGATCGCTGCGAACTTGGCCGGCTGGTAGTCGTGGACGTAGTCGCCGACGAGATGCCCGATAAAGAGCTGAATCGGAAGCATCAGAGCCGCGAGCAGAAGGCCCATGCGCAGCATGACATGCGCCTCCGCCCGATAGCACCGCCGCAACAAATACCATGCGCCGGTTGCCGCCACGCAGAACGCACCAGTGAGGTAGGACGCGAGCAGCATATGTGGGAATCTGACCCAGACAACGCGATTGAAGATGATCTGCGTCCAATCGTCGGGCACGAACTGCCCATTCTGCAGGACGTATCCCGTAGGCACCTGCATCCAGCTATTGTTCACCATTATCCAGAAGGCAGAAATGGCGGTTCCTAGTGCCACCATTGCGGTGGAGAACAGATAGAACCAGGGCGAGACGCGAGGCCGTCCGAACATGAGAATGCCGAAAAACCCTGCCTCCAACATGAAGGCCGTAAATGTCTCGTAGGAAAGAAGGGGGCCCTGGATTGGTCCAGACATCCTGGAGAGCACACTCCAGTTCGTTCCGAACTGAAATCCCATCACTACGCCCGACACGACACCCATTCCGAAGGCGACGCCGAAGATTTTGAGCCAGAATTCAAACAAGGTCCGGTAAACGGGCCTGCCACTCTTTAAGTGCATTGCTTCGAGTACTGTGAGCCACGCCGCAAGGCCAATCGTGAAGGCCGGGAAGATGATGTGAAACGAGATCGTAAAGGCAAATTGCAACCGGGACAGGAGAAGTGCAGTCGGATCCATCGACGAAGTCCTTTCGGTTATCATCAGGTCTTGTCTGACTGGCGCAAAGGCACGCAAGAGGGCCGACCACGATCAAAGCTCGCAGGCTGGCAAAACGGGGACATAAACCGCCGCCCCACCCCCAGTATCCGACCAGATCCGGGTGCTACTTCAACGTACGTCGGCATCTGCTAAGACAGTCGGAAGCCATCTTGGTACTTCTGCTTTTTGACAGCCCATGTGTATTCTCTCCGTGAGCAGAGGAACGGAAGGAAACGCGCTCATTTCCCAATAAGAATGATTGGAATCACGCGAGTTCCGGACACTCACAATCGAGCTTTCGATCGACGATCTTCTCCGCCGAGCGAGCAGCTCGACTATCGCCTCGGCTCCAGCTTCTTGAGTGAGGGAGCAGGTCGTAAGTAGCACTCCGGGATAGCCTCCGCGAACCGTGCCTTTCGATTGCGCAGCGAATCCCGCACGCAATCGACCACGACCAACCACGAACCTGCGAAGAGCAGGACATCCTTGATAACCAGGCGACCCGCCCCGGAAAGAAACGGGAATCCGAAGTTTGCGTCGCCGAGATTTCCGACCCACGCCTCCGGTGTCGTAATCAAGAACGACAACGTAACCAGCGGAGTGAGCAGGGACAGCATGGCGCCCGCTAATCCGTAACGCGGTGAAAACAGCCCGATCAGCGTGAGAAGGCCGATGAGCACCTCCACGATCCCGAGACCTTGCGAAAATCCGTAGGTATTGTTGTTCGTCTGCCATTCTCGCTCTGCCGGCACAAGCTCACCCTCTCGCGTGAGATGTGCCTTGTATTCCGCTGGGTGGTTGTAGAACAGGCGCATCACTGGGTTATTGGCAACAAATGGTGTGATGCTGTCAGCTTCGTACGGGACGAACTTCAACGCCCCGATCCACAGAAATACAATAGCGATCGCGATGCGCATTGCTTGGATGCCAAGCTGCTCGGACCGGGGCCCGGCAACCCAGTGAGCTAGACGACGCCTCCCATTCTGCGCGCCAGATACTAAGTGGAGTCTCATTGATCATGCCCTTTCTGTTGGTTTAAGCCCCACCTCGTTAATCGGCGGCGGCCTACGCCAACTCTGTCTGCCTATGTGCCTCTGGGAACGAGTGCATCTGTTCTTACACGCCTTGAAAGACCTGCTGATCTTTAGGCTCTTGTCTGTCCATCAGCGGCGTACCCGCCGAGCCGCAGGCTGTGCAATTCGGAGCGATGGTGGAAGTGAAAGTGTTGCACTGATCAGATGACAGCTGCTCAGTAGAGCAAGGCAGTTACATCGACTATTCTTATGGGCAGCTCGGCCGCGTGAAATTCCAGCTGTACGTAGAGTCTCCTGAACAAGCTCCCGTGCGACGAAGCAAAACAATGCGAGTATTCTCAACGCCAGATCGCCGTTCCTTTATCAGGGCTGCCAGCATCGTCGTTGGCGGAACGATCGGGGCCGGGAAACTGCTAGCGACCGGCGCTTCGAAGCAAGCGACCGGCGTCCGCTCGCAATTTGGCAATATGCCTGAGCCGCTCATCCAGCCGACCGAAGTGCGTAGCACTAACGGCCTGCTAGATTTTGCGATGACGGCAGCGCCAGGCCAGGTGCATCTAGGAAAGCGCAAGTTCAATGGGCTGCTATACAATGGCGCTTACGTGCCGCCAACGTTACGAGCACGCCTGGGCGACACCCTGCAGATCACCTTTCGCAACAACCTCGAATCGGGGCTGGATCGCACCGAATCTCTCGGGCCTATTTGCGCCGGAGCTGGCACTCCTTCAAATCTACATTTCCATGGGATGAGCGTGTCGCCACAGGCGAACGGCGACAACGTGTTCGTCCACGTTCAACCCGGCGAGACCTTCCGATACCAGGTTCACATCCCAACGTCTGGACGCCAAGGCCGCGGATTATTTTGGTATCACCCGCATGCTCATGGTTTCGTCAATCAGCAAATTCTCGGTGGGCTGTCTGGCGCTCTCGTCGTCGACGGCATGGACGAGATCTTCCCGTTGCTGCGCGGATTGCCGGAACGCATCATGCTGATCAAACAAGTCCAATTGGACGACGGAAGCGAGATCATTTCGATCAATAGTCAGGTCAATCCCCTAATCGAAATACGGGCCGGCGAGCTGCAGTTTTGGCGCATCGCGCACATAGGAGCATCGAAATTCCTTCGCTTTCAGCTTGATGGCGTGCCCCTCTTCGTCGTAGGCACCGACGGCCATGCGCTATCGCAGCCTCGTAAGATGGCTGAGTTCTTCATCGGCCCCGGGGAGCGGATTGATGCGATCGCTATTGGACCGGCATCTGGCAACTACGCGGTGCGAACCATTCCTTTTCAGAACGAGGCTTGGCGGTCGCCAGAACCGTCAGTGCAACTGGCCACCATCAGCTCCAGTGGCTCGTCTTCGAACGTGGCGATCGAGGATGAAGTCGTGCGTCAGCGCGTGATGGGGCCGCGATGGATTGACGATGTTCGCGCGGCGCCGATCGCGCGACGTCGGACGCTGACTTATTCGCGGAACCCAGACCGCAAGATATTCCTGATCGACGACCGCGCTGTGAATGAGGCACGCACGGATCAGACTGTCAAACTTGGCGAGACGGAAGAGTGGACGGTCGTCAACATGGATCAACAGTATCACAGCTTCCACATTCACCAGACGGCCTTTTTGGTCACGGAAATCAACGAGGTTTCGTTAAGTGACGATGGTCTGCGCGACACTTATTCGGTGCCGCCTGCAACTGATCAGCGTCCTGGCGTGCTCAAAGTTGTGATCCCGTTCACCGACCCCGTAATCGTTGGTCGGTTCGTTTACCATTGTCATGCAGTCGACCACGAAGACAAGGGAATGATGGGCGTCATCGAAGTCGTCGCCTAAACACGGCTGCACCTATCTCTCAGTTCTGGGCACTCTCAAATCGACGGCGGTCTGACCTGCAAGCTCGTGATAGGGAAGCAGGCGCCTCGACCTATGGCCACCGCCTCACCAGCCCAGAAACCGATCCACGGAACGAACGACTTCTATTGCCACTGGTAGAGCGATTAGTATCGACGCAATAAGAGCGACAAGCGCAGCAACATAAGCGGTGACGAATTCCAATCTCACATAACTTCCTTAAGTGACTTAGGTTGATTGCCATGCTTCCAGTAGCTTCGACTAGCGAGGCAGTGTTAGTCGCGGAGAATGCGAAATATGCTTTGTCGGTGGAAGTGAAAGCACTTCACCTGCCACATGAAAATTCTGCAGTTGTGCTCGCACATGCAGCAAGGTATTTCGCGCTACCTCGCTGACGACGACTCATCGGCTTTGTCGCGCACTGGTTGGTGAAATGCTCTCCGCGGCGATAGCGGAGCTTGCCTTGACGCCTCGCATAAGGCGGCCATCCGGCAGGCGACTTGGGGTCCTGAGCGCCGCCTAGGCTTACAGGCAAGACTTCAAACAAATCGCTCGCTAGCTCTACCATGGCCCTGCCCATCTCCACGGACTCGGTGCAAATCTCATGTCAGAACTGCTGCCATATCGTGAGAGCGCCGGGAGTTGTGCGAGCGCAAGGACCGGTGCAGGCTTCAAGGATCAAGCTGGAAAATTTCAAAAAGGGGGATGCCAGTGATCAGCAAAACATTCGCGGCCGCAACACTGGGCCTCGCCGCCGCACTGGCGGCCTCTCAGGCCCGGGCCCAATCGGCGAGCAGCAGCGACCAGGAGATCACGCTCCTGAAGCAGCAGTTGAAGTTGCTGGAGCAGAAGCTCGACAAGCTCCAGAGCCAGACCGCTGCGAACACTGCCGCTGCGGCAAAGGCCAGGACCGAAGCCAAGGCGGAGGCGAAAGCTGAGGCGCGGTCCGAAGCGAAGGCCGTCGTCGCCAACGCCAACGCGGCGATCCCGCTCAAGGGACCGGCGCCCGCATCCGGCGTCGTCGTGACGATGCCGAACAACCGGCCGACCATCTGCACGGCCGATGGGGCAAACTGCGTCGGGATCACAGGCCGCGTGCATTGGGATGTCGGCGGCTACGACTATCGGCCCAACACGGCGGCAACCGTGCCGCAGAAGCTCGACAGCGGCGAGAACGTCCGCCGCGCGCGCATCGGTGTCGCCGGCAAGTTCTTCCACGACTGGAATTTCGCGCTGGTCTACGACTTCGGCGGCTCCTCCGACGGGTTTGGCGGCGCAGCTCCGGGTTCGCTGCCCGGCGGCGGCGTCTCTGGCGTCGAGAACGCCTATCTCAGCTATACCGGCCTGAAACCGTTCGGCGGCAAGATGGCCATCGAAGGCGGCATCATGGACCTACCCTACACTCTCGATGAAGCCACGAGCTCCAACGACATCATGTTCATGGAGCGCGCCTCGGCCGGCATCGTCGCGACCAGCATCGCCGCGGGCGACTTCCGCTCGGCTGTCGGCACGCGCTGGTACAACGACCAGCTCTGGATCGGCGGCTATGTCACGGGGCCCTCGACCGGCGCGATCCATTCGGCGTCGAGCGCAGCACCGAACGGTGCCTCCGAGCAGTATGGCGCCGTCGCCCGCGTTGCGGGCCAGGTCGTCAGCGGCAAGGATTACTCGCTGCATCTTGGCGGCAATGCCGAATGGCTGATCCAGCCGTCGCGCAACATGGTGACGGGTGCGCAGACGGTGACGCTTAACGATCGTCCGGAACTGCGCATCGATCCCACGGCACTGGCCACGACCGGCGCAATCGCCAATGCCTCCGGCGCGCAGGTCTACAGCGTCGAAGCGGCCGCCACCTATGGGCCATTGATCCTGCAAGGCGAGTATTTCTGGTACAACATCGATCGCAGCGCCAATACCGGTCTGCCGCCGCTGGGTGCGCCGAGCCTCAAATTCCAGGGCGGCTACGCGCAGGCCGGCTACGTGCTGACGGGCGAGGGTCGCAGCTACAATGCGGCGAATGCGGCCTATGGCGGCGTCAAGCCGGCGCACCCGTTCTCGCTCGAGGGCGGCGGCTGGGGTGCGTGGGAAATCGCGGGACGCTTCTCCACGATCGACCTCAACGATCAGCTCGGGACCGCCACCGGCATCGCGGGCGGCCGGCAGACCGTCTACACGGCGGCGCTGAACTGGTACGTCAACGGCAACGTCCGTTTCATGCTGGACTATTTGCACGGCACGGTGTCGAGGCAGGCCTCGCCAATCTCGGCCGCCAATGTTGGCTCGAAGTTCGATGCGGTCGCCATGCGGACGCAGTTCGCGTTCTGAAGGATGCATTGATGGAGCGCTGGGCCGCGTTTGTTCTTCCATGCGCGAACCGAGGAACACGGCACGCACGGTCGAAATCGGCCCACGAGCGACTATTTTACGGTTGAAGGTTACCTCCTGCAAATGCGCAAGAGAGGGCACCATGATGCCGCCCTGTCACATTCCGCAAGCCGACAAAGCGCTTACCCGAGCGAAGCGATGCAGTTCGCGTAGCCACCAGTCGCCGGAGTTCCGCTTCACAAGGCATTTTCAATGCATTTGATCAGATCATCTATTTCAAAGGGCTTTCTGAGTAAGCCCGCTGCACCGGCTGTCTCGAGAATTGCTTCCGTATTCGCTGTAACCAGTATTACTGGAATCAGCGATCCTCGGGCTTCAAGCCATTGAACTAGCTCAAGCCCGCTCATTCCAGACATATGAATATCTGTGACGACGCAATCATAGGATCTGTTAGCAGCTGTCGAAATAAAGCTCTCCCCAGAGGAGTATCCATCAGCTCCAAAACCCCGCGAGGAAAGCGAATCCACCAGTGCCACACGCAACGAATCATCATCGTCGATGACTGCAATTTTTGGCTCTTCTGGCACTCAGTATCCTACCCCGAACTAGATAGACGGCACGGTCGCAACACCACATTCGCACGGCCCCATGGGCGAAGGAACTATACGAGAGTGTTAGGTCGGGCGCGCGGTATGGTTGAGCATCCGAGAAAATCAGCGGCTTGATCAAGATCTGACAATAGTTCCCTTAACTCGTCAGCCGGGCAATGCGGCTTCTGTCAGACTGTTGTAGTCGGCAGTTTCGGCGTGGCTCCGAAGAGCTCTGCTGAACTGGAATATATGATCGCCTAAAACGTGCCATTTTGATAGCATTTCCGTCTGGATAGACTCTAGGTTCAACATCATGCTGTTGTCCGCAAACGAAAAACCACTTGTGCATGTGGTCGATGACGATGCTTCCATGCGAAGCGCGTTGGAAGGTCTTTTTGATTCAGTGGGCCTGCAAACCCTCACGTATGCGACTGCCGAGGATTTCCTGTCCGCGAACCGGGCGGACAGACCAGGCTGTATCATTCTTGATGTCCGCCTGCCGGACGTGAACGGCCTCGAATTCCAGAGTCGCCTGGGTCAGATTGGAGTAGGGATGCCGGTCATCATGATAACCGGGTTTGGAGACATTGAAATGTCGGTTCGCGCCATGAAACGCGGCGCAGTCGACTTCCTTCCGAAGCCGTTTCGGGACCAGGATATGCTTGACGCGGTCATGGCCGCTATTGAGCGCGACCGACAACGTCGGAGCACTGAATACGATCTCTTTCAACTCAAGGAGCGTTTTGACACTCTCTCGCCCCGCGAGCAGGAGGTGATGTGGCATGTCACCGCTGGTAAAATGAACAAGCAGGTTGCAAGCGATCTAGGCGTTAGCGAAATCACGGTCAAAATCCATCGTGGTGCAGCGATGCACAAGATGAGCGCCAAAACGTATGCCGAGTTGGTTCGAATGGCTGATGCATTGAAAGCGTCTCGTGGCAAACGGCGATTATAGATAAGGACATACGCCTCTTTTGAAGGCTTCGCAGATCGACGCTTCAAATAGTACAGCCCGGTGCTCTCTGCCCCGATTGAATAATGGCGAACAGCGGCACGCGAAGTTGGAAAGGCATCCGACCGCCTTCCTACTCCCGAGTGGCAGCACCATGCAGAAGTCGCGCTTCCCAAATCAGAAGCCTCGAAGCTGTCTTGCATATGAGCTCGCCCCCTCCTCATGTCGCTGCCACCTATACGTCAGTATTAGATTTTCCATCTTAGCGACATCGCAATCCCACCAACGTGCAATTGCTGCCTGGTGCCGATCGCCTTAATAAATCCACTTGTTGCCCAAGGCTCACAGGCCGGAGGGACATCAATCGAAAGTGGGTGAATGCCATGCAATCAAATGAACTCATGTGTGCCCCCACACAGCGGGGCGAGGATGTGCTGGGGCGAATATTGCAGCTGCGAGCCGTAGAATCCGAACACTTCAAATTCGGGCCTTATACCTTGATACCTGGCAGACGGCTCTTGTTTGAGGGACACGATCAGATCGAGCTTGGCGGCCGGGCCTTCGACATACTGGTATTGCTCGTGAAGCGGGCCGGCGAAGTTGTCAGCCTCCGCCAGATCTTGGAGCAAGTCTGGCAGGACGTCGCGGTCGACGATTCGAACATCAGAGTTCAAGTGGGTGACCTTAGGCGGGCATTAAGCCCGAAGCATCAGCGCTTTATTGTAACCATACATACGAGAGGATATGTGTTTGTCGCGCCGGTGCAACGGCTTCCGTCGTAAAGCGTGCCATGGCCCGCCACTTGGTCCCATTCCGCTTGGCTGGATGGTCGCACAAAATCGTCGTGTCGCCGAGACGGTGTAGCGGACGTCGCTTCGCCGGGCGGCGCGATAGTGGCCAACACCGCAACAAGCGACAACTTTTCACTCCGGCATGTCGAAGCACACATGTCTGACCAATCGAACTGCCTTTGTCTCTCTTCGGCCGAAGTATTGGCTCTGGATGAACCAGAACGTCCTATCCTTGGTGCTTTCTTCTTCGTCTCCCGGAACAAGGTCGGGGCGGGACAAAGGATGAGACCTGAACCCGCTTTCGCGCGGCGATCCTCGCTTGAAGTAGCTATCCGGCGCTTGCGAGGGCCAACTTTCGGATAGCCGGCAAAAGGGCTCTGATTCACCTGAGGTGGCGCTTGATGCTCGAGGCAACGGCATGGATTGCCTCTCCAGAGCGATGTCGATCCGGTTTCTTGGAGCAAACCGTTGACGCAGTCGCGGCGGCCCGGCTCATTTGAGCAGATCGGAGGCTGGCCTGACGCTATCTAGAGCAGGTGATCGATGCGGACCGGCAGATCGCGCAAACGACGGCCAGTCGCATGAAACACGGCATTGGCGATCGCAGGTGCCACACCCGTCATCGCCACCTCACCAAGGCCCTTGACCCCGCTGCGGTTAAAAACCGGGTCGGGTTTGTCGATGAATTCCACATCGATAGAGCCGATGTCGGCATTCACCGGCAGTACATAGTCGGCGAGATCGGCGTTCAGGAAACCGCCATAGCGAGGATCGACCTCGCTGGATTCGCGCAGCGCCGCGCCAATCCCCCAAACGACTCCACCTCGTACTTGGCTAGCCGCCGTGCGTGGGCTTATGACTCGGCCGCAATCGGCGACGCTCACCACACGCGGCACCCGGATGCGCCGCGTGCCCGGCTCGATGACAACCTCCACGAAATGAGCGATGTAGCTAAAGGTAACGTGGCTGCGGTAGACGGGACCCGCGACGGACGGCAACCCGGCGCGGAGCCGTCCGAGGATCTCATCAGGCTGGCCCGGGGGCTTTCTCTGTACCTCAACCTCCAGCGTGCGCCGGCCGGCGGCTTTGAGGATCTCAGCCGGGGTGCGGTCTGCAATGCCCGCAGGCGACATCTCGGCGAGAGCCATCAGCATTGCATCCGCAGCATCCTCGGCCGCCGGGATGGCGGAGGCCGTGCCCCAGGAGCCGGCGGTGAGGTGCTGAGGAGCGGCGCGCGTATCCCCGATCACCGCCCTGACCTTTTCGGGAAGAACGCCGAGCTTGCGGCTGACCGTGTTCGCTAGAGACGTACGGATGCCCTGCCCCATTTCGTGGCCACCGATGCTGATCACCACGCAGCCATCTTCGTCGGCCTTCAAATGCGCAACCGCCGGCGTGGTCAGTCCTGGATAGGCGCCTACCGCCACGCCCCACCCGATCGCACTGCCGTCCTTAGCGCGCATAGAGCGCGGCGCCATAGAACGCCTGGTCCAGCCAAATAGCTCGGCACCCCGCTTCAGGCACTCAGCCAGATAGCGCGACGAGAAGGGTAGCCCAGTCGCCACGTCGGTATCGGTGTCGTTGGCCAGCCGCAGTGCCACCGGATCCTGGCCGAGCGAATAGGCCAGTTCGTCGACACAGCATTCCATGGCGAAGCAGGCCGGATGCTCGAACGGGGCGCGCATATAACCGGGCGTCTGCACGTCGGTGCGAACGAGGCGCTCCACACCCCGGAAACTGCCAAACCCATAAAGGCGCGAACTGGTCGCCGTGTATTCGCCAGGAAAGAGGTCATGCCGGGAAGTTTGCGCGTCGACTTCGTGGATGGCTGCTAGCATTTTTCCAGTTCGTTCGGCACCGAGCCGGATATGGTGGCGGCTCTCTGGCCGGAAGCTCGCAGCATGAAAGAGGGTGGCTCGCGGGACGACCAGCTTCACCGGCCGCCCGGTTTCGCGCGCCGCCACGGCCGCTAACAGCGTTTGCATCTGCAACGAGTTCTTCTGGCCGAAGCCGCCACCGAGATATGGCGAGATCACTTCCACCTGCTCCGGCGCGATACCAAGCGCCGTCGCAACACCGTGACGAACGGCCTCGGCATTCTGAGTGCCCTCGTGCACGGTGAGCTTATTGCCTCGCCATTCGGCTACCGAGGCGATCAGCTCCATCGGGTTCTGGTGCTGCGGCGGGGCCTTGAACACCGCATCGATCTTGACTGGTGCTTTTGAGAGGGCCTGGTCCGCATCGCCTGAGGCGATCTCGGGGATGAAGTTCTTCAGCGGCGTATCTGCCTGATGGACGACTTCAACGCCCGGCGCGTCGAGGCTGACGCCGAACGGCTCCTCAGCATAGCGGGCTCTAACGAGGTGCGCCGATTCAACCGCCTGTTCAAGTGTCTCGGCGGCAACGAGGGCGATGGGCTGGCCGCGATATGCGATTGCCGGCGACAGCATGGGCTGGAGGCTTTGAAACCCATAGCCGCCGCCCATGATAAAGCCGGCGGACTTTGCAGCGCCCATCGTCTTGTGGGTGAGCACCAGTCTGACGCCGTGCACGGCGCTGGCCGCTTGCGTATCGATGTCGGTGATGCGCCCCTTAGCGATGGTCGAGACCGCCAGCGCAGCGTGAAGGAGACCCGGACGATTGTCGTCCGCCGCGTAGATCGGTTTGCCGCGGACCTTGTCCTCGGCATCAACGCGGATCGTATAAGGATACGGCAGGCTGGTCATAGCTTAAGCTCTTTGCCTTGCAATCATCAGGGCGTCTGCGACGGTACGCGCGCCGAGTTCGATGCGGAAGGAGTTGTTACGGCCAGGCTTTGCTTCGTGCAGGGCAGCATCGCCGGCCTGCCGTGCGGTTCGCTGCGAGAGCGTCTTGCCTGCCAGGACCTGCTCCGCCGCACGAGCGCGCCAGGGCCGCGTGGCGAGCCCACCAATAGCTATGCGCGCATCCCGGACGGTGTCGCCATCCATGTCCAGCGCAACGGCCGCGGAGGCGAGTGCGAAGGCATAGGACTCTCTGTCCCGTATCTTGTGGTACGTTGATGCTCGACCCATCGTCGTCTTGGGCACACGAACACGTAGGATCAATTCACCGGATTTGAGCGTGGTCTCGACATTCGGACTCGTTCCCGGCTCGCGGTGCAGAGCTTCCACGGCAATCGTGCGCTCTCCAGTCACGCCGAGCACGTCGATTTTTGCGTCGAACGCAACGAGAGCGACCGCTAAATCACCGGGGTATACAGCGACACAGGAACTGCTTCCACCAAGCAACGCATGGCCACGATCATTACCTTGCTGCGCCGCGCATCCGCTGCCGGGGTCTCGCTTGTTGCAGGCGAACGGCTCACCACCGCGGAAGTAGACGCACCGCGTGCGCTGCAGGAGATTGCCGCCGAGCGTCGCCACGTTGCGGAGCTGCTGCGAGGCCGCTCGCCATAGCGATTCCGAGATGGCGGGATACTCATCGGCGATCTGCGGATGGGCCGCCACGTCGCTCATACGGGCGAGCGCGCCGAATACGAGTTCACTGTGTCCCCCAGCGTCGATGTGATTCAAATCCCTGAGCCCGGTGATGTCAACTATCTTGTTTGGCGTCTCGAGATTGAGCTTCATCAGGTCGTAGAGCGTGGTGCCCCCCGCGATGAAGCACGTCCGCGGCCCGGCGCCTGCAACGCTGCGAACGGCGTCTTCAACGGTCTCCGCACGCGTATAGCTAAAAGTTTGCATGCCTCAGGTCCTCCGCATCTTGGCCGCAGCATCCTGGATCGCGCTAACGACGCCAACATAGGCGCCGCAGCGGCAGATGTTGCCACTCATGTATTCGCGGATCTCTTCAGTCGAACCGGCGTGCCCTTCATCGACGCACGCCACGGCGGCCATGATCTGCCCCGGTGTGCAATACCCACACTGCAATGCGTCATGGTCGATGAACGCCCGCTGCATCGGGTGAAGTTCACCGTTCGGACTGGCCAGAGCTTCGATCGTCTTCACCGCGCGCCCGTCGGTCTGCACCGCCGGCATGAGGCAGGACACGATGCGTCGGCCGTCCAAATGCACAGTGCAGGCGCCGCACTGTCCATGATCGCAGCCCTTTTTCGCACCAGTGAGGGCCAGATGCTCGCGCAGGAGATCGAGGAGTGACGTGCGCGGATCGATCGCGAGCGACCGCGTCTCGCCATTGACAGTCAGTGTGACGTCGACGCGTTCTGATTCACCGCGTGCGGCCTGGTCGGCCGCCTGCTCATCGGCCGTCATCGCCTGAGTCGTATTGTGCGCCCGGAACTTGCCGTTTCTCCATCGTTTTTCCCCGAATAGTTGTGCAACCAATCAAGATCGATGCGGGATCGATCACCACCCGTAGCCTGCCGCTCTAGTTTTTACCGTTCTCGAGCAAGCAGGAAGTGAAACCAATTCAATGCTAGGATGAGCGCGATGCACTACGAGGTTCGACAAAAGGAAGCACCGCTCCACGGCGATGGAGCGGGTAGTGCGCTGGCGCGCGACATCGTTAGCGCGATCCATGAAGAATGGTGACCGGGCTCAACGCCTCGACCGGCATTTCCTACGAAAGCCCATGCCCAGCGAGAGTTCTTGCGTCCCCGATCCGATCAGCGGAACGACTCTCTTCATGAGCAACGAGGTGATCGATCCGGCTCGGACGTTGGTCTTGTTGGTCCGCCCTAAGCTCGAGATCGCAGACGGCTAGGAAGGAAGTCTACAGCCGGTCTTTCGGGCCTTGCACATACGGCTTTCAAGGGTATGTGCAAACGGCTAATGTTCCTTAGGAGAGGGAAGGACAACGCGGCAAGGACAAGGATAGGCAAAGGTCGTGCCATCTCCCGGCTCAGCGGCAGGGTTTGCGATGGATCTGTCTTCTCGCTTCAGCGCGAGCGGACTTGGCGGCCTTCGAGTGTTGTCGGAGGACGGTGAACTCACTCTCGGCAGAGGGTGGCGTCACACAAGTGAAGGTATGCAAGTCGGCGTGCTGGTCAAGTTCCCGGCCGCGGAACGGCCAACGCGGACCGCCTGCGATCGCCTTGCCCACGAATTCTCCTTTAAGCATGAGCTGGACAGCACGTGGGCGGTACGCCCCCTTGAACTTGAGCGCGAACGCGGTCAGACCTTTCTGGTGCTTGAGGATGCAGGCGGCGAGCTCCTCGATGGGCTCCTCGGCGGGCCGATGGAGGTAGGAGATTTCCTGCGGCTCGCAATCGGCGTTGCCGCGTCCCTGGGAAGGGTGCACCAGCACGGCCTGATCCACAAGGATATCAAACCTGCCAGTATTTTAGTAACCACGGCGAGCAATGAGGTACGGCTTACTAACTTCGGACTCGCGTCACGGCTTGCTCGAGAGCGGCAGGCCCCCTCAGCGCCCGAATTTATCGCCGGCACGCTCCCCTATATGGCACCGGAACAGACTGGCCGGATGAATCGCTCAATCGATTCTCGAAGCGACCTCTACTCCCTTGGTGTTACGTTCTACCAGATGCTCACGGGAAGGCTGCCGTTCAGCGCGCATGATCCCTTGGATTGGGTTCATTGTCACATCGCTAAAATGCCGATACCGCCGTGTCAAAGGCTGGAGACGATCCCGCCCCCTATTTCGCAGCTCGTCATGAAGTTACTCGCCAAGATTGCTGAGGAGAGGTACCAGACCGCCGCCGGCCTCGAGCATGATCTTCGACGATGCCGCGCCGAATGGGAAGCGCAGGGCCGGATCGACCTGTTTCAGCTCGCAGAGCATGACTCCGCGGATCGGCTGTTGATTCCCGAGAAACTATACGGGCGTGCGCAAGAGGTCACCACCCTGCTCGGCGCATTCCAAAATGTCGTGGCGGTCGGCACTCCGCAAATGGTTCTCGTCTCCGGATATTCGGGCATCGGCAAGTCCTCGGTGGTGCATGAGCTCCACAAGGTTCTGGTACCGCCACGAGGTCTGTTCGCTGCCGGCAAGTTCGATCAGTTCATGCGCGACATTCCTTACGCTACGTTGGCGCAGGCCTTTCAAAGTCTGGTCCGGCACATCCTGAGCAAGAGCGAGACTGAGCTCCAAAGCTGGCGGGAGGCGCTTGCCGAAGCGTTGGGCGCGTACGGACGTTTGATTGTAGACCTCATCCCCGAGGTGGAACTTGTCATCGGCAAACAGCCGGCCGTCCCCGATCTACCGCCGCACGATGCGCAGCGCCGATTCCAAGCAGTGCTGCGGCGGTTCATTAGTGTCTTTGCGCGCCCAGAGCATCCGCTTGCGCTCTTCCTCGACGATCTTCAGTGGCTCGACGCCGCCACGCTCGACCTGATCGAAGATCTTCTGACGCGATCAGCCGTCAGACATTTGCTGTTGATTGGCGCCTACCGAGACAACGAGGTCAGCGCTACGCACCCACTTTTGCGCAAGCTCGATGCGATCCGTCGGGCGGGCGCAACGGTACACGACATCGTATTGGCGCCCTTGAGCTATCACGACCTCGGACACTTGATTTCGGATTCCCTGCGCTGCGAGATTGGACAAGCGAACCCGTTGGTGAAGCTGGTGTACGAGAAGACCGGCGGAAATCCATTTTTTGCTATTCAGTTTCTCTCTGCGCTCGCAGATGAAGCGATGCTGGTTTTCGATCAAAGTCGGGCGCAATGGTCCTGGGATCTCGATTGCATCCACGCAAAGCGCTACACCGATAACGTCGTCGATCTCATGGTCGGTAAACTCGGTCGTTTGCCATCAGAAACCCAAACGGCACTTTGCCACCTTTCGTGCGTCGGCTCCAGTGCGGTGTTCGCCCTCCTTGAAACCGTCTGCGAGACGTCGCAGGAACTTCTTCATCATAGCCTCTGGGAGGCCGTTCGAGGCGGGATGGTGCTCCGCTTGGAAGACTCCTACGCTTTTCAGCATGATCGCATCCAGGAGGCAGCCTATTCGGTTATTCCTGCCGACGCGCGCGCCGAAGCGCACCTGCGGATCGGCCGTTTGTTGCTGGCGCATACGCCGCCCGACAAGCGCGAAGAGATCATTTTCGAGATCGTAAGTCATTTCAATCGAAGCATGGCATTGCTCACCTCGCAAGACGAGCGCGAGCAACTGGCACAGCTCAATTTGACTGCAGGCAAACGCGCCAAGAACGCAGCGGCCTATTCATCGGCACTGACCCATTTTGCAGCCGGCCGCGCGCTGCTGGCAGAAGATTGCTGGACGCGACAGTACCCTCTCACCTTCGAACTCGAATTTCACCACGCTGAGTGCGAGTTCTTGACCCACGATTTGGAGAATGCCGAAGAACGGCTATCGGTGCTTGCGAGTCGCACGAAAACCCTTGTCGATCTAGCTGCCGTCACCTCTCTGCGCGTAGACCTGTACATAATGCTCGCTCGGTCGGCGCGCGCTCTCGACGTCGTACTCGAGTATCTCCGGCAGGTTGGCATCGAGTGGTCGCCTCATCCATCCGATCACGACGTCCGACAGGAGTTCGATCGTTTGTGGCAACAGCTTGGAACCCGTCCGATCGAGAGTCTGATTGATCTTCCCGTGATGAATGACACCGGCACGCTCGCGACCATGAACGTTCTGTCCAAGCTCGTGCCGTCCGGCAACAACACGGACAACAACTTCAACTACCTGTTGGTCACGCGCATGGTGAACCTCAGCCTTGAGCACGGCAACAGCGATGCATCGTGCCTCAGCTATATCTCGCTAGCTTTGGCCTTGGCCACTGACTTCGGAGACCACTCGACAGCCCTGCGCTTTGCCCAGCTCAGCCTCGATCTGGTCGACAAGCGCGGCTTGGATGCCCTAAAGGCCCGCATTTACCTCAGAATTGGGGGAGGCATCAGCCCATTGACCCATCATTTTCGAATTGGCCGCTCGCTCCTTCTACGAGCTTGCGATGAGGCAGATAAAATCGGTGACGTTCTTTATGCTAGTCATTGTCGCTCTCACGTTATCAAGAATTTGATCGCTTCTGGTGAGCCTCTTCACGAGTTGGAACTGGAGGCAGCGAATGGCCTCGGCATTGCGCGGAAGACTGGTTCTAGTTTTGTTTATTGCATCATCCTTAACAAGCTCTACTTGATTCGGAGGCTCAGAGGCCGATCGCTCGATCTCAGATTATTCGATGATACAGAGGTCAATGAAAGCGACTACGAGCAGTACCTTGAATCAGATTCAAATCTGACGAACCCCAAGTATGCATATTGGACCCGAAAGCTACAGGCGTGCGTCTTTACAGAAGATTATGCGTCAGGTGTTGATGCGGCCGTCAAGGCACAAGGCATGCTCCTTGGTCCGTCACCGGTCGAGCGCGCCGAGTACCACTTTTATGCTGCACTCGCCCGGGCTGGGTCTATCGAGGCCGTCGAGGGCGTTCGACCCGATCGGCAGACGACGCACTGGCAGGCTCTGACAGCGCACCACCAGCAACTTCAGATGTGGGCCGCGCGCTGTCCTGAGAATTTCGAAGACCGCGCAGCGCTGCTCGCCGCCGAGCTGGCTCGCCTGGAGTACCGTGACCTTGATGCCGAGCGTCTATACGAACAGGCGATCCGTTCGGCGCGCGCAAACGGATTTATCCATAATGAGGCGCTTGCTTGCGAAGCAGCCGCGCGCTTCCACGCCGCGCGCGGCTTTGAGGTGATCGCCGAGTTGTTTCTAGAAAAGGCCCACGCCGGCTATTTGCATTGGGGTGCCGATGGCAAGGTGCGGCAACTTGAGGCCCGCTATCCACAACTGGTCATGGCCGGTCTGCGCGGCCGGAAAAGAGACGCTACTTCCACGGATCAACAGCTCGACGTGGCTGCCGTCGTGAAGGCCTCGCAGGCGCTATCCAGCGAAATGCTGCTGCCCGGCTTGATCGAGCGGCTCATGACCATCGCCCTGCAAAATGCGGGCGCCGACCGTGGCTTGCTGATCCTGCCACAGGAGAGTGACTACCGCATTGAAGCCGAGGCGCGGGCGAATGGTGAGAAAATTGTCCTCCACTACGGCCCCGTAGCCGGTCCGGCTGTTCCCGAAGCCATCGTCCGCTACGTCATGAGGACGCAAGAGAGCGTAATCTTGGACGACGCGGCTAAGCAAAATCTCTTCTCCGGAGATCCATATTTTGGTCTTCGCCAACAGCGATCGATCCTTTGCCTTCCACTCATTCGTCAAGGCGCAATGGTCGGACTGCTCTACCTGGAGAACACACTGGCGTCGCACGTCTTCACTCCGAATCGCGCGCGTCTCCTTGAGCTTTTGGGCTCGCAAGTCGCAATTTCGTTGGAGAACAGCCGTCTATATGGCGTTCTCCAAGAACGAGAAGCTAAAGTTCGGCGCCTTGTTGAATCCAATATCATCGGGATATGCATTTTCAATCTTGACCGTCGTATCATAGAGGCCAACGACGCGTTTCTCAGCATCGTGGGCTATGGCCACGATGACGTCCTTTCGGGTCGTCTGAGCCTCACCGGCTTGACGCCTCCCGAATGGGCCGGAGCTGAAGAACAGCTCCTAGCGGAGCTGGCTTCTACTGGAACCTGGAAACCAAGTGAAAAGGATTTTTTTCGGAAAGACGGCAGTCGCGTGCCCGTACTTGTGGGTGGGGCGAGCTTCGGCGAACTCCGCCACGAGGCCGTTGCCTTCGTCGTCGACCTGAGCGAGCGAAAGCGAGCGGAGGCAGAGTTGGCGCACGCGAACCGTGTAGCGACAATGGGTCAACTTTCAGCCTCCATTGCGCACGAAGTCAACCAACCTATCGCGGCTCTGCTTACGAATGCCGGAACGGCTATGCGCTGGCTGGCTCGTCAGCCGCCAAATTTGGAGAAGGCGAAAACGTTGATTGACCGCGTCATCGGCGACGGCAAGCGGGCGGCCGAGATTGTGAGCCGGATTCGTGATTTCTCTAAAAAGGCGCCGGCTCAGAAGGAAGAATTGCAAATCAATGAAGCGATTCTGGAGATTGTCGCTCTGACTCGTGTCGCCATGTCGCAGCATAGCGTTTCAATGAAGCTGGAACTGTCAGAAGGGCTGCCCTACATTCTGGGAGATAAAATCCAGTTGCAACAGGTCATCCTAAACTTGATCATGAACGCAATTGAAGCGATGAGCGAGGTACGCGAGGGATCGCGCGCGTTGCTGATCAGCACCAGCGAGGCCGAGTCGGGTGGCATGCTCGTTGCGGTAAGCGATTCGGGTCCCGGGCTGCCTCCGGCGAACTTGGCTCGCATCTTCGAGGCCTTTTATACGACCAAATCGAGCGGTTTGGGGATGGGATTGTCGATCTGCCGCTCTATCGTAGAGGCGCATGGTGGGCGCCTGTGGGCCGCGTCAAACGAGCCTCACGGCGCGATCTTTCAAATGATGCTGCCGACCGGAAACATCGCTTGGGAGCCCGAACCGTGAAGGGCCTGATCCTGCAAAAAGGTGAATGCGGCTGCTGGTAGCCGGGCCATTTGAACCATAGCTGCCGAGATTAGTGAAAAGAGATTCAGGAGGCGACTGGATGCCGTTTATTACTCGAAAGAGCCCAGCGCTTGAGATGGTGGAGCCGACGACCGACGAAATCGCGGTGAGTTTGGATGGGGTGGGCCACTGGTTCGACGGACCGTCGGGCCGGACGCAAGTATTGAGCGACATTAACATCCAGATAAAGACGGGCGAGTTCTTCACCGTGCTTGGCCCTTCCGGCTGTGGCAAGACTACCTTGTTGAATATCGTCGGCGGCTTCATCGAAGCCAAGGCTGGTGAGGTGGCTACTTTTGGCGAAGCTGTTACCGGTCCGGGCCCGGATCGCGGCGTCATCTTTCAAAGTTATGCGTTATTCCACTGGCTAAGCGTTTTGAAGAACGTCGAATTTGCCCTTCACGGCCACAAGCTTCCGAAGTCCGAACGAGCGGACGTGGCGCTTCAATATCTCGATCTCGTCGGCTTGAAGGACTTTCGGCACCATTATCCCTATCAGTTGTCCGGCGGGATGAAGCAACGAGTGGCAATCGCGCGTGCACTCGCGGCGAATCCAAAGATCTTGCTGATGGACGAGCCGTTCGCAGCATTGGACGCTCAGATGCGCGAGGTCCTCCAAGAGGAATTGCTCGAAATTTGGCAACGCACACGAAAAACTGTGCTCTTCATTACGCATAGTGTTGATGAGGCGATCTTCCTATCGACCGACATTTGCGTTATGTCCGCAAATCCCGGCCGGCCGAAGGCGCTCCTGTCCAACAACTTGCCCCAACCCCGCGCGGATTGTCGAGCGCGGACTACAGCGGCATTTCAGGAAAGCAAAGAACGCATCCTCGGACTGATTCGGGAAGAGGTGCATCCAACCAGAATTCGGGGGCCGCTTCCATGATGCGCACGCGCCTTAAGCAAGCCGCCAACGCTCTGGAGGCCAGACCGGCACTTGTCGGAACGATGTCCACATTGTTGCTTCTGATCATCTGGTCCATTTGGGCGCGCGAAACGGAAACCATGCACTCCAGCTTCGTCGGCCCCTTAGAACTGTTGTACCAAGTCTATCTACTCGCCACGCAGGGTTATGGAGGCACACCGCTATGGGTACATATCGCCACCAGCCTTTTCCGAGCGGGCGTAGGCTTCATTGCCGGCGCGATCGTCGGCATCTGCGTGGGTGTAGCGATGGGTTACAATCGGATCATCTCAAGCGCGCTGGCGCCATTCTTTTCTTTCATTCGACCTATCCCGCCGATCGCGTACATTCCGCTCGTCATTCTCTGGTTCGGAATTGGTGAATTTTCGAAGATAGTCTTGATATTTCTGACGTCTTTCCTGTACGTCGCGCTCAACACCGCCGCGGGTGTGCGCGCGGTCCCGCAGGACCTTATCCGAGTCGCCCGCACATTCGGCATCAGTAATTTTCGGTTGTTCTATGCGGTCGTTCTACCCGAGGCGCTCCCCTATGTAATCGTTGGCCTGAAAGTCGCTCTAGCCTTAAGTTGGGCGGTGGTTGTCGCCGCCGAGTTGGTGGCGGCCCAGGCCGGGCTTGGTTACCTTATTATGGACGCAGCAACTTTCTTCCGCATTCCTGATCTGTATGTTGGGATAGTCCTCATTGGGTTAATTGGCCTGTTGCTGGAGCGCGGGCTCACCATGTTCGAACGGCGCTTCGTACATTGGAGCGGCAAATGATCGAGCCGCTGCATCGACATCACGGAGGAGAATTAACGAGCGTAATTTAGCAGACGGCGCTCCGCCGGCCGCTCCATCGCGATTTGGCGACACTCATCGAAGGGCGATAAGCAATGCAACGACTTCTGTCTCATGCATGTCTCGTGATGTGCGCTTTGATTGGCCTGACAAATGCAGCTAAAGCCGCGAACGAGATTCGGATCGGGTGGCAGCCAGCCGCCTTCTTCGAATTCTTCTATGCGCAAAAGGAAAAGCTGTTCGAGAAAGCCGGTCTCAAACCAACGTTCGTGAAGTTCACCACGGGCCCTCCCATTCTCGCAGCAATGAAGGCCGGCGACATCGATATCGCCTTTGGGGGGTTACCTCCATTCATCGCCGGCGTCGTGGGGGGAATGGATATTTCGGTCTTCTGCTGGCTTGAGACGGCGAATACCTCCTTGATTATGCAGCCGTCCGAGGAAATCACTTCTCCCAATCAATTAGCTGGAAAGAAGATTGCGACGATTTTTGGCACCTCTGCGCACTTTACCTTGCTGAAATATCTGAATGCTGAAAAGATTCCACTCAAGGACGTATCGATCGTGAACATGGCCATCCCGAGCATGTTGCCCGCTTTCACCAACAAGGACGTCGACGGCATCTCCGTTTATGAGCCTTGGGGCATCAAGCTGATGAGCGTCGGCGGGAAACCAGTCGGACCTTTTACGGGTGCAAGCGGTTACGAGCAGCCGGGGATCTACTGGGGGCGCCGCCAATGGATGGCGGATAATTTGCAAACCATGAAGATGTTCCTCGCGGCCCTCGACGAGAGTTTGCGGGCGATTAACGCGAAGCCTGAGGCCGCCGCCGAGGCCCTCGCTCGCTACGCTGGCATGGATCCGGCCGATGCGTTGAAGATCCTCACGATGAACAAGCAGGTTTTGGTCAAGGACATGCGCGAGGCTCTTGAGGAGTCCTCACTTGCGCTTAGGCAGAAGCCTGGTGAGAAATATTCCGGCCATGTCAGGTTTACCAAGGAGATGGCCGATTTCCTCCACCACAACGGCATTATCACGCGTGAACTCAGCTTCGAGGAGATCACGAAGGCCACAGCACCGGAATATATGGAGGCCTACATTGCCTCGCGACCGCTCACCAAGTGAACGAGCAGCCGGTTTTTTTGTGGTACAAGCGAGCTCACAGAGCGACTCGGGTTCGAGCGCCTGCTCGGCCTCTTCCTCGCTTTCCTCGTCGTCGGGGTGAGATGGGACGTTTGGAGGGCTCTGATGGTCGTCGGCGGAGCCTGTTTGCGTCCGGTTGGGCTGCGCTCGTTTAGCCGCTTCGTTTTCGCTGTTGCGACATGCTTTTTGTGTTGTGCGCTATAACGCACTCGCGACGACGCGTGGTTCGGGTAAGACGCGCGGGATTGATCGAGCATAGAGCGGGTCTAGGAGCGCTTATACGACTGGGTCGCTGTGCAGCACCCCTGGCTTCGCAGCAAAAGGCCGATGTCTCACCTCCAAAACTCGATTGCCATCTCAGCCGCGCTCAGCTTTCGCTGATCATTTCGATCAGCGTCTGTACTCGCCCTTGATTGACTGCTTTGCACGCGCAAAGTTTCCGCTACCCTTGGTGTTTTTACCCGGCTTGATTTGACGACGTGTGGGCCGCAGCGATTTAACCTCCCGCTGCGGCCTTCACCGCACGGCAGGCCAGCGTGATTCGGCGAGCGCCCCTCAAGCTGTACGCTCTATCGTTGAGTCCTCAAGTCGGAGGATCGTGAGAACGGCTAAAGCTCTGCAGCCGGAGCTTTCCCGTCTGCTCCGCCGATCGAGGCTTCGCAACAGCGGCTCGCGCCGGGCAGTGATCGCTTCCTCGCCACCAGCGGCCCGGACTGGGCCGAGCGCACCAAGCGGCTGGCGGCGCGGGTGCCCGGGCTAGACATTTTTTCGGATGGCCTGATTGAGCGTCAGAGCGGCGGCTGGATGATCACGGTCAAAGGGCGAGCCGTGCTCGAGTCCATGGAGGCGCGCCGAAGCGAAGACGCTGTGATTGAGAAGGTCGCAATAGAAGCGGCTGCCGCGCTGGTGCCAGCGTTGCCGCAGCCCATGGAGCGAGCGAAGGGCCGACGCGAACGTCGCCAGCGCCGGCGCGAAGCCCGCGAACGCGCGCGAGCGCATGCTTCCTGATGGCCCTAAGTTGCCGGAAGGGCCGAAAGGTTGACCGTTGGCTCGCATTGGAGACGAACAACTCCGCCCCCGACGTCCGAGTTGCTGCTGTGCCGGGTTGGCCCGGAGCGGACAGCGGGGCGGCGAAGCGGCCGGGCACCCGCGGCGCGTCGCGCGAGATGGGCCCAAGTGAACCGCCGCGCACGACTGATAAGGTTTGGCGACAATCTTTATCAGTCTAGAACCGTCTCCAATTCGGATCGTTACAAGCAAGCCGACTGATGCCGCGTCCTTAAATTGTCATCAGATGAGGCGCCACCTTCCGCCGCTGCGCTCGTCTTCAGGAGCGGATGGCGTCAATCGCGTGAGCTATTAGAACCGCAACGCTTGCCGCGATTATGATCACTAACAACCAACTGATCACGTCCGTCTCCATCAACATTATGGAGTGAAAGCGCTCAAACGCGCACAGTCAAAAACAAGTCGCCGAAAAGCTTAATTTCAGCGATGGGCTGAGGACTCAAGGCAACTCTTGCGTCCGCAGTCGGTCCTATCGGCGTAATGCCAGTAGCCGGGTCCCCACCGGCTAGATTGACTGGGTCTCTGTGCAGCGCCCCCTCGCTTCGCAGCGGCAGAAAAATCAGAATTGTTCCGCCGCTCGGAACAGAATGCCCGCTAGGTGGATTTCGGTTCCACCGAAATTGTGTTTGCAAAACAGACAAAGCTGCGGCAGAATTTTTGCTACCGGGGCTGGCTGCATATTTCACTTGGTGTTTTTAACCCGGCTTCATTTGAAGGCGCGTGGGCCGCAGCGATTTAACCTCCCGCTGCGGCCTTCGCCGCACGGCAGGCCAGCGTGAACCGGCGAGCACCGTGAGAACGGCTCAAGCGTTCTCTAGCCGCAGCTTTCCCGTCTGCTCCGCTGATCGAGCTTCGCAGGAGCGGCTCGCCCTGGGCATTTAGCCATTGAGATAAGTTGGCCGCGAATCGGTGCCGGTTGCACGAAGGGGGCGGAATCCGCATTATGGTTTTGCTGGGCGAAGCGGATCTACCGTGGCTCTGAAGAACCCCGACGCTATTGCGGCAGTCGTGACTGCGCTGCGGCTTACTTACGGCGACGAAACGGCACGAGCCATGCTGGTCGGCGGCATGAGCCTGGCCGCGCTGATAGAGGCGATGTTCTCCGCCTCAGTTGAGCGACGCAATGCCGTTCGATACGTTGCGTCTGCCTTGGACGACTTCGCCATCTCGCCGGAACCCGGCCCCGTCTGGCACCTTCGCTACGTTTACGAAAGTCATGGCTCGTTTCGTGTTGTCGATATGGAGATTGCGACCCCGACCGGCACACTGTCCAGTAAAGACGTCTGGCTTCGTCTGCCCGTCTAGCTACCTCGCCACCTCCGCGATGTGGCCGGTGCTGTCGACGATTAGCGAGCGCGCGGTGCCTTCCTTGACGGCCTTGTAGGTCTTTATCTTTCCGGCTGGTAGTTCCTGGATGTGGGAATAGCCGGCGGCGCGAAGCTTGGCGATGATCTCCTCCGACGTCAGGCTGAGCGCGGACGAGGGTCCCCAGACCAGTACGAGGGCAGCCATGACGAAAGATCGCAGCACTTGCCCTCGTTGTGCGCACGCCCTATCGGGTTGGCGCCTTTAGCTTAACCGCCGACCGGCCCCGACAACATCTCCAGGCCCGCCTCGATTGCCGCGATATCCTGCTCGATCTGCGCAATCGACAACCTGCAGTCAAAGCCCACCCAGGCTTTCAGGTCTCCGGCAAGTCGCCGGCGATGGATCCTCAGCTCTTCAAGCGACTGGCGGTCTTTCACTGTTGTGTAGCTATCCACAATCAACTCAATCGCACTGGACATGACGCTACTCCACAAAAACAACTCGGATCTAATCGAATGAGCTTAGTGCAAGCCGCGCGGTGGCCGCAACATCTGCGCTGGGTCCTACAAGCTGGCCCCTCCGCCGGTTTGCACTTCACAAATGGAGCGGCTGGGAGCGACAAGAGCCAAAGAGCGCCGCAAATGCCCAACCAGGATAGGTCATGATCATTGACGGGTTGGCATTGCCCTCATCGTCCAACGGCAAACTCTTCGGAAACGGAAGGGCATAGGACCTTGGTTTTTTCTAGCTTTTCCCGAACGGAGGCGTCAAACTTGCCCTATTGAGAACGTAATTTTTTCAGGGACATTGCGATGGGAAAACCTGCCGTTTCCCGTGATGCCTTTCGGGGACTATTCGCTTTCTATGCGGCCAAGGCTCATCACGACCACAAGCCCGAGGCCGAACATTCCCTTTTGCGGATGTTCGGATCTGCGGACGATATACCCGATACGTTGCTGCAGCAGTGGTCCGACAGAGCTGAGTTGCTCGGCTCCGAAACCGTCGGTCGCTTATTGGATCCACGCGTCCGTCAAATCACGAACGGCAACGCGCAATACGACCATGCCAGCGACTTTCTTCACACGCTGCTGAGAGACCTCGGGCAGAAAATGCAGTGATCGAACCGGCATGCCATTGGCGCCGCAGCCGTCAGACGCATAGACTTGGCACCTCGTCTCCTCAGCCAAGCTCCATGAGCCGGCGCACCCGACTGTGCTAGGCATCCCTACCGCCGCTATCGGGCTGATGCAGCCGACCCAGGCCTGCTAAACCACTGGACCGTGTCTACTGCCAACTAGGCTACGATTGCAGGGCCGTGTGAAATAGTTCACAGATTGGGAAAGAAAAGCTCGCTACCATGGAGAAAGCGGCGGAAATGCTCCGGCCTGCTCCTGCTCGGTCGCCTGCCCATCCCGCTTGACGATGAGTTGTTTGTCGTTTCACTCCCGGAAAGCCGACGACGATGATTGACAACGATTTGGTCCGGGCACATCGCAACAATATTCAGCGCTACCACCTCTTATTGCAAACCACTCTGACGGACTTCGAACGGCAGTATGTCGAAAGACGTCTGAGCGAAGAGCTATCGAAGCTGGATAGGCTAACGACACGTGCTCAAGCAAAGCGAGACGGCCAATCGGCTACAGATCACGCAGGGTAGAACACCCGATGAGGCACACGGGTTGCTGTTAATGGCTGCCGCAGAAAAGCTTGTGTGAGCAGCGGAGCAGCTTCAGCATTCGGAGGCGAGAGACAACTAGCCGAAGCACGGCAGCACCACCTAAACACTTGCGCTCGCCCTTCGGTTGCGGTTGGATCGTCTTTTTAGGATTTGATCCAATGGCAATTCAATTGCTTGTGGCAAAGGTTCTCAGGGACGAGCTATCTCTCAGAGGCATTCGATCGTTAAGCGCTGAAGATTCCGAGGCGATTGCTGCTCGCATCTTCGAGCGGATCACTGAGCTCGAGCTAGAACTTGCCGCCCGGGGCTTCAACATCCCTGCGAGCGGCGATGACAGACCAACGTGACGAGCTGAGCGTCATGTCCGTTTACGATCCGCTATTGCGGGAGCTGGGGCGCACAAAGGCGCAAATTGTTCGGCTCACGTTCTCGGAAATCGAGGCGATTCTCGGGAGGCCGTTACCGCCGTCAGCCTACAAGTTCAGTGCTTGGTGGGGAAATGAGAGTTCGCGCAAAGCTGGGCACACGCAGGCTATGGCGTGGCTGCAGGCAGGCTTCACGGCTAGAGTTTCTCTGAAACAGCGGGCGGTGGAATTCCATCGAGCCTGAAGGCTTTCACGTCGCGCCACCTTATGAGCAGCACCGTCTGCTCGCGCCAATCTAGCTCGGACGGGCTGTCGAGCACATTGCATATCGATTGCGAGGTGCAGCCTTTTACGGGAGACGCGGCAGCGACTGAAACGGTCGCGGGATTGGCCGAAGTACTTCCAAAATAATCATGGGCGACGCTCAGTCACTTTTTCATGCAAAGCCCAATCGTTGACTGCGCCGTCGGCCTGAACCGCTCGGATGTTGACCGTCGCCGGATCACCCTTGTCTCCCTTTTCGCCTTTCGGACCCTGCGGCCCTTGAGGCCCCTGCGCGCCGGCGGGGCCTTGTGGTCCAGGCACTACTTGGATGCCTTGGGCTCCCTGCGGGCCGGCTGGACCTTGCGCCCCTGGATCTCCTTTAGGCCCTGGGTCTCTCCCACACGCTGCAGGTGCGAACGCAGCGCACATTGCGGCTACAGCATCATTTTGTGCATTGCCAACCTCCAACGATTAAGATGACTGAACTTCTCGGCTGACAGCGGCGCAAGAAGCGTCAGTGGCCCTTGCCGATCGCATCTTGGAACAATGCCCTTCCACCACGATTGCCGCTCCATGAGGTGGCTCGTTGGCATCGTGGCGGCGTTCCTGATCTGCCTCCTTACTTATGCCGGGTCAGCCTCGTTTCTGTCTTGGAGCTGGTTTCGGCGGTGCGAAGCGGAGACGCCGCTCAGGTGGTGGCGCGAACGAACCTTCCGCGCCTCCGCCATTCGGTGGTCGATCAGGTTGTGTCCGCCTATCTCGACCGAATTGGCCAAAAGCGGCCGGTGCGGCCGTTCGAACGAATGGCAGTTAACGCAGTCGGTGCGACAATCGCCGACGATCTCGCGGTCAGGCTCATGACACCGGAAAATTTGTCCGTCCTGTTGAGGAGCGGCACCGTCCGCAACGCGGCAGAAAACATTACATTTGGGACGATGTCTTCGTTTGCCGAACTCGACGTTTCGAACATCTTTGTTCTCGCGGGACGGATAACGCCAGTGCAGCCGGTCGAGTTTGCGGTGAGGCTCGGAGCAAATCAGGACGCCGGGAGTGTTAGCCTGCATTATGAAGGGGCGAGCTGGAAGCTATCCGGCATCACTTTGCCGCCAAAGGTCTTGTCCAGCATAGTGGACCGGCTACCGACGCGCTGAGCCGACGCTTTTGGTGACCTTGCGCGCGGGAACGACCCCGGTCGTCCCCGGGGCTGGCGCCGGACGCGCCGGGGCCGCCCGACGCACTACCGAAGCAGCGCGCCGTTGCTATCTTGCGTCCCGCGGTAACTAGCTGGAGTATCATTTGATTGAAGCCGGCGCTAAACCCCGCTGCCCTTCTTCCGAATGAATCCTGGGGAGATGCCAATACGGTACCAATCCCGCCTGAAGCAAAAATGGGATATCTTGCCGCGACTCAGGGAGGCCCGGATGGCTAAAAAATCAATAGTAGAACGAATTTCAGACACTATGAAAGAGATCGTGGACACCGCCTCGACTGCAGCCGCGGAGGCTATGAAGCCCGATCCAGAAGCGGTTGCCGGAGTGACTAACGAGCAAGTCTACATTCCTGAAGCGACCGATGCTGCCGCTGTTCCGCCGCCGATCATCACTCGGAAGAAGAAGCGCGTTCCTCCCCCTTTGAGAGCTAACAAACGGGTCGCAGCTGCTCGTACAAAGAAGACACCATCCGCGGCGAACAAGTCTGCCAAGAAGGCGGCTAAAACACCACCCAAGAAAGCTGCAAAGAAAGCCACACCAAAGAAGGCGGCCAAGAAATCTGCGCCTAAGAAGGCCGCGAAGAAGAGCAAGAGTAAATCGCAGCGCTAGCGCTCATTCGTGGAGTGGTGCGTTGCAACGCCAGAAACGCCTCCAGTTGGCTTCTTCCACGCTCGAGACCTCCCTCCCCGCTCGTCGGTCGTAGCCCGGCCGTCCGGACAGTCGAAATAGAACCTTGTCATCACCACTAATGCGGGGCCTTGACCATTGATGTGCCCGGAACCTGATTGCCTCGACGGCTGAAGCTTTCTAGCTGGTTACTTTCACGACTCGAGCTGGACGGGCGAAAGCACATATTTTTCAGACGCCTCTCCTAAGCAGTACGCTGGAGCCCGATGATGAAGCCATCACAGATTTACAAAGAGAACGCAGACAACTGCGCCATGCTCGCTGAAGGAGAAGCATCTAAGGATAGTCCGGCTTACAAGCGGTACCGACGCATGGAAGAAGCGTGGCGAGCTTTAGCCGAGGAGCAGGAATGGCTGGACGGGGAAGTGCCACCCTTCGGGACAAACCGCGCCAACACAACCAAAAAGCCGCCTGGTTAGGGTGGCACCTACCAGCACTCGGTATTTTCAAGGTACTCACGATGCCGCTTTGATGGCGGAGAGTCTCGCCCTATCCCACAGAACACCCCAATGAACGCCGCCGGCCGGCCGGGAAAAGTCATCTTCGGCGAGATGGATGAGATGGATGAGATGGGTCTACGTGGCGTTGCGACCGCGACGTGGCAAGCTTATTGTCGAGTGCGATGGTTCGGACCTTGGGTAAGGTGCCGTGCCTACAACGCAGTGAGTCAAGGCTTGCCCAGAACGGGACGAGATCCGCGATTGCTGGCTAAATGTTGAACCACCGCCGGCGCGGCAAACGGCCCGCTTATCGGTAGGCCGTTCGCGCACGAGATCGATCGATCAAAACAGACCGGGGAGCAGCATTGCGACCCGCTCGCGATACTTGCGGTACTCGTCACCAAAGAAGGCGACCAAATCCCTTTCTTCCAGCCAAATTCCCACAAAGATGTAGCCTGTCGTGACCGACGCGAAGAGCAGATGGCCGACGGTCATCAACGGGGTGCACCAAAAGGCGATGATGAAGCCGAGGTAGATCGGATGCCGAACCAGTCGGTAGAGTCCAGGCGTCTTGAACTTGATAGGCTGGGCAACCCGTCCCATGAACTGCGTGATCACCTGCGTCAATCCGAACAGCTCGAAGTGACTGATCAGGAATGTGCTGTACAGCACGATGATCCAGCCGATGGCGCCACCAGCGGCGACGGCGCCGGCGAAGACCGGGCCATCGATGCCCCACACGACGGTGGGTGATGGTTGCCACTGCCAGAACAGCAAGATCAAGCTAAGACTCGCGAGCAAGACGAAGGTGCTGCGCTCGACGGCCGGGGAAAAGAAACGCGCGAAGAACGACTTGAAAGTGCGCCGTGCCATCCCGCTATGCTGCACAGCGAAGACCGACATCAACGCGAGGTCGATCATTAAGGCCGTGCTCCACGCCCCAGTCGTGCCGTCGTCGATCGTCTTCGGCACCAAGACGCCCGTAACGAAGCCGATCGCGTAGAGAAATGCACCCAGAAAAACGGCATACGAGAGCAGGCCGTACACGAGGCCGAGCGATCGTGTCGCGCGAGATGGCGTAGCCGGAAAAGCGGAATTTTGATCGGGATGAAAAACCATAGTCATGTGAATCTCCATCACTTCTGAAATTTATCTCGGGATGCGCGCGCTTCAGAGTCGTCGGCCGCTGCCTAGCCGTGCTGCCGCCCAAGCGATCAGCTGGTCGAGCGGACTGTAGCGAGTTGATCTCTGGACGAGGTGCGAACTCTCGGCTCGCCACTGCTGCCGCGTCACCGCATGCTTGGCCTGTTCGGCTATTGCCGCCGCGATCGCCTCGTTTGTTGCCCGCCTTAGCCGAGCGGCCACGACCAGAACGCGCCGTGATAGCGAAGGCTCCGGCTCGAAACGAAGGACAAGCAACGACGATCCGGGTCGGGTTGGTCGCTTCACGGGGCAGAATTTGCCCGAAGCACGGGTGTAGTTTTGAGGTGGGCCGGTCATATGGCTTCTCCTGTTGAACGCTATTTCACCGGTCTGTAGATTGTTGTTGTCCGAACTGCTTGGCGGACTCCTTGAGGAAACTCTTATTTTTCGTTTGCTCGAGGATCGTTGACCGCCCGGCAGCTTGAGGGGCAATGGTAATGAAATACCGGTTCGCGGAATTCGAGATCGATCTCGGGCAGCATGAATTGCGCCGGCGCGGCTCGCCCGTTCATGCCGAGCCGCAGGTTTTCGATCTCATCGTTCATCTCGTGCGCAACCACGACCGGGTCGTCAGCAAGGATGAGCTGATCGAGAACATCTGGAACGGCCGGATCATCTCGGAAGCCGCGTTTTCGAGCCGCATCAACGGCGCCAGACGCGTGCTCGGCGACAGCGGCACCGAACAACAATTCATCAAGACCTTGCATCGCCGCGGCTTCCGCTTCGTGGGAGATGTCGAAGAAGTGCCGAGCTCGGACGCGGATACTGTCAAGCTCGTACCTGGCGAGGTGGGCGGCCCGGAACGTGGTCCGCCGAGTACTTCCGTTCACACTGAGATTTCGCAGCTGGACGACGTCATTTCGGAGGCCGTCAAAGCCGAGGCGATCACCCGACCATCCATCGCCGTGCTCCCGTTCCAAAACATATCGAACGACCCCGAAAACGAATACTTCAGCTATGGGCTCACTGAAGACATCATCCGGCTGCTCGCCCGAAACCGATGGCTTTCCGTGATCTCCCGCCATTCCACGATCGGCTTCCTGGGCGGCACCGTCGACGCTCGCGAAGTGGGCGCGCAACTTGGTGCGACCTACGTCATGTCGGGAAGCGTGCGAAAGAGCGACGGCTCCGTGCGCATCGCCGCGGAGCTCGCGAGAGCCGCGGACGGACAGCAGCTCTGGTCCGAAAAGTACGAATTTCAGCTGCTGAACATCTTCGACATCCAAGACGAGATGGCGCGACAAATCGCCGCCACTATCGAGCCCGAGCTGTCGAAATTGGAACAGCAGCTGGCGGCCCGCAAGCCACCGGAGAGCCTGGACGCTTGGGACTGCTATCAGCGCGGACTGTGGAATCTATGGCGTTTCACCACGCCTGGTTTCGACAGCGCGGAAGAATACTTTCAGCGGTCGATCGCCGCCGATCCGACTTTCGCGAGAGGACACGGCGCGCTCAGCTACGTCAACATTCAACGCTCACTCTACGATGCGCCCGAAGCCCGGGGGGCTCGGCTAAAAACCGCTTTGCATCAAGCCCAAACCGCCGTATCTCTCGACGAGCTCGATTGCTTCTGCCATTGCGCGCTCGGACGCGCGCTATGCCTCACGCGGCAGAACGAAGAGGCGTCCGCGGCAATCGGCCTGTCATTGGAACTCAATCCCAGCTTCGCACAAGGCTATTTCGCGCAAGGCTTCAATCTCCTGTGGTGCGGGCGCGAGATCGAAGCGGAAACGCTGCTGGACCAGGCCACGATATTAAGTCCACGCGACAGCCACCTGTGGAGCTTCCACCACACGCGTTCGTGGGCACACTTCTCGCTTGGAGAGTACGACATCGCTGCGGAGTTCGCCCGCAGAGCGGCGCGCCAATCGAACGCCACGTATCGAGCCTATGCAACCTTGGCCGCTTCGCTCGGACGCCTCGGTGACCACGCGCAGGCAAGCGCCGCTGTGGCAGAATTGATGAAGCGCAAGAGCGGTTACACAACAGGAACCGCGGGACGAGAGCTCTTCTTCTGTAGGGACCCCCGGTTCTTGAGCGAATACACCGAAGGATTGCGTTCGGCCGGCGTTCGCGACGACTGATCGTTGCGCACTGCGTTGCGGCCTGGGGCGCGCCCGATGTCCTCAACTTCCCGAGCTCGAACGCCATGCTATTCGCCCCCCGCACGATCGATCAAGTTGACGGATGCCCGGCAGATCACGCCTTACAAGTGGGTGCATCCGACCGAGGAGAGCTAAAGGTGCGACCGAGGGCGAAGTGTGCCATTGAATAGCCGATGAAGCGGCTCAATGGCGGCGCTTCTTCACGTCTACGTCCGTAATGACGTGGCTGGCATCCGGCTCCTCGATTCCTGCGTCTACGTCCGGCGACCTGTTGCAGGCGCACGGATCACCGGCACCACACTGGCAGCCGAAACCCCTAATCTTGCCGCGCGCCTGCAAGGCGTGGCCGAGCCGAACACCGTTGTCATTGCTGAGAGCACGCGAAGCCGCCGCACGTTCATTTCGAGGTTCACGGCCGGTTCGAACGGCTCATCACCCAGATGTATTTTCCCGACGAGCCGCTCAATGCGTGCGATCGGCTGCTCAACGCTACGCTGCGTCCGGACTTGCTGATCGCAACGCCGGTTTCATCGCAAGGTGGGCCCGGCCGCATGCTGAATTTCGATATTTGTTCTTGCGCGGGGATAGGTCGGCAAGACAGAAGCATGTCGGTAGCCAATGTTGCGACTACCCGCTTCGCGCCAGAGATGGCCGTTCCGAAGAATCAGCTTTTGACCGGAGCGCAGTTAGAGCGACCGAGGCCGATTCAGCGGGAACGACGGCTCGGGTGAATCAGAACTCGCAGTCGGCTGAACCCAAAGCCTTAAGCAAGCCACCAAACGCGCCTAGCCGGCAAGGTTCGGCGTTCCCGGCAGCCTTTCGCCGTTCGGTAGTTGTGGTCCGCTTGACCTCGGCTTTCTTTGGCTTCGACTTCGGAGAAGGGACGGTGGTGACTTTCTTCGGCTTGGGATCGTGCCGATGGGGGTTCATCGTCCTCGGCGGCTCCGATGCACCGACACTGGTGCCTTCCGGCGAGGAATTGCGTTCGTCGACGAGAGCAGGCCGCGCTGGTGTCTCGATGCTCGCTGCGGCCACTTCGAGTCGATCAGCCTTGGCCAACACACCGCGTGGCTCGGAAACGCCTGCTGCTATCTCGGCAACGGGCGGGACAGGCACTGCTGCACTCCGCGCTGGAGTTTTGAGTTCCATTGCCGCAAGCACTCCCACACCCAGTGGGATGAGGAAGCTCAACAACATCATTCTCAGCATGATGCCTCCGGCTTGAAATGGCGCCGGTTAGAATTCTCCGATCTAATGAGGCAACTTGGCGGCGGCCGACCTGACAACGCGCCCCGCGTGCAGAGCGTTTGCCGATAGAGTTAACAGCCGCTCCAGAAATCCGCATTGCTAGATCGCGGAACAGGCTTCGGTCAGGCTTGGTCGCGGCATCGCGGTCGTCTTGAAGTCTTCTTGAACTTGCTGTCGTACTGCCCGTCCTTGCACTCGGCGTCATCGAGTTCAAAGCAGCCGCTGCCCTCGGTTTTCCTTTCATCTGCGGTCAGTGCAGCCAAGGACTTCCAGGGCAACTTGATTTCTCAGCCTCCCCCGGTGCCACGGGTGTGTCAGCAACTGCGAAAGTGCTGTTTGCAAGTGCAGTAGCGACGCCCGGTGCTCCTACGGACGAATGAAGGCCGCACCTTGCTGAAATCAGCCTTCGGGCGAATGCCCGCTTCCCGCCAGAAGGGGCCGTTCACAAGCGTTACTCCCTGCCCGCCGTGCGAACTGATAAGCTTTTGCGTATTTCCTTATCAGTTCGCCAACTGACTCCATTTGCGACCGTAGCTGATACGGCCGTTCCCAATCGCGCAAGTTCGTCATTGGCAGGCACGCCTTCCATGACCATAAGGTTGACCCTGGAGAATATCAAAGCGAGGCGTTCGCGTTCGTTGGCTAGGACCGCAGCGCAGCTGTCGCATCCCTATCGAGGTCGCGTTTATAGCCCGTAATTACAACACCATAGATCGATCGATCCCTCTCCGGGCTTACGAGTCCATCGCGAACATCGCGTAGCACTGCCTGAGGATCCGGACGAAGCGGGTCGCCATAGCCTGGCGAAGACATCGTGGCTCGGAGCGAGGAAAGTGACGAACGCCGTACTGGAGGACCTCGAATTGCACAACCATGACAGCCGCAACGGCCTTATTGTCGCCGCCAGCGCGGTTCGGATCAACCCTTCTCTCATCTCCTTCGGGTCAGAGGCTTCCCTCCAACGCTGGCCTAAGCGCAATCAGTTCACCTCAAGGGAGCAGGCCTACTGCCAAATTTAACTGAGGTCTGCGCGGGTCCCATGCGTTCATTTTATAGCTCGCTGATTATGCAGCAGCATCGGTTAGGACGAAGCCAGTGCTCGCGGCGACCGCCTGACACATGACTGAGGCAGGAGGTCGGCTTTCGGGAACAACCTGTCGGAGGCGTGATGTCTGCTCCGCAGGGTCTACATCGCGAGATAGCGCCTTCGAATATCATCATTTCCTGAAAGGCCTGTCGTGCTTTCACGATGGACGACTTTGCCCTTATCGATGACGAGCGCCTCCTGTGCAATCCGCAGGCAGAAATGCATGTTCTGTTCAGCCAGCAAAATCGTGGCGCCACCCGCGCCCAATTCTCGCAAGACCCTGCTGATGTCGGCGACAATGATCGGCGCCAGCCCTTCGCTAGGCTCGTCAAGCAGCAGGACCAGCGGGTTTCCCATCAGCGCACGAGCGATCACCAGCAGCTGTTGCTCGCCGCCGGAAAGGCGGCCTGCCTGGCGGGATCGAAGCCTTGTAAGAAGCGGGAACGTTTCCCAGATCCGCGGCAGCGTCCAGTCACGCCGGCCGCCAGGGCCGCTCTTGGCCGCGATCAGGAGGTTGTCCTCCACACTGTGCTCGGGGAATACTTGCCGGTCTTCCGGCACATAAGCCATTCCCAGCTGCGCGCGCGCGTGAGGTGGTGCGTGCGTGATGTCGCGGCCAGCGAAGAAGATGCGGCCGCTGCGCACCGGGACAATGCCAGCGAGCGCCTTCATTGTCGTGCTCTTGCCCGCGCCATTTCGGCCGAGCAGCGCTAGTGTACACTTTTCCTGGAGCGCAGCATCGACGCCGAATAGGATCTGGCTCGCGCCGTAGAACACGCTTACGCCCTCCGCACGCAAGAGCTCGGTCAACTCGCGTTCTCCTCTGCCCCAAGATAGGCGTCGATGACAGCCTGGTTGTTGCGGATCTGGTCTGGGGTGCCCTCGGCCAGCACCTTGCCGTAGCAGAGCACGCGAATGCTGCTGGCAACCTTGAAGACGATATCCATGTCGTGCTCGATGAAAATAAGGGTCAGCTTTCGGCGTTCCCAAAGACCGCGAACGCGCTCAATCATGCGCCAGCGTTCGTCCGGGCCCATGCCAGCCGTAGGTTCATCGAGCAACAGCACTTTGGGCTCCAACGCAAGCGCAATAGCGATATCGAGCAGCTTCTGATCGCCATGCGAGAGGATGGTCGCCTCGACATCGGCAACATCGGTCAACCCGACGAACTCCATCACCTCTTCGGCACGCTCGCGCATGCCGGCGGACGGAAAGCGATGAGACAGGCTGGTCCAGCGGCCGGCGTGGGCCGTGACCGCAGCCATCAAGTTCGCGCGCACAGTCATGGTCGGAAAACAACTCGCGACCTGGAAGGCACGCCCAATGCCCCGCCGCATGCGTTCCGTCTTGGAGAGCTGGAGAATGTCCTCACGGTCAAGCAGCACCTCGCCAGAATCGGCCATGAACGCGCCGCTGATCAGGTTGAAGAAGGTGGTCTTGCCGGCCCCGTTTGGTCCGATAACAGCTGATAAGCTGCCGGAGGGAAAGGCAAGCGACACGTCGTCGATCGCGCGTACGCCGCCGAATGACTTGGTGAGATGATTGATCTCAACATTCATCGCGCGCGCTTGCTCCAGACGAGGTGGATGAAATCGAGTACGCCTCGGCGCAGGCCAAGCGCGAATGCGAGGATCACGATGCCCAGAACAAGTCCGTGATACTCCGTGAACCGCTGCACCAGATCGTTCAGCGCGAGCAGGATCATCGCGCCCAGCACGGGCCCAAGAAAGCTGTTGATGCCTCCCAGCATGACCGCAAAAATGGCCTGGCCCGAGTTGGGCCAATCGGCCAGCTCGGGATAGGCGCCTGATACGAACAGGGCTGCCAGCACGCCTCCAATCCCGGCGAAGCCGCCCGCGATCGTGAACGCCAGCAGTCGAGCGCGCCACAGGACGATGCCGACAAAGCTGGCGCGTTCCGCATTGTCGCGGATCATGCGCAACGTATTCCCAAACGGACTCATCGAGACATGGCGGAGCGCCAACAATCCGAGCACGGCGACGATGGCGCAGAACTGGTATAGATGAAGCTGCGAGCCCAGGTCGAAACCAAAGATGCGACGGCGAGGAATACCACCGCGCAACCCCTGATCACCTCCCGTCAGGCTCTGCCATGAAACAATAACGCTGAAGAAGAGCATCTGCACCGCGAGGGTGATGAAAGCGAAATAGTCCGTGCTTAGTCGGACGCAGATTGCGCCAACTACGAGAGCGGCGATGGTCGTCAGAGCCACCGCGAATAGCGCCGCGACGGGCAGAGACAATTCCGTCAACTGCATCGTGAGGCCAAATGCATAGGCGGCGAAGCCATAGAACATCCCGTGGCCGAATGAGACCATTCCTGTGGTGCCGACCAGCAGATTGAGCGAGGTCGCGAACAGCGCCATCGCACTGAGACGGATAATGAAGTCCTCGAAGGCGGGGCTACGATGCAACATTGGGATCGCGAGCAGCAAGATCAGCACGATCGCGGCGAACAGGGCGTCGCGCAAGGCAGGATTGCGCTTCATAGCGGTCGGCCGAACAGTCCCTGCGGGCGCAGGACCAAGATACCAATCATCACGATGTAGATAAGCCCATCGGTGAATCCGGGGAAGCCGATCGTGCCGAAGCCTCGAACGAGCCCGATGATGAGCGCCGCAACCATCGCGCCTGCGATCGAGCCCATACCGCCGATCACGGTGACGATGAATCCCTCGATCAGGATCGAGAAGCCCATGCCGGGCGAAAGCGAGCGAACGGGACCCGCGAGCGCGCCTGCGAGGCCAGCGAGCCCGCCGCCGATCGCAAAGACGATCGCGAATAGCACCGTCGTATTGACCCCGAGTGCCGAGACCATCTGCGGATTGACCGCCGCGGCCCGAACTGTCTTGCCGAGGCGCGTTCTGGACAGCCCAAGGCTGAGCACGATGGCGATCAGCGCTGCTATTCCGATAAGCACGGCGTAAAACGGGGGCACGACGCCGCCTGCAATGAACAGCGGCGGGACCTGAAAGGCAGCCGGCATTCCCATGGCGCGGAACTCGGGACCCCAGACAATCTTGACGATGTCGTCGAAGATCAGCACCACCGCGTAGCACACCAGAAGCTGCATAAGCACGTTGCTGCCGTAGACCCTGCTCATCAGCACGCGTTCGAAGAGCACGCCGAACAAGGCCATGGCCACCGCACCCGCCAACACGGCGAGCGCGTAACTATCCGTCGCGACATATGCGCTGTAAGCTACATAGCCGCCCAGCATGTAGAAGGTGCCGTGGGCGAAGTTGACGATCTTGAGAACGCCGAAGATCAGCGTCAAGCCGGCAGCCACCAGGAACAACAGCATGCCCACGATCAGGCCGCTGGTGGCCTGCGTCACCACACAGGCGGGGGTCGTGAAACATGCGCCGAGCGCGTTGAAGTCCATCGATCGTCAGCTATAATTCTGCTGCTTCTTCCACTCCGTCTCAAGTTCGATGATCTTGCCCCAATCGGCGGGTTTGATGTCGGTGATGAACGGATCCTTCGGAATGGTCTGTCCCCACCCGATCGCATAGCCGATCGTGGTGTGATCGTCCCGCATGGTGATGGTGCCGTCGGCGCCAAAGGGCGAATTGATCTTCAGTCCCGTCAGGGCAGCCGCTATCGCCTTGCCGTCCAGAGAATTGGCCTTCTTGATGGCCGCCTCATAGAAGTGCATGGCGACCGAATTCTGCCAGGACCAATTAGTCGGCCGTTCGTTCCACCTTTTGAAGTACGCCTGACCCCATTCCTTGTTCGCCGGCGTGTCCGGGAATGTCTCAAGATAGCGCGTGGCCGACTGGATGCCCGCGGGCAGATTTTTGATCGCAGCCAGCACTGGATAGTCGACGTTCGGAGTTGCGACGGTCATCTGCCCGAACAGAGCATAGACATTCCCCTGGTTCACGAACGCCGAGAGATCGCCGGCATACAGCAGTGTGAACAGCGCCTGCGGCTTGGCCTGGATAAGCTTGGTAATCACTTCGGTGAAGTCCGGCTGGCCGAGTTTGGGCCAGGCCTCGGTTACGACCTCGACATCCGGTTTGAACTTCTTGAAGAACTGCAGATACTGCGCCGTCGTGTCGCGACCATAGGCGTAGTCCGGTGAGCAAGTCGCCCATTTGTTGATTTTCTTGGCATTGGCGAAGTCGGCGAGGTAGAGGCTGCCGGCGACAGCATCGTGCACGCCCTGACGCGCCACGCGAAATGCGGTGGGCACCCGGATCTTCGGATCTGCGGTGAGCGATGACGTCTCGCTGTTGGTGTGAATGCAGGCCACATTGAGGTCGCGCATAACCTCCTGCACCGCGAATGAGGCGGACGACGCTTCCGCATCGACCAGCAGCTCGCAGCCTGCAGTGTTCACCAGTTCACGTGCGACGCGCGCGGCTTCCTGCGGCTGGCCTTTGGAATCCCGGAATACGAACTCGATTTGCCGGCCCAGGAAGCCGCCAGCGGCATTGATGCGATCTTGCTCGATTAGGAGCGAGTTGCGCGAAGAGGTGCCGAGCAGCGCGATGGGTCCCGATAGGATGCTTTGCATGCCTATGCGGAGAGTATTTGCCTGTGCCCTGGCTACCCATGGGGCGGCCACCAAAGTAGCCGTGCCACCGGCCAAAAGCGTGCGACGCGTGACGGGTCCGCTCATCGAACTGCACCTCCCTGTGATCCGGCTGTTGAACCAACCAGTCGTGTTGTGCCCCGACTGTAGATCGGCGAGGCCATGCTGATCAAGCGACATAAAGGTGGAGCGAGGGCCGGAGCCTCGGTATGGGCATTGTACCTTCCGGTAGAGTTGGGCGCCGCCTTGCTGCTCAATATACGTCACGGGATCGTCCCGCGATGCGCTGGTGCCGCGCTATCCACCCTGCCCATTCCGCTCATCGCATGGACTTTCGCGAAGCGGATCCGGTTCGGGAATGAACGACGACATAGCGATCGCAAGATGAGCGCACGGCGCCTGTCGCCCGAGGTGTTTAGCGCGAAGGAAGGACGTCTACTCGCGGTCCCTCACGTCGAGCTCATCCAGCGCGGGTCATTTCCCTTCCAACCTAGCTGCGGACAGATGGCGACCCGGGAGAACCCAGACGCAAATGATATGTGACGCAGCTCCGCTCACCAGGAACGATCTACGGCAGTACGCGGGCCATTTCGAGCCGACGAGCGAGAGTACGGACGGCTCGCTCGCACAAGGCGGACGCCCCTTGCCAGCCTTCGGGAACGAGCGCATCCTGCTATGTTACTTCATAGTAACAAAACGAGGAAACATGACATTCGACCTTTCGCGACGCTCCTTACTCGCCCTCGGCGCAGGATTAGGCGCATCGACCGCTGGGCAATAACGCTTTTGCGCGAGCACCCAAGCTTGGGACGCAGCCAGCTTATTTCTATCGCTTCGGTCTTGGAGACGCCGAAGTGACGGTCGTTTCTGACGGTCCGCTGCCACTCGGTCCTCCGAAAGGGACCTTCATCGGCGTGCCTGATGAAGAAGTGAAGAAGATGCTGAGCGACAATTTCCTCTCACCAGAAAATGTGGTGCTGGAGCAGAATTCGCCAATCGTGAATATGGGTGATAGGCTAGTTCTGTTCGACACTGGCATGGGAACGTCCAAAGGCCTTCGGACCGACCACCGGCCGTCAGCAGAAGAGTATGGCAGAGGCTGGCATTAAACCAGCCGACATCGACGCCGTGGTCTTATCACACGCGCACATCGATCATATCGGCGGCATTGTGGACGGGGACGGTAAGCCATTATTCCCTAACGCACAGTACTACATAGCTCAGAGCGATTTCGATTTCTGGACCGATGCAGGCAAGCTTGGCAGTCCATTGAAGGACTTTGTCGTTCATGCACGCAAGAACTTACTGCCGGTACGAGATCGCCCTGTTCTTCAAGGACGGTCAGGAATTCCTTCCCGGCGTGCAGGCCATGGCAGCTCCTGGCCACACCGTAGGTCACACAATCTTCATGGTCTCGTCGGCAGGGAAATCGTTCACCTTCCTCGGTGATCTTACTCACCATCCGATACTGCTGCTTGAAAAACCACGGATGCAGTTCTCGTACGACACCGATCCGCAGCAGGCAGCTGAAAGCCGGGTCAAATTGCTGGATATGATTGCTGCAAATAAGATTCCTGTGATGTCCTATCATTTTGCTTGGCCAGGTTACGGCCATATCGCCAAGACATCGGAGGGCTTCCACTATTACCCGGAAGCGATGAGCTTGAATCTCTGAATTTCGAGGGCGGACAAAAGAGACGACCTCCAAAGCAAACTCTAGCCCCGGACTTGACGGGGCATTTTTGCGCCTTGTCTCTGACGAGAACGGTGTCGGACTGCGCATGTGGCCTTTCGGGTCAGACTCGGACGTGTTAGTCAAAATCACGACGCCCGATAATGGTCCTCGCAGACAATGCTGGAGCTCAACCTGCGCAGGCTTGTGCTCCGCACATCGCGACTTCGGAGAACATCGGCTTTGGCGTCAACCTTGTCCACCGCATCACCCCAGGATTTTCCACCTGCAGCTGGCGACTTTCTGGGGCACGCGCCGTGAGCGGCGGTGGCCTCGGAAGGATAGGCGCTTGCAGCTCCGCTAGGCACGGTTCAGGTCAACGACCGGACCATCGCCGAGGAAGACGGGCCGAACTCGTTGCGAACGACTATGACAGAGCGAAACCTTCGTAGCCGCGGGTGACGACGTCCTGACAGATCTCGCGATAACGGACCAAGCCGCCCGCATAGGGCATGAACACCTGCGGCTTGCCTGGAATATTCGCCCCGAGGTACCAGGAATGCTTTGCCTGCGGCAGTAGTGTTCGGGCAGCAGCCTCGTTGACTTCGCTTACCCATTTCTCGACGGCGTCGGCTCGTGCCTCGATCCGCTCCAGCCCGTTGGTCCGCATATGAGCGATGCAATCGGTGATCCAGTCGACATGTTGCTCTATGGCTACGGGCATGTTGCACAGAACCGATGGACTGCCGGGCCCCGTGATGGTGAAGAGGTTTGGAAAACCAGCGACCTGCAAACCTAGATAATTGCGTGGTCCTGCCTCCCAGACATCCTTGAGTGCGATCCCGCCCCGCCCGCGAATATCCATCTTGAGCAGCGGTCCCGTCAACGCATCGAACCCTGTCGCAAAAACTATGATGTCTAGGGGGTACTCGGCCTGATCCGTGCGAATTCCAATCTCGGAGATCTGCCGGATTGGCGCAGCTTTGACGTCCACGAGCATGACATTCGGCCGATTGTAGGTCTCAAAATAGTCGGTATCGATCGGCGGGCGCTTGGCCGCATACGGATGATCAATGTCAGCGAGGACCGCCGCGGTCTTGGGATCCTTCACAATCGAACGGATCTTCCTTTTTATGAAGTCGGCAGCGGTGTCGTTTGCTTCCTTAGAAACGAGCATGTCCTCAAAGGATGCGCGGAACTGCAGCCCGCCACGCTCCCAGGCCTCGTCATAAATCCTCTCGCGCTCCTCGGGCGGCGTGTCGACCGCTTTGCGTTCCGCAACCCTGAAGCCCATGCCGTTATAGGTTTGATGCGTAGTCGCGCGTATTTCGCTGGCGCTGTTTTTGACATATTGCTTGAAGTCCGCCGTCAATGGGACGTTGCGTGCTGGTACTGAATAGTTCGCGGTACGCTGAAATACGGTCAGATGCTTGGCTTGATCGGCGATCACCGGCGCCGCCTGGATGGCGGTCGATCCGGTGCCGATCATCCCCACTCGCTTGCCCGCAAACTCGACGCCTTCGTGCGGCCACTGCCCTGTATGGTACCACTCACCCCTGAAGGTCTTCAGTCCCAGAATGTCGGGCACGTTGGCAGTGGAGAGGCAGCCGACCGCGGTAATGAGAAACTTCGCAATGAAGGTCTCGCCCGTTTCTGCACGGATGTGCCAGCGATTCCTCGCTTCGTCGTAATGCGCCGACGCAACCCGGGTACCAAATTGAATGTCGCGTTTCAGGTCGAGCTTGTCGGCAACAAAATTCAGATAACGCAGAATTTCTGCTTGGCCCGGATAGCGTTCAGACCACTCCCATTGTCGCATCAAATCCAGGGAAAACGTATACCAATAGACATGGCTTTCAGAGTCGCACCGAGCTCCTGGGTAGCGATTCCAGAACCACGTGCCCCCAACACCCTGAGCCGCTTCTACGGCCTTGACTTTCAAGCCAAGGTCATCCCGAAGCCGAAACAGCTGGTAGAGGCCCGCAAAGCCCGCACCAACAACCAGCGCGTCTAGCTCAACCGGTTCATTGGACATTGCCGCACTCGCTCATTACGCCCACCCCACAAACATAAGGCTAGGTATACCGTCAGCGCCGTAAAGGTGAAAGTGCGCTGCGTCAAAGTGAATTGGGATTAATATAACCGTCCCGGTCAGTGCCCTCAAGCTCGCCTTCTCTGCTCAATGCAGCTCACTGCCGGGGGTCGCCTTCAAATCTGGAATGCACACCTTCAAAGACCGAGCCGGTCCAGAAGCAATCAACGTCGATTTGCGGAGACTCCATTTCTCGGACCTGCCGTTTCGACGTACCATGAGAAGAATTGCAGCGGCCGCAAGATTCAATTTTCCGGTCGATGTCTAATTGGAGCGACCGCGACTTTGGCCGCAGACATGCGTTATCTTGTGGGCGCGGCAATCCGGCCTGCGCTCGCAAGTAAACGCGGCGTCTTCCAGGAAGTGGCGGGAGAGACTGTAAGGGTGCCGCTCGATTCAATCGCAGCTCCGTGATGTGCTTCGGATCATCCACGACGAAGCCATTGAGGGGTTCGATTTCGGTGCGACGGCCCTTCTGCATGTCTTGGGACATCGAGGGGCTGCTCGGAGGAAGTGTATTTGGAATCCGAAAAGCGCTGCTGGTCGCGGACGTGCATCACGCTTCGTCGCCCTCGCCAGGCCCGCGATGGTCTCGGCCGGCAAATGCAGGACCTCCTCCAGCTGATAGCCCAGCGCCTGGCCCTCACGAATTGCCTCGCTCCCGAGGCGGGTCGAGAAGCGGCGGATCGAATCGCTCTGCAGCATGGCTCGCCCAGACAGGCCAGTGCAGGTAGAGCGTCCATTTCCCATGACGTTGGCCACGAGCTTGGACCAGCGCTCGCCCCAAAGATGTGGTCACCTTGGCGTTGTCGGCATAGGCGACCAGGCGGGATACTTCCTTTGCACGTGGCGTGATGCGGCCGTGCAGCTCGCCAGTGCGAACACCGTGTGTTTGGCGCCGTGCTTGCCAGTGCCGCGGTGGATGTGCCCTGGAGCAGGCAGATTGACGGTGATGCAACTGGGGATGCAGCCGAGCGTTTTGCCCCACCCGACAACGTGTGCGATGGTTTCGGTAAAACTTCGGCTCGACCCAGGTGGCCCTCGGCTTCTTTATGCGCTTCTTGATTTTTTGCTTCGGGGTTACGATCGTACCAAGCGCCTTGCGGATCTCCGGCGATTTCGTCCGGCTTCAGCCCAGACCTTGCCCATGTAGCGCAGCTCGTTCCCTTCCTGCTTGCCAAGGTAGAGCGCGGCGACGCCGGTGGGGTCCTTGACGAGCGCAACCACTGTGGACTTTTCGCGCTGCACCGTCTTGATCTTCTGCCACGCCTCGACGCGCTCCGACCGGTACGGCGCATCAACCCGCTTGGAGACGATGCCCTCGCAATTCAGCTTGCTGGCCGCCTCGAACAGCGTCTGCCCGTCGCCTTCATGGTGCTCACTGTATAAGATGGGGCGTCAAGCCCGTTCTCATCTATCAGCTGCTTCAGCCTGTCTTGTCGTGGTAAGATACCAATTCGGCACCGACGAGCTTTCGGACAGCCTTTCGAACATTGCGTCTGCTGCACCCTGCCTCGTCAGCAAGCTCATTGGCTGACCGCAAAGGTGCGAGGCCTTCCCCAATGCGAGCCGCGATGTTCTCAGCAGAGCTCAATCGGAGTATCCGCCAAGCAGCGGATTCGAAATGCTGCGTCATGTCGAAATCTTCTTCGCGGCAGTGCTTTCTTGACCTTAGATCAAGCGTCATGGACGTCGCCCTAACGCGGCGCATAGCCAATGGCGGGAATTGCCCTTCCCCTGCGCGCGCGGGGTTAGGATGGCATGCGACCCGCGATGCTGACAAGCAGGCGCCCGAGCGAATAATGATGTGAACGAACGGTCGGACGATGACGATTACGGGAAGCTAAAAACGTAACGATGACAGTCAGATAGTCGTGGCCGGCAATTGATTGGCAACGGCGAAGCTCGCCATGCCGGCCCTTCGCGCGCGCCCCCACACGGTGACGAAAAAATGACACTCAGAGATCAGTGAAAAGTGTGAATCGCTGTGCGCAGCCGACCTGGTGGGTTCTGAAGCCAGGTCCGGGACTGTTTGCTTTCGTCCGGCGGGATGGCGTGGGCGTTCCTTCGCTGAAGTGATGGCTGTAGGGAGGCTGATCGATCGCTGCAGCTCACTCAGCAGCTTGAAGACCAGACTAGGTATCGCACTGCGATGGTGGCTGGCGAGCATGTCACTTGCTTGACACGTTCTGGAGCGCCAGTCTCTAATCTGCTTCAAGGTCCTGCGGTTGGACAGGCAATAACTTTCTGCCTCCAGCAAGAACAGGGTCGACGGCCCCACCCAGCGACTGCCAGGTCAGGGGTGCGGAATCCAAGATAATTTCCTGGGAGGGAACAATGGACAGACGCCAGACGCTCAAGCTGATCGGCGGCACGGCCGCGTTGGCCAGTGCCGGTATTCCGGGCTTTGCCTTTGCGCAAGCCCAAAAGGAAATGGTCACGGTCGTGAAGATCGCGGGAATTCCGTGGTTCAACGCACTTGAAAAGGGAATCCAGAAGGGTGCGAAGGATTTCAGCATTAATGCCACCATGGTTGGCCCGGCGAACGTCGATCCGGCACAGCAAGTAAAGCTCCTTGAGGATCTGATTGCCAAGAAGGTCAACGTGATCGGCTTAGTGCCCCTTGATGTAAAAGTCTGCGAGCCCGTGCTGAAGCGCGCCCAAGCCGCCGGAATCAAGGTCATTACGCATGAGGGTCCGGAACAGGAAGGCCGTGACTGGAATGTGGAATTGATCGACCCGTTCGCTTCGGCGAGGTGCAGATGGAACGTCTCGCCAAGGACATGGGCGGCGAAGGTGATTATGTAGTCTATGTCGGGACTCTTACGACGCCGCTTCACAACAAATGGGCCAATGCCGCGATTGCCTACCAGCAGAAGAATTTTCCGAAAATGAAGCTCGTCGCTGACCGCTTCCCAGGGGCCGACGAGATCGACACCAGCCAGCGCACGACGCTCGACGTGATCAAGGCCTATCCCAACCTGCGTGGTATTCTCGGCTTCGGCTCGAATGGACCAATCGGGGCCGGAAATGCTGTGCGTCAGCAACGTCTTGGCAAGAAGATCGCCGTTGTCGGCACCGTGCTGCCAAGCCAGGCGAAGTCGCTTATCGCGGATGATACGATCCGCGAAGGATTTCTGTGGAATCCCACCGATGCGGGTTACGCGATGGTCGCGGTGGCCAAACTCGTGCTCGATGGCAAGCCCATCACGGATGGCGTCGATGTACCCGGCCTTGGCAAGGCGGCCGTCGAAGTTGCAGGAAAGCAGATCAAGGTGGACAAGATCATGCGCATCAACAAGGAAACGATCGACGGACTGATTGCCGGAGGGCTCTAGCCCGAAGCCGGTTCAGCCGCCTCATCGCGCTGCATTCCCGGCATTCCGGTCGGGAATGCGGTACCACTCGAGTGATCGCACGATCCAACGGTCCATTGCAGGCGAACCTTTGGCAACTTTCCTGGAGATGTCCGGCATATCGAAGCGCTTCGGCGGCGTGCACGCGCTCCGCGGCGTCGATCTCGCTCTGGAAGTCGGGGAGGTGCACTGCCTGGTGGGTGAAAACGGCTCCGGCAAGTCGACCCTGATCAAGATCATTTCGGGCGTAGAGGCGGCGGAGCCCGGCGGCCGGATCATAATTTCCGGCAAGGAATTTCCCAAACTAAACCCGGTCTACTCCACGCATTGCGGCATTCAGGTCATCTACCAGGATCTTTCGCTATTCCCCAACCTCACCGTCGCCGAGAATATCGCGATGGCGCACCATCTTGGCGGTCTCCATTCGGTGAACTAGGCCTCAATGCGCGCCATCGCTAAGGCCACAATGGCAAAGATCGGCGTTGAGTTCGACCCGGACGCGAAAGTGTCTGAGCTCAGCATTGCCGGACGCCAGTTGGTCGCGATCTGCCGCGCCTTGGCTGCGGATGCCAAACTCCTGATTATGGATGAGCCGACGGCATCGTTGACTCGCCACGAGGTGAACGCCCTGATCGCGCTTGTAAGCGAGCTGAAGCGTGCTGGCATCTGCGTCGTTTTCGTCAGTCACCGTCTCGACGAGGTGCTTGAAATCGCCGAACGCGTAACGGTACTGCGGGATGGCGCCAAAGTCGGTACTTTTGCTGCAGACGTAATCGACGGGCGGAAACTCAGCCACCTGATGACGGGTAAGTCCTTCGAGTATCAGGTACAGGCGCCTGAGCTTGCCACTGGCCCGGTCGTGCTGGAAGTAAAGGGCCTGGGCCGCCAGGGTGAATATGAGGATGTAAGCTTGCAGTTGCGCGCAGGGGAAGTGGTGGGTCTCACCGGCCTGCTCGGCTCAGGGCGAACCGAATTGGCGCTATCCCTGTTCGGCATGAAGCCGCCCGATCGCGGCACCATCGCACTTGACGGACGGCCGATCGCGCTGCGTACAAATGCAGAGGCGATCGATCGAGGGATCGCCTACGTATCCGAGGATAGGCTTACGCTTGGTCTCATCCTGAATCAGTCCGTCACGGCGAACGTCACGCTTACGGTGCTGGATCGTCTGGCTAGCGCGTTCGGCTTGATTGCCGCACGCGCGCGACAGACCCATGTCGCTCGGTGGGTTGCTGAACTCGGGATCAAGGTCGCCCATCCGGCCAACCCGGTGAAGACGCTCTCCGGGGGCAATCAGCAGCGGGTCGTGCTCGCCAAATGGATGGCGACCAATCCCCGGGTGCTTATCCTCGATAGCCCCACGGTGGGCGTCGACATCAGCGCCAAGGACGGCATTTATGAAATCATCCGGCGGTTGGCCCGCGACGGCGTCGCGGTCTTGATGATATCGGACGAAATTCCTGAGGTCCTTTATCATAGTCATCGCGTCCTGGTGATGCGGGAAGGTCGTTTGACAACCGACGTGGCTGCCACAGCCACTTCCGAAGATGCGCTTCGGCAGGCCGTCAATGCCTGAATCGCATATCGCATCATTCGGCAGGTTTCGTCGCAGCCATGAGTTCTGGCTGCTGATAGTCATCCTCGGGCTCTGCGCCAGCTTGGGCTTCGCTAACGCCCAATTCCTGACCATGCAGAATCTGTTTGACTTGCTGACCTCCTATGCATTTGTCGGCATCCTGGCGCTCGGGCTGCTGGTCGTGCTGATCGCCGGCGGAATCGACATCTCATTCACCGCGACCGCGTCAGTGGCGCAATATGTCACACTTTCGCTTGCCAATGCTTACGGGGCGAACTGGATCGGCGTCTTCGCCATCGCGATTGGAATTGGCGGTGCGCTCGGTGCCCTCAACGCGATTTTCATCCAGAAACTTCGAATACCATCGATCATCGTTTCGGTCGCGACGCTGAACATCTTCTATGGGCTTCTGATCTTCTTCACCGGCGGCAAATACATCTATTCGTTGCCCGACTGGTTTGCGACCGGAATATTCTGGTTCGAGTTCGAATGGGGCAAGGATAGCTCGTACGGTGTCAACTTGCAGATCCTCGCGCTCGCGCTAGCATTTCTCGTCACTTGGCTCCTGCTGAACCGAACCAATATCGGCCGCCAAATCTACGCCATGGGAGGCAATACCGACGCCGCACAGCGGCTCGGCTTCCACGTTTTCGGCCTCAATATACTGGTCTATTGCTACATGGGTGTCATGGCCGGAATCGCGTCCCTGATTCAGGCACAACTCGCGCAGTCCGTTGCCCCGACGGTGCTGGTGGGCAAGGAACTGGATGTGGTCGCTGCCGTCGTGCTCGGCGGCGCCAGCTTGATGGGCGGCGTCGGCAGCGTCTTCGGCACGTTTCTGGGCTTGACACTGCTCGCGGTACTCCAAAATGGAATCATTTTGCTGGGCGTTTCGTCCTATTGGTCGCCGTTCTTCGTCGGCTTGGTTATTCTCATTTCGGTCTCTGCGACCGCCTGGTCGCAGCGCGAGCGGCGAAGCCAGAGCGCATCCCGATGAGCAATGTACCCGCCCTCTCACTTCGCCGGCGCATCGTCGGCCTCGCCGGCAGCGGCACGGTCGCCACCCTCATCCTGCTGTTGTTCGCGCTCTGGGTCGTGTTCGCGATCGCGATCGGCGACCGGTTCTTCTCGGTCAACACGCTGCAATCCATGGCTTTCCAGATGCCCGAACTTGGGATCCTCTCGCTCGCGATGATGCTGGCGTTGCTATCTGGTGGCCTCAACCTTTCCATCATCGCGACCGCCAATCTGTCCGGACTGACCATCGCGTTCCTCCTGACCCGCTACATCCCGGAGAGTCAGGGCCTTGCCTGGGTCGGCATTCAGGTGTTTGCGATCGCTGCAGGATTTGCAGTGGCTGCATTGGTCGGCCTCCTCAATGGTTTTGTCATCGCCTATCTTGGCGTTTCGCCGATCCTGGCCACGCTCGGCACGATGACGCTCTGCAAGGGCCTCGCGATCGGCCTGTCGCGCGGTAACGTCATCTCCGGATTCCCGGAGCCGATTGTGTTTATCGGCAACGGAACGGTTTTCGGGGTACCCTTTGCTCTGATCGTACTTGCGTTCTGCGCCTTGCCCGTCGCGCTCATGCTGAACGCGACACCGTTCGGAGCCAAGGTTTACATGATCGGCTCCAACGAGAAGGCGACCCGCTACTCCGGCATCAATACCCGCGCTGTCCTCCTCAAACTCTATGTGTTTTCCAGCCTGCTCGCGGGCGTGGCAGCGGTGGTCATGTTGGCGCGTTTCAACTCGGCCAACGCGGCATACGGCGAGAGCTATCTGCTCGTCACCATTCTTGCGGCCGTCCTCGGCGGCATCGATCCGTTTGGTGGTTTTGGCAAGGTTGGCGGGCTATTGCTTGCACTGATCATCCTTCAGGTTATCTCCTCGGCATTCAACCTTCTGAACCTCAGCCAATTCCTCACGTTGGCGATCTGGGGTGGAATCTTAATTGCCGTTGCGGCGGTTCCTAATTTCGCCGGCAAAGCGCCGCGGTAGCCAGCGATGATGAGTTCGACCGGCTCGCCCACTATCGCGGTTCTCGACATTGGCAAGACCAGTCTCAAGCTGTTGGTGGCGAGTGACGACGGGCGGCCCCTCGAAACACATGCGATTCCGAACGTGCCGATGACTCAGGGCCCCTACCTCGCCTATGATCTTGCCGGGGTAGAGGAATGGTTTCTCGATACCCTTGCCATCGTGTCTCAACGCCATACCATTGGCGCCGTGATCGTGGCTGCGCATGGATGCGGTGCGGTTCTCGTCCATGGCGATGCGCCAGTGCTGCCGATGATGGACTACGATGCCGTCTGTCCGCCCGAAATCGATGAAGCCTATGCCCGGATCGCGCCCGGTTACGATGAGGTGTTTTGCGGAACCGGAGGCGCGATGCGGCTCGGAAAGCAGCTGCTGTGGCAGGAAAGCGCGTATCCCCTCGAATTCGCCCGCGCGAAAACCTATTTGACCACGGCGCAGTTTTTCGCCTTGCGGCTTCGCGGACGTGCGGCCAGTGAAATCTCGCAGCTCGCGGCTCAGAGCCATATCTGGGACCTCGTCCACCATCAGCCTTCCTCTCTTATGCGCAAGCGCGGTTGGAGCCATCTGCTGCCCGTAAGCGTCGCTGCCGGCGCGGTGCTAGGGACGGTTTCGGAGCCCGTAGCGAGGCGCACCGGCCTGGCGCAATCGACCGAGATCCTCTGCGGCGTGCATGATTCCAATGCCAACTTGTTTCGCTACAAGGCTGCCGGCATGGCCGATGCCTCGATCCTATCGACCGGTACCTGGATGATTAGCTTTCAGCGCGGCCTCCCCCTGGACCAACTCGATTGCGCGCGCGCGATGGTTCTCAATATCGATGTCGATGGCGAGAATGCACCTTCAACATTGATCGCGGCCGGCCGCGAATACGACCTGATACGCGGGAAAAGTTGTGCTTCTGATGCAGCCGTCCTTGCCGCATTGCCCATCCTGTTGTCGAGGGGACCTTGGCGCTCCCCTCATTCGTCGGCGATGATGGACTGTTTCCGGGCGCTGCTGGCCGCGGACGGGTCATCGGGCCGCCCCCCGAAACGGCTGCCGAATGGCAGGCATTGGCGGTGCTCTACGCAGCATTCAGCGCAAACCGCTGTCTGGATGCGCTCAAGAGCTCAAAACGCATAGTCATCGATGGTGGCTTTGCCGCAAACCTGCCCTTCGCCCGGTGCATTGCGACCTTGCGACCCTCGCAGCGCGTCGGGGTGAGTCAATCACCGCACGGAACGGCGCTTGGCGCTGCGCTGCTGTGGCGGCGATTCTCGCGTACGCAGCCGGTTTCGAGCGTAGTATGTCAATCGGCGTTCGACTGGGACCCCCTGGCGGCATCCAAAAGGGACCCCTTTGATCGGCGTGCTCTGCTGGTAGCGCTCGGGTCGTCGG
>NZ_PYFX01000018.1 GCF_003020115.1 Bradyrhizobium sp. MOS002
CGAGCTCGCCTGGCTACTCGCTGCCCATCTGAGGCTCTTAACTCGCCGCTTGGCCAGACCTTGAAGACGTCTACGCTTTTTGAGTCAGGCTCTCAGGATGAGGAGTTAAAGCCGTTACCGCTTCGAGGGCATCGCCACGTTCCGACCGATCCCCTCGGGCCGCGGCACGACGCTATGAGCTTTGACCACCGCCGCGATGCGCTCGCTTATGTCTGGCGGAAAAGCCGCCACCTTTCGTGAGCCCATGTCGATATGCAGCGACATGTTCTCCGACGTGGCGGACACCCACCCCTCGGTGGCGTGTCGCAGCTCCTGGAACGTGTGGAGGCGCCTGTCGTCGGCCTCCAGCAGCCAGACCGAGACCTGCACGGGATCGCCGAGGTGGATTTCGCGCAAATACCGCACGTGGCATTCGGCGGTGAAGGTCGAGCCGCCCCGCTCCTTCATGTAGCCCGGCCCGATCCCGAGCGTCAGCCACATCTGGTCGACCGCGCGGTCGAACATCACGTTGTAATAGGCCATGTTGAGGTGGCCGTTGTAGTCGATCCATTGCGGCTCGATCTGCATGATCGAGGCGCTGAATGGCACGGCGTTGGTCGCTGTGGCGGCAGTGTCCGGCATGTATCCTTCCCCAGCTATGCGCCCGGTCGCTTGACTTGACCGGTGAGATGTCCTTTGCCACGGTTCGTCTCGTCGGGAGGACTATCCGTGGGTACGACCATCACCAATAATCCGCCGCGGCCGGCGCCGAAAGCCCTCGCGAGCGCGCTGGAGCAGCTTGCCGCGCGGTTCGGCAACCGCCTCATCACCTCGCAGGCCGTCCGCGAGCAGCACGGCCATACCACCACATGGATCGTCAACCAGCCGCCGGACGGCGTGGTGATGGCGCAGGAGACCGCCGACATCCAGGACGTGGTGCGGATCTGCGCGAAAAACGGCGTGCCCGTCATCGCCTTCGGCACCGGCACCTCGCTCGAGGGCCAGGTCAACGCACCCGCGGGCGGCATCTGCATCGACCTGCGCGACATGAACAAGGTGCTCGCGGTGCATTCCGAGGATCTCGACTGCGTGATCCAGCCCGGGGTCACCCGCAAGGCGCTCAACGAGCATCTGCGCGACCAGGGCCTGTTCTTCCCGATCGACCCCGGCGCGGACGCCTCCCTCGGTGGCATGGCCTCGACCCGCGCCTCCGGCACCAACGCGGTGCGCTACGGCACCATGCGTGACAGTGTGCTGGCGCTGAAAGTGGTCCGCGGCGACGGCGAGATCATCACGACCGGCACGCGTGCGAAGAAATCATCCGCCGGCTACGACCTGACGCATCTGTTCGTCGGCGCCGAGGGCACGCTCGGCATCATCTCGGAACTGACCATCCGCCTGCGCGGCATCCCCGATACGATCGCGGCCGGCGCGGTGTCGTTCGAGACCGTGCATGGGGCGTGTCAGGCCGTGATCCTGGCGATCCAGACCGGCATTCCCGTGGCGCGCATCGAACTGCTCAACGCTGCGCAGGTGCGGGCCTGCAACGCCTATTCGAAGCTGACGCTGCCGGAAACGCCGCTCCTGCTGATGGAATTCCACGGCAGCGAGATCGAGGTCGCCGAGCAGTCCAAGGCCTTCGGCGAGATCGCAAAGGACTGCGGCGGCGGCGATTTCTCCTGGACCACCAAGCCGGAAGATCGCACAAAACTGTGGCAGGCGCGGCACGACGCTTATTGGTCGGTGAAGGCGCTGCGGCCCGGTGATAGCATCGGCGTGGTCGCGACCGACGTCTGCGTGCCGATCTCGCGGCTTGCCGAATGCGTCAGCGAGACCGAGGAAGATCGCAAGCGCCTCAACCTGTTGTCGCCGATCGTCGGTCATGTCGGCGACGGCAATTTCCACTGCTCGCTGGTCTGCGACACCAACGATGCCGACGAGATGGCGCGCGGCGAGGAGTTCATGCATCGGCTGGTCGAGCGCGCGCAGGCGATGGACGGCACCTGCACCGGCGAGCACGGCATCGGCCAGGGCAAGCAGAAATACCTCAAGGCGGAACTCGGCCCCGAGGCGATCGACGCGATGCGGGCGCTGAAAAAGGCGCTCGATCCGCAGAACATCTTCAATCCCGGGAAGATCGTACCGGAGGCGTAGCGCGCGGCGTGGCCGCCGTTTATGCTCGCTCCCTCACCACGGAGCAGGCAATGCAGTGGTTCGCGCGCAAGACGCGCCAGGACATCTGGGACGAAGCGATCGAACGGCCGCTCGGCGACATCGAGGCCGCCGAGCGCATCCGTGCGATCTGTGAGGCCGCTGCGGCGAGTGCGGCAGGGTCCGCGCGCAACGATAAGCGCGACAGCGAGCGCTACGAGCGCGCGGCCAAGGTCGCAATGGAAATCGCGATGAAGATCTTGGATGGACTGATGCGCGATGACGCAGTCCGTCGCATCGTCGATCTCTGCATGACAGCGAACGACCTCAAGACGGCGCAGATCCTGTTTCGCGCGATCCATGCCAGCTGGATCCGCGAAACGATCCAGCGCGATCACCCGACATTGGCGCAGTGAAGGCGGTTCGCTCCCTCCCCCGCTTGCGGGGGAGGGCTGGGGAGAGGGTATCTCCGCAACGGGGCAATCCCCTAGAGGAAAGAACCCTCACCCGGTGCGCGGGACGATGCTTCGCATCGCCCGGGACGCGCCGACCTCTCCCGCAAGCGGGCGAGGTGCACCGAGACCGCGGCATGTCGGTTCAACTCAAAACCCGCATGACTCTATGTCGCCAGCTTGCGCACGGCCTCGTCGACGCTGTGGAAGACGTGCTCCTGGGGCAGCGCCTCGAACAGTTTGAACCGCTCGAACGCGTCCTGCGCGCGCACCGATTCCAGCCGGGCCAATGCGACCGTGACGCCCTGTTCGCTGCACGCCCTGAACATGTCGAGCAGGATCTGCGCGGCGGTGAAGTCGATCTCGACCATGCCGCTCGCCTCCAGCACCAGCAACTGCGGGGGCGTCGCGCCGAGCACCTTGGTCACGTCGCTGCGAAAGCCGGGCGCGTTGAGGAACGACAGCGGCGCCTGCAGCCCGATCACGGCGACGCCGGCGATGCGCTCGCCGGCGATGTGCGGATGCGCCGGCCACCAGATCGTGGTGCCCGGCACGCGCTCGAACTCGACCAGCCGTGCGCGCGTCGTGCTCCAGATGCCGTGCAGCAGCGACAGCACGATGCCGAGGAATGCACCCTGCTGGATCGGCAGCACGATGATCAGCGCGGCGGTGGCGGCGATCAGCAGGAATTCGCTCGGGGATTGGCGATAGATCGTGACGATCTGCTTCACGCGGATGATGCGCAGCGCGACGAACAGCAGGATGCCGCCGAGGGCTGCGTCCGGAACGTGCTGCAGCAACCCCGTTCCAAACGCGAGCAGCGCCAGCACGATTGTCCCCGCGGCGAGGCCCGCGAGCTGCGATTGTCCGCCGGTCTCGGCGACAATGCCCGTCCGCGGCGGGCTGGCATTGACCGGAAACGCGCCGAACAGGCCCGACAGCACGCTGCCGGCGCCCGCGCCGAGGAAATCGCGATCGACATCGGCCGGCTTGTCGGGATCCGACGGGAACGAGCGCGTCGTCGCCGCGGTCTGCACCATCACCACGACGGTGATGACAAAGGCGAGCGGCACGAGGCGGACCCATTGCTCCGGCGCAAGCTCGGGGAAGGTCGGCCGCGGCAGCGTGCCCGGCACGAGGCCTACGACATTGACGCCCTTGCTCTCGAGGCCGAGGGCGATCGTGGCCAGGGTCGCTGCGACGAGCCCGATCAGCGCGCCGGGAATTTTTGCGCTGACCTTCTCGGAGAGAAAGACCACGGCCAGCACACCGAAGCCGATGCACAGCGTGAAGGGATTGCTGCGGCCGAGCTCGCTTGCGAGCACACCGATGCGATCGAGCGTCGGTCCGCCCGGCGATTCCAGACCCAGCACGCCCGGCAATTGCGATACGATGATGTGGACGGAGATGCCGGCGAGGAAGCCGACCATGACGGGCACCGACAAGAGATTGGCGATGCCGCCGAGGCGAAAGGCGCCGCCGGCCAGCATCATTGCGCCGACCATCAGCGCCAGCGCGATCGCGAGCCCCTGATACTCAGGCGAGCCGGCGACGGCCAACGCCGCCAGTCCGCCGGCGAAGATCGGCGTGATCGTGGAATCGGCGCCGCAGGACAGGAAGCGGTTGCCGCCGAGCATCGCAAAGCCGAGCGACCCTGCCATGAAGGCGAAGAAGCCGATCTGCGGCGCGAAGCCCCCGAGCCGCGCCGTGGCCATCTGCTCGGGAATCGCGATTGCCGCCAGCGTCAGCCCCGCCATCAGGTCGCCCGGCAGCGAGTAGGAAGCGAGCGAGCGGAATAGCGGCCATGATGTTGCGGTGTGAGCGTCCTGCGCCATCAGCAGCGAATCCCCGAAGCGTTCCGTTGGCCGACCAGACCACAGCTGCCGGTCGTCGGCAAACATGCGGTTGCCGGCCTCGCCTGTATATCGTGCGACACCGCAGGGCTCGCAGGCACTTATCGCGTCTGCGAGCCCCACGCGCACTCTCGCGAGACTGCGCCCTATGGCTTCGACGCCTGCGCCTGTTTCAGCGCGCTCTTGCAGCCATCCGACAGCTGGTTGAAATGCTCGATCATGCACTGCTTGACGCGGCCGCCTCCCGGCATGATGCCGGAGCACAGCGCGCGCATGTCCGCGGTGCACGCTTGGCGTACCTCCTGTCGCGGTTGCTCGGCGGACGCGGCGCCCGCGGACGATACCGCGACCAACGCGGCGATGATGGCCGCGATCGCGCGTCGCAGCTCCCGCAGCTGTACAGGTCTCACCATGCGCAGACCCTCCGCGCGCCGAATGGCGTGCTGGTCCACCAACAGGCCCCCGGATAGGGAGGCGCCGCATAGGCATAGGGTGGATGGGCATAAGGCATGATGTTCCGCCGGCACAGGCCGTTGGCGGTCAGGTGCCAGCCGGGCCCGCAGCCGCCGCTGACTTCGGTGGGCCCGTCGGACATGGCGGGGTGAGGGCTGGGGGTGAAGGCTAGCGCGGCCGAACCTGCGGCCAGTGCGGCTGCCGCGGCCGACGCCAAGATCGTCAATCGTCGCATTCGAGATATCCATGTTTCAGGTTGGAGAGAAGGCAGTCCGCGCCACTGTTCTGACCCTGGGCCGGATTTCCACGGTCGCGCGGCGCGACGGTCAGTACCGGTATCCGTAATAGGGATGGGTCACGACCGTGCCGCTGCGCGTCACGCTATTGCCGTTTGGCCCCGTGGTGGTGCGCGTGTAGTCGAATGCATGCGGACCCACGCGCGTGATGCTGCCGCCGCGTGCGATCGTGCCGCCATAGGGCCCCGTCACCGAAGCCGAACGCGAGCAGGTACCGCCGGCGCATCCGCCGCTGGCGCTGCCGTAGTAGGTGCCGCGCCAAGTCGTGACGCTGCTGCTGCGAACCCAGGCGTTTGCATCGGAGGCGCTCGTGAGGGCCAGCACCGTTGCGAGTGATAGCGAAGCCAGAATGGGTTTCATCGGATACTCCCGTTTGCGAGGACGCTCCGGAACGAGACCGGTCGCCGCATGGGGGCCAATCTCGCCTCGATCTTTTGCCGTGATGTTGCCGGCGAGGCCGGATATGTAACGTTTTGTAACGAGTGATGGGCTCGCCACATTCCCGCCGGCGGGTTGCTCGATAGAGGCCGCGATGGACACTCGGACGATCATGATCGTGGAGGACGACCGCGAGATCCGCGCGCTCCTGGCGGACCTGCTGGCGCGGGAGGGCTATGCGCCGGTTTGCGTCGAGAGCGGCGCGGCGATGGACCGGGCGCTGACGCAGGCATGCCCGGATCTCATCGTGCTTGACATCATGCTGCCCGGCGAGGACGGACTGTCGATCTGCCGGCGCCTGCGCAGCAAGGGCCGCACGCCGATCCTGATGCTGACGGCCAAGGCCGACGATGTCGACCGCATCATCGGCCTGGAGCTCGGCGCCGACGATTATCTGCCGAAGCCCTTCAATCCCCGGGAATTACTGGCGCGCATCAAGGCCGTTTTGCGGCGTGTGGACGGCCCGCTGCAGATGCAGCCGTCGCGGCGCATTGCTTTCGGCAGGCTGGTGGCCGATCTCGACGGGCGCAGCCTGACCAACGACCAGGACTGCATCGTCGAGTTGACGTCAGCGGAGTTTGATCTGCTGGCATGTTTCCTCGAACGGCCCAAACGGGTGCTGTCACGCGACCAGTTGCTCGACTGGACGCGCGGCCGGACCGCGGATCCGTTCGACCGCGTCATCGACGTGTCGGTCAGCCGGCTGCGCCGCAAGCTCGTCGCCGCGGATCCCAAGGCTGAGCTCTCGATCAGGACCGTGCGCAATGGCGGCTATCTCTTCAGTGCTGACGTCCGCTCGCTCTGAGCACGGAGCCTGTGCGGGATGAGCAGGCTTCACATTGCCGCCCGCCTCGGCCTTATCGTCGTCGGCGCCATCATTCTCGTGCAGTTGCTGTCGGTCGCCATCTATTTCGTGGAGCAGCGCGGCCGCGGCGAGCCGTCCGGATTTACCGCTTTGTTCGCGCAGGTCGCGGCCTTGGCGGAGGCGATCGACAGGGTCCCGCGCGACGATCGTGACCTGGTGCTGCGCGCGGCCACGACGGCGCGATTCAAGCCGGTCGTGCGTCAGGACGTGCCGCCGAACCCGTTGCATGGCCGTTTCCTGGGCAGCGCGGAGCAACGGCTGCGCGCGCTGAGCGGTGTGCCGGCGGAGCGGCTGGTCGCATTGTCCTTCGTCAACGTCAGGGACGGCCAGCAGGTGGCCCGCTTGCGTGATCTCGTCACCTCGCGCCTGCAAGCCGTCATTGAACTTGCTGGCGGCGGCTATCTGGTGATCGAGACCGCAGGCGAGCTCAGCCTTCGCCTGCTCGGCATTCCTGTCGGCCTGCTGGCCGGAATTCTCGGCTTCGTGGTCGCTTTGGCGGCCTTGCTCGCGGTCCGCCACGAGACCAGGCCGCTGTCCGAGTTGACCGTCGCCATCGAGCGCTTCGGCGCTGCCATGGAGACCATGCCGGTCAGCGAGCGGGGTGCTCCCGACGTCCGGGCGCTGATCCGCGCCGTCAACGCCATGCAGGCGAACATCGCCGAACTGCTGCGCAGCCGCACCCTCGTGCTCGGCGCGATCAGCCATGATCTGCGCACCTATGTCACGCGGCTGCGGCTACGTCTCGAGCTGCTGCCCGAAAGCGTGCAGCGGGACAAGGCAACCGCCGATCTGGACGACATGCAATCGCTGATGGATGATGCGCTCGCCTTTGTCCGCGCCTCGTTCGCGGGCCCGTCAGCGGAGACCGTCGATCTAGCTCGTGTCGCGCGGACCGAGTACGAAGCGCGCAGGGGCGCCTGCGCAGCGGTGACGCTCACCTGCGAAGATCCGGCTCTCCTCATCCGCGGCTCGGCTGCGGGCATGGCTCGGGTCGTTGCCAATCTGGTCAACAACGCCATCCTCTATGGCGGCGCCGCGGACATCTCCTTGCATGCCGAGACCGGTGTGATCGAACTCCTGGTCGAGGACCGCGGGCCGGGAATCCCGGTCGACGAACGCACCCGCGTCTTCGATCCATTCTATCGGCGGGAGACCTCGCGCAGCCGCGACAGCGGCGGCGCAGGATTGGGACTCACAATCGTGAGGCAAGTTGTCGAAAGCAACGGCGGCACGGTCGCCATCGAGGATCGTCCCGGTGGCGGCACGCGTGTCCGCGTCCGGCTGCCACGCGAGCGGTCTCAGTAACGGCTGCGATAGCCGTCGCCGCGTCCCGGGCCGCCGTAGTTGCCGCCTCGGCCGCCCATGCCCATGCCAATTCCGATGCCTATTCCGACACCGACGGCTTCCGGCGGCGGGCCGGGGGGCGGCGCGCGCTCGTAGATCACTTCATCAGGCGGCGGCCGGCGCTGCCTGGGTGGCGTGTCGACCACTTTGCGCTTCGGCGGCGTGTCGTCGACGCGCTTCTTGATGACCGGAGCAACGATTGGCCTGACCGGTGTGGCCGGTGTCGACGGCGTCGAGCACGGGCAGGTTGGCGCCATCGCAACGGCGACCGGGGCGGGAGCGGCCGCGACCGCGGCAGGCAAGGCATAGTTGCGGTTCTGCACGCGGAGCAGCAGCCTGCGTGCGGTCGCAGCCAGATCGCTGTTGTCCCAGTTCGCCAGATAAGCCTCGAACGAGGCGCGGGTGTTGATCGCGGTGGCGCGCTCCCAGGCCAGCATCTGGCGCCGGCGCTCCAGCACCGTGCGAAGCCGCGGCGTACGGGTGTCCTGAGCGTACAACTCTATGTAAGCCTGATACGCCGGCACGGTGTCGTCGGTAATCACGATCTCATAGGCGACCATGGCCGGCTTGCCCTGCAAATCCTTGCGCCAGTCCTCGAGGCTGCGCGTGCCGCTCGCGAGTGCCATGGAGGATGCGCCAGGAAGCGCGGTCTGAGCGCTGCTGCTATCGCCGCCGAAGAACTTGAAGTCGGTCGTCAGCGACGAGCTTTCCCAGGGGATCTGGCGTCCGTCGGTCGATTGCGCCACGGCGACGCGAATGCGCTTGAAGACTTCCTCGATCGGCAGATTGGGCTGCTTGGCGACGGTCAAAGCTGCGGTGGTGTAGGGGCTGTCGATGCCGGTGCCGTCCTCGGCCTCCGCGCCGGGCGAGGTCGAATAGGAAATGAAGGTGCCCTGCGCGCCCGCCTTGGTGTCGACGATCGCAAGCCCGTGGCCGGTGCCGCTGAGCGCGGGGAAAGGATTGTTGCGGCAGGCATCGAGCATGAAGATGCGCGCCCGCGTCGGCAACGCGCCGAGCGTGTTGAGCAAATCGTTCAGCCGCACGCCCTGCAGCGGGATGTCGGCCTCGCGCTTGGGATCGAGATCGACCGGAACCAGATAGTTCTCGCCGTCGATCTGGAGGCCGTGGCCGGCATAGAACACCAGTGCGACGGTGTCGGCGCCGCTGGCGCTGACCTTGCCGGCGAAATCCGAGATCGCCTGACGCATGTCGTTCTGCGCCAGATTGGATGCCGTGGTGACGGTGAAGCCTGCATTGCCGAGCAGCTCCGTCATGCCCTTGGCGTCGTTGGCTGCGTTGGGAAGTTCCGGCACGGTGCGATAGGCCGATTGACCGATCACGAGCGCGAGCCGCGCTTCGGCCGCGGCCTCCGTCGGCATCGTCAATTGCGTGAGCGCTAGAAGACCGGATGCAAGAAACAAATTGCGAAGAACTGGACGGCGCATGGTGTCACCTCCATCGGCAATGCGCGCGATGATGTCACCTTTTCTAGGTGGTCGCCATGCGTCTGTCTGTGCACTGGATCACGTTGAGCTGCGGCAAAATGGGGCAGGGGGTCTGCCAGAGGTGGTGCAGCATAGTTCTGGCGCAATCCATGTGAATTGCGCATTGATCCATGCGCCAATTGGATTGATCCCCAATGCTGCGCGAAAGCATCTTCTCGCGCATCGGCCCCATGCCGATCTGAGCGAGAATCCCGCAAGAAACATGGCTGTTTCGCCGCGCGCTGATGCCCTCGATCTTCGCGACGCGCCGCTTTGCGACGACCGGCCGCAAGCCTTGCCTGCGCCGTCGCTTTGGCCATACAGTCCGCGCAACGGGCTGCGGCAACGTCCGCGGCGCGAAAAACAATAATCGGGGAGAGACCGCACCATGCCCATCGTGCCCGTGAACCGTCGCGCGTTCATCAAGTCGTCGACGGGACTTGCCGCCGGCCTCGTGTTCTCCCCCGCACTCATCGGCCGTGCCGAAGCCGCGACGCTGAAGCTGAAATGCTCCTCCTCGCTGCCGAACGACCCCAAATTCGCCAACGGCCGCGTCTATTACGACAATCTCGTCAAGAACCTGAAGGCGAACGGCCTCGGTGAGCAGGTCGAGGTCGCGTTCTTTCCCGACAACCAATTGGGTCAGGAAATCGATGTTATCAACTCCGTGAAGCTTGGCGTCATCGACCTCATGGTGTCGGGCTCGTCGATCTCGGCCAATCTGGTGCCGCTGGTCGGCACCTTTGATCTCGGCTTTCTGTTCTCGAGCTTCCCGCAGCAAACCAAGGCGTTCGACGCCGGAGCCGCCAAGCCGATCGAGGACGCGCTGCTCAAGGGTAGCAACATCCGCATCATCGCCTGGGCCTATAATTTCGGCTCGCGCAGCGTACTGGCGCGGAAGCCCGTGAAGACGCCGGAAGATCTCGCCGGTCTCAAGATCCGCACGCTGCCAAATCCGGTCATCACGGAATGCCTGCGCCTGATGGGCGCCGCCGCGACGCCGCTGGCGTTCGGCGAAATCTACACGGCATTGCAGGCCGGCGTGCTGGACGGGCTGGAGCACGATCCGCCGACCATCCTGGCCAGCAAGTTCTTCGAAACCGCCAAATTCTATGCGCTGACGCAGCACAATTTCTCGCCGCTCGCGATCTATTTCAGCGACATGACCTACAACCGCATGGATCCGAAGCTGCGCGAGGGCTTCCTCGATGCCGCGAAAAAGGCCGCGGCCGACACGCGCACCCACGGGCTCGCGGTCGAGAAGGAGGCGCTGTCGGCTTTGACCGAAAAGGGCGTGACGGTCGCCGAATGCGACCGCGAGGCGTTCAAAAAGCGCGTCGCGCCGCAGCACGAGAACTTCATCAAGGCGCGGCCGGACTCCAAGGCCGTCATCGACATCATCCGCGCCACGCAGGCCTGACGTGGCAATGACAGCTGCCGTATCTCTCTCGGGCGGCCGCCACGGGAGCATCGCCCTGCTGCTTCGCGTCAGCGACGCGATCGCGGCCTTCCTGCTGGCCGCGGATCTCGTCGTCGTCTGCGGTTCCGTGCTGCTGCGCTTCTGCTTCAACGCGCCGGTGGAGTGGTCCGACGACGTCGCGCGCGGCCTGATGGTCGGCTCGGCCTTCTTCGGCGCGGCGAGTGCGCTCGCGCGCGGCGAGAATGTCGGCGTCTCCTTCTTCCGCGACCTGGCTCCGGTACGGCTGCGCGCGCTGGTCGACGCGGCCAGCGCGCTGCTCGTGGTGCTGATCTCGGCCTATGTCGCCTACAATGCCATCAAGCTCGGCTCGCTGACGGCGGGTCAGACCACCGGATCGGGTCTGCCGCTGGAGCTGACCTTCTACCCGATGGGCGTTGGCGCGCTGTTCATGACGGTGTTCGCGATCGACCAGCTCTGCGCCAGGCCGCTCCCCGACATCGTCAGAGGCCTCGTTGCGGTCGCCGTCGTGACAGGCCTCTATCTCGCATGGGATTATCTGTCGCCCGCCACGGTGCCGTCGGCGGGCACGCTGATGCTGATCGGCTTCTTCGCGACGCTGGTCGGCGGCTTGCCGATCGGCTTTGCGCTGGCGCTGGCCGCGCTGATTTTCATCTGGGTCGAGGGCGCGCTGCCCGGCGTGATCTTCGCCCAGCAGATGGCGCGCGGCATCGACAATTTCGTGTTGCTCGCGATTCCCTTCTTCATCCTCGTCGGCTACCTCATGGAAGCCAACGGCATGTCGGTGCGCCTGATTGAGCTGTTGCAGCGCGGGGTCGGCCGTATGCGCGGCGGCTTGAACGTCGTGATGGTGGCCTCGATGGTGCTGTTCTCCGGCATCTCCGGTTCGAAGATGGCCGACGTCGCTGCCGTCGGCTCCGTGCTGATCCCGGCGGCGCGCCGCTCCAAGCAGAATCCGGGCGGCGCGGTGGCGCTGCTCGCGGCCTCCGCCGTGATGGCGGAAACCATTCCGCCCTGCATCAACCTGATCATCCTGGGTTTCGTCGCGAATTTGTCGATCGGCGGCCTGTTCGTCGCAGGGCTGTTGCCGGCCGCGCTGATGGCGCTAGTCCTGATCGCCGTCTCCATCATCTTCGGCAAGACTCCAGCTGAAACTCCAGCTGATGCCGAGAACATCGAGCCGCAGATTCCGGTGTCGGGTCTGTGGAGCGGCGCGATCGCCTCGTTCGGCCTGATCTTCATGATCTTCTTCGGCTTCAAGAGCGGCTTTGCCACGGCGACAGAAATTTCCGCCTTTGCCGTGGCCTACGCGCTCATCGTCGGCAGTGTCGTGTTTCGCGAGCTCAGCTTCACATCGGCCGCGCACAGCTTCGTCCAGGGCGCAACGCGCGCGGGGCTCGTGCTGTTCATCGTCGCGGCGGCGCAGTCGCTGGCGTTCACGCTGACCTTGCAGCAGGTGCCGCATGCGGTCGGCGATTTCATGCTGGGATTGTCCAAGACCAGCGGCACCTGGCTGTTCATCCTGCTCGCGATTGGCGTGCTGATCGTGATGGGCTCGGTGCTGGAGGGCGCGGCCGCGCTGATCATCTTCGGGCCGTTGCTGCTGCCGGTGGCTGTGCAGCTCGGTATCGATCCCCTGCATTTCGGCGTCGTGCTCGTGATCGCGATGGGCATCGGCCTGTTCGCGCCGCCGCTCGGGCTCGGGCTCTACGGCGCCTGCCTGATCGGCAATGTGCCGATCGAGCAGACCGTGAAGCCGATCATGGGCTATCTCGGCCTGTTGTTCCTTTGCCTGCTCGTGATCGCGTTCGTGCCGTGGCTCAGCACGGCATTGCCGCGTGCGTTCGGCTATTGAGGGAGTGTTGCCGTGAAAGTCCTGCTGGCCCACACGCCGGAGATGCGCCGCAATTACTACGGCGATCGCAGCCTGAACGGTTTGCGCGCGACCGCCGAGGTGATCCTGCACGAGAGCGATGAGACGCTGGTCTCAGCCAGCCTCGTGCGCGCTGCGCAAGATGTCGACATCATCGTGGCCGATCGCATGACCGAGGGACGCGGCGAGATCTTTGCGCAACTGCCGCGCCTGCGCGCCTTCGTCCGCTGCGCCGTCGACATCCGCAACGTCGACGTCGAGGCCGCCTCGAACGCCGGCGTGCTCGTGACCCGCGCCGGACCTGGCTTCGTGCAAGCCGTTGCCGAGCTCGCGCTCGGCTTCATGGTCGATCTCTCCCGAGGCGTATCCCGGGCGACGGCCGACTACCAGGCCGGCCGCAAGCCGGAAGCTCGGATGGGACGTCAGCTCGCCGGCAGCAGGATCGGCATCATCGGCTATGGCAGCATCGGGCGTTACCTCGCCGACATCGCCAAGGTGATGCGCATGGAGGTGCTGGTCGCAGATCCCTTTGCGACCGTGAGCGACAGCGCCATCCGGCAGGTCAGCCTCGACGAGCTCCTCGCCGCGTCCGACTATGTCGTCTGCCTTGCCGTCGCCAACGAGCAGACCGAAAATCTGATCGGCGAGGCGGCGCTGGCGCGCATGCAGAGGCATGCCGTCTTCATCAATCTCTCGCGCGGCAACCTCGTCGACGAAGCGGCGTTGGCCAAGGCGCTGCTCGAGAATCGTATCGCCGGTGCCGCGATGGATGTCGGCCGCGCGCCCGACCAGATGCCAAGTCCGGAGCTTGCGAAGCTTTCCAACGTCATCGCGACCCCCCATGTCGGCGGCCTGACGCCGCAGGCGATCGAATATCAGTCGCTGGAAACCGTGCGCCAGGTCGAAGCGATCGTCAAAGGCGAGGCCCCGCAAGGCGCCGTCAACGCCGACCGCTGGACACGTCGGCCGTGAACGACCGCGAGCGTGATCTGTTGAGGTCGAATTAGACGCACGCTTTTTCCGTTCCCTCCCCCCTTGTGGGGGAGGGGCAGGGAGGGGGGCCGACTCGGGGACTCTCTCCATCGAGCAGACTCACCGATGCGCCTAGTCTACAACGGAGACGCCTTTTGCTGGGCTACCCCCCTCCCTAGCCCTCCCCCACAAGGGGGGAGGGAACGCATCTCCTTCGAAGCGCTCAGTCGAGTCTCGTCAAATCCGCTCTAAAGCCGGTCCACCGCTTTGAACGTCCCGTCCTTCTGGATCACTGTCAAAAACACCCGCGGCGGCGCGTCGATCATGCGCACGCCGACCGTGACGGTGCTGCCGCTGATGTCGAAGCGGCCGACATCGTTGATGGCGCGCAGCAGGCTCGCGCGCGTCGGTTGCGGTCCGGCTTGTTCCAGCGCCGCGGCCGCGAGGCGGCCGGAGAGGTAGCCTTCGAGTGAAACGAAGTCCGGCGTCAGGGCCGGGTCGAAGGCCGTCTGCGCCGCCTGGTAGTCGGCGACCAGTTTGAGCGATCGGTCCCAGGGAAACGGCACGACCTGCGAGACGATGACGCCTTCGCCCTCGGGACCAAGCTCCCGGGCGAGCGCATTGGCGCCGACGAAGGAGATGTTGACGAAGGTCGGATGAGCGCCGCTGCGATGCGCGAGCTTGATGAACTCCGCGCAGGGACCGTAGGTCCCGACCATGACGATCGCCTCGGGTTCGACGCGCTTGATCGTGCGCCAGGCCGAGGCGACCGCGCGGGTGTTGCGCTCGAAGGTGCCTTCGGCGGCGAGTTCGAGCCCGCGCCTGGCAAGCGCGCGTTTCACGCCGGAAAGACCGTCGCGCCCGAAGGAATCGTCCTGGTAGAAAATGGCGATGCGGGTGAAATGGCGATCTTCCGTGAGGTGCTTGACCCACGCCTCGGCCTCGGCGCCATAGCTCGCACGGATGTTGACCACGTTCGCAAGCTGGAGGTCGCGCAAGAATTCGGCGCCGCTGAACGGACCGATAAAGGGCACGTTCCTGGCGCTGGTGATTGGTATCGTCGCCACCGCGGTCGGCGTGCCCACCGCACCGATCAGCGCGAACACCTTGTCGTCCTCGATCAGCCGCACCGTCTGCGCCACCGAGCGGTCGGGATCGTAGCCGTCGTCGCGGCTGATGAGCTGGAGCTTGCGGCCGTGGACGCCGCCCTTGGCGTTGATCTCGGTGAAGGCTGCGACGATGCCCTGCCGCATCCGCTGTCCGAGTGCGGAGGAAGCGCCCTCGAGCGCGGCGGCCTGGCCAAACAGGATCGTATCCTCGCTGACGCCGATCTCGTCACCTTTCGCTGGGAGCATGGTTGCTGCCAGGAGGACGACGGTCATGACGATGCATGTCGCAGATCGAGATCGATACATCAGGAAAAGTCTTGCCGGTGCGCGGAGTAGTTTCGGGAAAGCTATCTCCGCAGGATGAATCGGCGATGTATCGGCGGCTCCGTACTACACCGGGGAAAACCGGCAACTTATTTCGACAAAGTCCGCATTCTCCTGCATTTCATTAACTAAGGCGGGTAATGCGGAACAGCCGGGTTCTGAAATTGTGCAGTTCTTAACCGCGGTCCTGTTCCGATAGTGGCTCCGGCGGCTCAACCAGAGGTTCGGTTGACCGGGAGAGGGGACGGCGGTTTTTGGAATGGGCGGTCGGGGTCAGAACGATCAGGATCGGAGGCGTATGACCGGATGGTGGCGTGCCGCGCCGCTGCTCGGGCTCTATCGTCCTGCGCTCGTCGCGGTCGGCGTCGGTCTTCTGTTTTCGGTCGCGGGCGCGGCTGCCGTGGCGCGATGGGAAGGCCGCGTCAACAAGATCGAGTTCGAGAAGGCGGCCGAGACCGAAGTGATCGTCATGCAGAACGGCATGAGCGAGTACATCTCCAGGCTCATCGCGCTGCGCACGCTGTTCGAATCGACCAACCAGGAGATCACCCGCAGCGAATTCGAGACCTTCAGCGCCCGCCTGTTCGAGCGCCATCCCGGCATGCTGCGCATCTCCTGGGTGCCGCGCGTGAACCGCAAGGAGCGCGCCGAATACGAGGCCGCGGCGATCACGGACGGCGTGTCCGGCTATCGCATCAAGTCACTCCAGGGCGATGCGTTCGCGACCGCGCCGCAGAGCGACGAATATTTTCCGGTGCTCTACTCGACCCAGCCGAAGACATCTCCGGTCTACGGCATGGACTACGCGACCGTTCCGGAGCGCCGTGCGGTCCTCGAGCGCGCGCGCGACAACGACCGGGTCGCGGCCATTCGCACCCGCCTCTACGAGCCCAAGGAGGGCGGCCGGCTGCCCGACGTTCTCGTCGCCATTCCCGTCTACGCCAAGGGAACGTCGCGCGACATGGTCGTGGACCGGCGCCGCAATCTCGCCGGCTTCGTCGTCGGCGTCTTCGACCTGCCGCTGCTGATCCAGTCCATTCGCGTGACCACTGGGGCAAGCCCCGCGGTCAGTGTGAACGTCTATCCGCCGGTCCCGGGGCAGATGGTCGGCCTGGAGGACATGCTGCCGGATTATTCGTCGGCCGCCACGGCGCCGCAGTCGATGCGGGACGTCGCGCGCACCCTGCACTGGTCGGGCAATCTCAGGATCGGCGACATGGATTGGCAGGTGCGGGCGGTGCCGGCTGCCGGCGGTCCGCTGGAGACGACTTACGATCGCGCGGGCGCCGTGCTGATCGTCGGCATGCTGCTGACGCTGTCGCTTTCGACCTATCTCATGCTCGCAAGCCGCAATTCTCAGCGGCTGTCGCTGGCGAACCGGCGGGTGCTCGAACTCGCCCAGACCGACATCCTGACCGGATTGCCGAACCGCGCCTTCTTCCTCGCCCGGCTCGACGAGCTCAATGGCCGTTTGAAGGACGGCGGTCCGACCTTCTCGATCCTGATGCTCGACCTCGACCGCTTCAAGAACGTCAACGACTCGCTCGGTCACGCTGCCGGCGATGCGCTGCTGCGTCAGGTCGCCCAGCGGCTGAAATCCGCGGTGCGCGTCAGCGACGTGCTGGCCCGGCTCGGCGGCGACGAATTCGCCATCATCCAGGAAGCTTGCGAGGATCAGCGCGCCTGCTCGACCGAACTGGCGGGGCGGATCGCCAAGCTCGTGGCCGAGCCGTTTCTTCTTCCCGGACACCGGGTCGAGATCGGCACCAGCATCGGCATTGCGATCGCGCCCGATCACGGCACCGATCAGGAGCAGCTGCTGAAGAAGGCCGACCTTGCGCTCTACCGCTCGAAATCGTCGGGCCGCAACTGCTTCACCATCTACGACAAGGCGATGTCGGCCGAGCTCGAGGCGCGCAGCACGCTGGAAGGCGATTTGCGCGACGCCATCGCGCGGTGCCAGCTCGAGGTGCATTACCAGCCGTTCGTCGACGCCCTCAGCGGCGCGCGGCGCGGCTTCGAGGCGTTGGTGCGCTGGCGGCATCCGACGCGCGGCTTGATTGCGCCGGACCAGTTCATTCCGCTTGCGGAGGAGACCGGGCTGATCGTGCCGCTCGGCGAGTTCGTGCTGCGACGCGCCTGCGCGGACGCGACAGGCTGGCCGTCCGACCTCGCGGTCGCCGTCAACCTGTCGCCGATCCAGTTCAAGGAGGCCGAGCTGTTCGAGATGATCAGCGCGGCGCTCGCGGATTCCGGGCTGCCGCCCCAGCGGCTGGAGATCGAGATCACGGAATCCGTGCTACTGGAACGTGGCGTCGAGAACCATGCCTTCATGGAGCGGCTGAAGAGCATCGGCATCGCGCTCGCGCTCGACGATTTCGGCACCGGCTATTCGTCGCTCAGCTATCTGACCGCGTTCCCGTTCGACAAGATCAAGATCGACAAGTCGTTCATCCGCAACCTCACGCATCAGCCGCGCAGCTCCGCCATCATCTCCTCGATCGTGACGCTGGCGCGCGGGCTGGACATGTCGGTCACCGCCGAAGGCGTCGAGACCCGCGAGGAATACGAACGGCTGAAGGCGCTCGGCGTCAATTTCGCGCAGGGCTATCTGTTCGGCCGCCCGCAACCCATCGAACGGATCCTGTTCGACGTCCCCGTCAAACCGTCGCAACGCGACGCGGCCTGAGCGCGCGTCTCGTCCTTCGAGACGACCGCTTCGCGGTCTCCGCAGGATGAGGCTAAGCGGCATCGCGGCCTGTTGAATTGCCGCCAAATACTCCGTCCTCATCCTGAGGAGCCCGCCCGAGCGGGCGTCTCGAAGGATGGGCCGCAGGCGAGGTGTTTGCCGGTACGCCTTCTGATGCGATCACGTTACTCAATGGGGCATGCACGAAAAGCGCTTGACCCGGGCAGTCCCGGATGGTCGGAAGGACCGTCCAGGGATGAAACACACAATGCGGCTTCCGTTCTTCTACGGCTGGGTCGTGGTCGCGGTGACCTTCGTCACCATGGCCATCGGCGTCAACGCGCGCACCGCCTTCTCCCTCTTCTTTCCTCCGATCATCTCCGAATTCGGCTGGGAGCGCGGCGTCACCGCGGGCGCCTTTTCCTTCGGCTTCGTCGTATCGGGCATGGTCAGCCCGCTGATCGGCAGGCTGATGGACCGCGCCGGCCCGCGCGCGGTGATGGAGCTCGGCGTGGTTCTGATGGGCGGCGGGCTGCTGCTTGCGCCGCTCACGAGCCAGCCCTGGCATCTCTATGTCACCATCGGTGTCATGGTCGGTGCCGGTTCGGTGTGTCTCGGCTATTCCGGGCAGTCGCTGTTCCTGCCGAACTGGTTCATCCGCACGCGCGGCCTCGCCATCGGCATCGCCTTCGCCGGGGTCGGCATCGGCTCGGTGACGCTGTTGCCATGGGTGCAGCACATGATCGAAGGCACCGGCTGGCGCACCGCCTGCACTGCGATGGGCCTGATGGTCCTGATCGTGCTGGCGCCGATCAATCTGTTCCTGCATCGACGCCCCGAGGATATCGGCCTGCGGCCTGACGGCGATGCCGCGCCGGCCGCAGGCGCCGCAAAACCCGCCTCCAACATTGTCGATCCGGTCTGGGCCGGGACCGAATGGACACTCCGGAAAGCGGTCGCCACGACGCGGTTCTGGTGGATTGCGCTCGGTTATTTCTGCGGCCTGTACATTTGGTACGCGGTGCAGGTGCATCAGACCAAATTCCTGCTCGACATCGGCTTCAGCCCGGGTGTCGCGGTGTGGGCGCTCGGCATAGTCAGCCTGCTCGGCATTCCCGGCCAGATCCTGCTCGGCCATGTCTCCGACCGGATCGGGCGGGAATGGGTGTGGGCGATCAGCTGCGCGGGTTTTGCGATGTCTTTCGCGGCGCTGATGGCACTGAAATTCCAGCCATCATTGTGGCTGGTCTACCTCATGGTGTTCACGCAAGGCGCGCTCGGCTACGGCCTGACCTCGATCATGGGCGCGGTGGTGTTCGAGATTTTTCAGGGCAGGCACCAGGGCAGCATTTTCGGCACGATCATGCTGGCGGCATTGGCCGGCGGGGCCGCCGGTCCCTGGATCACCGGCTTGCTTTACGATCGGGTCGGCGACTACACGCTCGCCTTTGGCGTTGGCATCATCGTGAGCGGATTGTCGGCGCTCTCAATCTGGCAAGCCGCGCCGCGCAAGGTGCGCGCCGTCGCCGGCAAGCTTCAGGCGGGAACCGGCGCTGAATAGGTTCCGTACGCACCGAATTACCTTCGCTTCGTTTGCGGAATTTTAATCATGTCGCGTCTTGGCGCGGTGCGACGGGATTGCAAAAACGTCTTGGACACTATCGCGGCGCTAGCCTCGATTGCCATATCTTCCCGATGCCTCCGGGTCCAACGATGTCCGCCTCCGATTGTGCCATGACAGAAACTCCGGAAGTGCTGTTGGCCGCGCTCGAACGCGCCGACGAAGGCATTGTCATCGTCGATAGCGCGCATCGCATCACGCATTTCAATGCCGGTGCGGAGCGGATTTGGAATCTCGCACGCGCGGATGTGCTCGGCCACGACGCCGAAATTCTCACCCTCAAATGCCTTCAGGCCGATCCGGTTGCTGAATTTCGCGACGAGATCAGCCTCGTGCGACGCGACGGCAGCCGCATCCGGGCGGCCATCTCGCTTTCTTCCATTGCAAGTGGCGGCGTGACCCATCGCATCGTGTTTGCGCGCGACGTCACCGCGGACGCCGATCGCCGCGTCAGAATCGGGCTTCTCCACGCCGTCTCCGACCAGACCAACCGCGCGGTGCTCATCACCGATACCGACCAGAACATCGTCTACGTCAATGCCGCCTTCACGACGCTGTTCGGCTACACCAGCGAGGAAGCCGAGGGCCGCCGTGCCAGGGGCCTGCTCGCCGGCCGCCACACCGATCGCAAGGCCGTTGCGAAGCTCGTCAAGCGCCTGATGGATGGTGGCCACCGCGGCGAGGTCGAGATGCTCGCCTATGACAAGGACGGCGAGGAGATCTGGGTCTGCGCCCGCATCGATGCCTTCCGCGACAAGAAGGGCCAGGTCAAACACTTCTTCGCGCTGCTTGAGGATATCACCGAGACCAAGCAGCTGCGATCGCTGCAGCAGCTCATCATGGGCGCGCTCGCCGACGAGGTTCCGATCGGCGAGATCGCCGACCGGCTGTGCCGCCGTGTCGAGCAGATCGCGCCCGACGTCGTCTGTTCGCTGCTTCACGTCGATGCCGCGGGCCTGATCCATCCGCTCGGCGGTCCAAGCCTGCCCGAAGACTATTCCCGCGCACTGGACGGCGTTGCCATCGGCCCCAATGTCGGCTCGTGCGGAACCGCGGCCTTCTATGGCGAGCCGGTGCTGGCGACCGATCTGGAGACCGATCCGCGCTGGCAGCCCTACAAGGCGATGCCGCTCGCGATTGGCCTGCGCGCATGCTGGTCGACGCCGGTCAAGGCCAAGGACGGACGGGTCATCGCCACCTTCGCCTTCTACTACCGGGAGCCGCGCGCACCGAGCAACTGGCACCGCCGCATCGTCGAGGCCTGCGTCAATCTCGGCGCCTTCGCGATCGAGCGCAAGGAGGCGCGCGCCGAGATCGCGCGGCTCGCCTATCACGATATCCTCACCGGCCTGCCGAACCGCGCGCAATTGCGGCGCCTGATCACCACCGCCATCGATGCCTGCCCGACCGGCAGCCACGTCGCGCTGGCGTTCCTCGACGTCGATCATTTCAAGGACGTCAACGACACGCTCGGTCATGCCGCCGGCGACGAGCTCCTGATCCAGCTCGCGCAGCGCCTGCGCGAGCAGATCGGACCCGAGGACATGCTGGGGCGCCTCGGCGGCGACGAGTTCGTGATCCTGCTGCCGCAACGCAACGCCGAGGGTGCCGAGCGGGTCGCGGCCGGAATCACCGAAGCGCTGGCCGCGCCGCTGCGGCTCGGCTCCAGGCAGCTGCAGATGTCGGCGAGCATCGGCGTCAGTCTCTATCCCGATCATGCCACCGACATCGACACCTTGATGCAGCAGGCGGACGCGGCCATGTACATGGCCAAGCAGGCCGGCCGCTCGACCCATCGCCTGTTCAGCGCCGAGATGAACGGGCACACTGAGCAGCGGCTGGCCTTGATTGCGGCGCTGCGCCGCGCCATCGCCGAAGGCGAGCTGACCCTCCGCTATCAGCCGCAGATCCGCAGCTGCGACGGCGCGATCCATGGCGTCGAGGCGCTGGCGCGCTGGCACGATGCCGAACTCGGCGACGTCTCGCCGGCAAAATTCATCCCGCTTGCCGAAGAGTGCGGCCTGATCGAGCAGATCGGCCTGTGGTCGGTGCGCGAAGCCTGCCGGCAGATGGCGAGCTGGCGCCGCGCGGGGCTCGACATTCCATCCGTGTCGGTGAACCTGTCGCCGATCAATTTCCGCAACGTCACGCTGGCCGCGCGGCTCAAGGGCATCCTCGCCGAATACGATCTGCCGGCGGATGCGCTCATGCTCGAGATCACCGAGGGCGCGTTCATGCAGGACAGCGTCGCCGCGCTCGAGACGATGAATGCGATCCGGGAGCTCGGCGTCGGACTTTCCGTAGACGATTTCGGCACCGGCTATTCCAGCCTCAGCCGGCTCGCCCATCTGCCGATCCGCGAGCTGAAGATCGACCGCAGCTTCATGCGCGACATCGAGCGTGACGCCGGCGCGCTCGCGATCGCCACCGCCGTGGTGCGCGTCGGGCAGGGCCTCGGCATGACCGTCGTCGGTGAAGGGGTCGAGACCGAGGCGCAGCGCAAGGTGCTGGCCGAACTCGGCTGCGACGTCGTGCAAGGGTTCCTTTACGCGCCCGCGCTCGCGCCCGTAGCTTTCGAGCGCTGGCTGATCGAGCACTGCGCCGAGCAGGCGCGGGCGATGCTGGCTCGTCTCGACATTGCACCGGCCGACGCGATTGCAGTGAAGCGGTCGGCGTAGGGCGCCTACTCTCGAAGCCGCCACAGCACGACGACCGGTTAGCGATCGAAATCAACGAAACGCGCTGCTTGGATCGTGGCTGGGTTGATTTTTTGGTCTGCATGGACGCGGCAATGCATAGTGAACGGTCAGCAGGCTTTCGTTCCGGTCATCGAAAATCAAATGATCGGTCAAGGCCATTTCCGCGCGCATCGCGTTGCAGCAGAAGATCATCCATCGATTGAACGTGGGCAGCTGGCTCATCGACCGGTAAAGCTCACCACATTCGATGGTCAGGTTCGGCCGGCCTTGCGCATTCGCCAATTCGAGCCGGGATCGAATCTCTTGCCGGAAATGATCCGTTGAAACCATGCGACTCCGATAGCCGAAAACCCTTCTGAAAGGGGGATCAGCCGGCCAGGATTGGAATTGAGCCATTGGCCCCGTCAACTCAGACGTCAGGCCGTGTGACCATAGAGCAATGCCAACACAAAGATACAGCTAATAAACCCCACCGGATCGATGCGCTCGTCTCGCTATTGGGCGACAGCGTTCCTATATGCTCGAGATCGCCGCCCGCCCTAGGCAGTTATCGGTGACTGAGAGCATTGCGCTCCCGCCTCAACCACGCAGGCGGTCGGATGTCCGATATACCAAAATGCAAATCTCCTGGACTGATTGGCATCTCCGGCGCCGCTGCGGGTGGCTGCGTCGGCCTTCATGCATCGGAATCCATCTTCAATTGATCTGCAGCAGCGATCTCGCACGCAGATCGTCAGGAGGTTTACGTGGCAAACACAGCAACGATCCGAAATTCGAACGGGCTTCCGGCCACATTCACGGGATCGAAGACCGGGCAGGACGACGCTCCGTTTGTCTTCGTCAAGGTCGGCGATGAAGAGCGCCGCATGCGAAGGGCTGAATGGGATGCGCTTCCGCCCTGGACCGGCCCGCGCCCGGCACGAACGGTCAACGACTGATCGCACAGCCTTTGGAGGGCCCGTTTGACGATCGAACATGCCATCGTGCGAACCAAGCCGAAGCCCTGGGGCAGCCTTGATCTGCGGCCCTGGAGCCTGGCGTCGACGAGCGACGGCCCGATCGGGGAATTGTGGTTCGAGCGCCCGGGTCTTGCTGCGCCGAAGACGACGTTGCTACTCAAGATGCTCTTCACCACCGAGCCGCTGTCGATTCAAGTTCATCCGGATGATGCGTTCGCGCGCTCGATCGGGCTTGCCAACGGCAAGACCGAAGCCTGGTACATCGTCTCCGCGATCCCCGGTGCCGGGGTCGCGGTGGGGCTGAACCATCCGCGCTCCGCCGCCGAGTTGCGAACCGCGATCACTGATGGCTCGATCGCCGATATCGTGGATTGGCAGCCGGTGCATCCAGGCGACGTCATCTTCATTCCTGCGGGAACCATCCATGCGATCGGCGCTGGCATCGTGCTCGTCGAAATCCAGCAGCATAGCGACGCCACGTTCAGGCTGTTCGACTATGGACGAGAGCGCGAATTGCACATCGACAATGCCGTCGCGGTGGCGACGGCGGGCCCACGCAGGATCCAGGTGCCTTCCGAACGTTTGAGCGGCGCGCGAACGGTCCTCACGGTCAATTCATATTTTGCGCTGGAGCAAACCGACCTTGCTCCGGGCTCCGTTTGGATGCTCGACGCACCGAAAGAGACCTGGCTGCTGGCGATCGAAGGCCACGCCCAGCTTGGCTCGACGAGGCTGGCGCCGGGGGAGGCGTTCTTCCTGGAAGCCGAACATGCGGAAATCGAGGTCGGTGCGAACGGGTTGAAAGCGCTACTGGCCTATCCCGGTCCGAAGATAAACCCTGATGCTTTGATAGAGCGCAGCACTGCGAGCGCCGGTCGCGCACCGCACGCTTTTCCCGGCGCCCTGGTCACGCCTCCCTTCGAGACTGCCGCGCTCAAACAATCGGAGACGCCAAATTGGCTGCCGTAAATCGTATCGCATTCATCGGAAACTCGCTCCCCCGCCGCTGCGGTATTGCGACCTTCACCACCGACTTGCAGAGCGCCATTGCGGCGTCTCGGAGTGATCTGGAGACCGTCATCGTCGCGATGACCGATCACGGCCAGGTCTACGATTATCCTCCCACCGTGGGCCTGGAGATCAACGACGATCGGCAGGATGATTATGTCCGTGCGGCCGCCTATCTGAACAGCGGCGGCTTCGAGGCCGTTTCGCTGCAACACGAGTTCGGCATTTTCGGCGGCGAAGCCGGAGGTCAGATCATGGCGCTTCTGTCGCGCCTGACCATACCGATCGTGACAACCCTGCATACGGTCCTGTCCGAGCCGACAGAGGCTCAGCGCGACGTCATCGCGCGCATCGTCGAGTGCTCGTCCAAGGTCGTCGTGATGGCGGAAAAAGGTCGGGAGTTGTTGCGCTCCGTCTATCACGTGGCTGACGAGAAGATCGAAATCATCCCGCACGGCATCCCGGAATTTGCGTTCGTCGAGCCCGACGCGGCCAAGGCTGCGCTCGGATTCAGCAACAAGTCGGTCATCCTGACCTTCGGATTGCTGTCGCCGAACAAGGGTATCGAAGTCATGATCGATGCGATGCCTTCGATTCTGAAGACCCGCCCCGACGCCGTTTACGTCGTGCTCGGTGCGACGCATCCCAACCTCGTGCGCGATCGAGGCGAAGCCTATCGTGAGGCCCTGATGGCGCATGCGCGCCAGGCCGGCGTCGAGGATCACGTCGTATTCCTCGATCAGTTCGTCGACAAGAAAACACTGCTCGATTTCATCTCGATGTCCGACGTCTACGTGACGCCGTACCTCAGTGAGGCCCAGATGACGTCGGGCACGCTGGCCTATAGTTTTGGCCTCGGCAAAGCCGTGGTGTCCACCCCGTATTGGCATGCTCGCGAACTATTGGCCGATGGCCGCGGCATCCTGGTTCCGTTTGGCGATGCGGCAGCGCTTGGCGTCGAAATCGCCAAGCTGCTCACCAATGACGTGCTTCGGCAGGCGATGCGCAAGCGCGCCTATTCGAGCAGCCGCGCGATGACGTGGGAAAGAACCGCCGAGCGCTATATGTCGGTCTTCGAGAACGCCGGTCGCCGACATCGGCTCAAGACCATTGCGCGCATGGATACCGGTACGCTGCTGCGCGACAGCCGAGCGCCGCCGGAAATGCAGCTCGGCCACTTCCTCTCGATGTGCGACGACACGGGACTGTTTCAACATGCCGTTCACAGCGTGCCGGATCGTGCCCACGGCTATTGCGTGGACGACAACGCCCGGGCGCTGCTGGTGGCCTGTGCGCTCAACAATCCGGGCGAAGAGCGGCTGCCGGAAGCCCTGACGGCGCGATTTGCCGCCTTCGTCCAGCACGCCTGGAATCCGGATACTCGACGATTTCGCAATTTCATGGGCTTCAACCGCTGCTGGTTGGAGGACAGGGGGTCGGAGGATAGCCACGGACGCACGCTCTGGGCCTTGGGCGTGTGCGCGTTGACCGATGCCAGCACGTCGCGGCGCTCATGGGCCGCGGCGCTGTTTTCCGAAGCGATGGCGACGGTGGAAGATTTTCGTTCGCCCCGTGCGTGGGCGTTCGTATTGCTAGGCCTCGATGCTTACTGCTCGGCCATCCCGGACGATGTCCAGGCGACCCGCCTGCGTGCCGTGCTTGCGGATCGGCTGATCTTGATCTTCGACACCGTGGCAACCGGCGATTGGGTCTGGTTCGAGGACGGGCTGGCCTACGATAACGCGCGCTTGCCCCAGGCGCTGATCATCACCGGCCTGGCCAGCAAGACATCGCGCTATGTCAATATCGGGCTTGAGTCGCTGCGCTGGCTTGTGAAACGGCAAACCTCGGCGAAGGGCCAATTCCGCCCGATCGGCACGGCGGGGTTTGGCGATCGACGCCAACCGTCGCAAGCCTTCGACCAGCAGCCGCTGGAGGCCGCCGCGACCATCGCGGCATGCCTCGCCGCCTGGCGGGCCGATCACGATGTCGAGTGGAAAGCCGAAGCCGCGCGGGTCTTCGCGTGGTTTCTCGGCAGCAACGATCTGTCGGCCTCGCTGGTCGATCTGGAAACCGGAAGCTGCCGGGATGGCCTGCACCCCGACCGTCCCAATGAGAACCGGGGAGGGGAATCCGTGGTGTCGTATTTGCTTGGCCTTTCCGAGATTCGGCAGATTGCCCGCCTCAGCGAAAGCCGAGCCAAACCTGCTCCGCTGGTCGCTTGACGGCGCGGATTACGATTCCTCTTCAACTCATCGAGGCCGTTTTGTCGCAATCTCCCTTCCTCAAACGCCAAGCTCTTCAGCTGCGGCCTGATCCGACCCGCGTCATCGTTCGGCCTTTCAAGCCGGCAACAGAGCCGCGTGACCTCAACCCGACGGACAAGACCCGCGCCAACCATATCGTCGAACGGGTGCTCACGCTCGATCCCGAGACGGCTGACCGGCAATTGGCCGACGTTCTGGAGAATTTCCTCGGCCGTCACCGCAATTTGTTGCAGATCTTCGAGGCGCGCGCCGCGGAAATGGAAGAGGCGCTGGCCGACCATGCTGCATTCACGAAGGTCCAGCGCCAACTCGCGGGCGCCTATTTCCTCAACGAATATTCGTTCGAGGCCTCGGCATTGTTCAATCCGAGCATCGTGCCGCATCCCGATCAGTCCGGAACGCCGGAGGGCAGCCTCCGCTTCATCCTGAGTCTTCGTGCCGTCGGCGAGGGTCATGTGTCTTCGCTGACATTTCGCTCGGGGTTTGTTGCGGCAGACGGGACCGTGACCATCGACCCGACGGCGCGTCTTGCATCCAGCCCCAATCTTGTCAGGCTGACATCGGGCGCCGGCGGCGACGAGATTGACGTGACATTCGCGGCTGGGGAAGATCTGAGCGAGCGGGTGATTTTTCCGATCACCGAAGCGCAGTCGAACGGGATCGAGGATGCCCGCTTTGTGCAATTCAGCAACGCCGGCAAGACGATCTACTACGCGACCTACACTGCCTATAGCGGACGGGCGATCCGGTCGGAGCTGATCGAGACGTCCGATTTTGTATCGTTCCGGCTATCAACCCTGAAGGGCAATGCCGCGCGCAACAAGGGCATGGCGTTGTTCCCGCGCAAGATCGAGGGCAGATATGCGATGATCGCGCGCCAGGATAACGAGAACCTCTATTTGATCTTTTCCGACGATCTCCATACGTGGGATGGCGGCCAGCCGATTCTGAAGCCGCGATACCCCTGGGAGTTCGTGCAGATCGGCAATTGCGGATCTCCGATCGAGCTCGATGAGGGGTGGCTACTGCTGACGCACGGTGTCGGCCCTGTGCGGAAATATTCGATCGGGGCCGCGCTGCTGGACAAGAAGGACCCTTCGAAGGTGCTCGGCCGCCTGCGCGAGCCGCTATTGCGCCCGGACCCTTCCGAACGGGAAGGATATGTTCCGAACGTCGTCTATACCTGCGGCGCGATGCGGCACCGCGACAAGATCATCTTCCCCTACGCGGTCTCCGACACTTTCTGCAATTTCTCGACGATTGAGATCGCGTCCCTGGTCGCGGCCATGGACAGTGGTGCATAGGAACTGCGCTGATCGTTTCTCGACATCCATCCGGTGAGATGGAAAAAGCGTGGAGCGATCGGCGCAGAGCACTGTTTCGAGCTGGTGATGGCCAGGCTCAGGCCTCCGGTTGCAGGAACGTGCCGTATTGCCTAGTCGCGGCAACCGCGGCCGCGGCCTGTCCGATCATCCGCATCGCTGCCATCATCGGCCACGGCCCGAGGCTGACCCGCCGAACGCCGACGCGAGCCAGATCCGGAAGTGCGGGAACGCCTTGTGTCACCATGATGTTGACCGGCAGAGGCGTGAGCTGAACGAATTTTTCGATGAGAGCAAGGTCGGTGAGGCCGGGTACGAAAATTCCGTCGGCGCCGGCCTCGGCACAGACTTTCGCCCGCCTTGCCGCTTCATTCAGGCACTCGTCCGGCGATCCGAATTTCAGCAGGAACGGATCCGTTCTTGCATTGATGAACAGCTGCAATCCCAGATCCTTCGCGGCGTGCCGCACGGCCTTGATCTTGGCGGCATGGAGTTCGGGATTGGCCAGCTGCCGCTTCCCCCCGAAGAGCCCATCCTCGATATTGATGCCGACAGCGCCGGCTTTCAAAATCTCGGTCGCCGATCTGGCGACGGCCTCCGGGGTGTCGCCATATCCTGCCTCCAGATCGATTGAGACTGGAACCGACACGGCCGCGGTCATCCGCGATACGAGGCCGGTCACCATGTCGAGCGGGACATTTTCTCCGTCGGCGTATCCAAGTGCGGAGGCGACCGCTCCGCTGCTGGTCGCGATGGCCGGAGAGGTCTTCGCGATGGCTTTGGCGGTGGCGGCGTCCCAGGCGTTGAACAGGACGAGCGGATGTCCCTTCTTGTGAAGGGCGTGAAAGGTCTCGGCGTATTGCTGTTGTGTCTTGGCGTCCATTGCGCGCATTCCAGATTAGAGAACTCAAAGGATGTTGTGGGCCACCGCCCTCTGCGTTTAGTCAGGCGCGTGCGTCTTGAACCAGTCCATGATCAGGCCGGTGACTTCGTCCTCACGCTCGAGGTGCGGGAAGTGCCCGACATCGGGCAGGACAATCCGCTTGTGCGGCCCCTTGAACAAAGGCTCCTCCTTGACCGAGTACCTCGCTGTCGGATCGTTGCTGCCGTAGATCGTCAGCGTCGGCGTGTGCATGTCATTGATCGGCAGCCGGCCCGCGAGCGCCGCGTCGGTCAGGCCTCCGTAATATTTCAGCGCCGCGGCCATCGTGCCGGGAGAGCTGAGCGTCTCCTTGATCGAACGGATGTGCGCGGCATTGTTGAATGTCGGCGACCACAGCTTCCAGAGATAGTCGACGAAGGGAAGTCCCTCGGTCTTGACCGCGGATTCGGCGCCGGGCAGCTGGAAGAAATAGACGTGGAAGACGGCTCGAACGAGCTCCGGATCCCGTCTGATGCTCGAAATTGTAATCGGATGTGCGGTGTTCATGACCACGGCGGCCTTGATTGCCGATGGCGCCGTGGCCAGCGCCTGAAAGGTCGAGGTGCCGCCCCAATCCATGCCGACGACGCGTGCCTGTCCGTCGTCGCTCAGCGCCGCGATGAGGGCTTCAAGATCCTTGCCCAGTGCGATGGGATCGAAGATGCCGTCCGCGGGAATCTCGGTCGGCGCATAGCCACGCAGGAACGGCGCGACCGCACGATACCCCGCATCCGCGAAGACTTGCAGCTGCTTTCGATACGACCAGGCATTGTCGGGAAAGCCGTGTAGGAACATGACCAGGGGGCCGTCGCCCTGTTCCAGATAGGCGAAGCGCACGCCGTTGGCCTGCACGTATTTCAAGGCGGGTTCAGTGCCTCCGGTGTTCGCTTGGGCATTCGCTTGTCGTGCCGCGCTCCCAGTATTCATCGTCATTCTCCATGTCATCGTGCCCCGCGAGCGAAACATGTGCGTAGCGCACATATTCGTCAAGTTGTTTTTTGTGCGCTCCGCACATATTGTCCGGCTCATGGAAAATGGAATCGCAAATTTGCTGGGGGCGCTTTCGCTCGCCGTCATGGATCGCATCGAGCAGGGCGCGCGCGAGGTCATAGGCCGCGGTGGTGAGACGCCTGCGGCACTGGTCGTCATCGGCTATGGCCAGGGCATGACCAATGACAAGCTGCGGCGGATCCTTGGCCTGTCGCATTCGGGAACGGTCCGGCTGGTGGACCGTCTGGTGTCGGACCGGCTGGTCGAACGTCGGCCCGGACAGGATGGCCGCGAGGTTGCTCTGCACCTGACGGCGAAGGGCGCCGCAACCCGCAACGATTTGATGAATTCGCGGATTTCGGCCGTCGCGTCGCTTCTGGATGTGCTGTCGCCGGCCGAAACGAAACGACTCGAAACGCTGCTCCATGAGTTGTTGGCTCGGCAGAATACGTCCGAGATGGATCGCTTCACGATCTGCCGCATGTGCGACGACAGCGTTTGTACGAATTGCCCCTTGCCCACGGACAAGGCCAAACGCGATCGCTAGCGGGCGGGATCGCGATCGCCACATCGAGCATTGTGCCAGTAGGCGAGGACAGTGCTGGGGCATCTGGACATGGCAGCGACGCCGCGCGGCGCCCTACAAGGCTTTCGGTCGGCGGATCGCTCGCAAACAACCTCCTGTTAATGCTCTGGTGATCAGTTGATTGACTGGTGATGTGATCCGCCCTGTTCACTGGCCGCACCCAGCCCCGGAGCCCCCGTCAATGGACCCCATCCTGCACGCCCCCAAGCCGCTCGATCGGATCATGCTTTCCGAACTGCTGGGTGCACTCAGCCACGCGCTCGATCTCTCGGAGGGGCAGCCGGCCGGACATTGCGTGAGGTGCAGCCGTATCGGAGTCATGGTCGGCAGGGAGATCGGCCTCGGCAAGGACGAACTGGTCGAACTCTATTACGCGCTGTTGCTGAAGGATCTCGGCTGCAGCAGTAACGCTGCGCGCATCTGCGAGCTGTATCTGACCGACGATCTCTCCTTCAAACAGGACTTCAAGCTCATTAATGGCAGCCTGCCGCAGGCGCTGCGTTTCGTGTTGAGCCATACCGGGCTAAAAGCAGGCCTGGCCGAACGGTTTCGCGCCATCGTCAACATCTTCCAGAACGGCGGCGAGATTGCTCGTGAACTGATCGAGACGCGCTGCCATCGCGGCGCCGACATCGCCCGCAAGATGCGCTTCTCCGAACCGGTCGCAGAGGGCATCAAGAATCTCGATGAGCATTGGGATGGCGGCGGCAAGCCGCTCGGCCTTCGCGGCACGGCAATCCCGATCTATTCCCGCCTCGCATTGTTGGCCCAGGTGGTCGATGTGTTCTATATCGCGAACGGTCCCGAAGCCGCCCTTCGAGAGGCCCGGAATCGTGCGGGCACCTGGTTCGATCCAGACCTGGTTGCCGCTTTTGAGCGCATCGCGGCGCAGCCTGGGTTCTGGGACACGATTGGTACTGAAGATGGGTCCGAGACTGTTCCTCTGCTGCCGCAGCAGGCGAGCGTTCCGGTAGATGACGACTATTTGGATGATATCGCGGCTGCCTTTGCCCAAGTGGTCGATTCCAAGAGTCCCTACACCAGCGGCCACAGCGAGCGCGTCACGCTCTTTACCGACATGATCGCGGAGCAGCTGGAGTTCACGGCCGAGCGGCGACGCTGGCTCAAGCGTGCCGCGCTGTTGCATGACATTGGCAAGCTCGGTGTCAGCAACGCAATCCTGGACAAGCCGGATAAGCTTGACGACTTCGAATGGGAGATCATGCGCAAGCATTCCGCGCATTCCGAAGCGATCCTGTCGCGCATCGGCGCGTTTGGCGATCTTGCTCCGATCGCCGGGGCGCATCACGAGCGGCTGGACGGCAAAGGCTATCCCCGTGGGCTTGCGGGAGACCAGATCTGTCTGGACACCCGCATCATCACGACCGCGGATATCTTCGATGCGTTGACCGCGGACCGGCCATATCGGGCTGCCATGCCAGTGACGAAAGCTCTTGCGATCATGTCGGGGATGATCGACACCCAGATCGACGCGGACTGCTTTGCGGCCCTTCGCCGGGCTCTTGGACGCGTCGACGAGACGCTGGCGGCTTGACGAGGGTCCGAGGTCGTCATCTGGCTCGCAACGTCTGGTGAGCCAACAAGGGCGCGTTCACGTCGTGGATAGGAACGTCCGGCGTTTCTCCACGTTGTCGGCCGTCCAGCACAAACCGGGCCATACGATGAAGAAGATCGCCACCATCCTTGTGATGCTCTGTAGCTTGCCGGCTGCCGCCCGCGCGGAGAGTTGGAGTGGCTATCGCATTCCCGAGACCGGGACCAATGTCGACATTCCCTCGTCGATCTTCACCGAGCAGGCCGGCCGGCCCGACGGCTATGGCATGCAGTACCGGACCAGCGACGGCCGGGCGGATTTGACTGTGCAGGCCGTTCCCAACGACGGCAGCTCACCGGCCGCCTTCCTGGCTCGGAAGAATCCGCCGTCCGGCATCACCTACAAGCGCATCACGCCGCGCTTCTTCGTGGTGTCCAGCACCCGGGGCGGCAAGATCTGGTACGACCGCTGTAACTTTGGCCGCCGCTACGTGCATTGCGTGCTGATCAACTATCCGGCCGCCGAGAAGCGGCAGTGGGATGCAGTCGTGACCCGCGTCAGCCGCACGCTGAGCGGCGGTTGATCGGTTCACAAAGAAAAGTCTGCTCTCAAAGAAAAAACTGCCCGCAAGGTGCGGGCAGCAGTCTCGTGAGGATGGTTTCAGCGCACATTGGTCGATGTCGTCGACATGGTCGGCTTGGAGCCTGGCACGTGCGACATGGTCTTGGTGGTCGACCCGACCTGCTCGCCCGCCTTCACTTGCGTGCGGGTGTGGGAGCGGCTGAACGTGCCCCCCTCATGCGCCTGCGCGCGCGCATTGGAATTGAGCACCGGACCGTTGCCCTTGTTCATGCTGGTGCCGGACTGCGCCTTGCCGTTGGCGGATGCGGCGCTGCCGCCCGCTGCGATCGACGAGCCGGTCTGTCCGGTGGCCGACGTCGACGTGCCGCCGGTGCCGAGCGTGCTGGCGGAGGTGCCGCCGGCGGCGGCCGAGCCGCCGGTGCCGCCGGTCATGCTGGTTTGCGCCGACAACGGCGAGGCGGCGGCGAGCAGGAGTGCGAAAGACGAGGTCGCGATCAACATTCTCATCTGTGAAATTCCTTTTGCTATGGTGACGATGTCGAGATGGTGCAGCCGTTGACGGTGACGGTGCTCGCGCTGGTCGAACCGGGGCCGCCGGCCGTCGAGGACGAACTCGACACGTTGCCTCCCGCGGCCTGGACGTGCACCGACGATCCGCCGGCCGAGCTCGAGCTCGACAGCGAGCCGCTCGATGAGGTCGAGCCGGTCGTGCCTGAACCTGATGAGCCCAGCGCGGTGATGCTGCCGTCGGGATGTTTTTCGACCGTGACCCGGCAGGTCTCGCCGGATGCGGTCTTGCCGGTTTTCTGCATGGTTTCCGCCGCAGCGGCGCTGCCTATCAAAGTCAACGCTGCAATCGCAACGATTGATCTGTTCATGCCAGTCCTCCTCAGGAAGGACGAAGGAGCGGCATTGCTGCCGCTCCGCCGGCCGGGATGTCAGTCCTTGTCCTTCTTCATCTCGTCCTTGTGGTGGCCTTTGCCCTTGTCCATGCCGGTGTCGCTGGCATGACCGGCGGAGGAGCCTGCCGCTCCCACGGTCGAGCCGCTCTTGCCGTCGCCCGCGGACGAGCCGCCGGTGCCGACCGTCGATGCGGAATTGGAGCCGGAGCCTGCCGCAGAGCCGCCCGTGCCGACACTGGACGAGCTCTTGCCGCCGCCCGCCGACGAACCGCCCGTGCCGAGCGTCGAGGCCGAGCCTGAGCCGCTGCCGGAGCCCGCTGCGGAGCCGCCGGTGCCGACGGACGAACTGCTGGTGCCGCCGCCGGCCGACGAGCCGCCGGTGCCAAGCGTCGAGGCCGAGCCCGAGCCGCTGCCCGAACCCGCCGATGAACCGCCGGTGCCGACGGTCGAGTTGCTGGTGCCGCCGCCGGCTGACGAGCCGCCAGTGCCGACCGTCGAGCTCGACTGCGCCATGGCGAGCGCCGTACCGGCCAGCAGCGCAGCTGCGGCCGCAGACAATTTCAGAATCCTCATCGTTGTCTCCTCCAATGATCAAATTGCCAAAACAGGCTCGGGATAAAGTGGCAAGCTGCAGAAACGTTCCTTGGATGGATATGCCGATGTGGAAAATGCGCGCGTATGATCGTGGCCGGGTTCCAGCGGCGAAACGCGGCGCGTTGATGGTGAGCGGGAACAGCGAAGCTCGACGATCTGAAGACAACAGACGCTAGTCCGACGACAATCCCGTCCTGCGCCGCAGATCCGTGATCGCGCGCAAGAAGCTGTCGGCCGGCGTCGTCTCCGGATCGATCAGGCGATGCAGGCGAAAGCCGTCTTCCAATGCCAGCACGACGGAGGCCATCCAGGGCGGGTTCAGCGTGTCGCCCTTCGCGCTGCTCTTCAGCGTCGCCTCGACGATGTCGGCGACCAGCTTGCGCCGCGCGCGCAGGCGCTTTGCAAGTTCAGGCCGGCGCTTCTCGGCGCGCGCGACAAACAGGATCATCTCCATGTGCAGCAGCGGCGAGCGGCCGAGCGGGTCTTGCCTTGTGCGATCCATCGCCTTCAGCGCCGCGATGAAGTCGTCGAGATTGTCGTGCTGCGCGAGGATGTCCATGTTGCGCCGGATCGACTGCGCGACATGGTCCTCGAGCATGGCGATGATCAGCTCGTCCTTGCTCTTGAAGTTGGAATAGAACGCGCCGCGGCTGAAGCCGGCCGCCGCCGCGATCGCCTCGATGCTGGCGCCGCCGATGCCGTCCTCCTCGAACACGCGCGCGGCCGCCTCGAACAGCTTGTCGCGCGTGTCGTCCCTGGTTGGCCTGGTTCTCACCCTTGACATCGGAGCAGTTTAGGGCAGAATGCAACTCGATACAATAATGTATCGAGTTGATAATTCAGGGACGGTTACGCTGCGCAAGAGGGGCTGCCCGGCGTATTCGATTCATGCGGCAACCGATATGAGGTCACCATGAACGAGCACGTGCAAGGCACCGGCGGTCCGCTGTTCAATCCGCTATCGCCGGACTTCATCCGCGATCCCTATCCGCATTATGACCGGCTCCGCGCGATCTTTCCGATCCACGTGACGCCGTTCGGCCAGTTCGTCACCAGCCGCCATGCCGATGTCAGCCTCGTGATGCGCGACAAGCGCTTCGGCAAGGATTTCGTCGAGCGTTCCAAGCGCCGCTATAGCGAGAAGATCATGGAGGAGCCGGTCTTCCGCAGCATGAGCCACTGGATGCTGCAGGCCGATCCGCCCGACCACACCCGCCTGCGCGGCCTCGTCGTGAAGGCCTTCACCGCCCGCCGCGTCGAGGACATGCGGCCGCGCATCCAGGCGATCGTCGACCAGACCATCGATGCCGTGATCGACCGCGGCCACATGGACCTGATCGAGGATTTCGCGTTCCGCCTGCCTGTCACCATCATCTGCGACATGCTCGGCATCCCCGAGGACCATCGCGAGACTTTCTATAACAGCTCGCGCGACGGCGGCCGGCTGCTCGACCCCGTGCCGCTCTCGCCGGAGGAGATCGCCAAGGGCAACGCCGGCAACATGATGGCGCAGATGTATTTCCAGCAGCTGTTCGAGCTGCGCCGCCGCAGCCCCGGCGACGATCTCATCACCCAGCTTGTGCAGGCCGAGGAAGACGGCAACAAGCTCACCAACGAGGAACTGACCGCCAACATCATCCTGTTGTTCGGCGCCGGCCACGAGACCACGGTCAATCTGATCGGCAACGGCCTGCTTGCGCTGCATCGCAATCCGGATCAGCTCGCGCTGTTGAAGGCGCGGCCGGAGCTGATGGTGGGTGCGATCGAGGAATTTTTGCGCTACGATTCGTCAGTGCAGATGACCGGGCGGGTTGCGCTGGAGGATATCGACGATCTCGGCGGCGCGAAGATCCCCAAGGGCGAGACCGTGCTCTGCCTGCTGGGCTCGGCCAACCGTGACCCGGCGGTCTATCCTGACCGCCCCGACCGGCTCGACGTCACCCGCCAGAATGTGAGGCCGCTGTCGTTCGGCGGCGGCATCCATTTCTGCCTGGGGGCCCAATTGGCCCGCCTCGAGGCCGAGATCGCCATCGCCACGCTGTTGCGTCGGCTGCCGGACCTGCGCATCGACGACGTCGAAAACCCGGAATGGCGGCCGACCTTCGTGCTGCGCGGCCTGAAGCGGCTGCCGGCGAGCTGGTGATAGCCGCCCGCACTGGTCCTGCGAGCACTGGCCCTCATCCTGAGGAGCCCGCAAAGCGGGCGTCTCGAAGGATGGCCGCGGGCGAGAGCGGGGCCTCTATGGTTCGAGACGGCGCTTCGCGCCTCCTCACCATGAGGGTCTCACACCGGCGTTAACCTCCGCGCGCAACAGTCGCTGTGACTTCGCCACACTTCCCCCTATATAAGGGGCTGTTCCGGTACGTCTGAGGCCCTGCGGCTCAGGCAAGGCCCGCATCCGGTTTGGCCGAGGGGAGACCCGTGCAGACGACGCTGCTCGGATTGGCGATTGCCTTTATCTTAGCGCTGCTGGCCGCGCTGATCGGACCTTACTTCGTCGACTGGAACCAGTTCAGGCCCCAGTTCGAAGCAGAGGCCGGCAGGATCATCGGCGTGCCGGTGCGGGTGGCGGGCGAGCTGGACGCGCGGCTGTTGCCGGCGCCGACGTTGCGGCTGCGCGCGGTCACCTTCGGCGGCAACAACGATCTCGGCCGCCTGCGCGCCGACAAGCTCGACGTCGAGTTCAGCCTGAGCTCGCTGATGCGCGGTGAATGGCGCGCCACCGAGCTTTCGGTCAACGGCATGGCGGTCGATCTCGGCCTCGACGCGCGCGGGCGGGTCGATTTGCCGTCCACCGCGAGCGGCAGCTTCAATCTGGCGTCGCTGGCGATCGAGCGGCTGAACCTCACCGGCCGCATCGCCCTGCATGATGCCGCCAGCCGTTCGACACTGGAGCTCAACGACATCGCCTTCTCCGGCGACGTGCGCTCGCTGGCCGGCTCGGTCCGGGGCGACGGCCGTTTCACCGCCGCTGGCGTCCGCTATCCGTTCCGCGTCTCCTCCGGCCCGAGCGCCGACGGCAACGCCACCCGCCTCCACCTCAACATCGATCCCGGCGAGCGCGCGATCCTGGCCGATCTCGAAGGTGTGCTTGCCTTTGACAACCGCCTGCCGAAATTCGACGGCGCACTGACGCTCGCGGTGCCTCCGAGCAAGAAGGCGGGCGAGGCGGGGCCGATGCCCTGGAAGCTCACCACGAAACTCAAGGCCGATCCGGCCGGCGCCAAGTTCGAGCAGGTCGATGCCAGCTTCGGCAGCGAAGATACCGCGCTGAAGCTCGGCGGCGTCGGCGATATCAGGTTCGGTGCTTCGCCGCTGCTGCGTGCCGTGCTGTCGGCGCGACAGGTCGATGCCGACAAGCTGGCCGGCAAAGACGAGCCACAGCGCATCCTGCCGGCGCTCCGTGCGGGCCTCGCCGCAATCCCGCAGGCCCCGATCCCGGCGCAGATCGAGTTTAACTCCGACCAGATCATGCTCGGCGGCCGGCCGCTCCAGAACATCACGGCCGAGCTTGCGACCGACGGACGGTCCTGGACCTTCCAGCGGCTCGAGCTGCGTGCACCGGGCCAGACGCAGCTCTCGCTCAACGGCGCCACGCCCGGCGCCGACAGTTTCAGCGGCCGTCTCAGCGTCGATTCCTCCGATCCCGATACGCTGGTGGCCTGGCTCCAGGGCCGCAACGAGGTCAACCGCCGCAGCACGCGGCCGCTGCGCCTTGCCGGCGACGTGACCATCGCCGCCAACCATTTCGCCATCGACAGGCTGAAGGCCGACATCGAGGGCGGCGCGGTCGAAGGCCGCATCGCTTTCGTCCAGACCGGCGCGAGCAAGGGCTCGCGGATCGACGCGGAGCTCAAGGCCGACCGCCTCGACCTCGATGCCGCCGCAAGCTTTGTGCGCGCGCTTTCGGGGCCGCAGGGCGAATGGCCGGAGGAAGCGAAGCTTTCGCTCGATATCGGCCGTGCGATCTCGGCCGGGCAGGAGCTGCGGCCGTTTGCGGCAAAGCTCGGCTACGGCCCGGCATCGCTCTCGCTGGAGCAGTTACGGTTCGGCCAGGCCAGTGGCGTGACCACGGAAGCAAGCGGCAGCTTCGACCGCGCCAAGGCCATTGGCAAGCTCGCGCTGAAATCCTCCGCCAATTCGCTGCGCGATCTCACCGCGCTGCTCGAACCGTTTGCGCCATCTGTGCGCACGCGCTTCGACGCCATCCCGTCGCTGCCAGGCGCGACCCGCCTGAAGCTCGACCTCACCCTCGACAAGAACGCCGAGTATGCCGATCGCAACGACGCGCGCGCCGTATTCGAGCTCGACGCGCCGCAGCTCAAGGCCAGCGCGACGCTGGCCGCGCAGACGCCGGTGGCCGCGGTCAACGGCATCGACATCGAGCGCTTGCGCAACAGCGACTTCACGCTGGATTCGAAAGTCTCGACACCGCAGGCCAGCGCACTGCTGGCGTTGCTCGGGCTCGACCGCGTGGTGGCCGCAGGCGAGGGCGCTTCGCAGCTCGAAGGCCATCTGAGCGGCGCGTGGCGCCATCAGCTGCAATTGACTGCAAAGCTCAGCGGCGGCGGGCTGGACGCGGACGCACAAGGCACAGTTGAATTGTCGGAGCCGAAAGGCAGTGTGAATTTGCGCGTGCGCAATGCCAATCTGGCCCCGCTGTTCGGGACCAGCCCGGCCGATAAATCGGTGCAGAGCGTCAATCTGTCCTCGCGCGTCGCCCTCTCCGGCAACCGCCTGACCTTCAACGATCTCGAGAGCACCGTGGCGGGTTCGCATCTGCGCGGTCACCTGGCGGTGACGCTCGATCAGGAGAAGACCGTCGAGGGCGAAGTCGGCCTCGATACGCTCGACCTCGTGCCCGCGCTCGCGATGGCCATCGGCGCGGCCGGACACGATGCCAATGCGCCGTTGAGTGCCGGGCTTCTCGGCGCCTGGCGCGGCCGCGTCGCCTTCCAGGCGTTGCACGGCACGTTGCCCGGCGGCATCGAGCTGCGCCCCTTCGGCGGCACGGTCCGGAGCGACGGTCAGTCGCTCGCGCTCGACGCGCTGAAGGGCGGCGTCGGCGGCGGCGGGATGTCGGCGAGCTTTGACGCGCGCAATGGCGCCAATGGCCTGACGCTGAACGCGCGCATCGAGCTCGGCAATGTCGATGCGGCGGCGCTGCGCTATCGCGACCTCGCGCTGCCGAAGGGACGGGCTTCGGCGCAGATGGCGCTGACCAGCCAGGGCCGCAGCGTCGCGGCGCTCACCGGCGCGCTCGCCGGCAACGGCACGGTGACGCTCGATTCCGCTGAAATCTCCGGCCTCAATCCGCGCGCCTTCGAGATCGCAATCCGCGCCAGCGACGGCGGCCAGGTGGCCGACGACAACCGGTTGCGGCAGCTGGTCGAGCCCGCGCTGTCGGCGGGTCCGATTGCAGTGGCCTCGGCGCAGATCCCGTTCACGATCCGCGACGGGCGCCTGCGCGTCGGCGCAACGTCGTTGGAGGCCAAGAACGCGCGCGCCATCGTCTCCGGCGGCTACGACATCCCCGCCGACCAGGCCGACATCCGCGCCAGCCTGACGCCGATCATGACGGGCCTCTCCGGCGCGCCGCCGGAGATCCAGCTGTTCGCGGCCGGTCCCCCCGACAGGCTCAATCGCACCGTCGATCTGGCGCCGCTGTCGTCGTGGCTTGCGGTGCGCACGATCGATCGCGAGACGCGCCGGCTGGACGCCATCGAGCGCGGCGAGCCGCCGCCGGCCACCGCCGCGCTGCCGACACTGGTCTCGCCAGACCCGGTGCCGGAGCCGTCGCTCACGGATGTGCCGATGCCCGGCCGCGATCCGCGCCGTTCGCCGCCGCCGAAGCCCAAGGCTGACATCAGGGTTGCGCCGACACCGAAGGCGCCGCAGGCCGCTCCCGCAGCGCCAAGTCCGCCACTTACAAGTCCGCCACTTACAAACCCGCCGCTTGCAAGCACGCAGATCGCGCCGCTGCCCCCGCCGATCGACGTGAGGCCGGCCCCCGGCCCGCCGCCCGCAAAGCCCAAGCCAAAGCCGCCGCTGGTGCTGACGCCACAGAATCCGTGATTGGTTTGCAGGTCGGGCCGCGGGCCTTCTTAGCCTCTCCCGCTTGCGTGCAGGGCTATTGCATATGACGTCTCGGCGGCGCCTGAGCGAGCGCCTCGTCCTTCGAGACGACCGCTTCGCGGTCTCCTCAGGATGAGGCTTAGCTGAATCGGCTGCGTTGAAATGCTGCCGCATACTCATCCCTCATCCTGAGGGCCGGCCGCAGGCGGGCGTCTCGAAGGATGGCTGCAGATTCACCGGTAAACTCATTCCCTCGCTTTTTAACGAATTTTGCTCGGCAAAACTGATCTGCCGACTTTACCGGATTCTCGCGTTTGTTCCCTAGTCTCTGTTCCCAGAGGAACTCGGCGTCCTGCCGGCACAAGCAGGATGGCTGGCCAAGAACTGGGGTCATCGGGATGAACGGCGCGACAACACTTCTGCAGGATCTGGACGACGCGATCGCACGCGGCACCGACGAAAGCCGGACCAAGGCGTTGTGGCACGCGACCGACATTCTGATCACAGGCCGCTACAGCGACGACGAGATCAGCACGTTCGGCGAAGTCATCGGCCGGCTCGCCGACGAGATCGAGGTCGCCGCACGGGTGCAGCTCTCCGAAGTCATGGCGGCCTGCGATCACGCACCGCTCAATGTCATCGCGCAACTCGCGATAGCCGACGAGATCGAGGTCGCCGGTCCCGTGCTGCGCGACTCCAATCGTATCGACGAGAAGCTGCTGGTCGAGAGCGCCATGACCAAGGGCCAGTCGCATCTGCTCGCGATCGCCCAGCGCAAGTCGATCGGCGAGGCCGTCACCGACGTATTGGTCAAGCGCGGCGACCACGAGGTCGTGACGTCGGTTGCCAGGAACGAGGGCGCGCGCTTCTCCGGCTCGGGCCTCCTGCATATGGTCCGCCGCGCCGAGGGTGACTCGATTCTTGCCGAGCAGCTTGGCCTGCGCAAGGACGTGCCGCGCCACATCTTCCAGCAGCTGATCTCGAAGGCGTCGGAGGACGTCCGCCGCCGGCTCGAGCACGAGCGCCCCGAGATGATGGCGCAGATCCAAAGCTCGGTAAGCGACGTCACCGGCGATCTGCAGTCCAAGTTCGGCCCGTCCTCGCGCAGCTATTTCGTCGCCAAGCGCGTGGTGACGACGCAGTACCGGCAGGGCAACCTCAACCAGGACTCGATCTCGAACTATGCGCGCCAGCACCGCTTCGACGAGGTGCAGATCGGCCTGTCGCTGCTGTCGTCGCTGCCGGTCGACGTGATCGAGCGTGCGATGATGGACCGCAATCGCGAGATGATCCTGGTGCTGTGCAAGGCGCTCGACTTCTCCTGGGACACCACCATGTCGCTGCTGTTCCTCGGCGCCAAGGATCATCTGATCACGGCGCGCGAGCTCCACGACAACGAGCGCGATTTCGGCAAGCTCAAGATCGAGACCTCGCGCAGCGTCTTGAAATTCTACCAGTCGCGCAAGACCGGCACCGATCCTGTCACGGGTCGTCAGCCCGAGCTCCAGGTGCACTGAGCGGTACACCGAGCATCATCCGGGAATTGGCAGGGAGTATTTGCAATGTTGCCTCAATTCGGCACCGCCGTTCGCAAGAAGAACCTCAACAAGGCCGCAGCCGGCGAGATCGGCGGCGGAGCAGCGGACCAGGCCTCGGTCGATGCCGCCTGGCTCGTGCTGGAAGCCGCCAACGATCTCGGTGACCATGCCGCGATCGAGGCTTGCCGTCGCGTCATCGACGCCGAGCTGAACGGCACGGTGGCCGGCAGCGCGGATGTAGATCTCGTGCTGGGATATTTCAGGTAAGGCCCCGCAGGCGTCCGCTGCATCCGCCTACGCGGCCGTTTCCACAACGTCATTGCGAGCGCAGCGAAGCACTCCAGTCTGCCGCCGCGGAAAGATTCTGGATTTCTTTCGCGGAGCCTGTCATCGGGCCGCGCTTCGCGCGGACCCGGTGTCTAACAATGATGAAGCGCAGGGCACCGCCGCCGACCGGCGAATTTCTGTTCAAGGACATCGTCCTGCTGTGCGTCTGCGTGGTGTTGTTTCTGGCCTCCCTGCCGAAATCGGTTGTCCGGCTGCGCACCGAATGATCGTCAGGTCGTCTCTCACCGCCGGATCCGGTAGAGGACGCCATTCTCGCCGTGACGGAACGTGCTTCGCTCGAGGAGATAGTTGGTCTTCTCCAGAACGCGGCGCGATGCGCCATTGCCCACATAGACCAGGCCGATGAGGGACGGCAGCTCGTGGTGTAACAGTCCGATGTCGGTCAGCGCGGTCGCGGTCTCGCTTGCAAGGCCGCGGCCCCAGAACTCGCGCTTGAACGCGTAGGCTATCTCGATCTCGTCGATATCGTCCACCAGGATGTGCCGGATGCCCGCCCGCCCGGCGAATGCCCCGTCGTTCGCTCGCAACACCCACAGCCCGAAGCCATGCTGGTCCCAATGGGAGATATTTGCGTCCAGATAGGTCTTCGTCCTCTCAGCCGGGCGGACGCCGCCGAGATAGCGCGAAACGTCCGCATCGAGATGCAAGGCGACGAGGTCGGCGAGATGATTTTCGTTCAGCCTCTCGGCCGTCAGGTTCTCGGTGCTGAAATGATCCATGGACCCGGATAGCCACTTTCGGAGCAGGTCAAGATGACGCGCCTTCGCCGTCCCTCATGATTTCTAACACATCCTAACGGGCAATTTTGGCGGCATCCGGTCAATGTTCCAATGGAAAAGCGGCCGGCATTTCCAAATCAGCACGATTGTCGACGGAGATCGCATGACGTCCAAATCGCAAATCGAATCACCGCAACGGCCCGCGAGCGTCTCCCGCCGTGGTTTTGTGGGAGGTCTGTCGGCGGGCGTTCTAGGGGCGGTTGCGACCGAAGCGGCGGCCGCGCAAACGCTGGCTGACGTTCCTGATCGCGGGCCCGGCGCCGATCTCGGTGCGCACAGCGAACGATCGCGCTTCGTCAAGATCGATCGCATTCCCGAAGCAGGACCGGGCAAGCGCAACGTCGACCCCAATGATGCCATCAACTCCAAGACGCCGCATCAGAAGCTGGTAGGCAACATCACGCCGACCGATCTGCATTACGAGCGCAGCCATTCCGGGGTGCCGGACATCGATCCCGCGCAGCACCGTCTGCTGATCCATGGCCTGGTTCAGAAGCCTCTGGTGTTCAGCGTCGATGATCTCAAGCGGATGCCGTCGGTCACGCGCGTGGTCTTCATCGAATGCACGGGAAACGGATGGGAAAACTGGAAGAAGGCAGACCCTGATCTGACGGTGCAGAACACGCACGGCCTCGTCAGCACCAATGAGTGGACCGGCGTTCCGCTGAAGTTCCTGATTGGTCTCGCGGGCAAGGAGAAGAACTCGAACTGGATGCTCGCCGAGGGAGGCGATGGCGCGGGCGTCGACCGCAGCATTCCGCTGACCGACGAAATCGTGAACGAGGCCTTTGTCGCCTACGGTCAGAACGGCGAACCACTGCGCCCCGCGCACGGCTTTCCGATGCGGCTGGTAATGCCGGGCTTCGAGGGCAACCTCAACATCAAATGGCTGCGTCGTCTCAAGTTCGGCACTGAGCCTTGGATGACCCGCTGGGAAACGGCGCGCTATACGCAGCTGCTTGCCAACGGCAAGGCCCGCCAGTTCCAGCTGAGGATGGAAACCAACTCCGTCATCACGCAGCCCTCGGGCACGATGCAGATCCAGCCCGGCTACAACCGTATCTCCGGTCTCGCCTGGAGCGGCCATGGCAAGATCGCCAAGGTCGAGATATCGACCGACGGCGCGAACATCTGGAAACAGGCGCAGCTGAATCAGCCGGTGCTGTCCAAGGCCCAGGTTCGATTCCAGATGGACTGGGTCTGGGACGGCAAGCCGACACGGATCGTGAGCCGCGCGACCGACGAGCAAGGCAATGTTCAGCCGGACCGGCAGTCCTTCATCGCCGCGATGGGGAGCAATGCGCTGTTCCATTACAACGCCCAGCAGACCTGGAGCATCGACGAGGCCGGGAGGGTCCGTAATGTCCTCGCTTGACAATCGGCTTGTCGCAGCGGCTCTCACGCTCGGCCTGCTCGCAGCGCCCGCATTTGCGTCCGATTTCGGCCGTCCCGCAACCCCGGCGGAGATCAAGCTCTGGGACATCGACGTCGCCCCCGATGGCAAGGGTCTGCCTGTCGGCGGCGGCACGGTTGCACAGGGGAAGCAGGTCTTCGCCGACAATTGCGCGGCCTGTCATGGCGACAACGGCCAGGGCGGGATCAAGGATCGGCTGGCCGGGGGGCAGGGCACACTCGCTTCCGGCGCGCCGGTCAAGACCGTGGGCAGCTTCTGGCCCTACGCGACGACCTTGTACGACTACATTCACCGCGCGATGCCATATCCCACGCCGGGTTCGCTCAGCACCGACGACACCTATGCCGTCACCGCCTATATCCTGAGTCTGAACGGCATCGTTCCCCCCGACGGCAAGGTTGATAAGGACAGCTTGCCGAAGATCAAGATGCCCAACCGCGACGGCTTCATTCCGGAGCCGGAATTCGATCCGGCAAAACTATTCCGCAAGAAATGAGCGTGTGATCATGAGGGTTTCGGCGCTGGTCAAGATCCTCGCTTTGGTTGCTGCGACATGTTTATGGGAGACCCAAGCCATGGCCGTCGACGGACTCATCACGATCAAGAGCAGTTTCGGGCCCGAAGAGACGATGAAGCGGCTGGAAGCGGAAGTGACGGCCAAGGGCCTCACAATATTCGCCCATGTCGACCATGCCGCGGCCGCCGCCGCTGCCGGTCTGCCGTTGCGCCCGACCGATCTCATCATCTTCGGGAACGCCAGGGGTGGCACGCCCTTGATGCAGCAGTCGCAGACCAGCGGCATCGATCTGCCGCTGAAGGCGCTGGTCTGGCAGGACGAGCAAGGCGCGACGTGGCTGTCCTACAACGATCCGGCGTATCTCGCCGGGCGTCACGGCATCGGTGAGCCGGCCAAGGCTGCAATCGTCGCCATGACGGCGGCCCTGCACGCGATTACGACCAAGGTCACCGCACCCTAGCGCAACGGGACGGCCGCGCGACGCGTGCGCCTTGAGGAGAGATCCATGACCAGCACCAACGGGCAACCGGACTCACCTGCTCCCGGCGACGGCAAGATCGCCAGATGGGCGGTCATCGCGGTGTTATGCGCCTTCCTCGTCGGTGCCGGCGTCCTCGGCTATCTCGGCTGGTCCAGCACGACGACGGAGGTGCCGGCATCGGGTTATGTCGCACTGGTGCTCGGTGTCGTGTTTTCGCTGGTTGTCGGCATCGGCTTGATGGCGCTGGTGTTCTACAGCAGCCGCAAGGGTTACGACGAACCGGCGGTGCTGATCCGGGAGCCGGAGAGCGATGCGGACGAAGATGTCGTCAGCTCACGCTCCGGTACACCGCCCACTGAGCGAGTACACTGAGCCGGATGATCGCATCGAGATGCAATGTGGCGAGGTCGGCGAGGTGATCTTCGCGAAGCCTTGGTGCGCTTAGCCTCGCAAGATCGGGCTCAGCTTCCTGAATCTTTCAACCAGGAGGCAATCGTCTGATTAAGGTCATCAGGCACTTCATGCTGAATAAAGTGGCCAACGTCAGGCACGATCTTGACCGTGAGATTGTCCGGATTTTCAATCCATGACTTTTCCAGATCAATCGTGCTTAGCAAGGCGTGGGTCTCCTCGATTCCGTGCACATGCAAGACCGGGCATTTGATCACGGCACCGGTGAGTTTCTTCATGGTTGGATCGAAAAGATTGAGCGCAAGCTGGGAAAACGCGTAATTGGCTTTGTAATAATTCATCATGGACGAGATGGAAGATTTCGCGAAAGCCTCGACGTATCGACTCCTCACCTGTGGATCGACAACCCAGTATGCCAAATCCTGCGCAGTCAAATTGTCGCCTTTGCCTCGAGCGAAGAACCGTGTGGCGTAGGCGCTGGCCTTGGCCTGCGCGATAGGATGGTTCCAAGGGAGCAATTCCCTCGTGATGGCGCCGGGATGAGGAACGCTGAGGACGACAAGTCTTTCGATCAGGTCCGGATTTTGCCCGGCGAATAGCCACGACAAAGCGGCGCCCCAGTCGTGCCCGATCAGGATGGCCTTGCGACCGTTTCTCTCTGCATTGATCACGGCACGGATGTCATCGAGGAGAACCGGAAACTTATAGTTCTCGACGCCTTCCGGCCGATCGCTCAAATCGTATCCGCGCAGATCGAGAGCGACCACCTGATAATTTGCTGAAAATGCCTGGATCTGATTTCGCCAGGAATACCAAAAGTCGGGAAACCCGTGCACGAACACCATCAGCGGTTTTTGATTGGAGCCCATGGTGACGTAGTGGATTTTCGTTCCTGCATTTTCCGCATATCGGTGCAGAAGGTTCGGATCCTTATCGATATCAACGGCGGGCTCGCTCAAAGCGACAGGGATCTTGTTGTGCCAGATGGCATCGCTTGACGTTTCTCCGCAAACGACGCGAGTGGACATCGCAGTGAACATGGCAGCTCCTAAAAGCATCATCGCGCAGGATCTAGAGGCCATCTCAGTGGTCCCATTCGCTAGAACAATTGCCGAAACCGAAATTGCTTGAGCTCATTTGAGTATGTCCTGCGCAGCAATCTGTAAAAGTGTAGTTCCATCTATTGCAACTTCTGGAAGTAAATTTGATAAAGATGATATGGCGGGCACATTTACTATGGTGATCGCCATAGTATGGCGATCACCATAGCGGTGTCAAGCCATGCGTGTTATGCTGACGGGATGCCCCGTAAGACTGACGCCCGCGATCGCGCGATTGCCACTGCCGAGCGACTGTTTCGCATCCAAGGCTACACTGCGACGGGATTGAGCCAGATCATCGAAGAAAGCGGCTCGCCCAAAGGATCGTTCTATTTTCATTTTCCGCGCGGTAAGGCACAGCTCGCAGAAGAAGCAATCGATCATTACGTTGCGACCAGAATGGCTGTGTTGCGGGCTATCTCGGCGAATACGACCGGCGATGCCCTGAGTTTTGTTCGCCAGATTTTCGGCGCGTTCGCGGCCGAGATGGTCGCCTCTGATTTCCAGTATGGATGTCTCATGCAGAATCTGGCGAATGAGCTTCCTGCACTCGACGCTGAACTGACCATACGGGTCGCGCGCGGATTTGCTGATTCAACCGAGATCGTCGCGGAGCATTTCAGGGGGTGCGGTTTCACGTCCGCGCGCGCATCTTCGACCGCTTCCGCATTGGTCGCTGCCGTCGAAGGCGCACGTACGATCGCCCGCCTGCAACGCACAGCGGCTATATTCGACGCGCTGGCGGATGTGAGTGTCCAGGGGTGGGCGGCCCCCGAGGGGAAGCCCGAGGTCAGCTCCCGGCGGCGCGGACGATAGCTGCAACGGCGAACTTCCTTGCCGTTGCAATTGGGATGAAGCGATGTTCACCGCGTCGTTCCAGACGCGCGGCATCGAATGACATTGACGCGGAATAACGGGCAGTGCTTCTTACCATTGCAAGGACGCGCTTTCGTTGGGGGTGACGGCCGTCCAGCGAATGTTCCGACGCGGAGTGGCAATGGATTTCGAGCGCGACATAGCCAAGGTCAGCGGAATCGCTGCGGTCTCGACCATCCTCGACGTGGTCAGCCGGACTACCGGCATGGGGTTTACGGCCGTTGCCCGCGTTACGGAGGACAGATGGATCACCTGTGCCTCGCGTGACCAACTTGCGTTCGGGCTGAAGCCCGGTGACGAGCTCAAGGTCGAGACCACGATCTGCCATGAGATCCGGCAGAGCCGTGAGGCGGTCGTCATCGACAACGTCAGCGAAGATGCCGCGTTCTGCAACCATCACACGCCTACGCAATATGGCTTCCAAAGCTACATCTCCGTGCCGATCATTCTTCCCGACGGTTCGTTCTTTGGAACTCTTTGCGCGATCGATCCGAAGCCGCGCAAGCTCCGGACTCCCGAAGTTATCGGCATGTTCAAGCTTTTTGCTGAGCTGATCGCGTCTCACCTCGATGCGGCCGAGCGCGTCGAGCTGATCGAGAGCAGGCTCGCGCTGGAACAACGCAATGCCGAACTGCGCGAGCAGTTCATCGCCGTGCTCGGTCACGACCTCCGAAACCCTCTTGCCTCGATCCAGGGCGGCCTGCGGCTTCTGAACAAGAAGGTCGATGACGAGGGGAAGAACTGGATCAACCTTCTGCAGGGAAGCGTGGCCCGGATGGCGGGCCTGATCGACAATGTGATGGACTTCGCCCGCGCGCGACTCGGCGCCGGGATGCAGCTCAAGCTGAGAGAGCAGCCACTCGAACCTGTCATCAAGCAGATCGTTGCGGAGTTCGAGAACGTGCATCCGGATCGCGTCATCGAAACCGTCGTCAGCGTTCCCCGGAGCGTGAGGATCGACGCCGACCGCATAGGTCAGATGCTGTCCAATCTTCTCGGCAACGCGATTTCCTATGGAGCCGCCAACGAGCCGATCAGGGTGCTGGCCCGGGCGACCGGAGCTGGCTTCGACATCAGCGTTGTCAACAAAGGTGCGCCAATTCCGGAGGAAGCGATGCCGCGCCTTTTCACTGCGTTCGACCGCGGCGACGTTCTGCCGAACCAGAAAGGGCTTGGGCTCGGATTATACATCGCCCAGGAGATCGCGCGCGCCCATGGTGGGTTGATCGTCGCGTCGTCGATGCGGGATGAAACAGTGTTCACCGCGACGTTTCCGGCGAGCCCGGCCCGCGCCTGAGAAGGCGTGCTACGCCGGCCTAGCTTGCCGTCACGAAGCGTCGCGCCAATTCTCCGACAATACCATCATGCGCCTGTTTTGCCCGACGGTGCAACCGGCGAACAGCTGGTAGCGCGGATTGTGCGAGGCTCTTCCCGGATGCGGTCCGGCGATTTTCTTGCGGACAAGGCATTGTGCCTCTTCCGAGAGAGCTGCACGAAAACTTCCAGAGGATGTGAATGGGTTCACACACACGTAGTCGCTCCGGATTTACGGTACCCGCTGATTCCGCGTAGAGCGGCCCGTTCGAACTATCTCGCTCAAGAGGGAGTTCAGGCTATGGCTAGCATCGTGTTGGGAATTGTCATTTCCATTTTGCTATCGACACAAGCCTCCGCAGATCAGGTCGGCGACGCCGCGTCCGACCTGGTTCCTTCGCTGGTGCGCTGGTCCATCACGTTGTTGGGCCTGGTCGTGGCAGGCCGGTTGGCCTGGCAGGCTTTTGGCCGCGCGGTCAACATTGCCGAAGTCCCGACTTTCCCGCGATACATGACGACCCGGCAGCAGTATCGATTGGGTGGGTTCATCTTTGTCATATTCTCATGCGGCTTCTTCCTTCTTCTCATCCATGAGAACCGCGACGTCATTGCCCTGGCGCCGCTGGTTCCTGCAATCCCGGAGACCGTCATAGAGGCAGCGAAAAGTCAGTCTGCTCCGTACCTGACCGTCGTCGCCGCAATGGGGGCCGTGTATCTGTTCCTTCTGACGAAGGAGGCTCAATGGAACGTCCTGCTGATGGTGCGCGATGTGATCCAGAGCTGGATCAGCGTGCCTCAACTCGCGAAGCAGATCATGGCGCAAATCCGCTTTTCGCTGCGTGTGCCGCCGGATGTGCTCTCGAAAGTCATCGCGAATTCGCCGGATGTCGTCGATCAGGACTTCCGCAAGGATCCGAACACCCCGGATCGCATGTGGGCGGAAATCTGTTACATGAAATGGTGGCTGGCGCAGGGACGCGACACCGGTGATGACGCCACCTTCTTCACCGAGGACAGCTTTGGTTTCGACAAGCTGATGGCAGACTTCCAGCAGGCTGCGCCGACGATGAGCCAGTGGAAGGCCGGGACGTTGACGGGCCTTGCTGCGCCCCCGGCCACGCAATTGATCAAGGACCTCTACAATCGATTTGCCCGGCTTGTCGCGTGCTACCTGATCTATCGCAACGGCTCCCGCATCGACCTGCGCAACGAGGCCAGCAAATTCGGCATCGAAATCGATGCGCCCATTCACGACAATCCGCTACGGTACTGGATCGTCTATATCATTGCCTTGATCTGCTCCGTTTATCTGGGCGTGACCATTTCGGCCGTGATTTATGACATGCTGCAAGGCAGAGGCGTCGTCTGGGCGCAGGACCCCAATCGCTCGATTGCATGGGTCATGTATTCGCTTTGCAATTATGGATTGGCAATCGTCGTCGTTCTCTTGCTTCGATTTGCGATGTCGTCTCTGGGAAGCGATTCAGATCAGTCCCACCTCACCACTTATTGCTGGAGCTTCCTGGTCGCGCTCGCCGTAGGGCCTGCTGGTCTGACGGTGGCCGTGCATAACTTTGGCGAGGGCAACCTGCGGGAAATGTCTCTTGCCAGCCTTTACTTTGCGATGTTGCGGTGGGGCTTCGGGCCGGCGCTCGTGACAGTCTATATTTCGTACTATCTCGACCGGCAGAGCTGCTCAGATCTGCCGGACATCGACAGTTCGGTGCGAACGGTCGCGTGGCGACTGTTCAATTGCTTCGGCTTTGCGGCAACCAACGTGTTCCTGCTTCTGCCCCAACTGCTATCGATGGTGGCACAGGAGGGGGCAATCTGGGAAACCAATAAGCTGCGCTTCATTGCGGCTGGGACGACGTTCTGTCTGGCATTCGGCCTCGCATTGGCCGCGCAGTTCGCGCTCAAGAAGGAGCGGATCGGAACGGTGCTGGCGCATAAACCGGCTTGACGCCAGATATGGTCGATCGTGGCGATGATGCCATCATGCTCCTGTTTTGCCCGACGGAGCAACTGGCGCGGCCCTGCGGCCGGACGATTTTCGCACGAGTGTAAGTCATTGATTTCACAACACCCGTCTACTGTGCATGGGGTTGTTTTCGCAGTTTTTGTTTTGGGACCTACCCCGCCCCGAACGCGACCGCGACATTGTAGGTCAGAAGGCTCGCGGCATAGGCCAGCACCAGCATGTAGAAGAAGGTGACGGCCATCCAGGTCCAGCTTCCGGTCTCGCGCCGGATCACGGCCAGCGTGGATGCGCATTGCGGAGCGAAGATGTACCAGGCCAGCATCGACAGCGCGGTCGCGAGCGACCATTTCGTCGCCAGCACCTGGCCGATCTGCTCGGCCGCTTCCTTGCCGCCTTCTATCGCATAGACGGTGCCGAGTGCCGCGACCGCGACCTCGCGCGCCGCCATGCCCGGGATCAGCGCGACCGCGATCTGCCAGTTGAAGCCGACGGGCGCGAGCAGCGGCTCGAGCGCCTTGCCGATGATCGCGGCGAGGCTGAAGTCGATCGCCGGTTCGGTGGCGCCCGCGGGCGGCTGCGGGAACGAGGCCAGGAACCAGATCAGCACCATCATCGAAAAGATCGTGGTGCCGGCGCGGTGCAGGAACATCTTGGCCCGCGTATAGACGCCGATCGCGATCGATTTCAGGCGCGGCATCTTGTAGTCCGGCAGCTCCAGCATGAACGGCGCCGGCGCATAATCTCGCAGCATGAAGAACTTGATGAGGAACGAGACGGCAAGCGCGCTGGTGATGCCGGCAGCGTAGAGGCCGAACATCACGAGGCCCTGGAGGTTGATGAAGCCCCAGACGTCCTTTGCCGGAATGAAGGCGGAGATGATCAGCGTGTAGACGGGAATGCGCGCCGAGCAGGTCATCAGCGGCGCGATCAGGATCGTGGTCAGCCGGTCGCGCTTGTTGTCGATCACGCGCGTCGCCATGATGCCGGGGATGGCGCAGGCGAAGCTCGACAGCAGCGGAATGAAGGCGCGGCCGTGCAGGCCGGCGCCGCCCATGATGCGGTCCATCAGGAACGCGGCGCGCGCCATGTAGCCGAAATCTTCCAGCAGCAGGATGAACAGGAAGATGATGATGATCTGCGGCAGGAACACGATGACGCTGCCGACGCCTGATATCACGCCGTTCTGCAGGAAGCTCTGCAGCAGGCCGGCGGGCAGGGTGGCGTGCACGAACTCGCCGAGGGAGTCGAAGCCCGAGTTGAGCAGCTCCATCAGCGGCTGCGCCCAGGCGAACACCGCCTGGAACATCACGAACAGGATAGCCGCGAGCACGATCAGGCCGCCGACGGGATGCAGCACGATTGCGTCGATCCGCGCCGTCCAGGTGTCGGGCCTGCTGGGCAGGCTGACGCAGTCGCCGATGATGCGGTCGGCTTCGCGCTGGGTGGCGCGCAGATCGGCCACGCTGAGCGCCCGCCAATTGTTCTCTCCCGGCTCGGCGGCGAGCTTTGCCGAAATCTCGTCGGTCAGCGACAGCAGGTCGGCCGTGCCGCCCTTGCGCACCGCGATCGAGGTGACCACGGGCACGCCGAGTTCCTTGGCGAGCCGCTCGACGTCGACAGTGATGCCGCGGCGGGTCGCGATGTCGAACATGTTGAGCACGAGGATCATCGGCCGGCCGGTACGCTTGAGCTCCAGCAACAGGCGGATGGTCAGGCGCAGATTGGTCGAATCCGCCACGCACAGCACGAGGTCGGGCACGATCTCGCCGGTGGCCTTGCCGAGCACGAAGTCGCGGGTGATCTCCTCGTCCGGGCTGCGGCCGCGCAGCGAATAGGTGCCGGGCAGGTCGACCACGGAGACCTGGCGGCCCAACGGTGTGACGAAGAAGCCTTCCTTGCGCTCGACGGTGACGCCGGGATAGTTCGCGACCTTCTGCCGGCTGCCGGTCAGCGCATTGAACAGCGAGGTCTTGCCGCTGTTTGGCGTGCCGACCAGGGCGAGATGAAGTAGGGGCAATTCCATGGAATTGGGGTCCGGTCGCTTCAGGCGACAATGATGGCCATGGCTTCGCGACGGCGGACCGCGATGGTGATGCTGTCGACCCGCACCGCGATCGGGTCGCGCCCGACCAGCCCCTCGTGCAGGATCTCGACCCGGGCGCCCTCGACGAAGCCGAGCTCGATCAGCCGGCTCTCGAGCTCGATGTCCGAGAGCGCCGAACCCGCGTCCTTGGGAGAAAGGTGCTGGATGACGCCGGTATAGCCGCGCTGGGCCAGGCCCAACGGCATCTGCGGACGCGTATCATGGATGTCGGTCATGCCCTGTATTTTCAACGCAGGGCATCGAGGTCAAGCGCGCTCGGTCGCTGAAACTGCACCTTAGAGTGATTTTAAAGTACCAGCTTCGTGACGGAGGCGATTGGCGCCAGGATCAGCGTCAGGATCGCGGCTCCTAGGCCGGGACCTTTTCCGCCTGGATGGCGGCCATGGCGCGGCTCTTGAAGTAATCGAGCACGAACAGACGGATCGCCGAGGACAGATTGCCCTGCTGGCGGTTGCCGTCGATCTCGCCGACCAGCTCGGACAGCGTCATGTTGCGCAGGCCCGAGATCTCCTTCATGCCGTTCCAGAACGCCTCTTCCAGGCTGACGCTGGTCTTGTGACCGGCGACGACGATCGACCGTTTGACGACGGGCGACTTCATGGCTGCTCCTCGCGATCGATCTGGTGCTGGTCCAGGTGCGCCTTCGCCTGGTCCGCGCGCGTCTCCTCCGCCGACCGCTCCGCCTTGGTGCGGCCGAACTTCGTTCGGTTGGCGTCCGCCTGCTTCGCCGTGGCTTGCCGCTCGGCGCGCTTCCGGAAACGATTCAGGTTGATGACGTTCCCCATGTCGCGTCTCCATCATCCGATCCTCCGTGGGCAGGATGAAACATTCAGAAACTGTGCGCCGCACTGCGCCCAATGAGACTTGATCGCCATTCGCTTGTCCTCGTCAATCGACCCTTGGGCCATCAAACGATGAATTCCGCCCCGTGGGGGTGGAGGGGTTGCGTAACACGCAATCCCGCCGCGACATTGACGGTAATCAAATCCCGTCCTTTAAGCCCTACTTTAATAGAGCTTGGGGCTCCGTATCATTACGGATGGCTATCGGAATTCGGAATTTATCCCGGGCTGGTCATCTTCTCGGGGCGCACCAGGCGGTCGAACTCGTCCGCCGAGACGAAGCCGAGCCGCAGCGCCTCCTCCTTCAGCGTGGTGCCGTTGGCATGCGCCGTCTTGGCCACCTTGGCCGCGTTGTCGTAGCCGATCTTGGGGGCGAGCGCCGTCACCAGCATCAGTGAACGCTGCATCAGCTCCTTGATGCGCTTCTCGTCGGCGCGGATGCCGCTGACGCAATGCTCGGTGAAGGAGCGCGCGGCGTCCGCCATCAGCCGGATCGAGTGCAGCATGTTGTAGGCCAGCACGGGCTTGTAGACGTTGAGCTCGAAATGGCCCTGGCTGCCGGCGACCGTGATCGCGGTGTGATTGCCGAACACCTGGCAGCACACCATCGTCATCGCCTCGCACTGCGTCGGATTGACCTTGCCCGGCATGATCGAGGAGCCCGGCTCGTTCTCCGGCAGCATCAGTTCGCCGAGGCCCGAACGCGGACCCGATCCGAGCAGGCGGATGTCGTTGGCGATCTTGAACAGGCCTGTCGCGACCGAATTGATGGCGCCGTGCGCCAGCACATAGGCGTCGTTCGAGGCTAGCGCCTCGAATTTATTGGCCGCGCTGGTGAAGGGCAGCTTCGTGATCCCGGCAACGTGCTTTGCGAACAGTTTTGCAAAGCGCGGCTTCGAATTGAGGCCGGTGCCGACGGCGGTGCCGCCCTGCGCCAGCGGATAGAGCTCCTTCACCGCAACCTTGAGCCGGGCGATGCCGCTCTCGACCTGGGCGGCATAGCCGGAAAATTCCTGGCCGAGCGTCAGCGGCGTCGCGTCCTGGGTGTGGGTGCGGCCGATCTTGACGATCTTTGCGAACTCCTTCTCCTTCTTGCGTAGCGCGCGCAGCAATTCGCCGAGGGCAGGGACGAGATCGGCGGTGATGCGGCTTGCCGCCGCGATATGCATCGCGGTTGGGAACGAGTCGTTCGACGACTGGCTCATGTTGACGTGATCGTTGGGATGCACCGGCTTCTTGGCGCCGAGCTCGCCGCCGAGCATCTCATTGGCGCGGTTGGCGATGACCTCGTTGAGATTCATGTTGCTCTGCGTGCCCGAGCCGGTCTGCCACACCACCAGCGGAAAATGGTCGTCCAGCTTACCCTCGATCACCTCGCGCGCGGCGCGGATGATGGCGTTGGCGCGGCGCTGGTCGAGCAGGCCGAGCTCCTGGTTGGTCTGCGCCGCGGCGAGCTTGACGATGCCGAGCGCATGCACGAGCGAGATCGGCATGCGATCGGTGCCGATGCGAAAATTCTGGCGCGAGCGTTCGGTCTGCGCCCCCCAATAGCGATCGGCGAGGACCTCGATCGGACCGAAGCTGTCGGTCTCGGTGCGGGTCGCCGGGCGCGAGGAGCGGTCGGTCTTCGCGGGAGAAGTCTTCGAGCTGGAGGTCTTCGAGCTGGAGGTCTTGGCCATGAGCACATCCATTCCGCCGCACGAAATGCCGCGCGGCCTCTTCATGTGCCTCTATATAGGGAGTTTGGCCGCCTGCGACGGGCTCCGGCCCGATCTAGATCATTTCTTGCGGAAACGATCCAATCGCACGACTTCGGCGCCGCCCTGGTTCGGAGCCGCCGGCTCTTCGGAGCTGTCCGCAGGTTCAGTTGCAGGCGTCGGCACCGCCACCGCGGACGGGGCGGGAGCGGCCGGCAATGTCTCGGCCGAGACGTCGGCGACATCGGAGGTGTCGAACTGGAGGCCGAATTTCACGGATGGATCGAGGAAGCTCTTGATGGCGCTGTACGGCACGATCAGCCGCTCCGGAATGCCCCCGAAGGACAGGCCGACCTCGAAGCGGTCCTCGAGCACGGTCAGATCCCAGAACTGGTGCTGCAGGATGATCGTCATCTCTTCCGGATATTGGGCCAGCAGCCGCGACGACAGCTTCACGCCCTCGGCCTTCGACACGAAGGTGATGAAGAAATGGTGCTCGCCCGGCAGGCCATGAGCCGCGGCATCGGTCAGCACCTTGCGCAACACGCCGCGCAGCGCGTCGCGGGCCAGCACATCGTATCGGATATGATCGGTCGCCATGGTGGTCCTGTTGCATTCCAGGAGCTGGGCCCTGCCGGCCCGACTCGCCAAGCCGCAATAGTACCGCGCCTGACGGGTCAACAGGAGTCCCCGCGGGGTAGGAAATAAGAGGTAAGTGGAGGCTTCTGTTGCCAGGTGCCTCCGAACCCCGCCTAACGGAGCTTAACCCGTTAGGACTTCAGAATGGTCTTTCAAACTGCGTTACGCAGCCTGAGCAACCGGAGCAAAGTTGTCGTTGGCAACTATTGCATAGCCCGATAACGGCGGAACAATACCGAGAAAAAGAACGCCCTTTACGCCCTCGTCGATCCTATTTCGCCCCCGCCAAAGCCCGCTTTCAGGGCTAGCCCGCTGGTGGGCTTTGGTGGAGGCGCCGGGTACCGCCCCCGGGTCCGAATGGTTTATTACGACGACCGTTTATTTCCATAGCCGGCGAACCGGCACCCCCAATATAGGGGGCAAAGGTTTCAAATAACAGGTGTTTCGAGCGGCCATCCCGAGGTTCCCTTTGGATAGGTTCCCGACAGGCTTGGCCGCGCGTCGGCCGGCGTTCTAAGCTCCTGACATGTCCGAGGATTCCGCACCGGCTGCCCAACACCGAGATCACGACCGGACCGTCCAGCCACCAGCGCCGTTCCGCCGGGCTTGCTCGCGCTGTTCCTGGCCTTCGCCAGGATGTCGCTGGCGGGCTTCGGCGGGGTTTTGGTCTTCGCCCGGCAGGCCATCGTCGAGCAGCACCGCTGGATGACGGCCGACGAGTTCAACGAGACGTTTGCGCTCTGCCATTTCCTGCCCGGGCCCAATATCGTCAATCTGTCGATGGTGTTCGGCGCGCGGCTGCGCGGGATCGCAGGCGGCATTGCCGCCTTCGCGGGGCTGTTGCTGCCGCCCACGCTGATCATGACGGTGCTCGCGATCGTCTATGCCCGGTTCAGCGATGTGGAGGTGCTGCGCCGCATTCTCGCAGGCATCTCCTGTGCGGCCGTCGGCCTCTTGATCGCGGTGGTCTTCCGGATGATGACGCCGCTGCTCAAGCGGCTGGACGCTCTCGCGCTCGTCCTGATGGTGGGCGTCTTCCTCGCCATCGGCGTCCTTCGCCTGCCGCTCCAGGCCGTGCTTTTGGTCGCGATCCCCCTCAGTCTCGGCGCCACCTTCCTGATGCGGCGGAAGGTAGCAGCATGAACGCGGAGAACCCCATCTGGGCGCTGATCTCGACCTTTGGTCTGATGTCGCTGTTCGCGGTCGGCGGCGCCGCGGCGGCGGTGCCAGAGATGCACCGCATCGCGGTCGAGGTGCATCACTGGATGACCGACAAGCAGTTCGCCGACGCCTATGCGATCGCGCAGCTCTCACCAGGTCCGAACGTACTTATCGTCACGTTAATCGGCTATGCCGTCGCCGGCATCCCCGGCGCCCTGGCGGCGACCTTGGCCATGTGCCTGCCCACCGCGCTGCTTGCCTATTATGTCAGCCGGCTCCTCAACCGGCCGAGCCAATCGCGCTGGCCCGGGCTGATCCAGGCTGCACTGGTTCCGCTCTCGATCGGCTTGATGGCGGCGAGCGCCCTGATCCTCGCCGAGTCGACCGATCGCACGCTTGCTGCGCTGCTTCTGACGGCGACGGTTGCAGCGGTCGCATCCGTCTCGCGCATCAATCCACTATGGATTTTGCTCGTCGGGGGCTTGTTGGGTTTTGCTGGCATTGTGTAATGAAAATGGCTAGGCAGGGATCCGGGCGGGGGCATCGATTTCCAGCCGATTAGAACAACAGTGCTCGTGGCTTACGGGTCGCGGAGGAGACATGCATGGCCGATACGATGGGCCACTCGGCGACAGCCAACCGAAACACCTCGGTGGTGATCAGCTTTTGTCTGCTGGCCATAGCGCCGCAGATTTTCGAATTCATCTGGTCGTTCGGGACGATCTTTGGCTGGGGCGCCGGACGCGGCCCGGCCGCCGTGGTGATCAGCCACGTTACGGCGCTGCTCGCGGGCGCGCCCGGCGCGTTGCTCGGGGCGGTCGGCGGTGACACCAAGAAGGCGTCATCCGATGTGCTGCTGGCGCTGATCTATTCCTATCCGATCTTTGCGGTGGCGATTCTCACGTTCTTCATGACGATCAGGTCGTCGCAGGACTATGTCGGCGGAATCGTGCTGATGGCGCTCGCCTTGTTCGCACTGTGGGCCTCCAGCGATTTGCAGGGGATGCGGGGCTTCTCCTTTGGTGCCGGCACGGCGCCGCGGATGTTTGGCGGGCTGCTCGTCGCACTTGGCGCCGGCATTGCGTTGACGGGACTGCTGACCGACGGGCCGGGCATGGCACACTATGCCTGGCGTGGGCCGCTCTTCGTGATGATCTCGATCGTCTTCTTCGCGTTGGCGATTCGTCCGCTTGGGGTGGTGGTAACGGCGTTCGCAAGCTTCATGATCGCGGCGATGGGCACGCATGAGACGCGCTGGGTCGAAGCGCTCATCGTCGGGGCCTGCCTGACGCTCGGCTGCGCGCTGCTCTTCCCCTACGTGCTAGGCCTGCCGATGCCGATGTTCCCGCGCTTCCTGGTTCAGTGAGGGTGTGATGTTCGATCTCTTCCACAATCTGGGCCTCGGTTTCGGTGTGGTGTTTCAGATCTCGTGGTGGTCACCCTGGTGGCTCTACGGTCTGTCGCTGCCGATCTCGATCAATATTCTCATGTGCCTGATTGGCGCATTGGTCGGCACGCTGGTCGGCGTGCTGCCCGGTATCGGCACCGTCGCAACCGTGGCGATGCTCCTGCCGATCACGTTCGGATTGCCGCCGGTCGGCGCGCTGATCATGCTCGCCGGCATCTATTATGGCGCCCAGTACGGCGGCTCGACCACTTCGATCCTGGTCAATATTCCCGGTGAGGCGACGTCGGTCGTCACCGCCATCGACGGCCACCAGATGGCGAAGCAGGGCCGTGCCGGCCCGGCGCTGGCGATCGCGGCGATCGGCTCGTTCTTTGCCGGCTGCGTCGCGACCGTGCTCATCGCCGTGCTCGGCGCGCCGCTGACCAAGCTTGCGCTGGCGTTCGGTCCGGCCGAATATTTCTCGCTGATGGTGCTCGGCCTGATCTTCGCGGTGGTGCTGGCCAAGGGCTCGGTGCTGAAGGCGATCGCGATGATCGTGTTCGGCCTGATGCTGTCGATGGTCGGCTCCGACATCGAGACCGGCGCCTCGCGCATGGCGTTCAACATTCCGGAACTCGCCGACGGTCTCGGCTTTGCGACGGTGGCGATGGGCGTGTTCGGTTTCGCCGAGATCATCCGCAACCTCGACGCCGGCGCCGAGATGAACCGCGACCTCGTGCAGCAGAAGATCACCGGCCTGATGCCGACCAGGAAAGACCTGATCGACTCGGCGCCTGCGATCCTGCGCGGCACCGTGCTCGGCTCGATCCTCGGCATCCTGCCGGGTGGTGGCGCGGTCATCGCGTCCTTTGCGTCCTATACGCTCGAGAAGAAGATCGCCAAGAACCCGTCGCGGTTCGGCCGTGGCGCGATCGAGGGCGTGGCGGCACCGGAAAGCGCCAACAACGCCGCGGCACAGACCTCCTTCATTCCGCTGCTGACGCTCGGCATCCCGCCCAACGCCGTGATGGCGCTGATGGTGGGGGCGATGACCATCCACGGCATCGTGCCGGGTCCCCAGGTGATGCAGAAGCAGCCGGAGCTGGTCTGGGGCATGATCGCCTCGATGTGGATCGGCAATCTGATGCTGATCATCATCAACCTGCCGCTGGTTGGAATCTGGGTGCGGCTGCTGCGCGTCCCCTACCGGCTGATGTTCCCCTCGATCGTGATCTTCTGCGCGATCGGCATCTACTCCGTGAACAACGCGCCGGTCGACGTCATCCTCGCAGGCGTGTTCGGTCTGGTCGGCTACTGGCTGATTAAGCACGACTTCGAGCCGGCGCCGCTGCTGCTCGGCATGGTGCTCGGACCGCTTATGGAAGAGAACCTGCGCCGTGCACTGCTGATCTCGCGCGGCGACTGGAGCGTGTTCCTGACGCGTCCGCTGTCGGCCGTGCTGCTCGCGATCGCGGCTTTCCTGCTGGTGCTCACGGTGCTGCCCGCGTTGCGTGCCAAGCGCGACGAGGTGTTCACCGAATCCGAGAACTAAGGGCGCCGCGCCTGCGTCGGCGCGCCGTGGCTCGAACCCAAGCAGGCAAGTTGGCCAGCAGGATCAATCTGATAGACGAGGGGCGGGACGTGAGTTCCGCCCCTTGTCGTTTGCATCGGGAACGCTCACTTTTCCGGGTATAATGCGTATGGATGGCGAATCGCCGCTGTCGCAGCGCGGGGGCGGCCGCTAAATTCGCCGCCTCCCCAAAGGCTCACGCAAATGCACCAGTATCAGGACCTGCTCGAGCGGATTCTTTCAGACGGCGCCGAAAAGACCGACCGGACCGGCACCGGCACGCTGTCGGTGTTCGGCCATCAGATGCGCTTCAACCTGTCCGCCGGTTTTCCGATGCTGACCACCAAGCGCCTGCCGCTGAAGGCGATCGTGCATGAGCTGTTGTGGTTCCTGAAGGGCGATACCAACATCAAATATCTGCGCGACAACGGCGTCACCATCTGGGACGAGTGGGCCGACGCCAACGGCGATCTCGGCCCCGTCTACGGCCATCAGTGGCGCTCCTGGTCCGCGCCGGACGGACGCAGCATCGATCAGATCGCGAACGTGATCGACATGATCAAGCGCAATCCGGACTCGCGCCGCCTGATCGTCTCGGCCTGGAATCCGGCCGAGGTCGACAAGATGGCGCTACCGCCGTGCCACTGCCTGTTCCAGTTCTATGTCGCCAATGGCAAGCTGTCTTGCCAGCTCTATCAGCGTTCGGCTGACGTGTTCCTCGGCGTACCCTTCAACATCGCCTCCTACGCGCTGCTCACCATGATGGTGGCGCAGGTTACGGGCCTCAAGCCCGGCGACTTCGTGCATTCGTTCGGTGACACCCATCTCTATTCCAATCATCTGGAGCAGGCGAAGCTCCAGCTCACGCGCGCTCCGCGCGCGCTGCCGGTGATGCGGATCAACCCCGACGTGAAGGATATCTTCTCCTTCCGTTACGAGGACTTTGAGCTCGTCGGCTACGACCCGCATCCGCACATCAAGGCCGCGGTCGCGGTCTGACGCCGATGTCGCTCAACATCCGCCGTGTGCGTCCCGGCGAAGCCGGGCTGGTTCTTGCTTTCATCCGCGAGCTCGCCGAGTACGAAAAGCTTTCGCACGAGGTCGAGGCGACCGAGACTGACATCGCCGACGCACTCTTCGGCGAGCGACCGCAAGTCCATTGCGCCCTCGCCGAGTGGAACGGTGAGCCGGTCGGCTTCGCGGTGTGGTTCGCGAATTTCTCGACGTTCAGCGGCCGCCACGGCATCTATCTCGAAGATTTGTATGTGCGGCCGTCGCATCGGGGCAGGGGCCTCGGAAAAGCTCTGCTCGTGTACCTTGCCAGGGAATGCGTCGAGAACGGCTGGTCGCGGCTGCAATGGGCGGTGCTCGACTGGAACGCGCCGTCGATCGCGTTCTACAAATCGCTCGGTGCCGTCATGCTGGACGACTGGACGCTGTGCCGCGTCACCGGGCCTGCGTTGACGCGGCTTGCCGGGAGCGCGTCCTGATGGAGATCGTCTTCGTGGTGGCGATCGCTGAGAACGGCGTCATCGGCGCCGGCAACGCGATGCCGTGGCGAATGAAATCCGACATGGCGCGCTTCAAGGCGCTCACCATCGGCAAGCCCGTGATCATGGGCCGCAAGACCTTCGAATCCCTGCCCCGGCCGCTTCCGGGCCGCACCAACATCGTGATCACGCGCGACGCGGATTATCGCGCCGCCGGCGCCATCGTCACGACATCGGCCGCGGATGCAGGCGCGGTCGCACTTGGCGATGCCCTTCGGCGATCGGTCACCGAGATCGCCGTGATCGGCGGCGCCGAAATCTACCGGCAATGGCTCGATCGCGCCGATCGCCTCGAAATCACTGAAGTGCATGCGCGTCCCGAAGGCGACACGCATTTCGACATCGACAGGGCAGAGTGGGATGAGGTTGAGCGCATCCGCCATCCTGCCGGACCCCACGACAGCGCCGACTACTCCTATGTGACATATCGTCGGCGGGTGGGCCATTAACCGCATTTGCCAATGTTAACATTGACTTTTCTGCCCCCAAGCTTAGCTCGAAGGGCGGAGAGGGCTGCGTTGTAAGGGACCTGCCTGTCCCCTATAAAGCCGGACCGGACAAAGCGGGCGGGGGCCAATTTCACCCTGCCGAGGAGAGCGTCGAATGCCGTGGAAGAATCAGGGCGGTGGCCCATGGGGCTCGGGTCCGAAGGGACCATGGGGCAACGGCCCGCAACCGGTCGGGCCGAGGCCGCCGGATCTGGAAGATCTTCTGCGGCGCGGCCAGGATCGCCTCCAGCAGATCATGCCGGGTGGCTATTTCTCCGGCATCGGCATCACGCTGATCGTGCTGCTGATCGTCGCGTTCTGGCTGCTGTCGGGCTTCTTCCGGGTGCAATCCGAAGAGCTCGGCGTCGTGCTGCGCTTCGGCAAGCATGTCCGCACCGTGGATCCCGGCCTGAATTATCATCTGCCCTATCCGATCGAGACCGTGCTGCTGCCAAAGGCATTGCGCGTTTCCACCATCTCCATCGGCATGACGCTGATCGACGATCCGGCGCGCCGCGGCCGCTCCATTCGTGACGTGCCGGAAGAGAGCCTGATGCTGACCGGCGACGAGAACATCGTCGATGTCGACTTCACCGTGCTCTGGCGCATCAAGCCCAACGGCGTCGGCGATTTCCTCTTCAACATCCAGAATCCCGAAGGCACCGTGAAGGCGGTCGCCGAGAGCTCGATGCGCGAGGTGATCGGCCGCTCGCAGATCCAGCCGATCCTGACCGGCGCGCGCAACGTCACCGAACAAGGCGTGCAGGAATTGATCCAGAAGACCCTGGACAGCTACGGCGCCGGCATTCAGATCAGCCAGGTGCAGATGCAGAAGGTCGACCCGCCGGCTCAGGTGATCGACGCCTTCCGCGACGTCCAGGCGGCACGCGCCAATCTCGAGCAGTTGCAGAACGAAGCGCAGACCTATGCCAACCAGGTCGTGCCGCAGGCACGCGGACGTGCGGCGCAGATCATGCAGGCCGCCGAAGGCTACAGGGAGCAGACGGTCGCCGAGGCCAAGGGCCAGAGCTCGCGCTTCCTGAAGGTTTACGAGGAATACAAGAAGGCGCCCGACGTGACGCGTGAACGGATTTATCTGGAAACGATGGAGCGCGTGCTCGGCGGCTCGGAAAAGCTCATCTATGACGGCGGCCAGTCGGGCCAGGGCGTCGTGCCTTATCTGCCGCTCAGCGAGTTGACGGCCAAGCGGCCGCCTGCAACCGGCCAGCAGACCACCGGAGGCAACCGATGAGATCCCCGGTTACAGGCATCGCCACGCTGCTCGGCCTCCTGCTCGTCGTGATCGTGGGCTACATGTCCCTGTTCACGGTGGCGCAGACCGAGCAGACCATCGTGCTGCAGTTCGGCAAGCCCGTCGACGTCGTCACCGCTCCCGGCCTGCACTTCAAGGCGCCATGGAATTCGGTGATCAACATCGACAAGCGCATCCTCGATCTGGAGAACCCGTCGCAGGAAGCGATCGCGTCCGACCAGAAGCGGCTCGTGGTCGACGCCTTCGCGCGTTACCGCATCAAGGACGCGCTCCGCTTCTATCAGAGCATCGGCTCGATCCAGGCCGCCAACATCCAGCTCACCACGCTCTTGAACGCGGCGCTGCGCCGCGTGCTCGGCGAGGTGACCTTCATCAACGTGGTCCGCGACGACCGCGAGAAGCTGATGCAGCGCATCCGCGATCAGCTCGACCACGAGGCCGACGGCTACGGCATCCAGGTCGTCGACGTCCGGATCCGCCGTGCCGATCTGCCAGAGCAGAACAGCCAAGCGGTCTATCAGCGCATGAAGACGGAACGCGAGCGCGAAGCCGCCGAGTTCCGCGCGCAGGGCGGCCAGAAGGCACAGGAGATCCGCTCCAAGGCCGACCGCGAGGCGACCGTGATCGAGGCGGATGCGAGGTCGCTGGCCGAGCAGACGCGCGGCGTCGGCGATGCCGAGCGCAACCGTCTGTTCGCCGAAGCCTACGGCCAGGATGCGGATTTCTTCGCCTTCTACCGCTCGATGGCAGCCTATGAGACCGGGCTGCGCGCGAACGACACCCGCTTCCTGCTGCGTCCGGACTCGGATTTCTTCCGGTTCTTTGGTAACCCGTCCGGCAAGACGGCGACCACGACGCCAGCGAAGCCGTAAGCCAGACAAGGGCGGCAGGTCTGGCCGCCCTTCGTCCGGACAAGAACAGCACAACGGGAGGTTCCAATCCGATGAGGTCCATTGCGTTCGCCGACTTCCTCATCGGTTTGGGCATCCTGTTCGTGCTGGAAGGCTTGATGTTCGCGGCTAGCCCGGCCTGGATGCGCAAGGCCATGAAAAGCGCGATGGCCACGCCGGACAATGTCCTGCGGGCGGTCGGCATTGGTTCGGCCGTGGCCGGCCTGGTCCTGATCTGGGTTATGCGACGGCCAATTTAGCCGTCGCACCAACGCCAAAGTGAAGGCGAGGGACCGGTTTTCGCCTTATTATCCGGGTCTTGAGGCCCGTTAAGGTCCGCGCTTGCGCCGTCCCCCCGTTCGAGCGCAGTCTTGACGTCGAATCCTTGTTTCCTGGAGATCACAATGACCGCTGCCACCATTGCCCCGACCCGTTTGCGCTTAGGGCTGGCCGCGCTCGCCGTTGGCGTTTTCAGCGCACTCGGCACACCGGCCTATGCGCGCGGGCCGGACGGCATCGCCGACGTCGCCGAAAAGGTGATCGATGCGGTCGTCAACATCTCGACCTCGCAGACCGTCGAGGCCAAGGGCGGCGGCGGCGGCGGGAATGCCATGCCGCAACTGCCGCCCGGTTCGCCCTTCGAGGAGTTCTTCGACGACTTCTTCAAGAATCGGAAGGGTCCCGGCGGCGGCAGCAAAGGCGGCGAGAACAGCCCGGCGCCGCGCAAGACCAACTCGCTCGGAAGCGGCTTCATCATCGACACATCAGGCGTCGTCGTCACCAACAACCACGTCATCGCGGATGCCGATGAGATCAACGTCATCCTCAACGACGGCACCAAGATCAAGGCCGACCTGGTTGGAGTCGACAAGAAGACCGACCTTGCCGTGCTGAAGTTCAAGCCGCCGAAGCCGCTGGTATCGGTGAAGTTCGGCGATTCCGACAAGCTGCGCCTCGGCGACTGGGTCGTCGCGATCGGCAATCCTTTCAGCCTCGGCGGCACCGTGACGGCCGGTATCGTCTCGGCGAAGAACCGTGACATCTCGTCCGGTCCTTACGACAGCTACATTCAGACCGACGCCTCCATCAATCGCGGCAATTCCGGCGGGCCGCTGTTCAACCTCGATGGCGACGTCATCGGCGTCAACACACTGATCATCTCACCGTCCGGCGGCTCGATCGGCATCGGCTTCGCCGTACCGTCGAAGACGGTTGCCGGTGTCGTCGACCAGCTCCGCCAGTTCGGCGAATTGCGCCGCGGCTGGCTGGGCGTGCGCATCCAGAGCGTCACCGACGAGATCGCCGAGAGCCTCAACATCAAGCCGCCGCGCGGCGCGCTGGTTGCCGGCATCGACGACAAGGGCCCGGCCAAACCGGCCGGCATCGAGCCCGGCGACGTCGTCGTCAAGTTCGACGGGAAGGACGTCAAGGACCCGAAGGATCTCTCTCGCGTGGTCGCCGACACGGCGGTCGGCAAGGAGGTCGATGTCGTCATCATCCGCAAGGGGCAGGAGGAGACCAAGAAGGTCACGCTCGGCCGGTTGCAGGATCCCGACAAGGTGCAGGCCGCAGTGAAGACCGACGAGCCCGCGCCTGAAAAGACCGTGACACAGAAGGCGCTCGGCCTCGATCTCGCCGCGCTGAGCAAGGATCTGCGTGCGCGCTACAAGATCAAGGACAGCGTCAAGGGCGTGGTCGTCACCAATGTCGACGCCAATTCGGATGCCGCCGAGAAGCGCCTCTCCGCCGGCGACGTCATCGTCGAGGTGGCGCAGGAGGGCGTCTCCAGCGGCGCCGACATCCAGAAGCGGGTCGACCAGCTCAAGAAGGACGGCAAGAAGTCGGTGCTGCTGCTGGTGTCGAACGCCGACGGCGAGCTGCGCTTCGTTGCGTTGAGCGTGCAGTAAGGCGCACGAGCAGCCACACATTCACTGTCATGCTCCGCGAAAGCGGGGCATCCAGTATGCCGCGGCCTTTCCGTATCGCTCTGTCTTGGAATACTGGATCACCCGCTTTCGCGGGTGATGACGGCGGAGAGGAGGAGACTACCCCTCCACGAACTCCTCGCGTCGATACCCCTGCGCATACAGCAGCGCGGTGAGATCGCCATGATCGATCCGGGCTGCCGCAGCCGCGGCGACCGCAGGTTTGGCATGATACGCCACGCCCAGCCCTGCCGCCTGGATCATCGCGAGATCATTGGCGCCGTCGCCGACCGCCAGCGAGTCGATGTCGTCGAGATCGAACGATTCCATCAGATCCACCAGGGTCGCGAGCTTCGCCGCGCGCCCCAAGATCGGCTCCTTCACCTCGCCGGTGAACTTGCCGTCGCGGACGACGAGCTCGTTGGCGCGGTTCTCCTGGAAACCGATCCTGGTGGCGACCGCGCTGGTGAACAGCGTGAAGCCGCCGGAGACGAGACAGGCATAGGCGCCATGGGCGCGCATGGTCGCGACCAGTTCGCGGCCACCCGGCGTCAGCGTAATGCGCTTGGCCAGCACCTCGTCGACGGCACTGGCGGGGAGGTCCTTGAGCAGCGCGACGCGCTCGCGCAGCGCCGGCTCGAACTCGATCTCGCCGCGCATCGCGCGCTCGGTGATGGCGGCCACATGGGCCTTCACCCCGACGAAATCGGCGAGCTCGTCGATGCATTCCTGACCGATCATGGTGGAATCCATGTCGGCGAGAAAAAGCTTCTTGCGCCGGAAGCCGACTGGCTGCACGACGATGTCGATGGGCAGGTCGCCGCGAAGCTCGCGGAGCCGCTGCTCGATGGCGTGACGGTCGCCTTCGAGGTTACTGTCGACGCCGAAGGGGATGTCGACTGCAACCCCGTCGAACAGCCAGTGCGCGGGAGCTGCCTGAGGCAGCACGGCGCGGGCGCCATCGACGATGGTCGAGTCGAGCGCGGGATTATTCGGGTTGCAGATCAGCGTGGCAACGAGGGACATTTGAGGTTTTCGTGAGCGAGGGGCAAGTCGGAAGAAGGCATGTCGGCAAGGCGGTGCTTATCGCAGGCCCGACCGCCAGCGGCAAGTCGGCGCTGGCGCTCGAGCTTGCGCTCGCTGCGGGCGGAGTCGTGATCAATGCCGATTCCATGCAGGTCTACCGCGACCTCCGCATCATCACCGCGCGGCCCACAGATGGCGACGAGGCGCGGGTTCCTCATCGCCTGTACGGCCATGTCGATGCGGCCGTGAATTTTTCGGCTGGCGCCTGGGTGGGCGACGCGGCCAAGGCGCTCGAAGAGGCGAAAGCCGAAGGCCGCCTGCCGATATTCATCGGCGGGACCGGCCTCTATTTCAAGGCACTGACGGCGGGCCTTTCCGTGGTGCCGCCGATCCCCGCCGAGGTGCGCGAGGGCGTTCGGGCGCGGCTGGAGCGGAACGGCGTGGAGGCGCTGCACGCCGAACTCGCAGCCTCCGATCCGCGGGCGGCCGAGCGATTGAACCTGCGTGACCGCACGCGCATTGCGCGCGCGCTCGAAGTGGTCGAAGCCACCGGTCGTTCGCTGCTGGACTGGCATCATGAGGGCCAACCGCCCTTGCTCCCCCGGGACAGTTTTCGCGCGGTGTTCCTCGCGCCTGAGCGCGACGAGCTCTATGCGCGTATCGACGCCCGCTTCGAGGCCATGTTGGGTGCCGGCGCGCTGAAGGAGGTCGAGCGTCTCGCCGACCGAAACCTCGATCCGCTGCTCCCGGCGATGAAGGCTCATGGCGTGCCGGCGCTGATCCGGCATCTGCGCGGTGAGCTCAGCTTGGAGCAGGCCGCCACGATCGGCGGCGCCGACACCCGCCACTACGCCAAGCGGCAGTTCACCTGGTTCCGGCATCAATTGCCCGAATTCGAGTGGGTGAAGCCGGAGGAGATGCGGAACTGGCTGGCCACGATCGTGAACGCGGCACAGGACCCCGGCTGACACGCTTTTGTGCCTCGGCTCCCGAATTTACCTCTCGCCCAACCCCGGGAACACCGCTACACTGGCAAAATCGAGCGGAACGGCCGCTTTGCCTTGACATCGAGGCTTTGGGCGTTATGTTTCGCGCAACCTTTGGGATGCTGAGCGCCTAACATGCGTAATATTATTACCAATCTCCTTATCGCCGTCGTACCCAGGCACACCGCCGGGGGTGGCTAGCTGCCATCCACATGACAGGCGGTGTGCAGGGTCCCTCTTCGGGGCCTTTTTTATTTCCGAAAACCCGACACGAACGAAGCCGCTGACAACAGCGCATCCGGAGCAAGACAATGACCGACAAGAGCCACGATCCGAACCAGATGACCGGCGCCGCGATGATCGTCCGCGCGCTCATCGATCATGGCGTGACCGATATTTTCGGCTATCCCGGCGGCGCCGTGCTCCCGATCTACGACGAGATCTTCCAGCAGAGCCAGGTCCAGCACATCCTGGTCCGCCACGAGCAGGGCGCGGGCCACGCCGCCGAGGGCTATGCGCGTTCGACCGGCAGGCCGGGCGTTGCACTGGTGACCTCCGGCCCCGGCGCCACCAACATGGTGACGCCGCTCACCGACGCGCTGATGGACTCGATCCCGCTGGTCTGCATCTCCGGCCAGGTGCCGACGCATCTGATCGGCAACGACGCGTTCCAGGAATGCGACACCGTCGGCATCACGCGCCCCTGCACCAAACACAACTGGCTGGTGCGCGACGTCAACGATCTTGCAAAGGTGCTGCACGAGGCGTTTTACGTTGCGACCACGGGTAGACCGGGCCCGGTGCTCGTCGACGTGCCCAAGGACGTGCAGTTCGCAACCGGCACCTATCATCCGCCGCGCAAGTCCGACGTTCATCGCTCCTACGCGCCACGCGTGAAGGGCGATGCGACGCAGATCCGCAAGGCGGTGTCTCTGCTGGCCAATGCCAAGCGCCCCGTGATCTACAGCGGCGGCGGCGTGATCAATTCCGGCCCCGAAGCAACCAGGCTGCTGCGCGAGCTGGTCGAGGTCACCGGTTTCCCGATCACCTCCACGCTGATGGGCCTCGGCGCATATCCCGCGTCGGGCAAGAGCTGGCTCGGCATGCTCGGCATGCACGGCACCTACGAAGCCAACATGACCATGCATGATTGCGACGTCATGCTGTGCGTCGGCGCGCGCTTCGACGACCGCATCACCGGCCGCGTCGACGCGTTCTCGCCGGGCTCGAAGAAGATCCACATCGACATCGACCCGTCCTCGATCAACAAGAACATCCGGGTCGACGTGCCCATCATCGGCGACTGCGGCAACATCCTCGGCGACATTCTCCAGGTGTTCAAGGCGGAGGCGAAGAAGCCCGACATCAAGGCGTGGTGGCAGCAGATCGCGCAGTGGCGCGCCCGCAACTCGCTCTACTACAGGAAGAGCAACGACGTCATCCTGCCGCAGCACGCGATCCAGAGCCTGTTCGAGGCGACGCGCGGCAAGGACACCTACATCACCACCGAGGTCGGCCAGCATCAGATGTGGGCCGCGCAGTTCTACGGCTTCGAGGAGCCGCATCGCTGGATGACCTCAGGCGGTCTCGGCACCATGGGCTACGGCCTGCCCGCCGCGGTCGGCGTGCAGGTTGCCCATCCCGACAGCCTCGTCATCGACATCGCGGGCGATGCCTCGGTGCAGATGACGATGCAGGAGATGTCGACGGCGGTGCAGTACGAGCTGCCTATCAAGATCTTCATCCTGAACAACCAGTACATGGGCATGGTGCGGCAGTGGCAGCAGCTGCTCCATGGCAACCGCCTGTCGCATTCCTACTCGGAGGCGATGCCGGACTTTGTCAAGCTCGCGGAGGCCTATGGCGGCGTTGGCTTCCAGGTGCACAAGCCCGGCGATCTCGAGGGTGCCATCCAGGAGATGATCTCGGTCAAGCGCCCGGTGCTGTTCGACTGCCGTGTCGCGTCGCTGGAAAATTGTTTCCCGATGATCCCCTCCGGCAAGGCGCACAACGAGATGCTGTTGCCGGAGCAGGCGAACGACGAAGCCACCGCAAAGGCGTTCGCCGGCGGCAAGGCGCTGGTGTGAGCGTGATCGTCACAAATTCCGCTGTCATCGCCCGGCTTGACCGGGCGATCCAGTACGCCGCGGCCTCTCGATCGCTCTCGGGGGCCTCTGGAATACTGGATCCCCGCCTTCGCGGGGATGACAGTCGCGAGCGATGGATTGATGAGAAGGTGAAATGTTCGACCTGAACGAGCTCGAACGCGCACATGCGATCGTGGGGCAGGCGGTGCCGGCAACGCCGGCGCACGCCTGGCCGCTGCTCAGCCAGCGGCTCGGCACGCAGGTCGTGGTCAAGCACGAGAATCACACGCCGACCGGCGCCTTCAAGGTGCGCGGCGGGTTGGTCTATCTCGATCGGCTGAAGAGCGAACGGCCGAACATTCCGGGCATCATCTCGGCGACGCGCGGCAATCATGGTCAAAGCCTCGCCTTTGCGGCGAGCCGCCATGGCGTGCCTGCCGTGATCTATGTGCCGCGCGGCAATTCGGTCGAGAAGAACCGCGCGATGAAGGCGTTCGGCGCCGAACTCGTCGAGCATGGCAAGGACTTTCAGGCCGCACGCGAGGAAGCCGGCCGCCACGCGCAATTCGCCGGGCTGCACATGGTGCCGTCGTTCCATACGGACCTGGTGCTGGGCGTGGCGACCTATGCGCTCGAATTGTTCCGGGCCGCGCCGGATCTCGACATCCTCTATGTGCCGATCGGGCAAGGCTCGGGGATCTGCGGCTGCATCATGGCGCGTGACCTGCTCGGCCTGAAGACCGAGATCGTCGGCGTGCAGTCGACCGAGGCGCCGTCCTACGCGCTCTCGTTCGCGGCGGGCCACGTCGTGACGACCGAGACCAGCAACACGCTCGCGGACGGCATGGCGACGCGGATTCCCGATCCGGAAGCGCTCGCCATCATCCGCAAAGGCGCTTCGCGCATCGTCGAGGTCACCGACGACGAGGTCGCCGCCGCGATCCGCGCCTACTGGACCGACACGCACAATCTCGCTGAAGGCGCCGGCGCCGCCGCGCTCGCTGCGGCGCTTCAGGAAAAGACCAAGCTACAGGGCAAGCGCGTCGGTCTCGTGCTGTCAGGCGGCAATATCGATTTCGATCTGTTCCGCGGTTGGGTCGGGACGGATGCGCCGGTCGCTGATCGGGCGACGGCGTAAAGACGAGAATAGAGGGGACGACAATGAACCAGCCCGCATCCGCCTACTTCATCGAAGAGCGCCACGAGCCGAACGAGACGCACACGCTTTCGGTGCTCGTGCAGAACGAGCCCGGCGTGCTCGCGCGCGTTATCGGACTGTTCTCGGGGCGCGGCTACAACATCGAGAGCCTCACGGTCTCGGAGACCGAGAGCCAGAAGCATCTCTCGCGCATCACCATCGTCACCACCGGCACGCCGATGGTGATCGAGCAGATCAAGCATCAGCTCGACCGCATGATCCCGGTCTATCGCGTCGTGGACATGACGCTGACCAAGCGCTCGATGGAGCGCGAACTGGCGATGGTGAAGGTGCGCGGACAGGGCGAGCATCGTGTCGAGGCGCTGCGGCTGGCGGACGCGTTCCGTGCCCGCGTGATCGACGCCACCACCGAGAGCTTTGTGTTCGAGATCACAGGCAACACCGACAAGATCAATCAGTTTATCGACCTGATGCGTCCGCTTGGCCTCGTCGAAGTGTCGCGCACCGGTGTTGCCGCGATTGGTCGCGGGCCTGAAGGAATGTGAACCATGCTGGCGCGCGATTGGTATTACAACGAGCGGAACCGGATGGGGATCGGGCCTGCAGTGGCCTCGATCTACGACAGTCACGACGATGCCGATCTACGGGCGCGCGCGGCGCTGAAAATGCTTGGGGTCCAGCGCGGCTGGCGCATCGCCGACATCGGTTGCGGCAACGGCGTGCTCGCGACCGAGGCGGCGCTGATGGGCGCCGAGGTCGACGCCATCGACATCTCGCCCGCGATGCTGGCGCTCGCCGAGATCTACGCGCGCGACCGCAAAGCGCCCGTGCGCACGCAGTCCGCCGGCCTGCTCAGCTTCGCCTACCGGCCGGAGTCCTATGACCTGATCGTCAGCGAGTTCACGCTGCACCATCTGCCGGATTTCTGGAAGGCGGTGGCCATGTCGCGGATCTATCGCGCGCTCAAGCCCGGTGCCACCTTCTATCTGCGCGACATCGTCTACGCCTCGATGCCCGATGCCGTCGAGCGCGACGTCGAGCAATGGGCCGACTTTGAGATCAAGAACCACGATGTCCCGCGTGAAAGCGTCGTCAACCACATGCGCGACGAGTATTCCACTTTTGGCTGGGTCATGGAGCGGATGTTGACCGACGTCGGCTTCACGGTGGTCTCGGCCGATTACCACGCCCCGATGCACGGCACCTATCTGCTGCGGAAACCCGATTCTTCCACGTAAAGGCCGGCAAGCAAGGCTAAAGCCGTGAGAGCAAACTGCAACTACGATGTAGCTGCGCTCCCTCCCCCGCTTGCGGGGGAGGGCTGGGGAGAGGGTGTCTCCGCACTCGAGAACCCCCAAGAGGAGAAAACCCTCACCCGCGCCTTCGGCGCGACCTCTCCCGCAAGCGGGAGAGGTTAGGAGTTTGGGATGAAGCCGGCCGACATCCTCATCGCCATCCTGGTGGCGGTCATCTGGGGGCTTGCCTTCGTGGCGAGCCGGATCGCGCTCGACGAATTTTCGCCGGAGCTGATGACGGCGATGCGCTTCACCATTGCCGCGGTCCCGTGCCTGTTCATTCGCAAGCCGAAGGTCGCCTGGTCGCTCCTGATCGCGATCAGCTTCACGCTCTTTCTCGGCCAGTTTCTGAGCCAGGCCTATGGCATCGCCCATGGCGTGCCGGTGGGGTTGACCAGCGTCGTGGTGCAGAGCCAGGCGCTGTTCACGATCGGCTTTGCCGCGCTCGCATTCGGCGAGCGGCCGACGCCGGTGCAGACGCTGGGCATCGTCATCGCAGCCGTCGGCCTTTTGATGATCTGCGGCACGGTCGGCTATGATTTCAGCGTCGGTGCCTTCGCCGTGCTGATGATCGCGCCGGTCAGCTTTGCGATCGGCAATATCCTGCTGCGCGGCGCCCGCGGCGTGCCGATGTTCGATCTGTTCGCCTGGTTGTGCCTCGCCACCGCGGTGCCGCTGTTCGCGCTCACGCTGGTCGTCAACGGGCCGACACCGACCTGGCAGTCGCTGATTCACATGTCGCTCACCGGCCTCATTTGCATGCTGTTGATCGGCGGCATCTCCACCAGCATCGCCTATTGGCTGTGGGGTCGGCTGCTGCGTGACTATCCGACCGCGCAAGTGGTGCCGTTCGCGCTGCTGGTGCCGTTCGTCGGCTCGGCCGCGTCCAGCATCGTGTTCGGTGAGCGGTTCGGCCCGCTGCGCCTCGCCGGCATGCTCACCGTGATCGGCGGTATAGCGGTGATGGTGCTGGCGAAGCGCCCCGGGGCGGTACCCCAGAGAACCGCAGCCGAAGCCCGCGTGAGGTGAGCATGTCCCAGTCGCTGCTGTATGCCTTCTTCGCCTTCATGGCCGTGATGTATTTCACGCCTGGGCCGAACAACATCATGTTGCTGTCCTCGGGGCTGACCTATGGCTTCCGGCGCACCATCCCCCACATCGCCGGCGTCGTCATCGGCTTCGCCTTCATGATTGCAGCGGTCGGTCTCGGGCTCGGCACCGTGTTCCTGGCCTATCCCATCCTGCAGATCGTTTTGAAATATGCCGGCGCCGCCTACTTGCTCTATCTGGCCGCCGTGATCGCTTTCTCGGGTCCGGCCAAGCCGGGCGACGGAGACGGCCGCGGTCCGATGACCTTCCTGGGCGCCGCCATGTTCCAATGGATCAACGCAAAAGGCTGGGTGATCGTGATCGGCACCATCACCGCCTATGCGGCCATCGCCCAATTCCCGCTCAACATCGCGATCCAGACCTTGATCAGCCTGCTCGTGGGCACGGTCTCGACGGTGGTCTGGGCCTTCTTCGGCACCGCACTGCGGCCGGTCCTGACCTCCGTGCGGCTGGTCCGCGCCTTCAATATCCTGATGGCGATCCTGCTGCTGGCGTCGCTCTACCCCGTCGTCATGGATGCATGATGCCCCAGCTTTCCATGCAGAAACGGGTTTCCCAGGGGGCCGAAAATGCTCTAGACAGCCCCCCGAAATCCGCAAATTTCACCGTCCGAGACCTGACTGACAAGACCTGACCAACGGCCGATTCCGGCCCCTGAACGAGGAAACGACCATGCGTGTTTATTATGATCGCGACGCCGACCTGAACCTGATCAAGGGCAAGAAGGTCGTCATCGTCGGCTATGGCAGCCAGGGCCACGCCCATGCGCTGAACCTGAAGGATTCCGGCGTCAAGGACGTGGCGATCGCGCTCCGCAAGGGTTCGGCCTCGGCCAAGAAGGCGGAAGCTGCCGGCTTCAAGGTGATGGAAGTCGCCGAGGCCGCCAAATGGGCCGACCTGGTCATGATGCTGACCCCGGACGAGCTCCAGGGCGACATCTACCGCGAGCACCTGCACGACAACATGAAGAAGGGCGCCGCCCTCGTCTTCGCGCACGGTCTCAACGTCCACTTCAACCTGCTCGACCCGCGCGCCGATCTCGACGTTCTCATGATCGCGCCGAAGGGCCCCGGCCACACCGTGCGTTCCGAATACCAGCGCGGCGGCGGCGTGCCCTGCCTGATCGCGATCGCCAAGGACGTCTCGGGTAACGCCCACGACCTCGGCCTGTCCTACGCCTCCGCTGTCGGTGGTGGCCGCGCCGGCATCATCGAGACCACCTTCAAGGAAGAGTGCGAGACCGACCTGTTCGGCGAGCAAGTGGTGCTCTGCGGCGGCCTGGTCGAGCTGATCAAGGGCGGCTACGAGACCCTGGTCGAAGCCGGCTACGCCCCGGAGATGGCCTATTTCGAGTGCCTGCACGAGGTGAAGCTGATCGTCGACCTGATCTACGAAGGCGGCATCGCCAACATGAACTACTCGATCTCCAACACCGCGGAATACGGCGAGTACGTCACCGGTCCGCGCATCGTCACCGACGAGACCAAGAAGGAGATGAAGCGGGTTCTGAACGACATCCAGTCCGGCAAGTTCGCCCGCGACTGGATGCTCGAGAACAAGGTCAACCAGACCTCGTTCAAGGCAACCCGAGCCAAGCTCGCCGAGCATCCGATCGAGGAAGTCGGCGCCAAGCTGCGCGACATGATGCCCTGGATCAAGAAGGGCGCGCTGGTCGACAAGTCGAAGAACTAAGTCGCGGTCGTACGGGTGCGGCGTATCGGTTGCGCCGCATCCGGACACGCAAGCGAAAACACAAGCTTCGTCCGCCAAACCAATTCTTAAATCTTCGCGACTATATTCGAGCGAGATCGCAACCAGCGGTCTCGCTCTTTTCGTCTCGCGCGAAGCATTGCTGCTTCATTCAAATTCTCCGCGAGCTGAAGTGCTCCCTGAGCATGAAGAACTGACGCTTAAACCACATTCTTGGTCTCGCGTTGTTTTTCGGAATTTCCCAGAAGCCCCCGATCCTCAAAAGCTCAGCGTCTTCAGGGTCAAGTATTCGGCTCTTTATCCATATCTTCACGGTGCAATCAATCTCACGTCGCGACGTTCGCGCCTCGCTTCACCTTAAGAACTGACATCGGTGGCGTCTCCTTGAGTGGTGGACGGCATTGCGCCCCGGCACCTTTCCCCTGCATGATCGCGGGAGCTCTTGGGGGAAGACCATGCGATCCGTCGTCGTCACCGGCGCGTCCACCGGCATCGGCTGGGCCATTGCGAAATTTCTGGTCGGGCGCGGCTATCGCGTGTTCGGCAGCGTCCGCAAGCAGGCCGATGCGGATCGGCTCACGGGTGAGTTCGGCGCGAACTTCACCCCGCTGCTGTTCGATGTCACTGACGAGGCTGCCGTGCTGGCCGCCGCAGGAGAGGTGCGCGAGGCGCTGGGCGGCGAGCCGCTGGCCGGTCTCGTCAACAACGCCGGCGTCGCTGTCGCCGGTCCCGTGTTCGAACTGTCGGTCGACGACTTCCGCCGGCAGATGGATATCAACGTGATCGGCCCGGTCATCGCGACGCAGGCCTTCGGTCCGCTGCTGGGCGCCGACCCCTCGTTGAAGGGACCGAAGGGCCGGATCGTGATGATCAGCTCGGTCGCGGGCAAGAACGGCAATCCGTTGTTGGCGCCATACTGCACCTCCAAGCATGCCATCGAAGGCCTGTCGGAGAGCTTGCGCCGCGAATTGATGCTGTTCGGCATCGACGTCATCATCGTCGCCCCCGGCGCAGTCAAGACGCCGATCTGGAGCAAGGCCGAGCAGATCGATCTCTCGGCCTACCAGAACTCGCCCTATCTGCCGGCGCTGAACAAGGTCATGGCGTTCATGATGAAGCTCGGCGAGACTGGGCTGCCGGCCGAGCGGATCGCCGAGGTCGTTTTCGAGGCGCTCACCGCCGCGAGGCCCAGGGTTCGCTACCAGATCACGCCGGACCGGATGCGGCATTTGATGACGGCCACGCTGCCCAAGCGTGTGGTCGACCGCATCATCGCCAAGCGTCTCGGGCTGCTGCCGCAGGGCTGAGCCTCCGAGGTGCGACCACTGCCAGACAGGTGATCGATTTCCGATCGTGGGAGCGTCTTGAGATGCCGGCTTATGTGATTTTCGACGTCGAGATCAGGGATTTCCAGCAGTACCAAAGCTTCATGTTGGGCGTGAAGCCCGCCCTGGAGGCCGCTGGAGCCAGATATCTGGCGCGCGGGGGCGCTCACAAGGTCTTCGAGGGAGACTGGCAGCCCCGCAGGATCGTTCTACTGGAATTCCCATCCGTCGCAGCCTGGGAGGCGTTCTACACAGGCGCGACCTACCAGGGACTCAAAGCGGTCCGGGACGCTTGCAGCTCTGCCCGCCTGGTCAGCGTCGAGGGCCTCGACTAGACGGCAAGTCGGTTCTCCACTGCGGGATTTGCCCTGGCGGGACGAATTGGGCGCGGAGACCAATCGGCTTCCGCTAACATTAAGCGAAGGTCGGATCGCGACACGCGTTGCTTGTCCGTGACCGTTCAATTACAGTTTTGTGACACGGTGCAGGCCTTCCGGCTGCGCCGAACGCCGCAGGCCCGGTCAGCCGGCTCGGCAATCGCCTTGCCGGACCAGCAGTTGCGTGTCGTCGATGGCGCCCGCGCCCAATCCAGGTCCTTCTGCCACAACCGCCGTGCTGGCGAGCGTCGCCGCGCTCGGTATCTGGCGGCTGCTCGCGGTTGCTGCGCCGCATCTCGCAGCGCTCGTGCTGATGTACGAGACCGAGACGGATTTCGGCGCACGGCTCTCCTTCGTGCTGGCCTGGGGCATCCTCAACTTCTTCTGGATCGCACTGCTGCGGCGGCCGGCGCTCTCGGGTGCGCTGTCGCTGACCATGGTCGTGGTGCTGGTGCTGCTGTCACGGCTGAAGCACGACGTCGTGCAGATGACGGCCAACTTCATCGACCTGATGATGATCGACCGCGACACGGTGGCATTCCTATTCACGATCTTCCCGAATCTGCGCTGGTCGGTGATCGGGGCCGGCCTCGTCACGCTGCCGCTGATGTATGCGCTGTGGTGGCTCGACCCGTTCCGCATTCGTAGGCTGCCGGCGCTCGCCTGCAAGCTCGCCTGCCTCTCCGCGCTGGTCGGCTATTCGCTCTATCATCCGGACGAGGCCTGGCGCGGCTATTACGACGACGGCTATCTCTCGAAGTTCTTCCGCTCCGGCGTCAGCGCGGTCTCCGACTTCGCGCAATACGGCTTCATGGAATCGGCCGCTTCGACCAACGAACGGCTCAACATGCCGCTGGTCGATGCCTGCCATCCCGCGGGCCGTCGGCCGAACATCATCATGGTCCATGATGAATCGAGCTTCGACATCCGCGCTGCGCAAGGCATCAAGGTGCCGGCGGGCTACGGCAGCCATTTCAAATCCTGGGACGGCAAGGAGCGCGCGTTTCTGGCCGAAAGCAATGGCGGGCCGAGTTGGTTCACCGAATACAACGTGCTCGCCGGTCTCTCCTCGCGCTCGTTCGGTCGTTTCGCCTATTTCGTGACGCGCATTGCAACAGGCCGTGTCGAGCGCGGCCTGCCGCTGGCGCTGCGCCGCTGCGGCTACGATACCCTATCGCTCTATCCCGCCTATGGCGGCTTCATGGCCGCGCGCAGCTTTCAGATGACGACCGGCATCGAACGCTTCCTCGACTCCAAGGATCTCGGCGCCAAGGATGTCGAGCCGGACAGCTTCTTCTACGACAAGGCGCTCCGGCTGATGGGCGAGCGGACGCCGAACAAGCCGCTGTTCACCTTCATCTATCTCGGCGCCAATCATTTCCCCTGGGAGACGCGCTTCCGCCCCGATCTGACGCCGAACTGGCGCGCGCCGGGCAATGTGCCGTCCATCGACGAATATCTGCGCCGGCAGGCGATGAGCGCCGAGCAGTACAAGGCGTTCGTCGCCGGCCTGAAGAAGAATTTTCCCGGCGAGCCCTTCCTGATCGTGCGTTACGGCGATCATCAGCCAGAGTTCGCGCCTGGTATCCTCGAGCCGGGGCTCGACGAGGGCGCCATCGGCAAGAAGCTCGACGCCTACGATCCGCGTCTGTACGCGACCTACTACGCGATCGACGCCGTCAATTTCGAGCCGGTGAAGAGCGACGCCGTGATGGACACGGTCGACGGCCCCTATCTGCCGCTGGTGATCCAGGAAGCCGCCGGCATCCCGCTCGATCCATCCTTCGCCGAGCAGAAAGAGATCATGCTCCGTTGCAAGGGCATGTTCTACGCTTGCAAGGACGGCGCCGAAGCGGCCCGGCTGAACCGGCTGCTGATCAATGCGGGGATGATCAGGGGGCTTTAGCCTTTATCGCCGTCATCCCCGCGCAACCGCGAAGCGGTTGTCGCTGGAGGTCCGGGGGCGTAGCTAAGGCTTCTAAGGATGCACGGCCCGGCTGCGTCGCGGCCATTCATTCGCCATCGTATCCGTCGATATCTTAGTCTTCCGTGCTCCTCCGAACGAGGGACGCGACGAAGGACGATGCCGGTTAAGGGGGGCGTTCGACAAACCGCGAGCCCAAGGAGAATTCATTTGGCAATTTCCGTGAAACAGATGCTGGAGGCCGCCAACGCGGCCGTGCCGAAGATCACGTCGGCCCAGGCCAAGGAGATGATCGGCAAGGGCGCGCTCGTGCTCGACGTGCGCGATGCGCCTGAGATCGAGAAGAGCGGCAAGATATCCGGCGCCCTGAATGTCTCCCGCGGCATGCTGGAGTTTCGGGCCGATCCGGACTCGCCCTATCACGACAAGGCACTGGCCAAGGACAAAGTCGTGATCCTTTATTGCGCCTCCGGCGGTCGCTCTGCTCTCGCCGGCAAGCTGCTTCAGGACATGGGCTACAGCCACGTCTACAACGTCGGCGGCTTCAAGGATTGGGTCGATTCCGGAGGGGCAACCGAGAAGGCGTAGCAAAGGCGCCGGCGCGGAGCCATGTCCTAGCGCCCGCCCACCTTCTCCCACAGCCATTTCGCCACCGCATCCGGCGACGAATTCGCATCATTGCCGGCGGCGCGCAAATTGGCTTCGCGCATGGTCGCGATGTCGATCTTGCCGAGCAGCGGTTTCAGCGCGGCCTGCAGCCGCTCGTCGGCGGCGCGCTTCGGGGCCAGCAGCAGGATCGCGTCGTAGGGCGGGATCGCATGCCTGGGATCGTCGAGCGCAACGAGATCGTATTTCGCGATCAGCCCGTCGCTGGTGTAGCCCGCGATGACATCGACCTCGCCGCTGGCGACGGCCGCATACATGAAGTCCGGCTGCATCTGGCGCTGGGCGCGGAACGAAAGGCCATAGGCCTTTTGCAGCGCCGCCCATTCGGGTCGGGAGAAGAACTCATAGTCGCCGGCGATCGACAGGGTCGACGCATGCGCGGCGAGATCGGCGATGGTACGGATGCCAAGCGCCTCGGCGCGCTTCTTCGGGATCACCAGCGCATAGGCATTCTCGAAGCCGAGCTCGCCGAGCAGGGTGATGTTCTCTTTCGCAAGCGTTGTCTGCAGCTCCGCCAACAGCTCCGCGCGCGGCTTGATATCCGTGCGGTGAAGCTGATTGGCCCAGAGCGTGCCGGAATAATCGACATAGAGATCGATATCGCCGGCTTTCAACGCCTCGAAGATCACGCTCGAGCCGAGACCGGATCGTGCGACGGCGGAAAGACCGGCCGCCTGAAGCCGGTCCCTCATCAGCGCCGACAGTACATACTGCTCGGCAAACGTCTTGGCGCCGACGACATAGCTCTGTGACGAACGCCCCATCGTCGGCACCAATGTTGCGGCGACCAGTGCCGCGATCCCGGCCGCGCCAAGCCCCGCGCGCACGCGGCTGCGCCGGCGCAGGCCGCTCTCGATCAGGCCGAGCAGCTGATCGACGGCGAGCGCCAGCAGGGCCGAGGCAAAGCAGCCGAACAGCACGAACACCCAGTTCTGGGTCTGGAGCCCGGCAAAGATGTAATTGCCGAGGCTGGTCTGCCCGATCGGGGTCGACAGCGTCGCGGTGCCGATCACCCACACTGCGGCGGTACGGATTCCCGCCATCATCACCGGGAGCGCCAGCGGCAGTTCGACCATCACCAGCGACTGCGGTGCGGTCATTCCGACGCCCTTCGCAGCCTCGATCAGCGCTGGATCGATGCCGTTGAGGCCGGTGATGCCATTGCGTAGCACCGGCAGCATCGAATAGAGCGCCAGCGCCAGCATCGCCGGCAGGAAGCCGAAAGCGGAGAAGGAGACGCCGAACCAGGCCAGCGTCACGGAGGCCGCGAGCAGCAGGAGCGGATAGAACAACGCGAGCAGTGCCAGCCCGGGTACCGTCTGCACGATGCTGGCGAGCGCGAGCAGGATGGCGCGCGGCGTGGGACGGTTGCGCGTCAGGATCGCCAGCGGCAGGCTGACGATCAGGCCGAGCGCAAGTGCGGCGAGACTCACGCGGACGTGGTTGCCGAGATAGTCGGGCAAATGCGCCAGCGCTTCGCCCCACCGCGGATCGGTGAAAAGGCTCATGCCGCCCCGCTCTGTGGCAGCAGCGCGTTCAACCGCTCGACCTGGCGTCGCGGCGTCCGCAGCAGCTCCAGCACGTAGGCGTCGCTGCTTTTCGAGAGCTCCACTGGCGTGCCCTGCGCCAGCAGCTTCCCGCTGCGCATCACCGCGATGCGGTCGGCGAGCAGGATCGCTTCCGTCATGTCGTGGGTGATCATCACGGTGGTCAGGCCGAGCTTGCGGTGCATCTCGCGAAAATCGTCGCCGAGTGCATCGCGGGTGAGGGGATCGAGCGCGCCGAAGGGCTCGTCCATCAGCACGATGCGGGGCCTTGCCGCAAGCGCCCGCGCCACGCCGACACGCTGGCGCTGGCCGCCCGAGAGCGCATCCGGCAGCCGCTCGCGATGCGCGGCCCGGTCGAGTTGCACGAGCTCCAGCAACTCATCGACCCGCGTTGCGATATCCGCCGCCGGGACACCCAGCAGCTTCGGCGTGATCCCGATATTGTCGGCGACGCTCAGATGCGGGAACAGCCCGCCGCTCTGGAAGACGTAGCCGATGCGGCGCCGCAGCGCGACCGGATCGACGGATCGCACATCGTCGCCCTCGACCGTGATCGTGCCCCCATCCGCCTCGATCAGGCGGTTGGCGAGCCGCAGCAGCGTCGTCTTGCCTGATCCCGAGCCGCCGACGATCGCCACAAACTCGCCTTCGGCGATGTCGAGTGACACATCGTCCACGGCCTTGAGCGCGCCGAAGCTCTTGGTGACGTGAGCATAGCCAATCATCGGCCTGGAGGACATCGGGCGGGGGCTCACTGCACTGACCCGCCCCAAGGAGGGGAGGGAGGAAGGGAGGGGATGACAAGGCCCATGCGTAGCACGCCTGGCGGCTTGATTGAACTTGGCCGCGCGAGCGGCTAAGGCATCGGGCCAAGTTCGGAGGGAATACATGATAACGCCTACGGCAGTGGCGCTGGAAGATGCCAAGGTCGCGTTCCAGCTGGGGGACGGGCGGGTCTATACGGCGGTGGAGCAGGCGCATCTGACGGTCGCGCAGGGCGAGTTCGTCGCCATCGTCGGCCCGACCGGCTGCGGGAAATCGACGCTGCTCAACGTCGCGGCCGGGCTTCTGAAGCCGGCTGCCGGGAGCGTCAGGATATTCGACCAGCCGCTCGCCGGGCTGAACCGGGATGCCGGCTATCTGTTCCAGGCCGATGCGCTGTTCCCCTGGAAGACCGCGCTCGACAACGTCGCGATCGGGCTCGAAGTCAGCGGCACGCCGCGCAGCGAGGCGCTGCCGCGGGCGCAGAAATGGCTGACCTCGGTCGGCTTGGGCGCCTTCGCCAACCGCTACCCGCACATGCTCTCGGGCGGCCAGCGCAAGCGCGTGGCGCTGGCGCAGGTGCTGATCCGCGATCCGAAGATCCTGCTGATGGACGAGCCGTTCGGGCCGCTGGATGCGCAGACCCGGCAGGTGATGGGCAATCTGCTGCTCGACCTCTGGAACGCCGACCGCAAGGCCGTGCTGTTTGTGACCCATGATCTGGAAGAGGCGATCGCGCTCGCCGACCGCGTCGTGATCATGTCGGCGGGGCCATCTTCCCGCATCATCGGCGATTGGCGCGTGAGCCTGCCGCGCCCGCGCGACATTTTTGAAGTGCGGCTGGACAAGGAGTTCCATGCGCTTCACCGCGAGATCTGGAGTGTGCTCAAGGACGAGGTCATGAAGGGCTATGCGCAGTCCACGCAAGCGGCGGAGGCGGTCTGATGTCGCGCGTCACGCTGCTTTCGCTGCAAGTGCTGGTCGCGGTGGTCTGCCTCGCGCTGTGGCAATTGCTGTCGACCGTGCCCGTGTTCGGCAAGATCCTGCTGCCGCCGTTCTTCTTCTCCAATCCGGTCGATGTCTTCGCCCAGATCGTCAAATGGTTCTCGTCCGGTGTGATCTGGAAGCATCTCGGCATCACGCTGACGGAATCGATTCTGGCCTTCGTGATCGGATCGGCCGGCGGCGTGCTGATCGGCTTCTGGTTCGCGCGCCAGCCGCTGGTCGCCGCGGTGTTCGATCCCTACGTCAAGATGGTCAACGCACTGCCGCGTGTGGTGCTGGCGCCGATCTTCGCGCTGTGGCTCGGGCTGGGCATCTGGTCCAAGGTCGCGCTCGGCGTGACGCTGGTGTTCTTCATCGTGTTCTTCAACGTCTATCAGGGCGTCAAGGAGGTCAGCCGCACCGTGCTCGACAACGGCCGCATGCTCGGCATGAGCGAGCGGCAGCTGATGCAACACGTCTATTGGCCCTCGGCGCTGTCGTGGATGTTCTCCTCGCTGCACACGTCGGTGGGCTTTGCCGTGGTTGGTGCGGTCGTCGGCGAATATCTGGGATCGGCGGCGGGGCTCGGCTATCTCATTCAGCAGGCCGAGGGCATATTCGATGTCGCCGGTGTGTTCGCCGGCATGTTCGTGCTGTCGGCCTTCGTCATCCTGATCGACTTTGGCGTGACGTTGGTGGAGCGGAGACTGCTGGTCTGGCGCCCGACCGTGGACGGACGCGGCTAGGCCGCAAGGGGCCCGCGCGCCGCGCGAGCCCCGGATGGCGAAGGTTCAATCCAGCAGCTTGGTGTCGTCGGGGGCCTGCGGCGGCGTCTTGATCGCGATTGCCTTGACCTGTCCGCTGATCGGCTTGGTGCCGCCATGCGGCGTCCCCTTCGGGATGATGACGAGGTCGCCCGGCTTCACCGTGACTTCCTTGTCGCCGAACCAGATCGTGCCGGTGCCCTCTAAAATGTACTGGATCTCGTTGGTGTTGGGATGCATGTGCTTGGGCACATTGCCGACCTGGATCGAGATGGTGGCGCCATCGGCGCTTGCGAACGTCTTGGAACGGTAGCCGACGGCGTTGGCGTTCCCGAGCGCGTCGCCCTCCATCTCGCCGGTGTGGATGATCTGCGGAATGATGTTCTCCGCGGCCAGCGCCGGCCGAAGCAGGTGGGTTGCGCCGCATCCGGCGGCAAAAGCGGTGGCGATCGACAGCCCGATTGCAAGGCGATTCATGGATGATCCTCCCCATCAAGAATTGTTCTTGTGGGCTCATGCTATTGCGCCGAAAGGCCGATGACCAGAGCCTTAGGCCGTGCTTCTCAAGCCAGTCGGGCTGCTCTATGGTGCCGCCAGCCGAACGGAGGAAAACCAATGAAGAACACGATAGCCAGGCTCGCGGGCGCGTTGATCGCGCTGACGCTCACCACCGGTCTTGCCGCGGCGCAAAGCAAGGTCACCATCGCGATCGGCGGCGGCTCCTGCCTGTGCTATTTGCCGACGGTGCTGGCAAAACAGCTCGGCGAATATGACAAGGCCGGCCTCAATGTCGAACTCGTGGACCTCAAGGGCGGCTCGGATGCGCTCAAGGCCGTGCTCGGCGGCAGCGCCGACGTGGTCTCCGGCTATTTCGACCATTGCGTCAACCTCGCAGCCAAGAAGCAGGAGCTTCAGGCCTTCGTCGTCTATGACCGCTATCCCGGCCTCGTGCTGGTGGTTTCGCCCTCGCACACCAACGAGATCAAGTCGATCAAGGACCTCGCCGGCAAGAAGGTCGGCGTCAGCGCGCCCGGCTCCTCCACGGACTTCTTCCTCAAGTACATGCTCAAGAAGAACGGCGTCGATCCTGCCAGCGCTGCCGTGATCGGCGTCGGCCTCGGCGCCACCGCGGTCGCTGCGATGGAGCAGGGCCAGATCGACGCCGCCGTGATGCTCGATCCGTCCGTGACCGTCCTCCAGGGCAGCCACAAGGATCTGCGCATCCTCTCGGACACCCGCACCCAGAAGGATACGCTCGAGACGTTCGGCGGCGAATATCCGGGCGGCGCGCTGTACTCGACCGCGGCCTGGGTTGCCGGCCACGAGAAGGAGACGCAGGCGCTCACCAACGCGATCCTGGGCACGCTCGCCTGGATCCACTCGCACTCGCCCGAGGAGATCATGACGAAGATGCCGGAGGAGACGGTCGGCAAGAACAAGGACCTCTATCTCGCGGCGCTGAAGAACACGATCCCGATGTTCTCCGAGACCGGCAAGATGGACCCGAAGGGTGCGGACGCCGTGCTCGCGGTGTTCAGCGTCGGCTCGCCGGAGGTGGCCAACGCCAAGATCGACGTCAGCAAGACCTTTACCAACAAGTATGTCGAGCAGGCCAAGAAGACCACGGGAAGCGTCAAATAACTGACGCGAAGGTGTGGTCATCAGGCGTCATGACGTCACCAATCATTCATCGGGTCACGACGCTTGCGCTTGCCGTGCGGCCGATCGTCTGGGCGTTCGCGGAGGAGCGGCGCGCCGAGATCACCGCGCATTTCGCCGAGAAGCAGCGTGAGCGACCAAAACTCTGGAACGGTCGCGTCCTGCTCGGGCGGGATGCAATGTTCACCGACGGCCATCTCGCCGCGACCTATTTCGAGACCGATTTCGCGAGCTTCCTCGCCTGGCGCGACTGGGGCTTTCCCGACAACGCGGTGTTCAACGGTTTCGGCATGGGCGCTCTGTGCACCTCCGACGGCGCCTTCGTCATGGGCGAGATGGCGCAGCACACCGCCAATGCAGGCCGGATCTATTTCCCGTCGGGCACGCCCGACCTCGACGACGTCAGGGGCGACACGCTCGACATTCCCGGCAGCGTGATCCGCGAACTCGAGGAAGAGACCGGCCTGACCGCGGCCGACTATCGGGTCGAACCGGACTGGCACTGCGTCGTCACCGGCCCCACGATTGCGATGTTGCAAATTATCAACCTGGACATGCCGGGTGATGTGGCGCGTGCGCGAATCGAAGCCAATCTGGCGCGCGAGGTCGAGCCGGAGCTCTCGGCTATCCATCTCGTGCGCGGGATGAGCGATCTCACGCCGTCCATGCCGCGATTTGTCACGGCCTTTGTCGAGCAGCAGTTCGCGTCGCGCTGATGCGCGAGGCTTGACATCGCCACGCCCAGCCCATGTGATGGGCAAAAATACAAAAGCAAAAAGAATGCAACGCACAATCGTCCAGGGAGGTTTTGATGCGTATGCGCATGGCTGCCCGTTTGGTACGTGGGCTGTTGGTCGCGATTTCAGCGACGGGCCTGGCGCTGTCCGCCCAAGCCCAGGATCAAGGCAAAGAGAAGAAGATCAAGATCGGCGTCGTTTTCGATTTGACCGGGCCTCTCGCCGGCGGCGGCTCTGAGCTCGGCTATATCGGCGCAAAGATCGTTCTCGACCATTTCGCCAAGACCGGCGTCGAGGGGTACAAGATCGAAGCGGTCTACGCCGATGCGCAGAGCAAGCCCGACATCGCGATCAACGAATCCGTCCGCCTGCTCGAGCAGGAGAAGGTCGACATGGTGCTCGGCTTCTTCTCCTCGGCGCAATGCGTGCCGGTCGCGGCCCGCGTCGAGCAGCTCAAGAAGTTCATGTGGATGACGACCTGCATCTCGTCGGCCGTGTTCAACGAGAAGGGTTACAAATACGTCTTCCGCCCGCAGGCGAGCGGCGATCAGTTCGGCATGATGACGATGGATTTCATCGCGCAGAACGCCAAGGCGAAGTTCGACAAGGAGCCGAAGGATCTGCGCGTCGCCATCATTCACGAGGACGGCGCCTATGGTGTCGACGTGTCCAGGGGCAACGAGGCCGGCGCGAAGAAGGCGGGCTTCAACGTCGTGATGAAGGAGGGCTATTCGGCCACCGCGCCTGACCTCTCCGCGCTGGTGACCAAGCTGAAGCGCGCCAAGCCCGACGTCATTTTCCATACCGGCTACAACCCCGATATCACGCTGTTGCTGCGTCAGGCGCGCGAGCAGGGGCTGAAGTTCGGCGCGCTGATGGGGCACGGCGCGGGTTACGGGGTCTATGAGAAGCTGAAGGAGGGCATGGGCGCCGATGCCACCTACATCTTCAACACCGACCCGATCTCGATCTGGCTTGCCAACCAGAAGACCATGGATCCCAAGCTCCCGCCCGTGATCAAGATGGTCGGCGAGGAGTTCGACAAGATCCGGCCCGGCGTCGCCATCCGCTCAGCGCATGTCGGCATCGGTGCGTCCAACACGTATGTGTTCATGAATGACGTGCTGCCGCGCGCGATCAAGAAATATGGCGGGGTCGATCCGGATGCGCTGCGCAAGGCTGCGCTCGACACTGATATTCCCGAAGGGGGCACCATGCTCGGCTTCGGCGTCAAGTTTTACGGCGAGGGCATGCCGATGGCCGGGCAGAACGAGCGATCGTTCCCGGTCGTGATCCAGTACATCGACGACAAATCCTCCGTGGTGTGGCCCAAGAGCCAGGCGCAGCGCGAGGCCGTGCTGCCGCTGCCGAAGGGCACCACCTACAGCAACCAGTAGCGCAAATGCGCGCAGAGAGGAGAGCGGGACGGTGCTGGAAGTCAGCGGGCTGGTGAAGCGGTTTGGCGGCTTCACCGCCGTCAACAATGTGTCGTTCAAAGTCGATCAGGGCGAGATCCTCGGCCTGATCGGACCCAACGGCTCGGGCAAGAGCACGATCTTCAACATGCTCTCGGGCACGCTGGCGCCGACGTCCGGTTCGATCCTGTTCGACGGCTCCGAGATCGCAGGCCTTCCGCCGCACCGGATCATCAACAGCGGCATCGGCCGCACCTTCCAGATCCCGCGGCCGTTCCGTCGCCTGACGATCTTCGAGAACGTCGCGCTCGCCGGATTCTATGGCCAGGGCCGCCATAGCCGTGCCAGGGCCGAGGAGGCGGCCGAGCGATCGCTGGCGATGGTCGGCTTGCCGACGGATCGTCATGCCAGCGTCGATGGCCTCGGCGCAGCCGGCCTGAAGAAGCTCGAACTGGCCAAAGCGCTCGCCACCGCGCCAAAACTTCTGCTGGCCGATGAGAGCCTCGGGGGTCTCGACGAGGCCGAGATGGGGCAGGCGGCCAACATGCTGCGCAACATCCGTGACGAACTCGGCATTACCATCATCTGGGTCGAGCACATCATGGGCGTGCTGATGCGCGTCGTCGATCGCGTCATGGTGCTCGATCACGGCGAGAAGATCTCGGAAGGTTTGCCGAGTGCCGTTGCCGGGGATCCCCGCGTCATCGAGGTCTATCTCGGCACCGATGCCGAGACCACGCAGGCCGCGGCCGCCGCCGCGCGCCGCCGTGCCGGAGGGTAGCCGATGCTGGAGCTCCGCGGCGTCAATGCCGGCTATGGCACGTTCCAGGCACTGTTCGACGTCGATCTCGACGTGAAGGCGGGCGAGGCTGTCGGCGTCATCGGGCCGAACGGGGCCGGCAAGACCACCCTGATGCGCGTCATCTCCGGCCTGATCCGTCCCTCGCGTGGCTCGATCAGAATGGAAGCGGTGGACGTCGTGGCCACGCCGCCGCACAAGATCGTCAGCCTCGGGATCGCGCATGTGCCGGAGAACCGGCGGCTGTTTCCGCAGCTCTCGGTCGACGACAATCTCAAGATGGGCGCCTTCATGAAGGAGGCGCGCGGGCACTATGCCGAGCGACTGGACGTGGTGTTCGATCTGTTTCCGCGCCTGAAGGAGCGCCGCCACCAGATGGCCGGCACCATGTCCGGCGGCGAACAGCAGATGTGCGCGATCGGCCGCGCGCTGATGTCGAATCCAAAGCTGCTGCTGCTCGACGAGCCGTCGGCGGGGCTGGCGCCGGTCGTGGTGCAACAGGTGTTCGAGCTGGTGAAGCGGATCCGCGCCAGCGGGCTGACCGTGCTGATCGTCGAGCAGAATGTGCAGCAGGTGCTGCGGGTGGTCGATCGTGCCTATCTGATCGAGGCGGGCACGATCAGGTCCTCGGGCACCTCGGCCGAGATGTTGGCGAGCGACACGGTCAAGGAAGCGTATCTCGGGGTGTGAGGTTGATGCGGGCATGCAAGCATTTTTCGACATTTTCGACATCTACCTGCTGGAGGCCGTGATCAACGGCATCCTGCTCGGCGGCGTGCTGGCGCTGCTCGCGCTCGGGCTCAATTTGATCTTCGGCGTCATCGACGTGACCTGGATCTGCTACGCAGAGCTGGTGATGATCGGCATGTATGCCATGTACTTCCTGGTGCAGTATTACGGCATCAGCTATTTCCTCGCCGCGCCGCTTACCATCCTGCTGGTCGCGGTGCTCGGCGCGGCGCTGCATTACCTCGTGATCGCGCCGCTCCTCACGGCGCCGCCGATCAACCAGTTGCTTGCGACCGGCGGGGTGCTGTTCGTGCTCCAGAGCTTTGCCACCGTGGCCTTCGGCATCGACTTCCGCAACCTCGGCATCCGCTTGCCGGTTCTCGCCTTCGGCGACATGAATTTCAGCTACGCACGACTTCTGTCCTTCCTGGCCGCGCTGGTCGGCATGGTCGTAGTCTATCTGTTCATGACGCGGACCTTCACCGGCACAGCGATCCGGGCGATCTCGCAGGACCGGCAGATCATGGCGCTGATGGGCGTCGACACGAAGAGGATCTATCTCATCACTTCCGCGATCGGCGGTGGGCTGGCCGGGCTCGCCGCCTGCCTGCTGGTGCTGCAATATGACGTGCATCCGTTCGTCGGCCTGTCGTTCGGGCCGATCACCTTCCTGATCTGCGTGCTCGGGGGCTTGGGCAATTTCATCGGCGGCTTCATCGCCGCCTTCGTGTTCGCCGAGATCATCTCGCTCGGCGGCCTGTTCTCCGATCTCGAATGGGGCTATGTGCTCGCCTTCGCTTTCTTCATCGTCATGATGTTCATCCGGCCCGCGGGCCTGCTCGCGAGGCGCCGATGATGGGGCGGGGACGGCTTGCAGCTTGGGCGGTGGGATTGGCGGCGCTGGTCGCGCTGCCTTTCGTCTATCGCGATCCCTATCATCTGCACATCCTGGTGCTGATCCTGATCTGGTCGTTCGCCTATACGTCCTGGTCGATGATGGGGCGGTTCGGCCTCGTCTCGCTCGGCCATGGCGGGTTCATGGGAATAGGCGCCTATGTCACCGCGCTGCTCTGGAATCACCTGGGATGGTCGCCCTGGATCGGCATCCCCATCGGCATGGTCGCGGCCGGCGCGCTGGCACTGATCGTCGGCTACCCCTGTTTTCGCTTTCGCATCACCGGGCACTATTTCGTGCTGGTGACGCTCGCGCTCTCCGGCATCGTGCTTCAGGTCATCACGGCGACGCGCGACTATACCGGCGGCTCGCTCGGCTACACGCCGAACCGGGCCGCGGGCAACAAGCTCTGGTCGCTCCAATTCGACGACAAGATCACCTGGTATTTGATCGCGCTCGGGGTCTGGCTTTTCGGCATCGTGGTCTGGCACTGGGTCGACCGCAGCATGGCCCGGTACGCGCTGGAGGCGATCTCGGAGGACGAGGACGCCGCGGCCGCCGCCGGCGTCGACGTCACCGCGGAGAAGCTGAAGATCACGCTGCTCAGCGCGCTGATGACGGCCTTGGCCGGCGCGATCTACTGCCAGTACCAGATGTTCATCACACCAGATACGGTCAGCGGCATCGCGGTGTCGCTCCAGATGGTGTTCGCGGCCATCGTCGGCGGCCTGTTCGTCTCGCTCGGCCCGACCTTCGGCGCCGTCATCACGATTATGCTGGCCGAGACCCTGCGCATCGGCTTTGGTACCAAGGCGGTCGGCTGGGATAATCTCGTCTACGGCGTGCTGCTCGTGCTTTTCATCATATTCCTTCCGAAGGGCATCCTTGGTAGCTTGCTCGACCGATTGAAGCCGCAACGCAAGGTGTCCAGCGCTCATGAGCAAGAAGTCGTCCAAATCGCTCGCCCAGGAACTTGACCGCTACATCACGCCGTTCCGCTACGATGGTTCGGGCAAGTTTCATCTCAAGGACCACAAGACCAACGAGAAGGGTGACCTCAACAAGGAGAAGGCCCAGGAGATTCTCGATGCCAACATGAAGCGGCTGATCGCGTTTCAGGAGAAGCTCTACGCCCAGGACCGCTGGTCGGTGCTGATCGTGTTCCAAGCGATGGACGCCGGCGGCAAAGATTCTGCGATCAAGGCGATCTTCGAGGGCATCAATCCGCAGGGCTGCGAAGTCAGTGCGTTCAAGGCGCCGAGCAGCAAGGAGCTCGATCACGATTTCCTCTGGCGCCACGCGATCGCGCTGCCCGAGCGTGGCCATATCGGTATCTTCAACCGCTCCCATTACGAGGAATGCCTGGTGACGCGTGTGCACCCGGAGATCCTCGCCAAGGAGAAGCTGCCGCAAAAGCTGGTCACCAAGAACATCTGGAAGGAACGGTTCGAGGACATCTCCGCCTGGGAGCGCTACCTCGCGCGCAACGGCACCGTGGTGCTGAAATTCTTCCTCAATCTGTCCAAGGACGAGCAGCGCGAGCGCTTTCTCGATCGGCTTGAGGATCCGTCCAAGCAGTGGAAGTTCTCCATGGACGACATCAAGGAGCGCGCGCTGTGGCCGCGCTACCAGGCGGTCTATCAGGACATCGTCCGGCACACGGCAACGCCGCATGCGCCGTGGTATGTCGTGCCGGCCGACCACAAATGGTTCGCCCGCGTCGTGATCGGGTCGGCCGTCGTCGCGGCGCTCGAAAAGCTCGATCTGCGCTTCCCGAGCGCCGACAAAGCCTCGCGCGGTGAATTCGACGAGGTGCGCAAGGCGCTCGAGAAAGAGGAGAAGGCGGGCAAGAAACAAAAAGCGCGAAAACAACCCCATGCACAGTAGCTTGGGATAACGAAATCAATGACTTGAAGGTCAGCGCGACGCTTGCGGATTTCTTGCGGATTTAACGAAACCGTTTGACCCGTCGGGCAAAACAGGCGCATGATGTCATCGTCCCCAAACTCTCGGTATCCGCGGCTCCACCAGTGGCAGAAGCGCTCCACCTTGGCGGGAAGGGCAGCCTCGTAATTCGCCCACTTTCTCGTATTTCGCTGCAGCCAATTCCTTGCAGTGAGACGGAACGCGTCCTCAAATGTGATTTGCGCGCCGTTGATCTTGCTTGACAGTCTTGCGTCACGGGAGGACCATCGCAGTGGTCGCAAACAAGCGACGCGCAACGTCCACATCAAGAGCAAGGGGAGGTCTATGACACCACCTCCGCAGATCCAGCCGCGTTAAGTGCGATGGAGCTCGTTCGGACTATCGCATAGCGGCAGAAACCGCGAACGGCACGCCGGGCCAAGGTTTAGAGGGCTGCATCAGTGTGGCATAGCCCCTACCTGCCCGGCGCTGTATTGAGCATCACCGATCATGTCGGATGGCCGTGACGAGGCCGCCGCGCATTTGGCATCCTGCTTCTCTCCTCCTCCTCATCGCGTCATTCCGGGCCGACTCCCGGAATGACGCAGGGCTGTCGCATATCAGGGCTATCGCATACGACGTCTCAGCGGCGCCTGAGCGCGCGCCTCGTCCTTCGAGACGCCGCGTTCCGCGGCTCCTCAGGATGAGGCTCAGCTGCATCCAGTCGCGTTGAATTGTTGCCGCATACTCATCCCTCATCCTGAGGGCCCGCCGCAGGCGGGCGTCTCGAAGGATGGCCGCAGTCGAGCTTCCAGCCGCGTGCCCGCATTCCGACCGTTGCACGTCGCGCCTTGAGACCGGGTTCCCGCTTCCTGCACCGCGGCAAATGCCAAGAGAATGTCGCCTCATTGGCCAACTTCCGACACAGCGCCCGGGCGAATAGCGTCGATCCGACATGATGCATGTGCTTCGGCGGTGACGGTCCCGACGTCGCCGTCGCATTCATTTTTTCCAGGGAATCCCTCGTGTCGCATAAGCTTGCCTCCGCGCTTCTCGCCGCGCTCTTGATCGCGATTTCATCTCTCTCCAGCGTCCGCGCCGCGCCGCCTGCGCCGGCAGCAGATAGCGCTGCCGCGTTGTCGCCCGACGAGGCCAAGCGCGCGCTGGAGACGCTGCAGGACGACAAGAAACGCGCGCAGATGATCGACACGCTACGCGTGATCGCCAATGCGTCCGGTCCACAGCCCGCGCCCGAGCCAAAATCCCCGATCCCGCTCGCGGCCGATGGCCTCGGTGCGCAGCTTCTGCTGACCGTGTCGGAAGAGATCGGCGAGATCTCGCGAGACGTCGCCGATATGGCGAGGACGCTCACGCACTTCCCGGCCTTCTATTATTGGATCGTGCGCACCGCGAACGATCCCGCCGCCTACAATCTCCTGATCGAGATCGCCTGGAAGCTCGCGCTGGTGCTTGGCTGCGCCCTCGCGGTGGAGTGGGTGGTCTTCCGGCTGATCCGTCGTCCCGTCATATTCCTCGAAGCGCGCGTGCCGCAGAGCGTGCACGTACCGGTACAGCCGCTCGCCGCCGGCGACCCGCCTTCATCCGCGTCCGGTGTCGCTGCCCAGCCTGAGCAGCATCGGCGTCGCGTCAGTCTTGCGCGGGCGTGGCAATTACTGCTGCGGCTGCCTTTCGTGATCGGTCGTCTCGCGCTCGAACTGCTTCCGGTGCTCATCTTCGTCGGCGTGGCCACGGCGCTGCTTGGAACGGAGATCGGTGATGCCGGCATCGTCCGCCTCGTGATCCTCGCCGTCGTCAATGCCTATGCATTCTCGCGCGGGCTGATCTGTCTCGTTCGTGCGCTGGCGGGACCGTACGGCCTGTTTCCGGTTCGCCCTGAAACGGCGGCCTATATCGAGATCTGGGCGCGCCGCATCGTCGGCGTCGGGGTCTCCGGCATCGCCTTTGCCAATGTGGCGCTGCTGCTCGGCCTGCATCGCGCCGGCTATGCCGCGCTCCTGCGCATGGTGATGCTGGTCGTGCATCTCTTCATCGTCGTCATCATCCTGCAATGCCGCCGCCAGGTCGCCGAAGCCATCCGCGCGCCGGCCGACCGGCAGGGGATCGCGGCGCGACTGCGCAACCGCATTGCGGGCGGCTGGCACTATCTTGCCATCGCGCTCGACCTCGCGCTCTGGGCGGTGTGGGCGCTGAACATCCGCAACGGCTATTCGCTGCTGCTGCAATATTTCGTCGGCACCGTCGCGGTGGCACTGATCACGCGTGTCGCCATTATGCTGACGCTGGGCCTGATCGACCGCGGCTTCCGCATCAAGCCCGAGATCCTCCAGCGCTTTCCGGGCCTCGAGATCCGCGCCAACCGCTATCTGCCGCTGCTGCGCAAGATCGTCTCCGGCGTAATCGCCTTCATCGGCCTGGTTGCCATGCTCGAAGTCTGGGGCGTCGACGCCATCGTCTGGTTCTATGGCGGCCAGATCGGCAGCCGGCTGATCTCCGCAGTGGTGACGATCGGACTTGCCGTATTCATCGCGGCTGCGATCTGGGAAGCCAGCAACGCGCTGCTGGACCGCCAGATCAATACGCTGTCGCGCGACGGGCACTATGCCCGCGCCGCGCGGCTGCGGACCTTTCAGCCGATGCTGCGGACAGCCTTGCTTTGCGTGATCGCCACCGTCGTCGGACTCACGGCGCTCAGCGAGATCGGCGTCAATGTCGCGCCGCTGCTCGCGGGCGCCGGCATCGTTGGCATCGCCATCGGTTTCGGTTCGCAAAAGCTGGTGCAGGACCTCATCACCGGCCTGTTCCTGCTGCTGGAGAACACCGTCCAGGTCGGCGACAGCGTCAGCGTGTCTGGGCTATCGGGCGTGGTCGAGAACGTCTCGATCCGAACGATCAGGCTCCGGGCCGGTGACGGTGCCGTGCACATCGTGCCGTTCAGCGCGGTCACGACCATCACCAACGCCAGCCGCGGCGCCGGCAATGCGTCCGTCAGCGTCAACGTCGCCTACAAGGAGGATACCGACCGCGCCGGCCAGATCCTCAAGGATATCGTCGACGAGATGCGCCGCGAGGTGGAATTCCGCAGCCTGATCCGCGGCGATCTCGAGCTCTGGGGCATCGACAAGGTCGACGGCGCCATGGTGTCGATCGTCGGCCAGATCCGCTGCACCGAGGCCGGCCGCTGGCCGGTGCAGCGTGAATTCAACCGCCGCATGAAGCAGCGTTTCCAGCACAACGGCATCGAGGTCGCATCCGCCACCCAGACCATCCTGATGCACATCGCGCCGCCGGCCGATGGCGCAGCTCATCTGATGCCGCGTCGAGCGGCAGGGTAGTCGTTCCACAAAATTTCCGACTTGCCTCTGCCCGTCCGGCAGCGTTCACTCCGGCTCCAGCCCGTTGACAACATGCGGGCGGCAAAAAGAGTGGGAGATATCGATGCGGGGGCTGTGGGCCGGATTGCGCGGCCATGTATTGCGCGGCCATGTGGTGGTCGTGTGCGCCTTGATCGGAAGTGCAGCGTGGACGGCTCCAGCGAGCGCGCAGCCGTTTCCGTCGCGGCCGATCACCCTCGTGGTGCCGTTCGCGGCGGGCGGTCCGACCGACACGCTGGCACGCATCCTGTCCGAACGCATCGCCGCCGAATTGCACACGACAATCGTCGTTGAAAACGTGGCGGGCGCCTCCGGCAGCATCGCCGGCGCCCGCGTCGCGCGCGCAACGCCGGATGGCACCACGATCACGATCGGCCATTGGGGCACGCATGTGCTCAACGGCGCGATCTTCAAGCTACCCTATGACGCGATCGCCGATTTCGAGCCCGTCGCGATGATCGCGATGGGCACGCAGCTCATCGTCGGCCGGAAGTCGCTCGAGGCCAACAATCTGAAGGAGATGATCGCGTGGCTGAAGGCCAACCCCGGCAAGGTGACTGCCGGCACGGCCGGCGCAGGCACGGGTGCCCACGTCGCCGGTGTCTTCTTCAAGGAGAGGACCGGTACCGACTTCCAGTTCGTGCCTTATCGCGGCGCGGGGCCCGCCATGATCGACCTCGTGGCCGGGCAGATCGACATCATGTTCGATCAGGCCTCGAACTCGCTGCCGCACTACAAGAACGGTGCGATCAAGGCGTTCGCGGTGACGTCGCCGACGCGGCTCGCCTCCGCGCCCGATATCCCGACTGTCGACGAGGCGGGGTTGCCCGGTCTCTACATCTCCTACTGGCACGGCATCTGGGCACCGAAGAACACGCCGAAGGAGATCGTCACAAAGCTCAACGCGGCCATCGTCACCGTGCTTGCCGACGCTTCCCTCAAGCAGCGGTTTGGCGAATTGGGGCAGGAAATTCCTCCGCTCGATCAGCAAACGCCCGCAGCGCTCGGAGCCTTCCAGAAGGCCGAGACCGAGAAATGGTGGCCGATCGTGAAGGCCGCCGACATCAAGGCTGAGTAGCGCTGTTGCTGCATATCTCTCCCTCATCCTGAGAGCCTGACTCAAAAAGCGTAGACGTCTTCAAGGTCTGGCCAAGCGGCGAGTTAAGAGCCTCAGATGGGCAGCGAGTAGCCAGGCGAGCTCG
>NZ_PYFX01000019.1 GCF_003020115.1 Bradyrhizobium sp. MOS002
TCGAAGACGGCATCGCTCTCGCTGTCCTTCTCGAGGGACGAGATCCGGCCGAGGTGCCGGCCATCTTACCGCAGTACGAAACAATGCGCCGTGCCCGGACTGACGTCATTCAGGCCGAGGCGCGGAAAAACGGGCTGCGTTTTGATTCAAAATATGAAGACCTCGAACAACGCGATCGCGAAGTCGCAAACTCCGCCTCCTTCCGCAGATGGCTTTTCGATTATGATGTTGAGAACGCTGCCATTGGCCAGCGCCCGCACAATCAACTTTTGCCAGCTCATCGCTGATTGCTGCGGTCCGACCAGTCGCTTGGCGACTTTGAGCGCCGTTTCCGCGCCATGCCGCTGCCCGACCAGCGCCAGACCCAAATCTATTCCCGCAGTCACACCCCGCCCGGTGATCAGCCGCCCATCGCGCACATAGATCAAATCAGGGTCGACTTTTGCTCTTGAGAACCTGGCCGCCAGCGCCTGCCAAGAGGGCGGCAATGACGGGCGCTCCGAATATTGTCAAAGTGCAATTCTTTCCTCAATTACATGTTTCAGCAGCGTTCCCTCAGCGGACAAGGTCATGCGCAGTTTGAGCTCGCCACCTTTCACTGCCCCGCTACGCACGAGATTCTCAATTTCACGCTGCGATGTAACCCCGACATGCTTCAGAAATTTACGGATAGCCATATTGAAGCGGTCTTCATCGAACTCGGCGGTCATGGCTGTTCTCCAGGTTGACAGGCGAAGTCTACCACGAGGCGCGCCAAGACCAAAGATTAGAGACCCAACTCGCGTCAGCGCCGACTTCCTCACTAATGCGGTCAGATCCTGACCCAATGATAATCGCGGTGAGCCAGTTGTTCGGACGTGCAGACCCGGGGCGCCCCTCTGCTCACAATCCGCGTCAGCACTCATCACCCCCAAACCGGCGTGGTCAGCCTGGGCTCAGGCCGCAAAGCTGGCGAAGGCCAGCCGGTCGCTCCAAAGGCAATCAAGCCGTTCGCGGACTCAGGACAGTACACATCTTGCGCGACTCGACGTTGCGTCGCCGCTAGAACGCGAGGGGCGCATTTGTAACCCAACGGTGGCCAAAACCAACAGCTGCGGTCTCCGAGGGCTAGCTTGATCCAAGTGTTTGATCCTTAGAATGGTTGGGTGGGCGCACCGGAGGTCGAACCTCGGACCCGCTGATTGAGAGTCAGCTACCGACATGACATATCGTGAGGAGCTCTCCCGTTCCGTCTCATTTTCCATTGACTTCATTGAAGAGCATGGAATCGGCCCTCACGCGAGTTTGGACAATCCTCGATGCGCTCCACCGTCCGTGGCGGCAGCTTATCTATCGTCTCCGGGGGTGGCATACGGCCGAATCCTTCCCGGCTCGGACAACAGGTCATTGTTAGCTACGACAAAGAGCTCACGGCTGGCGCTCATGCCCTTACATCAAGTCTCTTTTGCAAGGTAAAAATCGTGGCAAGCAGATTATCGCGGCGCTTTTCCAGATTTCGGACTGATGGTGGTGGCGTGGTGGCGCCCGGGTTGCATTGGTCCTCAAATGCGGAGAGCGCCTTCAAATTCTCTTCAATGACCACAAGATTGTTCTTCAAGCCTTCGATCGTTGCATATAAACGGCCGGCAACCGGCGGCAAATCTTCGTTGGGATCATTATGAAACATGATTATCGACCTTCGCTTACGGGGCGCCACAACTGAGAGCATGCGAAAGCTTGTGATATGCTGGTGATCCCGGCAACCAACGATCGAAATTAAGCTAAGCAGTCAACGTTAATCGCAAAGGCAATGAGCGGAAAGGTCCTCTGCGGGCGCGAACGCCGCGCTGCACACGTCGACACCGAGGTAATCGGCAGAGCCCTATCGGTCGCACAGTACCGACTAACTCCGAGCATTGCGGATCGAATGGCTCCGCTAAACGGCAAAGCCTTCGCCGCACGTGAACAGGTGAGACGTGGCTTACCTCAACGATGCTGTTCGAGGATCATGCAATCCGATCCCTCCCGATGCGAGAGCGCAGCGAGAGCTCGATGAACCGCTTCGCTATAGCGCAAATCGTGTTTGTTCACATTCTCGTTCGCGTCGCGCAATTTGCTTCGATAGGATCGTCGTTTGTCCGCGTCTTTGTCATCTATAAGGACAAGCGTCAGTGCTTGCTGAAACTCGAAGTAAGGATCCCGCACGAACTCAACTCCTGCTTTCGATTTCCCGTCACACCGAGAGCAACGATATTGTAGCAAACGGCTCAACCCGATCGGGCCACGCTCAAGAAGGCCGACCTGTACGATTGTACAACCGTCGCCCCCGGCGCCAACCTCATTGAGCTTCCGAAATGTGGATGAGTTAAGGCTGCGGTAGTCCCAATGCGTCCGCGGGCCCGGAGCGCACAAGTCGGCGCACATCTCAAAGCCTGGCCGCGGCAACGGCACACCTGCTGTGATGGGACACGGATTACCCCCCGACCCTGTGCCGCGCAGCGAATTGAAATCGCTTAAGCACTTGCCCGCGGACATCAACGTGCGCGGCTGGCAAGTTCGGTCCATTCGTTGCGGTGCATGATCGGTAGTTGTTGATTTCCCGGTGATCTTAAGATTGCATGTGGTTGGGCTGGGAGACTTAAACTTAGTACATTTTCATTGCCAGCTCGGCCATTGTAGGGGCTGAGACAATTATGACAAAGCGAGACATTTTGCATTCCGAACTGGAATCCGTTTGCAATCTGGATTTGCCTCTCGTGAGATTTGCTGCAACTTTTTCCAAGGATCCAGAGGCGGGTCGAGATCCTCGCATCGGCTCGGCTGGCGGAATAGACCAAACCCCATCAGGAGCGACCAACCGCCGCAAAAGACGAAGCGCCTCTCCCGCGAAGTCTTAGAGTTTTTGGCCTATTGGCGCTGTTGCGGTTTCGCTCACAGGGTAAGAAGGCATCGAAGGACTTACTCTGGGTTGGAGATCCCATCGGATACGCACGAAGCCGTTGCTGGGAGGCATCAGCGCAGCCTGCTCGAGTTGAGATGCTTCAAGCGACCTGGCGGTGCAAACATTAGCTGCTGGTGGTTACGGGTGGGCAGCATCGGCACCAAACCCGGGAATTCTAACCCTACCCAAGAGAAGTGGGAGCGCGGCATTGTGCGGCCGAAGGATCGAGCTGCAACAAAGGTCGACCTAAAAGCCTCGGTCCCGAGAGTAAAACCAGATTCACATGTCACCCCTTTTTCGACTGCCTTGGGAGGCTACTCTTGTCGTCCGCAATCGAATTATCCGGTTACGTCCAGACAAAGAACCGCCGCGCACTTGAAGAGCTTCGAGCGCATCGGCGCAAAATGCTGGTAGACTTGCAGTCGATCACTGGCATCAGCCCGGCCAAATCTGTTGAAGCCGTTCAGGATGAAATTGCTGCAATTGAAGCCGGCCTGCAAGAACTCAAACCGCCTCCGGGCACGGTGCCAGAAAACGAGTGGCAGTAAGTCACACACCTTAGCCTAGCCGTTTAGCCGGCGTGCCCAAGCAGTCGTGCCGGTCGTGGCGATCGAGCCGCGTTTGGAGACAGCTGAGCTTTGCTACGGCGTCTCCCCGTCGAGATCATTCACCGTTCCTCGAGAACCTAATTGAGACAAGAGAGCTACGGGCAATCGCGCGTGCTAGAGGCATCCAAGCGCATCCTGAAGACTCGAAAATTGTCACTGAAAGGAAGCTCCCCGACCTTGGTTGCACAGCTTGTCACGCAACGCCTCATCATCAGGGATCGCTTCGGCTGCAGCCTGCGTTGCTTCGAAAGCCACCACAGCCGTCTGTCGGCCTCAACAGCAAAAACGTGAACTGATAAAGTGCTGCTTAGATCCTCGTAATCTATACCAAGCGGCATCATAGTTTAGGGGCCGACCGAGCGGGAGGCGGATAATTCTATGCTCACGCGCGACAATCATGGTGCGGATCTGCTCGCTGTCACAACGTGTGGGGAAACCAGGCAGCTGAGCGCCGGTGGGTCTCTGGGCTGACCAAAACCCTGAACACCTTCTGACCGGGGGGTCTCGACGGCGCGTGCCACATTCGGCTCTTGATGTTTTCGCAGCAATCGAGCGTGGAAACGATCATGTCGGCGCTCCGAGCGGTTCGCCGCAGCTATGTCGCCTAGTTGCCGCGAGCGAACCCGTTCACTAGCATGCAGCTCCGAATAGCCTGCAAACGAACGACGATTATGACATTGTGCCCAAACTGGGCCAGTGCCCGGCCCCAGAAACGACGAACAGGCGATGGGCCACAGGATCGGTGTGCTCCAAAACCCGCCCGACGAATTGGAAAAGCGGCAACTCCAATGCTTTCGACCAGCTGGCATAGTGCTGCGGCTCAATTCGGCCGATCCCACGCTCGAGCTGCGCGACGATGGTGTAAGGCTCCAAGCCGACCCGGGCAGCCAGCTCACGCTGCGTTAGGCCGAGATACTCGCGTCTTTCCCGCAGCAGATCTCCTCCCCGCTGGCGGAGCTCGCGCAGAGTATTGATGTCAAATGTGTAGCCCATCGAAGATATTCAGATGTTCCTGTGCAGAGCATCAAGCACAGATCAGAAGAGTCGAACAGGCGTATTATCACGGGGGTAGTCGATTGCTCCGACTACTCCGGGTTACCTGGATCGGACCGCAAAAGCGCGAATTGGCGTGTAACGGCTTCAATTTGCCCCAAAACAGCGCCGCAGGTGCGTACAGTAAACTTGATACCTCCGAGATTTTTGGATAGCTTAGGTTCGGGGAGAGATCAAATGAGTTACTATGTCCAAGCGCGAGACGGAGAAAGCAGCCTACGACTCGTCAGGGATACGCGCCAGGCTGCGGAGTTGGCGGCAATTGTGCTCAAAGAAAAGGGCTACTCTTGCGTGGAGATCATTGAGCTGAGGCAGACGCAGAAAGTCGCCTAGGCTGTCGCCAGAACAAAAGCGGCCGGCAGGTCAGCTGCGCCTGCACCGCCATGCCTTATTGAGCACGGCGTCGCGCCACGATGACGCAGCGGCTTTCAAGCCTTCACACGACGCAGTCGGCGGATGCAAAACGCCGGCCTCGTTGATACTCAACTCAAAAAGAGTCGGAGCTTCCGACGCTCACACGGTCGTGATCGACTCGCGCTATCTCTTTTCAAGTGGCGGTAGAGCGACCGTCTTCGTCGCGCACCTGGCTTACTCCACGACAGATGGAACACATCCGAGATGGCAACTGCAGTCGGGGAGCTTTCGGACAGGTACGTGGCTGCTCTTAAGTTAATCTTAATGTTAAGGCTTCGTTGACGAAAGCTCGGACAGCCGCCAAACCTACCTCGCACTTTAGAGTGTGTGGGAGAGTTTTGTGCCTATTCCCGACCCATTGGCTTTGGAAATCCTCGGCCGCCATGCCACAGCGGAGGAACTCGCGACCTGGAACAGTGTCGCTGACGTGATCAACAGCGCGGACGGGCCAAACTTCGTGGAGCCGCTGGTTCGGTTGTATGTAGGCATGTTCGGACGACTTCCCGACACCGTCGATCCGAACGCCGACTTCGATCATCCGCCTCAATCAGGCTTCTGGACAAACGTCAATCTGCTGCGAAGTGGACAAGTAAGCCTCATCGACATGGCAGAGGCATTTGCCCAGTCACAGGAAGGCTTCAGTCATTTCGGAGTGGCGGCGCAGTTGCACATTCCCCCAAGTTCCGCTTTCATTGAGAACCTCTATGAAACATTGCTCAACCGGCATGGAAGCGGAAGCGAGATCACTGCGTGGCAAGATCTCCATCTTGATATTGCTCACGTCGTGCTGGGCTTCACCGAATCTGCCGAATACAAGGCAATTTCTTACAGCTTCGAGGTTGTACCGGAAGCTCCGCCGCCTGCGCCCACAATCTACGACCAATTCCTCACGGAAGTAGGCGCGGCCCACCCTGACCAGCACATCAATGTAATTGGATCCTCAGCGGCCCACACCGTTTGAAGGCTCGGAGCTGCAGCTGATCACACACAGCCGCACCTCGCGCATGACAGGCCAGCTCTCATCGTTTAATGTGATGCAAGGCGAAGTCTAATCGCGAGCGGGTTCAATGCCTGCCGAGAAACCAATGATAGAGGACGTCCGGGTTCGTTATGGTCCCGGCACAATCCCACAAGGTCCTCTGCCGTTCCATGTGAGGGTCAGACGGCAACACGCGTGGTGGCCAGGGCCCGAGCTCTATGGAAAGGTCGTTGATCGTTTTCTCTTAGTGATTGGGTTAACCCCTGGAATGGTTTGGGCATCCCTTTCCTTTGGATGGCTGCCGGTATTGTTCATACTCGCGGAAGTGGTGCTTATCCGACTGACGGTCTATCGGGTCCTCAAGGGAACTTTCCTTGACTGAAGCGGCCCTCGCCCTTCGATCACTTTTCTCGCATCACCCCGCGCAATCGGTCTTTCAAAGGCCGAACAAGATAGTCCAGTACCGTACGTTCCCCGGTCGGGAAGATCACGTCCGCCGGCATTCCGGCGGTCAGGCGTTCCTTAATCGTCGAGGGGATTTCATCTGCGATTACCTGAGCAAGAAAATAGGGCTGCCTCGTCTGTTCATCCATCAGCCGGTCATGCGAAATCGTCGCTACACGGCCCATGATGATAGGAAGAATGCGGGTGTGAAATGCCGAGAACCGAATTTCGGCCGGCATTCCTGCTTGCAGGTTTTCCGTGTCCTGCGGCTGAACATGCGCCTGCACAATCAGCTGATCATGCTCAGGCACGATGTCCAGCATTGCTTCACCCGGCTTAACGACACCTCCGACCGTGAACACACGAAGATTTTGCACGACCCCCGAGCTCGGGGCCATGATGTCAACTCGGAAAAGAACGTCCTGCGCAACGCGAGTCTTTTCGCGTAGATCATTGATTTTCTGACGCGTTTCCTGCATCGCAGAGGCGACATCTTCCAGGAACTTCTGCCGGATCTGCCCGATCTGGAGTTGCGCCTCGCCAATTCCGTTCTGTGCCTTCGCCTCGTCGGCTATGGATCGGCCGATCAGCCCCTCCAATCGGCTCTTCTCGCGCTCAAGAGCCATCAGCCGGCTCTTTTGAGTAAGCTGCCTGTCAAACAAGTAGTGAACGTCGACGAGTTCTTCGTTGACAAACTTGAGCTGGTTCGTCGTGCCAGCCCTCTCCTGTTTCAGTCCCTCGATCTCGGAATTATACTGCTCAATCTTGGCTTCCAGGATCTTGGTTTGATTCCTCAGCGACGCGCGCCTCTCCTGAAACTGCGCCACCTGATCAGAGATGGCGGCGCCGACATTTGGTTCTTTTTCTCGATCGCTGAGCTCGCGTGGAAACCGAATTTCATTCGTTCCGTCGCGTTCGGCAACTAACCGAGCTTCCTGGGCGACAACCGTATCCAGCTGGTTCTTTTGTAGCTCATATCCTGCTTTGGGAGCGGTTAGGTCGAGGCGAAACAACACGGCACCCGCCTCGACGCGCTGCCCTTCGCGAACGAAAATCTCACGGACGATACCGCCCTCAAGATGCTGGACAGTCTTCCGATTGGTCTCGACAGAGATTACGCCGCTGGCCGTGACCGCACTGTCTAGCTTTGCGACTGCCGACCAGCCGCCGAGCACCACAAAGGTACCCGTGATGACGACGTAGCCTGCGACCGCAGGCACCTTCCAGCTAGGGATGGCATTCTTCTTCTGCATGTGTCAGCCCTGCCTTCCGGCTGCTGCGGCGCTTGGCATCGCCGCGATCCGTGGACCAGTCGCATTCATCAGCTTGGCGAGCACCTCGTCGCGCGCACCAAACATCGACACCCGCCCCATAGCGAGAACCAATAGCTTGTCGACAGCAGCCAGCATCGCGGTTTTGTGCGAAATCACGACGACGGTGCAGCCGGCGCGCTTCATTGAGAGGATCGCGTCCATCAGAGCGATCTCTCCTTCCGAATCCAGGCTCGCATTGGGCTCATCGAGCACAACCAGCGCTGGCTTGCCGTACAGCGCCCGCGCTAGACCGATGCGCTGACGCTGCCCGCCTGATAGAGCCAATCCGCCCTCACCGATCTGCGTGTTGTATCCGTCGGGGAGGTTCTGAATCAGTTTGTGCACACCAGCCATTTCAGACGCTGCAAATAGCTTCTCTTCATCCGGATCACCAAATCTTGCAATGTTTTCTGCAACTGTCCCGGCAAGCAATTCAACGTCTTGAGGTAGATAGCCGAGGTATGGCCCAAGTTGCTCACGGTTCCAATGAGCCAGCTCCGATCCGTCGATTCGAATCTTGCCAACGGCAGCTCTCCACACGCCCACCATCGCACGAGCCAAGCTCGACTTACCTGCCGCGCTCGGACCAATAATACCTAGGACTTCACCCGGCTGCAGCGCGAACGAGACCTCACGAATAACAGGTTCCTTACCTCCCGGCGGAACGACAATGATGTTTTCCACCGAGATCGCGCCTTGAGGTGCTCTCAATGCAACTTTGTCCGGCTCCACGGGTAAGATGCTGACAAGGTTACGAATGCGATCGTAGGCAGATCGCGCCGCCAGAAAACCTTTCCACTGCGAGACAGCAATTTCGACCGGCGAAAGTGCCCGCCCCATGATGATGGAGGCGGCAACCATGGCACCCGCCGAGGTCTCTTGGTTGACGGTCAGGTAGGCTCCGACACCAAGTATTGCAACCTGCAAAAACGCCCGGACAAACTTACTAATCGCGACCAGGATCCCTGCTCGGTCGCTCGCCTTCGCCTGCAACTGCAATCCTTGCTCGTGGCGTTCCGACCAACGCTCGCGCAAGCCCCGCAGCATTCCCATAGCATAAAGAACGTCCGCATTGCGGAAGGTGGCCGAAGCATAGGAGTTGGCAACGACCGAACTGCGGGAGGCTTCCTTGAGTTCGTTGCGCGTTAGTAATTCATTAGCCAACGCCAACGAGAATATCAGTATGGCACCGACGCCGGCCACATAGCCGAACCAGGGATGCATGATGAAGCATCCAAGCACAAACACTGGAACCCACGGCGCATCGCAGAATGCGATCAGCCCACTGCCGGTCAGGAACTCCCTGATCGTGTCGGCGTCCCGCAGGACCTGGACATGGCCGGCACCCGGTTGGGCCAGGCTGCCGCGCAGCACGGTATCGAATAGTGGAGCTTTCGCCCGGTCGGCAAACAGCAGACCAAGCCGCACCAAGATGGACGAACGAATTTTCTCGAGCAGCGAGTAGACGATCAAGAGAAACGCCGCGATGATTGTAAGCGCGACCAAGGTTCCTATGTTGCGACTGCCAAGAACCCTGTCATACACTTGGAGCATGTACAGCGGTCCGACAAAGGCCAGCAGGTTGATGAAGAAGCTGAAGACGATCGCCGTCGCAAAGCCCGGGCGAATGGCGCGGAAAGCGTCAGTTAGAAAACTTGGGTGTTTCGACATACTTTAGCTTCCCGCAAAAGAATTACTAACGCCGCCTCACGCAACCTCGCCAGCCAGCAATTGGCTGTGTATCGAACAAGCACTTTCCCCGACGCGGCAACGCCACATCCCTCTTCATATCAGAGAACCGTTAAGCAATGGCTGACTGCCGGCATCACACTAGGCCAGCATGGACCGCCTGCCCTAGGATGCTAATGGTTGAGCCGTCAGGCATCCGCCACGTCTCAAGCCCAAACTGGTTGGACGTATAGTGCGACAGGGTTGTGTCGACGATCAGAATGTCCGTTCCAAACGTCTCAATCTTCCACTCAGCGGTATGGTTTATAAACGCCTCGACCGCGTGTTCGGCGGCAGCATCGAAATTATGCGTCGAACCGGTCACGTTCCACACGCCGCTCGTCACGTCACTCGTAGCGGTGGCCTTAACCACCATTGGGTCGATGTTCACCTCCTGGCCGGATTGGCCCGTCGGGGCGAATTGGGCAAATGTCGCCTGGAGGGCGTCAGGAAGGCTTCCGGCAGTGAGCGCAACCAGATGTACACTTTGCAGGTCGATGTGGAGACCCTCGTACACGCCATTCATGACGCTAATGGCATCGGATGTACCGCCAAGTTGCAACGAAGCAACCGCTCCCGAAGATCCGTGGGCGCTCATCGAAGCTTGCGACACGCCAACCTCGGTCGGCTGTTTCATGGCCTCGGCGAACGCTAAAGTCTGAGCAGCGGTCTGGATCTGTTCGCTCCGTTCTACGTCGCCCCGCCAGTCGTTCGCGTGCCCCTCAACGCCTGGTCGGAGTGAATTCAGCGCGGTGGTCTCGTCGCCGACGGAACGTGACGAAGGGGAGTGATCCGTTGCCAAGTTCAGGTTAGTAAATTCTGTAGTGGTTGCGCTCGCCTGCGCGTCCGCTTGCTTCTCCACACCACCGGAAAGACCGTTGTGGGTAGCCTTTTCGAACGGGTCAGTGCCCAGAGCAGCCGTGTCGAATGCGCCGTCCGTGGCTGCATGCCTTGCCACCGAGGCTTCATGTGTCCAATGATCGCCGAGAACGCTCCCCTCCTCCAGCACAGCTAGCTCTGCAAGCTTATACAAGGAATCTGCGGCGAAGGTGTCCCAAACGGCGGCAACAACCAGAGCAGAAAGGGTCGTAAAACTATGCCCGTTGAAGAAAGAGCCAAATATCTTTTCGCCGCTTCGATTGGCGTCATCGGGTGCCGAACTTACTTCCGCGCTCTTGACGTAACCCGTCACGACCAGAGCTGCCAGAAGCGCTGCAGGATGCAAGAAAACGGTGGATCGGCGCGAATTCGCCTTGGGCAGGATGTAGGGATGATCGTGCAAAAGCTCGCGGACCAGCCCGTTGAATTCCCGTCCACGGAACACACGATCGGTCAAATTCGATACGATCACGTACTCGCCGTCAATGCGCGCAAAGTGGACGATCACTTCATCATTATCTTGACGGCAAAAGACAAACCACGGGTCGCCCTCATCAGACAGGCCGCGATCAGTGCAAATTGAAATGCCCGAATTCACCAGCGCAGCTTCGACGCGATAAAACTCCGCGAGCTCTTGCTGACTCCAGTCCCCTGCAACCCTCTGGGGACGAAAAAAAGAAAGAACCTGTTGTCCTTGCAACATCACGATACCCAACGGTAATTCACAGCATCAAAAAATGATTTGCGAACCCAAAAAGAGTCTGGAATTCGCGGAGCAGCAAGCGCTACTCGAAGGCTGGTGCAATCACGGCCCGTCGTCGTTTTATTTTAGGAGGTCTATTCTGAAATTAGTCGTTCGATCAGCCGTTTTCGTTCGCCCCGAACAGAATCGTATATGTTACGGGATCATAATACCGCAACAAGTTCCTGACAAACACATCTGCTTTCACCCCTAGAACATCCGCCCATACAAGGTAGCGGTCAGGCGGGATCCGGCCTCGCCCGGATTCAAGCTGAGAAATGAAAGTGTAGTAGCTGCCACCGACCTTTTCGGCCATCTGCCGCTGAGACAATCCACGCTTCTCGCGTAGGTCCTTTAGATAAAGCCCCGCCTCCCGGCGAAGCTCTGCAACTTCTGGAGAGGATAGCTTTTGCTGGTTTGAATACATCTGATCACCGCCAAATGGCGCCCTCCAGAAATACGCAGAAATTCACTGCCGTGCCAATAGTTAGGACTTTGTATAGTATACTTGATACCCCTTGTCTATGCACTACCCGTCTTCGGGACGACCAAGGCTCGCAGGTGCCGCAATTTCGATTGACCGCAAGCCCTGCCGGGGCTTAGTCGAGCCACCGGATGGAGACGACTTTGGTTGCAATCATCACGAGCAAGACCGGTCAGACTCGCGCGATCAGAGCTCAATTCAATCTGCTACCTGACGGCATGAAAGAAACGTATGCAAAGCTTGGTCATTGGCGCCACGGGAATAGTGGGCTCACTGATAGTCGAGAAACTGGCGCAAATGGGCGAACGGCCATATGCACTCTCGAGGCGTCCGCAAAACTCTCGTGACGGCATCACATGGATTGAAGGCGATCTGGATAGGCCGGACTCTTTGTCCCTTCCCTCATGCGACGTCATCTATTCGACCGTTCATCCAGCCCTCTTGTCAAAAGTGCTTCGCGGTCTGGATTTGCCCCACACCAGGCGCATCGTATTCTTCACGTCCACAAGCATTCTGACAAAGTTGAATTCAGATGACGTCGCGGAGCGCGCAAATGTGCGCAAGCTCGCGGACGGTGAATATCGTCTCCAGACAATTTGCGAAGAGCTCAAAATCGGCTGGACTGTTTTACGTCCCACTCTCATCTATGCTGAAGAAAAAGATGCGAACTTGACCCGGGTCGCGAATTTTATACGTCGGTTTGGCTTCTTTCCTCTCGCCGGCTCGGGAAACGGTCGCCGTCAACCCGTTAGCGCACAAGATCTTGCGCTGGGCGCCGTCCTCGCTGCATCGATGCAGCAAACGTCAAATAGAACCTACGCCGTTCCCGGAGCAGAAATTGTAAGCTACCGCGAAATGATCGGTCGGGTTTTTGACAGTTTGGGACGCCGCCGCTTGATCTTACCCGTTCCTCAGCTTGTTTGGAGACTTGGATACAAGGCGTTGCAGCGATTCTTCCCCGGCACAAATGCAAACATGGGCAGTCGAATGTCAAAAGACATGGTTTTCGACGGCTCGCTTGCGGCGAGAGACTTCGGCTGGAATCCCAGGCCTTTTCGGCCCAAATTTGCTCCTCAGATTTCGTCTCACTCAACGAAGGGCGCGCCCTTTCACCGTTGAGCTCCGTACAAAGGATTGGTGCTAAAAGAGAACAGCTTAGGTTCGAGGCTGTTGAACGAGCTTACGAACGAACTCGCCGGGCACCGACCAAGGCGCGAGTAGAAGTCGTCTTCTCGTGCTACCGGTTTGCCAACTCAGTCAGCTACTTCATCACCGCTGTTTTTTCGTCGTGCCCCCGCTATACGGACTGAGCGTCCGAACCGCGATAGGAAATCTCAGTTTCCAAGTCGGCTCCCGACCGCATCGAAGTTCGCCTAAAATCGGAAAGGGAGACTTCCTGCGTGTGACTATCGGTCAAGCACTGGAATTTTGCTCCATCCGTAGCACAGCGGACCAAGCGCATCTTTCGCCCGCAAGCCAGGCAATCTGGAAAAGGCGCGATTGATATCGTTCTCATGTCATGCCTACGCCTACCGGGCGCAGCAGTGTCCCTTGCGGCTCAAATCCTACGAGACTTCAGTTCTACAAAGGTTGCAGGCGCTGTCAATTAAAGTTCACATTTCCCCGATTTTCGCCGGAAGAGACCTGTGGACGCCGTTGTTCAGATCCGGACTTTTGTGGCCCGGAATCTGTGCCCGTACCGATCCATGAATTCGCTCCGCGTGAGATCGGCGGACTTGCTGGATGCGCCTTCCTCTTTATGGTGTATCGAAATCATCTTTGGAGCGTTTCCATATGCCTTTTCCACATGCCTCACAGGCGCTGTCGCGCTTTACTGTACTGGACCTGACCCGCGTCCGGTCAGGGCCAACCTGCGTACGACAGCTGGCGGACTGGGGCGCCAAGGTCATCAAGATCGACGCTCTGGTCGAGGATGCGGGCGGCGAACAGCCAGGAGGGCCGCGCCACGGCGCGGACTTCCAGAACCTGCACCGCAACAAGCGAGCGATGACCCTCAACCTCAAAGACCCAAGGGGACTCGAGGTGTTCAAGCGGCTCGCGGGCAAGGCCGATGTTGTCGTGGAGAACTTTCGCCCTGATGTGAAGAAAAAACTCGGTATCGACTATGACAGTCTGCGACAACTGAATCCGCGACTTGTGTATGGCAGCATCTCCGGCTTTGGCCAGGACGGGCCGTATCACAAGCGGCCGGGCTTCGACCAGATCGCACAAGGTATGGGCGGGCTGATGTCAATCACAGGCGCGCCGGGCGAAGGGCCGATGCGGGTCGGCATTCCGGTCGCCGACCTCACCGCCGGTCTATTCTGTGCCATGGGCATCCTCACCGCACTGCTGGAACGCGAGGTCTCGGGCAAGGGCCAGTGGGTGCAGACCTCGCTGCTGCAGGCCCAGATCTTCATGCTCGACTTCCAGGCCGCACGCTGGCTGATGGAGAAGGAAGTGGCAAAGCAGGCCGGCAACAACCACCCGACCAGCATTCCGACCGGCGTGTTCAAGACCTCGGACGGCTACATCAACATTGCTACTACGGGCGGCCGGATCTGGGAGCGCTGCGCGCAGGCGATCGGCGCACCGGAACTCTACAGCCATCCCGACTATCTGACCGCTCCGGCCCGCTCCAAGAACCGCGACGCGCTCAATGCCGAGATCGAGAAGCGTACCTTGACGAAGTCCACCGAGACCTGGGTCCGCGAACTCAACGAGGCCGGCGTGCCCTGCGGGCCGATCTACGCCATCGACCAGATGTTCGAAGACGAGCAGGTCAAGCATCTCGGCATCGCGCAGGAGGTGCCGAATGACGAGGCGCGCGACATTCGTCTGGTCGGCCAGCCCGTGACGCTGTCGCGCACACCAAGCCGGATGGTGGCGCGGCCACCCGAATTCGGTGAGCACACCGACCAAGTGCTCGCCGAATTCGGTTTCGATCAAGAAGAAATTGTAGCTCTCAAGGCGGCGAGGATAGTGTGAGCTTCAAACAAGTTCGACGGTAGCGACCGAACAGAATGAATCAAGAGCGTTCGGTGTCCGTTCGCTAGCGCGGTGCTTTGTCGCCTGCGCGGAGATCAGCTGACGGAGGGCGAGCCGCCGGCACTCGGGTTGGCGGCGGCTCATTGAGGTCGCGAGCCCACGGGGCGCTGGTCCGAACTGCGGCGTCTGATGAAGTCGGCTGGGAGCTCACGCAAGATGCGACAGAAAGGCTAACCAAGAAGGCCAAGGCTGCGCCCGCTGATCTCTTCTCGTTCATAGTCATGGACATCCACTCGTCAGTTGGTCGAAATTCCTCCTGCGATGTTCCATCCTATCTGAGGCGCGTGCTGAGTGAAAGCGCATCGCCTCGATGGCAACATCGACACAGGTCGGCGGCGCAACTAATGTCGCTCCGTTTCATACCCTTAGGTGAGAACTCATTATGTGACGTCTGATTGTATGATTAGATCGCGCGTCTGACCTGCCGCTCTGGGGACGGCCGCTCATCCGACTCGCCCCGGCATCGGAAACCGGCAAATTGCAGTCCGCTGCATCGTACGGCGGAAGTTGTGGCCGATTGCTGAGAGCACGACGTTGGCGGCGTGGCCGGCGCGGCCTTTGAGGCAGCAGCGGCGAAGGTGACCTTCGGCCTTCACGTGTCCGATGATGGTTCGATGGCGGAGCGGCGCCGCAGCTCGCGCCGTCGCGTTTGCACCACACTCCGGTGGGTCTGCCATTTGGATTGGCTCACTTACAAACTGGTCATGGCCCTGTGAGCAGAACCATGGGCAGATCATCGGCCAATTACCACACCTCCGGTTCTCCAAGAACAGCGAGCCTTGCGATGCTTCTACTGGCAAGACCGACCTGGTCTTCTGTGCGACAAATCGCAAAAACCTTGGTAGAATAATGAACTTGAGAAGACCATCGCCGACACATAGTCGAGCTTGGCATTACTGCTCATGATGCGGAATCCGGGCAAAGCGGCCACCGATTCCGACGGAAGGCGGCCACCGATTCTGATCGAAAGCGGCCACCCGATCCGAACGAATGCGGCCACCCTGTTGATAGGGTGAGACGGGGGGCGTTGTCGGCAATCGGGGCAAGGTCCCTCCTTTTGCGGTTGACGCAATGGGAGGTACGATGCCCGCCGAGAGATTGCCGATGCGGAAGATTCGAGAAGTTCTACGCCTGAAGTATGCCTGTGGGGTGAGCGATCGGGTGATCTCCCGATCGGTCGGGATCGGTCGCACGGCGATCGCCGAGTATGTCCGCCGGGCCGCGGTGATCGGCATCACCTGGCCGATCCCGGAGGAGCTCGACGACACAGCCCTGGAGCGCAAGCTGTTTGCGCCGGCCGGCTACAACCCGCCACGATCGAAGCCGCTTCCGGATTGGGGGCATGTCCATGCCGAGTTGCGCCGCCGCAGCGTAACGCTGGCACTGCTGTGGGAGGAATACCGCGGCCATCATCCCGACGGCTACGGCTACAGCCGGTTCTGCGAGCTCTACGTCGAATGGCGCCACGGCATCACGGCGACCATGCGGCAGACCCACGCGGCCGGCGAAAAGCTGTTCGTGGACTTCGCCGGCGATACCATGCCGGTGTTCGACGGGCTCACCGCGGAGGTGCGCGCCGCCAAGATCTTCGTCGCGGTCATGGGAGCGTCGAATTACACCTTTGCCCAAGCCCGGTTCAGCGAGGCGCTGCCCGACTGGATCGGCGCCCATGTGGATGCGCTCACCTTCCTGGGCGGGGTGCCGAAGGCGCTCGTCTGCGACAATCTGAAGGCCGGGGTGACGGTGGTGAGCCGCTACGAGCCAGGCGTCAACCGGACCTACCAAGATCTTGCCGCCCATTACGGCACCACCATTATGCCGGCGCGGCCCCGCAAGCCGCGCGACAAGGCCAAGGTGGAGGCGGCGGTTCTTATCGTCCAGCGATGGATTTTGGCGCGGCTGCGCAACCGGCGCTTCTTCTCGCTCGCCAAGTTGAATGTTGCGATCCGCATCCTGGTCGACCAACTTCAACGCCCGCCTGATGCGCAAGCTCGGTGCCAGCCGCCGCGAGTTCTTCGACACCATCGATCGTCCGGCCCTGATGCCGCTGCCGGCCGAGGCCTATCAGTACGCCGAATGGCGTCGTGCCCGTGTGGCGCCGGATTACCATGTCGAAGTTCAGGGACACTTCTACTCGGTGCCATCCCGCATGATCCGCCAGGTTGTCGAGGTCGGGCCACCGAAGCCACCATCGAGGTGTTCCATCGCGGCACCCGCATCGCCAGCCATGCACGCTCGGGGGTGAAGCGCCGCCACACCACGATCCCCGAGCACATGCTGAGCGCGCATCGCCGATACGCCTTCTGGACGCCGGCGCGTCTGCTGGCCGCCGCTGAGAAAGTCGGTTCGTCCACGATCGCGCTGTGCGAGGCGATCATGCGGACAAAGCCGCATCCCGAGCAGGGCTTCCGATCCTGTCTCGGCATCCTGCGGTTGGAAAAGACCTATGGGACGCAACGTCTCGAAGCCGCTTGCCGCCGCGGGATCAGCATCGGCTCAGCGAGCTATCGGTCGATTGCCTCGATCCTCAAGACCGGCCTGGACAAGTCCTTCCTTCCCGACACCACCCCCGACGCCGATCCCATCCAGCACGGTAACATCCGTGGCCGCGGCTACTACCACTGACCAGCAACAAGGAGGCATTATGCTCAGCAATCATACCCACGAACGTCTCGCCGCTCTCGGGCTCGCCGGAATGGCCAAGGCCTTCGATGATCAGCAACGCCAACCGGACGTCACCGCGCTGACCTTCGAGCAGCGCCTCGGCCTGATGATCGATCGCGAAGCAACCTGAAGTTTGCCCCGCTACGGCAGGCCGCAATCGTCGAAGATGTCGATCTGCGCGCTCCGCGCGGCATCGACCGCGCCTTCTTTGCCAAGCTCGTCGATGGCGATTGGATCGGCCGCAAGCAAAATTTGCTCATCACCGGGCCGACCGGCGTCGGCAAGAGCTGGATCGCCTGCGCGCTCGGTCACAAGGCATGCCGCGATAATCGATCGGTCTTATACCATCGCCTGCCAAGGCTGTTCGAAGCTCTTGCGCTCGCCCGCGGCGACGGACGCTATGCGCGGCTCCTCAAGACGTTATCGAGGGTCGATTTGCTCATCCTCGACGACTGGGGCCTCGCTCCGATTACCGGCGAGCAGCGTCGCGATCTCCTCGAAGTCGTCGACGATCGTCACCAGCGCGGATCGACTATCATCACCAGCCAGGTACCGATCGAAAATTGGCATGAGATCATCGCCGACCCCGACCATCGCTTACGCCGTCCTCGACCGCCTCGTCCACAACGCTCACCGCCTCATCCTCAAAGGAGACAGCATGCGGAAAATAACTGCCCAACGCGCCAATCTTGACGCCGCGAAGAAAACTTGACCCAACTCCTCATGCCGGCAACGACACCCCGGCCGCCTTCGTCGGAACAGGTGGCCGCCTTCGATCGGAATGCATGGTCGCGTTCAATCGGAATCTCTGGCCGCAATCCCCGGAATCCGCATCATGAAACGCGACTGCCAGGAAGCCCGGATGCCTCAAGCTTCCTTGGCATTTTCGAGGTCGAAAGGTTCGAGTTGGGCACGGGTTTATGGCACGCCCGCGTTCTGCGCTCTGACCACCGGCCGGTGGTATTCGACGGCGAACCATTCGAGTTTCCTCACACCGAGATGAGCTGGCCCAATGCCCAAGCCGCGCATGAGGACTCTAAATCATTCATCGACCGGATGATCGAGGCCTGACTTGGCGCTGTACCGCTGAGGGAGGCGCCCCAAGCCCGCCAACGACTCCGGCCTAATACGAAATGCTGCACCGGAGAGGCCGGTCGGGGACAAGGCTCCTTTCCGCCTGTGCCTCTTACGCATAGTTAGCTTCCAGCAACGAAAGTTCCACGCAACGAAAAAACCCCGGCGCTGCCGGGGTTCTAACGTCCAAGATCTAGGTCGGATCAGTACTTCGCGACGACGGGGCCGGTCCAGTTGAAGCGGTACACGAGTGAGGTCGAGATCGTTTGATTCCAGGTATTGGCACGGATGCTGTTGCCTACCGGAAGGTTACTGACATCGAACAGTTCGTCCTGAGTCTTGGTATTGTAGAACGCCGAACGATACTCGGTCTTCATGAACCAGCCCGGCGACTGGATACCAAAAATGTTCAGGTTGTTTTCGACGCCGCCGCCGACGAACCAGCCGTTACGGTTGTAGCTGCCGAGGTGGACACCGGCGGGAACACCAGCCAGGGTCAGGAAGTTAGTCTGGCCGAAGTGAGCGCCCGAATAACCGCCGTTGACGTAGGAGAGAACGTTCGGAGCGACCAGATAGCCGAGGCGGATACCGGCCGCCCAAGAGTCTTCCAGCTTCTGGCTGCCAGTGATGCCGAGGGTCGGATCCTGAATGGTAGCGCGGATGCTGCCGAACTGACCGTCTGCGAACACGCCGGCGACCCAGGTGCCGCTAAACTGCCAGTCGTAGCCGAGACCGACCGTGCCGAACCAGCCCGAACCGCCCTGACGCTGATCGATCGTCAGCGGAAGCGCGCCCACCGTGGTTTGAACGTGCTGGTCGGCAGCCGAGAGGCCACCACCGCCGCCCCCGAAAATATAGAAGCCCGTCCAGTTGGCGACGGGAGCCGCCATCGGCGCCTTCACATACGGGCGCGCGCCCAGGTCGGCCGCTGAGGCCGAACCGGTCATCGCCGCAACCGCGGTTAGAGCGAGCAAAATCTTCTTCATCACAAATCCCCAAGCAGTGTGCGTCGATGTCGCAAGCAATCTAGCTCAAAGCACCAAAAATGCTGTACCCCAAATGGCACAGTAAGAGGCAATCGAAGACCAATGTTGGCGAGCAGCAAGGTGATCGTAGCTGAATTTTTCCGCGACAATCCCGCGGAAATAGCAGCCTATCTAACTGAGATATTTGCAGAAAATGACCACAAAGCCGCGCAAATTGGTCTAAGCCTCGTGATGCAAGGCCAAAATGTGCAGATGCTGGCGCTGGACGCCGGTCTGAGGAGGGATGCCCTTTACAGGACATTTGGTGGCCGAATCGATCCCCAGCTCAGTCGGGTCCTGAAACTCTTCGATGCGCTTGACGTGCGAGCGTGCGTGGTCCCAAACGCTCCTTCAGAGGCTCAGAGCGCACCCAACTCAACGACTTCTGCTGCGCTGCAAGCGTCTGCAGTGCGGCTATCTCAAGCGTTCGAGGGCAACTGTTTCGTCGAGGCTTTGCTCGCATTGAAGGAAGTCGCCCTGTCCCAAAATGTCTCCGCCCTCGCGCGAGCGTCAGGCCTTGAGCGAAGATCGATCTACAAGACATTCGGCGGGACCGTAGATCCCGAGTTGGGTCGAATTTTGAAGCTCTTCAGAGCGATGCAGCTCCGGTTCATTGTCATGGCCCTTCCACGCAAGCCGAAGTCGCCGCGACCCAGGCTTGGCCGTCCGCCGCACGCGTCAAAACAGTCTAAGTAGCCGAGGCACGGGTCCGTCTGGAACCGAAGCAATCTTCGCCGCCAAAGAACACTTAAAGAACGCTGGGACGACCACCTATGGCGCCGCGTTGAATGAGCACGGCTTGCAACAACGATCCTGTACTTCATGAACGATCTCAATCCCAACGGCGTCTTGCGCAGATCTTCGTCGTGTATCATCGCTTCGGTGGTAGCCGTGAAGATGGATCAGCGAAAACCCCTATTCTGCAGCAGGCGATAGCTCGGACTCCCTCGGAGCGGTCGTAGCTGTGCCTGAGGATGGCGCCTTCAGCCGTTTGTCGCGGGCACGGCCCTGGTTTGCCCCACGAACAGCCGGACCGCCCCTGCGGGAAAGCTGGCGGTCATCCACGGTGACGGATGAGAAGCACGCATTGTTGCTCCGTGCAGCCGCTTAGGGGGATGAGCGCTTTGTCTGTTTCGTCCATCCGAGGCGGGAGAGCAAGCCATCAACCGCCGGCCAGAATAGCAGCACGATGGCCAAGGTCGTGATCGAGCCGACCAGGCCGTTCGACCAGAACACCTTGAGGTCTCCGCCGGCGCCGATCATCGACAGACGGAAGGCGTCCTCGGCCCGGTTGCCTAGCACGAGCGCCAGCGTGAACGGCGCGAGAGGAATGCCGATCTTCTTGAAGACGTAGCCGACTACGCCGAAGCCGAGCATCAGCCAGATGTCGAACATCGCGTTCTCGATCGCATAGGCGCCGATCGCGCAGGACACCACGATCATCGGCGCCACCGCGGCGAACGGCACGCGCAGGATCGAGGCGAAGATCGGCACCGTCGTCAGCACAAGCACGAGGCCGACGACATTACCGAGATACATCGAGGCGATGAGGCCCCAGACGAAGTCCTTGTGCTCGACAAACAGCAGCGGTCCCGGATTGAGCCCCCACACCATCAGCCCGCCGAGCAAGATCGCAGCGGTGCCGGAACCGGGAATGCCGAGCGCCAGCATCGGCAGCAGCGCCGCCGTGCCGGAGGCATGCGCCGCCGTCTCCGGCGCGAACACCCCCTCGATGCGGCCCTTGCCGAAGCTCTCGGGATCCTTGGAGAAACGCTTTGCCAGGTTGTAGCCCATGAAGGAGGCCGCGATCGCGCCGCCTGGGGTAATGCCAAGCCAGCAGCCGATGAAGGAGGAGCGCAGCAGCGTCACCCAGTATTTCGGCAGGTCCTTCCACACACTCAGCACGACGCGCAGCGAAATGCTCGCCGCATGTCCGCGCAACGCGAGGCGCTCCTCCATCGTCAACAGGATCTCGCTGATGCCGAACAGGCCGATGACGGCGACGAGGAAGTTGATGCCGCGCAAAAGCTCGGACGAGCCGAAGGTCATGCGCAGATTGCCTGACACCGTGTCCATGCCGATGCCGGCGAGCAACAGCCCCAGCGACATCGAGATGACGGTCTTGTGCTTGGCCTCGCGCCCCAGACCGACGAAGGAGCAAAAGGTCAGCAGATACACCGCGAAGAACTCGGGCGGGCCGAACTTCAACGCAAAGGACGAGATCATCGGGGCGAGGAAGGTGATCAGGAGCACCGCGACCAGCGAGCCGATGAAAGAGGACGTGAACGCCGCCGTCAGCGCCTCCGCCGCCCTGCCCTGCTGCGCCATCGGATAGCCGTCGAAGGTGGTCGCGACCGACCAGGCTTCGCCCGGGATGTTGAACAGGATCGAGGTGATCGCGCCGCCGAACAGCGCGCCCCAATAGATGCAGGACAGCATCACGATCGCCGAGGTCGGATCCATCGTGAAGGTGAGCGGCAACAGGATCGCGACACCGTTGGGTCCGCCGAGTCCGGGCAAGACGCCGACGAAGATGCCGAGCACCAGCCCGACCATCATCAGCACGAGCGTCTTCCACGTCAGCAAGACGGCGAAGCCGTGAAGCAACAGGCCGAGAGCTTCCATCGCGGGTCCGCCTTAGTGGCCGAAGGCCGCTTCGAGCGGCCCTTTCGGCATGATGACGTCGAAGGCGATGTCGAAGGTGACGAACATGATCGCCGTGAATACGATAGCGGTGAGCAGCGACTTCCACGGCGCGATCTTGCCGACGAGGCGCATGAAGCTGGCGATCAGCAGGAAACTCGCGACATAGAGGCCGAGAAACTGCGTCGCCAGGCAGAACAGCAGCGTCGGCACGAACACCGCCATCACGCGGCGGGCTTGCGCGCGCGTGACGAAGGTCTCGGGCGCCGCGCGGTGCGCGACCAGCGCCACGATCAGGCCGTAGAGGCTGGCACCACCGAGAATGACGGAGAGGTAGAACGGGAAATAACCGGGCTCCGGCCCGGTCGAATCCCAGGAGGCGCCGGTGCGCCAATTGTCGTAACCGAGGGTGGCGGCCAGCGCGAGCAACAGGAGACAGACGAATATCTCGATCGTGCCGGAGGAGACGACGGAAGGCGAGTCGTCTTCGGGCGCGGTCGGATCGTCAACGACGATTTCAAGATCGGTTTGGGGCATGAACGAACAACAATCGCTGGGGCCAATCCCCTCTCCCGTCTACGGGGAGAGGGTTAGGGTGAGGGAGGGAAGTCCCCACGAGGACGGTGATAGACGGACTCGCGGAGAGTCCCCCTCACCCGCATCGCTTCTTCGATCCGATGCGACCTCTCCCCGCAAGCGGGGCGAGGTGAAGCAATCACTTCGCGACGAATCCGGCTTCCGTCATCAGCGACTTGTTGACTGCATCGTCCTCCTCGAGGAATTGCACCATGTCCTTTCCGGTGAGGAAGATCGGCTTCAGCGCCTGCTTTTCCATGTAGTCCTTGTATTCCGCGGTCTGCGTCACCTTATGGAACAGCTCGACATAGAACGCCTGCTGTTCCGCCGTGACCTTGCCGGGCAGGAACATCGCGCGCAGCATCAGATACTGCACATCGACACCCTCCTCCTTGCAGGTGGGGATGTCGGCCCAGGACTGCGTCTCCGTCACTTTGCTGGTGTAGGAGATTCGCTCCTTGTCGAACACGCAGAGCGGGCGCACCTGGCCCGCGCGCCAGACCTCAAGATTCTCGGATGGATTGTTGACGTTGGATTCGGTGTGGTTGCCGACCAGCTGGGTCGCGGCCTCGCCGCCGGACTTGTAGGGCAGATAGGAGAATTTCGCGCCGGTCTTCTGCTCGAGGAACACGGTCAGCACGTGATCCTCGCGCTTGGAGCCGGTGCCGCCCATCTTGAACGGCGCGCTCGCCGCCTTCGCGGCCGCGACGAACTCCTTCACCGTCCGGGGACCCGCGCTGTTGTCCCACAGCACGAACTGGTCGAGCGCGATCACCGAAACCGGGGTCAGCTCACGCCAGTTGAACGGAATCTTCGCCGACAGCGGCAGCATGTAGATCAGTGAATAGGCGATCAGCACCTTGTTGGGGTCGCCCTCGCTGGATTTCATGTACATGAGGGCTTCCGCGCCCGAAGCCCCGCCCTTGAGCGAGACCACAATCGGCTGCTTCATCAGATTGTTCTTCTGGATCGCGGCCTGCATCATCCGCGCCATCTGGTCGGAGGCGCCGCCCGCGCCCGCCGCGACCACGATCTCGACCGGCTTGCTCGGCTCCCAGCCGGCAAGGGCCGGTGCGCTCAACGATAGCGCCGCTGCAACGCCAACAGCTTTCACTAGAATTTGCACGAGTTTCGTCCCCGGGTTATTGTTGGCTTAGTTTGCCAGGAATTTATCGGCGCATTGTGCGGACTAACGCCGGCGAGTTCAAGCACGCGGGCATGCCGCTGCCTATGACTTTCGGCTGACGAAGCTAAGCCGGAGATGCGCTACTTGCCCTTCCAGTTCGGCGTGCGCTTGTTGAGGAAGGCGTCCATTCCCTCGCGGAAATCTTCGCTCATATAGGCCTTGAGGATCAGATCCTCGCCCTCTTCGCGCGACAGCGTGCGGCGGATGCGGCGCACTGCCTCCTTGGTCGCTTCAAGCGTCAGCGGGGCGTGGCTCGCCACGAGCCTGGCGGTCTCGTCGGCGCGGCGCTGCAGCGTCTCGACATCAGGGACGACCTCGGTGAGGAGGCCGAGGGCCAGTGCTTCCGGCGCCTCGACGAGGCGCGCCTTGAAGATCATATCCTTGGTGCGGGCGGGGCCGACCAGCGAGACGACGCGGCTGATATTCGACATCGACAGGCAGTTGCCGAGCGTGCGCGCGATCGGAAACCCGATGCGCGTCGTTTCGGTCCCGATGCGGAGGTCGCAGCAAGCCGCAATGCCGGCACCGCCGCCGGTGCATGCCCCCGCGATCGCTGCGATCACGGGCACGCGGCACTGCTCGAGTGTGCCGAGCACGCGATCGATGCGGGCCTCATAGTCGAGCGCATCCTGCGCGGTTTTGAACGCACGGAATTGAGAAATGTCGGTGCCGGAGGCAAACGCCTTGTCGCCGGCGCCGGTCAGGATCAGCGCCTTGATCGAGCGGTCGGCGTTGATCTCCTGGCAAATCTCCGCCATGCGCTCGTACATGGCGAAGGTCAGTGCGTTGCGCGCCTGCGGGCGGTTGAAGGTGATCCGCGCGATGCCGTCCGTGACGGAGTAGAGTAGGTCTTCGTTGGCAGTCGTCGGTGCGTTCATCGCGCGCTCTCTTTTCTCGAAGTTGGCTCAGGCAACCTGAGCCTTCAGGCCGCCTGGGCCTTTAAGCTACCTGGGCCTTGGTCATCTGCACCACGTCGCGTCCCTTCAGGACGTCCATGGCCGCCAACACGCCGCCGCTTCGGTGCGGGATCTTTGCAAGATCGAGGCCCATCTCGACGCCGGCGAGCGTCCCCATCAGCATCAGATCGTTGAAATGGCCGATATGGCCGATGCGGAACACCTTGCCCTTGACCTTGTTCAGGCCGGTGCCAAGCGACATGTCGAAGTTTTCCAGCACCACCTTGCGGAAGGCATCGGCATCGTGGCCATCAGGCACGCGCACGCCGGTCAACGCCGGCGAATGAGCGGCAGGGTCGGCGCACTGCGTCTCCAGGCCCCAGACCTTGATCGCGGCACGCGTCGCCGCGCTGTGGCGCTTGTGGCGGGTCCAGACGTTCTCGAGCCCCTCCTCTTCCAGCATCTTGATCGCCTCGCGCAGGCCGTAGAGCAAATTGGTCGCGGGTGTATAGGGGAAGGTGCCGAGCTTGTTGAAGCCGATGACCTCCTGCCAGTCCCAATAGGAGCGCATGCCGGGGTTGGCCTTGGCCACCGCGAGCGCCTTCTCCGAGACGGCGTTGAAGCCGAGGCCGGGCGGCAGCATCAGGCCCTTCTGCGAGCCGGCGACCGAGACGTCGATGCCCCAGGCATCGTGCTCATACTCGATCGAGCCGAGGCCGGAGATGGTGTCGACCATCAGCAGCGCGGGATGCTTGACCCGGTCGAGCAGCTTGCGCACCTCCAGCGGCGGCGTCACGCAGCCGGTCGAGGTCTCGTTGTGGACGACGCAAACCGCCTTGATGGTGTGCTGCTTGTCGGCGGCAAGGCGCTTCTCCATCTCGGCGAGGTCGGCACCATGGCGCCAGTCGCTTGGGATGAAGTCGACGTCGAGCTTGAACTTGTCGGCGATGCCACGCCACAGCACGGCGAACTGGCCGGTCTCGCACATCAGGACCTTGTCGCCGGGCGCGAGCACGTTGACCATCGCAGCTTCCCAGGCGCCGGTGCCGGACGAGGGGAAGATGATCACGGGCTGCTTGGTGCGGAACACCCGCTGCATGCCGGCGAGGACGGCGAAACCGAGCTCGGCGAACTCCGGACCGCGATGGTCCAGCGTCGGCATGTCCATCGCCCGCAGCACCCGGTCGGGCACGTTGGTCGGTCCTGGAATCTGGAGAAAATGCCTTCCAGTATGCACGGTCATCGGCGTCCTTCCCGGTCTTTGAGTCTGCCTTGGCTTAAGCCCAGCTTGACTTCGAGCCTTTCGGACTGAAGGGGGCTGCGCGAGCCGCTCGAATATCACTATTCGCCGGGCTTGTCCCTCGCCGGGCGGGGTCCGTCAATGCACAAGAAGCAGGGCTCGCCTTGCCAAGGGCCGTGACCGGAGGCAAGACGGGGGCGGCGAACAGGCAAGAGCGGACCATGGCGGCGGAAGTGCCCGGGAAATCACAGGATTCGGCCAAAAAGGACGGCATCGCGGCACGTCTGGCCGGGGAAATGACCGGCGACGTCCTGGTCGACGCTTTCAGCCGGGGCCGCTACGCCACGGACGCGTCGTTCTACCAGATCATGCCCTATGGCGTCGTGGTGCCGCGCACCATGGACGAGGCTTTGCGAGCGCTGGCGATCGCGCGCGACGAGGGACTGAAGGTGACCCCGCGCGGCGGCGGCACCTCGCAATGCGGCCAGACCGTCAATGACGGCCTCGTGGTCGATCTCTCGAAGCACCTGAACCGGATCCTGTCGCTCGACGTCGAAGGGCGCACCTGCGTGGTCGAGCCGGGCATCGTGCTCGACGACCTCAACCGCCAACTGAAGAAACACGGCCTCTGGTTTCCGGTCGACGTCTCCACGGCGTCGCGCGCCACCATCGGCGGCATGGCGGGCAACAATTCCTGCGGCGGCCGTAGCTTGCGCTATGGCACCATGCGCGACAACACGCTGTCGATGGAGGCCGCGCTCGCCGACGGCACGCTGAGCCAATACGGCGAGGTGTCGCGCGATCTCTCCGATCTCGATGCGAACGCCAGCGCGCGCGCCCTGTTCCGCGACATGCTCGATCTCGGCGCCCGCGAAGCCGGGGAGATCGCGGCGCGCTTCCCAAAGGTGCAGCGTCGTGTCGGCGGCTACAATCTCGATGCGCTGGTGCCGCGCAATGCACGCAACAACATGGCCCACCTTCTCGTCGGCTCCGAGGGCACCCTCGCCTTCACCACCAAGGTCGAGCTGAAGCTGTGGCCCGTGATCCGCAACAAGGCGCTCGGCATCTGCCATTTCGGCAGTTTTTACGAGGCGATGGACGCGGCCCAGCATCTGGTCAAGCTGAAGCCGATCGCGGTCGAGCTGGTTGACCGCACCATGCTCGCACTCGGCCGCGACATCGCGATGTTCAGGCCCATCATCTCCGCCGCGATCAAGGGTGATCCGGATGCGGTGCTCGTGGTCGAGTTCGCCGAGGAGGATCAGGCGGACAACCTCGTGCGCCTGAAGCAGCTCGGCGAGCTGATGGGCGATCTCGGCTTCGGCTGGAACAACGACAAGCGCAAATGGGGCGGCGTGGTGGAGATCACCGAGCCCGCGCTCCAGAGCGGGATCGCCGATTTCCGCGCCGCTGGCCTCAATGTCATGATGTCGATGAAGCAGGAGGGCAAGCCGGTCTCCTTCGTCGAGGACTGCGCCGTGCCGTTGCCGCATCTCGCCGACTACACCGCGCGGCTGAGCGAGGTGTTCGCCAAGCACGGCACCAGCGGCACGATGTATGCTCACGCCTCCGAAGGCTGCCTGCATGTGCGGCCGGTGCTGAATTTGAAGCTGGACAAGGACGTCAAGGCGATGCGGGCCATCGCCGAGGAAGCCTTCGAACTGGTGCGCGAATACAAGGGCTCGCATTCCGGCGAGCACGGCGATGGCCTGGTGCGCTCCGAATTCCACGAGACCATGTTCGGCGAGCGCCTGGTCGCCGACTTCCGCGAGGTGAAGCAGCGCTTCGATCCCGAGGGCGTGCTCAATCCCGGCAAGATCGTCGACGCACCGAAGATGGATGATCGTTCGCTATTCCGCTTCAAGCCCGAGTATCGCGTCGCCGAGCTCAAGACAAAGCTCGACTGGTCCGCTTATCCCGGGGCCGGCGGCGGTTTTCAGGGCGCGGTCGAGATGTGCAACAACAACGGCGCCTGCCGAAAGCTCGAGGGCGGCGTGATGTGCCCGTCCTACCGCGCGACGCACAACGAGAAGGACGTGACGCGAGGCCGCGCCAACACATTGCGGCTCGCGATCTCCGGCCAGCTTGGCGCGGGCGCGCTCTCCTCCGACGAGATGATGGAGACGCTGAAGCTCTGCGTGTCCTGCAAGGCCTGTCGCCACGAATGCCCAACCGGCGTCGACATGGCCAAGATGAAGATCGAGGTGCTCGCCGCGCGCGCGGCCTCGCATGGCCTGACCTTGCGCGACCGGCTGGTCGGCTATCTGCCGCGCTATGCCGGCCTCGCGTCGCGGTTCGCGCCGCTGGCGAATTTGCGCAACTGCAGCCCGCTGCTGCGAAAACTGTTCGAGCGCTTTGCCGGCCTCAGCGCGCGCCGCGCGCTCCCCGCCTTCCGGAGCGACGTGTTCGTGCCGCCGGCCGAAGCGGTCGGGCCGGAAACCGGCCGCGAGGTCGTGCTGTTCGCCGACACCTTCAACCGCATCTATGAGCGCGAAAACCTCGATGCCGCGTTGCGCGTGCTCGCGGCCGGCGGCTATCGCGTGCATCTGCCGAAGCCAGTAAGCAGCGGCCGTCCGCTGTGCTGCGGCCGCACCTTCCTGTCTGCGGGCCTCGTCGACGAAGCCAGATCCGAGCTCGATCGTCTTGTCGCCACATTCGCGCCCTTCGCCGCGCGCGGCGTCCCGATCGTCGGGCTTGAGCCAAGCTGCCTTTTGACCTTGCGCGACGAGCTCGCCTCGCTGCGCAAGGACGACGACGCCAAGGCCGTCGGCGCCCACGCGCTAACCTTCGAGGAATTCCTGGTGCGCGAGGCCGAGGCCGGGCGGCTGCAACTGCCGCTCGGCGCGATCGCCGACAAAGCCCTGGTGCACGGCCATTGCCATCAAAAATCCTTCGGCGCGTTCAAGCCGGTCGAGCAGGTGCTGCGCCTCATTCCCAACCTTGAGGTCCAGACCATCGAGTCGAGCTGCTGCGGCATGGCCGGCGCCTTCGGTTATGGCGCGGACACCTACGATGCCTCGATCGAGATGGCCGAGCTCTCGCTGCTACCCGCCGTGCGGCGCGCGGACCAGAATACGCTGCTCGTCGCCGACGGTACCTCCTGCCGACACCAGATCCACGACGGCGCCCAGCGCGAAGCGCTTCACGTCGCGCGCGTGCTGGCGATGAGCCTCGATCGCGCCGAGATCCGATCCACAACCCCTCCCCTTGCAAAGGAAACCAGCCATGGCTGACCTCACCCTCGACACCGCCCGCAAGATCCTCGACGCCGCCTTCGCAAAATCCACCGAGCTAAAGCTGAAGCCGCTGGTCGTCACCATCCTCGACGCCCGCGGGGTGCTCAAGATCGCCGCGGCGCAGGACGGCACCAGCCTGATGCGCGCCGAGATCGCCCACGGCAAGGCCTATGGCGCGCTCGCGCTCGGCATGGGCTCGCGCGCACTCTTCCAGCGCGCGCAGGAGCAGGCCTATTTCATTGACGCCGTGAACACCATGGCCAAGGGTGCGCTGGTGCCGGTCCCCGGCGGCGTGCTGATCATGGACGGCACGACGCTGCTCGGCGCCGTCGGCGTCTCCGGCGACACCTCGGACAACGACGAGGCGTGCGCGTTGGCGGGCATCCAGGCGGCAGGGTTGAAGGCCAACGCGGGGTAGTGATCCCACGTACCCAGGGCCCCTGCGCTTGACAAGACCTTATAGAGTGCGCCGCGTAGGATCGCTTGTCGAGGGTTCGAGTTCCTAGATGCTAACGTGGTTCAAGCCACTACTGTGGAGGCGCTGTTCTCTTACCGGAGGGTCCGCCTGTGGTGTGATCGGGCCAAAGCGCTATACGCGATCGCGTATATTTATATTATATACGCGATCTCGTATACTTCTCTTTATACGCATCCAGGTATATTGATATTTTATACGCGTTCGCGTATCAAACTCCAAATGGATAGGATCGCTCGCACCCCGCAGCAGCTTGGCGCCGCCATTAAGCGGCACCGCCGGCAAAAAAAACTCACCCAGGGCGGCCTGGGCGACAAGATGCACGCGCGCCAAGCGACTGTCTCGAAGCTGGAGGCCGGCGAACCAGCGACGCAACTGCGCATCCTCATGGATGCGCTGGCCGCGCTCGACCTGGAACTGGTCCTCCGACCACGCACGAAGGTGTCGGCCAAAGCCATCGAGGATCTGTTCTGATGGGACGCCGTCCTATCCGAGCGCCTATCAACGTCTACCTAAACGCTCGTCTGGTCGGGCGGCTGCGGCGGGAGAGCAGCGGCGCCATCGATTTCCAATACGACGAAGCCTGGCTGGGATGGGAGAACGCCATCCCGGTCTCGGTATCGATGCCTCTACGCGAAGACCGCTATATCGGAGACCCCGTCATTGCAGTCGTCGATAACCTGCTTCCCGATAACGACGACATCCGCCGGCGTGTCGCCGAACGCGCGCATGCCGGCGGAGCCGATGCTTACAACCTGCTTTCCGCGATCGGCCGCGACTGTGTCGGCGCCCTGCAATTCCTTCCGGATGGAACGGCACCCGGAGCGGCGGGCGCGATTGACGCTCGCGTCGCGAGCGACCAGGACATCGCGGCGATCCTTGCCAATCTCGCCAACAATCCGCTCGGCATCGGTCCCGATCAGGAGTTTCGTATCTCTCTGGCTGGAGCCCAGGAAAAAACCGCCCTTCTCTACTGGAAGGACAAGTGGCATGTGCCGCACGGCACGACCGCCACCACGCACATCATCAAACCGCAGATCGGCAGGTTACCGAACGGCGTCGACCTGACCCACAGCGTTGAAAACGAGCATCTCTGCCTGAAGCTCGTCGCCGCGCTCGACTTGCCCGTCGCCAAGTCGCGCATCGTTGATTTCGCGGGCCGGCGCGTGCTCGCCATTGAGCGCTTCGACCGCACATGGGCGCACGACGGACGACTTCTGCGCTTGCCACAGGAAGATTGCTGTCAGGCGCTTTCCGTCCCGCCCGGGCGCAAATACGAATCGGACGGCGGCCCGGGCATCCGAAATATCTCTGATCTCCTCAAAGGCAGCGATACACCGGCGACCGACCAGGCGACCTTCTTCAAGGCACAAATCGTTTTCTGGCTTCTGGCGGCGACTGACGGCCACGCCAAGAATTTCAGCATCCACCTCTCGCCAGGCGGACGATTCGTCCTCGCCCCGCTGTACGACATCATCTCAACGCAACCGAGCCTCGATGCCAAGCAGATCACGCAAAACCAGATGAAACTTGCCATGGCGATCGGCAATAGTCGCCACTACGTAGTACACACGATTCTCGGCCGACATCTCGTGCAAACCGCAAAGAATTGCGGCCTGCCCGACAGCGTGGTTCGGGGTATCATCGAAGAGCTCGCGGATACGGCTGGCACGAAGATCGACGCAACGATTGCGAAGCTGCCGAAGGATTTCCCGCAGGCGATGGCAGAATCCATCGCGACCGGCGCCAAGCGACGCCTCGACAGCCTCGTCACGACGGAGAGTGGCGCTTAGGTCGCGCGGGTCACCACTCCACCTCGCCGTCCGATTGCTCGCAGAAAATGCTTGCTTCGACCACGTCGAAAGCTCTGACCGGCATGGTGGAAGGGACTGAATTCATCCAGCAAGCAAAGGATTGGATCCAAGGTAGCCCGAACCAAACCAACGCCGCGATCTGATCAGTCCGGTCGCGTATTGTGCCAGAAATGCCCAACCAAAGTGCAAGACGTTCAAGGCGCCATTGGCACGGCCGGCAAGCTCCGACGGAAAGTAATCAGCTATCACGGCAAAGCTGACCACAGTTGCCGTTCCGATGATTGCGACAACCGACCAGGGCAAGATGGACGGCAGAGGTACTCGCAGGATCAAGGCTAGCTCGGCTGCGATAAATAGCACGGCCAGCATCGCGAATATCGTCTCAGCCGTGTGATCCCAGCATGATCATGTAGCCGTTGAGCAAGGCGACTCGTTCCCTGGGGAACCAAAGGATGATGGACTTAAGTCCTGCCGTCAGCGCCCCCGCCACGCCAAGCCCGATCATCGCACGCGCGATCAAAAACGACAGGAAGCCAGTCGATTCGGCTCAACGCCAATCTCCCCTCGGAATAAATGCACGTCGGCCGATGGCAACACGATGAATGCGCTAAAAGGATCGTCTATTTTCCCGTCCACACCGGCTTGCGCTTTTCGCTGAACGCTTTCAGCCCTTCCTTGGCGTCCTCGGTCATGGCGAGCAGTGCGATCTGGCTTTCGGTGTAGGCGATGCTCTCGTCGAACGACATCGAGGCGATGGCGCGCATTGCGTATTTGCCGCGACGGATCGCCGTCGGGGATTTGTCGACGATGCGACCGATCAGCCAGTCGACCTTGGCATCCAGCTCGGCCGTGGGCACGACATAATTGAGCAGGCCGGCTCCTTGCGCCGCCTTGGCGTCGAACGGCTCGCCGGTCAGCGCCCATTCATTGACGAGCCGCGGCGGCGCGATGGACTGCAACAGGCTCAACACCTGCATCGGGAACACGCCGACCTTCACTTCCGGCAGGCCGAAGATGACGTGATCGGCGGCGACGGCCATGTCGGTCATGCAGAGCAGGCCCATGCCACCCGCCATGCAGACGCCGCCAACGCGCGCAATCGCGGGCTTGGTCGCGTTCTGCGACAAACGCAGCAGATCGGCATAGTCGACATTCGGTCTCGAATGATCCATCGCGAAAGCCGCGCCGGAGTTCTGCAGATCCGCACCGGCGCAGAACGCCTTGTCGCCCGCGCCCGTCAGCACGATGACACGGACGTCCTTGTCGTCATGGGCGTCGCGATAGCCGCGTGCGATGCCGGCGATGACCTCGCCATTCAGCGCGTTGCGTTTTTCGGGCCGATTGATGGTGATCCAGAGCGCCTGCCCGCGCTTCTCGGTGATCACGGCTGTGGTGTCGGTCATAGCGCGCTCGCTTCCTTGGGCTCCCGTTTAGCGGCCATTTGCGGCAGCTCGGGCGGAAGGTGCAAGGGCAATCTGCGGCTCGGCCCCGCTTTAGCGCCTCGACACAAACTTGAAAGGCGATCGAAGCGCGGCTCAGGCCGCGACCACTTTCCTGATCCAGACCTTGTTGTCGTGGAACGCGGCGCCGCCAATCGGCGCGATGGTGTCCGCGCCCGTCAGCATGTTGATGCCGCGGTTGCCGATATGGTTCTTGTTGGGATGAACGGACTCCGCGATCAGCACGCCGCGCCGCACGCCTGCGAACAGCGTGGCGATCAGCGTGGTCTCACCGCGGGTGTTGCCGAGCGTCACGGCGTCGCCATCGGCGATGTCGAGCGCGGCCGCATCCAGGGGATGGATCATCACGCTCGCCTTGCCCTCGCGCGCCTGGGAGGACGGCGTCTCGTTGAAGGTGGTATTGAGGAAGCTGCGCGACGGGCTCGTGGCAAGCCGGAACGGATGGGCTTGGTCGGAATGCTCAATCACCGCCCAATGGTCCGGCAGCGCCGGCATCTTGTCGAAGTCACCCATCTTCTGGCCGAACGGCGGATGCGCCCAATCGGCCTTGAAGTGGAATTTCCTGTCGGCATGGGCGAAACCGTCGAGATAATGCGACGTGCGGAAGTCCGGCTGCAGGTCGCGCCAGAGGTCGGCTTCGAGGCCGGCAATGTCGCCGTGGTCGCTCAGCTTCAGCGTCGCGTCGATCAACTCACGCGGCGTCAGCTCGAACCCCGGATGCCTGGCGCCAAGCCGCGGCGCCAGCGCCTGCAAGACCTCGTGGTTGGAGCGGCATTCGCCGGGCGGGTCGATCAGCTTCGGCCCGACCGAGATGTGCTGATGGCCGCCGCCGTAATAGAGATCGTCATGCTCCATGAACATCGTCGCCGGCAGCACGATGTCGGCTATCTCGGCCGTCTCGGTCATGAACTGCTCGTGCACCGCGACGAACAAATCCTCGCGCGCAAAGCCCTGCCGCACGAGTGCCTGCTCCGGCGCCACCGTCATCGGATTGGTGTTCTGGATCAGCAGCGCCTTGACCGGACCCTTGCCGTGCAGGGCCTTGGAATCGCCGGTGAGGATGCGGCCGATCTGCGACTGGTCGAGCGCGCGGATGGTCTGGTCGATGGCGTCGTGACCTTCGATGATGGATTCGTTGAAGTGCCACAGCGCGAAATTGTTGAAGAAGGCGCCGCCGCCTTCATATTGCCAGGCGCCGGTCACGGCAGGAATGCAGTTCGCGGCATGCATCTGCGCCGCGCCGTTGCGCGAGCGGGTGAAGCCGTAGCCGAGCCGGAAGAAGGTTCGCTTGGTCTCGCCGACCAATCTGGCGAAGGCCTCGATTTCCGCCACCGGCACGCCCGAGATCGCGGACGCCCATTCGGGGTTGCGCGTCTTCAGATGCGCCTCGAGTTCGCCAGGGCAATCGGTGTACTTGTCCATATAGGCACGATCGGCATAGCCGTCGCGGAACAGGACATGCATCACGCCGCAGGCGAACGCGCCGTCGGTGCCGGGCCGCAGGATGATCTTGATGTCCGCCTGCTTCATGGTCTCGTTGTCGTAGATGTCGACGGCCGCGATCTTGGCGCCACGCTCCTTCCGCGCACGGGCGGCGTGCGTCATCACGTTGACCTGCGTGTTGACGGGGTTGGTGCCCCAGATCACCACGAGATCGGACAGCGCCATCTCGCGCGGATCGACGCCGGCGATCTTGCCGGTGCCGATCGCGAACCCGATACGCCCGACATTGGCGCAGATGGTCTGATAGAACCGCGAATATTTCTTCACATGCGTGAGGCGATTGAGGCCGTCGCGCATCACCAGCCCCATCGTGCCCGCGTAATAATAGGGCCAGATTGACTCCGCGCCGAACTCGCGCTCGACTTGGTTGAAGCGATCGGCAATCTCGTCCAGCGCCTCATCCCAGGTGATCCGCGCGAATTGGCCGGAGCCTTTCGGCCCGGTGCGGCGCAGCGGATACATCAGCCGTTCAGGATGATGGATGCGCTCGGCATAACGGGCAACCTTGGCGCAGATCACGCCGGCCGTATAGGTCTGCTTTTTCGAACCGCGGACACGACCAATGCTGCGTCCCTCGACCACCTCGACATCGAGGGCACACGCCGACGGGCAATCATGCGGACAGGTCGAATGGCGGATTTCGATCTTGGCGTGCTGGTTCATATCCAATTTGGTAACACCAAAATACCTGTCAGCCGAGGGTATTTATCCGGCAACGCCCATGCGATTTGCTCAGACCGCGTGCGCCGCCGGTTCCTGCCGTGGCCGCGAAGAGCGGCTCCAAGACACCGAAACCCGCCCGATATTCCAGGCACCATCGGCCTTGTGAGGCGTCGACAGTCCGCCTCCCCTGCCGCTACAGTGCCGATCAACAAGAACGACATCAGGGAGGTGGGTGTGACGGCCCGACAATTCATGCTGGCGCTGGCCGCCGGCCTGCTCAGCGCATGCTCCGCAGCACCGTCCCTGGCGCAAGACTATCCCAATCATGCGGTCCGGATCGTCGTGCCCTTCGGCGCTGGCGGACCGGCCGATGTCGCGGCCCGGCAGATCGGCAATGCACTCCAGGAGAGTTTTGGCCAGCCCTTCGTGATCGAGAACCGCACCGGCGCGGGCGGCGTCATCGGCACGGTCGAAGCGGCGAAGTCGCCCGCCGACGGCTACACGCTGCTGATGATGTCCAACACCCAGACCGCGAACGAATCCCTGCTGACGCCGGACAAGCGCAAATACGAGCTGATGCGCGACCTCGCGCCGATCGCACCGGTGAACGCTTCAGATCTCGTCATCGTGGTGAACCCGCAAGTACGAGCGAAGACGCTGCAGGAGTTCGTCGCGCTCGCCAAGTCGCAGCCGGGCAAATTGAACTACGCCTCCTCCGGCCAGGGCACGCCCTATCACATGGCCGGCGAGCTGTTCAAAGCCATGGCCGGCATCGATCTCGTCCACGTCCCCTACCGCAACAGTGGCGAGGCGCGCAGTGGCGTGATCGGCGGGCAGGTGCAGATGATGATCGACGCGGTGCCGGCGATGGCGCCGAACGTCGGCGAGAACCAGGTCCGCGCCCTCGCGACCACCGGCAAGCAGCGCTCAGCCGTGCTGCCGAACGTACCGACAGCGATCGAGGCGGGCGTAGCAGGCTATGAAGCCACGATCTGGCTCGGCCTGATGGCCCCGGCCGGCACGCCGAAACCCGTGATCGACAAGCTCAATGCCGCCGTGAACGCAATGGTGAAGCGGCCCGACATCGTCAAGCTCTGGACTGCGCAGGGCGCGGTGCCCATGTCGATGACGCCGGAGGAATTCGACAAGTTCCTGCGCGGCGACATCGAGAAATGGGCCGACGTGGTCAAGAAGTTCGACAAGTCCTGAGGCCGTGGAGCGACAATGCCGATGATTCAATTCCAGCTCAACGGTATGGCGGCGGCCGTGGATGCGGACCCGGAGCAGACATTGCTCGACGTGTTGCGTGGCCGGCTCGGCATGACGGGCGCGCACTTCGGCTGCGGCGCCGGTGAATGCGGCGCCTGTCATGTCATGGTCGATGGCCGCGCGATGGCTTCTTGCGACATGCCGATGTGGTCGGTCGCGGACAAGGACGTCGTCACGGTCGAAGGCCTCGGCACAGCGGAGCAACCGCATCCGCTGCAACGTGCCCTTATCGCCGAGCAGGCGATGCAGTGCGGCTATTGCGTATCGGGGATCCTGATCAGCGCGGCGGCGCTGCTGAAGCGCAATCCGTCGCCGACGGAGGCCGAGGTGAGGACCGCGCTTGATCGTAATCTGTGCCGCTGCGGATCGCACAACCGCATGGTCCGCGCCGTGCTGCGGGCGGCCTCGGAGATGGCGACATCATGAATGCGCCGCCCCCCGCCCCGACACTGCCGGTCAGCCTTGCGGCCAATCCCAGGCTGTCATCCTGGGTGAAGCTCACCGGCGATGGCCGTGTCGCGATCTCGCCCGGCAAGGTCGAGATCGGCCAGGGCATCGTCACGGCCCTGGCGCAGATCGCAGCAGACGAACTCGACGTCGATATTGGCCGCATCGAGATGATCCGCGCCTCCACGGCGGCGAGCCCGAACGAGGGCGTCACCTCGGGCAGCCTTTCGGTCCAGCAATCCGGCCGCGCGCTGCGCCACGCCTGTGCCGAGGTCCGCCAGCGCTTCCTCGCCGCGGCATCGGAGCGTCTCGGCGTCGATGCCTCGCTGCTCGACATCCATGACGGCACGATCTCGGGTCCCGGCAATGTCAGGACCAGCTATTGGGAGTTGGCCGGTGACGTCTCGCTCGACCACGACGCCAAAGCGGGCGCGAAAGCGAAGATGGTCGCCAAACGCACTGTGGCCGGACATTCGGTCCAGCGCGTCGACATTCCAGACAAGGTGTTCGCGCGGCCGCGTTTTATTCATGACTGTCCGCTGCCGGACTTGCTGCACGGGCGCGTGCTGCGGCCGGACATCTCGGGCGCCAAGCTGATCGCGCTCGACGAGACGGCGATACGAGCCGTTCCCGGCCTCGTCGCGATCGTCCGCGACGGCGGCTTTTCCGGCGTGGTTGCCGACAGCGAGGCCGCGGCGGAGGCCGCGCTGAAAGCCTTGCTCAAGGGCGCGACATGGTCAGCCGGTGAGCCGCTGCCGGATGAAGCCGATCTCGCCGGATTCCTGAAGAGCCAGCCGGTCGAGACCACCGTCATCGACACCAGGACCACGGCGGCAACGATAAAGAAGGCTGCTCGCACCCTTCGCCGGCAATACATCCGTCCCTACATCGCGCATGCCTCGATCGCACCGTCCTGTGCGATGGCCCGATGGAACGGCGATCGCGTCCACGTGTGGACGCACAGCCAGGGCGTCTATCTGCTGCGCGCCGACCTCGCGATCGTGCTCAAGCTGCCGGCCGAAAACATCGTCGTCGAGCACATGGAAAGCGCGGGCTGCTACGGACACAATGCCGCCGACGACGTCGCGCTCGATGCCGTGCTGCTGGCGAAGGCTGCCGGCGGACGGCCGGTGCGGGTGCAGTGGTCGCGCCACGACGAGATGTCCCACGCACCGTTCGGCGCGGCGATGGCGATCGAGATCGAAGCCGACCTCGATGCCGACAACGAGATCGTCGGTTGGCGCCACGCGATCTGGAGCAACGGCCACGCGGCGCGGCCTGGGCGCGCAGCGCAGCCCGCGCTGCTTGCCGCAACCGAGATTACGACCCCCTACCCGCGCATGATCTCGACCAATCCGCCCGCGGCCAATGGCGGCGGCGGCGACCGCAACTCCGTTCCGCTCTACGAGCTCAAGGCCTGGACGATCACAAGCCACCGGCTGCTGACCATGCCGGTGCGGACCTCGGCACTGCGGACACTTGGCGGACAAGGCAATGTGTTCGCCATCGAGTCCCTGCTCGACGAGATCGCCGCCCTGCGCGGCGAAGACCCGATCGCGTTCCGCCTGCGTCATCTGCGCGACGAACGGGCAAAGGAGGTGATTCGCGCGGCGGCACGACGTGCGCAGTGGAAACCGCAGAAGCAGTCCGGCATCGGTCATGGCGTCGGCTTCGCCCGCTACAAGAACACCGGGGCCTATTGCGCCGCGATTGCGGAGATCGAAGGCACTGACGATATCCGCGTCAAGCGGCTGACGCTGGCGGTCGATGTCGGCGAGGCCATCAACCCGGACGGCGTCATCAACCAGATCGAGGGCGGCGCGATCCAGGCGACGAGCTGGGTGCTGAAGGAACGCGTCCGCTTCGATCGCACGCGCATCACATCGACGTCCTGGACCGACTATCCGATCCTCACCTTCAGCGAGGTGCCGGCGGTAGATGTCGAGATCGTCCAGCGGCCGGAGATCGAGCCGGTCGGCGCCGGCGAAGCCGCCCACGGTCCGGTGACGGCCGCGATCGCGAATGCCTGTTACGATTGCCTCGGCGTGCGCGTGCGCGACCTGCCGATCACCCGCGACAAGATCATTGCAGCCATGGAGCAGGCATCGTGACGACAGTGAGCATTTTGAGCGGAGGCGCAGCGCAAGGCCTGGTGCGCGGCCTCGGCGATCCCTTCAAGACGCAGACCGGCTTCGGCATCGACGGCGAGTTCGGCGCGGTCGGCATCATGGCCGACAAGCTGCGCGCGGGAACGGCGGCCGATCTGGTGATCCTGACGCAGGCGCTGCTTGCAAAGCTTGCCGAAGAAAAGCTCGTCGTGCCCTCCTCGATCTCGGATGTCGGACGGGTCGAGACCGCGCTGGCGGTCCGAAGCCGCGATCCCAGAGTGACCGTGAAGACCGAGGCTGACCTGCGCGCAGTGCTGCGCAGCGCCGACGCGATCTACGTCCCGGATACGAAAGCCTCGACGGCGGGACAGCAAGTCGCAAAGGTGCTGGATCAGCTCGGCATCGCCTATGAGGTCGCTTCGCGCCTCAAGATCTTTCCCAACGGTGCGACCGCGATGCGGGAGCTGGCGGCGTCTACCGCCGCGCATCCGATCGGCTGCACGCAGGCGACCGAGATCATCGCGACCGACGGCATCGTGCTGTCAGGAGCGCTGCCGCCGGGCTGCGAGCTGGTGACGATGTACACGGCCGGCGTGACCATTCGGGCCGCACATCCAAGGGAGGCGGCCGCGCTGATCGCGTTGTTGACTGGCGCGGACCGCAAGGATCTGCGCCAGCGCGCCGGCTTTACCGGCTAGATAACCGCCCTATGTGTTCAACTGGGTGAGGCCGGTCGGCGGACCGTCGACGGCGGTCCAGCCGCCATCGACGAACAACGTGCTGCCGCTGACATAGCTCGCTGCGTCCGAGGCGAGATAGGCGACGGCGGTTGCGACCTCGTCGGCGCTGCTCCAGCGGTTGAACACGGTGTGGCCGGCGTAGAGATTGTAGATATCGGGACGCTGCTTGAACGGACCGGTCAGCGCGGTCTCGGCGATGCTCGGCGCGATCGCGTTGACCCGCACACCGGAGCGTCCAACCTCGGACGCAAAGCCCTTCACCAGCAGGCCGATCGCGGCCTTGGTCGAGCCGTAGACGCCTAGGCCCGGCTCGATGGTCACCGCCCGCACCGAGGAGCAGGCAATGATGCTGCCGCCCTTCTGCTCGACCATGATGCGGCCGAAAGCCTGGAAGAACCACACCGTGCCCTTGATGTTGAGGTTGAGGACGCGGTCGAGATCCTCCTCGGTGTAGTCGAGGATGGTCTTGCGGATGTTGAGCCCGGGCGTCGTCACCGCGATGTCGAGCCGCGAAAATTTCTGCATCACGGTCTTGGCCAGCGCGTTGACGTCCGCGGCGCTCGCCGCGACACACGCAGCCGCCTCGGCCCAGCCGCCCTTCTCACGAATGCCGGCGGCGGTTGCTTCGGCGGCGTCGAGCGCACGATCGGCGCAGACGACCCGGGCACCAAGCCCGGCCAGCGCCTCGGCCGACGACTTGCCGATTCCGGAAGCGGCGCCCAGCACCACGGCCGTCTTGCCGGTGAGATCGAAGAGCTTGCGATAGTCAGTCACGGATAGATTCTCCCTGCGTTGCTGCTATCCCTTGTAGCCCATCAGCAGACGGGGCAGCCACAGCGAGAAGGCGGGGACGTAGGTCACGAACATCAGAGCTGCGATCAGGGCGGCGTAGAACGGCAGGATGGTGCGCATCACCGCACCCACCGAGATGCCGCCGATGGCGCAGCCCACGAACTGCGTGGTTCCGACCGGCGGGGTGTTCAGCCCGAGCGCGCAGTTGATCAGCATCAGCATACCGAACTGCACCGGATCCATGCCCGCCTTCATCGCGATCGGCAGGAAGATGGGCGTGCAGATCAGGATGGTCGCGGCCATGTCCATGAACGTGCCGAGCACGAACAGGATGACGTTGATGAGCAGGAAGATGACCCAGGGCTGCGTCGAGACCCTGCTCATCATCTCGCCGGCGAAGTCGGCGACCTCGTAAAGCCCCATCAGATACTGGAACATGGTGGAGACGCCGATCAGCAGCAGCACCACCCCCGTGGTCTTCACCGCCTTGGCCGCCGCGCGCAGGAAGTTCGGCAAGGTCATGGTGCGGTAGATGAAGAACGTCAGCAGGATCGTATAGGTGACCGCGACGGCTGCGGATTCGGTTGCCGTGAAGACGCCGGACAGGATGCCCGCCAGGATGATGCCGACGATCAGAAGGCCGGGCAGAGCGGCTGCGAACGAGCGAAAAACCGCGGGCCAGCCCGGGAACTTGCCGGCCGGATAGCCTCGCTTCACCGCGACCGCGTAAGCGGCGACCAGCATGCACACCATCAGCACCAGCGCCGGCAGGAGGCCGGCGGCGATCAGCGCGCCGATCGAGACCTTGCCGCCGGCGGCGAGCGCATAGATGATCATGTTGTGACTGGTCGGCATCAGTGCTCCGACCAGCGAAGCATGGGTCGTGACGTTGACGGCGTAGTCGGTGTCGAAACCTTCCTTCTTCATCATGGGGATCATCACGGCCCCCATCGCCGACACGTCGGCCACGGGCGAGCCGGACACGCCGCCGAACAGCGTGCAGGCGACCACGTTTGACATGCCGAGCCCGCCGCGGATGTGTCCGACGAGATTCTTGGCGAGCTGCACGATCTTGTCGGCGACGCCGCCATGCAGCATCAGCTCACCGCTGAAGACGAAGAACGGGATGGCGAGGAAGGAGAAGATGTTCATCCCCGACATCATCTGCTGGAAGATGACCGCGACCGGCAGGCCTTCGTAGAGGATGGTGCAAATCGCGGAGAGGCCGATCGCGAAGGCGACGGGGACGCCGAGGACCAGGAAGCCGAAGAAAGTGGCGCCGAGAATGATCAGTTCCATGAGGGGACGACTTCTTCGCCGCGCAGGAGAGCGATGATGTGCTCGATTGAAAAGGAGACGATCAGGACGCCGGAGGCGATCAGCGGTACGTAGCGGATGACTTCGGGCAGCCCGAGATTGGGGATCTTCACGGTTCCGACCGACGCTCCGAGGATCCAGCCGTTATAGGCCATGGCGACGCCGAACCCGGCGACCAGGACGTGGATGACAAGCTCGATTTTTTCTCGCGCGTGGTCCGGCAGCATCACCAGCAAGCTGTCCATGCCGATATGCCCGGCATCGCGCACGCCGACCGCGGCGCCGATCAATGTGACATACAGGATCAGAACCAACGCAAGGTTCTCCGTCCAGGTCGGGCTGGAATTGAGCACGTAACGTCCGAACACCTGGTAGAAGACGATGGTGACGATGACGAGCAGTCCGGTCACCGACAGATACATCCCGAGCCGAGCAACAGGAGCATTGATCCGGGACAGCAAGCCGGTGGACGGGCGTCCGGCTACGTCCAGTTCGTGGTCTGCGACGTGAGGGTCTGTCATCCGGGTCTCCTTGCGGGTCCGGCGTCGCCAGTCGGCGCGCCGGACCGACGCTATGGCCTTACTTCGTGTCCTGGATACGCTTGACGAGGCCCTTCAGCTTCTCGTCACCGGCGAACTTGTCGTACACCGGCTTCATCGCGTCGACGAATTCCGCCTTGTTGGCGATCGTCACGACCTGGACACCGGCCGCTTCGACGGTCTTGCGAGACGCCTGCTCACGCTCATCCCAGAGCTTGCGCATGACGGGCACCGATTCCTTGGCCGCCTTGCGGACCATCGCTTGGTCTTCCTTGCTCAGCGTGTCCCAGACCGTCTTGGACATCACGAGCACTTCGGGCGCCAGGGAGTGCTCGGTGACGTTGTAGAACTTGGCGGCCTCGAAGTGGCGCGAGGATTCGTAAGACGGCCAGTTGTTCTCGGCAGCGTCCACCAGACCGGTCTTGAGAGCGGTATAGACTTCGCCATACGGCATCGGGGTCGGATTGGCCCCGAGGCTCTGGATCATGCCGACCCACAGATCGGATTGCTGGACGCGAATTTTCAGACCCTTGACGTCCGCGAGCGACTTGATCGGTGCCTTGACGGTGTAGATGGACCGGGCGCCGCTGTCGTAATAGGCGAGGCCGACCAGGCCTGCGGGCGCCATGGCCGCCAGGATCTCGTCGCCGATCGGCCCGTCAAGGACGGTGCGCATGTGCTGCGTGTCCCGGAAGATGAAGGGCAGGCACAACGCGATGGTTTCCGGCACGAAGTTGTTCAACGGCGATGCATTGATCCGCATCATGTCGAGGGCGCCGATCTTGAGCTGCTCGATGGTGTCCTTCTCGGAGCCCAGCGCACCGTTGGGGAACACCTTCACGCCGAGCTTGCCGCCGCTCGCCGCAGCGAGCTGCTTGCCCATGAACTTGACGGCCTCGACGGTCGGATAATCGGCGGGGTGGATGTCGGCGGAACGGAAATCGCGTGCGGTCGCCAAGGGGGCTGAGACCGCCAGCAGAGCGGCTGTGATGACGCCGGTAAGTATCTTCATCTGGGCTTCCTCCTGAGTTGATTATATCGTTGGGCAGATGCTGCGGGCCGCCTTTGGGTCGCTCCACTTCCGGTGTGAAGTCAAGCGCCATTGTCGTCCCTAGGGCGCGCGGCATTCTCTGTCCAAGCCAAATCCGGCATCGATCGATGCTAGAGTTGCATCGATGGATCAAACCGGCTTTGGGCGGACAACCGGCTCGTAGCCCACTTTTTCCGAAATCATCTGTCCGTCTGCCGCGGAAAGCGTTTATGCGCGTTGCTTGACGCCGCCGGTGCTGCCTCCTCAAGATGCAGCGAAACAAAACGGACCATCCCGAGGAATGCCGATGCCACGGAAGCTGATCGACATCTCCGTGCCGCTCAGGAACGACGTGACGGCGGATCCGCCTGGCAATCACCCGACGATCCAGTACATCGATCACCAGCAGGGCCTGCCGCGGATGCTGCAGTTCTTCGACGGCCTCACGGCACAGGACTTGCCGGACGGCCAGGGATGGGCCGTCGAGCAGGTCTCGCTGTCGACCCACAACGGCACGCATCTCGATGCGCCCTGGCACTTCCATCCGACCATGAATCGCGGCGAGCGGTCATGGACGATCGACGAGGTGCCGCTGGAATGGTGCTTTCAGCCCGGCGTGAAGCTCGACTTCCGGCATCTGCCCGACGGCTACGTGGCGAGCGCCGACGACGTGGAGAAGGAGTTGAGGCGGATCGGGCATGCGCTGTCACCGCTGGAGATCGTCGTCGTCAACACCAGCGCGGGCGCCAGGTTCGGCCAAGCCGACTATGTCAGCTCAGGCTGCGGCATGGGCTATGAGGCCACCATGTATCTGCTCGAACGCGGCGTCCGGCTGACCGGCACCGACGGCTGGAGCTGGGATGCGCCCTTCGTCCACACCGCGAAGAAATATGCCGAAACGAAAGATGCCGGCCTGATCTGGGAGGGCCACAAGGCGGGGAGGCACATCGGCTATTGCCATCTCGAGAAGCTGCACAATCTCGACCAGCTGCCTTCGGCCGGGTTCACCGTCTCGTGCTTTCCGGTGAAGATCGAGCGGGCCTCCGCAGGCTGGACCCGCGCCGTCGCGATCATCGACAGCTAGCTGTCGAGCCCGCTCTCGGCGAGTTCGCGCAAGGCATCCATGTCGAGCACGACGATGGCGCCGTGCTCGAGGCGAACCCAGTTGCGGCCCGCCCAGGCGCGCAATTGCTTGTTGATGCTCTCGCGGGTCATCCCCACCATCTCGCTGATCTCCTGCTGCGTGATGGCAAGCGTGCCGCTGCCGGAGTCGAAGTTGCGCTCTTCGGTGAGGCCGAGCAGCGCGCTCGCAAGCCGGCCCGGCAGATTTTGCAGGATCACCTGCTCGACCTGCTGGCTGGTCCAGCGCAGGCGCGCGCAGAGCAGCTCGATGAATTTCATCGCGAGCGCCGGCTGGCTCTTCACGAACGGCAGGAAGTCCCGGCGATCGATGATGTAGAGCTCGCAATTGGTGTTGGCGGTCGCATCGGCCGACCTGGGGGCGCCGTCGAGCACCGCGATTTCGCCGAAGATCTCTCCGGGACCGATCAGATTGAGAATGGCGTTGCGGCCGTCGGGCGACGAAGAGGAAATCTTCACCGTCCCTGTGATCACCGCGAACAGATTGTTGCCGGGATCGCCCTTGGCGGCGATCGTCGCGCCGCGCTTCACCGTGGTGTGCTTGGCGTAACGGCAGAGCTGATCCAGCGCCTCCGGCTCCAGATCCGCAAAGATCGGGTGCTTGCGCAGGACCGATAATTTATTCCCCGCCGCTTGTCGGGGGTCGTCGCCGGTCTTGTCCTGAGGCACGCCACTGGGCTCCTAAGACTGCGAGGCACTGGGGTCCCTGCGTAGTCAGTGTAGCCCAGTTTTTCAACCGGAAAGCATGCGCCCCCATTTGAGGCAAACGCGGCGAAAATGCCGCGGTCAGGCGCGAAGCCGCAGCCGAAGGATGAGCCAATTCGTCCCAGTCGATGCAGAGTTGCAAGCGCCGCACGCCGCCTTGCGTTGAGGCGCTGCCAACCGTCCCGAGTTCGCACGGCATAGCCCGCGCGCGGGCGCCTCAAAATGCGACCGTGATCTCAGGAGCTTCGACGCTTGACGTCTGACTTGAGCCGGCCTGGACTGGTTTGCCGGTCTGCCCAGACCAGTGCCCCGGCGAATGTGACAAAGATTGCCACGACAATGATGCTCATAAGCAACGCGTCAGCCGGCATGATGCCCTCCCCTGAGGTTTTGGGCATTATTCGGGGCACGCGGCCGAATGCATTGATCCCGATCAAAATTGAGCCGCGCTACGTCGGAATCAGGCTGCGGCCAGAGCTTCGACCTTCGCCGGATCGAGCAGGCTGATCCCGCCATGAATGATCTCGATCACGCCGTGGCGCTCCAGCTTGGTGAAGGTGCGGCTGACGGTCTCGATGGTCAGGCCGAGGTAGTCGGCGATGTCCTGGCGGCTCATCGGAAGCGGAACCGTGTCCGACGCCCCCGTTAGCGAGACCAGCCGCTCGCGCCAGCCGAGCAGAAAGGCCGCAACCTTTTCGTCCGCCGAACGGCGGCCGAGCAGCACCATGTGGTCCCGGGCCTGGTTCAGCTCGCGAATTGCCAGTTCGTTGATCCGCCTGAGGAGGTGCAGCCGGTCCTCGATGAAACGGCCGAAGGGTGCCTTAGCGAACTGGCATACGGTCACCGCGCCGATCGCATCGGCCGAAAAATTGTGCCTGCCCGAAACATTCATCCCCAGGAAATCGCCGGGCAAGGCAAAGCCCACGATCTGCCGGCGGCCGTCGGTCAGCAGCTTGTACAGCCGCATGACGCCCTCGACGAGATTGTAGAACGAGGTCGTGATGTCCTCCTCGGAGAACACAGTCTCGCCCGAGGAAAAATGGACGCGCCGACCGAGATGCTCGAATTCCCGGAGCTCGATCCCATCCAGCGACGAACAAACCGCCGATGCGCGGACGGCGCAATCGCTGCAGAGCTGCCAGTTCGGCTCAATCGTGACTACGGGCTTCATCGACCGCTCCAAGCGCCGGGTGCCCATCAGGCCCATTCCTTCGCGCGGCTGCATTTTACTGCACTGCGCCAAAGCCAGTTGACCCAGATCAATTTTGGAGGGAATCCCCGCCTTATTCTTCTCCCAGACCTAAACGGGGTCACTTTACATGCTGCAAGGAACGCTGCGTCACGGGTTGATCGGGTTGCTTCTGATGACGCCTGCCCTGGCTGCCCCGACCGCCGAACAACGCGGCAAGGGCTTTGCGCGAGCCAATTGCGCGCGCTGCCACGCGATCGACCGTGCGTCGAACAGTCCGCTCAAGATCGCACCGCCGCTGCGGGCCCTGCACCGGCGCTATCCCATCGAGAGCCTTGGGGAGGCGCTGGCCGAGGGCATCAACACCGGCCACGCCGACATGCCAGCCTTCGAGCTCAGTCCGGACCAGATCCACGATCTCCTGTCCTACCTCAAGACCTTGGAATAGCCGGGTCACACCGCCTGCACCGTCCAGCCGATCAGCTCCTTCGCGATGCGCGTGAAGGCCATATCGAACGCTGCGACCGCCGCGACCGGCTCGACCTTGTCGAGCTTTTCGCTGGTCTCGACGAGACGCGAGGCGATCACCTTGCCGTTCTTGTCGACGATCCGCGCCGATAGTCCGATCTCGACCCGTGTCTCCCCCTCCGTGGCAATGCGGAAGCGCCTGATGTCGATCAGCAGCTGATAGTCCGCCTGCCCGAGATCGGCCGTGCGCAACGGGGCGTGGGCGATGTCGTAGTTCTCGAAACTGTCGATCAGCCGCGCCTGCACCAGCTTGGGAATGCTGTCGGCCCAGAGGAAGTCCGCAAAGCCCGGATTATCGCCGCCGGTCGCGAACAGCATGCGCTGGGTCTGGAGCATGGCGACCGCTGTCGGCTCGGGAATGGCCAGTGACGCCGAGAGCGTCTTGCCGGCCGGACCGAGGTTCTGCGGCGTGCGCAGGTCAAAGGTGACTTTCTGGGCCGGCGTTCCGCCCCCGGTCATCTTCTCCAGGCCCGCCAAAATGCCGTCGATCTTGCCGGTGTTGCGCGCAAGCCCGTCGGAGAAGGTCTTGAGATTGGCAATGGTGTCCTTCAGCGGGCCCGAATTGTCCTCCAGCACGGTGTCGACCCGCCGCAATGCATCACGCGCAGCCTGCGTCATGCTCTGGCCCGCTCCGGCCTCGGCAATCAAGGTCGGGGGCTCGCCGGCTTTGGCGACGATGATGCCCCCCTCCAGCGTCACCACCGGCACGCCGGTCAGCCCCTGGAAATCGAGCCCGACTCTGCTGTCGGCGCGCACCGGCGTGGTTGAAGCAACCGATATTGTCGCATTGACGAAGCGCGGATTGTCCGGCGCAAGCCCGAGCTGGGTGACCTCGCCGACGCGGATGCCGTTGAACAGCACGCCGGCGCCGACCAGAAGACCGGGCACCGGGCCCTGGAATTGCACGTGATAGCTCGTGCGCGGCCCGATGCCGCCGGTGTTGTTCAGCCAATAGACGAAGCCGAACACCGCGAGGATTGCGGCCAGGACGAAACTGCCGATCAGCACGTAGGGAGCGCGGGTTTCCATCTCTCATCTCATCTCGTGTTGCAGCATCTGCGAGCGCTTGCCGTGGAAATAGGCGCGCACCCAGGGATGCTCGGATTGCAGTAGTTCGCGCATCGGACCGATCGCCACGATCTTGCCGTCGGCGAGAGCAGCGACCCGATCGCAGACCGTGGTCAGGCTGGCCAGATCATGGGTGACCATGAACACGGTGAGGCCGAGGGTCTTTTGCAGTGTCCCGATCAGCGCATCGAAGTCACCCGCCGCGATCGGATCGAGGCCGGAGGTCGGCTCGTCCAGGAAGAGGATCGGCGGATCGAGCGCGAGCGCGCGCGCCAGCGCGACGCGCTTGGTCATGCCGCCGGATAGCTCCGCCGGATATTTATCGGCATCCTGCGCCCGCAGCCCGACCATTTCGAGCTTGGCGATCGCGATCTCGTCCATCAGCTCCTGCGACAGGACGAGATTTTCACGGAGCGGAAACTGGATGTTCTGCCGGACCGTCAGCGAGGAGAAAAGTGCGCCCTGCTGGAACAGAATGCCCCATGTCATGGCCGCGCCTTCGGTGCGGCCGCCGATTGGCCGCCCCGTGACCTCGATGGTCCCGCCTTGGCGCGGGATGAGGCCGATGATGGTTCGCATCAGCACCGACTTGCCGCCGCCGGACGCCCCCACGAGTCCGAGGATCTCACCCCGGCGCACATCGAGCGACAGATGATCGAGCACGGTCTGCCGGCCGAAGCCGACCACGAGGTCGCGGACGCGGATCGCGAACTGTTCTTGCGATTCGCCCATGATCACATTCCGATCGAGGCGAAGAAGATCGCGAACAGGCCGTCGAGCACGATCACCAGGAAGATCGACTTGACCACCGACGTCGTGGTCTGTCGTCCCAGCGACTCGGCACTGCCCTTCACGCGCAAGCCCTCGCTGCAGGCGACGATTCCGATCACCAGCGCCATGAACGGCGCCTTCAGGATGCCCACCTCGAAATGGGCGACCGAGATCGCATCGTGCAGCCGCGCGATGTAGATCGCCGGCGCCATGCCGCCGTAAAACTGCGCGACCAGGCCGCCGCCATAGAGTGCGGCGATCGATCCGATGAAAGCAAGGATCGGCAGCGCAATCACCAGGGCCACAACCCGCGGCAGGATCAGGACGTGGACGGGATCGAGGCCCATGGTCGAAAGCGCATCGATTTCCTCGCGCATCTTCATCGAGCCGAGCTCGGCGGTGTAGGCGCTTCCCGAGCGGCCCGCGACCATGATGGCGACGATCAGCACGCCGAGCTCGCGCAACACCAGGATGCCGACCATGTCGACGGTGTAGGACTCCGCGCCAAATCTGCGGAAGTGGAAAAATCCCTGCTGGGCGATGATGGCGCCGATCAGGAAGGTGATCAGCACGACGATGGGGATGGCCTGCCAGCCGATGCGATAGAGTTGATAGATCAGCGATGTCAGTCGCAGCGAGCGCGGCCGGCGCAGCACGCCGATCACGGCCATGAACAACGCGCCCAACATCTGGAGAAAGATCGTGATGTCTTCGCGCGCGCCGACCGTGGACTTGCCGAGATCGTTCAGCCTGAGCAGGACAGGGTTGGGTGCAGGGGCCGGCGGCGGCGTGTGGCGGTTGACCTGACGCACCTCCTCCATCAGGCCACTGAAATGGTCGGCGACACCGATAAACTCGGCCGATCGACCGGATGATGAGGCCCTGCGCGACAGCTTTTCCAGGACCCAGGCGCCGAGCGTGTCGAGCGCGCTGACGCCTGACATGTCCAGCGTCACGGCTCTGGATCGATCGACGTCCGCCCCGACCGACCGGGACAATGTCTCCAGCATCGACACGTTCGCGGCAATCCACGGCCCTTCCGGGCACAATTTCAGCTCTTCGCCGGAGGGCGTTGCCAGCAACAGCGGTTCGGAGTTCACGCTTCCACCTCATCGGGACAACGAGGTCCCCATTCAGCCGGTCATTCTAGGCCAGCATGTGGCAGCCGGTTTGACCTGTCTCAAGACCACGACGCGTCTGCCTTCTTGACGCAAATCAACCACGGTCGCGCCGGCGGGTCCTAGGTTTGATTCCATTCAACGGGGAAATCAGATCCATGTTCGACAGCGACAGGATGAGCGAAGAACTGCGCACGCTGAAGGTTGACGTCACACGCTTGCTGAGCACCGCCGGCGAGGAGATGTTCGACAGTTCGAAAGCCCGTGCGGAGGCCCTTGCGGATCAGATCAAGGCTGCGCTCGCCGAGCTCGGCGAGACCGTCGACGAGGAGCAGGAGCAGCTTCAGGGCCTCATTGCGGACCGCCCGATCACATCATTGGCCTCGGCTTTCGCGCTCGGCGTGGTCGTCGGCTTCATGCTGCGGAGGCACTAGGTGAACACGGAAAATGTCGTCAAACATCTGCGAGTGCTCTGGCGTACCGACAGGATCATCGCGGACATCAGGCTGCGCCACCTGCTGATCGGCCCTCGGCTTGCGCGCCTTTGCGGCGCTGATCGCCGCGTTCGGGCTCCTGATGCTGGAGCTGTCCGCCTATTTCGCACTGGTGCAGATCTGGAGTGCCATTGGCGCGGCGGCCATCCTCGGCGCCGTCAATTTTGCCATCGCAGCAATTCTCTTCGTGATTGCCGGCCGGCCGCCTTCAGGCCGCGACATCGAACTCGCCAACGAGATTCACGGCGCATCCATCGAAGCACTTCAGCTCGAGGCACGCACGTTCCAGGCCCAGGTGTCGGGCGCCGTGCACCATCCGCTCAGCACGATCTTGCCCGTGCTGGTGCCGCTGATTGCGGTCCTGATCAAGAATTTGCGGAGAACGGCCAAGGACTCCGAAGCGACAAATTCGGCTGAAGCGCGCTCCTAACGGGCGCGCTCAGAGCTTCAGCCTGACGTCGCAAATATCCGGTTCGGTGGCATCCGGCTTCACATCGAAGCCGAGCTGCCGGCACATTTCGAGCATGACGGTGTTCTCCCGGAGCACGTCGCCCGAGATGGTCTTCAGGCCCTCCGATCTCGCGTAGTCGATGATCAGCTGCATCAGGGCCCATCCCAGACCTTTGCCCTTGAGGTCGGACCGCAGCAGGATCGCATATTCACCGCTCTCATAGATCGAATCCGAATGGAGTCGGACCACGCCGACCATCTCACCGGTCGCCTCGTCGAATGCGATAAACGCCATCGCGCGCGCATAGTCGAGCTGGGTCAGGCGGGCGATGAACTCGTGAGTGAACTCCTTCATCGGCGCGAAGAAACGCAGACGAAGGTCGTGCGCCGTGACATGACGCAGGAATGCGTGGATGGTCGGCTCGTCCTCCGGACGCAGGGGCCGCGCGAAGATCCGCCAGCCCTCCTTGAGCTTGAGGCGGCGCTCCCATTGCGACGGATAGGCCCGAACGGCGAAGTTGGCGGCGCCGGAGCCGGCAAACTTCCGTTGCGGCGGCCCTACCGCGACGCGAGCGTCGACCGCGGTCACGCCGGTTTCGTCCGCCAGCAGCGGATTGATGTCGAATTCGCGGATCTCGGGAATGTCGGCGGCCATCTGCGCCAGCTTGACCAGGACCATGGCGACGGCATCGGGCTTCACCGCCGGCACGTCCCGGTAAGCGCGGAGCAGCCGTGACACGCGTGTGCGGTCGATCAGGTCGCGGGCTAGTTGCAGATCGAGCGGCGGCAGCGCAAGCGCCTTGTCGTTGATGATCTCGACCGCGGTCCCGCCGCGGCCGAACACGACGACCGTGCCGAAGGTCGGATCGTCGGCAAGGCCCAGAATCAACTCGCGCGCCTTCGCCTTGACCACCATCGCCTGCACGATGACGCCCTCAATGCGAGCTTGCGGACGCAGCTTCCTCGCGCGAACGAGAATATCGGTAGCGGCGGCGCGCACCGCCTCGACCGTCGTCAGATTGAGCACGACCCCGCCGACATCGGATTTGTGGACGATGTCGCGCGACATGATTTTCAGCACGACGGTGGCGCCTTGCGCGAAGATTTCTTCCGCGTAGGCCACCGCCTGCTCGACATCGGCCGCAGCGTAAGTGGGCACCATCGCGATATCGTAGGCTTCGAGCAGGTGCTTGATCTCGACGGGTTCAAGCCATTGGCGGCCGTCTGCGATGGCAGCAGCTATGATCTGCTTCGCAGCACGTGCGTCCGGCACGAAAGTGTCTGGCATTGCGGGTGGAACCTGGCTCAGCTCCTCCACGACTTCGCGGTGCCTCACGAGGTACATGAAGCCGCGCACGGCGTCGTCTTCGGTCGGATAGTTCGGAATGCCGGCGCCGGACAGTGTTTCGATGATGTTCTGGTCTGCCCCGATCCAGGCGGCAAGCACCGGCTTGGCCCAACTGCGGTGCTTCTCGCGATATGCCTTGACGCGTTCGGTCACCATCGTTGCGATATCGGCGGCCGAGGCGATCGCGGTCTGCACGTTGAGGACCAGGACCGCGTCGTTGTCGGGGTCGGCGAGCAGCACCTCGAGCGCCGCCGCATAGCGCGACGCATCGGCGTCGCCCACGATGTCGACGGGATTTGCGCCGGACCAGGTCGGCGGCAGCGCGTCATCGAGCTTCTTGCGGGCGTCCGCCGAGATGGTCGCCGGAATGCCGCCGAGCTCGACCAATCGGTCAATGGCGAGGACACCGATGCCGCCGCCATTGGTCAGGATGGCGAGGCGCTTTCCCGCCGGCGACTCGACGCGGCCCAGCGTCTCGGCGCAATCGAACAGCTCGCGCAGATCGGAGACCCGCAGGACGCCCGCGCGGCGGAACGCCGCGTCATAGACGGCGTCGGCGCCCGCGAGCGCACCGGTATGGGTGGCAGCCGCCCTCGCACCCTGCGCCATTCGGCCGGACTTCACCACGACAACGGGCTTCACGCGCGCCGCGGCGCGCGCGGCCGACATGAACTTGCGCGCGTCCTTGATGGCCTCGATATAGAGCAGGATCGCGCGGGTCTTGTGATCCATCGCGAAATAGTCGAGCAGATCGGCAATATCGACATCGATCTGATCGCCGATCGAGACGATGCCGGAGAAGCCGACGCCGCGCTGCGCGGCCCAATCGACCATGCCGGCCGCGATCGCGCCCGATTGCGAAATCAGCGCGAGATTTCCCGCTCCCGGCATGTGCGCGGCAAAACTCGCATTGAGGCTCACGCCGGGCATCATGATGCCCAAGCAGTTCGGCCCGATCAGCCGCATGCCGTATTTGCCGGCCGCAGCGATGGCGGCCTCCTGCAGGGACCCCGGCCCGTGACCGAGCCCGGCAGAGACGATCAGGGCGCCCGCCGAGCCGCGCCTCCCGGCTTGATCGACAATGCCGGGAACCGCGCGCGCCGGCGCCGTGATGATCACAAGCTCCGGCACGAACGACAACTTGTCGAGGCTGTCCACCGCCGCGACGCCGCCGATCTCGGCATGGCGCGGGTTGACGAGGCCGAACTGTCCCGTGAAGCCAGCCTTCTGAATGTTCTCCAGAACGGCGCGTCCAACGGAGACCGGGCGGGCGCTCGCACCGACGAGCGCGACCGAACGCGGCGACAGCAGGTTCTTCAGACGATAGGTTGACATGAAAGCAAATGCGCCCGGTCGGTGGCGGTTCCGATGGTTGACGATCAGGCCGATAAGCTGGCGACCCGCCTAGTACGAGATCATAACCCAGCACGGTGGCTCGCCAATGACGGTCTTTGTCACACCGCCCCAAACGATCTCGTTCAGGCGCGAATGATGGTAGGCGCCCATCACGATCGCATCAATGGCATGGGAATTCGCCCAGCTTCCGAGCACCTTGCCGGTCGAGCTGCCGCCGCCCGTCACGGTTTCGAACGACGCGTAGACCCCGTGTTCCCTCAAGTGATCGACCAGAGCCGTCCCCGATTGCACGATCGCGTCGGGCTTGTCATCCGCCACGGTCACCACGCGAACTACGGCGGCTGCCTGAAGGATAGGCAGCGCGTCGCCGACCGCACGCGCCGCACGCGCCGAGTGATCCCAGGCAATCATGACGTTCTCGAATTCCGGTCGCAGCCCGTCCACATGCTGCTCCGGGCAGAGCAGCACTGGCCGCCCGGATTCGAACAGGAGCGTCTCGATGATGTGTTCGGTTCGGCTGTCGTGTGGCTTCACGGGGACCAGCGTGAGATCGCTGAAGCGCCCGTGCTCGGCCAGGACTGACGCGATCTGGTCTGCCGGCACCTTGGCCGACCGGCTTTGGGCGCGAATGCCCGTCCGGGAGGTTGCACGGGTGAACGCACCCAGGAGATCCTGAGTGTCGCCCGCCCAAAGCGATCCGTTTGCCTCGGCCGCATCGGCATCATCGGGGAGCAACACCTTCGGCCGCACGAAAACATCCTCTTCGAGCGCAAGCGCGCTGATCCTGGCGCCGAGGTCGGCGGCGACGGCCACGCATTTCTCGATCGCAGCTAGGGCCGGGCCGCGTGGCTGGCCGACGAGCGGCAGAAAGACGTCCTTGATCGGCATCGGGATTCTCCTCAGGCACCAGAATAGGCTGGCTTTGGTCGGGACGCTTGATCCTCGTCAAGCCCTGGAACCGGTCGGAAGGAGGCCGGCGTTGACCGAAGTCAAGGACTGGCCGCGATCTGCTTCTATGTATTACCCTGGCGCGGGGCGAGCCGCCTTCCGACGCATCTGGACGTACCAGCTGGAATGACAGACGATTCTGCGACCCAGGACCGGATCTTTGCGGCGCTCACCAATTCCGCGGATCACCCAAACGTAAGGCGGATCGATACGCACGCAGCTTCGGTCTTTCTCGAAGGCAGGCGCGCGCTGAAAATCAAGCGCGCCGTGCAGTTTCCGTTCCTCGATTATTCGACGCTCGAGAAGCGCAGGGCGGCGTGCGAGGAGGAGATCAGGATCAACCGGCCGCTGGCCCCGCAGATCTATCACCGCGTCGTAGCGATCACGGAAGAGCCCGATGGATCGGTGAAGGTCGACGGAAGCGGCCGGCCGCTCGAGTATGCGGTCGAGATGTCGCGCTTCGACGAGAGCCGGACGCTGGATCATCTGGCCAAGGCCGGCCCGCTGGATGCAAATTTCGCCTCGGCCGTCGCCGACGCCATCGTGGCTTCGCATGCGCAGGCTGTTCGCGCCGACGGCAAGGCATGGGTTTCCTCCATCCCCGGCCTGATCGATGGCAACAGCAATGGCCTGCGGACCGGTAATCATTTCAAAGCCGAAGACATCGCAAAACTCGGCAGAGACTCGCACGCGATGTTCCTTCGCCTCCGGCCTTTGCTCGACGAACGCGGCCGTCAAGGTTTCGTGCGCCGCTGCCATGGCGACCTGCATCTTGCGAACATCGTGGCGATCGACGAACAACCGATGCTGTTCGACGCCATCGAGTTCGCCGCCCAGATGGCAACTATCGACATGCTCTACGATCTCGCATTCGGATTGATGGACCTGTTGCACCACGATCAACCACGCGCGGCCAACATCGTGCTGAACCGCTATCTCGCCGCGACTCCGGTCGAAAATCTCGACGCGCTATCCGCACTGCCGCTGTTCATGTCCATCCGGGCGGCGATCCGCGCCCAGGTCGCGCTGGCACGGCTGAACCCGCCGCATTCCGATGATCCCAGCATTCTCGACGATGCACGGCGCTATTTTGGCCTCGCCCGCGCGCTGATCCAACCTCCCGCTCCCCGGCTGATTGCAGTCGGCGGACTGTCAGGCACCGGAAAGACGATCTTGGCACGCGCGCTGGCGCCGGACGTTACGCCGCAGCCGGGGGCCGTCGTGCTGCGGAGCGACCTCGTCCGCAAGCAGATGTTCGGGGTCGAGGACACGGAGCAGCTGCCGGCATCCGCATACACGCCGGAGGTCACGGCCCGCGTTTACGACATGTTGGCTCAGCACGCCGGGCGGGTGGTGGCGCAGGGCCATTCAGCGATCATCGACGGCGTGTTCGCCCGCGAGGACGAACGAGACGCGGTCGCCGCACTGGCGCGCGAGCGCAACGTGCCGCTAAACGGCCTATTTCTGGTTGCGGACCTCGCGACCCGGCAGGCGCGGATCGGAGGCCGCCGGGGCGACGCATCCGACGCCACGCAAGAGGTTGCCGCGCTGCAAGAGCACTATAATATCGGCCATGTCGGTTGGGCGACCATCGATGCATCCGGGACGCAAGAGCAGACGCTCCAGAACTGCCGGAACGCGATCGCCGAGAGCAAGTAAGGCAATCTGCAAATGGCGCGACCCAGCACGAGTTCGACGGCGACCGCGCGCGTCAAGCCTGCGGCGAGGCGCAATGCCCTGCCCGGCCGCCTCAGCCCCGGCATGGTCTGCGACACGGCCTTCCGGATCATCGCCCGCCGTCATCTCGACGCTGTTGTCGCCCAGCATGACGGCACCTGCCGCGGCGACCCCGAGGCACTGCACCAGATCCGGATTGCACTGACGCATCTGCGCACCGCCATCCGCTTCTTCTCGCCGATGGTCGATGACGCCATACGGCCGGAGGTCTGGACAGAACTGAAATGGCTGAACAGCCAGCTCGGCATGGTACGGGACCTCGACGTGGCAATCGAGCGGGTCATTGCCGAGAGTGGAGGCGATTTGACAGTGATTGCCGAGCTCCAGCACTGGGACGAGAAGCGCGCCGAGAGCCACCGCCTGCTGGCGCGCGCGCTGCAATCCGCGCGGTATCGCCGTCTCGTAGAGCAGACGTCAGCCTGGATCGAGAGCGGCTCCTGGTCGACCCGGCGCAGCAAGGAAGCCATCAGGCTGCGCCGCTGCACACTCGCCGACCACGCAACGGCGAAACTCACGGAATGGGAAAAGACGCTGCTCAAGAAAGCGCGCAAGCTCCGCAAGCTCGACGTCGAGAAACGGCACAAACTGCGGCTTCTCAACAAGCGGCTGACCTATTCGATCGAGTCCCTGGAGGACCTGTTCGCCGACGAATCGCTGACAAAGCAGAAGTCGATCCTCAGGCAATTGCGCAAGGCGCAAAAATCGCTCGGGCAAATGAACGACGATGTGCGAGGGCAAGCCCTGGCGGCATCCTTGAACGAGGCCGTCCCCGAGGCTGGCATTCGCTTCCTCAATCGCAAGCGCGAAAAGAAACTGTTGCGGATCGCTTCGGACGCCTACCGGAAACTGGACAAGGCCAAGCCGTTCCGCTCCGCCGACCTTGCGCCGAATGCGGAGCCTGAGGATTAGGTGTGGACGTAGTCTCCCGGCGCGTCGGGCAGACCGTCAAGGTCTCCGCCTCCGATCTGCGGGGGATCGCGGGGCGCCCCGGAGCGTGCTACCAGCCATTCTGCCCATTCCGGCCACCACGACCCCTCGACCTGCGGTGCCAGCTTCAGCCATTCTTCCGGGCCAACATAAGGCGCATCAGCAGCCTTGATCAGCACTTGATAGCTGTGGCCGGGCTCGTCGGGCGGCGCGACGACGCCGGCATTGTGCCCGCCGCTGGTCAACACAAAGGTCACGTCGGCATCGACCTGATAGTGGATCTTGTAGACGGACCGCCACGGCGCCACGTGATCGGCGAGCGTGCCGACCACGAACATCGGCGCATGGATGTCGGAAAGCGAGACACTCCTGTCCTCGACACGATAGCGGCCTTCGGCCAGATCGTTGCCCAGGAATAGCTTTCGCAGATACTCCGAGTGCATCCGATAAGGCAGCCGCGTGGCGTCGGCGTTCCAGGCCATCAGCTCGCTCTGTGGCGCGCCCTCGCCCATCAGATAGTCATGCGACAGCCGCGACCAGATCAGCTCGTTGGAGCGCAGCAGCTGGAACGCGCCGGCCATCTGCGTCGTGTCCAGATAGCCACGCTGCCACATCAAGTCTTCGAGAAAGGCGACCTGGCTCTCGTTGACGAAGAGCGTCAGCTCGCCGGCCTCTGTGAAATCCGTCTGTGCAGCAAGCAGGGTGATCGTGCACATTCGCTTGTCGCCATCGCGTTCCATTGCGGCCGCAGCGATCGACAGCAATGTGCCGCCCAGGCAGTAGCCGAGCGCATGGGTCTTCTGGCCCGGCATGATCCGGCCGATCATATCCAGCGCCGCCATGACACCGAGCTTGCGATAGTCGTCGAAGGCAACATCCCGGTCCTTGGCATCGGGATTTCGCCAGGAAATCGCGAATACGGTGAAGCCCTGACTGGTCAGATATCTCACCAGAGAGTTCTGCGGCGACAGATCGAGGATGTAATACTTCATGATCCAGGCCGGCACGATCAGGATCGGCTCGGGTCGCACTTGCGCTCTCGTCGGATGGTACTGGATCAACTCGATCAACGCGTTGCGATAGACGACCTTGCCCGGCGAAGCCGCGACCGTCTTGCCGACGACAAACTGTTCGTCACCCGCCGGCCCTGCGGCGGAGACCAGGCGCATCAGGTCGCTGCACCAGTTCTGCCAGCCGAACACGAAATTCTCCCCGCCGCTCCGGAACGCCTTCTCCAGCACTTGCGGATTGGTCGCCGCGAAATTCGACGGCGCCAGCATGTCGAGCATCTGACGCATCGAGAATTCGACGATGGCCTCATTTGCGTGCGACACGCCACGTACGCCGGTCGTGGCATCGTGCCACCAGCGCTCTCCAAGCAGGAACGCCTGCGCAAGCAGATTGAACGGTGCGGCTTCCCACTGTGGTCCCCTGAAGCGACGATCCCGTCCCTGCGGTGCAATCACGGACCACGGCTTTTGCGACGTCGCGTGCGCGGCAGCTTCCAGAAACTGGCCCATGTCGCGAACGACATTGCGCGACATCTCCACCTGACGCTGCGGCGCCGCAGCGAGATGAGAGCTCCAATCGAGCCACGCCAGCGATAAGGCCAGCGGCGAAATACCGCCCGTTAACCGCGCCAGCATCGCATGAAACGCGCGATCAAGCGGGTACGGCTCGGAGACAGGCAGGGGATCGACGGCGACCGGCATTCCAGCCGGCGGCTCGGGGCTCGTCGTAGAGGCTCCGGGCTCAACAACAGGATTGACGGAGACAACCTGCGCTGACGGCTCTTCGGCCCGTGGAAATATCTGCACGACGCTCATGGCTGAATATTCCTGGCTACATCATGGCTGTGTGGCAGCAGGATATGGCGAGGCTTTGGATGCGCGTTGAGCTGCATCAAATCCGGGCATCGATCACAATTGCTTAATCGGGAACAGCCCGATGCATACTTTTGACCTGCGTCAAGCCGCGGCACGACGCGAGAGCTAGGTTTTGCGCATCGACATCGACAAGCCAGCGGAGTCTGCCATGCGTGCCCATCAGATCATGACCCGGTCGGTCATTTCGGTTACCCCCGACACCAGCATCGTCGAGGCGGCAAACATCATGCTGAAGCGGCATGTCAGCGGTCTCACGGTCGTGGACGATGCCGGCAAGCTGATCGGGGTGGTCTCGGAAGGCGACTTCATCCGCCGCAGCGAAATCGGCACAGGACGCCAGCGCGGGCGCTGGCTGCGATTCATTCTCGGATCCGGTAAATCGGCCGGCGACTTCGTCCACGAGCACGGCCGCAAGGTCTCGGAGGTGATGACCCCCTCACCGGTGACCATCACCGAGGATACGGCGCTCGCCGAGATCGTCGATCTCATGGAGCGGAACAACGTGAAGCGTCTGCCGGTGATCCGCGGCGACAAGATCGTCGGCATCGTGTCGCGCGCGAACCTGCTCCAGGCGGTGGCGGACCTGGCCCGAGACGTACCCGACCCGACCGCGGACGACGATCATATTCGCAGCCGCATCATCGATACCATGGAGAAGAACGACTGGTGCCCGTTCGGGCTGAACGTCATCGTCCGCGACGGCATCGTTCATCTCAGCGGCGTCATCACCGAGGAGCGCGCGCGACAGGCCGCGGTCGTCGCAGCGGAGAACGTCAACGGCGTGAATAAGGTGCATGACCATCTCTGCTGGGTCGACACCATGTCAGGAGTATATCTGAACTCGCCCGAGGACGATGACCTCGCCAAAGCAAGCTGACCAAGGCAAGCTGACCAAGGCAAGCTGAGCGCCCGCCGATCGCAGTTCAGCGCGGAATGACGGCGGTGGCTTCGATTTCGACGCGCGCGGCCTTCTCGACGAGGCGGACGACCTGAACCAGCGCCATCGCCGGGTAGTGCGCGCCGAAGATGGTGCGATAGGCCTTGCCGAGCTCTTTCAGGTTCGTCAGGTACTCGTCCATGTCGACGACGTACCAGGTCAGGCGCACCAAATGCTCGGGCTGCGCACCGGCCTCCGCGAGAATCGCGGCAATGTTGCTCAAGGTCTGGCGCACCTGCGCGACAAAACCCTCCGCAAGACGCTCCTCGGCATCCCAGCCGATAACGCCGCCAGTAACGACGATGCGTCCCTCGGCGGCCATGCCGTTGGCATAGCCTTTCGGCACCGGCCAACCGGACGGCTGGAGCACCTGCGCCCTGGCGCGGGTTTCATCCTCGGCTGCTGTCGGCAGCACCGCGAGGTGCGGGCCTTTCGGCGTCGTCACGGACAATTCTCTATCCTTCTCTCATTCCGCCGCGACACCGGAGGACGTCACCGCGGTCTGCGCCAGTTGCCGCAGGGCAAAGCGCTTTAGTTTGCCGGTCTCGGTCTTCGGTAGTTGCGTCACGAACTCGATCGCGCGCGGATATTTGTAGGGCGCGATCTCGCATTTGACATGCGCCTGCAACGCAGCCACGAGCTCGGCGTCCGGCGTTACGCCCGGCGCGGCAATGACATAGGCCTTCACGATCATGCCGCGCGCCTCGTCCGGCGCGCCGACGACCCCGCACTCGACGACGGAGGGATGCGTAAGCAGCGCCGCCTCGACATCCGTGCCTGCGATGTTGTAGCCGGCCGACACGATCATGTCGTCCGAGCGCGACTGGTACCAGAAATAGCCCTCCCTATCCATCAGATAGGTATCGCCCGTGATGTTCCAGCCGTTCTGTACGTATTTGCGCTGCCGTTCGTCGGCGAGATAGCGGCATCCGGTCGGCCCGCGTACCGCAAGCCGTCCCATCGTGCCCGGCGGCAAATCATTGCCGGAATCGTCGACGATCTTCGCTTCATACCCCGGCACCGGCTTGCCCGTCGCACCGGGACGGATCTCGTCCTCGGTCGCACTGATGAAGATGTGCAGCAGCTCGGTCGAGCCGATGCCATCCATCAGCTTGATGCCGGTCGCCTTCAGCCAGGCATCGAATGTCGGCTTGGGCAGCGTCTCGCCGGCGGACACGCATTTGCGAAGCGAGGAAATATCGCGGCCCGGAAGCTTGCCAATCATCGCCCGGTACGCGGTCGGTGCGGTGAAACAGACCGTGGTCTTGTACTGCTCGATCGCATTCAGAATGTCGTCGGGCGCCGTCTTCTCCAGAACGACAAAGGAGGCGCCGATGTGCATCGGAAACAGCACGCCGCCGAAGCCAAACGTGAAGGCGAGCGGTGCCGAGCCGACAAAGCGATCCTTCTGCTCCGCGCGCAGGATGTTGCGCGCATAGCCATCGCAGACCGCCAGCATGTCACGGTGGAAATGCATGGTGCCCTTGGGATCGCCGGTCGTGCCCGACGTGAACGCGATCAGGCAGACGTCGTCGGATGCAGTATCGACAGCTTTGAACTCCGGACTTGCATCCGCCATCAGCGCCTCGAGCGAGTCGCCGGCGCCATTGCCCCAATAGACCACGCGCTTGAAGCCGGGAGCCGCGGCTTTCGCCTTCTCCATTTCGTCGGCGAGCTTGCCATCACAGAGCGCGAGCGTGATCTCCGCCTTCTGGATCGGATAGGACAGCTCCTTGGCACGCAACAGCGGCATCGTCGCCACGACGATGCCACCGGCCTTGATCACCGCGAGATAGGTCGCAACCATCATCGGATTGTTGGCCGAGCGTAGCAGCACGCGCCCGCCGGGGACGAGGCCGAGCTTGCCGACCAGCACATTGGCGATGCGGTTCACGACCGTTTGCAGCTCGCGATAGGTGTAGCTGACGGCGGGGCTGATGACGCAGGGAGCGTCGCCATGTCCCTGCTCGACCCAGCGGTCTAGGAAGTAGCTGACGCAATTGAGGCGGGGCGGATATTGCAATTCCGGTCGCGTAAAGATGAATTCCGGCCAGAGCTCGGCTGGCGGAAGATGCTGCCGCGCGAACGTATCGACATGGGCTGTCGCAGCATTGTCGTCACGCGAGCCCGAAACTTGAACCTTGGCAGCGTTGGCCATCGCACGCTCCTTTCAGCATGGAAAGCACCCGGCAGCACTAACTCGGAAACATTTTAGGCTTAAAGCAATTTCGTGCAATAGCGGATTTTGGGCATCCCGTGCTTTTTCCGGCGGCAAATGGGGATTAGTCGGCGCGTCAGCCGCGGACTAGGCCCGGCGGCGACCGGCCGATTTCTGCGCCGATGCCTTGGTCTTGGCGAGCAGGCGCATCAATTCGCGCACATCCTTCGGCGTCAGATCGGCGAACAGATCGGCGATCCAGGTCTCGTGTTCCGCGGCCATTTTGCGAAACTCGGCGCGACCGAGTTTGGTCAGCCGGATCACCTGGACGCGGCGATCCGTCTCCGACGTGCGGCGGTCGAGATGACCGGATTCCACGAGGCGCTCGACGAGGCCGGTGACGTTGCCGTTCGACACCATCATGCGCTTGGACACGTCGGACAGCGTCATGCCATCGGGTGCCTTGTCGAGCTGCGCCATCAGGTCGAAACGCGGAAATGTGACGTCGAAGCGCTGCCGCAACCGGCCACGGACCTCGCCCTCAATCAGGGTCGTGCAGGTCAAGAGACGCAGCCACAGCCGAAGCTCTTCGGCGTGATCCTCCGGAGTTTCGACGGCCTTGGTCTCGGAATCGAGCATGTTGATGCAGTCACTCACGGCCGGCATTGGCGCTCGGCACGGATTCCCAACGTTTCGAGCTTCAAATAAATCGAAGCCGGCTGCAAGCCTAAAGCCGCAACAATCGACCACGCACGGATTTCTTTAGGCTTCAAATAATTGGCGCGCCGCTTGCATGCGCCGCTGCCCGCAGGATGACGACGCCTTGAGCTCGCTTGCCGCGGCAGCAATCATCGGCATAAACTTGGATTGGAGTAGCGGCTTGCAGTGCAAGTCCTGTTGTCACGGGGGACAGATCATGAAGACGCAAATGACGTTGGCCGCAGCCGCCTTGCTGCTTGGCACCGCGGTGAGCCCTTCCCTCGCCCAGGAGAAAATCAAGCTGGGTGTGATCGTGACCCTCTCGGGACCCGCCGCCGCGCTCGGCCAACAGGTCCGCGACGGCTTTGCGCTCGGGATGAAGGATCTCGGCGGCAAGATGGGCGGCCGCGATGTCGAGGTCGTCGTGGTCGACGACGAATTGAAGCCGGACGCAGCAGTCACCAAGGTCAAGGGCCTTCTGGAGCGTGACAAGGTCGACTTCGTGGTCGGCCCGATCTTCTCCAACATCCTCCAGGCGATCCACCGGCCGGTCACGGAATCGAAGACCTTCCTGATCAGCCCCAATGCCGGCCCGTCGACGTTTGCCGGCAAGGACTGCAACCCGTTCTTCTATGTGACCTCGTACCAGAACGATCAGGTGCACGAAATCCTCGGCAAGGTCGCGCAGGATCGCGGCTACAAGCGCATGTATCTGATGGTGCCGAATTATCAGGCCGGCAAGGACTCGGTGGCGGGCTTCAAGCTCGACTACAAGGGTGAGATCGTCGAAGAATCCTACATGCCGCTGAACACGCTCGACTTCCAGCCGGAGCTTTCCAAGATTTCATCGCAGAAGCCCGATGCTCTCTTCACATTCATGCCGGGCGGCCTCGGGGTCAATCTCGTCAAGCAATACCGGCAGGCTGGCCTCGCCGACAGCATTCCGGTGCTCTCCGCTTTCACGGTGGATGAATCCACCTTGCCGGCGCAGCAGGACGCGGCGGTCGGCATGTTCGGCGGCGCGAACTGGGCGCCTAATCTCGACAATCCCCAGAACAAGAAGTTCGTCGCCGCCTACGAGGCCGCCTATAACGGCGTGCCCGGTACCTACGCCTTCCAGGCGTATGATGCCGCGATGCTGATCGACAGCGCCGTCAAGGCCGTGAAGGGCGATCTCTCCAACAAGGATGCGGTCGCGGCTGCTCTGAAGAAGGCCGACTTCACCTCCCTGCGCGGCGCCTTCAAGTTCAACACCAACGGTTATCCGATCCAGGATTTCTACCTGACCAAGGTTGCCAAGCGCGCGGACGGCAAGTTCCAGACCGAGATCGTCCAGAAAGTCTTCGAGAATTACGGCGACCGCTACGCCAAGGACTGCAAATCGGCGAACTAAGCCGCGCGTCGCGTTGAGGGAGGATCACAATGAAAAGCGAAATCACCGGCATCACGCGGGCCAATGAGGGAATCCAGGGCATCTCCTGGAACATCCTCGGCCAGACCTATGTGCCGAAGAGCAACACGGACCACAGCTTCTCCTGGCATGCGACGCTGCCGCCGGGCACGTTCGTGCCGCCGCACATTCATCCCGACCAGGATGAATATCTCTATATGCTGGAAGGCAAGCTCGATTTCATGCTCGGCAATTCCGAGTCGCAGGCGACCGCGGGCGACCTGATCCGGCTCGGCATGGGCGTGCCGCACGGCATCTTCAACAAATCGGAGCAGACCGCGAAGGTGCTGTTCTGGGTGTCACCGACCCGCAAGCTGTTCGACCTGTTCTGGGGCCTTCACAATATGAAGGAACAGAAGCCCGAGGACGTGGTGGCGATGGCCGCCGAGTTCAACATCCACTTCCTGCCGCCGCCTCCCGGCGGCTAGCAGCGCTGGCTCAAGCCCTCACCGCCGCAAGTCCCGGCACTGCGGCGAAGCCGGCCTTGGTGGCATAGCCGCGCACGATGGCCTCGCGCTGGGAATAGCTCAGCACGTTGTCGACATTGTCAAAACCATCAGGCGCGAGCTGCTCGACGGCGTCGATGACGCCCTCGGGGCCGCCGCGCCTGTTGGAGCGGACGATGTCCGCGGTCATGGGCAGGCGCTTCTTCTCGTATTCAAGCAACGCCTGGCGTGGATGCTCGGCGCGCACCAGCGCGTCGGCGAGGCAGCGCGCGTCGAGGATCGCCTGCGAGGCGCCATTGGAGCCAACCGGATACATCGGATGCGCGGCATCGCCGAGCAGCGTGACTCTGCCCGACGACCAATAGGGCAACGGATCGCGGTCGCAGGTCGGATACTCGTAGAACTCGGGCGTGGCCGAGATCAGGCTCTTCACGTCGAGGTAAGGCACCGAAAAGCGCGCCACATGCGGCATCAGCTCTTCGCGACGGCCCGGCCGCGACCAGTCTTCTTTTCGCGGCGGCGGGGCATTGCCCTCGCCGACCTTCACCAGCACCGCCCAGTTGGTGAGACGGCTCGCCGGGCTCGATCCCTCCGCGATCGGATAGATCACCACCTTGGCGTTGAGGCCACCGGCGACGATCATCGACTTGCCGGTGAGGAATAGCGGCCAATCCCGCGCACCACGCCACAGCATCAGGCCGTTCCAGCACGGCGGCCCCTCGCTCGGGAACAGCGTGTCACGGACCCGCGAATGGATGCCGTCGGCACCAATCAAAATGTCGCCGCGCGCGGTATGGATGTGCGCACCCGAGCGGTCGAAGAAGTAAGCCGTGACGCCGCTCTCGTCCTGCGTGAAGGCGCCGAGGCGACAGCCGGTGTGGATAGCCTCCGGTCCGAGCCGTTCCTCGACGGCGCGATGGATGACGCCCTGAAGGCGACCGCGGTGGATCGAGAATTGCGGCACATCGTGGCCGGCGTCGATGCCACGGGCCTCGCGCCAGACCTCCTGACCGTGACGGTTGAGGTAATAGAGCTGGTCGGTGCGGATCGCGACATCGTCAAGCTGCTGGAGCAGACCGAGGCCTGCCAGCTCGCGCATGGCATGGGGCAGCGTGTTGATGCCGACGCCAAGCTCGCGGATGGTGTCGGACTGCTCGAAAATCTCGCAAGCGAGGCCCCGCGAGCGCAGCATCAATGCGGTGGTGAGACCACCGATACCGCCACCGACGATAATCGCCTTCATCGCCCTCACTCCACTCGGTACACACCAGGCAATACGGCCAAATTCGCACGGGCGGTCACTCCGCCGCAAGCGGCTTTGTCGCCTCCGCCTTGAGCTCGGCCCGGGTCTTGGGCTTAGCCTTAATTCTCAGCTCCTCGAGATCCTGCCGGTCGCGCACGCTGTTGCGGAAAATCTGATCCTTTCCGGGAAGATATTGCGGCGGGCAGAACGCGTCGCCCGCTCCGTACCAGGCCGCCGCCCTCATGGTGAAGGAGGGATCGACCAGATGGGGCCGCCCGAGCGCGACGAGGTCCGCCCGGCCGGCAGCCAGGATGGTGTTGGCCTGGTCCGCCGTCGTGATGTTGCCGACGCACATCGTGGCCACGCGCGCCTCGTTGCGGATCTGGTCGGAGAACGGCGTCTGGAACATGCGGCCATAGATCGGCTGCGCATCGCGCACGGTCTGCCCGGTTGAGACGTCGACGAGATCGACGCCGGCTTCGGCAAAAGCGCGCGCGATCGCCACCGCATCGTCGCCGCCGACGCCACCCTCGGCCCAGTCGGTCGCGGAAATGCGTACCGACATCGGCTTGTGCGACGGCCAAACGGCCCGCAGCGCCTCGAAGATTTCGAGCGGGAAGCGCAGGCGATTGGCCAGCGAGCCGCCATAATCATCAGTCCGTGTATTCGTCAGCGGCGAGATGAAGCTCGCAAGCAGATAGCCGTGGGCGCAGTGCAATTCGAGCATGTCGAAGCCGCAGCGTTCGCCGCGCTCGGCCGCCGCGACGAAAGCATCCCTCACTGCGTTCATGCCGGCGCGATCAAGCTCGCGCGGAACCTGGCTGTCGGGGAAATAGGGCAGCGGCGATGCGGAAGTGACCTCCCAGCCGCCTTCGTCCAGCGGACGGTCCATGCCGTCCCACATCAGTCTGGTCGCCCCTTTGCGCCCGGCGTGCCCCAGTTGCAGGCAGATTTTTCCGGCTGAATTGGCATGGACGAAATCAACGATGCGCCGCCAGGACGCCTCCTGCTCGTCATTCCACAGTCCTGCACAGCCCGGCGTGATGCGGGCGTCGCGGCTGACGCAGACCATCTCGCTGAAGATCAGGCCGGCGCCGCCGATCGCGCGCGATCCATAGTGTACCAGGTGGAAATCGGTCGGCATGCCCTCCTTCGCCGAATACATGCACATCGGCGACACCACGGCGCGATTGGCGATCTCCATCTCGCGCAGCCGGAAGGGCTGGAACAGCGGCACCATGGGCTTTTTGGTGTCGACGTCGAAGCCGCCGTTGCGAACCTGCCTGGCAAACGACTTATCGACTTCAGCCACGAAGACTGGGGCGCGGAGTTTCAGATTGTCATAGGTGATCGCCTTCGAGCGCGTCATCACGCCGAAGGCGAACTGCACGGGATCGAAATCCCAGAATCGGTCGACATGCTCGAACCAGACCAGCGAGACATCGGCCGCGTGCTGCGTCTTCTCGACCTCCTCACGCCGCCCTTGCTCATAGAGATCGAGCGCCGCCTTGGTGCTGGGCGCCTTCTCCATCGCCTCGGCCAGCGCGATCGCGTCTTCCATCGCGAGCTTGGTGCCCGAGCCGATCGAGAAATGCGCGCTCGCCTTGGCGTCGCCAAGCAGAACCATGTTGTCCTTGACCCAGCGCTTGCTGCGGATCATCGGGAAGTTGCGCCACGTCGAACGGTTGGTGAGCAGTTGGTGCCCATCGAGGAACCAGCCGAAGATCTCGGCCATTCGCGCAGCCGACTGGGTCTCGTTCAGCCCTGTCAGCCCGGCGCGTTCGAACGTCTCCGGATCGGTCTCGAAAATCCAGGTCGAGTGGCCGGCCTCATATTGATAGGCATGGGCAATGAACGGCCCCCACTCGGTCTCCTGGAAGATGAAGGTGAAGGCATCCAGCGGCCTGGTCGAGCCCATCCAGGCGAACTTGTTGGCACGCAGGTCGACCTCCGGTTCGAAATGATCGACGTATTTGTCGCGGAAGCGGCTGTTGATGCCGTCCGCGACCAGGATGAGATCGGCGTCGGCGAAGCGGGCTTCGTCCTCGACGTCCGCTTCGAAATTCAGGACCACGCCCAGTTCGCGCGCGCGCGCCTGGAGGATCAGGAGCAGCTTCTGCCGCGAGCAGCCACAAAAGCCGTTGCCGCCGACCCGATGGACAGTTCCGCGGAAGTGCACGGCGATGTCATCCCAGTAGGCGAATTCCTGGGTGATACGGCGATAGCTCGGAAGGTCGTGCTTCTCGAAATTATCGAGCGTGGCGTCCGAGAACACCACGCCGAAGCCGAAGGTGTCGTCGGCGCGGTTGCGCTCGTACACCGTGATCTCAGCGCTCGGCCGCTGCTTCTTCAGCAGGATTGCAGCGTAGAGACCCGCAGGTCCGCCACCGATGATCGCGACTTTCATGGGAGCCTCGCCAATTCAACCCGGCGAAACTATTTTAAGCCTAAAATAATCGCGCGCAAGTCCCGATTGCGGCAGGGCGCCGGCAAAGCCCGGCCTAGTCGCCCCTGAAGACCGGCTTGACCTTGTTGGCAAAGGCCTCGAAGGCCCGTTCGAAATCGGCCGTCGTCATGCACAGCGCTTGAGCAACGGCTTCCGCCTCGATCGCCTCCTCCACCGACATCGCCCATTCCATGGCCAGCATCCGCTTGGTCATGGTGTTGGCGAAGGTCGGTCCTTCCGCGATCTGCTTGGCCAACACCTGCGCCTGGGGCAGCACCTGCTCCGGCGTGACGAGGCGGCTGAAGAAGCCCCAGCGCTCGCCCTCCTCCGCGGTCATGAACCGGCCCGTGTAGAGCAACTCGGAAGCGCGGGACTGTCCGATAATCCGCGGCAGGATCGCGCAGGCGCCCATGTCACAACCGGCAAGGCCCACCTTGTTGAAGAGGAATGCAACCTTGGTCCCGCTTGCAGCAAGCCGCATGTCCGACGCCATGGCGATGATCGCGCCCGCGCCAGCGCAGATGCCTTCGACCGCGGCAACGATCGGCTGCGGACAGGCCCGCATCGTTTTGACGAGGTCTCCGGTCATCCGCGTAAACGCCGTCAACCCCTTGGTGTCCATCTTCACGAGTGGACCGATGATCTCGAACACATCGCCGCCGGACGAGAAATTGGCACCGGCACCCGTGACGACAATGGACTTGATCGCATCGTCGAACGCGCAGGCCCGGAAGAAATCGGTGAGTTCGCGATAGCTCTCGAACGTCAGCGGATTCTTCCGTTCCGGACGATTGAGCGTAACTGTTGCAACACCATCGACCACGGCCAGCAGGAAGTGCTGCGGCGAATAGTCCGCAAGCGGTAAGGTCACGGGATTGGCTGGTCTGCTCATACGATCTCCTTGGCTTCCTTGTTCCGCGCCTTTGCCATGCGCGCTAAATCTCACCGCCAGCAATAGCGATCGCCTGCCCGGTGATTGCGCCGGCGCCCTCGCCGCACAGCCAGAGCACGGTATCCGCGACCTCCTGAGGAGAGATCAATCGTCCCTGCGGATTATGCTTTGCGAGCTCGGCAACGGCCTGCTCGCGGCTACGCCCCGTCTTTTTCATGATGTTCTCGATGCTGCCGGCGACCAGATCGGTGTCGGTGAAACCGGGACACACCGCGTTGACGGTTACGTTGCTGCCGGCCATCTCGAGTGCAAGGGACCGCACGAGACCGACCACAGCGTGCTTGGCCGCGGTGTAGGCGCTGACATAGGCATAGCCCTTGAGCCCCGCCGTCGACGCGATCGCGACGATACGGCCATAGGGACGATCCTTCATCCCTGGCAGCACAGCACTGACAGCATGGACCACGCCCATGAAATTGACGTCCATCATGCGCGCGAACAGGGCGCTGTCGGATTTGGAGAACGGCGCGGACTCGGCGCTTCCGGCGTTGGCGATCAGGATATCGATCGGCTGCCGTGCACTCGCTTGAGCGATAGCGACTTTCATTGAGGTTTCGTCCGAGACGTCGGCGACGGCGGCAAAATGCGCTGCCCCTGCGCTGACAGCCTCTTCAAGCGTCGCAGCGTTCCGCCCAAGGACGGTCACCGTCGCACCCGCCTCGACGAGCGCTGCTGCGATGGCGCGACCGATGCCGCGACCGCCACCGGTCACCAGCGCGTGCGGCGAATGCGGTAATCCGGACATGCGCTGGCTTCCTTGCATTCTGCTGATCGCTCTCTCTCGATATATTTTAACCTTCAAACTTTTGCAAACAAAGCTCGACGCGACCCCGCGAACGGCCGCGCGCCGAAGACCGGCCCGAAAATTGCTTTAAGTATAAAATTATCTCTTCCCATCCCTCACAGGCCTGTTAGCATCGAAGGGCCGAGCAAAAGGATGTCGCGTGTCGCAGCCTGCGCCAATGATAACAAAGGACGGCCGCTTCGCCTATGAAGCCGCGGGCGATCCGGGCGGGACACCTCTGATTTTCCTGCATGGCATCGGCGGTGCGGCACGGGCCTGGCGGCAGCAGCTTGCGACATTCGGCGACCGCTTCCACGCGATTGCATGGGACATGCCGGGCTACGGCGGATCGGCGCCGCTCGCCAGCGTCAGCATCGACGCCCTGGCGGATGCGCTTCAGCGATTCATCGAGCAGCTTGGTACGAGCAAGCCAATTCTGGTCGGCCATTCCATCGGCGGCATGATCGTCCAGAAATGGCTGGTGCAATTCCCAAAACTGGCGCGTGCGGTCGTGCTGGCGCAGACCAGCCCGGCCTTCGGCAAGGCCGACGGCGATTGGCAGAAATCGTTTATCGCCGCACGACTCGGGCCGCTCGATCGCGGCGAAACGATGAAGTCGTTGGCGCCCTCTCTGGTGAAGGAACTCGTGGGCGACGATCCTGATCCCAGAGGAATGGAGCTTGCACGCGAGTGCATGGCAAGCGTGCCCGAGGCGAGCTATCGCGCCATGATGCTGGCCCTGATTGGCTTCGACCAACGCAGCACCCTCAAGGACATTTCCATACCGACGCTGCTGCTGTCCGGCTCCAAGGACAACAACGCGCCAGCGCCGATGATGGCGAAGACGGCGACCTACATTCCCTCGGCTGAATACGTCGAGTTGGCCGGTGTCGGCCATCTTGCCAACCTCGAACGCCACGATGCCTTCGACGCGGCCCTCGGCCGGTTCCTGAATTCCGTCGCGACCAAAACGTAGGATGACCGCGCAATGACCCTGCAAGTCAGCAAGACCATCGGCGCGACCGACAAGGTCGCGCTGGATGCACCGATCTTCGATCCCGTTGCATTCCGACTGAGCGACGAGCAGGCCGGCATCATTACTCGGGCGCGCGAGATCGGCCAGAGCGTGTTCGCTGGCCGCGCCGCGACTTACGATCGCGAGGCGATCTTCCCGTCCGAGAATTATCGCGACCTGCATCGCGTCGGCTTGCTCGGTATTGCCGTCCCCAAGGAGCATGGCGGGCTCGGGGCGAATTACCAAACTTACGCACTCGCGGCAGCCGAAATCGGCCGCTATTGCGGCGCGACCGCCCTCACCTGGAACATGCATGTCTGCTCGACGCTGTGGTCGGGCCCACTCGCCGACGATCTCGACATGGATGCAGAGACCCGTGCCGAGCACGAGGCGCGACGTGCAGTCCACTACAAGCGCATCGTCGAAGATGGCGCGATCTATTCGCAGCCCTTTTCGGAAGGCGGTGCGGCAGCCGCAGGCGGCGTCGCTTTCGGCACGGAAGCACGGCCGGTCGAGGGCGGCTGGATCGTCAACGGCAAGAAGATCTTTGCATCACTCTCCGGCCATGCCGACTATTACGGCGTTCTCTGCACCGAGATCGAGGAGGGCGAGAAGGCTTCACGCCGCAATACGCTTTACCTCGCCATCCCTGCAAAATCGGAAGGTGTCTCGGTCGTCGGCGACTGGGATCCGCTGGGCATGCGCGGTACGGTCTCGCGCACGCTGCTGTTCAAGGACGTGTTCGTGCCGGCAGATTCGGCGCTGATGCCGCGTGGCGTCTATTTCCAGGCCGCGATGCGCTGGCCGCACATGTTCCTGACGCTGTCGCCGACCTATATGGGCCTTGCTCAAGCCGCCTATGACTTCACCGTGCGCTATCTGCGCGGCGAAGTGCCGGGCATGCCGCCGGTCAAGCGCAGGATGTATCCGACCAAGCAAATTGCGGTCGCGCAGATGCAGATCAAGCTCGAGCAGATCAAGGCGATCTGGTTCCAGGCGGTCACTGAGGCGCGCGCCAATCCGAGCAAGGAGCAGGTGCTTCGCGCCTATGCCGCGCAATATTCGGTGATGGAGGGTGCCAATGAGCTCGCCGCGCTCGCGATCCGCACCTGCGGCGGTCAGGCCATGCTCCGTTCGCTGCCGCTCGAGCGGATCTATCGCGACAGCCGCTGCGGCTCGCTGATGTTGCCCTGGACGGCCGAGCTCTGCCTCGACCGGATCGGGCGCGAGGCGTTGTACGAGACCGGCGAAACGGACGACTGACGGTGGACCTCTGTAGTCTGATCGATCGCAACGCGGCGTTCGCGCCAGACAAGACGGCCATTGCCTTCGAAGGCGAACGGTTGAGCTATGCAGCGTTCGCTGCACGCATCGAGCGGACGGCGGCGACATTGAAGCAGGAGCTCGGCGTAGGCCGGGGCGACCGCGTTGCGATCCTCAGCCTGAACCGGCCGGACTATCTGGTTCTGCTCTATGCCTGCGCGCGGCTCGGCGCAATGCTGGTGCCCTTGAACTGGCGGCTGGCGATCGCCGAGCAGCTTTTCATCCTCACCGATGCCGGCGCCAAGGTCCTGGTCCTGGAGCAGGCATTTGAGGGGGTTCTTGCCGAGCTCGAGCTTGAGGGGACTGCAATTGTCGGGCTCGATTTCGAGCCGCCCCGCGGCACGACGTTCGAAGACCTGTTGGCTCGCAGTGAGGGCAACGGCCGCAACCCGCACACTGATCTCTCCTGTCCGCTCCTCATTGTCTACACATCAGGAACGACCGGACGGCCCAAGGGCGCGGTGCTGCGCCAGGAGGCGCTGTTCTGGAACGGCGTCATGAGCCAGCACATGCACAACATGACGTCCGATGACCACGTGCTGACGCTGCTGCCGTTCTTCCACGTCGGTGGCCTCAACATCCAGACCACGGCGGCGCTCCAGCTGGGCGCGATGGTCACGGTTCACGCACGCTTCACGCCGGACACCGCGCTTGCGGCCATCGAACGGGAACGGCCGACCTTGACCGTGATGGTGCCGGCGATCATCCAGGCCGTAAGTGAGCATCCCGCCTGGGCCACGACCGACCTCTCGTCACTCAAAGCCGTCGCGACCGGCTCGACCATCGTGCCGCCGCATCTGATCGACCGCTTCGTCGCGCGCGGCGTCCCGGTGCTTCAGGTCTACGGCTCGACGGAAACATGCCCCATTGCAGTCTACACCCGGCTTGGTGGCGATCTCTCACGTGCGGGATCGACCGGACTTGCCGGCCTGTGCTGCGAAGCGAAAGTGATTGATCAGGCCGGCAACGAGGTGCCGGCGGGAGCGCCGGGGGAGATTGCGGTGCGCGGCCCCAACGTGTTCTTCGAATATTGGGGCAATGCGGACGCCACACGCGATGCGCTGCATGACGGCTGGTATCGTACCGGCGATATCGGCCTGTGCGACGCGGACGGCTATTTCTGGGTGCGTGACCGCAAGAAGAACATGATCATTTCCGGCGGCGAGAACGTCTATCCGGCGGAGGTCGAACGCGTCCTGCTCGAACATCCCGATGTCAGCGAATGCGCCGTGATTGGCCGGCCCGATCCACGCTGGGACGAGGTGCCCATCGCCTACGTGATCCGGCGATCCGACTGTCGACTGGAAGCAGACGAGTTGAAAGTCCATCTTCAGGCCCAACTCGCCCGCTACAAGGTTCCGCGCGACATCGTTTTCGTCACCGACCTGCCGCGCACGGCACTGGGGAAGGTCCAGCATTTCCTGCTGAAGCAGCTTGATGCGCAATCGCGCGCGCAAGGAGAAGCATCTTGAAGATTGCGGTTTTGGGTGGAGGGAACGGCTCTTTCGCGGCCGCGGGCGATTTCGCGCTGTCGGGACATGAGGTCCGGCTCTGGCGCCGCGACGCGGATCAGGTCGCGGCACATCGCGCCGCCGGCTCGCGTATCCTGGTGAAGGATCATAGCAGCCAGCATGATGTGAAGCTCGAGTCGGTCACGACCGACATCGCCGAAGCCGTCAACGGCGTCGAGCTGATCCTGTGCCCTGCCCCCGCCTTCGCTCAGCCGGATATTGCGCGCCTGCTTGCTCCGCACCTGCGGGATAGACAGGTCGTATTTCTGCCGCCGGCGACATTCGGATCGATGATCTTCGCCCAGGCCGCGCGGGATGCCGGCAACCACGCCAAGGCGAGCTTTGCCGAAACCGGGACCTTGCCCTGGCTGACCCGCAAGCACGGGCCGTTCGAGGTCGCGATCACCATCCGCGCCAAGCGACTGCCGATCGGCGTTTTCCCGCTCGACCATGCGTCGCAAGCGCTTGAGGTGATTGGACAGGCTTTCCCCGGCGCGGTCGAGCGGTGCGGAGATGCTCTCTCCGGTGCGCTGATGAACGCAGGCCCGATTATCCATCCGCCGCTGATCGTGATGAATGCAGGCCCGATCGAGCATTTCGAAAAGTGGGACATCCACAAGGAAGGAACGCAAGCCGCGATTCGCCGGGTCACCGACGCGCTCGACGCCGAACGGATTGCCGTGCGTGAGGCGCTCGGATATGGCGCACCGCATTTTCCGCTCGCCCATCATTATGCCAAAGAAGGCGAGATCTGGATGTATGGCCGCGGCTCGCATGACCGGCTGACCGATTCCGGTGACTGGCGCGAGCGGATCGTGCTGACCGAGCACCGCTACATGAGAGAAGATTTGCGGCTTGGGCTATCGCTGCTGGTCTCCGTCGCCGGCTTGGCGGGCGTGGCTACGCCGCTGGCCAAAGCATTCCTGGCCATCGGGGGCGCAATCTGCGGCGAGGATTTTGCGCAAGGCGGCCGAACACTCGATACGCTGGGGCTCGGCAATCTCGGCAAGGCCGAATTGCAGACGCTTCTTCGCGGGGGATTTTGACCGATGACCAGCCGAGCCACCATCGCTTGTCTCGGAGCCGGCCGCATGGGGCGCGGCATCGCCGTCGCGTTTACTTACGCGGGACATACGGTCACGATGATCGACATCAAGGCCCGTTCAGTGGAGGATTTCGCCAGGCTGGAGGCGGATGCGCTCGGCGAAGTCAGGAAGACCTTTGCCAGCCTGTCGAAGCTGGGACTACTGATCGAGGCGGATGTCGATCCGCTCATTGCACGGGTCTCGGTGGTGCCGGCCAGCCAGAGCGAGGCAGCACTATCCGATGCGGGAATAGTCTTCGAGGGGGTCCCCGAAGTCGTTGAGCTCAAGCGGGACGTGTTGGGGGCCGCCTCAAAACAAGTCGGCCCCAATACCATCATCGCATCGACGACGTCTACCATTCTCGTTGACGATCTCTCAGGCGCGATCGTGAATCCTCGCCGCTTCCTGAATGTGCACTGGCTCAATCCGGCCTATCTGATCCCACTGGTCGAGGTTTCGCCTGGTAAGGCCACCGATCCCGCTGTCATCGACGAGGTCAAGGCGCTGCTCGAAGGCATCGGCAAGGTGCCGGTGGTCTGCGCGGCGACACCCGGCTTCATCGTTCCGCGCATCCAGGCGCTGGCGATGAACGAGGCCGCGCGCATGGTCGAGGAAGGCGTCGCCAGCGCCGAGGAGATCGACAAGGCGATCCGCTACGGCTTCGGCTTCCGCTACGCCGTGCTTGGTCTGCTCGAATTCATCGACTGGGGTGGCGGCGACATTTTGTACTACGCGAGCCGGTATCTCGAGGGCGCACTTGGCAGCGACCGCTATCGCGCGCCAGACGTCATTACCCGCAATATGCACGAAGGCCGGATCGGCCTGCGCACAGGCGCAGGCTTTCTCGATTATTCCGGCCTCGACATCGACGCCTATCGGGCAAAGCGGCTTCAGGCGATGGTCGACCTGCTCCGTCACTTCGACCTGGCGCGGCCACCGGTGCTTGATCGCGGCTAGCCGAAGACGTCCTGCAGCACCCCTTCACGCACCACCGCGACATCGTCGAGCTCGATCGTCGTCCCCATCATCGGCAGGTCGAAATGGCCCGCCGTGTAGCGGCCGGCGAATTCGTTGGCCCCCGTCGAGAACAGGAAGTTGCCGGAAACGGCACGAATTTCCGTGCCGTTGGTGTCGCGCTGGTCATACATCGACAGCGCCTCGTAGCGCGCGGCCGGATTCATGCCGAACCCGACATGCGATACCGCATAGGCTTCCCGATCGCCCCAAGCTGCAAGATAGGCACGCATCATTGCGGCATCCGTGCCCTCTCCTTCCAGCTCGACGACATAATCGTCTTTCAGTGTCATCTTCACCGGCGATGTCAGGTAACGCTTGAAGGTCAGGTTGATGTCGCCGGGCGCCATCACCAGCGTGCCATTGATCGTTCCGCTCTTGGGGAAGCTGACGACGATGCCGCCGGGCCAATGCGCCAGCGTACCCGGCTTGTCCGTCCACCCCCACACGCCGACCGTGGACGCTCCGACCATATCGACGTCGAGCGCGGTGCCGGCCTTTGACGTCACCCGCATCCGCTTGGTCCCGCGCAGCATCTTCGCCGCCGCGCGAACGCGCTTCTCGAGCGCCGGATCCGGCACCATCCGCTCCAGCGCCTCGGGATGCTCGTTGGAGATCACCAGGATACGCGCGCCGGCTTTGAGTATCTCGGGTGTCTCCACCGCATGCATCAGGCCCTCGATGGTGCAATCCACCACAAAGCCGGCCTGTTGAAGCGCGGTGATCACCGGGCCAAGACGCTGGATCGCCTCGCTTGCCCCTGTCGAGCGAACCGGAACGATATTCCGGTTGCGCGGGGTCGGCATGACCACGTGAAACGGTCGCGCGCCCATCCGCAGCAGCGCGAGCTCCGCCAGATGAACATTCAGCGCACGTGACTGGGTTTCCGAGAGGATCGCCGCGGTATCGCCGGCCTTGACGGCGCATCGCTCAAAAATCTCGCAAAATGCGTCGATCCATTTTGCTTCAATGCGATCAGCCAGCATGGTCTACTCCCGGTCTTCTGGTTTCTTCTTCGTCAGTTCATGCTTCGGGGAAACCCCGCAGCAGGTACGAGCGCACCGCCCCCAGCAGGCCATTCAGGATCAAGCCGAGCAGCGAGATCGTGATCAGCGGCACGAACATGTCGACGGCCTGAAAGGTCCGGGCCGCCGTGACGAGGACATGTCCGAGCCCGTCGCTCGACGTGATCATCTCCGCCAGAAACACCACGATGCAGGAAATGACAAGGCCGATCCGGCAACCGGTCAGGATCGACGGCATCGCGGCCGGCAGCACCACCTTGAACAGGATCTGATAGCGCGGCGTTCCCGCCGCCATGGCCGACCAGATCAGCTTCTGCTCCACCGTTGACGCGCCGTAATAGGTAGACAAAAGAATGGGAAACAGTGCGTCCGCCGCCACCAGCGTGATCTTCGACCCGTGACCGAAGCCGAGCAGCAGCAGCAATGCTGGATAGAGCGCGACCTTGGGCAAGGGTGCGAGCACGCGAACGATCGGCCGGACCACGGCGTTGATAGCCGGACTGGCGGCGGCGGCGATGCCGATGCTGACACCGAGCACGACCGCAATCGCGAAGCCGGCAAACAGCCGGATCAGGGTCGCCGCGATCTCCTGCTGGAACGTCCATGTCACGAGTTGCTGAAGCAACCGGCTGAAGACGTATCCAGGCGGCGGCAGCAACACCGCAGGCGCAAAGCCAAATGATACGAGGCCCTGCCACAGCGCGATGACCAGCACGATCGGCGCGAGCCCGAGGATGATGCTGGTGGAGCGAAGCTGCGGGATCATGAGAAGCTCAGCGGCATGTCGAACTGCGGTTCGGACCAGCGCACCAGCCTTGCGCGGACCCGCTCGAAGATCGCATCCAGGCAGATTCCCATCGCCCCCACGATGATGATCATCGCAAAGACGGTGTCGTATTGGCCCATGTCGAGCGCGTTGAACAGGATGTTGCCGGCGCCGGACTGACGGGCGATCATCTCGCTGGTAATCATCGTGATCAGCGCCAGCACGAGCCCGGTGCGGCAACCGGTCAAGATTTCCGGCAGCGCCGCCGGCAACACGATCCGGACCAGCCGTTGCGCAGGCGAAAGCCCCATCGCGGCGCCCGACCACAGCATCTTCTCTTCCACCGCCTTGGCGCCCTCGAAGCTGTGATAGATCACAGGCAGGCTAACGCCGAGGAAGATCACCAGCGTCTTCGTGATGTCTCCGACCCCCAGCCACAGCATGATGATCGGCATCAAGGCTGCCTTCGGCACCGGATAGATCACCATCAGGAGCGGATTGAATAACGCCGCGACGGCCCGGCTGCGGCCCATCAACAGGCCGAGCGGAATCGAAACCAGCACCGCTACCCCGAACCCGATCGTCATGCGGCGGAGCGAGGCCAGAATGTTGATCAGCGCTTCCTTGTCCCCGAGAATATCCGGAATCGCCCGGATCGCCTCGATCGCCGTTGGAAAGCTGTCATTCTTCAACGCGAGGGACGCCGCCTGCCACATCGCGAGCAATCCGACGCAGGCAAGCACCGGGGCAGCACGTCTCGCGAAGGCGGCGAGCGATATCATGAGGGAGACCCGACAGGGTCGGTCTCGTCGAACATCCGTTCGATATCGACAACGTATTTCTGGTAGCGAGGGTCAAGCAGCAGCTCGCTGCGGCGGCGCGGCCGCGGCAGATCGATGTCGATGACCTCGCGGATGCGGCCGGGAGACTTCGACATCATCACGACCTTGTCTGACAGAAACACTGCTTCGTCGACCGAATGTGTGACGAACAGCACCGTCTTGCGATCACGCTCCCAGATATTAAGCAAATCGTTCTGCAGGCGCGTCCGGGTGTGAGCATCGAGCGCGCCAAACGGCTCGTCCATCAACAGAACCTCAGGATGGTAAGCCAGCGTCCGAGCCAGCGCCACGCGCTGCTTCATGCCGCCGGACAGCTCCTTGGGGTAGAAGTTCTCATAGCCTTTCAGCCCGACCATTTCGATCAAGGCGCGGCTCTGTGCCTCCGCCTCAGGAGCCCGCACGCCTTGCTGACGCGGGCCATACATCACATTGCCCAGCACGGTCTTCCACGGAAACAACGCGAATTCCTGGAACACCGGGCCGCGATCCGGCCCTGGCCCCGTGATCGTCCGTCCCTTGATCTTCGCCGAGCCTCTGGTCGGGCTGACGAAACCGCCGACGACGTAAAGCAATGTCGACTTGCCGCAGCCGGACGGACCAAGGATGGAGACGAAGGCTCCCTCCTCGATCGCCAGCGAGATGTCCGATAGCGCCACATGATCCTTGCGCGCCGAGGTCTGAAATACCTGCGAGACGCCCTCGATCTCGATGATTGCAGAAGCCGGTTTTTGCGGCGTCACCGGTCTCACCCATTCGCTCGATCTCGAAGGCACTACCTTCATCTCGTCTCACTTCATTCGCGCGAACCCTGCGCAACAGGCTCGCTGAACATCCTCCGTCAGCGACGCGAGCTTAGCAAGAAACTTGCCAGACCTGTGGCTGTTTCCGGCAGGTTCGCAGCGTCATCCGAACCAAGGCCATTCTGCGGGCCCCTCATGCGTGACGGCCCCGCCCGGTGCCTGGCCAACCAAGCGCGCATATTTGGCGAGAGCACCTGCGCGGTGACGGGGCGGACGCGGCTTCCAATCGTGTCGGCGTGCAGTGAGTTCCTGCTCGTCGACCAGCATATCCATCCGCCGATTTGCGGCATCGATCCGGATCCTGTCGCCATCGCGAACCAGCGCCAGTGGACCGCCGACGAAGGCCTCGGGAGACACATAGCCGACGCACATTCCGCGCGTGGCGCCAGAGAACCGTCCATCCGTGATCAGGGCCACCTTCTCACCCATGCCCTGTCCATAGATCAGCGCGGTGACGCCGAGCATCTCGCGCATGCCTGGACCGCCAACCGGCCCTTCATTGCGGATCACAAGCACCTCGCCCGCCTTGTAGCTGCGGTCTCGAACTGCTGCGACACAAGCCTCTTCGTCTTCGAAGACGCGTGCCACACCTTCGAACAACTGACTCTTCAAGCCCGCGACCTTGATCACCGCACCATCAGGACAGAGATTTCCCTTCAACACCGCCACGCCGCCATCGGGCATGATTGGCGCGCGAGCGGCGTAAACGACCTCCCCGTCCGGTGCGTTGGCGGCGCCATATTCTTCGGCAAGTGTGTGGCCCGTGATGCACAGGCAACTGCCATCAATATGCCCGCTCTGGATCAGCTCCCGGATGACCACGGCGGCGCCGCCGATATCGTAGACATCCTTCGCCGTATATTTGCCGCCAGGCCGCAGGTTTCCGATCAGCGGCGTTCTGGCAAAAACTTCGCCGACATCATCGATCGTGAATGCGATCCCGGCCTCGTTCGCGATTGCCGGCAGATGCAGCGCAGCATTGGTCGAACCGCCCGTGGCAGCCACGATGGCCGCGCCGTTTTCCAGAGATTTCCGCGTCACGATGTCGCGCGGCAAAGGCCCGCCGCGCTCCAGCATCTCCATGATGAGGCGCCCGGCCCGCCTGGATATCTGCGCGCGCTCGGCATAGACGCCCGGCACCATCGACACGTTGGGAATGGTGAGGCCCATCGCTTCAGACACCATCCCCATGGTGTTCGCGGTGAACTGGCCGGCGCACGCGCCGATGGTCGGCAGGCAGGCTCGCTCGATCCGTTCGAGCGTGGCGCCGTCGATCTCTCCGGTCATGAAGCTGCCCACAGCCTCATAAGAGTCGAGCACGGTAAGGGTCCGCCCATCCACGCGGCCGGGCAGCGCGCTGCCGCCATAGATGAAAATGGACGGCACGTTGCACCGGACCATGCCCATCATCACGCCGGGAAGCGTCTTGTCGCATCCGCCGTAACCGATCAATGCATCGTAGGCGAGACCATGGACGACGGCTTCGATCGAGTCGGCAATCAGCTCCCGCGAAAACAGGGAGAACTTCATCCCCTCGTGATTCATGCTGATACCGTCGGAAACCGAGACGGTCGAAAACTCGCGCGGCGTGCCGCCGGCCTCCTCGATTCCCGTCTTGGCTGCCGCGACCTGAAAGTCGTGCGTCATGTTGCAAGGCGTTTGTTCGCCCTTCATGCTGACGACGCCGACCATCGGCTTGGCAATCGCAGCGTCGTCGAGCCCCATGGCGCGCATGAACGCGCGGTGCGGAGCCCGGTCCAGGCCGTCCGTCGTGATCCGAGATCGCAACTTCTTCATACGTGCATCTTCTTCATGCAACGTCCCAGATTATCCCGGACGCCGCGACCTCTTCGTTCGGATTATTGCCCGATCGCCTATTGCAGCGGAGCGACAATCGTCGAATGCTTGAACTGCGCGACGTCCAATTTTGGCAGCATTCCTGTCTCCGCGTAGATGTCCAGCATCTTCTGGATCGCGGGGAAATTCGGCGCCGCGCCCGGATCGCGGCCGAAATCATTGTCCTTGAGCAGATAGGTCTCGAGAACCGGAATAGGTGCCTTCAGGACTTCGTTGACGACCTTTAACGTCTCTTCGCGGTTCGCCAGCGCTTTCTTCATGCCAGAGGTAATGTCGCGCACGTAAGCCTTGACCAATTCCGGGTTCTTGTCGACGAAATCGGCACGGCAGGCTTCCAGGATGTGCACGATGTTCGGCATCGCCTGCGACAGCGAGAACAGTTTGCGCGTGCCGCCCTTTGCCTCCGCGCGCGCGGCAAACGGCTGGTTCATGTTGACCGCATCGACGCGGCCCTGCCGCAACGCATCTTCGGAGACGGCAAAGCCGACCTCGACCAGCTTGATGTCCTTGGCCGGATCGATGCCATTCTGTTTCAGCAGCAGATTGAACGGGCCTTGCGTGCCGCCGCCGATCACGGAAATTCCGACTGTCTTGCCTTTGAGATCGGCGATCGTCTTGATCGGAGAGTCGTCCATGACAGCCCAGTAGACCGAGAAACCGCCGGCCTTCTCGAAGACGTGCTGCGCCACGATGTAGGCCTTGAGGTTGCCGCCAACCACGCCGTTGGCGAGCGACAGCGGCGCCTGCGTCGCGCAATCCAGCGCGCCTGCCGCCAATGCCTGCGTCATCGGAGCGGTGCCCTGAAACTGGGTCCATTCGATATTGTAGGCCTTGCCGATATTGGGAAACTCAGCCGGGCGGCGCATCATCCAGTATTTGGATTCCTCGGCCGGAATCGTCCAGCCGACGCGAATTGTCTGCTGCGCCCATGACGAGCCTGAGCTCGCGCTCACGGCCGCGGCCGCCCCCAAAGCCAGGATCCACTTCGAAACGGTTCGCATCGTGCCCACTCCGCTGCCCAGGCGCCGCCGGCGCCATCCAACCCGACCGCGGCAAATGTTTCATGGTTCAAACAATCAAGCAAGCCATGCAGGCCGGGCGGTTTCGTCTTGGGATACGCCATGTATGGTAATGCAGCGTCGCGCGGCGTCGCGGAGCGACAGATGGAGACAACCTATGGCTGAGGGGAGAAAGACAAGCCCGCAGGGCGTCGAGCGGCTCGGCTATCTCGGCCTTGGGCTGATGGGGACACCGATGAGCCGGCGCCTGCTCAACGCCGGCCATCAGGTCACGGTCTGGAACCGTTCGGAAGGGAAGATGGCCGCGCTCGTCGAGGCGGGTGCCAGGCGCGCGGCCATTCCACGTGACTTGATGGAGAGCTCGGACATCGTCTTCATGTGCGTGACGGATGCGGCCGCCGTGGAAGAGGTGATCTTCGGGCCCGCGAGCATCTCAACAGCGCCCGGCGCGGGCAAGCTCGTGGTCGACTTCTCGTCGATCCACCCTGACGCCGCGCGCGACCTTGCAACGCGATTGTCAGCTGCGAACGGTGCAGGTTGGATCGATGCACCGGTGTCAGGTGGCACCAAGGGCGCAGAGGAAGGCACGCTTGCAATCATGGCCGGCGGAAAAGCCAGCGACATCGAGCGGGTCCGCCCCTACGTGCTGGCCATGGCACGAAGGTTCACCCACATGGGCCCGACCGGCGCCGGCCAGACGACAAAGCTATGCAACCAGGTGATCGTCGGATGCGCGATGGCTGTTCTTGCGGAAGCAACGCGCCTCGCCGTGAACGCCGGAATCGACGCCAACCGGTTGCCCGAAGCACTCGCCGGCGGCTTCGCAGACTCAATTCCGCTCCAACTGTTCGTGCCGCGGATGGTCCAAGGCATTCACTCACCCCCGCTCGGTCACATTGCCACGATGCTCAAGGACCTCGATACGGTCGCCGATGTCGCGCGGACGACGTCGACGCCGGTGCCCATGGCCTCGCTCGCCGGACAACTTTTCAGCCTCGCCAAGGCCGCGCGAGGCGCGGACGCGGATGCACTCGAAATCTACAAGCTTTCGGCAGGGTTCGCTGAACCGTCGAGCGCGAACTGAGGCGCGTTAGAGTGACTACTTACGCTAGCCGTCGGCGAGAAATCGGCCAAATGCGCCTCGCGCGAAGAGCAGTGGCTCCTTCGCATTGTAAGTATAGGCCTCGACCGCACCGAGAAAGATCACGTGGTCGCCGCCGTAATAGCGATTGACCGAGCGGCATTGAAAATTGGCAACGCTCTCGGCTAGCACCGGCGCGTTGCCGAGGCCGGGCGTCCAGTCGACGCCGGTGAACTTGTCATCAGACGACTTGGCGAATTTGCTCGCAAGCGCCTGTTGCGAAACGCCAAGAACGTTGACCGTGAAATGACTGGCGTTCTGGAAAATAGTTAGACTCGAGGAATAGACGACGAGGCTCCAAAGAACCAGCGGCGGATTCAGCGAGACCGAGGCGAACGAATTGCACGTCAGACCATAGGGCCTGCCGTCAGGAGCCGCGGCCGTGATGATCGTCACCCCCGTGGCGTAGGTGCCGAGCGCACTGCGGAAATCACGGGGATCGATCTGCGAGCTGTCGCTCGCGAGTTCGTTGGCCGGATCGGGAACGGCCGGCTGCTTCGGCAGATCATTCATCAGCCGGCCTCACAGCGTGAGATTCTCGGACGGCAGGCCCAACGCCACGCGTCCATAATTGGTTCCGGCCGCATCGAAATTGAACGCGAGATGCGAGTTGATCGCGTGCGCATCGCGGAACTGCCGCTGCAACGCGCCCGTCGTGAACAGTCCCCGTGCTCCGCTCGCGGCAAACAGCATCGACACCGCATCCGTGCAGAAGTTTACTGAAAAAGCGCCGTCGCGCCGATATCTGGTCTTGGTCGCCATATCGGGAATATGACCCCGCCTTGCATCCTCCATGGCATTCAGACAGGCCGAGCGCATGATCAGGCGTGCAGCATCGATCTTCGCCGAGGCCTCGGCGATCTTGATCTGGGTGCTTTGAAAGTCGCTCAGCCTGGCGTGGTTGTAGGTGGAAACGCGATGACGGACGACCTCCGCATAATCGTCGAGACACGCCTGCGCGTTCCCCAGCGCGACGCCGGACAGGACGTAGGGAAACAGCGAGAACACCGGGAGCGCATACAGCGGGTTAGGATTGAGCTTGCTTCCCGGCGTCGGACCGCCGTCAAGATCGCCGACTGCGATCGTCATGTCCTCGGGCACGAAAGCGTCCCTGACCTCCACGTCGCAAGACCCTGTCCCGCGCAGCCCCGCGACATTCCAGGTGTCGAGGACGTTGTAGTCGGCTTTCGGCATCAGAAATATCCGATACTCGATGCCGTCTGCCTCATCGTCGGAGTAGACCACGCTTGCAAGCATGTTCCACGCACAGGAGGCAACGCCCGAGGAGAACGGCCAGCTGCCATGGAGCCGGTATCCGCCGTCGACTCTCGTGGCACGTCCGGCGGGAAAAATGAACGAGGACGCGATCAGCGCGTCCGGATCACGGCTCCAGACCAGATCCTGCGCCGTCGGCTCGAACATGCCGAGCATCCAGTGATGGCTCGCCAGATTGGCGAGATTCCACGCCACCGACGCGTCCGCTTGTCCGAGCAGGTCCGCGCAATCGATCAAGGCGACATAATCGAGTTCTGCACCGCCAATGCGCTTGGGCTGAAGTATTCGGAACAGGCCCGCGTCGTGCAGATCCTTCTCGGTTTCCGGCGGCAGATGCCGCAACTCCTCGGTCCGCGCCGCCCGCTCTCGCAGCCGAGGGACGAGCTCGCGGGCCTTCGCGACCATTGCCGCATGGGCAGGTTCATCGGATTGCGCCCCCGCGGGCCGGCCCACGCTCGGCTCATGACCAGGCGCCATTCGTATCCCTCGCTTTCATGCATTTATGCGGCTGGAGCATCGCCAAATCAAGCGGATGCAGCGCTAGGGCGGGATTTGCACGTCCCAAGGGAGCGACCACTTGGGTTTAAACCGGCTCCGATGGCTTGCCCGATCCAAAAGCCCCCTTTTGGTTGAACTCCAAGATCCGGCGCTCGTCGTAACCGAGCGTGTCACGCAAAACCTGCTCCGTATGCTCGCCCAGCAACGGAGCAGCCACAGGATCAATCGGGCCGGTCAAGCTCATGGCAATCGGCGGCTCGATGTTCGGGACCCACTCTGCCGTACGATGTGGAATCCGGTTCAAGCGATGGCGCGCTCGCGCCTCCGGTGCATTGAACCCCTCCTCCACCGTCCGGAGATAGCCGACCGGGATATTGGCCAGCTTCATCTTGGTCATCCAGTTCTCGAGAGTATCGCTTGCGAAGACCTCCGCAATGGCTGCCCGCAAAAGCTCCTTGTTCTCGGATCGGGCCTTGCGCGAGGCAAATTGCGGATCAGTGATCAGATCCGGCCGGTTCAGCACCTCGACCACCAGCCGGCGATAGAGCCGGTCGTTCGCGCAGGCCATGTAAAGTGGCCCATCGGAGGCCTCGTACACGCCGACGGTAGGAGAGCCACTCGGCGAATTACCAAACCGGCCGGGATTTTCGCCGTTGATCAGATAGGCCATGCCATAGAAGCCGGTCATGCCCATCGCGACGTCGAACAGGGCGACCTCGACATGCTGACCGCGACCGAGCCGATCCCGCGCCAACAGCGCCATCAGGATGGCGTTGCAGGCAGACATCCCCGTCGCCATGTCCACGATCGGCGGGCCGGTGCGAACCGCCGGGCCATCGGCAAATCCGTTGAGCGACATGAAGCCGCTTTCCGCCTGCGTGATCGGATCAAAGCCGGGACGCGAGGCAAACGGTCCGGTGCGCCCATAGGCGGAGATCGAGCAATAGACCAGCCGCGGATTGAGCGGCGCAACAGTTTCATAGTCGAGGCCAAATTTCTTCATGACCCCGCTGGAAAAGTTCTCGACGACCACGTCGGCCTTGCGAATCAAATCCAACGCGATCTCACGAGCCTCCGGCACGGTAAGGTCGAGCGCGATGCCACGCTTGTTGCGATTGAGGCTCAGATAGGCAGCACTCTCTCCACCGATCTCGGCGTGTTCATACGCACGCGTGTCGTCGCCCCCGTCTGGATTCTCGATCTTGATGACGTGCGCGCCGAAATCAGCAAGCGTCTGCGTACAGGCCGGGCCAGCAACCACACGCGTGAAATCGACGACCAGGAGCCCATCGAGCGCGGTAGGCGCGCCCGTCGCCCGCGACGAGCGTTCCGGCAATTGAGGTTTGGTGGGCATCGACGGCGCTCCCTTAGATCGGCTTATGGTTGCCGAATTTCCCGCAGGAGCAAACTTAAAGCCCGGCACCGCCGACTTCGCAAGTGCTTCGCCCGCATCGCTTCAATACGCAAAAGCGCCCGGCAGCCGTCAAGCTGCCGGGCCCTTGGACGTTCCGTTCTGCGCTTCATCTCGCGCGAACGATTTTCCGTTGCGGGAATCGCGTTCCGCACCACGGGAAACCTGACTCATTCGCTCAGCGAAGCCGCTTTCGCCAGTAAAGCGTATGCGCCCATGCCCAGGGCACAGGGGGTTCAAAGAGCCGATAGCCCGCCCGGATGAAATTATTGGCAGACACCGGATTGTCCGTCGTATCCGAGACGATGCTCTCCCATCCAATACGCCGTCCCCTCGCCTCGATCACCCGCATCAGCCTGCACTGGAGGTCACGTCCCCGGTGCCGCTGCAACACACCGACCCTGGAGAAATAGCCGCCATTTCGAATGTGCGTTGACGGCACGACACCGGCGAAGGCTACCGCCTCGTCGCCGTGATAGGCAAGCCACCACGCTCCTAACTCGAATTGTGGCAAGGCAGCCGCATCGAAGAACGTCAACTGATGCAGGTCGGCCAATGTGTCGGCGATGTCGTCATCGGATGCATCGACATTACGAATTGTGCATGAGACGGTCCATTGGCGAAGGACGACGTGAGTGGATCGCAGCAATGTCGTCGCGGCTAAGGTTCACTTGCCGAGCAAGACCTTGACGCTTAGCCCAACCACACCCATCAGGCCGGTGGCGATCATGGTAATCACGGCCTTGAGCGTGTAGCTCTGCGCCTGCTCCACGCTCGTTCGCCATCGGCGCAGGTGCTGAAAATCCGCCCTTAGCTCCCTTCGATCGCCATCGTCGATTCCGAAAGATGCCAGCACCGATGCCACTGTCCTCAATACAATCGCGTCGATATTCGCCTGCTGAAGCCTGTGTTGCTCGGCCAGCCTCTCGGCAACGATCGCCCTGATTTCGTCATCTGCCATCTTCACCGCTTTCATGATCCTCGCAACATTCTCGAAGCCGCGCTTGGCGAAATAAAAGGAGACAACCAGATTGGCTCCGGAGGCTGTAGCGGCGCGAGCACTGGTCCAGCGCCGCGGGCCGGCACGTTCGCGCGTGCGCGGCCAGCAATGGTACGGAAGACGGCGCGCCGATCGGCGCTCCAGGTTTGACGCGTGCGTCGCCGCAATGCGCCGCCGCCGTCCGATCTCGATCGAGACGAAAAAACCCGCGGCGGATGCGTTCCGCGCGGGTGAACCAAACTGTCTCGATGATGGCATTATGCCGGTGTTTTGCTCGACGTGTCAAACGAACGAATTCGCTCAAGCCGCGTTGGGCGATCAGGAGGCCGGCAGATGACGTTCAAGACGAACTCACAAAAAGCATCGCGAAATCTTGCAGGACGAAAACCGCGAATCGGCAAGGAGCGCGACACGCAAGAGCCCGTCGATGAAGACGCCGGCGACATCGAGGACAAGGACCGCAATCTCGTGCACGGCGAGGGTGGCACCATCGACCTTCCCACCAGGCCCGACGACCTGTCGAAGGACGATTAGGCCGCTCCACGGGCGGCGCGCATCTCGATGTCATTGTTCTGCGGTGCTTTGCGCGACATGTCGAACATCTCTTATTCGACCACGACGTGCCGGAACTTATCTCGAGGCGCGCGCGTTTATTCCTTCAGGAGGAAGATTGCTGCGATGAGCCATACTATACTGGTAGTTGACGACGATCCCAGCGTGCTGGACGTCCTCGTGCACATGCTGGAAGATCTCGGTTGCGAAGTCATCAGCGCCAACAGCGGCCCGGATGCGCTCGACAGGCTCGCGCAGAACCAGAACATCTCCATCCTCATCACCGACATCAACATGCCCGGCATGGACGGTCATGAACTCGCCGAGCTGGCCAGGCGGGACCGCCCGGAACTAAAGATCCTGCAATTGTCGGGGCGCGAACCCCGGCGCGACGGCCTTCCCATGATCAGAAAGCCGTTCTCGTTCGAGGAACTGGCCAGCACCATGCAGCGGACCACCGGCATCTGCTGAAGGTCGCAAGCCCAAACGTCGGAAAGCCAAAACCCAAAACAAAACCCGCGTCGGATCGCGTCCGCGCGGGTTGAACCAAGCTCTTTTCGATGATGGCTTATGCCGATGTTTCGTCCGACGTGTCAACGCGGCGAACGCGGACACAGGATTTCCCTCTCCCCACTCAGATATATGGTGTGCGACGGGCTTGCTTCAAGCCCCTGCCCCTGCCGTAGAACCCTCGACCCGAACACCATCCGGACTCGAGGGATCATCACATGCCCATATTGCTTCCGACGTCCCGGCCGCAGGGCCACACCACACGGGCCGGCGCTCGCCACGCACATGACCACGCGGTGGTGATCGCCGGCGGTGGCCCGACCGGGTTGATGCTGGCCGCGGAGCTCGCGCTTGCGCATGTCGACGTCGCCGTGGTCGAGCGGCGCGCCGACCAGGAGCTAACAGGCACGCGCGCCGGCGGCCTGCACGCGCGCAGCATCGAGATCCTCGATCAACGCGGCGTCGCGGATCGTTTCCTGCGCGAAGGACAGATCACCCAGCTCGCAGGCTTCGCCTGGACCAGGCTCGACATCAGCGACCTCCCTACCCGGCACGCTTACGGGCTCGCCCTGCGGCAGAGCCACATCGAGCGCATCCTGGCCGACTGGGTCAGCGAGCTCGCGGTGCCGATCTATCGAAACCGCGACGTGACCGGCTTTGCGCAGGACGAAACCGGCATCGACGTGACGCTGTCCGGCGGCGAGACCTTGCGCGCGAATTATCTGGTCGGCTGTGACGGCGGCCGCAGCCTGGTGCGCAAGGCCGCCGGCATCGACTTCGCAGGCACAGGTCCGACGCTGAGCAACCTCATGGCCGAAGTCGAGATGCGAGGCGAGCCCGCATGGGGCCTGCGCCACGACGCGCTCGGCTTTCACGGCCTCAGCAAGACCGAGAGCGGGCGCGTGCTGGTGGTCGTGACGGAAGCGACGCTCGATCGCACCGGCCCGCCCGGCGCGCGCGATCTCAGCGAAGCCCTCGTCGCGGCGTACGGCACCGACTTCGGTCTCCACAACCCGTCCTGGATCTCCCGCTTCACCGATGCGGCACGGCAGGCCGAGTCTTATCGCAAGGGACGCGTGCTGCTCGCCGGCGATGCCGCGCATATCCATCACTCCGTGGGCGGACAAGGCCTCAACATCGGCGTGCAGGACGCCGTCAATCTCGGCTGGAAGCTCGCGCAAGTGGTCAAGGGCCTGTCGCCCGACAGCCTGCTCGACACCTACCATGCCGAGCGCCATCCCGTCGCCGCGTGGACCTTGCGCAACACCTTGGCGCAGATCGCCCTGCTCCGCCGCAACGAGGACGGCCTCAAGGCCGCGCGCGAAATCGTCGCCGAACTGCTCGCGATGGACGCGCCGCGCCAGCGTTTTGGCGCGATGATGAGCGGGCTTGACGTGCAATATGATCTCGGCCAAGGACACGCGCTGCTCGGACGCCGCATGCCCGATCTCGATTTGATGGTCGACGGCCGGCCGCTGAGGCTCTTCGCCTTGCTGCACGGCGCGCGCGGCTTGCTGCTCGATTTCGGCAAAACAGGCGGCTTCGACACCGCGCCCTGGGCAGATCGCCTCGATCGCATCGACGCCGAGTGCGAGGGCCCGTGGCAGCTTCCATCCATCGGACATGTCGCTGCGCCCAGAACCGTGCTTGTGCGGCCCGACGGGCATGTGGCGTGGGTGGGAGACGAGAGCCAACGCGGACTTGCGGACGCGATGACGAGGTGGTTCGGGGCGGCTTCAGACTAGTTTCAGGTCGGGCACGAAGAAACGCGGCTCAACATTCGAATATTCGCGCGTTCACCGTGCGCGGGCTCATCGACGTGCCGGCTTGCTGTGGTGGCGTGGGGGCTGGCTGATGGGATAGCGCATCGCGCATCCATTGAGGTAACTCGATCAGAGCCGCGTTCTCTTGCTGGGGATGCATATTTTCAGGCTCCACTGGAATCGATGTCGAACGTGTTTTCATTGCAATTCCTCGCTTGAAGACAAGACGATGCGAGGCTTACGAAGCCCGCTGGTCTCATTGTTGACAATCGATGGATGATCCGGATGTACGATGATGCGTTCGATCCGTTGCAGCAATTCGCGCGGCCGTGCGTCCGTAGCCAAGGGCTGCACCGGCTTGCCCCACCCACGATCGAGAATAGCGTTTGCGGCGGCCACCCGCGCGAAAGCATTCGCTGTCTCTCTAAACATGATGGCAGCAAGCACGTTGAGTGCGGCTTCGGTTTTGGCGCGTGCCAGGGTTTCGATATCGCCCAGCGTTGGTGCCTTGAAACCTTCACTGGCCACGTGCTGAGCGACGGGAAGATGCAGCTCAGTCCTCCTCCTAAATTTGGTCATTGGAAATCAGTTTGTTAAATGACGAGTCTCCGCAAATAAAAAGCCCGCGGCAGATTGCTCCGCGCGGGGTGATCTTCAATGATGCTATTCTGCCAGTGTTTTGCCCGACGTGTCAAATCCATTGGGCTCTGAGACGCTATGCTGTCCATCGTTGTGCCCCCCTTAGCCTCAACAGGAGCCGCATTGTGCAACTGCGGTAAATGGCGCGCGCGTCCATAGCGTTCCTCGTTCAAGTTCGTTTCACACGTCCGCCAAGGGCCACAACCGGACCTCAAGTGACGGGTCAACCTGCTGGCAACCATACCGAAAGGGGACGCGAGCACATCCACGAAAACAAGCATAGATTGCGATTTCGTCTCCGCGCTAAGCTTGTTTTGGGGAAGCGCAACTATGTTATCCGCAGATTACGTTTTTGGTCTGGCTCTCGCGCTAGTCGTCACGCTCAACCTCTACTTTGCATCACGCATCGAGCGCGAACGCGTTGCAATGCAGTGGGATCGTAACGGAGAGCCGACGTGGTACGCCTCAAAATGGATCATGATGTGCGGAATGGTCGCCTTCATGGCGGCTGTTCGGCTGTTTATTTGGTTGCCTTCGACATACGCGCGCAGCGCGTGCACGGCGTTCAGTTGGGAATAGTCATTTTCTCGGTAATCGCCGCAGGCTCCCACCTCTTCGTGTTGATGAAGGCGAGAGCGGCATGCTGAACAACGGCTAACGGTCAAAAGGCGTCGCATACAAGCAATGAATGGCATTACGCAGGGATTGCTGGTTGTAACCTCGGCTGCGGCGCTGATCATTGTCGCTTTCTGCACGTACTTTTCACGTATCCTAGTCTCATCTCGCTAACTACCTTTTTCACAGTCGTGCCGGTGTTCCTTATCGTGGGGCTTGGCTTCTTAAGGATTGCCAGAAATGGGAACTAGGCGCTGTAAGACTGCTATAGGTCAAAGGCTGTCGACGACGCTCAGATCGAGTTTGGTATCGACAATTTCGAAGCCGGCCTTCTTGAACATACTCCCGACAAGCGTGGCGTCGTTCACGGGGTAGCCAACCGCGGCACGCTCTTGTAAGCTGAGTTGCCGATGACCAGCGCAACGCGCCGCTCGGCCTGCGCCGGAGCGGGGCCTAGCGAAATCGCAAAAACCAATAAAATCAAAAACCGAAGCGTGCCCACTTGGAGCCCCAAATCACAATATGAGCAGATTCGCAGGCTGCCGGAAGGCAAGTGGCCGGTCTGTGACTCTGGTCACGCTAGGGTCGGTTTCAAAGGCGAACTCGGGCTCGGCGGCCGAAGGTCTGAGGGTGGTCAAGGCGGCTCGCAAAGCAAGCGCAGCTCGGAGGCCGGTTTAGCACCGAGCGGACATTACGAAGACTGAACCGCTCTTCGGCTTAGGCAAAAGCGGAAGTCGCGCCGAAAAACGCCTCTCATCGGTCGGTATCTAGCAGAAACTCGCCTTTAAGGTATCTTAGCTTATCTCAGGCATGTCAAATCTTGCTCACGCATTAAGGGATGCCGACTGGCTTAACGCTCGACGCGCTCATGCCTACTTGGTAATTCTAGCGGTCATTTCCGCCTTCGTCGCGGCGGCCTATGTGAGCTTGTCGCACCGAGGATTGGACCCGTCCGGCAAGGCGTTGGGCACCGACTTCGCAAGTTTCTGGACTGCCTCGCAGCTTGCCCTGGAGCAGAGGCCAGACGCGGCTTGGCGGATGGACGCGCACGGCGCGGCTCAAGTCGCCCGGTTCGGCACCCAAGCCGGCTATGCTGCCTTCTTCTATCCGCCACCGTTTCTGCTGGCATGTCTTCCTCTTGCTATGCTGGACTATCCGATCGCACTGCTGCTGTGGCTGATTGTCACCGGTGCGGCTTATACCGCGATGGCCAGAGCCTGGTTGGGACCGAGCTTTGGTTTGCTGCCGATCCTAGCCTTCCCTGCTGTGCTCGTGAACGCCGGCCACGGTCAAAACGGCTTCCTCACTGCGGCTCTACTCGGCGGCGCAATTTCGTGCAACCGCAGGCATCCGTGGCTTAGCGGTGTGCTGATTGGGGCGCTAATCATCAAGCCGCACCTAGCGGTACTAGCCCCAGTCTTCCTGATCCTTACCCGCAACGGGCGCGGCTTGGCCGCTGCCGCTACCACCGCCATCGGTCTGAGCGCCTTGTCTTGGCTGGCGTTCGGCTCGGCGGCATGGAGCCAGTTCATAGCCACCTCGTCGATCGCCGGCCAGACCTTGGAGCAGGACCTCATAGGCTACGCCAAGATGCAAAGCGTCTTCGCTGGTGCCCGGCTGATAGGCGCGCCACTTATGCTCGCTTGGTTCCTGCAAGCCGCCGCCGCGATCGGCGCAGTCGCTATCTTGTGGCGAATTCGCCAAGCGGAGGCGACCCTACTGGGAGCGGCTTTTGTCTGCGCCACCCTGCTAACCACGCCGTTCTTGTTGGACTACGACCTGACGGTGCTGGCCGTTCCGCTAGCTGTGCTGCTGCGCGCCGGCTCAGAGGGTCACGAAGGCTTCCGCTCTTGGGAACGCCTTGCCCTGGGCGTAGGCTTCATCTTGCCACTGGTCGCCCGGCCCATGGGCATCCTGATCTGCCTGCCAATGACTCCGTTCGTTGTGGCCGCTCTCTTAAGCTTGTTGCTGGCCCGCGCCACGACGCGAGTCCGCGCTCCCGTAATGGCGCATCCATGGCAGCGCTCATTAACGGGGGCGAGCTCTCCGAACTGAAAAGCACTTTAACGTCGAAAGGCGGAATGCAGCTGATCAAGAAGTGTATCCGATTGTCGATTGGCCGAAAGTACACCCGATATTCGAGCTTCTTATCTCAACTAGATTTTCGTCAACTTGTATCCACCACTCGAACTGTGGATGGTGCAGCCTGCTGCCGCCGTGATGTCCGCCGTGGGGTCACAAGCGGCCCTCGACCGGCTGCGGACGGCAAGTCAGCTACGGGCCGATTTTGTTGCAAAAGTCGGCTGCAATGGATTTAGCCGTTGGGCCTTTCGTTGAGCCGCGCTCTGAAGCGCTGGCCCTGACGCATTTTACGCAACTTCGACGCTACGCTACGCGATGCGCAGAGCCTGAGCCGGTGGCGGTCGTGCGACCAGCGATGCAAACCGCCTCAGATTCTGGGCGATGGCGGCTGGAACAAACTCATCCTGAGCACCTTGCGGTCCGCGCAATCGGAGCCGACCAAGCTTCAGGATGCGCTTCAAGTGTGCGAACCTCATCTCGATCTTCTTGCGCTGACGCCGAGAGAGCTCGAAGCCCTCGGTGCCAGCGAACGACCGGGCAACGTCTCGGGATGGTTCCTTTGGGCAGCACTGCGGTTTGAGCGGGCATACATCGCAGTCGAGCTTGCTTGCACGATACAGAAGGGTCTTGCCCTCGTGCACGGTACCGCTCGTCCCAAGCCGCTTACCACCCGGGCAGTGGTAAATGTCCCCGGTCGGATCATATCGAAAGTCGCTCCGCGAGAAGGTGCCATCATCCCGCTTCGACTTATCGAACACAGGGATATGCGGCGCGATGCCCTTCTCCTCGACCAGCCAGTTCAGCATCGGAGCCGCTCCGTAAGCGGTATCCCCGACAAGTCGCTCTGGCTTGAGACCGAAGCGCTCCTCGGTTCGTTCGATCATGGTCTTTGCTGCACCGACCTCGGCCTGGCGAATGGCGCGGGAGGCCTCGACATCAACGATGACGCCGAACTTCACGTTGATGAGATAGTTGTCGGAGTACGCGAAGAATGCCGGCCCTTTGTGAGCGCCGGTCCACTGCGCTGCCGGATCGGATGGCGAGACAAACTTCGGGACGACATCGCTGGCGGCGCCCCACGCCGGATCGTCGAGGGTTGCCAAATACTCCTTCACCGCGCGGCTAGACCTGGCCGGATCGCGATCCCTCCGCCAGTCCTGACCGGCGATCGAGCGCTGCTTGTTCGCGTCAGCCGCGATCAGGCTCGCGTCGACTGCAAATCCTTCGCCACCAACCAGACCGGCGGCAATGCATGCCTCGACAATCCGTTCGAACACGCGGCGGAGAACATCTCCATCGCGGAAGCGCTCGTTGCGGGCGCGCGAGAACGCCGAATGATCCGGGACAGCGTCCTCGATACCGAGCTTGCAGAACCAGCGATAGGCGAGGTTCACCTGCACTTCACGGCAGATCAGCCGTTCCGAGCGGATCGCAAAGACATATCCCACGACCAGCATCCGGATCATCAGTTCCGGATCAATCGACGGGCGCCCCATCGACGAATAGTGAGATGCTAGTTCACCGCGAAGCCAGGACAGATCGAGAGCAGCATCGATCTTCCGCACCAGATGATCTTCAGGAACGACGTTGCCAAGATGAAACTCGTAGAACAGTTGACCTTGGTCACTCTTCAGACGGCCCATCATGGATCGACCTCACCGAGATTCGCGTCAGCACAACGGAATCACTCTTCGTGACTTGTCTCAACCGACTTTTGCAACAAAATCGGCCAGAAGCTGACTCTCACTTAGCTAGCCCTTGGCCCCGCTGAATCGGCTTGAACTCGAAGCCCCGGATTTTCTCGACCTTCACGGCTGCGACGATGACATCATCGACGATCGATCTGCTGTGGTCGTGTTTTAGCCGGAACGCATGGGCCGAACCCACCACTTCCGGCCGCATCTTGATGTCGAGCAGCGCGTCATAGGCCTTGATGCCCGGAACATGGTCGAAATAGCGAATGACCGAATGCTCTTCATCTACACAGTCAAGCTCCCGCATGAAGTAGCAGAACCAGTAGCCCGGGCCGGGCTCGGAAAAGTTGCTGTAGTCCACCTCCGCCCGCTGAAAGACAAAAGCTTCCGGATCAATCTGCTCCAGCAGCCCCTTCAGGCGATCCGAGACCAGCCAGGTCGCGGAGAGCCCGCTGGTGTCTGCATCCGGCAACGCGCCGCGCCTGCCTTTTCGGTCAAATTTGATCCGCGGCGGTTCGGAGAATTGCAATCCGCAGAAGGGTTCTCTTGCGTCCGGATGATAGCCCTTCATTTGTTCATTCTGGTTCACCCAGTTTCGCATTGGGGTCAGACTGGCGATCTTGAAGTCGATATTGAGGGTATAGTATTTCCGTGGTCCAGCCGGCACGCCCCCGCCCCGATCGCCCTGTGCTGCATCGCCTGTCATGAGTCTCTCTTGCTGCGGGATTTGCAGAACGAAGATATCTCAAAGTAGTCTGTTCATCGAGAGTCGCAATTTTTCTTGGAGCCGTCGCGAAGTCTGCTTCGGGTCTTGGTCGTGTAAAAACTCCATTCGGGGAAGCCGGGAGAAAGCCGCACCGTTTAGCGTCAGGCCACGATCGCGGCCATCAACGGCTTGGTCCCAACGATGTTCATAACCCGGGTCAGATTGTAGGCCAGGA
>NZ_PYFX01000002.1 GCF_003020115.1 Bradyrhizobium sp. MOS002
CGAGCTCGCCTGGCTACTCGCTGCCCATCTGAGGCTCTTAACTCGCCGCTTGGCCAGACCTTGAAGACGTCTACGCTTTTTGAGTCAGGCTCTCAGGATGAGGAATGAGTGTGCGGCAGCACATTTCAACCCAGATGGATGCAGCTGAGCCTCATCCTGAGGAGGCCGCGAAGCGGTCGTCTCGAAGGACGAGGCGCTCGCTCAGGCGCCGCCGAGACGTCATGCGATAACGCGTCCGTCCTTACGTGGAGCGGGAGGAGCTCTCTCCGCGAAGACGCAGCCAGTTGCGGCTCCGCAGTCCCGCGACGCTTTGCCCTGTGCGCTTCCGGAACATTTGGTTCCCTCGCGCGTCATGCTGATGCGACGCGATGCGCGCTTGGCGCCGGAGGAGGGCCAAGGTGGACAGGTCAGTGGTCATGTCGAGATCACGCAAGGGGCCGCGACTGGGGCTGGCGTTGACCGGCGCAACCCTCGTGATTTTGGCGGTGCTGTTGCCAAGTCGCGCCGAGGCGCAGTTCGGCTTGCGCGGCGGCCCGCTCGGTGTCGCGCGCTTTGCCGTCGGACACGTGATCGGCATGTCGCGCTTGCGCCATGCCCGCATGGCGGTGCGGGGCGGCCGATACCGCTCCGCAGCGTTGCGGTCGCAAGATCCTCGCGGTGTTGAACGAGGCCAGCCGGCCAATCCTTACATGCTGCGTGCGGCGATGACGGCGCAAGGCGCGCTGTCGGGCTGGCGTGACGGCCGCCGTCCGCAGGGATGGTGGCGCCACCCCGACGGCAGCTATGGCTGGGTCGGCCCGGTGTTCTGGCCGTTCGCGCATGACGACCTCACCAGCGCTATCATCCTCGGCGATACGACCAGCCTCTCGCTCTATGGCTATGGCGATATCTATGCCGCGATCTTCGCGCCCTATGCGGCCACCGAGCTTGCCGCCTACACCGCGCCGCAAAGCAGGCGCGGACGCAGAGTCCCGACCGCGGAGACTGTCTGCGACGCCAGCGACACGGGCGGCCTGCCGGTCGATCGCATCGCCGCTATCGTGCAATCGAATGAATTGCAGCGCACAGCGCTCGACGAGCTCGCGACCGCCTGGCTCTCCGCGCGCGACACCATCCGCGCCGCCTGTCCAACGCAGGTCCCCGCGACGGCCACGGAGCGGCTCGGCCTGATGCGCGAGCGCATCGAAGCCATGATCAAGGCCACGGACGCCGTCGCACCTGCGCTGGCAAAATTCGTCGATCTCCTCGACGACGACCAGAAGGCCAAGCTCGATGGCCTGGCCAAGGACCGGCGTGCCGCGCTCGCGGCGATCCAGCAAAAGAATCCCCAGGCGGCATCGGCCTGCCAGGCGGACAGCGATCCCCGCTATGACGAGAAGCTGCAGCGCCAATACGAGCAGCTCATTCAGCAGCAATGGCCCGCGGCCGAGATCGCCTCCACCCTCAAGCTCGACGACACCGCCCGCGCCCGCCTCGACGTGCTTCAGGACACCACGCTGCGCACGATGGAGACGCTCAGCGCCTGTCCGTCACAGGCAGCACCGACACCACAGGCACGCCTCACCGCCGTGAAGGCGCGGCTGGAGACGATGCTGCAGGCGGTGAACGGCGTCACTGACGCGCTCGACGATTTCGAGGCGGACCTGAGCGACGAGCAGAAGGCGGGGTTCGAGGCGATCGGGCCGAAGCGCGGGGTGTGATCACCCGCAAGCCCAGTCGAACTTCATGTCCTTGAAGTCGAGCTGTGCGTTGCCGCCGCCGAAATTGTAGCCGCCGAAATATTCCTCGAACTCGATGTAGAACGGGCTCATCTCCGGCACCGCCTGGCATGGCCGCATGGTGCCGCCGAGATGATTGTGGGCGTGGTCCTTGCTCCAATCGTGCAGGCGGAAATTGTCGCGGCTCTGCACGCCGCCGACGTAATAGTAATAGGGCTGATAGCCGCTCGGCGGATTTTGGCGTGTGTGCTCGTCCTGCGGGCCCTTGCCGGCGTTGGGATCGCTCGCACGCGGCATCAAGCCGATCGCGAGGTTCTCCGCCAGATCGGCCCGCGGAGGGCTGGCGAACATCTTCTTCGCGTAAGGCGCGGCGCTCTCGAAGAAAGCGCTGGCGCCGCCGACATCGAGCCAGCGCGGCCGCTCAGCCGTCGCAAGCGGAAGCGGCGCGGGCGGCGTCGCGAACGCGCCCTCGTACTCGCGCTTGGTCAGCAGCAGCGCGGCATATTCATAGTCGAGAATGTCGGTCATGCGCGAAAGCCGCGGATGCGAGGGCCGCGCCTGCACCGCCTCGCGAATCTCGGGATCGTCAGGCGCCCCGCCGTCATTGTGATCGGGCGCGGTCGCGAAGAACGACACCGCGACGATGTCCTCGCCATGCACGCGATAATCCTCCGGCAGTTCTAGCGTGAAGCCGTGCATCAGCGGAAAACCGGTGACGGGATCGAGCGGCCATTGCTCGCTGCTGATGCCCGGCGGCAGGCCGTAAACCCAGCCATGATCGCGTTCACGATAGGCCGGACGATCCAGCATCTGCAAATCATACGCACGCGAAGGCAAGGCGAGCACCACAGGTCGACTCCATTCGAAAGCCTCGACGCGGAGGCGATCGTTAGTCGCGGGGAGGAGGGATGTGGTTCGTGGGGATGATGCCATCCTGCCGGTGTTTTGCCCGACGAGTCAAACCGCTTCGAGCCAATTCCGTGCCCGCGTAAGTCATTGATCTCGCACGCCCCGGCTACTGTGCATGGGGTTGTTTTCGCAGTTTTTTGTTTTGGCTAGCCGCGCCGCCTTGCCGCGGCGGCATCCACCACGTTCTCCACCTCCTCGCGCCACGACAGGATCTCCATCGCGAGCACGGGGTGGTTGAAGCCCTTGAGCACGAGATCGTCGAGGGCGCGGGCTTCGACCCAGGGCTCGACCATGCCGTAGACGCGGCGGCTGACGACGACCTGGCCGGCCTTGGCTTCGTCGCAGAGGCGGGAGGAGAGATTGGTGACGCTGCCGATCGCGGCATATTCGAGCCGCTGCTCGAAGCCGATCTGGCCGAGCGTGGCGTAGCCCATGGCGACGCCGACGCCGAAGCCGAGCGAGTGGCCGCGGTTCTTCCATTTCTCGGTCAATTGGCCAATCACATCGCGCATCTCGACCGCCATCTTCACCGCGCGCTTGGTATGGTCGGTGAACTGAATGGGCGCGTTGAACAGGATCATCACGCCGTCGCCGGCAAAGCGGTCGAGCGTGCCTTCATAGCGGTGGATCAGCTCGCCGAGCGCGGCGTGATATTCGCGCAGCACGTTCATCGCCTCTTCCGGCTCGGTCGCCTCCGTGAACGAGGTGAAGCCGCGCAAATCGCAGAACACGACGGTGACCTCGCGGCGGTGGCTGTCGAGCAGCGCGTCGTGGCCGTCGGACGAGGCGATCAGCTGCGCGACTTGCGGCGCGAGGAAACGTTCGAGCCGCTTGATGCGGCCGATCTCGCCGAGTTGTTTCTCGACACGCTCTTCCAGCGAGCGGTTCCAGTTGCGCAGCTGCTCGGTCTGCTCCTGGAGCTTGGCGGCCTGCTCCTGCACGGTTTCGTGCGCAGCCGCGAGCTCGCGACCCTTGTGATCGACCTCGGTGAACAGCCGCGCATTGCGCATCGCCAGCACGGCCTGGTTGGCGAAGGTCCGCATCAGGCCGATGATGCTGGGGGCGAACTCGCCGCTGGCGCGGCGCAAGACCACCAGCGAGCCGAGCGTACCCTGCTGGTCCACCAGCGGCACCACCAGCACCGAATGGAAGCCGGCCTCGATCGCGACGTCGCGCAGCGGCTGCTCGGAGGCCTGGTCGAGATCGGCAATCGCGATCGGCTCGCCGCTCCCGGCCGCATCGCTCAAAATATCCTGGCCTTCGTCGATGGTGACATGGGCGCCGTCGGCGGATTTGTCGATGCCGTTGGCCTCGACCAGATTGAAGCGGCGCGTCTGCGCGTCATAGCCGTAGATCAGCACCGCGTCGGCATGGGTGATCTCGATCGCGCGCGCGGCGATCGTCGGCAGCACAGCGTTGAGATCGAGCGAGGCAGCGACCGCGCGGCCGACTTCTTCCAGCACCTTGAGCTCGTTGATCGACTGCGCGAGATCGCGGGTGCGCTCCTCGACCTTGGTTTCCAGGTCCGAATAGGTTTCCTGAATCTGGCCGGCCATGCGATTGAACTGGCCGGCGAGATCTTCCAGCTCGTCCGAGGTGTGCACCTCGATGCGATGGCTGAAATCGCCCTCGCCGAGCTTGTGCGCGCCGTCGCGCAGCGCCGTGATCGGGATGATCATGCGGCGGGCGAGCAGCGTGCCGGCGAGGATCGCGACCAGCAGGCCCATGCCGATCAGCAGCGCGATGCGCACCAGTTGGTCGCGGATCGGCATCAGGGCCTGCGTGGTCGGCTGCTCGAACATCACGCTCCAGCCGAGCTTCGGCACGGTGCTCGCCGCGCTCATCACCGCATGGCCGTTGAAGTCGGTGCCCGAATTGTCGGGCGCGTGGCCCGGCGCGACCGCGGCCGCAACCTGCGGCAGCTTCGACAGGTCCTTGCCGACTTCGGGCCCCTTCGAGGACGTCGCCAGCACGCGGCCGCGCGGATCGACCACATAGGCGAAGGCCGCCTTGCCGACCTGGGCGTCGGAGAGGTACTCGGCGAGAAAGCTGAGGTCGAGCTCGGCCACGGTGACGCCGGCATTGAAACCGGAATGCGCCACCGAGATCGACATGAACGGCGTCCGGTCGGAGAACCAGGCCGGCGCGTAGCTGACGCCGCGGGCGACGGTGTCGGTGAAGCGCATGTCGCGGGAAAGGTCGGCATTGCTGCCGGTCGTGGTCGACTGGCGCGAGACGCGAAGCACCTCGCGGCCGTCGCCGTTGAGCTGGAACAGCTGGTTGACGACCGAGACCTGGTGCAGAAGCTGGGCGTAGTCGGCGCGGCGCTTCTCGAGCGTGTCCTGGCTCGCCCGCGTCACCCAGCTGATCTGGCGCTCGAGCTCGGAGATCGACTGCTCGATCCGTCGCGCGGCAGCCTGCGCCTTGTCCTCGAGACCGTCGGTCAGCTGTGTCTTGGTGGCGCGGTAGGAGATCCAGCTCTCCATCGCGCCGTTGACGGCGAGCACGAACACGACCAGGCCGACGAGAGAGACGACGTATTTGGCGAACAGACCCTCGCGCAGAAACCGTGTCTTGTCGTTCGCTCCTGCCATCCCGATCCTCCCGCGCCGCCATCGGCGCCGGCGCTACGGGCCGCACGGACCCTGCGAGCCTTCTAGCACAATTTGGTCCAATGGACTGTGAAGGGACTGGTCAAGAACCGGCCGGGCAGCCGGCGTGGTTACCCGTCTTGGTTACCTGACTTGGACGTTGGGGCAGGCGGAAGCATGGTGAATTGTCGCGGTCTCATCCGTTTGGGGGAAGCCGCCCCCGGGCAAGCCGATGTAAGGGGATGGCTTGGCAAGGGAGGGCTTGGAGTCCAGCGCTTTGGTCCTGCAATCATCGATTAAAGAGCTGCCGCAGCACGTCATTCATCGGCTGGCTGTCCTGCTGCGCCGCCGGCGGGTCCTCCAGGCCGGAGGGCGCCGGCGAGGCTTGCGGCATCAGGGTGGATGGCGCGGCAGGCAGGCTGCGGCTGCGGCCGGTGGCAGTGCCGGTGCCGGCGGCGGTCCCAGTGCTGTTTCCCGCACCACCGGAAAGTCCCTGCTGGATCAGATTGCCGAGCGCCTCGCCCAGAGGGCCGCCGAGCAAATTGTTCTGTCCCGGCTGCTGGGTTTGCGGATTGGCATTGCCGGCCGCATTGCCGCCAGCAGGCGCGGTAGCTCCCCCGAGGCCAAGGCTGCCCAATATATTGCCGAGCCCGGCCCCATCAGCGCCGAACAGTCCCTTGCCCATCTCGCGCAGCTTGGCATAGGCGGCGTCCGGATTGTCCAGCATGCCGGCCATGTCGGGATAGATCCGCGGCTGCGACCAGGTGCCCTGGATCATCACGGGGATGCCGAAGCCGACCGGCTCGGCGGCGCGGCCCTGGCCTTCGGTCGTCATCACCAGCTTCGGCTCGACGCGAAAGCCCATCATCTTGGTGTCGAGTGCGATCGTGCCGGCGCCGGTCACGCGGACCAGCGGTCCGGTCAGGTTGAGATCGGTCGTCACCGCCTGGCCCTTGTCGATACGGAACGACGCCGAGAGCTGCGACAAATCCGTGCTCTGCTCCCGGCTGTTGTCCTGGTTTGCCTGCCAGCCGGACAACGTGCCCGAGGTCAGCGAGCGGATCATCTGCGCGACGTTGATGCCGCGAATGGCGCCGTCCTGGAAATTGACGAAGGCCGTGCCCTGCATGTTCGCCATCAGCGCGCGCTGGCTGGTGCCGGCGCTGCGCAGCGCGAGCTTGGCCTGCAGCTTGCCGTCGATCCGGTCGAATTCGGCAAGGCCCTGCAGCAGCGGCAGCGCACGCACGCCGGCGAGGTCGGAATGCATGGCAAAGCTCGGCGCGCCGCTGGTCGCATCCAGGATCAATTCGCCCGAGACCTGGCCGCCATAGGCGCCGAGATTGGCGCTGCCCGCCTTCAGCACGCCGCCGGCGAGTTTTGCATCGACCGCCAGCGGCGCGAGGCGCGCATCGCCGATCACCGCCTCATGCGCGGAGATCCTGATTTGCGCATCGACATAGTTCAGCCCGGACACGTCGATCGGCGCATCGCTCCAGGGCTGCCCGGACGCGCCTTCCGGCGATTTCGCCAGCGGAATCGCGAGCCGCTGGAAGTCGAGATCGACCTTGACCAGAGGCTTGCTCGCGATATCGACCGAGGCCCAGCCGTTGAACGCGCCATCGCCGAGCGTGCCATTCAGGCCATTGATCATCACGACATCGCCGCTCAGCCGCATCTCGGCATGACCCGCGAGCCGGGACTTCAGCACGTCCGGCATGTCGATGGCGAAATCCACCGGAATGGTCGGCCGGTCGGCCGGCGGCGCCGGCGTGGTGGCCTTGATGTCGAACTTGGTCGGATGCTCGCCGACCCGTGCGGTGCCGGTGATGTTGATCTTGCGGTCGCGGCCGACGGTTGCATCGGCATTGATGGCGCTGATGCGACTCTCGACGCGATCCCGCGCGCGCGCGAATGCGACCTCGCCATCGCTGATCTTAACGCGGTCGATGGCGGCGCCGTCGGTATCGAGCGCGACCGGCTTCGAGGTGCCGCCGGCATTCGGCAGGCGCTCACGCAGCAGCGGCTGGTAGAGCACGGGATGGGTGACGACGAGCTCGCTGATCTTCGGACGGCCCGACCAGACGCTCGAGAGCGACATGTCGGCCTGCACGCTGTCGATGGTCAGGCGCGTGATGCCGCTGCGGTCCTTGGGGTCCTGCAGCGTGAGGTCGTTCAGCGTCACGTTCAGCGTCGGCCACAGGCTGATTCTGGTCGTGCCGTCGATCGACAGACGGTAGCCGCTCGCGCTCTCGACCCGCGAGGCAATCGTCGAGGTCAGGAAGCCCGAGGGGATCCCGACCACCAGCAGGAGTGCGATCACGATGACGACGGCGGCCACCGCCGCGCCGGCGAATTTCACGGCTCTCATGTCGACTTTCCTGCGACGGACGATCGGCGTCGAATCCGGCAGATGACCGTCATTTGCACTCGTCCTTTGCGCCTGAGTTTATCCCCGGACGGGAAGCGGCTCCAAGCGCGTAAAAATAGTCTGGGGGTGCTGCAAAGTTATGTGACTTATGGCACACTTCCCCGGCGCGGTTTTACGCGATCCTGATGTTGATGGTTCCAAGCGATTTGCCAACGAAATTCACAAGGACATTGAAATGAGCAAGCAGGCCGAATTTGCGGTCATCCTCAAGATGAATGCGATGTTCGCCGATCTCGGCGCAGACGAGCTCCAGCGGCTGGCAAATCTCTGCCACACCCAGCATCTGGGGAATGGCGAGGTGCTATTCCAGAAGGGCGACGCGGGCGATGCGCTGTTCGGCGTGCGCCGAGGCCAGGTCCGTATCGAGACCGGCGCCTCCGACGGCAGCCGCCTGACGCTGAACTTCATGGGGCCCGGCGACCTGTTCGGCGAGGTTGCGGTGCTGGACGGCCAGAGCCGCACTGCGGACGCGACCGCGGGCGAAGCCAGCGAGCTGTTCGTGCTGCGGCGCGAAGACTTTCTCGCCTTCCTCGAACGCGAGCCGAAGGTCGGGATCAAGATCATCGCGCTGCTGTGCCAGCGCATCCGCTGGCAGAGCGAGCGCATGGAAGAGTCCATGCTCCAGCCGCTGCCGGTTCGCCTCGCGCGGCGCCTCTGCGCGCTCGCCGCCGATTTCGGCTCGGAGGTGCACATCTCGCAGGAGCAACTCGGCGTCTTCGTCGGCGCCGCCCGCGAGAGCGTCAACCGCCAGCTTCAGGCCTGGCGCAAGGAAGCGATCCTCGATCTCCAGCGCGGCCGCATCCTGCTGCGGAACATGACCAAGCTGACGGCGATCGCGCGGAACGAGTAAATCGAGCAACTCACTTCGCTTGGAAGGTACGAGGCAGATCGGCGGCTGTGTCCTCTGCGAGGGAGGCGGCATATCGCAACGCCTCATCAATATCTTCGCGTTCCAGATACGGGTAGTCATCGAGGATGGATTCGCGCGTTTCGCCGACTGCCAGCAGGCCGAGCAATCGTGCGACTGGAAACCGCAGCCCGCGAATGCAGGCTTTGCCAGTGCAGAGGGCTGGATCCATCGTGATACGCGCAAAAACCATGTCGTAAGCTAACGCGCGCGACCGACTTGTGCCAGCCCGCTTCTGCCCAGCCTTTTCAGGAGCTACTCCGCCGCAGGGTGCACGATGCTCTTCGGCGCTGGTGCGGCTCCCGCCGGCGCCGCTCCGTGATGACCGGCGTCCTCCGCATCTTCGCTGTGCACGACCAGCCGCTTGCCGAAGCGCCAGATCAGGGCACCGAGATCGTCCATCACCATGAACATCGCGGGCACGAATACCAGCGAGAGGATGGTCGAGAAGATCAGGCCGCCGATCACCGCAAGCGCCATCGGCGAGCGGAACTCGCCGCCCGCGCCGACCGCGAGCGCGCTCGGCATCATGCCGGCGGCCATCGCGATCGTGGTCATCACGATCGGGCGTGCGCGTTTCATGCCCGCGTCGATCATGGCTTCTTCGCGCGGTGTGCCGGCGTGAATGGACTCGATGGCGAATTCCACCAGCATGATCGCATTCTTGGTGACGATGCCCATCAGCATCAGGATGCCGATCCACACCGGTGTCGTGAGCTGCTTGCCGGTGATCAGCAGGGCCGCGATCGCGCCGCCGATCGAGAGCGGCAACGAGAACAGAATGGTGATCGGCTGCAGGAACGTGCCGAACAGCAGCACCAGCACGGCGTAGACCATCATCAGGCCCGCCGTGATCGCGGTGGCAAAGCCTTCGGACAGTTCGTTCAGGCTTTCGGCATCGCCCGAGGGGGAGACCTTCACGCCCTTCGGCCGGCTCTTCATGACCGGCAGGTCGTAGATCTTCTTGGTGGCGTCGCCGAGCGCCGCGGAGCCGACGAGATCGGCCGCGACGGTCGCCTGTCGCTCGCGATCGTAACGGTTGATGCTGGTCGGGCCCTGGTCGAGCTTGACGTCGGCGATGACGGAGAGCGGCACGCCGCCCTTCTCGCCGTGCTCGCCGAGCGGCACGCGCAACTGTTCGAGCGTCTTCAGATTGCCGCGCGCGGCATCCTCGAGCTGCACGCGGATCGGCACCAGACGATCGCCGACGTCGAACTTGGCGAGCGCGGGGCCGACGTCGCCGATAGTGGCGACGCGGATGGTCTGCGACAGGCTTTCGGTCGACACGCCGAGCCGTGCGGCGAGATCGGCGCGCGGTTCGACGCGCAGCTCGGGCCGCTCCAGCGTGGTTTCCGAGATCACGTTGGAGATGGTCGGAATCCGCTTCATCTGCGTCGCGAGTTCGCTGGCGACGTTGTTGACGATGTTGGCGTCCGCGCCGGTCACGACCAGCGAGATGGCGCGCAGGCCGTTCTCGTCGAGGAACCAGAAGCGGATGTCCGGAATGTTCTCCAGCTCCTGGCTGATCGAGAATTCGAGCTCGCGCTGGGTGATGTCGCGGCTGTCCTTGGGCGTGTAGTTGATGATCAAGGCGGCGCGCCGGACTTCCTGGGTCCCCGGTGGAACGCGGCCTCCGTCGACGAAGATGCTCTTCACCTCGGGTCGCTTGCGCAGGCGCGCCACGATGTCCTCGGTGACTTTTTCGGTGTAGGCGAGCTGGGTGCCCGGCGGCAGCTCGAGGGCAACCAGCGAGCGCGAGCTGTCCTGCGCCGGCAGGAAACCCTGCGGCAGCAGCGTGATGCTCCAGATCGAGGCGGCGAAGACGCCGAAGCCGGCCAGCACCGTGATGAAATAGTGCTTCACCGACCAGGCCACGAGCCTGTGATAGGACCGCAGCACGCGGCCGGGCGGCGGCTCTTGGTGATTGCCATGTTTGAGGAAGTAGGCGGCGAGCACCGGCGTGACGAAGCGCGCCGCGAGCAGCGAGAAGAACACCTGTACCGAGACGGTGATGCCGAACTGCTTGAAGAACTGTCCGGCGATGCCTGACATGAAGCTCGCGGGTGCGAAGATCGCGATGATCGTCAGCGAGATCGCGATCACCGCGAGGCCGATCTCGTCGGCGGCTTCCAAGGCGGCACGATAGGGCGATTTGCCCATGTTCATGTGCCTGACGATGTTCTCGATCTCGACGATGGCGTCGTCGACCAGAATACCTGTCGACAGCGTGATGGCGAGGAAGCTGACGAGGTTGAGCGAGAAGCCGAGCAGGTCCATCGCCCAGAACGCCGGGAAGATCGACAACGGCAGCGAGATCGCGGCGATGATGGTGGCGCGCAGGTCGCGCAGGAACAACAGCACGATGACGACGGCGAGGATGGCGCCTTCGAACAAGGTCGAGATCGCCGCGTGGTAATTGCCGTTGGTATATTCGACCGAGGTATCGATCACCTTCAGGTCGACGTCGGGATAGGTGGCCTTGAGCGTGTCGATGCGCTTCTGCACGGCCTCGGCGACCTTCACGTCGCTGGCACCCTTGGAGCGCTTGATGCCGAGCGCGACGATCGGCTCGCCGTTGAAGCGGGCGAAGGTGCGGCGGTCTGCGATGGTGTCGGTCACGGTGCCGAGATCGTCGAGCCGGACCTCGCCGCCGCCGAACAGCGGAATCATGGTGCCGGCGAGGTCGCTCAGCGTCTTGGCGCCGGCGAGGGTGCGGATCGCCTGGTCGTTCTTGCCGATCTCGGCGCGGCCGCCGGCGACGTCGACATTGGTGCCGCGCAGGCTCTGGCTGACGTTGACGGCCGTCAGCCCCATCGACTGCAGGCGGTCGGGATCGAGCGAGACCAGGATCTCGCGCTCGACACCGCCGATGCGCTCGACCTGGGCGACGCCGCGCACGCCCTGCAGCGCGCGCTTGACCACGTCGTCGACGAAATAGGAGAGCTGCTCCGGCGTCTTGCCGGGCGAGATCGCGGCGTAGGTGACGATCGGCAGGCCGATGACGTCGACGCGCTGGATCAGCGGCTCGGTGACGTTCTGCGGCAGGTTGGAGCGCACGCGCGTCACGGCGTCCTTGACGTCGTTGAGCGCGCGGTCGGTGTTGGTTTCCAGGGCGAACTGGATGGTCGTCACCGACAGGCCGTCGGTGATCTGCGAGGTGATGTGCCTGACGCCTTCGACACCGGAGACGGCGTCTTCAACCGTCTTGGTGACCTGGGATTCGAGCTCGGCGGGTGCCGCGCCGAACTGCGATACCGCAACCGAGATCACGGGAATGTCGGCCGAGGGTAGCCGCGTCACCGCGAGCTTGGTGAAGGACACCCAGCCGAGGATCAGGAGGATGATGGAAAAAACGACCGACGGCAGCGGATTGCGGATCGACCATGCCGAGATATTGAGAGCCATCAGCGTACCCGCGTGCGATCGAGTTCATCGGCGAACATGGTCTTGATCTGGTCGCCGTCATGCAGCGAAGAGCCGGCGTCGGCCACGACGATTTCGCCGACGTTGAGGCCTTCCAGAATTTCCGTCGCGCTGTCCGACGACAGCCCGACCCGTACCTTGCGCGTCTCGACAATGTTGCCCTTGACGACCTGCACGGTGAGATGGTCGATCGCGGTCTTGGGAACCGCGACGCCGCAGCTTCGCTTGGCGTCGATCGAGGCGCGGGCGAACACGCCGACTTTCAGCGAGGGATTGTTGGTGACGCTGATGCGCACGCGGCCGAGTTGGGTGGCGCGATCGATTTCGGGCGCGACCAGCCTGACCCGCCCGATCAGATCGGGCGCGTCGTCGCGGCTGATGCGCACGGTCGCGCCGGAGCTGAGCTTGGCCATGTGCACCGCCGGGACCTGCGCGTCCAGCTCGATCTCGTTGTTGACGGCGATACGGAACATCGGGCCGGCCTGCGGCGAGGCCGGCGCGCCGACGATGGTGCGGACCTCGGTGACGAGACCCGGCGCAGAGGCCTTCAGTGAAACCGGTCCTTGCGGGCCGGGCCGCTGCGGCTGGCCCGGGATCTGGGGCGGGGCGGTCAGGCGCGCCAGCTCCTGATTGTCCGTGACGAGGGTGCCCTCGGTGACGAAGAGGTCGGTAACCCTGGATCCCTCCTGGTCGGCGACCACCACGGCTTCGCGGCGCGGCACGAAGAAGCCGGTCACCCGGACCAGGTCCGAGAAGCAGGCATTGGTCGACTTGGTCACGATGACCAGCGCCTCGCTCGGCGTTTCCTTGGGCTCGGCGCGATGCCGGTGCTCGAACAGATAATAGCCGACGCCGAGCGCGACGACGAAGACCACCGTTCCGGCCGGCTTGAGATATTGGGAGAGGTTCATCGCCGGATCGTCCTGGCCTGGCTCACGGCCATCCGCGCGCGGCCCATGGAGAGCGTTTCCCTGAAATAAAGCAACGTCCCGCAAGCCTGCGGGACGCGCGCTGGAAGCGAGACTTTACACCACATCACGACTTGTCACTTCAAAGGATTACGTCGTGCTCACTTCGATGCGGTGGTCTTGTTTTCCATGTTGACGACCTGCACGCGACGATTGACCTCCGCCATCGGCTGGGCCGGGTCCTTCAGCTTGCTCTTGCCGTAGCCCACGGTGACGAGGTCGGTCGCGGAGATGCTGTATTTGTCGACCAGGTAGCGCTTGATCGAATCCGCGCGGCGCTCCGACAGATCCTGGTTGTAGCTCTCGCCGCCGGCGGCGTCGGTGTGGCCGGCGACCACGAAGGTCGAGCCCTTCAGTTCGGGGCTGGTCAGCGCGCGGCCGAGCGCCTGGACCGAGGCAAGCGATTTGGCGCTGATATTGGCCGAGTTGTAGTCGAACGTGATTTCCAGATCGATGTTCGGCTTGTCCTTGGCCGCCGACGCGATTTCTTCACGCTCGGTCGACGACAGCGAGCGTGTCGAGCGGCCGCGCACGGACTGGATCAGCTTGGTCTCCGTCGCACTCGGTGCGGGTTCGGCTTGCGGAGCGATCGAGAGGCCGCGGGTCAGCGGCTTCTTCGGCGGCGGCGCCAGCGCGCGGACGATCTCGTCCTCGGTGACGTTCTTGCTGTTGCCGTCGTCGCCCGCGAATGCCAGCGGGATCGTCAGCGACAGTGCGGCGCCGACGGTGATGATGGACAGGATTGCGGTAAGTCCCTTTGCAGCCAATCTCATAGCCAGTCCCTCCTGCGCAGCCAGCTGGCGCGGTTCCAAAATCCCCGCAATTAGCCCCCCGAAAAGGCAGCCTGCGGCATCCGTTCAATTAGTCTTCGCCGGGCCGTCGTGGGTTCGAGGCACATCGGCCTCGATCCAAAAAAATATCAACGCACTCCGTAGCTTGCGAATTCCTGAACAATGTTCGGATCCATCGCCTTGGCATTGGCGATGTCGAGCGCACCTTCCTGGGCCGAGCCGTTGCGCTGCTTGGCGATCCCGCGTCCGAACAGCGAGGAGGTCAGGCGCGGATTGATCCTCAGGGCGGCCTCGAAATCGGCGATGGCGTTCTTGACCGCCCCCGATTTCAGATTGACGAGCCCCCGGCTGTCCAGCGCGTCGACGAAGTTCGGCCGCAGCCGCAGGGCCTCGTTGCAATCCTTCAGCGCGCCCTGGAGGTCGCCGACCACGGTGCGGGTCCAGCAGCGGTTGTTCAGCGCCTCGACGTCCTTCGGGTTGATCCGGAGCGTCTCGTCAAAATCCTTGATGGCCAAGCTGTATGCGCCCTTGCTGGCATAGACCTGGCCGCGCCGGTAAAGCGCGTTCACGTCGTCCGGATTGGCCGCGATCTTGGCGGTCAGCCCCTTGATGGTGGGGTCCTCGGCCAGGGCGGCCGCACTCGGCCCGCTCTCCATGCTCGGAGCGGTGACGGGATCGGCCGGCAACACAGGCGGTGGCGGCGGCGGTGCCGGCGGCAAGGCAGCCTCGACCTGCGGCTTCGGTGACGGTGCGGGCGCAGCCACTGTGTCGGCCGGTTTCGGCAGCACAGGTGGCGGTGGCGCGGGCGGAGCCGGCGGCGGGTTGTTGGCGACCACCGGCGGCGGAGCGGGAGGCGGGGGTGGCGGCGTCGTTGTCGGGCGCGACCCGCCGGCCCCCGGAATGAACGAGAAATCCTCGGCCAGCGACGAGGAGATCCACGGCACCTGCTCGCCCCGCGAGGCGCGGGTGACGCCCATCTTGGTGCGGTTCAGCGTCTCCTCGGCCATCAGGTCGGGGACGCGGATTTCCTTGAGGAGTTCCTGAACGAACAGGCTGTGCTCGCCGCCGACGTCCGAAACCACCGAGGCCAGCGCCGCCGAATACATCACCAGCGTGCCGTTCGGCGCGATGACGGGGGTGAGGCCGGCCGAGAAGCTGCGGAACCGGCGCTCGAACGGGTTGCGCCGGGAGGCATCGACCAGTGCGATCTTGACACCGGCGCCGCGGGTGTTGAGCTCGCCGAGCACGGTTTCGAGGCTGATGCCGTCGCGGCGAACGTCGGATTCGGTCCAGATCTGCGCGTCGATCGGCAGCAGGTAACTCTGCCTCGCGGACTGGATGCCGAAGCCGCTGAAGAACACCAGGGCCACCGACCCCGGCTTGATCTTGCCGTAGAGCTTGTCGAAGGCGCGGCGCATGCCGTCGCCGGTCAGGTTCTCACCGGTCTCGACGGAAAAGCCGTCGCGCTTGAGCTCGTCGGCGACGTCGCGCGCGTCGTTGAGCGGTTCCTTCAGGGGAGCGTCGGCATCCGGATATTTGGCATTGCCGATGACCAGCGCAAAGCGATCGCCGGCCGCAAGTGACGGAGCGGTCGGGATGAGCGACACGAGCAAGGACAGAACGAAAAACAAGCGAATTTTCATAATTAGCGCGATCCAGCCAAAAAGGCGCCGTTTCCAGCTTGCGCCGCGGCGACCTTAACTTACGCAATGTGCATTATCAAACCGGGGAAGGAGGGCGTCAACCGCTTGCAGATTCGGCGCTATCGCGACAATTGACCGCGACGCATGGGCATGTTGCGGGGGGAATAAACGGGCGGTCACGATTGCACGCGGTGCATTCTGGTTGTCATTGCGGCTGCATGTTAGGGCAGCCATGGCGGCTAGAATGTGATTGGTCTCACATTGCGGATGGGCCTCCTTCGCAACCTCCGGTGTTTGACCTTTGCGGCGGACGATGGCTTGGTGCGATTGATCGCCCTGAAGGTGCATCCACAAAAAGAGCAAGATCAAAACCATGGGAAACGCCTACGAAATCTACGCCCTGCGCTATGCGACGATGTCGCCGCGCACGCCCAATATGAACTTCCTCGCGCCCGACCCGCATGACAGCGCGGCGCAGGACCTCGACTATTTCGTCTGGCTGATCCGCGGCAACGGCCGCGACATCCTGGTCGATACCGGCTTCAATGCCGAGGAAGCGTCCGCGCGGGCCCGCAAGCTGACGCTCAATCCGGTCGACGCACTGGAGCGCTTTGGTGTCGCGGCAGCGAGCATTCGCGACATCATCGTGACGCATCTGCATTACGACCATGCCGGCAATCTCGACCGCTTCCCGAACGCGCGCTTCCATATCCAGGAGCGCGAGATGGCCTACGCGACGGGGCGCTGTATGTGCAACGGACTGCTGCGACATCCGTTCTCGGTCGAGCACGTCACCCAGATGGTCCGCCATGTCTATGGCGAGCGCGTCAATTTCTATTCCGGCGACGGCGAGGTCGCGCCCGGCGTCACCGTGCACCGCGTCGGCGGCCATTCGGACGGCTTGCAGGTGGTGAGGGTCGAGACCGCGCGCGGGCCCGTGGTGCTGGCGTCCGATGCCGCGCATTATTACGCCAATCTGCAGCGCCGGAGCCCATTCCCGATCGTCTACAATGTCGGCGACATGGCGGTTGGCTGGGAGACGATCGAGCGTCTCGCCGGCCATCCCGACCGGTTCATTCCCGGCCATGATCCGATCGTGACGGAGATCTATCCGCGCGCCGGCGGCGAGGGCGATGTCTGGGCGCTGCATTTGCCGCCGTCGCGATCGTTTGCGAAGTGATCCTCATGGTGAGGAGGCGCGAAGCGCCGTCTCGAACCATGCAGGCCCGGCTGCTACAACTCGGCCTTCATCCTTCGAGACGCGCGTTCCGCGCTCCTCGGGATGAGGGCCTGGCACCACGCGGGGAGCGGTCAATACGCCTGCTTGGCGTCCGCCTCTTCGCTGGTCTGGATCAAATTGAGGCTCTGCTCGATCTTGCCGAGCAGCGTCGATAGCTGTTTGCGCTCCTGCGAGGAGAGGCAGGCGAGGATCTCGTCTTCCCGCCGCAGCAATTGCGGAAACAGCTCCTCGTAGAGCGTGCGGCCTTTCCTTGTCAGTCGCAGGCGGAATTCGCGGCGATCGGCTTCGTTCTCGACGCGCTCGATCAAATCCTGGTGCAGCAACGTGGTCACCGCGCGGCTGATGGTGGATTTGTGCGTGCGGGTGCATTGCGCGACGTACTGCGCGCTGCAGGCATCGTTGCGGAAGCCGAGCGTCGCGATCACGCGCCAGGCCGGGATGTCGAGGCCGTGACGTTCCTGATATTCGACCGAGAGCGCGGCGCTGACCTCCGCCGCGAGACGGTTGAGGCGGAACGGCACGAACCTGAACAGGTCGAGCCGTGTTTTTGGCCGCGCTGAAGCCTCATCGGCCTCGCGGGTCTTCAGCGCGATGTCGCTGGATGTCCTCGCCAAGGAGAGCGCTCCGAATTCCAGTTGACGGCCGGCCGGCTCCGGTCCAAAATAGTTGCACGTGAGACTATCTACCAGATCAGTCCTCTTCTGACCAGAGCCGAGGTTAGCGCATGGCGCAGGCCAATACGCATCAGGCCAAAACCCAGTTCGGCTATCGCCGCCACCCCGATCAGGATCGCCCCGGCCAGAGCGCGGCCGAGCATCCCGTGGTGGTCGTCGGCGCGGGCCCGGTCGGGCTTTCGCTAGCGATCGACCTTGCCCAGCGCGGCCAGCGCGTCGTTCTTCTGGATGACGCCGACCGCATCGGAGAGGGCTCCCGCGCGATCTGCTTCTCGAAACGCTCGCTGGAATATTGGGACCGGCTCGGCGTCGGCGACCGCATGGTCGACAAAGGCGTGGTCTGGAGCGTCGGCCGCATCTTCCACGGCGAGCAGCAGCTCTACCAGTTCAATCTGCTGCCGGACGACGGTCACAAGCGGCCGGCCTTCATCAATCTCCAGCAATATTATGCCGAAGCCTATCTGGTCGACCGCATCAGCGATCTGCCCGAGATCAATTTGCGCTGGCGCAACAAGGTGACGGCGCTTGAGAGCCGCAACGATTCCGTTGCGTTGACGATCGAGACGCCGGAGGGCGCCTATCGCCTGCACGCGCAATATGTCGTCGCCTGCGACGGCGCGCGCTCTTCGCTGCGGCAGATGGTGGGCGCCGATTTCGCGGGACAGGTGTTCGAGGACCAGTTCCTGATCGCCGACGTCAAGATGACCGCGGAATTCCCGACCGAGCGCTGGTTCTGGTTCGACCCGCCGTTTCATGCGGGGCGTTCGGCGTTGTTGCACCGACAGCCTGACGATGTCTGGCGCATCGACCTCCAGCTCAATCGCTATGCCGATCCAATCGTCGAGAAGAAGCCCGAGAACGTGCGGCCGCGGATTGCGCGCATGCTCGGCCACGACAAGTTCGAGTTCGAGTGGATCTCGCTCTACAAGTTCCAGTGCCGGCGGATGGACCGCTTCGTCCATGGCCGCGTGATATTTGCAGGCGATTCCGCGCACCAGGTCTCGCCGTTCGGCGCGCGCGGTGCCAATTCGGGACTCGAGGACGCCGAAAACCTCTCCTGGAAGCTCGACCGCGTCCTGCGCGGCGCCTCACCCGCGAGCCTGCTCGAGAGCTATCATGTCGAGCGCAGCGGGGCGGCCGACGAGAACATCCGCGAATCCACCCGCTCGACCGATTTCATGGCACCGAACTCGCATCAGGAAGCGCGGCTGCGCAAGGCGGTGCTGTCGCTCGCCAAGGAAACGGAGTTCGGCAAGCGCATGGTCAATGGCGGGCGGCTCTCGGTGCCATGCAGCTATGACTCGCCGCTGTCATCGCCCGATGCGGATGCGTGGCGCGGTGGCCCGCTCCCGGGTTGCTCGATGCTCGATGCTCCCGTTACGACGCGCGCGGGCGAGCAAGCCTATTTGACCGATGCGTTCCGCAAGGGTGGAACAGACTTCACGTTGCTGTCGTTCAGCAATGGCGCGGCGATCGATGCGCCCGAAGGCGTGAAGGATATCCGAATCGGCAGTGAGGGCGGGCTCGCAGATCCGGCGGGGCTCACCGCAAAGCGCTATGATGCGGAGCCAGGCTCAGCCTACCTACTCAGGCCGGACGGCTACGTTGCGGCGCGCTTCCGCCACCCGACGCGCGCTGGCGTCGCGGCAGCGCTGTCGCAGGCGCAAGGCTTGAATTGAATTGAGGATTCGCATGTCGCTCTCGACCAGCTCCAATTTCGCGCGGCCCGACGACGCCTTTCGCGCCATCGTGGAGGCGCATCGTGGCTTCACCGACGAGCAGAGCGCGGACTTCGACGCGGCGCTGGTGCTGATCCTTGCCAACCATATCGGCGATATCGACGTGCTGCGGGAGGCGATCCTGCTCGCGAAGCGCCGCATGATCGACGGCCAGCAGCAGCAGCAGCAACAACAATAACCCAGTGACTTGAAGGACAAACTGATGGCGAAGAACTTCGCATCCACCGGCGATCTCGCCGAGAAGAAGATCACCTTCTCCGAGATCGGCCCCGATCTCTACGCCTTCACCGCGGAGGGCGATCCGAACACCGCGATCATCGTCGGCGACGACGGCTGCCTGGTGTTCGACGCGCAGTCGACGCCGGCGATGGCCAACAAGGTGATCGAGCGCGTCCGTACCGTCACCGACAAGCCGATCAAATATGTCGTGCTGTCGCATTATCACGCCGTGCGGGTGCTCGGTGCCTCCGCCTACAAGGCGCAGGGCATCGTCGCCTCGCAGGAGACCCATCGCCTGATCGAGGAGCGTGGCCAGCAGGATTGGGATTCCGAGTATGGCCGCTTCCCGCGCCTGTTTCAGGACGCATCGAGCATTCCCGGCCTGACCTGGCCGACGCTGACCTTCGAAGGCGAGATGTCGATCTATCTCGGCAAGCGCGAGGTGCGCCTGATGCAGCTTGGCGCCGGCCACACCTCCGGCGACATCGTCGCCTGGGTGCCCGATGCAGAGGTGATGTTCTCCGGCGACCTGATTGAATACCACTCGGCCTGCTATTGCGGCGACGCGCATTTGCGCGAATGGCCGCTGACGCTGAACGAGATCCGCAACTTCAATCCCAAGGCGATCGCGCCGGGCCGCGGCGATGCGTTGAAGGGCGTCGCCACGGTGCGCGAAGCCATCGCGATGACGCGCGACTTCGTCACCTCGCTCTACGGCGCCGCCGAAATCTCTGTCGCCAAGGGACGCACGCTGAAGGAATCGATGGCCGCGACGCGCGAGGTCATGGATCCGAAATTCCAAAGCTTCGCCATCTACGAGCACTGTCTGCCGTTCAACGTGTCGCGCGCCTATGACGAGGCGTCGGGGATCGACGACCCCGTCATCTGGACCGACAAGCGCGACCAGGAGATGTGGGCCGCCCTGCAAGGAGGAGGATCATCATGAACATCAATACCTCGCCCGATCAGATCATTCGCAGTACGGCCCAGGTCACGCCGGGCTACATGTCCGGCTTCGGCAACAGTTTTGAGACCGAGGCGCTGCCGGGCGCGCTGCCGATCGGGCGCAACTCGCCGCAGCGCTGTGCCTACGGCCTCTATGCCGAGCAGCTCTCCGGCTCTCCCTTCACCGCGCCGCGCGGCAGCAACGAGCGCTCCTGGCTCTATCGCATTCGACCGTCGGTGAAACATTCGGGCCGGTTCGAGAAGGCCGACGGCGGCCTGTGGCGTTCGGCACCGTGCCATGAAAACGATCTGCCGATCGCGCAACTGCGCTGGGATCCGGCGCCGATCCCGAAGGAGGACATGACTTTCCTTCAGGGCGTGCAGACCATGACCACCGCCGGCGACGTCAACACCCAGGCCGGCATGGCGGCCCACGTCTATCTCATCACCAGGTCAATGGTGGACCAGCACTTCTACAATGCCGACGGCGAGCTGATGTTCGTGCTGCAGCAGGGCAATCTTCGCATCGTCACCGAGTTCGGTCGCATCGACGCCGAGCCCGGCGAGATCGTGGTGATCCCACGCGGCGTCAAGTTCCGGGTGGAGATTCCGAGCGGACCGGCGCGCGGCTATCTCTGCGAAAATTACGGCGGCGCCTTCACGCTGCCGGAGCGGGGGCCGATCGGCGCCAATTGCCTTGCCAATGCCCGCGACTTCCTGACGCCGGTCGCCTACTACGAGGACAAGGACTCGCCGACCGAGTTGTTCGTGAAATGGGGTGGCGCTCTGTTCAAGACCACGCTGCCGCATTCGCCGATCGACGTCGTCGCCTGGCACGGCAATTATGCGCCGTACAAATATGATCTGCGCAGCTTCTCGCCGGTCGGCGCGATCGGCTTCGATCATCCCGATCCCTCGATCTTCACCGTGCTGACCTCGCCGTCGGAGACCGCGGGCACGGCGAATATCGACTTCGTGATCTTCCCCGAGCGCTGGATGGTCGCCGACAACACCTTTCGCCCGCCGTGGTATCACATGAACATCATGAGCGAGTTCATGGGCCTGATCTACGGCGTCTACGACGCCAAGCCGCAAGGTTTCGTGCCGGGCGGCATGAGCCTGCACAATTGCATGCTGCCGCACGGCCCCGATCGCGATGCCTTCGAGCACGCCAGCAACGGCGAGCTGAAGCCGGTCAAGCTGACCGGCACCATGGCCTTCATGTTCGAGACCCGCTACGCGCAGCGCGTCACCGCGCACGCCGCGAATTCCGCGACATTGCAGGACGACTACGCGGATTGCTGGAATGGCCTCGAGAAGCGGTTCGATCCGAGCAAGCCGTAGCGTTCTTGCCCTCTCCCCTTGCGGGAGAGGGTGGCTCGCCGCGTAGCGGCGAGACGGGTGAGGGGTCTGTCTCCGCGACTGAACCTCTCTCATTTCGACTCGCGGATAGAACCCCTCATCCGGCGCTTCGCGCCACCTTCTCCCGCAAGGGGAGAAGGAAGAAAGGACCGGGCCGACAGTGACGACACACCCCAACGACCCCAGCCTCCGCTCCTTCATCGACGTCGATCCGGCCTCCGACTTCCCGATCCAGAACCTGCCTTACGGCGTGTTCTCGACCGCGAACAATCCGACGCCGCGCGTCGGAGTTGCGATCGGCAACTATGTGCTCGATCTCTGGGAGCTCGAGCAGGATTCGCGGCTCGATGTCGGGCCGCTCGGCGTGTTCTCGACGCCGTCGCTCAATGCTTTCATGGCGCTGGGGCCAAAGGTCTGGGCGAAGACGCGGGCGCGGATCAGCGAGCTGTTGCGCGCCGATCATCCCGAGCTGCGCGACAATGAACAGCTGCGCAAGCAGGCTCTGGTGCCGATACGCGACCGAAAATTACATCTGCCGTTCGCGGTCTCCGGCTACACCGATTTCTATTCGTCGAAAGAACACGCCACCAATGTCGGCGTGATGTTCCGTGGCAAGGACAATGCGCTGCAGCCGAACTGGCTGCACATGCCGATCGGCTATAACGGCCGCGCCTCCACCGTCGTCGTGTCCGGCACCAAGGTGAAGCGTCCGCGCGGGCAGCTGAAGCCGCCGAATGTGGAGGCGCCGAGCTTCGCGCCGTGCAAGCGGCTCGATTTCGAGCTGGAGATGGGTGTCGTGATCGGGCAGCCTTCGCCGATGGGCGGCATGCTCACTGAGCAACAGGCCGAGGAGATGATCTTCGGCTTCGTGCTGCTCAACGATTGGAGCGCGCGCGATATCCAGCAATGGGAATATGTGCCGCTTGGCCCGTTCCTCGCCAAGGCGTTCGCGACCTCGATCAGCCCATGGATAGTGACGCGCGAGGCGCTGGAGCCGTTTCGCCTGAACGGGCCGGAGCAGGAGCCGGTGCCGCTCGATTATCTCAAGCAGGGCAAGCCGCAAAACTACGATCTCGAACTCGACGTCTCCTTGCGCGCCGCCGGCGCCAACGCGCCTGCCGGCATCAGCCGCACCAATTTCAAGTACATGTACTGGTCGTCGGTGCAGCAACTGATGCACCACGCCTCCTCCGGCTGCGCCATGAATGTCGGAGATCTCTTGGGGAGCGGTACGATCTCCGGCCCGGAGAAGAACCAGCGCGGCAGTCTGCTGGAGATCAGCTGGAACGGCACCGAGCCGGTCGAATTGCCCGGCGGCATCAAGCGGTCATTCCTGGAAGACGGCGACAGCCTCGTCATGCGCGGCTGGTGTCAGGGCGACGGTTATCGCGTCGGCTTCGGCGAGGTTGAAGGGACGATTCTGGCGGCGGAGTAATGGCAGGGGAGTGATGGGACACTCTATCCACATCCTCCGTCATTGCGAGCGAAGCGAAGCAATCCAGGGTCTTTCCGCAGCGGCAGTCTGGATTGCTTCGTCGCAAGGGCTCCTCGCAATGACGTGGTGAGAGCCTACCGCTTCTCCGGCGCGACGTCGCGTATCCGCGCGCAATGCGCCGCGACGTCCTCCAGGCTGTACTTCAGATGCACCCGCTTGTCCGACGGCGTCTGGTTGCTCGTGCACACGCCCGGTCGCCATTGCTGCGTTGGCCTGATCGGGCGCGGCGCAAAACCGCCGCCGCAGTTCGGGCAGACGTTGGAGAGTTTCGTCTCCACGCAGTCCGCACAGAAGGTGCATTCATAGGAGCAGATCCGCGCGTCCGTCGCGTTCGGCGGCAGGTCGCGGTCGCAATATTCGCAGTTCGGTCGAAGCTGGAGGGCCATGGCTCAGTCTCCGCAGATTGCCGGGATCATCGCAGATCGCGCGCGGAGCGCGAATGCCGGATTTCCCTCGATTTCAGCCGGGTTTGATTTCTTTCAGCGGCAGACGCGTGCTTTCCTTCAGCCTGTCGAGCACGATCGATGAGCGCACATGGGCGATACTCTGGTGCGGCATCAGCACGTCGTTGACGAGAGTGGAGAGACCCTTCAGGTCGCGCAGGACGGCTTTCAACACATAGTCGGCGTCGCCGGTCAGCGAATAGGCCTCCTGGATCTCGTCGATTCGATTGACCAGCGTTCGGAAGCGTTTCGAGTTGTCCGGTGAGTGGGTCGCCAGCGTCACCTGGATAAAGGCGATCACGCCGAAGCCAAGGGCCTCGCTGGAGAGATCGGCGTGGTAGCCCGCGATCACCTTCTCCTCCTCCAGCCGCATCCGCCGGCGCGAGCATTGCGAGGCCGAGAGCCCTGCGATGTCGGCCAGTTCCTGGTTGGTGAGGCGGCCGTCGTCCTGGAGCGCGCCCAGGATCTTGAGGTCGAAGGCATCCACCAAAGTCATGCGGAATTGTCCCATTCTATGCACAGATCGTGCGCAGAATAGCCAAATGACGTCCCATTTGCACGCTCATTGCATGCGCCATGAAGGATAGTTCATGGCAGTAATTTGGGAGAGCACCATGGGTCCGTTTCCGCACGATGCACCGCCGGCCACGATCAGCGCCGACAATCCGATGGGCACCGACGGGTTCGAGTTCGTCGAATATGCGCATCCCGATCCGGAACAGCTGCACGCCCTGTTCAAGCTAATGGGCTATGCGCCCGTCGCGCGCCACAGAACGAAGAAGATCACGGTCTATCGCCAGGGTGACATCAACTATCTCGTCAACGAGGAGCCCGGCACCCACGGTCACGATTTCGTCGCCGCGCACGGGCCCTGCGCGCCGTCGATGGCGTTTCGCGTCGTCGATGCGAAGGCGGCCTATGACCGCGCGATATCGCTCGGTGCCGAACCTGCCGATGTGTCATCCGCGCAGAAGACGCTCGACGTCCCCGCGATCAAGGGCATCGGCGGCAGCCTGCTCTATTTCGTCGATCGCTATGGCGCCAAAGGTTCGCCCTATGACAGCGAGTTCGAATGGCTGGGTGCGCGCGATCCCCGTCCCGCCGGCGCCGGCCTGTTCTATCTCGATCACCTCACCCATAACGTCCATCGCGGCCGCATGGACGTGTGGACCGGCTTCTACGAGAAGCTCTTCAACTTCCGCCAGATCCGCTTCTTCGACATCGAGGGCCGCGCCTCGGGCCTGTTCTCGCGGGCGCTGACGAGCCCCGACGGCAAGATCCGGATTCCGATCAACGAGGACGCCGGCGATTCCGGCCAGATCGAGGAATATCTCAATATCTATCGCGGCGAAGGCATCCAGCACATCGCCTGCGGCTGCCGTGACATCCACCGCACCATCGAAGGCCTGCGCGAAGCCGGCCTGCCTTTCATGCCGGCGCCGCCCAAGACCTATTTCGAGCGGATCGACGCGCGCCTGCCCAAGCATGGTGAGGACGTCGCGCGGCTTCAGGCCAACGGCATCCTGATCGACGGCGAAGGCGTGGTCGACGGCGGCCAGACCAAGGTGCTGCTGCAGATCTTCTCGGCCAACGCGATCGGCCCGATCTTCTTCGAGTTCATCCAGCGCAAGGGCGACGACGGTTTTGGCGAAGGCAATTTCAAGGCCCTATTCGAATCGATCGAGGAGGACCAGATCCGGCGCGGGGTGCTGAAGGTGGATGCGGCGTAAGCACGCGCTTTACGTACACTGCCCCATCAAAACAGGCGTCGTCCCGGCGAAGGCCGGGCCCCATACTGCGTGATTTATCGATCTGATCGGTGAGGGTACCGAACTCCGAGCCTTCGCCAAACCACTCCCTGTGGTTATGGGTCCCGGCCTTCGCCGGGACGACAGCGGAGGTTGTTGTAACGGTGAGGGTCTAACGCCCCGCCCACGCCTTCGTCACCGAGCCGATCTCCGCGCCCTCCGGCTCGCGCACCGCTGACGGCGTCCGCGAAAAGCGCGGCGCCGGCGCCGGCTGCTTCACGCCGTGGCGTTCGACGAAGACGTTGCGGGCGACCATGTGCGGATGCTCGGTCGCTTCCGACATGGTCAGCACCGGCGCAAAGCAGATGTCGGTGCCTTCCATGATCTTGCACCAGTCCTCGCGCGTCTTGCTCTTGAACACTGTCTTGAGTTTTTCCTTCAGCGCGGGCCAGGCCTTGCGGTCCATCTGCGCATCGAAATCGGCGTCGGTCAGGCCGGCGTGCTCGCGCAGCAGCGCGTAGAACTGCGGCTCGATCGAGCCGATCGAGACGAAATGGCCGCAGGCGCATTCGTAGACGCCGTAGAAATGCGCGCCGCCGTCGAGGAAGTTCTCATTGCGGCCTTCGGTCCAGCGGCCGAGCGTGGTCATGTCGAAGAAAAAAGACATCAGCGATGCCGCGCCGTCGCACATCGCGGCATCGACGACCTGCCCCTTGCCTGACCGCGAGGCTTCCAGCAGCGCCGCAAGCACGCCGACGACGAGGTAGAGCGCGCCGCCGCCGAAATCGCCGACCAAATTGAGCGGCGGCACCGGCGCTTCCTTGGTGCCGATTGCGGCGAGCGCGCCGGTGATGGAGATGTAGTTGATGTCATGGCCGGCGGCATTGGCGAGCGGGCCTTGCTGGCCCCAGCCGGTCATGCGGCCGTAGACCAGCTTCGGATTGCGTGCGAGCACCACGTCAGGCCCGAGACCGAGCCGCTCCATCACACCGGGACGGAAACCCTCGACCAGCGCATCGGCATTCGCGAGCAGGTCGAGCACTTCCGCGATCGCCGCCTTGTCCTTGAGGTCAAGCTCGATCACCTTGCGGCCGCGGCCCGCGACCGACTTCATGTTCTTCCTGGCGCCGATCCGATCGAGCGTGACGACATCGGCACCCATGTCAGCCAGCATCATGCAGGCAAAAGGGCCTGGTCCGATGCCGGCGAATTCGACGATGCGGAAGCCTGCGAGCGGGCCGGAGGTGCGAACGGAGGAGGTGGGGGCTGATTTGTCGAGCAATTGTTGTTTCCTCGGGTCGCGGGCGGATGCCGATTGTTCGGCAATCGCCTCGGACATTCCTCTGTGGGCGAGTTAATTGGCTGATTAACTTTTCTCGCCTTCACGCCAGCGAGGCAAGCGCTTTTCATCCGCACGGCCAAATAAAAACGGCGCGCACCGAAGTGCGCGCCGCGGAAGATTTGTGTTGAGGCGCTAAGGCGCGATGATCAGCGTGCGGCAGCCACCGCGCGCTGCGCCATCACCTTGATCAGGTTGGCGCGGTACTCCGCCGTGCCGTGGATGTCGGCCAGCAGATTGCTCGCCGAAATGCTCACGCTGTCGATCGCCGAAGGTGACCAATTCGCCTTCAGCGCCGTTTCGATGGCCGGGACCCGCATCACGCCGCTTTGCGAGGCGCCGGTGGCGGCAACCCGAACCTCGCCCGACTTCGTCTGTGCGACGAACACGCCGGTCAGCGCGAAGCGAGACGCCGGGTGGCGCATCTTTTCGTAGCCAGCCTTCGCCGGAACCGGGAACGACACGGCGGTGATGAGCTCGCCGTCTTCCAGCGCCGTCGTGAACAGGCCCTGGAAGAAGTCATCCGCCGTGATCGAGCGCTTGTTGGTCTTCACGGTGGCGCCGAGCGCGAGCAGCGCGGCGGGAAAATCCGCCGCGGGATCGTTGTTGGCGATCGAGCCGCCGATCGTGCCGCGATAGCGCACGGCGGGGTCGCCGAGCACCGAGGTGAGATAGGCGATTGCGGGGGTCGCCTTCTTCACATCGGCATTCTGCATGATGTCGAAATAGGTCGTGCCGGCCTTGATGGTCAGCACGTCGCCCGAGAGCTCGACGCCCTGCAGCTCCTTGATCTTGCCGAGGTCGATGACGTCGGTCGGGCTGGCGAGGCGCTGCTTCATCACCGGCAGCAGCGTCTGGCCGCCGGCGAGAAACTTTGCTTCGCTGCTCTTGGAGAACAGGGCGACGGCTTCGTCGACCGAGGACGCGCGATGATAAACGGTCTGGTACATCTTCGTTCCTCTCCTTAAGCCGCGTGGATCGTGCGCCACACCCGGTCAGGGGTTGCGGGCATTTCCAGATTGTTCTTGCCGATCGCGTCCGTGATCGCATTGATCACGGCCGCAGAGGCGCCGATGGCGCCGGCCTCACCGCAACCCTTGATGCCGAGCGGATTGCCCGGGCACAGCGTCGTAGTGTGGGAGAGGTTGAACGAGGGCAAATCGTCGGCGCGCGGCATGGCGTAGTCCATGAACGAGGCCGTGACCGGCTGGCCGCTGGCGTCGTAGATGGCGTGCTCGAGCAGCGCCTGCCCGATGCCCTGGGCGAGGCCGCCATGGACCTGGCCCTCGACGATCATCGGGTTGATCAGCCGGCCGAAATCGTCGGCCGCGACGAAGTTGACGAAGGAGGTCTTGCCCGTGCCGGCATCGACCTCGAGCTCGCAGATGTATGTGCCGGCCGGGAAGGTGAAGTTGGTCGGGTCGTAGAAGGCGCTCTCCTTCAGGCCCGGCTCCATCCCGTCAGGCAGATTGTGCGCGGTGTAGGCCGCGAGCGCGACCATCGGGAAGGCGATCGCCTTGTCGGTCCCGGCCACCTTGAACTCGCCGTTCTCGATGACGATGTCGCCTTCCGAGGCTTCCAGCGCATGCGCGGCGATCTTCTTGGCCTTGGATTCCATCTTCTCCATCGCCTTCAGAATCGCGGTGAGGCCGACGGCCGCGGAGCGCGAGCCGTAGGTGCCCATGCCGAACTGCACCTTGTCGGTGTCGCCATGGACGATCGAGACCTGGCTGATGGGAACGCCGAGGCGCTCCGCAACGAGCTGGCAGAACGTGGTCTCGTGACCCTGACCGTGGCTGTGCGATCCCGTCAGGACTTCGATGGTGCCGACCGGGTTGACGCGGACCTCGGCGGACTCCCACAGGCCGACGCCGGCGCCCAGGCTGCCGACGGCCTTCGACGGCGCGATGCCGCAGGCCTCGATGTAGCAGGACACGCCGATGCCACGCAGCTTGCCGTCGGCCTTCGCCTTGGCCTTGCGCCCGGCAAAGCCCGCATAGTCGATTGCCTTCATCGCGGCATCGAGCGAGGCGTTAAAGTCGCCGGTGTCATAAGCCATGATCACGGGCGTCTGGTGCGGGAACGTGGTGATGAAGTTGGTCCGGCGTAGCGCGGCCGGATCGACCTTCAACTGCCGCGCCGCCGTCTCCATCAGACGTTCGATCAGATAGCTCGCCTCGGGGCGGCCGGCGCCGCGATAGGCATCGACCGGCGTGGTGTTGGTGTAGACCCCGACCACCTCGGCGTGGATCGCCGGGATGTTGTACTGGCCCGACAGCAGCGTCGCATACAGATAGGTCGGCACCGACGACGAGAACAGCGACATGTAGGCGCCGAAATTGGCGTAGGTCTTCACCTTCAACCCGGTGATCTTGTTGTTGGCGTCGAACGCCATCTCGGCATGGGTGACGTGGTCGCGGCCATGCGCATCGGTGAGGAAGGCTTCGGTGCGGTCGCCGGTCCATTTCACGGGACGGCCGACTTTCTTCGAGGCCCACAGCGCCACCATCTCTTCGGGATAGATGAAGATCTTGGAGCCGAAGCCGCCGCCGACATCGGGCGCGATCACGCGCAGCTTGTGCTCGGGTGCGATGTTGTAGAACGCCGACAGCACGAGGCGGGCGACGTGCGGGTTCTGCGACGTCGTGTAGAGCGTGAAATGCTCTTCCGCCGAATCGTAATCGGCAATTGCCGCACGCGGCTCCATTGCGTTCGGCGCGAGGCGGTTGTTGGTAACGTCGAGCTTCACCACGTTGGCGGCCTTGGCGAAGGCGGCATCGGTGGCGCCCTCGTCGCCGATCACCCAGTCATAAACCTGGTTGCCGGGAGCTTCGGGATGCAGCTGCGGCGCGCCGGACTTGATTGCGGCGTGGACGTCGGCGACCGCGGGCAGCTCTTCGTAGTTCACGACCACGGCTTCGGCCGCGTCGCGTGCGAGATTTTTGGTCTCGGCGATCACGACTGCGACGGCCTGACCGACGAAGCGCACCGTCTCCGGCGCCATCGCCGGCCATGCGCCCATCTTCATCGGGCTGCCGTCCTTGGAGGTGATGGCCCAGCCGCAGATGAGATTGCCGACCTTGTCGTCGACGATCTCCTGTCCCGTCAGCACCGCGACCACGCCCGGCATCTTCAGCGCGGCGGAGGAATCGATTCCCTTCACCTTGGCATGCGCGTGCGGGCTGCGGATGAAATGGGCATGGGTCATGCCCTGCAATTTGATGTCGTCGACGTAGCGGCCCTTGCCGGTAATGAAACGCTTGTCTTCCTTGCGCACGACACTCGCGCCGATGCCTTCAACACCCATGTCTGGTCCTCCCGACCGGAATTTGTCTTGACCGCGCTTTCCCTCGAAAGCGGCGGCGATGGTTCTTATTTCGAGGCGCGCCGATTACTCGGCTGCCTGCGAGACCTTCATGCGGCCTGCCGCATCCAGCACGGCTTTGACGATGTTGTGGTAGCCGGTGCAGCGGCAGATGTTGCCTTCGAGCTCGTGGCGGACGGTGGCCTCGTCGAGCTGGCCACCATAGCGGTGCACGATGTCGATCGCCGACATGATCATGCCCGGCGTGCAATAGCCGCACTGGAGGCCGTGATTGTCGCGGAAGGCCGCCTGCATCGGGTGCAGTTCGTCGCCCTTGGCGATGCCTTCGATCGTGGTGATGCTGGCGCCGTCGGCCTGTCCCGCCAGCATGGTGCAGGATTTGACCGCCTTGCCATCCACATGGACGACGCAGGCGCCGCATTGGCTGGTGTCGCAGCCGACATGGGTTCCGGTGAGGTTGAGGTGGTCCCGCAGCAGCTGAACCAGCAGCGTGCGGTCCTCGACGTCGACAGCAACGGCCTTGCCGTTCACCGTCAGTTTGACTGTAGACACGGTTGAAGTCCTCCCGGGATCGATTTTGATTGTTTCTAATTAGAGACAGCGACCCGGAACTTTGCAACTAGCATTTTGGTCGCCCGCGTCATGGAAAAGTCATTGATCCAGAATGGCCAACATTGACTGGGGAGGCCGAGTCGACCGGATCGGGCGCGGCGCCCGGGGCGCAGGTGGGATGCCAGCCCCTATATCACGATGCGGTCCAACGGGGCCGATAGAGCCGGAAACTCTGCGGCTGCGCCGAATTTACCGCCCCTTATCGATTCTGCCTTAGTTTTGCCCAGCCAGGTCAGGGGGCGGGACGCCACCGGATCTCGGCTGAATGAACATGGGGGTGGGAATGTCCGGGCGTATCGCGGCGTCGTCGAAGCGCACAATAATGCCGACCCTCAGGTTCCGCGCCAAGATCATTCTGGGCTTTGCCGCGGTGCTGGTGATCTCCGCCGGCAGTATGGCTTTCTCCTATTTTGGCTTCGAGCGGGTCTCTTCCGGGGTGGGATCCTACCGCAGCAGCGTCACCGAGGCCGATCTCGCCCGCAACATCGACCGGGAGCTGCTCGCCTATCGCTCGGCCGTCAAATATTTCGTCGTCACCGGCAAGGAGGATGACGCCAAGGCGGCACTGGACGCGGAGACCGGCCTGAAGAGCGCCATCGACCAGGCGGTCAAGAGCGCCAAGAAGCCGGCGCGGCAGGAAAGTCTGGGCAAGCTCGCCAAGGAGTTTTCCAACTTCTCCGCGACCTTCGCAAAAGTCCTCCAGGCCAAGCGTGACAGCGCACTGCTGGTGCAGAACCAGCTCACGCGCAACGCCAACCTCCTGAAATACAAGCTCGACGACATCGGCAACAACGCCTCCGATTCCGAGGCGCAGGCGATCGAGTTCGGGACCAAGCAAGTCAATGCTCAATTCCAGACCGCGAACGCGGCGGCGACCAATTTCGTGCTGACATCCGATCAGGCGATTGCGACCAGCGCGCTGGCGCGGCTGAAATTCGTCGAGAACTCACTCAACGCGGTCTATTCCATGGACGACAAGATCGTCGCCGGCCTGAAGGATGCCAAGGGGTTGCTCGGTGCCTATCGGGAATCGCTGGAGAAGCTGATCGCCAACGTCAAGATGATCGACGATCTCGTCACCGAGATGAGCGGCTCGGCCGGCGCGATCCTTCAGGGCGCCACTGCCATGAAGGCGGACCTCGTTGCCGAACAGCAGCGGCTGGAGTCCGAATCGGAAGCGACCATCGGGAAGACCGAGCAACTGGTGCTGATGCTGGCCATCGGCGGCACGATGCTCGGCGCGGTCCTCGCCTTCCTGCTCGGCACCGGCATTTCGCGTCCGATGATCGCGATGTGCAAGGCGATGCGCGAGCTTGCCGCGGGCAATTTCGACGTCGTGCTCCCGGGCCTGGGGCGCAAGGACGAGATCGGCGAGATGGCCGGCGCGGTCGAGGAATTCAAGGTGCAGGCCGTGGCCAAGGCCGAGCGCGACGCCGCCGCCAACGAGGCCCAGAACAAGGAAGCGAGCGCTGCTCGCCGCTCCGAGCTGATCCGCTTCGCCGACGATTTCGAGAGCGCGGTCGGCGCCATCGTCTCCAACGTCTCGGCTTCCGCCGTGCAGCTGGAATCGGCGGCCTCGACGCTGACCCGTACCGCCGAAACCACGCAGAGCCTGTCGAGCCAGGTCGCCGACGTCTCCGAGCAGGCCTCCAGCAACATGCAGTCGGTGGCGACCGCGACCGAAGAGCTTTCAGCCTCGGTCGAGGAGATCGGGCGCCAGGTCCGCGATTCCAGCCGCATTGCCGAAGCTGCCGTGGTGCAGGCAAAGGAGACCGATAACCGCATCGGCAAGCTCTCGCATGCCGCCCAGCAGATCGGCGAAGTCGTCAAGCTCATCACGGCGATCGCCGAGCAGACCAATCTTCTCGCTCTGAATGCGACCATCGAGGCGGCGCGCGCCGGTGAAGCCGGTCGCGGCTTTGCAGTGGTCGCCAGCGAAGTGAAGTCGCTGGCAAGCCAGACCGCGAAGGCCACCGACGAAATTTCCTCGCACATCACGGGCATGCAAGGCGCGACGGCCGAATCGGTTGCGGCGATCAAGGAGATCGGCGCGACCATCGGCCAGATCTCGTCGATCTCGACGTCGATTGCGAGCGCGGTTGAGCAGCAAGGCGCTGCGACGCAGGAAATCGCGCGTAGCGTCCAGACCGTCGCACAGGGCACCCAGACCGCCGCCACCGATATCGGTCAGGTCAACCGCGGCGCCGCCGAAACCGGCTCGGCCTCGGAAGAGGTACTGCACTCGGCCAAGACGCTGTCGTCCGAAAGCACCCGCCTGCGCGCCGAGCTCGACCGCTTCATGGGGAATATCCGGGCGGCGTAGGGGCATTCCCGCCAATGTCGTCCTGGCGAAAGCCAGGACCCATTACCCCAAGCAGGGGTTATCGGGCGAACTGCTAACTTCGAGTCATCGCCAAATTGCTCCCCGGGGCAATAAGGTCCTGGATCGGCGCTGCGCTTGTCCAGGACGACGGACAACCCTGTGTCACCTAACCGCCGGTTGCGGCGTCGCAAATTTACCGCCGCTTATCCTTTGCGCTTTACCGTGCTCACGCGTCAGGAAGCGGGCTGCTTCCGGGCTGCGCCTGGTTTTCCGCGAATGGAATGGGGTGGGGGAATGCCCGTCAAGTCGAAGCCGACCACATCGAAGCTGCTCACCTTGCGTTTTCGCGCAAAAATCATCCTCGGCTTTGTGGCGGTGCTCGCCATCCTCGCCGTCAGCATGGCTTTTGCGTATTTCGGCTTCGAGCGCATCCAGGCCGCCGTTGCCTCCTACCGCTCCAGCGTCGCCGAAGCGGACCTTGCGCGGACGGTCGATCGCGAGCTGATCGCTTACCAGGGGCTGGCGCGGGCCTACACGCTGACCGGCGCGGCGGATGATGAGACCGCAGCCAAAGCAGCCGAAGAGAATCTGAGGGCCGCGATCGCCAAGTCGGCGGCGGCCACCACGGGCGCAGCGCGCCGCGAGCAGGTCGGCAGGCTCGAGGCCGACTTCAAGAGCTTTACCAAGGTGTTCGGCGAGATCATCACGTTGACGCGCGAGAACGGCAAGATCGCGACCGATGAGCTCAACAGCGTCGGCAACAAGATCCGCTTCAAGTTCGACGATCTTGCCGATACCGCGGCATTGGCGGGCCTGAACTCGGTTCAGAGCACGGCCAAGGACATCACATCGCAATACCTTGCGGTCTCCACTTCGGTCAGCGCCTTCGTCGCCAAACCGGAGCCGAAGACCGCGGACGGCGTGACCGCCCGCATCAAATTCCTGGAGACCTTGCTGGTCTCGATCTATGCCAACGACCAGAAGATCACCGATCGCGTCACCGAGATCAGCAATCTCCTCAAGCAGTATCGCAGCTCCTTTTCAAAGCTGACCGAGAACGTGAAGGTCATCGTCAAGCTGAACGGCGAGATGACCAAGACGGCCGCGTCCATTCTCAAGCTCTCGGGTGAGCTGCGATCGGAGCTGACGGCGGATCAGCAGCGCATCGAGGTCAACGCCAATGCCACCATCGGCGACACCGAGCGGCTGATGCTGATGATGGCGCTGGGTGGCCTTGCCGTCGGCGCTGCGCTCGCCCTGATGCTGGGCAACGGCATTTCGCGTCCGATGATCGCGATGTGCAAGGCGATGCGCGAGCTTGCCTCGGGCAATTTCGACGTCGTGCTGCCGGGCCTGGGCCGCAAGGACGAGATCGGCGAGATGGCCGGCGCGGTCGAGGAATTCAAGGTGCAGGCCGTGGCCAAGGCCGAGCGCGACGCCGCCGCCAACGAGGCCCAGAACAGGGAGCAGGCCGCAAGCCGTCGTTCCGAGCTGATTCGTTTCGCCGACGATTTCGAGAGCGCGGTCGGTGCCATCGTCTCCAACGTCTCGGCTTCCGCCGTGCAGCTGGAATCGGCGGCCTCGACGCTGACCCGTACCGCCGAGACCACGCAGAGCCTGTCGAGCCAGGTCGCCGACGTCTCCGAGCAGGCCTCCAGCAACATGCAGTCGGTCGCGACCGCCACGGAAGAGCTCTCGGCCTCGGTCGAGGAGATCGGCCGCCAGGTGCGCGATTCCAGCCGCATTGCCGAAGCTGCCGTGGTGCAGGCAAAGGAGACCGATAACCGCATCGGCAAGCTCTCGCATGCCGCCCAGCAGATCGGCGAAGTCGTCAAGCTCATCACGGCGATCGCCGAGCAGACCAATCTTCTCGCTCTGAATGCGACCATCGAGGCGGCGCGCGCCGGTGAAGCCGGTCGCGGCTTTGCAGTGGTCGCCAGCGAAGTGAAGTCGCTGGCAAGCCAGACCGCGAAGGCCACCGACGAAATTTCCTCGCACATCACGGGCATGCAAGGCGCGACGGCCGAATCGGTTGCGGCGATCAAGGAGATCGGCGCGACCATCGGCCAGATCTCGTCGATCTCGACGTCGATTGCGAGCGCGGTTGAGCAGCAAGGCGCTGCGACGCAGGAAATCGCGCGTAGCGTCCAGACCGTCGCACAGGGCACCCAGACCGCCGCCACCGATATCGGTCAGGTCAACCGCGGCGCCGCCGAAACCGGCTCGGCCTCGGAAGAGGTACTGCACTCGGCCAAGACGCTGTCGTCCGAAAGCACCCGCCTGCGCGCCGAGCTCGACCGCTTCATGGGGAATATCCGGGCGGCGTAGGGGCATTCCCGCCAATGTCGTCCTGGCGAAAGCCAGGACCCGTTACCCCAAGCAGGGGTTACTGCTAACTCCGAGCCATCGCCAATTTGCTCCCTGGGGTAATGGGTCCTGGATCGGCGCTCCGCTCGTCCAGGACGACCTGGCGCTCACTCCCTGCCGAATGCCCGCTTCAGCTCCACCTTTGCCCGCTCCAGCCGCGTGCGCTGCGTCTGCGGCAGCGTCTTGCCGGCGCGGTTGATGTAGAAGGTCAGCATCGACAGCGCCGAGCGGTAGGCGCCGGTCTTGCGGCGCGCGCTGCGCTCGGCCGAGTGCTTCAGCGACGTCGCGATCTTCTTCGCGCTGGTCAGCTTGAACACACCTTGTTTCAGATCGAGCGCGTCGCTCTCCTTCGTCACGCGCTGTGACCAGCGCTTCGGTGCGGCGCGTTTGGTGCTCTTGCGCGCCGCTGTTTTGCGAGAATGTGTCGTCTTTCTGGCATGAGCCATGCGTCAACTCCTTGCGGCTCCACCGAAAACCGGCGGCGCGAACGGTCGTTCCACGGGGAACCTGCCTTCGCCGCAGACGTTGTCGCAGGTGGCAGGCGGAATGCCGCACCCCTTGATCGGATCGCCCCCGTCCACGCCATGTGAACCGGGGCCATGTCCATTGGTCAGATACAACAACGCGATGGAATTGCAGCGAAGCCCAGCGCCGAACGATGGACCTGTGGTCTCCACGGCGACCGCGGCCGATCGCATCATCGAAACCAGCATTCCCGCGCGGCTTGACGCGCTGCCGTGGAGCGGTTTTCACACCCGCGTCGTGCTCGCGCTCGGCATCACCTGGATTCTGGATGGCCTCGAGGTGACGCTGGCCGGCGCGCTATCCGGCGCGCTGAAGCAGAGTCCCACCCTGCATTTCTCCAATCTCGATCTCGGCGTTGCCAATTCCGCCTATCTCGCGGGCGCGGTGCTCGGCGCGCTCGGCTTCGGCTGGCTTACCGACCGCATCGGCCGCAAGAAGCTGTTCTTCATCACGCTCGCGCTCTATCTCTCGGCGACGGCCGCGACCGCTCTGTCATGGAATGTCGCGAGCTACGCGCTGTTTCGCTTCCTCACCGGCGCCGGCATCGGCGGCGAATATACCGCGATCAATTCGACCATCCAGGAACTGGTGCCGGCGCGCTATCGCGGCTGGACCGATCTCGTCATCAACGGCAGCTTCTGGATCGGTGCCGCGATGGGCGCCGTGGCGGCCATCGTGCTGCTCGATCCCGCGGTGATCGGCCCCGATCTCGGTTGGCGCCTCGCTTATCTCATCGGTGCGGCCATCGGCCTCGTCGTGCTCTTGATGCGGATGTGGATTCCGGAGAGTCCGCGCTGGCTGATGATCCACGGTCGTCCCGATCAGGCCCACGCCATCGTCGACGAGATCGAGCGCTCGGTGCTCGGACACGACCAGGATACGAGCGACGGGCGCTTCGCCAAGATCCGTCTGAAAATGCGGAGTCACACGCCGATCCGCGAGGTCGTGCATACGCTGTTCTCGGTCTATCGCCAGCGGGCGATGGTCGGCCTCGTGCTGATGATCGCGCAGGCTTTCTTCTACAACGCCATCTTCTTCACCTTTGCGCTGGTGCTGACCGATTTTTACGGGATCAGCGCCGATCATGTCGGCTGGTATCTGCTCCCCTTCGCCGCCGGCAATTTCCTCGGGCCGCTGCTGCTCGGCCGCCTGTTCGATACGCTCGGCCGCCGTACCATGATCATGTTCACTTATGGCGCGTCGGGCCTGTTGCTGGCCCTGTCGGGCTATCTGTTCTCGATTGGCGCCTTGAGCGCGCAGGGGCAGACCATCGCCTGGATGGTGATCTTCTTCTTTGCCTCGCCCGCCGCGAGCGCCGCCTATCTCACCGTCAGCGAGACGTTTCCCTTGGAAGTCCGCGCGCTGGCGATCGCCGTGTTCTATGCGGTCGGCACCGGCATCGGCGGCGTGATCGGGCCCGCGTTGTTCGGGGCGCTGATCGACACGGGATCACGCACCAGCGTGTTCGCGGGCTATTTGCTGGGGGCATTCCTGATGATCGCGGCCGCGATCGTGGCGTGGCGCTATGCCGTCTCGGCGGAACGCAGATCGCTCGAAGAAATCGCGCGGCCGCTTGCTTCCATGGAGTAGACTATGAAATCGGAACTGGCTGAATTGGATCAAAAGCGCGCCATGGTCGACGATGAAGCGCCCGATGCGGTGCCGGTGCCTCACGCACTCGTGCCGCATCTCAATGAAACAGCGATCCTGCTCGACATCGACGGGACGCTGCTCGACCTGATGCCGACGCCGCGCGAGGTGTGGGTGCCGCCAGGCCTGTCGGAAACGTTGATCCGGCTGACGCAGCGCACCTCGGGCGCGCTGGCAATGGTCAGCGGCCGTTCGCTCAATGATATCGACCTGATCTTCGCGCCCGATGTCTTTCGCGCCGTCGCCGGCCACGGCGCGGAAATGCGGCTTTCCATTGACAATGAAGCCGATGCCGTCGGTGCGCCGCCGCTGGACAAGGAGTTGAAGCGGCGGCTCGCGGCGGTGGCCAAGCTCAGTCCCGGCATTCTGCTCGAAGACAAGGGCTATTCGCTGGCGCTGCACTACCGCCTTGCGCCGCATGCGGAGAAGGCGATTTATGAAGCCGTTTCGCTGATCCGCGCCGACCTGCCCAATGCGCCGATCGAAGTGCTGCCCGGCAAGTTCGTTTGCGAGATCAAGCATTCCGGTTTCACCAAGGCGACCGGCGTACGCGAATTGATGAAGCACGAGCCTTTCAAGGGACGCCGTCCGATCTTCATCGGCGACGACGTCACCGACGAGACCGTGTTCGCGATCATGCCCGACATGAACGGGCTCGCCTTCTCGGTCGGCCGCCGCGCCATGGGTGTCAACGGGCACTTCGATGCGCCGAACGATGTGCGCGCGTTCCTTGCGCGGCTGCTCGACGACTCAAGGTTGGAATAAGGCGCCGACATCCCGGAGCCACATATCGCGCGCGTAATTCCCCAGCGCGCTCGTTGCATGCTGGGGCGCGCCACGGCTTCGAAACTGTTTTGTGTAGCGAAATCGTCAGGTTCCCTGGAGGTAAACCGGTTCCAACGCGCACGCCCGATTTTGGTTTCAATTGGTGCAAAGGATGATCAGGAACCATATTGATGAACGGCAGTTAAATGGGGTGGAATGAAACAGGAGGGGACGACCTGTGAACTTAGTCGTCGTTTCGAATCGCGTCGCGCGCGGCAAGCCCAACGAGCCCATGACGGGAGGTCTCGCGGCGGCCTTGTTACCTGTCGTGGAACATTCGGGCGCGATCTGGGTGGGTTCCTCGGGCCGGGTGCGTGACGGTCAGCAAAAGGAGCCGTTCGCAGAGATCGAGGCGCTGGGTTCGGGCGCGATCGCGACCTTGGATCTGCCGGCGGCGCATTATGGCGGCTATTACGAAGGGTTTGCCAATTCGGCGCTGTGGCCGGCGCTGCACTCGCGCAGCGATCTGATCCGCGTCTCGCGTGACGACTATGTCAGCTATCGCGAGGTCAACGCCTTCATGGCGCGCGCCTTGATGCGCTTCCGGAAAGCTCAAACCGCGTTCTGGGTGCAGGATTATCATTTCCTCGCGCTTGGCGCGGAGCTGCGGGACCTCGGCGTCGACGATCCGATCGGCTTCTTCCTTCATACGCCGTGGCCGGTCGCCGCGGTGATGCAGGGCGTGCCCAATCATCGCGAGCTGATCACGGCGATGCTGGCCTACGATCTGCTCGGCTTCCAGACCAATGACGATTGCCAGAATTTTCTCGGCTATGTCGCGGGCGAACTCGGCCTCGCCGTCGAAGACGGCGTTGTGATCTCGCAGCATGGCCGAACGCGCTGCGAGGTCTTCCCGATCGGCATCGATGCCGAGAAGTTCGCGCAATACGCAGCGAAATCGGCGTCGCATCCGGACGTGTCGCGGCTGCGCCGCAGCCTCAACGGTGAGCGGCTCGCAATCGGCGTCGACCGGCTCGACTATTCCAAGGGTCTCGTCAACCGCATCAGCGCGTTCGATCGGCTCTGGACCGAGCAGCCGCAGTTTGCGCGCAGCATTTCGCTGTTGCAGATCGCAAATCCTTCGCGCGGCGCCATCGAAGCCTATGGCAACCTGCAGAACGAGGTCGCGCGGCTCGTGTCCGACGTCAACGGCCGCCACGGCGAGGCCGACTGGACACCGATCCGCTATCTCAACAAGGGCTTTAGCCAGGCCGTGCTCGCGGGCCTCTACCGCACCGCGCAGATCGGCGTGGTGACGCCGCTGCACGACGGCATGAATCTGGTCGCCAAGGAATACGTCGCCGCGCAAAACCCGGCCGATCCCGGCGTGCTGGTGCTGTCGAAATTCGCGGGCGCGGCCAACGAGCTCGACACCGCGCTGCTGGTCAATCCGCACGACATCGACGGTATGGCGCGCGCGATCGCGGTCGCGGCCGCGATGCCGCTCACCGAGCGCAAGATGCGCTGGGATGCGATGATGAAGAAGCTGCGCGGCCACACCATCCAGCAATGGTCGGCGGATTTCGTCGCTGAACTGGAGAAGTGCCGGACCGAGAAGGCCGCGGTGGCTCCGCTCGCTAACCAGCCACCGCAAGCGCTGCGCTGGCTGAAGTCGGCGATATCAGGCGTGCGGTTGATCTAGTCTCCTTCTCCCCGTTCTTTACGGGCAGGGAGGACCGAAGACGAGAGCCTCAATAGCAATACGACACGCCTTCCAGAATCGCGCACTGCCGCTTGTTCGGCGCGTTCGGATCGTCGAGCGGCACCATGCCCTTGCCCTGGCCGACGAACACGCCGGGCCCGACATGGATCGAGCTCTTGTTGCCGATGATGACGCTTTGATGCGGCGTCGCGCTCGAGCGGGTGCCGTCCGGCCAGAGGATGGCATCGCCCGAAAGCATCCCGCGCCGCCCGTCGTCACAGCTGACGTCGACCCCTTGCCGGGTGCAGACCTGTGCGGCGGCCGGTCCAGCGAAGGCGGCGGCAAGGGCCGAAATCAGGCTCAGCGCAGCGACGGTGTGGCGGATGGTCATGGGGCCCCTGGTCTTGTTTGGCGGTCTTGAGTGAATCGTCGCACCAAACCCGCCGCCGGTTCAGCCGGAGGGCGGTTCCGAGCGTTAGCGTGGCGCCTGATATTGTCTATAAAATACAATATCTTACGGAAAAATAACCCGATTTCCCCGCGATCCCTTGCAAAATCATCGGCGCCCCTTCAAGAGAGTGCGCTCCGGAGAGATGGCCGAGTGGCTTAAGGCGCACGCTTGGAAAGCGTGTGTGCGGGAAACCGTACCGTGGGTTCGAATCCCACTCTCTCCGCCAGTAGCCCCGCCCGGCCAACCCCCGTCTCTCGCGCCCGCCAGCACCAGGCGGTCGGACTGTTTTGCAATCGCTGCCGCGAGCGGCCGCTCGGCTTCCTCGATGTGGTCGCCGCGCTTGAATCACCAGCCGCAGTGACGGGGTCTAATAAAAAGCCGCGATGGCCGCAGCGATTCCCGCCGGCAAATTTGTCTCGCTCTTCAGCGTGTCCAGGAAGACGGGATCGCCCGCCACCGTGAGGCCATCCAGCTTGATCGGATGCAGCGGCTCGGCTGCTGCTGCGACCGCCGCCAGATCCGGACCGGTCCGGACACCGTCATATGCGAGCCGCGGACGCAATTGGACATTGTTGCCGAACTGCTCGTCGAGCGCGAGCCGCCATCCGGTCCGCGACACCCTTCCATCGGCGATCGCCGCGCTCATGGCGACGCTATGCTGCTGCAGGGTGCCGAGATTGCCGAGCGCAGCGCTGAGCCGGGTGGTCGCCTCCGCCAGCGTGACCGCCTCGATGCCCGGATCCTGGTCGGGCGAGGTGAAGTCGATCAGCCGCGCGCCGCTGCCGATCTTGAGGGCCTCGCCGCTTCCGCCCGCTTGCAGCATGGCCTTTTTCGTCCCATAGCGCGGTCGTCCACCGATCGTGACCAGGACGATATCCTGCTCGCGCGATTTGATCAGATGGCCGTAGGGATCGCCGGAGACGCCCTTCACCACCAGCAGGTCGGCGAACTTGCCCTTGGCGATCGTCCCCAACTTCGCATCCCACTTCAGGATCGTCGTCGGATTGCGCGTCGCCATCGAGACGATGTCGTAGTCGCTGAAGCCAAGGCTGAAATGCGCGGACACGACCTTCGCCGCCTTCAGCTCGCCCAGCAGGTTCTTGCTGCCGGACGGCGACCAATCCGAGCCCAGCGCGATCGTCAGTCCGGCCGTTCGCGCGGCGGCGACGTCGGTCGTCTTCCCATAGAGCAGCAGATTGCTCAGCGGTGACCAGACGATCTTGGCCTGATTTTCGGCCATCGTCCCAAAATCGGTCGCATCGAGGGCCGTGCAGTGAATGCCGGCCAGCGACGGCTCGATCGCCCAGTCTCCCGCGGCATTGCGCAAGGCGAGGAAGTGGCTATGCGCCTTGGTATCGATACCTTCGCTGAGGTGCAGCAGGAAGCACGACGAGGATTTCAGCTCGTTGTCGAACTTCGCCCAATCCTCGGCGTCGATGTCGGGAATCTTCGAGTGGGCCCGCGGAAGATCGGGAGGGCTGCCGATCTCGGCGGCGCGCAACGCGCCCTTGTAATATTTGTGGATCGTGCCGCTCCAGTTCGACAGCGTGATCCCCTGGCTCGTCGTCGTTCCCGCGACCAGGCACTTGGCTTCGACATAGCGAACCAGCGCCGGCAGCAGCGAGCCGTCGTCGGCGAGAGCAATGGCACTCATCGGGCCGGTCACCGACGTCTTGTACGATTTGGCGTTCTGCCATTGGTCGCGATTGTCGAAGTGCTTCGGCACGCGCCAGAGCGGCAGGATGTTGTAGCTGAGGTGATTATGCAGCTCGATCAGGCCGGGATAGATGGTGCCGCCGGTCGCGACAGGCTCGACCGCGTCGAAGCCCGCAGGAGCCGGCTGTCCCTTGGGGACGATCGCCGCGATGCGATTGTCCTCGATGAAGATCGTCCCGCTCTTGATGACGTCGCCCTCGGCGGCCATCGTCACGATCCGTCCGGTCAGTGCCCATCGCTTCGGGTTTGGGGCCGGGCTCACGGGATCACCCCATCCGGCACGGTGATCGCGATCGTGCGTCGCTTGGCTGCGGCGTCAGCGCCCTGGCGCGTGGCCCATGGCGTATCGCCGCGCATCCAGGCCGGCAGGCCCGCCGGAAAATCCTTTGCGATGATGTCGACGAGCTCGGAGGGCTTGAAGGCGTCGCCATAAGGCGCGAGCGTCGTCGCTGCGTCGGGATGCTTGACGTCAGGCGCGAGAGCCGCGAGCGCGGCATTCCACTTGGTCAGCATGATCTTGGTATTCGCAGCCTGCGTAGCGGAATCGTGGGCGGAGCTCTCGGGCCAGGTCGGGTGAGTGATGTGCTGGTAGGCGAGGGTCTTGGAGGCCGCCCCATCGGGCGTCTTGAGCCAGGCCTTCCAGGCCTCGTCGGCGAGGCCTCCGAGCGAGACGACGGCCTCGATGTTGCCGGGCCCGAGCACGGCCTTCAACCATCTGTTGCGATAGTCGACGATGCCGGGTTCGTTCTTGTGCTTGGAGCCGCCGCTCTGTCCGTAGACGCTGTACAGGAAGGTGTTCACCATCACGTAGCTCCGCGTGATGCCGAGCTTCGCCAGGAAACCTTGCGTCCGACGGCCTGCGGTGCCGACGAGAATCCTGCGCACGATCGTCTCGTGTTGGGCGGGGTCCTGGCCGATGACGAGCACGCGTGCCGAGCCGTCGAGACGGCCGCGGTGAAAGATCGGGCCCCATTCGACGCGGAAGTCGCGTGGATCGTAGGCCTCGGCGCCGGGATAGTCGGCACACAGATCGCGAAACGGTTGCTGGTCGTAGCCGCTGTCGAATTCCACGAGCATGGCAAATGCTCCAATTTGTCGCTGTCCAAATAGCTGCGTCGAAAATCCGGTCGCGATGCGGCAATCTTGACGGTAGTTTGTTCCGTCATTCAACCAGTACATGGGTCATGGGAGAAGACCTAAAGGTTCATGAGCGTCTCTCGCGCGCCTTCGACCGCGACAACGCGTCGCGACGGCGCGCCATGCAGAAACGCGCCTGTACACGGTCGCGTGACCTCCATAACTTCCGCGACGCAATTTGAGGAGATGCGACGTGGCGAAGAAGACGGCGACCAAGAAGAAAAGTAGTGCGAAGAAAGCAGCGAAATCCTCCAGCAAGAAAAGCGCCGTTCGCAAGGGCAAGGTTGCGAAGGCTGCAACGAAGCCGGTCAAGCAGGCCACCCCGCGCAAATCGTCCGCACCGCGTCGCCCCAAAGGCCCGGCCTGGCAATGGTCGGCGGTCGAAACCGCAGCCGCGATCCGCTCCGGCGCCATCTCCGCGGTCGAGACCGTCGAGGCGCATCTGGAGCGGATGCGTGCCGTCAATCCGAGGCTGAACGCCGTCGTCGTCGATCTCTCCGAGGAGGCGCTGGCTGCGGCGCATGCGGCCGACAAGCGGCGCGCCAAAGGTGGTGAACTCGGCCTTCTGCATGGCGTGCCGATCACGATCAAGGAGAATGTCGACTACGAAGGCCGTCCGAATTTCAATGGCGTTCCCGCCAACAAGGACCTCATCGCGCCGTCGGATTCGCCCGTGGTGCGCAACCTGAAGAAGGCCGGTGCGATCGTCATCGGCCTCACCAACACGCCGGAATTCTCCTTCCGCGGCTTCACCGACAATCCCTTGCACGGACTGACGCTCAATCCCTGGGATCCTGATATCACCTGCGGTGGCTCCTCGGGCGGTGCGGGTTCGGCGGTCGCCGCCGGCATCGGCACCATCGCGCACGGCAACGACATCGGCGGCTCGCTGCGCTGGCCGGCGCATTGCAACGGCGTTGCGACCATCAAGCCGACGCAGGGGCGTATTCCGGCGTTCAACGCAAGCGCAACCGCCGAACGGCCGATGCTGGCGCATCTGATGTCGGCGCAGGGGCCGCTCGCCCGCCACGTCGCCGACGTCAGGCTCGCGCTGGAGGTGATGAGCCAGCGCGATCCGCGCGATCCCTGGTGGGTGCCGGCGCCGCTGGTGGGTGCGAAGCCGAAGGGGCCGATCAAGGTCGCGCTCGCCAGGATTCCTGAAGACATGGACGTCGATCCGCACGTCGCGGCGGCGTTGCGCCAGGCCGCCGATCATCTGGAGCGTTCGGGCTATCGGGTCAGCGAGGTCGACGTGCCCGACATCGACGGCGTCTGGCAGACCTGGTGCGACATCATCACCAACGAGACCGTGGTGTTGCAGGAAGCCGGCATGCTGAAGGTGACGTCCGAAGACTTCCACAAGGCGTGGGGCGGCATGAAAGCCAAGGCCAACGTGCTCGACCTCAAGGCCTGGATGCAGGCGACCGCCGCGCGCAATGGCCACATCCGCGCCTGGCAGTTGTTCTTCGAAGAGTATCCGGTCGTGCTGGCGCCGACCACGGTAAAGCCGACGCCGGGCCCGCGCGAGGACACTGTCAGTCCGGAGCGCGTGCGCGAGATCTTCTGGGGCGAGATCCGCTTCATCTCCGCGATCAACGTGCTGGGCCTGCCCGGCGCCGTGGTGCCGGTGGCAGTGCACGACGGCAAGCCGATCGGCGTGCAGCTCATCGCCGGCCGCTATCGCGAGGACCTCGCGCTCGACGCGGCGGCCGCGATCGAGAAGCGGGCCGGCGTGCTCGCCCATCGGCTGTGGGAACAGATGGGCTGACAGGGAGCGACGGATGTTTCCCTCCAGACGAGCGCGGCCTGCATGGTTCGAGACGCCCGCTTGCGCGGGCTCCTCACCATGAGGGTCTGAAATCGCGCAGCAAGGCAGGACCTCATCCTGAGGGCCCGCCGCAGGCGGGCGTCTCGAAGGATGGCCGCAAGCTTTCGCCAAGTATTGTTTCATTAATCCAATTTGATTCGAATTTTAGCCAATTCCCCAACAACCGTTAGGGTTACTTCCTCGATCTCTAGACGAATTATTGTCCGCTTTACCACCCGCCTCTAACAGAGGGACGGCGGACAACGCACCAGCCTCATACAGGCCAATAAGTGCGGCCCGCTCCACGCGGAGGTGGCACGATGCGCAACGAGACGATCGCTATTCACGCCGGCTACGAGCCCGAAGCCACCACGCACGCGGTTGCCGTGCCGATCTACCAGACCGCGGCCTACGCCTTCGACAGCGCGGATCACGGCGCGGCGCTCTTCAATCTCGAGACCGAAGGCTATCGCTACAGCCGCATCGCCAATCCGACCAGCGCGGTGCTGGAGAAACGTATCGCCGAGCTCGAGGGCGGCGTCGGCGCGCTTGCGGTCGCCACCGGGCAGGCCGCGCTGCATTTCGCCTTCGTCAATGTCGCCGATCACGGCGGCAACATCGTTTCCGTGCCGCAGCTCTACGGCACCACGCATACGCTGCTCTCGCACATCCTGCCGCGGCAGGGCATCACCGGCCGCTTCGCCGAGAGCGACAAGCCCGAGGCGATCGAAAAGCTGATCGACGAGGACACCCGCGCCGTGTTCGCCGAAACCATCGGCAATCCCGCCGGCAATGTCTGCGACATCGAAGCGCTGGCGAAGATCGCCCACGCCCACGGCGTGCCGCTGATCGTCGACAATACCGTTGCAACGCCCATCCTGCTCAAGCCGTTCGATTACGGCGCCGACATCGCCGTGCATTCGCTCACCAAGTTCCTGGGCGGCCACGGCACCACGCTCGGCGGCGCCATCGTCGACTCCGGAAATTTCCCCTGGGCCAAGCACGCCGACCGCTTCCCGGGCTACAACAAGCCGGATGCGTCCTATCACGGCCTCGTTTATGCCGAGCGCTTCGGCAAGACAGCCTATATCGAGCGCGCGCGCAGCATCTATCAGCGCACCATGGGTTCGGTGCTGTCGCCGTTCAACGCCTTCCTGCTGCTCCAGGGCATCGAGACAGTGGCGCTGCGCATGGAGCGGCACTGTGAGAATGCCCGCAAGGTCGCCGAATTCCTGCGCAAGGATCCGCGAGTCGCCTGGGTCAACTACACCGGTTTCCCGGACAGCCCTTATTACCCGCTGGTGCAGAAATATCTCGACGGCAATGCCTCGTCGTTGTTCACCTTCGGCATCAAGGGCGGCATGGAAGCCGGCAAGTCCTTCTACGATGCGTTGAAGCTGATCACGCGCCTCGTCAATATCGGCGATGCCAAGTCGCTGGCCTGCCATCCTGCCTCGACCACGCACCGGCAGATGTCGGCGGAGCAGCAGCGGGTCGCCGGCGTTTTGCCGGAAACGATCCGCTTGTCGATCGGCATCGAACATTGCCAGGACATTATTGAGGACCTCGACCAGGCACTGGAAAAGGCCTGCCCGTCCGCGCGCCTCCAGGCCGCGGAGTAGGCGGCCGCGCCGATGACGATCCTGATCGACAGGGATCAAGGCATATCGAGCCCGGCGCTGGTACCGGGAGCGGGCGATCTGGCGCGCGAGCACAGCGGCACCGAGCTCACGATTGGCCTGATCAACAACATGCCGGATCCGGCGCTGAAGGCGACCGAGCGGCAGTTCATGAAGCTGCTGCAAGCCGCTGCAGGTCCGCGCCGCATCCGCTTTCATTGCTTCTCGCTGCCCTCGGTGAAGCGCTCGCCGGAAGCGAGGTGGCATGTCGAGAGCGAATATTCTGAACTCATCGAGCTCAGGCGGCACAAGTTCGACGGCTTGATCGTGACCGGCGCCGAGCCGGTTGCGCCCGAGCTCGACCAGGAACCGTATTGGCGCGACCTCACCGAGCTGATCGACTGGGCCAAGGTTAACACGCGCTCGACAATCTGGTCGTGCCTCGCTGCGCATGCCGCGGTGCTGCATCTCGACCGCATCGAACGGCGGCCGCTCGCGGCCAAATGTCACGGCATTTTCGACTGCGAGGCCGTGACCGGCGATCCATTGACGCGGGCCGCGCCTGCGCCCCTCAAGGTCTCGCATTCGCGTCTCAACGAGATCGCCGAGAGTGACCTTGCGCAGGCCGGCTACCAGGTGTTGACGCGTTCGGCAAAGGCCGGCGTCGACATCTTCGTCCGGCAGTATGCCAGCCGCTTCGTGTTCTTCCAGGGCCACCCGGAATACGACGCGCTGTCGCTTCAGCGTGAATATCTGCGCGACATCGGCCGGTATCTCGCGCGCGAGCGCGACAATTATCCGCACTTGCCCGTGAGCTATTTTGACGCTTCGACGGAAGAGAAGCTGGTCCGCTTCGAGAAACAGGCAAGGCACCAGCGCCACCCCGCGCTCGGCAACGAACTGCCCGCGCTGAATTTGCGTGCCGATATCGCCGCCGGCAGCGCCGCAGCGGCATTGTTCCGGAACTGGCTGCAGTATCTCGGCGCGGGGACCGACGCGTCGGTGCTTGCACGTTAGGTCGGGACGACGGGGTCGACGTTAGGACTAACGAAGTGTGAAGCTTGCCTCGAGCCGGGCACGAATGCTTCAGTGAGGGGCGGGGCAGACAGGGAATGCGAGTCGTGTGGTCGGCACTCCAGGGACGCGTGAGCAATCGGCTGGCCCGGCATTTCCGCGCCGCGCCGCACCGGCTGCCCGCGCATGCACCCATGGTGAGCTTCACCTTCGACGATGCCCCCGATAGCGCCGCAGGCGAGGGCGCCGGGCTTCTGGAGCAGCATGGCGGCCGCGGTACGTTCTATCTCGCCGGCAGCCTGGTCGATCGTCCCTCGGACCACTGGCACGGCCTGTCAAACGACGCCATCGTGCGGCTTCACCGGGCCGGACACGAGATTGCCTGCCATACTTTCTCGCATCTGAGTGCGGTCAATCTCGACGAGGCCGCCATGGCCCGCGAGATCGAGCGAAACCGCAGCCATTTTCGCGGCATCGATTCCTCGATCACACTGGAAAATTTCGCTTACCCCTATGGCATCGCGTCGATGTGGCGCAAGCCGCAGCTCGCCAAGACCTTCCGCTCGGCGCGCGGCATCCTTCCCGGCGTCAATCGCGACGTCATCGACCTCCAGTTCCTGCGCGCCTCGCCCCTGGTCGATTGCGAGATCAATACGACGGGTGTCGATCGCTATTTCGACGAGGCGGTCGAGAGCGGCGGATGGCTGATCTTCTATGGCCATGACGTCGCCAACGCACCGAGCCCGTATGGCTGTACGCCGTACCTGATGCGTCATGCGCTGCAGGCAGCCGGAAAGCGCGACATGCCGATCGTGACGGTCGCGGAAGCGCTGCGAAGGATTGGGGCGTAGCCTTCTTACCTCGCCCTGCTTGCGGGGAGAGGTCGAATTCGATCGGAGATCGAATTCGGGTGAGGGGGTACAGGTTCATCGGCAATCTCACGTGTGGAGAGAAGCCCCTCACCCCAACCCTCCCAGCGCGAGCGAAGCTCGTCGCGGCCCCCGTAAGAACGGGGAGAGGGAGCGGAAGCAGCGGTGCAAGCCCCCCAAACGGCCTTGCCACGCCTCCGCGGTCATGCGACTGGCCTTGTGACGAATCTCACGGCTTCACCCCGACATGCCCATGTCCTCTCCTTCCACCGCTCCGCTGCCTGCGCCCCAAGATGGCCGCGATGCGCTGTCGGTGCTGCGTTCGGTGTTCGGCCTGCCCGGGTTCCGCGGCGCGCAGGGCGACATCATTCGACACGTCACAGACGGCGGCAATTGCCTGGTGTTGATGCCGACCGGCGGCGGCAAGTCGCTGTGCTATCAATTGCCGGCACTGCTGCGCGAAGGCTGCGGTGTCGTGGTGTCGCCCTTGATTGCGCTGATGCGCGATCAGGTCGCCGCCATGCTCGAAGCCGGGGTCAACGCCGCCGCGCTGAACTCGTCGTTGACCTCGCAGGAAGCCTCCGACATCGAGCGGCGCCTGATCGCGGGTGATCTCGACCTGCTCTATGTCGCGCCCGAACGGCTGGTGACGCCGCGCTGCCTGGCGCTGCTGGCGCGGGCGAAGGTGGCGCTGTTCGCGATCGACGAGGCGCATTGCGTCTCGCAATGGGGCCATGATTTCCGCCCCGAGTATGTCGGCCTGTCGATCATCGCCGAGCGCTTTCCCGACGTGCCGCGCATCGCGCTGACCGCGACCGCCGACGAATTGACCCGCAAGGAAATCGTCGAGCGGCTTCAGCTCGCAGACAGCCCGCACTTCGTCTCCAGCTTCGATCGTCCCAACATCCGTTACGAGATCGTCGACAAGCGCAACGCGGTGTCGCAGCTCAAGGATTTCATCCGGGAGCGTCACGCGGGAGATGCGGGCGTCGTCTATTGCCTGTCCCGCAAACGGGTCGAGGAGGTCGCCGCCGCGCTCGACGACGCCGGCATTGCGGCATTGCCCTATCACGCCGGGCTCGACAGTAGCGTGCGCTCACGCAACCAGGACCGCTTCCTCAACGAGGACGGCATCGTCATCGTCGCTACCATTGCCTTCGGCATGGGCATCGACAAGCCGGACGTGCGCTTCGTCGCGCATCTCGATCTGCCCAAGAGCATCGAGGCCTATTACCAGGAGACGGGACGCGCCGGCCGTGACGGCAAGCCGTCGGCGGCCTGGATGGCCTACGGTCTCTCGGACATCGTGCAGCAACGCCGCATGATCGACGAGTCGAGCGGCTCCGACGAATTCAAGCGGGTCTCGATCGGCAAGCTCGATGCGCTCGTTGGCCTGGCCGAAACGCCGCACTGCCGGCGCCGGCGGCTGCTCGCCTATTTCGGCGAGATCGTGATGGGCGAGGGCTGCGGCAATTGCGACAATTGCCTGACGCCGCCGAAAATGCGTGACGGCAAGGTGCTGGCGCAAAAGCTTCTGTCCTGCGTCTATCGCACCGGGCAGCGTTTCGGCGCGATGCACCTCATCGACGTGCTGATCGGGCGCCTCACCGAGAAGGTGACGCAGTTCGGCCACGACAAGCTCACGGTGTTCGGCATCGGACGCGAGCTCAACGAGAAGCAGTGGCGCACGGTGCTGCGGCAGCTCGTGGCGATGGGGCACTTGATAAGTGACAGCGAAGCCTTCGGCGCGCTGAAGCTGACGGATTCGTCGCGCGGCGTGCTGCGGGGCGAAACCGAGGTGTGGCTGCGCGAGGAAGCGCCCGGCACCCGGATCCGTTCGAGCCGCACCAAGTCCCGCCGCGGCGATCTGGCGCCGGCGGCCGACGCGCCGCAGGGCGATGTCGATCCTGAATTGCGCACGCGGCTACGAGCGTGGCGCTCGGACATTGCCCGCGAACGTGGGGTGCCGGCCTACGTCGTGCTGCACGACGCCACCATCGACGGCATCGTTCGCGCATGGCCGACCACGCTGGACGAGCTGCGCAACGTGCCCGGCATCGGCGACAAGAAGCTTGAGCATTACGGCGACGAGCTGCTGCAGATTGTCAGGACACGTTAGCCGCGCCACACCTCCTCCGTCATCCCGGACAAGCGGAGCGCCGATCCGGGATCCGTAGCCACCGGGCGTAGGAAAAGGCACGCTGACTGCCTCAGCGTGCTTCAACAATTGGCAGTCGGGGTAATGGGTCCTGGCTTTCGCCAGGACGACACTCGTGGGGAGGTGCGCGCCGCCTCACATCACCGACGCGCTAGCCGTTCCTGAACGCATACCCATAGCCGTTCAGCGCCGGCGCGCCGCCGAGATGGGCGTAGAGGATCTTCGCGCCTTTCTCGAAATAGCCCTTCTGCGTGAGGTCGATCAGGCCCTGCATCGACTTCCCCTCGTAGACGGGATCGGTGATCATGGCTTCGAGACGCGCGGTGAGGCGGATCGCCTCCTTGGTTTCTTCCGACGGCACGCCATAGGCGGGATAAGCATAATCCTCGATCAGCACGACGTCGTCGGCGACGAGATCCTGGCCCAGCTCGACGAGCTTGGCCGTGTTCTGCGCGATCGAGAGCACCTGCGCCTTGGTCTGCGCCGGGGTGAAGGACGCGTCGATGCCAATCACCTTTCGCGCGCGGCCATCGGCGGCGAAGCCGACCAGCATGCCGGCATGGGTCGAGCCGGTGACGGTGCAGACCACGATGTAGTCGAACTTGAAGCCGAGCTCGGCTTCCTGCTTGCGCACTTCCTCGGCGAAGCCGACATAGCCGAGGCCGCCGAATTTATGCACGGAGGCGCCGGCGGGAATCGCGTAGGGCTTGCCGCCCGCCGCCTTGACCTCCTCGATCGCCTCCTCCCAGCTCTTGCGGATGCCGATGTCGAAGCCGTCGTCGACCAGGCGCACGTCGGCGCCCATGATGCGCGACAGCATGATGTTGCCGACGCGGTCATAGACGGCGTCCTCGTGCGGCACCCAGGCCTCCTGCACCAGGCGGCACTTCATGCCGATCTTGGCTGCGACCGCCGCGATCATGCGGGTGTGGTTGGACTGCACGCCGCCGATCGAGACCAGCGTGTCGGCGTTCGAGGCGATCGCGTCGGGGATGATATATTCGAGCTTGCGCAGCTTGTTGCCGCCATAGGCGAGCCCGGAATTGCAGTCCTCGCGCTTGGCGTAGACCTCGACATTGCCGCCGAGATGCTTTGACAGCCGCTCCAGCTTCTCGATGGGCGTCGGACCAAAGGTCAGCGGATAGCGCGCGAATTTTTCGAGCATCGTCAGGTCATCCCGATTGGCGTTAATGTCTACAAAAACGCTAGCATCGCCCCGCAAAAAGGTGCTTTCAAATATTGCACCTATGTTGCCTGTGATCTTGCGATAATGGCGCCAATACGTATCATTCCTTTCGGAATAGATGCCAGATACGGAAGCTTCTTCCATGTCCGCTCGTCTCGATCGTATCGACCTTAAGATGTTGAGATTGCTGCAAAATAACGGCCGCCTCAGCAACGCGGAGCTGGCCGAAACCGTCGCCATCAGTCCCGCCACCTGTCATCGCCGCACCCAGCGCCTGTTCGAGCACGGCTTCATCGCCGCCGTCCGCGCCATGGTCGCGCCGAAGAAGGTGGCCAAGGGCACGCTGGTGATGGTCGGCGTCGTGCTCGACCGCTCGACGCCGGAGAGCTTTGCGATCTTCGAGCAGGCGATCACCAGGCTGAAGTTCGTGCTCGATTGTCACCTCGTCGCCGGCGACTTCGACTATTTCCTCAAGATCCGCGTCGGCGACATGGAGGACTTCAACCGTATCCACGGCGAGCAGCTGATCGCGCTGCCCGGCGTGCGCCAGACCCGCACCTTCTTCGTGATGAAGGAAGTCGTCGACAACGCGCCGCTGGAGTTTTGAGCGGAAGCTATTGATGCGCGATCCGCACCATGAGAGATTCAGGTGATGCAGACATTCCCCTTCCGCCACCTCAATCCGGCCGGACCGGCCTATCGGCGCGGCTGGGGCGACGAAGCCGTGGCCGCGATCGAGGCCGACCAGTGCCGCACGGCCGACACGCATCTGATCCGGCTGATCGTGCCGGCGCTCGCGGGCATCGACATCTATCTGAAAGATGAGTCGACACATCCGACCGGCAGCCTGAAGCACCGGCTCGCGCGCTCGCTCTTCCTTTACGCGCTCTGCAACGGCCACATCCGCGAAGGCACTCCCGTCGTCGAAGCCTCGTCGGGATCGACCGCAGTGTCGGAAGCCTATTTCGCACAGATGATCGGCGTGCCCTTCTATGCCGTGATGCCGCGCACGACCTCGGGGGAGAAGATCGCCGCGATCGAACATTATGGCGGCAATTGCCATCTGATCGACGACGGCCGTGCGCTCTACGCGGAGGCGGCCGCGCTCGCCACTCTCCTGAACGGCCATTATATGGACCAGTTCACCTTCGCCGAGCGCGCCACCGACTGGCGCGGCAACAACAACATCGCCGAATCGATCTTCACGCAGTTGCAGGGCGAGCCCCGACCGTTGCCGGACTGGATCGTGATGGGCGCCGGCACCGGCGGCACCTCGGCCACCATCGGACGCTATTTGCGTTATCGCCAATATCCGACGCGGCTGTGCGTTGCCGATGTCGAGCATTCCGCTTTCTTCGACTGCTTCAGCTCGCAGGACCGCTCCCATGTTTGCGATCGCCCCTCGCTGATCGAAGGTGTCGGCCGGCCGCGCTGCGAACCCTCGTTCGTGCCGGGTGTGGTCGACCGCATGATGAAGATCCCGGATGCGGCGACGATTGCGGCGATGAACGTGCTGTCGCGCCGGCTGCGCCGTGCGGTCGGAGGCTCGACGGGCACCAATTTTCTGGCGCTGTGCCGGCTCGCCTCGGACATGCGACAGGCAAACCAGACGGGGTCATTGGTGACGCTGATTTGCGATTCCGGCGAACGCTATCGGCAGACCTATTATGAGCCCGAATGGCTGAGAGCGCGCGGTCTCGATCCAGCGCCGTTCGAGGCGGCCTTGTCGTCGTTCCTCGATACAGCGCAGCCACTGGCGCTTGAGTTCGAAGACGTGACCAATCCGCAGAACTTGCGAAATCCCGAGACCCTATAGCTGGCGTCTCCCTGCCACTTGCAAAATTGCACGGCCGTCACGGCAACTTCACTTGCCTTGCGCCGTTACGCGGGCGAGTTTCGCGGCTTCTCAACGAGGAGACCTGCCGTGCGCCTTCCCATTCTCGATCCGAAAGACCTGAGTGCCGAACAGAAGCCGCTCTATGACGACATGCAAGCCGGCATCAAGGATCACTTCAAGGGCTTTGTGAACATGCGCGACGATGGCGCGCTGCTCGGGCCGTGGAATCCATGGATCCGCGAGCCGCGTTTCGGCAAACCGGTGTGGGAGCTGGTCAAGGCGATCGCGTCGAACCCGCTGCTGCCGGCGCCGGTGCGTGAGGTCGCGATCCTCGTCACCGGCTCGCATTTCCGCTCCGGTTACGAGCTCTACGCACATGTGCTGGTCGCCGAGCAGCGCGGCCTCTCCGACGAGAAGCTCGCGACCATCGTCGCCGGACAGCGGCCGGTCGATCTCACCAAGCAGGAAGCCATCGCCTACGACGTGGCGTCCGCATTGGTCAGCGGCGGCGTGCTGCCGGAACTGACTTATCGGGCCGCCGTCAAGGAATTCGGCGAGCACGGTGCGGCCGAACTGTCCTATCTCGTCGGCGTCTACTGCATGGTGTCGGTCACGCTGAACACGTTCGACGTGCCGGTGCCGGAATAGTTATACGGAGCGATCACTCCGCCGCCTTGTTCATGGGCGGCGGGGGCGACCAGGCCACGCAGCGGTTGCGGCCTGCGGCCTTCGCCTGGTAGAGCGCGTGATCGGCCGCACTCATCAAGGCGTCGATGCCGGACATGCTGACGCTTGCTTCCGCAATGCCGATGCTCACGGTGACGCCGAACTGAACCTGATTGGCGACGATGCGCGAGCTCATGACGCGCTTGCGGATCCTCTCGGCGACGATCCTTGCGCGCGACAGGCTGGTCTCGGGCAGCAGAATGGCGAACTCCTCGCCACCGAAGCGGCCGACGACGTCCGATTTGCGCTTGCCATCGAGGCATGCGGCCGCCACGGCCTTGATCGCCTCGTCTCCGACCGCGTGACCATAGCGGTCGTTGACCGACTTGAAATGGTCGATGTCGAGCATCAGGACCGAGACGGAGCGGTAGTAGCGCTGGAAGCGGCTCCATTCCGCGTCGAGCGAGCCCAGCAAATGGCGGCGGTTGTAGAGCCCCGTGAGCGGGTCGGTGGTGGCCAGACGCTCCAGCATGTTGGCCTTGTTGGTGAGATCGGTAATGTCGACATAGGTCAGCATGCGGCCGCCGTTCGACATCGTGGTGCAGTGGGCCCTGATCCGCCGCCCGTCAGGTGTCTGGAGATCGCGCACATGATCGCCCGCCTTGACCTCGGCGACGCGCTTGACGGGAAATTTCGCCAGTTCGTTCGCCGGCAGATCGGGCGCGCTCGCGCGATGCACCCGGCTCACCAACGATGCATAGGTCGGGCGGGCGGCGGCTTCCTGTTCGCTCACCTCCCAGAACCGCCGCATGCGCCGGTTCATGAAGCTGGCGTTGAGATCGCGGTCGAGCAGCAGCACGCCGTCCTCGACATTCTCGAGGGCGTCGCGCAGCAACTTCAGTTCGTCGGAATAGCGCACGATGTCGGTGACCGGCGTATAGGTCAGCATCCGCCCGCCGTCGGGCAGCGGCGTGCATTGCATCCGAACGACGTCGCCGCCGGTACGGCGCAGGTCGCGCGGAGACGCATCACCTTCCTTTATTTGGCTGACGCGCTCGGCGACATAGGCCTCCAGCTCGGCCGGCGGAATCTCGTAGGCGAGCGTATCGCGGCCATGATGCATCAGCGTCGCAAATGACGGATTGCTGTTGGCGACTTCCTCCGGCAGGAGCCACATCTGCCGGAACGCCCGATTTATCAATTGCGCGCGGAGATTGGCATCCAGCAGCACGATGCCCAGCGGGACGAAATCGAGAGCCGCGCGAAGCGCCAGCATCTGTCCGCGTATCAGCGAATCGGTCCGCCGCTCCTGCTCGTCGGCGGCCTTCGGGTCGACATGATCTTCCGCTCCGAGCGCAACTCCTATCTGACGGTCCGACCGCCAGAGCACACGGCAGGAGAGGATCTCCTGGCCTGCGAGCCGGAGCCGGAACCGATCGGGCACGCCGATGCTGCTCTGCATCTCCAGCGTCGCGCCGTCTTCGGACATCCGCCGCACGACGCAATCGATCGTCGATTGACCGAAGTTGAAAAAGATCTGGCCGGCGAGGAACGTTCGTTCCGATACCAAGCGGGGCATTCCTAACCTCCCAAGCGACATCGCCCCAGTTTGCCCTAAGCTTACTTGCCGAATGGTAAGGTGGTGCGCGATTATGCGAGAGGGCTAATAATTGGTTCACGCATCCGGCCGTGGTCTACCTGATGGCGGAACTGCCTGCTGGATCGAATGTGATCGCCCGCGCGGTCATGCGGTATCCGCAATCGGTGGACGGTGCGAATGCACGCAGGTACCTTTGCCATGACCGCACCGACACAACCGACACAATCCCCCGCCAGAGTGCAGGCCGGACAATGGAGAACGACAGTCATGGACACGTCACGCCGCATCCTGCTCGCCGGACTGGCGGGACTCGCCGTTGCGCCGACCGCCGCTGGAGCCGCGCCCTTGGCCGCGGCCGATGACGTAACGGTCGCCGAAGAGCGCTTTGCGCGCATGATCGCGGCTGCGCATGCGCCCGACGTCACCTGTGCGCGACAGGCCGAGCGTTATGCGGACGCGCATTGGCCAAACTACGTCGCGGCAGCGCGTTCCGTCATCGAGGCGAGAGCGTGAGGCATTCTCTTTCCTCTCCCGTTGCGAGAGACAGCAAGACGGCGTGCTTCACGTCCCCACCGCCCGCCTGACCTGCTCACCGATCTGCGACAGCACGAGCTGCGCCTGCGGCAGGATTGCGCCCATGGCGTGGAAATTGTGAACCATGCCGTCGTGGCAGACGTGCTCGACGGCGACGCCCGCGGCGAGCAGCTTGCGCGCGTAGGCATTGCCCTCGTCTCGCATCGGGTCGAACTCGGCGGTGTGGATGATGGCGGTCGGCAGGCCCGCAAGCCGTGTCGCGCGCAAGGGCGAGATGCGGGGATCGGCGGGATCCAAGGCCTCGGGCAGATAGTCGGCGAGATCGGCTTCGATCGTGACCCGGTCGATCAGGTGGCCCTCGGCGAACGCCTCGCGCGAAGGTGAGGCCTCCTCGAAATCCAGCACCGGGCAGATCAGGCATTGCGCGAGGATGGAAAGGCCTGCGCTCTGCGCCGCCTCCTGGCACACGATCGCAGCGAGCGTTGCACCGGCCGAATCGCCCCCGAGCACCAGACGCCCGGCATCGATGCCGAGCGATGCGGCCTCGCGCGCCACCCATTCGGTGGCAGCAATCGCATCGTCCACGGCGGCGGGGAATTTGTGCTCGGGCGCCAGCCGGTAATCGACCGAGACGAGACGGCATCCGGTCGCATGTGCCAGCGCCGCCGCGATGCGGTCATGCGTGGCAATGCTGCCGGCAACGAGCCCGCCGCCGTGAAAGAACACGAAGCCGGGCGCGCGATCAGCGGCGCTTGCCGGTGAATAGAGGCGATAGGGCAGCGCGCCGCCGGGACCAGGCAGCATGCCGTCGGACGTCGTCACGTCAGGCGCATCGGCGCGCGCAAACTGCATCAGCTTTGCCAATGATTGCCGCCGTGCCTCCACGCTGGGCCGGCTCCGTGCCTGCGGCGCAGCCGCAGCCATCATGGTCAACAAACGCTTTGCGAGCGGATCGAGCGGCATGGTGCTTCCTCCCTTCCGGGAGGGTAACTCACCATTTTCCCGCAGGGAATCATTTAGAAATTGCGCCCAATAGTGGCGCTATAATGCGGCACCACGCCAAGGGAGAGGCCGGTCATGGCCGAGATCAAAAAGCCCATCGAATATTCGCCGAGCTGGACCTTCTTCGAGGGCAAATGGCATGACGGCAATGTGCCGATCATGGGCCCGCGCACGCATGCGGCCTGGCTCGGCTCGGTCGTGTTCGACGGCGCGCGGGCGTTCGAAGGCGTCGCGCCCGATCTCGACCGCCACGTCGCCCGCGCCAATCAATCCGCGATCAACTTCGGCCTGAAGCCGGCGGTGGATAACGGCACCTGGATGACACTCGCCAAGGAGGGCATCGCACGCTTTGCGCCGAAGGCCGAGCTCTACGTCCGTCCGATGTACTGGGCGCGGAACGGCTCTGGCGGCGGCGTGCTGTTCGATCCCGAGACCACCGATTGGTGCCTGTGCATCTACGAGGCGCCGATGCCAAAGCCGGTCGGCAACGCGATCACGCTGTCGCCGTTCCGCAGGCCCACCGCCGAATGCGCTCCGGTCGAGGCCAAGGCCGCCTGTCTCTATCCGAACAATTCGCGCGCGCTTGCCGAAGCCGCCTCGCGCGGCTTCCAGAACGCGCTGATGCTCGACATGCTCGGCAACGTCGCGGAGTTCGGCAATTCCAACGTGTTCATGGCCAAGGACGGCGTGGTCTACACACCGGTGCCGAACGGCACCTTCCTCAACGGCATCACCCGCCAACGCGTCATCAGCCTGCTTCGCAGCGACGGTGTCACGGTGATCGAGAAGACGCTGCGCTATGCCGACTTCCTCGCCGCCGACGAGATCTTTTCGACGGGCAATTTTGCGAAGGTCGCGCCTGTGATTCGTATTGACCAGCGCGAGCTCAAGCCCGGGCCGCTCTACACGCGCGCGCGCAAGCTCTATTGGGACTTTGCCCATGCGGTGAAGCTGGCGGCGTAGTTTCCCACCGTCGTCCCGGCCTAGTGCGCTATTGCGCACGGGGGCCGGGACCCATAACCACAGGGAGTAGTTTGGCGAAGACTAGTCGTTCAGTACTCCCACCGCCCGCTATCGATGCACCTCGCGGTATGGGTCCCGGCCTTCGCCGGGACGACTGCGGAGTTGTGGCAGCAAGGCGCGTTAGCGCCCGGCAGGGCCTACTCTTCCTTCTTCGACATCCGCTCGAGGCGTTCCTGCATGTCCTTCATCTGCTGGCGCAGATCGTCGATATTGCTGTCCTTCGGTGCTTCGGCGGTCGCCTCGGGCGCCGGCTCGGTGGAGCCCGCGGGGCGTGCCGCGCCGGGCGCGAAAGGCTTGAACATCGAGAAGGTCTGCTGGAACAGCTCCATGTTGCGGCGGACCTGTTCCTCCAGCGGCGCAAACGGGGTTCCGGACAGCGAGGTGGCGATCTGCTTGCGGAACTTCTCCTGCTCCTGAGTGAGCGACGCGATGGCCTGCTCCAGATATTTCGGCACCACCATCTGCATGCTGTCGCCGTAGAAGCGGATCAGCTGGCGCAGGAAGGTGGTCGGGAGCAGGTTCTGCCCGGCCTTGTTCTCCTGCTCGAAGATGATCTGGGCAAGCACGGAGCGAGTGATGTCGTCGCCGGTCTTGGCATCGTAGACCAGGAAATCTTCGCCGTCCTTGACCATGGCGGCGAGGTCTTCCAGCGTCACGTAAGTGCTCGTTCCGGTGTTATAGAGCCGGCGGTTCGCGTATTTCTTGATGGTGGTGGGTTGGTCTGATTTCGCCATGGGCTCTCACTTGCAAGACGCGGAGAACGGGAACCTGACGGGCTATGCCGCAGGGCGGGAAGAGTACGCAACGCAACAAAATAAGCATTTTCAAAGGGGTCACGCTACCGTTTTGTGCGCCACGGTTAATCGGGCAGCAAAAACGTGCTTGCGAAAGCGCCAAGAACGCTATTTTGAATGCGCTGCGGGATGAATTCGGCCGCCGGCCGATTGACATGCCTCAACGACGTTAACAGGATGCCGTCCGAGACTGGCGAGCCGTTTCCCCAGCCCCGTCTGCCCCCATACAACCCAGGAGATGCCCATGTCAGACGATGTCGTCATCGTCAGCGCCGCCCGCACCCCGGTCGGAAGCTTCAACGGAGCGTTCGCAACCCTTCCCGCCCATGATCTCGGGGCCATCGCCATCAAGGCCGCGCTGGAGCGCGGCGGCATCGAGCCCGGCCGGGTCTCCGAAGTCATCATGGGCCAGATTCTGACCGCCGCCCAAGGCCAGAACCCGGCCCGTCAGGCCTCGATCAATGCTGGCATTCCGGTCGAGAGCCCGGCTTGGGGCGTCAACCAGCTCTGCGGTTCGGGTCTGCGCACGGTTGCGCTCGGCTATCAGGCGCTGCTCAACGGCGATTCCGAGATCGTTGTCGCCGGCGGCCAGGAATCCATGAGTATGGCTCCGCACGCCCAGTATCTGCGCGGCGGCGTCAAGATGGGTGCAGTCGAATTCATCGACACCATGATCAAGGACGGATTGTGGGATGCCTTCAACGGCTATCACATGGGCAACACCGCCGAGAACGTCGCCCGGCAGTGGCAGATCACCCGCGCCCAGCAGGACGAGTTCGCGGTCGCCTCGCAGCAGAAGGCCGAAGCCGCGCAGAAGGCCGGTAGATTCAACGACGAAATCGTTCCCGTCACCATCAAGGGACGCAAGGGCGATGTCGTCGTCAGCGCCGACGAATATCCGCGCCATGGTGCAACGGTCGACGCGATGGCGAAGCTCCGTCCCGCCTTCGAGAAGGACGGCACGGTCACCGCCGGCTCTGCGTCCGGCATCAATGACGGCGCTGCCGTCGTGGTGCTGATGACCGCCAAGCAGGCCGCCAAGGAAGGCAAGAAGCCGCTCGCGCGCATCGTGTCCTGGGCGCAGGCGGGCGTCGATCCGAAGATCATGGGCTCGGGCCCGATCCCGGCCTCGCGCGCCGCGCTGAAGAAGGCCGGCTGGAACGTCGGCGATCTCGATCTGATCGAGGCCAACGAAGCCTTCGCGGCACAGGCTTGTGCCGTCAACAAGGATCTCGGCTGGGACACCTCCAAGGTCAACGTCAACGGCGGCGCGATCGCGATCGGCCATCCGGTCGGTGCCTCCGGCGCGCGCGTGCTGGTGACACTGTTGCACGAAATGCAGAAGCGCGATTCGAAGAAGGGCCTCGCCACGTTGTGCATCGGCGGCGGCATGGGCATCGCGATGTGTGTGGCGCGCGACTGAGAGAATTGACGCGTCATTTGCGCGTGCGCTGCACACGTGACTGAGTGCGTTGCACGCGATTAAAAAGGCGGCGGTTGCAAATCAAATATTCTTCGCAACCGTACTAGCCTCGACTAAAGAGAAACGCCCGGCTCGACGCCGGGCGTTTTGTTCTTGATGTCCGTCAAACGTGCCCCATAATCCGCGCTTAAAAACGATCACTCAGAAACGTCCGAAGAGTCCAAGGGAAGGAAATACGATATGGCACGTGTTGCATTGGTGACGGGTGGTACGCGGGGCATCGGAGCTGCGATCAGCAAGGCGCTGAAGGCGGCCGGCTACAAGGTTGCGGCGAGCTATGCCGGCAACGACACGGCGGCGGAGAAGTTCAAGGCCGAGACCGGCATCGCCGTCTACAAATGGGATGTCAGCAGTTTCGATGCCTGCGCCGAGGGCGTGAAGAAGGTCGAGGTCGAGGTCGGCCCGATCGACGTGCTCGTCAACAATGCCGGCATCACCAAGGACGGCGCCTTCCACAAGATGAGCCTCGAGCAATGGAACGCCGTCATCAATACCAATCTCGGCTCGCTGTTCAACATGTCGCGCCAGGTCATCGAGGGCATGCGTGGACGCAAGTTCGGCCGCATCATCAACATCTCCTCGATCAACGGGCAGAAGGGCCAGTTCGGTCAGGTGAACTATTCGGCGGCGAAGGCGGGCGAGATAGGCTTCACCAAGGCGCTGGCGCTGGAGAATGCCAAGGCCGGTGTGACCGTGAATGCGATCTGCCCCGGCTACATCAACACCGAGATGGTGCAGGCGGTGCCGAAGGACGTCCTGGAAAAGGCCATCCTGCCGCTGATCCCGATCGGCCGTCTCGGTGAGCCCGAGGAAATCGCGCGCGCGGTCGCGTTCCTTGCCGCCGATGAGGCCGGCGCCATCACTGGCTCGACGCTGACCGTCAACGGCGGCCAATACATGGTGTGATGCGCAGGCATCACGTTCGATCATATCGGTAACTTCGTCATGCCCGGGCTTGTCCCGGGCATCCACGGCCTTACAACATCCGTCGCCACGAAAGAACGTGGATGGCAGGGACAAGCCCGGCCATGACGAGAGTATGTGGCCGATGACTCCCCGCACCGCGACGCTGATTGGGTTGACCGCGATCCTGATGTGGTCGCTGCTGTCAGTGATGACGGTGGCGACCGGAAAGATCCCGGCGTTCCAATTGGCCGCGATGACGTTCGCAATCGGCGGTCTCGTCGGCCTGCTCACCTGGATCGGCCGCGGCGAGGCGGCCAAGAGCCTACGTCAGCCGCTGGTCGTTTGGGCCGTCGGTGTCGGCGGGCTGTTCGGCTATCACGCGCTGTATTTCCTCGCGCTGCGCTTTGCGCCGCCGGCTGAAGCCGGCTTGCTCAACTATCTCTGGCCGCTATTGATCGTGCTGTTCTCGTCGTTCCTGCCGGGCGAGCGGCTTGCCGTGCATCACATCGTCGGCGCCGTGCTTGGCCTCGTCGGCACCGTGCTGCTGTTTGCCGGCAACACCTCCGGTTTCGCGCAGGGGCAATTGCCGGGATTGGTCGCGGCCTTCATCGCCGCCTTCGTGTGGGCGACCTATTCGGTGTTGTCGCGGCGATTGAAGGCGGTGCCGACCGATGCCGTCGCGGGATTCTGCCTCGCCACCGCGGTGCTTGCCGCGCTGATGCATGGCCTGCTCGAAACCACGGTATGGCCGGACACGACGCTGCAATGGCTCTCCGTGATCGCGCTCGGCATCGGTCCGGTCGGTGCTGCATTTTACGCCTGGGACATCGGCATGAAGCGCGGCGACATCCGCGTGCTCGGCGCCGCGTCCTACGCGACGCCGCTGCTCTCGACCGGCTTCCTCATCGCCGCCGGGTTCGCCAATGCCAGCGCCAACATCGCGATCGCCGCGACCCTGATCGCGGGTGGCGGCCTGATCGCCGCAAAGGACATGGTGCTGCGGAAGCGGTAGCGTCATTGCCGGCGCAAGCCGAAGCGACGGTGCCCTACGGCTCCCACCCTTTCGGCGCCAGCTCGAACTTGGCGAACTCGAAGGCGGGCGCCACGGTGCAGCCGACCAGCGTCCACTCGCCGGTGGTCTCCGCCGTCTGCCACGCATCGGCCGGCACGATCGCCTGTGGCCGCTCGCCGTTCAACAGGTCCGTACCGAGCCGCACTTCGTGTTGGGAGCAGCCGTCATGGGCGATGCGCAGGGTCAGCGGGCTGCCGGCGTAATAGTGCCAGCTCTCGACAGCGTCGATGCGATGCCAGTGCGAGCGCTCGCCGCGCGCCAGCAGGAAATAGATCAGGGTCGAGCGCGCGCGGCCGTTGGCGTCCGCGGTCTGATCGCGAAACGTCTCGCGATAATGCCCGCCCTCGGGATGTGGGCGGAGTTCGAGGCGGGCGATGATCTCGGCTGCGGTCGGCATCGATTCCCGTCAGGATTTGTTCTTCAAGACTTGTTCTTCAAGATTTGTTCTTGCGCTCGCGCAGCTCGCCGAACACCACGGTGGCATCCGCGCCCTTCATGTGCAGCCTGGCTGCGATCGAAGGTTCATCAGCGCGCAGGAACACGTTTGTCCGCTTCTCGTCACCAAGCAGCGAGGGAATGGTCGGCTTGTTCTCGGCCCGCAGCCTCGCCACCTCCGCCGCGCGCGCCTGCAGCGCCGCATTGTCGGGATCGACGGTCAGCGCGAACTTGACGTTGGACGCCGTGTATTCATGGCCGCAATAGAGCTTGAAGTCGTCGGGCAGGGCACGCAGCTTCAAAAGCGAATCCCACATCATCGGATAGGTGCCCTCGAACACGCGGCCGCAGCCGATCGAGAACAGCGTGTCGGCGGCGAACAGCGCTTTCTCGGTATCGAACACGTAGGAGATGTGGTCGAGCGTGTGGCCGGGCGTCTCCAATACGCGCCCCAGCAAGCTGCCGACCTTGACGATTTCGGCATTGGCGACGCGCAGGTCGACGTTTGCGATGTTCGTCGTCTTGTCATGCGGCGCGACGACGCGGCAATTGTATTTCTGCTTGAGCTCGGCGACCCCGCCGACATGATCGCCATGATGATGGGTGATCAGGATGTCGGTGAGCTGCCAGCCCTCGCGATCGAGGGCCTTCAGGATGGGGCCGGCCTCCGGCGCATCAATCGACGCCGTCGCCTTGGTTTCCACATCGTGGATCAGATACCCGAAATTGTCGTTTAAACAGGTGAAAGTACGAATTTCGGCGGCCATGTCATCTCCATCGCGCTCAGCTCCGTCAGACAAATATGGCGTTAACGTTGCGCAGGCAATGCAATATTCCGCGCGCGGGCGCCACCTCGTGCATGTTACATTGCGGTCATGACCATCGATGTCGTCGACCTCCGCGAGTTCTATTCTCGTCGCCTCGGGATTGTGGCGCGGCAAATGATCAATCGTGGCATTCGGGAGCGCTGGCCGCGCGTCGACGGCCAGCGCGTGCTCGGCCTCGGCTATCCCACGCCCTATCTGGGGTTGTTCCGCGAGGACGCGGAGCGCTGCATCGCCTTCATGCCGTCGGCCCAGGGCGTCCTGAAATGGCCGACGGGACGGCCGGCGCTCGCCTCGCTGGTGGATGAATTCTCGCTGCCGCTTCCCGACGCCGCGGTGGATCGTATCCTGCTGGTCCACGCACTGGAAATGTCGGACGATCCGGCCGCGCTGCTGCGCGAGGCGTGGCGCGTGCTGTCGCCGTCCGGTCGCGTGATTGCGGTCATCCCGAACCGGCGCGGGGTCTGGACCCGCACCGACAGCACGCCGTTCGGTCACGGCCGGCCCTATTCGCGCTCGCAGATCACCGACCTGTTGCGCCAGACCTGGTTTACCCCGACCGCCTGGGGCGAAGCGCTGTTCATGCCGCCCTATGCCGGCGGCTGGGTGCTGAAATCCGCGCAGATGTGGGAGCGCGCCGGCGCGGCGCTGTCGCTGCCCTTCGCCGGCGTGCACATCGTCGAGGCGACCAAGCAGGTCTACCGCGCGATCCCCGCCAAGCGCGAGCGGGCGCGGCTGATTCCCTCATTGGCGAAGCCGGTGCTGGTGCCGTCCTCGACGACGGCGACGCGCGGCTAAAAACAAATCGTCCCGGACATGCCGGGACGATTCAGGTCAGGGTATCTGGCGCAAGATAACGTGTGAATGCGGCTTACTCGCCGGGGGCCACTTCGTCGCTCGAGGCGGCCGGAGCGGCTTCGCGCTCGGGGCGCGGGCCATTCGGCCGGCGGCGTCGCCGCGGAAAGCGCTCGCCACCACCACCACCCTCGAAGCCGGCTTGGCCGGGCGCGCCACCGTTCACCTGCGGCTGCGGACCGGTGATGAAGGAGGGCAGACGATCGACGCTGACGGCGTCGGCGACGACGGGCTGGGGCTGGTTCAGCGGGAGAGGTTGCGGCTGCGGCTGATATTGCGGCTGCGGACGATGATCGCGTTCGCGATGCTCGCGCGGCTGCTGGTTGTCGCGCTGATAAGCCTGGTTGTCGCGCGGCTGATGATCACGCGGCTGATGATCGCGCGGGCCGTCGCGGTCGCGCGTGAAGGGCGGCGGTGGCGGCTGTGGGACAAACCCCGGCTCCTGGCCGAAATTCGAGAAATTCTCGCCGTCGTCCTCGCCGTCGTCGCCGCTGCTGTTGCTGTTGGGCTCGTCGCCGCGTGGCTGCTGGTTCTGCCGGAACTGTTCCTGAGCCGTCGCGATCAGGCGAAAATAATGCTCGGCATGCTGGTAGTAGTTCTCGGCCGCAACGGGGTCTCCGGACGAGCGAGCGTCGCGTGCGAGCTGGAGATATTTTTCAGCAATATGCGAAGCCGTGCCGCGGATCTTGATGTCGGGTCCGTTGGACTCGTAGACCCGGGTCATCGGGTTCTGGCCGCGCCGGTTATTATTGTTGTTATTGTTATTATTATTATTGTTGCGGTTGCGCATCCGCTGCTTGTTCTGACCGTTTCTCATGTCCTGCCTTTAATTCCAGCCCTAAAGGTTGCACGCATTACTGATTGCCGAGAGTGACCTGATGACAGCGGTTCACATCGCTTGCGCGCAACCGCACGCAAGAGCGGATTGATCCCTGCCGATGTTCGTCGACCGTCGCGTTCAACAAAGACGCGTTCCCCACGCCAGCATCTATCGCCAGCGAACCCATTCATATCGCCTGCCGAAACAAGCCCTGCTTTGTTGCGTAAGTCTTCAAGCGCAATATCAGGCTTTCGTTCACGTTGCGGTCGGTAAGCAGCGCAGCTCAAATGGCCATCGCGCTCAACAGGACCTGCGGCTTGGAACCATTATCAGTAAGCTCTCGCCCGAGAGCCCGGCTTTCGCCCGTAGGTCTACGGGGCCGGCACCGATGTGTTGATCGGAAGGTAGTCGTTCCCAAGGGATATTCCAAGAGGTTTTTTGCAGCCCAATCCGGCTTTTATGGGGGCATTTTCCGGGCCGAAACCGCCCGCGGGATACCCGCCAGATCGGCCTTGGGCGGCCTGTCCACCATCAACGCGGCAGCCGCCATCAAGGTTTCAATATTCCGGGCCTGGCCCTGTCCGGCCTCGACGATCAGTGCCCCGCCGGGGGCGAGACGTTCAGCCGCCTGCGGGATCAGGGCACGATAGGCGTCGTAACCGTCATTGCCGCCGTCGAGCGCGAGATGCGGATCGTGCTCGCGCACCTCGATGCTCAGTTTCGGAATTTCGGCCGACGGGATGTAGGGCGGGTTCGACACGACGAGGTCGAACGGGCCGCGGAGCGCCGCTGCGTAGGAACAGGCGACGAAGCTGGCGCGGTCGGCGAGGCCGAGAGCCGCGGCGTTGTCTCTAGCGGTCTTGAGCGCGGTCAGACTGAGATCGGTGCCGACGCCGAAGGCGCCGGGAATGTCGTGCAGCAGCGCGAGCAGGATGGCGCCGGATCCTGTGCCGATATCGGCGATGCGGAGCTGATGGGAGGCTTGCCGTTCGCGAAAGATTTCGAGCGCGAGTTCGACCACCGTCTCGGTATCGGGACGCGGCACCAGCGTTGCTTCCGACAGACGAAACGGCAGGCCCCAGAATTCACGTGAGCCGAGAATGCGGGCGACCGGCTCGCCGGCGATGCGGCGCCCGGCATATTGCGCGAGCCGCGACGTCTCGGCTTCCGCGAGCAGACGGGCGGCCTGCGCGACGAGGCCTGTGAGATCAAGACCGAGTGCCGCGCCGAGCAGGATACGCGCGTCGAGCTCCGCTTCTTCGAGCTGCGCCGATCTCAGTTGCGCGGCCAGCGCGCGCCGCGCGCTCTCAACGGATAGTCCGGTGAAGGGATTGCTCACGCGCCGGTCACGCCGCCGCGCCCTGAGCGGCGAGCTGCGCGGCCTGGTGCTCGGTCGTCAGTGCGTCGGTCAGTTCGCCCAGCGCTTCGCCCGCGATCACCTGCGGCAGCTTGTAGAGCGTCAAATTGATGCGGTGATCGGTGACGCGTCCCTGCGGAAAATTATAGGTGCGGATGCGCTCGCTGCGGTCGCCGGAGCCGACCTTCTCCTTGCGCTCGGCCGAGCGCGCCGCGTCGAGGCGTTGCTGCTCGGCGTCGTAGATGCGCGAGCGCAGGATGTTCATGGCGGAAGCGCGATTCTTGTGCTGCGAGCGGCTGTCCTGCATCATCACCACGATGCCGGTCGGGATGTGGGTGATGCGGATCGCCGATTCGGTCTTGTTGACGTGCTGGCCGCCGGCGCCTCCGGCGCGCATGGTCTCGATGCGCAAATCGTCGTTCCTGATCTCGACGTCGACCTCCTCGACCTCGGGCATCACGGCGACGGTGGCGGCGGATGTGTGGATGCGCCCCTGCGTCTCGGTGTCCGGCACGCGCTGCACCCGGTGCACGCCGGACTCGAATTTCAGCTTCGAGAACGCGCCGCGGCCCTGCACCTCCGCGATGATTTCCTTGTAGCCGCCGACGCTGCCTTCGCTCGCCGAGATCACCTCGACCTTCCAGCCCTGCAGGGCCGCGAAGCGTTCGTACATCCGGAACAAATCGCCGGCGAACAGCGAAGCCTCGTCGCCGCCGGTGCCGGCGCGGATTTCCAGCACCACGTTGCGGTCGTCCATGGCGTCCTTCGGCAGCAGCGCGACGCGGATTTTCTGGACCAGCTCTTCGATCTTCGGCGTCAGCTCGCTGCGCTCGGCTTCCGCCATGCTGCGCATCTCGGCATCGGTCGCGGGGTCGGCGATCAGCGCCTCGGTGTCGGCGAGCTCCTTGACGGCCGCACGATAGGTCTTGACCGCTTCGATCAACGGCGTGAGCTCGGCGAGCTCACGCGTGATCTGCACATAGCGTTCGGAGGCGAGTTGCCCCAGCGATTCCGCCTCGAGAGAGGCATGATGTGCAAGGAGCACGTCCAGTTTGGCTTCGGGGAGTGACGACATCGGTTCAGTCTCAAAATGCGGGAAAGGGCGGGGCGGCGGGAAGGGGCGACAGGCCCGCTACAACGCCAGGCCTTCGGCCTCGGCAAATTCCGTCAGCTTCTGCCGGATCGAGACGCTGCCAGCGGGCGCGTCCAGCAACGGGCCAAGCATCGCTTCGGCCTTCTTGGCGTCGAGATCGATCACCATCGCCTTGACCGGGCCGAGCGCGGTGGCCGAAAGCGACAGCGAGCGATAGCCCATCGCAATCAGGGCCAGCGCGCCGATCGGTTTCGACGCCATCTCGCCGCAGAGCGACAGCGATTTGTTCGCGGCCTGCGTCTTGCGCGCGATGTCGCGCAGCGCGCGCAGGATCGGCGCCGACATGGTGTCGAAGCGCTCGGAGACTTTTGCGTTGCCGCGGTCGACCGCGAACAGGAACTGGAACAGATCGTTGGAGCCGACCGAGATGAAATCGACCTTCTTCAGGAGCTCGTCGAGCTGATAAAGTAGCGCCGGCACCTCGACCATGGTGCCGATGTCGATTCTTTCAGGCAGCGTGTGGCCGTGCTGGCGCAGATAGGTCAGCTCGCGTTCGACCAGCGCCTTCGCCGAATCGAATTCGGCGACCTCCGAGATCATCGGGAACATGATGCGCAGCGCGCGGCCGCCGCCGGCGCGCAGCAATGCACGGATCTGGCCGCGCAGCAGGCCGGGACGGTCGAGCCCGAGCCGGATCGCGCGCCATCCGAGCGCGGGATTCTCCTCGATCACCGCTTCCATATAAGGCAGCGCCTTATCGCCGCCGATGTCGAGGGTGCGGAAGGTGACGGGCTTCGTGCCGGCGGCATCCAGTACGGTGCGATACAGCGCGAGCTGGTCGCTGGTGCGCGGCAGGCTCTGGCCGACCATGAATTGCAGCTCGGTGCGGAATAGGCCGATGCCGGCGCTGCCGGTGTCTTCGATGTGCGGCAGGTCGATCGCCAACCCTGCATTGATCATCAGCTCGACCTTCTGCCCGTCTTTGGTGACGCAGGGCCGGTCGCGCAGCGCCAGATACTGTGCCTGGCGGCGGGCGCGGAAGCGCACGCGCTCGGCGAAGGCCGCTTCGACCTCTTGCGACGGGCGCACATAGATCATGCCGGAGGTGCCGTCGACGATGACGGCGTCGCCGGGGTCGGCGATGCCAGGTGCGTTCGGCACTTCGCCGACCGCGGGAATGCCGAGCGCGCGCGCCACGATCGAGACGTGGGAATTGGCGGTGCCTTCCTCCAATATGATGCCGCGCAGGCGCTTGCGGTCGTAGTCGAGCAGCGCCGCCGGGCCCATCGCGCGCGCGATGACGATGGCATTGTCGGGCAATTGTTCGCGTGAAGGTGCGTGATCCTGGCCGACCAGCTGCCGCATCAGGCGATAGCCGAGATCCTCGAGATCATGCAGCCGGTCGCGCAAATAGGGATCGGTCGAGCGCAGCATGCGCGCGCGGGTGTCGGATTGCACGCGCTCGACGGCGGCTTCCGCCGTGAGACCGGTGGCGACCGCCTCGTGCAGCTTGTGCGACCAGCCCTGGTCGTTGGCGAACATGCGGTAGGCTTCCAGCACCTCGCGGTGTTCGCCGCCTTCGGCGACGTCGCCGCGCTCCAGCATGCGGTCGAGATCGGCGCGCAGCTTGGCGAGCGCGGTGTCGAGCCGCTTGATCTCCTTCGGCAGGTCCTCGGCAATGTAGTCCTTGATGACGACGCGCGGCTCGTGCAGCACGACATGGCCGAGCGCGATGCCTTCCGACAGGATGGCGCCGACCTTCTGCGCCGAATGACGTGCCGCGGGCTCATGGCCCGGCTGGGCCAGCGCGGACAGCTCGCCGGAGGCGATCAGCTCCGCCAGCACCATCGCGGTGGTCTGAAGCGCCTCGAGCTCCTCCTCGACATAGTTGCGCTTGGCGCGGTTCTGCACCACCAGCACGCCGAGCGTGTTGCCGGCGCGCAGGACCGGCACGCCAAGGAAGGAGTGGTAGATTTCTTCGCCGGTCTCGGGGCGGAACGAGAACGCCGGGTGGCTCTGTGCGTCGTTCAAATTGAGTGGGGTCGCCTCGCTGGCGACAAGGCCAACCAAGCCCTCATGGGCGGTCAGCACGGTGTGGTGCACCGCCTCGCGGTTGAGGCCTTCGGTGGCATAGAGCTCGAGCGTGTTGTCGACGCGCAGCACATAGACCGAGCACACCTCGGCCACCATGTTGGCGGCGATCAGCACCACGATCTTGTCCAGCCGCTCCTGGGCCGAGACCTGCTCCGCCATGGTTTCGCGGAGCCGTCTCAATAAGACGCGGGGACCTCCCGACGCGCTCCGCATGAACCGTCAATCTCCTACGTCTGCCGGGGCCGAAAGGACCCGCGGCGGCTCGCCCAGAAATCCAGAAAAACAACAAATTTGCTCGTCCGGCGCCGGCCCCGGCGGTTGCCTGGGCCGAATCAGCACCGCCTCAACTGGGGCACAGTTTCCGGCAGCCCACCCTGTTCGCCGTATAGCGAATTGGGGCTTGTTTTGCCAAGCAAAACGCCTGCCAAACGCGAAAGTGTGGGCACCTTCGCGTTTGCTGCGACCGCTAAGAGAAAATTAGCCTAAGCCTGATCGAGACCGTAGAGCGTATGCAGCGTGCGCACCGCAAGCTCGGTATAGGCGGTGTCGATCAGAACCGAGAATTTGATCTCGGAGGTTGTAATGGCCCGGATGTTGATGTTCCGTCCTGCCAGGGCCGAGAACGCCTGGGCGGCAACGCCGGCATGGCTGCGCATGCCGCTGCCGATCACCGAGATCTTGGCGACGTCGGTCGCGGTGTCGAGCCGGGCATAATTGATCTGGCTCTTGGCCGCTGTGATCGTCTCCTTGGCCCTCGTGTAGTCGGCGGCCGGGACCGTGAAGGTGAGGTCGGTGGTCTTGCCGTCCTCGGAGACGTTCTGCACGATCATGTCGACGTTGATGTTGGCATCCGCGAGCGGGCCGAAGATCGACGCCGCAACGCCCGGCTTGTCCTCGATCTGGCGTACCGAGATCTGGGCCTCGTCCTTCGAAAAGGCGATGCCGGTGACGACGTGGCTTTCCATGATCTCCTCCTCGCTGCAGATCAGCGTGCCGGGCGGCTGGTTGGCATGCGGGTCGATATCCTCGGGCTTGTCGAAGCTCGAGCGGACGAAAATCGGCATGTTGTGGACCATGCCGAGTTCCACGGAGCGGACCTGGAGCACCTTGGCGCCCTGGGAGGCCAGCTCCAGCATGTCTTCGAACGCGATCTTGTCGAGCCGGCGCGCCTTCGGCACGATTCGCGGATCGGTGGTGTAGACACCGTCGACGTCGGTGTAGATGTCGCAGCGGTCCGCCTTGACGGCAGCGGCGATCGCCACGGCTGAAGTGTCGGAGCCGCCGCGGCCGAGCGTGGTGATGCGATTGGTCTCGGGGTTGATGCCCTGGAAGCCGGCGATCACGGCGACTTCCTTGCGCTCCCTGAAGCGCTTGATGATCTCGCTGCCGTCGATGTCCTCGATCCGGGCCGAGGCATGGGCGTCGCTGGTCGTGATCGGGATCTGCCAGCCCTGCCAGGAGCGGGCCTGGATGCCCATGCCCTGAAGCACGATGGCAAGCAGGCCGGACGTGACTTGTTCGCCCGAGGCGACCACGGCGTCGTATTCGCGCGCGTCGTGCATCGGCGAGGCCTCGGTGCACCAGGCCACCAGCTCGTTGGTTTTACCGGACATCGCCGAGACGACCACGGCCACTTCATGGCCGGCGTCGACCTCACGCTTCACATGGCGTGCGACGTTGCGGATACGTTCGATGTTGGCGACGGATGTGCCGCCGAATTTCATCACGAGGCGGCTCATGACGACGCGTGCATTCCCTTATAAGGATAAGTATGGTGACCCGCGCTGGACGGGTGCCTGCGATACCGACCGCGCGTATACAGAGCGGCGGGGCCGGGGGCAAGCGGGTTCCTGCGCGGGCCAATCCGAGCAATGGGTTATCGAGGTCATGGCGCGTTACATCGACGAGATCCTGCAACCGGGCGAGCGGGTGCTGTATTCGACCAATGCCCACTGGATATTCTATGTTCCGGCGATCCTGGCCTGGATCGTGGCGCTGGCCCTGTTTGTTCTGTCCCGGCAAACCATCGTCGAGGGGCTCGTCCTGCTCTGTCTCGTCGCCTCTGGCCTGGTGGCTCTGGCGGCGCTGTACTGGACCGTGAAGGGCTGGTTCCATCGCTTTACCACCGAGACCGACGTCACCAATTTGCGGATCGTGCACAAGACCGGCTTCATCAAGCGCCGCACCTTCGAGATGGCGCTGGACAAGGTCGAGAGCGTCGATGTGAATCAGACCATTCTTGGACGTATTCTCAACTATGGCGACGTGACCATCAATGGCGTGGGGGAAGGTCGCGAAACCATCCGGACCATCGCCTCGCCGCTCGCCTTCCGCAGTTCGATCACCACGCGGTAGGACCGCGCGTAACCATGAGCATGCAGCAAAATACTTCCGCTACCGCAAGCCCGCAGCCGGGCTCGACCGTCGACGCCGCCGAGATCGCAAAGTTCTCGAAACTCTCGGCCGAATGGTGGGACCCCAACGGCAAGATGGCGCCGCTGCACCGGATCAACCCGCTGCGGCTCGGCTACATCCGCGATGCCGCCTGCCGCAAGTTCGAGCGCAACGTGCGCAGCCTCAACTGCCTCGGAGGTATGCGCGTGCTCGACATCGGCTGCGGCGCCGGCTTGCTCTGCGAGCCGCTGTCGCGCCTGGGTGCGCAGGTCATCGGCGTCGATCCGTCGGTCAGTAATATCGCGGCCGCGAAGCTGCATGCCGACAAGGCGCATCTCGCGATCGACTATCGCTGCACCACGGTTGAGGAGATCGACCCGCGCGAGCGCTTCGACATCGTGCTGGCGATGGAGGTGGTCGAGCACGTCGTCGACGTCGGCGTTTTCCTGAAGCGCTGCGCTGCGATGCTGAAGCCGAATGGCCTGATGGTGGTCTCGACGCTGAACAGGAACTGGAAGAGCTTCGCGCTCGCCATCGTCGGCGCCGAATACGTCCTGCGCTGGCTGCCGCGCGGCACCCACGAGTGGAACAAGTTCGTCACCCCTGACGAGCTGACGAAATACCTGCTCGACAACCGCCTGGTCATCACCGAGCAGACCGGCGTCGTCTACAGCCCCTTCGCCGACAAATGGACCCTCTCGTCAGACATGGACGTGAACTACATGGTGGTGGCGGAAGGCATGGTGTGAGGCCGCGCGAGAGTGAAGTGCGAGCTCGCGCCCCTCGGACGGTGTCGTCCCTGCGAACGCAGGGACCCATAACCACAGGCCGTAGTCCTTAGCCAAGACAGGCGTTCCGAGCATGTATTACGTCTACATCCTCGCCAGCGGCCATCACGGAACACTCTATATCGGGATCACCAACTCGCTCCAGAGGCGATTGGAAGAGCACCGGAGCGGCAAGGGCTCGAAATTCGTCAAGCGCTATGGGGTGCACCGGCTCGTCTACACCGAGGCCTTTGAGCGAGCAGAAGACGCGATCGCCCGTGAAAAGCAGCTGAAGCGCTGGAAGCGCGACTGGAAGATCGAGTTGATCGAGCGCGAAAACCTGGAATGGCGAGATCTGAGCGATCTCCTGATTTGAAGGGAAAAACGGGGCAGGCCCCACTGTCGTCCCCGCGAACGCGGCGACCCATACAGCGGAATCTATCGGAGGCGGGTGGGGTTAGATGCGCGGGTTGTTACCTTTCGCAAAACTGCTTCCTGGGGTTATGGGTCCCTGCGTTCGCAGGGACGACAGTGTGTGTGTTGCGAGAGCATCGCACCCATGACGTCCATGTGGTTGACCAACAAGCCTGTTCCCGTCACCCTCGCAAGCTTCCCCTTCCCAACTCACACATCCCCCATGTTCACCATCGCCAGTCTCTGGATTCCCTTCACCGTCATTGCCGCGCTCGGCCAGGTCGCGCGCAATGCGATGCAGCGGTCGCTGACGAAGCCGCTGGGGACCTGGGGCGCAACCAATATCCGCTTCCTGTTCGGCTTCCCATTCTCACTGCTGTTTCTCGCGGTGGTGCTGGTCGCCACCGGCGATCATCTCGGCATGCCTCCGACTGTATTCTGGCCGTGGCTGCTGCTGGGCGCGCTCAGCCAGATCGTCGCGACCGGCCTGATGCTGCTCGCCATGAACGACCGCTCCTTCGTGGTGACCACGGCCTATCTGAAAACCGAGGCAATCCAGACCGCCATCTTCGGCTTCGTCTTTCTTGGCGATCATCTGACATGGCTCAAGGTGCTGGCGATCGTGATCGCGACAATCGGCGTCGTCATTACCGCGCTGCGGCCCGGCGGCGAGAAGAGCTTTGCCGAATTGAAACCGACGATCACCGGTCTCGTCGCGGCGGCAGCGTTCGCGTTGTCAGCGGTCGGCTTCCGCGGCGCCATCATCAACGTGCCTGATGTCTCGTTCGTGACGGCGGCATCGTTCACGCTGGTGCTCGGCCTGTTCGTGCAGACGCTGATCCTGACGATCTATCTGCTCTGGCGCGCGCCGAAGGTGCTTCAGGCTATCCTGGGGCTTTGGAAGCCATCGCTGCTCGCCGGCTTCATGGGCGCCTTCGCCTCGCAGTTCTGGTTCCTGGCGTTCGCGCTGACGGCCGCCGCCAATGTCCGCACGCTCGCTCTGATCGAGGTGCTGTTCGCGCAAGGCGTGGCCTACTACTCGTTCAAGCAGCCGATCGCGCCGCGCGAGATTATTGGCATCGCGCTGATCGTGATCGGCGTGGCGGTGCTGGTGGGAGTCTAATTCCGATCTTCCGGCAGCGTCGGCAGCGGAGACACCTCGATGCCTTCGTCGATCAGCGACTTGGCCTCGTCGGGCGAGGCCTCGCCGTAGATCGGACGGTGCTCCTTGTCGCCGTAATGCATCGCGCGGGCTTCGGTGGCGAATCGCTCACCGACATTGTCGGCGTTCTTCACGATGTGATCGCGCAGCTCTTTGAGCTTGGCACGCAGCTCGCGCTCCTGCGCCATTAACAGCGAGGTCGGTGCGGATTGCGCAGCCTCGGGCGAGGTCGTCGTGGCGGTGGGCTCAGGCGGCGTCGCACGTCCGCGGCCCTTCTTGCCGACAATGCGCGGCGCCATGATCGCCTTCTCGACCTTGGCCGAGCCGCAGATCGGACAGGTCACGAGCTTGCGCTTTACCTGTGAATCGTACGCCGCCGAGCTCTGGAACCAACTCTCGAAGTCGTGGCTCCGGTCGCAGCGGAGCGCGTAGCGGATCATGCCGATCCCCGCACCAGGTGCAGATGGTCCGGCCCCGCCTTGGGGTCGGCGACGCCGAAGCGGCGGCCGTGCTGGAGCGAGGGGATCGCGCGGCGCGCGGTCTCGACCTTGGCCGGATCGATTTTTGCCATGATGATGCCGGGCTCGACATCGCCCTCGGCGAGGATCTCGCCCCAGGGATCGATGATCAGCGAATGACCATAGGTCTCGCGCTTGTTCTCGTGCAGGCCTGCCTGCGCCGCGGCGAAGATGAAGCACCCGGTCTCGATCGCGCGCGCACGCAACAGCACGTGCCAATGCGCTTCGCCGGTCTTGCGGGTGAAGGCCGAGGGTACCGTGATGAAGTACGCGCCGCTTTCGGCCAGCGCGCGGTAGAGCGCGGGGAAGCGCACGTCGTAGCAGATCGTCAGGCCGACGCGGCCCCAGGGCAGGTCGGAGATCACGGCCGTCTCGCCCGGCTGGTAATTGGCGGATTCGCGATAGCTCTCGCCGTCAGGCAGCTCGATGTCGAACATGTGGATCTTGTCGTAGCTCGCGAGCACATTGCCTTCGGGCCCGATCAGGAAGGAGCGGTTGACCGCCTTCTCGTCCGAGAAGCGCAGCGCCAGCGAGCCTACATGGATGTGGATCTTCAGTTCCGCCGCGAGCGCTCGGTACGCCCTCAGCGAGTTGTCGTCGTCCTGGCTCTGGAGGTGCTCGAACAGCGCCTTGCGGTTGAGCTGCATCATGTTGCTGACTTCGGGCGTCTGCACGTAGTCGGCGCCATTGGCCGCGGCCTGGCGGATCAGCCTGGTGGCCTGCTCGAGGCTCGGCTCGGGCATCAGGCCGGTGCGCATCTGCACCATCGCCGCCGTGAAGGTCCTGTTGTCGCTCATGACTCCGCCTTGACGCTCTCGAGCATGCCGTCGAGCTTGCCTTCGCGATCGAGCGCGTAGAGTTCGTCGCAGCCCCCGACATGGGATCCGCCGATCCAGATCTGCGGGAAGGTCGAGCCCTCGCCGGCGCGATCGTACATCTCCTGGCGCCAGGACGGGTTCTTGGCGATGTCGAACTCCGTGAACGTCGCCTTCTTGCGGGTCAGCAGCGACCTGGCGGCGGAACAATAGCCGCAGCCCGGCCTCGTGTAGATCTCGACAGCAGCGGTCATCTTGTCTGGCGCTCTCATGTCATGAATTCATTGAATTATATGGGACTTCACCGGCTCTCGACAACCCGGGCAAACACCAGCACGTCCACTTGCGCCGCCTTGGCCCGGAGCAGGGCCCGCGCACAGGCATCCAGCGTCGCCCCCGACGTCAGGACGTCGTCGATGAGGACAATGCGCCGACCTTGGACGTCCGCCTGACGGTCGGGGGATACCTGGAATGCGCCCTGCACATTGGTGGCGCGCTGGGCCCGCGACAGGCCGATCTGCTGCTCGGTCGCGCGTACCCGGCGCAGCACCTCAGCCTTCACTTTCACCCCGCTCTGCCGCTCGATGATCCGCGCCAGCGCCCCGGACTGGTTGTAGCGGCGGCGCCAAGCCCTACGCCAATGCAGGGGAACGGGCACCAGCATGTCGGCCTCGGTGAGCAGTTCGCCCCCCGCGCGCGCCATCCAGCGGCCCATGGCGGGTGCCAAATCCGTGCGGTCCTGGTATTTCAGCGCATGCACCAGGGTGCGCGCGACGTCGTCATAACGCACCGCGGCGCGCGCCCGCTGGTAGGCCGGCGGGCTCGCGATCGCCTCCATCGACAGCATGTCGGGACCGGGATCGTACACAAAGGGAATGCCGAGCCGCGGGCAGTAGGGTCGTTCGATGAACGACAGCCGCGCCCAGCACGCCGCGCACACGCCCTCGCCGTCGACCGGCTCGCGGCAGGACACGCACAGCGTCGGCAGCGCGACATCGAGCGCAAGCCGCGCCGCACGTGACAGCACGTGGCGGCCAGCCGTCCATGCGGCACGCAGGGGGGCGGCGATGGAGCTGGAGGAGGCGGCGTCGGATGCCATCGGACGAGGCTAGCGTTCCGCGCTTGTCGGCTCAAGCAGGACTCTCGTGCCCCGGCTCTGCGGAGCGTCACGGCGTGCCGCACCGCGTCCGGGACACGAGAGAGGAGATTGCAATAACCAGCGCGATCGGCGTAACCAGCGGCATGGCTCAAGACCCGCAAACCCCGCCCGCTTTGTTCGACCGTGCTTTGCTGCACGCGCGACAGCGCCGCGCGCAGGCGCAAGGTGCCGTGAGCTTTCTGCTCGATCGAGTCGCCGAGGACATGTCCGACCGGCTGGCTGCGGTGATGCGGGAGTTTCACACAGCGGCCGATCTCTGGACGCCCGGTGAGGGTCTCGCGGTGCTGCGCGCGCGACTGCCCTCGATCGCGCGCATTGAGCTCGATGCGTCGGGCGCGGAGAAGCTGCCCTTTGCACCCGAAAGCCTCGATCTTGTGGTCTCGGCGCTGGCGCTGCAATTCGTCAACGATCTGCCGGGGGTGCTTGCGCAAATCCGTCGCGCGCTGAAGCCGGACGGCCTGCTGCTGGCGGCGATGATCGGCGGCGACAGCCTGACCGAGCTGCGTCAGGCTTTTGCCGCCGCCGAGGCCGAATGCGAGGGCGGCGTGTCGCCGCGCGTCGCACCGTTTGCCGATCTGCGCGACGTTGGTGCGCTGTTGCAGCGAGCAGGATTTGCGCTGCCGGTCACCGATGTCGACCGCGTCGTAGTGCGCTACGCCAACGCGTTCGCGCTGATGCAGGATATCAGGCGCATGGGCGCTGCCAATGTGCTGATCGAGCGGCGACGCACGCCGAGCCGGCGATCGACGCTGCTGCGGATGGCTGAAGTCTACGCGGAACGCTTTGCCGATGCCGACGGCCGCATCCGTGCGACATTCGACATCATCTGGCTCTCAGGCTGGGCCCCGCATGCGAGCCAGCAGCAACCGCTCAAGCCGGGCTCGGCGAAAGCGAGCCTGGCGGAGGCGGTGAAGAAGGCGGGGAAAGAGTGACGTCCCGGACGCGCTGCAGCGCCCTTGCGCTGCTGCACAGAGCCGGGACCCAGCTCTGTAGCCTTGGGCCCCGGCTCTGCCGCGCACCGCAAGAGCGCTGCGCTGCGTCCGGGGCACGCCTAACTCACATCAGCAGATCGATCAGATGCGGGATCAGCGGAATGTCCGCGGGCGGCATGGGATAGTCGCGCAGCTTGTTGGCGCGCACCCAGGCCAGGGTCTGGCCTTCGCGCGGCGTGACCTGTCCCTCCCAGCGCCGGCAGATGTAGAGCGGCATCAGGAGGTGAAAGGTTTCGTAGCCGTAGCTCGCGAATGTCAGCGGCGCCAGGCAGGGCTCGGCGACGGTGATGCCGAGCTCCTCGTGGAGCTCGCGGATCAGGCTCTGTTCAGGCCGCTCGTCGGGCTCACACTTGCCGCCGGGAAATTCCCAGAGGCCGGCCAGCGTCTTGCCCTCGGGGCGCTGCGCGATCAGGACGCGGTTGTCGGCGTCGACCAGCGCGCAGGCCACCACGAGCGTCAATTTGAGATCAGTCATGCCTGGAATGTCGCTCGCTGAAGGTCATTCGCAACGGTTCGTTAACCCTGTTAAGGCCCGTGTTTCCGAGGTCTCCATAAGTCATATTTAATCGGCGGTTCCTAGAGTGGAAGCGCTGAAACCATTCCGGGCCAGATCCATGCGCGCTGAGTGTCGTCCCATCTTCCGCCGGTTCCTCCACGACCGGCGCGGCAATGTCGCGGTGATCTTCGCAATCTGCTGCGTCCCCCTGATCACGTTCATCGGCAGCGCGATCGACTACTCCCGCGCGACGCAGGTCCGGGCGAAGCTTCAGGGCGCGGCTGACGCGGCCAGCGTTGGTGCGCTCGCCAAGGCATCGCCGGGGTTTGTCGCTGCGGGCTCGATGACCACGGACGGCACGATCACGGTCGGCGTCAACGACGCTCAGAAAATCTTCGATGCCAATCGCGCCAACCTGACCGGTTATACGCTCAACAGCGTTACCCCGACCGTCGTCAAGACCGGCTCGACCATCAACTCGACCGTCTCGTTCACCGCCACCATCAACACCATGTTTCTCGGCCTGATCGGCAAGACCACACTGACCATGAGCGGCACGTCGGCGTCGACGGCCAACATGCCGCTCTATGTCGACTTCTATCTCCTGCTCGACAATTCGCCGTCGATGGGTGTCGCCGCGACACCGGCTGACATCACGAATTTGCAGGGAAAGACGGGCGGATGTGCATTCGCCTGTCACGACACCACCAAGGCCGCCGGCACAAGTAACTACGACATCGCCAAGGCAAACGGCATCACGACCCGAATTGACGTGGTGCGCCAGGCGAGCGCGAACTTGATGGACACAGCCCAGAGCACGCAGACCTATTCGAACCAGTTCAGGATGGCGATCTACGATTTCGGCGCTTCGTCAGCGACGATCGGATTGAGAAATCTGTTCGCGCTCTCGTCGAGCCTGAGCTCCGCCAAGACTGCGGCGGGAAACATCGACCTGATGGCGGTTGCCGGTCAGAATGACGTGTATACTATCGACAAAGATACTCCCTTCACCACTATTTTTCCCGCGATCAATAGCGCAATCGCCTCGCCGGGAGCCGGCACATCCGCGTCACCGCTGAAATATCTATTTTTCGTATCCGATGGGGTCGCTGACGAAGCCAACTCGGGCTTGACGATGTGCAGCGTCTCGTCTTCTTCGTATCCTCTCGCGTCATCGAACCGCTGTCAGTCGCCGATCAATCCGGCGCTCTGCACGACCCTCAAGAACCGTGGGATCAAGATCGCGGTGCTGTACACGACATACCAACCGCCTATTGACGGCTGGTACAACACATGGATATCGCCCTTTAACCCCGGGCCGTGGGGGCCGTCACCGAACAGCAAGATTGCGCAGAACATGGAGAGCTGCGCTTCGCCGGGATTCTATTTCGAGGTTAGCCCCACCCAGGGCATTTCGGAAGCGATGAACGCGCTGTTCAAGAAGGCACTCGCGGATGCGCGGATCTCGGGGTGAGTTGGATCAAAGCTCTCTCACCGTCACCCTGAGGCGGCCGCTTCTTCAGCGGCCCTCGAAGGGCGACGGTCCGGCAGGATGACGGTAGGCAGCCGTAGACTCTACGACCTGTAATCCCCGTTGATCGCGACATACTCCTTGGTGAGGTCGCAGGTCAGCACGCGGTCGCGGCCCTTGCCGAGGCCGAGCGAGACCTTGATCGCGATCTCCGGCGCCTTCATCGCTTCCGACACCTGCGCCTCGTCATAGGACGGATCGCGCGCGCCGTTCTTGGCGACGCGGATGCCGTTGAAGGAGATCGAGAGCTTGTCGCGGTCGGCCGGCTCTCCAGCCTTGCCGACCGCCATCACCACGCGGCCCCAATTGGCGTCTTCGCCGGCGATTGCGGTCTTCACCAGCGGCGAGTTCGCGATCGACATCGCGATCTTGCGCGCCGAAGCCTTGGTCTTGGCGCCCTCGACGGTGATCTCGACCAGCTTGCGCGCGCCTTCGCCGTCGCGGGCCACCTGCTCGGAAAGATTGGCGAGCACCTGATTGAAGGCCTTGACGAAGGCTTTCAGGCGCGGGTCGCTGGCGCGGCTGATCTTCGGCGCGCCGTGTTCTGCAGCAGCGCCGGTGGCGAAGGCCAGCAGCGTATCCGAGGTCGAGGTGTCGCCGTCGATCGTGACCGCGTTGAACGTGTCCTCGACGCCGCTCTTGAGCAGCGCCTGCAGCGCGGCAGGCGCGATCGGTGCGTCCGTGAAGATGAAGGACAGCATCGTCGCCATGTCTGGGGCGATCATGCCGGCACCCTTGGCCATGCCGTTGATCGTGACCTTGGCCTTGCCGAGCTTCACGGTCGCGGTCGCGACCTTCGGGAAGGTGTCGGTGGTCATGATCGCCTTGGCGGCCGCCAGATAATCGCCGGCCTCGGCGGTTTCCGCGAGCCGACCGAGCACGCCGTCGAACTTGGTCGCGTCCAGCGGCTCGCCGATCACGCCGGTCGAGGCCAGGAAGATTTCGCCCGCGGTGCAGCCGACGGCTTTGGCCGCAATCCTGGCGGTCAGCGCGGTGGAGCTGCGACCGGTCTTGCCGGTAAAGGCATTGGCGTTGCCGGAATTGACCACCAGCGCGCGCGCCTTGCCGCCCTTCAGCTTGGCGCGGCACCATTCCACCGGCGCGGAGGGGCATTTCGACTTGGTGAAGACGCCTGCGACCGCGGTGCCCTTGTCCATCACCGCCAGCAGCACGTCGGTGCGGTTCTTGTAGCGGATGCCGGCCTCGGCCGTCGCGAGACGGATTCCCGCAATGGTGGGCATGTCGGGAACGTTCTTCGGGGCGAGGGGAGAGACGGAGGAGGACATCGCGGGCGCCTTGATGGGGTCTGGATATGCAGATGGCCGGGCGATGCCCGGCCATTGCGACGTTAGATAGCCTCGGCGTCACCGAAGTGACAGCGAATTCTTACTTCTTCGCGGGCGGCGCCATCTTGCTGTCGGAAGGCTTGGCCGCATCAGCCGGCTTGGCGTCCTTAGCCGCATCCGCCGGCTGGTCCAGCCGCTCGACCTTGGCTTCGGCGCGCAGCTTGGCGACGTAGTCGGCCTGGGCCTTGCGGGTGACATATTGCTCGATCTGCGCCTTGACCTGCTCGAAATCAGGCGCCTTGCGGCTGCGCTTTTCCTCGACCTTGATGACGTGCCAGCCGAACTGCGACTTCACGGGATCGGAGATCTTGCCCGGCTCGAGCGCGAAGGCGACCGCCGAGAATTCCGGCACCATCTGCTCCTTGGTGAAGAAGCCCAGGTCGCCGCCGTCGGCCGAGCCCGGATCCTTGGACTTCTTCTTGGCGAGCTCGGCGAAATCGGCGCCCTTGTCGAGCTCGGCCTTCACCGCCTTGGCCTCGTCCTCGGTCTCGACCAGGATGTGGCGGGCGTGCACTTCCTGCTCGCCGGTAATCTGCTTGGAGGCCTCCTCGTAGACCTTTTTCATGGCATCCGGGGTGGTGGCGGCCTTGCCCTCGCCGGCGAGCAGGCTGTCCATCAGCAGGCGGTTGCGGGCGAACGCGAGGCGCTTCTTGAACTCCTCGCCGTCGGCTAGCTTCTTGTCCTCGGCGGCCTTGCCGACGATCTTCATGTCGATCAGGAAGGACAGGACGTTCTCGTCCTTGGTCGCCGGGTCCATCTGGGCGAGGCTCGGCCCGAGTTCCTCTTCGGCCATGGCGACGTCGCTCTTCTTGATTTCCGCGCCATTGACCTTCGCCAGCACCGGATCGTCGGCAGCCCGGCCGGGACCCGCGATCAGCGCCAGCGCAAGGCAGCCCACGAGGGCGGTGGCGAGGCCGAAGCGCAGGCCGGTTTTGGTTACCGGGAACGAGGTGGTCATGGAAAATCCTTTTGTTGAAGCAGGGGGCTGCTCGAGCGGGGCGGACACTCGCCCAATTCAGGGGGCCTTGGCAACGCGAAAAGTCTGTCAAAATGATGAATTAGCCGCAATGCACCCGCCGTTGACAAGGCCCTGACCGGGCCATATCTCTGCCCGGTCGCGTCCATGCGATGGCGTTTATTTTGCTGCGTTTTTGGCCGTTGAACCCAGACTTGCCCAACTCCCACCCATATGGCGGATGGACCCTCCGCAGTCCGGGCTCCGGCGCCCAGCAGGCGTCACGGTGAGTTGATAGGCAGGCGGGTCACAACCTCTTGGCTGCAACGCGAACGCGGTTGAATCGCGAACACAGGAACTAAGCATGATCGGCGCGCTCGCCCGCAAGTTTTTCGGCTCCGCCAACGACCGGCGGGTGAAGGGATATCAGTCCCGCGTCAACGCGATCAACGCGCTGGAGCCCGAGGTCTCGAAACTCTCCGACGAGGCCCTCAAGGCCCGCACCGCCGAGTTCAGGCAGCAGCTCGCCGAGGGCAAGACCCTGGACGAGCTGCTGGTCCCCGCTTTCGCCACGGTCCGTGAAGCCGCCAAGCGCACGCTCGGCCAGCGCCATTTCGATGTCCAGCTGATCGGCGGCATGGTGCTGCACGAGGGCGACATCGCCGAGATGAAGACCGGCGAAGGCAAGACCCTGGTCGCAACGCTCGCGGTCTACCTCAACGCGCTCGCCGGCAAGGGCGTCCACGTCGTCACCGTCAACGACTACCTCGCCCGCCGCGACTCCGGCTGGATGGGCCAGATTTACGGCTTCCTCGGCCTGACCACCGGCGTGATCGTGCACGGCCTCGACGATTCCGAGCGCAAGACGGCCTATGCCTGCGACATCACCTACGGCACCAACAACGAATACGGCTTCGACTATCTGCGCGACAACATGAAGTACCGGCTCGAGGACATGGTCCAGCGGCCGCACTTCTACGCGATCGTCGACGAAGTCGACTCCATCCTGATCGACGAAGCGCGCACGCCGCTGATCATCTCCGGCCCGCTCGACGATCGCTCCGACTTCTACAACACCATCGACGGCTTCCTGCCCAAGCTCGACAAGTCCGACTACGACGTCGACGAGAAGCAGCGCACGGTGACGCTGACCGAAGCCGGCATGGAGAAGATCGAGACGCTGCTGCGCGATGCCGGCCAGCTCAAGGGCGAGTCGCTCTACGACGTCGAGAACGTCTCTGTCGTGCACCACATCAACCAGGCGCTGCGCGCCCACACGCTGTTCACGCGCGACAAGGACTACATCGTCCGCGACGACGAGGTCATCATCATCGATGAGTTCACCGGTCGCATGATGCAGGGCCGCCGCTATTCCGAAGGCCTGCATCAGGCGCTGGAAGCCAAGGAGCACGTGCAGGTCCAGCCCGAGAACCAGACGCTGGCCTCGATCACCTTCCAGAACTATTTCCGGATGTACGAAAAGCTCGCCGGCATGACCGGCACGGCGCTGACCGAAGCCGACGAATTGTTCGACATCTACAAGCTCGAGGTCGTGGAAATCCCGACCAATCTGCCGGTCGCCCGTCTCGACGAGGACGACGAGGTCTATCGCACCCAGAACGAGAAATACGCCGCGATCCTGGCCGAGATCGAGCGCGCCAATGCGCGGCTGCAGCCCGTGCTGGTCGGCACCGCCTCGATCGAAAAATCGGAAGTGATCGCCGAATATCTCAAGAAGCACGGCTATCGGCAGATCGATTTCGGCAACGAAAATTCGATGCAGAAGCTGTACGCCGCGGCTCGCGCCGGCAAGCCGGCAAAGCTGTTCGCTGTGCTGAACGCACGCTTCCACGAGCAGGAAGCCTACATCGTCGCGGAAGCCGGCGTCCCCGGCGCGATCACGATCGCGACCAACATGGCCGGCCGCGGCACCGACATCAAGCTCGGCGGCTCGCTGGAAATGCGCATCCAGCAGGAGGCGGCTTCGATCGAGGACGAGGCCGAGAAGGCCTTGAAGATCGAGCAGATCAAGGCCGACATCGAGCACTTCCGCGACATCGTGCTGAAAGCCGAGGAAGAGGTCGAGATCGAGCCGGCGAAGGGTTCGAAGCCCGCCAAGACCGTGAAGAAGCCCGGCGGCCTCTACATCATGGGCTCCGAACGCCACGAATCCCGCCGCATCGACAACCAGCTCCGCGGCCGATCCGGCCGTCAGGGCGACCCCGGCCGCTCGAAATTCTTCCTGTCGCTGGAAGACGATTTGATGCGCATCTTCGGCTCGGATCGCCTCGACAGCATGCTGCAGCGTCTCGGCCTGCAGGAGGGCGAGGCCATCATCCATCCCTGGATCAACAAGGCCCTCGAAAAGGCACAGCAGAAGGTCGAGGCGCGCAACTTCGACATCCGCAAGAACCTGCTCAAGTTCGATAACGTCCAGAACGACCAGCGCAAGGTGATCTTCGACCAGCGCATCGACCTGATGAAGGACGACAGCGTCGCCGAGACCGTCGCCGACATGCGCCACGCCTTCATCGACGACCTCGTCGCCAAGCACGTGCCCGAGCATGCCTATGCCGAGCAGTGGGACGTCACGGGCCTGAAGGAAGAGCTGAAGCGCGTGCTCGATCTCGACTTGCCGATCGAGGATTGGGCCAAGGAAGAGGGCATCGCCGACGAGGAGTTGCTCACGCGCATCGAGAGCCGAGCCGACGAGCACATGGCGGCCAAGGTCGGGCAATGGGGTCCCGACGTGATGCGTTACGTCGAGAAGACCATTTTGCTGCAGACGCTCGACCATCTCTGGCGCGAGCACCTGATCATGCTCGACCATCTGCGCCAGGTCATCGGCCTGCGCGGCTACGGCCAGCGCGATCCGTTGCAGGAGTACAAGACCGAAGCGTTCAACCTCTTCCAGGAGATGAGCGCGCATCTGCGCGAGGCCGTCACGGCGCAGCTGATGCGGGTCGAGATCGTGCCGCCGGAGCAGGAAGCCCCGGTGCTGCCGCCGATGGAAGCGCACAAGTTCGACCCGAATACCGGCGAGGACGAAATGGCGCTCGCCAACGTCACGCTCGGCGCGCAGGCCACCGACGCGGCGTTGCGCGATCCCAAGAACCCGGCAAGCTGGGGCAAGATCGGCCGCAACGAGGATTGTCCGTGCGGCTCGGGCAAGAAGTACAAGCACTGCCACGGGCGGTATGCCTAGCGATGAGGTGTGAGGTGCGACGTCGGTGCCTCACCCTCAGCTGTCGTCGCCCGGTTTAGCCGGGCGACCCAGCACGCCGCGGCTTCTCGGTTCAATCACATCGGTCTCTGGAATACTGGATCGCCCGATTAAATCGGGCGATGACGGCTGAGTATGGGGTGCGCGTATCCCACCACATCGTCGTCCCGGCGAAGGCCGGGACCCATAACCACAGGATTGAGTTTGGCGACGACTGATCGTTGCGCGTCTTCGCACGGTACGACGTCCGCGCGCCTTCGATAGAGTCCGCGGTATGGGTCCCGGCCTTCGCCGGGACGACCGTGTTGAGACAGCTTAGCTAAACGCACCACTCAATTCGAGCTGTCGATCAAGCTTTCCAGCAGCCGCTTCAATTCGCTCGTCGACTTGTCGCCGTAGCTCTCCAGGATGTGCTCTTCCTGGTCGACCGCGAGCGAGTTGAGCTTCTTGCTCAGCACCTTGCCGCGATCGGAGATGAACATCAGGACCTTGCGGCGATCGTTCGGGTCCTGCACGCGGTAGACCAGCGTGTCCGAGACCATGCGGTCGATCATCTTGGTCAGCGTCGGATGGTTGAGCAGCACGGCATCCGCCAGCTCGCCCATCGAATGGCCGTTGCCATCCGACAGCACTTTCAGGATCCGCCACTGCTCGACGGGCACGCCTTCCTTGCTCAGGCGAAGTTCCAGCTGCCGGTTGATCTCCCGGTTGGCTTGCGCGAGCAGATAGGCGAGGTGTTCGGTGATCGGGGTGTTCGGTTTTGCCACGGCTAAGACTTCGTCTTGACCCAAATGAGTGAATGTCTTGCAATCGATGCTGCATCTATATGCACTTCAATTCTTGAATATTCAATATTTTCAAAATAGGATATTGCTCAACAAAAGGGCGGGTGCCGCGGCCGCCCGCTGAATGAGCTTTCAAGTCTGGTATCAGACAGGAGTTGGCGTGCGCGCGACGGTAAACTTCCCGGCTCACGGCGGTCCGGCGTTACCGCCGTCCTTGCTGTTCAGGAATCTGTCGCCCGCGGCAGCGGATTTCGACCTGTCGCCGGTTGACGCGCATTTCATGAAGCGCCGCGGTGCACACAACAAGCTCCGCGTCGGCGGCTTTATCTGTTGCAGCGGCTCGCCCGGCGTTTGGGGCCCGTGCGCCACAAGCAGTGCGCAGCTCGCCGTCGCCGAGATCAACAAGCGCGGCGGCATCCTCGGGCGCGAGATCGAACTTTCGATTTACGACGCCGGCGGCCCGCTCGACGAGATTCTGAGCCGCGCCGAGCAGGCGATCGCTTCGGATGAGATCGATCTCATCGTCGGACTGCATACCAGCGCGGTGCGTGTGGCGCTGCGGGAGGTCACCACCCGCCACCGCATCCCCTACATCTACACGCCCGTCTACGAGGGCGGCGAGCAGACGCCGGGTGTCATGGCGATCGGCGAGACACCGCGCTGGCAGAGCCGCCCCTCCATCCACTGGCTCGCCGACGTCAAGAAGGCGGCGCGCTGGTACCTGATCGGCAGCGACTATGTCTGGCCCTGGCAGTCGCACCGCGCGGTGAAGCGCTACATCAAGGAGGCCGGCGGCCATGTCGTCGGCGAAGAGTTCGTTCCCCTCGGCGAAGACAACCACGAGCCGCATCTGGAGCGCATCCGTGCCGCGAGGCCGGACGTCGTCCTGACTTCGTTGATCGGCACCGACAGCATCACGTTCAATCGCGCGTTCGGCGAATGCGGCCTCGGCGCCACGACGCTGCGGCTGGCCGGAGCGATGGACGAGACCGTGCTGCTCGGAATCGGCGCCGACAACAGCGAGAATCTGTTCTGCGCCTCCGGCTATTTCCCCGGCATCGGATCGCGGGCCAACGACGACTTCCAGAGCCGCTATCGCGCGATGTTCGGACCGAACGGGCCCCCGATCGGCTCGCTCGGTCAATCCAGCTATGAGGGGCTGCGCTTCCTCGAGGCCGTGGCGAACAAGGCGGGCACGTTGGCGATGGGGCCCATGCTCGCGGCCGGCCGCAACATCGTCTATGGCGGCGCGCGCGGCCCCGTCACCGTCAGGAACGGTCACACGCGGATGCAAATGTATCTCGCCGCGGCGGATGGCCTCGATTTCAAGCTGATCAAACCGATCTGATGCCGGCGCGGCGATCCGCACCCGCCCGAAATTCAAAATAATACTTGAAAAGGAAAATATTTCCGTCTGTAATATCGACGCGAAGCCGGCCGACCGGCGCCATGCAGGCGCAACCGGACGGCTTCCGTCCAATGCCAGGGATCAAGAAACTTCAGGAGAGCGCCGTGACAGTTGTCCTTCCCACGCCCGCCCAACTTCGCAGCGTCGCCGAGCAGTGCGGCCTCGCCCTGTCCGATGACGATGTCGCCTCGTTCCGCGGCCTGATGCAGGGCTCGATCGAAGCCTATAATCTCGTCGGAGCCATGCCGGACGAGGTGCCGGAGGTCAAATATCCGCGCACGCCCGGCTATCGGCCCTCGCCGGAAGAGAACCCGCGCAACGCCTGGTATCGCAAGTCGACCGTGAAGGGTGCGGCGAGCGGCAAGCTCAAGGGCAAGACGGTCGCCCTGAAAGACAACATCATGCTCGCCGGCGTTCCCATGATGAACGGCTCGGCGACGCTCGAAGGCTACGTCCCCGATTTCGACGCCACCATCGTCACGCGCATGCTCGATGCCGGCGCCGAGATCGCCGGCAAAGTCCATTGCGAATCCTTCTGCATGTCCGGCGGCAGCCACACCAATGCGGTCGGCGCCGTCCACAATCCGCACAAGATGGGCTATTCGGCCGGCGGCTCGTCGTCAGGCTCAGGCGTCGTGGTCGCGCTCGGCGAGGTCGACATGGCGATCGGCGGCGACCAGGGTGGCTCGATCCGCATGCCGTCCTCGTTCTGCGGCACCTATGGCATGAAGCCGACCTGGGGACTCGTGCCCTACACCGGCATCATGCCGATCGAGATCTTCGTCGACCACACCGGTCCGATGACGGCGACCGTCGCCGACAACGCACTGCTGCTCGAAGTGCTCGCCGGTGACGACGGCTACGATCCGCGCATCAAGGCGCCGAAGGTCGAGGAATACACCAAGGCGCTCGGCCAGGGCGTCAAGGGCATGAAGATCGGCATCCTCAAGGAAGGGTTTGAGCAGGCGAACGCCGAGTCTGCGGTGAACGAAAGCGTCCGGGGGGCTGCCAAGCGCTTCAAGGATCTCGGCGCCACCGTGGAGACTGTCTCGATCCCGATGCACCTGATGGGCCCCGCGATCTGGACGCCGATCGGCACCGAGGGCATGACCCAGACCATGATGTATGGCGACGGCTATGGCCTCAGCCGGTCTGACCTCTACTCGACCACGCTGATGGATTTTCACCGCGGCTGGCGCCGGCAGGCGGATTCGCTGTCCGAGACCACAAAGCTCTTCCTGCTGCTCGGCACCTACATCAACAACAATTTCGGTCCCCGCTACTACGGCAAGGCGCTGAACATCTCCCGCCGCCTGACCGCAGCCTACGACAAGGCCTTCAAGGACTACGATCTCCTGCTCTTGCCGACCACGCCCATGAAAGCGACGAAACTGCCGGAGCCGACCGCCAGCCGCGAGGACTATGTCGCCCGCGCGCTGGAGATGATCTCCAACACCGCGCCGTTCGACATCACCCATCATCCCGCGATGTCGCTGCCCTGCGGCATGGTCGACGGTCTGCCCGTCGGCCTGATGCTGGTCGGCCGCATGTTCGAGGAATCCACCATCTACCGCGCCGCCCACGCCTTCGAGCAGATCGGCGACTGGAAGAAGATGTGAGTCAGGGGCTCATGCAGACGGACGGAACAGCATCGCATGGCTAACGCGTTCGTCGCGGCGTTCGAGATCCTGAGCTTTGGCGCGATCATCGTCCTGATCGTGCTGGGGCTCGGGATCATCGCCAGCATGATGGGCATCTTCAACTTCGCGCAGGGCGAGTTCGTCCTGCTCGGGGCCTACATCACTTATCTCGCCTATGCCAAGGGCCTGCCGATCTGGGCCGGCATGGTCGCCGCGCCCTTCGCCGTCGGCGCACTTGGCTTCGTGCTGGAGGCGCTGATCATCCGACGCTTCTACGCCGCCCCCATCGTCGCCATGCTCGGCACCTATGCGCTCGGCTTGATCATCCGCGAATCCGTGCGCGGCCTGATCGGCGGCTTCTATCTCACCGTGCCGGAGCCGATCGGCGGCTCGATCGACATCGGCGCCATGCACATCTCGGCCTGGCGCTTCACCATCATCGTCATCACGGCGCTGGTGATGGGCGGCTGCTATCTGCTGCTGGCGCGCACCAGCTTCGGCCTGCGCGTGCGCGCCACGCTGGAAAATCCGTCGCTGGCACGCGCCTCCGGAATCTCCACACCGCTGATCTACGGCGCCACCTTTGCGTTCGGCGCGGCACTTGCCGGCCTTGCCGGCGCGCTGATCGTGCCGGTGTTCAGCCTGTTCGCCGATCTCGGCCTGCGCTTCCTGATCCAGGGCTTTGTCGCGGTCATGGTTGGCGGCGTCGGCTCCTTCATCGGGCCGGTCGCGGGCGCCGGCCTCATCGGCACGCTCAGTGCCGCGCTGCCCTGGGTGATGGCGCCCGTCGTGGCCGATGTTCTCGTCTTCGTTCTCGCCATCGTCTTCATCAAATTCCGGCCGCAGGGCCTCATCGCTGGAAAAGGGGTTTAGTCACATGTCCGATCGTACTCAGCTCTCCCGCCGCCGCTTCCTCTCGAATTTCGCCTTTGCCTCCGGGGCGGTCGCAACCGGCGTCGGCAGCTGGGTGATCCCGGCGCCCTGGGCCAATGCGGCCGAAGCTCCGATCAAGGTCGGCATCGCCACCGACCTCACCGGGCCGATCGCCTACGCCGGCAATGCCGACGCCAACGTCGCGAAGATGGTGATCAAGGAGATCAACGCCGGCGGCGGTCTGCTCGGCCGCCCGCTCGAGCTCTATATCGAGGACACCGCCTCGAACGAATCCGTCGCTGTCGGCAACGTCCGCAAGCTGATCCAGCGCGACAAGGTCGACATGGTGCTGGGCGGCATCACCTCGTCGATGCGTAACGCAATCAAGGACCCGATCGTCGCGCGCGGCAAGACGCTCTACATCTATCCGCAGCTCTACGAAGGCAAGGAGTGCACGCCCTATCTGTTCTGCACCGGGCCGACGCCGGCGCAGCAGTGCGACGACTTCATTCCCTGGCTGATCAAGAACGGCGGCAAGAAGTTCGCGCTGCCGAGCGCCAACTATGTCTGGCCGCACACGCTCAACGTCTATGCCCGCAAGGTGATCGAGGCCAACGGCGGCGAGGTCGTGTTCGAGGAATACTATCCGCTCGACCAGGTCGACTTCTCCTCGACCGTCAACCGCATCATCTCCAACAAGGTCGATGTCGTCTTCAACACCGTCATTCCGCCGGGCGTCGGCCCGTTCTTCAAGCAGCTCTACGAAGCCGGCTTCCTCAAGAACGGCGGGCGGCTGGCCTGCGTCTACTATGACGAGAACACGCTCAACATCAATCAGGCGGCCGAGATCGAGGGTCTCGCCAGCTGTCTCGATTATTTCAAGGTGCTGACCAAGGAGAACCCGTTCGACGCAAAAATCCAGGCGGCCTACGAGAAGGATTTTCCGGGCAACTTCCTGTTCGCCGCCGGCAGCGCCGCCACCGGCACCTATCGCGGCCTGAAGCTGTGGGAAGCCGCCGTCAAGGAAGCCGGCAAGATCGACCGCGAATCGGTCGCTGCCACACTCGATCACGCCAAGATCGCCGAAGGTCCCGGGGGACCTGCCGAGATGGTGCCGGGCAAGCGGCACTGCAAGATGAAGATGTACACCGCGGTCGCCAAGGGCGGGAATTACGAGATCGTCGGACGCAGCGACGGGCTCGTCGATCCCAAGGAATGCTGAGGCGGAATGCGGAAGTCGATGAGCGCAGCGAAACAGGCGATCCCCGCCGACATCGGCGGGGAGGCGGTCGTCGCAATGGCTGAGCACGGGTCAGCGAAGCAAGCCGCTCCGGGACGGAAGATCCTACCGATCGTAGAGGGCGTCGTGCTCGTCGCGGCGCTGGTCGCGCCGCTGCTGCTGCAGGACTACCTCACGGTGTTCGCGACGCGGGTGATCATCCTCGCGCTGTTCGCGCTGTCGTTCGACCTCGTGTGGGGTTATGCCGGCATCATGAGCTTCGGCCAGGCGCTGTTTTTCGGCTCGGCCGGCTATGGCGTGGCGCTGCTCGCGCGCGACCTCGACATCACCAACATCTTCCTGGTGCTGCCCGCGGGCACCATCATCGGGCTGACCTTCGCGCTGCTGCTCGGCGGCTTCCTGCTGCTGGGGCGGCATCCCTCCAGCGTGATCTTCGTCTCGCTGGGCACGCTGACCGGCTCCTACGCGGCCGACCGGCTCGCGCGCGGCTGGTACTATCTCGGTGGCCAGAACGGCATCCCCTCGATCGCGCCGATGACGGTAGGTAGCTACGAGTTCTCGGAAGGGCCGCCCTTCTATTATCTCGTGCTCGGCATTCTGGTCGTGGTCTATCTCCTCTGCCGTTTTCTGGTGCGCTCGCAGTTCGGGTTGGCGCTCGCGGGATTGCGCGAGAACGAGCAGCGCATCGCCTTCTTCGGCTACAAGGCGCAGCACCTCAAGGCGATCATCTTCGCGATCGGCGGCGCGGTGGCGGGTCTCGCCGGCAGCCTTTACGCCTTCCACGAGGGTTTCGTCTGGCCCAACATGGTCGGCGTCGTCGTGTCGACGCAAGTCGTGCTCTACGTCCTGTTCGGCGGCTCCGGCACGCTGATCGGCGCCGTCATCGGCGCTGTCATCGTCGAGGGCGTCAGCTTCTGGCTCTCGGACAATTATCGCGAGGTCTGGCCGATCATCCTTGGCGTGCTGCTGCTGCTCGTGATCCTGTTCCGGCCGCTCGGCCTGATCAGTTTCGTGCTCGGCGAACGCGAGCGGGTCGGCAGTTTTGGTGGCAAGTCCAAGGCGACCGAAAAGGAGAAGCGCGATGCCGCTCCTTGAAGCCACCGGCGTCAAGAAGATCTTCGGCAAGCTCACCGCGCTCGATGGCGCCGCGCTGACCGTCGGCGAGAACGAGTTTCATGGCCTGATCGGCCCGAACGGCTCCGGCAAGAGCACGCTGATGAAGTGCATTGCCGGCGCCGAGGTGCCCACCCAAGGCAGGGTCTCCTTCGTCAACACCGACATCACCGCATTCACGCCGACCGAGCGTGCCCGCGCCGGCATGAGCCTGAAATTCCAGATCACGTCGGTGCTGCCGACCCTGACGCTGTACGACAACATCCTGCTCGCGTTGCAGGCGCAGTCCTCGCTGTTCGATCTCGTGTTCTCGCGCACCCGCGTCGCGCTGCATGACCAGGTCATGACCATGCTGACGCAATTCCGGCTTGCCGACCGCGCTTTCGACGCGGCCGCAGCGCTGTCGCACGGCCAGCAGCAATGGCTGGAAATCGCGATGGCGCTTGCCTGCAAGCCGAAGCTTCTGCTGCTGGACGAACCGACCGGCGGCATGAGCCTGGAGGAGCGCCGCGTCACCGGCGAATTGCTTCAGCCGATCAAGAAGCATTGCTCGCTGGTCATCGTCGAGCACGACCTCGATTTCATCCGCGACATCTGCGATCGCCTCACCGTGCTCGACCAGGGCAAGGTGCTGGCGTCCGGCACGGTGTCCGAGATCCAGGCCAACAAGGCCGTCCAGGAGATCTATTTGCGCCGTGCCTGAATTTTTGGACATCAAGCACCTCGACGCCGGCTATGGCCGCAGCCAGGTCCTGTTCGACGTCAACCTCGGCATTCCCTGGCGCGGCGGTGTCGCCGTGCTGGGCCGCAACGGTGCCGGCAAGACCACGCTGATGAAGACCATCGTTGGCGAGCTGCCGGCGTGGAAGGGCGAGGTCGCCTTCGACGGCCGCGACATCAGTCGCCGCGCGACCCAGGAGCGGGTACGCGCCGGGATCGGCTACGTCCCGCAGGAGCATTCCGTATTCGCGCGCCTGTCGGTGCGCGACAATCTCGCGGTCGGCTCGCTCGCGAGCAGGAAGGCCGACGCCGTCGACCACGTGCTGACCATCTTCCCGAAGCTCGGCCAGCGCCTCGACCAGCCCGCCGGCACGCTTTCCGGCGGCGAGCGCAAGATGCTCGCCATCGGCCGCGCCATGTTGGGCGATCCAAAGCTACTTCTGCTCGACGAGCCGACCGAAGGCGTCTGGATCGGCGTGATCGAGGAAATCACCGAGCGCCTGATCGAACTCGCGAAAACCATCGCCGTCATCATCGTCGAGCAGCACCTCGACCTCGCACTCCGCGTCGCCGATTACGCCTACGTGCTGGACCGCGGCCGCGTCGCGCTGCAAGGCCAGGCAGGCGAGGTGAGGGGCAATCCGGAGCTGCTGCGGTATCTGGCGCCGTAGGGATGCGGCGTGAGGCGCGCCGCTCTAACCCCGACCTCAAATGTCATGCCCCGCGAAGGCGGGGCATCCAGTACGCCGGGGCTTCTCGATTAAAACGACTGTGTCTGGGATACTGGATTCCCCGCCTTCGCGGGGAATGACAGCGTCAAGCCAGGATGGAGCGGAGTGAACGAGCGGCAGTCGTCGTCTTACTTCACCGCCCCGAACCGGCTGTCGAACGAGTTCGACGACACCACCGGCGCGGCGCCCATGATCTGCGTCGCTTCGCCCGCGCCATCCGACACCGACGGCTTCAGCGCCGGGCGCGTTGCGGCGAGGCGCGTATCCGGTTTCGGCGGCTCGACGGGCTTGGCGGCGGCGACAGCCGGCTTCGGCGCGTCCTTCGCTGCATCCTTGGACGTGTCGCGACCCGGCACGAACCGGGTCACTGCGGCCTTCAGCCTCGACGCTGCGGTCGGCGGCGTCGTGGGCGTCGCGGCCGGGGCGACGGATGCTGTGGCCTGCGGCGGAGGCGTGGTCGCCGTGGCGTCGGCGTTGCCCATGCCCATTTTGCGGCCGAGATTCGAGAAGAAGCCGGATTTCTCGGGCGGAGCTGCGGTGGCGACGCGGGTGTTGGCGGCGGGCGCGCTGACGGCGACGACGGGCTCTTCCTGCGGCGAGGGCGCGGCTGCATCGAGATTCGGCTTCGGCGGATTGACGTGTCCCGGGATCGTGCCCGGCGCCTTCGCCATAGCCAGCATCTGCAGCGTGGTGCCTTCGGCGCCCTCCGACAGCCCGGTCGAGCCTTCCGGAATCTTCGCGGCGAAGATCTTGTTCATGCCGCCGTCGATGCCGGTGTTCATGCGCGCGACGGGCGTGCCGCGCGAAACCAGCTTGTTGTACTCCGCCTGGTCGCGCTGGTCCTTCTCGCGCACGGCGCTGACGATGTCCTCGGGGATCACATAGACCGGACATTTCGCGGACGCGTCGAACACCGGATCGCGCTTGGCGTCGGGCGGCTTCGCTGCGTCGAAGACGTACTTCTTCTCGCAGAAATCGACCTTCGGCTCCTGCCGCGTCACCTCGAAATGATCATAGCCTTCCTTGATCATCTTCCAGAACGGCATGTTCGGGTTGTTCCGGTGCTTGGCCATGTTCACCGGCGTCATCTTGAACGGATAGGCCTGCAGCTGGAACGCCTTCTGGCCGCCGAAGAAGGACTCGCGCCCGAGCGAATAGATCTCGGCGATCTGCTCGTCCGTCATCGCGTAGCAGCCGCGCGACGAACAATCGCCATGCACCATCAGCTGCGAGCCGCTGCGGCCCAAGGCCTTGTCGAACGCGTTCGGATAACCCGTGTTGAACGACAAATAGTAGGCCGACTGCGGATTCATCTGGCCCGGATTGATCGAGTAGAAACCTTCCGGCGCCTGGCGGTCGCCTTCGCGCACCTTCGGGCCGAGGTCGCCCGACCAGCGACAGATCGGATAGGTCTTGAGCAGCGCGAACTGGCCGTTGCGGGTCTGCTTCCAGACCTCGAGTTCGGCCTCCTGCTTGAACAGGCGCACCAGAATCGGTGATTGCAGATCCATGTTCTTCTCGACCATCGCGGCGAGAAGTTTCGGCGGCACCGGCTGGTTGGCCTTGGCATTGGTCGCAAGCGAAACCTGGTCGGTGTCGCACCCGGCCAGCACAAAGCTGGCGGCAAGCGCCACCGAAACCAAAAACGCGCGAGCAAGCGAACGAGAAATCAAGATGGACCCCACACCGGCCAGAGCATCGCGCGCAAACCCCAATCTTGAAGCATGATCCGACCGGAGACCCGGACCCGTCGCGACGGGCTTTTTCGCAATCACGCTCCAGCGCTTGTGCCCTGAAGCCATTGATTAAAATTCTAACCTCTGGGTCATGTGGTCGCAACCCGAACGGGGATCACGAGCCCGTTGGCCCAAAGGCGTGGTCAACGAAGACTTAAACTGGGCCCTAACTGGGGCCTTGCGGCCAAACCAGTACTGAGATCGCTGATTTGGGCAAAAAAAGGGTTAACGCGGGGTTACCGGGGGCCTACGGGGCGGTTTGGCCGGCAAACTCAGTGTCGTCCTGGCTTTCGCCAGGACGTCGGCGGAGGGTGACGCGTCCGACGGGCCCCAAACCGCCCGAATCAGCCCAGTTTCCGGCCGATATCGAGGAATTTCTGCCGCCGATGCTTGCGGATGGCGTCTCCGTCCAGGCCCCGGAGCTCGTCAAAGGCCTTGGCGATGGCATCGCCCGTGGTGGCGATCATGGCGGCGGGGTCGCGATGGGCGCCGCCGACCGGCTCTTTCAGGATGCTGTCGATCACGCCGAAGCGGAGCATGTCCTGGGCGGTGATCTTCATGTTGTTGGCGGCTTCCTGCGCCTTGGAGCCGTCGCGCCAGAGGATCGAGGAGGCCGCTTCGGGCGAGATCACGCTGTAGATCGCGTGCTCCAGCATCAGGACCTTGTTGGCGGTGGTGATGGCGATGGCGCCGCCGGACATGCCCTCGCCGGTGATGATGGCGACGTTCGGCACGGTCAGCGCCATGCAGGCATCGGTGGAGCGCGCGATCGCCTCGGCCTGGCCGCGCTCTTCCGCGCCGATGCCGGGATAGGCGCCGGCGGAATCGGCGAGCGACAGCACCGGCAGGCCGAACCGCTCGGCCATCTCCATCAGCCGTACGCATTTGCGATAGCCCTCGGGCCGCGCCATGCCGAAATTATGCTTGATGCGGCTCTCGGTGGAATCGCCCTTTTCCTGGCCCATCACGCAGATGGCCTCGCCGCGGAAGCGGCCGAAGCCGGCCACCAGCGCCTCGTCCTCACCGAACTTGCGGTCGCCGGCGAGCGGGGTGAACTCGGTGATCAGGCCCTTGATGAAGTCGTTGAAATGCGGCCGCTGCGGATGCCGCGCGACCAGCGTCTTCTGCCACGGCGTCAGGTTCAGATAGAGGTCGGCCATCGCCTGCGCCGCCTTGTCCTCGATCCGCCCGATCTCCTCGGCGATGTCGCTGCCGGAGGCCGCAAGCGTCCGCAATTCATCGAGCTTGGAATCGAGCTCGGCGACGGGCTTTTCGAAATCGAGATAGCTGCGCATCTGGTCTGGCATCAACTCAATATAGGGAGGACGGGGCGAGGCGGCGAAGCGGATTCGATGTCGCGGAAAGAAGTGTAGGTTCATCAATGAGTTGGCCTGTGTGCTCGCAAGAGGCGCAGGCCAAATCATCGTGAGGTCCCGGCTCTTTCTGCGGAGATGTGGCCGAAGTCAAGGCGGTTTCAGCTGTGGTCCGTAGCCCGGATGGAGCGCAGCGTAATCCGGGAAGGTCTTCCGCGAGGTGAGAACCCCGGATTACGCTGCGCTCCATCCGGGCTACGGCGACAACTACTTCTCCGCCAGCGGGTGCAGGTCGCGGACCAGGCTCTTCAGCCGCTCCTCGACCACGTGGGTGTAGATCTGGGTCGTCGAGATGTCGGTGTGGCCGAGCAGCGTCTGCACGATGCGCAAATCGGCCCCGTTGTGAAGCAGGTGGCTGGCGAAGGCGTGGCGCAGCACGTGGGGGGAGACCAGCCGGGCCTGGAGACCTGAAGCGACCGCGAGATCCTTCAGGTCGCGGGCAAAATGCTGCCGCGTCAGATGTCCGCTCTCGCCGAACGAGGGGAATAACCATTTCGAGGCCGCCGCGCTGCTCTTCTTGTCCGTCTTGTTGTCCTTTGCGGCCTCCGTCGCCGCGAGATAATCGGCCATCGCCTGGCGCGAGGCCTCGTTGAGCGGCACCAGCCGTTCCTTGTTGCCCTTGCCGCGCACCACGATCATGCGGGCGTCGCGCTTCGCAGCCGTGCGCGGCAGCGCCACCAGTTCGGAGACGCGCAAGCCGGTGGCGTAGAGCACCTCGAGCAGGCAATAGAGTCTCAGGGCGCGCAGCCGTTTCGAGGGCGAGGCATCCTCCGCCTCGCTCAATTCCTTGGCGCGGCGGAGCATGCGATCGACATCCGCGATCGACAGCACTTTCGGCAGGCCGCGGCCGCGCTTGGGGCCGGACAGGATCGCCGCGGGATCGTCGGTTCTGATGCGTTCGTTCAGGAGGAAGCGATAGAGATGCCGCATCGCCGACAGCCGTCGCGCGACGCTGGTGGACTTGAAGCCGCGCGTGTCGAGATCGGCAAGATAGTCGCGCAGCGTCTGTGTTTCCGCGTCCGCAAATGCATGGCCGACGCGGCCGAGAAACTCGGAGAAGTCGGTGAGATCGCGGCGATAGGCATCGAGCGTATTGGCACCGGCGCCCTGTTCCGCCGCGAGCATGTCGAGGAACAGGCCGGTGAGTTTTGTGTCTGAGGGCTTGCTGGCGAAAGATCTGGCACGCATGCCCGGCAGCCTAGCTCCTATTTCTTGAGAAACTTATCCGGCGGGATCGTCACCGTCATTTCCCGCGGCTTGGGATTGACGAAGTTCGCCAGCGCGAAGACCACGCCATAGACGATGCCGGCGATCACGGCGACGACCGTCAGGAAGCGGAACAGGCTGGGCATCGGCAGGATCTCGGAGAGGGTCTCGGTCAGGGGCTTGGCGGGCAAATTAACCAATGAAATCATCCAACACGTTCGCCGTTTCGTGGCAAGAGTCCTCTGGCGAGGCCCCCTTTGGGGTCGTATAGGTGGCCAAAGGATGCCGCCTTTGGCGGCAGATCGAGCGAGACCCAATCGAGCGAGACCAATGCCCGACGCCGCGTTGCCGATCCAAGCTTCGCCCGAGGCCGACATCCTGTCGGCGCTGGGGGCGCGCTCGATTGTGCTCGTCGGCATGATGGGGGTGGGCAAATCCACCATCGGCCGCCGCCTGGCTCTCCGGCTCAAGCTGCCCTTCGTCGATGCCGACACCGAGATCGAGGCGGCGGCCGGCATGACCATACCAGAAATCTTCGAGCGCCACGGTGAGCCGCATTTCCGCGACGGCGAGGCCCGCGTGATCGCGCGTCTGCTCGACGGCGGTCCCATCGTGCTGGCGACCGGCGGCGGCGCCTTCATGCGCGAGGAGACGCGGGGCCGTATCGCGGCGAAAGCGATCTCGATCTGGCTCAAGGCCGATCACGATGTCATCATGCGCCGCGTGCGCCGGCGCGCCGACCGTCCGCTGCTCCAGACCGCCGATCCCGAAGGAACCGTGACGCGGCTGCTCACCGAGCGGGAGCCGGTCTACGGCCATGCCGACCTCACCATCGCCTCGCGCGACGTGCCGCACGACAAGATCGTCGATGAGACCATCGAGACGCTGCGCGCGCATCTTTGCGGCGAACAGGCGTCCCCGCCACCAGCCGACGTCGCGAGTGCCGCACGATGACCGCGCCTTTGAAACATTCCGATCCCGTCAACGTCGAGGTCGCGCTGGAGAATCGCGCCTACGACATCGTCATTGGCCGCGGTGTGCTGGCCTCGCTCGGCGAACGGGTCGCGCGTTTACGTCCCGGCGTGCGCACCGCGATCGTGACGGATCGCACCGTCGCGAAATACTGGCTCGAACCCGCCGAGGCCTCGCTCGCAGCCAGCGGCATTCCGTCATCGCGCATCGTCGTCGCGGAAGGCGAGATCTCCAAGACCTATGCCGGTCTCGAAAAGGTCAGCGAAGCCCTGATTGCCGCGAAAATCGAGCGCAACGATCTCGTCATCGCGCTCGGCGGCGGCGTGGTCGGCGATCTCGCTGGCTTTGCGGCGGCGATCCTGCGCCGCGGCGTCGACTTCGTGCAGGTGCCGACCTCGCTGCTGGCGCAGGTCGATTCCTCCGTCGGCGGCAAGACCGGCATCAACTCGCCGCAGGGCAAGAATCTGCTCGGCGCCTTCCATCAGCCGGTGCTTGTGATCGCCGACACCGCCGTGCTCGACACGCTGTCGCCGCGGCAATTCCGCGCCGGCTATGCCGAAATCGCCAAATACGGCGTGCTCGGTGACGAGGCCTTCTTCGCCTGGCTCGAGAAGAACCATTCCGACATCTCCAAAGGCGGTTCGGCGCGCGAGCATGCGATCGCGACCTCCTGCCGCGCCAAGGCCGGCGTCGTCTCGCGCGACGAGCGCGAGACCGGGGAGCGCGCGCTGCTCAATCTCGGCCATACGTTCGGCCATGCGCTGGAAGCCGCGACCGGCTTCTCCGACCGCCTCTTCCACGGCGAGGGCGTTTCGATCGGCATGACGCTAGCGGCGCAGTTTTCCGCGAAGCTTGGCATGATTGGCGACGCGGACGCTGCGCGCGTCGAGCGCCACCTGATCGAAGCCGGCCTGCCGACGCGCCTGCAGGATATCGCGGGCTTCGCGCAGGAGGGGCTTGCCGATGCCGACGCGCTGATGGCGCTGATGGCGCAGGACAAGAAGGTCGTGCGCGGCAGGCTCACCTTCATCCTGCTGGAGGCCGTCGGGCGCGCCGTCGTTGTGAAGGACGTCGAGCCGGCTCCGGTGCGCGACTTCCTGAAGGACAAGCTCGCCCACAAGGCGTGACACGCGGTTGAACTTCTATTGAGTGGTTCATGGACTGGCTGGGATTCACCATCGTCATTCTCTGCCTGCTCGTCTCCGGCTTCTTCGCCGCGAGCGAGACCGCGCTGACCGGCGCCTCGCGCGCCAGCATGCTGCGGCTCTCCAAGCAGGGTAATCGCGACGCCGACGTGGTCTCGCAGCTGCTCGACATGCGCGAGCGCCTGATCGGCGCGCTGCTGCTCGGCAACAACATCGCCAATATCAGTGCATCCGCACTGGCCACCAGCATCTTCACCGCATGGTTCGGCGACGTCGGCGTGCTCTATGCCACCGGCTTGATGACCGCACTGGTCGTGATCTTCGCCGAGGTGCTGCCCAAGACCATCGCGATCAACGCGCCCGACCGCATGGCGCTCGCGGTGGCGCGCCCGATGCGGCTGACGATGTACGTGCTGGGGCCGCTGCTGCGGATCGTGGAAGTCATCGTGCGGCTGTTGATGCGCCTGTTTGGCCTTGCCGGCGAGCACCAGGCGATCCTGTCGCCGACCGAGCGTCTGCGCGGTGCGGTCGATCTGCTGCATCATGAAGGCAAATTCGAGAAGCAGGACCGCGACATGCTCGGCGGGCTGCTCGATCTGCGCGAGCTCCAGGTCTCCGACGTCATGATCCATCGCACCGAGATGACGATGATCAACGCCGACCTGCCGCCGGAGGATCTGGTGCGCGAGGTGCTGGCGGCCGAATACACCCGCATCCCGCTGTGGCGCGAGAAGCCGGAAAACATCATCGGCGTGCTCCACGCCAAGGATTTGCTGCGCGCGATCCGCGCGGCCGACGGCGACACCTCGCGCATCGACGTCTCCACCATCGCGCTGCCGCCGTGGTTCGTGCCGGAGATGCGGCCCGTCTCCGAGCAGCTCAAGGCGTTCCGCCGCCGCAAGACCCATTTCGCCCTGGTCGTCGACGAGTACGGCGAAGTTGAAGGTCTCGTGACGCTGGAAGACATTCTGGAAGAGATCGTCGGCGACATCTCCGACGAGCATGACGTCGTGGTCGCGGGCGTGCGCGCCCAGCCGGACGGCTCGGTCGTCGTCGACGGCTCGGTGCCGATCCGCGACCTCAACCGCGCCATGGACTGGCACCTGCCCGACGAAGAGGCAACGACGGTCGCCGGCCTCGTCATTCATGAGGCGCGCTCGATCCCCGACCGCGGCCAGAGTTTCACCTTTCACGGCTTCCGCTTCCGCGTCCTCCGCCGCGAACGCAACCGCATCACCGCGCTCCGTATTTCACCGGTGCCGCGCGAGACGGAAATGGAGGAAGCCAAGCGGCGGCGGGCCGGGACGTCGTTTTGATTCCTCGGTCATTCCGGGTTCGGCTCTTCGAGCCGCCCCGGAATGACCAAGCTAATTTTCTCCCGGCGCTTGCGCGTGGATCGCCAGCGCGTGCACGCTGCCGGAGAGTTCCGCGGCCAGCGCTGAATTTATCATGCGGTGGCGATCGACCCGGCTCTTCCCTTTGAAGGCGGAAGACACAATATAAACGCGGAAGTGCGTCTCGCCGCTCGGCCGATGGCCGGCGTGGCCCTCATGCAAATGTGACTCGTCGACGACTTGCAGGCTTTCCGGCGTGAAAGCTTCCTGCAACTTGTTGCTGATAGTGTCTCTGATGGCCATCTGGGTCATTACGGTGCGAGATCGCTCTCCGTATTGCATAGGCCGCCTCCGGCGGCCGTTCAAGGACGCCTCAGCATAGCTTCGGCTGTGCTTTTCAGCTAATTGCAATGTCAAGACTTGAAGGTTTTTGCATTGCGTAGTCAAAGTCAGCCATGCCGATCGATTCATCAAAGTTCTTCGACTCCATCCGGATCAAGCCGAAAGGCAAGCAGCCGGAGGTGAAGCCGCGCGACGCCGTGGTCAATTGCGAATGGACCGGGTGTCAGAACAAGGGCGCGCATCGTGCGCCCAAGGGTCGCGACAATCAGCGTGAGTACTGGCACTTCTGCCTGAATCACGTGCGCGAGTACAACCAGAACTACAATTTCTTCTCCGGCATGAATGCCGACGCTGTCGCGCGCTATCAGAAAGATGCGCTGACCGGTCATCGTCCGACTTGGAAGATGGGCGCCAATGGCGGCGTCAAGAAGGGCGCCGAGGCCGAGATCGACAGCGCCTTCGATCCGTTCAGCATGTTCCAGGAGCTCAACGGCCGCACCGGCTGGCGCGCCGGCCCGCAGGCCGCGCCCAAGGCCGAGACGCGCAAGATCATGAACGCCGAGCGCAAGGCGCTTCAGGTGATGGGCCTCGGCCCCGACTCCACGCTCGCCGACGTCAAGTCCAAGTACAAGGCGCTGGTGAAGCAGCACCACCCCGACGCCAACGGCGGCGACCGCTCCACCGAGGATCGCCTGATCGAGATCATCAAGGCGTATAATTATCTGAAGACCGTGGTGCGCGAGGCATAGGCCTTCGAGCCAAATTCTCCGCTGTCGTCCCGGCGAAGGCCGGGACCCATAACCCCAGGGAGAAGTTTGGCGAAGACTCGCAGTGAACAGGTCTTCACGCGGTACTGACATCTCCATTTACCGATAAATCACGCGGTATGGGTCTCGGCCTTCGCCGGGACGACGGCGGAGCGATTGGCCCCGCCGTCATGCTCCCGCTATACGCCACTAGCCCTACGCCTTCGGCATCGCCCCCACATATGACGAACTCGGCCGGATCAGCCGCCCCGTCCGCTGCTGCTCGCGCGCGTGCGCCGTCCACCCGGCTGCGCGCGCCACCGCGAAGATCGGCGTGAACGCCTGCCTCGGAATTGCCAGCGCATCGAGCAGGATCGCGGTGAAGAACTCCACATTGGTCTCCAGCGGCCGGTCCGGATTCTTCTTGCGCAAGGCGCTGCGGATATAGGCTTCGACCTCGCCGGCAAAGGGCAGGTCGGCGCCGTCCGAGGCCAGCGCCTCGATCGCGGTCTTGAGCACGTCGGCGCGCGGATCGCGCACGCGATAGACGCGGTGGCCAAAACCCATCATCCGCTCGCCGCGGGCGAGTGCCGCGTCCACCCAGGGCTGGATGCGCTCGCGCGAGCCGATCGCGTCGAGCATTTCCAGCACCGGCTCCGGCGCGCCGCCATGCAGCGGACCCGTCAGCGCGCAATAGCCGGCAGTGACGGCGGCAAACAGATCAGCCTGCGTCGAGGCCACCACGCGCGCGGTGAAGGTCGAGGCATTCATGCCGTGGTCGCTGGCCGTGACGAGGTAGGCGTCCAGCGCGGTAACCTCGCGTGGTTCAGGCGCGCGCCCGTGCAGCATGCGAAGCGTATCGGCGGCATGGCTCACATTCGGATCGGGCGCCACGTGATCGAGACCCTTGGCGCGGCGGACGAGCGCGCCCGCAATCACCGGGAATGCGCCGACGATGGTCGCCTCATGGGCGAGGCCATGCTCGGCGCGAAGTCCCGCGACCGCCGCGCGAAACCCGTCGATGATGCCCATGCCGCGCGTTGCCGGCAGCAACTCGTCCAGCCGCCCGAAGGCGCGCTCGCGTGCGGCGCCCAGGCTCGCGCGCACATTGGCTTCGCTTAAGCCGGTCATGCTGGCGCCGTTCCAGAGCCGGGCGGTGACGCCCTCAAAGCTCGACTGGCTCGCCAGTCGGCCGACATGCTCGCCGGCGATGATCAGCTCGCCGCGCTCGCCGTCGACATGGCTCAGCACGGTTTCGGCCGCGGGAACGCCGTCCAGCCCGATCTGGCTCTTGGTGAGGTGGATGTTCATGGCCCAAATCTCCTTTGCACCAGGCAAAGGTCAGGCTTCTCGACAGATTGATCAATCTTGATTACATAAATCAATATGAAAAATTCGGAAGGTCTCTACCTCTCCGCCCGGGAAGCCGCCGCCGAGCTCGCGATCTCGCCGGCCACCCTCTACGCCTATGTCAGCCGCGGCCTGATCCGGTCCGAGCCGACGCCGGACTCGCGCAAGAACCGGTACCGCGCCGAGGACGTCCGGGCCCTGAAGGAGCGCCGGGTGCCGTCGCCCGAGCCGCGCGGCCTGCGCAGCTTCGATGCCGATCTGCCGGTCATGGACACGGAGATCTCCACCATCACGGAGGACGGCGCGATCTACCGCGGCGTCAATTGCGTCGATCTCGCCGAGCACGACACGCTGGAGCACACCGCGACGCTCCTGTGGGACGTCTCCGGCGTCGATCCGTTCGCGCCGGACAATCAGCCCGCGATATCCGAGGAGATGCGCGCGATCGCACAGGCCGCGCGTCGCGCCGCGCCGATCGACCGTGCCATCGCCGTGCTCGCGCTGGCCGCGAGCGCCGATCCCCGTGCCTTCACCCGTGCGCCGGATGGCCGCGCCATGGTCGGCGCGCGCATCGTCCGCCTGCTGGTGGCGACCATGCTCAATGCCGAGCCGTCAGCCGAGCCGCTGCATCAGGAGATCGCAAAAGCCTGGGCGCCCGACAACAAGCACGCTCCCGATCTGATCCGCCGCGCGCTCGTGCTGCTCGCCGATCATGAACTGAACGCCTCGACCTTTACCGCGCGCTGCGCGGCGTCGACCGGCCTCAATCTCTACGATTCCGTCATTGCCGGCCTCGCCGCGCTGAAGGGGCCGAAGCATGGCGGCGCCGGCGTGCTGGCCTCGCAGCTCGTCAAGACGCTGGTCGATCGCGACGTCGCCCCGATGGTGCGCGAGCGGGTCGCGCTCGGCGAACGCTTTGCCGGCTTCGGCCATGGTGTCTACAAGCGCGGCGATCCCCGCGCGCAATCGCTGCTCAACGCGCTCTCTCGCGCCGGCGCGCCGCGAAAATTCACACGCGAAGTGCCGGAGCGGATCGCGGAGTCGACCGGCGAGTTCGTCAACATCGACTACGCGCTCGCAGTGCTGGTGCATGCGTTGCGCCTGCCTGCAGGCAGCGAGCTCGCCCTGTTCGCCATGGCCCGCAGCGTCGGCTGGATCGCGCATGCCAGCGAGCAGCTACAGCACGGCAAGCTGATCAGGCCGCGGGCGCGGTATGTCGGGCCGGCGCCGGGGCGAAGGGCGGGGGCTGGTAGCTAGGGGCGCTGCTGCGGTCATCTTGGCGGAAGCCCGTGGACGGGTACCCGATCAATCCGCAAGCCCCAACACGAACGCCAAAGCAATCCCGAGCCGAGTCATGTCCTGGCTGCCGAGACGCCCGATCTTCTGTCCGATCCGTTCGCGTCTCACGGTGATCGGCTTGTCGGCCATCGCCTGCGATCTCAGTCGTAATCCATTCTCGTGGGTTGGCTCGATGGTCACACGAAAATCTGGGGCGTCCGCCAGTTCGGAAGTCAACTGGCAGATCACCACGGAGGCATGAGTTTCAGGGAAAGCGTCGCTCTGCACGACGACCGCCGGGCGGGGCTTGCCATAGTCGCCCGTTGCAGCGACGGTCACCACGTCACCGCGTTTCATCTGCATCAAATTCGGAGACCGACTCGATCCACTGCAGCGCGCTGCGCTCGCGATCGGGGTCGAGGCTGGCAACCTGCTTCGCCACCCGTCGTCGAACTGACCGCGAGCGAGCATCAGCGATGACGAGGCGCAGTTCGCGCAATCCCCGGACGCGCCTTCGCTGGCGCATCATCTTCATTCTTTCAGCGGGTGCAGTCATTGGAAACCGTCCCATCGTAACGCGTTACAGTGTAACGCGTTACGGGTGGGATGCAAGGGCTGCCTCCGTTGCGAGGTCCGCAACCGCACGCGGTGCGCCGCCATGACGCTATCATCCCCGCGGCTTCGCTACCGCGACGCCGGCGCCATTCCGGCGGCGATAGATCCAGACCGCCAGGCCCAGAACGATCGCGACGCCGACCACAGTCAGGATCCAGATGTGCTTGCCGACATGTCCATGGTGGTGCAGCCCGGCATATTCGTGCAGGGCCGACACCGCCAGGACACCCGGCAGCACATGGGCCGGGGCCCAGACCAGGATCGCCGGGATGTTGATGGCGTAGAAGCGGGCCGGGGACATGCCCAGCGCGCCCGCGGTGACCGGGACGAAAGCACGGATCGGCGGCACGAAGCGGGCGAAGAACACCGCCCATGTGCCGAAGCGGTGGAAGAAATTCTCGCTCTGTTCGACCACGCGCGGATAATTGGTCAGCGGCCAGGTGTTGAGGATTTCCCGCTGCTGGCGGTGCCCGATCCAGTAGGCCGAACCATCGCCGAGCACTGCGCCGAGCGCTGCCGCCAGCAACACCCATTGGAGCTTGAGCTCGCCGCCTGGGACCAGGGCGCTCAGCGCCAGGATGATGGTCGAGCCGGGGATGACCGACCCCACCACTGGAACCGCCTCCAGCAGGGCCGCCAGGAACAGGGTCAGATAGGCCAGCCACGCATGGGCGGAGACGAATGAAATGAGGGGATCGAGAAAGGACGTCACATCGTCTCTGTGGTGGGATTGGGCTTTGGGGTTCGGACCCTACATAAGTAACGGGGCGCGGTAAAAGTGCCACCCGCTTGGGCAGGACCGTGCCTTCGGCACGAAATTCAAGCGTGATTCGCAGGGCAGCCTTCCAAAAATCGCGTTCCTTGCCTATCTAAATGAAAAGACAACGGAACTTTGATTGGGGGGCGGGCTTCTGCCCGCCCGTTGTCTCTGATAGGTTCGCGATCGCACCCAGCCGCAGCCAACGTGCAATAACTGGTCACGGGATTGCCCGGGACCTCGGAGGATTGATGACGACCGCCGCGATGTCGAAAGTTGAGGGAGTTTCCGGTTTGCCCGACATGAAGGTGTCGGTGCGCCAGGTGTTCGGGATCGACAGCGATCTCGAAGTACCCGCCTATTCCGAGGTCGATCCTCACGTGCCCGAAGTCGATTCCGATTACCGCTTCGATCGCGCCACCACGCTCGCCATTCTCGCCGGCTTCGCCCACAACCGCCGCGTCATGGTCACGGGCTATCACGGCACCGGCAAATCCACCCATATCGAGCAGGTCGCCGCGCGTCTGAACTGGCCCTGCGTGCGCGTCAACCTCGACAGCCACATCAGCCGTATCGACCTCGTCGGCAAGGACTCGATCGTGGTCCGCGACGGCAAGCAGGTCACCGAATTCCGCGACGGCATCCTGCCCTGGGCGCTCCAGCATAACATCGCGCTGGTGTTCGACGAATACGACGCCGGCCGTCCGGACGTGATGTTCGTGATCCAGCGCGTGCTGGAAGTCTCCGGCCGCCTGACGCTGCTCGACCAGAACAAGGTGATCAAGCCGCACCCCGCGTTCCGCATGTTCTCGACCGCCAACACAGTCGGCCTCGGCGACACCTCGGGCCTCTATCACGGCACGCAGCAGATCAACCAGGGCCAGATGGACCGCTGGTCGATCGTCACCACGCTGAACTATCTCAGCCATGACGAGGAGGTGGAGATCGTGCTGGCCAAGGCCAAGCACTATCGCACCACGGAGGGCCGCGACATCGTCAACAAGATGGTTCGCCTCGCCGATCTCACCCGCAACGCCTTCGCCAATGGCGATCTGTCGACGGTGATGAGCCCGCGTACGGTGATCACCTGGGCGGAGAACGCCGACATCTTCAGCGACATCGGATTTGCGTTCCGGGTCACGTTCCTCAACAAGTGCGACGAGCTCGAACGGCCCCTCGTCGCCGAGTTCTACCAGCGCTGCTTCAACGCGGAGCTGCCGGAATCGTCGGTGAACGTGGCGCTCAGCTGATCTTGTGTGATGTCGTCCCGGCGAAAGCCGGGACCCATACCGCGAGATGTATCAAGTGAAGCGACGCTGCTAATTTCTCCTGACGCAATGATCGCCGGTGGTTTATGGGTCCCGGCCCCCGTGCGCAATTGCGCACTAGGCCGGGACGACGGGTAAGGGCGAGATGAGCACCACCTCCAACTCCAAATTCCGCAACACCAAGGAAGCTCCGACCGAGCCGTTCAAGCGCTCGGTGGCGTCCTGCCTGAAGGCGATCGCCAAGGCGCCCGAGCTCGACGTCAGCTTCGCCGCCGAGCGCCCCGGGCTCGCGCCGGGCAAGGCGCGGCTGCCCGAGCCCGCGCGAAAAATGACCAAGCGCGATGCCGCGATCGTGCGCGGCCATGCCGATTCGATCGCGCTCAAGCTCGCCTGTCACGATCCGAAACTGCATCGCAAGCTGATGCCGGGCAATCCGCAGGCGCGCGGCGTGTTCGAGGCGGTCGAGCAGGCCCGCGTCGAGGCGATCGGCGCGCGGCGCATGGCGGGCGTTGCGAAAAACCTCACCGCGATGCTCGACGACCATTTCCATCGCGGCAAGTTCGACGAGATCACCGATCGCGCCGACGCGCCGCTCGCCGACGCACTGGCGATGCTGGTGCGCGAACGCCTGACCGGCATGGCGCCGCCGACGGCCGCGAAGAAGATGGTCGATCTCTGGCGTCCCATCCTCGAAGACAAGATCGGCAGGCGGCTCGACCGGCTCGACACCCTGGTCGAGGACCAGACCAGGTTCGGCGATGCCGTGCATGATCTGTTGACGGCGCTCGAGATCGGCGATGAGCGCAGCGCCGACAGCGAAGACAATGACGAGAACGACGAGAACCAGGACGGCGACAACGATCAGTCCGGTGCCGAGGGCTCGCCCGATTCCGACGCCGCGCAGGAGATGAGCGCCGATCAGGCCCAGGCATCGAGCGAGGAGATGAGCGAGAGCGCGATGGAAAGCGCGCAAGCCTCGACCTCCGACACCTTCGACGACGGCGAGCTCGGCGACGACGAGACGCCGGGCGAGGCGACGCGGCCGAATTCGCATGGCAAGAACGAGCCGCGCGGGCCGGAATATCACGCCTTCGCGCCGAAGTTCGACGAGGTCATCGCCGCCGAAGACCTCTGCGACCATGACGAGCTGGAGCGCCTGCGCGCCTATCTCGACAAGCAGCTCGCGCATCTGCAGGGCATCGTCGCCCGTCTCGCCAACCGCCTGCAGCGCCGGCTGATGGCGCAGCAGAACCGCGCCTGGGAGTTCGATCTCGAAGAGGGCATTCTGGACCCCGCGCGGCTGTCGCGCGTGGTGACCGATCCCTATCACCCGCTGTCCTTCATGCACGAGAAGGAGGCGACGTTCCGCGACACCGTGGTGACGCTGCTCTTAGACAATTCCGGCTCGATGCGCGGGAGGCCCATCACGGTCGCTGCGACCTGCGCCGACATCCTCGCCCGCACGCTGGAGCGTTGCGGCGTCAAGGTCGAGATCCTCGGCTTCACCACGCGCGCCTGGAAGGGCGGGCAATCGCGCGAGGCGTGGCTTGCCGCCGGCAAGCCGGCCAGTCCCGGCCGTCTCAACGACCTCCGCCACATCATCTACAAATCGGCGGATGCTCCGTGGCGTCGCGCGCGGAAAAACCTCGGCCTGATGATGCGCGAGGGGCTGTTGAAGGAGAACATCGACGGCGAGGCGCTCGACTGGGCGCACAAGCGCCTGCTCGGCCGGCCCGAGCAGCGCAAGATCCTGATGATGATCTCGGACGGCGCGCCGGTCGACGATTCCACGCTGTCGGTCAATCCCGGCAACTACCTCGAGCGGCACCTGCGCCACATCATCGAGGAGATCGAGACCCGCTCGCCGGTCGAGCTGATCGCGATCGGCATCGGCCATGACGTGACGCGCTATTATCGCCGCGCGGTGACGATCGTGGACGCCGAAGAGCTCGGCGGCGCCATCACCGAAAAACTCGCCGAACTGTTCAGCGAGACCAACACCGCGCCCACGCAACCGGCCGGTCGCCCGCGACGCAAACTGCATTCGTGAGCAACCATCGATCCCGCCGCAGCTTTCTCGGCCACGCGGCGGCGGGATTTTCCACTCTCGCATTGTCTCGCCTGGCGCAGGCACAGCCCGCGCCGAAGCCGGCGCTGATCGAGCACGCCGTCGCAGCCCCCGTCGGCATCGAGGTCAATGCGCGGCCGATCCCCAGTTTCGAGCCGCGCGACCGCGCGCGCACGCGGTTCGGCTCGCTGGACTATCGCAGCGGCCTGGTGCTGACCTCGCCGCTTCGCGGCTTCGGCGGCCTGTCCGGCTTCCGCTTCCTCGACACCAAAGGCGAGCGCTTCCTCGCGATGTCCGACCAGGGCACCTGGTTCACCGGTCGCATCCGCTATTCCGGGCGGAGCATGACGGGGCTCGACGACGTCGAGGCCGCGCCGGTGCTCAATGCGGAGGGGCGGCCCATCACGGAGAAGCGGCTGTGGTACGACACCGAGTCGCTCGCGCGCGACGGCGACCTCGTCTATGTCGGGCTCGAGCGCGTCAACCAGATCATGCGGTTCGATTTTGCGAAGGGCGGCACGCGCGCCCGCGGCGAAGTGCTGCCGACGCCGCCGGGGGTGCGGAAACTGCCCTACAACAAGGGGCTCGAGGCGCTGGTGTTCGTCCCCAAAGGGCAGCCGCTCGCGGGCACCTTGATCGCGCTGTCGGAGGGCGGCTTCGATGCCGACGGCAATCTGATCGCCTTCCTGATCGGCGGCCCGACGCCCGGCCAGTTCAGCATTCGCCGCACCGACCAGCAGCTCATCAGCGACGCCGTGCTGCTGCCCTCGGGCGATCTCCTGATCCTCGAACGCAAATTCTCCTGGTTCACCGGCGTCGATATCCGCATCCGCGCGATCCCCCTGAAATCGATAGCGCCCGGCGCATTGGTCGACGGCCCCGTGCTGTTCAAGGCCGATCTCGGCCACGAGATCGACAACATGGAAGGCATCGACGCCCACGTCACGCCCGAGGGCGAGACCGTGCTGACCCTGGTGTCGGACGACAATTTTTCGATGCTCCAGCGCACGCTGCTGTTGCAGTTCGCGCTGGTGGAGTAGCAGGCCGCACGGAACGGTTCTTGCACTGCTCCGGATGATTGAAACGGAGTTCTCGATGAACAGGTTTCTTCGGGTGTTTTGCGTCCTTGTCGGCTTCTGGATAGCCGCTGCAGCACAGGCACAAGGCTGGCCGACGCGGCTGATCAAGGCGACCATACCGTTCGGTGCGGGCAGCGCGGCCGATGTGGTGCCAAGGCTAGTGTTCGAGCGTCTCGCTGCTGAGCTCGGTCAATCGATCGTGATCGAAAACCGCGCCGGCGGCGGCGGCCTGGTCGGTTCGGCGCTGGTCGCCAAATCCGATCCCGATGGTTACAGCCTTCTCGCCCAGTCATCGGCGCTGACCATCGCGCCCGCGATTTTTCCGAGCGCGACCTTCGACCCTTCCCGTGACCTCGCTTCGGTGCTGATGATCGGATCCGGCGCCAATGTAATGATCGTGCCGAAGGAACGGCCCTGGAAAACCATCCAGGACTTCATCGCCGACGCCAGGGCAAAACCCGGCTCGATTTCGTTCGGCTCGGTCGGCATCGGCAGCGCCGTGCATATATCGAGCGAGAAATTCCGCTATGCCGCCGGGATCGAGGCCACGCATGTGCCGTATCGCGCCGGCCCGGAAGTGATCGCCGACATTCTCGGCGGACGGATCGATCTTTATTTCTGTCCGCTGGCGACAGCGCTGCCGCTGATCCGCGAGGGCCAGGTCCGCGCGCTGGTGGTCTCGACGGCCAAGCGCGTCGCCGATCTGCCCGACGTGCCGACGCCGGTCGAGATCGGATTGAAGGACGCCGACAGCGAGATCTGGTTCGGCGTGTTCGTGCCCGCGAAGACGTCGCGCGAGATCGTCGAAAAGCTGCACGCGACGGGCGAGAGGGTATTGGCCAATCCGGCGATGCAGGCGAGCCTGAAAAAGCTCGGCATCGAACCGATGCCGATGAAGCCGGCCGAGATGGACGACTTCGTCAAGCGCGAGATGGCGGCCAATCTGGAGCTGATCAAGGCCGCTGGCATCAAGCCGTAGGGGAGGGTTGCGCGCCCGGCGGCTTGAGGAGAGGGAAGAGGCTCGCTAGCATCGCGGCCAGCTTTCCCTCCATTCCTTCCGGAACTCCCCCGCATGAGCGCCCTGTTTTCCCCGATCAAGCTGCGCGGCCTGACTTTGAAGAACCGCATCGTGGTGTCGCCGATGTGCCAATATTCGGCCGAGGACGGCGTTCCCACCGACTGGCACTTCACCCACATCAACAATCTCAGCCTGTCGGGCGCGGCGATGTTCTGCATCGAGGCGACCCATGTCGAGGCGATCGGCCGCATCACGCCGGGCTGCCTCGGGCTCTACAGCGATGCCGCCGAGGCGGCGCTGAAGCAGATCCTCACCGCGGTGCGGAAACATTCCTCGACCGCGGTCGCGATGCAGCTCGCGCATGCCGGCCGCAAAGCCAGCAGCGCACGGCCCTGGGACGGCGGCCAGCTGATTCCGCAGGACCAGGGCGGCTGGCAGACCGTGGCGCCGTCCGCGCTGCCGCACAAGGAGGGCGAAGCCGCGCCGCTGGCGCTCGACACCGACGGCCTCAAGCGCATCCGCGATGCCTTCGTCGAGTCGGCGAAACGCGCCGATCGCATCGGCATCGACGCCATCGAGCTGCACGGCGCGCACGGCTATCTGCTGCATCAGTTCCTGTCGCCGATCTCGAACAGGCGCACCGACGCGTATGGCGGCTCGCTCGAGAACCGCATGCGCTTCCCGCTGGAGGTCTACGACGCGGTCCGCGCGGTGTTCCCGCACGACAAGCCGGTCGGCATGCGGGTGTCGTCGACCGACTGGGTCGAGGGCGGCTGGGACCTGGCGCAGACGATCGCGTTCGCCAAGGCGCTGAAAGCGCGCGGCGTCGACTGGATCGACGCCTCCTCCGGCGGCGTCTCGCCGTTGCAGAAGATCGCGCTCGGGCCCGGCTACCAGGTGCAGTTTGCGGAAGCCATCAAGCGCGAGACGGGTTTGCCCACCATCGCCGTCGGGCTGATCACCGAGCCGAAGCAGGCGGAAGACATCGTCGCATCCGGCAAGGCCGACATGATCGCGCTCGCCCGCGGCATGCTCTACGACCCCCGCTGGGCCTGGCACGCCGCAGCCGAGCTCGGCGGCGAGGTCGAAGCCCCGCCGCAATTCTGGCGCTCGCAGCCCTCGACCCAGAAGGCGCTGTTCGGCAAGACGACGTTCGGGGCGCGGTGAGTGGTGCAAGTGTGGCGCGAGGACCGCGCCACCTGTGTCGTCCCGGCCTAGTGCGCAATTGCGCAAGGGGGGCCGGGACCCATACGCCGAGGCCGCGGTGACAGCGCAAGAAGGTCATTGCCTGTCTTCGCCAAACCGAATTCGGTGGTTATGGGTCCCGGCCTTCGCCGGGACGACGGGGAGAGGGAGGCAACACCTCGCCTCACGCATCCGTAACTCCCCTCAGCTTCCACCCTCGCCAAATCTGGCCTAACCTCGCGCGCGTCCAACGCCTCACGGAGGCTCGCCATGCGGTTTCGTGTTCGAAAAGCTGCCCATGTCATCGAGCGCGTGGGTCTTGCGATGGCGGGCGCGGCGTGCGGGCTGTTCGTCGGCGCTTATGTGGGATCTGCTATACCCGCGCTCACCACCGAGGGCTTCCTGCTGCTGATGATGGTGCTGGGCTTCGTCGGCTTTTATCTCGGCATCGACACGCCGCAGCTGCCGTTCGACGAGGCCCATGGCGACATCGACGCCGCGGAACTGTTGAGCGCCGCCGGCACGCTCTGCGCCACGCTGACCGCGCTCGCCTCCGTCGCCATCATCGTGCTCCGCCTCGAGCCGCATATCGCCTGGAGCTGGTTCGCCCTGTTCGGCTGGGTCGCCGGCGTCGCGATGCAGATCGTCGCGGGCGCGAAGGCGCGGACGCGGAAGTAGGGGAACGAGGAAAGGCGGTGCACGCTCCAATCTCCGCCGTCGTCCCGGCGAAGGCCGGGACCCATACCGCGTGATTCATCGATTGTGGGCGGTAGGCGTACCGAACGACGAGCCTTCGCCAAACTGCTCCCTGTGGTTATGGGTCCCGGCCTTCGCCGGGACGACGGGAGGGCCTAAAACACCACGCCCACCTTCGTGCCGCGCTTCCACGCCACGCGGCAGCGCTTCTTGGTGTTCACATGCAGCAGCTCGAAGCGATCGGGAATCTTCACCTGCCCGCCGAGATCGACGCAGGCGCCGCCCGGCGAATAGTCGATCAGCGTGCAGGGGATCACCGGCGCGCGCGGGTCGGTGATGATCTTGGCCTGGCGGGACACCAGGCCTGCGGGTTTGACGCGGGCATGTCGTCGCGGATGCATTGGCACTCTCCTCCAATTTCCGCGGATGGCGCGGGTGGTCTGGGAGATGATGCAGACGAGTTGATTCGATCCGGCTAAGGCGGGGCTGAGAATTTTAATGAAAAGTGTCGGCGAATGGAGAAAGCGGCGGTAGCGGGGTGGGGAGGTGGTGAGGGCGCGCTGCGCTCGCCTCAAACATTGCGTCGTCCCGGCCTAGTGCGCAATTGCGCACGGGGGGCCGGGACCCATAGCCACCGAATGCGATTTGGCGAAGATTGGTCATTGCCATTTCGCGCCATAACTTCTGCTGAGGAGTATGGGTCCCGGCCTTCGCCGGGACGACACCTTTTTTGGGGCACCCAGTGCCGCCAACCAAACCTCACCCCACCACGATCTCCCCCGCCTCGCCTCCAGACCCAACACCCGCATGCGGCGGCACCGGCATCGGCACCGTCACATACTCCTTCGGCAGATTCACCGGCCGATAGCCCGGCTCCACCGCCATCCGCTTCAATACGCTCTCGTGCACATGCGCGCCGTCGGGGATGGGGCGCGGTTCGCAGTCGGGGATGTAGAAACCCAAAAACACCTTCCGCTCCGGCCATTCCTTGTAGGTCGCGCTCTTGGGCAGATACTCCAGCACGCGCCAGGGCGCCGTCATCGAATCATGCAGCGCGCCCGTCTTGCCGGTGTAGGCCGGCTCCACGTATTGGAACGGCGAGTTCTTGCGCTGGATGCCCCAGGCGAGCTGGTTCACCGTGCGCGGGTTGAAGTTCAGCCCCGCCTTGGTCGCCTCCTCGATCATCCAGAGCAGCGGATATTTGGACTCGCCGCTCTCGGCTTCCGGATAGCCGCCGCCGACGTCGCAATGCACGCCGGCGAACCACACCTGCAAAATGTCCTGCGGCTCCTTCTTCTCGTCGGGCACATAACGGTTGCGCCAGTAATCCTGCGGCTCGTCATACTGCTTGAGGCGGAACATGCAGCGCCGTTCGTCGATCGCGATCGCCTGGCGGAAGATGTTGACGCTGGGATTGCGCAGCGTGAAGGCGAGCTCCTCCAGGCTGAACACGAAGAAGAAATTGTCGCGCCGCGGCACGATCACGCTCGCCACCGTGTCCCAGACGCCGATGAAGTGGATGGTCGGCCAGCGCGTCGATGTGATGCGCGCGAATTGCGCGGCAAGGTCGAATGCGTCCTTCGGCAGCGGGCCGCTCTCGTCGATGGCGACGTCCTTGAGGTCCTCGATGTCGTTGCCGCGCCCGGTGCCGGAATATTGCTTGTAGGCGACGAGGCCACTGCCTGCGAGGTTGGCCTGCTCCGGCGAGATCAGGCCGATCTTGTGGATCAGCCCCGCCAGCACGCGAACCGTGTAGGCCCCACGCGAAAAACCGAACAGGTAAATCCTGTCGCCGGGCGCGTAGTGCTCGACCAGGAAGCAATAGGCGCTGAGCACATTGTCATCGAGCCCGTAGCCGGTGGCGAGCCCCAGCACCAGATTGACGTTGGCCTTGAGCCGGTGCCACGTCGACGGCTCCGTCACCGTGCCGACGCCGGGATCGTAGAACACCATCTGCCGCGGCTGCGTCTTGTCGGTCTTGCGCAGGCAGCGATAGAGCTTCAGGACGTTGGAGATGTTCTCCGAGATCTCGTTGCCGGTGCCGTCACAGCAGATGACGAGGTTCTTCGGCTCGGATTTTGGTTCGTGCTCCACGGTACGCCCCTCCCGGTGATGCTACCCGGGCGAGTATAGCGGAAAAGGGCGGGGAGGGAGAGACGACGGTGATGCTGGGCGCAGTGCCTGCTCTCCCTCGCCCCGCTTGCGGGGAGAGGGTGGGGTGAGGGGGAGTCTCCGCAGGCGAGGTGAGAGATGGACTCGCGGAGAGCCCCCCTCACCCGGAATGCGCGCGTTCCGCGCGAATTCCGACCTCTCCCCGCACGCGGGGCGAGGTGAAGAAGCACCGCTCCGCGGCGATTGCTTTGATCCGCCCCCTACTTCTTCTTCTGACCGATCTCCGGCTGCCACGCCGCATCCTTGCGGCTTGGCGCTGCGACGCTGGTCTTGATCTTGTCCTTCTTCGGCTTCTTGGTCTCGCGATTGCTGCGTTGCTGTCCCTTGGCCATGACGTCGTCTCCTCCTGGGTTTCGAGTTCGTCCGCGTGCGAGATCGGCGCTGCAATGGTCGCTGGCGGGCTACGAGATACATCGCCCAAGCCTTTGAATATCGGCCATTGAAGATCGCCGCCGCGCACACGAGGCGCGAAAGATGCAGCGCAACATCGACGCGCGGCAATTGCGTGAGCTGCGCTGACGTGGTCGAGCGTACGCCCGCGCTATGCCGATTGCGAGGACTAAAACGCCGCGCGCGAGTGCGCGCGTGGGCCTTAAGTGTCGGCCCGCGCTGACATAAAGCTGGCTATTGCCGCGCAACAGGCGCATGGTTCGCCACAGCTGGTGTCGGTTGGGGCCCCTTCTTTGCGAAAGGCAGGCGCGCATGACCATCCGCTCGCGGCGAGAGACCATCACCTTCAAGCATCCATTCCACATCCGCGGCCTCGAGCGTCAGTTGCCGGCCGGCGCCTATGAGGTCGTCACCGACGAGGAGATGATCGAGGGCCTGTCCTTCGCGTCCTATCGCCGCGTCGCCACCATGATCACGGTGCCCTCCGAAGGCGTGCGCGGTGCGACGGAAATGCTGTCGATCGGCTCGGTCGACCTGGCGGATGCCCAACGTATCGACGCGAGTGCCTGAAATGACTGACATCCCGGTCGATCTCGACGCCCATCGCGGCATGGCCGCCCAGAAGGCAACCGATCTGCGCCGCGCGCTGGCCGATGTCGAGGCCCAGGTCAGGGAGCTGCGCGAGCGCGAGGCCGATCTCGAAAACCGCATGATGTCGGTGCCGGCCGCGTCCTGGCCGGAGGCCGCCGTGAAGGCCCGCCATCTGCTCAACCTCTATGCCGCGGGCCTCCCCACCGAGGACACCCGCCACCGCGCGCTGGTCGCCGCGCTGTTCGACGATTTCGCAAGACTGAACGGCGACGGCTGAAGGCAAGCCACTCAGGCGTCGTCCCGGCCTAGTGCGCAATTGCGCACGGGGGGCCGGGACCCATAACCACCGAAGTCAGTTGTCGTGCACCCTCGTGCCACAGCGTGCTTCGATCACGCCGACCGGCGTCCCCCGCGCGCCATCGCGCACAAGGCCGGCACGACGCCCGGACGCAAAAGGAGTACCCCATGCCACTCACCACCAGCCGCTTCATCGGCCACGACCAGGACCGCGGCATCGTCCAGTTCTCGATGCAGGACGGCAGTAAGGAGATCGCCTGCGCGATCTCGACCTCCGCCATGGACGACCTCGAGCGCGGCCCACGCGCCAGGCCCAGCGAGCGCGAAGAGCAGTTCACGCGCCTGCGCGAACGCATCGAAGCCTGCACCGGACGCAAATATCAGGCGACGGAGTTCGAAGGCACCCCGCCGGGGATCGTGCTGCGGAGCATTGATTTTCGGGGGTAGGGCGAGGGCGCCTACTTCGGCGGTTCCTGCGGCTTGCCCTGGAATTGAATGTTGCACTTCTTTGCGATCGAGGCCTGTTCGACCGCAATCAACTGTCCCTTCATCTGCGCAAGTTCGGCCGCGGCCTGTTTGTCGCCGCCAACCAGGAACGCCGCGGGCCAGAACACAACGACGGCAACGCCCGTTACGACCTGATCCTTGGTGCGCTGGCTGTCCTGAACGCCGGAGAGGGTCGCAGCTCTAGCGGATACCGACTGCGCCTCGAGCGCGAGCTGCTGGCAGTTGTATTGTTGATATTGCACCGGCGAGACGTAAGCCGCCGTGATGTCAGATGAAGACGACGCGCAGCCAGAAAGTGCGGCCGCAAGGACCGCCAGGCCCAAAATACGCATTAGAAGGATCCCCCCGGAAAGTTGCACAAAAGCGCAACCAGTGCGGGTGATCAATAAGACCTTGGCTTAGCTAGTAGCACTACGGGGTGGCTCGTTGCGCGGTGGCAAGTGATGGAACGACATCTGAGTCTTGGATCGTCGCCACGTCGCATGAACGTCTGGGCACTCTCTCTGCAGGAAGGCACGAAGGAGATCGCCTGCGCGATCTCGACCTCCGCCATGGACAACCTCGAGCGCGGCCCGCGCGCCAGGCCGAAGAGCAGTTCATCCGCCTGCGCGAGCGCATCGAAGCCTGCACCGGACGCAAATATCAGGCGACGGAGTTCGAGGGCACGCCGCCAGGGATCGTGTTGAGGAGCATGATTTTCGGGGGTAGGGGGAGCGGGTGGCCTCACGCATCAGTTGCGGCAGCGTCGGTCTTGCGCAGGCAGCGATGGAGCTCCAGGACGTTGCAGCTGTTCTATGCTTCTCAGCCGGCCGCAACATTTCAGTTGTACTACCTGCGCCTCAGCATCTGGGCAAAATACGGCTTCATGTGCCGCGCAACGGCCTCATAGTTGTCTCGACTGAGCAGTCTGTATTTGTCTTCGGTTCTTATCGTGTGACCATGATACCGCACGCCGTGTAGACCGACTGTTCCAAGGATAATTTGCGTGCCCGCTGGAGCACCATTCAGGCATGCTTCGATCATACGCGCAGCATTCTCGGGGTCTTGGTCTTGCTGCACCGGCGTATCAATCACAAGGGGGCACGAGGCTGAACCGGTTGGAGAATGCATCGTATGGATGAATGCCAAATAATAAGCAAGCAGAGCCCGGGGAAGGTCGCTGCCGGTCTCACTGATCGAACAGTCGATTCTCTTATAGCCCTTCTCAGATAATTTTGGCACCTTCAGCTGCGTCACAAAACTCTTCATATGAGAGAAGTAGCGATCCTTTATTGGCTTTTGGTTCTTCGTGTTCTCATACGATTTCATAGTGAGTTGAGCTTCATCGGACTTCGCATCTAGCCCGCCTATCGTAGCGTCTAAGTCACGGTGCTCTTCGGTCAGCGCTATGTCTACCAGACGCTCACTTTCTCCTGCGATCAGGTCGCGAAGCTTCAATTCACCCCGTTCCTCGTCAAGCAAGGCGTTGATGCGTTGAATATTTTCAGTGAACGTTCCAAACTTGCGGCGTTGAGAAATGATCTGTTCGTCGATGACATCGATTTCATGCTGAACTTCTAATAATAGACTGCGACACGACTCAGCATCCGAGACAAGGCCGAACTTGTTCGAAAAATCGTTCGTGTGAATTGTTCCGCAAGTCGGACAAACGATCTCAGGATCTGCTGAATCGCGAAGGAATTCGTAGTCGGCATCAAGCTCCACCAAGGCATTCGACGCCAATTCCTTTTGTTCTAGAAGCGCCATGCGCTTAGAGCTCAGGTCAGACAGAACACGTTGAACAGCATCTTGGTGCCGTTGCAGTTCTTCGCATTCGTTCAATAGTGCCGTCACTTGTTCGCCAAACGACGCCGGGACTAGATCAAATCGTATGCTTTGCCGTTCGCGATTCCTCAGTCGCTTGCCTGCGCGGTCCAGTGCGCGCTTCTCTACTTTGAGGTTATCCTTCGCTCTCTCTGCTTCTAACTTCAAGCCTTTGGCCACGTAATATTCATTCGGCAATAAGCCGGCGTGAAAGTAAGACACGTCATGTCGATAACCTTCAAACATCTGAAGGCGCGCGAACGAACTCCAGGTCTTTAGCCAGCCGATGTCTTGGTCAATATAAAAGGGCAGGAAGCAATACGCCGGCGGCGGGACTACTTGGTCACCGCTTCGATTCTGCAATGTCAGCCTGAAGTCGAGAAGTTCGGCCAACTGAGGCGCAACCCTGTCCGTAACGCTAGAGGCTTCCCAAACCATTTGCCCACTTTGGTCGAAGAGCCCGAAGAAGCTTCCTGTTCGCAGGATGCTGTAAGAATCTTGGTTGACCGTAAAATCTAGAAGCAAGTCTACCTTGAGCGATTGCCAGTCAGAGCTGACTTTATAGGCGTCGGCTCCAAAGGCAGCGTAAATCGACTTTATCAAACATGACTTGCCTGTATCATTTTCGCCGAGCACTACCGTTGTCTTCGAGTCGAACTTCACGACTCTCGCCGACTTCTCGAGCTCGGAGCACAGATACAGTTTTTGAAATCGCAAGCTTTTCATAGCTGCGCGTTCGCAGGTTGCGGATTAGCCGCTTGAAGCGCTCCTGACGGGTCATGTGTGAATACCTCGTATATAATCATCACTTTGAGACGGGCCGATTTGAATAGTGGAAGGGCGGCCATCGCAAATGGCTCTACTGATGGATAAACTTTAGCTACGAGTTCTTGCAGTTGCAGGCTAAGGCTTGAGCAAGCGTCGATCTCGACTCGGATCTTGTCGCGCACGAGATTTACGGCAAGGTCATTCGAGTCCAGCGCGACGGCTCGGTATCGCTTCCACTCGCGTGACAGCTCTGCGACGGACAGAACATCTGAAAGATCGAGGTGGATCGCGATTTCGTTCCAGGGGGGCGTGCTATGTGCAAGTTCAATCGCTTTTAGCCAGCCGTCTACCTGGTCTTTGGTTATGGATTTGCGCCTGACCAATTCATCAAAATCACGTATTGACCCGGTGTATTTCGAGCGCAGACGGCATTCCTCCACGATTGTTTTGTAGACGCTGTCGGGATTGAACTCTATTGGGCCGAGTTGGCCGTGAACGAATTCGACTAGCTTGCCTTTGATGTGCGCTGAGCTGTCCTGCAGACTCAAATCGGCTCTGACGAAATGCAGGAGCTTGTCAACGGTAGTTGCCGAGGCCGTAGGATATTCCGCCTGCAGCTTCGTGGTTAGCTCGGCAAGTGTATTCGGCTGTGCATCCGACATATCGCAGTCTGTCGCCGCGGCGTCGAAGAACTGACAGGGGACATTAGACACGAACGCAAGTCTAACTGTTTCGTTCGGGAAAATGGCGTAGTTCGAATAGAGTTTGCCGACATGGGACGGCAAGAGGCCATTGTTCGGATCGTTCTTCCGCTTTTTTCGATTGGTGAGCTCCGTCAGAGTCCAATGGCCTTTTGACTTAGTCTTCACTTGATAGAAGGAGGCATTTGTGGGGTCGGAAGAACTATTGAGTAGGACAATGTCATCATGAAACTCGAACGAAATTGCGTAGTCGGAACCTGTCGCGTGGTGCGCAAAAATCAGCGTCAGGCCCCATAGTGCCTGATAGTCGTAGCGCTGAGCGCCGGTCTCTCCCGATTTCTCTCGCTGCGGCTCCGCAACAAGCCTATCCGCAAATGGCAAAACGCCCTCGTGCTTAAAAGCCGCTAAGGCACTCTAATGAGAATGCTTCTATAACAACTATTACGAGCATATTCGTGCGGTGAACGATATCGTTAAATAGTTGGGTAGCTGCGTTCTCTTGGTGTCGCAGAATTGGAGCGCGAATTGGTTGCAGCGCGGAGCCTCCCAAAAACAAAAACGGCCGGATCTTCCGATCCGGCCGTCACGCAAAACTCTTCCGGCTAAGCCTACGCCTCGCGACGCAAGCCCCCGCCCAATCCGAAAATTCTTAGCTCGCCTTCTTCGCCGGCGCGGGAGTCGGGCCGACCTTCTTCTGGATGGCGCGCTTCAGCTCGAGGGCGCGCGGCGACAGCACGGCGGCCTTGGCCTTGAGCAGGAAGGGATCGAGGCCGCCATTGTGGTCAACGCTCTTGATCGCGTTGGTGGAGACACGCAGGCGCACGTTGCGGCCCAGCGCTTCGCTGATGAAGGTCACGTTGACCAGGTTCGGCAGGAAGCGGCGCTTGGTCTTGATGTTGGAGTGGCTGACCGTGTGGCCGACCTGGGGGCCCTTGGCCGTCAATTCGCAGCGGCGAGACATGGTAAAATCCTCAATCTTTCCCAACGATGTGCGGCCGCCATTCGGGGCGCCACGGGCAAATTCTCTGTCCTTGCAGGGAGCGGGCGGACGTATAGGGGGGAAGGGGCGGGACGTCAAGGCGACGGGCCGTTTTTGGCCCGTCGTCCCGGGGCGCGCGAGAGCGCGAAACCGGGATCTCGAGCGGCATATAAAGCGCTGTCATCGCCCGGCTTGCCGCCTTCGCTGAAGCTTCGGCGGGCCGAGCACCGGTGTGGGCCTCGGCGTAGCCTTGGCGGAGCCGGGACCGGGCGATCCAGTACGCCGAGCTGGTGCGGCTGACCAGAGGGGCCGCGGCGTACTGGATGCCCCGGTCAAGCCGGGGCATGACAGCGGTGGAGGTGGCGGGGTGAGGTGCGCGCTTCTGACCCGTCTGGATCACCAAAACGGCAATGATTATCGCGCCTTACCATCACATAAAGGGCGTATTCGCGCCCGAAGACTCCAGTGGAGTTCCGGACGCGGATAGGCCCGGACGCATTGCTTGGCGCGGTTTTTGGCTTAAGTAACAACCGTTCGCGCCCCGATTGGATTGTTTCGTGCTCACAACGCCTCATCTTGCGCCGAGCCTGCGCCCAAAAGAGCTGCGCTCAGCGGAGCGGCGCGCAAGGTATCCGCGCGTAAGCCATCAGCGCTCTGCCGGCCGCTGGGTCATGGCGGCCCTTGGCGGGCTGGTTCTGGCGTGGGCGGCGGAGCCCGCGGCGGCGCAGGGCAAGCTCGAAGCGCAATACGAGGCGACGCTGGCGGGCATTCCGGTCGGCAAGGGCGCCTGGAACATCGACATCCAGGACGACGTGTTCGCGGCCGCGGCCTCCGGCGGCACCTCGGGGCTGCTGAAATCGTTCGCGGGCGGGTCCGGCACCGGCGCCTCGCAGGGCCGCGTGGTCAACGGCGCGCTGGTCGCGACCGGCTACCAGGCCTCCACCACCACCTCGAAGAAGACCGAAGAGATCCGCATCACGCTCGACAAGGGCAATGTGAAGGATTTTGCCATCGTGCCGGAGCCGCCGGTCGATCCCGACCGCATCCTCGTCACCGACGCGCATCGCCGCGGCGTCTGGGATCCGATGACGGCCTCGCTGGTGCGCGTATCCGGCACCGGCGACGTGCTGTCGGCGGATGCCTGCCAAGGCAGCGCCGCCGTGTTCGACGGCCGCATGCGCTACGAGCTCAAGCTCGATTTCAAGCGCGTGGAAAACGTGAAGGCGGAGAAGGGCTATCACGGCCAGGTCGTGGTCTGCTCGCTGTATTTCGTGCCCATCGCCGGCTACATCCCCGACCGTCCGGTGATCAAATATCTCGCCGCCCAGCGCAACATCGAGGTCGCGTTCGCGCCGATCGCCGGCACGCGCGTCCTGGTCCCGTTCTGGCTGAAAGTGCCGACCCCGCTCGGGCCGGCCATGCTGGAAGCCACGTCCTTCATCACCAGCGCCCAGCCGCCCAAGGTCGCGAAGACGCAGTAGGCGTTGCCCCGGCCTCGCTGCCGTAGCCCGGATGAAGCGAAGCGTAATCCGGGGTTCTTCGCTTCGGCTCCCCGTATTCCGCTCCGCTCCATCCGGGCTACGGCCCTGCCTTTTTAGCGAAAATAAAACCAAGCAATTTCAACGACATGCCTACTGTGTATGGGGTTGTTTTCGCACTTTTTGTTTGGAGGGGGCCGAGGATCGGGGAATCCATTTGACTCCTCCCCGATTCTGATTCGACTCCGCGCCGTCCCCAGCTTTAACGAATCCGCCACCGAAACGTCGCTTGTGCGGCGGGGCAAAACTCCATCTAGTGCAACCCAACAAGCCTCCCGCGACATCTTGCGTGAACGGAACAGGACTCAAGGGGGAGTCAGCGATTCGGCCGCGATTCGTTCTCAACTCGTTCCGAAGCTTAAAGCCAACGGGAAAAGCGTCGCAAAGTGAGACAGTTGCGCGGGATTTGGGGAGACTGCTCCCACACGCTCGGTGTCATCGCCCGGCTTGACCGGGCGATCCAGTACGCCGAGGCGCCTGTGGTTGAGCGGAGAAGCCGCGGCGTACTGGATGCCCCGGTCAAGCCGGGGCATGACAGCGGAGAAGCCGCAGCGAGGTGACTTCCAGGCGCTTCGCGCCACCGCCCCAAAACAGCACTGACATTCGCCCCAATCGCCATTACCTAATCCCCCAGATGCCTTTTTCCTCCTCCCCCTTCGCTTCCGAGCGGCTCCCCGGCGCCGGCGTCACTGCGGTGCTCGGCCCCACCAACACCGGCAAGACCCATCTCGCCATCGAGCGGATGCTCGCGCATCCCTCCGGCATGATCGGGCTGCCGCTGCGCCTGCTCGCGCGCGAGGTCTACAACAAGATCGCCGCACGGGTCGGCCCCGATGCCGTCGCGCTCGTGACCGGCGAGGAGAAGATCAAGCCGAAATCGCCGCGCTACTGGGTCTCGACCGTCGAGGCGATGCCGCGGGATCTCGACGTCTCGTTCCTCGCCGTCGACGAGGTGCAGATCGCGTCTGATCTGGAACGCGGCCACGTCTTCACCGACCGCATCCTCAACCGCCGCGGCCGCGACGAGACGCTGTTGCTGGGCGCTGCGACGATGCGTCCGATCATCGAGCGGCTGCTGCCGGGCGTCTCCATGATCACGCGGCCGCGCCTGTCGCAGCTGGAATTCGCCGGCGACCGCAAGATCACGCGGCAGCCGCGCCGCACCGCCATCGTCGCGTTCTCGGCCGACGAGGTCTACGCCATCGCCGAGCTGATCCGGCGCCAGCATGGCGGTGCCGCCGTGGTGCTGGGCTCGCTGTCGCCGCGCACCCGCAATGCGCAGGTTGCGATGTTCCAGAACGGCGAGGTCGATTACCTCGTCGCCACCGACGCCGTCGGCATGGGCCTCAATCTCGACGTCGACCACGTCGCCTTCGCTTCCGACCGCAAGTACGACGGCTACCAGTTCCGCCGCCTGACGCCGTCCGAATTCGCCCAGATCGCCGGCCGTGCCGGCCGCGCCACCCGCAACGGCACCTTCGGCACCACCGGCCGCTGCGCGCCGTTCGAGCCCGAGCTCGTCAATGCGCTGCAGAACCACACCTTCGATCCCGTGAAGGTTTTGCAATGGCGCAATTCGAAGCTGGATTTCGCTTCCCTCGGCGCGCTCCAGGTCTCGCTGAACCTGGCCCCCGGCCATGAGGCGCTGACGCGCGCGCCGATCGCTGAGGACATGCGCGTGCTCGACCACGCCGCCCGCGACGCCGAGGTGCGCGATGTCGCGCATGGCAAGGACGCCGTGGAACGGCTGTGGGAGGCCTGCCAGATCCCGGACTACCGAAAACTATCGCCGGCCGCCCATGCGGAGCTGGTCACGACGCTCTACGGCTTCCTGATGCGGAAGGGATGCATCCCCGACGCCTGGTTCAGGACCCAGATCGACCAGGCCGACCGCGTCGACGGCGATATCGACACGCTGTCGGCCCGGATCGCGCAGATTCGCACCTGGACCTTCGTCGCCAACCGCCCCGACTGGCTGAAAGACCCCGAGCGCTGGCAGGGGATCGCCCGCGAGGTCGAAAATAAATTATCGGATGCGCTCCATGAACGCTTGACTGAGCGTTTCGTTGATCGCCGGACCAGTGTATTGATGCGCCGCCTGCGGGAGAACACGAGCTTGAATACGGAAATCGGCAAGACCGGCGAAGTCATCGTCGAAGGCCATGTCATCGGCCGCCTCGATGGCTTCACCTTTGCACCGGATGCGGCGGAAGCCGGCTCCGATGCGAAAGCGTTGCAGGCTGCAGCGCAGGCCGTGCTCGCCGGCGAGATCAACACGCGCGCCGAAAAACTAGGCAATGCGCCGGACGAGCAGTTCGTGCTGACCTCGGAAGGCATCATCCGCTGGACCGGCGACGCCGTGGCGCGGCTGTCTGCCGCAGAGGACGCGCTGCATCCGCGCATCCGCATCATCTCCGACGAACGCCTCACGGGCGCTCCCCGGGACAAGGTGCAGGCCCGGCTCGACCTCTGGCTCAAGACGCATATCGAAAAGCTGCTCGGGCCGCTGTTCGAGCTCAGCAAGGCCGAGGACGTCACCGGCATCGCCCGCGGTATCGCCTATCAGCTCGTCGAGGCGCTCGGCGTGCTGGAGCGCCCGAAGATCGCCAACGAGCTGAAGGACCTCGATCAGCCCTCGCGCGCGACCTTGCGCAAATACGGCGTCCGCTTCGGCGCCTATCACCTCTATTTCCCCGGCCTGCTCAAGCCGGCCGGGCGTGCGCTGGCCGCGCTGCTCTGGGCGCTGAAGCAGGACAATGTCGATCCCTCCGCGCTGTCGGGCGCGCAGCATCTGGCGAGCTCCGGCCGCACCTCGTTCCCGGTCGACAAGCAGCTGCCGCGCGATGCCTATCGCGTGCTCGGCTACAAGCAGGCCGGCGAGCGCGCCGTGCGCGTCGACATCCTGGAGCGCTTGGCCGATTTGATCCGTCCGGCGCTGGCCTGGCGCGAGAATGCGTCCGGCGAAAAGCCCGCCGGTGCCTTCGACGGCCGCAGTTTTGTCGTGACGCAGGCGATGACGTCGCTCACCGGTTCGGCCGGCGAAGACTTCGCATCCGTGCTGCGTGCGCTCGGCTATCGCATGGACAAGCGCCCGCCGCTGCCGGTAAAGCCCGCCGCGGCTGTTGCCGACGCGGCTGTTGTTGAAGCCTCCGGCGAAGAGACGCAAGCAACCGAAACGCCGGTCGAGGACGCCGCAGCGCCCGCCGACACCGCGATCGAAGCCGCCGCCGAGCCCGTCACCGTCGAAGACGCGCCCGGCATGGAGCAGCACGACGAGCCGGCGCACGACGAGCCGGCGCTTGAGGCTTCCGTCACGCCGGAAGACGCTCCCGGCATCGCGCCACCTGCGGAAGAGGCTGCGGCACCCGTTGAAGCTGCTGAGGCCGCTCCCGCCGAAACTGCGCCTGACGAAACTGCGCCTGCCGAGACTGCTGCAACCGAAGCCGCTGCGTCGGCCGATGCGCCTGCGGAGGCCGCGGCCACGCCGGCTGAGCCCGAGCTCATCGAAGTCTGGCGTCCCGCCGGCCGTCACGACGATCGCAAGCCGCGCCACGAGCGCCATCGCAACCAGCGTCACCAGCCGCGTCCGCAGGCGGCTGCTGAAGCCGGCACCGCGCCTGCCGAAGGCGAAGCCGCGCCTGCCGCCGACGGCGAGAAGCGCGGTGAGCGTCATCGTCATGGCGGCGGTCATCGTCGCGATTCCGGTCGCGATGGCGGCAGGGACTTCCGCAAGCCGCGCGAAGGTGGCGGCGAAGCCGCGCCGCGTCCCGAGGGCCGCGACGACAAGAACCGCCGCTTCGAGGGCAAGAATGGCGGCAACAAGGACCGCGACAACAAGGGCAAGTTCGGCGGCGATCGCGACAAGGGCCGCGACAACCGTGGCCGCGACCGCGACAAGGGTCGCGACCGCCAGGGCGGACCGTCGCTGCGCCCCTACGCATCGAGCGCCACCCCGCGCGAGCGCGATCGTCCGGTCGATCCGAACTCGCCCTTCGCGAAGCTCGCTGCGCTGAAGGAGCAGCTGTCCGGGCGTAAGGAGTGAGCCCACGACCGAGCGGCAGCGCATCGACAAATGGCTGTGGCACGCGCGGGTGGTGAAGGCACGCACCTCCGCGGCCGAGCTCGTCGAGTCCGGTCATGTTCGCGTCAACGGCGCACGCGAGAAATCGCGGGGGCATGCGATCAAGATCGGCGACGTGCTCACCATCGCGCTCGATCGCACCGTGCGCGTCTTGAAAGTCACCGCCTTCAACGAGCGCCGCGGCGATGCCGCCTCGGCCCGTGTGCTCTACGAAGAGCTCAGCGAAGGCCACCCGAATTCTCAGCGCAATTAATTGCGCTTTGAATTCATTTCTTGGTCGATCAAGCGCATAAAGCCGTCATGATCGACCGTTCCTGAGCTTGCGGCGCCGGGCCATCCGCGCTACGCAAGCCGCGACTTTTAAAAGAGCTTTTCGGAGCGTTGGATGACTTACGTCGTCACTGAAGCCTGCATCAAGTGCAAGTACACCGACTGCGTCGAGGTCTGCCCGGTCGACTGTTTCTACGAGGGCGAGAACATGCTCGTCATCCATCCTGACGAGTGCATCGATTGCGGCGTGTGCGAGCCGGAATGCCCCGCCGATGCCATCAAGCCGGATACGGAACCGGGCCTGGAAAAGTGGCTCACGGTCAACGCCGACTACGCCAAGAGCTGGCCGAACATCACCCAGAAGAAAGAATCACCTGCCGACGCCAAGGATTTCGACGGCATGGAGGGCAAGTTCGACAAGTATTTCTCGGCGAACCCCGGCTCCGGCGACTAATTCGGGCCAAACTTAACCCTAATAGCGGCGTTACCGCCGAAAACCAGCCCTTAAGACCCCTAAATCATTGATTTTTGCGGGAAATGTGCTATATTGGGCACATTGAGCCGAACCCTGGTTAGCCCCGTCGGCCCCGTTGGGTTCCCGTGAAACCAAATGTCGAACAGGGGCGTGGCAGTTTCCGCGCGCAGGCTGTGTCACAGAAAACGCGTAAAAAGAGTACTTCAGCGAAGGCTTCCCATAAGGACGCCAAGAAAGTCGCCGCGGCCAGCCGTAGCGCATCCAAGGGTCGGACCGCGACGAAGGCGCCGGCTGCAAAGTCCTCGAAGAACAAAAGAAGCGCAATGCCTAACAAGACTGCCAAGCCGGCCGCGAAAGCGACCGTTGCCAAGCCTGTTGCCGCCAAGCCTGCCGCCAAGCCCGCTGTTTCCAAGGCACCCGCTGCCAAGGCTCCCGCTGCCAAGCCCGCCGCGCCGAAGGCTCCTGTTGCTGCTGCGCCTGCCAAGGCTCCCGTCGCTGCCGCCAAGCCGGCCGTGAAGCCTGCGGCTGTTGCGCCGAAGGTCGAGGAAAAGAAGGTCGTGACCCAGCGTCAGGGCTTCAAGGCCAACGAATTCGTCGTCTATCCCGCTCACGGCGTCGGCCAGATCCTGGCCATCGAGGAGCAGGAGATCGCCGGCGCGAAGCTCGAGCTGTTCGTCATCAACTTCATCAAGGACAAGATGACGCTGCGCGTGCCGACCGCCAAGGTCGCCAATGTCGGCATGCGCAAGCTGTCCGAGCCCGCGCTGGTGAAGCGTGCGCTCGAGACCCTCAAGGGCCGTGCCCGCGTCAAGCGCACCATGTGGTCGCGCCGTGCCCAGGAATACGAAGCGAAGATCAATTCGGGCGACATCGTCGCGATCGCGGAAGTCGTGCGCGACCTCTATCGCTCCGAGTCGCAGCCCGAGCAGTCCTACAGCGAACGCCAGCTCTATGAAGCCGCGCTCGACCGTCTCTCCCGCGAGATCGCGGTGGTGCAGCACTCGACCGAGACCGAAGCGGTCAAGGAGATCGAGGCCCAGCTCGCCAAGAGTCCGCGCCGCACCGGCGCCAAGTCCGAAGCCGCCGAAGGCGAGTCCGATACGGACGCCGAGGGCGACAGCGACGAGACCGATGGCGGCGCCACGGTCGCCGACGAGGCCGCGTAAGCGTCTCCCGCGTTCATCGCAACAGATCAAAAGCCCGGCCGGTTGGCCGGGCTTTTTTTGGCGCGCCGGCTGATCTTGCTCAGTCCGTAGGGTGGGTCAGCCGAACGCGTAACCCACCATGCTGCCGCAAAGAAGTGGTGGGTTACGCTTCGCTAACCCAACCTGCAAAGTTGACCAACCTACTTCACCGGCCGCTTCTCGAGCTTCCGCGCCAGCGTCCGACGGTGCATCCCGAGCCGTCTTGCGGCTTCCGAGATGTTGAAGTCGGTCTCGATCAGCGTCTGGTGGATGCGTTCCCATTCCAGCGTTTTGATCGATGTCGGCCGGGCGTCGAGCGCGACCTCGGCATTGCCTGCGGCCTTGTTGAAGGCGGCCTCGATGTCGTCGGTGTTCGAGGGCTTTGCCAGATAGTGGCATGCGCCGAGCTTGATGGCTTCGACCGCGGTGGAGATGCTGGCAAAGCCCGTCAGCACCACGATCAGCATCTCCGGATCGTGCGTATGCAAAAGCTCGACGCAGGCCAGCCCCGAGGCGCCGCCGAGCTTGAGGTCGACGACGGCATAGCCGAACGATCGCTCCTCCAGGACTTTCCGCACGTCCTCGATCGAGGCGGCGAGCACGACCTCGTAGTCGCGGCGTTCGAACGAACGCTTCAGGGTGCGGGCGAAGCCGGCATCGTCCTCGACGACGATGAGCGAACGGTCAGGTGTCAAAGCTGCCTCCGATCGCGAGCGTTGCGAGCGGCAGCGTGAGGCGGACCGTAGCGCCGCGCTTCCTGTGGTTCGCGGCGGTCACACTGCCGCCGAGCTTGCGCACCACGTTCACGACGAGGAACAGGCCGAGCCCACCGCCGGCGCGCCCCTTGCTCGACTGATAGGGCTTTCCGAGCTGTGCCAGCATCTCCGGCGCAAAGCCGGGGCCGCGATCGCTGATCGACAGCACGAGGTTGTCGCCCTCGCGCTCGGCAACGAGCTCGACCCAGTCGCGCGAGACCTCGTAGGCGTTGTCGAGCACGTTGAAGATCACCTGCTTCAGCGCGACGTCCGAGACGATCGCGACGTCCTCGCCGAAGGTGTTGACGAAATACAGCGTGCGCGCCGAGCGCGCGTCGCGCCACTCTTCCACCAGCGCGGTGACGAAAGCCGCCACCGTCGTCGGCGACGATCCCTCGCCGCGGGCTTCACCCGCCGACACCAGGATGCCTGTCACGATCGACTTGCAGCGTTGCAGCGAGGTCTCCATCTCCGCGAGATCCTCGGCCAGTTCCTGATCGGCGGCGAGGTCGGGCATGCGGCGCCAATCGCCGAGGATGACCGAGAGCGAGGCGAGCGGCGTGCCGAGCTCGTGAGCCGCGCCGGAGGCGAGCAGGCCCATGCGCACGATATGATCCTGCTCGGCGGCATGCTGGCGCAGCGCCGCCAGATGCGCGTCGCGCTCGCGCAAATTCCTGTTGATGCGGGTGACGAACACCACCAGCAGCACGGCATTGAGCACGAAGCCCAGCAGCATGCCGGCAACCGTGAGCGTATAGGTCTCGCTCAGCGGGTTCGGCGGCAGATCGAGCGGCCGGTAGGCGACGGTCAGCCAGACGAAGCTCGCGCAGGTCAGCGCGACCAGCGACCAGGTCGAGCGGCCATCGAGCAGCACCGCGCCCAGCGTCACCTGGAGCAGGAACAGCGAGGTGAAGGGATTGGTGGCGCCGCCGCTGAGGTAAAGCTGCGCGGTCAGCGCGGCGACGTCCAGCATGAGGGCGACCAGCAGCTCGTTGTTGGTGATCGCGGCGCGATGGCGCACCCAGACCAGGCTGGAGATGTTGAGAAATATCAGTGCGCCGATCACCGCGCCCATGCGGGTAAGGGGCAGGGGAATGCCGAGCCAGACATGCACGCCGCCGATGGTCACGATCTGGCCTACCACTGCGGTCCAGCGCAGCTGGATCAGCAGCGCCATGTTCTTGCGGTTGGTCTCGTCGTCGGTCGGCGCAGCGCCGATCAGCTCGCTGCGCGCGTCCGCCTGCGATTGCAGTGTGACGGCGTCATGCGTCCTTCCGTCGTCAGGTGGGCTCGACGATCGTTCCAGCATCTGATCCCGTCCTGCGGGCGACGGCATCGGAGCCGCTGGCCGCTTCGTGGACGAAGCCGCTCCAGGGCTCCTTGCGGCGGAACAGCCCGCCGCCGAATGTGACGATAAGTCTGCCGGCCAGCATGAACGCCAGGGCAAACCACGTCAGCGCGTAGATCAGGTGGTTATTGGGAAAGCTGATCACGGTCAATCCGCCGATTGGGCCGCCGCCGGATTGTGATCGAGCGTCGGCATCGATGAAAAAGGGCGCGACGTGGTCGAGGCCGCGTGCCGTCGCAATCGCGGCGACATCCCGCGAGTACCAGCGATTGAGCTGAGGCACGTTGGTCCTGAGGAATCCGCCTTTTGGCTCCGTCACGCGCAACAGGCCGGTGATCCCGACCTCGCCTTGCGGATTGCCGTCCCGGCGCGTCGACGCGTCGCGCCGGTCGGACGGCACGAAGCCGCGGTTGACCAGGACCAGCGTGCCGTCGCTACGCTGAAGCGGCGTCAGCACCCAATAGCCCGGACCTTCTTCGGTGACGGCCTGAACCAGCGTCTCGCGGTCATGCAGGAAATGGCCGGTGACGCTGACGTGCCTGTATTCGTCGTTTGCGGCGGAGACGGTCGGCCATGTCGCCGGCGAGGGGATCGGCTGCGCCGGGGCGTGAACGCGCTGCTCGACGCGATCGATCAGCGCCAGCTTCCAGGCCCGGCGCTCGATCTGCCAGACGCCGAGCGCGATCAGAAGTGCGATGGCCGTGAGCGAGAGGACCGTGAGCCACGAGGACGGGCGCGCAGCGTCGCCACGCGTCCCGTTTGCCTTCGTCACGTTCCGGATCTCGGTCACTTCATCCCGGTCATCTGGTGGATCGGCATCATGTTGCTGTTGAGGTGGTTCATCACCCACAGCGAACCCGACAGGGCGATCACCACCATGACGATGGTGAAGATCAGCGCCATCATGCTCCAGCCGTTCTCGGACGTCGTGTTCATATGCAGGAAGTAGATCATGTGCACGACGATTTGCACGACCGCAAAGGCCATGATGACCAGCGCGGTGATCTGCTTGCTCGGTAGCGCGCCGCTCATCACCAGCCAGAACGGGATCGCGGTGAGCACGACCGAGAGCACGAAGCCGAGCATGTAAGTCGAGAACGAGCCGTGGGCGCGGCTGTCGCCGTGGTGATGATCGTCCGCGTGGGCGGCGTGAGTATCGGTGTTCATCGCAGAACTCCCAGGAGATAGACGAAGGTGAAGACGCCGATCCAGACCACGTCCAGGAAGTGCCAGAACATCGACAGGCACATCAGGCGGCGGCGGTTGGCCTCGATCAGGCCGAATTTCCAGACCTGCACCATCAGGGTCACCAGCCAGATCAGACCGCAGCTGACGTGCAGGCCGTGGGTGCCGACCAGGGTGAAGAAGGCGGACAGGAAGGCGCTGCGCTGCGGCGTCGCACCCTCATGGATCATGTGAGCGAACTCGGACAGCTCGATGCCGATGAAGGCGGCGCCGAACAGGCCGGTGATCGCCAGCCACATCTGGGTCTGGGCGGTCTTGTTCTGCTGCATCGTCAGCATGGCGAAGCCGTAGGTGATAGATGACAGTAGCAGCATCGAGGTGTTGACCGCGACCAGCGGCAGTTCGAACAGATCCTTCGGCGCCGGCCCGGCGGCGTAGTTGCCGCCGAGCACGCCGAAGGTGGCGAACAGGATCGCGAAGATGAGACAGTCGCTCATCAGATAGATCCAGAAGCCGAGAGAGGTGCTGTAGCCTTCCGGATGCGGGTGTTCGTCGGCGAGGTAGAACACCGGTTCGCCGGCTTGCGTGGGATTGACAGCGACAGTCATTTACTTGGCTCCGGCGAGCAGTTTGGTGCGCGCGTCTTCGGCCCGGATGACGTCGTCGGCCGGAATGTCGAAATCGCGGTGATAGTTGAAGGTGTGACCGATGCCGACGGCGAGCATCGCGATGAAGCTCGCGGCCGCAAGCCACCAGATGTACCAGATCAGGCCGAATCCCATCGCGGTGGCGAAGCCGGCGAGGATGATGCCGGTGCCGGTGCTGCTGGGCATGTGGATCGGCTTGAACCCGGTGAGCGGGCGTTGATAACCGCGCTTCTTCATGTCCCACCACGCGTCATTGTCGTGAACGACCGGGGTGAAAGCGAAGTTGTAGGCCGGCGGCGGCGAGGAGGTCGCCCATTCCAGCGTGCGCGCATCCCAGGGATCGCCGGTGACGTCCTTGAGCTGCTCGCGCCTGAGGAAGCTGACGGCGAACTGCATCAGCATCGAGAGGATGCCGAGGAAGACCAGGAAGGCGCCAATGCCGGCGACGATGAACCAGATCTGCAGGCTCGGGTCGTCGAACACACGGAGCCGGCGGGTCACGCCCATCAGGCCGAGCACATAGAGCGGCATGAAAGCGAGGTAGAAGCCCGTGACCCAGAACCAGAACGACAGCTTGCCCCAGAACGGGTCGAGCTTGAAGCCGAACGCCTTCGGGAACCAGTAGCCGATACCGGCGAACGCGCCGAACACCACGCCGCCGATGATCACGTTGTGGAAGTGCGCGATCAGGAACAGGCTGTTGTGCAGGACGAAGTCGGCCGGGGGCACCGCGAGCAGCACGCCGGTCATGCCGCCGAGCACGAAGGTCAGCATGAACGCGATCGTCCACATCATCGGCAGCTCGAAGCGGATGCGGCCGCGATACATCGTGAACAGCCAGTTGAACATCTTCGCGCCCGTCGGGATCGAGATGATCATCGTGGTGATGCCGAAGAACGAGTTGACGCTGGCGCCCGACCCCATCGTGAAGAAATGGTGCAGCCAGACCAGGTAGGACAGGATGGTGATGACCACCGTGGCGTAGACCATCGAGGTGTAGCCGAACAGCCGCTTGCCCGAGAAGGTCGAGGTCACTTCCGAGAAGATGCCGAAGGCGGGGAGAACCAGGATGTAGACCTCGGGATGACCCCAGATCCAGATCAGGTTCACGTACATCATCGGGCTGCCGCCGAAATCGTTGGTGAAGAAGTTTGTGCCGACGTAGCGGTCGAGCGAAAGCAGCGCGAGCACGACGGTCAGAACCGGGAAGGAAGCGACGATCAGCACGTTGGTGCAGAGCGCGGTCCAGGTGAACACCGGCATCCGCATCATGGTCATGCCGGGGCACCGCAGCTTGACGATGGTGCAGATCAGGTTGATGCCGGACAGTGTCGTTCCGACGCCCGCGACCTGTAGTCCCCATATGTAATAGTCGACGCCGACATCCGGACTGTAGCCGATGTTCGACAGCGGCGGATAAGCCAGCCAGCCGGTGCGGGCGAATTCGCCGATGAAGAGCGAGGCCATCACCAGCACCGCGCCGCCGACCGTCATCCAGAAGCTGAAATTGTTCAGGAACGGGAACGACACGTCGCGCGCACCGATCTGGAGCGGGACGACGAAGTTCATCAGGCCGGTGACCAGCGGCATCGCCACGAAGAAGATCATGATCACGCCGTGGGCGGTGAAGACCTGGTCGTAGTGATGCGAGTTGAGATAACCCTCCGAGCCGCCGAAGGCGAGCGCCTGCTGCAGCCGCATCATCAGCGCGTCGGCGAAACCGCGCAGCAGCATCACGATGCCGAGGATCATGTACATGATGCCGATGCGCTTGTGGTCGACGCTGGTGAACCACTCGCTCCAGAGATAACCCCAGAGACGGAAATAGGTCAGGCCGGCGAGCATGACGAGGCCGCCGGTCGCCACCACGGCAAAGGTGCCGACGACGATCGGCTCGTGCAGCGGCAGCGATTCGATGGTGAGCCGGCCGAAGATGAGCTTGAGAAGATCAGGAGACATGCGGGATCTCTTTACGAATCTGACTTCGGACGTTGTCCGAGGAAGAAGGACGAGGACTTCAGCGGCGTGAAAGTCGGCCGCTTCAGGCCGGCGCCGAGCAGCGGCGCGGTGTCGACAGGTGCCGTGATGGAGGCGGTGGTCCTGCCCTGCGGCGCATCGGGCGTGCAGGTGCCGGCGACGAAGGTCGGCTCCGGCCCAAGCGCCGTGCCGCGGCGGGCATACTTGTCGTAGGCCAGCGGCAGGGTGTTGTTCAGGCCCTCATGGCCGAGGCCGCCCTTGGCGTCGATCGCCATCATCTCGCTCTGGCACATCTTGCCGGTCTCGACGCACATGTTGAGGATCAGGCGGTAGAGATCGGAATCGACGGTGCCGTAGCGCCGCACCGGCTCGTTCTGGCTGGGTTTTTCGAGCTGGAGATATTCGGCGCGGCCGAGCGAGCCGCCGCCGGATTTGGCGCTGGCGATCCAGGCGTCGAAGCCCTTGTCGTCGAGGCCCTGGAAGTTGAAGTGCATCCCGGAGAAGCCGGCGCCGCTGTAGTTCGCCGAAAAGCCCCGGTAGGTGCCGGCGTGGTTCACGACGGCGTGGAGCTTGGTCTCCATGCCCGGCATCGCGTAGATCTGGCCTGCCAGCGCGGGGATGTAGAACGAGTTCATCACCGAGGAGGCGGTGATGCGGAAGTTGATGGGGCGATCGACCGGAGCTGCCAGATCGTTGACAGTGGCGATGCCGTAGTCCGGATAGATAAAGAGCCACTTCCAGTCGAGCGCGACGACGTCGACTTCGAGCGGAGCCTTGGACTGGTCCACGGCGCGGTCGGCATGGATGCGGCCGAGCGTGCGATAGGGGTCGAGCAGATGCGTGCCCATCCAGGTCAGCGCGCCCAGGCAAACGATGATCAAGAGCGGCGCCGACCAGATCACCAGCTCGAGGCTGGTCGAGTGGTCCCATTCCGGCTCGTAGCGGGCGTCGGTGTTGGACTGGCGGTAGCGCCAGGCGAACAGCACCGTCAGCGCCATCACGGGGACGACAATCAGGAGCATCAGGACGGTGGAGATGATGACGAGGTCGCGCTGTTGCGCAGCGATATCGCCGGCCGGCGCCAGCACGACGTAGTTGCAGCCGCTGAGCGCAACCGCCAGGGGTAGCAGCGCCAGGATCTTGAAACGGGACACGGGCCGAGCCTTATGAGAATGAGTTTCTTTTGCGGGGCCAAGGGGTAGCTGCGGCGCAACAATCCGGACATTGGACAATTTGTCCAATGTTGCAGTGCGGGATGTTGCGCCAGACAGGACTAGATTGCCTGGCGCCTCGCCGGGCGGTCGGCTTTGGTTTTCAGGACGTTAAGGGCGCGCGAATGGCGATGGCACAGACCCCCGCAATGGCAGACCACTCGGGCGAACACGGCCACGACCAGGCCAGTCCCGGCGAGATCGCTATCGGCGTCATCATCGGCCGCACCTCGGAATTCTTCGACTTCTTCGTTTTCGCGATCGCTTCGGTGATCGTCTTCCCGCGCCTGGTGTTCCCGTTCACGAGCGAGCTGACCGGCACCCTCTATTCCTTCATGATCTTCGCACTGGCCTTCATGGCCCGGCCGATCGGCACCGTCATTTTCATGACGGTCGACCGCGAGTACGGCAAGACGGCCAAGCTGATCTCGGCGCTGTTCCTGCTCGGCACCGCCACCGTCGCGATCGCGTTCCTGCCCGGCTATCACGAGATCGGCGTCGCGGCGATCTGGCTGCTGGCGCTGGCGCGCATCGCACAGGGTCTGGCCTGGGGCGGCGCCTGGGACGGCATGGCCTCGCTGCTGGCGCTGAACGCGCCGCCTTCGCAGCGCGGCTGGTACGCGATGGTGCCGCAGCTTGGCGCGCCGCTCGGTCTGATCGTGGCGAGCGGGCTGTTCGCCTATTTCGCCGGGAATCTTTCGGCCGACGATTTCTTCGACTGGGGCTGGCGCTATCCGTTCTTCGTCGCCTTCGCCATCAACGTCGTGGCGCTGTTCGCGCGCCTGCGTATGGTGACGACGGAAGAATATGCCTCGCTGTTCGAGACCCGCGAATTGCAGCCCTCGCGCATCTCCGAGACCGTGGCGCGCGAAGGCCAGAACATCATGCTCGGTGCGTTTGCGCCGCTGGCAAGCTTTGCGCTGTTCCACATGGTCACGGTGTTTCCGCTGTCCTGGGTGTTCCTGTTCACCCGCGAAAGCCCGGTGCGCTTCCTGATCATCGAGATCGTCGCCGCCGTGTTCGGCGTCGGCGCGATCGTGCTCTCCGGCGTCATCGCCGACCGCGTCGGCCGCAAGTCGCTGCTGATGGGATCGGCGATCGCGATCGCGATCTATAGCGGCTTTGCCCCGCAGCTGCTCGATGCCGGCGCGTTCGGCGAGACCATCTACATGGTGATCGGCTTCATCCTGCTCGGCCTGTCGTTCGGCCAGTCGTCGGGCGCGATCGCCTCGAACTTCAAGCAGGCCTACCGCTACACGGCCTCGGCGCTGACCTCCGACATGGCGTGGCTGTTCGGCGCCGGTTTCGCGCCGCTGGTGGCGCTTCTGCTTGCGACCAATCTCGGCGTCATCGCCTCGGGTGCGTACCTGCTGTCAGGCGCGTTCTGGACCCTGCTCGCGCTCTGGCTCAGCGGCCAGCGCGAGGCCGGCGATATGGACGCGGGCGGTTAGGGCTCACCCCAACGTCGTCCTGGCGAAAGCCAGGACCCATTACCCCGCCCGTTCATTGTGAAGCACGCTGGAGCTACCAGCGTGCCTGTTCCAGTATCCTGTGGTTATGGGTCCCGGATCTGCGCTTACGCTTGTCCGGGACGACGGCGGAATTTGTGGCTCCAGATCCCGAGCTAAGCGCGCCCGGGATGACGCGCGCTTAGCGCAGCCTCAATCCGCCACAACCTTCACACGATCGCGCACCTTCACCTGCGCGTTGCGATCGAGCCCATTGAGCACGCGGAAACGCTCGGCCGGGTGGTCGACGCCGGCCATGCGGTGGGAGAGCGATTCCACGGTGTCGCCGGGCTGCACGGTAATGACCTTGATGCGCAGCGGGCGCGCGGCCTGGATCTCGTCGAGCGTCAGGCGGCGGAATGAACCGACGGTCTCGCGCGCATTGCGCTCGCTCTCGGTCGACTTCTGCCGTGCCGCGAAGATGAAGCGGTAGACGTCGCTGCCGAAGCGCAGCGCATAGACCTTGAATTGCCACTGGTCGCCCTTGGCGGTGGCGGACGCAGCCGGAAAACCGTTGATGGTGATGTCCTCGATGGAGGCCTTCTCGACGCCCTCCATCCAGCCGGAATTCAGGTAATCGCCGAGCGACTGTTCGGCCGGCACCCGCACGACGTCGAAACGCATCGCCTGCGAGCCGCCGTCGCGCACGCCGATCACGGCCTGCGCGGTGTTGTCGAGCGTAAAATTGTCCGGCGCCTGGAAGGTGAAGCCGAGCTTCGGATGCAGGAAGCGCCTGCCGCGGACAAAACCTTCGCTGGGGTCTTCGCCGTAGACGAGATTGTCGATCGCGGCGAGATAGGTCTCGCGGTCGCGCTCGCCGCCCTCTGGCGCTGCGTATTGCCGCGCGATGGTCTGCGCGTTCTGCACGCGCTCGGGCGTTGCCGGATGCGACGAGGTGAAATCCTGCGCGCGCGGATCGAGCGAGGTCTTGCCGACCTTCAGCTCGGCATTGCGCTCCATCGCCGAGAGAAAGCGTGCGGCACCATAAGGGTCGAAATGGGCCTTGGCGGAGATGCCGACGCCGACGCCGTCGGCCTCGAACTCCTGATTGCGCGAAAAGCTCGCCATGGTCAGCTTGGTCTTGGCGAGCGCCAGCGCGGTGAGATCGGGGTCGTTGCTCATGTCGGTGACGACGCGGGTGACGATCGCGGCCTGGCGGGCCTGGTCCTCGCGCATCGCGGCGTGCTTGGACAGCACGTGCGCCATCTCGTGGCTGAGCACGGAGGACAATTCCGACGTATCGCTCGCCAGCGCAAGCAGGCCGCGCGTGACATAGAGCTGGCCGTTCGGCAGCGCGAAGGCGTTCACCGCGCCGGAATTGAGGATCGTGACCCGGTAACCCTGGTCGGGGCGGTCGGACGCCGCGACCAGCCGGTCGACGGTCTTGCTGACGAGCGATTCGAGCCTGGGGTCGTCATAGGTGCCGCCATAGCTCGCCAGGATGCGCTCGTGCTCCTTCTCGGTGGCGGGAGTCTGCGCGACGGCCGGCTTCGGCTTGGGCATCGCGACGGTCGGCGGGGCCGCCGCGGTCTGGAATCGGCCCATGTCGCCGCAACCGGCAAGGGCTGCACCCAGCACGAGGCATAGCGCAGCCGGCGCTGCCCGCAGGCGGCGGCGTTCACCTCGTCCGTGCCGTCCTAGCACCCCATTCACGTCGCTTAACCCGTGCCTGGCCCCTTTTAGGGCCTTACCCCTGTCGGCTCGTTTGCGCCCAGCAACTCGATTTGTCCCACGAGGCGTACATCGATACGCGGCCCCGTATTCCCCTCAGCCCAGCCCCGGACGCGAACATTTCTATTTTCCAAGGACTTAAGGGCGATCCCGGCGCTTTCGAACGCGGGTACCATGCGCTTTGAAATAGTCACGGCGAAGCCGCGTGTCCAGTTTCGTCCGAAGTTGAGGTAGGTCATTGCCCCAGCTTGCCGGACCGACAGGACTTTGCCCTCGACCACCACAAAACGCCCGATCCCCGCCAAAATATCGTCCGGACTTTCCGCGTTTTTTATGGCCGACGGGTCAGCCCAGTTGCCCTTTTTTTGGCGCCTCGCCTCGGCCTCCGACGCCATCAGCGCGGCCGCGCAGTCTTTATCGGCGATCTCGGCGGAGACGATGGCGTCGCCCTGGGCGAGGAGCGTGGCCTGTACCGAGGTGTCGCTCTCGCCGATGAACAGGATCGCGCCTTGCCGGCCATAGCGGTCGGGCGTGTCCTCCGCGCTCCGCGGAGTCACGTCGCGTCCGACGAGCAGCGAGGTCAGCGCCTGCTTTGTCGTCGATATCGCCTCGATCCCGGTGAGGCGGATTTCCCGGCCGTCATCGAGACGTACACTGCGGGCATCGACGATGACGGCGACGCGGCCTTCGCCTTGCGCCTCGAATTGGCACGGCGTGGCGAACGCAGTGCGACCCGCGACGAGAAGAAGTGCGACGATGATGTGAAGCAGTCGCGTCACGTGGCCCGGAGAGGTTGCATTGCGCTCTAGCTTTAACCCAAGCGTAGCCGGTCGCGAAGAGGCTTCTTCACACTCCCTCGTTGCGAGCGCAGCGAAGCAATCCAGACTGTCACCGCGGAGGAATTCTGGATTGCTTCGCTGCGCTCGCAACGACAGCGTGGAAACCTTTCGCCGCGCCCCACCATTCCGCTTTGCGGAAAACATACGCGGCAATCGTGCTCGCGTGTCGCCCCTTGCGCTTGCTGCGCTGTCGCGCATGCGGCATGATTGCGGCAACAGCGATTGCCAAGAGCAATAACCAAGCCGCCATCAGAGTACGGCGCGATAAGGGAGGTCTTTTTCCATGAAGCATGTTTTGTCGGGCATTTTTGCTGCTGCGCTGGCGCTGAGTGCAAGCGCCGTGCAGGCCCAGGACAAGCCGCCACTGAAGATCGGCGGCATCCTCGACATGTCGAGTCTGTATGCCGACATCACCGGCCCCGGCAGCGAGACCGCGGCCAAGATGGCCGTGGAGGACTTTGGCGGCGAGGTGCTCGGCCGCAAGATCCAGGTGCTGGCTGCCGACCATCAGAACAAGGCCGATCTCTCCGCCAACATCGCCCGCGACATGCTCGATAATCAGGGCGTCGAGATGATCTACGACGTCGCGGCCTCCGCGACCGCACTTGCCGCCGGCGAGATCGCGAAAGCGCGCAACAAGATCATCATGTTCAACGGCCCGGGCTCGATCCGCCTTACCAACGAGGCCTGCGGTCCCTATACCATTCACTACGTGTTCGACACCTACGGCCAGGCCAATGTGACCGGCCTTGCGGCCGTGAAGTCGGGCCTCGACACCTGGTACTTCCTCACCGCCGACTACGCCTTCGGCCAGGATCTGGAGAAAGACACCAGCGCCGTCGTGACCAAGACCGGCGGCAAGGTGCTCGGCAGCGTGCGCCATCCGCTCAACACGTCGGATTTTTCGTCGTTCCTGCTCCAGGCCCAAGCTTCGAAGGCAAAGGTGATCGGGCTTGCGAACGCCGGCGGCGACACCGTCAACGCCATCAAGCAGGCGGCCGAGTTCGGCATCACCAAGGGCGGCCAGAAGGTCTCGCCGCTGCTGGCCTTCGTGACCGACATCGACTCGATCGGGCTCGAGACCGCACAGGGCCTGTTGCTGGCGGAAGCCTTCTATTGGGATCTGAACGACGACACCCGCGCATTCTCGAAGCGCTTCCAGGAGCGCATGAAGCGGCCGCCGACTTCGGCGCAAGCCGGTGTCTATTCGTCCGTGACGCACTACCTGAAGGCGGTGAAGGCGGCCGGCACGACGGATGCCGCAACCGTCATGAAGGTGATGAAGGAGACGCCGATCAACGACTTCTTCGCCAAGAACGGCAAGATCCGAGAGGACGGCCGCATGCTGCACGACATGTACCTGTTCGAGGTCAAGAAGCCGTCGGAATCCAAGGGCCGCTGGGACGACTACAAGCTGCTCGCCACCGTGCCCGGCAGCGAGGCGTTCCAGTCGCTGGAACAGTCGCGCTGCCCGCTGGTGAAGAAATAAGCCTCGTCATTGCGAGGAGCGAAGCGACGAAGCAATCCAGGCTGTCTCTGCGGAAACATTTCTGGATTGCTTCGCTTCGCTCGCAATGACGAACGTCGATAGACCGAGCCAAGCAACAACAAGGGAGACGCCCCATGAGCAACGACATGGTCCTGCAGAAGCTCGAAGGCGGGCTGCTCACCATCACCATGAACCGTCCTGAGCGGAAGAACGCGCTCAACCCGGACATGGTCGCTGGGCTGGTCGTGGCGGCGCGGCGCGCTGCGGATGATCCGGAGGTGCGCGCGGTCTTGTTCAAGGGCGCGGGCGGTAGCTTCTGCGTCGGCGGCGACGTCAAGTCGATGGCCGAGGGCCGGGCACCGCTGCCGTTCGAAGTGAAGATGGCGAACCTGCGCCGTGGCATGGAGGTGTCGCGTATCCTGCACCAGATGCCAAAGCCCGTGGTGGCGCAGCTCGACGGCGCTGCGGCCGGCGCGGGTCTGTCGATGGCGCTGTCGTGCGACCTCCGTGTCGCCTCCGAATCCTGCAAGATCACGACCGCCTTCGCAAAAGTCGGCTTCTCCGGCGATTACGGCGGCACCTATTTCCTCACCCAGCTGCTGGGCAGCGCGCGGGCGCGCGAGCTCTATCTGACCTCGCCGGTGCTGACGGCTAAGGAAGCGCATGCAATCGGCATGGTGACGAAGGTCGTCCCCGACGCCGAGATCGACACCGCCGCGCACGAGCTCGCGCTGTCGCTGGCGCAGGGCCCCTCGATCGCGCTCGGCTTCATCAAGCGCAACATCAACAATGCCGAGCATCTGGCGCTGGAGGATTGCTTCGACGGCGAGGCGATCCACCACACCCGCTGCAGCGACACCGAGGATCACAAGGAGGCCGCCAAGGCGTTCGTCGAGAAGCGCAAGCCGACCTTCAAGGGCGCATGACGATGGCGCCCTATATGCGGTTGCGGCAGATCTGCCTGGTCGCGCCGCAGCTCGCGCCAGTGATCGCGGACATCGCCGACATCATGGGCCTCAGTGTCTGCTACCGCGATGGCAACGTTGCGAAATACGGCCTGGAGAACGCGCTGCTGCCGGTCGACACGATCCTGCTGGAGGTGGTCGCGCCGTTCAAGGACGGCACCACGGCCGGTCGCTTCATCGAGAAGAGCGGCGGCCGCGGCGGCTACATGGCGATCTTCTGCTGCAACGATCCCGACGAGCGCGGCCGTAACGCCAACGCGCTCGGCGTACGCACCGCCAACGTCATCGACCATGCGCCCTATCACGGCGTGCAGCTCCATCCCCGCGACTGCCGCGCCGCCTTCATCGAGTTCAACCACACCGACGGCAGCGACGACATCCTGGGCGCGTATCCGCCGGCGGGCCCCGACTGGCAAAAATTCATCCGTAAGGATGTAACGCAGGCGCTGACTTGCGTGGAGCTGCAGAGTCCGGATCCGATGGGACTGGCCGAGCATTGGGGCAAGATCATCGGTGTTGCGCCGAGTGGCGAAGCCGAACTGAAGTTGCCCAACGCAACATTCCGCTTCGTGAAGGGCGCCAACGAAATCATGAGCGCGCTGGAGTTTCGGGTCACTGATGTTGCCGGCGTGCTGCATGCCGCCAGGGCGAAGGGACATGCCGTTGCAGGCAACGAGTTCTTACTGGGCGGCGTGACGTTCCGGATTGCTGCTTGAGCTCTTGCCTTCGTAGCTCCCAACCCGTCATCCTGAGGTGCGAGCTGTACGGTGCATAGCACCGTGCAGGGAGCCTCGAAGGATGAGCGGCCCGGCCGGTGGCCGTTCATCCTTCGAGGCCTCCGCTACGCTCCGGCACCTCAGGATGACGGGTAGAGATAAGAGCAAGGATTCAACATGCCGCATCCGCTCGATAGCTTCTTTGCACCCGCCAGCATCGCGCTGATCGGCGCCTCGCGCGATCACGAGAAGATTCCGGGCCGGCTGCTGTCGATGTTGCGCAAGAACGAGTACCCCGGAAAGATCTATCCGGTGAACCCGAACTATGCCGAGATCGACGGCCTCATTTGCTACGAATCGATCACGGAGATCGGCGCGCCGATCGATCTCGCAATCATCATGATCCCCGCCCGCGCGGTGCTTGCCGCGCTCGAGCAATGCGCCGCCGTCGGCGTGAAGAATGCCGTGATCATCTCCTCCGGCTTTGCCGAGGAGGGCGGGGAGAGCGCGGCGATGCAGGATTCGATCGCGGCGCTGGCAAGTCGGACCGGTATGCGGATTTCCGGTCCGAACGCCGAGGGCTTTTTCAGCCAGATGCAGCGCGTGGCGGCGACGTTCAGTCCCGCCGTGGACGTCAAGCCGGGCGTAGTGCCGCTGGTCGCCACGACGAAGCGGATCGGCATCGTCGCGCAGAGCGGCGGCATTGGCTTTGCGTATTATCATCGCGCCAGCGCGCTCGGCATTGCCGTGAGCTATGTCGTCAGTGCCGGCAACGAATCCGATCTCGGGGCCGGCGAGTTCCTGGATTACATGGTGCAGGACGCTGCCACCGACGTGATCCTGCTGTTCATCGAAGGCATTCGCGACGTCGACAAGTTTCTCGCGGCAGCACGGCGGGCAGCCGAGCTGAAAAAGCCTGTCATCGTGACGAAGGTCGGCCGCTCCGGCGCCGGGATGCGCGCGGCCGCCTCGCACACCGCGAGCATGGCCGGATGGTCGGCGGCTTATGACGCCGTGTTCGCCAAATATGGCTTCATCGTCTCCAACGACCTCGACGAGGCACTGACGATCGCAGCGGTGCTCGCGAGCAATCCGTTGCCGAAAGGCGATCGCGTCGCCGTCGTCACCGTCTCCGGCGGTGCCGGCATCTGGGGCGCAGATGCCGTGGCGCTGCAAGGCTTGCAGGTGCCGGAGCTCTCCGAGAAAGTCCAGACGGAGATCAAGGCGCTGATGCCGTCCTACGGCACTGCGCGCAACCCGATCGACGTCACGGCGCAGGGCGTGACCTCGGGCGGCCTGCAGAAGAGCGTCGATGTGCTCACCGCGTCCGACGAGATCGACGCGATCCTGGTCGTGCTGTCGCTGTCGAGCGAAGTCCGCAAGCCCTTCAGGGAAGCCGAGCTGACGCCGGTGCTGGCCGCGCAGCACAAACCGGTGGTGTTCTATTCCTACACGGTGCCGTCCGATTTCGCGCGGCGCGAGCTCGCCAAATCCGGCGTCGTGGTGCTCTCGGGTCTCACCCATGTCGGCGTCGCGATGCGGCAGCTCGTCGACTACGCCAACTTCAAACTGCGGAAGCCTCCGGACGGGGCACAAGTCCCCGTGCGGGACATCTCCGCGCACCTGCAATCGCCGACTCTCTCGGAAGCTGACAGCAAGGCGTTGCTCCGCGCCGCGGGTATTGCGCTGCCGGACGAAGTGCTGGTGAAGGACAAGGGCGAGCTCGACGAAGCCGTGGCCCGCGTCGGCTTTCCGCTGGTGATGAAGATCCAGTCGCCGGACATCGCGCACAAGAGCGAGGTCGGCGGCGTGCGCGTCAACATCACCACCAAGGGCGAAGTGTTTCTGGCGTTCGAGGCGCTGCTCGACAACGCGCGCAAGCACAGGCCTGAGGCGGCGATTCAGGGTGTGCTGGTCTGCCCGATGGCCGAGCGGGGCGTCGAGATCATCATCGGCACGATGACGGACAAGACGTTCGGGCCGATGGTGATGGTGGGCCTCGGCGGCATCACGACGGAGCTATTCCGCGACGTCGTCTACCGCCCGGCGCCGGTGAGCGCGGAAGAAGCCGGAACGATGCTGGCGCGCTTGAAAGCCGCGCCGCTGCTGACAGGATTTCGCGGGGCGGCGAAGGCGGATGTTGCGGCCGTGTCGCAGTTGATCGCGGATATCTCCGTGCTCGCCGCGCGGCATGCAGAGGAGATCGCGGAGGTCGATCTCAACCCGGTGCTGGTGCACGCCGAAGGGCAGGGTGTGACGATCGTGGATGCGCTGGTGGTTGGGAGGAGATAGTAGTCGCAATTAACGCCGTCGTCCCGGCGAAGGCCGGGACCCTTAACCACAGGCAGTGGTTTGGCGATGACTCGTAGTTACCAGCGTCGCGCGACAACTGCTCCCTCGGGGTATGGGTCCCGGCCTTCGCCGGGACGACAGCGGAGATTGTGGAGACGATAGAGCAACACGGCGAAACGCTGCCGCAATCACCGCCCCCTGAAATTCGCCGTCCGCCGCTCCTCGGTCGCCTTCACGCCTTCCTTGAAGTCTTCCGTCGCGCGCAGCCGGGTCTGCTCCTCGAGCTCGTGATTGGTCGCCGCCATCACGCGATCGGCGAGGCCGGCGCGCATCGTCGCGCGGGTGGAGACGAGGCCGAGCGGGGAGCATTCGGCGATTTCGCCGGCGAGCTTCAGTGCGGCCGCCTTGACCTGGTCCTGCGGCACGAGTTCGTTGGCGAGGCCCCATTTGAAGGCCTCTTCGCCGGTGACGCGGCGGCTGGTGTAGAACATCAGCTCGGCGTTGTTCTTGCCGATCAGCTCGGGCAGCGTCACGGTCAGGCCGAAGCCGGGATGGAAGCCGAGCTTTGTAAAGTTCGCGGAGAAGCGCGCTTCGGGGCAGGTGACCCGGAAGTCCGCGGACACCGCGAGGCCCAATCCGCCGCCGATCGCGGCGCCCTGCACGGCCGCGACGATCGGCTTCTTGGCGCGGAAGATGCGCACGGCCTGGATGTAGAGATGGTTGATCGCCCCGAGGCTGTCGGCCGGATCGCCCTTGGCCGTCTTATCGGCTTCGCGCGCCTCCTGCGCCTGCCGTGCCGGATCCTGGAAATTCGCGCCGGCGCAAAATGCTTTGCCCTGCGCCGACAGCACCGAACTGCGGATCTCGATGTCGCGATCGAACTCGTCGAGCGCGTCCGCGATCTGGTTGATCAGCGATATGTCGAAGAAGTTCAGCGGCGGGCGGCGGATCTCGATGGTGCCGACGTGACCAACTTTTTCGACGCCGATATCTTTATAGGTGCTCATGATGTCCTCGAAGAGTTAGCGCAAGCCAAGCCCGCGGGCGATGATGCCGCGCAGCACCTCGGTGGTGCCGCCCTGGATGGTGAGTTTCGGCGCGGTCTTGATCGCGAAGTCGAGCTGCCGCTCCAGCGTCTCGCGGTTGGTCGCGGTCTCCTCGACGAAGGCGGCGAGATCGCGCACGCGGTGCGGAAGCTGCTGCTCCCACACCGTGCCGATGTCCTTGACGATGGAGGCCTCGACGACCGGCTCCTTGCCGGCTTGCAGCATGCCCGCGACCGAGACCGACATGCGCCGCATGGTGTGGAGCTGCGCCACCAGCCGGCCGATGCCTTCGGCACTGCGGGTGTCCGGATTGGGACCAACCGCGCGAACCAGCTCGGTCAGCACGTAATAGGTCTCCAGGAAGCGCTCGGGGCCCGAGCGCTCATAAGCGAGCTCGCTCGTCGCCTGCTTCCAGGCGCCGTCGACTTCGCCGAGCACATGATCGTCAGGCACGAAGAAATCGGTGAAGACGACCTCGTTGAACTCGTACTGGCCGGTGATCTGGCCGATCGGGTTCACCTGGATGCCGGGCTGCTTCATCTTGACCAGGAACTGGGTCAGGCCGTGACGGCGGTTTTCCTTGGTCGGCTGCGACGTCCGGAAGATCGCGATCATGTAGTCGGCGATGTGCGCCGACGAGGTCCAGATCTTGGTGCCGTTGATGAGATAGCCGCCGTCGGTTTTGGTCGCTCGCGTCTTCGCGGCGAACAGGTCGGAGCCGGAGTTCGGCTCGCTCATACCGATCGCAAAGCAGATCTCGCCGCGGCAAATGCGCGGCAGGATGTCCATCTTGATGTGCTCAGGCGCGTATTTGATCAGCACCGGCCCGCTCTGGCGGTCGGCGACGAAGAAGCGCCGCGTCGGCGCGTTGGCGACGCGCATCTCCTCCGTCACCACGTAACGTTCGAGGAACGAGCGCTCCTGGCCGCCATATTTCTTCGGCCATGTCATGCCGAGCCAACCCTTGGCGCCGACCCGGCGGGAAAATTCCGGCGCGTCGGTGTCTTCGCGGTTGGGCTTGTGCGGATCGAAGGTGCCGGCGGCGATTTCCTCGGCGAGGAAGGCGCGCACTTCCTTGCGCAATTGCTCGCATTTCTCGGGCAGACGGATCGGATCGAAACGGAGGGCAGCGGTCATTGTTGTCTCGTCCCTGATCAGCGCGAAGCCACGAGGGGCCACAATTCGTCGGCGCCGCGGTTTGCGACGAGCTTGCCGAGCTCGACGGCCCAGTGGCTTTCCGAACCGAAATCGTCGCGCCAGGCCAGTGCCCGCAGCGAATAGCGGTGCAGGATGTGCTCCAGGGTGAAGCCGATCGCACCGTGGACCTGATGCGCGATGGCGCCGCCCTTTTCCGCGGCTTCCGCGCAGCGGATTTTTGCCGAGGCGGCTTCGAGGTAGACCGCGTCGTCGAACGACTTTGCGTTGGCGATAGCGTCAGCCGCGGAGGTCGCTGCGGCAAGGGCGGCAGCAGACTCGCCGGCAAGGCGGGCGAGATTGTGTTGCACTGCCTGGAATTTCGAGATCTTCTTCTCGAACGCGACGCGCTCGTTGGAATAGCGCACGGAGATGTCGAGCATCGATTCCAGCGCGCCCGCGATCTGAAGGCTGCGCGCGACGCCGCCCATCAGCATCATTGTGGTCTGGTCAAAGCCGCTCGGGGCGGGCTTGATGGCGACCGGCTGAACCTTGTCGAGCGTGACGGTGTCGCTGTGGTCGTAGCCGACATTGAGGCCGGTCTCGATCCGACCCTTGCTCGCATCGACCAGCGCGATCGAGGCGCCGTCCTTGCCGTGGACCAGCACTGCGAAGTGCCTTGCCGCCTTTGCGAAGGGCACGCCGCGGGCGCGGCCGGAGAGCGCACCATCGGCATCGCGCGTGATCCGATCCTTCGGGGATGCAGGCAGCACCGTCATTTCGCCCTCGGGGGATGCGATCTTCGCCTGCGCCAGCAGCCAGCCGGCGAGCATGGTCTCTGCCAGGGGAACCGCGACTGCGAAACGGCCGGCCGCATTCAGCAGCGCAAAGCCGTCGGCCAGGCTCGCGCCGGAGCCGCCGAGATCGTCCGGCACCCAGGCCAACGGCAAGCCGGCCTCGCTCAGCGCCTGCCAGAGTGGCGCCTGCCATGAATCCTTCTTGTCGTTGTTGACGGTCTGCGGATCGGCGAGATCGGCGAAGATTTTCTCCGCGGTCTCGACGACGATATTGTCACTCTCCGCCACAGCGTTCCCCGTGTTTTGGCATTGGCGCATCCGGCCCCCGTGGGGGTCGGCGCGCAGGTTCTTCTTGCGCCCGATGATCCGAAAAAGCCATGGCCCTGACAAGCGTTGATCGCAGGTCAACCTGCGGCGCGGGCATGGGCGATGAGCTAATTCCGCTTAGCGGAGTTTGCTCGATTTGCAGGCCGCCGCAAACTCGCTAAACAGAACGTCGATAGTCAATCAAGGGGAAGGAAATCCGGATGGCAAAGGACAGTTTGTGCGCAATCGTGACGGGGTCCGCCTCCGGCCTGGGTGCTGCGACCGCGGAAATTCTCGCACGGAGCGGGGCGCGGCTCGTCATCAACTATTCCTCGAGCCAGAAGGACGCGGAGGCGACCGCGGAGCTGTGCCGCAAGGCGGGCTCACCGGAAGTTCTGGTCGCGCAGGGCGACGTCTCGAAGGATGACGATTGCCGCAAGATCGTTGCGGCAGCTGGCGGCTGGGGCCGGCTCGACGTGCTCGTCAACAATGCCGGCACCACCAAGCATGTCGCCCATGCCGATCTCGACGGATTGTCGGCGGAGGATTTCCAGCGCCTCTACGGCGTCAACACCATCGGCCCGTTCCAGATGGTGCGCGCGGCGCGCAGCCTGCTCGAGGCCGGCGCCAAGGCCTCGGGGCGGCCGTCCGCCGTGGTCAACATCTCCTCGGTCGCCGGCATCAGCGGCGTCGGATCGTCGATCGCCTATGCCGCAAGCAAGGGCGCGCTCAACACGATGACGCTGTCGCTGTCGCGCGCGCTGGCGCCGCTGATCCGCGTCAACACGGTGTGTCCCGGCTATATCGATACGCCCTGGTTCACCAAGGGCCGCGGCGAGGCGGGCGCCAAGCAGGTGCGCGACAGCGTCGTGGCGAAGGTGCCGCTGAAGGTCGCATCATCGGCGGAAGACATCGCGCAGCTCGTCTGCTTCCTGGCAATGCCGGCCTCCAGCAACATGACCGGCGAGGTCGTGCGCATGGATGCGGGGATGCATTTGGTGACGTGAAGTCGTCATTGCGAGCGAAGCGAAGCAATCCAGACTGCCTCCAAGGCAACACTCTGGATTGCTTCGTCGCAAGAGCTCCTCGCAATGACGATGTGGAGGCCGTGTGCCTTCCCCAGACGCCTTGGCGTGCTACCCCTTGATCACGCCGCTCGCCACCAGCCGGTGCCAGATGAACAGCACCACCACGGCGCCGATAGTAGCCATGATGAAGCCCGCGCCCTGGTCGGGACTATAGTGCCCGATGGCCTGGCCGATGAAGGTGGCGAGAAACGCGCCGGCGATGCCGAGGATGGTGGTGAGGATGAAGCCGCTCGGATTGTTCGGTCCCGGCGCCAGCCAACGCGCGATCAGGCCGGCGATGAAGCCGACGACGATGATCCACAACAAGCCACCCATGCTCATGTCCGTGCTTCCCTCGGTTTGACTAAACTAAAATCAGACTCTGCCCGCGATCTCTTGCTCGGTCGGCAGCCGTCCGTCCGGCGTCAGATGATCGACCACCTGCGGCAGATACTGGCTGAGGCCCGAGAGCAGCTCGTCACGCGACAGGCCGCTCTGGGCGGACAGGCTCTCGATCTGGTCGGCGCCGAGCGCATTGGCGAGATCGCCTGGCGCGATCGCCTTGTTCTCGCCCTTGCCGACCCAGGTATTGGCGGCATCGCCATGACCGCTCTGCTGGAGCTGGTTGAGGAGATCGCCGAGCCCGCCGCTGAGCACGCTGCCGGCTGCGCCGCCCGCGAGCAGGCCGCCAAGGCCGCCCTTCAACAGGTCACCGAGGCCGCCGCCAGCGCCCGCGTTCACCGGCGGAGGGAGATGCGTCGGCGTCGGTGCCGGGGACGGTTGCGGCGCGCTGCCGGTCTGGCTGCCGCTCAAATGCTTGAATGCCTTCCAGGCGAGCAGGCCAAGGAGCGCCATGGTCATGGGCGACATGCCGCCGCTGGATGAGGATTGTGAACTCGGCGTGCTTTGGCCGCGCGGGCCGTTCTGCATGCCGTTGAGGACGTCGAGCAAACCCATGGCGTTCTCCTGTGGCGCTTTCTTGCCGGTAACAAGCCCCGTTCGAAAACATATGAGGCCGTCATGACGGTTACAAGGCGATTGCGCCGCAACTGCGGGAATGGGCAGCAGGCACAGCCTCTGCTATCGAGGGCAGACCGTTAAGGGGGCAAGCCAAGGTGATGACGGATCGACCGATCGTGGTGGCCGGCGCGGGCGCCATCGGATGTTTCGTCGGCGGCACCCTCGCGGCTGCGGGCCGCCGTGTCGCGTTCTTGGTGCGGCCGCGGGTGAAGACCGAGATCGAGCGGTTCGGCCTGCTTCTGACCGATTTCGACGGCTCCGAGAAGAAGCTCGACCCGGGCCAGCTCGCGCTGTCGGAAGATCCCGCGATCTTCCACAGCGCCGGCATCGTGCTGGTCACGGTGAAGAGCGCCGATACTGCCGCTGTCGCCGATCAGATCGCGCAGCATGCGCCGCAGGACGCCGTCATCGTCTCGCTGCAAAACGGCGTTGGCAATGTCGCGGTTTTGCGCGAGCGCCTCGGCGGCCGCCGCGTGCTCGCCGGCATGGTGCCTTTCAACGTGGTCGGGATGGGCGAGGGCCGCTTCCACCGCTCGACCTCCGGCGACATTCATGTCGGCGAAGACGACGCGAACACCGCCGCAGCGCTGTGGGTGCCGGGGCTCGCCATGCGCGCGAGCCGCGACATCACCGGCGTGCAATGGGGCAAGCTGATCATCAATTTGAACAACGCGCTCAGCGCCTTGTCCGATATGCCGCTCGCCGCGCAATTGGCGAACCGCGAATGGCGAAGGCTGTTCGCCGACCAGATGGCGGAGGGGCTGGCTGCGATGAGGGCCGCCGGCATCACACCGGTTTCGGCGACACCGATCCCTTCGTCCTGGACGCCCACTCTGCTGAGACTGCCTGATCCGATTTTCAACCTGATCCTGGGAAGGACCATGAAGATCGATCCCGAGGCGCGTTCCTCTATGTGGCAGGATTTGAAGCAGGGCCGCAAGACCGAGATCGACTATCTCCAGGGCGCGATCATCGCGCTCGCCGAGCAGAACAGTATCGACGTGCCGCTGTCGCGCCGCATTGTTGCGCTGATCAAGGAGGCCGAGAGCGCGGGCAAGGGCTCGCCGCGGCTGACGCCGCAGCAGATTCGCGGGTAACGCATGAGTGCAGGCTGCGCGACGGGAGGAGCAACGATGAAGCGTCGTCTGATGTTCGGATTCGCGCTGGCCGTGCTCTGCACCGCGTCCTCGGTCGCGGAGGCCCGGCCGCCGACGGTCATGAACTCTCCCGGCTATGACAGGCGATTGCAGGAGAGCAGGTCGCAATTGGGTAATTCACCGACGACAACGGCGCCGGTGAATGCCACGGTAGCAACTCCCAAGCGCAGCAAGAAGAAGCCTCCGAACTGAGGCGCGGCTTTGGGTGTGAGTTGGACGGCTTAGACCACATCTTCAGTCGTCGTCCTGGCGAAGGCCGGGACCCATAACCACCGAATTGCATTTGGCCAAGACTCGCGGTTACCAGTCTCTCGCCACAACTACTCCCTGTGGTTATGGGTCGCGGCCTTCGCCGGGACGACGGCGGAGGGTGTAGCTCTGCCGGAATGACACCAAAGAAGCTCAGCCCTTCTTCGCGGGCTTGCTCGGCGTCGGGCTGAACAGCTTCTTGATATCGTTCAATCCATCCGACAGTCGCGGCCATTCGCAGGAGAACGAGCCCTTGGTGCAGGGTGCGCCCTTCGGCCGCGGCCGCGCGTCGCCGATGGTGGCCTGCTGGACTTTCGGCCGCTCGACCGGCACGGGCACGCGCTCGACCTCGGTTCGCAACGCGACCTGCTGGAGCTGCTGCAGCTGTTGTTCCTGCTGCTCGCGCTGCTGGCGCGCGGTGGCCTGCGCGGCTTCATTGCTGCGGCGCTGATTGGCGAGATAGGCGGTGTAGGATTCGTCGATCTTCTTCTGCTCCTCCGGCGTCGGATTGGGGCCGGCGATGTCGAAGGTGCGGTCCTGGAGGAAATCGTAATAGGAATAGCCGCCGCCTGCCTTGCGCCGGCCGGCGAATTTGGCATTGCAGTCGGCAAGCGCAGCCGTCTTCTCGGATTTGGTCGTGGCTTTCTCGGCGGCGTCGGCGCAGGCCTCGAAGTCAACAGGCGCGCGCTTCCACCATTGTGCCTGGGCATGCGACGGCGCCAGCAGAAAAAATCCTGCTGCGGCAACGACAAGCGCCGCACGACGCGATGCAACTACGTCCGACATTCTACGAGAGCATTCCTTGCAAAACTCAACCCAAACTGAGTCGGGCTGATTTTTGCCCCTTTATGGCCGGCTTGTCACCCATGGAACCCGGGAATTTCATGGCTGCGATGCTGACATTTTTTGCTTGACGTGGCGCAGGAGTCACAGCGTCACTTCATCCTGCGCTCGCCTCATTGGCGACGCCAAGAAAACGAAGTGGAAACGCCTGATGCTGCTGCCCCTGTCCGACGTGCCGCGCTGGTACGCCGAGCGCAAACCGCAAGGCACGATCGCCGTCCGTCACGGGCAGGATACGCTGACATGGGACGCGCTTGAGCGCGGCGCCAACCGGCGCGCGCGGGCGTTCATGGCCAAGGGCGTCAAGCCCGGCGACTTCGTCGCGATCGGTTTGCCCAACGGCAATGCGTTCTTCGAGACCTCGTTTGCGGTGTGGAAATGCGGAGCGACGCCGACCTCGCTGTCATGGCGGCTGCCGCGCGGCGAAGCCGCCGCGGTGCTCGACATTCTGAAGCCGGCGCTGGTGGTCGGCGGCGAAGCCGACTGGAACGCGCCGAACCGTCTGCCGGCGGATTTCGTGCCGGAAGGATTTTCGGACGAGCCGCTCAGTCCACCGGTGGCGCGCTACTGGAAAGCCATGACCAGCGGCGGATCGACCGGGCGGCCGAAGGTGATCCTCGATCACCAGCCGGCGGTGATCGACACGGGCGCCACGCCGCCGCTCAACATCCCCTTCGGCGTCTCGCTGCTCAATCCCGGTCCGCTCTATCACAATGCGCCGTTCATCGTGTCGCATTACGCGCTGTTCACCGGCGGCCAGCTCACCGGCCTCGTCAAGTTCGATGCCGAGGAGGCGCTACGGCAAATCGCGCGCGAGCGCGTGCAATGGGTCAATTTCGTGCCGACCATGATGCACCGGATCTGGGCGCTGCCGGAGCACGTGCGCAACGCCTACGATGTGACGAGCCTGCAGACCGTCTTCCACATGGCGGCTCCGATGCCACCCTGGCTGAAGGAGAACTGGATCGCATGGCTCGGGCCTGAGCGGATCTGGGAGCTCTATGGCGGCACTGAGCGACAAGGCTCCTGCATCATCTCCGGCACGGAATGGCTGACGCACAAGGGCTCGGTCGGCAAGATCGGCGAGACGGCGCGCTTGCGCATCATTGGCGAAGACGGCAACGACGTCGCGCCGGGCGAGAGCGGCGAGATCTATTTCCTCAACAATGACGGCAAGGATGCGACCTATCACTATCTCGGCGCCGAGCCGAAGCGCCGCGCCGACGGCTGGGAATCGCTCGGCGATATCGGCAGGCTGGATGCGGAAGGCTACCTTTATCTCGGTGACCGTCTCGCCGACATGGTGCTGCGCGGCGGCGCCAACATCTATCCCGCCGAGGTCGAAGCCGCCGTCTCCGAGAGCCCCGGCGTGCGCTCCTGCGTTGTGGTGGGATTGCCCGATCCTGAACTGGGCCAGCGCGTGCATGCCATCATCGAGCCGGAGGGCGATGCGGACGGTCAGGCCATCGCCGACGGCATGGCCGATTTCCTGAAAGAGAGGCTCAGCCGCTACAAGCATCCGGAAAGTTTCGAGCTCGTCAGCGCCCCGCCGCGCGACGATTCCGGAAAAGTTCGCCGTACGCTGTTGCGCGACGAGCGCGCAACATGGATGAAGGAGGGGCGCGCCTTCCGGATTTGGCCGGCGAAGGCGCGGGCGGACGCAGAGTAAAGGGCACACGCCAAGTAAGACAATGACGGAAGGATTTTGGGACATGACCATCACCATCGCCGCGAACTCTGTGCCGAAGCCGCCGGCCGAGATCATCGAGGGTTTTCGCGGTGCGCCGACCTCGGTCATTTCGGACAATCTCGGCCGGCTGCCGGGCGCAGTGGGGCTCAAGCCCTATCACCGCGGCGCCAAGCTGGTGGGCACGGCCTTCACGGTCCGCACCCGTCCCGGCGACAATCTCGCCATCCACCGCGCGCTCGAGCTTGTGGGCCCCGGCGACGTCATCGTGGTCGATGGCGGGGGCGATGAGACCCGCGCGCTGGTCGGCGAGATCATGAAGAACATCGCGCAGTGGCGCAAAGCCGAAGGCTATGTCATCGACGGCGCGATCCGCGACGTCGCGGCGTTCGCGGCCGATGACTTTCCCTGTTATGCCCGCGCGGTGATCCACCGCGGCCCCTATAAGAACGGCCCCGGCGAGATCAACGTGCCCGTCTCAATCGGCGGCAGCGTGATCTCGCCCGGCGACATCGTCGTCGGCGACGAGGACGGCGTGGTGTCTTTTGCCGCCGCCGGTGCTGCGGTGCTGCTCGACGCCGTGCGGGCCCAGGTCGCGCGCGAAGAGGAGACGCTGAAGGCGATTCGCGAGGGCCGTTATCAGGGCTCGTATGGCAAATCCTGATCAGCGAAAAAAAGAAAGGGAGGATGGCGTGAGCCAGAAGGACGAATTCCACAATCTCGACGATACCGGCGACGGGCTGTTTCGCGAGCTCGCGGCGGGGGTGACCACGCGCATCTTCTCCGGCGAGCAGGCGATGCTGTCGGTGGTGACGCTGGCGCCGCATGCACAAGGCACGCTGCACCATCATCCCGAGGAGCAATGGGGCGTGCTGCTCGACGGCTCTGCCATCCGCGTCCAGGGCGATGAGGAGATTGCCGTGAAGAAGGGCGATTTCTGGCGCACGCCCGGCAACGTGCCGCACACCATGCGCGCCGGCCCCGACGGCGCCCGCGTGCTGGACATCTTTAGTCCACCGCGGCCAGAATACAGAAAAGCGGGATCCGGTTTCGGAACGACTTAAAGCGCCAAGAGCAAAAGCCGGGCGCGAGAAAACAGGGGAGGGATAACATGACGATCACACGACGCACGCTGCTCGCAGCGCCGGCTATTCTCGCAATGACGCCGGCGTTGGCGCAGGCTTCAAAAATCACGCTGGTGGTGCCGTTTCCGCCGGGCGGATCGACCGACGCGATGGCGCGGCTGCTCCAGAGCCATCTGCAAACCAAGCTCAACCGCATCGTCATTGTCGAGAACAAGTCGGGCGCCGCCGGAGCGCTCGGCGCGGCGCAGGTCGCCAAGAGCCCGCCTGACGGCTCGACGTTCCTGGTCACCTTCGATTCCCACGCGGTGATCCCCTCCATCCTCGACAAGCCGCCCGTCGATGTCGAGCGCGAACTGATGCCGGTGTTGCTGGTGGGCACCGCGCCCTACGTGATCGCCGCAGGCGCGGGCCGTCCCTACAAGAGCTTTGCCGACGTGGTGGCGGCCTGCAAGGCGACACCCGGCGCGGTGAAATACGCCTCCGTCGGCATCGGCACGCTCGGCCATCTCGCCATGACCGTGCTCGGCAACAAGGCCGGCGTCGAGATCATGCACGTGCCCTATCGCGGCGGTGGCCCCGCGATGAACGACGTGCTCGGCGGCCATGTCGATCTGATCGCGGGCTCGGCGGCGCTGGTCGCAGCGCAGCTCGGCACCAACATGCTGCGTCCGATCCTGCAGCTCGGCCGCGAGCGGCTGCCCGGCCTGCCGGATACGCCGACCGCGATCGAGGCGGGCTTTCCGGATTTCGAGACGCTGGCCTGGTGGGGCATCTTCGCGCCCACGGGCACGCCGCCGGACATCGTCGCCGGCCTCGCGACGGCGTCCAAGGAGATCCTGAGCGAGCCCGCCACCGCCGCCCAGCTCAAGGAAACGCAGCAGATGACGCTGCTGCTCGAGGATGGCCCCGCTTTCAAGACCTTCTTCGACAAGCAGGTCGCCATTTGGGGCAAGGTGGTGAAGGACAACAATATCAGGGCGTGAGGCGACCGGCAGCCCTCCGCATTGAGCAACGCGGAGGGCTTCCGATCCCGCCTCCGCTTTGATATGAAGCCCCGGTAACCCGCTCTGCGGGTTCCGCGGTCCCGTAGCTCAGCCGGATAGAGCGACGGTTTCCTAAACCGTAGGTCGGAAGTTCGAGTCTTCCCGGGATCGCCAGTTTTTCATCAGTCGCCGTCACGGTTTGCCACGCCGATCGGCGCAAAAATTGCTAGAAGCAAACGGCTTCCTTGCTGGCCCGGCTGATGTGCCCGCCAGCCACGCCCCACTATATCCCATCCGGAGACCACAATGCCTTTCGACTTGATCCTGCGCGGCGGCCGTGTGGTCGACCCGTCCCAGAAGCTCGATGCCGTGACCGATGTCGCCTTTTCCGGCGGCAAGGTCGCTGCGATCGGCACCGGGCTCAAGGCCGATCCGGGCACGGACGTGCGCGACGTGTCTCGCTACATCGTGACTCCGGGACTGATCGATCTCCACACCCATGTTTATTGGGGCGGCACGTCACTCGGCATCGATGCCGAGGAATTTTGCCGCCTCTCCGGCGTCACCACCGCGGTCGATACCGGCAGCGCGGGGCCCGGCAATTTCGCGGGCTTCCGCAAGCATGTGATCGAGCCGAGCCAGGTCCGCATTCTCGCTTATCTGCACGTCTCGCATGCCGGCATTTTCGGCTTCTCGCACCGGATCATGGTCGGCGAGAGCGAGGAGCTGCGGCTGATGAACCCGATCGAGGCGGCCAAGGTGGCCGACGCCAACCGCGACCTCATCGTCGGCATCAAGGTGCGCGTGGGCTTGCACTCGTCGGGCACGTCAGGCGTCGTGCCGCTCGATATCGCGCTCGAGGTTGCGAACGAGGTCGGCATGCCCCTGATGGCGCATATCGACCATCCGCCGCCGAGCTACGAGGAGGTGCTGGCGCGCCTGCGCCCCGGCGACGTGCTCACCCATGCGTTCCGGCCCTTCCCCAACACGCCCGCGACCGCGCAGGGCACGGTGAAGCGGGCGGTGCTCGACGCGCGCGAGCGCGGCGTGCTGTTCGACATCGGCCACGGCAAGGGCTCGTTCGCGTTCAAGACCGCGCGCGCCATGCTCGCCAACGGCTTCTATCCGGACACGATCTCGTCCGACATTCATCAGCTCTGCATCGACGGCCCGGCCTTCGATCAGGTGACGACCCTGTCGAAGTTCCTGTGCATGGGCATGCCGCTGTCCGACGTCATCGCAACCTCGACGGTCAACGCCGCGATGGCGCTGCGGCGGCCCGAGCTCGGCAGCCTCAAGCCGGGCAGCGTCGGCGACGCCACGCTGATCTCGGTGAGGGAAGGCCAGTTCGACTATGAGGACGTCGTCGGCGAACACCTGACCGGCGACCGCAAGATCGTCTCGGAAGGCGTCGTCATCGGCGGCCGCTGGTGGCATCCGAATTGATCGGTGCCGGCCGGGGATTTCGGGGCGTCACGGTCTGGCAGGCGGCAGCATTGTCCGCCTGCTATTGTGCGGCCCTTTTGCGTTGCTCGGCTGCGAGACAGTCGTTCTCCTTTTGAAAGAGGCCGAGCAATCGCGCGCTGACGTTAAGCAAAGGCTGCTGCATAGCCGCGAGGTAGTCGAAGGTCCGCCAATTCCCGCTGCCCCGATATAGTGCCAAAGTCTGGATGTCCGTCGTTCGTGAAATGGCGTCGTTCTGAAACGAGATGATCGAGGACTCGGCAACCTGTTTGTGGAAGTTCAGGGAATCCGTGTCCAAGTGCGCGAGATGTTCTTCGCTCGGCTCGAAACGCGCGGCGAACATTGGTTCCGCGATCTCGCGAGCGTCCGCGACACCGATCGATGCAAGCGTTCGGCGCATGTACTCCTGGCAGAAGTCGTGCCGCACCAGCTCGTCGTGCACGGCCAGGTCGAGGCCGGGAGACTTGTCGTTCCTCAGCTCCTTCTCGAGCTCGTAGAAGCTTCGAGCGCTGACGCCGAGGGCCGCCAGTTCGCGCTGGACTGGCTCGCTCTGCAGGATCTTTATCTTCGTGCGCACTTCCCAATGCGCCGTTCGTTCAAAATGCGAACCGTCGTCCAGATAATACATCAATGGACCGTCGATCCTGACGGCTCGCAGCGCGAGGTCGGTGACATCGCGCAGAATGTCGGATTTCAACAGATCGCCCGGTGCGATTTCACCCGGCGTCTTGCCGGGCAATAGCGGGCATCTGGCCTCCTCATAGGCCTGCGCTACCAGCTCTGAACAGAACAGGTCTCCGCGCCCTTTCTTGCGGAAGGCGGCGATCCGCGCACCGATTGCCCCGGACAGCGAATAGTCGCGCGAGAAATATTGGTGCCCACGATTCGCAGCCGATTGTGCACGCCACGGCCCATCCACGACGTCGAGATTGAGCCTGAGGAGCTTCACGTTGCTCCTCGAGCGTACTCCAGTCGGACCGAGAGCTAATCTGCAGACCCCGGTTCCAACCGCTTCGATCATCAAGCCTGGCTCGACGCACAGAGCCGCGTGACTGAACGGTGTCCGGCTCCCCGCCCGGATCGCGGTACTTATGAACGTCGAAGGATCAAGCAGGTTCAGCGGAACTCTGGTGAGAAGGATGTCGCCGGGGCAGACGAGCTTTGGAATGAAGACGAAAGCCCTTTCCGAAGATGTCCCGCTGGACCATGGTGCGCCCGGGGATGGCATCTTGGCCGTACGTTGATTTCCCATGACATTCCGCCCGTCCTTTGCCTGACGTCGGACGACGTTAGCATGCCGCCGCGATGATCGCAGCCATTGGCGTTCTATCCTGTCATGCTACAACGACCTGGCGATCAACAGCTTCATGATCTCGTTCGTCCCGCCATAGATCTTCTGGATGCGGGAATCGATGAAGATGCGCGAGATCGGATATTCCTGCATGTAGCCGTAGCCGCCGAACAGCTGCAGGCATTCGTCGGCGGTCTCGACCTGCTTCTCCGAGCACCAGTATTTCGCCATCGACGCGGTGACGGTGTCGAGGTCCTTTGCGACCAGCCGCTCGATGCACCAGTCGACGAAGACGCGCGCGATCATCGCTTCGGTCTTGCGCTCGGCGAGCTTGAAGGCGGTGTTCTGGAAATCCATCAGCGGCTTGCCGAACGCCTTTCGTTCCTTGGTGTAGTCGACGGTGAGTTTGATCGCGCGCTCCATCGCGGCGACCGCGCCGACCGCGAGCGCGAGGCGCTCCTGCGGCAATTGCTGCATCAGCTGCACGAAACCCTGGCCCTCCTCGCCGCCGAGCAAATTGTCCGGCGGGACCGCGACGTTGTCGAAGAACAGCTCGGACGTGTCGGAGGCATGCAGGCCGATCTTGTCGAGGTTGCGCCCGCGCTTGTATCCATCCGCGCCTGCGGTCTCGACCACGATCAGCGAAATGCCCTTGGCGCCGACATCGCCGGTGCGCGCGACCACGATGACGAGATCGGCGGCCTGGCCGTTGGTGATGAACGTCTTCTGTCCGTTGATGACGTAGGTGTTGCCCTGCTTCCTGGCCGTGGTTTTGACGGCCTGCAAATCCGAGCCGGTGCCGGGCTCGGTCATGGCGATGGCGCCGATCATCTCGCCACTTGCCATCTTCGGCAGCCAACGCTTCTTCTGCTCTTCCGAGCCGTAATTGAGGATGTAGTGCGCGACGATGGCGCTGTGCACGGAGACACCGGTCGTCAGCTCCGGTACCGTGCTTTCGAGGTCGTCGAGCACGGCGGCATCATAGGCGAAAGTCGCGCCCAACCCGCCATATTCCTCCGGCACGCTTGCCAGCAGCGCGCCCATCTCGCCGAGCCCGCGCCAGGCAAAGCGGTCGACCATCTTCTGCTCGCGCCATTTTTCGGCATGCGGGGCCAGATCCTTGGCAAGATATTTCCGAAACTGGTCGCGGAAGATTTCGAGCTCTTCGGTCATCCAGGAGGAGCGGTAGGACATGGTCACCTCGGTCAATGCGGTTTGCCGGCTTGGTAGGCCAGGGCTTGGTAGGCTATGGCTTGGCGGCAATTATTGTGTTTTCAGGCTGCGCCCGTGACGCTACCAAGGCGACCGGAGCAGCGTCTATCGGGATCGTTGATTGTGGCTGTCAAAACCCAAACCGTCAAAACCCAAGAGCTCAAGCTCGACATCGCGCGCATCGGCACGGTGTCAGCGATCCTGATCCAGCCGGACAATGCGCGCGCCTGTTACGTGCTGGCGCATGGCGCCGGCGCAGGGATGCGGCATGCATCGATGGACAAGATTTCGGAGGGACTCGCTGCTCGCGGCATCGCGACCTTCCGCTTCAATTTTCCCTACATGGAGAACAGGCTGGGCCGTCCCGACCAGCCGGCGGTCGCCCACGCCACGATCCGCGCGGCAGTCGAGGAAGCCGCCCGGCTCTGCCCCGACTTGAAGCTCGTCGCCGGCGGAAAATCGTTCGGTGGTCGCATGACCTCGCAGGCGCAATCGAAGACTCCACTGCCTGATGTCAAAGGGCTCGCTTTCCTCGCCTTTCCCCTGCACGCCGACAAGAAGCCGTCGACCGAGCGCGCCGAGCACCTGGCCCGTGTCGAGATCCCGATGCTGTTCCTGCAAGGCACCCGCGACGGGCTCGCCGACCTGGGCCTCCTCAAGCCGGTCGTCGCGGCGCTTGGTCCGAAGGCGACGCTGCATGAGGTCGAAGGTGGCGATCATTCCTTCGCGGTGCTGAAAAAGTCGGGCCGCAGCAATGAAGAGGCGCTGACAGAGGTGCTTGATACGCTCGCGGCCTGGATCGACAAACTCGCTTGAAATCTCACGACGAATAAAGCCCTTTGTCGCGCGCCTTCTGGATCGCGAGCGCTGCAATGAGATCGAGGGTCGGCGTCGACAGGCCGGCGGCGCGCGCGAAGGCGGCGGGCGCCCTGACCAGCACGTCGATCTCCATGGCGCGGCCGAGCTCGTAATCCTGCAGCAGCGACGGCTTGTGATTGGGGGCGGGGCCGCTGCGCGATACGCGCTTGACCTCGGGAATGAAGTGCTGGGCGATCTCGTTGGCCTCGTTCAGCATCCGCGGAATGACGTCCGCAAAGGCGGGGTCATCGCGCACGCCGCGCGCGGTCTGGCCGGTGAGCAGGCACAGCACCGACAGCGACATGTTGGTCAGCAGCTTTGACCAGATCGCCTCGCGGATATCGGCGATCGGCGGCGATTCCAGCCGCGCGTCGTTGAAAACACCGCGGAGCGTCGTGATGCGCTCGCAATTGCGATCGTCGCATTCGCCGATCAGCAGGCGATTGCGGTCCGGCGTCAGGTTCTGCACCACGCCGGGCGCGGTCACCTCGTTGGAGGAGAAGACCACGCCGCCGACGATCCGCTCTTTCGGAATGCAGGCGCGCAACCGCCCGCCGGGGTCGAGGAAGGAAATGTCGGGCGGGGTCGGGTGCCGCGGCGGCAGGCCGATCCCGTACCACCAGGGAATGCCGTTCTGCGCAAAGACGATCGCGGTGTCCTCCTGAAGCAGCGGCTTGAGGCTGGAGACCAGCCCGGTCAGTGCGGTCGCCTTCAAGGTGCTGATCACAACGTCCTGGGGCCCGAGCTGGGCCGGATCGCCTGACGCGTTCACCTTGGCGGAAACCTCGGAATCGCCGACGCGCAGCTTGAGGCCGTTGGCCCGGACCGCTTCCAGGTGAGCGCCGCGCATCACGCACGAGACCTCGTGGCCGGCGCGGGCCAGCCTGACCGCGATATGGCTGCCGACGGCGCCCGCGCCGAAAATGCAGATGCGCATGTGATGTCCGTCCCTGATCCCTTGATGCCGCCCTGCGGCAGCATGACACAAGCCGCCATGCGATGGACGCGGCTGCCCTACGCTCGAAAGATATGGATCAAGGCGCGAAGCCTCGGTCATAGTGCGCGCCAAACAAACGAGCGGAGGAATACCGATGACCGACAGCCCCGTCCTGTGGACCCTGGATGCGCGTGGGGTTGCGACCGTCACGTTGAACCGTCCCGAAGTGAACAATGCCTATGACGGCGCATTGATCGCGGGCGTGCTCGCGGCCATGGACGATCTCGGCAGCAAGCCCAACCTTCGCGTGGTCGTGCTCCGGGGCAATGGCAAGCATTTCCAGGCTGGCGCCGACCTCAAATGGATCAACGGCGTGCGGCCGCAATCGACCGAGGCCAACGAGGCGGCGTCGCGTGCGACGTTCGAGGCGGTGCAGCGGCTCAACACGCTGCCGATCCCGACGGTCGCGCTGGTGCAGGGCGGCTGCTTTGGCGGCGGCACCGGCGTGATCGCAGCCTGCGACGTCGTGATTGCGGCGGACAACGCCCTGTTCTCAATCACCGAAGTGCGCTGGGGTCTGACCGCGGCCATCATCATCCCGCAGCTCTGCGATGCCATTGGTGTGCGGCAAGTCCGCCGCTACGCGCTGACAGGTGAACGTTTCGGCGCCGAGGACGCCCGCCGCATCGGCCTCGTCCACGAGGTGGTGCCGCTCGCCGATCTCGAGGCCGCCGGCGCCAAGGTGGTCGAGCAGTTGCTTGCCAATGGACCCGAAGCGATGGCCGAGACCAAGCGCCTCGCGCTGGAGAGCTCGTTCGGCGGAATGGCGGTGGACGATGCCGCCTACAAGCGGCTCGTGCATCTGCATTCGCTGAAGCGACAGAGTGCAGAAGCCGCGGAAGGGTTGGCGTCGTTCGCCGAAAAGCGCGCGGCGAATTGGAGCGGCGGCAAGGTCTGAGCGCGCCGCTCAGCGGCAGCCCGATACGATCTGCATCGTGCATCATCCCCAAATCTTGTCCGCGGGACCGATTCGAATCCCCGTAATTCCGCGGGGCCGTCCTTAAGAGTTCAATCATTCCCGGCCATTATGGTTACGACAATTGTCACGCCATGGTGTCGAATGCGCAGAGAAGTTCTGGGATTTTGGAAGGCCGGATCGATCGTCGCGGCGGCAACGCTGCTGGTCCTGCATCCGGTTGCCGCTTCACCTCGGCTGGTCTCTCTGGCGTTCAATTCCCAGCTTGGGAGCCCGCAGCAGATCGGGGCGGATGAGTTTCGCCAGAAGCTGGTGGCATTGGCCGGCAAGCACATCGTGATCGACCAGCGCGCCACCAATGCGCTCGGTAGCGAGAACGCCATTCTCGCGGCGACGCAGTCCGGCGCCGTCGATATGGCGGTGCTGTCGGGTTCGGTGGTCAGTGCGGTCGTCCCCGAACTCGGCGTGTTCGACATTCCTTTCCTGTTTCGCGATACGGCTCACGCCAAGGCCGTGGCGCAAGGTCCGGCCGGCGCGGCAATCGCCGCCAAATTCGGCGATAAGGGGCTGACCTTGCTGGCGATTGGCCGACAGGGCTTCCGCAACGTCACGAATTCCAAACGGCCCGTTCGCACGCCCGAGGATATCAAGGGTCTGAAGATCCGTGTCATCCCGAATCCGATCTATCAGATGACGTTCAAGGCGCTCGGTGCCGAAGTGGTCCCGATGGAATTTCCGCTGGTCTATACCGCGCTCAAGGACGGCCGGCTCGATGGGCAGGAAAATCCGGTGCCAACCATTGCCGGCTCCCGTCTCTATGAAGTCCAGAAATACCTCACATTGACCGGCCACTTCTTCGCGCCGATCGTGTTCATCGCCAACCGTGCCATGTTCGAGCAGCTCAGTCCGGCCGACCAGGCCACGCTGATCGCGCAGGCAAAGGCGGGGGCGGAGGCGACATGGCAGGCAAAGCTCGATGCCGCGTCGCTCGAGCAGGTGCGCAACGGCGGCATGGACGTGATCGAGAAATTCGATCGCCAGCCCTTCGTCGACGCGGTCAAGCCGCTCGATCAGGAGTTCGAGAAGCGGTTCGGCAAGGATCTGCTCGCCACCATCCGGTCCACCCAGTAAGGATTTCGGGATTCCAATGAAATTATCGCACATGATGTCCCGGGTCGGCGTCCGTCCGCGCGTGTTTGGCGGTTTCGCGCTGGTTCTGAGCTTTCTGGTCCTGCTCGCGGGCTTCGCCGTGGTCCAGGTCGAGCGGATCGGCGGGACGGTCAATGACCTCGTTACCAGCGCTGCTGGCGACGCCGGCATGTCGCAGGCGCGTGCCGCGCTCTTGGAAGCGAACTCGGCGGTCGAGAAATTCATCCGGACCTGGAATGTCGGCGACAAGGATGCCGCAGCCAAGGCGATCGACGGCGTGGGCAAACTGGCCGATCAGGCCGATCGGCAATTCGGCAAGCTGCAAGCGATCGCGGAAGGCATCGGCCCGGTCAAGACGGCGCTGGAAACCTATCGTTCGTCGTTCACCGCGGCGGCAGATGCCGCGGATCGGCTGCGCGCCGCCACCACGAAGGCCGACGCCCAGGGCGCGGCCGCCGGCCTCAATGTCAGCGGCATTCAGGTTGCGCTTGCCAATCGCTCGGATGATGCGGAGCGGCTTGTCAACCCGATGCGCCTGGCCGGCGTTGTCGACGCGCTGCGCGTCACCGTGATGCGCTATGGGGCCACTTTGTCGACGGGCGATGCCGACGACGCCAAGCAGGCGTTGTCCTACGCCCAGTTGGCGATCGCAGACACCGAGGCTGAGCTGGCGACAGCGGACGCCCCCAAATTGAAGACGCTGGTCGCAGCACTCAAGACCGCGATCGCCGCCGACGCGACGGCGCTCGAAGAGGTCATCAAGGTCGCCGCCGATCTGCGCGCCAGGCAGGCCGAACTGAAGAAGGCGAGCGCGGCGATCGACGATCAGGTCAACAAGATCAATGCAAAGCTCGGCACCGTGCGCGCCGAGCAGGGTGACAAGACCTCGGCAGCGGTCGATCAAACCAAACAGACAGTTATCGCGACCGCGGCCGGCGCGCTGCTGCTGGGCGCGGTGCTCGCATGGTTGATCGGAGCCAGCGTATCCGGCCCAATTCGCGGCATGACGGACCGGATGCAATCGCTGGCGGCGGGCGAGCTCGATGAGCCGATTCCGGGCGGCGAATCGCGTGACGAAATCGGCCGCATGGCGCGTGCCGTCGAGGTATTCCGCGAAAATGCACTGGCGGTTCGTCGCATGGAAGGTGAGGCCACGTCCCAGCGCGAAGCCGCCGAGGCCGACCGTGCCCGCATGATGTCTGATCTTGCCGGCCGCTTCGAGCAGGGCATGCAGGGGGTGATCGCCGGTGTCGGTGGCCGCGCCGACGACATGGGGCGCAGCGCCGAGGAGTTGGCAAAAGTCGCCGAGCGTGGTCGCGGGCTCGCCGAAGCGGTCGCGACCCGCGCCGAGCAGGCATCGATGAACGTGCAGACCGTCGCCTCCGCCACCCAGCAACTCGCGGCCTCCATCCGTGAAATCTCGAGCCAGGTGCACCGCTCCGTCGCGGTCTCGAATCGGGCGACCGACGAGACCAACCGCACCTCCGATTTGATCCATGGGCTGTCGGATGCGGCTGAAAAGATCGGCACCATCATTCAATTGATTCAGGCCATCGCCAGTCAGACCAATCTGCTGGCGCTGAACGCGACCATCGAAGCGGCGCGCGCCGGTGACGCCGGCCGGGGCTTCGCGATCGTCGCCAGCGAGGTCAAGAGTCTCGCGACCCAGACAGCGCAGGCGACCGAGCAGATCGCCAGCCAGATCGCGACGATCCAGAGCGCGACCGGCCAATCGGTCCAGGCGATCAAGCAGTTCGGCACCACCGTCAAGGAAATGGCCGACATCGCCACCGCGATCGCCGCGGCGGTCGAAGAGCAGGGCGCGGCAACGGGCGAAATCGCGCGCAACGTCGAAGAGGCGGCCAACGGCACCACGGCGGTGACGCAGGAGATCGGTCAGGTGCGCGCGGTGGCGGGCGAGACCGATGCCGGTGCCGAAGCCGCTCTTACGGTCGCGGCAGCCCTGAAGCAGCAGGCGGATTCAATGAAGTCGAACGTCGACGATTTCCTCCACACTATCCGCTCGGCGGCCTGAATTCCCGGAGACATCGGCGATTCCGCGGGTGCCAACGAAACGGCCTACAGCACCGGCGACAGCGAGCTCTTCAATTCGCGCAATAGCGCCTGAACCGCTGCAGCCTGGACCCGTCGCTCGGGAATGGTGGCCTTGACCCATAAATCGGGGATTGGAAAATCCGGCAACACGACCTGCAACGTGCCTTGGCGGAGTGCCTCTTCCGCAAGGTAGTGCGAGATGAAGGCGATGCCGTTGCCGGCGATCGCGCTTTTCACGAGCACGTGGCCCTCGTTCGAACTCAACAGCGGCCGCACCTGAACGGTGATACGGTCGCGCGGCCCATCGAACACCCAGTCCGGGCCGGTGGGAAGAAAACTCAGGCAACGATGATCGACCAGATCGCGCGGGTGTCGCGGCATGCCGTGCGTGCTGAGATAGGCCGGCGACGCGCACAACAAGCGCTTCAATCGGCATAGGGGTTCGTCGACCACACCGCCGAAAGAATGCGGGAACGCACCGATGGCGATATCGAAGCCTTCCGTCACCGGATCGACGGGACGGTCGATCAGAACGATTTCGAGTTTCAGCTTCGGGTTTTGGGTCTGGAATGCGCTGAACACATCGGCAAGCCGGGCGATCGTCAGCGATGTCGGTGCCTTGATGCGCAGATGGTCGATAAGATCATGTCCTTTCTCGCCCATGCGCGACAGGAGATCGCCGACATCGGCGACGACGCTCCGCGCCCGGTGGACATATTCCTGGCCGGCCGCGGTCAGGCGCAATTGCCGCGTCGAGCGATGAAACAGCGGCGTGCCGATCCGTGTCTCCAATTGGGTGACCCGTTTTGCGACCACCGAAGTCGCGACGTCGAGCTTTCTTGCCGCGGCGGAAAATCCGGCCGCGTCCGCGGTGGCGAGGAACGCCTGAAGGTTTACCAGGATGTCCATCTCTAGCCTTTCGCGATTCGAGAAAGGTGATCCCTTATTTTGGTAGATTGTAGTCTGACTTGCGTTAATTCATAGTCGGCCCAAGCAAGAGATTTCAGGGACAGGACGCGCCATGCAGGCCACGACGATCGAAGAACCGGCGCGCCAGGTGCCGCTCTACGGCGAATATGAAGTTGTCGTCCTCGGCGGCGGTCCGGCCGGTATCGTGGCGGCGGCCTCAGCTGCGCGCGCGGGGCGGAAGACGCTCCTGATCGAGCGCTACGGCTTTCTTGGCGGCATGGGGACCGCTGCCGGCGTCACCAACTTTTGTGGTTTGCATGGCAATGTGTACGGCCAGGCCCACCGGCTGGTGCAGGGCATGGCGTCCGAGCTGTTGGCGCGGATTGACCATTTGAACGGCCTCAACGCGCCGCATCTGATCCTCGGCAAGGTCTTCGCCCAGGCCTACGACACCGCCGCTTACAAGATCGCGGCCGACCAACTGCTCGCCAGTCACAAGGTGCACATCCTCTTCCACGCGCTCGGTGCCGGCGTCGTGATGGGCAACGATCGGCGCATCGATGCGCTGATGGTCGAGACCAAGGCCGGCCGGCGGGCGGTGCGGTCGGAGATCTTCATCGATTGCTCCGGCGACGGCGATCTCGCGGTCTGGGCCGGCGCGCCGTTCGAATTCGGCGACGAGCACGGTCATCCGATGTACCCGTCGATGATGCTCCGTCTCAACGGCATCGATCCCGCGAAGGCCGGCGATGCCTGGCGCACCATCCCGCAATTGATGGAGCAGGCCACCGCAGCCGGCACCCACACATTCCCGCGCAAGAGCGCGATCGTGCGGCCGCAGAAATCCGGCATCGAATGGCGGGTGAACTTCACGCAAGTGGCGCGCGAGGACGGCCATGCCATCAACGGCATCGAGCCTGACGATCTCACCCGCGGCGAGATCGAGGGCCGCAAGCAGGCGCTTGCGGCGTTCGAATTCCTGCGCACCGTGCCGGGCTTTGAAAAATCCTACATCGTCGACCTGCCGCCGCAGCTCGGCATCCGCGAAACCCGCCGCATCACGGGCGGCTATCAGCTCAGCGGCGAGGATGTGCTCGGCTGCGCCTCGTTCGAGGATTCCATCGGGGTCAATGGCTGGCCGATCGAGGCCCATGTTCCCGGCGACGTCGTCTTCACCTTCCCGCCGATCCCGGAATCGCGCGGCTATAACGAGCTGCCTTACCGCATGCTGGTGCCCGAAGGGGTCGATAATCTGCTGGTCGCCGGCCGCTGCGCCTCGATGACCCATGAGGGCCAATCGGCGGCCCGGGTCTCCGGTGCCTGTTTTGTGATGGGAGAGGCGGCCGGTTCCGCCGCCGCGCTGGCGCTCTCCGGAAACCGGATCCCACGTGACATCCCTGTTGAAAAGCTGCAGGAAACGTTGAAACAACAGGGCGCCTTCATCGGACGGGACCAGCCCGTGCCCGAAGGCCTGTAACCGACTGCAAGATAACGACGGCGAGGAAACGAAATGACCGGGATTGTGCGGCTCGCGCTAGCTGGCCTGATGGCGATCACAGCGATGGGCACCGCCCGAGCCGAGGACGCGCTGAAGGCCAGAATCGGCGTGCTCAGGCTATCCTCCTCCGCGCCGGTCTTCATCGCGCAGGACAAGGGCTATTTCCGCGAGGCTGGCCTCGATGTCGAGCTGAAATTCTTCGATGCGGCGCAGCCGATCGCGGTGGCCACCACCTCCGGCGACATCGATTTCGGCGTCACCGCCTTCACCGCCGGCCTCTACAATCTCGCCGGCAAGGGCGTGCTGAAGGTGATCGGCGGCATGAGCCGCGAGAAGGCCGGCTATCCCCTGATCGGCTATTTCGCCAGCAACAACGCCTATGCGAGCGGCCTGAAGACGCCGAAGGACCTCGCGGGCAAGCGCGTGGCGATGACGCAGGTCGGCTCCTCCTTTCACTATTCGCTCGGCCTGCTTGCCGACAAATACGGCTTCAAGCTCGCCGACGTGAAGATCGTGCCGCTGCAATCGCTGTCGAATGCGGCAGCCGCGCTGAAGGGCGAGACCGTGGATGCAGCGCTGCTGCCGATCTCCACCGCGCGAAAGCTGATAGACGACGGCGGTGCGAAGTTTCTCGGCTGGGTCGGCGACGAGACACCCTGGCAATTGGGCGCGGTGTTCGCCTCACCGAAGACGCTGACCAACAAGGTGCTGGTGACGAAGCTGCTCGGCGCTTTGGCAAAGGCCGACCGCGAATATCACGACGTCATCCTTGCCACGATGAAGGACGGTGTCGCGCCGATCAATGACAAGACAAAGCCGCTGCTGGAGATCATCGCCAAGTATACGAACCTCCCGGTCGAGCAGGTGGTCGGCAATTGCGCCTACATCGATCCCGACGGCAAGCTGGATGTGAAAAACGTCGACAACCAGATCAAATGGCTCCAGGAGCAGGGTTTTGCCGACAAGGGCTTCGATGCGAATGCGATCATCGCCAAGGAATTTGTGCAGGCGGATTGATGCATCGTTCTCCTAACCATCTCCGTCATCCTGAGGTGCTCGACTTGCGGCGCGCCGCAAGTCGAGCCTCGAAGGATGCACGGCCCGGATGCAGCCGGGCCGTCGCTATTGCAAGGCCCTCGGTGTCGTCCCGGCGAAGGCCGGGACCCATACGCCGAGTGGGAGTTGTGGCGCAAAGTAGTCATCGCCTGTCTTCGCCAAATTCAATTTGGTGGTTATGGGTCCCGGCCCCCGTGCGCAATCGCGCACTAGGCCGGGACGACACTGAGGCCATGACATGGACCTGATCGCCAGCCACATCACCCATCGTTTCGGCGATCTCGCCGTGCTCGACGACGTCTCGTTCACCGTCAGCGCGGGCGAGGTGGTGGCGATCGTGGGGCCCTCGGGCTGCGGCAAGAGCACGCTGCTGTCGATCCTGGGTGGGCTGTTGCTGCCGACCTCCGGCGCGCCTGAGCTGCGTGGATCGCCGCCGGCGGACAGTCTCAATCCGCTCACCTTCGTGTTCCAGGATTTTGCGCTGCTGCCCTGGGCCAATGTGGAAGAGAACGTCGAATTCCCGCTGCTGCACACCCAGCTCTCGACCGTGCAGCGCCGCGCGCTGGTCGACGACGCCTTGCGCCGAACCGGCCTGACCGATTTTCGCAAAACCTATCCCAAGCAGCTTTCCGGCGGCATGCGCCAGCGCGTCGGCATTTCGCGCGCGCTCGCGGTGCGCCCCGCCATCCTGCTTATGGACGAACCGCTGTCGGCGCTGGATTCGCAGACCCGCGAACTGCTGATGGAGGATTTCGTCCGGTTGCTCGCCGATGGTGGCATGGGCGCGGTCTATGTCACGCATAATCTCGAAGAGGCGGCGCGGCTTGCCGATCGCATCGTCGTGTTGTCGCGGCGTCCTGGCCGTATTCGCGAGGTCGTGAGCGTGCCGATGACGCGCACTGAGCGCGGTGACATTGCAGCCCGTGAAAAGCTGCTCGCGCTTCAGAACCAGATCTGGTCGCTGATCCGCAACGAGGCGATCGACGCCGAGCGCGAGGTCCAGCATGCTTGATCGCGCGCCAGTGGGAACATCTGCGAAGGATGAAACGGTCCGGCGCGTCCGCTTTCGCGGCACCGGCTTCGTGCCGGCGAGCAGCCGTTTCGGCGGCTGGATCGCGCTCGCGCTGGTCATTGCGATCTGGCAGGCCGCCGGCAGCACCGGCCTCGTCAATCCGCTGTTCCTGCCGCCGCCATCGGCGATCGCGCGGGCGATCTACCAGCTCGCGATCTCGGGCGCGCTGTGGCATCACCTTTCCGCGTCGCTCCTGCGCATCGGTGTCGGCTGGCTGCTCGGCACGGCTGCCGGTGTCGCGGTTGGCTTTGCCATCGGCCTGTCGCGTCTGGCGCGCAGCGTCGGCATCACCTTCATCTCGGCGCTGTTCCCGATCCCGAAGATCGCGCTGCTGCCGCTGTTGATCCTCTGGCTCGGTATCGGCGAAGAGCCGAAGATCGCGACCATTGCGCTCGGCGTGTTCTTTTCGACCGCGATCTCGGTCTATAGCGGCGTCGACGCGGTGCCGCGCAACCTGATCCGCATGGCGCAGAGCTTCAACGTGCCGTTCGCGACCATCGTGCGCAAGGTGGTCTGGCCGGGCGCGCTGCCCGCGATTCTCGCCGGCTTTCGCATCACGTCGTCGGTGGCGCTGCTGCTCGTCGTCAGCGCCGAGATGATCGGCGCGCAATACGGCATCGGCGCGTTCGTGCTTCAGGCCGGCAATTTGATGCAGACGGATCAGCTGCTCGCGGGCGTGGTGATCCTGTCGGTGTTTGGGTTGATGGTGGGAAGGGTGATCAACTGGCTGGAGATACGGCTGCTGCACTGGCGGTGAGGCTGGCTCGCACCGCAATCTCCGCCGTCGTCCCGGCGAAGGCCGGGACCCATACCGCGTGATTTATCGGGAAAGGGCGGTGTTCGTACCGAAGAACAACTAAGAGCCTTCGCCAAACTTCTCCCTGGGGTTATGGGTCCCGGCGTTCGCCGGGACGACAGGGGAGAGCGTGGCCAGCAGCGTGCCTCACGCATTCCCGCGATCTTCCCGGAACAAATCCAGCTTCTGCTGCACGGGTCGATCCGAGAAGCTGAACAGCACCGCGTCCATGTCGGCCTCGTGCGTGACCCATTGCCAGCTCGGCACCACGAACAAATCGCGCGGGCCCCATTCGAAGGTCGCGTCCCCGATGCGGGTGCGGCCGTGGCCTTCGATCGGACAGAACACGGTTGCGTCCGTCGCGCGATAGCGCGCGGTCTTGAAACCCTTCGGCAGCAGCTGGATGAACGTGCCGATGGTCGGCATCGCGAAGTCGCCGGTTTCGGGATTGCTGAACTTCAGCTTCAGCCCGTGACAGGCGTCCCACTCCTGGCTCGCGCGAGCTTTCTCCAGTGCCTCGCGCGTGTAGGCATAGGGATAGCTGAAGATCGGCGAGGTCTTCGAGCTCCGCTTCACGTCGACCGGCAACAGATTGTGGCCGTAGCGCGCAAAGCTGTCGCCGGCGGGCCTTGTAATCTTCTGCTGGTCCTCGTTGGAGCCTTCCGCGAAGGAGCAGTCGAAGAACTGCACCAGCGGAATGTCGAGACCGTCGAGCCAGAACATCGGCTGGTCGGTCTCGTTGGAATGATCGTGCCAGGTCATCGACGGCGTGATGATGAAGTCGCCGGGCTCCATCGCGGTGCGCTCGCCGTCGACCGCGGTGTGGGCGCCCTTGCCTTCGAGCACGAAGCGCAGCGCCGACTGGCTGTGCCGGTGGGCGGGCGCGACATCGCCGGGCACCACCATCTGCACGCCGGCATAGAGCGACGTGGTGATTTTCGACTGCCCGCGCAGGCCGGGATTTTCCAGCACCAGCACGCGCCGCTCGGCTTCTTTCGCCGTGATCAGCTTGCCGGCTTCGGTCATGTAGTCGCGGATAACGTCGAATTTCCACAGATGCGGCCGGCAGGCGCTCTTCGGCTCCGGCGTGATCAAATCGCTCATGACGGTCCAGAGCGCGGTGAGATTCTCGCCGTCGATCTTCTTGTAGAACGCCTCGCGTTCCGGCGTCTTGGTCACGGCTTCCATGGTGCGGCTCCCGTCGTTGTTTTGTTGATTGACAGTATACTTACGATCTAGGTAGCGTCAACGTGGCGAACAAGAATGAAACGGGAGGGTTCCGATGAAGCTGCACGGTTATTTCCGCTCCAGCGCCGCCTACCGGGTACGAATCGCGCTGAACCTCAAGGGCCTCGGTGCCGAGCACCTGCCGCATCACCTTCGCAAAGGCGAGCAATGCGCGCCCGCCTATCTCGCCATCAATCCGCAGGGCCTGGTGCCCGCGTTGGAGAACGATGCAGGCGCGGTGCTGACCCAATCGGTCGCCATCATCGAATGGCTCGACGAAACCCATTCCAACCCGCCGCTGCTGCCGAAGGATGCGTTGCAGCGCGCCAAGGTGAGGGCGTTCGCGCTGGCGATCGCCTGCGATACTCACCCCGTGCAGAATCTGAAGGTGCTGGCGCGGCTGCGCGAGCTCGGGCTGCCTGAGGAGAAGGTTCAGGACTGGGCGGCCTGGGTCAACCGCGAGGGGCTCGCGGCCTGCGAGACGCTGATCAGGGACGAGCCCGGCCCGTTCTGCTTCGGTGAAGCGCCGACGCTCGCCGATCTCTGCCTCGTGCCGCAACTCGCCAATGCGCGCCGCTTCGGCGTTGACGTTTCCGCCTATCCGCGTCTGCTCGGGGCGGAAGCTGCGGCCAAGACGCTGCCGGCGTTCGCCGACGCCGCGCCGGAGAAGCAGCCCGATGCCGAGTAAGCCGCTTCCGATCACGATAGACGCGGTTTATGCCGCGCCGGGCTATCTGTTCCGGCGCATGCAGCAGATCGCGGTCTCGATCTTCATGGCGGAGTGCAAGGCGTTCGACCTGACGCCGGTGCAATACGCGGCGCTGATCGCGATCCACACCCATCCCGGCATCGACGCGACGCGGCTGTCCGCGGTGATCGCCTTCGACCGCTCCACGCTCGGCAGCGTGATCGAGCGGCTTCAGGCCAAGGATTTTGTCGAGCGGAGGCCGGCGCCGGAAGACAAGCGGATCAAGCTGCTCTATTTGACAAAATCAGGCGCGGCGATCCTGCGCGACATTATCCCCGCCGTCGAACGCGCCCAGGCGCGGATGCTCGAGCCGCTCAAGCCGGCGGACCGCAAAGCGCTGATGGGGCTCCTGGTGCAGCTCGTCGATCTCAACAACGAGGCGTCGCGGGTGCCGCTACGAGCGGAGGACGCGCTGGAGCATCTGGGGAAGACGGGGTGAGGGGGGATGTGAGTTTGTGACGATAGAGGCGCCTCATCCTCAGTGTCGTCCCGGCCTAGTGCGCGATTGCGCACGGGGGCCGGCACCCATACGCCGAGGCAGCGGTGACAGCGCGAGAAGGTCATTGCCTGTCTTCGCCAAACCAAATTCGGTGGTTATGGGTCCCGGCCTTCGCCGGGACGACAGCGAGAGTGTGGTTACAGCCTTCCTCACATCCTCAACAACGCCTGCCGGTCGATCTTCCCCGTGCCCGTCTTCGGCAGCTCGTCGATGAAGATCACTTCACGCGGATATTTGTAGGGAAGCAGCTTGCCCTTGACGTAGTCCTGTAGCCTGCGGGTCGCCTCGCTCTGGTCGGCGGCGCGGCTGTTCATCACGACGACCGCCTTCAGCGTCATGCGCCGGTCCGGCAGCTCGGCGGCGAACACCGCGCATTCGCGGATGTCGGGGTGGTCGGCGAGGCACAGCTCGACCTCGAGCGGGTAGACCCACTGGCCGGAGATCTTGATGAGATCGTCGGCGCGGCCGCGGAAGAAATGAAAGCCGTCGGCGTCGCGGACGAAGCGGTCGCCGGTGTAGATCCAGCCGCCCTGCCGAATCGTTTCGGCGGATTTGTCCGGCCGGTTCCAGTACAGCGGCGTGTTGGAATCGCCGCGCACCCACAAGATGCCTTCCTCGTCGTCGGCGACATCGCGGCCGTCCTTGTCGCGCAACGCGACCTCGTAGCCGGGCACGCGCAGGCCGGCGGCGCCGAGCTTTTTCCGCTCAGGGCGGTTGGAGAGATAGATGTGCAGCACCTCGGTAGAGCCAAGGCCTTCGACGATCTCGAGACCGGTGAGCGTCTTCCAGCCGTTGAAAACGTCGGCCGAGAGCACTTCGGCAGCAGAGAGCGCCATGCGCAGCGACGAGAAGTCGGTCTTGTCGGCACCCTCGGCCTTGGTCAGCGACGTGTAAAGCGTCGGCAGGCCGAAGAAGACAGTCGGCTTGTACTGCGCGATCGCCGAAAAGATCGCCGCGGGTTTCGGCTGGCCCGGCAACAGCAGCGTCGTGGCGCCCGCCGAGAACGGGAAGGTGATCGCGTTGCCGAAGCCATAGGCGAAGAAGATCTTCGGCACCGAGAAGCAGATGTCGTCCGGCGTCAGCTTCAAGACGTTCTGCGCAAAGGCGGCCTCGCTATAGGCCATGTCGTGCTGGAGATGCACGATGCCCTTGGGCCGGCCGGTCGATCCGGACGAGTACATCCAGAACGCCATCTCGTTGCGATGCGTGTCGGCTTCCGCGAGCTCAGTTGGAAATTGCGGGAGCCAGCCGGCGGCAGGAATGGCGTTCGGTGCGGCGTGATCGCCCACCGCGCCATTGACGACGACCAGCGTATGCAGGGCGGTGTCCTTGCAAGCTTCAGCGTTGAAACGTGCACAGAACTCGGCATCCGCCACCGCGACAGAAGCGCCGGAATCGGCGAGATAGAATTGCAGCAGATCCGGCGGCGTCAGCGTGTTGATCAGCAGCGGTACGAGGCCGGCGCGCACCGCGCCGAAGAACGCGGCCGGATAGGCCGGCGTATCATCGAGGAACAGCAGCACGCGATCGCCGCGCTTGAGGCCCAGCGAGGCAAAGCCATTGCCCCAGCGGCAGGCTTCCGCGCAGAGCTCGGCATAGGTGCGCGTACCCGCGGGGCCAAGGAGCGCGAGCTTGTCGCCGCTTCCTGTTGCGAGATTGTCGAACAGCACGCGGCTGGCATTGTAGACCTGCGGAACGGCGAAGCCGATCTCGCGCGCGCCGGCGCAGTCGGCGGGCACCTGGTCGTCGATCTGGGCGCTCATGCCTGGTCCCCGCCGTTCTTGGCGGCTTCGTAGCGCGCCATGAACCCCGGCGACATCGTGCGCAGGCGAGAGTCGTCGATGCGGCCCGAGCGGGTGATGTAGCTATAGGCAAAGTCCATCAGGCCTTGCTGCATGTGCTGAGCAAAGTGCTCGTACCAGAAAGCGCTGGTCCGCGCGGCGTTGACGAGCTTCTGCACCACCGGCTTTCGTGCGGCCTGGTAGCGATGCAGGGCGGTGGACAGATGCGCATCCGACTCCAGCGCCTTGACCAGCGCAATGGCGTCCTCGATCGCGAGCCGCGTGCCCGAGCCGATCGAGAAATGCGCCGAGTGCAGGGCGTCGCCGAGCAGCACCATGTTCTTGAACGACCAGTGCTCGTTCCAGACCCAGGGGAAGTTGCGCCAGACCGATTTGTTCGAGACCAGCGAGCGGCCGCCGAGCGTGTCGGCAAACACCTCCTCGCAGACGCCCTTGGACTGCTCCACATCCTTGTAGGCGAAACCGTAGGCCTGCCAGGTCGAGTGGTCGCATTCGACCAGGAACGTGCTCATGGTCGGCGAGTAGCGGTAGTGGTGGGCGTTGAAGGCGCCGCGGTCGGTCTTCACGAAAGTCTGCGACAGCGTGTCGAAGCGCTTCGAGGTGCCGTACCAGACGAACTTGTTGGAGGAGTAGGACAGCGAGGTGCCGAAATCGCCCTCGAAGGCGCGGCGCACCAGCGAGTTCAACCCGTCGGCGGCGACGATCAGATCGTGGCCGTTGAGCTGGTCGATCCCATGAATTGGCGTGTCGAAGCGCGGGGTGACGCCGGCATCGAGCGCGCGCTGCTGCAGGAATCGCAAGAGCTCGAGCCGGCCGATCGAGGAGAAGCCGACACCGTCGATGGCGACGCTATCGCCGCCCAGGTTCAGCGTGATGTTCTCCCAGCTCTCCATGTGCGGCGCGATCGCGTCGACCGTCTCGGGGTCGTCGGCGCGCAAAAATTCCAGCGCCTGGTCCGAGAACACGACGCCAAAGCCCCAGGTCGCGTCGGCCGGGTTCTGTTCGAACAGGTCGACCTGATCCTCGGGGTGACGCTTCTTCCAGAGATAGGCGAAGTAGAGCCCACCGGGCCCCCCGCCAATCACGGCGATCCGCAACGTCTGTCCTCCCTGATTGACAGTATACTTACTATCTAGGGGTAGACTAATGTGCTCCGGCTTCCCGCGCCAGCGGAATTATCGGCGAAGCGCGCGGCACGCCGAAGCTCATGCCTGGACACGCGTTTGGCGCGTGTCCGAAGCAGTGACGTGCGAAGCATAGACAAACCGCGCCGGCTTGGCCATCCGCAGGTCAGCTCACCAGCGCCGTGGTGCGGCGGGCCGCCGGATGGCTCGCTTCTCTAGCGTGCAGCAAACGGCGCCAGCACGTCCTTGCAGGCGGGCGACAGCGAAGCGGCATTGTTGGCAACGCATTGGATGATCCGACCGCCACCTGGCGCCACGCTGCCGCACAGCGTGCGGACATCCTCGCGACATGCGGACTGGACGATGAACAGCTCTTCGCGTGGCCGCAGCGGGCGCAGCACGATCACGGCAGGCGCGGCTGCCGGTGCAGCTGCCGCCGCAGGAGCGGCGCCCGCAGGTGCCGCCGTTGCTGCCGCGCCACCGCCGGCCGCGGCGCTCACGGCCTTCTCGCAGGCCGGCGAAACCTTTGCCTTGTTCTTCTCGAGGCATTCGAGTGCGGGCGCGCCGCCCGGCGGCACGCTGGCGCACACCTTGGGATAATCGGCGCGGCACGCGCTCTTGACGGCAGCGACCTGCGCGCTGCTCGGCTGTTTGGCTGCAGCGGGCTTGGGCGCGGCTGCGGCAGCCGGCTTTGCGGCGGGAGCGGTGTCAGCCTTCGGTGCGGCGGGCGCGGTCTCCGCCTTGGGTGCAGCCTCCTTGGGTGCAGCTTCGGTCTTCGGCGCGGCTTCGGTCTTCGGCGCCGCAGCTGGCTCGACGGCGCGAACCGCGGTTTGGCATCCCGATGACAGGCTGGACATGTTCTTCTGCAGGCATTGATAGGCTTCCACGCCGCCGGGCGTGACGCTCGAACAGTGCGCCATGAAGTCCGAGCGGCATGCGGAGCGGATCGCGCTCTTCTGCGCCTCGGTCGGTGCTTGTGCGAATGCGCCTGCTGCAGTTGCGAAGAGAGCCGCCGCCAGCAACGCCCCGCGTGCTGACGTATGTTTCAACGTGTTGAACATCCGAGTGAATTCCTGCCCTGTCGGTGACGCCGACAATTTTTTCAAATGTGATGCAAACAATCGTCGCGGGTGACGCCGCATGCGGCATCATTGGCCGCCTCGACCTCTACCGCAAGTAGATATTGCCGTCGCAATTGCGACGCAACTAAAACATGTTCCGGAAAACTGTGCTGCGTTTTTCCCTTACGCAAACGCGGAACGCGTTTGCGCGGAGATCATGCTCAAACAATACGTCCTCAGAGCTTGACCATGCGCTTGCCGCGGTTCTCGCCCGCCAGCAATCCGATCAGCGCCTTCGGCGTGTTCTCGAGGCCGTCGATGATGTCCTCCTGCACCTTCAGCTTGCCGGATGTGACCCAGGCCTGGAGGTCGGCGAGCGCACGTTGGCTTTCCTTCATGTAGTCCATCACGATGAAGCCCTGCATGACGAGCCGCTTCACCACGATCAGGCCGGGCACGCCGCGCGGGCCGTGTGCTGAGGGCGCGCCGTCATATTGCGAGATCGCGCCGCAGCAGGCGATGCGGCCGTAATTGTTCATCTGCGGCAGGCAGGCTTCGAGAATGTCGCCGCCGACATTGTCGAAATAGACGTCGATGCCCTTCGGAGCCGCCGCGCGCAACGCCTTGAACACCGCGCCGTCCTTGTAGTCGACGGCGGCATCGAAGCCGAGCTCGGAGGTCAGCCAGCTGCACTTGTCGGCGCCGCCGGCGATGCCGATGACGCGGCATCCTTTGATCTTCGCGATCTGCCCGACGATCGAGCCGACCGAACCTGCGGCAGCGGAGACCACGACCGTCTCGCCCTCTTTGGGCTTGCCGATCTCCAGCAAGCCGAAATAGGCGGTGAGGCCGGCGATGCCGAACACGCTGAGCAGATGCGTCATCGGCTCGAGCTTCGGCATCTTGGTGAGTTGCTTGGCAGGCACTGCCGCCAACTCCTGCCAGCCGGTGTCGCCGAACACGATGTCGCCTGGCGCAAGCCCCGGCGCCTTGGAGCTGATGACCTCGGCGATGGCGCCGCCGGCCATCACGCTGTTGGCTTCGACTGCTGAACGATAGGTCGCGCCGTGCATCCAGGCGCGGTTGGCGGCGTCGAGCGAGATGTAACGCACGCGTAGCAGGGCCTCGCCGTCCTTCGGCTCAGGCATCGCACCTTCGACCATCTTGAAGTGCTCTGGGCCGAGCTTGCCGCTGGGCTTTTCCACCAGAAGAATCTGGCGATTGACGCTGCCACTCATGATGTTTCCCCTTCGCTTGTTTGACGATTATTGATGCAGCTGCCGCAAGAAAAACGTGCAAGCCGCATTCGTTGTGCGCTGCATGAAGGCTAGATCGCGAGCGCCGGTTGCGCAACGGGAACATCCGCCCGGCGATCGCACGCCAAGCGTGTTGCGTCATCGTCATATCTGCGACATCATGAAGCGGCCGATGTAGCGGGGGTATTCAATGTCGAACAGGTTTACGCAATTCATTCTGGTGGCGATGGTGCTGGGCATCATCATGGGCGCGGCGATCTACAATCTCCTGCCCGACACACGGGGCGACTGGGCCTCGTCCATCAACCTGATCGCCGTGATTTTCCTGCGCCTGATCAAGATGATCATCGCGCCGCTGGTGTTTGCGACCCTGGTCGGCGGCATTGCTCATATGGGTTCGGGCTCCAAGCTCGGTCGCATCTTCGCCAAGACCATGGGCTGGTTCATCAGCGCCTCTTTCGTCTCGCTGATGCTCGGTCTCGTGATGGTCAATCTGCTACAGCCCGGCGCGAATTTCCCCGGTACGCTGCCTGACAAGGCGCAGTCGACCGGTCTGCCGGTTTCCGCCTTCTCGATCGAAAAATTCCTGACCCATCTGATCCCGACCTCGATCGCGGATGCGATGGCGCAGAACGAGATTTTGCAGATCGTGATCTTTGCCGTGTTCTTTTCGGTCGCGATGGGCTCGATGCCCGAGCGCTCCAAGCCGATCCTGGCGCTGATCGACGACATCGGCCACATCATGCTCAAGGTGACGGGCTATGTGATGCTGTTTGCGCCGTTCGCTGTCTGGGCCGCCATCACCGCGACGGTTGCGAAGAACGGCCTGCTGGTGCTCTGGAAGCTCATCGTCTTCATGGGTGGCTTCTATCTCTCGCTCGCGCTGCTGTGGGGCATCCTGGTGGTCGTGGGCTTCATCGTGATCGGGCCACGCTACGCCCATCTGCTGAAGCTGATCCGCGAGCCGCTGATGATCGCGTTCTCGACCGCGAGCTCTGAAGCGGCCTATCCGAAAACCCTGGAGGGGCTGAACAAGTTCGGCGCCTCATCGCGGATATCGAGCTTCGTGCTGCCGCTCGGCTATTCCTTCAATCTCGACGGCACGATGATGTACTGCACCTTCGCGAGCGTCTTCATCGCGCAGAGCTATCACATCGACATGCCGCTCGGCACGCAGCTCGCGATGCTGGCGACCCTGATGATCACCTCGAAGGGCGTTGCCGGCGTGCCGCGCGCCTCCCTCGTGGTGATCGCCTCGACGCTGTCGCAGTTCGGCATTCCCGAGGCGGGGCTGTTGATGATCATGGGCATCGACACCTTCCTCGACATGGGCCGCAGCGCCACCAACGTGATCGGCAACACGCTCGCGACCTCGGTCGTGGCCAAGTGGGAAGGCGAGCTCGGGCCCGAGCACGAGCTTGAACCGGGCGATGCCGTGCCGGGTGACATGATCCCCGGCGAAGTGCCTGCGATGGCCGGCCATTGATCGGAGTGCATCATGCGCCTTTCAATGGCGATATCGGGCGGCCTCTGGCTGGCAGCATGCCTGCTGGCCACGGGTGCCTCCGCCCAGACCGGTGGCAGCGAAGGGCTTAGCCCGACGCTGTCGGCGATCAAGACAGCGCACACCGTGCGGCTCGGCTATCGCGAGAGCTCGCCGCCGTTCTCCTTCCTCGACCAGGCCAACCGGCCGATCGGCTACAGCCTCGAGCTCTGCGAGGCTATCGTCGAGGAGATCGGCGTCGAGGTCGACGATCCCAATCTCAAGATCGCCTACGTCAAGGTCACCTCGGATGACCGCATCGACGCCGTGCTCCAGAACAAGATCGACCTGGAATGCGGCTCGACCACGGCCAATGCCGAACGCGGCAAGCGTGTCGCTTTCTCACCGCTGATGTTCGTCGCCGGCACCAAGCTGATGGTGCCGAAGGCGTCCAGCGTCCAATCACTGACTGACCTGAAGGGCAAGACTATCGTGGTGACGAAGGGCACCACCAACGAGCAGGCCATCCAGGCGGCCGACAAGAAGTCTTCGTTGGGGCTGACCATCGTTGTCGGTGCCGATCATGAACAGTCGTACCAGATGCTCGTCGACGGCAAGTCCGATGCGTTCGCGACCGACGACATCCTGCTGTCCAGCCTGATCGTGCGCCACAAGGCACAGGACAAGTTTCGCGTCACCGGCGATTACCTGTCCTACGACCCCTACGGCATCATGTTCCGCAAGGGCGAACCGCAGTTGACGGCGGTGGTCGATCGCACCTTCCGCAAGCTCGGCTCCAACCACGACCTCGTCCCGCTCTACAACAAATGGTTCACCGCAAGACTTCCGACCGGCGAACGGCTCAACGTGCCGATCTCGCTGCAGCTGGAGGAAGCCTTCAAGGCGATGGACGATTCCGCCAGCGCGAACAACTAGCGCCTGCCCGACGAGCGCCGCTGCGCCCTCTCCCCAAGGTGAGTGGGCGCAGCAACGATCAGCGCGCGCTCACGCGCCCGCGGGCACCTGGTCCAGAAATCCCGTGATGCTCCTGATGCGGCCGTCCTTCAGTACGGCGAAATCCGTCCCCTTGATCGGACTATCGATGCCATCGGGACCAAGGCCCCAACTGAAGCGGACATGATCGCCGTAGCCGTTGGGCTCGCCGATCAGCTTGAACTTGAAGTCGGGGAAGCGCTGCTGCACGCCTGCGATCAACGCATCGACGCCGTCATGGCCGTCGCCCTTCATGAGGGGATCGACATAGCTCGCATCCGCCGCCCAGTTCTGGCTCAACAGTTCGCGCCGGCGGCCGGCTGCGCGTTCATTCCAGAGATCGATGTAGCGGCGGGCGATGGTGATGGGGTCGGTCATGGTCGTCTCCTTCGATGGCGCCGTGTCGTTCGGCTGACCTGACTATCGAAGGTTTGCGCGCGCTGATCGATTACCTCGGAGGTCATGCGCATAATCCGGGAAAGTGTGAAGCGGTTTCCCGATCGGATCATGCGCCGACAAGCGCGCGCAAATGTCGTCGCGAACTTACTTCGCCGCCGTGACCATGATTTCGACGGTGTATTGTGCTGCCGCGAGCTTGGCTTCGACGGTGGCGCGTGCCGGTGTGTTGCCGGGCGAGACCCAGGCGTCCCACACCGCGTTCATCTCGCCAAACGTCTTCATGTCGGTGATGTAGATCGTGGCCGAAAGAAGTTTGGACTTGTCAGTGCCGGCCTTGGCGAGATGGCTGTCGATGGTCGCCAGGATGTCCTGGGTCTGCTTCGTCACGCTTTCGCCGGCGGCGTTGTTGGCGACGACACCGGCGAGATAGACGGTGTTGCCGTGCACGACGACCTGGCTCATGCGCGGGCCGGTTTCAAGACGCTGAATGCTCATTGGGGTCTCCTTCGAATGGCGGCCCTGTCTAGCGCAGCGGCCTTGTCCGTGCCACCCCGGGCACGCATGCGTTGCCGGGCACGCATGCATCGGTGGCTATGCATGCATCGCGCTTCAAGGAAACTGGCCGAAGAACGTCCAGATTGTCTCGGCGGCGTCGATGTCGCCGTTCTGCGATCCGAGCAAGCTGGCGGCGACCTTCGGGAAGCGGGCATCCGGCGAAAATCCGGGCATGCGGTGACCGCCTTGATTGATGCGATAAAGCACGACGTCGTGCCCCCCAGGACAGCGCGAGGAAATCCGTGTCACCGTGGACTGGTCTGCGGGCGCCCTGTCGGGCAAATCGGTCGTGTCGGCATTGTCGGTCTCGCAGCCGTTGAGCTTGCGCCAGAACGCAAGCGTCTCGTCGGTGGACCAGAACCCGTCTGCGGCATAATAGCTCGATCCGCGGCCGCCCTCGTAGGGGACCAGCGGATCGGCCGTGCCGTTCATCAGCAGCATCGGCAGCGGCCGCGACGGATGGCATGTGACTGCCGTCTCATCGGTGAGATTCATGCTCACGCTCGCGCCGGCAGCAAACAGATCAGCGCGGGCGCAGACCAGCGTCATCGCCATGGCGCCGCCGTTGGAGATGCCGGTGACATAAACGCGGCGAGGGTCGGCGGTGCCGCTCGCCACCAGCTTCTCGACGAGCTTTGCGATGAAGGCGACGTCGTCGGTGCCCGCGGGCGGGCCACGGAGCGCCGGTCCCGCCTTGGTCCTCGCATCGGCCCATGCGTGGTTGAGGCCATCGGGAAACACCACGGCAAACCCTTCGCGCTTTGCGACCTGCGGCCACGCCGTCCGCGTCATCATGTCGGCGCCGCGCTGGGTCTTGCCATGCAGCACGACCACGAGCGGCACGAGCCGCTTCGCCGGCAGTTGCACAGCGTAGGACCGCTTCACGCCGTCGATGTCGATCGTATCGGCGGACGCGCCCGAGGCGGCGGCCAATGCCGCAACAAACGCCGCGATGCGCATCCGCCGCCGCATGATCTAGCCCACCGCCTGCGCCGCGGCGCGGCCCGCATTGCGGCCCGAGAACAGGCAGCCGCCGAGGAATGTGCCTTCCAGCGAGCGATAGCCGTGCACGCCGCCGCCGCCGAAGCCGGCGGCTTCGCCCACCGCATAGAGGCCGGGGATGACGCTGCCCTCGTCGCCGAACACGCGCGAAGAGAGGTCGGTCTCGAAACCGCCCAAGGTCTTGCGGGTGAGGATGTTGAGCTTGACCGCGATCAGCGGCCCTTGCGCGGGATCGAGGATACGGTGAGGGGAGGCGGTGCGGATCAGCCTGTCGCCGATATAGCGCCGCGCATTGTGGATGTTCATCACCTGCGCATCCTTGACGTAAGGGTTGGCGATCTCCCGGTCGCGCGCCTCGATCTGCATCCTGATGTGCTCGAGCTTGAGGAGGTCGCTGCCGGCCAGCTTGTTCATGGCCGCAACGAGATCCTCGATCTTGTCGCGCACGATGAAGTCGACACCATGGCTTTTGAACGCTTCCACCGGCGCCGGCGCGCCCTTGTTGGTGGCGCGCTTGATCGTCATGCGCCAGCTCTTGCCGGTGAGGTCGGGGTTCTGCTCCGATCCCGACAGCGCAAACTCCTTCTTGATGATGCTCTGGGTCAGGATGAACCAGGAATAATCGTACCCGGTGGACATGATGTATTGGAGCTGGCCGAGCGTGTCGGAGCCGGGGAAGAGAGGCGCAGGCAAGCGCGTGCCGGTGGCGTCGAACCACATCGAGGAGGGTCCGGGCAGGATGCGGATGCCGTGGCGCGGCCAGATCGGTGACCAGTTCTGGATGCCTTCGACATAATGCCACATGCGGTCGCGGTTGATCAGCCGCGCGCCTGATGTCTCGGTGATGCCGATCATGCGGCCGTCGACATGCTCGGGCACGCCTGAGATCATGAATTTCGGCGGCGCGCCGAGCCGCTTCGGCCAATTCTGCCGCACCAGCTCGTGATTGCCGCCGATGCCGCCGGACGCCACGATCACGGCTTGCGCCTTCAACGCAAACTCACCGACGACATTGCGCGATGAGCTCTTGCCGCGCTCGACATTGTCGGCGGCGAGAATGGCGCCGCCGACGCCCTCCACCGTGCCGTTGGTGATCGAGAGCGCATCGACGCGATGGCGGAACCTGAAGCTCAGCCGGCCGCTTCTGACGGCCTCGCGCGCGCGGCGTTCGAACGGCTCGACGATGCCGGGCCCGGTGCCCCAGGTGACATGAAAGCGCGGCACCGAATTGCCGTGACCCATCGCGTCATAGCCGCCGCGCTCGGCCCATCCGACCACAGGGAAGATGCGATGGCCCATCGCGCGCAGCCAGGCGCGCTTCTCGCCGGCCGCGAACGCCACATAGGCCTCGGCCCATTGCCGCGGCCAGAAATCCTCGTCGCGGTCGAAGCCGGCGGTGCCGAGCCAGTCCTGCATCGCAAGGTCGAAGGAATCCTTGATGCCGAGCCGGCGCTGCTCCGGCGAATTAACCAGGAACAATCCGCCGAACGACCAGAACGCCTGGCCGCCGAGCGACTGCTCGCCCTCCTGATCGACCACGATCACGCGCTTGCCGGCGTCCGCGATCTCGGTTGCGGCCACGAGGCCCGACAGTCCGGCGCCGACAACGATGACGTCAGTCTCTTCAGCCATTTGTTCGGCCATGTGCTTCCCCCTCCATGTGTTTCCCCCTCCACAGGTTCCCCCCTGTAGTTGCCCGGGATTGAAGCCGCCGGTTGCAACTGAGATCAAGAGTATGGCGCGTAAGACATCGTTAACTTGTTCCACTTCGGGATAAAGTCCGTCTGAGTGCAGCGCCGGCGCAACACTGGATTTGAATTTGTTTTGACCGAGCCGGCATGCCTAGACAAAACCGCGGTTACGACAGACCCTAGCAGGGCATCACCACCTGACACGCAGATTCGAATTCGACTGGGGGCGGGGGACAATGAAGTTTCTGACGGGGTTGCTCGCGGCGGTTCTCCTGATCGCGGGCATGGGGGCTTCTCACGCGGTGGTTCGGATCGCGGATGACCGCGGCGGCCGGATCGGAACCTACGTCGACAAGTACCAGGACCTGCGCCAGTCCGGTGACACCGTCATCATCGACGGTCTCTGCGCCTCGGCCTGCACCATCGTCCTCGGCGCCATCCCGTCCGACCGGATCTGTGTGACCTCGCACGCCACGCTGGGCTTCCACGCCGCGTGGGATTTCGGCAGCAACGGCCGCGCCGTCACCAATTCCGAAGCAACCCAGATGCTCTATGCGATGTATCCGTCGCAGGTGAAGCGCTGGATCATGCAGCGCGGCGGCCTCACTCCGCACATGCTGTTCCTGAAGGGCAAGCAGCTCCAGGCCATGTACAAGCCCTGCTACCTGGACGCGCAGGCCTCGACCAACAAGCCGTCGCGCGGGCCACTCCCGCAAGCGGACCGGCTCGAATCCGCCCGGGGCCAGCTCCTGCACTGACATCCTCGGCCTGACGGGATTGTTTGCCAGCCAGCGGCGCCTTGCCCGCAGGCGGGTCAAAGCTTATCTGAACGCTCGGGAACTCCGGCCTTCACCCCGATCGTTGTCATGGCTCAACCACTGCACCCCGCCCATCCCGTATCGGACAATTCGCCCACTGCCGGCCGGATGCCGGTCGTGCTGCTGTTGGCGGGTGCTGGCGTCGGCGGCCTGGTCGTGCTCGGCGCGCTCGTGCTCTGGTTCCACTACGGCAGCCAGGTGTTCTTCGAAATGATCAGGACCGGCTTTGCCGCCTGCTTCTGACCTGCGACAGGAAATTTTCCGCCCATGAGCTCCGCCGCCCGTCCGCTGGTGATCGCGACCGCCTTCGCCGCAAGCCTCGTCCTCGGGCTCTTGATCGTATTCTGGGCCATGGGCGGGGTCAGCAAGGTGGCGCAGCCGGCCGCGATCGGCGGCCCGTTCCAGCTCACCGACCAGAACGGCAAGGCCGTCACCGACAAGAACCTGAAGGGCAAGCCGACCCTGATCTTCTTCGGCTACACCCATTGCCCCGATGTCTGCCCGACCTCGCTGTTCGAGATCTCGGAGGTGCTGCGTGCGATGGGCAAGGACGCCGACAAGGTCAATGCCGTCTTCATCTCGGTCGATCCCGAGCGCGATACGCAGGCCGCGATGAAGGACTATCTGTCGAGCTTCGATCCCCACCTCGAAGGCCTCAGCGGCGATCCCGACGCAATCGCCAACGTCATCAAGTCCTACCGGGTCTATGCCAAGAAGGTCCCGACCAAGGACGGCGACTACACCATGGACCACACCGCGCTGATCTATCTGATGGACCGCGACGGCCGCTTCGTCTCGCCGTTCAACCTGAAGCGCACGCCGGAAGAGGCCGCGGTGGAGTTGAAGCGGTATCTGTAGGCTCCTATTAGCCGCAATCCGCGCTCGCGTTCCCGGCCGGATGGGCTATAAGGCCCTCCGATCCCAACGAAATTCGTTCATTTTCAGCCGATGGCCCCATCGCAACAGGCGAAATCGTCCAAATCCGCCCGTGGCTTGCTGACCGGGCTGGTCGTCGGCGTTGGCCTGCTCGCGGGCCTGCCTGGCGCCAAGGCGCAGGCCCCGGCCAAGCAGCCCCCAGCGGCGCCGCAAGCCTCACCTCAGGTCGCGCCGCAAGCCGCTCCCCAGGCCGTACCGGGCTTCTGGGACCCGCGGCGGCGGCCGGAACGGCCGGACCTGTCGCGCCTGACCGTGATCCGCTTCCTGACCGAGACCGACTATCCGCCGTTCAACTACACCGGCGCCGACGGCAATCCGGCCGGCTTCAACGTCGATTTCGCCCGCGCGCTGTGCGAGGAGATCAAGGTCACCTGCACGGTGCAGATGCGCCGCTTCGAGACGCTGGTCGATGCGCTCGCCTCCAACCGGGGCGACGCCATCATCGCCTCGATGGCGGTGAGCCCGCAGCTCCGCGCCCGGGTCGACTTCACCGATCCCTATTACCGCGTGCCGGCGCGCTTCGCTTCGCGCAAGGACGCGGTGATGCCGGAGATCCGGCCTGAATATCTCGAGGGCAAGAAGGTCGGCGTCATCGCCGGCTCCGCGCATGAAGCCTATCTCAAGGCGATGTTCACCGACGCCGAGCTGCACCCCTATCCCAACGACGACGCCATGCGCGGCGCCTTGCGCAAGGGCGAGGTCGATTTCATCTTCGGCGACGCCATCGCGCTCGCGTTCTGGATCAACGGCACCGATTCCGGCGATTGCTGCGCCTTCTCCGGCGGCCCCTTCGTCGAGAGCCGTTTCTTCGGCGAAGGCATCGGCATCGCCGTGCGCAAGGGCAACGACGTGCTGCGCCAGGCCCTGAACTGGGCGATGTTCCGCGTCTGGGAAAAGGGCCGCTACACTGATTTGTGGCTGCGGTACTTCTCGGTGAGCCCGTTTTAGCTTCGCTGCCTCCTCGTCGTCATTGCGAGGAGCGTAGCGACGAAGCAATCCAAACTGCTTCTGCGGAAAGATTCTGGATTGCTTCGCTTCGCTCGCAATGACGGTGGGTGCGGTTGCCCACTCCGCAAAATTGCATTCTGCCCGGAAATCGCTATTTTCCGCGGCCCGGAGGCCCCTTAGATGTCCGTTATTGATCTTGCCGCGAACCCGAGCGATCTGCGTGCGCTCGCCGAACAATCCAACGCCTGGCCGTTCGAGCAGGCGAAGGCCATTGTCGCGCGGCTGAAGAAAAGCCCGAAGGACGAGGTGCTGTTCGAGACCGGCTACGGGCCATCGGGCCTGCCGCATATCGGCACCTTCGGCGAGGTCGCGCGCACCTCGATGGTGCGGCACGCCTTTCATGTGCTGACCGAGAACAAGATCAAGACGCGCCTGCTCGCGTTCTCCGACGACATGGACGGGTTTCGGAAAGTGCCCGACAACGTCCCCAACAAGGAGATGCTGGCCGCGCATCTCGGCAAGCCGCTGACGCGCGTGCCGGATCCGTTCTCCAACGAGTATCCGTCGTTCGGGCACCACAACAATGCGCGGCTGCGCGCCTTCCTCGATCATTTCGGCTTCGACTACGAATTCGCGAGCTCGACCGACTACTATACGTCCGGCCGATTCGACGCGACGCTGCTCAAGATGTTAGCTGCCTACGACAAGGTGATGGCGATCATCCTGCCGACGCTCGGACCCGATCGCCGCGCGACCTATTCGCCGTTCCTCCCGATCAGCAAGACCACGGGTGTCGTGCTGCAGGTGCCGATGATCCGCCGCGACGTTGCGGCCGGCACGGTGACCTATCTCGATCCCGATACCAACCAGGAAGTCGAGACGCCCGTCACCGGCGGCAACGTCAAGTGCCAGTGGAAGGCCGACTGGGCGATGCGCTGGGTCGCGCTCGGCGTCGACTACGAGATGGCCGGCAAGGATTTGATCGACTCGGTCAAGCTCTCCGGAGCGATCGCCAGGGCGCTCGGCGCCACGCCGCCGGAGGGCTTCAACTACGAGCTCTTCCTCGACGACAAGGGCCAGAAGATCTCGAAGTCGAAGGGCAACGGCCTCACCATCGACGAATGGCTGCGCTACGCTTCGCCGGAATCGCTGTCGCTGTTCATGTATCGCGAGCCGAAGGCGGCCAAGCGGCTGTATTTCGACGTCATCCCGCGCAACGTCGACGACTACCAGCAGTTCATCGACGGCTTTGCCAAGCAGGACGCCAGGCAGCAGCTCGGCAATCCGGTCTGGCATGTTCACAGCGGCCATCCGCCGAAGTTCGACATGCCCGTCACGTTCCAGCTCTTGCTGACGCTGGTGTCGTCGTCGAATGCGGAGAATGCCGAGACGCTGTGGGGTTTCATTGGCCGCTACCGGCCCGGCGTGAGCCCGCAAACGCATCCCAAGCTCGATGCGATGGTCGGCTATGCCATCAACTATTATCGCGACTTCGTCGCGCCGACGAAGACGTTCCGCGAGCCGACCGAGACCGAGCGCGCGGCGTTACAGGATCTGCGCGACGCGCTATCGCAGCTTCCGCAGGACGCATCGGCCGAGGACATCCAGAACGTCGTCTACGAGATCGGCCGCCGCGAGCCGTTCCTCGACCAGGTCAAGAAGGGCAAGGACGGCCGTCCCGGCGTGACACTCGACTGGTTCAACATGCTCTACCAGGTGCTGCTCGGCCAGGAAAAGGGCCCGCGCTTCGGCTCCTTTGTCGCGGTGTATGGCGTGCAGAACGCGGTGAACATGATCGACGGCGCGCTGGCGCGGAGTGCGTAGCGGTGTTGTAGGAACGGGATGTTTCCACAACGTCGTCCCGGCGAAGGCCGGGACCCGTACCGCGTGATCTATCGGGGAATGGCGGTCTTCGTACCGAAGGCTCAACTATGAGTTTTCGCCAAACTTCTCCCTGTGGTTATGGGTCCCGGCCTTCGCCGGGACGACACTGAGTGTATCGCGCAACCTATTTCCTCACTGGCTTGCCCACACGATCCTTGCGATCCACGCCAGCTCGCTCGCTGCCATCGTCCGCTCGACCTGCGTCGCATCGAGCGGCTGCAAATCCACAGCCTTTGCCGTGCGGCGCTTCAGCGTCGCCACCGTCACCGCGCCCGCCTTGCTCTTCACCACCACGCGATCCCCTTTTCGGATCGGCGCGCCGGGCGTGACCAGGATGATGTCGCCGTCGCGATAGGCGGGCGCAAGCGCTTCGCCGGACATCTGCAGCGCGAAGCTGTGGTTGCCCTCGGCGGCGGGAAGGGCAAATTCGGTCCAGCCCTTACCGGTGGGAAAGCCGGACTCGTCGAAGGCGCCGCTCGCGCTCGCCAGCGCGAAGCCGAGCAGCGGCACCGAGCGGCCGCCGCCCGCCTCGTCGCCGACCAGCCTGGCAAAGGTGTCGATCGAGGAATCTGCCGCCGCCAGCGCTTTCGCGATCGATTCGGTCGAGGGCCAGCGCTCGCGGCCGTCGGAGGTGACGCGCTTGGACTTGTTGAAGGTGGTTGGATCGAGCCCGGCGCGCTTGGCGAGGCCGGACGGTGACAGGCCGGCACGCTCCGCCAGCCGATCCAGCGCGCCCCAGATCTGGTCGTGAGAGAGCATCCTCTGCGCTTTGGCCTGTCTGACCATGGAAGGTCCAGCCCGTCGCAACTCAGGAAAACTATCCTCAAATCAATCGGTTTTCCGCTTTTCGCGCAAGGGGCGCGGTGAGCGTGTTTTCAAGCCAGGAGGATACCGGTTCGCGCCGGGAAACGCGTCAAAACAGGAATCTGGAGCCCGCTTCGATTTCATCGGAACGGAAAGGGCTCTAAGTCTTGAGTTCGGAAGGGGCGGCCATTACGGTCGCGCCCGGGTTGCAGGGACCCGCACGACCCAAAAACCCCAAAAGACTCAACGAGCAAACAGGGCTGCGTAAGCGGTGGTCAAGATCTACAAAATTTGCCCGGCCTCGGCCTGGCGCGAGGCGGAACGCGACGGTGTCTACCGCGGCAGCGCGGACGATTCGCGCGACGGATTCATCCATTTCTCCACCGCAGCCCAGGTTCCCGAGACCCTGCGCAAGCATTTTTTCGGGCAGCGCGCGCTGTTCCTGGTCGAGGTCGACGACACCGCGCTCGGCAGCGAATTGCGCTGGGAGCGTTCGCGCAATGAGGAGCTGTTTCCGCATCTCTATGGCGAGCTCGATATCGGCGCGGTGATTGCCGTGATGAACCTCAACACGCGCTCCGACGGCGGCCACGATGTTCCGGAGCTTGCCCCGTGATCCGCGCTTTCGACGCCCTCTCGCTGCCGGTGTTGCGCTGGCTCGATCCGGAGGATGCGCATCGCCTCGCGATCCAGGGCCTGCGCTTCCTGCCGCCGGGCAAGCCGCATGCTGACGATCCCAAGCTTGCTGTGCGTGCGTTCGGGCTCAACTTCCCCAATCCGATCGGCATGGCCGCGGGCTTCGACAAGAGCGCCGAAGTGCCGGATGCGCTGCTGCGGCTCGGCTTCGGCTTCGTGGAGATCGGCTCGGTGACGCCGAAACCGCAAAGCGGCAATCCGCGACCGCGGCTGTTTCGTCTGGAGCGCGACGAGGCCGTGATCAACCGCATGGGCTTCAACAATGACGGCGCGGAGACCGCACTGCGCCGGCTCGCGGCGCGCGCGCAGCACGGCGGCATCGTCGGCGTCAATGTCGGCGCCAACAAGGATTCACCCGATCGCGTCAATGATTACGTCAGGCTGATCGAGACCTTTGCGCCGGTCGCGAGCTATTTCACCGTCAACGTCTCCTCGCCGAACACGCCGGGCCTGCGCAATCTGCAGGAAGGCGCGCTGCTCGACGATCTCCTCGCCAGGGTGATCGATGCGCGCGAGCGGGCGCGGCAGAGCGCCGGCGACACGCCGGTGCTGCTCAAGATCGCGCCCGATCTCAGCCTCGCCCAGCTCGACGACGTCGTGCAGGTCGCGCGCTCGCGCCGGGTCGACGGCATGATCGTGTCGAACACCACGATCGCGCGGCCGAGCACGCTGCGCGAGGAAATGCGCGCGAAGGAGCAGGGCGGCCTGTCCGGCCGGCCGCTGTTCCGGCTGTCGACGCGGATGGTCGCCGAGACCTATGTGCGCGTCGAGGGCGCATTTCCGCTGATCGGTGTCGGCGGCGTGGATTCGGGCGGTGCCGCGCTGACGAAAATCCGCGCCGGGGCGAGCCTGATCCAGCTCTATTCCTCGCTGGTCTACAAGGGCCTCGGCCTCGTCGATGAGATCAAGCGCGACCTCGCCTCGACGTTGTTGCGCACGGGGCGGGATTCTCTCTCCGAGATCGTCGGCACCGACGCCGCCACGCTGACGGCGGAAGACTGGCCGGGGATGTGAGGCGGTCTCGTGCCCCGGATGCAGCGCAGCGCGTAGCGGTGCGCTGCTGATCCGGGGCCCATGTCGCGGCATTCTGGGTCCCGGCTCTGCGCAGCAGCGTTTCACGCTGCAGCGCGTCCGGGACACGAGAGCTACGATTTCGGAAACGTCTTCCGGTACAGCGCAGGATAGCGCGCGGCCTGCAAGCCGCCGCGCGAGACGTAGGAGGCGATCAGCGCGCTCCACAGCCCGGCATTGCCGAACGATTGCAGCGCCCACCATGTGGCGAGGAAGATCGCGAGCGAGGCCAGCATCAGATTGCGCATCTCGCGCGCCCAGGTCGCGCCGATATAGATGCCGTCGAAGCCGAAGGCGAACACGCCGGGAATGGGCGCGAGAACCACGAACGGCAGGAATTCCCGTGCGCCGCGACGGACGGCTTCGCTCGCCGTCATGAAATCGATCAAGTTCGGCCCGAACAGCGCGAACAGCGCGGACACGACCAGAGCGAAGCCGAGCCCCCATAGCAGCACCAGCCGGGTCGAATCCGCAAATCCCCTGGCGTCGCGCGCGCCGAGCGTGCGGCCGCAAAGCTGCTGGGCTGCGTTCGCAAGACCATCTAGGAAGAAGGCGCTGACCAGCAGAAAATTGTTGAGCACCGAATTGGCGGCCAGCGTGACGTCGCCGGAGCGCGCGCCCTTGGCGGTGAAGAACAGGAACACCGCGATCAGCGCCGCGGTTCGGATCAGGATGTCGGAATTCACCGCCAGCAGCCGCATCAGCTTGGCCCGGTCGAACAGCTCTGCGTACGGCACCGCGAACCCGCTGACCGCATAGCGGCGGCAGACGATCATGCCGAGCCCGAATCCGGCCGCTTCAGACAGCACCGCTGCGATCGCTGCACCCGCGATACCGGTATCGTAGACCAGCACCAGCAAAATCGTTGCCGCCGCGTTGACGAGATTGATGACAACCTGGAGGGCGAGCGCGGGATTGGCGCGGGCCTGGCCGACCAGCCAGCCGAGGATGACGTAATTGGCGAGCGCCAGTGGCGCCGACCAGATCCGGATCACGAAATAGGTCTTCGCTGCCCGCGTGACGCCTTCGCTGCCCCCCATCAGGTCGAACAGCACGGCGGCCAGCGGCAGTTGCAGCGCGATCAGTGCTACGCCGATCAGGCCGGCGACGATGAAGCCGCGCACCAGGATCGCGGTCAGCTCGCGCGTCTCGCCGGCGCCGAGCGCCTGCGCCGTGAAGGCGAGCGTGCTCATGCGCAGGAAGCCGAACAGCCAGAACAGGCAATCGAAGATGACGGACGCGATGGCGACGCCGCCGAGCAGCGCGGCGTCGTCCAGCCGTCCGATCGCGGTGGTCGAGACCACGCCGATCAGTGGCGTGGTGAGGTTCGCGATCATAGCCGGGCCTGCGATGGCGAAGACCTGACGGGAGCCGATCTTCAAGTGAACGGGTGCGTGCATGTCAGAACACGAGCACCATGCCGTCTTCGGCGGCGAGATGCGCGATCTCGTCGAGGCGCGACAGCACGTCTTCGCTCATATGGGTGAGGACAAGGCGTTTTGCGCCGATTTCGGGAAGATGCTGTTCCAAGGTCTTCAGGCTGAGATGATTCTTGACCACCTTCTCGTACATATAGGCTTCGGCGATGAAAAGGTCCGCGCCATGCGCCAGCGGAATGAGCGTCTCCGTCCATTCGGTGTCGGCGCTGTAGGCCAGCGTGCGGCCCTCGGCTTCGAGGCGATAGGCGAGGAACGGTCCGCCGGATTCGCCGTGCACGACCCGATAGGGCGTCACCGTCACCGCGCCGAAGCTTTGGCTCTGCTCCGGCGCGAGCTCGACGACGGACAGCTCGAAGCGCTGTTTCGTCTTGGAGGAGTGCTCGAACAGCGCCTCCATCACCTCACGCAGCCGCGTCTCGATGCCTTTGGGGCCGGCGATCGTGAGCGGCCGCGTCCGCCGCGAGAATTGCGCGTCGAGCAGAAAGAACGGCAGCCCGGCAAAATGGTCGCCGTGGAAATGCGTGATCAGGATGAGATCGATGTCATTGCGGTCGATCTCGAGTCGCTTCAGCGCCGGCAGAGCCGACGCGCCGCAATCGATCAGGAAGTTGGCTTCGCGCCCCGAGACGTGGAAGCAGGTGTTGAGCCTGCCACCGGATCCGAAGGCGTCGCCGCAGCCGACAAAGCGCAATTGCATCGGCGGCTCGCTCCCAAATCCTTTACCTGCGCGGTGCGCCGAAAACGCGCATCAGCAGCCAGATCGGAATCACGATGACGGCGCCGAGCAGGAAGTAGCGCCACAGCCAGTTCACGGTATCGAAGCCGAGATCCCACAAACGCTGGAACAGAAGACGAATGCTTAAGATGATATTCCAGGGGTCGAAGCCGATCGCCGCCAGCACGACGCCGACGAGGATCGAGAGCAGGACCAGGCGAAACGCGACCGCCAGCGGCGAGCCGCCGAGAAAGCGGTGCAGGCCGTCACTGCGGCCGGCCGGCAAATCTCTGACGTCTTGGACCATCTCAAACTCCTCAGGGGATTCGACCCTATCATAGGGCACGGCGGGGGACATGGGGAACCTGCAACGGGGCGTCAATCGGCTTACGGGATTTTAATTCGGGTAGCGCTGGGGCGCTTCGGTTGTAGGCGATCGTGCCGCTGGTTCGGTGCAACCTCGCCCGCTTGCGGGAGAGGTCGGCGCGGAGCGCCGGGTGAGGGTTCTCGCCTCTGGGGGATTGTCCCGTTGCGGAGACACCCTCTCCCCAGCCCTCTCCCGCAAGCGGGCGAGGGGGCTCACCGACTTCGGGGCGCGATCGTGCGCCTTCATGCCTCCGCCGCCTCCGCTTTCAGCATCTTTTCCAGCGTTTCCAGCCGGTCGGCCTCCCGCGGCGGCTTGTCCCAGCGCAGCCGGCTGATGCGGGGAAAGCGCATCGCGACGCCGGATTTGTGCCGCGGCGAGCGCTGCAACCCCTCGAAGGCGACCTCCAGCACCAACCCCTTGTCCGGCTCGTGCACGACGTGGCGGACGGGGCCGAATTTTTCCGTGGTGTTGCGACGCACGAAACGGTCGATCTGGAGTAGCTCCTCGTCAGTGAAGCCGAAATAGGCTTTTCCGACCGGCACCAGCTCGTCGCTGCCCGCGCCTGCGGTCCAAACGCCAAAGGTGTAGTCGGAATAGTAGGACGAGCGCTTGCCGTGGCCACGCTGCGCATACATCAGCACGGCGTCGATGATGTGCGGATCGCGCTTCCACTTCCACCACTGTCCCTTCGGCCGTCCCGGCAGATAGGGTGCATCGCGCCGCTTCAGCATCACGCCCTCGACGGCGTCCGCGTCCTCGCCCGCACCGGCGCTCGCGGGATCGGCGCGTGCGGCGGTGAGTGCGTCCCAGCTTGCGAACGGCACCGTGGGCGAGAGATCGATGCGGGGATCGTCGAGCTTGCCGATAAAGGTCTCCAGCCGTTCGCGGCGCTCCGCAAAAGGCAGCTCGCGCAAATCGTTCTCGTCGTCGCCGAGCAGGTCGTAGGCGCGCAGATGAATCGGAAACTCCTTGATCAGCTTCGGAGACACGACCTTGCGGTTGAGCCGCTGTTGCAGAACGTTGAAACTCTGCACGCGCCCTTCGCGCAGGATCAGAAGCTCGCCGTCGATGGCGCCGGGTAGCCGCAACGATGGCACGAGGTCCGGAAAGCTGCCCGTGATATCCTCGCCGGTGCGCGAATAGAGCCGCGCGGCGATGTGGCCGTGCTCGTCGCGGCCGGCGACCGCCTGCACGCGGATGCCGTCCCATTTCCATTCGGCGATGTACTCGGCGGGATCGAGCGCGGCGAAATCGGTGTCCTCGATCGCATGCGCCAGCATCACCGGGCGAAACGGGGCGGGATCGCGATTGACCGGCTTGTCGCCGCGGCCTTCCAGCCAGGCGAACAGATCGAGATAGGGTGGGGCGAGACCCGGCCAAATCAGCTCGACCTCATGCGGGTCCTTGTCGCCGAGTGCCGCGGCCGCGGTCTTGGCGAGCCGCGCGGAGATGCCGATGCGCAACGCGCCGGTGACGAGCTTGAACAGCGCCCAGCGGCCGGTCTCATCCAGCTCGTCGAGCCAGCGCTCGAGTTGCTTCGGCAGCTCGGTCTTGCCGAGCGTGCGCAGCGTGGTGACGACCTCGGTCAGCGTCGGCGGCGGTGGGTTGTTGTGGTTGGCTGGGTGAGCGGATTCATTGGCATCTCGCCCGCGGTACTCCCCTCCCTGACCCTCCCCCACAAGGGGGGAGGGAACGGTGAGGCTCGTGCGTCGATCACTTTGGGAATCGCTGTTAGTTGTCGTGCTCACCGACAGCGGCGCGCGCAACTGCGCTCCCTCCCCCCTTGTGGGGGAGGGTTGGGGAGAGGGGTGGCTCGGCAAAGACTCGCCATTACCGAGCCCCCGCCTCGGCCACATCAGCGCCACCGTTTCCGAGAGATCACCGACATAGTCGTAACTGAGCCCGAACAGCACCGGGTCGGTGCGCGACGCGATCAGGTCGCGGATCAGCGCGGGCTTGGCGTGCTTGAAACTCAGGGCGCCGGTCAGCGCGGCCAGCGCGTAGCCGCGATCGGGATCGGCGACCTCGCGAAAATAGCCGGTGATCAGCCGCAGCTTGTTGTTGCGGCCGGGCTCGTAGGCGAGGCGGTCGAGAAGTTCGGCGAAGCGGTTCATGCGTCCGCCTCGTCAGCGAGGGGCGTCTCGGTCTCCTCCTCGTCGCCGTAGCCGACCAGATCGAGCGGCCGTGCCCGCAAGCCCTTGCTTTGGCACCAATGCACCAGCGCGTCTTCCTGGCCGTGGGTGACCCAGATCTCGCCAGCGCCGGTCGCCGCGATCGTGGCGGTGAGGCCGTCCCAATCGGCGTGATCCGAAATCACCAGCGGCAGCTCGATGCCGCGTTGCCGCGCGCGGGCGCGCACCCGCATCCAGCCGGAGGCGAATGCCGTGACGGGATCGGGAAACCGCCGGGTCCAGAGATCGGACGTCGCGGAGGGCGGCGCCAGCGTGATGGTGCCGGCAAGTGCCGCCTTCTTGACGCCCTTGACCGGCCGCAACTCGCCGAGCTCGATCCCGCGGCTCTGGTAGTAATGCGTGATCTTCTCCATCGCGCCGTGCAGATAGATCGGAGCGTCGTAACCCGCCTGGCGCAGCAGCGCGATCACGCGCTGCGCCTTACCGAGCGAATAGGCGCCGACGAGATGCGCGCGCTCCGGAAACAGCGTCACCGACGCCAGCAGCTTCTTGATCTCGTCGGCCGCATCGCCATGACGAAACACCGGCAGGCCAAACGTCGCCTCGGTGATGAAGACGTCGCAGAATACCAGCTCGAACGGCGTGCAGGTCGGATCGGGCGCATCCTTGTAGTCGCCGGAGGCGACGATGCAGGTGTCCTTGCAGGTGACTGCGACCTGCGCCGATCCGAGCACATGGCCGGCCGGGTGAAACTTGACGCGGACATCGCCGAGCCGGATCTCCTCGCCATAACGGATCGCCTGCATCGAGCCGGCGAAATTCTCGCCATAGCGCAGCCGCATCATGTCCAGCGTTTCCTGCGTCGCCAGCACCGCGCCGTGGCCGGCGCGGGCATGATCGGAATGGCCGTGGGTGATCACGGCCCGCTCGACCGGGCGGACAGGGTCGATATGGAAGCCGCCCGGCTTGCAGCATAGGCCGGCGGCAACGGGCAGCAGGATGTCTTGCGGACGCATGCCTGTTATATAGGTTGCGACCCCGCATCTTCGAGTCATCACCGCTTCGTTCCCTGGTTCCCCAATGCCCCTGCGCCTGTTCCTGACTTCCGGCGATCTCATGGCCGACCGCCGCTTCGAGTTCGCGCGCGACCTCCAGCTCAAGGGCGATCTGGCGGCCGCGGCCGATCTGCTGGAGCAGACCATCGAGCTTGCGCCGAATTTCACCTCGGCCTGGTTCACGCTCGGCGAAATCCGCGCGCAACTCGGCGAGCGCGACAAGGCCATTGCGGCCTTTCGCAAATCGCGCGAGTCCGATCCAAGCGATCAGCATGGCGCCCATTTGCATCTGATACGGCTCGGCGACGCGCAATTGTCCGAGATGCCCAAGGCCTATGTGCAGGCCTTGTTCGATCAATACGCGCCGCGCTTCGAGCACGTGCTGATCAACGATCTCGGCTATCGCGCCCCGTCGCTGATCTTCAAGGCGGTGGTGGCTGCCCGCGTCGCCGCGAAGAAGCCTGCCCTCTTCAAGCGCGCCATTGATCTCGGCTGCGGTACGGGGCTCGCGGCCGCCGCCTTCGCAAAACAGGTCGACCAGTTCATCGGCATCGATCTGTCGCCCGGCATGGTCAAGGAGGCGCGCGCAACGGGCCTCTATGCCGAGCTCGAAATCGCCGACATGATCGAAGGCCTGCGCGCCAGGAGTGACTCGAGTGCAAACCTCGTCGTCGCAGCGGACGCGTTCGTCTATCTCCCCGATCTCGCCCCGGTGCTCGGCGAAGCCAGGCGCGTGCTTGCGCCCGGTGGCGTGCTTGCGTTCACGCTGGAGACCCACGACGGCAGCGGCATCGTTCTCGGCGAAGGCCTGCGCTATGCCCATTCGGCGGAATATGTGCGCGATGCGATGGCGAAGGCCGGCCTGAAGCTCCTCACGTTGGAGCAGGCCTCGCCACGCATCGAGAACAACGAGCCGGTGCGCGGCCTCGTCGCGGTCGCCGAGAAAACTTGAGTCTAGGCGCTATACGCGGCGCTTTAAGCGTCATTGCGACGCAAAGCCGTGACTTCCCACTTGCGAGCCGTGCGGCGATGCCAGCACAATGTCCTCGCTAGGGAGAAACAAATAATGACCAGGAATCCATCGCGGCGCGATTTCAGCGCCGCAGCGCTCGCCACCATCGCGGCATCCACCTTGCCCGCGCCCTACGTCTGGGCCGCGGAGAAGAAATACGATGCCGGCGCCAGCGACACCGAGATCAAGATCGGGCAGACCGTGCCGCATTCCGGCCCCGGCTCGCTCTACGGCGTGCTCGGGCGCATCGGCGAAGCCTATTTCCAGATGCTGAACGAGAAGGGCGGCATCAACGGACGCAAGGTGAAATTCCTCACCATGGACGATGCCTACAGCGCGCCGAAATGCGTCGAGGCAACGCGGCGCCTGGTCGAGCAGGAGGAGGTGCTCGCGCTCTACGGTTCGCTCGGCACCGCGCCGCAGACCGCCGTGCACAAATACCTGAACTCGAAGGGCGTGCCGCAGCTGCTGCTCAACACCGGCGCGTCGAAGTGGAATAACCCGAAAGAGTTCAAATGGACGATGGCGGGCCTGCCACTCTATCCGACCGAGGCGCGCATCCTGGCGCGGCACGTCGTCAGCGTGAAGCCGAACGCCAAGGTCGGCATCCTCTACCAGAACGACGATTTCGGCCGTGACTTCCTCGGCCCCTTCAAGAAGGTTCTGGAAGATGCCGGCGGCACCGCAAAGGTGATCATGGAGCAGACCTACGATCTGACCGATCCGACCGTCGATTCCCAGCTCATCAACCTCTCGAAGTCGGGTGCGGACGTCTTCTACAACATCTCCACCGGCAAGGCCTCGTCGCAGTCGATTCGGAAAGTGGCCGAGCTCGGCTGGAAGCCGCTGCAACTGTTGTCGGCCGGCTCGACCGGCCGCTCGATCCTCAATGCCGCGGGCCTGGAGAACGCCGCCGGCATCGTCGCCATCCGCTACAACAAGGAAGTCGGCCTGCCCAAATGGGAGAAGGACCCCGACGTGATGGCGTTCGAGGAGCTCCGCAAGAAGTACACGCCGGCGATCGATCAGGACAACACCATCGCCTTCGCCGGCTACGGCCAGGCCGTCACCATGGGCGAGATCCTGCGCCGCTGCGGCGACGAGCTCACCCGCGCCAACGTGCTGAAGCAGGCCTCCAACCTCAAAGGCTTCCACTCGCCTTATTTCCTCGACGGCGTCACCTACGACTACACGCCTGAGGACTACACGCCGATGAAGACGCTCTTCATCTCCACCTTCACCGGCAAGGACTGGGACATCTCCGACAAGCCGATGTCGGAGTAGGGGAGCGCACCGCTGTCTCTTCCCCTCTCCCCGCGCGCGGGGAGAGGGTAGGGTGAGGGGGAGCCTCCGCGGGGACGGAGGCAGTTGGACTCGCGGAGGCTCCCCCTCACCCGGAATCCACGCTGCGCGCGCATTCCGGCCTCTCCCCGCAAGCGGGGAGAGGCGAAGTAAGCCCCCTCGACGAACCCACCCCCACGGCTTACCTGTGATGCCGTGCCGCCCCGCATCCGCAAAATCCCGGCCGAGCCTGCCGCGCTGTTGCCCGACCACTTCAAGGCGTGGTTCGCAGCCCGCGGCTGGTCGCCGCGCGCGCATCAATTGGCGCTGCTGGAGAAGGCGCGCGAGGACCGTTCCGCGCTGCTGATCGCGCCCACCGGCGCCGGCAAGACGCTGGCGGGGTTTCTGCCGACGCTGGTGGAGCTGAGCTCCGCGCCCGCAGTCTCGACAAAATCGGTCGTCTCCACCGGCCGCACCCTGCAACGCACCGGCGGCCTGCACACCCTCTACATCTCGCCGCTCAAGGCGCTCGCCGTCGATATCGCGCGCAACCTCGAGCGTCCCGTCGCCGAGATGGGGCTGCCGATCAAGATCGAGACCCGCACCGGCGACACGCCAACATCGCGGCGGCAGCGGCAGCGGCGCTATCCGCCGGACATTTTGCTGACGACGCCGGAACAGCTTGCGCTGCTGCTGTCTTCCGACGACGCGCCGTTCCTGTTCTCGTCGCTGAAGCGCATCGTGCTCGACGAGCTGCATGCGCTGGTGACTTCCAAGCGCGGCGACCTTCTCTCGCTCGGCCTTGCGCGGCTGTGGCGATTGGCGCCGCAGATGCGGGCGATCGGCCTGTCGGCGACCGTGGCCGAGCCTGAATCGCTGGCGCGCTTCCTGGTGCCGCAGCCCGGCGGCAAGGAAGCGGCCGCCGACATTGTCCTCGCCGGCGGCGCGGCACCGCCGCTGGTCGAAATGATGGACACGCGCGAGCGCCTGCCCTGGGCCGGCCACAGCGCGCGCCATGCGCTTCCCGAGATCTACGAGCTGATCAAGGCGAACAAGACCACGCTGGTTTTCGTCAACACCCGCAGCCAGGCCGAGATGCTGTTCCAGAATCTCTGGAGCATGAACGACGACAACCTTGCCATCGCCCTGCATCACGGCTCGCTCGACGTCGCCCAGCGACGCAAGGTCGAGGACGCCATGTCGGCGGGCAAACTGCGCGGCGTGGTCTGCACCTCTTCGCTCGATCTCGGCGTCGACTGGGGCGACGTCGATCTCGTCGTCAATATCGGCGCGCCCAAGGGTTCCTCGCGCCTGATGCAGCGCATCGGCCGCGCCAACCACCGGCTCGACGAAGCCTCGCGCGCGGTGCTGGTGCCGGCGAACCGTTTCGAGGTGCTGGAGTGCCGCGTCGCGATCGACGCCATCGCGGAGAATGCGCAGGACACGCCGCCGCTGCGGATCGGTGCACTCGACGTGCTGGCCCAGCACGTGCTCGGCTGCGCCTGCGGCGAGCCGTTTTTTTCCGACGAGCTCTACGACGAGGTGCGCACCGCCGCACCCTACGCCGATCTCACGCGGCAGGATTTCGACGACGTGGTCGATTTCGTTGCTTCCGGCGGCTACGCGCTGAAGACCTATGAGCGCTTCGCGCGCATCAAGCAGGACAAGGAGGGGCGCTGGCGCGTCGCCAATCCGAAGGTGCGGCAGAGCTACCGGATGAATGTCGGCACCATCGTCGAGGACGACATGCTGAAGGTGCGGCTGGTGCGCTCGCGCGGCGGTGGTCAAGGAAAAGCAGGCGGGTCGACAGGCGTGATCGCGCGCGGCGGCAGGCTGCTCGGCGAGATCGAGGAAGCCTTCATCGAAGGCCTTTCGCCCGGCGACACCTTCGTGTTCTCAGGCGAGGTGGTGCGCTACGAGACCCTGGTCGAGGATCAGGTCTATGTCTCGCGCGCCAACGACAAGGACCCGAAAGTGCCGTCCTATATGGGCGGCAAGTTTCCGCTCTCGACCTATCTTGCCGAACGCGTCCGCCGCCTGCTCGATGACGGGCGCGCCTGGGGCGCCTTGCCGGAGCAGGTGCGCGACTGGCTGTCGCTGCAAAAGGACGTCTCGCGCGTGCCGGCGGTGCGCGAGCTGCTGGTCGAGAGTTTTCCCCGCGCCAACAAGCATTACATCGTCTGCTACCCCTTCGAGGGCCGTCTCGCGCACCAAACGCTCGGCATGCTGTTGACGCGCCGGCTGGAGCGCGCCCGCGCCCGGCCGCTGGGCTTCGTCGCCAACGAATACGCGATCGCGGTGTGGGCGCTCGGCGACATGTCCTTGATGATCCGGGACGGCAGGATCGACCTCGACGCGCTGTTCGACCCCGACATGCTCGGCGACGATCTCGAGGCGTGGCTTGCCGAATCCGCGCTGATGAAGCGCACGTTCCGCAATTGCGCGATCATCTCCGGCCTGATCGCGCGCCGGCACACCGGCGAGGAGAAGAGCCGCCGCCAGGTGCTGTTCTCGACCGATCTCGTCTACGACGTCCTGCGCAAGCACCAGGCCGATCACGTGCTGTTGCGCGCCGCCCGCGCCGATGCCGCCACCGGGCTGCTCGATCTGCGCCGGCTCAGCGACATGCTCACCCGCATCCAGGGTCGCATCACGCACCGGGAACTCGACCGTGTCTCGCCGCTCGCCGTCCCCGTGATGCTGGAAATCGGCCGCGAGTCAGTCTATGGCGAAGCTGGAGACGAGCTCCTGGCGGAGGCCGCCGACGAGCTCGTCAAAGAGGCGATGGGATAAGAGCAGGTTTGACGTGGGGGCAGGCGCGCTGGTTTCAGGGGATGTCGAGGACATGCGCGTTTCGAATGTCAGCATCAGCAGCGTGACCTTCGCCGCCGATCTCTCCGGCGCGCTATTCTGGGAAGAGCAGCGCCTGCTCGTCGTCTCCGACCTGCATCTGGAAAAAGGTTCCAGCTTCGCCATGCGCGGCGTGCTGCTGCCGCCTTACGACACCATCGCGACGCTTGGCCGGCTCGCTGCTGTCATCTCCCGCCATGATCCGCGAATCGTCATCGCGCTCGGCGACAGTTTTCACGATCGCACCGCGCATGGACGGCTGTCGGCGCAGGATCGCGACGCGGTCGCCGCCTTGCAGGCCGGCCGCGACTGGATCTGGATCTCGGGCAACCACGATCCGGCGCTGCCGCGTGATCTCGGCGGCACCGTCGCCGACGAAGTCGCGATCGGTCCGATCACCTTCCGCCACGAGCCGACCGGCGCGGGCGGCGAGATCGCCGGCCATCTTCATCCCAAGGCCCGCGTCTCCACGCGCGGCCGCTCGATGGAGCGCCGCTGTTTCGCCTGCGACGGCGAGCGCGCCGTGATGCCCGCCTTCGGCGCCTATGCCGGCGGCCTCAGCATCCGCGATGTTGCGTTTGCAAAAATATTTCCAAAGAACGGTTTTGTCGCGCATCTGCTCGGCGACCGCCGCGTCCACGCGATTGCCGCGTCGCGGTGCAGCTAAGCCGCCTTCGCCTGCACATCGTCGCAGAACTCCGCGAGCCGATCGGCGAGCCGCAGCGTCGCGGGACTCGCGCCCGGCGCAGCCATCAACGCCACCTCGGTCCGGTTGATTGGCGCAAAGCCGTCCTTCGCGGTCAGCACGCGGTGGTCGGACTGGATCGCCATTTCCGACAGGATACTCAAGCCCATGCCGGCCGCGACCGCGGCCTGGATGCCGGCGAGGCTCGATGACGTGTAGGACATGTGCCAGATGCGGCCCGCGCTTTCCAGCGCGTGGATGGCGCCGGCGCGGTAGAGGCAGCCGAGCGGAAAGCCGATCAGCGGCACGGAGGCGACATCGGCTTGGATCGGATGGCTCTTGCTGGTGACCCAGTGCACCTGCTCCGGCCACACCGCAATCGCGCCCTTCTCCCCGGCGGCGCGCTTGAACAGTGCGAGGTCGAGTTCGCCGCGATCGAGGTCGCGCGCGAGATTCTTGCTCTGGTCGGCGCGCACGTCGAGCCGCAGACCCGGATGCGAGCGCGAGAAGGCGCCGAGCAGCTTCGCCAGCCGATACGCCGCGAAATCCTCGGGAATGCCGAGCCGGATCGCACCTTCGCCGTCGGGCTCGCGCAGCACGTCGCGGGCCTCCTCCGCAAGTGACAACAGCCGCCGCGCATAGGACAGCAATCGTTCGCCGGCTTCGGTTGGGCGTACGTCCTTGCCGTCGCGATGCAGCAGGACCTGGCCGACATCCTCCTCCAGTCGCTTGATCTGCTGGCTGACGGTCGATTGCGTGCGATGGACGCGCTCGCCGGCGCGAGTGAAGCCGCCAGCATCGACCACAGAGACGAAGCTGCGCAGAAGCTCAAGATCGAGCATGGGGCGCCTCCATTCGAAAATCCACTGATTGGAAGTTAATCATTTAATTTCCAAATGACAAGCCGGCTCCCTAGATCGAGGGCTCAGGAGATTCACATGTCGCTCGCCCCCTCGCTTGCCGTTCCCCGCAGCCGCTTCAACACGCTTCCGCTTGCGATCGGCTTGTTCTGCCTGCTCTGGAGCTACGCCTTCGTCGCCGGCAAGATCGGCGTCACCCATTGCCCGCCGCTGCTCCTGCTCGCCGCGCGCTTCTCGCTCGCCGGCATCCTGATCCTTGGCGCCACGCTGATCCGCGGCGATGACTGGTCGCTGTCCTGGCGCGATGCCGCGATCTTCGCCGTGCTCGGCGTCGCCAACAACGCGCTCTATCTCGGGCTCGGCTACACCGGCCTGCAATCGGTCTCCGCCGGCCTCGGCGGCCTGATCGTGTCGGCCAATCCGGTGTTCACGGCGGGCCTCGCCGCGCTTCTGCTCGGCGAAGGCATGACCTGGCGCAAGGCGAGCGGCCTCCTGCTCGGCATCATCGGCGTGACCTTGATCGTCTGGCACCGCCTGTCGGTCGGCACCGACTCGCTGCACGGCATCGTGTTCACGCTGGCCTCGCTCGCCTCCCTCGTCGCCGGCACCATTTTGTTCAAGCTGCTCGCGCCGAAGGGAAGCCTGTGGATCGGTAATGGCGTGCAGAATCTCGCCGCCGGCATCGTGCTGACGCCGGTGGCGCTGACCTTCGCCGATTTTCATGCCGTCGACTTCACGCCGGGCCTGATCGGCGCCTTCGCCTTCCTCGTGCTCGGCGGCTCGATCACGGCGTACTGGCTCTGGTTTCATCTCCTGAAAGTGTGTGGCGCGACGGCTGCGAGTGCCTATCATTTCCTGATGCCGCCGCTCGGCATGCTGTTCGCGTATCTCGTGCTCGGTGAGCACGTCGAGGCGCGCGATCTGCTCGGCATCATCCCGGTCGCACTCGGCATCTATCTGGTGACGCGGCCCGCCAAATCCGTCTCGTAAGAGGAGTCCATCATGCCCATTTCCATCACGCTGATCGGCGGCCCGACCGCGCTGATCGAGATCGATGGCTTTCGCCTGCTCACCGATCCGACCTTCGATGACGCGCACACTGCCTATCAGCTGCCGCATGTGAAGCTGGAGAAGACGATTGGCCCCGCGCTGAAGGCCGATGCGATCGGCCCGGTGGATGCCGTGCTGCTCAGCCACGACCAACACTCCGACAATCTCGACAATTCCGGCCGCGAATATCTCAAGCACGCAAAGCGCGTCCTGACGACGGAAGCCGGCGCAAAACGCCTCGGCGGCCATGTCGAAGGCTCGCATGTCGAAGGCCTGGCACCCTGGGGTACGGCGCATCTGAAAGATCGCGACGGCAACTCGCTGACGATCACCGCGACCCCGGCGCGCCACGGCCCGGCCGGCATCGAGCCGCTGTCAGGCGACGTCATTGGCTTCGTGGTGTCGTCGAGCCGGACCGACACCACCTCGGTCTATATCAGCGGCGACACCACCTGGTTCGACGGCGTCGCCGAGGTCGCGCGCCGTTTCAAATGCGGCGTGGTGATGCCCTTCGCCGGCGCCGCGCAAACGCGCGGGCCGTTCCATCTCACCATGGACACCAACGACACCATCGAGACCGCACGCGCCTTCCCCGATGCCATGATCGTGCCTGTTCATACGGAGGGTTGGGCGCATTTCCGCCAGAACAGCGAGGATCTGCGCAAGACCTTTGACGTGCTCGGCTTCGGGACGCGGTTGCGGTTGCTGGAGCCCGGCGTGCCGACGGTGGTGCAGGCGCCGTAGCTCTCCGCCGACGCTGGTGCTAGCCACCAGCGTCGTCCCGGCGAAGGCCGGGACCCATACCCACAGGGAGAAGTTTGACGAAGACTCGTGGTGGGCAGCTTGACGCCGTAACGGCACTCGGTGGCTATGGGTCCCGGCCTTCGCCGGGACGACGTCGGAAGTGTTGTTGGAGGCTTTCGCTCACCACGAACGTTCCCTCAATCCTTCCGAAACACGATGGACGCCATCCAGCCCGTCATCAGCGCCATCGCCGCCGTAACCAGTCCGTAGATCAACCCGTTCTGCCGCGCCGTCGTTGCGACGAACTGCTCGAAGCCGACCTTGACGATCTCGAAGGCGGTCTCGGTCTTGCCGATGAACGCGCCGTCGGCAAACAGCTTGATCTCCACCTCATAGGTGCCGATCGGCACCTCCGCCGGCAGGGGAATGCCGGTGCGGAACAACGTCGGTGTCAGGAACGTCACCGCGCTCGGATCCTCGCGATAGAGACCGCGCTGGGTGCGCAGGCGGATGAAGGCGGAGCGGAACACGTCGTTCGGCACCACGTCGGCATAGTCGCCGCTGACACGCTGGGTCAGCAGCACGTTGTTGAGCCCGATCTGCTGGCGCCGCGCGATCTCGGGCGAGGTGATGACGTCGAACGGGCGGTTGGCGAACAGCGCGAGATAGCTCGGCACCTCCAGGAACTGGCGATAGTCGGTGTTGATCCAGATCCCGAAAGTGCGCTCCTTGCGCCGCGTCACCATCTCGGCGCGCGGGCCCATCACGGTGACGACGAGATCGTAGGTCTTGCGGTCGGCAGGCGTGGAGGCGTCCTTCTCGACCGAGCCGAACAGCACCAGCTCCTCGCCGGAATAGTTCGGCGTCACCGTGACGCGATGGTTGGAGACCGAGACGATCAGCCGCTCGGCGCGGGCAGCGGAGCCGAGCAGCAAAACGAGCAGGACCGCGAGAGCTGCGCGCATCATCCGTTCACCCCCAGCTCGCGGATGGTGAAGAGGTCTTCGGGCCGGATCACCAGCTCGACCGCGAAGCGGACGCCGACCGAGAGGATCAAGAGGCCAAGCAGCAGCCGCAACTGCTCGCCGCGGATCTTCTGGCCGGCGCGTGCGCCGAATTGCGCGCCGGTGACGCCGCCGACCATCAGGATCAGCGCCAGCACCGCGTCGACCAGGTGATTGGTCACCGCATGCAGCAAGGTTGCAAACAGCATCGTGACCAGCGTCAGGACCATCGAGGTGCCGATCACCGTCGAGGTCGGCACCCGCAGCAGGTAGATCATGATCGGCACGAGGATGAAGCCGCCTCCGATGCCCATGATGGCGCCGATGAAGCCGATCAGGATGCCGACGATCACCACCGGAATGACCGAGAGGTAGATCTTGGAGCGCTTGAACCGCATCTTCAGCGGCAGGCCATGGATCCAGTTATGGGTGCGTCGTGGCGGCAGCGCGCCGCGCCGGGTCCGCATCAGGGCGCGCAGGCCTTCGGAGAACATCAGGCTGCCGACGGTGGTGAGCAGCACGACGTAGGACAGTGCGATCATCAGATCGAGCTGCCCGAGCGCGCGCAGCTGCGTGAAGGTCCATACCCCGAGCGCTGTCCCGGTGACGCCGCCGCACAACAGCACGCTCGCCAGCGCGGGATCGATCGCGCGCCGCCGCCAATAGGCGAGTGCGCCGGAAAAGGACGAGGCCGCGATGTGACTTGCGACGGAAGCGACCGCGACCGCCGGCGTGATGCCGATGAAGATCAAAAGCGGCGTCATCAGGAAGCCGCCGCCGATCCCGAACATGCCGGAGACGAAGCCGACCGCCGCGCCCATCGCCAGCACCAGGAAGACGTTGACCGGAAGATCGGCGATCGGGAGATAGAGCTGCATCGAGGGACCACGCTTCCGGCGAGACGGATCGATTGCGCGGAATGCTCGCAGGAGGGCAGAACGATTGCCGCGCCCCTCAATAGCGGAATTCGACGGCGGGAGGGACCAGGAATTTCGGGCGTGGTGAATGGGGGTGACTTGGCGCGGTGAGAGGAGGGCGTGATTGTCGCGGCGATGAAGGTGCACTCCCTCTCCCGCTTGCGGGGGAGGGTTGGGGAGGGGGTGCCGCCGCGGGCGAGAGCCCCCAAGAGGTGAGAGCCCTCACCCGACGCTAGGCGTCGACCTCTCCCGCAAGCGGGAGAGGTGCACCGCGCCCGCGGCCCGCTTGGTTCGATCTAAAGCTATTCGACTTCTAATGCACCGCCGACGCCGAGCGCTTGGCGGCGACCGGCTTCGGCGCCGGCTTCGCGTTCGCTTGCGGCGCGCTGTCCCAGCCGCCGTTCGGGGCCGGAACGTTGACCGCGTCGTCGGGCTGCGGCTCGGCGCTGAAGGTCTGGATCGCGAGCTTGGCGGCGGCGAGCGATTGCGGGTCGAGCCGCTTGGCGACGTCGTCGCGCTTGCCGGCCGCATCGGCGTCACCCTGGGCGGCCGCGAGGGTGAACCATTTGTAGGATTCGGCGAGGTTCTGCTCCACGCCAATGCCGCGGGCATAGAGGATGCCGAGGTTGAACTGGCTGTCGGCAACGCCGCGGTCGGCGGCCTTCCGGAACCACAGTGCCGCGCTCTTGTAATTGGCGCCGCGTCCGCCGCCATCGGCGTCGAGCACCGCGAGATTATGCATCGCCTTGGCGTTGCCGCGCTCGGCCGCCTGCGTGTAGTAGCGGCGGGCGATGTCGGCGTCCTTCTTCACGCCAAGACCCTTCTCGTAGAGTGTCCCGAGGCGGAAGGTCGCGGGCACCACGCCGGCCTGCGCCGCGCGGTCGTACCATTTGGCGGCTTCGTCGTAATTCGCGGCGACGCCCTTGCCTTCAGCAAAGCGCACGCCGATCTCGTAGGCCGCGGTCGCATCGCCCTTCATCGCGGCGGTGCGCAAGCCGGGGCCACCGATGCCGTCAGGCAGCTTTTCGCCCGGCGGCACCTGGATCATCGCGAGTTTCGCGCGGCTCGTGCCCGACAGCGCGCCGGTGACGTCGCTAGCGGCCGGCTGCGGCGCTGCGGCAGGCACCGGCGGAATTTCGACCGAGGCCGAGTTGCCAGAATTGGTGGCAGCAGCCGGCGCGGCATTGTTCTGGGATTGCCGCCCGATCGGGGTCGGCGAGGTCATCGACGGTGTGACCTGCTCGGGCGCGGCGGGCTTGTTCTCGACCGGCGGCGGGGCCTGCGGCGCGGGTGCGGGCGACGAATTCTCCATCGCCTGCGGCGACGGCGACGAGGTGCTGCCATCGAGCAGGTTCATCGCCATCTTGAAGGTGCCGAGCACGATCACGACCACGCTCGCGCCGACCAGCAGCGAGCGGATCTTCGAGGTGATGGTCGAGCCACCTTCCTGGCCCTTCTCCTTGGCGCGAGCGATTGCGGCCTTGGCGCCACGGGCCGGCTTCTCGGGCGGCTGCGCGGCGGCGGCCTGGGCGGCGCGGCGCGCGGCAGCGATGAAGCTCGACGAGGACACCGGCTCCTTGGGCGCTGCCGGGATTTCGCTGATTGCGCTTTCGGACGCAGCAATGCGCTCGGACGGCGTGGCGAGCCGTGCACCCGGCCGTGTGCCCGGCTCGAGCGGATGATCCGGCGGCAGGTCTGGCGCTAGCGCGGCGCGCGTCGGCGCCGTATGCGGCTCCAGGATTTCGCTGATCGCGCGTGGCGCAACCGGCTGTGCCATCGGCATCGGCGGCGGCGCTGCCGGCGCGGCGGCATGGAATTCGCGAGGCGCAGCGGCGAAGGCGGCTTGCGCCGCCTGTGCGGCGGCCGGATTGGGCAGCTCGGGCTTCGGATCGTATTTCGGGTGCTGCTGTGCTTGCTGCCGCGGCTCGCGCGCCATCGGCGCGGGCTCCATGGGAGCGGCCATCGGCATCGGCATCGGCTGCGGCGCAGGGGCGGGCGGCGCGGTGCGCACATTGCGCAGATCGCCCTCGATCATCGAGAGACGGTCGACGACGTGGCCAAGCGCGTTGTGGACGGCCTCCAGCGAATCCTGGGTGGTCCGGTTGGTCTCGGCCTGGCTGAAGCGGATGTCGGAGAGCTCGCGCTTGACGAGATCGACCATGCCGGAATCGGCGGGCGGCGCTGAGCTGCGGCTCTCGGCCAGCGCGGAATAGGTCGCCTGCTGCCGCTCCAGGTGGCGCAGGATGTCGTGCAGCCCGTCCTCGACGCGGCTGAAATTGCCGTTGCGCGGATCGCTGGCGGCCTCAAGCCGCTCCAGCAGATACGAGACCCGCTGTTCAAGATGAGCAAAGGTCGAAGCCGAATCGTTGCCGACCTGCATGCGATCGAAACGATCGGACAGGGCGCGGATCGCGCTTTCGAGCTGCTCGCTGCTCTCGGATGGCTGAGGGCGCTCGCGCGTTTCCAGGGCGGCGGTGAGCGCCGCGATCCGCTGCTCCAGCACCGCAAAACTGTCGCCCTGGCCGGACGAACGGGTGACCTGGTCGACCTTGGACGACAGCACCTGCACGTCGTCCGAGAGCCGTGCCAGCGCTTCGTTGGAGGCGACGTTGGAGACGATGCCGCGCAGCGCCGAGATCGCGCCTTCGAGTTGGCGAACCGTCGAGGGATCGTCATTGGCGCGCAGGATCAGATCGAGCTTGGCGCCGAGATTGCGGATCGCCTCGTCATAGCCGGTGAGCTGCTCGGCTGGCGTCAGCGTGCGGAGCACCTGCTTGATCTCGGACAGCGCGTGCTCGATGCCGGACAGGACCTGACCGTCGGTGCCGTTGGAGCGGGTCTCGTCGATGCGCCGATGCAGCGAGCGGATCTCGTTCTCGATCGATTCGATCGCGCGGCGCGGCATCGCCTCGGTGATGGCGTTGCGGATCTCCGCAAGCTCGCTGCGGAAAGTGTTGATCGCCTGCTCGGTATTGTCAGGGCGCTGCAGCGATTCGATCTGGCTCGTGATCTTGAGCAGATGGCGCTCGAGCGCAGAGAAATCCGGCCCCGGCTGCGGTGGCGGCGGAGCGTAGACAGGCGCGGGCTGCGCCATCGGGGACGCGTAAGGAGCTGACGCGGGCGCGATCGAGGGTGCTGCGCGCGGCGGCATCTGCCGGGGCGAAAAGCCGTCGAGCTCGCTCTGCCGTGCCGTGATCTCGGCGACCGCGACGTCGAACGAAGCGGGGCTCAGGGGCGGTGAGCTGCGATAGACCTGCGCTGCCGCGCGCTCGACCGCATCGGCCTGGCGCTGGCGCGTTTCAACGGGTGCCTGTCGCGGTGCCGGAGCCTGCTGCGGCTTTGAGATTTGCGACAGCCGCGCATCGAGCCGCGAGATCGCGTCGTTGAGCTGGCGCGCAACACCCTGCTCGCGCGACACGTCTGGTCGCGGAGTATCTTGTCGCGAAGAATCTTGCCGCGGCGCGGGTTTTGAAATTCGTTCGATCTGCTGGGTGATGGCGTCGAGCCGCTGGTGGATGTCGGCGACTTCACGGCTTTCCTGGCTCGGCACGTGACTCGGTGCTTGACTCGGAACGTGCTGGGCTTGCGGACGCTGGTCGTAAAGTCCGCGGAAGTTTGGCGGGGCGGTCTCGCCGAGCGTGGAGTTCAGCCAATCGTTGAGTGACATGCCGGCGCGACGCGCAGCAGCTTCGGCCCGCTCCCGGACGGAGGGATCGATGCCGTCAACACTCCACGATACGCGCGAATTCATGACTCTGTCCGGTCCCGACTCCGGCGCCTCACCCGGCGCCTCCAGCCTCCCCACGCGTGCCCGTTGCAAAGACAATCGAATTTCGCGTGGGTCGTCTGCCTCGAAAACCGACTTTTGTCTGTTACGGTAAATAACGGGTTAAGGAACCGGTTGACGGTGTCTTAAAGTTGGGCGGCGGTGTGCGACACCCACCACTGTCATGCTCTGCGAAAGCGGGGCATCCAGTACGCCGCAGCCCCTCGATTCAGCCGCGCAGCCTCTGGAATACTGGATCGCCCGCCCCAGTGCGCCATTGCGGACAAGGCGGGCGATGACGGCGGAGTAAAGCCCCTCAGCCCTTGCCCTCGCGCTTGCCTTCCTCCAGCGGCACCACGGTGCCGCCTGCACTCATCGCCGACAGGGCCTCGAGCGCCTCTTCGCAGAAATCGGCCACCATCTGCTCGTGCCGGGCGCCGAGCTGAAGCAGCAGCAGGTTACCGAGGTCGAGCACGCCTGATGCCGCCCCTTCCGGAAAGCGCTTCTTCAGGATGCGCTCGTAGTTCTCGTGGCGATCGCGGTGGTGCTCGAGCCGGGCCATCAAGTCGGTGCGCATGGGCTCGAGGCCGATGCTGTCGAGCGCATGCAGCCGCACCAGGAGGTCGTCCTTGATGGAGGGGGGCGTGCTTGGCCGCGCGGCCCAGTGCCGCAGCGCTGTTCGGCCTTCCGGAGTCAGCGTATAGATCAGCTTGTTGGGCTTGCCGGTTTGCACGACCTCGCGGCCCTGGATGTAGCCGCGGTCGCGCAGCTTGGAGAGCTCGCGGTAGATTTGCTGGTGGTCGGCCTTCCAGAAGAAGCCGATCGAGGAATCGAATGTCTTGGCGAGCTCGTAGCCCGTCATCGGACGTTCCGTCAGGCATGCGAGGATTGCGTCGCCCAGTGCCATGACCGGTCCTCCTGTTCTCGAATTTAACCAATTGGCTTGACTTTATGCGCATCGGCGCATATGCGTCAATGTGCATATGAGGTCACCCAAGAAGGTGACCCAATAACGAGGGCAAACACCGCCCCGAAAAACCCAGTGGAATCAACGTTCGCGCTACTGTGCATGGGGTTGTTTTCGCGCTTTTTGCCCAAGCCTTTCGTTGCTTTGCCTTTAGGGAGGCACCCGAGAATGACCGGCCTCGATTCCTGGTACGGCTACATGAAGTCGCATGACCGGGCAGCCCTCTGGGACCTGCTCCATCCCGACGCCGTCTTCGAAAGCCCCGTCGTGCACGCGCCGCAGCGCGGCCGCGACATCACCTTCAAATACCTGGCCAGCGCCGAGAAGGTGCTTGGCGGTCCCGGCTTCATTTATGTCGGCGAATGGAAGAGTGAGCGCGGCGCCGTGCTCGAATTCAAGACCATGATCGACGGCATCGAGATCAACGGCGTCGACATCATCAGCTTCGACGGCGAGGGACGCATCACGCATTTCAAGGTGATGGTGCGGCCGCTCAAGGCGATCAACATGCTGCATCGCCTGATGGCGGAGCAGCTTGCCGCCGCTCAATCATAAGCCAACACCATCACTTCAAGGCCTGCCGGGAGACCACCATGCCGATCTACAAAGCCCCCGTCGAAGACGTGAACTTCCTGCTCAACGACGTCTTCCAGATCGATCGCTACGACAATCTGGCCGGCTTCTCCGATGCGTCGAGCGACGTGCGCGAAGCCATTCTCGGCGAAGCTGCCAAGCTTGCCGAAGAAGTGCTGCAGCCGCTCAACCGCGTGGGCGATCTCGAAGGCTGCAAGCGCGCCGATGACGGCAGCGTCACCACGCCGACGGGATTCAAGGAGGCGTTCAAGCAGGTCGCCGAGGGCGGCTGGCTCGGCCTGTCGGCGCCGACCGAGTTCGGCGGCCAGGGTCTGCCGGTGACGCTGAGCCAGGCGGTCAACGAATTCCAGATCTCCGCCAACATGGCGTTCTCGATGTATGGCGGCCTCACCATGGGCGCGACCGCGGCGCTGATCGTCCACGGCACGCCGGAGCAGAAGCAGACCTACGTGCCGAAGATGGTGGCGGGCGAGTGGACCGGCACCATGAACCTGACCGAGCCGCATTGCGGCACCGACCTCGGCATGCTCCGCACCAAGGCGGTGCGGCAGGCCGACGGCAGCTTCAAGATCACGGGCACCAAGATCTTCATTTCGGCCGGCGAACATGACCTCGCCCCCAACATCATCCACCTCGTGCTGGCCCGCATCGAGGGCGCGCCCGCCGGCATCAAGGGCGTGTCGCTGTTCGTGGTGCCGAAATTCATGGTCAATGCCGATGGTTCGGTGGGGCAGCGCAACGGCGTGGTCTGCGGCTCCATCGAGCACAAGATGGGCATCCACGGCAATTCCACCTGCGTGATGAACTACGACAACGCCACCGGCTGGCTGATCGGCGAAGAGAACAAGGGCATGCAGGGCATGTTCGTGATGATGAACGAGGCCCGCCTCGGCGTCGCCGTGCAGGGTCTCGCTCAGTCGGAAGTCGCCTATCAGAACGCGGTCGCCTATGCCCGGGATCGTATCCAGGGCCGTTCGCTCACGGGTGCCAAGGCGCCGGACAAGCCGGCCGATCCGATCATCGTCCATCCCGACGTGCGTCGCACGCTGCTGTCGATCCGCTCCTTCAACGAGGCCGCCCGCGCCTTCGTCATGTGGACCGCGCTGAAGAGCGACGTCGCCCATCGCTCCGAGGATCCCAAGGACCGCCAGGCCGCCGACGATCACATGGGCCTGATGACGCCCGTGCTGAAAGGCTTCCTCACCGATTACGGCTTCGCCAACGCGGTGCAGGCGCAGCAGATGTATGGCGGTCACGGCTACATCGCCGAGCAGGGCATGGAGCAGTTCGTGCGCGATGCCCGCATCGCCATGATCTACGAAGGCGCCAACGGCATCCAGGCGCTCGACCTCGTCGGCCGCAAGCTGCCGCGCGACGGCGGCCGCGCCATCATGGCGTTCTTCGGCGAGGTCATGGCCTTCGCCAAGGAGAACGGTGGCGACGAGGCGATGAAGCCCTACATCACCCCGCTCTCGGCTTCGCTCGGCCATCTCCAGCAGGCCACCACCTGGCTGATGCAGAACGCGATGGCCAAGCCCGACAATGCCGGCGCCGCCGCGACCGACTACCTCAATCTCTTCGGCTTCGTCGCGCTCGGCTACATGTGGGCGAAGATGGCGAAGGTGACGCAAGCCAAGATTGCCGAGAGCGGGACGACGCCCTATCTCTCGACCAAGCTCGTCACCGGCCGTTTCTTCATGGAGCGGATGCTGCCGGAGACCGCCGCCAACCTGGCGCGCATCCAGTCCGGCTGCGCCACCATCATGGAACTGCCGGCGGAAGCGTTCTGAAGCCGCTTTCGCTGCGACCCGTCCAACACCAGATCACGACCATCACATCAGGAGGGCGTCATGCCTGCGGCATTCATCTACGACCACGTCCGCACCCCGCGCGGCCGCGGCAAGGCGGACGGCGCGCTGCACGAAGTCACCGCGCTCGCGCTTGCGACCGTGCCGCTCAAGGCGCTCAAGGACCGCAATAACCTCCCGGAAGATTCCGTCGATGACGTCATTCTCGGCGTGGTCGATCCCGTCGGTGAAGCCGGCTCCGACATCGCGCGCTTTGCCGCGCTGAAGGCGGGTCTCGGCGAAGCCGTGCCGGGCGTGCAGATCAGCCGCTTCTGCGCTTCGGGCCTCGATGCCGTGAATTTTGCCGCAGCCCAGGTGATGAGCGGCCAGCATGAACTGGTAATCGGCGGCGGCGCCGAATCGATGAGCCGCGTCGGCATCGGCGCCTCCGGCGGCGCCTGGCCGATGGACCCGTCGATGGCCGTGCCGGCCTATTTCATGCCGCAGGGCATCTCGGCCGATCTGATCGCGACCAAATACGGCTTCTCGCGCGACGACGTCGACGCCTATGCGGTGCAGAGCCAGCAGCGTGCGGCGAAGTCCTGGGATGAAGGCCGCTTCGACAAGTCGATCGTCCCGGTGAAGGACATCAACGGCCTCACCATCCTCGCCAAGGACGAGCATATGCGTCCTTCGACGACGATGCAGTCGCTGGCGCAGCTGCAGCCGGCGTTCACGATGATGGCGCAGATGGGCGGCTTCGACGGCGTCGCGGTGCAATCGCATCCCGAAATCGAACGCGTCAATTACGTGCACCATGCCGGCAATTCGTCGGGCATCGTCGATGGTGCCGGCGCGGTTCTGCTCGGCAGCAAGGAAGCCGGCGGCAAATACGGCCTGAAGCCGCGTGCAAGAATCCGCGCCTTCGCCAATGTCGGCTCCGAACCCGCGATGATGCTGACCGGCCCGGTCGACGTCACCGAAAAGCTGTTTGCACGCTCCGGCATGAAGAAGTCGGACATCGACCTGTTCGAGCTCAACGAGGCCTTCGCCTCCGTCGTGCTGCGCTACATCCAGGCCTTCGACATCGACAACGCCAAGATCAACGTCAATGGCGGCGCGATTGCGCTCGGCCATCCGCTGGGCGCGACCGGCGCCATGATCCTCGGGACCGTGCTCGACGAGCTCGAGCGCACCAACAAGACGACCGCACTGGTGACGCTGTGCATCGGCGGCGGCATGGGCACCGCGACCATCATCGAACGCGTCTAAGGGTAGGGAGCAACCAGCATGGCTTACAAGAACTTCAAGGTTGAGACCGATTCCGACGGCATCGCGCTCGTGACCTGGGACATTCCGGGCCGTTCGATGAACGTGCTCGACGAGACCTCGACCAGCGAGCTCGACGCGATCGTCAAGGCGACCACGGCCGACGCCGCGGTCAAAGGTGTCGTGATCACCTCTGCCAAGGAGGCGTTCTGCGCCGGCGCGGACCTGTCCATGCTCGAGGGCATGAACCAGGCCTACGCAAAACTGTTCAAGGAGCAGGGCGAGACCGCTGCGAACCAGATGCTGTTCGAGCAGAGCCGGCGCTTCTCGCAGGTGCTGCGCTCGATCGAAACCTCCGGCAAGCCGTGGGCGGCGGCGATCAACGGCCTCGCGCTCGGCGGCGGTTTCGAGATCACGCTGTGCTGCCACTATCGCGTGGCGGCGGAGAATCCCAAGACCCGCCTGGGCCTGCCCGAGGTCAAGGTCGGCCTGTTCCCGGGTGCCGGCGGCACGCAGCGCGTGCCGCGGCTGGTGCCGCCGCAGGACGCGATGACGATCCTGCTCAAGGGCGATCCGGTCACGGTCGAGAAGGCCAAGGCGCTGAATCTGATCCACGCCATCGTTCCCGCGGCCGATCTCGTCAAGGCGGCAAAGGACTGGATCAAGGGCGGCGGCAAGGCTGTCGCGCCCTGGGACGAGAAGGGCTTCAAGCTGCCGGGCGGCCCGGTGTTCTCCAAGGCCGGCATGATGATGTTCCCGGCCGGCAACGCGATCTATCGCCGCGAGACCTACGACAATTATCCGGCCGCACGCGCGATCATGAGCTGCGTCTACGAGGGCCTGCAGCTGCCGATCGACGCCGCGTTGCGCGTGGAGTCGCGCTACTTCACCTCGGTACTGCGCTCGAAGGAAGCGGCGGCGATGATCCGCAGCCTGTTCCTGTCGATGCAGGAATTGAACAAGGGTGCGCGCCGTCCGAAGGATGTGCCGCCGACCAAGGTGAAGAAGATCGCCGTGATCGGCGCCGGGTTCATGGGCGCGAGCGTCGGCTACGTCTCGGCCCGTGCCGGCCTCGACGTCGTCCTGATCGATCGCGACCAGGAGAGCGCCGACAAGGGCAAGGCGCATGCGCAAAAGGTGATCGAGGAGCAGATCAAGAAGGGCCGCGCCAAGCCCGGTGACGCAGAAGCGCTGCTCGCCCGCATCACGCCGACCGCGGACTATTCCGCGCTGAAGGACGTCGATCTCGTCATCGAGGCCGTGTTCGAGGACCGCAAGGTCAAGGCCGATACCTTTGCCAAGGCGCAGGGGCATATGAAGCCGGACGTGATCTTCGCGTCCAACACCTCGACGCTTCCGATCACCTCGCTGGCGGAATCCTTCAAGGACCAGGGCAGGTTCGTCGGCATCCACTTCTTCTCGCCGGTCGAGAAGATGATGCTGGTCGAGATCATCCAGGGCAAGAACACCGGCGATCTCGCGATCGCGACCGCGCTCGACTTCGTCCGGCAGATCGGCAAGACGCCGATCGTCGTCAACGACTCCAGAGGCTTCTTCGCCAATCGCTGCGTCGGCCGCTACGTCGCCGAAGGCAACGAGATGTTCCTCGAAGGCGTGCCGCCCGCGATGATCGAGAACTGCGCCAAGATGGCCGGCATGCCGGTCGGCCCGCTCTCGCTGTCGGACGAGGTCGCGCTCGACCTCGGGCTCAAGATCATGAAGGCGACGGAAGCCGACCTCGGCCCCAACGCCATCAATCCCGATCAGAAGAAGCTGATGGTGGAAATGGTCGAGAAGCAGGGCCGTCTGGGCCGCAAGAACAGCAAGGGGTTTTACGATTACCCCGAGAAGGGCAAGGGTCAGAAGAGCCTGTGGCCGGGCTTGTCCGCGCTGCAGCCCAAGCAGCTCGATCCTGATACGCTCGACGTCGAGGAGTTGAAGCAGCGCTTCCTGGTGGTGCAGGCGGTGGAAGCCGCGCGCACGGTGGAGGACCACGTCATCACCGATCCGCGCGAGGCGGATGTCGGCTCAATCCTCGGCTTCGGCTTTGCGCCGTTCACCGGTGGCACGCTGTCCTACATCGACTTCATGGGTCCCAAGACCTTCGTCGAACTTTGCCACAAGCTGGAGGCGAAATACGGCTCGCGCTTCACCCCGCCGAAATTGCTCGAGGACATGGCCGCGAAGGGCGAGACCTTCTACGGCCGCTTCGCTCCGAAGAAGGCGGCGGCGTGATTCTCTTTTTGTAGCCCGATGGGCCGATCAAACTCGGGTTACGCAAGCAAGTAGAAGGCCGGATCGTCGATCCGGCCTTCTACTTTTGCAAATTCCAGAATTCTATGTGTTTCCCTGCCACACTACTTCCACCCCAACTCCCTGACGCGGCCACGCTGGCTCCGCACTGGCACCGCTCTTGCTAATCAATCCACCGAACGGTGATTGGCGTTAAAGGTGTCCCGCAATGACTTCCCTGGTGTTTCAACTCGGCGCAGCCGGTGTCGCGTCGAGATACGCTCCTCTGGCGCGGTTAGGTCGGCTGCGGCTACGCCGCAGACTTTTGCGCCTACGCAGAAAAATCCCCTCTTGGATCAACTTGATGTTACTCGTTCTCATCGCCGACGCCATGTTGGCGATCGTGACCTGGGGCGCCGTCGCTAAGATCCTCCGCTGAATTTTCCTCATTTTGCAGGTGGAACGCGCCCACCATGTAGGCGAGTTGGCAACTCACCAGACTGCCAATGATGATTGGAATACCCGTCCAAAATCCGAAGCCGGATGTCTGAAGCCCGATTGCAGCAAGAATGGCGATCGCGGGCGAGACGAACAGTAACGACCAGACCCGGAAGAACAGCCCTGTCGCGAATCCAACGGTTGCGCTCGCGAAAAGAAGAACAAGTGCGGTAGTCACGATCGTATTCCAACTTGGCCGCCCCGCCACAGTTTATAGTTGCGCCAACTGGACAGCTCACACAAGGAGTGCGACACCCCTCCCTTAACGCGGCTGAATTATTGTTAATATAGACAATACACCTAAAAGTTGCGGGCGTGGATTTTAGGGCAGCGAATTCCACGACGCGGGGAATACGAAAGAGCCGGATCATCAATCCGGCTCTTTCTGTTGTTCTGCGGAGCCCGCCTCAGGCAGCCTGAATCAGCCCTTCCTTCTTCATCGCTTCCTGCACCTGCGGCCGCGCCGCGACGCGGGTCTTGTACGCGGCAAGGTTCGGCATCGCGGAAAGGTCGAACTTCATCCGGTCGCCCCAGGTCAGCATCGTGAAGAGATAGCCGTCGGCCACCGTGAACTGCTTGCCCATGAGGTAGTCGCGGCCGGCGAGCTGGCTATCGATGTATTTCAGCTTGCCCATGACGCGGTCCTTGAAGAAGGCCTTGGCCTCGTCGTTCAGCGCCGGCGCGAACATCGGGCCGAAGCTCTTGTGGACCTCCGAGGTGAGGAAGTTCAGCCATTCGAGCAGCTTGTAGCGCTCGGCGCTGCCGTGGGCCGGCGCCAGCGCCTTGGCTGAGGCCTGATCGGCGATCATCTGGACAATCACCGGGCCTTCGGTCACGATCTCTCCGCTATCGAGGCCCAGCGCAGGGACCTGGCCCTTGGGGTTCAGCTTCAGATAATCCTCACCGTTTTCGAGCTTCTTGGCCCGGATATCGACCTTGACCAGTTCATAGGGCAGGCCGGCCTCCAGGAGCGCGATATGGGGGGACAGCGAACACGCACCTGGCGAATAATACAATTTCATGGAATTTCCTCCTCTTGTTGCTTGGTTCAGGCGAAAGAACGACTACATGCATCTGCTTGAAATAGTCAAGATTGATGCAAGTGCATCGAATAGGGTAAAAGACGGGCGACGAGCTTGAGCGGGACCATGAAACGCAAACCATCGACCGAGGCGACTTCCGCCTGGATCCGCTTGATGCGGGTGCAGAGCCGTGTGCTCAACTGCGTCGAGCAGGACCTGAAGAAGGCCGGCTTCCCGCCGCTGGCATGGTATGACGCGCTGCTTGAACTGTCACGGGCGCCCTCGGGCGAGCTCCGACCGGTCGAACTCGAACGGCAGATGCTGATCCCGCAATATTCGACATCGCGGCTGATCGACCGCCTGGTCGACGAAGGCCTTGCCTCGCGGCGTGAATGCAAGATCGACAAGCGCGGCCAGTTCGTAGAGATCACGGAAGCCGGCCGCGAATTGCAGAAGCGGATGTGGGGCGCCTATTCGGCCGCAATCGAGAAATATGTCGGTTCGAAGCTGTCCGATGCGGATGCCGTGAAGCTCAGCGGTCTGCTCGACCGTCTGGGCTGCTCGTGCGGCGAGATGAAGCTGCCGCCTGCCCACGTCAACGAAACCACGCCGTTGCGATGATCGCGCGGCAAACAAGCTCGTCCGTGCAGCCGGTGGCTGCGCGGACCATCCCTGTCACCCACGCGCGTTCGATCGAAGCGCTTTTGATTAGAGTCTGATATGGCGCGAGACCAGATCGATATGACGCCCCTGCAATCGCGCGACGAGCTCGTCAAGTGGTTCGAGGAAGGCTGCAAGGACCCGTCCGAATTCCGCATGGGCACCGAGCACGAGAAGACACCGTTTACGCTCGAAGGCCACCGTCCGGTGCCCTACGACGGCGCGCGCGGTATCGGCGCGCTGCTCGAAGGCATGAAACTCCTGCTCGGCTGGGAGCCGATCATGGAGAAGGGCAACATCATCGGCCTCTACGACGTCACCGGCGGCGGCGCGATCTCGCTCGAGCCCGGCGGGCAGTTCGAGCTCTCGGGCGCCCCCGTCGAGAACGTGCACCAGACCCAGAGTGAGCTGATGGCGCATCTGGCGCAGGTGCGCGAGATCGCAACGCCGCTCGGCATCGGCTTCCTCGGGCTCGGCATGACGCCGTCCTGGTCGCGCGCCGACATCCCGGTGATGCCCAAGGGCCGCTACAAGATCATGACCAATTACATGCCGAAGGTCGGCCAGTACGGCCTCGACATGATGTACCGGACCTGCACGGTCCAGACCAATCTCGACTTCTCCTCCGAAGCCGACATGGTCAAGAAGCTGCGTGTCTCGCTCGCGCTCCAGCCGGCCGCAACCGCCTTGTTCGCCAACTCGCCGTTTACCGAGGGCAAGCCGAACGGCTTCCTCTCCTTCCGGTCCGAGATCTGGCGCGACACCGACAATGCGCGCGCCGGCATGATGCCGTGGGCATTCGAGGACGGCATGGGCTTCGAGCGCTATGTCGACTACGCGCTCGACGTGCCGATGTATTTCGTCAAGCGCGACGAGGACTACATCGACGTCTCGGGGTCCTCATTTCGCGCCTTCTTCGATGGCCGCAACAACAATTTGCCCGGGGAACGTCCGACGCTGTCCGATTGGGCCAACCATCTTTCGACGATTTTCCCGGAGGTGCGGCTCAAGCGCTATCTCGAGATGCGCGGCTCCGACGGTGGTCCGTGGGGCCGTCTGCCGGCGCTATCGGCGTTCTGGGCCGGGCTGCTCTACGACGATGTGTCGCTGGATGCCGCCTGGGACCTTGTGAAGCACTGGAGCGCGCATGAGCGCCAGGCCTTGCGCGACGACGTGCCGCGCTTCGGCTTCAAGGCGCGGATCAAGGACCGCTATCTGTTCGAGATCGCCAAGGACTGCCTCGCTTTGGCACATGCCGGCTTGCGCCGGCGCGGCCGGATCGACCAGCTCGGCCGCGACGAGACCAGGCATCTGGAGCCGCTCGATCGCATCATCGATTCCGGCCGCACGCCGGCTGAGGAGATGCTCGAGAAGTTCAACGGTGCCTGGAACGGCTCGGTGGAACCAGCCTACGCGGAATACGCGTTCTAGAACCCGGGGTCCGACGATCGGGAGACGAGCCGTTCATCGCCCGTACAGGTTTGCGGCGATCAAATGGCCGGCTGAAAAACCCGAGCGTCGTCAATAACTCGAAAGCTGTTCCGATGGGGAAGGGCCGCCTGGCCGTCATGGCAAGCGTCCTGGCAAGCGTCGTGGCCTGCGCCGCGCTGCTTTCGCTCGTGTTTGCGAGCTGGCCTGCGCGCGCCCAGACGGCGTTCGATCGGCCCGGCGGAGACTATTTCAGCACCCCGGTCACGTCGGGCGATCCGGAGGATTGCGCGCTGCTGTGCGAGCGCGACCGCCGCTGCCGCTCGTGGAGCTTCAGCTATCCGGACGTCGAAGGCGGCTCGGCGGTGTGCTGGCTGAAGAACACGGTGCCTGCGCGCGTGCCGGGAAGCTGCTGCATCTCCGGTGTGCGCGGCGCCGGCGTGATCGAGCCGCGTGTCGAAGGCGTGGAAACCTCGATCGACCGCCCCGGCGGCGATTTGCGCAATTTCGAGATGAAGGACGGCGAAGGCGAAGACGCCTGCAAGGCCGCCTGCACCGCCGACAACAAATGCCGCGCTTTCACCTATGCCCGCCCGGGCTACACCGGACGCGAAGCGCGCTGCTTCCTCAAAAAGGAAATCAAGCCGCCGCGGCGGAAGGCAGGGTTCACATCGGGCGTTGTGAGATAGCATGCAGCTCTCACGGCCGTCATTGCGAGCGTAGCGAAGCAATCCAGAATTGCTTCCACGGCGGCAGTCTGGATTGCTTCGTCGCTTCGCTCCTCGCAATGACGAGGAGGGTAAAGCGGACAGCTCACTCGGCCGCGATCACCGTGATCTCGGGCCACAGCGGCTTCCAGCGTGCCGCCTTCGCCGCGTAATTGGCGGCGGAAAAATTCGGCGCCCGATTGGGTCGCACGATCAGCTTCGCGACGTCGTCGAACCCGTGCGGCGCGTAGACGTCGAAATCGCCACCGGCAGAGCGGATGCCCACCTGCGTATTCTCCGTGAGGAAGCGGTCGATTCCGTCGGTCGCGCACATCAAGGGCGGATAGGGCAGGCCGTGCTTGCCAGGATACCAAAGGTGCACGCGCGCCTGGTTGCGGATTTCAACCTTGGCGCCGAGATGCGCGAGCCGCGCGTGCAGCTTGCGGATCACCGCGTCTTCCGCCTCCCATGAGATGTCGGAATCGAAATAGAACACGTCGTAATCGGCGATGCCGTGATCGATCGGGCGGCCCGTGAGCACGTTCCACACCGTCTGCACCAGGCAGCCCGCGACGAGCCACGCATCCGGCAGGGCGAGGCGATCGATTTCATCGAGGATCGCTGCGTTGCACGGATTTCGCAGGGCGAGAGCCAGAAATTCGTCGCGGATCATCACTGTTGCGCTCCCTCCTCCCGCGTGCGGGAGAGAGGTGAGGACATTCCGGCTTCAACGCACGGCGGTGAAAAACCGCGCCATGCGAAACCCGGACAGCCAGGTCCACACCGGCTGGCCCCGGATGCCGAGATCCCAGGATCCGAGCACGGCATCCGCGCGGCCGACCAGATTGTCGATCGGCAACATGCCGACGCCGCCGGAGCGCAAGGGCACGCGGCTGTCGGCGGAGTTGTCGCGGTTGTCGCCGAGCACGAAGAGATGGCCAGCCGGCACCGTCACTTCCTGCGTGTTGTCGAGCGGACCGTTGTCGCGCATCTTGAAGATCAGATGCGAGACGCCGTTCGGCAGCGTCTCGACGTAGCGATAGGCGGGTTCGCTGCCGCCATTGTCGTCCTCGGCGGCGCCAACGCCGTCCGGCTTCAGCTCGGCGGGGCGGTCGTTGACGAAGAGCTGGCCCTGGCGCAGCTGGATGCGGTCGCCGGGCAGACCCACGACGCGCTTGACCCAGGCCTGCGAGCGGTCACCGGGCCAGCGGAAGACCACGACGTCGCCCTGCTTCGGCGTCTCCGCGAAGACGCGGCCGCTCTCGGGCAGGTTGATCTGGATCGGCAGCGACGAGGTGCCGTAGCCGTAGGGGAATTTCGAGGCGATCAAGGCGTCGCCAATCAACAGCGTCGGCTCCATCGAGCCCGACGGCACGTAGAACGGCTCGGCCAGCGCACCCTTGGCGATGAACACCGCGGCCACGATGCCGGCGAGCTGTACGAGCTGGCCGGCCCAGCCGCTGCTCTTCCGCTTGGTGGTGACAGTTATCTTCTCGACGCTCATCCGCCTGTTCCACCCACGGTAATGCGTTCCATCAACAGCGACGGCTGGCCGACGCCGACCGGCACGCCCTGACCGTTCTTGCCGCAGGTGCCGATGCCGGTATCGAGCGCGAGGTCGTTGCCGATCATGCGGATGCGATGCAGGTCGGTCGGCCCGTTGCCGATCAGCATGGCGCCCTTCAGGGGCGCACCGATCTTGCCGTTCTCGATCTTGTAGGCTTCGGTGCACTGAAACACGTACTTGCCCGAGGTGATGTCGACCTGGCCGCCGCCGAAATTCGCGGCGAAGACGCCATTCTTCACCGAGGCGAGGATCTCGGCCGGATCGCGGTCGCCCGCGAGCATGTAGGTGTTGGTCATGCGCGGCATCGGCACATGGGCATAGCCCTGGCGGCGGCCGTTGCCGGTCGGCTTCATGTTCATCAGGCGCGCGTTCTGACGGTCCTGCATGTAGCCGACCAGGACGCCGTCCTCGATCAGCACGGTGCGGTTGGTCGGCGTGCCCTCGTCGTCGATCGACAGCGAGCCGCGGCGCGAGGCAATGGTGCCGTCGTCGACCACGGTGACGCCCTTGGCTGCGACCTGCTGCCCCATCAGGCCGGCAAACGCGGACGTCTTCTTGCGGTTGAAGTCGCCTTCGAGGCCATGGCCGACCGCCTCATGCAGCATCACGCCGGGCCAGCCGGCCCCGAGCACGACGTCCATCTCGCCGGCGGGGGCGGGAATCGATTCCAGATTGACCAGGGCCTCGCGCAGCGCGCCGTCGGCGGCGTCGCGCCAGTTCTTACTTTCGATGAATTCGGCGTAGCCGGCGCGGCCGCCATAACCCTTGCTGCCGCTCTCCTGGCGGTCGCCCTGACCGGCCACGACGGAGACGTTGACCCGCACGAGCGGGCGGATGTCGCGATAGCTCTCGCCGTCGGGCCGCAGGATCTCCACCACCTGCCAGGTCGCGCCCAGGCTGACGCTGACCTGCCGCACCCGCGGATCCTTGTCGCGCAGATAGGCGTCGATCTCGGCGAGCAGCTTGACCTTGGTCTCGAAGCCGGGGGCATCGAGCGGATTGTCGTCACTATAAAGCCGCACGTTGGTATGCGCCGGAGGCGCGGCGAAACTGCCGGAATAACCACCGCGGACGGCCGCGACCGCGTCGGCGGCGCGAATCAGCGCCGGCAGCGACACGTCGGAGGAATGCGCGTAGCCGACGGCGTCGTCCTTGACGGCGCGGAGGCCAAAACCCTGCGAGGTGTCGTAGGTCGCCTGCTTCAGCCGTCCATTGTCGAACATCAGCGCTTCGGTCTGGCTGTATTCGAGGAACAATTCGCCGTCGTCGGCACCGGCAAGCCCGCGCGCGAGCTCGTTGCGAACCTGGTCGCGGTCGAGATTGGCGCGGTCGAGCAGGGAGGTTGTGGCAGGGTTGGTCATGCGTCCGTCCATTATCGGGGGATGTGAGGCAAGATAATGGTTTCCCGGCAGTTCCGCGAGGGCGCCAAGTCTCACATTACGGAAACAATAGGATTCGCGGGTCTAACCGCCCTTCACCCTACGGCAGCTTGTCATATCCCTCGCCGAGCCCGTTCAGGCTGAGCGGGAAGCCGATGCCTTCTTCCGGGGTCTCGAAGATGATGAAGGTCGCGGTCTTGGCGGTGCGGAGCTGGCCGAGCAGCTTGTCGTCCATGACGACCTCGGCGACGCAGCCATTGGGCAGGCAGCGGACAAAGCCGGCACGGCCGACATCCTGGTTGTCGAGCTTGAGGCCGAGGCCGGAGGGCAGGAGAACGCCGAGGGGGGCGACCACCCGCATCAGGCGGCTCTTCTGGTCGGCGGTCTTGAGAACGATCACGGTCAGGCCGGCGTTGGAGCGGTCTTCGGCCACCACGCTCTGGATCAGGGCACATTGCTCGGACTGGGCGCCCGGCGGGGTGTCGCAGCGGATCTGCCAGTCGCCATGGACGGAGCGCACCGCACCCTGCGCATGGGCGAGGCCCGGAAGCGCCAGGACGACGACCGCCGCCAGCAGGGCAGCCAGCATCGTGAGGCTGCCAGCCTGGCTTTTAGCTCGCCTTGCCATGGATCTCGAAAACCCCATCGGGTCGGTCCCTCTGCTCGCCTGGGTCACTCGCGCCGGGCGGACTGATACGGGAATGACGGCGTCTTGAAGGCGATTCGCAACCAAATTCCACGCCGCCACGGCCGCCGTCGCCCGCACGAATCAGGTTCCTGTGCGGCTGTCTGCCAGTGCCTACCGCGGGCAATTCCGCTGTCAAGCCGCAGCATCCCGGGAAATGGTATTTTTGTCTGATGTTACTAGGAAATATCTTGCGGGTGATGGCAGACAGACGAGGCTCAAGACTGCATTGCGATAGATCAAGAATTATGGTTTGAGAGGCTTGATTTCGGCGTTCTAGCGATCTGGCCCCAATTCCTCTTAGAGGTATTCTTGCGCGGCGGTTTGTCAGACGGGGGGATCGAATAAAGCGTTTCCCGAAAATAGGGGAATGCACTTGGGGTGATTTCGTTAGGGGAGCGCGAACGGCATGAAGATGTCGATGGGCCCGGTGGGCCGGCACTTGCTGGGATTGGCCGTGGCGGGTCTGACGCTGGCGACGGGCGGTGCGGCATTTGCCGAGCTCGGGCAACCGGCTGCGTGGGAGTGGACGCTTCAGCAGTCCGCTTCCCCTGTGATGGATAACATCGTCTGGTTCCACAATTTCCTGTTCGTGCTGATCACGCTGATCACGCTGTTCGTTCTGGCGCTGCTCGTGATCGTGGTCGTGAAGTTCAACGCGAGTGCCAATCCGGTGCCGTCGCGGACCACGCACAACACGCTGATCGAGGTCGCGTGGACGCTCGTTCCGGTGCTGATTCTGGTTGGTATCTCGGTGCCGTCGTTTCGCCTGCTGTTCCTCGAGCTCGACGTGCCGAAGGCGGATCTGACCATCAAGGCGACCGGCAAGCAGTGGTACTGGTCCTACGCCTACCCGGATAACGGCAAGTTCGAGTTCGACTCGCTGATGGCCCAGGACAAGCAGCCCCGTCTGCTCGGCGTCGACAACGAGATGGTGGTGCCCGTCAACAAGGTGGTCCGGGTTCAGGTGACCGGGGCCGACGTGATTCATGCCTTTGCTCTGCCGGCCTTCGGCGTCAAGATCGACGCCATTCCGGGCCGGCTCAACGAGACCTGGTTCAAGGCCACCAAGACCGGCATGTTCTACGGCCAGTGCTCGGAATTGTGCGGCAAGGACCACGCCTTCATGCCGATCGCCATCCGCGTCGTGAGCGACCAGGAGTTCGCCTCGTGGGTCGAGACGGCGAAGAAGAAATATGCGAGCGGCGGCACCAACACCTACGCCTCCACGGCCGGCCAGACGCAGTGAGCGCCGGGCGAAGGGTTCGAGGAAGCTGAAAGCGACATAAGGCGGGACCTCCAGAGGTCCGATCGGGACGCAAGGCAGGATTAGAAAATGGCAACGAGCGCAGCGGCACACGGCGATCACGCGCAAGACCACGGACATGACGAGCACGCCCATCCGACCGGATGGCGGCGCTACGTCTATTCGACCAACCACAAGGACATCGGCACGATGTACCTGATCTTCGCGGTCATCGCCGGCGTCATCGGCGCCGCGATGTCGATCGCGATCCGTGCCGAGCTGATGTATCCGGGCGTGCAGATCTTCCACGAGACGCACACCTACAATGTGTTCGTGACCTCGCACGGCCTGATCATGATCTTCTTCATGGTCATGCCCGCGATGATCGGCGGCTTCGGCAACTGGTTCGTGCCGCTGATGATCGGCGCGCCCGACATGGCGTTCCCGCGCATGAACAACATCTCGTTCTGGCTGCTGCCGGCGTCCTTCGCGCTGCTGCTGATGTCGACCTTCGTCGAGGGCGAGCCGGGTGCCAACGGTGTCGGTGCCGGCTGGACCATGTACGTGCCGCTGTCGAGCTCGGGCCATCCGGGCCCGGCCGTCGACTTCGCGATCCTGTCGCTGCATCTGGCGGGCGCTTCGTCGATCCTCGGTGCCATCAACTTCATCACCACCATCTTCAACATGCGCGCGCCGGGCATGACCCTGCACAAGATGCCGCTGTTCGTGTGGTCGATCCTGGTGACGGTGTTCCTGCTGCTGTTGTCGCTGCCGGTGCTCGCCGGTGCGATCACGATGCTGCTCACCGACCGCAATTTCGGCACGACGTTCTTCAACCCCGAAGGCGGCGGCGATCCCGTGCTGTTCCAGCATCTGTTCTGGTTCTTCGGTCACCCCGAAGTGTACATCCTGATCCTGCCCGCCTTCGGCATGGTCAGCCAGATCGTCTCGACCTTCTCGCGCAAGCCCGTGTTCGGCTATCTCGGCATGGCCTACGCCATGGTCGCGATCGGCGGCATCGGCTTCGTGGTGTGGGCGCACCATATGTACACGGTGGGCATGTCCTCGGCGACACAGGCCTATTTCGTCGCCGCCACGATGGTCATCGCGGTCCCGACCGGCGTGAAGATCTTCTCGTGGATCGCCACGATGTGGGGCGGCTCGATCGAGTTCCGTGCGCCGATGATCTGGGCGGTGGGATTCATCTTCCTGTTCACCGTCGGCGGCGTCACCGGCGTGGTGCTGGCGAATGCCGGCGTCGACCGCGTGCTCCAGGAGACCTACTACGTCGTCGCGCACTTCCACTACGTGCTGTCGCTCGGTGCGGTGTTCGGGATCTTCGCCGGCTGGTACTACTGGTTCCCGAAGATGTCGGGCTACATGTACAATGAGACGCTGGCGAAGGCGCACTTCTGGGTCACCTTCATCGGCGTGAACCTGGTGTTCTTCCCACAGCACTTCCTCGGTCTCTCGGGCATGCCGCGCCGCTATGTCGATTATCCCGACGCGTTCGCGGGCTGGAACCTGGTCTCGTCGGTCGGCTCCTACATCTCCGGCTTCGGCGTGCTGATCTTCCTCTATTGCGTGATCGACGCCTTCGCCAAGAAGGTACCGGCTGGCGACAATCCGTGGGGTGCAGGTGCGACTACGCTGGAATGGACGCTGCCCTCGCCCCCGCCCTTCCACCAGTTCGAAGTGCTGCCCCGCGTGCAGTAAGCCAATGCTCGCGGCGCCCGTGACGGGCGCCGCAGCTCGACAACGAAGCGAGTCAGTCTAGTGTCCGTCCTCGACCACAACGCCATCGACATCAATCCCCGCATCTCCGAAGCGGAGGTTGGCGATTACATCGCGCTCCTGAAGCCGCGGGTGATGTCGCTGGTGATCTTCACCGCGCTCGTCGGAATGGCGATGGCGCCCGGGCATTTCCACCCGGTGCTGGCCTTCACCTCGCTGCTCTGCATCGCCGTCGGCGCCGGCGCGTCCGGGGCGCTCAACATGGCGCTCGAAGCCGACATCGACGCCAAGATGTCGCGCACCGCGAACCGGCCGATTCCGCGCGGCCGCATCACCCGCCCCGAGGCGATGACCTTCGGCATGACGCTCGCCTTCTTCTCGGTGATGACGCTCGGCATTCTGGTCAACTGGATCGCGGGCGCGCTGCTCGCCTTCACCATCTTCTTCTACGTCGTGATCTACACGATCGGCCTGAAGCGCTGGACCGCGCAGAACATCGTGATCGGCGGTGCCGCCGGCGCGCTGCCGCCGGTGGTGGCCTGGGCCGCGGTCACGGGCACGGTCGACGTCGAGCCGCTGCTGCTGTTCGCCATCATCTTCTTCTGGACGCCGCCGCACTTCTGGGCGCTGGCGCTGTTCCGCTCCGACGATTACGCGCGCGCCGGCATTCCGATGCTGCCCAACGTCGCTGGCCCCGACGCGACGCGGCTTCAGATCCTGCTCTACACCATCGTGCTGATCGCGGTCGCGGCTGCGCCCTGGGCGCTCGGCTATTTCGACGCCATCTACGGCATCGTCTCGCTGATCCTCGGCGCCGGCATGCTGGGGTTCGCCGTCAACGTCTATGTCCGCCGCGAGCGCAGCCAATCGCTGCGGGCGACCCGCAAGCTGTTTGCGTTCTCCATCCTTTATCTGTTCGCGCTGTTTGCGACCTTGCTGGCCGAGGTCGTGTTCCGGGCGCTTGCGCCGATGGTAGGGGGCGCATGATCACAGGGATGGCCGACAAACCCGAGATAGATGGAATCGTCCTCACCGAGGCGCAGAAGAAGAGCCGTCGTCAGCGCTCGATCGCAATCGCACTCGCGCTCGGCGTGCTCGTGGTGCTGTTCTTCGCCGTGACCATGGTCAAGGGACCGGCCGTACTCGTCCGGCCGATGTAGGAAACATGGATCAGAAGCCGACCATATCGCGGGACCAGAGCCGGACGGCACCCAAGGGGCGCAGACCTTCCAGGGGGCTTGGCCGCGACGTGGTGGTCGCCTCGATCTGTGGCGGCGTGGTCGCGTTTATGGTCGGCGCCTCCTACGCGGCGGTGCCGTTCTACAACTGGTTCTGCCGCGCCACCGGCTTCAACGGCACGACCCAGGTCGCGACCTCGGCGCCGGCGAGCGGCCCGATCGCACGGAAGATCGCGGTGCGCTTCGATTCCAACGTCGCGCCCGGCCTGCCCTGGAAGTTCGAGCCCGAGCAGAGCGAGATCGAGGTCAATATCGGCCAGGTCGTGACTGTCTTTTACACGGTGACCAACCAGGCCGCGCGGACCACCGCGGGCCAGGCCGCCTACAATGTCGCGCCGCTGACGGTCGGATCCTATTTCCAGAAGATCAACTGCTTCTGCTTCACCGAGCAGACCATGGCGCCCGGCGAGAAGCGCGAGATGCCGGTCGTGTTCTACGTCGATCCGTCGATCGCCGACGACCACGAGAACGACGGTCTCAACACAATCACGCTGTCCTACACGTTCTATCCGGTGAAGGATCCGGTAGTGAAGCCGCTCGCGGCCAGCGAAGACGACAAACGCAAGGGAAATCTCTGATCTCCGGGCTCACGCGCCGGGGTTGGAAATAAGGGGATAAGTGCCTGACAGGCACGGGATTGAGGAGCGAGACCGCAAATGGCAACGGCGCACACCAAGCATCACGACTACCATCTGGTCGATCCCTCGCCATGGCCCGTCGTCGGCTCCATCTCCGCCTTCATCATGGCGGTCGGCGCGATCACCTGGATGCACCACATGTTCTCGGCTGCGCCGATCATCTTCGGTGTCGGCACCGTCGGCGTGCTCTACACCATGGCGAGCTGGTGGGGCGACGTGATCAGGGAAGCCCAGTACAAGGGCGACCACACCCGCGTCGTGCAGCTGCATCACCGCTACGGCATGATCCTGTTCATCGCCTCGGAGGTGATGTTCTTCGTCGCCTGGTTCTGGGCCTATTTCAACGCGGCGCTCTTCCCGGCCGATGCCGTCCACGCCACCCGCGATGCGGTGTTCGGCTGTGGTCTCGGGACCGCGGCCGGCGCCTGCGCCGTGCCGGGCACCTGGCCGCCGCACGGCATCGAGACCTTCGATCCCTGGCATCTGCCGCTTCTGAACACGCTGATCCTGCTCACCTCCGGCACCACGGTGACCTGGGCCCACCATGCGCTGCTCGAGAACGATCGCCAGGGCCTGAAGTACGGCCTGATCCTCACCGTCGTGCTCGGCGCGCTCTTCACCTGCGTGCAGGCCTATGAGTACAGCCACGCGGCATTCTCCTTCGGCGGCAACGTCTACGGCGCGACCTTCTTCATGGCGACCGGCTTCCACGGCTTCCATGTGCTGGTCGGCACCATCTTCCTGCTGGTGTGCCTGTTCCGCGCCTATGCCGGCCACTTCACGCCGACCCAGCATCTCGGCTTCGAGTTCGCCGCCTGGTACTGGCACTTCGTCGACGTGGTCTGGCTGTTCCTGTTCCTCTGCATCTATGTCTGGGGACACGGCGCCGAGACCATGGCCCACGGCGCGCACTGAACAGCGTCGGATCGATCAGAAGGGCGGCCGCAAGGCCGCCCTTTCGCTTTTCTGCCGCTGGAGGTTGGCGGAACCGTGCTAGAGTCCGCCATCATGAACAACACCAGCGACGCCCCCGAGCCCGAGACGACCGTGCTGCAGAGCGCGTTGCGCGGCATCGCCTGCAAATGCCCACGCTGCGGCCAGGGCAAGCTCTATGCAGGATTCCTGACGCTTGCGCCGTCCTGCGACCGTTGCGGCCTCGACTACGCCTTCATCGATTCCGGTGACGGTCCGGCGATCTTCATCATCATGCTGGCCGGCGCGATCGTGGTCGGCTGCGCGCTCGTCGTCGAGGTCAAGTACCAGCCGCCGTACTGGCTGCACGCGGTGCTGTGGCTGCCGCTGATCCTCGCGACCACCCTGCTGCCCTTGCGCACGATGAAGTCGCTGCTGATCGCGCTGCAATTCCACCATAAGGCGGCGCCGGGCCGGCTGGTCGACCGCACGAAATGAACGAGACCGCGCGCAAGCCCCGCGTGGCCGGCTTCGCGCTGTTCACGCTCTTCCTGACCGCGGTCTGTGTCGTGCTCGGTGTCTGGCAATTGCAGCGCCGCCTCGCCAAGCACGAGCTGATCGCCGCACTCACCGAGCGTCTCGCGGAGGCACCGGTCGCCCTGCCGCCGCCGGCACGATGGGCCGCGCTAAGTCCCGCGCGCGACGAATTCCGCCGTGTCAGCTTTACCGCGACCTACGCGCAATTGCCCGACGCAATGGTCTATTCCCCCGGATCCGCCGTGCGCAAGGACGCTTCAAGCCCCGGCACCTGGGCATTCCTGCCGGCACGGCTGCCGAGCGGCGAGACGGTGGTGATCGATGCCGGCTTCGTCGAAAACACCATGCAGGATCGCAGCGTTGAGGATCGCGCGGTCAAGAAGCTCGTCACGGGGCAGGTGGTCTCCTTCACCGGCTATCTGCGCTTCCCCGAGGCACCTGGCTGGTTGACCCCGGCGGAGAACCGCGACAAGCGGCTGTGGTTCGTGCGCGATCACGCGGCGATCGCGAGCACGCTGGGCTGGGGCGCGGTTGCGCCGTTCTATGTCGACCTCGAGCAGCCCGTGCCCGAGAACGGCATCCCGCGGCCGGGGCCGCTCGACGTGCATCTCAAGGACGATCACCTGCAATACGCCATCACCTGGTTCACGCTTGCGGGCGCGGTGCTCATCGCCTTCGCCGTGTGGGCGAGAGGGCGGCGGCAGGGCCGAACTCCGTAGATTCCGCGAGGGAACCCGGTATCGCCCGGGGTTTACCATTCAGCGCACATTCACGAGTGTGATCCTAAGCCGCCAGTCATTTTCCGCGGCAGACAGGATTGCAGCGTGAGCGATTTCGACCAGATGGGAATTGTCGTCGACTGGGTGGATGCCTGCAGGAAGGGCGACCTCGCGACGCTCCTCGACCTCTATGCGGACGACGCTCAGGTCGAATGCACGTGTAACGGCACGCAGCGCTATCGCGGCCGGAGCGAGCTCGAAGCCTATTGGCAGCCCCGGCTCAGCGCTTTCGCGTCGGCCGGTTTCGGGCTGGAGGAAATCCATCCTGCGCCCCATGGCGTCGATCTCGAATATTCCGTCGCCGGCGCGCTGCGCATCCGCGCCTCGTTTTGTTTCAGCCCCGACGGCAAGATCCGCACCACGCTGTGCGAGCCGGCGCGACAGCACGCGCAGCTTGGCTGTGCTTGCTAATCGTTGATGAGCGCCTCGCGTGCCGGTGCGGCGGGAAGGCGGCAGCGCACGTAGGTCCTGTCGTCCACGCGCAGCAATGACAGCGATCCGCTGAGCGCGCGCACGCGCTCATGCATGCCGGTCAAGCCGCGGCCGAACACATTGCCTTCGGGAAAACCGCCGCCGTCGTCGGAAATCTCGATGACGACCGTCTCGCCGGCGAATGTCGCCTGCACATGGGCGTTGCTGGCGCCGGCATGACGCAGCACGTTGGTCAGCGCCTCCTGAATCACGCGATAGACCGTCTGAGCCAGCGGCCCGTCGATCGCGTTGAGATCCGGATCGATCGTGTCCGTCAGGCCGATGGACGGCGCCTGCTTGCGAAAATTCCGGAGCAGCGTCTGCACGCTGGTCTCCAGACCCAATTCCTCGATGTAGAGCGGTCGCAATCGGTCGAGGATGCGGCGGTTGGTCTGCTGGAGCGCCTCGACCGATTGCAACACATCCTGTGCCGAACTGCCGGGATTTCCTGCCGGGGGCGAGGCGTCGGCCAACGCGATCGTGCCGGCGCGGATGCTGAACAGCAGCGGACCGAGTTCGTCGTGCAGTTCGCGCGCGAGATCGCGCCGCTCGTCGTCCTGGAGCGACACTAGGCGGTGCAGCAGGTCGCGATTGTCCTGGCTCAATTGCACCAGCGTTTCGGCCAGCGCGTTGGCCTCCTCGCAGCTTTGCCGGATTTCCGGCGGTCCTCCGACCGGGATCGGCGTGGCGTAGTCGCCGCGCCGCATCCGCGTGAGCCCTTCGCCGAGATATTGCAGCGGGCGCAGGGCCGATCCCGCGAAAACATAGGCAATAGTGCCGGTGAGCACCATCAGCACGGCAACGAGGATGGTCAGCGCGAGAAAGCCGATCCACTTCTCGAACAGGTCGGCCGACAGGTCCGGCCGGAAGACGAGGTCGCCGACACGCTGGCCGTCGATCGTCACCGGAGCTGCCGCGTCCATGTCCGGAATGGTGAGCAGCTCGACAAACCATTGCGGTACGCCATGCGGTTTGCGCAGGTCGTCCCTCGCTGAGGACGCGGGACCCGTCTCCACGGCACGGAATTGGATATCAGAGGAAGTGTCCAAAGAATGGACAAAGGCGTCGAGCGTCTGCCGCGGATTGTTCGAGGTGCGCAGGGTGTTGTTGAGCGCGGCGGCAACGGTCTGGATCGAACGCCGCCCCGGCTCGTTCTCGTCCGCCAATTGGTCGGTCGCGAAGATGTGGAGCAGCACGCCGCTCATGATCAGCGCGGCGAGGAAGCTGATGCCCAGCGGCAGAAACAGTTGGGTCCTGAACGAGAAGTGTTGCCACATTAGGTCAATTCTAACGCGCGTCGGTCGGATTTGCTCTTTCCATTTGTTCCCGGCGGTTTATGAGTCGAAAAACTAGAGAGTTACAATGCAAGATACTGCCAAGCCGGCGACCCGTGTCCTGATTGTCGACGACCATCCCGTGGTACTGTCCGGTTGCCGCACCCTGTTCGCTTCCGACCATTCGATCCGGATCGACGAGGCGACCGACGCCAAATCCGGGCATCGCGCCTATGTCAGCAAGCGGCCCGACGTCACTGTAATCGACATCAGCCTGCCTGACGTCTCCGGCTTTGAACTGATGCGACGCATTCGCAAGGACGATCCCGACGCCAAGATCATCATGTTCAGCATGAACGACGATCCGGCCTTCGTGGTGCGGGCGGTCGAGCTCGGGGCGCAGGGCTACGTCTCCAAGGGCGACGATCCCCGGATCCTGCTCAAGGCGGTGCGCAAAGTCGTTGCGGGCGACAATTTCATCTCACCGCAGCTCGCAGAAGCCGTGACGTTTTCCGGCGCGGCGATCAAGGCCAATCCCGCCTCGCAGATGACGCCGCGGGAGCTCGAGATTCTCCGCCTGCTGGGGCGAGGCGACAAGATCGTCGAGGTCGCCGAGGCGCTCGGTATCTCCTACAAGACCGTCGCCAACACCACGTCCCTGCTCAAGCAGAAGCTCGGTGCCAAGAACCATTCCGACCTGATCCGGATCGCGGTGGAAATCGGGATGAACTGACGCCCCGGGGCGCCGAACCGGCTGCTCCAGGATGCTGTCGGTTCGGCGGGCGGACCGGTCTCGGCGCACAGCCGGGCAATGCATGGATAGCGCCGACACCATCCGCCGACATAATGGGCCCAGCCGTCTATCGTTCCCGAACCTCCGGCCATTCGGGAAATAATGGCAATGCGTGACGAGAGATTGCGCGCCAACGTTTGCCGGCGCCGAAACGTGTCGGGAAAAACAGGAACATTTTCTCGCGCATCCCGTTTTGACCCTTGACGATTTCATGACAGGCGACGAAAGCTTGCGCGAATAGTTTTAGCGGGGTCGGCGACCCCAGAGGCAAACCGGTCTGCACACAACGACAGACCTTCCAAGAGAGGGCTGCGGCATTGCCGCAGCCCTTTTCGTTGGCAGCCTTTCTCAGTGGATCGCCTCAGTTGCGAAGCGGTTTCCTGATGCCGCAAAACACTTTATGGTGGCTCAAAGCCTCTGGCTGTTAACAAGTAATTTCGTAAAATCAAAGGCTTGCGGACCGAGCTCAGGCTTGGCCGGCCTTTGGAGGGCAGTTTGACTCGTTATATCTCGACCCGGGGCGAGGCCCCCGAACTCGGCTTCTGCGACGTGATGCTGACCGGGCTCGCCCGCGACGGCGGCCTGTATGTGCCGGCCACCTGGCCGCAACTCTCGACTGACGCCATCGCCGGCTTCTTTGGTCGTCCCTATTGGGAGGTCGCGGTCGAGGTGATCCGTCCCTTCGTCGGCGGCGAGATCTCGGACGCCGAGCTCGGCCGCATGGCGAACGAGGCCTATGCCACCTTCCGCCATCCGGCGGTGGTGCCGTTGCGCCAGATGGCGCCGCACCAGTTCGTGCTGGAGCTGTTCCACGGTCCGACGCTCGCCTTCAAGGACGTGGCGATGCAGCTGATCTCGCGGCTGATGGACCATGTGCTCGCCAAGCGCGGCCAGCGCACCACCATCGTGGTCGCGACCTCGGGTGACACCGGCGGTGCTGCGGTCGACGCGTTCGCAGGGCTCGAAAATGTCGATCTCATCGTGCTGTTCCCGCATGGCCGCATCTCCGAGGTGCAGCGGCGGATGATGACGACGACGGGGGCGGCCAACGTCCATGCGCTCGCCGTCGAGGGCAATTTCGACGATTGCCAGGCCCTCGTGAAGGCGATGTTCAACAACCATCGCTTCCGCGATGCAACGTCGCTGTCCGGCGTTAATTCCATCAATTGGGCGCGCATCGTCGCCCAAGTGGTCTACTACTTCACCTCCGCCGTTGCCGCCGGAGCACCCGCGCGCGCGGTGGACTTCGTCGTGCCGACCGGCAATTTCGGCGACATCTTTGCCGGCTATGTCGCCAAGCGCATGGGTCTTCCGGTGCGGACCCTCGGCATCGCCGCCAACGTCAACGACATCCTGGCGCGCACGCTGAAGACCGGGATCTACGAGGTGCGCGAGGTCCACGCGACGGCGTCGCCGTCGATGGACATCCAGATCTCCTCGAATTTCGAGCGGCTGCTGTTCGAGGCCGGCGGGCGCGATGCTGCCGGCGTGCGCCGTCTGATGGATTCGCTGAAGCAGTCGGGCCGCTTCGTGCTGCCCGATTCGACGCTGGCCGCGATCCGCGAGGAATTCGACGCAGGCCGGGCCGACGAGACCGAGACCGCGGCCGCGATCCGCGCCGCCTGGCGCGAGGCGGGCGAACTGGTCGACCCCCACACCGCGGTCGCGCTTGCGGTCGCCGACCGCGACACCACAGACACGACGGTTCCCAGCATCGTGCTGTCGACCGCCCATCCGGCCAAATTCCCCGATGCGGTCGAAGCTGCCTGCGGCCAGCGGCCGCAACTGCCGGCCTGGCTCGATGGTCTGATGACCAAATCCGAACACATGAAGGTGATGAAGAACGACCAGGCCGAGGTCGAGCGGTTCGTGCTGTCGGTCAGCCGCGCCGCGAAACAGGGAGTTGCCGGATGAGCGTCGAAATTTCCAAGCTTGCGTCCGGCCTGACTGTCGTCACCGACAAGATGCCCCATCTCGAGACCGCGGCGCTCGGCGTCTGGGCCGGCGTCGGCGGGCGCGACGAGAAGCCCAACGAGCACGGCATCTCGCATCTCCTGGAACATATGGCGTTCAAGGGTACGACGAAGCGCTCCTCGCGCGAGATCGTCGAGGAGATCGAGGCAGTCGGCGGCGACCTCAATGCCGGCACCTCGACCGAGACTACGTCCTATTATGCGCGGGTGCTGAAGGCCGACGTGCCGCTAGCGCTCGACGTGCTCGCTGACATCCTGGCCAACCCGGCCTTCGAGCCCGACGAGCTCGAGCGCGAGAAGAACGTCATCGTGCAGGAGATCGGCGCGGCGCAGGACACGCCTGACGACGTCGTGTTCGAGCATCTCAACGAGCTCTGCTATCCCGACCAGCCGATGGGCCGCTCGCTGCTCGGCACCGCGAAGACCTTGCGTGCCTTCAGCCGCGACTCGCTGCGCGACTATCTGTCGACGCATTACCGCGGGCCCGACATGGTGGTGGCGGCAGCCGGGGCGGTCGATCACAAGCAGGTGGTCGCCGAGGTCGAGCAGCGCTTCGCCAGTTTTGAGGGGACAGCGGGGCCCAAGCCGCAGTCCGCACAGTTCGGCAAGGGCGGCACCAAGGTGGTGCATCGCGAGCTCGAGCAGGCGCATCTGACGCTGGCGCTGGAGGGCGTGCCGCAGACCGATCTGTCGCTGTTCTCGCTCCAGGTCTTCACCAACATCCTCGGCGGCGGGATGTCGTCGCGGCTGTTCCAGGAGGTGCGCGAGAAGCGCGGCCTCTGTTACTCGATCTACTCGTTCCACGCCCCCTATACCGATACCGGCTTCTTCGGCCTCTACACCGGCACCGATCCGGCCGATGCGCCTGAGATGATGGAGGTCGTGGTCGACATCATGAATGATTCGGTCGAGACCCTGACCGAGGTCGAGATCGCGCGGGCCAAGGCGCAGATGAAGGCGGGGCTGCTGATGGCGCTGGAGAGCTGTTCGTCCCGCGCCGAGCAGCTCGCCCGCCACGTGCTGGCCTATGGCCGGCCCCAGACCGCCGAGGAGCTGGTGGCCCGGATCGACGCCGTCAGCGTCGAATCCACCCGTGATGCGGCGCGTGCGCTGCTTTCGCGCAGCCGCCCTGCGGTTGTCGCATTGGGCAGTGGCAGGGGTCTGGACACGGCGGTGTCTTTTGCGGAAGGATTGACCCGGGCACGCGCCAAGGCGCGGCTGCATTAGGAGCCGCGCACGGGTTGATCCGCCCCGGGAAGCATCACCATGGCCCTCTTTCGCCTGCCATCCAGTGGACCCGCCGCTCTCGCGCCGCGCGGCAACGGCCTGTTACTACGCGCGCCGCAGATGTCGGACTTCCTGCAGTGGGCCCATCTGCGCGAGTCCAGCCGCGATTACCTGACGCCCTGGGAGCCGATCTGGCCCTCGGACGATCTCACCCGCTCCGGTTTCCGCCGTCGCCTGCGCCGCTATTCCGAGGACATCGCCGCGGACCGGTCCTATCCCTTTCTGATCTTCCGGGAGCTCGACGGCGCCATGGTCGGCGGCATCACGCTCGCCAATGTCCGCCGCGGCATCGTCCAGGCCGGCACCATCGGCTATTGGGTCGGCAAGCCCCACGCCCAGCGGGGCTACATGACGGCCGCGCTGCGGGTGCTGCTGCCGACGCTGTTCGGCGAGCTCAATCTGCACCGGGTCGAGGCCGCCTGCATCCCGACCAATGCGCCCTCGATCCGGGTGCTGGAGAAGTGCGGTTTCTCCCGCGAGGGGCTGGCGCGCCGCTATCTCTGCATCAACGGGGTCTGGCAGGACCATTTGCTGTTCGGCCTGCTGCACGAGGATTTCCGCGGCTGAGTCCGTTCATTGATGCGGCCAAAGTCTCCTTGTTTGCTTGCCTTGGGTTCGCCGGTTTTGACGATATAACGGCGCAAGCCGGCCGGTGATCGGCCGGGATGTCGTCATGGAGTATGGGCGTTGATGGTGCAGGAGCTTCGGTCATCGCGGACTGCGTTGCGGCGGGGGGCAGCGGTCGCGCTGGCGTTGTCAGTTGCGCTCGTCTCCGTCTCGCCGGTCGCGGCGCAGTCGCTGACCGATCGATTCAAGGGCCTGTTCGGCGGCAAGTCGGACGAGCCGGCCCAACCCAAGTCGGCGCCTGCGCCCGGCCAGCCGGCGGCCGATGACGATCTCGATTGCCCGCAGGTCACGGTGCGTGCCGGAGCCTCCACCTATGCGGTCGGTGCCACCGGCAAGCCGGCCGTCGGCAACGAGATCCGCTTTCAGGCCACCATCACCAAGATGGCCCGCGAATGCACCCGCAACGGCGGCGATATCACGGCCCGGATCGGCATCCAGGGCCGCGTCATCGCCGGTCCCGCCGGCGCGCCTGCGACCGTCGAGGTGCCGCTGCGCGTCGCCGTGGTGCACGGCGGCATCGGCGAGAAGGTGATCGCTTCCAAGGCCTACCGGACCACGGTCGGAATGTCGGAGGGCGGCAGCGTGCCGTTCACCTTCGTGGCCGAGGATCTGGTCTATCCGATGCCTTCGGCCAAGGACGCCGATAGCTACATCTTCTATGTCGGCTTCGATCCTCAGGCGCTGTCGCCCGAGCCGAAGGCGCGGGCGAAGAAGAAGTAGCCACGATACTCGTCATGCCCCGCGAAGGCGGGGCATCCAGTACGCCGCGGCTTCTCGATTGATCAGGGCTGTCTCTGGAATACTGGATCGCCCGCCTTCGCGGGCGATGACATCAGATTTGCCGATGCAGTGACCGCCAAACAAAAAAGCCGGCGCTCATCGCGCCGGCTTTTTGATGAGTAAAGGCGAGGCCCCTCAGTTCAGCTTCTGCCTGACTTCGGTGATGCCCTTGGCGAGCAGATCGTCGGCGACCTGGCCTCTGACCGACTGCGACAGGATCGTGGAGGCGGCCTGGACGGCGGCTTCCGCGGCTGCGGCGCGAACATCGGCCACCGCCTGGGCCTCGGCGAGCGCGATCTTGCCCTCCGCGGTCTTGGTGCGGCGAGCGACGAAATCTTCCACCTTGGCCTTGGCCTCGATTGCGATGCGCTCGGCTTCGCTCCTCGCGTTGGCGATGATGTCGGCAGCCTCGCGTTCGGCCGAGGCGGTGCGCGCCTTGTAGTCGGCGAGCACCTTGGCGGCTTCCTGCTTGAGGCGCGTCGCGTCGTCGAGCTCGGCCTTGATGCGCTCGGCGCGATGGTCGAGCGCAATCATGGCCTTCTTGAAGACCCCGAGATAGCCGAACACGACCATCAGGATCACGAAGGCGATGGCGACCCAGGTTTCAGGATCGAAGAACATATCGATTAACCCTTCAAGGACGCATCAACGGCGGCATTGACCAGCGCCGCGTCCGGAACCACGCCGGTGAGCTGCTGCACGATCGTGCCTGCCGCATCGGCCGCGATGCCGCGGACGTTGCTCATGGCGGTCGCACGGGTCGAGGCGATGGTCTTCTCCGCCTCGGCGAGCTTGGCCGCCAGTTGCTCTTCCAGCGCCTTGCGCTCGGCGTCCGCCTGCGCATTCGCCTTGTCGCGGGATTCGTTGCCGATGGCCTGCGCGCGCGAGCGTGCCGAAGCAAGCTCGCTTTCATAGGCCTTCAGCGCCGCTTCGGACTGGTCCTTCAGCTTCTGCGCTTCGGCGAGGTCGCCCTCGATCTTGTTCTGACGCGCCTCGATCGCCCCGCCGACGCGCGGCAGAGCGAGCTTGGACACGATCACGTAAAGCGCGACGAAGAAGATCGCGAGCGACACCAGCTGTGAAGCGTAGGTGCTGCTCTCGAACGGCGGAAAACCGCCACCGTGACCGCCTTCGGCCCCGGTGTGGGCGCCCGCCGCCGGACCTTTTGCGCCGCCATGACTTTCAGCCATGGATTACTCCTGTTGCTGTCATGCGCGTCGCTTCGGTTGAAGCGGCGCGAAGAATCGTCCTCAGAGCGGAACGAACAGCAGCAGCAGCGCGATCAGCAGCGAGAAAATGCCGAGCGCTTCGGTCACGGCGAAGCCGAAGATCAGATTGCCGAACTGGCCCTGAGCGGCCGAGGGGTTGCGAACGGCTGCGGCGAGGTAGTTGCCGAAGATCACGCCGACGCCGACGCCCGCGCCGCCCATGCCGATGCATGCGATGCCCGCGCCGATAAGTTTTGCTGCTGCCGGATCCATTTTAGACTCCTTGGAAGAAAGATTGGGTTTTGGGTGGAAATTCCCCGGACCGCTCAGTGTCCCGGATGAATGGCGTCGTTGAGGTAGATGCAGGTCAGGATCGCAAACACATAGGCTTGCAGGAACGCGACCAGAATCTCGAGAGCGTACAGCGCGACCGTGAGCGCCAGCGGCAGCACGCCGCCGACCCAGCCAAGGGCGCCGAGCGAGAAGCCGAGCATGGCGACGAAGCCCGCGAACACCTTCAGCGCGATGTGGCCGGCCAGCATGTTGGCGAACAGACGGACGCTGTGGGAGACCGGCCGCAGGAAGAACGACAGGATCTCGATGAACATCACCAGCGGCAGGATGTAGCCGGGGACGCCGTGGGGCACGAAGATCGAGAAGAATTTCAGGCCGTTCTTGGCAATGCCGTAGATCAGGACCGTGAAGAAGACCAGCAGCGCGAGCGCCGCGGTGACGATCAGATGGCTCGAGATCGTGAAGGTGTAGGGGATGATGCCGACCAGGTTCGAAACGCAGATGAACATGAACAGCGAGAAGATCAGCGGGAAGAACTTCATGCCTTCCGAGCCGGCCGTCGAGCGGATGGTCGAGGCCACGAACTCGTAGGAGATCTCGGCGACCGACTGCAGGCGCCCGGGAACCAGCTGCGTGCCGCTGGCGAGCATCAGGATCGAGATGATCGCGACCGCCACCAGCATGTAGAGCGACGAATTGGTGAAGGCGATCGTGTGGTTGCCGATATGGCCCAGGGTGAAGAGAGGCTCGATGTTGAACTGGTGGATCGGATCGATTTTCATCAGCGCGGCATCTCTTGGTCTGCCGGGCGATGCCGGCGGGTCTCGGTGTGCCGGTCGGGCCCGGCCCGTACCGGCACGAGCCGGCACGATCATTCCTCTCCTGGTGTGGATCGCTTAGGAACCACCGCGCCTGTTTTGACCCGCGCCTGCCGTTCTCACCACGTTCACCACGCCGGCTACGAAGCCCAGCAGCAGGAACACGATAAATCCGAAAGGCGACGTCGACAGCAAGCGGTCGAAACCCCAGCCAATCCCCGCTCCGACAACGACCCCGGCGACCAACTCGGAGGATAACCGGAAACCAAGCGCCATCGCCGAGGCTCTGGCCGCTCTGTCTTCACCGTCACCTGCGGGTTGCTCGGTCTTGACGTGGCGGCCGCGAAATTCGGACAACCGCTGATCAAGATTTCCGAGCCGATCGGAAAGCGCAGCTTCCTCGGGCGATCTATCGCGATCTCCATTCTCGCCGTGTCCCGTGCCCTGTGTCATGCAACGAAGACCCGAAACGCCGCGGCTGAATGGAAATTGCGCCCGCCACCCTCAAAAGCCGCGCGGACCATACTGATGGCCCATAATCAAGTCAAGCCAAGTCACGATTGCGTCCATTCCCGTTATGTATCTGATTTATTTGGAAATATCGGCGCGAGCGGCGGCGCTGCGCACAGCGTGACGCCGCACCGCAGCAGGTCTCCGCTTGATCGGCGGACGCAGTCACCATTTCGCTCGGCTGCCGGGATCAAAGCGGGCGCCGCGATCGTTCATGTCAAAGGCGCGTTTTGGGCGGCGGATCGCCTCGCCCGGGTGTAGAATTTGCGAGAAGTGCCACCTTTATGAGCGCCAACCTTGGAAGTGCTGCCGGCGCGTCGTGGCGGAGAACGCGATGAGACCAACGAATTCATCCACAGCCTCATGGATTGCGGCGGCGGCGTTCGCCGCGGCGATGGCGGTCGGCGCCGGCTGCCTTGCCGCGCAATCCGCGCCCGACAGCGAAAACGGCCGCTACAGCATGACCCCCATCCCCGAGGGCGTGCTGCGGCTCGACAGCCGCACCGGCACGGTGTCGACCTGCACCCGCAGCGGCGCCGGCTGGGCCTGCTACGCGGTGCCCGATGAACGTACCGCGCTCGATGCCGAGATCGGCAGGCTCCAGGCCGAAGTCGAGACGCTGAAGGGACGGCTCGCGGCGGGACCGACCGTGTCGGGCAAGATCGACGAGGCGCTGCCGAAATCCGACCCGTTCAAGAAGGCGGAGCCGCAAGCACGAGAACCAAAGTCCGCCGAGGGTGACCGCAGGATCGAGATCCCGCTGCCGAGCGACCAGGACGTCGATCGGGTGATGTCGTTCCTGGAAAAGGCCTGGCGTCGGCTGATCGACATGGCCAACCGCGTACAGAAGGACGTGTCGGGGAAGATTTGAGCGCGCATCAGGCCAAGACGAGGTTACGAGAGACATTTGATGACATCAGGCAAATCCGTAAACCGCTCAGCACCATCGACGGTGCAGGCCACCACCGTCGCATCGTCGCTGCTCACCGTGCAGACCTCAGGCTGCGGCTTCATCGACCTCACGACCGAAGCTGCGAAGTTCATCGAGGACGTTCATGCGCGGGACGGCGCGCTGACGCTGTTTATCCGCCACACCTCTGCGTCGCTGACCATCCAGGAGAATGCCGATCCTTCCGTGCTCGTCGATCTCACGACGGTGCTGGCGCGGCTCGCGCCGGACGATGAAGATGCAGGCTGGACTCACGACACCGAAGGGCCGGACGATATGCCGGCGCACATCAAAACCATGCTGACAGGGACCTCGTTGCAGGTACCAGTCCTGGGTGGCGCGCTTGCGCTGGGCACCTGGCAGGCGATCTATCTGATCGAGCATCGCACCCGCCCGCACCGGCGCGAAATCGTGCTGCAATTCATGGGCGGCAATCGGTAGAGCCTTTTCGAGCGAAGCGGATACCGGTTCGCGCAAGGAAAACGCGCCAAGCCAAAGAATCTGGAAATCAAAACAAAACCGGCCGCGGAGACCGCGGCCGGTTGGTGTTGTCGATCGGTGCGTCGATCAGGTCGACTTGATGTCGACGTCCTTGGTCTCCGGCAGGAAGAACAAGCCGATCACGACGGTAATCGATGCGAAGATGACCGGATACCAGAGGCCCGCATAGATATCGCCCGTCGAGGCCACGATGGCGAAGGCGGTCGCCGGCAAGAGGCCACCGAACCAGCCGTTACCGATGTGGTAGGGCAGCGACATCGATGTGTAGCGGATGCGGGTCGGGAACAATTCGACCAGCATTGCGGCGATCGGGCCGTAGACCATGGTGACGAACAGCACCAGGACGAACAGCAGTCCGATGACCGCGGCCACCTGCGGACGGAAGATGTCGAACGGGTGCGCCATCTTCACGATGGTCGCATCGCCGGGCTTCGGATAGCCGGCTGCCTGCACGGCGGCGAGGACTGCAGGATTGCCATCCTTGGCGTTGGCGTAGGCAACTTCCTTGCCGCCGACCATCACCTTCACGCCGGAGCCGGCCGCGCCTGGCGTGGTCGAGTACTTGACCGACGACTGCGCCAGGTAGGCACGGGCGGTGTCGCAAGGCGAGGTGAAGACGCGGGTGCCGACCGGGTTGAACAGGTCGCCGCAACCTGCGGGATCCGCCACCACGTCGACCTTGACCGTCTCGATCGCCTTTTCCAGCGCCGGGTTGGCGTTGGTGGTGATCATCTTGAAGATCGGGAAGAAGGTCAGCGCCGCGATCAGACAGCCGCCGAGGATGATCGGCTTGCGGCCGATCTTGTCGGAGAGCATGCCGAACACGATGAAGAAGCCGGTCCCGAGCAGGAGCGACCAGGCGATCAGCAGGTTGGCAGTGTAGCCGTCGACCTTGAGGATCGATTGCAGGAAGAACAGCGCGTAGAACTGGCCGGTGTACCAGACCACGCCCTGGCCCATCACGCCGCCGAGCAGCGCCAGCAGCACGAGCTTGCCGTTCTGCCAGTTGCCGAAGGCTTCCGTCAGCGGGGCCTTCGAGCTCTTCCCCTCGTCCTTCATCTTCTGGAAGATGGGGGATTCGTTGAGGCGAAGCCGAATCCAGACCGAGACGCCGAGCAGCAGCACGGAGACCAGGAACGGAATGCGCCAGCCCCAGGCCGCGAAGTCGGGTTCGCCGAGCGCGGAGCGCGTGAACAGGATCACCAGCAGCGACAGGAACAGGCCGAGTGTCGCCGTGGTCTGGATGAAGGAGGTGTAGTAGCCGCGCTTGCCGTTCGGAGCATGCTCCGCGACATAGGTCGCTGCACCGCCATACTCACCGCCGAGCGCCAGGCCCTGGGCGAGACGCAAGGCGATCAGGATGATCGGGGCCGCGATGCCGATGGTCGCCGCATTGGGCAGCAGGCCGACGATGAAGGTCGACAGACCCATGATCAGGATGGTGACGAGGAAGGTGTATTTGCGGCCGACGATGTCGCCGACACGGCCGAACACGATCGCGCCGAACGGGCGCACCAGGAAGCCCGCCGCGAAGGCCAGCAGCGCGAAGATGTCGCGGGTTGCCGGCGGATAGGCCGAGAAGAACTGCGCGCCGATGATGCCGGCCAGCGAACCGTAGAGATAGAAGTCGTACCACTCGAAGACGGTACCGAGCGAGGAGGCGAGAATGACGAACCGTTCGTCCTTCGTCATCCCTCCCGCGCCTGCTTGAGACACAGCCATTGTCGACATGTTGAGTCGCTCCCCGAAAAATCGTTTCCTCGCGCCCTGGATGTCCGGTCATGCCGGATCAACCCTTGCCCCCAAGGTAACATTGGCGTGAAACCCGCCCCAATACGACTTTCGGCCTTTCGCACTGACGCTCACCTGACGCCGCGCGCCTTATCCGGCAACATAGTGCCGGCCTGTGGATTAACCCCGTTCCCGCAAAGGGATAATGTCCGCTTGCATGCCACGGCTGGTCGGGAAAGAATTGACCAAGGCCCCGCGCCGGCCTACTGGCCCGGTGCGATTGCCAGCAAGAGAACGATGAACCCTCTCTCCACCCATCTCGTCATTGCCGATGACCACCCATTGTTCCGCGCCGCGCTGCGGCAGGCGGTGGCGGGCGTCCTGAGCTCGGCCAGGATCGACGAGGCTGGATCGTTCGAGGATCTGACCAAGCTCTTGGAACAGACCTCCGACGTCGACCTGATCCTGCTCGACCTCTCGATGCCCGGGATCTCCGGCTTTTCAGGCCTGATCTATCTGCGCGCGCAATATCCGGCGATCCCGGTGGTGATCGTCTCCGCTTCCGACGACAGCGCCACGATCCGCCGCTCGCTCGATTTCGGCGCTTCCGGTTTCATTCCGAAGCGATTCGGCGTCGAGACGCTGCGCGACGCCATTCTCAAGGTGATGGAAGGCGAGGTCTGGGTTCCCGCCGACACCGATCTGTCGGCCGTCGCCGATCCCGACATGACGCGACTGCGCGATCGGCTGGTGACGCTGACGCCGCAGCAGGTCCGGGTCCTGATGATGCTGTCGGAGGGGTTGCTCAACAAGCAGATCGCCTATGAGCTCGGCGTCTCCGAGGCCACCATCAAGGCGCACGTCTCGGCGATCCTGCAAAAGCTCGGCGTCGAAAGCCGGACCCAAGCCGTGATCGCCGCCGCAAAGATCGCCGGTGGCCAGTGGAGGCAGGGCACCCCAACGGGGTGAGCCTGTAACGGGCACCGTAGCCCGTAGCCCGGATGGAGCGCAGCGCAATCCGGGATCGCTCGCGCGGCATTCGACACAGTCCCGGATTACGCTAACGCTCCATCCGGGCTACGGGACTGGCCCTGTGTCGCCCCTCTGTCAATCGGATCACGCAAAATATTCCACTTTACCGAAATTCGGTTTTCGCGTATGTGTCGCCCATCCCGGCTCATCCTTGAGGGGCGATCTTGTGGTCGTCACGTTCGCGAGCCGGGCTTGCGGTGGACGCGGCAGCGTTCGGGTACGAGAGGCCAAGGGCAGGGCGGATTGCTCTCCGTGAGCCCAAGGCTTCGTGCCGACGAGCGGCGCTGCTAGGCCTCGTCTCGCCTGTAAGTTTCCGGCTCCGTCGACAGGGCTGGAAAAACTGCGGCGAAATGGCGAGCCGTGCGTACGGCAAAACCGTGTGGTCCTGGCCGTCGTTGCTACGGTCAAGCTCTGGCAGATGCGGCATCTGCGTCAACCGGCGCGGTGCCGGTGAATTTCGCGAAGGCGAGGGAGGCCAGAACGAACTCGGCTCCCGGGAGAGCACGGCATAAGCCGTCCAACCATCGCGCAGGGAAGGCCGAGTGATCGGCGCCACCTGTATGCTGCTGTGCGGTTTCCTTGCGCTACATCTTCGCGCAGCGGACCGCGGGTGCGAGGTCAGCACCCGGCCTTCCCTGCGCCCTCTTGGACAAGAGGGTGAAGTAACGAAGCAAAGCTCGGGCGAAACGCGCCGCGAGGCTGCGATGGCATGTCTGCAACCATACAATCGGTGTCATCGCCCGGCTTGGCCGGGCGATCCAGTACTCCAGAGAAGGCCGTGATTGAGCCGAGAAGCCACAGCGTACTGGATTCCCCGCCTTCGCGGGGAATGACAGTGGTGCTTGGAGAACGATGCTGCCCCTTGCTCCGTCGCTGCGCTCGCAATGACGATGTGGAGAGAGTGTGCGCCACACTCCGCTTTCGTGCCCCGGACGCAAGAGCGTTGCAACGCGCCCGGGACACGAGACGCCGCATCATAATGTTTGCAACAACTTGTCGGCGGCCCTGATATCCGCCGTCTCCGAACCCTGGGCGAAGCCTTCATACGCCAATTGAAGCCACCGCTTCGCTTCTTCGCGCCGGCCGCGTTCGGCAAGGAGCCCCGCGAGGTCGGTCGCAGCCCGCAGCTCCCAGGCCTTCGCGCCTGTGCGCCGACTCAATTCCAGTGATTGGAGGAAGTAGGCTTCTGCCTGATCAGCGTCGGGCTGGGGCCTCGCCAGGAGAACCCTTCCCTTCATGCGCAGCAGCTCGGGCATGTACAGATGATCGCCGCCTTGCTCGACGAGGCGGATCGCGTCGTCGATCAGGCGCGCGCTCCGCTCGATCTGCCCAAGCGCCATCAAGCCCTGAACAAGCGCGATGTTGAACGTCGTGGTGAGCAGCTCGTAGCCGGCATCGTGGAGCTCACGCAGACACGCCTCGATCGTCTCGACGCCATCGGCGGCATCGCCGCGCCGGATCGCCAGTTCGCCTTTGACGCCGCGGCCGACCGCAAGATAGGGGCCCATGGAGCGCGATTCGGCATGGGCGATGAAGCGGTCGATGTTCTCTTCCGCGGCATCGAGGTCTCCGCTCCAGAGATCAATCGAGACCGCCCAGATCAGCGCAATGCAGAGCGTGATCGGATGGTCCATCTGCGCGGCCTCGACGACCGTCTGCCGGGCCAGTTGCAGCGCATCCGCGGGGCGGCCCTCCAACCAAAACTCGCGCGCGAGCGAGATGCCGGCCCGGTTGCGGTGATCGAAGCCATAGACGGTGCTGATTCGTTGCGTGCCCGGCCCATGCCAGGCGGCCTCCAGCATCGCCAACGCGTCGCGATGCTCGCCGGCAAGATGCAAGGAGACACCGAGGAGCGAATGGGCGAGGGCGAGGGAGGCGGCATCGCCGAGTGTCCCGGCGACCGTGAGGCTTTGCTGCGCATAGCCGAGCGCGGCGTCGAACTGTCCCATCCGCTCGTGGAAGATATGCATGCGCCCGAGCAGCTGGAGCTGGTTCGGCGCGTCGCCGCGCGCCTCGGCGATCGCAAGGCTTCGGCTCAAAGCGGCAAGCGCCGCTTTGCTGCCGCCGCGCGTGAACATCAAGGTCAGTCCGAGCGCGGCCTGGATGTGCATTTCCTCGGCGCCGCCGCGCGAGGAGGGATCGATCGCAAGCAGCGCCCGTTCAGACCAGCGTCGGCACTCGACCAGCAACGACATCGCGAGAAAAATTGGCGCTGCAGCTGCGGCCAGTGCAATGCCGATGCTGGCATCGCCGTCCGTCCCAAAACACCAGTCCAGCGCCGCGCGCACGTTGTGAAGCGCGGAGAAGTGGATCGCGCGCTCGTCGGCGCTCGGCACCGTGGCCCATGTCGTGCCGGCCTGCTCCAGCCATTGCCGGTAATAGGTCGCGTGGCGGGCGGCGAGCGCCGCGTCATCAGGCTCGATCTCGAGCAGATAGGCGCGCGTCGTGTCGAGCAGACGGTAACGCATCATGGCGCCGATCGGCCGCGCCGCGACCATCGACTTGGCCACCAGGCCGTCGATGGCGTCGAACAGGCGGGAGCGGTCGACACGTTCGTCCGGTACGATCTCGAGTGCGGCGTCGATGGTGAAGTGACCGGCGAAAACCGCGAGCCTGCGCAGCACGAGGCGTTCGATGTCGGACAAGAGCCCGTAGCTCCATGCCAGCGTCGCCTGCAACGTCTTCTGTCGCGGCGGCGCCGTGCGCTGGCCCTGCCAGAGCAGATTGAGGCGCTCGGCGAGCAGTGCCGCGGTCTGCTCCAGGCCGTAGGCTTCGACACGGCCGGCGGCGAGTTCGATCGCCAGCGCCATGCCGTCGAGCTTGCGGCAGATCCCGGCAACGATCGCGGCATTGGCATCGTCGAGCGCGATCTGCGCGCCGCCGGCCGTGGCACGTTCGAGGAAGAGTTGAAGTGCCGGATAAGTCTGCGCCGCGGCTGCCGTCAGCCCGGGATTGTCGGGCGGAACCGCGAGTGGCGCCAGCCGATAGACCTGCTCGCCTTCGACCCGCAGGGCTTCGCGGCTCATCGCCAGGATATGGACATGCGGTGCGGCGTGGAAGATCTCGGCGGCCAGCGGGGCTGCGGCTGCGATGACGTGCTCGCAATTGTCGAGGATCAGCAGCATCCGCTTGTCCCGGAGATGCGCGAGCAGCGCAGGCAGGGGATCGTCGGTCTGGGCCGGCATGCCCAGCATCAGCAGGATCGAGGTGATCACGAGATCGGGATCACTCAGCGCGGCAAGATCGACGAAATGTGCGGCGTCGGAAAATGTCGCGAGCAGATCGTGAGCAATCGCAACCGCAACGGCAGTTTTGCCGACGCCGCCCGGGCCGGCGATCGTGACGAAGCGCGAGCCGATGAGCCTGTCGGAGACAGCGGCGACCGCATCGTCGCGCCCGACCATCCGTTGCAGCCGGTTCGGCAGTTTGACGGGCGGCAATTCCGTTCGCGCGGCGGTGCGCCGCTCTGCCGGGATACTCACCTGCGAGATCGGCGCCACGAAGCAATAGCCGCGGCCGGAGAGCGTGGTGATGTAGCGGGCACCGTCCTTGCCGTCGCCAAGGACCTTACGGAGCGCCGCAACGTGAAAGCGCAGATTGGCGTCCTCGACCGTCATGCCGGGCCACACCAGCGCCATCAGATCATACTTGCTGACGACCTGGTTCGGCCGCGACATCAGCGCGAGCAACGTGTCGAAAGCCTTTGCACCGAGCGGCAGCGCGACGCCGTCGCGCATCACAAGTCTTTCATTTGGCGTTACGGTGAATGGCCCAAACGAGAGGGTTCCCGTTGCGGTGCCGGCCGGCTCGGTCATGGCGGAATCCTGATCCTTTCGAACGGACCGGATAGCCAGATGATCGCAATCCGGCAAGGCCGTCCGCCGCGTCGCGATCAGAACGCAAATGCAGGTCCTGTGAGGCCCGCGCGCCGAGACCTCACAACTTCTCACAACTCCCAACGGGTATGTCGCGGCAGCCGCTGCTAGTCAGTTGTGCGACGGCAAGGAGACCTTCATGACCCAAGCGGCAAAGTTGCTTTACACGGCCCGGACCCGCACCAGCGGCGGGCGACAGGACGGCATATCGCGCAGTTCCGACGGCCGCCTGGATGTCAAGCTATCGCCGCCGGGCGGCACCGGCATCGGCACCAATCCCGAGCAATTGTTTGCGGCCGGCTGGTCGGCCTGCTTCGAGGGCGCGATGGAGATCGCGGCCCGCAAGCGGAAGATCGAGCTCCCCAGGAAATGCTCGATCGATGCGGAGATCGACCTCGTGCTCGACGAGGGCGCCTATTCGCTCAGGGCACGCCTCGATGTCAGCCTGCCCGGCCTCGATCACGAGATCGCGCGCGGGATCGTCGATGAGGCTCATCAGACCTGTCCCTATTCCAAGGCCGTCCGCGGCAACATCGACGTCACGGTCGCGCTGATCTGACGGCACCACCTCCAACCATCAACAAGGTAGCAGCATCATGAAACAGCTCATTGACCAGCACCGGCGCCAGTTTTTCGGCGTCGCCGCGGGAACTGTCGCCGCCGGCCTCGGCGTGATCGGCCTCGCCCGCGCCGAATCGGAAGCGTCGCGCCCGGCCGCAACGAACGCGTCGTTCGGCGCGATCAAGCAGATCGATGCCGGCGTCCTCAACGTTGGCTACGCGGAGGCCGGTCCCGCGAACGGTCCCGTCGCGATCCTGCTGCACGGCTGGCCTTACGACATTCACGCCTTCGTCGACGTCACGCCGATCCTGGCAAAGGCCGGCTATCGCGTCATCATCCCTTATCTGCGCGGCTACGGTTCGACCCACTTTCTCTCCGCCGAGACGCCGCGCAACGGGGAGCCCGCGGCAATGGCCGTCGACATCATCGCGCTGATGGATAAACTCGAGATCAAGAAAGCGGTCGTCGCCGGCTTCGACTGGGGCGCGCGTACCGCCGACATCATCGCCGCGCTGTGGCCGGAGCGCTGTCGTGCGCTGGTGTCGGTCAGCGGCTATCTGATCTCCAGCCAGGCCGCAGGCAACGCGCCGCTGCCGCCGTCGGCCGAGCTGCTATGGTGGTACCAGTTCTATTTCTCGACCGAGCGCGGCCGCGCCGGATACGAGAAGTACACGCATGATTTTGCCAAGCTGATCTGGAAGTTGGCTTCGCCGCAGTGGAAGTTCGACGACGCCACCTTCGACCGCAGCGCGGCGGCGCTGGACAACAAGGACCACGTCGCGATCACGATCCACAATTACCGCTGGCGGCTCGGGCTCGCCCAGGGCGAAGCGAAATACGAGGACCTCGAAAAGAAGCTCGCGGCGGCTCCGGTCATCGACGTGCCGACGATCACGATGGAAGGCGACGCCAACGGCGCGCCGCATCCCGATCCAAGTGCCTATGCCAAGAAGTTCTCGGGCTGGTACGACTATCGCCTGATCACCGGCGGCATCGGCCACAATCTGCCGCAGGAAGCACCGCAAGCCTTTGCCAAGGCCGTCATCGACGCCGACGGCGGTGCCTGAGGATTTTGGCAGCACCTCGGTCCGGCAAGGCCGGGCCCAGGCCTAATATGCGATCGCAGCTCAGCGAGGCGTCATGACGACAATGAAATCTGAAAAGTCAAAATTTCCATCCTCAACGACGATGATCGTGCTGGCCGCGCTCCTGCTCGTCGCCGTCCTGACCTGCGTGCCGTATCTGGTCACGATCGCTTTCGCGCAAGGCCCGGCGGATGCCTCGCCGATCTTCGGCGTCACTGTCCCGGAGGGCTACAAGCAGTGGCAGCTGATCGCGCCGGCCGAGGAGGCGGCTCCCCTGGACGAGCTGCGTGCCGTCGTCGGCAACAGCACCGCGATCGATGCCTATCTAGGCGGCAAGCTTCCGTTCCCGGACGGGACAATTCTGGTCAAGCGCGCCTGGAAGCGGAAACAATCGCCCGAATTTGCGTCCGCGACGATTCCCGGTGAGGCCACCACCGTCCAGGTGATGGTCAAGGATTCCAAAAAATATGCCTCGACCGGCGGCTGGGGATTTGGTCGCTTCGTCAACGGTAAGCCGGTCGACGAGGCCCAGCATCGCACCTGCTTCGCCTGCCACGAAGCCCGTGTGAAAAGTCGCGATTACGTGTTTACGAGGCTCGCGCCCTGAGTGCGGAGGTTTACTCCGCCGCCACCATCTGCTGCGTGCGCCACTGGCCGAGCAGGGCACGGAGCGAAGCCGGCTTGACCGGCTTGTTGAGCACCGCGACCTTTTCGTCGCGGGCCGCCATTTGCACGGCGGGGCTGCGGTCGGCGGTGATCAGAATCGCGGGGATGCCGTCACCGAAGCGGCGGCGGATGTCGCGGATCGCGGCGATGCCGTTGCCGCGGTCGAGGTGATAATCGACCAGCAGGCCGGTCACGCGGCGGCCGGCAGTTTCGATCGCGGCGATCGCGCCCTCGGGATCGGCGACTGCGATCACCTCGGCGTCCCAGGCCTTCAGCAGCGTGCGCATGCCGTCGAGGATCGCGGCGTCGTTCTCGATGCAGACGATCAGGGTACCCGAGATCGAGGTGCGCGCGAGCGGGGTCGCGCTGGTCACAGCCGCGGTGTGGGTGATCGCCTTCGCCGTCGGCACCGTCACGGAAAACACCGAGCCGCCGCCGACATTGGAATCGATGGCGATGCCATGGTTGAGCACGCGTGCCAACCGCTCGACGATCGACAGGCCAAGGCCGAGGCCGCGGGCGATCCGCGCGCCCTGCTCGAGGCGGTGGAATTCCTTGAAGATCTCGCCGCGCTTGACCGTCGGGATGCCGACGCCGGTGTCGTAGACGCAGATCTTGAGCGAGGCGCCGCGGCGGCGGCAGCCGACCAGCACGCGCCCGCGCGGGGTATATTTGATCGCGTTGGAGATCAGGTTCTGGAGCAGCCGCCGCAGCAGGAGACGATCCGACTCGACGGGCAGCGAGCACGGCACGAAGACGAGCGCCAGATTCTTGGCGCGCGCGACCGGCGCGAACTCGATTTCCAGCGAGCGCATCAGATCGGCCATCTTGAAGCTCGAGATCGAGGTCGTCATCGCGCCGGCGTCGAGCCTGGAGATGTCGAGCAGCGCGCCGAGGATCTCCTCGATCGCCTGGAGCGATTCGTCGATGTTCTCGACCAGCCGCGTCTCCTCGCCGCTGTGCTGACGCTCGACCAGGCTCGTGACATAGAGCCGCGCCGCGTTCAGCGGCTGGAGAATGTCGTGGCTGGCGGCGGCGAGAAAGCGCGTCTTGGAGATGCTGGCGTCTTCGGCCGCGCTCTTGGCCAGCGCCAGCTCGGAATTCAGCCGGGTCAGCTCCTCGGTGCGGTCGCGCACCCGCTTCTCCAGCGTCGCATTGGCGCGCTCCAGCGCTTCGGCCGCCTCGAACGTCGGCGTGACGTCGGTGAAGGTGATGACGAAGCCGCCGCCCGGCATGCGGTTGGTCAAGATCTCGATCACCATGTGGCGGTCGGGCAGGCGCTCGAGATAAGGCTCGCCGTCGGTGGTGTAGGCCGCCAGTCGGCGCTCCAGCATGGCCTCGCGCTCGATCGGATCGGTCGGCTCGCTCACGCCCATGAATTCCAGGATTTCACGCAACGGCGTGCCGAACTGGATGAAATGCGGGGGAACGTTGAGGAGATCGCCGAACTGCCGGTTGGAGCAGATCAGTTGCAGATCGGCATCGAACACCGCGATGCCCTGGCGCACATGGTTGAGCGCGGTCTGCAGGATCTCGCGGTTGAAATGAAGCGCCGCATGGGAATCGTCGAGCAGCTTGAGCGCGGCCTTCGCCGACACCGTCCGCTTGCGCAGCAGCAGCGACATCACGAGACGCGAGGAGGCCGCCCCGATCGAGGAGGCGATCAGGTGCTCGGCGTGCTGCAGCAGCTCGAAATCGGCGGGCGCCCCGGACTCCAGCCGCACATTGCGCCGCGCGGAGAATGCCTCGAACGAATGCCGCGCGCGGTCAGGCCCGAGATATTGCGCCACGGTGGTCTGGATGTCCTGCACCGTGACGGTGGTGCGCCAGCGGCGGAAGTTCGGGGAGATCGGCGCGAGCGTGTTGGGAACGAACAGATCGGCCTGCACCAGCTCGATCGACGACGGTTGGCGCGCCAGCGACAGCAGCACGTAGGTGAGGATGTTGAGCGACAGCGACCAGACCACGCCGTGCATCAGCGGCGGCAAATCGGCGCCGAACAGCGCCTGCGGCCGCAGCGCCTCGATCCCGAACGGGCCGTGCTGGAGCAGCAGGATGCCCGCCGTCGAAGTATCCATGAAGCTCGGGATGAACAGCGTGTAGAGCCACACCGCGAAGCCGACCAGCATGCCGCCGATCGCGCCGCGCGCGGTCGCGCGCCGCCACAGCAGTCCGCCGAAGAAGCTGGGTGCAAGCTGGGCGATGGCGGCAAAGGAGAGCAGGCCGATCGCCGCGAGCTGGGTGTTGCCGAGCGCGCGGTAGTAGAAATACGCCATCACCATGATGGCGAAGATCGCGAGCCGGCGCGAGCGCAACAGGAAGTCGCTGAAATCGGCGCCGCCGGTGCGCCCCTCGGGCCGTCGTTGCAGAACCAGGGGCACCACGAGATCGTTCGAGACCATGATGGAGAGCGCGACACATTCGACGATCACCATCGCGGTCGCCGCCGACAGGCCGCCGACGAAGACGGCGACACTGAGCAGATCCGCGCCGCCCGCCATCGGCAGCGCCAGCACGTACATATCCGGATCGGCGGCGCCGAACGGGAAGCTGACGAGGCCGGCGAATGCGATCGGGATGACGAACAGATTGATGGCGACGAGATAGAGCGGGAACAGCCAGCGCGCGCGGCCGACCTCGGCGTCCGAGGAATTCTCCACCACGCTGACGTGGAACTGGCGTGGCAGCAGCATGATCGCGCACAGCGACAGCAGCGTCATGGTCAGGAAGTTGCCGATCGACGGCGAATAGTTGATGACGCGCACCGCCTCCGGTGTCTTCATCGCGCGCTCGATCAGTTCGTGCGGCGAGAACATCCAGAACGTGACGAAGATGCCCGCGGCGAGGAAGGCGACCAGCTTGATGATGGATTCGGTCGCGACCGCGAGCATCAGGCCGTGCTGATGCTCGGTGGCGTCCGTCTGCCGCGTGCCGAACAGAACCGCGAAGGCCGCCATCGCCAGCGTCACCATCAGCGCCACGTCGCCGACGATCGGGATGTGGGAGAAGGCCTGGTCTTCGCTCAGGATGGTTTCGAGCGAGGAGGCGACCGCCTTGAGCTGGAGCGCGATGTAGGGCACCGAGCCGATGATCGCGATCAGCGCGACGGTTGCCGCCACCGCCTGGCTCTTGCCGTAGCGCGCGCCGATGAAGTCGGCGATCGAGGTGATGTTATTGGCCTTCGCGAGCTGGATCACGCGGCGGAGGACGCCGGCTCCGAGCCCGATCATCAGGATCGGGCCGACATAGATCGCGAGGAAGTCGGTGGAGGTGCGGGTGGCGAAGCCGACCGAGCCGAAGAAAGTCCAGGAGGTGCAGTAGATCGCCAGCGACAGCGGGTAGATCAGCCCCGAGGCGCGGCCGCGCCCGGCCGGCGAACGGCGGTCGCCATGGCTCGCCACCAGGAACAGAAAACCGATATAGCCGAAGGCGGCGGCGATCACGCCCCAATCGTGCAGCATGGCGAGCGTGCTTCTCCCATGGCGCGGTAGCGCCCGATCTTCCTAAGGCGCGCCGGCCGCGCCCGATCTCATTTTCCCTGTAAATCTAGCGCGTTGCACGAGTGGAGGCGACAGCCAAATGCCGGGGCCGGGCGGGAACTGGGGTTGTCGTTAAGCGGAGAGACCTACGTCGTCCTGGCGAAAGCCAGGACCCATAACCACAGGACATGGTTATGAGCGCCCAAGTGGCCACAGCGAACTGTAACAATTCACAGTCGGGGTAATGGGTCCTGGCATTCGCCAGGACGACCGCTACTCCGCCGCCAGCGACTTCTCGCGCAGCGGCAGACCCAGGCGGTCCCACACCTGCAGCAGGGCTTCGGCGAGCTGATCGATCAGGCCGTCGTCGTGATAGGGCGAGGGCGTGATGCGCAGGCGTTCGGAGCCCTTGGCGACCGTCGGATAGTTGATCGGCTGGATGTAGATGCCGTGCTGTTCGAGCAAGAGGTCGGAAGCCTGCTTGCACTTTTCGGCATCGCCGATGAACAGCGGGACGATGTGGGTGTCGCTCGACATCACCGGCAGGCCGGCGGCGTTGAGGATCGCCTTGACCCGGGCGGCACGGTCCTGGTGACGCTCGCGCTCCCAGCTCGACGTCTTGAGATGCTTGATCGCGGCGGTCGCCGCCGAGCAGATCGCCGGCGGCAGCGCGGTGGTGAAGATGAAGCCCGGCGCATAAGAGCGCACGGCGTCGATGATCTGACCGTTGGCGGCGATGTAGCCACCGAGGCAGCCGAACGCCTTGGCGAGCGTGCCTTCGAGAATGTCGATGCGATGCATCACGCCGTCGCGCTCGGCGATGCCGCCGCCGCGCGGGCCGTACATGCCCACCGCATGGACCTCGTCGACATAGGTCATCGCGCCGTACTTCTCGGCGAGGTCGCAGATCTTGGCGAGCGGGGCGATGTCGCCGTCCATCGAATAAAGGCTCTCGCAGGCGATCAGCTTGGGCCGGCTCGGGCCCGCAGCCTGCAACAGCGCTTCGAGATCGGCGACGTCGTTGTGGCGGAACACGACCCGCTCGCAGCCGGACTGGCGGATGCCCTCGATCATCGAATTGTGGTTCAGCTCGTCCGACAGGATCAGGCAGTTCGGAATGAGCTTTGCGATGGTCGCGATGCCGGTCTGGTTCGAGACGTAGCCGGACGTGAAGAGCAGCGAGGCTTCCTTGCCGTGCAGATCGGCGAGCTCGGCCTCGAGCTGCACCAGCGGATGATGCGTGCCGGCGATGTTGCGGGTGCCGCCGGCGCCGGTACCGACGCGGGTCGCGGTCTCGACCATCGCGCCTACCACCTTCGGGTGCTGGCCCATGCCGAGATAATCGTTGGAGCACCAGATCACGACGTCGCGCTTGCCCTTGGGCGAGTGCCAGAGCGCATGCGGGAACCGGCCGGCGATGCGCTCGAGATCGGCGAACACGCGGTAGCGCCGCTCGGCGTGGAGACGATCAAGGGCGGAATTGAAGAACTGGGCGTAATCCATCGTCAAACCTGCAGCGGAACCGACCAAAGACCCGCATATCCTTAGAGCTTTTCCAGCTCCAATGTCTATGCGCTATCCCACATTTGGCCATGAGGGACATCTGGGCAAAATGCCCTATCGTGCGATTTGAAACTTGATCCGGATCAAGTTCGCGCGAGGCGTAATGTTGCTCTGCACCATCCGCTGAAGTGAAGGCCGCGCTCAGGTCGTCCTGAACTGCAACACGCCGTCTTTCATTTCCGCCGTCAGCCGGCCTTCCACGATCATGTAGTTGACGTGGGCGACAAGTTCGCCAGCGGCGAAACCCATCTGGTGTTCGTCCAGCACGTGCTTGTTGAACACCACGGGTACCAATGCGCGCGAGGTCTGCGGCACCTCGCGGCAGGCTTCCGCGATCAGGCTGCAGCGTTCCTCGTGGTGATCGGCGAGCTGCTTGATGCGGGTCTTCAGCCCGTAGAACGGCACGCCGTGGCCGGGTAGTACCAGCACGTCATAGGGGAGAGTCGTGGTGAGGCTGGCGAGCGAGGCCAGATATTCGCCGAGCGAATTCTGGTCGGGCTCGACCGCCCACACGCTGACGTTCGGCGAGATCTTGCTCAGCACCTGGTCGGCCGAGAGGAACAGCTTGTCGTCGGCGCAATACAGCATCACCTGGTCGAGCGCATGACCGCCGCCGGTGATCACCTTGAAGCGGCGCGTGCCGATCACGACGTCGTCGCCATGCGAGATGCGGCGGTAGGACGGCGGCAGCACCGAAACGCGCTTGAGATAGTCCTGGCCGCGGCCGAGCAGTTTTTCGGTGAGCGACTCGTCCATGCCGTGGCGGCGGAAGAACAGCCGCTGCGCCTCCTGCCGCTCCTCGGTGCCGCGGTTCTGGTGATAGACCGATTGCAGATATTCGACCTGCGACATCACCAGCGGGCACTTGAACCGCTCGACGATCCACCCGGCCAGACCGACATGATCGGGATGGGAATGGGTCACGATCAGGCGCGTGATGTTGACGCCCTTCAGCGGCCCGTCGAACAGCTTAGTCCAGGCTTCGATCGTCTCCTCATTGCCGAAGCCGGTGTCCACGATGGCATAGCCGTCGCCGTCGGCGAGCAGGTAGATGTTCACGTGGTTGAGGCGGAACGGCAGCTTCAGCCGCGCCCACAACACGCCCGGCTTCACCTCGACGACCTGTTCGGGGCCGGGATGCTGTTCCCAGGGATAGCGCAGCGCGTCGGCGGAGGACTGCACGGTGTCGGTTTTCGTGTTCATGCCACCGGATTAAACCCACTAGCTGCGGCGCGCCAGCCGAAAAAGAACGCTGGCGCGGCCCGCATAGCGGTCATTCCGGGCTACGGAACGGCGGCCTACGCCGCCCGCATGTTGTTGAGGAACGCGTCGATCTCTCCGCGCAGCATGTCGGCTTCGCGACGGAGCGCGTCGGAGGCGCCGAGCACTTCGTTCGCCGCTGCGCCGGCTTCCGCCGAAGCAGTGGAGACGCCGACGATGTTGCTGGAGACCTCGCTGGTGCCGCCGGCCGCATGCTGGATGTTGCGGGCGATCTCGCGTGTCGCCGCGCCCTGTTCCTCGACCGCGGCGGCGATCGTCGTGGTGACGTCGTTGATCTCGCCGATGATCCGGCCGATGCCCTGGATGGCGCAGACCGCCGAAGTCGTCACCGACTGCATGCTGGCGATCTGGCTGCGGATCTCCTCCGTCGCCTTGGCGGTCTGGCTCGCGAGGCTCTTCACCTCGGAGGCGACCACCGCGAAACCGCGGCCGGCTTCGCCCGCGCGCGCCGCCTCGATGGTGGCGTTGAGCGCCAGCAGATTGGTCTGCGAGGCGATGGTCTGGATCAGGTCGACCACGACGCTGATACGACTCGCGCTGTCGGCGAGGCTCTGCACCGTGGCGTCGGTTGCGCCGGCTTCGTCGACCGCCTTCCTGGCGATCGCGGCCGAGGTGACGACCTGCTTGCTGATCTCCTCGATTGAGGACGAGAGCTGCTCGGTGCCTGACGACACGGTCTGCACGTTGACCGAGGTCTCCTCGGCTGCGGAGGCAACCGCGTTCACCAGCGCATTGGACTGGTCTGCCGTGTTCGACATGCTCTGCGCGGTCGATTGCATCGAATTGGCCGACTGCGCGAGATTGTCGAGCGCGGAGCGGACCGCGCCTTCGAATTCCGCAATCTTCGCCTCCATCTGCGCCGCACGCTCGGCCTTGGCGACGCGATCCCTGTCCTGCTCGCTCGCAAGCGCCCGGGCTTCGATCATGCTGTCGCGGAACACCGTCAGCGTTTCCTTCATCGCGCCGATCTCGTCGTTCTGCCGGGAGCGGACGATCTCGGTGTCGAGGTCGCCGGCCGAGAGCAGCTGCATGGCGCGTTGAAGCTCGCGAATGCGGCGCAGGATGTTGCGGCCGACGTAGAGCCAGACGAACAGCGCCGAGCCGACCAGCATCAGTGCGCCCAGTGCCAGCATCGCGGTGGTCGCGAGCGAGATCTCCTGCCGCGCCTGGAAGGTCGACGCATTGGTCTCCTTCTGCACACCCTCGACCAGCTGCTGCACGCTGATGCCGAGGCCGACGTTGAGCTTGCGGGTCTCGTCCAGAATGGTCTGGCCGTAGTCGATGGCGTCGAGCTCCTTCTGGCGGATCTTGAACACGCCGGACTTGCCCTCACCGAAGGCGAACAGCTTTTGCACGGTGTCGCGCACCGCTTGCATCGAGGCCATGTTCGGCAGGTCCTCGAGATTCGACTTGACGCGGTCGCGCGTCGCCTTGAACTCCTTCTCGATCGCCTCCAGCGTATCGCTGTTGTTGGCCGACAGCGCCGCCATCATGTCGGCGGCCATCAGATTGCCGTTGGCGGAGATGGTCGCGACCTGGGAGACGGTGCGAGCGGCTTCGGTGGCATCGTCGGCGGAAACTTCCGCCGCGCCGAGGATCGCGTTCAGGCGTGTCTGCGCATCCAGCATGGCAGGACCGGCCGCGCCGACGAAGGTGAGCTGCGCCTTGCGGAGCGCTTCATACTGCTTGTCATGCAGCGCGCCGGCATCGAGCCGCTCGCGCGCCGCCGACACCAGGCTCTGGGTCGCCTCGTCGATGCTCTTGGCGGTGTCGCGCAACGCGGTTGCGATCTGCTTGTCGGCGCCGAGCTCGATGATCTCGCCGAGCTTGGCCATGGCGAGCTGCTGGATCTCCTGCACCTTCTTGGTGCGTTCGTTCAGCGCCTCGTCGGACGGCGACGCCAGGAGGCCCGGCCCCTGCGCCGCGAGCGTTGCGCTTTGCGATGCGAGTTGAAGGCTGGCGGAGAGGCGCGGGATGTCGCGACCGCTCAGGTCCATCATGGTGCTGCCGAGATGGTTGAAGACGAAGCCGGCGCCGGCTGCAATCACGAGGCCCATGCCCGCGATCACCGCGAAGGCCGTGAACAGGCTGCCGCGCACGCCCCATGCCGGCATTTTGAAACGAGGCCGGATACGACCAAGCAAACGGCCAAGGCCCAGACGGATCGCCATCGAAATTCCCCCACGCGTGATCTTTATGTTTTCGCCGAGGAGTATCCTTGGGGCAGGTTAAAAAATCGCAAGTTGCTCAATCGGTTGCGTGCATTCCGCAGAGCGAAAGAAGAAGGGCCGGCAATCATGCCGGCCCCCCGATAACGGTAAGGACTTGATAACCGTTCAGTAGCGCGCGACCGCCGAGTTGGCCCAGTTGAAGCGGTAGTTGACGCCCGCCTTGATGGTGTGGTCGTCGGTCGTGAAGTTGCCGGTTCCCGCCAGCGGGCCCGCGGTGAAGTGCGCGTCGCCGAAATTGTAGTACTGGTACTCGGCCTTGGCGGACCAGTTCGGCGCGAACATGTATTCGAGGCCGGCGCCGACGGTGTAGCCGTTGCGGTGGTCGCCGGTGATGATGAAGCCGGCCGGCACGCCGCCGACGGTCACCTTCTCGTTGTTGTCCGAATAAGCGTAGCCGCCCTTCACGTAGAGCAGGCCGGGACCCCAGGTGTAGCCGACGCGGCCGGTGATCGAGCCGAGACCGCGCTGGTCGTTGGTGTAGGCGACGCCGCCCGGGAACACCGCGCCGACGCTGCCGGAGAGCCAGGAATACTGGCCTTCGACGCCGACAACGAAGTTCGGGTTGAACTGCCAGTCTGCACCGGCCTGCAGGCCGCCGAGGAAACGGCCGTTGCCGTTATTGCCGGTGGAGAGGCCGTTGAAATTGTTGTCGCTGGAGAACGCGCCGCCGACATGGCCGCCGATATAGAAGCCGGTCCAGTTGTAGATCGGCGCGGCATAGGCGGGCGCGGGCGCCTTATAGTAGTTGCGGTTACCGAGATCGGCACCGACCGCCGGCGCAGCAGCGCCCACCACGAGCAGCGCAACGGTTGCAAACAGAATCTTCTTCATAGTCTAAACTCCAACACTTAGGTCCCCGGCAGGCGCGCTTTCCGCGCCGTCGTTGGTTCTGCAGATAGCTCGCTTTTGACGAAAATGCTGTCACATGCATGGCACAGCGGCAGCCAACCTAACTTATTGGGCCGTAAATGATTTTCGTACTTAATGTCGGCTTAAGAAGTGGTGAAGGAAGGCTTAACTCACAGCTGTCCGGGTAACTTGCGCGCGCATCGGATTAACCAAGACGACGCCGCGCCTCATCGCGCATCTGTTCACGGAATGCAGCGCGCTTTGCGGGCCGGTCTTCCTCGCGCACGTCATGACGATCGAAGACGTCGAACTTATCCAGGATCGGATAGCGCTCGCTCGCCATCGCGAGCACGCGCAGCACCTTGGTCGCCGACGGTGTCGGGCCGCTCACTTCCCAGCGCCGGATGGTGTCGGCGCCGCCCTTCTCCGGCAATCCGCAAAGCCGGGCCATGTCGGCCACGGTGAGCTTGCGCTCGAGGACGTCTGAGAGATCGTTGCGGAGTTGCTTCAGTTCGGGACCGGTCATGTCGCCTCAATACGCGAAGTCGATGAGGTGAATGCATTAGAGCTGATTCGGGTCCATCCGAAGGCGAGGCACACGTAGCGGGCGCGCGTGCTAGTCTCGCGCCCGCCGGGCTCAGCCAGGAAAGGAAAACCGCATGCCGGTGTTCAAACTCCCTCTGTCGGGGGACGTCGTTCAGTCCATCAACCCGATCACGTCGTTCTTCAGCCCGGCCGGCGGCCAGTTCGGTCTCGTGAACATCACGGTGGGCCAATCCTCGGCGCCCGATGTCGAGAAGGACCTGCTGTCGGATGTCGGCAGTTACGGCAAGCAGATCGGCCAGGTTGCGGATGCGCTGCTCGTGGTCATTGAGCATCTGGAAGCGCTCGGTGACAGCGCACTCGGCGACGACAAGGCGGTCGCGGCTTTCAAGGAGCTGATGCACTCGGTCGCGACGGTCAAGGAGCGCCACAACCGCAAGGCCTGTCGTCCGCGGCGGCGCTGATCATGCCGTGCGACCGCTCCCGGCACCTTCGCCCGCGCACGGAGTTATGAACGGATGCCTATAGGAATTCTCCACGGAATGAACAGATGGCAAGGGGCCCGCAGAATGAAGGGATCAGCCATGAGAAGCATCAAACCCGCCATTGCCGCACTCGTCACCATCGGTTTGCTTGCCGCGCCGTTCGCGGCTGAAGCAAGGAAGCACCGGTCAAGCCGATCGTACAGCACCGGCGTGATGGCTCCGAGCTATGGGAGCGCGGGATCGCTGGCAGCGCAGCCCAGAGCCTACGGGTCGAGCGGACAATCGGTCGGGACGGTCACGGCGCCATCGATCGGCACGTATAACTGGCCGTCGGTCGGCGTGACCAACGCAGTCCCGACCTGGAACAACACCAACCCTCCCGTCAGGTAGGCGCGCCCGTACGGTGAGCCAAGGCCGGTCACCCTGTGCCGGTCGCGAGGCCAGAGAGAAGATAGAGCATTTCGGATCGCTCAGGGACGACGCGCCCCCGATCCTAAATGCCCCGGCCGACCTGTTGGCCGATCACGCAGCGCCATCCGGCGAGGCGCTCGGCTGGATGCTGGTTCATCCATTCGGCGAGTTGCGGCGCACCCATCAGGCACGATTGCATCGAGACGTCGGCGAAGTCGGATGTGGTGACGATCTGCTCATGACAGTTCGCTGGAGAGGCGAGGTTGCAGAGCACGGCGATGATCTTGATCACGCGAGGTTGCCTCCGTCGCTGCGATGCGCGGAGGCTCCTCTCGATGGTTCGCTCGCCGGATCAGCCGGCGGGAAGATGCTGTCGTAGATTGCGCGCGCTTCCTGGATGAGGCGAATGCGCTCGCGCTCGGATTTCGAGACAAACTGAATAACCTGGCCCATGTCGGCTCCAATGGATCCTCAATCCATCATCACATGATGGAAATCATTCCATCCGCATGTGGGGTGCCTGCTTCGGCTTTGCAGCCGTGCGGGCGCTCACGAAGGATAAAAAGCCCGTGAGCACTCCGTTCCTGAAGTGGAGCGGGATACCTTCAGCGATGCGCCGGTCCCATGGCTATCTGTCGGCGGGGACTGCTTCGCAGCATCGTGATGAAGTGTTGAGCCCGGCGGTGGATGGCATGGCGGCACATTTTCTCGCGCGTGGAGTTGTAAGGTCACTCGGTGCACGAGCGCCTCGACGAACGGCATCGCGATTGAGAGACCGCCCCCGAAAGGATTAGCCATGACAACAACGAAACGCTCCATTGCTGCACTTGTTGCTCTCGGATTTGCCGCAGCGCCACTCGCTGTCAACGCACAGACATCGGCGACAGGTACACCGGGCAGCACGAGCGGACGCTCCGGAGCACCGGTACAGCAAGGGACGATTGGAAGTTCCGGGCAGACTGTCGGGACCGTGACAGCGCCGTCGATCGGAACGTCCAACCAGCCCTCCGTCGGCGTTACAAACTCAGTCCCCACCTGGAACAACACGAATCCTCGAACGAAGTAGCCGCGATCGGCTGACTCACGCCGCCGGCGCGCGCTCCTTGCGCCCTGGCACCGCCGCGAGCAGCTCGCGCGTATAGGCATGTTCGGGGGCTGCGAACAGCTGCGCGGTCGGCTTCAGCTCGACGATGACGCCGCGCTGCATCACGGCGATGCGGTCGCAGATTTGCGCTGCGACTCGGAGGTCGTGGGTGATGAACAGCATCGAGAGGCCGAGGCGGGCCTTGAGGTCTTCGAGCAGCCTCAGGACCTGCGCCTGCACGGAGACGTCGAGCGCCGAGACGGCCTCGTCCGCGACGATGATCTCGGGCTCGAGCGCGAGTGCGCGTGCAATGCCGATGCGCTGGCGCTGGCCGCCGGAGAATTCATGCGGATAGCGCTCGAGCGCGCCGGCATCGAGGCCGACCATCTTGAGGAGATCGCGGGCGCGGTCGAACGCCACTTTCGGATCGGTGCCGGCCGCGATCGGGCCGTCGGCGATGATATGACCGACCTTGCGGCGCGGATTGAGCGAAGCGAACGGATCCTGGAAGATCATCTGGATGCGGTGACGCTCGGCGCGTAGCGCCTTGCCCGCGAGCTTTGTGAGATCGGTCTCGCCGGTCCGCACGGTGCCGCGGTCGGCCTCGATCAGCCGCATCACAAGGCGGGCCACCGACGATTTGCCGGAACCGGATTCGCCGACCAGGCCGAGCGTCTCGCCCTTGAGAATCGTGAAGTTGACTTGGCGCGCGGCATCGACGCGGCGGTCCTCGCGAAACCAGCCGCCCGAGGTGACGTAGGTCTTGTCCAGTCCGATCACCTCGACCGCCTTGGCCTGGTCGTCGAGGGGGGTGCGGGCGGGCGGGTCCATTGACGGCACGGCGGCGAGCAGCGCCTTGGTGTAATCGTGCTGCGGCGCGTTGAAGACGGCCGCGGCGGGGCCTTCCTCAACCACCTTGCCATGGCGCAACACGACGACCTGGTCGGCGATGTCGGCGACCACGCCGAAATCATGGGTGATGAACATCACCGCCATGTTGCGATTGCGCTGGAGGTTGCGGATCAGCTTCAGGATCTGCGCCTGCGTGGTGACGTCGAGCGCGGTGGTCGGCTCGTCCGCCACCAGCACCGCCGGTTCGAGCGCGAGCGCCATCGCGATCATGGCGCGCTGGCGCTGGCCGCCGGAGAGCTGGTGGGGATAGGCGCGCACGATGCGCTCGGGGTCGGGGAGGCCGACCTCGCGCGCCAGCGCCAACGCCTTTGCGCGCCGCTCCCTCGGCGTGAGCAGCCCGTGCGCCTCGAACATCTCCGCCATCTGGTCGCCGATCCGCATCAACGGATTGAGCGCGGTCATCGGCTCCTGAAAAATCATCGCGAGCCGGCGGCCGCGCAGATCGCGCCAGCCGTCGTCGTCGAGCTTGAGCAGGTCGCGGCCTTCGAACTGGATTTCTCCTGATGTGACCGAGACCGTGTCGGGCAAGAGGCCCAGCAGCGCATGCGCACACATCGACTTGCCGGAGCCGGATTCGCCGACGACGCAGACGATCTTGCCGGCCCTCAGGTCCAGCGAGATGCCGTCGACGGCGAACGGCCGCTCGGCGCTCTTGGGCAGCGCGATCCGCAGGTTCCTGATGGAGACGGTGGCGGGGGCGGTCATGGTCAGCGCCCCTCGCGCGACAGGCGCGGATTGAGCGCGTCGTTGAGGCCTTCGCCGATCAAATTGAGCCCGAGCACCGAGATCAGGATGGCGACGCCGGGAAACACGGTGATCCACCAGGCTTGCCGGATCACGGTGCGGCCGGCACCGACCATGTAGCCCCAGGAGATCAGATTGGGATCTCCGAGGCCGAGGAACGCCAGCGAGGATTCCAGCAGGATCGCGGTCGCCACCATCAGCGAGGCCAGCACGATCACCGGCGACAGCGCGTTCGGCAGGATCTCGCGCATGATGATCCAGGTGTTGCTCTGGCCCGTGACCACGGCGGCCTGGACGTATTCCCGCGTGCGCAGCGACAGCACCTCGCCGCGGACGAGGCGCGCGACCGGCGGCCAGCTTACCACCGCGATCGAGGCCACGATCGAGTAGATCGAGGGCTGCAGGATCGCGACCAGCACGATCGCGAGCGCAAAGCTCGGAATGGTCTGGAAGAACTCGGTGAAGCGCATCAGGGCGTCGTCGACCCTGCCGCCGAAATAGCCGGCCATGGCGCCAATGGGAACGCCGACGACCAGCGCCACCAGGGTGGATACCATGCCGACGAGCAGCGAGACGCGTGCGCCAAAGATCATGCCGGCGAAGACGTCGCGGCCGAGCGCATCGGTGCCGAGCGGCACGGTCGCGAGCGTGAACGGCGGCAGGAACGGCCGCTGCACCATGCGCCAGGGCGAGTTCGGGAACAGCATCGGACCGAACAAGGCGACCGAGATGGCAAAGAGCAGGATGATGAGCCCGATGACGCCGCTCGGGCTCCTCAGCATCGATTTCCAGAACTGTTTCATGTGGTGAATTCGATGCGCGGGTCGACCAGGCGATAGACCAGGTCGGTGATGAGGTTGAAGGTCAGGACCATGGCGGAGCAGATCACGAAGACGCCGAGCAGCAGATTGTAGTCGCGCTGGAGCAGGGCGTCGTACATCAGGCGTCCGATGCCAGGCCAGGCGAACACCGTCTCGGTGATGACGGCGCCGCCGATCAGGGTGCCGGAGTGGGCGCCGGCGAGCGTCACGACGGGCAGCAACGCGTTGCGCAGGACATGGCGGCGCTGGATCACGGCATCGGACAGGCCTTTGGCGCGCGCGGTCTTGACGAAGTCGAGACGCTTCACCTCCAACATCGAGGCGCGCGTCATGCGGGTGTAGGTTGCCATGAAGAACAGGCCGAGCGTCATCGCCGGCATGATCAGATGCCTTGCGACGTCGACCACATGGGCAGGGCCGGAGAGGTTTGCGCCGACCGTCTCGTAGCCGAAGCTCGGCAGCCAATCGACGGTGACCGAGAACAACAGGATGCCCATCAGCGCCACCCAGAAAATCGGCATGGCGTAGAAGATCAGCGCGAAGATCGTGATGGCGGTGTCGAGCCAGGTCCCCGCGAAGCGCGCCGCGAAGGTGCCAAACAGGATGCCGAGCACCAGCGAAATCGCGAACGCCGTCAGCGTGAGCAGAAGCGTCGCCGGCAGCCGTTCCAGGATCAGCTTCGACACCGGCGCCTGCTGGCGGAAGGAGAAGCCGAGGTCGAGCGTCACGACGCCCTTGACGTAGACGAAGAGCTGCTCGGGCAGCGGCTTGTCGAGGCCGAACTTCTCCCTGAGCTGCTGGACGAAGATCTGGTCGCTGGCGCCGGCCTCGCCCGCCATCACGACCGCGGGATCGCCGGGCGCGAGCCGGATCAGGAAGAAGTTGAGGACGACGATCGCAAGCAGGACGATCACGCCCTTCACGACACGCTGAGCGACAAAGGAGAGCATTGTTAGATGGCGATCAGATCAGGTTGAACGCAGCGGCAATCGCGGTGCGCCCCCTCTCCCGCTTGCGGGAGAGGGTGGGGGAGAGGATATTTCCTCAGAGGGATTGCCAAGTGGAGAGAACCCTCACCCGCTGCGCTCTTCGAGCGTAGCGACCTCTCCCGCAAGCGGGAGAGGCAAGGGGAGTTCGGAGCGGCAGCCCTCACTTGTCGAGCCATGCGTCCTTGAAGCCGTCATTGACCCCGATCCCGGTGGTGATCAGGTTCTTGACCTTGCAGCGCATGATGGTCGGGAATTGCAGCTCGAGCATCCAGGCCACCGGCACGTCCTCGACCAGGATCTTCTGCGCTTTCTCATAGATCTCCTTGCGCTTGGAGTCGGGCGTCGCCACCGCGCCGTCGGCGAACAGCTTGTCGATTTCCGGGTTGGAGTAACCCTCGACGTTGTTGAACACCTGGCCCTTCGCGATGGCGCTGGAGACGTAGTTGCGGCCGACGCCGAGGGCGGGATCGCCGTACTGGTAGAGATAGGTGAAGGCGATGTCGTAGTCCCAGTCGCCGATCTTCTGGTTGCCGCCGGCGACGTCGGTGGCGATGGTCTCGATGTTCATGCCGACGTCCTGGAGGTTCTGCTTCACGGCTTCACCCCAGCGCTGCCAGGTCTCGCCATAGGCGAGCGGCAGAAGGCGGATCTTCTCGCCCTTGTAGCCGGCTTCCTTCAGCAGCGCCTTGGCCTTGGCGGGATTGTAAGGGTACTTCGGCACGTCGTCGGTGTAGTATTTGATGGTCGAGGCGGATGGGCCGGTTGCGACCTTGCCGAGCCCGTTCCAGATCACGTCCTTGGCGAAGTCGCGGTCGATCGCATACATGACCGCCTGCCGCACCCGCTTGTCGGCGAGCGGACCCTGGCGGTTGTTGAGCCACAGCCAGGCCAGCGGCGAGAAGAACTCCCAGCCGGCGCCGGTGACGCAGGTGTCCTTCAGCTTGGACAGCCGCGGCACGTCGAAATTCTCGACCGAGCCGCCGGGCAGCACGTCGACCTTGCCGGTCTCATACGCCACCGAGCGCGCCGCGGCATCGGGAATGATCTGCCAGTAGATCTCGTCGAGATATGGCTTGCCCTTCTCGTAATAGTTCGGGTTCTTGACCAGGCGGATGAAAGAACCCTTCTGCCACTCCTTGAACATGAAGGGGCCGGTGCCGACCGGGGCGTTGTTGTAAGGATTGGTCTTCCAGTCGGTCCCTTCATAGAGATGCTTCGGTACCATCGGCATCGAGCCGACCTCGAAGATGCCGAGGAACGGACCGAACGGCTGCTTCAGCGTGAACACCACCGTGTAGTCGTCGGGAGCCTCGACCTTGTCGACCTGCGCGAGATTGTTGCGGGCCCGCGCATGCGTCTGCTTCAGCATCTCGAGAGAGAACAGCACGTCGGCGGCGGTGAAGGGCTTGCCGTCATGCCACGTCACGCCCTTCCGGAGCTTGAATGTGTAGGTTTTTGCGTCCTCGCTGACGCTCCAGCTCTCGGCGAGCTCCGGTTGCGGTTCGAGCTTGGGGCTGTAGCGAAGCAGGCCTTCGAAAATGTTGCCCGACACCATCTGCACCGGGCCGTTCTGGACCATCGCCAGCATCAGGCCGGGCGGCTCGGGCTGAATCACGGCATTGATCGCTCCACCCGCTTTCGGCTCTTGCGCCAGCGCCGGGGCCGCGAGACCGCAAGCCAGGAGGACACCAAGCAACACTCGTTTTGACATGTCGTATCTTTCTCAAGCGAGACCAGCCGCAAACGCTTCGTACGTCGTGGCGCGCAAAGCTATGGCCGGCCCGTCCCAGTCCCCATCCGGTATCGAGGCTCACACAGTCTCATTCGGCGCCGCAAGATGAAAGTCTCGACAGTGTTCGCACAAAAAATGTACAGCGCGTCCTGTTTTGGCGTTTGGCGGCCAAGCCGGGGCCGCCGCGCCGCACGGCTTCAGCCGGGCCGCAGCACCTGTTGCAACTCGGCAAGCGCATCCGCGAGTTGCTCCCGGTGCGCGATGTCGTCCTTGGGGATGGCCGCGACACTGCCCGCAAGTTCGCGCAGGATCCCGGCGAGCAGACCGAAATTGAGGTGCAGGTGCACCGATTTGCGTTCGTCCGCCGTGCCCGGTTGCTCCAGCACCAGCGCGACGCCGCTGCCGTCGAGACGTGCCTCGAACCGCGATGAATGCCCGAAGGTGCCGACATAGAACTTGTCGGGATATTCGAGCGCGATCTCTGCCTTGTCGGGAACCGGCTTGGACATGTGAGCCTCATTGATGTCAGGCTATTCTGGCCGGAAATAAAGTCGGCCGCCTTGCGATAGGTCAGAGGCGGGCGCGTTCCGGATTTGATCGGGATCAAAGCCGGGCTGCCGCTTCTGCGATCTGATGGCAGGACGCGTGAAGCCCCGCGTGCCCGGTCAACTGGTGCATCGGCGATGAACGTCCATTCCACCCCACCCGAAGCGGATTCAGAGGATATCGCCATCGCCTTCGCGGACGAGGCGTCGGCACGTTGCGCGCAATTGCTCGGCGATGCCGGCCTCAGGCTGACGCGCCACCGCCTGGCGCTCGGCCAAATGCTGTTCCTCTGCCCCCATCGTCATGTGACAGCGGAGGGGCTTTATGAAGAAGCGATGGCCGCCAATCTGCGGCTGTCGCTTGCGACCGTCTACAACACGCTGAACCAGTTCACCGAAGCCGGCCTGTTGCGCCGGATCGCGGCCGACGGCATCAAGTCGTTCTTCGACACCGATACGTCCGTGCATCCGCATTTCTACCTCGAAGGCGAGGATGTGCTGGTCGACGTCACCGACGGCCTGACCTTCACAAGGATACCCGAGGCGCTCCCGGGCCACGAGATCGCGCGGCTCGACGTCGTCGTCCATCTGCGGCGGAAGCGCGACGCGAACCCGGCATGAGGATCGACTAGCGCAAGCCGGCCCGCCGGAATCCTTCCAGATAGTGCTCGCGATCGGCCCCATTGGCCCACGGCAATTGCGTCGCGATCCAGTGCAGCGAGATGTTGGGCTGGGTGCGGCGAAGCTCGCCCAGCGCCATCTCCGCAAGCACGCCGTCGCCAATCATGCCGGCAGAAACCGCCAGCACGCGGTAGGCGCCGGTGAGGTCGCCGCGGTGGCGGATCGCCTCGCGCGCGAGCGCGATGGCCTCGCCATAGCGCCGCTCGGTGAAGCGGGCATAGCCGGCGATGCCGTGATAGATCGCCAGGGATGGATCGCGCGGCGAGAGCCGCATTGCCCGCTGCGCTGCCTCGAATGAATCCTTCGGCCGGCCGGCATAGGACAGCGCCAGTGCGTAATAGCCCTGCGCCAGCGAGAAGTTCGGATTAAGCGCGAGCGCCTGCTCGAACTCGGACAGTGCGTCCGCAAGCCTTCGCGTCGAGAAATAGACGCTTCCCAGCGCGGCGTGCGCCCAGGCATCCTCGTGGTCGCAGCGCACCGCGGCGAGCGCGGCGGCTTCCGCCACCGGTGCCACCACGGCAAGCTCGGCCCAGCCGAGATGCACACCGAACATGTGATTCGCCGCGAGCACCGACAGCGCCTGGCCGTAATTCGGATCGATCCCCACCGCGCGTTCCAGTAGCGCCCGCGCGGTCTCGTGATCCCGCCGCGTTACGCGCCAGTAATGCGACAGCGCCCGCATCAGGAGATCCCAGGCATCCAGGCTCGCGGGGGGCTTGCGATGGGCGCGAAAATTTTCCGCCGCATGAATCTGCGGCTCGATCGCCGCCGCGATCGCGTTAGTGATGTCGTCCTGCACGGCGAACACGTCGATCAGTTCGCGGTCGTAGCGCTCGGCCCAGAGATGGCTGCCCGTCGTGGCGTCGTTGAGCTGCGCGGTGATGCGCACCCGGTTGTCCGACTTGCGCACGCTGCCTTCGACGACGTAGCGGACGCCGAGTTCCTCGGCGATCTGCCGGATGTGGACCGCGCGTCCCTTGTAGGTGAAGGACGAGTTGCGGGCGATCACCATGAACCAGCGCTGCTTCGACAGCGCGGTGAGGATGTCCTCGCTGATCCCGTCGCCGAAATAGTCCTGCGCGGGATCGCCGCTCATGTTCTCGAAAGCAAGCACCGCGACCGCCGGACGGTCCGCCAGCGCGCGCGGCAGGGCAGCGGCGGGTTCAGCGGGCGCCGTCGCGACTGCCACTTCTTCCCGGACTTCGCCGACGAAACGAAAGCCCTTGCGCGGAATGGTCTTGATCAGCCGCTGGCTCGCACCGTCGTCGCCGAGCGCCTTGCGGGCTGCGTTGATCCGGCTGTTCAGGGCGGAATCAGAGATGATCCGATCGCTCCAAATTTCGCTGATCAGGTCATCCTTGCTGACCACACGCGCGCGCTGCGCCACCAGGTAGAGCAGGAGATCGAACACCTGCGGCTGCAACGGCACGGCGGCTCCGCTGCAGGTGAGTTCCCGCAGGTCGCCATCGAGCACGTTGTTTTCAAAGCGAAATCGCACGTTTCTGTCGTCTCAAGCAAAAATCAAAGTCGTCTCAGGCGAAAATCAACCGTCCGCGAAAGTCTTGGGACCTCCGGTGCGGCATGGTGCAGCGACCCATGAAGTGCCGGCGTTTTGGCACAACGGAGCTGTTTATGACCCAAATTGATCATCAGGTTGATCCTATCGGCCCGGTTGCGGGCTCACGCATTTTCAGGTTCATCGCCTTTCTGTACGGAATTGCGGCGTATCTCGTGTTTTTCGTCACCATTCTCTACGCCATCGGCTTCGTCATGGGGCTGGTGGTGCCGAAGACCATCGACACCGGGACCGACACGCCCGTCGCCGAGGCCGTCATCATCAATCTGCTCCTGATGGCCCTGTTTGCGGTCCAGCACAGCGTGATGGCGCGCCGGCAATTCAAGGCATGGTGGACGCAGTACGTCCCCAGGCCGGTCGAGCGCAGCACCTATGTGCTGTTCGCCAGCCTGTCATTGCTCCTCCTGTTCTGGCAGTGGCGTCCGCTGCCCACGGTCATATGGGACGTCGCGAACCCGGATCTTGCTGTGACGATAGTCACGCTGTCTTTGGTGGGCTGGGTGCTGGTGTTCACCTCGACCTTCATTATCAATCACTTCGAGCTGTTCGGCTTGCATCAGGTGACCAATCATCTCGTCGGCAGGGAGGCGTCGCCGCCGCGCTTCAAGACGCCGCTGCTCTACAAATTCGTCCGTCATCCGATCTATCTCGGCTTCATCATCGCGTTCTGGGCGGCGCCGGTCATGACCGCGGGCCATCTGCTGTTCGCCGCCGTGACCACGCTCTACATCTTCGTCGGCATCGCGCTGGAGGAGCACGACCTCATCGATCTCTTCGGCGACGAGTACCGGCAGTACAAACAACGGGTGTCGATGCTTATTCCCTGGCGCAAGTCGGTATAGCCGGCGCGTCTTTCCGTCGCGTCCGCCGAAAGGAGGACGCGCGGCGGCGCCGAGGCGCGTAACGGATCTTGCCGGACCCAGCCTTCAACGTTTCTCGGGGTGAATCCCCCTCACCCCGACGCCTCTCCCCGCATCCGTCTTTGCCGAGTTATCGGCAAACAGGAGCGGGGAGAGGAATTCAAACAATCATCAACGGAGACGATCCAATGAAACATGTCGGAAACTGCTTCTGTGGCGCGGTCACGATCGAGGTCACAGGCGCGCCGGAGGCGATGGGCTATTGCCATTGCAGCTCGTGCCGCTCGTGGTCGGGCGGTCCGGTGAACGCCTTCAGCCTGTGGAAGCCCGAAGCCGTGCGCATCACCGAAGGCGCGCAAAACGTCGAGACCTTCACCAAAACGCCGCTCAGCCAGCGCAAATATTGCAAGAAGTGCGGCGGTCATCTCATGACGAACCATCCGCCGCTCGGCCTGGTCGACGTCTTCACCGCCACCATCCCCACGCTCGCGTTCGCGCCGGGCGTCCATGTCAATTATGCCCAGACGGTGCTGCCGATGCGCGACGGCCTGCCCAAGCTCAAGGATTTCCCGGCCGAATTCGGCGGCAGTGGCGAGATGATGCAGGAGTAGCGGCGGCCTTCTCCTCTCCCCGCAAGCGGGAGAGGAGAGATTCGCTAGCTCATCCCCGCGCGCCGTAATCCCTCAAGATAATGCGCGCGATCCTCTTCCCGCAGCATCGGCAGCTCGCGCGTGATCCAGGCGAGCGAGATGCCGGGTTGGGCGCGGCGCAAGCCTTCCAGGGCGGTAGCCGCGCGCGCGGAATCTCCTGACATCCCGGCGGCGGCCGTCAGCACGCGATGCGCGCCGACGAAATCGGCGCGCTGTCGCATCGACTCGCGCGCCATCTGTGCGGCTCCTTCGTAATCGCGGCCGATGAACCGTGCGTAGGCCGCGACGCCGCAATAGATCGCTGCGAGCGGGTCGCGTGGGCTCAGCCGCAGCGCGCGGCGCGCGGCGACATCGCCGTTCTGCCATCGGCCCGCGTAGCACAGCGTCACGCCGTAGAAGGCATGCGCCATCGCAAAGTTCGGATTGAGGTTCAGCGCCAGTTCGAATTCCGCGAGCGCGTCGTCGAAGCGGCGGCGGAATAGATAAGTATAGGCCAGGCCATGATGGGCCCAGGCATCCTCGCGATCGGCCTCCACCGCCGCGAGCGCGGCGCGCTCGGCGACCGGCACGGTCGCGGCCATGTCGGACCAGCCCATATGCGCGCCGAAGATGTGGCTGGTCGCGAGCAGGCCGAGCGCCTTGCCATAGGCGGGATCGAGCGCGACGGCCTTTTCGAGCAATCCCTGCGCGGCGGCATTGTCCTCGCGGGTGATGCGCCAGTAATGCGACAATGCGCGCATCACGAGGTCCCAGGCATCCAGGCTTCCTGGCGGCTTCTGCTGAGCGCGAAAACTTTCGGCGGTATAGAGCTGCGGCTCGATCGCGGCGACGATCGCCTCGGTGATCTCGTCCTGCACGGCGAAGATGTCCGCAAGCTCGCGGTCGTATCGTTCGGCCCAGAGATGGCTGCCGGTCGAGACGTCGTTGAGCTGCGCGGAGATCCGCACGCGATCGCCGCTCCGCCGCACGCTGCCTTCGAGCACGTAGCGCACGCCGAGCTCGCGCGCGACCTCGTTCATGTGCACCGCGCGGCCCTTGTAGACGAAGGAGGAGTTGCGCGCGATGACGAAGAACCAGCGCAGCTTCGACAGCGCGGTGATGATGTCCTCGCTGATCCCGTCCGAGAAATAATCCTGCTCGCGGTCGCCGCTCATGTTGGTGAAGGGCAGCACCGCGATCGCCGGCCGGTCCGGCAGCGGCAGCGGAGCCTGCAGAACCTTCGCGCCGAAGCGGGGGTCCAGTGCGGTCGCCCCATGCTTGGTTTCGACGTCGCCGACGAAACGAAAACCCTTGCGCGAGATGGTGCGGATCAGCGCCTGGCTCGCGCCGCTGTCTCCGACCGCCTTGCGTGCCGCATTGATCCGGCTGGTCAGGGTGGATTCTGAGACGCTGCGCCCGTGCCAGATCTTGTCGATGAGCTCGTCCTTGCTGACCACCCGGTCGCGGTTCTCCATGAGGTGGACGACGAGATCGAACACCTGCGGCTCCACGGCAACGGGAACCTGCTCGCGGCTCAGCTCGCGCAAGTCGGTATCTAGCAGGTGATCCCGGAACAGAAACTGCACGTCGAAAACTCAGACCTCACGGCGACATCGGGCAATGATCAAATCAAGACGGATTTCGGCTGATCTCCGTGAGTCCGCCGAGGGGGCCGTCCGGTTCACCACGATCGCGTGATGACAGCCATGCGGTTTACGGGGGGAATACAACCTGAACTAGAATCTGGCGGTTTCGGCTGGATTCTCGCGGTCCCCACGCTGAAGATATTGCTGAGCGCACACTTAATCGCCGTCATCCTGCGCCGTAGCGAAGCGGAGGCCTCGAAGGATAGACGGCCCGGCCGCATCCCGCCAGTTCATCCTTCGAGGCTCTGCGCGCGCCGCTTCGCGTCGCAGGCCTCGCACCGCAGGATGACGGAGGCGACATTTGGACCGGTGAATGTGCGACGAACGGTGAATGTCCATTGCCGAACAGCTCCGTGTGCGTAAGCTGCCATCACGCAAACACAAACCACGAAGAAACGCTCATGCCCGCTTTGCACCCCTCGACCACCGTGCTGGATTCCATGCTGTTCCGCGATGCCTTCGGCACGCCGCAGATGCGGGAGGTGTTTTCCGATATCGCGACGATCGCGCGCTATGCCGAGGTCGAGGTGGCACTGGCGAAGGCGGAAGCGAGATGCGGCGTGATCCCGCAGGATGCGGCCGATCAGATCGCGGCGCGGACCGATGTTGCCGCGCTCGATTTCGATCTGTTACGGCAGGAGACCGATGTCGTCGGCTATCCGATCCTGCCCCTGGTGCATCAGATGGTGAAGCAATGCGGCGATGCCGGCCGTTATGTGCATTGGGGTGCGACCACGCAGGACATCATGGACACCGCCGTGGTGCTGCAACTGCGCGCAGGCATCGAGATCGTCGAACAGGACATCGCGAGCTTGCGCAAAATCCTCGCCGACCTCTCGAAGCGCTACCGCGACACGCCGATGGCGGGCCGCACCCATCTCCAGCAGGCGCTGCCGGTCACCTTCGGCTACAAAACCGCGATCTGGCTCGCGATGTTCGACCGCCACGCCGAGCGCCTTAGTGAATTGAAGCCGCGCGTCCTGGTCGGCCAGTTCGCCGGCGCCGCCGGCACGCTGGCCTCGCTCGGCGACAAGGGGTTCGAGGTGCAGGAAGCGCTCTGCGCCGAACTGAAACTTGGCGTCCCCGCCTCGACCTGGCACGTCGCACGCGACGGTTTTGCCGAGGCGGTGAATTTCCTGGCGCTGGTCACCGGCTCGCTCGGCAAGATCGCGCTCGACATCATGATCATGGCCTCGACCGAATTCGCCGAGGTCTACGAGCCCTTCGTCAAGGGACGCGGCGCTTCCTCGACCATGCCTCAGAAGCGCAACCCGATCTCCTCCGAACTGATGCTCGCGGCGTCCAAGGCGGTGCGCCAGCACGCCGGGCTGATGCTGGATGCCATGGTGCAGGATTTCGAGCGCGCCACCGGGCCCTGGCACGCCGAATGGATGGCGATCCCTGAGAGCTTCGTGCTGACCGCCGGCGCCTTGCATCAGGCGAAGTTCGCGCTCGCCGGCCTCATCGTGGACGAAAGCAAGATGAACGAGAATCTCGCCGTCAGCCGCGGTCTGATCGTGGCCGAAGCCGTCATGATGGGGCTCGCGCCACAGATCGGGCGGCAGGAGGCGCATGATGTGGTGTATGACGCCTGCCGGCTCGCCAATGAGAAAGGTCTGACACTGGCGGACGCGCTGTCGTCCGACGCCCGCGTCTCTGTCAGAATCGACCGTGCCACGATCGAGGCGCTGACATCACCGAAAAATTACCTCGGCCTTGCTCCCGCCATGGTCGACCGGGTGCTGAAATCGGCAACGCGTTGAAAACCAAATGCGCGAAACTGCGTATCTTTGGGGTATCGCAAGGCACTCGCGCACTTGTGTCTCGCGATGCTAGACTTAAATTGAGCGAGAGACGTTCGGCAGAGGATCCGGCATGACTGATCAACGCATCACCTCCACTCCCATCGATCCCGTGAAGCTCGACCGGCTGGCCGAGGTGGCGGTGAAGGTGGGCCTGGGCTTGCGGCCCGGCCAGGATCTGCTCTTGACGGCGCCTGCGATCGCGTTGCCGCTGGTGCGGCGGATCGCCGTGCATGCCTACAAGGCCGGCGCCGGCATCGTGACGCCTATCCTCTCCGACGAAGAGATGACGCTGGCGCGCTACCGTCACGGCCACGACGGCAGCTTCGATCGCGCCGCCAACTGGCTCTATGAGGGCATGGCCAAGGCATTCTCCGACAACACGGCGCGGCTGGCCATCGTCGGCGACAATCCGATGCTGCTGTCGGGCGAAGACGCTTCCAAGGTCGCGCGCGCCAGCAAGGCCAATTCCATCGCCTATCAGCCGGCGTTGGAAAAGATCGTCAATTTCGACACCAACTGGAACATCATCGCCTATCCGACCGCGGCCTGGGCCAAGCTGGTGTTTCCCAACGATCAGGAAGAGGTTGCGATCGGCAAGCTCGCGGATGCGATCTTCGCGGCGTCCCGCGTCGATCGCGAGGACGCACCGGCCAATTGGGCAAGTCATAATGCGGTGCTGCGCGAGCGCACCAATTGGCTCAATGGCCAGCGCTTCCGCGCGCTGCAATATTCAGGTCCCGGCACCGATCTCACCATTGGTCTCGCCGACGGCCATGAATGGGAAGGCGGCGCCTCGCTCGCCAAGAATGGCATTAGCTGCAACGCCAACATCCCCACGGAAGAAGTGTTCACCACGCCGCATTGCCGGCGGGTCTACGGCCATGTCGTGAGTTCGAAGCCGCTGTCCTACCAGGGCACGCTGATCGACAACATCGCAGTGCGTTTCGAGGACGGCAGGATCGTCGACGCCAAGGCCTCGCGCGGCGCGGAGGTGCTGAACAAGGTGCTGGACACCGACGAAGGCGCGCGGCGTCTCGGTGAAGTGGCGCTGGTGCCGCATTCCTCGCCGATCTCGCAGAGCGGGCTGTTGTTCTACAACACGCTGTTCGACGAGAACGCGGCCTCGCACATCGCGCTCGGCCAGTGCTATTCGAAGTGCTTCGTCAACGGCGCGCAGCTCACGCCGCAGCAGATCGCGGCGCAAGGCGGCAACCAGAGCCTGATCCATATCGACTGGATGATCGGCTCAGCCGAGACCGACATCGACGGCATTCTGGCCGACGGCAGCAAAGTGCCGGTGTTTCGCAAGGGCGAATGGGCGAAGTAACTACGCCGCCGCGTTGCGGAGCATCGGGCTGTTGTCGATGCTGGAGCGGTTGAACAGCGTCGTGAACGGGCGAGCCGTCGGTGGCCCGCACGATGGCCTCGGAGGCCGCCACCGCGTCTGAGACGGCAGCAGTATGAACACGCCGCCGGAGCCGTCGCTGCCGATCTGCCGGTGGTTCTCGATGCCGTCGACGGTGAACCATGGCTCCTCTTCGGTTGCGAAGGAGACATCGAGGCTGCCGAGCCAGGCGACGACCTCGCCTTGCGCTGCGAGAACCTCCGGGGTGAGGGGCATCGGCATGGCTCTTTTCAGATAGCTGCGCGCACTTTGTCGCACCCCGGAAAAGAAGGGTTCATGTGCGCGAAATTGCAGGGAAATCGCGACGTTAACCGTTTCGCGTCCGCAACTTGCGGCTGATTGTCGAGCCCTGCGTAAGAAAGAATTAAAAATCGGCTACTAGCGTTCCCGCCATCTTTGAACAATCCGGGCCGAGACCCGGGCAGGTCATATTTTATCCCGAGGAACAGATGTCGCGCACATTGATTGAAATCAATAATTGCAATGTTGAGCTCGAGCTGCGGCCGATCGAACCGTCCTGGATCATCGAAGGCAATCCGGTGTCGCGCTCGCACATCCTGTCCACCAGCGCCGACGGCACCGCTTCGACCATCATATGGGCCTGTACCGAAGGCCGCTTCAACTGGTACTACGACATCGACGAGACGATCATGATCATGGAAGGATCGATCGTGCTCGAAAGCGACGGCATGCCGCCGAAGCGTTACGGCCCAGGCGACGTCATCTTCTTCCGCGACGGCGCGCATGCCAAATGGCATGTCGAAGGCCACGTCAAGAAGATCGCGTTCTGCCGCAAGACCAATCCCGTGATGATCGGATTCCTGATCCGCGTCGTCAACAAGCTCAAGAAGATCCTCGTCTCCACCGGCGAGCGCCGGCCGGCCTCGCTGATGGGCGCCAATTAAGAGTTCGACAGTTTCAAGGACGCTTCCCAGCGGCAACGACGGAACAGGGCCGGGATCAACATCCCGGCCCTGTTCTCGTCATGACGGCAACCCTTTTCAGGGCAAATCGAGCCGGTAGAAATTGCTCGCGGTCTGCGAGAACAACGCCGTCTTCTCGGTCTCGCTCAAGGGCGCGGCGATACGCTTGAAGGCGTTGAAGATCACCTGGTAGCTGCACTGGCCCTTGTCCGGCGGAAAATTGCTCTCGAACATCGCACGCTTGGATCCAAACGCCTCGATGCAGGTTTCGACGTAAGGCCGCCACGCGGCGGCAAGCTCCTCGGATGACGGCGGCCTCTCGCGCAAATGGAAGTCGTAGCCGAGCAGGCACATCGCGAGCCCGCCGAGCTTCACCACGACGTTCTCGCATTTGGCGATCTCCCGGATCGAGGCACGCCATTGCGGAAACACCTCCTCGCGTCGCCCGGCAAAGCGGCCGATTCCGGCCGGGCCGCCGCAATGGTCGAGCACGATCCTGGTGTCGGGAAATGCGCGGGCGAGCTCGGTCAGCTCGCCGATCTGCGGATGGAACAGCCAGGCGTCGAAGCTGAGGTTCAGCGGCGCCAGACAGGCAAAGCCCTTGCGGAAGGTCAGGTCCTGCAGCAATCCCTGCGGCCGGCTCGCATACATGCCGGCGACAGCCGGATCCTGGTCCCAGGCCGAGGAATGCCGGATGCCGCGGAAGCGACCGTTGCCCGCCGCGATCTCGGCCTCCAGCACCGGTTTTGCGGCATCGCCGAGCAGCAGATTGACGTGGCTGACGATGCCGGCGCAGATCGCGGCCTTGCCGTAGCCGCCGCTGGCGCTCATCGCGGCGACGCCATTGGCGAACTCGACCTCGCCGACCGGCCGGAATGCCTCGGGTCCGTGCGCACGATACATCGAGCGGCAGTCGACATAGACGGTGGCGGTGATGTTGTGGCCGGAGGCGATATCGGCCGCCATCTCCTCGATCAAATAGCGGTGCCCGCGATTCCAGAGATGGTGATGGGGATCGACGATCGGCCGTAAGGGATCGATGATCTCCTCCTGATGCAGCGCGAGCCAGTCCTCGCGCGGCTCGACGAATAACCCGCTCGTGTTGGCGGGCAGACCGCTTGCAGCCATCGGCGTGCGCTCCCTTTACGTATGCTTCTTGTTCGGGGAGCCTAGCATCTCGTCCTCGCACGCAGCAGCGCGCGTTGCGCAACCGCACCCGTCATCGCGGACACAGCGGCGCCGTCATCATCCCTTGCGCCGCTTCGCCCTCACATCGACCATCAGCCGCCAATCGGTTGCGGTGGCCGGCTTGACCTCGCCGAGCCAATGGAAGAAATCCTCGGTTACCTCCGTAAAACTCCAGCGCGTCAGGTCGCCGGCTTCGGTCGTGCCTTCCTGCACGATGTCGGCATCGTGGGGACGGCCGATCTGCTGGCGGAATATGCAGCGGCCGGGATCGAACCAGGAAATCCGCCATGCATCGATGGTCGGATCGTAGACCCGCAGCGTCGTGCCGTACCAATTGCCGGCGATCGGCAAGGCCGGGCTGCCGGCCGGGCGCGGAATGATCCAGACGTCCTGCACGGCGCGGCCCTCCAGCACCCAGCCGAAATGGATTTCGCCGGGCGCGGTGTGTTTCGTTCCATCGGCTCCATGGGCGGTGATCTCGGCGTCCCAATCGCCGACGAAGCGGCCGTAAAGCTGGAGTGCCGCCGCGTGCTCGGGGTTCGGTCCGTCCGCGTGCAATAATCTCGCAAAGTCGGTCATGTCGATCTCCTGTTGCGAGGAGATCAGCACGACCGGCGGGCAGCCGACTTGGAGAAAATTGCGCGTCAGACGCCGTCGAGGATGATCACCGTCGGCTTCGACGGCAGCGCATCCCGGGACATCCGGAAACTTCGCTCCATGCGCCGGTCGATCTCGAACTGCTGGCCGATGCGTTCCATGAAATCGTCGAGCGGGGTGGCGAAGCGGTGCATCGGCAGCACCACCGAGGCGCGCAGCCGCTTGGTGATCTCGGAGACGCCGTCGAGCGACATGGTATAGGTGCCGTCGATCGGCACCATCACGATGTCGAGCCGCCCGATCTGGGCAAAGTGGCTGTCATCGAGCTTGTGGTGAAGATGGCCGAGATGGCCGATGCAGAGGCCCGCGACCTCGAAGATGAAGATCGAATTGCCGTCGCGGATCATGTCGGCGCCGGAATCGTCCCCGAAATAGCGGCGGATGTCGGTGGTGACGTTGCGGATGAAGGTGTCGCCGATGCGTTCCGACACGATGGCCGGCTTGCCGTCCTCGCCCCAGCCATGCAGCACACGAGGAATGCGCTTGTCGGGGTATAACGAGTAGTGCGTGCTGTGGGCCCGGTTCATGGTGACGACATCGGGCAGCCGTCCCACCTGGTAGGCTCCGCTATAGTCGGTGGCGATGCGCAAGCCGCCGGGCGTGTCGATGAAATAGGTGGAATGGCCGGCATAGGTGATCTGGACTTCAGCCGAGGCCGCGACCTGCCGGAACGCGACCGGCGTCACGCGGGGGGCCGCATTCGCCATCGCCAGGCACTCGCTGCGCTGAGGCTGCTGGGCGAGGGCAGGTGAGAGGAATGCGCCGAACAGCGCCAGAGCCGCCGAAACCAATCGCCGCATCAATCCACCCCCTATGACTTCAGGGAAAGTCTAGCGTGCAATGCAGCGCGTGGCCAACAGCGCGCGATCAACAGCGCGCCAGTGTCGCACCCCCACGCCCGCCTTTTATGATTCCCGCCTTGGGCTGAACTTCCAGGTGATGGCGACGAGGCTCGCAGTGATCAGGCCGCTGACGAGACCGACGATGGGCAGCGCGAGAACCAGCGCGGCGCTGGCAGCCCATCCGATCGAGGAGAACGCCTCGGCGAAGGTCGCAAGCCGCGACGAGGTCTGGCGGCGGCGGAATTGGCTGCGCCGGGCCTGCACCCGGAACCAGAGCTGGATCGCGGTCGCCGAGGCCGCGCTGACGATGACCGCACCTGCGGTGACCGCGGCCTGGAACGGCGAGGCGAAAGCCAATGCTGCGATCAGCGGGCAGAAGATGACGGTGATCGCGATCAGCACCACCTCGATCTTGGCGCGGGTGACGCTGGACGGCGTCAGCGGCGCGGTCGCAACCAGGTCGGGCGCGTCCTCGCCCGAGATCGTCAGCCAGGCAAGCCCGCCGGCGAGTTGTCCCGCCGCCATGACGATGACGGGCGTGATCAGCGTCAGCGCCGCGGAGCTGTCGGCAAAACTGCGCCAGAGCAGCAGCGCCGGCGGCACCAGATAGAGCAGCTGCATCAGCGTCTGCGAGATCAGCCAGGGATCGCGCCAGAGCAGCGAAAATTCCTTGCGCCGCAGCGCATGCTGCCGCGATCCGCCGCGGAACGGGCGCTCCTTCGCGCTGCGACGGCCAGACGCGCCATAGGCGGCGGCATCGATCGCGGTGTCTGCAAAACGGCCCGAGAAGATCGCCATGACGCTTCCGAGCAGCACGAGCCCGAGCGCCAGGAGCAGCAGCAGCGCTTCGGCGTCCCCCATCGCCGCCCGTGCCGGCCACCACCAGATGCTGTCGGCATCGGGCGCGTAAGCGGCCAGGCTACCCGAGGTCAGGATGGTGAAGCGCGACAGCGTGCCGTAGGACATGATCGCCGCGACCTGGAGCGCGATCACGAAGCCGGCGCCGATGATCGCGGCAAGGATCTGGGCGACGAACCGTGTCCGCGCCGGGCCGATCAGGCGGAACAGCAGAATGGTGACGGCGATCGCGATCGCTGCGGCCGACAGGCCCATGGCGACGACGACGCCGAACGCTGCAAGCCAGCGCGCGCCGCCCCCGAACACCAGCACGTCGATGAAGGGCGTCGAGAACAGCAGCGCTATCACCGTGACGGTGAGCGCAATCGCGGCGATGCGCACCGAGAACAGATTGGCCAGCGTCGCGGGTGAGGACATGATGAGGTCGAGATCGGCGCGTGCGTAAAACACCCGCGTCACCGATTCGATCGCCTGCGACAGCATCAGCGTCCAGGCGAGAAAAATCGTCGCCGAAATCACGATCAGCGAGGATTTGTCGAGCGGCAATTGCAGGTCGGCGAAGCGGCCGATCACCGCCCAGGCCGGCACATGCAGCAGCGCCGCGAACAACAGCAGGCCGATCACCGCGGCACGCGTTCGTTTGCGCCGCCCGCCGGTCATCATGCCGAGCCATTCGCGCCAGGCGAGCCGGAGCTCGTGGCGGGCGAACCAGGACAGCGCGGTGGCCGAGCTCATGCGGCTTCCTGGAGCGTCACCAGGGCGATGAACAGATCTTCCAGACTGGTATCGGCGTGCCCGTTTTGCTGCCGGAGCTCGGTCAGCGTGCCCTCGGCAACCAGGCGCCCGGCTGCGATCACCCCGATGCGGTCAGCCATGCGTTCGGCGACCTCGAGAATATGCGTGGTCATGATCACGGTGCAGCCGGCGCGGACGCGCTCGCTGAGGAGTCCTTTGACATGGCGGGCGGAGACGGCGTCCAGTCCCGTCAGCGGCTCGTCGAGGATGATGAGGCGGGGATCGTGCACCAGTGCGCCGGCGAGGGCGACTTTCTGGCGCATGCCCTTGGAAAATCCCTCGCACCGTTCGTGCCGGTGCGGCTCGAGCCCGAGCGAGTTCAGGAGCCCCGCGGCGACTGGTTCCGAGGCCGATGGTGCGATGCCCCACAGACCGGCCACGAATTCGAGATATTCGAGCGGCGTGAGCTTGTCATAGATCATGGGCTCGTCGGAGACCCACGCCATCACCTGCTTGGCGGCGACGGGGTTTTGGAGCGCATCGATGCCGAAGATGGAGACCGCGCCGGCATCGGGCCGCAAAAGGCCCGCAACCATGCGCAAAGTGGTGGTCTTGCCGGCGCCGTTGGGGCCGACCAGCGCATAGAATTCGCCGGCATGGATGGTGAGATCGAGGTTATCGACCGCCAGACGGTCAAAACGCTTCGTTAACCCCAGGACTTCGAGCGCCGAATCGTCCGGCTTCATGGTGGTCACACCTTGCGGTTTTGCATCGCTCGCGACCATGACCCGAAGATGTTTCGGCACCGTGAATCGCGCTGCCGCAAATTCCGTCATCCGGATTGGACTAATGGCAAGTCACCGTTTGTTGACAGCGCTTGGCGGTTCAGGCTGAATTGGCGAAGGGACGAATGGCGCGAACGCAGCGAAACGACTGCGTAGCGACTGAACACAAGATGCGGCAAGGCGGTCAGGAAGAACCGCCGGTTGTATCGGGAGGATGCGCGACGATGCTGGATTTCGTTCAGCAGCTGGTCAGCGGTGTTGCGCTCGGCTGCGTCTACGGCCTGATCGCGCTCGGCTTCGTGCTCGTCTACAAGGCCACCGAAGTCGTCAATTTCGCCCAGGGCGATTTGATGATGCTGGGCGGCTTCTTTGCCTTCACCTTCATCGGCATGATGGGCCTGAACTACTGGATCGGCTTTGCCGGTGCGGTGGCGGCGATGGCGCTGTTCGGCATGCTGGCCGAGCGCGTGGTGGTGCGGCCGATCCTCGGCTATCCGCAGTTCTCCATCATCATGGCGACCATCGGGCTCGGCTACTTCCTGCGCTCGATCGCAGGCATGATCTGGGGGACCGATGATCTGAAGATCGAGACGCCGTTTAGCCAGGGCGTGCTGCGCATCGGCTCGCTGGTGCTCGCCTACGACAAGCTCTCGGTGATCGCGGCGACCATGATCCTGTGCACGCTGCTCTATCTGTTCTTCAACAAGACCACGCTCGGCACTGCGATGCGCGCCAGCTCCGAGAACATGCTCGCGGCCTATTACATGGGCATTCCGGTCAAGCGCGTGGTCTCGATCGTGTGGGCGATCAGCGCGGCGGTTGCGACCTGCGCCGGCGTGCTGCTGGCGCCCATCACCTTCATCCACTCCAATGTCGGTCTGGTGCTCGGCCTGAAGGCGTTTCCGGCCGCCGTGCTCGGCGGCTTCGGCTCGATCCCCGGCGCCGTCGTCGGCGGCGTCCTGATCGGCGTCATCGAGAGCATGGCCGGCTTCTATCTGGCCGAGGGCTGGAAGGACGTCGCGCCCTACATCGTGCTGCTCGCCGTGCTCTTGCTCAAGCCCGAAGGCCTGTTCGGCCTTCACGTCCGCAAGAAGGTCTGAACGCATGCGCTTCCTGTTCAAGACCGACTACGAGGACGACATCAGGCTGTTTCCGCATTCGGGCTATTACGTCTCATACGGTCTCCTGCTGGCCGTGCTGCTGATCGCGCCCTATGTGCTCTCCAGCTATCTGATGAGCCAGCTCGTCTTCGTCTGCATCTATGCGACCGTCGGCGTGGCGCTGCTGATCCTGACCGGTTTCACCGGGCAGGCCTCGCTCGGGCACGCGGCGTTCCTCGCGATCGGCGCCTACACGGCGGCGTACTTGCAGACGTACAACGTGCCGTTCCCGGTCTACTTCCTCGCCGCAGGCCTTCTGTCCGGGTGCATCGGCGCGTTGGTCGGCTTTCCCGCGCTGCGGCTCCAGGGCATCTACCTCGTCATCGCCACCATCTCCTTCGCCTTGATCGTCGAGGAGATCCTGGCGCGTTGGGAGAGCGTGACTCACGGCAACGAGGGCATGCGGGTGAAGACGCTGTCGCTGCTCGGCGTTGCGGTGCCGCGCGATAGCCCCACTTTCTATTTCCTCTGCCTCGCCGTGCTGGTGCTGACCATCGTCGGTACGCTCAATCTGCTGCGTTCGCCGACCGGGCGCGCCTTCGTTGCGATCCGCGACAGCGAGACCGCGGCGCGCAGCATGGGCGTCAATGTCGCGCTGTACAAGGTGAAGTCCTTTGCGATCTCCGCGGCGATCACCGGCTTCGCCGGCGTGTTGTTCGCGCACAAGCTCTCCTTCATCTCGCCGGAGATGTTCACGCTCCAGCTCTCGATCGAGTTCATCATCGTGATCCTGATCGGCGGCACCTTCAGCCTGCACGGCGCGGTGCTGGGGGCGATCTTCATTGTGATGATCGATCCGTTCCTGACCTACCTCAAGGACGACATGCCCGGCATCATAGCCGGCATTGCAGCGACCTTCGGAGCGGGCACGCAAACCGCAGCCAATGTCCAGTCAAAGGTCGCGGCCTTTGCCTCGCTCAACGGCCTGAAAGGCGCGATCTACGGCATCATCATCGTATTGTTCGTGCTGTTCGAGCCGCTCGGGCTTTACGGCCGCTGGCTCAAGATCAAACTCTTCTTCCAGCTGTTCCCGCTCTACAAGCGCGCCACCTTCAAGCGGCAGAAGATCTATGTGAAGTCGGAGCGCAACCGATGAGCTATTTTCGCGCCGAGAGTCTGTCGCTGCATTTCGGCGGGCTGAAGGCCGTCGACGCGGTGTCGTTCGCGGTCGAAAAGGGCGAGATCCTCTCGATCATCGGGCCCAACGGCGCCGGCAAGAGCTCGATTTTCAACCTGATTTCGCGGATCTACCGGCCGACCTCGGGCCGCATCTTTTTCGAGGATCAGGACATCACGGAGCAGCCGCCCCATGACATCGCAAGGCTCGGCATCGCCCGCACGTTCCAGAACATCGAGCTGTTCGAGAACGCGACGGTGTTGTCGAACCTGTTGGTCGGCCGCCACCGGCATTCGACCACGCAGCTTTGGCAGGAGCTGTTGTTCCTGCCAGGCGTACGGGCCGACGAGAAGCTGCATCGCCGCAGGGTCGAGCAGGTCATCGAATTCCTCGATCTCGAGCCTTACCGCGACAAGCTGATCTCGGGTCTGCCTTACGGCGTGCGCAAGGTGATCGAGCTGGCGCGCGCGCTGTGCTCGGAGCCGAAGCTGATCCTGCTCGACGAGCCGTCCTCCGGCCTCAACGTGGAGGAAACCGACGACATGTCGTTCTGGATCCGCGACCTCAAGAGCGAACTCGGCGTCACCGTGCTCATGGTCGAGCACGACATGTCGCTGGTCAATCGCGTCTCCGACCGCGTCATCGCGCTGAACTACGGCAGGGTGCTGGCGATGGGCTCGCCCGCCGAAGTGCAGCAGCACCCCGATGTCGTCGCCGCCTATCTGGGAGCCTGACGCGATGGATGCCGTGGCGACACCGGACATCATCCTGAAACTCTCCAACATCGAGAGCTATTACGGGCCGATCATGGCGATCCGCGGCATCTCGCTCGAAGTGCCGCGCGGCCGCATCGTCACGCTGCTGGGTGCCAACGGCGCCGGCAAGACCACGGTGCTGAAGACGATCTCGGGCATCCTCGATCCGCAGAAGGGCGCCATCGAGTTCATGGGCAAGTCCATCCAGCGCATGGAGGCGGACAGGATCGTGCGGCTGGGCCTCAGCCATGTGCCGGAGGGACGTGAGGTGTTCCCGTTCCTTTCCGTGCGCGAGAACCTGATGATGGGTGCCTATCCGCGCAGGGATCGCGACGGCGTTGCCGACGATCTGGAGCGCGTCTACGGCTATTTCCCGCGGCTGAAGGAGCGCATCAACCAGCCGGCCGGACAGCTCTCCGGCGGCGAGCAGCAGATGCTCGCGATTGGCCGTGCGCTGATGAACCGGCCGACGCTGTTGCTGCTCGACGAGCCCTCGCTCGGGCTGTCGCCGTTGCTGGTGAAGGAGATCTTCGCCATCATCCGTCGCGTCAACGAGGAGCAGGGCATGTCGATCCTGCTGGTCGAGCAGAACGCCAAGGTGGCGCTGGAGACGGCGCATTATGGCTATGTGCTGGAGATCGGCCGGATCGTGATGAACGACACCTGCGACCGCTTGATGCATTCCCAGGACATCCAGGAATTCTACCTTGGCGCCAAGGAAGCGGGCGCCCGTGGCGAGCGGCGCTGGAAAAAGAAGAAGACTTGGCGTTGAAGCAAGGCTTGGAATTGAAGCAAGACTTGGCGTTGAAGGAAGACTTGGCCCTGAAGCAAGACTTGGCGTTGAAGGAAGACTTGGCGTTAGATCGGGAGACTCGTTCGCAACAATAGACCGCCGGCAAGGCAGGCAGCGGAGGGGAACGCGACAAGGAGGAGACGTGCATGGCCCGACCGGCAGTGCTGACGGTCGCTGACACGATCGCGAAGAGCTTTTTGCGCGCCGCGGAGACGCGGGGCGACAGGCCGGCTATACGCGAGAAGAAATTCGGGATCTGGCAGCCGACCAGCTGGCGCGAATGGCTGGAGATCTCGAAGGAGGTCGCCTACGCGCTGCATGCCATCGACTTCAGGCCCGGCGACGTCGCTTCCATCATCGCCAACGCCGTGCCGGAATGGGTCCATGTCGACATGGGCATTCTGTGCGCCGGCGGCGTCTCTTCCGGGATCTATCCGACCGATGCCTCATCCCAGGTCGAATATCTCGTCAACGACTCCCGAACGAGTGTGATCTTCGCCGAGGACGAGGAGCAGCTCGACAAGATCCTGGCCTGCCGCGCACGCTGCCCGTCTCTGCGCAAGATCATCGTGTTCGACATGGAGGGCCTCAGCGGCTTCTCCGACGAGATGGTGATGTCGCTCGACGAGTTCCGTGCGCTCGGGCGCAACCACATGCTCGGCCGTGAGTCGCTATGGCAGCAGATGGTCGACAGTCGCGGCGCGAGCGATCTCGCGGTCCTCGTCTATACATCCGGCACCACGGGCCCGCCCAAGGGCGCCATGCACGCCAATCGCAGCGTCACGCACCAGATGCGGCACGCCAACGATTTCATTCCAGCGCGCGAGGATGAGGACCGGCTGATCTTCCTGCCGCTCTGCCACGTCGCCGAACGGATCGGCGGCTATTACATCTCGGTCGCGCTCGGCTCGGTGATGAACTTTGCCGAGAGCCCGGAGACGGTGCCGGATAATCTGCGCGAGGTGCAGCCGACCATCTTCCTCGCGGTGCCGCGCATCTGGGAAAAATTCTATTCCGCCATCACCATCGCGCTGAAGGACGCGACCCCGCTGCAGCGATGGGTCTACCGGCGCGCCATCGACGTCGGCTATCGCATGGTCGATTACAGGATCGAAGGGAAGTCGCCGCCGCTGTCGTTGCGTATCGCGAACGGTATCGCTTATCGGCTCGCCTTCCGCAATATCCGCCGCATGATCGGGCTCGACCGCTGCCTCATCGCCTTCACCGGCGCGGCGCCGATCGCACCGGAGCTGATCCGCTGGTTCCTCGCGCTCGGCATCGACATCCACGAGGTCTACGGCCAGACGGAGAATTGCGGCGTCGCCACCATGATGCCGGCGGAGCGGATCAAGCTCGGCTCGGTCGGCAAGGCGGTGTCGTGGGGTGAAGTGGCGCTGTCGCCCGACGGGGAGATCCTGATCAGGGGCGACTTCCTGTTCATGGGCTATCTGAACCAGCCGGAGAGGACAGCTGAGACCATCGATCATCGCGGCTGGCTGCATACCGGCGACGTCGGCACCATCGACAATGAGGGCTTCGTCCGTATCACCGACCGGATGAAGGACATCATCATCACCTCCGGCGGCAAGAACATCACGCCATCCGAGATCGAGAACCAGCTGAAATTCTCGCCCTATATCTCGGATTCCGTAGTGATCGGCGACAAGCGGCCATACCTCACCTGCCTCGTGATGATCGACCAGGAGAATGTCGAGAAATTCGCGCAGGACCACGACATCCCTTTCACCAATTATGCCAGCCTGTGCCGCGCGACGGAGATCCAGGACCTGATCTGGCGCGAGATCGAGGGGGTCAATGCGAATTTCGCCCGCGTCGAGACCATCAAGAGATTCTATCTGATCGAACGCCAGCTCACTCCGGAGGACGAGGAGCTGACGCCGACCATGAAGCTGAAGCGCGGCTTCGTGAACAAGCGCTATGCCGCCGAGATCGAAGCGATGTACCCGACGCGGGCGGTGGCTTGAACATTCTTGTTTGAATAACAGCGAAGGAGTGACGGCCCCTACCCTTCGCATCATAGAGGGCCCCAAGGAGAGGAGACGTCAATGTCGAGATCGTTGAGAACGTTCGGCTTTGCGGCGGGCGCGGTGGTGCTCACCTGTTTGCCTGCCGCGGCACAGACCAAGGTCACCAATGAGGGCATCTCGGCCTCCGAGATCGTCATCGGCACCCATCAGGACCTGTCGGGGCCGATCAAGGGCTGGGGCGTGCCGGTCTCAAACGGCATGAAGATGGCGGTCGAGGAGATCAACGCCGCCGGCGGCGTCCAGGGGCGAAAGATTCGGCTTGTGGTCGAGGACAGCGGCTACGATCCGAAGAAGGCTGTGCTCGCATCGCAGAAGCTGATCGAGCGCGATAAGATCTTCGCGATGGTGGGGCCAATGGGCTCGCCGACTGTCCTGGCGGCGCAGGATATTTTGCTCGACGCCGGTGTGCTTCAGCTCTTCCCGCTGACGGCGGCGGAGTTCACGTTCAAGTTCGATCCCGCCAAGCCGCAGGAGCGGCTGAAGTTCAACAATCTGCTGCCCTATGTGGAGAGCACGCGGGCGGCGTTGAAATACATGATGGAGTGGAAGAACTTCAAAAAGCCCTGCATCATGCATCAGGACGACGAGTACGGGAAGAACGTGCTCGACGGCTTCAACCAGCAGCTCACTGCCATGAAGGTCCAGCCGGCCTCGATCACGAGCTACAAGCGCGGTGCCTCCGACTTCAGCGCACAGATCGCCAAGATGAAGTCCGACAGCTGCGATCTCGTCGTGCTCGGCGCTGTGCTCCGTGAGCCCATCGGCGCAATGACGGAAGCCAAGAAGCTCGGCTGGGACGTCACCTTCCTCGGCGCGACGCCAACCAACGTGATGGAGGTGCCCATGCTCGGCAAGGAGGCCGTCGAAGGGCTCTATGCGGCGTCCGGATTCGAGATCCCCTACGAGGACACCGCAAAGGGCAAGGTGAAAGACTGGCTGGTCAATTACAAGAAGATGTTCAGCACCGACGCCAACACGCAGGCCATCATTGGCTACAACGCGGTGATGACGTTCGCGTTCTACGCCAACAAGGCGGGCAAGGATCTGACCGGCCAGAAGATGCTGGACTCGCTGGAATCGGGCGACAAGTTCCTCGACATCTTCAACTCGCCGCCGACCAAATTCTCCAAGACCGACCACCTCGCCAACACCATCACCCAGGTGCAGCAGGTCAAGGGCGGCCGCTGGGTTCTGGTGAAGGACAATCTGATGTTTTGATCGCTTGCCGCCCGCGCGCTGCACCCTCTCCCCTTGTGGGAGAGGGTGGCTTCGCGTGAGCGAAGCCGGGTGAGGGGTTCTCTCCGGGCGTGAATCTGTCTCGATAGAACTCGCGGAAACAACCCCTCATCCGGCGCTTCGCGCCACCTTCTCCCACAAGGGGAGAAGGAAAAAAGCGCGACACACCGAGATAGAATCTACGATCCCCCGCCTGCGGTGCCTGAATTCACCGGGGCCAGCTCGTCTTCCCGGCAGCGCCAGCCGTCGGCGGCTTTGACAAACGCAAACGTGCGCTGGATCCGCAGGCGGCGTGTGACGTTGAAGGCGTCTGCGGAGCGCTCCTTGTTGCCGACGCCGGGCTGGGGACGCCCCGTTCCGGCGTCCCAGCAGGTGCCCGTGCACGTCGTGGCGATCTTGCTGCAGGTGGCGAAGGGTGCCAGCACGGCCATCTCGATTTCGCCCGTGACCTGCGCCTCCTGCTCGCCCACCTGGCTGTCGAGCGCATAGACGCGGTTGATGCGGAGGAAGTTGCCGCAGGAATTGGCCGCGTGGATTCGCGCGGCGCAAAAATCGACGGCATCGGTGTCGGGCGCGCGGGCTGCGACCTGCCGGCCGAACACCTTTTTCGGATCGCCTTTCGCCGCGCCAATCTCGTCGGCCTTGTGCTTCAGATAGTCGGCGAGACAGTCCTCCGCGGACTCGAGCTCCCCGAGCGGCACGTTCTCCTTGCCCACTAGATTGCATTTGCGATCGCGCTGGCCGGCGAAGAGCATGCGGTTATCGCTGCACGGCTCGACGGCCACTGGCTGATGCTCGACAACCGCCGCATGGCAATGGTCGAGGACGACGCCGCACGGAGCTACCAGCCGCTGTTCGTGCTCTACCAGTCGGCTGTCGGTCACGGTCATCCCGATCAGCTTCAGTGTCCCGTGATTGATCGCCGCCAACGTGCCGGTGTTAGCGATGGCTTCGCCATTCGCCGACAGCGCCGGCGCATACGGTATCGATGCGGTCACGCTGGGCGGCGGCGACATCACCATTGACGCCGGCGGTACCATCACCGGCAGCTCGATCTATGGTATCCGCTCGCGCAGCTACGGCGCCGGTGACCAGACCGTCACGACCAAGGTCGGCAGCGTTGTCACCTCGGGCAGTTCCGGCATCGTCGCCGTCAACCGATCGATCGTGCTCGGCGCGACATCCGCCAGCACCATCACCGTCAATGCCTACGGCGCGATCAATTCCGGCAGCAGCCTGAATCTCGGCGGCAATACGCCGGGCGGCATCGAGGCCGGCTACACCGGTGCCACCAATGGCACTAACGCCAATACCGCGGTCAACGGCACGGTCATCGTCAACAACCATGCCAACATCACCGCCTCGGTCGGTTACGGCATCAACGCCTATAATTACGGGAACGGCGACGTCACGGTGAACAGCTTCGCCGGGACGACGATCTCTGTGTCGGGCTCAGAGAGCGTCGGCATCAACGCCGCGGCATTGAGCGGCGGCAGCGGCGACGTGGCGGTCACGCTCGGCCAGAATGTCACGATCTCGGGTGCGGCGAGCTACGGCATCAGGGCCTACAGCATCGACCAGGGCGACATCAGCGTCACCATGGCGAACGGCGACAGTATCACGTCTGGCAGCACCGGCATCGTGGCGGTCAACTACGCCACTGCGATCGCTGCCGGCATCAGCAGCACGATCTCCGTCGAGGCCCATGGCACGATCCACTCCGGCTCGACCTCGAACAACGACGGCACCATTCCCGGCGGGATCATCGCCGGCTACAAGCCCGGCGGGACCGGCACGTTCTCGAATGCGGTCAAGGGCGACGTCACCGTTACGAGCGATGCAACGATTATCGCCGATGCGGGCTACGGCATTGAGGCGTTCACCTGGGGTGCCGGCAACCTCACAGTCACGACCGGCGCGACCTCCTCGATTTCGGCCGCAGGTACCGCTATCGGCGCCTTCGATCACGGTGGCGGCGACGTCAGCGTCACCAATAATGGCTCTGCCGTCGGCGCGGTCGGCGTGTCTGCCATCGCCAACGGCAGCGGCGACGTCACCATCGTCAATCACGGTGGTATCACCAGCACGAGCCTCGCCGGCATCAGCGTGACGCAGAACGAAGTGGGCGCGACCGGCTCGACCCATATCACCAATACCGGATCGATCGTGGCCCCGAGCGCCCATGCGGCGATCTTCATCCAGGAGAACGCGACCGGCATCGCGCAGATCGACAATTCCGCCACCGGAACGATCGGACCAGCCGTCGCCTCGACCGTGACCGCTGCGACCTACGCCATCGTCGAGACCGGCGGCGCCATCACGATCAACAATGCCGGCCACATCAGCGGCAATATCTCGGTTGCTACCGCGACGTTCAACAACGAGCTGGGCGGCACCTGGACGGTCGCCGGCAGCGGCATCTTCGGCAACGCGTCGTCGATCGTGAACCACGGCGCCATCGATCTGCATGGCGCGTCGATCTCCGGGACCGGGCTGAGCGTCGAGAATTACGCGACCGTCGACAGCTGGGGCACGGCGTCGATCACGGGCACCGTCGCCAATACCGGCAGCATCGAGGTCCATGACGGGGCGCTGACGCTGTTCGGCTCGCTGTCCGGTACCGGCTCGGTCACCGTCGATGTCGGCGCGTGGCTGAAGCTCGAGGGCACGGTCACGGCCACGCAAACGATCACGCTCGACGGCGACGGCGCCCATCTTCAGATCGATGCGTCGACCTTCGGCGGCTCTATCGCGGCGCTGTCCACGAACGACACGATTGACCTGTCGACCATCAAGTATGGGCTCGGTACCAGCGCAGTCTATGTCGCCAACAGCAATCCCTCCACCGGCGGCGTGCTGACGGTGACCGATGCGGACGGCAATCACATCAGCCTGGACCTGGCCGGCGCCGACTACAGCAATGCCCATTTCGCCGGTAGTGACGACGGCACCGGCCACACGCTGATCACGATGACCGATGACCACGCGCCGGCCTTCACGGCCGGCGGCGTGCTGGCGGGAGGTGTCTCCGAGCAGGCGGACACCACCGGCGACTTCGCCACGTCCGTTACGTCAACGCCCGTGACTGGCGCGATCGACTTCACCGACATCGACTTGACCGACGTGCCGGCGGCACAGATCACCGGCCAGGTCGTGACCTCGCTTGGCGCCGATCACAGCACTAATCTCACCTCGTCGCTCACGCTTGACGAGATCGCGGCGCTCAAGAGCGGACTGACGCTTCTGCCGCAGGCCGGGCTGAACAATGGCACCGTCACCTGGAGCTATTCGATCGCCGACGGCGCGCTGGATTTCCTCGCCAAGGACCAGACCGCGAAAGTGGTTTCTACCGTCACGATCACGGACGATTACGGCAAGACCGGCACAACCGACGTCACGATCACGATCACGGGCAAGAACGACGCGCCGACCGTGGCCGCGGTCACCACGGATCCGCTCGTCGATACCTCCATCACCGACAGCTTCTCGGACGTCACAGGAACGCTGGTCGGAACCGACGCCGACCATGGCGAGACGGCGGGGCTGACCTATGCCGTTCTGAACGCGGATAGTCATGGGACGACGGCTGGCCTGTACGGCTCGCTGACGGTCAACGCGAACGGCACCTACACCTACGTTCCCGACGCGGCTTCGATCAACGCGCTTTCGCAAGGCAATCATATCGATACGTTCACGGTGCAGACCACGGACGCGCAAGGCGCCGTCGGCACGGCGACGTTCGAGGTGAACGTAACAGGCGCCAACGACGCGCCGGTGATCACGGCCGCAAGCGGCGACATCGCCGGCGCTACCGTGAGCGAGACCAATGCGGGGCTGGGCGAGACCGGCACGCTGACGCTATCCGACCTCGACACCACCGATCACGTGACGGTCGCCGTCGATCATCTCGATATCTATTTGGACGGCGTGCTCCAGACCGGCTATGTCGGCGAGCCCTCGAGCGCGACGCTGCTCAACTATCTGGCCGTGCAGCCCGGGGACATTCTCGATGGCTCCGCCACCCACGCCACGTTCACGTGGGACTTCAATTCAGGCAGCGAAGCCTTCGACTTCCTTGCCGCCGGCCACACGCTGTCGCTGCAGTACACGATCGTGCCAGACGATAGCCACACGCCGACCGGCACGGGCAACGGCGTCGTCACTTTCAACATCGCCGGCAGCAACGATGCACCGACCCTGGGTGACGCGACGCTGGCCTCGGTCAGTGGAGATAACAGCGATCCGGCTGGCTCCACAGTCAGCCATCTCTTTGCCGGCAAGTTCCACGACGCCGACGACGGCGCGAGCTTCCAGGCCGTCGCGGTTAGCGCGGATAGTGCCACCTCGGATCAGGGCGTCTGGCAGTACGAGCTCGCCGGAACCGATCAGTGGGTTGATGTCGGGGCGGTCAGCGACACGAGTGCGCTGGTGCTGGGTCTGGATACGCTGATCCGCTTCGTGCCGGCCATTGGCTTCACCGGGACGCCGGATGCGTTGGGCGTGCATGCCCTCGACGACACCTATACCGGTGCAATCACCGATTCTTCGTCGCCCGCGATTATCGATCTTACGGCGACGGGCACCGGCGGAACGACGCCTGTCTCGCACGACCTCACCACTATCGATACGGAAGTGACGGCGCCACCCGCCTACGGTCCTGTCATCAACACCGATCACTTCCAGGTCTCGCACAGCAACGAGCTGAACACCGACTCCATCACCCGTCTCTCAGTCGTCGACACCGATTCCGGTGCCGCGACGGACGACTTCAAGATGACCGCCATAACCGGGCATGATCCGGACAGCAGCGTCGATCCGGGGACGGCTTGCGGCAACCTCGACGATATCAACTCGGCCCTCGTCGATGGCATCACCTACAGTCCAGGAGCCACCCCGCCCGCGACCGACCAGATCACACTGACGGTAACGGACAAGACCACGGGCCTGTTCGACACCGTCCACTTCATCTTCAACGAGGCCGGCGACACCAGCGAGGGCGTCAGCCTGCAAGGCACCAGCGGCAAGGACGTCATCTTCGCGACGGATACCGGCGACACGTTGACCGGCGGCGGCGGCAAGGATCAGTTCGTGTTCTCGCCAAACGCATCGGGAAGCGATAGCGAGCACACCATCACCGATTTCGCGACGGGCCTCGACAAGATCGACCTGCGGCAGTTCTCGGATGTCGGCTCCATCGACGATCTCTCCTTCACCCTCCAATCCGGCGACACGCTGGTTTCCTGGAGCCACGAGATCGGCCAGCGTGAGGGAGAGCCTGTGCTGGAGCAGGAGTCGATCCTGCTGAAGAGTTTGACCGCCAACCTCAAGGGCAGCGATTTCATCTTCCACATCACCTGATCTTCGACCGGGTCTTGCCTGAGGCCGGCGCCCGGCTTGACCGCGGCAAAAAATCCATACTCCTCCGCATCCAGGGAATGGCCAATCGCGCACGGACGCTGCATGATCGGCGCGCACGGCGCGGTGCGGGTTTGCAGGAAGTCCTACTGAAATGAAACGTCTCAAGATCCTGCGGCGGTGGTTTGCGCGGAAGCTGGGGTTTGCGCGGCTGATGTGCCTTGCGCTGCTGGTGGTATTTGCCGGCGCTCGCCTCTGGGATCCGCCGCCGATCCAGGAACTGCGGCTGCGCACCTTCGACATGTTTCAGTTGATCGATCCGCGCCACAAGACGGCGCGGCCGGTCACCATCGTCGACATCGACGACAAGAGCCTCGCCAAGCTCGGCCAGTGGCCATGGCCGCGCACGCGAATCGCCGACCTGATCCAGAACCTCACCAATAACGGTGCGGTCGCAATCGGCTTCGACGTCGTGTTCTCGGAGGCCGACCGGCTCAATCCGGATCTGGTCGCGAGCCAGATGCGCTACCTGGACGACGCCACCCGCGCCAAGCTGCGCGAGCTGCCGAGCAACGACCAGATCCTCTCCGAAGCGATCAAGCGCTCGCGCGTGATCCTGGGCGAGACCGGGCAGCGGGCGATTTCGTCCGAGGTCGACAAGTCGCTGCCCTTCACCGGCGTCGCAACCGTCGGCGAGGAAGGGGCTGAGCGCTTCCTGTTCGAATTTCCTGGGCTGTTGCGCAACGTGCCCGAGATCGAGAAGGTCGCGGCCGGCCGCGGCCTGTTCTCGATCAAGACCGAGCGCGACGGCCTGATCCGGCGCGTGCCGATGATCATGCGCGCGCAGGGCATGGTCATGCCTTCGCTCAGCCTCGAGATTTTGCGCGTCGTCACGGGCACGCCGACGCTGCTGGTCCGGACCGACAAGACCGGCGTGCGGGCCGTGCGTCTCAAGGGCGTGGAGATCCCAACCGACAGGAACGGTCAGCTCTGGGTGCATTACGCCCGCCAGGATCCCTCGATCTACGTCTCGGCCGCCGACGTGCTCGACAATACCGTGTCGCCGAACAAGATCGCCGGCAAGCTGGTGCTGATCGGCACCTCCGCGGTTGGGCTCAACGACATCAAGACCACGCCGGTGTCCTCGACCATGCCCGGCGTCGAGATCCACGCCCAGGTGCTGGAGAGCGTGCTGAGCGGCGCGGTGATATCCCAGCCGAACTATGCGCTCGGCGTCGAGCTGCTCGCCGCGCTCGTCATCGGCTTGCTCGTCATCATCTTCACGCCGAACCTCGGACCGGTCCGCCTCGTGCTTGCCGGCGCGACCTTCGCCGCGATCCTGATCGGAGTGTCCTGGTTCTTCTATGCGCAGCACCGCTATCTCATCGACTTCACTTATCCGCTGCTCTCGACCACCGCGATCTATCTGACGCTGATCTTTGCCAGCTTCGTACGCGAGCAGCGGCAGCGCGTGCAGATCCGCGGCATGTTCGCGCAATACATGTCGCCGGTCCTGGTCGAGCAACTGGCGCAGTCGCCGGAAAAGCTGGTCCTGGGCGGCGAGGAGCGCGAAATGACGATCATGTTCTCCGACGTGCGCGGCTTCACCACCATATCGGAAACCTACAAGCACGATCCGCAGGGCCTGATCGCGCTGATGAACCGCTTCCTGACTCCGCTGACCGACGTGATCATCGATCAGAAGGGCTATATCGATAAATATATGGGCGACGCCATCATGGCGTTCTGGAACGCGCCGCTCGACGATGCCGAGCACGAGGTCAACGCCTGCGAGGCCGCGATCCAGATGCTGGAGAAGATCGACGCCGTGAACAAGGACCGCGAGCAGGAAGCCATTGATGGCGGCCACGTCTATATCCCGCTCAATGTCGGTATCGGTCTCAACACCGGCATCGGCGTCGTCGGCAACATGGGCTCCGACCTGAAGAAGAACTATTCGGTGCTCGGCGACAGCGTGAACCTGGCCTCGCGTCTCGAAGGCCAGTCGAAGGAATACGGCTTTCCCATCATCGTCGGCTCGAGGACCGCGCTCGCCGCCAAGGACAAGTTCGCGATTCTCGAACTCGACTTCATCATGGTCAAGGGCAAGACCGAGCCGGAAGTGATCTACGCCATCGCCGGCCGCGCGGACGTGATGCATTCCGGCGCCTTCCAGCGCCTGCGCAACGTCACCATCGAAATGCTCGGCTGCTATCGCAGCCGCGACTGGCAGGGCGCGCTGGACGCGATCGAACGCGGCCGCAGGAGCGAGGATGCCGACACGCTGGAAAAGCTGTTCAAGCTCTATGAAGTGCGCATCAAGGAATTCCAAGTCAATCCGCCGCCGGAAGGCTGGACCGGGGCCTATGCGCTGCTGACGAAGTAGGGGGCGGAGAGGCTCTCGCTTGCCGCCACACGCTCGCTGTCGTCCTGGCGAAAGCCAGGACCCATTACCCCAGGGAGCAGTTGTGGCCGCGAGCCATCAACCACCAGCCTTCGCAAAACAAAGGCCGGTGGTTATGGGTCTTGGCTTTCGCCAGGACGACGGTGGTGTTTGCGGAAGCTGAGTGCCGGCCTTGAGCCTCACTCCGCCCCGATCGTCGTCAGGTCCTGGAACCAGTGCTGCGCCTGCACGAACTGCTTGACCTTGGGCGACAGCGCGTGCGGGTTGGTGTCGTGCACCACCCACACCAGCGTGGCGTCGTCGACGATCAGCGCATGCGCTTGCGCCAGCAGCTCGTCCTGCTTGACGCTGTCGAAGGTCTGCTTGGCCTCGTCGATCAGCGCATCGACCTTCAGGTTCTTGTAGCCGCCCCAGTTGACGCCGACCGGCGCGATCTGGCTCGAATGGAAGAAGCGGACGATGGCGTAGAGCGGGTCGGAGGTGACGTAGGCGATGTTGTTGGCGGTGATGCCGGCGTTCATCTCGTCGGCTGCGCCCTTGCGCCAGTGCGTATAGAGTGTCTCGAGCTCGACGACCTTGAAATCGATGTCGATGCCGATCTCCTTGAAGCTCTGCTGCAAGAATTCGTTCATCGGCAGCGACAGCATCTGGCCGGTGCCGCCCTGTGCGATGATGAAGGTCGCCTTCAGCGGCTTCGCTTTGGAGTAGCCGGCCTCCTCGACCAGCTTCTTCGCGGCGGCGACATCGTATTTCAGCTCGAAGCTCGGTTTGCCGAACCAGGGGCTCGACGGATCGACCTGTCCCTTGGCGGGTTTCGCAAGGCCATTCATCAGGCCCACCACGGCTTCACGATCGATCGCGAGGTTCAGCGCCTTGCGCAGGCGGATGTCGGTCCACGGCGAACCCGGCAGCACGCTCAGATGGTAATTCCAGACATGCGGCGTGACGTTGTCGACGAGCCTCATGCCGGCGGCCTTGAGCTGCGGCACGGCATCCGGCGCCGGCGTCTCGATCAGATCGACTTGCCCGGCCAGCAGCGCATTGGTGCGCGTCAGCGCTTCCGGCATCGGCACCAGCACGAGCTTGTCGACCTTGGGAATGCGCTTCTTGTTCCAATAATCCGGATTCTTCGTGAGCTCGGCGAGCTCCCGCGGCACCAGCTTGGTCAATTTGAACGGGCCGGTGCCCGAGGGCTGGCTCGCGAACTTGTCCCAGTCCTTGCCGAGCTTTTCGTATTGCGTCGGGCTCGACACCAGGAACCACAACATCTGATAGGGAAAGAAGGAATCGACCGTCTTGGTGGTGATCTCCACCGTGGAGTCGTCGATCTTGGCATAGCTCGCGACCGAAGGAAGGCGGGTCTTGACCTGGACGCTCTGGCGCTTGTCGAATTGCGGCGCCTTGTCGTTGAGCACCTTGTCCAGATTCCAGATCACGGCATCGGCGTTGAACTCGCTGCCATCGTGAAACTTCACGCCCTTGCGCAAGGTGAAGCGCCATTTGGTCTTGTCGGTATCGTCGACCTTCCATTCGGTGGCGAGCCCTGGCACCAGTTTGCCGGGCCGGTCGGCGACGTCCATCTCCCAGGCCACGAGCGGATCGTAGATGGTGTAGGCCGTGAACTGGTAGGCGCCGGCGCCGCGGTCGGGCTGGCCGGTGGTCAGCGGGATGTCCGCCATCGAGATGCCGTAGCGCAGCACCGTTTCGGCGCCCGCCGGAATTGCGGACAACGCCAGTGCAAGCACGGCGAAACAGGTCGATAGTCGGATACGCATAGGCCAAAGCTCCAGGGAAGACTTCAAGGACAATCGGAGCCAAACCTGCAATCTTGATGCCAGAATAGGCAGCGAGGTGCTTTTGCCGAGGTGTCATCACAAGGACTTGTCGTCGCAGGGGCAATTTGCAGAAAAAGTTTCCCCATTGGCATAGCCATTGCATACGTTTGCATCAAAATTAGTCATCGAAGCCGGAAAAGGATTGAGGCAATGCTGATCAACAAGAACAAGACCCGCGCGGCGCTGATCGCGTTGCTGGCGCTCGGTAGCGCGGCTGCGTGGCCGCGCGCGGCCGGTGCCGAAACCGTGCTGCGCATCGCCATGACTGCTGCCGATATTCCGCGCACGCTGGGCCAGCCCGATCAGGGTTTTGAAGGCAATCGCTTCACCGGCCTCACCATGTACGACGCGCTCACCGGCTGGGACCTGTCCTCGGCCGACAAGGCGAGCGTGGTGATCCCCGGCCTTGCCACCGAGTGGAAGGTCGACGATGCCGACAAGACCAAATGGACTTTCAAGCTGCGGCCGGGCGTCACCTTCCATGACGGCTCGCCGTTCAATGCAGACGCCGTGGTGTGGAACGTCGAGAAGGTGCTGAAGCAGGATGCGCCGCAATTCGACGCCAGCCAGGTCGGCGTTACGGCCTCGCGCATGCCGACGCTGGCGTCCGCGAAGAAGATCGACGACATGACGGTCGAGCTCACCACCAAGGAGCCCGACAGCTTCCTGCCGATCAACCTCACCAATCTCTTCATGGCGAGCCCGGCGAAGTGGCAGGCCTTCTACGACAAGGCGGAGGGCGCCAAGGCCAAGTCGCAGGCCGCATGGACCGCGTTCGCCAAGGACGCCGCGGGTACCGGTCCGTGGAAGATGGCGGGCTTCACCCCGCGCGAGCGCCTCGAGCTGGTCAAGAATGCGAGCTACTGGAACAAGGACCGCGTGCCCAAGGTCGACAAGATGGTGCTCCTGCCGATGCCGGAGGCGAACGCACGCACCGCGGCGCTGCTCTCAGGGCAGGTCGATTGGGTCGAGGCCCCGGCGCCGGACGCGCTGCCCGAGCTCAAGCAGCGTGGCTTCAAGCTCTACGCCAACGAGCAGCCGCACGTCTGGCCGTGGCAGTTCTCGCGCGTCGAGGGCTCGCCCTGGAACGACATCCGCGTGCGCAAGGCTGCGAACCTCTGCGTCGATCGCGAAGGCCTCAAGGACGGCCTGCTCGCGGGGTTGATGGTGCCTGCGACCGGCACCTTCGAGCCTGGCCATCCCTGGCGCGGCAAGCCGACCTTCGAGATCAAGTACGATAAGGCGGCTGCGCAGAAGCTGATGCAGGAGGCCGGGTTCGGCCCTAACAAGAAGTTGACGGTGAAGACGCAGACTTCGGCGTCCGGCTCGGGCCAGATGCAGCCGCTGCCGATGAACGAATATCTGCAGCAGGCCCTCGCCGAATGCTATTTCGACGTGCAGCTCGACGTCATCGAGTGGAATACGCTGTTCACCAATTGGCGCCGCGGTGCCAAGGATCCCAGCGCCAACGGCTCGAACGCGACCAACGTCACCTATGCGGCGATGGACCCGTTCTTCGCACTGGTGCGCTTCCTGCAATCGGGCATGGCCCCGCCGGTCTCGAACAATTGGGGGTTCATCAACAATCCCAAGTTCGACGAACTCGTGAAGAAGGCACGGCAGACCTTCGATCCCGCCGCGCGTGACGCCGCGCTCGCCGAACTGCACGCGGCCTCCGTCGACGACGCAGCCTTCCTCTACGTCGCCCATGACGTCGGCCCCCGCGCCATCAGCCCGAAGGTGACTGGCGTCGTGCAGCCGAAGAGCTGGTTCATCGACTTCTCGCTGGTGTCGATGCAGTAGTTCTCTCGGCTTGTTCAGTGCACCCTCTCCCCTTGCGGGAGAGGGTGGCTTCGCTCAAGCGAAGCCGGGTGAGGGGTCTCTTTTCCGCGAGACACACTCTCTCAGTCACCGAGATTGTAATCGCGGATAGATACCCCTCATCCGGCGCTTCGCGCCACCTACTCCCGCAAGGGGAGAAGAGAAGAAAAGAAACAACGTGCTCGCCTATATCGCCAGACGCATCGTCTACGTCGTTCCGATCGTCATCAGCGTCGCGCTGGTGTGTTTTCTGCTCGTGCACATCACGCCGGGCGATCCGCTCGTCGCCGTGCTGCCGGCCGACGCCTCGCAGGAGCTCGCCGCGCAGCTCCGCACCGCCTACGGTTTCGACCGCCCGCTGCCGGTGCAGTTCGGGCTTTGGCTGCTCCGCGCGTTACATGGCGATCTCGGAAATTCCATCGCCACGGGCCGCCCGGTGCTCGCCGAAGTCATGCGCGCGGTCAGCAACACGGTTACGCTGGCGATTGCCGCCGCCATCATCGGCTTCACCATGGGCATCCTGCTCGGCCTGATCGCCGGCTATTTCCGGGAGACCTGGATCGACAAGCTGGCGACGTCCTTTGCCATCGCCGGCGTTTCGGTGCCGCATTACTGGCTTGGCATGGTGCTCGTCATCATCTTCTCGGTCCAGCTGAACTGGCTGCCCGCCGTCGGCGCCGGACCCGGCGGCTCGGCCGCCTGGGCCTGGGACTGGGCGCATCTGCAATATCTCGTGCTGCCGGCGATCACGACATCGGTGATCCCGATGGGCATCGTCACCCGCACGGTGCGCGCACTGACCGGCGACATCCTCAGCCAGGACTTCGTCGAGGCGCTGCGTGCAAAAGGCCTGCATGAGCGCGGCGTGTTCCGCCACGTCATCAAGAACGCGGCGCCCACCGCGCTCGCAGTGATGGGACTTCAGCTCGGCTACATGCTAGGCGGCTCGATCCTGATCGAGACGGTGTTCTCCTGGCCGGGCTCGGGCTTCCTGCTCAACTCGGCGATCTTCCAGCGCGACCTGCCGCTGCTCCAGGGCACGATTCTGATCCTGGCGTTGTTCTTCGTCTTCCTCAATCTGCTGGTCGACATCGCGCAAGCCGCGATCGACCCGCGCATCAAGCGGGGCTAGCGATGAGCGAGGCTGGAGCCGTGAAAAAGGTGCGCTCCCTCCCCCGCCTGCGGGGGAGGGTTGGGGAAAGGGTGTCTCCTCAATCGAGAACCCCCAAGAGGAAAGAACCCTCACCCGGCGCTGCGCGCCGACCTCTCCCGCACGCGGGAGAGGTGCACCGCCGCCTTGATGGGCATCGAATCCCGCGATGCTTAACGGAGGCTCGCCGATGAGCGAGCTTCCGCTCTCCGCCACCTCCGACGCCGCGCTTCAGTCCGCGCCCGCGACCAAGGCGCGCGGCTATTGGGCGACCGTCGGCCGCCGTATCCGGCGCGACAAGGTCAGCATGGTCTGCGCGCTGGTGCTGCTGTTGATCTTCCTGTCCGCGATCGTTGCGCCCTGGCTCGGTCTTGAAGATCCCTACAAGGGCTCGATGATCCGGCGCCTTCGGCACATTGGCACGTCGGGCTATCCGCTCGGCACCGACGAGCTCGGCCGCGACATGCTGGCGCGGCTAATCTATGGCGGCCGGCTGTCGCTTCTGATCGGCATTTTGCCTGTGATCCTCGCCTTCTGCATCGGCACGTCGCTCGGCCTCGTGGCCGGCTATGTCGGCGGCAAGCTCAACACCGCGATCATGCGCACGATCGACGTTTTCTATGCCTTTCCATCCGTGCTGCTGGCGATCGCGATCTCGGGCGCACTCGGAGCCGGCATCCTCAATTCCATCGTGTCGTTGACGGTCGTGTTCGTGCCGCAGATTACCCGCGTCGCCGAAAGCGTCACCACCGGCGTGCGCAACATGGACTTCGTCGACGCCGCGCGTGCCTCCGGCGCCGGCCCCTTCACCATCATGCGCGTGCATATCCTCGGCAATGTGCTCGGTTCGATCTTCGTCTATGCCACCAGCCTGATCTCGGTCTCGATGATCCTCGCGGCAGGCCTGTCCTTCCTTGGACTCGGTACCAAGCCGCCCGAGCCGGAATGGGGCCTGATGTTGAACACCTTGCGCACCGCGATCTATGTCAATCCCTGGGTCGCCGCACTCCCCGGTGCGATGATCTTCGCGGTCTCGATCTGCTTCAACCTGCTCTCGGACGGCCTGCGCAGCGCCATGGACATCAGGAACTAGCCATGAGCGAAACCAACCTCTCCGTCGCGATGCTGGAGCCGATCGAAGACCTCGGCGGCGTCGCGCAGCCGCTGCTTCAGGTTAACGGCCTGACCAAGCATTTTCCGGTACGAGGCGGCTTGTTCGCCGCAAAACGCACCGTGCGTGCCGTCGACAACGTCTCCTTCTCCATCGCCAAGGGCGAGACCGTCGGCATCGTCGGCGAGTCCGGTTGCGGCAAGTCGACCACCGCCCGGCTGCTCATGCATCTGATGCCGCGCGACACCGGCGACATCATCTATGACGGCATGAGCGTCGGCCAGTCGCTCTCCCTGCGCGAGCTGCGCCGCGGCATGCAGATGGTGTTCCAGGATTCCTATGCCTCGCTCAATCCGCGCCTGACGATCGAGGAATCGATCGCCTTCGGCCCGAAGGTGCACGGCATGGCCGACGGCGCCGCGCGCGCGCTGGCGCGCGAGCTGCTGGGCAAGGTGGGCCTGGTTCCTGCAAATTTCGCCAACCGCTACCCCCACGAGATCTCCGGCGGCCAGCGTCAGCGCGTCAACATCGCGCGTGCGCTGGCGCTGTCGCCCCGTCTGGTGATTTTGGACGAAGCGGTCTCCGCGCTCGACAAATCGGTCGAGGCGCAGGTGCTCAATTTGCTTGCCGACCTCAAGCGCGAGTTCGGCCTGACCTATCTTTTCATCAGCCACGATCTCAACGTCGTCCGCTACATCAGCGATCGTGTGCTGGTGATGTATCTCGGCGAGGTCGTCGAGCTCGGCCCGGTCGACCAGGTCTGGGACCAGCCGGCCCATCCCTATACGCGCGCACTTCTTGCCGCGATGCCGTCTTCGGATCCGGACCGTCGCACCGAGACGCCGCCGATCACGGGCGATCCGCCCAATCCGATCGATCCACCCTCGGGCTGCCGCTTCCATACCCGTTGCCCGTTTGCGGAGCCGCTCTGCGCAAATGCGACACCAAAACTCACTGCGCTGGATAATATGGGCCACGAGGCCGCGTGCTACATGGCGATCCCGGGTTCAGGCCATAGCCGCGCGCCCAAGGAGGAAACCGTATGACGAGACCGACGACAAAAGAGATTAAGGCGACGGCACAGGTCGCCGGCGTTCCCGTCGACGACGAGATTGCGACGCGCATCTCCAATTCCATCGGACCGGCCTTCGAGGGCTTTGCGGCCATTGCCGGTACGTTGCCGTTCGATCTCGAGCCCGCGCTCTATCCGATCGCGCAGACTGCGAAGCTCTCGAAATGAGCACCGAGCCCGCATTGATGACGCTCATCGAGGTCGCGCGCGCGATTGCGATGAAGCAGGTGTCCTCGCATGAGGTGACGCGCGCGCTGCTGCATCGCATCGCGCAGTGGCAGCCGCATCTCAACGCCTTCATGTCGATCGAAGCCGAGGCGGCGCTGAAGGCCGCCGATGCCGCCGACGCCGAACTCGCCAAGGGCGAAGTGCACGGTCCGTTGCACGGCGTGCCGCTCGCGCACAAGGACATGTACTACGACGCAGGCCACGTCGCGACCTGCGGCTCTTTGATCCGCCGCGATTTCGTTCCGACAGTGACCTCCACCGCCTTGCAGCGGCTGAAGGACGCCGGCCAGGTTCGCCTCGGCACGTTGCATCTGGCCGAATTCGCCTATGGCCCGACCGGCCATAACGCCCATTACGGTCCGGTTCGCAATCCCTGGAACGTCGCGCACATCACCGGCGGCTCGTCGTCGGGCTCGGGCTCGGCGGTCGCGGCGCGATTGACCTATGCCGCACTCGGCTCCGACACCGGCGGCTCGATCCGCATGCCCGCGCATTTCTGCGGCGTGACCGGATTGAAGACCACGGTCGGCCGGGTCAGCCGCGCCGGCGCGATGCCGCTGTCGCAGTCGCTCGACACGGTCGGCCCGCTTGCCCGCACCGCCGAGGATTGCGCGCTACTGCTGGCGCTGATGGCCGGCCCTGATCCCGAGGATTCGACCGCGAGCCACGAGCCGCTGTCTGACTATGTCGGCGCGACCAAGGGCTCGCTGAACGGCCTCAAGATCGGCGTGCCTTCGTCTTTCTATGTGGACGATCTCGACGGCGAGGTCGCGCGCGTGCTGGACGAGACCATCGCGGTGCTCAAGCGTGAGGGCGCCGACATCGTCACCGTTGAGCTGCCCGATCAGCGGCAATTGTCCTCGGCAAGCCAGCTCGTGCTTGCAGCCGAAGCCGCTGCCTTCCACAAGCGCTGGATGATCGAGCGGCCGCAGGATTACGGTCCGCAGGTGCTTATGCGGCTTCAGAACGGCCTCGCGGTCCCCGCCATTACCTATCTCGAGGCGATGCGCTGGCGCGGACCTGCGCTCGCCGCGCACAATGCAGCAACGGCTGGCGTCGACGCGATCATCGCACCGGCTTCGCCCGTGCCGGCGCCGACGATCGAGGAGAGCGACGTCGGCGGCGGGCCGAACGCGCCGGCGCTGTTGCAGCGGCTGACGCTGTTCACCCGTCCTGTAAATTACCTCGGCTTGCCGTCGCTCACGGTGCCCTCGGGCTTCACCAAAAGCGGTCTCCCGATCGGCATGCAGTTGATCGGCCGCTCGTTCGACGAGGCGACCTTGCTCACCATCGGCGCCGCGTTCCAGCGCGCCACCGACTACCACGCCAGGCTGCCGAAACTTCCGTCATGACAAAGCTCGTCGAGATCTCAGGCCTCAACATCCGCTTCACTGGCGAGCGCACAGTCTATGCCGTGAACGATCTCAGCCTCTCGCTCGGCGACGGCGAGGTGCTGGGCCTGCTCGGCGAGTCCGGTTCGGGCAAGAGCGTGACCTTGCGTGCACTGATGCGGCTGTTGCCGAAGAAGCGCACGGAGATCACGGGCAAGGTCAACGTGATGGGCCGCGACGTGCTGGCCATGAACGACGAGCAACTGTCGTCGTTCCGTGGCCAGACCGTGTCGATGATCTTTCAGGAGCCCGCGCTCGCGCTCGACCCGGTTTACACCATCGGCGCGCAGATCGCCGAAAGCGTGGTGCGTCACGAGGGCAAGTCTTATGCGGAGGGCAGGGCACGTGCACTCGAAATGCTCGATGTCGTGCGCATTCCTTCCGCAAAACGCCGGCTCGATGCCTATCCGCACGAGATGTCCGGCGGCATGCGTCAGCGCGCGATGATCGCGCTGGCGCTCGCGTGTCGTCCCAAGATATTGCTCGCGGACGAGCCGACCACCGCGCTCGATGCCACCGTGCAGATCCAGATCCTGCTGCTGTTGCGCGAGCTGCAGCGCGAGTTCGGCATGTCCGTCATCTTCGTCACCCACGACATCGGCGTCGCCATCGAGATCTGCGACCGGGTCGCGGTGATGTATGCCGGCCAGATCGTGGAGCAGGGCACCCTTCGCGACATCGTCCGCTCGCCCGTGCATCCCTACGCCAAGGGCCTGCTCGCCTCGACCGTCCACGGGGCCAAGCGGGGACAGCGGCTCGAGACCATCCCCGGCACCCCGCCGTCGCTTGGCCAGAGGCCCCACAACTGCTCCTTTGCGCCCCGCTGCGCCGTGGCCCAGCCGCGCTGTCTGGAGCAACTGCCAGGGAATGTGGAGGTCGGGCCGGGCCGGGTAGCGCGGTGCGTGCTGGCGGAGCCGGCCACCGCGCTGTCGTGATATCTGGACCGCGGCGGGGAGCGGGGAACAGCATTCAGACCTCGTTCATCCCGGTTCCGCTTCCATGGAACCGTTCACGGAGAGGGGACCTCACTTATGTACATTTCCAACGAAGGCTTGCTTGTCATCCTGTTCGTCGGCCTGGTGGCTGGTTGGCTGGCCGGCAAGGTGGTGCGCGGAACCGGGTTCGGCATCATCGGCGATATCGTGGTCGGCATCGCCGGCGCGCTGGTGGCAAGCTTCCTGTTTCCGAAGCTCGGCATCCACATCGGCACCGGGCTGATATCGGAGATCATCTATTCCGCAATCGGCGCGGTCATCCTGCTGCTGGTGGTGCGGCTGGTCCGCGGCGGCGGCCGGTTCTAATGGCGCCCGAGTTCAACTGATCGAACTTTTGACCTCTCCCCGCCCGGGGAGAGGTGACATGTCTGCAAGAAAAAGCCGCAAGATCGTGAGATTCCGGACTTGCGTGCAAGGCCGGTCGGGGGTGATGTGGGCCATAGGGGTCCCGGGTATTCGACAGCGTTGGGCGATGACCGCAAACGCGATGTTAATCCGGGTCAATTACTCCTGAATTTGCCTTTGAAATCAGGGACTTTGGCCCCTACCCGAAAGAGATCAGACTGATGGCAGCCGTTCCCGGCGTCCGCCGCTCAGAGCTCGGTGATGCGCTGCGCGCCTGTCGCACGGCGTTTGTCGGCGTCGGCTTGATGAGCTGCATGATCAACCTGCTCTATCTGACCGGGTCGATCTTCATGCTGGAGGTCTACGACCGGGTGCTGCCGAGCCGCAGCATTCCGACCCTGGTCGGCCTGATCGTCCTGGCCAGTTTCCTCTACATGGCGCAGGGCGTGCTGGACATGATCCGCAACCGGATCTTGGGCCGGGTCGGCACCGCGCTGGACGAAGCCTTGAACAAGCGGGTGTTCGACACCATCGTGCGCCTGCCGCTGCTGGTCGGCAGCCGCAACGAGGGGCTTCAGCCGCTGCGCGATCTCGACAATGTCCGCTCCTTCCTTGGCGGCATGGGCCCGAGCGCGTTCTTCGACCTGCCGTGGCTGCCGCTCTATCTCGCCATCTGCTTCGCCTTCCACGTCATGATCGGCGTCACCGCGCTGGTCGGCGCCGTCATCCTGGTCGGGTTGACGCTGGTCACCGAGTTCATGTCCCGCCAGCCGGCGCGCGAGGCGATGGGGCTTGCCGCCCAGCGCAACGATCTCGCCCAGGCCAGCCGCCGCAATGCCGAAGTCATGGTGTCGATGGGCATGGCCGGCCGGATGAACGCGCGCTGGAGCGAGGCCAACGAAAAATATCTCGACGGCAACCAGCGTGCGAGCGACGTCGCCGGCGGTCTCGGCGCGGTCGCAAAAGTGCTGCGCATGATGCTGCAATCGGCCGTGCTCGCGGTCGGCGCCTATCTCGTCATCCACCAGGAAGCGACCGCCGGCATCATCATTGCCGGCTCGATCCTGTCGGCACGTGCGCTCGCGCCGGTCGACCTCGCGATCGCGCACTGGAAATCCTTTGTCGCGGCACGCCAGAGCTGGCACCGCCTGACCCGCCTTCTGGAGCAGATGCCGGCGCAGACGATGCCGACGCAGCTGCAGGCGCCCACCAGCCGCCTCTCGGTCGAAGGCGTCGCCATGGTGCCGCCGGGCGACCAGCGCCTCATCGTGCAGGACATCACCTTCGCGCTCGAAGCCGGCAACGGCCTCGGCGTGATCGGACCGAGCGGTTCGGGCAAGTCGTCGCTGATCCGCGCGCTGGTCGGCGTCTGGCAACCGGTCCGCGGCAAGGTGCGGCTCGACGGCGCGGCGCTCGACCAGTGGTCGTCGGACCTGCTTGGCCGCCATATCGGCTACCTGCCGCAGGACGTCGAATTGTTCGGCGGCACCATTGCGCAGAACATCAGCCGCTTCGATCCCGAGGCCACCTCCGACGGCATCATCGCCGCCGCCAAGGAAGCCGGCGTGCACGAGATGATCATCAAGATGCGCGAGGGCTACAACACCCAGGTCGGCGAGCAGGGCACGGCGCTCTCCGCGGGCCAGGCGCAGCGCGTGGCGCTGGCGCGCGCTCTCTATGGCAACCCGTTCCTGATCGTGCTCGACGAGCCCAATTCCAATCTCGATACCGAAGGCGACGAAGCGCTGACCCGCGCCATCCGTGCGGCGCGCGAGCGCGGCGCCATCGTCGTCGTGGTGGCACATCGCCCGATCGGCGTGGAAGCGGTCGACCAGATCCTGGTGCTGCGCGACGGCCGCATGCAGGCCTTCGGGCCGAAGGAACAGGTACTCGCCCAGGTGCTCCAGCCGCGCGTGACGCCGCCGGCGCCGATCAAGATCGTCAGCGAAGGCGGAGCCAAGGCATGAGCACGATGGCGCTCGGCGGCGCGAAGCCTGCCGCGAAGCGGACCGTACGGCAGTCGATCCGGTTTCACCTGATGCTCGGGCTTGGGATCGTGCTGGTCCTCCTGGTCGGCCTCGGCGGCTGGGGGTCGACCGTGCAGATCTCGGGCGCGCTGATCGCGCCGGGGCAGATCGTGGTCGAATCCAACGTCAAGAAGGTGCAGCATCCGACCGGCGGCGTCGTCGGCGAGCTGCGCGCTCACGACGGTGACGTGGTCAAGGCCGGCGACATCGTGGTGCGGCTCGACGACACCGTCACCAAGGCCAACCTCGCCATCGTCACCAAGAATCTCGACGCGGCGCAGGCGCGTGCGGCGCGGCTCCAGGCCGAGCAGCGCGGGATCGACAGGATCGACTACCCCCGAGCACTGCTCGATCGCGGCAACGATCCCGACGTCAAGGCGTTGCTCTCCGCGGAAACCAAGCTGTTCGACGTTCGCGTCAACGGACGCGCTGGCCAGAAGGCGCAGCTGCGCGAGCGCATCCAGCAGCTCAACGAGGAGATCGAAGGTCTCTCCGCGCAGGAGCGGGCCAAGGACAAGGAAATCTCGCTGGTGCTGCAGGAGCTCGTCGGTGTCCGGGATCTCTATGACAAGCACCTGGTGCAGATCTCCCGCCTCACCACGCTCGAACGCGATTCTGCCCGGCTCAATGGCGAGCGCGCGCAATACATCGCCTCGCGGGCGCAAGCCAAGGGCAAGATCACCGAGACCGAGCTCCAGATCATCCAGGTCGACAAGGACATGGTCAGCGAAGTCTCGAAGGATCTGCGCGAGACCAATGACAAGATCGGCGAAATGATTGAGCGCAAGGTCGCCGCCGAGGACCAGCTTCGCCGCGTCGACATCCGCGCGCCGCAGGACGGCATGGTGCTGCAATCGACCGTGCATACCGTTGGTGGCGTCATCACCGCCGGCGACGCCCTCATGCTGATCGTGCCGCAGGCCGACGATCTCCAGGTCGAAGCCAAGGTCAATCCGGTCGATATCGACAAGCTCCAGATCGGCCAGAAGACGCTGCTGCGCCTGTCCGCCTTCAACCAGCGTACCACGCCGGAGCTCAACGGCGTCGTCAGCCGCGTCTCGCCCGACGTCACCACCGACCAGCGCACCGGCCAGAGCTACTACACCATCCGCGTCTCGCTGTCCGCGGAAGAGGTCGCCAAGCTCGGTGACTCCAGGCTGATCCCCGGCATGCCGGCGGAAGCCTTCGTCCAGACCGGCGACCGCACCATGCTGTCCTATCTGATGAAGCCGCTGCACGACCAGTTCATGCGGGCGTTCCGGGAGAAGTGACGCGCGAAGGCGCGTCATCGCCTCCTTTCGTCATTGCGAGCGTAGCGAAGCAATCCAGGTTGCCGCCGCGGCGAGATTTCTGGATTGCTTCGCTACGCTCGCAATGACGGGCGGCTTCTTTCTTGCTTTAGTTTTCTTGCTATAAGTTCGATTCAGCCCCAGCAACCCGGCGTCGAACAATGCAATCCATCCAATCCCCACCCTCCGTCGCCACAGAACCCTTCTCCGACGCCGGCCTCGCCGTCGCCCGCCTCGAAGAGATCTACGAGCGCAACACGAAGTTCCTGCGCGACCGGTTCGAGGCTTACGTCAACGGTGAGGCAATCACGACGCGGGTGCGGGCCTTCTATCCCTTCGTCCGTGTCACCACCGCGACGCATGCGCGGCTGGATTCGCGTCTCGCCTATGGCTTCGTCGCCCGGCCTGGTGTGCACGAGACCAGCGTCACGCGTCCGGATCTGTTCCGGACCTATCTCACCGAGCAGATCGGACTGTTGATCCAGAACCACGGCGTCCCGGTCGAAATCGGCGAGTCCAGCGAACCGATTCCCGTTCACTTCGCCTATCGCCGCGACATCAACATCGAGGCCGCCATCACCACCAGCGAGAACTCGCCCGTGACGCGATCGCTGCGCGATGCGTTCGACGTGCCCGATCTCGCCACCATGGACGATGCCATCGCCGACGGCACTTTCGAGCTCCAGCCCGGCGCGCCCGAGCCGCTGTCCCTGTTTCGCGCGGCGCGCGTCGACTATTCCCTGCGCCGGCTATACCATTACACGGGCACGGACCCCGAATATTTCCAGAATTTCGTGATCTTCACCAACTACCAGTTCTACGTCGACGCCTTCGCGCAGCTCTGCCAGCAGCGGCTTCAGGCTGGCGAGGCCGGCCTCGATGCCTTCGTTGCCCCAGGCAATGTAATCACGCGCAGCGGCGGCGCGACCACCGGCGTCGCGCCCGCGCGTGCGCCGCAGATGCCGGCCTTCCACCTCGTCGCGCCCGGCTATCGCGGCATCACCCTGATCAACATCGGCACCGGTCCGTCCAACGCGCGCAACGTCACCGACCATGTTGCCGTGCTGCGGCCCCATGCCTGGCTGATGCTCGGCCATTGCGCGGGCCTGCGCAACACGCAGCGGCTCGGCGACTACGTGCTCGCCCATGGCTATGTGCGCGAGGACCATGTGCTCGATCGCGAGTTGCCGCTGTGGGTGCCGATCCCGGCGCTCGCGGAGATGCAGGTGGCGCTCGAGGAGGCCGTCGAGGACGTCACCGGGCTCGAAGGTTTCGAGCTCAAGCGCCTGATGCGTACCGGCACCGTCGCCAGCGTCGACAACCGCAATTGGGAGATCAGCGGGCCCGATGTCATTCGCCGCTTGTCGCAATCGCGCGCGGTTGCGCTCGACATGGAATCGGCCGCGATTGCCGCCAACGGCTACCGCTTTCGCGTCCCCTACGGCACGCTGCTGTGCGTCTCCGACAAGCCGCTGCACGGCGAGATCAAGCTCGCGGGCATGGCCAGCGAATTCTACCGCCGCCGCGTCGGCCAGCATCTCGAGATCGGCCTGAAGGCGCTGGAACGGCTCAAGCAGCAGGAATCCGAGCGGCTGCATTCGCGAAAGCTCCGCAGTTTCGCCGAAGTTGCATTTCAGTAGGGCGAAGGGTTGCCTTTGCTGCTGACAAGCAGCCGGATTTTCGGCATTTTCGGCGCGGGGGTCGACCGGGACGACTTGATGCCACTCATGCGCGACAGGATCATTGGCCATGATCTGGAACGGCTCGCCTTTCGCTTCACCATGCTGAATGACGGCGAGGTCGTGCAGTGCCAGATCAGCGACGCAGCGATGGACGAGCTTGCGGGCATGCAGGGCACCGAAAGCAGCGCGCGGCAGGCCCAGTTCCTGTCGTTGCGCGAGACCATCGAGCGGCTCGCCTCAGACCTCTACGACGAGGCGCCGCGGGTCAGGGGTCATGTGGTGCGGATCTTTACGCGACATTTGCAGCGGTAGCGCTGCTCCGGCCTCCGCCGTTATGCCCCGGAGCAGTTCATCGGTTGGTCAAGATCCGGTCTTGCCGGGCTTACCTTCCCGCTGGCAGCCATTTTCGATGAGCGTCAGTTCCTCTAAAGCATTCGCTAACCAAGCAACCTTTTCGCGGCAATCTTAAGACCTGCGAAACCAGCCGTTATACAGCTATGAATTGATGACCCGTACAGGTTAGGTCACGAAAATAAAAGCCTCACGAGTGATCGCGTGACAAAAGATAGTGTTGGAATCGACGCGATCCGCGGGTCCGGTCATGACGTCAACCCGGACAAGACGCCGCCAAAGAATTGGCGGCTTGCAATCCTCGTAGCGGTCGGATGCGGACTTGTGGGCCTTGCGCTCCGCTATGTCGCCCGGCAGCACGCGACCGACGACGCCATTCAGCATCTGATCCCCTGGTATGTCTTTGCTCGCGATCACGGAGTCGCCGGGCTGGCCGAAGCCTTTACCAACTACACGCCGTTCTACAGTTACCTCCTGCTGATTGTCGCCCGATTTGATTGGCTAGGCCAGCCACTTTCCCTCGTGAAAGCGATCTCGGCAGTATTCGAGTTGGGCTGCGCGATCGTTGTGGCCCAGATCGTCTGGCGAGCTACAGAGCTGCCATTGCGCGCCTCCCTGGCCTTCTGCGCTATTTGGCTTGCACCGACGGTGATCTTCAACGGCGCAGTGTGGGCGGAGAGTGATTCGATCTGGACCTTCTTCACGCTGGTTTCCGTAGCGCTGTTCATGCGGGACCGAAACGGCGTTGCGTCATTTGCGATGGCCTTTTCGGTGAAGGCTCAGGGCGTGTTCCTGGGCCCCTTCGTGCTCGGCATGATTCTGCGCCGCAGGATCCACCCGGCATGGCTCGCCACCGTTCTCGGGATCTACGTGGTTCTCGCCATTCCGGTTCTCGTCGCCGGCAGATCCTTGGCCTCCGTGTTCGCGGTCTATTTGGACCAAGCTCACACATTCAATCGCCTCACCATGAACGCGGCGAACATCTGGGTGTTGGCCGGGGGAACGCCGTACGCGATCGGAGTTGCCGTCGGCATGGTGCTCGCGGCGGCGAGCGGGCTCGCCTTGTCGATCTTCATCGCGCGCTCTCAACGGGCGGGGCCTGAGTTTATTCTGCTCGCCGCGTGTGTATCGCTCATGCTCATGCCGTATCTGCTCCCGAAGATGCACGAGCGGTACTTCTACGCGTTCGAACTTGCGTCGATCGCGCTAGCCTGCCTCAATCCGCGCTATTTGCCTTTCGCGGTGATTGCTCAAGTCGACGGCGTGTTATCCTATCTCGCGTTCGAAAACGGAATCGTCCTGGGCGTGCTGCCGGCGGCGCTCTGCAACAGCCTTCTCGTGTACTACCTCGTGCTTGATCTTTGGCGCGGCGAACGTGGATTTCGCTTTCCGAAGCTTGCTTGGCTCGGCTTCATCGCGTCGACCGCGGGATTGTTCTCCTACCTGGTCTTTGAAGGGCCCGGTTTGAACATATCGCCCCTGTACCTGCTGACCACGGGTCTCGTCACAGTTGCGGCGCTGCTGCTCCTGAAAGAGTCGCGGAGCGACCTGGCCGATGGCCCGGACCAGTTGCTTCAATCCTGAGCGTCCGGGCTCATCCAGCCTTCAACTGTCAAACATGATCACGCTGCGCAGCGTCTTGCCGGCCTTCATGTTGGCAAAACCTTCGTTGATCTCGGAGAGCTTCAGCTTGGCCGAGATCCAGTCTTCCAGGTGCAGCCGGCCGCGCAGGTAGAAATCCACCAGCCGCGGCATGTCGACACGAAAATGGTTCGAGCCCATCGAGGAGCCCTGGATCCTGCGCTCGCGCAGGAAGTCGAATCCATGCAGCTCGATCTTCTGGCCGAACGGAATCATGCCGACGATGGTCGCCGTGCCGCCCGAGGCGAGCATGCCGAAGGCCTGCTCGGCGGTCTCCTTGCGGCCGAGCACCTCGAAGGAATGATGCACGCCGCCATTGGTGAGATCGCGCACCTGCTTCACGACGTCGCCGTCCGCCGGGTTGATGATGTCGGTGGCGCCCAGCTTGGTCGCGAGCTGGAGCTTGGCCGGATTGGTGTCGATGGCAATGATACGGCCGGCGCCCGCGATCTGCGCGCCGTTGATCGCAGCCATGCCGACACCGCCGCAACCGATCACGGCCACTGTCTCGCCGGCCGTCACCTTCGCCGTGTTCACGACCGCGCCGTAACCGGTAATGACGCCGCAGCCGATCAGCGCGGCAAGATCGAGCGGCATCTCCTTGCGGATTTTGACGATCGCGTTCTCGTGCACCAGCATCTGCTCGGCGAAGGACGAGAGGTTGAGGAACTGGTGCAGCTTCTCGGAGCGGGCCCATTGCATCCGATTGGACACGCCCGGCAGCAATTTCACCGTGGTGTCGGTGCAGAGCACCGTGCGGCCCGTGGTGCAATTGTCGCAGGTGCCGCAGAACACGGACAGGCAAGTGACGACATGGTCGCCCGGTTTCACATAGGTGACGTCGGAGCCGACCTGTTCGACGACTCCGGCGGACTCGTGCCCAAGCACCGCGGGCAGCGGATGCGGATAAAGGCCTTCCATGAAGTGCAAATCGGAGTGGCAGAGACCCGCGACCGACGTCCGGATCAGGACCTCGCGCGGGCCCGGCTTCGGCAGGCTGACATCCTCGATGACCAGAGGCTTGTTGACTTCATGGAGGACGGCGGCTTTCATCGAGCACTCCCTATCGCTTTTTTTCTTTGAACGCGGATGCAGCCTACGCTGCCAAAACCAGTTCGCCAACCTCGCTCATGCTGCCTGCGCGATCGCCGAGCAGTAGTGCGGCGATCTTCTGCTGCACGGCATTTTCCGTCAGCCGGAACGGATCGCTCGGCGACACCCGTTGATCGATCACCAGGCGCGACAACAACAGCCTTCGCGCATCGCCACGCATGTCGTGAATACGATGCGCCTCCCAGGCGAGCGCGACGGCACTGGCGACATGATAGAGCAGGCTGGTGGCGCGGCGCGCATCGGCCTCGTTCTCGGCCTTTCCCGCGACCTCGCGTGCGAAGCCGACGGCGCGATCGGTGAGCGTGTGCAGCCGGTCGCGCCAGGACTGCGGCACCGAGGGGCTGTCATCGAGGCGGGCGTGCAGGTCGGCTGCGAGCGCGGATTCGGCGCCGTGGCGGCCGACCGCGCGCCTCAACGCATCAATCGCGACGATGTTGCCGGTGCCTTCCCAGACCGAACCGAGATGCGCGTCGCGCAGCAGGCGGGCGGTCGCGAATTCCTCGATATAGCCGATGCCGCCCCGCATCTCGAGCGCATCGCCACAGACCTTTCGCGCATCGCGGGTGGCGCGGAATTTCAGGGTCGGCGTCAGGATACGCAGCAGTGCGGCCGCATCCTGACTGCCGGCCTCGGCGCGGTCGAGCGCGTCCGCAGTGAGGAAGCTCATCGACAGTGCCTGCTCGACCGGCAGCATGATCTTTAGCATCTGGCGCCGGCCCAGCGGCAGGTCGATGATGCGGTTGCCGAACACGACGCGGTTTTTCGCCACCGTCATCGCGTCATGGTAGGCGCGGCGCATCAGCGCGGTCGATTTGACGCCATTTGAAAGCCGCGACGAGTTCACCATTTCGGCCATCTGCACGAAGCCGCGGTCGAGCTTGCCGACCGCGTAAGCGATCGCGCCTTCGAGCTTGATTTCACCCGAGGCCATCGAGCGCGTGCCGAGCTTGTCCTTCAGGCGCACGATCCGATAGTGGTTCTGCGAACCGTCGTCGAGGAAACGCGGCATCAGGAACAGGCCGACACCGCGCGTGCCGGGGCCGGCACCTTCGGGACGCGCCAGCAGCATCACGATCTTTGCGTCGGCGTTCGAGCAGAACCATTTTTCCCCGGTGAGGCGCCAATGGTCGCCCTCCTGCACGGCCGTCGTGGTCAGCGTGCCGACGTCGGAGCCGCCTTCCTTCTCAGTCATGAACTGGCCGCCTTGCGTCAGCTTGCTCATGTCGGTCTGGGTCAGGCCGTCGAGATATTTCGCCTTCAGCGCGTCGCTGCCGAAACTCGCCAGCAGCTTGGCGCAGCCGTCAGTGACGTTGATCGGGCAGCCCATGCCGAATTCGGTCTGGTTGAACAGGAAGGTGAAGGCGTGCTTGGCGACGACTGGATATTTGTCCGGCCAGCCCATGATGCCCTTGCGGATCGAGAGCGCGTGGATGCCGAACTCGCCGAACGCTGTCTTCTCCAGCTCGTGATAGGCCGGGTGGTATTCGATCCACTGCACGTCGCGGCCGAACTTGTCGCGCTGGTGCAGCACCGGCGTGTGCCGGTCGGCAAGTCGCGCGCAATCGTCGAGATGGCCACCGGCGAGCTCGCCCAGGCGATCGAGATGCGGTTCGATGTGACGGAAGAGCGTCTCCGGCAGATGGATGCGCAGGAGATCGGTGAGCGCCTGATCGGCGCGGTAGAAATTCATGCCGCTGGTATCGGGCGCCAGCAGCCCGGATGGTGCGGCTGCGACCTGTTTTGCCTGCGCGGGGGCCGGCTTCTGCATGATCGTCCTCTTCGTTTCCGCCTTGCAGTCATTTTGCGCTGATTTGCGCTTGCCGCTTCGGATGATGTCGATCATGCTCCTGTCGCGAAAGCGGATAAAGCCGCAAATTGTCAGGGAGGCATGATCGCCGTGAGGGAGCAATTCGCTCTGCGGAATTGTGATCGTCCCGGCTGGTTGTCCGTGCGGACCGTGCATAGATCAGCGGCTTCCCGTCTTCGAGAGATCACGTCATGGAACACCCCAAATACAAGATCGCCCTCATCGTCGGCGCCGGCGAAGGCCTGAGCGCCTCGTTGGCGCGGCTGTTGTCCGCCCAGGGCATCCGCGTCGCACTGGCCGCGCGAAAAATCGAGAAGCTCGGCGCGCTCTGCAGCGAGACCGGCGCCAAGGCCTATGCCTGCAACGCCACCGAGCCTGAGGAGGTCGAGCGCCTGTTCGGCCTGGTCGAACGCGAGATCGGCACGCCCGACTTGGTCGTCTACAACGCCAGCGGCCGCTCGCGCGGGCCGTTCGTCGATCTCGTTCCGGCCGACGTGGCGAACGCCATTGCGGTCAGCGCCTATGGCGGCTTCCTGGTGGCGCAGCAAGCGGCCAGGCGCATGCTGCCGAACCAGCACGGCGCGATCCTGTTCACCGGCGCGTCGGCAAGCGTCAAGGGCTACGCGCAGTCCGCGCCGTTCGCGATGGGCAAGTTCGCGCTGCGCGGGCTCGCGCAGAGCATGGCGCGCGAATTGTCGCCGCAAGGCATCCATGTCGCGCATTTCGTGATCGATGGCGGCATCAGGAGCGCAGCGCGCACGGAAGCGCCGGACAAGCCAGATTCGATGCTCGATCCCGACGCCATCGCGGAGAGCTACTGGAACGTGTTGCAGCAGCCGCGCAGCGCCTGGAGTTGGGAGCTGGAGCTGCGGCCCTGGGTGGAGAAGTTCTGAGGCGATAATTTCACAACGACCGTCATTGCGAGCGAAGCGAAGCAATCCAGAAATGCCGCCGCGGCAAAAGACTGGATTGCTTAGTCGCTTCGCTCCTCGCAATGACGAAAGAGAGGGAGCGGCATGTCCACGGAAACCACCATCGATACCGGCACCAATGAACTCCTCTGCGTGATCCGCGATCGCGTCGCATTGATCACGCTGAACCGGCCGGAGGCGCGCAACTCGCTGTCGGACGCGCTGACCCCGGCGCTGCGCACGATGATCCGCTCCTGCGGCGAGAACCCCGATGTCGGCGCGCTGCTGATCACCGGTGCGGGCGAAGCGTTCTGCGCCGGCGGCAACGTCAAGGGCATGGGCGCGCATCGCGACCCGAAGAAGCTGGAGATGTCCTTTGACGACAAGGTCGCCGATCTCCAGGAGCGGCAGCGCCTGCTCACCGGCGCGCTGGTGTCGGTGCGCAAGCCGACCATCGCGGCGTTGCCGGGGCCGGCGGTCGGCGCGGGGCTCGCCATCGCCATGGCCTGCGACATCCGCATTGCCGCGCAATCGGCCTTCGTCGCCACCGGCTATGCGCGCATCGCGCTCAGCGGCGATTATGGCATCGCGTGGCTGTTGACGCGCCTCGTCGGCACCGCGCGGGCGCGCGAGCTGCTGTTCACCGGCGATCGGGTCGATGCCACCCGTGCCGAAGCCATCGGGCTCGTCAACCGCGTGGTGCCCGATGACAAATTGCAGACCGAGGCTTTTGCATTGGCGAAATCCCTTGCCGAGGGTCCGCGCCTCGCGTTGCGCTACATGAAGGACAATCTCGACGAGGCCCTGCTGTTCGATTTCGAGACCGCGCGCGACCACGAGGCCGCACGTCTGGTCCGCCTGACCACGACTGCCGATCATAAGGAAGCGGTGCAGGCCTTCATCGAGAAGCGCAAGGCGGTGTTCACGGGGAAATAGGCACCTGTTGCCCGGATGGAGCGAAGCGAAATCCGGGACGCTTCAACTGAGGCCTGAATCCCGGATTGCGCTTCGCTCCATCCGGGCTACGAGAAATAAAAAAGAACCCGGCACTGTTTGACCAGGCCGGGCTCGAGTGGTGTCAGGCCGAGGCTGAGGGGCTATCGGCCTGACGGGAAAGAGCGACGAGGCGCCAGCTCGCACAGGGAATGTCCTTCGGTGCGAGGGAGATCTCCTTGTCGAAGCGCACCAGCTTCCAGTCGTCAGGATGTTTGACGAAGGTGAAGTCCGATTTGCGTGCGAGCGAGATCATGGCTGCATTGGAGCGCAGCGTGTCGCCGAACATGTGGTCGGCGCCAAGCGCGGCCGCGCGGCATTCGAGATTCTTCATCAGCACGGTGGCGATGCCGTGGCCCTGCCAGCGGTCGGCAACCGACAGGCCGAACTCGAGCGTCGCGGTTTCGGCATGCAGCGCGTAACGCGCTTCGGCGACGATGGTCTCGAAGCCGTCGACCATCTTCGTTGCGACCACGGTAAAACGCTCGCGCTCGCCGATTTGAAGGAATTCATGCAGGAGGCCCTGCGGCAGTTCGCTGATCGCGCCGAAGAAACGGTTGTAGCGGGACCGCGTCGAGAGCGAGCGAAAATAGTGCTGGAGCTCCTCGGTGTCGCGCGGCTCCACGAAACGAGCGCGCAGCGCCTCGCCGTGCCGCGTACGCAGCGTGTCCGAATACTGCTTCAGATCTTCCGGACGAAGGATGCTCATGACACGCGCCCCAACGGGACCAAAGGGAAAGGGGACCGCCGGCGCCCCCACAGTCAGGCGGCGCCGGCCTGGCGGCCAATCAGGCCCGCCAGAAGGGTTTGTCGGCCTCATAGGCCACGTCGCTCCAGGACAGCCCGACGTCCTGAAGGTCACGTGCGGACCAGTTGGTGAGCTCCCGGCGGGTCCGGTAGCGCTCGTGCCAGACGTGGAGGGTCTCGCCGATCTGATTGATCAGGCCGGGCGCATGATGATTTGTCATCGAATTCTGGGTCAAAGTAGACATTTTCAGCTCCTGGAGCTAAGTTGACCCGTAATATCTGCCTCCTGGTGCGCTGCGACAAACGACAATTTGTACCCCTTCGCATGAAATAACGTCATGTATCCTGTTGCCAGATGACTGCCAGATTGCCCTCCCTGAACGGATTGCGGGCCTTTGAGGCCGCCGCGCGCCATCTCAGCTTCACGCTGGCGGCGTCCGAGCTGAACGTGACCCAGACCGCGATCAGCCATCAGATCCGCAGGCTTGAGGAGGAGCTCGGCATCCGCCTGTTCGTCCGGCAGAACCGCGCGCTGACGCTGACGCCGGAAGCGCGCGACTATTTGCCGGGTGTCCGCGCCGCCTTCAACGACCTTCGCCTCGCCACCGACCGGCTGCTGCGCAAGGACGACGACAAGGTGCTGACGGTCTCGACGCTGGCCTCGCTGGCCGCAAAATGGCTGCTGCCGCGGCTGACCGATTTCCAGGAGCACCATCCCGGCATCGACGTCCGCATCACCACCTCGACCAGTCTCGTCGATTTCCAGCGCGACAATGTCGATGCAGCGATCCGCTACGGGCGCGGCCAGTGGCCGGGTTTGCGCGCCGACTGGCTGATGGCGGACGAGCTGTTTCCGGTGTGCAGCCCGTCTCTGCTGCGTGGCGAAAAGCCGTTGCGCTGTCCCGAAGACCTCAAGAGCCACATGCTGCTGCACACGTCCAATGCCAACAGCGACGACTGGCGGCTGTGGTTGACGGCGGCGGGGCAGCCGGCCGACATCGCCAGGCAGCCCGGCATCACCTTCGACATGATCTTCATGACCATCCAGGCCGCGATCGACGGCATCGGCGTGGCGATGGGGCGGACCTCCTACGTCCGGGACGACATTGCCAAGGGACGACTGGTGGTCCCCTTCAAGATCGCGCTGCCGGCCGATGCCGGCTTCTACCTGGTCGCGCCGGAGGGCCGCCGCGAGGCGCCGAAGCTCGCCGCATTCCGCGAATGGATGATCGCTGCAACGCAGAATAAAGCCTGAAAAATCATCAGCTTCCGCGTCAAAATCGATTGACTCGCAACGTCCCGCGCGGGAAGGGGTATGACAGATTGTCGCAGCAACAATCCGTCGCCTGCCGTGAAAGTCAGTTCCCGGTCCGGCCGCGTCTTCAGGGAGTAACGCCATGGCTGGACCAGCAGCATCAACCAACCCGCCCGAGATCAAGTCGCGCATCGGCGCGATCCTGCGCGCAACGAGCGGCAATTTCCTCGAGCAGTTCGACTTCTTCCTGTTCGGCTTCTATGCCGCCGCCATCGGCAAGGCATTCTTCCCGTCCAGCAACGAGACCGCCTCGCTGCTCAACACTTTCGGCGTGTTCTGGCTCGGCGCATTGATGCGTCCCGTCGGCGCGATCGTGCTCGGCGCCTATATCGACCGCATCGGCCGCCGCAAGGGCCTGATCGTCACGCTCGGCATCATGGCCATCGGCACCGTCGTCATCGCGTTCTGCCCCAGCTATGCGACCATCGGCATCGCCGCGCCTGTTATCGTGCTGATCGGCCGCCTGCTGCAGGGCTTCTCCGCCGGCGTCGAGCTCGGCGGCGTGTCGGTCTATTTGTCGGAGATTTCGACACCCGGTAATCGCGGCTTCTACACCTCGTTCCAGTCCTCGAGCCAGCAGGTCGCGATCTTCGTGGCCTCGATCCTCGGCTACATCCTTTCCGAGGTAATGCCGGCCGACACGGTGGCTGCCTGGGGCTGGCGCATTCCGTTCTTCGTCGGCTGCCTGATCATTCCCCTGATCTTCTTCCTGCGGCGGACGCTCGAGGAGACGCCGGCCTTCCTCGCCATGAAGAAGCATCCGACGGCAAACGAGGTATTCGCCTCCGCGCTCGCCAACTGGCGCATCGTCCTTCTCGGCATGATGATCGCGGTCCTGACCACGACGACGTTCTACTTCGTCACGGTGTACACGCCGACCTTCGGCAAGACCGTGCTCAAGCTGTCGAGCCAGGATGCGCTGCTGGTGACGCTGCTGGTGGCCGTGACCAACTTCTTCTGGAATCCGGTCGGAGGCGCGTTGTCCGACCGCATCGGCCGCAAGCCGGTGCTGATCACGATCGCCTGCCTGTCGCTGGTCACGGCCTATCCGGCGCTGCACTGGCTGGTGGCGGCGCCGACCTTCGGCAAGCTGCTCGCGGTCGAGATGATGTTCTCGTTCTATTTCGGCGTCTACAGCGGCACCATGCTCGGCGCCTTGGTCGAGATCGTGCCGGCGCATGTCCGCACCACCTGCTTCTCGCTCGCCTTCGCGCTGGCGGCCGCCCTGTTCGGCACCTTCACGCCGTTTGCCTCGACCCTGCTGATCGAGCACACCGGCGACAAGGCTTCGCCCGGCTACTGGCTGATGCTGGCGGCGCTGCTCGGCATCATCGCGGCCTCGGTCGTGTATCGAGGCGGCGGCAAGGCGGTGCCGACATATGATACGGCGGTAGAGCCGGTGGCGGGACATTGACGGTCGTTCCGAGGCGCCTCTTCCTTAACCTCTCCCCGTAAGAACGGGGCGAGGGAGCGCACCGCCAGTGCAGCTTAAAGCTCCACCACGACGTAATCGCTCTCGACCTTCACCGTGACAGTCTCGGCAACGTACGGCCCCTTCACGACAGCCGTACCCGGCTCGACATGGGCCGGGTAGGCTTTCACGCGGAAGCGGCGGGGGTCGCAGTAGGACTGGCCGGTGCGGATGTCGAACTCCCAGCCGTGCCAGGGGCAGCGAATGATCTCGCCGAGCTTGGTGTATTCGATCTCACCCGGATCATTCGATTGCGCGAGCCCGATCAGCGGTCCCTCGCACAGCGCCGCGCCCTGATGCGGGCAGCGGTTCATCAGGCCGAAATATTCACCCTTGATGTTGAAGATTGCGATCGGCCGTCCGTCGATCTCCAGAAATTTTCGCGTGCCGGGCGGCAGTTCATCGACCGCGGCAATCACATGCCGCGCCATCAACTGATCCCGTACAGCTTCTTCGCATTGCCCAGATAGAAGGCCTCGCGGTCATCCTCGCTGACGCCCGCGGGCAGCACGCGCGAGGGCTCGTCGTAATCCCAATGCGGATAGTCGGTGGCGAACAGCAGCCGGTCCCAGCCGATCCACTTGATGACGTCGAACAGATCCTCGCGCCGCTCTGGGTCCTCCATCGGCTGCGTCGTCCACCACACCTGCTCGCGGATATATTCCGACGGCGGCCGTTTGACATGCGGCACCTCGCTCCGCAGCCGCTGCCAGACCTTGTCGAGCCGCCACGCCAGCGACGGCGCCCAGCCGAAGCCGGCCTCGATCATCACCATCTTCAATTTCGGGAAGCGCTCGAACACACCCTCCAGCACGAGGCTCGCGAGCGCCGATTGCTGGCACTGCGAATGGCCGACCATCTCCTCGATGTAATAGGAAGGCCAGCCCGACGGCGTGATCGGGTTGCCGCCGAAGCCGAAGGCGTGGACGCCGACGGGCAAGCCGGCCTCTTCCGCGGCCTGATAGATCGGCCAGTAGCGGCGCTGGCCGAGCGGCTCGACATTGCGGCTGAGCAACAGCACCTGCACGAAATTCTTGTCGCCGGCGCGCTCGCGGATTTCCGCGGCGGCCGACAGCCCGTCCTCATTGCCGACGACGATGGACGCCTTCAGCCGCTTGTCCTTGCTGGTCCATTTGTCGATCTGCCAGTCGTTGATCGCAGAGCACAGCGCCGCCGAGAGCTCGTGATTGCGGATGCCCTGCCCGGTGTTGAGCGGATTGAGCACGCCGAGCTGCACGTTGTTGGGGTTGAGCAGCTGCTTCTGCATGAAGGACAGCGATGAGCCCTGCGGCCCGCCTTCGGGCGGATAGGCGTCGCGGCGCGAGGCGTTGGGCTGGGCCTTCGGGTAGGGCGGACCTTCCATCATGCCCTGATAAGCATGGACGCCATAGACTTCGAGATGATGCTGCCAGCGTTTGGCCAGATAGGGATAGAGTTCGGCGCGGGTCGCGCGTGCTGGATGGATGTCGCAGTCCGCGATCGCGGTTTTGACGGCCAGTGGGGAAGCGGCTTCGGAGCTTTCGCGGAACTGAATATTCATCGCCTTGCCTCCTTTGGCAGCGCTAGGTCAGGCGGGGATAGGTCGCATGCGGATTATCGATCATGATCTTGCGCACGAGATCGGGGGTGAGACCTGCGGGCAGCGCCTCCTGGCCGTCGAACTGCCAGTGCGGATAGTCGGTGGAGAATAGGACTAATTCGTCCGACTGCATATGATCAAACAGGCGAATTAATGTCGCCTCATCCGGCGGCGCATCGAATGGCTGCAACGAGAAGCGGATGTTGCTGCGCACAATCTCCAGCGGCGCGCGGTCGACCCACGGCGTCTCCATCCGCACCCCGCGCCAGAACTTGTGAAGGCGCCAGAGAAAGGGCGAGATCCAGGACACCCCGGATTCCAGCATCACCATTTTCAGCTGCGGATATTTGGCGAACACGCCCTCGACGATCAGGCTGGTGAGCTGGGTCTGGAACGCCTGGGCCTGACCGGCATAATCCTCGATGTGATAGGAACCCCAGCCCACGGCGGTCGGCGGATTGTGATAGGCGGAACCGGCATGAATGCCGATCGGCAGTTCCAGCCGTTCTGCCGCCTCGTAGATCGGCCAGAGCGCGCGCTTGCCGAGCGGCGTGTCGCCCATCACCAGCATCAGCACCTGCACGAAGCGGCGATCGGTCGCGCAGCGCTCGATCTCGGCGACGGCTTTCTCGACGCTTTGGGTGGGGATCACGATCGAGCCGCGCAGCCGCGGATCGCGATCGAGCCATTCCTTCACGAGCCACTCGTTCAGTGCGCGGCAGAAGGCGGCCTGCAGATCCTCGGAAAACACCATCTGCACGCCATAGAGTGGATTGCAAATGGCATGCGAGAGCTGAAAGGGATCGAGCACATGGCGCTGCATGTCCGCCAGGCTTTCGCCCGGCTTGCCGCTTTCGGGGCGCCAGTCGGGCCGCGCCGTGATCGGCGAGTTCTGCGGGTAGGATTGCGAGATGAGATCGACCATGCCGCGCGTCGTCACCTGATCGCGCCAATAGTCGTTCAGGTACGGCAGCAGGCTGGTCAGATGCGGCACGGCCGGATGCACATCGCAATCCACCCCGCCGGCGATCAGGGACGCCATGACGTGTCCTTCACGTTTCCTCGTCGCGTCTTTCTCGCGGGCAGCGCTTGGCCGCTCCACGTTTGGCAGCCATTCAAGCAGGCCTGCCCGTTGGCTGCAACTCGGCCAACGGCGCTGTCATATGCTAGAAAGGCTGAGCTCGGTTGCGAAGGTATAAGGGGTCAAGGAATGAAAGAGCTCGTCGGCATTGCGGAACAGGTCGCAGCGAAACTGATCGCCCGCAAACAGACCATTGCCGTGGCGGAATCCTCGACCGGAGGCCTGATCTCGGCCAGCCTTCTCGCGGTGCCCGGCGCGTCCGCCTATTTCCTCGGCGGCGCTGTGGTCTACACCCGCGATGCCAGGCGTGTGCTGATGGATATTTCGGACGAGGGAATGAAGGGCATTCGTTCCTCGTCGGAGCCCTACGCGCAACTGCTGGCCGAGCAGATGCGCAGCCGCTTCAACTGCGACTGGGGCCTGTCCGAGACTGGCGCCGCTGGTCCCACCGGCAATCGCTACGGCGATGCGGCGGGCCATAGCTGTATGGCGGTCGCCGGGCCCGCAGTTGAGGTGATGACGCTGGAGACGGGCAGCAATGACCGCTTCGCCAATATGCAGATGTTTGCGGCGACAGCGCTGAAATTGCTGCTGAAGAATTTGGAGCGGTGAGTTCCGGGGCGCGCGAAGCATCGCGCCAGATCCAGTAGTTGTTTTGCCCGTCATTGCGACCGAAGCGAAGCAATCCGGACTGTTGCCGCGGGCGGATTTCTGGATTGCTTCGTCGCAAGTGCTCCTCGCAATGACGCGAAGGACTAGTCATTGAATAGGGGCGGCGGCACGAACCCGCCGAACTCGCGTTCGATCAGCTCGGCGAGCTTCAGCGGTGTGCGGTCCTCGAGGAAGGGCCCGATGATCTGCACGCCGACCGGCAGCCCGTCCTTCGACAGGCCGAGCGGAGCGGCCGTTGCCGGCAGGCCCGTCAGCGTGGCGATGCCGGGCCAGGCAAGCTGGTCCGGATAGGCGTGGTCCTTGCCATCGATATTGATCCGGCGCTTTTCCTGCTCCGGCGAATGATCATGCGGATAGGCCGGCGTGGGCATGATCGGGCAGATCACCGCATCGAATGTCTTGAACAAGTGCCGCCATTGCGCGCGCAGGCCGGCGCGAGCGCCTTCGTCGAACACCCAGACCTGATGTGTGCTGGTCATGCCGCGCAGCCGCTCGGCAGCAAGGCTCTTGTCCTCAGGCGAGAGCTGCGCCGCGCCGGCACGCGCGCCGGCGAGAATGTCCGGCGGAAAGAAGGCGCCCAGAAAACCCATCAGCATGCGCATGTAAAGGCGAGAGGCATCCGTGAAGTCGGGAAACAGCGGGCTTTCGCGCGATATGCTCGCACCTGCGCGCGACAATTGGTCCGCGAGCTTCTCGATCGCGCTGCGAATCTCGGCATTCGCGGGCAGCAACGGATGGCTGTCGATCACCAGCACGCGGAAATCCTTCAGCGCGCGGTGCCGCGCCTCCGGCAGCGTCAGCTTGTATCCGACACCGAGGTCCAGCGGATCGGGGCCTGCCATCACGTCCAGGAGCAGCGGCAGATCGGCCGCACTTCGCGCCATCGGGCCGATCACCGCCATATCGCGTTCCATCGGTATGGCCGGAAATGGCGGCGGCGTGTGGCCACGCGTTGGACAGAGATTGTAGGTCGGCTTGTGCGCATAGACGCCGCAATGGAAGGCGGGCACGCGCAGCGAGCCGCCGATGTCGGACCCGAGCGAGAGCGGTCCATAGCCTGCCGCGAGCGCCGCAGACGAGCCGCCCGACGAGCCCCCCGGCGTGCGGCCGAGATCGAATGGATTGTTCGTCGTGCCGTAGATCTCGTTGTAGCTCTGCCAATCCGCCAACCCGACGGGCACGTTGGTCTTGCCGAGGATGATGCCGCCGGCATCCTTCACCCGGGCGATCGACAGCGCGTCCTCCGCCGGCTTGAAACCCTTCTGCGGCGTCCAGCCCCAGGTCGTGGGCAGGCCGGCGACGTTGTAGGATTCCTTCACCGTGACGGGGAGGCCGAGCAGCGGCTTCCGCTCGCCGCGCGCCAATGCGGCGTCCGCCTCGCGCGCGGCGCCAAGCGCGCGATCAAAGTCCCGGACGCAGATCGCATTGACCTTGCCGTCGTGACGTTCGATGCGGTCGATCGCATCCTGGGTCAGCTCGACCGCGGAGACCTTCTTCGCGGTCAACGCGGCCGACAGCTCGCCCGCGCTCTTGAAGCTCCATTCGGATTTTGCCACGGCATGCTCCTGCGTTTCATGGACGAGATGATGCGCAGTTTGGCCGAGTGCTGCAACCGGCGTTTGATCGCGATTGATGTGTGAGCAAGGCGGAACGCGGTGAGCCAAGCAACCACTCGCAGTCATCGTCCGGCTTGACCGGGCGATCCAGTATTCCACCGGCGCCGATCGGACACGGAGAGGCCGCGGCGTACTGGATGCCCCGCCTTCGCGGAGCATGACAGCGTCTTACGCCGCGCCGATCAATATGCCCACCGCCAGCACGATCGCGCCGCCGAGCACGATCTGGAACACGGCCTGGAGGAACGGCGTGTCCATGTAGCGTGAGCGGATGAAGGCGATCGCCCACAGCTCGAAGAACACGACAATTCCGGCGATTCCGGTCGCGATCCAGAATGCGTTGGCCCAGCTGTCGGGCACGAGATAGGGCAGGGTGTGCCCAAGGCCGCCGAGCGTCGTCATCAAGCCGCAGGTGAGACCGCGCAGCCAGGGCGAACCACGACCGGTCAGCGAGCCGTCGTCGGACAGCGCTTCCGCAAAACCCATGCTGATGCCGGCACCGATCGAGGCGGCGAGGCCGACAAGAAATGTTTGCCAGTTCTGATGCGTGGCGAAGGCAGCCGCGAACAGCGGCGCCAGCGTCGAGACGGAGCCATCCATCAGGCCGGCGAGACCTGGCTGCACATATTGCAGCACGAACATGCGGCGGTTGGTGCGGTCTTCCTCGGCGCGCACGTCCGAACTCAGGATCTGGTCCGTCAGCTTCGCCGCCACCTCTTCGTGGCCTTTCTCGGCTTCGGCCAGATCGCCCAGCAGGCGGCGCACGCCGACATCCTGCGCCTGTTCGGCGGCCTTCACATAAAAGCGCTCGGCCTGCAATTCCATCGTTTCGACTTCCCTGCGGATGGTGTCGAGCGACAGGTTTTTGGTGAGCCAGACCGGACGGCGGCGCAGGAAGCCTTTGACGTCCTCGCGGCGGATCGGGGGCAAATGCGGACCGAAGCGCTGCTCGTACATTTCCAGCAGCATGTGGCGATGGCCGCGCTCTTCCTCGGCCATCTGCTCGAATATCTTGGCGGAGTCCGGATAGCGCTCCTTGAGGTCTTCGGCGAAGCTCATGTAGATGCGGCTGTCCTCCTCCTCGGAGGAGATCGCGACCGCAAGCACCTCGCGCTCGGTCAGATCGGCAAAATTCTTCACGGCGGCCCTGTCATCAGTTTAGAATAATTCTAAACTATATAGGGCGCCGGGGTTCCCGGGTCAAATCACGCCGCGGCTCTTCGCCAGGAAATCGAGCAGCAGGCGGCTCACCTCGGCCGGCTGCTCCTGTTGCACCCAGTGACCGGCGCCGTCGACGAGGTGGCAGCCGAGCAGCTTCGTGCAGGTCCGCGCCTGCATGGCGTCGAACACGCCGGGGCGCTGATAGGTCCCCCAATCCTGCTTGCCGGAGATGAAGCAGGATGGCACGTCGATGCTGCGGCCGGCCAGCAATTCGAGCTGGCTGTTGAATGCACCCGACGTGCCGCAGCGGTACCATTGCAAGCCGCCCTGGAATCCGGTGCGGCCATATTCGGCGCTGTAATAGGCGAGCTCGCGGTCGGGCAGCCATTGATTGGCGGCGATCGCGGCCGGCGAGGGCATCTCCTTCGCGACCGTCTCGGCCATGGTCTCGTTCAGGTCCATCACATAATAGGTCGGCAGCTTCGCCAGCTCGTTCGCCGACCAGGATTTCAGCGGATACGGCTTGTTGTCGGTCCAGTCCGCGCTCTTGTGATGATAGTAGGCGCGCAGGAAATCATGCACGCCCTGAGGCGCGCGGTGGATGTCGGCATTGGCCGGGCGCGTCGCATAGTACCGTTGATAATGCTTGCGCGGACGCGGCAAGGCGGCGAGCTCGCGATGCACGGGGTCTTCGGCCGGTGGCTTTGCCGGCGCGTCGACCGTGTTGAACGGCAGCGGGGGCGCACCGCCAAACGGCGCGCTCATCATCGCCACCGAACGAAACACGTCGGGCCGCATCAGCGCGCACCAGGCCGCGACCGGGCTGCCGAAATCATGTCCGACCACATCGACCTGCCTGTAGCCGAACGCAGACACCAGCCCGAGCGCATCCCGCACCAGGTTGAAGAGCGAAAACGGCGTGAGATCGCTGTCGTACTCAGCGCTCCATCCCGTCGTCCGGCCATAGCCGCGCTGGTCCGGGGCGATCACGTGATAGCCGGCCGAGCTGAGTGCCGGCATCACCTTGCGCCAGGAGAAGGCGAGCTCCGGAAAGCCGTGCAGCAGCAGGATGCAGGGCCGCCCCTTGGTCTCGAAGCCGGCCTCCAGCACATGCATGCGCAAGCCGTTGATGTCGTCGACATAGCGTGAGCGGATGCCGGCGGGCAGCGGAACGTCGGGGAGCGTCGTCATTGCTTTCTCCACATGGGTGGAATCGTAGGGTGGGCAAAGCGGAGCGTGCCCACCATGCCAAACGAGCTAAGGATGGTGGGCAGGGCGCGCGACGCGCGCGCCTTTGCCCACCCTACGGCATCTCGGCTAGATCACACCGCCGCGCAAACGAAGCCGCCGCCCTTGCGCCGGATCTTCCCCACCGACGGCGAGGGGAAATGCGCGGTGCAGCACAGCGTGTCGGTGTCGCAATAGCGTTCCAGGAAGCTGCGGCGCGTCGTTGCCGCCTTGGCCTGATCGAGGTCGAACTTGACCGACAGCTCCGGATAAAGCGTCTGCAACGGGGAGTGCATGAGGTCGCCGGAGAACACGGCGTCGTCCTTGCCGTGGCCCATTGTGATGGCGATATGGCCCGGCGTGTGGCCCGGCGTCGGCAGGATGCGGACGTGATCGCCGATCTGGTGGTCGTTGCCGACGAGCTCGTGGCGCTTGGCCTCGACCACCGGCAGCACGCTGTCCACGAAGGGCGGAATCTCCGTCTTCGCATTCTGCTCGGTCCAGTGATCGAACTCCTGCTTGGCGAAGACGTAGCGCGCCTTTGGGAAGGTCGGCACCCAGCGGCCGTTCTCCAGCCGCGTGTTCCAGCCGACATGATCGACATGCAGATGCGTGCACATCACGAAGTCGATGTCGTCGACGGAGAATCCGGCAGCGTCGAGCCCGCGCAGATAGGTGTCGTCGGTCTTCATGTTCCATTTCGGGCGCTGCGGCCGCGGCTTGTCGTTGCCGATGCAGCTGTCGACCAGAATGGTGTGGTGCGGCGTCTTGATCACATAGGACTGGAAGCACAGCATCAATGTGTCGCTGTCATCCAGGGCTTTCGCCTCCCTCATCCATGCGCGGTTCTCGGCCAGCAGCTCCGGTGTCAGCCCCGGCAACATCTCCAGTGCCGGCACGAACGAGGTTTCCTGCTCGATGATGCGATGGATGGTGAGATCGCCGACCGCGTATTTCAGGCTCATGAGAACTCCCAGAATTAAGCCGCCGGCGGCACCGAGATCTTCACGGAGGGCCGCTCGAGCATCTTCTGGTGGAACGCGTCGAGCTTCGGATAGGCCTTGCGCCAGCCGCAATCGGCGAAGCGGAAGTCGGCATAGCCGAGTACGCAAACGAGGCCGATCTGCGAGATGTCGAACGGGCCGTTCAGCACTTCAGGCATGTTCTCGAAGCGCGCCATGCCGGTCCAGGCCCGGTTCCAATGGTCGTCCGACCACGCCTGCCATTGCAGGCCCTGCGGCCGCACCATCTTCTCGTAGCGGCACAGCAGCATGGAATCGAGCATGCCGTTGATCAGGGCATGATTGGTCTTGGCCTTCCAGCGCCGCGGACCGTAGTCCGGGATCAGGCTGCCGCCGGCCATCTCGTTGAGATATTCGACGATGACGTAGGAGTCCAATATGACATCGCCGTCATTGGTGATCAGCACCGGCAGCTTCTTCAGCGGCGTGATGCGCGAATAGTCCTCGTTGGCCTGCCCCGGTGCCACCGCTGCCGGCGTGAACTCGATCTTGTCGATCAGCCCGAGTTCGATCGCGGCGATGCGCACCTTGCGGGCGAAGGGCGAGGCGGGGGAGAAGGTGAGCTTCATGGGAAATATCCAAAAATGAAAGTTTTGCTTCGTCATTGCGAGGAGCGAAGCGACGAAGCAATCCAGACTGTCTCCGCCGGACGATCTCTGGATTGCTTCGCTTCGCTCGCAATGACGATGTGGCAGTAAGTGATGATCGCGGCTTACGCCGCGACGATCTCCTGGCGCTGCTCGCCGAGGCCCTCGATGCCGAGCGTGATGACGTCGCCGACATTGAGGAAGGTCGGCGGCTTCATGCCGAGGCCGACGCCGGGCGGCGTGCCGGTCGTGATGATGTCGCCCGGCAGCAGCGTCATGAACTGCGAGACATAGGAGATGCACTTGGCCATCGAGAAGATCATGGTCTTGGTCGAGCCGGTCTGGCGGCGCTGACCGTTGACGTCGAGCCACATCGGCAGGTTCTGCACGTCCTTGATCTCGTCCTTGGTGGCGAGCCAGGGGCCGAGCGGGCCGAATGTGTCGTGCGACTTGCCCTTGGTCCACTGACCCAGGCGCTCGATCTGGAAGGCGCGCTCGGAGACGTCGTTGCAGACGCAGTAGCCGGCGACGTGGTTGAGCGCGTCGGCTTCCGAGACGTATTTTGCGCGGGTGCCGATGATCGCGGCGATCTCGACTTCCCAGTCCAGCTTGGTCGAGCCGCGCGGCTTCTCGACGGCGTCGTTCGGGCCGGACAGCGAGGTGTTGGCCTTCATGAAAATGATCGGCTCGCTCGGGATCTCCGCGCCGGTCTCCTTGGCGTGGTCGCTGTAATTGAGGCCGATCGCCACGAATTTCGACATGCCGGTGACGGGGGCGCCGAGCCGCGGCTTGCCGGAGACGGCGGGCAGCGAGGCGGGATCGAGCGCCGCCAGCTTCTTCAGGCTCTCGGGCGAATAGGCCTCGCCGGTCAGGTCCTTCACATGCGCCGACAGGTCGCGCAACTGGCCGGATTTGTCGATCAGGCCGGGCTTTTCAGCACCCTTCTCGCCGTAACGAACAAGCTTCATTCTCGTTTCTCCCTGGAATGGACCGATCGGTTAAACAGCTTCATGGAACAGGGCGGCGGGAAATTCAACCGCTCAAAGTGAGGCGCATTGCAGCCCTCTCAATTCGGTGGGCGAATGCGCCGGCTTGCGAGCCCCGTGCCCCGGACGCTGCGCAGCATGAAATGCTGCGCTGCTGAGCCGGGGCCCATGTTGCGGCATTCTGGGTCCCGGTTCAGCGGCGCAACGTTGCACGTTGCACCGCGTCCGGGACACGGAGCTCACCCCAGCGCCTCGAACCTGAACGCGTCCCCATCCCGCCTGATGTGCCCAGCCGAGTAATGCCCGCCGATCACGAGCGTCGGGGTGTCGGCAAAACGCGAAAACACCTTGTGCCGGGTTGCCGCCGATTGGGCCGGATCGGTGTCGACGACCGAGCACCAGTCGAGATGCGCCATCTGGCAAGGGTGATGGGCGACGTCGCCCGTGAGCAGACCTTGTTTACCGTCGGACTCGATCAGGACGCTCATATGCCCGGGGCTGTGGCCGGGGGTCGGGATCACGCTGATCTCCTCGCAGAGACGATGGTCGCTTGGGATCAGCTCGATCTGGTCCGCATCGACCACCGGCTTCACGGAATCGTTGAACACCGCGACCTTGTCCGGCTCGGCCGTATAATCGCGCCAATACTCATATTCGGTCTTGCCGAACACATAGCGCGCGTTGGGGAAGGTCGGCACCCATTTGCTATCGACCAGCTTCGTGTTCCAGCCGACATGGTCGACATGAAGATGCGTGCACAGCACGGTATCGATACTCTCGGGCGCAAAGCCCGCCGCTGTCATCGTCTCGAGGAACGGCGTGGTGCGATTGTTCCAGGTCGGGACGTTGCGGCCCTGCTTGTCGTTGCCAAGCCCGGTATCGACCACGATGCGGCGCGAAGGAGTCTCCAGCACCAGTGAATGGATCGACATCTTCAGCCGGCCTTCTTCAGTGGCGAAATGCGGGATCAGCCAGGGCAGCTTCCGGATTTCATCGTTGGTCGCTGCCGGCAGGATGAAGCGGGTTGAACCGACCGTCTCCATTTCGACGAGTTTCGTGATCTTGACCTTGCCGATTTTCCACTGCATCCGGCGCATCCCCATGTTCTTGTTTGATGTTCTTGCTTTGTGACGGAACATGCGCAGTTTCGCGGGCAGGCGCAATGGATCATCTGGCGCAGTGCGGCGTTATCGCGGGAACCCAGGGAAAGCAAAAGGCCCAGCCATGCCAGAGCTCGCAATCTCCGCGGAGAAGGTCGCCTTCATCATCGAAAAGGCGCGTGAATTCGACGTCAAGCAGGCGGATTCCGATCCGGATTCCGGCTCGAACGCGACGGATGACGACGCGGTCGACGTCCTCGAGGATGACGGCACCGATCCGGTCGTCAACGAACTCGGAAGTTTCATCGTGGCCATGAACGAGGACGAGCAGATCGATCTCGTTACGCTGACCTGGCTCGGCCGCGGCGACGGCACGATCGACGATTGGGACGATTTGCGCGCACGCGCCGTCGAGGCCCGTGCCGAGTATCGCAGTCCCCGGCGCGAGACGGCGCATTATCTGCTCGGTGAGCCGATGCTGGGCGATCTGCTCGCCGACGGGCTCGATGAATTCGGCGTCGACTGGACCGAGGGAGGCCTCGTGGCCGATTCATCCTCTCCCAGCCAGCGGGATGAAGACGAGATCACCAAGCAGCGGTGATCCTGGCCGATACTAGCGCGCGCAGTCGACGACCACCGTGCCGAGCTTGTCGCCTTTCTCGACGGCGACATGGGCCTGCGCCGTTTCCGACAGCGCGAACTTCGCCGCGACGTTGTGGATTCGCGGCCCCGCCGCCAGCCATTTCGAGATGTCGGCCTGCGCCGCCGCAAGCTGCGCCGGCGGCAGCGCGAACAAGACGAGCGAGCGGAGCGTGATGCACTTCTCCATCAGCTCACGCATCGGCACGTTCGGCGTGCGGTTGCCGTTCGTCGCGTAGACCGCGATTGTCGAATTCATGGCCATCAACTTCAGGGTCGTCGCGATGTTGCCACCGAAATCGACATCGACCAATTGGTCGACCCCGCGTCCACCGGTGAAGGCCATCGCCTTGGCAACGACGTCTTCGTCCCTGTAATTGACCACGAGATCGGCACCAGCCTGTCGCGCCTGCTCGCCTTTCATCGCCGAGCTGACGGTCGCGATCACCTGCGCGCCGCCCCATTTCGCGAGTTGCACGGCGTAATGTCCGACCGCACCAGCGCCGCCGGTGACCAGCACGGTCTTGCCCACGACCGGTCCGTCCGCAAACAGGGAGCACCACGCCGTCATGGCGGGAATGCCCAGCGTCGCGCCTTCCGCAAAAGAGAGATTGTCCGGCAACGGCGTCACCAGATGCTCGGCAAGCGCGATATATTCGGCCGCGGTGCCAAAGGCGCGGCCGTTGCGCTGGCCATTGAACAGCCAGACCCTGTCGCCGATCTTGAACCGCGTCGCGCCATCGCCGATCTGGTCGATAAAGCCCGCGCCATCGCTGTTCGGAATGACACGCGAAAATTCCTTCGCGCGATAGCTGCCGCCGCGCCGGCCGACATCGGCCGGGTTGACGCCGGAGGCTTCCAGGCGAATACGAACTTCGCCTGGGCCGGCGACCGGCGTCGTCATCTCACCATAGGTGAGCACGTCCGCCGCCGGTCCTGTGTCCTCGTACCAGACTGCCCTCACAGGGTTCCCGGGAAAGCGCCACCATCGAGCAGAAGGTTCTGACCGGTGATGAAGCCGGCCCTGCTGCCGCACAGGAAGGCGCAGGCATAGCCGAACTCGTCGGGGTCGCCGAAGCGGCCCGCGGGGTTGAGCTTGGCGCGCTCGGCCAGAACCTGGTCCGGCGTGATGCCGCGCTTCTCGGATTCCCCCTTCGCGGTGCTGCGCAGGCGGTCGGTCTCGAACGGGCCCGGCAACAAGCCGTTGATGGTGACGTTGTTGATCACGGTCTTGCGCGACAGGCCGGCGATGAAGCCGGTGAGGCCGGCGCGGGCGCCGTTGGAGAGACCGAGGATGTCGATCGGCGCCTTCACCGCGGCCGAGGTGATGTTGACGATGCGGCCGAACTTGCGCGCCATCATGCCGTCCACGGTCGATTTGATCAGCTCGATCGGGGTCAGCATGTTGGCGTCGATCGCCTTGATCCAGTCGTCGCGGGTCCAGTTGCGGAAATCGCCGGGCGGCGGGCCGCCGGCATTGTTGATCAGGATATCGGGCTCGGGGCAGGCCTTCAGCACCGCCTCGCGGCCCGCCGGCGTCGTGATGTCGCCGACGATCTCGGTAACAGTCACATCAGGATAGGCCTTGCGGATGTCGTCGGCCGTCTTCTTCAGGGCCTCGGCGCCGCGCGCGGTCAGCGTGACGTGAACGCCGGCCTCGGCCAGCGAGATGGCGCAGGCGCGTCCGAGGCCTTTGCTGGATGCGCAGACGATGGCGCGGCGGCCTTTGATCCCAAGATCCACTGTTTCACTCCCGTAATGTCAGGCAGGTTTTTAGAGCCGCCACTCTAGCCAACCTTGGCGCCGCTGATAAGGGACGGGCTCGCATCAAAATGCATGCAGGCTTGCGCGGCGATGCAAATGTGCGGGCATGATCCGGACCCGAAGGGCCCGTTAGCGAAAAGTGTGCAGAGGTTTTCCGGAAAGATCATGTCCGGACAATGAGCTAGATGCGCCGCTCCTGCTTGAGGCGGTCGATCGCGGAGGCCGCCTCCGGCGGGAGCGACTTGAAGCCCATCTGGCCCACCATCGAGAACAGCGGCCGCAGGTGCGAGCCGGCGAGAAACGGCGGCTGGCGGTTGGCGGGCACGATCTGGTCGAACACCAGCACCAGCGTCGTGGCGACGAGGCCGACCCTGATGGCGCCGAGGGCTGCGCCGCCGAGCCGATCGCCGATGCCGGCCTGCCGTATCGTATCGCTCAGCGCCAGCCGGCCGAGATATCCAAACAGCATGCCGACCACCACGAAGATGCCGAAGAACCAGATCCAGTTCTGCAGTATTGGCGCATTCGGATTGCCCGCGACCTGCGGCACGATCAGCGGCATCAGCGCGACCGCGATGGGAGCGGCGAGGAGATAGGCCAGGATCGTCATGGCGCTGCCGAGCAGGCCGGTCCTGAAACCGAAGCCGATCGCGATGGCGAACGCCGCATAGACGGCGAGATCGAAACTGTTCATGCGCGGGAGCCTGCCATGGAACGAGTGAACGCAGAACCGATCATTCCGGTTTCAGATCGTTAAAATCGTCTGTATTGATGGCCCAAAGCTCAGGGATCGCCCCAAGGAAAGCGTCAAGGAAAGCGTCATGTCAGACCTATTCGACGTCAGTCAGGAAACCATCCTCGTCACGGGTGCGAGCCAGGGGCTGGGGCGGCAATTTGCCCGGGTGTTGGCGGCGCATGGCGCGGCCGTCGCGCTCGCGGCGCGGCAGACCGACAAGCTGAAGAGCCTGGAAGACGAGATCCGCGGCAAGGGCGGCCGCGCCGCCGCCGTCGCGCTCGACGTCACCGACACCGCATCGATCGCCAGGGCCGTCGATGAAGCGGAAGCCGCGCTCGGCCCGGTCACGGTCCTGATCAACAATGCCGGTATCGCAATCGAGAAGCTCGCGACCGAGCAGACCGAGGCCGATTGGGACGCGGTGATCGGCGCCAATCTCAAGGGCGCCTATTTCTTGGCGACCGAGATCGCGCGTCGCATGATCGGGCGCAAGCAGGAAGGCAACATCGTCAACATCGCCTCCGTGCTCGGCACCGGCGTGCTGAAGGCGCTGTCGCCTTACGCGATCTCCAAGGCCGGCATCATCCAGGCGACCAAGGCGATGGCGCTGGAGCTCGCGGGGCAGAACATCCGCATCAACGCGCTGGCACCCGGCTATATCGACACCGAAATGAACCATGCGTTCTGGTCGACGCCGCCAGGCGAGCGCCTGACCAAGCGCATCCCGCAGCGCCGCATCGGCGCCGAGTCCGATCTCGACGGCGCGATCCTGCTGCTGGCCTCGAAGGCCTCGCGGTACATGACGGGCAGCGTGGTGACGGTGGACGGCGGGTTCTTGTTGAATTGAGCACACCGCTGTCGTCCCGGCGGTGTCCGGGACCCATGCGCCGAGTGGGAGTTATTAGCGCGAACTGGTCACGACCTATCTTCGCCAAACCAAACTCGGTGGTTATGGGTCCCGGCCTTCGCCGGGACGACAGTGGAGAATGACGCAGCAGCTTCACGCTACCGCATCTCACCCCTGATCATATCCGCCGCCTTCTCCCCGATCATGATGGTCGGCGCATTGGTGTTGCCGCCGATCAGTGTCGGCATGATCGAGGCGTCGACGACGCGCAGGCCTTCCATGCCGTGCACCTTCAACGCCGGATCGACCACGGCCATCGCGTCGGTGCCCATCTTGCAGGTGCCGACGGGGTGATAGACGGTGTCGACACGCGCGCGCAGGATGGCGCGGATGTCGTCGTCCGTTCTCACCTTGGACGTGAACATGTCCTTCTTCTGCAGCGCGCGCAGCGCAGGCGTCTCCATCAGTCGCCGCGTGGTCTTGAAGCCCGCGACCATCGTCTCGAGATCCTCCGCCTCGCCCAAGAAATTCGGATCGATCATCGGCGCTGCCAGCGGATCGGCGCTTTTCAGCCAGACGCTGCCGCGGCTCTTCGGTCGCAACAGGCAGACATGGCATGAGAAGCCCGCCTCCTTGTGCTTCTTGCGACCATGATCGTCGAGCATCGCGATGACGAAGTGCAGCTGGATGTCCGGCACGTCGAGATCGGCTCGGGTCTTCAGGAAGCCGCCACACTCGGCGAAATTGGTGGTCATCAGGCCGCGCCGCTCCCGGCGGTATCGCTGGATGGCGCGAAGCAGGGATGGCAGCCGACCGAGCGACGAGTGGACGAAGTGCGGATAGTCGGAGGCGTAGACGAACACGAAATCCGGATGATCCTGCAGATTGCGCCCGACGCCCGGCAGGTGATGCACGACGCCGATCCCGTGCGCGGCAAGCGCCTCGCTATCGCCGATGCCCGACAGCATCAGCAATTGCGGTGACTGGAAGGCGCCGGAGGCGAGGACCACCTCGCGGCGGGCGCGCAGCTGCCTTGTCTGCTTGCCCTGGACATATTCGATGCCGACCGCGCGCCCGCTTTCGAACAGGATGCGCGTGGCATGCGCCTGGGTCTCGACACGCAGATTGGCGCGCTTGTCCATGTAGGGATGCAGATAGGCGCGTGCTGCGCTCCAGCGCTCGCCATGATGCTGCGTCACCTGGTAGCTGCCGAGCCCTTCGTGGTCGTCTTCGTTGAAGTCCTCGCGGATGCGGAACTGCGCCTCGCGCGCGGCCTGATGGAAGACATCATGGATCGGATTGTCCGAGCGCAGCCTGTTGACATGCAGCGGGCCGCCCTTGCCATGATACGCGCCGTCGAAATCGGTGTTGTTCTCCGAGCGCTTGAAATAGGGCAGCACGTCCGTGTACGACCAGCCGGCATTGCCGAGCGAGGCCCAGTGGTCGTAGTCCCATTTGTTGCCGCGGATGTAGACCATGGCATTGATCGCCGAGGAGCCGCCGAGCCCCTTGCCGCGCGGTTGATAGCCGATACGGCCGTTCAATCCCTTCTGCGGCACGGTATCGAAGGCCCAGTTCGCTGCCTTGTATGGCAAAGCGAGTCCGAACGGCGTGGTGATCCGCCAATTGTCGTTCCGACCGCCGGCATCGAGCAGCGCCACGGATGTCCCCGCGTCCTCCGACAGCCGCCCCGCAACCGCGCAGCCGCCGGAGCCCGCGCCGACGACGACGAAATCGAATGTGTCAGTCACTGATGTTTCTCCCGTTATCGTCATTCCGGGGCGATGCGGAGCATGAACCCGGAATCTCGAGGTTCCGGGTTCGCTTCGCGCCCCGGAACGACCACCCCTACGACATGAACCGCATCATCTTCTCCAGCCGCGCGATCTTGCCGCCATAGGGCGGATAGAGGTCGGCGAGGCGGTTGAATTTCGAGCGATAGAACACCGGCTTCAGCTTGCTGAACGTGCGAAAGCCCCATTCGCCGTGATAGGCGCCGGTGCCGGATGCGCCGACGCCGCCCATCGGCTGGTTGATTTGCGCGAAGTGGAACAGGCAGTCGTTGATGGTGACGCCGCCGGAGACGGTGCGCGCCAGCACCTCGTCGCGCGCAATGCGGTCCTTGCCGAACCAGTACAGCGCCAGCGGCCGGTCGCGGGCGTTGACGAAGGCGATGGCGTCGGCCGGTTCGCGATAGCCGAGCACGGGGAGTACCGGTCCAAAAATCTCCTCCTGCATGACCGCCATGTCTGCGGTCGCGCCCACGATCAGCGTCGGCGGGAATTTGCGGTGTGCCTTCCAGTTGGGATCGTCCGCCTTCGCCGGCTGCAGGATCTTTGCGCCGCGACGTGCCGCGTCCGCGACGAGATTTTCCAGCCGCGCATAATGCCCGTCGGAGATCACGGAGGTGTAGTCCTTGTTGGCGGGGTCGGTGCCGAACATGCGCCGCATCTGCGCCCGCATTTTTTCGGCGAAGGCCTGCAACGAGCGCTCGGGCACCAGCACATAGTCCGGCGCGATGCAGGTCTGCCCGGCATTGAGCAGCTTGCCGTAGGCGATGCGCCCGGCGGCCTCTTCGAGGTCGGCCGAGGCGTCGATGATAACAGGCGACTTGCCGCCGAGCTCGAGCGTGACGGGCGTGAGGTTACGCCCCGCGGCCTCCGCCACCAGCCGCCCCACTCGCGTCGAGCCGGTGAACACCAGATGATCGAACGGCAAGCTTGCGAAGGCTTTTGCGATCTCGTCCTCGACGCCGGTGACGAGCAGCTCCGCAGGATCGAATTTTTGCGCGACCGTCTCCTTCAGCAGCGCGGAGAAGTGGGCGACGTGTTCGCTCGGCTTGATGATGACGCGGTTGCCGGCGGCGAGCGCGCCGATCGCGGGCGCGAGCGTCAGCTGCAGCGGATAATTCCAGGGCGCGATGATGCCGACGACGCCGAGCGGCTGCGGCATCAGCCGATTGCGCGCGGGCAGGAATTGCAGCGCCGTCGAAACGCGCTGCGGCGCCATCCAGCTCTTGAGGTGCTTGGTGGCATGACGGATCTCGGAGAACACCATCATGGTCTCGGCGATGGTGGTCTCGACCGCGCAGCGGTGGCCGAAATCGGCCGAGATCGCCTGCCGGAAGCGCTCCTCGTTGTCCGCGACGACAGTGCGCAGCCGCGCCAGCCGGTCGAGCCGCTCGGCGAGGCCAGGCGCCGGCTCGGCCCGCGACCGCGCGACCATGGCATGGCAGGCGTCTTCGAGGCCCCGAAGCGGGGCGCTCGGCGGGGGGCGATCCAAGGGGCGATCCAAGCCGAGGTCCATGGCGTTCTCCCCTTGAAGTGGCGTTTCCGCCTGGTTTTGTGGCCGCAAGCTGGCCCCTTGTGGAACTTCTGGCAAGGGCGGGCCAAACGGGCCGCAAATTCGTCCACCGCGCTGTCATAAAGTTCGAAAAAAACGTCCCCGCAGCCCTTTCCAAAGGCAGCCCGGGTTGGTACATACCGCCCGCACCCAACGGGCTTTGCCCGGGGTTGCCTTCCAAGGAAGCCTTCGGGACGGACGAAGCAAGCCACGCGAACAGCGCCGGCCCTTCATTCACCGTCCCCGGCACTTTCACGAGGGCAAAGCAACGGTTAACGCGGGGTGGAGCAGCCCGGTAGCTCGTCAGGCTCATAACCTGAAGGTCATAGGTTCAAATCCTATCCCCGCAACCAAGTTCGGACCTTACCGGTCCCGATCCGAAAATGGCCCGCTTCATGCGGGCCATTTTTGTTTTGGGCGTGGTGCGGTGGAAACGTCGGCCGCACCTTGCGCAAGAGTGGGGGAACGCCTCACTCTGGATAGCTCAGGATCATTTTCAGCAGCTTCGGAAACCGCGCATTGATGTCCTCCTCGCGCAGGACATTGCGGTGCTGGACGCCTTGCTTGGAGGTCCGGATCAGGCCGGCCTCGCGCAGGATACGAAAATGGTTCGACAGGGTCGACTTCGCCATGTCGGGGCAAGGCGCCGCCTCGGTGCACGACATGCAATCGCTCTGTGCGGCCAGGCTTTTGACGATCCGCAGCCGCATAGGGTCCGCGAGCGCTCCCAGCACCCCAGCCAGTGAAATCTCGCTCCGCGGTGGGTGAACGAACTGCACCATGAACAAAATATAGCACCTCCCTTGAACTCATTCAATAGTTCACTAGTATTGAACTATTGAATATCGGCGTCGTGCCGGACGGTGGAGAATATGTGATGACCAAGAGACTCGAAGGAAAAGTTGCGCTCGTGACCGGCGCTTCCAAAGGCATCGGCGCCGAAATCGCCGCGCGGCTCGCGGCCGAAGGCGCGGCGGTTGCCGTCAACTACAGCTCCAGCAAGCAGGCCGCCGACCGCGTGGTCGCCGCCATCGTCGCCAAGGGTGGCAAAGCCGTCGCGGTCCACGGCAATCTGGCCGACGCCAAGGACGTGACAAGCGTGGTCGCAGAGACCGTAAAGGCGTTCGGCGCGATCGATATCCTCGTCAACAACGCGGGCATTTACGAATTCGCCCCGCTCGAGGCCATCACGCCCGAGCATTTCCATAGGCAATTCGACCTCAATGTGCTTGGCCTGCTGCTGGTCTCGGGCGAAGCGTCGAAGCACTTCAACGCCAATGGCGGAAGCATCATCAACATCAGCTCCGGCGTATCGACCATCGCGCCGGCGAACACAGCCGTCTACACCGCGACCAAGGCATCGGTGGATGCAATCTCCGCCGTCCTGGCGAAGGAGCTGGCGCCGCGCAAGATCCGCGTCAACGCCGTCAACCCGGGCATGATCGCGACCGAAGGCGTCGTCTCGGCCGGCCTGCACGAAGGTGACATGCGCAACTGGATCGAATCCACCACCCCGCTCGGCCGCATCGGCAAGGTCGAGGAGATCGCTGCCGCGGTGGCCTTCTTCGCTTCGGACGACGCGTCGTACGTCACGGGCGAGACGCTGCATGTGACAGGCGGCCTGCGCTGACGGAGCGCAAAGCTTAAGGGTTTCGATGAGGAGATGGCCCGCGCCGTGCGGGCCATCTTTATCGCGCGCCTCTCAAAACCCCGTAATCGCCTTCCCGTCCGCCCCGACCAGCATCGACGGTGCCTCGCCGAACACCAGTCCCTCCGGCTGAAACTTGATCGTCTTTCCGCCCTCGACGAACTCCGCAAAATTGCGCGGTGTCGCCGAGTGCACGCCGTTCTCCAGGAAGTCGTCGATCTCGTAGCAGGTGTCGGGCTTGCCACCGGAGCCTTCGCCCAAGAACTTCTGGAAATTCTGGCTCGTCACTTTTGCCTTCTTGCGCGCCGACCAATTGGCGTAGCGGCGGTAGAGCTTTGGCATGATCACCGGGCCCTTGTCGGTCGCGAGCACGTCGGTCTCGTTTGTCTTGGGTTCGCGCAGGTCGAAGTCGAAGGCGGGAATCGTCCTGGCGAGGTGCTTCCAGACCGGCAGCTTCCTCGTTCGCGCGGTCTTGGCCGGCGCGAGGAAAGCCTTGATCTCGTCGTCGTTCATCGAGGAGTAGAACGTCGGATAGGCAAAGCCCTGCTCGACCAGCCAGTGGTTGATGTCGACCTTGTGGCCGCTGACCGTCACCTCGATGTCGCCGACCAGGCGCCCATAGGTGTCGAACACCTCGTTCGGCGCATCGACATGGGTGAAGACCCGGCAGGCGAGCGTCGCTTCGCCGGCGCTGCTGAGGAAATCATGCAGGGCCTTGCTCGCGGTGGCGCCGAGGAATTGCCGGTAGGAATGGGTGACCTCGTGATAGGCCTGCCGCTTGGCGTCGGTCAGCCCCTTCTTCTCCGCGGTCGAGAGCGGCGAGGGCTGGTAGTGCAGCTCCGGCGCGTCGATGCCCTGGAGGCGGATAGTGAGCTTGCCGTTCTTGATCGGTGCCGTGTTGGTTCGGCCCTTGACCTTGGCGTTGTCGAAGACATGGGTCGGCTGGAACGCCGAGCTGTCGTTCTTGCGAAAGCGGATCGCGTCGGGCGCGACGGCCACCACGACCTTGGTGGTGTCGGCATCCGACCGCCCCTCCGGCCAGAACTGCTTGACCTCGATGGTGCCTTCGACCTCCAGCAGTCCAATGGGCATCGGCCGCTCCTGTCATGGTTCAGGAGGCAGCGAATCATTTTCGTACGACAAGCCCATGACGGAAGATGGGACAGGCGCGACGTGTCACGGACACGCCGGATGCTCTAACCCGCGCGCTCGTAGCGCGCGGGCGAAGATGATCTTTCTGGAGGAAGCAGAATGGCTCCGAAGATCAGTCCCTGTGCGGGCAGACCATCGTCAGATAGAGCAGCGTCGGGGCCTTATCCTCGCCATCGCGATATTCCCACTCCAGCCGAATCTCATGCCGGTGCGCATAGGCGTCGTTCGCCTTGTGCGTGATGATCTTCGTCTTCATCGGGATCGGCGGCTCGGAGTTGAAGCATTTCCGCACGCAGGCATCGAGCAGATCGCATCGCGTCAAAGGGATGACGCCCGGCTCGTCTTTGGACAATGGGATCGTGTTGGGTTGGGTGCTAAGATCGACGCGAGCCCGGCCCTTTTCCTTGTGCCAGTATGCCGCGCTCCCATCCGGCCATTTGTCCGCCGGCGTCAGGATCAGGTGATACTGCCCGTATTCCAGGGTCGGCAGGTGGATGTCCGGGGACGCCTTGAGGATGTCCACGCTCCGCTGCATGTTTTCCAGCGGGAAATAGTTGTCGTTCATCAAATCTTTGAATGAAGCCCCGGTATAAGTTCTTGAGCCCATCGCCTTTTCCCTCAATATGTTCTTGGCTTCGCGAAAATACGTACAACTCCAGCGACGCCGGTCAGCTTGGCCAATCCTCGCGCCCTCGAATATGTGCCCCATCTTTGTTGGGATTTGCTTACGCTACCACTCAGGACTGTGTTTCGTCCAGATCGCCAACTGCACCGTGCCCCGCTAACGGTGAGGGAGCGAGCGCGATTGCTAAGAGGCTTTCGACAGGTATTCTTATCGAGAGGTGCTTGCGGTTCTGGTCGACAGAATGACCGCGGCCTTTGAGGCGCAGGAATGAATTGCTTCACGTGTCAGTCTGCGATCGGTCCGGACGACAGCTGGTGCTCCAAATGCGGGGCGGCGGTCCGCCAGCGCGTCGATCCCGACAGCGAACGAAGGTTTGTGACCATTCTGCGCGCCGATGTCGTCGACTCCACGGGTCTTGTTGCCGAGCTGGAGCCGGAGGCGGCGGTATCGCGCCTCGAACCGGCTCTTGCGGCGATGAGAGGCGCGGTGCGCCAGTTCGGCGGCATCGTCAGCAAGGAGTTGGGTGACGGGTTGGCTGCCGTCTTCGGCGCCCCGATCGCCGACGACAACCACGCCCCCCTGGCCTGCCACGCGGCCATCGAGCTGGTCCGGCGCGTTGGCAGTCTGGGCGATCCAGGACTTCAGGTCCGGGTCGGCCTCCACTCGGGTCATGTGGTGGCCTACATGGTCGCCAGTGAATTTTCCAAGGTCTACGAGATCGGCGGCGCCGCCCAGCATCTGGCCGCGCGGCTGGAGACGGCAGCCGAGGCGAACCAGATCTACGTGTCCGAAGCCTGCCAGAAGCTTGCGGACGGACATGTCCGCTTTGATTTTCTTGGCCGCAAGACTCTGCGCGGCTTCAACGAAGCTCTGCCGGTCTATCGGATCATTGGAGCGAGCGATCTTTCGAGCTGGCGGGTGCGTCGCGCTCGTAGCGTCTCCCGGTTTGTCGACCGGACGACGGAGCGGGCGCTGCTATGGCGCGCTGCGGAGAAGGTTGTCACCAGCGGGCAGACGGTTCTGCTGATGGGGGATGCGGGCATTGGAAAGTCGCGGCTTGCGCATGAATTTGCGCAGGGCCTCAGGGCTGACGGCTGGCGGTTGCTCGACGTCGAATGCAGCCCAAATCTTCAAGGCGCGCCATTTAGCACCCTGAAACGACTGGTGCTTTCCCTCCTGGAGGCAGTCTCCAGGGACTCGGATCGCCTGGCAGACCCTCGAAAGGAATTGTCGGCGGTCCATCAGTTTGCAATCGACGCGGTGCTGGATTTGCCCATTTCCGATCCGCGTTGGAGCGAATTGGAGCCCTACGCGCGGGGGCGGGCGATTTCGGAGGCAAGCTGCGCAATCCTGGAAGGCGTGGCCCGTCACAGCGGCACCGTTCTTCTCATCGAGGATCTGCACTGGGTTGATCGAGCCAGCGACACGGTCATTGCCGCCATAGCGTCGCTACAGGTGCCGAATCTGTTTGTTTTCCTCACGAGCAGGCCGAACGGAATGCCGGAATGGATCGCGCGTTGTCATGCAGAAGTGATCGCGATGCGGTCACTGGATGATGAATCCGGAATGGCCATGTTGGCTGACATGCTCGGCACGTCCGTGACAAATGCAGGCTTGAAGAACCGGATCATCTCTCACACGGCCAACGTTCCGCTGTTCATCGAGGAGGTCTGCCGTGGTCTGAAGGATAACGGCACACTTCGCGGCCAGTGGGGTGATCTGGCCCTGGTGCGTCCGATAGAAGAGCTAGGTATTCCCACAAGTATCCAAGGCGTGATTGCGGCGCGACTCGATCGGGTGTCGAGGCAGGAGCGCCTGGTTTTGCAGGTTGCTGCCGCATTGGGGCCGCGATCGAGTGAAGCCGTCGTGCGGAGAGTCTCAGAGTTGCCCGAAGATGCCCTCCGGGATTGCCTTGCAGCGCTCGATCGGGCCGAGCTGCTGGTCAGGATCGATAGCGACATCGCGGACTCGCTTGAGTTTCGACACGAGATGGTTCGCCAGGTGACCTACGAATCGATGGTCGAAAAGGTCCGCGAGAGCGTGCATGCGCGGGTTCTCGCGGCATTCGAGAACGACGACATATTGAGAGATGATCCTGACGCCCTCTGCTACCACGCAATGCGTGCGAAGGACTGGCCCAAGGCGTTCAACTACGGGAGAAGCGCCGCGCAGAAGTGTCTTTTGCGCTCGGCATATGCCGACGCGGTCGACTACTTCCGGACAGCGATGAGTTCACTCGACAAGACGCCAATAACCAGTTCGAGGGAGACGAATGCCATTGATCTCCGGATGGAGGCGCGCATGGCGTTCATCTGGTCCGGTCGGGTTGCCGAGTGGGTCGATCTGGGAAAGGAAGCTGACCAGCGGGCCAGCGAGATCAATGATGTCGGCAGAAGGGTTGCCGCCAAGACGGTCATGGCGGGTGGGCAGAACTTCTATGGGACGCCTGCGGAGGCCGTTACTCTTGGCGAGGAGGTCGTTGGTCTCGCCGAAGAGTCCGGCAATCCCGGTTGGCGCAACCTTGCGCAATACAATCTCGGGCAGGCCTATTTTCTTGCCGGGCGCTATCGTGAGGCGGAGCGGACTATCGCACGAGCCCGTGCCCATCTGATGGGCCCGGACGCGAGTGCGCCGTTCGGCACGCCCCCGAAATACACCCTCCTGCTCTGCTGCATGATGAAAAGCTTCACCCACACCGTGATGGGTGAGTTCGATGCCGCCGAGCAGCTCCAGCAGCAAGCCGCAGCGATCGCGGAGGAAACGGGTCGCCCCTACGACCATGTCGCCGCGGCCTATAGCGGCGGCTGGCTGAAGCTCGGCCGCGGCGAGCCGGCGGCGGCCGCGGCCATTCTTGAGGACGGTTTTGTCCTGGCGCAGAAGCACGGCATCCGGCTGTTCGTGCCGGTGCTCGCCTGCCATCTCGGCATGGCCTATCTGGAGCAGGGGCTGTTCGACCGCGCGCGCGGCATGCTGACGGAGGCGCGCGAGGAGGCGAAGGCGGTCGGCTATACCTCGGCGGTGCTGCGCAGCTCGATCTACCTGGCGCTCGCCACCCACCGCCTCGGCGACGTCCAGGCCGCGCAGAACATGCTGCGCGAGGCGCGCAACACCGCGCGGCAACAGGGGTTCTCGGGCCTGGAGGCGGAGGCTCTGTTCGGCGAAGCCATGGTGACGCCGCCGTCGGGTCCGGAGGCCAAGGCGGCCATCCTTGGCGCCTTGCGCGCGACCATCGCGATCGCCGCCGAAAGCGGCGCGCTGCCGCTGCAGCACAAGGCCGAGGCGATGCTCAACGAGATCCAGGCGACGGGTGACGAGCTCAGCTGACGGCAGCGGCGGCCCGGCTGCCATCGCGGCCGAAATCTGCCCGACGCGTCAAATAAATCCAGCAGGCATTGCAAGGAGTTAGCTACTGTGCATGGGGTTGTTTTCGCCCTTTTATTTCGAAGGGCCCCTCATGGTGCAGCGCGGAGGAAGGCCCGCTCGTGCGGGCCCGCTCCGATGACTATGCCCTTGCACGCGCAGCAAGGTCGGCTACCGTCGGCCCTGGCCGCTCGGCCAGGTGACTTTTGATTTCAATTTTTTAGCATCCGATTTTTCGGCGCCGCGACGGCGCGACGCCCACCGAACGAGGCGGGGCCATGATCACACGGGACCAGTCGGCGCTGCTCGCGCCGGTCGAGCGCGACCTGCGGCTCGATCTCTTCCGCGGCATCGGTCTGTGGATGATCTTCCTCGACCACATCCCGCACGACGTCGTGGCCTGGCTGACCTTGCGCAATTACGGCTTCAGCGACGCCGCCGAATTCTTCGTCTTCATCTCCGGTTATCTGGTCGGCTGGATCTACGGGCCGATCGTCGCCGGCGGCTGGTTTCTCGCCGCGCTGAAGCGTCTGTGGCGGCGCGCGGTCGAGATGTATGTCGCCCACATCATGCTGTTCCTGTTGTTCACGGCGCAGATCGCCCGCACCGCGCGCCGCTTCGACAATCCGATGTACGAGCACGAATTCAACGTGTTCAATTTCCTGTCGCATCCGGACGAGCTGATCGGGCAGGCGATCCTGCTGAAGTACAAGCCGGTCAATCTCGACGTGCTGCCGCTCTACATCACGCTGGTGTTCGCCTCGCCTTTCATCGTGTGGTGCCTGGTGCGCCGGCCGAACCTGACGCTCGCCGCGTCCGTGGTGCTCTACGTGCTGTCGCGCTGGTTCAACTGGAACATCGCCTCCTATCCGCCCGGCACGACCTGGTACTTCAACCCGTTCTGCTGGCAGCTGATGTTCGTGTTCGCGGCTTGGTGCGGCGTCGGCCAGATCGACAAGATCGCGACATGGGTGTGGTCGAAGGCGGCGATGGCGCTGGCCGCCGCCTGGCTCGCCTTCGCGTTGCTGATCGTGATGACCTGGCACGTCCCTGCGCTCGAAGCCCTGATCCCGAAATGGATGATCAAGGCGATCTACCCGATCGACAAGACCGACCTCGACATGCTGCGGTTCACGCATTTCCTGGCGCTGGCGATCTGGGTAACTCATCTCGTCTCGCGCAAATGGCGGACCTTGCACGGGGCCTGGCTGCGCCCTGTGATCCTCTGCGGTCAGCATTCGCTGCCGATCTTCTGCCTCGGCGTCTTCCTGTCGTTCTCGGCGCACTGGATCCTGACGCAATACACCAGGGGCGTCTGGGAGCAGCTCGCGGTCTCCGTCGTCGGCATCGTCATCATGATCGCAGTCGCCTGGGTGCTCGATCGGGCCGAACGGGTGCCGAACCTGTTCGTGAAGGTGACGGAGGTCGAGGAGGCCGACACCGCGCTGGAAAGCGCGCCTGCGGACAGGTCTGCCGTGGCGCCCGCGGGTCATTGAGTATCACCGGCCGGCATTTCGTCGAGAGGTCCAACGGAGAGGTTTATGTCCAGACTTGTGTTGACGATCGCCGCCACCCTCCTGCTCCTGATCTCTGGTGCGTCGGCGCAAGCACCGTCGCCGGAGGCGATGAGCGCGGCGCGCAAGCTCGTGGTCACCTTGAAGATCGCGGATCAGTATCGCGCCCTGTTGCCGCAGCTCCTGCTCAAGCTGAGGCCCGTGGTCGCGCAGGACAGGCCGGAGATCGAGCGCGACTATGACGCGGTGACGGCACCCGGCTCCGAGATCTACACCCCGGCCCTCAGCTCGATGATCGACCAGGTCGCCGCCCTCTATGCCCAGAGCTTCAGCGTCGACGAGCTGCGCCAGATCGAGGCCTTCTATGTCCAGCCGGCCGGGAAGAAACTTTTGGAGAAGTCGGATGCGCTGGCGCAGGCAAGCGCGCAGATCGGCCAGGACGTCAGCCAGAAGACGGCCGACGAGCTGAAGCTGCGCCTCATCGAGGCGCTGCGCCAGAAAGGGCACAAGCTCTGAGCTCAACTCTTGCGTAAGGGCGCCGCGCTCGCTGATTTGACGCGGCCGTTCGCGCCGACTACGCTTTTGCAAAGACAAGAAGCGCGTGAATGCCGTGGCCTGACCTGTGCTCAGGGCGGCCCTCACGCCAAGAGAAAAATTCTGGGGAACGGAAATGACCGGCGATATCGCAGCCACCATCTCGAAGGCCCGCGAGCATTCCATCGGCGACCTTCTGCGCCGTGCGGCGGGCCGCGATCTGGGCAAGCTCGCCGTGAGCTGCGGCGATGTGAGCTGGACCTTTGCCGAGATGGACGCGATCTGCAATCGGCTCGGCCGCGGCCTGCTTGGCCTCGGCGTGAAAAAGGGTGACCGCCTCGCCGTGCTTTCGCGCAATTCGCACGCCTTTGCGGTGCTCCGGTTCGCGCTGGCCCGGATCGGCGCGGTGCTGGTGCCGATCAACTTTATGCTCAATCCGGACGAGATCAATTTCATCCTGAAAAGCTCCGGCGCAAAGCTGCTCGCGGCCGGCCCTGATTTCGTCGAGTCTGCGCGCGCGGCCAGCGCCCGGGATTGCGCGGTCGAGAAGATGATCTGGCTGCCGGGCGAGGATCCCGCCACGGCGCCCGCGGGTCTCACCACCTTCGACGATCTCCTCAGCCCCGATGGCTCTTACCTCGAGGCGTCCGTCGACAGCCGCGATCTCGCGCAGATCGTCTACACCAGCGGCACGGAGTCGCTGCCCAAGGGCGCGATGCTGACCCATGAAGCGGTGATGTGGCAGTATGTCAGCTGCATCATCGACGGCGGCATGAGCGTGGACGATAAATTCCTGCACGCGCTTCCGCTCTATCATTGCGCGCAGCTCGACGTGTTCCTGGGGCCGCAGATCTATCTCGGCGCCTCCGGCGTGATCACAGGCAAGCCTGCGGCCGACAACATTCTGTCACTGATCCAGACGCACAAGATCACGTCGTTCTTCGCGCCGCCGACGATCTGGATCGCGATGCTGCGCTCGCCCAATTTCGACAAGACGGATTTGTCGTCCTTGCAGAAGGGCTATTACGGCGCCTCGATCATGCCGGTGGAGGTGCTGCTCGAGCTCCAGCGGCGCCTGCCCAGCGTGAAGTTCTGGAATTTCTACGGCCAGACCGAGATCGCGCCGCTCGCGACCGTGCTGGGTCCTGCGGACCAGCTGCGCAAGGCGGGCTCGGCGGGCAAGCCCGTGCTCAATGTCGAGACCCGCGTGGTCAATACTTCGATGGAGGATGTGAAGGTCGGAGAGGTGGGTGAGATCGTGCACCGCTCGCCGCATCTGCTCTCCGGCTATTACAACGATCCGGTCAAGACGGCGGCGGCATTCTCCGGCGGCTGGTTTCACTCCGGCGATCTCGCCACCGTCGATGAAGAGGGCCACATCACCGTGGTCGATCGCGTCAAGGACATGATCAAGACCGGTGGCGAGAACGTCGCGAGCCGCGAGGTCGAGGAGATGGTCTACCGCATCCCCGCAGTGTCTGAGGTTGCGGTGGTAGGCCTGCCCGATCCGCGCTGGATCGAGGCGGTGACTGCGATCGTCGTGGTCAAGAGCGGCGAGAAGCTCGACGAGGACACGGTCATCAAGCATTGCGCCGGCCAGATGGCGCATTTCAAGGTGCCCAAGCGCGTCATCTTCGTCGAGGCCTTGCCCAAGAACCCGAGCGGCAAGCTGCTCAAGCGCGAGCTCCGCCAGCGCTTCGTCGGCGGCGAGACGCTCGACAAGGCCATCCAGAAGAATTTTGCGACCTGAGGCGGAGCGCCTGACCATGAAAGTCTGGCAGATCGCGCGCGACTGGTCGATTGAGGGCATGGAGCTCGCCGAGCTACCGGAACCCGCGCCGGGTCCCGGCCAAGTCACGGTGCGGATGGTGGCCGCATCGCTGAACTACCGCGATCTCCTGACCGTGCAGGGCAAGGGCGGCGTCTCCAGACTGCCGCTGATCCCGTTCTCTGACGGCGCGGGCGAGGTGATCGCTGTCGGCGATAGCGTTTCCCGCGTCGCAGTCGGGGACCGCGTCTGTCCGATGTTCTTCCAATCGTGGATCGATGGAAAGGTCTCGGCCGCGAGCCGGCGCTACGCGCTCGGCGGCACGCGTCCGGGGGTGTTGCAGGAAGTCATGTTGCTCGATGCCGAGGGTGTCAGCCGCATTCCCTCGCATCTCTCTTTCCAGGAAGCGGCGACGTTGCCCTGCGCCGGTCTTACCGCCTGGCGCGCGCTGTTCGAGGAGGCCAAGGTGCAGCCCGGCGATACCGTTCTGGTGCAGGGCACTGGCGGAGTGTCGATCTTCGCATTGCAATTCGCCAAACTTGCAGGCGCGAGCGTGATCGTGACCTCATCGAGCGATGAGAAGCTCGAACGCGCCCGTGCGCTCGGCGCCGATCACACCATCAACTATCGCTCAGTTCCTGAGTGGGGCAAGGCCGCGGCAGAGTGGACCGGCGGCGGCGTCGACCACGTCGTCGAGGTCGGCGGCAAGGATACGTTCTCGCAGTCGCTCGAGGCGGCGCGGATCGGCGGCACCATTCTGGTGATCGGCGTGCTCTCCGGCTTCTCGCAGCAGATCGCGATCCCGAGCCTGTTCTCCAAAAATTTGCACGTCATCGGCCTCTCTGTCGGCAGCCGCCGCATGTTCGAAGGCATGACCGCCGCGATTGGGCGAAATGGGATGAAGCCGGTGATCGATCGCGTGTTCGCCTTCGAAGCCGTCCCCGATGCGCTGCGGTTGATGCAGCAGGGCGGCCACTTCGGCAAGATCGTGGTGGAGTTTGGTTGAGTGGAGTTCGGCGGGTGTCGCACCGCGCAACTCGCCCCACATCGCAATGACGGCTGAGAAGTTCGGGCCTCAATACTTCTTTACAGCCGCGCCGAACGCGAACCACAGCGCCATGGACGCGAGGCCAAAACCGCCGAGTAGCAGGAAAGTCGGGCCATAGCCGATCCATTGCGCGATCCAGCCGCCCAGCGCGGGGCTGAGGCTCGCGCCGATGCCCTGCACGGTGATCACCGCACCCTGGCCGAGATTGATGCGGCCGGTGCCGTTGAGCGAGCGCGCGACCATGCCCGGGACGGCAACCGTCTGGAGCCCGGTGCCGATGCCGTCGAGCACCTGCATCGGCACGACGCCCCACCATCCCGTGACGAAGAAGGCGAGCACGCCGCGGATGGGCAGGAACATGAAAGAGACGAGGATGATAGGCCAGTAGTTGCGCTTGCTCGCGGCCTTCATTGCGATCAGCGACGTGATGACCATGACGCCCTGCGCGATCACCACGGTGGTCGCGACGAAGCTCGGGCCGTTGGCCTGGCCTTCGGCGACCGCCGCAAGGCTATAGAGCGGCACGATGGCGGCATTGCCGAGATGGAACAGCGCGAGCGCCATTGCCAGCACCAGCAGAGCACGGTGCTTGAGCAGCATCGTGAACGCGTCCGGCGCGCTGTCGGGATCGTCCTCCTTGCTGCCGCGCGCGGCGCGATCGTCGATCGCCTTGGCCGGGATCATCATCACGCAGGCGATCGCGATGGCGCCGAAGATCGCCGCCAGCACGAACACGGAGACATAGCCGAACTTGTAACCGAGATAGCCCGACAGCGCAGCGCCGACCATGTTGCCGGCATGGTTGTACGCCTGGTTGCGGCCGTTGAGCGCGTTGAAGCCCTTCTGCTTGGCGATGCCGAGCGTGATGCCGGTGACCGCCGGCACGATCGCAGCGCTCGCCAGCGATTGCGCGACCTGCGAGAATGTCACCGCCCAGAAATTCTGCGAGATCAGGATGATTGCGGACGCGAGCACCACACAGATGCCGGGAATGACGACCCACATGCGCTTGTTACGGCTGGCGTCGATGAAGCCGCCGATCGGCGTCGTGATCAGCATGCCCGCGACATTGCCGATCGTCATCGCGGTGCCGATCAATCCGCTGGCCCAGCCGCGCTCTTGAAGAAAAACACCGACGAACGGGCCGATGCCCGACTGCATGTCGGCCATGAAGAAGTTGAGAGCGAACAGGGGCCAGATACGAGACGAGGAGGGGGACCGCGATGTCATCGATACCAAAACATGGTCTCAGCCGGGATACGGCGGGTGGGACATGATCCTTTCAGCCAATCGTTCTGGCGCGGACGAAACTTTAACGGGCGCTGATCGGGTTGGTTCCAGGCCTCGGGCCTTGCGGTCCCCGCCAGCAATTCCGTATTGACGTTGGATTGTCTCTGTTGGGAGTACGGCATGCCCCTCTGGACCTGCGAAACCTGCGGCGCGCAATTTCCGGATGGCGAAAATCCGCCCGCGTCCTGTCAAATTTGCCAGGACGAACGGCAATACGTCGGCTGGAAGGGGCAGACTTTCCTCACGCGCGAGGCGCTCGCGGAACGTCACCGCATGGTCTGCCGCGACGATCTCGGCCTCACCGGCATCGCGCTCGAGCCGAGCTTTGCCATCGGTCAGCGCGCGCTGCTGGTGCCGCTCGCGGACGGCTGCCTGATGTGGGACTGCGTGCCGCTGGCGACGCCGGAGGCGGTCGCGCATGTGCGATCACTCGGCGGCCTGAAGGCGATCGCGATCTCGCATCCGCATTACTATGGCGCGCTCGCCGACTGGAGCGAGGCGTTCGGCGGGGTGCCGGCCTATTTGCACGCCGATGATCGCCAATGGGTGACGCGACAGCATCCCTCGATCGTGCACTGGACCGGCGACAGCCATCGCATCTCCGACGATGTGCGGCTCCTGCGCACCGGCGGTCATTTCGCCGGCGCCACCATCCTGCACCACGCGAGTGGTGCGGACGGCAGGGGCGCGCTGCTCACCGGCGATATTGCGCAGGTGACGATGGATCGCCGCTTCGTCAGCTTCATGTACTCCTATCCGAACTACATGCCGCTCAATGCCGCCGCGGTGCGACGGATTGCGGCTGCCGTCGAGCCGCTGGCCTTCGATCGGATCTACGGCGCCTGGTGGGGTCGCAACATCGCCGCAGGCGCCAAGGCCGCATTCGCGGCCTCTGTCGCGCGCTATCTGGCCGGCATCGCCTGAGCCGGTTCGTGACCGGATTTATCTTGCTGATCCACAATAAGTGGACTATAAGTACAGTTATTAAGCGTGGCGCGACGATGCGTCTGCGGGACCGGCATGATCGATGCATCGCTGTTTCCGCGGCGCGCTTGCCGCGTGAGCGGGAGTTCGGTCCATGACGGCAGGGCGCGACTACGAGATCTTCGAGGCCGGGGACGTCACGCTCCGGTCCGGGGCCGTCTTCCCCTCGCTCAAGCTTGCCTACAAGACCTACGGCACGCTCAGTCCGGACAAGGACAATGTCGTTCTCTATCCGACCTCGTTCAGCGCGCAGCACACCGACACCGAGTGGCTGATCGGCCCCGACGGCGTGCTCGATCCAACACGCTGCTTCATCATCATCCCGAATCTGTTCGGTAACGGCTTGTCGTCTTCGCCGTCGAATTCCGCCGCGCCGTTCCCGGTCGTGACCTATCACGATTCCATCGCGGTCCAGCACCGGCTGCTCGCCGAGCGGTTCGGCATCTCGAAGCTGGCCCTGGTCTATGGCTGGTCGATGGGCGGCATGCAGGCCTATCACTGGGCGGTGCTGCATCCCGACATGGTCGAGCGGGCGGCCGTCGTCTGCGGCAGTGCCCGCTGCGCGCCCTATAATTACGTCTTCCTGGAAAGCGTTAAGGCCGCGCTGACCGCCGATCCCGCCTTCCGCGACGGCCGCTTCGCCGAGAAGCCCGTCGCAGGCTATCGCGCCATGGGGCGCGTCTACGCGGGTTGGGCGATGTCGCACGGTTTCTATCGCGACGAGATCTGGCGCGAAGCAGGCTTCACCTCGCTGGACGACTATCTCGTCCGCACCTGGGACGCGGCGTTTGCCCGGCGCGATGCCAACGATCTCCTGGCGCAGATCGGCATCTGGCAGAACGGCGACGTCAGCCGCTGCACCGCATTCGACGGAGATTTCGATCGCGCGCTCGGTGCGATCAAGGCGCACATGCTGCTGATGCCGGGCGCGACCGATCGCTATTTCGACGTCAGCGACAACCAGGGCGAACTCGGCCGGCTGGTCAACGCGAAATCGGCCGTGCTGCATCCGATCCCGTCGTTGCACGGCCATCGCGCCGGCAACCCCGTCAACAATCCGCGCGATCAGGCCTTCATCAAGGCGGAGATCGCAGAGCTCCTCAGCAAGTAAGACAGGTTTCCGATCATGAGCGACGCGACCGTTTCAGAGCCCGGCCACCGCCTGAAGCCGCTCACGCCGGCTATGCTGCGTGAATTGTCGGTGCGCTCCAATCTCAGGGGGGCCGCGAAAAGCCTCAGCCATTACGGCCTGGTCGCGCTGGTCGGCGCGTTGGTCTGGAAGGTCGCTTCGACCTGGGGGGTGTTATGGGCGCTGCCGCTGATGGCGGTGCAGGGCTATTTCGTCGCCTTCCTGTTCATGGCGTTGCACGAGACCGCGCACAAGACCGCGTTCAGGAGCCGTGGCCTCAACCTTGCGGTCGGCTATCCCGCGGGCTTCATCATCGGACAACCTTACGAATATTATTGCCTGTTTCACTGGGACCATCACCGCTACACCCAGGATCCAGACAAGGATCCTGAACTCATCGTTGGTGTGAAGCCGACATCGGACACGCAGCTCGCGATCGCCTATAGCGGCCTGCTTCAGGTCGTTGGACGCCTGCGGCTGATGCTCAGCCATGCCGTCACCGGCAAGGTCGTCGTGCCCTGGATTCCCGAGAACAGGCGCGGCATCATCGTTACCGAGGCGCGCGCCTATGCCGCGCTCTATGCGCTGCTGCTCGTGCTGTCGCTATGGTTCTCGTCGGCGCTGCTGCTCTGGGTCTGGATCGTGCCGCTGATCATTGGGCAGTTCTTCCTGCGGCCCTATCTCTACGCCGAGCACACCGGCTGCGAGCGTACCCGCAGCGCATTCCAGAACACCCGCACCACCTACACCGGCGCGGTCGTCAAATGGGTTGCGTGGAACATGCCCTACCATGTCGAGCACCACGCTTATCCCTCGATCCCGTTCCACGCGCTGCCGAAGCTGAACGGGATCGTCGACGGCGAAATCGTCCATCGCGGCCGCGGCTACATCAGGACGACGCGAGAGACCTGGGCCTGGTTTCGCCGGCAGCGGCAGGCAGGGACTTAACTGCGGCTCGCCAAACCGTTGGTGGCAGCCTCAGCAGTGCTTTGCGACATCCGTAGCAGTCCGGTCATCGGTACAAGCTTTTGCGCCTTTCCGATTGGAATCTTTACGCTGCGATAAGCGCGAATTGCGGTCGCCGCGGGCACTCCGATACCTTGCTCTCCATGCGCCCCAAACGCGAAAAAAGTTAGCCAACCGCATCAAGGGCTTGGCGCTGTCGTGGGCCGACGCAGCCGTTGGTTAGCGGCGTGTTGCAAGGTCGTACGCGTTTTAGCTGAAGCTTTTCACGACAAGTCTAGCCATCCCTCATAGCGTCTCTCGCGACGAGACTGGCTCGCCGCAAGCGGTTGAAGACGCAACCTCGGCATTGCAGAAAATATTGGAAACACCGAATTCGCGAGGTCAGGTTTGCTGGCCTCGAACATGGAGATTGCGTGATGCGAGAATTTCCCCGCTAGACAGACAAACCGCTGGGGCGGCTGCTGGTCGTAGACGATGATCTCGTGCAACGGATGATTGTCGGCAAGGTCGGTGCGAAGGCCGGGTATGACTGCTTGGTCGTGCCGTCGCTGGAGCTTGCTGAATCGGCCCTGTCGAGAGAGCCCTTCGATGTGATGACCGTCGATCTTTCGCTCGGTGTGCGCGATGGCATCGAACTGCTCCGGTTTGTCGCCGAGCGGGGTCTCCGCGACATGTCGATTGTGGTCATCAGTGGCTGCGATGGCCGCGTTCTGAAGTCGACCAGGCGCATAGCAGAAGGCTTGGGATTGTCGGTGATCGGCACGCTCGCCAAGCCGCTGGACCTGGAGGAATTGAAGGATCTCTTGCAGTTGCCAAGACGCGAGCGGGCTTCTGCGCAAGTTCGACCGTCGCAGATCGACGTGTCGCCGGAACGCATCGCCGCAGGCATCCGCCAAGGCGAGTTCGTGGTCGAGTTTCAGCCGAAAGTCGAGCTCGCAAGCGGCAGAGTCGTCGGAGCCGAAGCGCTTGCGCGCTGGCGCACGCGTGAATTCGGGATTGTCCCGCCGGCGACTTTCATACCGATTGCCGAGCAATGCGGCCTGATGCCGGAGCTCACCGACGCGATCCTGTCCTCGGCGATGTCGCAGGGGCGCAAGCTGATCGATCGATATCCGGATTTCACGATCGCCGTGAACGTGTCGGGATCCCTGTTGTCCGACCTGGCATTACCGGAACGGATAGAGGAGGTCTTGCGAAGGGAGCAGGTGCCGGCGCATTGCCTGACAATCGAGATTACGGAAACGACCGCGATGGAGAACGTCGATCGAGCTGCGGATATTTTGGTGCGGATGCGCCTCAAGAACATCGGAACTGCCATCGACGACTTTGGAACGGGCTATTCGTCGCTTGCTGCGCTGGCCAGGCTGCCATTCAGTGAGCTCAAGATCGATCGGTCCTTCGTCAATGGCTGCGAAAACGACGAAGACATGATGAAAATCATCGAGACGTCGGTCGGCCTGGGACGCGCTTTCAACATGAAGGTGGTCGCTGAGGGTGTCGAGACCGCGGACTCGCTGGCGCGAATCCGGCGAGCGGGCTGCGACGTCGCTCAAGGCTTCTTCTTCAGCCCGTCCTTGAGGCTCGCCCGTGCCGAAAGCTGGGTGTCGCAACGCAATGAATTTGTGGCGAAACGGACGGCCTGGATGAGCCAGCAATCGCCGGCGATGGCGGATTCTGGTGCGGTTACCGTCCCGGGGAATGGCCATCAACAGATCGATGCTGCCCAGGTTCAATAGAAGGTACGCGCGGGGGTGAAGTCGCGGCAGGAGTTGAAACGCAACCCCGGCCGCGGAGCGATCGGGGTTGCGCCAGCCGATGCCGTGCTCAGTAGATCCCGTACGCGCAGACGTTCACGACGCGGACGCGCAGGCCGTGGCGGGTCTGGACGACGCGCTCCTGATAGCAATTGTTGACGCCGCTGTTGACGTAGACGCCGCCAAAGCCCCAGCCGTGACCCAAATGATGGTGGAAGCCGTGGGCCGACGCGGCGGTGGGCGCGAGAGCGGCAACGCCGAGCGAGCCGGCGGCGATCAGACCAAGTGCAAGCTTACGAAACATTTTCATTCTCCGGTATGGCGCAAAGGGCCGTTGTTGTGTCCCTGCATCTCGGTCGAGCCGAAACGCGGACGCGTTCATGCAGCGAGGCGAGAATCGTGTTTCAGGAGTGTTTCGTCGGTCGCGGCGGGTTGCGCCGCCGTCCTGCTTTCCGCGCCGTCGCCCCGCGATAACGCGCGGCCATCGCTTGCGTCAGCTCCGCCATCTTCTCGCGCAGATCGGCCGGCTCCAGCACTTCGGCCTCGGGCCCGAGCCGCAACAATTCGGCCGCGGCATGCCATGACGTCTTGCCGGTCGGCACTCTGGCTATGCGCCAGCCGTCGGCATCTGCGGTGTCTTCGAGCTGCGTACGCGCTTTGACGTAAGGCTGGCTTAGCGCATCGAGCAGTTTCACGCCGAAGGGCGACAGGCGAACGATCGCGACATTGGGATGCATCTCGGCCTCGAGACGCAGCGTTGCGTCCCGCCAATAGGCTGCGAGATCGAAGCCGGCGGGCCGCTCACAGCGATCGTCGAGCGCGGTGCAGTCGAGCACGCGCGCGACGCGATAGGTCCGCACGCTGCCGTCGACCAGACCTGCGAGATACCAGCTGCCACCTTTCAGCACGAGACCGAGCGGCGCGACGCGGCGCTGCTTTTCGGCGCGCCAGCTCTGGTAGCGGATCTTGATCAGTGTCCCGCGCAGGGTCGCGCCGGCGATGGCGCGCAGATGCTTGGGTTCTTCCGCCTCGCCAAACCAGCCCGGCGCGTCGAGATGAAAACGCTCCTGCATCCGTCCGGCGTCTTCGCGCAGATTGGCGGGCAGGGCGGCCATCAGCTTGTTCTGTGCGGCGATCATCGCCGCATCCAGGCCGAGCGCCGCCGCCGGGCCCGGCAAGCCCGTCAGAAACAGCGCTTCCGCCTCGCTTTGCGACAACCCGTTCAGCCGCACGCGATAACCGTCGAGTAGGCGATAGCCGCCCTCTGCGCCGCGGTCGGCATAGACGGGGACGCCGGACGCCGCGAGCGCGTCGATGTCGCGGTAGATCGTGCGCACCGAGACTTCGCAGGCCTCCGCGAGCTCAGGGGCGGTGACCTGCCCCCTGGCCTGGAGGGTGGTGAGGATCGACAGCATCCGGCTCGCGCGCATGATCCCTTAAACCATACCTGACACAGGATGTCAGGTATGGTCCGCTACAACGCCATCGCCAGCCGGCCAGATGGAGACTCGCCATGACCGATCCGAAGCGCATCACATTGTATTATTCGCCGCAAAGCCGCGCCACCGGCACGCGGGTGCTGCTGGAGGAACTGGGTGCGCCCTATGATCTTCATGTCCTCAACATGAAGGCCGGCGAGCAGCGCCAGCCGGCCTATCTCGCCATCAACCCGCTCGGCAAGGTGCCGGCGATCCGCCACCGCGACGCGCTGGTGGCCGAGCAGGTCGCGATCACCATCTATCTCGCCGATTTATTCCCGGAGGCCGGGCTGACACCCGCGCTGAACGATCCGCTGCGCGGCCCTTATCTGCGCTGGATCGCCTATTACGGCGCCTCGTTCGAGCCGGCCCTGATCGACAAGTTCATGCAGCGCGAGCCGGCGCCGATCACGCAATCGCCCTATGCCGACTATGACACCATGCTCGGCGCGCTCGAGGCGCAGCTGTCGAAGGGGCCGTATCTGCTCGGCGAGCGCATGACGGCCGCGGATGTTCTCTGGGGTGTTGCGTTCAGCTGGACGATGATGTTCGGTATCGTGCCGAAGAAGGAAGTGTTCGTCCGCTATGCCGAACGCATGACCTCGCGGCCGGCGTTCCAGCGCATCAACGCGGCTGACGACGAGATGGCGGCTCAGCATGCTGCGGCTGCTGGTGGAGGGTGAACGATCCAGGGGTTGCAGATGACGAAGCCTATGCACACGACCAACTGCTTCGACACCTTCATCCAGGTTGCTGAAGATTGTCCTGCGCGTACTGGCGAAGAGCCGCCACTGCGCGCGGGAAAGCCGACGGTGGCGTGCCTGCAATACGGGATGATCGCCAAAGCGCCTTACAAGTACACGTCCGACGACGTGATCTTCGCGACGTCTGCGCCGGGACGCGAGCTCGATGGGAAGGCGACGAAAACGGAGAAGCATGCGGCTCGTGAAGCGTTCTTCTCTCGTGGCCAAGCCTGCATGAGGGCGTCGAGCCTGGGCAAGCGCTTCGGCTGGGGCGTTCATGCCGACAAAGAGGGCCGGATCGCGATCTACGCGATCGACAGCAAACGTTACCAGGCGCTCGTCCGCGATCCCAAGCTTACACAGGTGCGTGCGATGCGGTCGAAGCGGGCGTGATCAGAATTTCGGCGGCCGTTTTTCCGCGAACGCCTTGATGCCTTCCTTGATCTCGTCGCCGCGCATGCTGTCGCGGTGACGCTGGTCGGCGGCTTGCTGGTCGAGTTCGCCGCGGGCGAATTCGTTGATCGCGCGCTTCATGCCGCGCATCGCCTGTGGAGCGTTGCCGGCGAGGATGTCGGCGAGCCTGTCGACCTCCTCGTCCAGAAACTCCACCGCCACCATGTCCGTGAGATAGCCGATCCGCAGCATCTCCGGCGCGCTGATCTTTTGCGCGGTCAGGAACAGCTTCTTCGCATTGTCGACGCCGAGCCGCGTCACATAGCGTTTGATGCCGCTGCTGTAATAGTGCAGCCCGAGCCGGGCCGCGGGCATGAACATCTCCGCGGTGTCGACGCCGATGCGGAAGTCGCAGGCGAGCGCGAGATCGGTCGCACCGCCATAGACGCCTCCGTTGAGCCGGCAGATCGTGGGGACGCCGAGATCCTCCAGCCGGTTGACGACCACCTCGAAGGCGGAGCCCGCGCTCTGCTGCTCGTTCGCACTGACCGCCCGCTCGGCAACCGAGTTGAGGTCATAGCCCGCCGAGAAGGCGCGCCCCGTGCCGGTCAGCACCAGCACGCGGATATCGGGATCGGCCTCGACCCGGTCGAACAGTTTGATCAGCTCGCCGAGATCCTCGGCCTGGAGCCGGTTGAGATGTTTGGGACGATTGAGGCGGATGGTGGCGCGTGCACCAATGAGTTCGAGCACGGGGCCGGTGGCTGCGTCGGTGATGTCCGACATTCTTGTCTCCATTTATTTGCTTGTCGCCATCTATCTGTTTTCGAGCGTGCGCCGCTTTGCTTCCGCATCGATGGTCTCGGCGAGATCGGGATGCCGCGCCATCAGCACGCGGAAGTCGACGAGGTCGAGCACAAGAAGCCGCGACACCTTGGTGGTCGAGACATTGGCGCCGCGCAAATTGTTGCCGAGCAAGGCCATCTCGCCGAAGAAGGCACCGTCGCCGAGCTGCACCTTCTTGCCGGGCAGGTCGACCTCGACCTCGCCGGCGGCGATGAAATACATGCAGTCGCCCTGCGCACCCTTGCGGATGATCATGGTGCGCGCCGGCAGCTCCATGGTCCGCAGCATGTGGGTGACATCGGCGATGGCGGCCGGTCCAAGCGCCGCGAAGAACGGCACCTTGCTGACGGATTCCCAGGTCTTGAGGAAGTTGTCGCGCCGGGTCTCCGCGGCAAAGCCGGTCGCCAGGATACCGGTCCAGAGGCCGAACACGCCGAGGCCGGAGATCATCACCAGCGCCGCCACCATGCGGCCCAGCGGCGTCACCGGCACGACGTCGCCATAACCCGTCGTCGTCAGGGTTGCGACGGCCCACCACAGCGCGGCCGGCACGCTGCCGAACGTCTGCGGCTGCACGTCCCGCTCCAGGAAATATTCGGCGACCGAGGCGAGGAAGACCACCATCAGGAAGATCACGAGCACGCTGACCAGCGGCCCCGATTCCAGCACCAGCACCCGGCGAAGCTGCCGCAGGCCGGGAATGCCCGGCACCACCTTCAGCACCCAGAGCACGCTGAGCAGCCACGCCGTCCTGGGCTCGATCCCCAGCATCAGCGCGGCCGGCACGGCCAACGCTCCGACCGCGTCGACCAGCCCGGCGGAGGAGGACATGTAGAGTGCAAGGCGCCCCTGTCGCGCCATATGGCGCAGCCGGACCACCCATTCGAACACGAAGTAGACGAGGCAGGTCCAAAGCAGGGCGTCGACCCAGCGATGCGCCGTCTCATAGGCCGGGTTGACCGTCAGGAGCATCATGGCGAGCACGCCGACGCCGACTGCCACATAGGCCGCCCTGGTCATGTTGCGGCCGGCCGTGGCGGCCGCGAACTGGGCCAGAGCGGAGATCAGCGGCTTGGACATGCGGGAAGGCGGCTCGATTTTGTCTTTGCGGTCCCCGGCTGGAACCTCGGCGCCAAAGTGCCTGCCCGGGCCGAGGCCGTCAACGACGGGCGCGTCCGCCGGACCCCGCGCGCTACTTGAAATGCGGCGGTTCGTCGTAGCCGCGACGGCTGCTGAAGAACAGCAGCACCATCAAGCCAATGCCGACAAGAACGGAAAAACCGGCCCCCAGCGCCAGCGCCACATAGCCTTCCGTCGGGATCGGCTCGCCCTCGACGGCCATCGCGGAATAAGCGAAATAGCCAACTGCCGCCAGCATTCCCAGCAGACAGATGATGAGGAGTGCACGCATGGCGCGGTCTCCGGTTGATCCGGGGACAAACGGTTGTGGACGGGGACGGTTCCCGGACTGGGCCCCGCGGTCGTTCGTAGGGGGATCACACATGACGTCTCGGCGGCGCCTGAGCGAGCGCCTCCTCCTTCGAGACGACCGCTTCGCGGCCTCCTCAAGATGAGGCTCAGCTGCATCCATCTGCGTTCAATGCTGCCGCATACTCATCCCTCATCCTGAGGGCCCGCCGCAGGCGGGCGTCTCGAAGGATGGCCGCAGTCGAGCTTCGATAGGTCAGGCACTCTGAGCTGTCTTCACCACCACGACATTGCTCTCGTCGTGCTGGGGAGGGGCCACATCGTGAACGGCCTTTTCGCCCTCGCCCGCATGGCGTTTGAGGTAGTCGCGGCGCATGCCGATCTCGTCGCGGACGAATTCGTAGCCGAGCTTGAAGGTGTCGAGACCGTCGGTACTGATCGTGCCGTCTCGCAACCCGATGACCGCGCCGCGCAAGATGCCTTCCAGCTCGTCCTGGAGACATTCGAGCTGGTCCAGCGAATGGGCGTGTTCGATCCGCTCGCCGATGTCGAGGATGGCGGTCGAGAGCTCGCTGGCCTTCTCCGGCGCGATCCGGGTGATCTTGGCGTAGATCGCGGCGAAGATCGAGCCGATGACGCTGAGCGCGGCAGCGCCCAGATACATCAGGTCGCTGTACTTATCCATGAACGACTTGGTGTCGTCGTTGATGTAGTCAGCCGCCCCTTGATGCGCCATCACGAAGGCGTCCTTCTCGACGGAGGCGGGCTCGATTCTGCTGGCGAAGCCGCTGTCGAGCCCGAGCGCGGACTTGTTCTCGTAGACGGTGCGCGCGAGCTCCCCCGCCGCCGTCGGCGACATCCTGGATTGGGCGACCAGCAACCATTCGAGCCCGATCGTGTCGAGATCGTCGTCGGGAATTTCCGGCGATGCAGACAGCGTGCCCGCCGTGAGCGTCTCGCTGGAAATGCCGGGGATCTTGCGCGCCAGCGCTTTCGCCTCGTCGATCGCGTTCAGCGTGAAGCCGCCGCGCCGGGCGACCTGCTCATACGCCTTGTCCCGCAACGCCCTCGAGGCGTGGACGATGGCGACGACCGCGCCAAAGCCGCTTGCCGGCGCGAACAGCTTGTCGAGCGTTGCGCCCGGCGGCGCCATCTGGATCTTCACCGCGTCCGCACCGTCGGGAATGTCGAGGATGCCGCGGACGAAGGTGAGCGAGGAGTCGTTGTCGGCGAGGACGGCGACCTTCTTCTTCTTCAGCTCGGCGAGCGACTTGATCTTCTTGTTTCCGGGCCCGAGCAGCAGCACGAGATCGTGCTCGAGGATCGCGAGCGTGCGGGCCCGCAGCGGCACCTTGGCGTCGGTGCGCAGCACCGCGAGGTCGGCCTGCTTGCGATCGAACTGGGCGATCGCCTTGGCGTTGTCGGCGTTGTTGACGATCTTGATCCGGAAGCGCGAGGCGTTGTTCTTCAGGACGGCGGCGAGCTTGGCTGCGAACAGCGCCTCGTCGCTGTTGGGAGCGCCGACGGCAAAGGTCAGCGTCTCCGAATTGTGCACTAGCATGCGGCCGCCCCAGACAGTGGCAAGCGACAACAGCAGGGTCAGCACGACGTAGAGGAAGACCTGCTGCTGGTTGGTCTTGATCACCTTGGGTCGCCGGGGCGGTGGCTCGATCGGCGATGAGGTAGGGCCCTCAGTACTCATGGCAGCACTCTGGCCTTATGCTTCCGGTGGCGGGGGGCTCGCGGATGTGATCGCTGCGGTCGCCCTGAAATTCGTAAACGTCTGAAAAAAGAACGATATTCTCTATCGGCAATGATAGCGCGCAGGCTGCGGAATGCAAATTCCGAGCCGAAGGTAACCTTACTCAACTCGGCCGCGGCGATTGGTCATCCTATCACCAGTTAGCCACAGTTGGCGATTTTCCGGTTCCCCCCGGCTGCATTCCGTCGCGGGAGGTGTCATAAATCGCAAGTCCCGGCGATTTGACCGGTCCAGGAAGAGGTTGCGCTGAACGCTCCAATTCTTCCTGTCACGTCAATGAGGGCGTCAGCCTTGTCGTTTCCACCCCTGTCATCGGCGGCTCCGGTCGAAGCGCTCATTGGTTGGATGTTGCTGCTCACCTTCAAGCACATCATCGCCGATTTCGTTCTCCAGACCGCCTGGATGGCGCACGGCAAGGACCAGAAGCACGGCTGGGCCCTGCCGCTCCTGGTGCACTGCCTGGTTCACCTTGCGGTCGCGCTGCCGCTGATCCTGATCGTGGCGCCGAAATTCTGGTTTGTGGCGTTGATCGACTTCGCGATCCACATCACGATCGACCGCGCCAAGGGCCTCGTTTCGGCCAATTTCGGTGTCGATCTCACGCATCCCTGGTTCTGGACCCTGATCGGTGTCGACCAGGCCCTGCACCATCTGACCGGCTTCGGCCTCTCCATCTTCATGGCGGCGAACTGACCGCTGGCGCGCGTCTGGAGTGGCCGGCGGCCTGCATGGTTCGAGACGGAGCTTCGCGCCTCCTCACCAGGAGGGGGGGGAATCTTTCAGCAGAAATGGACCTCATCCTGAGGGCCCGCCATAGGCGGGCGTCTCGAAGGATGGCCCCGGTCGACTGTCCGCCTAGCCCATTGATTCGCGGCCCACGCGCAACGACCCCCGGGTGACTACCGGGCAGCGTGGTTAACCTTTCATTAGAGAATTGCACTGCATCTTCCCACACGAGGGAGAACTGCAATGTTTTCAAGCCGCGATACCTTTGAAGGCGATTCCTGCCCGGTCCGCGACGAACTCCTTGGCGAGATGTACCGCGCCAGCGAGAGTGGCCTGCCGAGGCTGGTTGAAAGTGTTTCCCCTGACGCGCGCGCCAGGCTGGCGCTGTTCTGCTATCGCCGCAGCCATCTGCACTCGCTGGCGGTCGCGATCGCAGGCAGCTGTAACGAGCGCGACCTGATCGAGAACGGCGGCCGTGTCGGTTCGACGCTCTACGCGCTTGCGCGCGAAGGCGCGGCGAAATCCTCGCCATCGCTGTCCGGTGGCCGCAAGCCGATCACGCTGTCGACCAAGCCGCTCTCGGTGCTCGCACCACTGGACGACGAGATCGACGACGACATCAGCGAAGCCGTCCCGGCCTAAAGCGCGATCGATCGCGCTTTAGCTCTCTATTGGCGAATGATCTCGGCGGAAACCCGCCGCACATTTTTTCGGATCATACGCCGGCCGCGTCTATCACCGGCAGCCCGAATTTCCGTCGCGCCATTGCGCATTCGGCATCGCCCGGCATGCACGTACGGCACACCTCCGGCCGCACTGCGTAGATGCCGCACGCGGTCGCTTGTCCGATCTCTCCCTGCAACGCCGAACAGCGATCGCCTTCGCAGCGCATGCCGGATTGACGGTCGTTGACGAGCGCCTCGGGAATCGCGGCGAGCTCCTCGTCGCTCTCGATCGAGAAGCGCGGCCAGTTCGCCGAATAGCCGCAGCAGGCGCCACAACTCTGGCAACAGCTCGACAGGTCGATGGGGGCGTTCTGGTCCATCGTCACGTGTCCTTCACGTATCCTTGGGCGGGCCCCAGACCAGGCTCTGCCGCCATTTCGCGCGCAGCACGTCGCGCCTTTCAGGATATCTTTCGTCGGGATAGCTCGCATCCACGACGCGGTCGGTGCGGAAGCTGCGGAAATCGCCGCGCAGCTCGCACCAGGCCGCGAGCAGGCGCACGGCTTCGAGATAGCCGATCGAAATCGGCCAGATCATGCGCTCGCTGGCGCGGCCCTGCTCGTCGCGATAGCGCAGCATGATCTTCTTGCCTTCGTGGATCTGGGTGCGGGTGCGCGCCATGTCCAGGCGGTCCGGCTCCCTGTTCCAGCTCGGCCGGGCCCGGCTTGCCGGCTCCAGCACGAAGGGGCGCAGGCGCTCGGGGACAGTGTCGGCGATCTTGGCCATCAAGTCTTCAGCCGCGCGTGCCAGCGCGGGATCGGCATGGCCGGCGACCCATTGCGCGCCCAGCACCGCCGCCTCGATCTCGTCGGGTGTCAGCATCAAAGGCGGCAGGTCAAAACCCTTCTCCAGGATGTAGCCCATGCCGGCTTCACCGCGGATGGGCACGCGCTGGCCGATCAACGTGGCGATGTCGCGATAGATCGTGCGCTTCGAGGTCTCGAGCTCGGCCGCGATGGCGTCCGCCGTCAGCGGCTTACGCGTGCGCCTCAGCACCTGGATGATTTGAAACAGCCGGTCGGCGCGTCTCATGACGGGTCTCTTGTCGGTGGTCTTTTCACAAGGCGGCGCGTGGCTGCTGACAGGATGTTGGCAGCAGGGGAGTTCTATACCGGGTCAACACGTCGACTGAAGAGGATTTGTCCATGATCATTCCAACCCATTTCGGCCCGGCCGCCGCGCTGTGGCGGACCCAGCCTTTACAGGTCCAGCCTTTGCGAGTCCCGGCTTTGCAGGTCCGAGCTTGGTACGCATGGGCGTTCGGCCGCCTCGTATCCCTTGATCTCATGGTCGTCGACCTCCGCCTTGCGCTCGCGACCATGGTGGCTCGCTTCCTGGTCCAGGCCGCGGACGCGCTGGTCCGTCATGTCATGGGCCGCGCCTGGCGAGGGGCCCGTTTCGCAGAAGATATCACGGCTGCTGCCACCATGGTGGCAGCAGCCCGCGGTTAAATTCCCTCAACTCTTTCGGTGGTTTCAGGAGAGCCTTCATGATCACGCTTTACGGCTTTGGCACCGGCTTCGGCCTGCCGGAAATCAGCCCCTTCGTCACCAAGACGGAGGTGCAGCTCAAGATGGCGGGATTGCCCTACCGGAAGGAGCGGGCGATGCCGCCCGCCTCTCCCAAGGGGCAGCTGCCTTTCATCGACGATGGCGGCGAGGCGGTGGCCGATTCCACCTTCATCCGCGCCCATATCGAGCGCCGCTACGGCTTCGATTTCGACGCCGGCCTGTCGCTTGCCGAGCGCGCACAGGCCTGGGCATTCGAGCGCATGATCGAGCATCACGTTTATTTTGCGCTGGTCGGGGCGCGCTGGGTCGATCCGGTCAACTTCGCCAAGGGACCTGCGCATTTCTTCGACGGCGCGCCGGAGCACAATCGCGAGAAGTTGCGCGAGGATGCGCAATTCCGTGTTGCCGAGAACTACCTGCTCTCCGGATTAGGCCGCCACGCGCCGGATGACGACGTCGATCTCGCCGTGCGCTCGCTGTTTGCGCTCTCGGTGCAGCTCGGCGACAAGTCCTATCTGATGGGCAACAAGCCCTGCGGCGTCGATGCTACCGCGTTCGGTGCACTCGCCGGGATCCTGACGCCGTTCTTCGAATCGGCACTGCGCCGGCGCGCCGAAGGATTTCCAAACCTCACCGCTTATGTCGACCGGATGATGGACAGTTACTATCCGGAGTTCGCCTGGACCTCGCTGCGGCAGGCGGCTTGACGACAGCGCGTCCGCAGACTCGGTGCACCTCTCCCGCTTGCGGGAGAGGTCGACACGCTCGCAGAGCGTGGCGGGTGAGGGTTATCTCCTCTGGGGGCTTTGCCCGTAGACCTCAGACAATCCCAATGCGGAGGCACCCTCACCCCAACCCTCTCCCGCAAGCGGGGGAGGGGGCGCAGCGACACCGGAGGTGCGGCTCGCTCTTACAGCCAAAACAAAAAAGCCGGCCCATCGGGCCGGCTCTCGTCGTCTCAATCCTGCCGCTGCGTCTATTTCACCAGCATGTACTTGCCGTTCTTCACCGTGAGCAGGATGCGCGAGCGCTCGTCGAGGCCGTAGCGGTCCTTTTCGGTGAAATTGTAGACGCCCTGGCTAGCCGCGAGCTCCTTCTCCGACAGCAGCGCCTGGCGGATCGCCTCGCGGAATTCCGGCGTACCGGGCTTCGCCGTCTTGAGTGCCGCCGGGATGATACGCTTGAGAATCTCGAACGCATCGTAAGAGTGACCGGCGAACTGGCTGCGGCTGTTCGGGCCGTACTTGGCTTCATAGGCCGAGTTGAGCGCGAGGCCCGGCTTCTTGGTGGCGGCTTCGTCCGGCTGGTCCTCGGGATCCATGACGGGACCAGAGGCCATCAGCACGCCTTCCGCCGCTTTGCCGGCGATGCGGATGAAGTCCATGCTGGCGGCGCCATGGGTCTGGTAGATCAGGCCCTGATAGCCGCGCTCGCGCAGCTCGGTCTGCGGCAGCGCGGCCGCGGTGCCGGAAGCGCCGACCAGAATGGCGTCGGGATTCGCAGCCACGAGCTTCAGCACCTGTCCGGTCACCGACGTGTCGGGGCGAGCGAAGCGCTCTTCGTCGGCGATGGTTATGCCCATCGGCACGCCCTGCGCCTTCAAATCGTTGAACCAGAGGTCGCCGTAGGAGTCGGAATAGCCGATATAGCCGACGGTCTTCACGCCCTTGGCCTTCATGTGATCGTACAGCACCTTGCCCACGATCGGGATCGGCTGCGGCATCGCCACCGACCACTTCATGCGCTCCGGCGTGATCGGGAACGGCGCCAGGCCGAAATGCGGAATGCCGGCTTCGTTGGCGACGTTGGACACCGCGATGGTCGGCGGCGTCAGCGCCGAGCCCATGATGATATCGGCCTTGGATTCGGTCACGAAGCGGCGGGCGTTTGTGGTCGCGGTGGTGGGATCGCCGCCGTCGTCGAGCACGATCACCTTCAGCGGCACGCCGCCGATCTCCTTCGGCACGAACTCCAGCGCATTGCGCTCGGGAATGCCCAGCGCTGCGCCCGGGCCGGTCGTGGTGGTGGTGATGCCGATGGTGACCTCGGCGGTCTGGGCCAGCGCCGGCAGAGCCGGCAGCGCAAGCGCGGCTGCGGTGACGGCGGCGGTCAGGTAAAAGCGTTTCATCTATTCCTCCCTTTATGTGTTTCTTTGAAAGCAGAAATCGGGGGGTAATTCAGCCCCCTCTTTTGGTGATGTGGCGATTTAGCTCCGGGCCTCGCTCCCCGTGAATTTGGCTACCATTTCCGCAGGAAACGGTGCCGATTTCAGTTTGTCGGGGTTAACGGGGTCGCGGCCGACCAGGACACGGGTCTCGAAACCCTCGATCGCCAGCGCCTCGCCCTTGTAGACGCTGTGCTTCACCTCGAAGCTCGAGCGCTTGATGCTCTCGACCTTCGTTTCGATGGTGATCCAGTCGCCATAAGTCGAGGGAATGTAGAACTTGGCGCGCGTGTCGACCATGGGAATGCCGACCAGGCCGTATTTGCGCACCAGGTCCTGTTTGGAGAAGCCGGCGACTTCGAACAGGGTCGAGGTCGAATCGTCGAACATCGCGAAATAGCGCGGATAATAGACGATGTTGGCGGGGTCGCAGTCACCCCACTGGATCTGGACGTCGCGCCGGTTCACGAACATGTGTCGCGCCCTATTTCGGTGCCATGCGCAGCGAGCCGTCGAGGCGCACCACTTCGCCGTTCAGGTACGAATTCTCGACCATGTGCAGGGCGAGCGCCGCGAACTCGTCGGCGTGGCCGAGCCGGCGCGGGAACGGGATCGCGGCGGCGAGCGAGTCCTGGGCTTCCTGCGGCAGGTTGGCGAGCAGCGGTGTGAGGAACAGGCCGGGCGCAATCGTCAGCACGCGGACGCCGAACTGCGCCAACTCGCGCGCGATAGGCAGCGTCATGCCGACGATGCCGCCCTTCGAGGCCGAATAGGCCGATTGCCCGATCTGGCCGTCGTAAGCGGCAACGGAAGCCGTGTTGATGATGACGCCGCGCTCGCCGCTCGCCTGCGGCTCGAGCTTGGACATCTCGGTTGCGGCGAGGCGCAGCATGTTGAAGGTGCCGATCAGGTTGACCTTGATGACCTTCTCGAAATCGGCAAGCGCCATCGGGCCGTCGCGGCCGACGACGCGCTTGGCAACGCCGATGCCGGCGCAATTGACCAGCACGCGCGCGGGGCCATGGGTCTTGGTCGCCTGCGCGATCGCAGCTTCCGCGGAGGCGGCATCGGAGACGTCGCAAGTCACGGCCACGCCCTTGATCTCGGCGGCGACAGTCTCGGCGAGCTTGGCATTGAGATCTAACACCGCGACCTTGGCGCCCTGCGCCGCCAGCTTTCGCGCGGTCGCCGCGCCCAGTCCCGATGCGCCGCCGGTGACGATGGCTGCCTGATCCTTCAACAACATGGCGTTCTCCTGGTGCGTTGGTTTCTTAGCCGACCGATATCACACGGTCCGATGGATTGGCGGCGTAGAGCTCCTCGATCAGAAGGCTGCGATGCTCGAGCACCGCGCGCTGGTTGATCGAGCCCTTGTCGGTGACCTCGCCCTTGTCGATCGAGAGCGGCGTGTCCATGAGGATCGCGCGCGTGATCCGCGTCGAGGACCCGGTGGCCGCGCCGAGAAAGCGGGTCAGTCGTTCGCGAAATGCCTCGCGCACCAGCCGGTCGCGGGTCGCGACAACGAGATCGTCGGTCGGCAGCGTCGGGTTGATCAGCCGGCAGCCGTCGAGATCGAGCACGACCAGCGCTGAGACCTCGTCACGGTTGATGCCGGCGATGACGACGTCGCGTACCAGCGGTGCGCAGGCCGCAACGAAGCGCGCGCGCAACGGGCCGACGCTGACCCATGTGCCGCTGCCGAGCTTGAAATCCTCACCGATGCGGCCGTCGAAATCGAAGCCGGCGTTGAAATCATCGGGATCGACGGGCTTGAGGGCATCGCCGAGCTTGTAGAAGCCTTCTTCGTCGAACGATTTTGCGGTGATGTCGGGCTGGCGCCAGTAGCCGGGCATCACGTTCGGCCCCTTGCAGCGAACTTCCATCTTGCCGTTGTTCGGCACCAGCTTGGCATCGTTGCCAGATACGGGAAGCCCGACATGGCCGGAGCGGCTGGTGCGCGGGTTGACCGACATGAAGAACGGCGCGGTCTCGGTCGCACCCAAGCCGGTCAGCATCGGGACGCGGTAGCCTTTTTCCTTCACCGCGAGCTCGTCGAGGCTGTTCCAGACGAACGGCGACAGGGCCGCGCCCGAGAAGAACATCGCGTGCAGCCGGTCGAAGAATTTTGCGCGCAGGCCCTGGTCGTCGCGCAGATAAGGCAGCAGCGATTCGTAGCCCTTGGGCACGTTGAAATAGACCGTCGGCGAAATCTCCTGGAGATTGCGCACGGTTTCCTCGATGCCTCCAGGCACCGGCTTGCCGGCATCGAGATACATCGAGCCGCCATTGTAGAGCGTCAGCCCGATATTGTGGTTGCCGCCAAAAGTGTGATTCCAGGGCAGCCAGTCGATGATGACGGGCGGCTCGTCCTTGAGGAAGGCGAGCGTCTCGCGCAGCATTACCTGGTTGGCGCAGATCATGCGTTGGGTGTTGATGACCGCCTTGGGATTGCCGGTCGAGCCCGAGGTCAGCAGGAATTTCGCGATGGTGTCGGGGCCGATCTTGCCGTGGACCTCGTCCAGATCCCCGCGGATCGGCGTCGCCATGAGGTCGGCGAGCGAGGTGACGTCGCGGCCCGGCACGTGGCCGTAGGAGGCGGCGATCTCGGTGCCGAGCGAGACGTTGGCCGCGAGCGCGGCGGCGAACTTGTCGGCGTCCTCGGCGAAGACGAGGCCGGGCGTCAGCAGCTGCATCAGGTAGGACAGCTTGCCGTAATCCTTCGACACCAGCGAATAGGCCGGCGACACCGGGCAGAACGGAATGCCGGCATAATACGCGCCGAACGCCAGCAATGCGTGGTCGATCGAATTGCCGGAGAGGATGACGACCGGCCGCTCCGCCGACAACCCGCGCGCAATGAGCCCTGAGGCGATGTGCCGGCTCGCGGCGAGCAACTCGGCATAGCTGATCTTGCGCCAGAAGCGGCTGCCTTCGCGCTCGGCCATGAAGACGCGATCGGGCGTCGCGCTCGCCCAGTGATGCAGGCGGTCGGTGATGCGGGCCGGATAGTCGCCGAGCGGATGTTTGGGCCGCAGGTAAATCGTGCCGTCGTCGCGCCGCTCGATATTCACGACGGGGTCGCCGAACGAAATGGGCCGCAGCGGGGAAGTGCTCGCGCCGCGCTCCATGCTGGAAGAGGACGGCTGCGCGCTCATGATTTCGGCTTCACCTTTGCGGTCTTGTGTTCGAGAAACTCGCGGATCCTGCGCTTGGCTTCCTTGTCGCTCTGCGCCACCGTCGCCATCAGCGATTCCATCAATAGGCCGGTCTGCGGATTGGCCTCCGCGATCATCGGCAGTGCCTGGAGCACGGCGAAATTCGTCAGCGGCGCGTTGGAGGCGACCTTGGTCGCAAGCTCCATCGCCTTGCCGAGGCCGTTGCCGGCTTCCGTGACATATTGCGCAAAGCCGTAGGAGGCGCCTTCGGTCGCGGTATAGACGCGGCCGGTCAGCATCATGTCCATCATCCTGGCGACGCCGATCAGCCGCGGCAGGCGCACCGAACCGCCGCCACCGACGAAGATGCCGCGTTGCCCCTCCGGTAGTGCGAAATAGGTCGAGGGTTCGGCGACGCGGATATGCGCCGCACAGGCGAGCTCCAGCCCGCCGCCGATCACGGCGCCCCTGAGCGCCGCGATCACGGGCACCCGGCTGTACTGGATGCGGTCGAACACCCGGTGCCACATCTGGGAATGGAGAAGGCCGCCGGTGGCGTCATGGTCGGTCAGCTCGGAGAGGTCGAGACCGCTGGAGAAATGGTCGCCGATGCCGTGGATGACGACCGCGCCGATATCCTCGGGCAGGGACGCAAAACACTCGCCGATTTCCAGGATGATGCCGTCGTTGAGCGCATTGCGCTTGGCCGGCCGGTTCAGGCCGACGGTCAAAACCCGGTCCGCCCGCTCGATCCTCAAAAGCCCGGAGGCGCCCGCGTCAGCGGTCTCGGCGTTTCCCTGTGTCATTTGCGTCCTTGTCAGAATAGTTATGTTGTATAACGAATTCAGGGGGAGTCAATACGGCTGACGGCGGGGAAGCCAATGCGTAGTCCGGAAAAGGACGACACTCCGGATGCAGACCTCGTACCCGAATGCTCGACGCGCAAGGTTGGGATAAATATCGCGGACGCCGCTTCTATCCGGCCGCTACGCCGCCTTCGTTCCACTTTGGGGTTGCGCCACAAGATTGATACCCATGGCGTGGAGAACTTTTATCACAGTGCCGAACTCGGGTTTGGCCTCGCCGCCAAGCGAGCGATACAAGTTCTCACGGGATAGACCGGCCTTTTCGGCAATGGCGCCCATGCCCTGAGAGCGGGCTACGGCGCCGATTGCCATCGTTATTGCGGACGGATCGTCGGATTCAAAGGCTTCGGTGAGATAGGCCGCAACCATCTCGGGGCTGTCGAGGTACTCCGCAGCATCAAATGATTTCAGTTTTGCCATCGCTCAGACCTCCAATTCGCTCGCGATCTTCTTTGCCAACGCTATGTCCCCTGGCTGGGAGCCTTTATCGCCACCGCAAAGAAGAACGATGATCTCCTCGCCTCGGGGAACGTAGTAGATCCGGTATCCGGCGCCCTCATGGACTCTCATTTCGCTGATGCCGCCTCCGACCGGAGCAACGTCTCCCGGATTGCCGAGCGCCAACCGATCGATCCGGGCGAGGATTTTTGCCTTCGCTCTCCGGTCTCGCAGGTTTCTAAGCCAGTCAGAGAATTCGTCGGTTCTCTTGATTGTCGGCATGTGTAGCGTATACGCTACAAACGCCGCGATGTCAATGGACTAGCCGGCCTTTGGCGCGGCGCGACGCGTTCACATCACCTGATGCACGTCGATCACCACGCGGTCCGCATGCCGCGCTGCCGAACCGACAAAAATGTGCTCCATCAGCCAGCGGTATTTCTCATGCCCGGTCTCGAACTTCGGCACGGTGCGGAAATAGATTAGCTTCGGGTCCACCGGCTCGCCGCGCTTGAGCTTTTGCAACAGCTCGACCGGGCCAAAGCGCATGCCCTTGTTCTCGACATAGACGATGGCGCCGTCGTCGGTTTCGAACGCGTACTTCGCTTCGAGATCGATCAGCTCATTCGGGCGGATGGTCTGGAAGTCGGCGCCGAACGGCAGCACCTTGCCGGTGATCGCGCCCGAGACCTCGCCGCCGATGATCGGGATGATGCGGCGAATGCCGATGCCGGTCTCGCCGGCGGTGACGACGTCGCCGATCTTCGCGGTAACGGTAAAGACGTATTTGGTTTCCAGCGCCGGCGTGGTCATCGCTTCATCTCCTCAATGCGCCATCATCCGCGTCGGCAGCCATGTCGCCAGCAGCGGGAAGGCGATCAGGATTACCAGGCGCACGAGGTCTGTCGCCACGAACGGGATCACGCCCTTGAAGATCGTGGAGAAGGAGACGTCCTTGACCACGCTCTTGATGACAAAGACGTTCATACCCACCGGCGGATGGATCAGTCCGAGTTCGACCGTCATGACGATGATGACGCCGAACCAGATCGGGTCGAAACCGAGATGCATGATCACGGGGAAGATGATCGGCACGGTGAGGATGATCATCGCCATGGCGTCCATCAGACAGCCGAGCACGAGATACATCACCATGATCAGCGCCAGCACGCCGTAGGGGCCGAGACCGAGACCGGTGAGGAATTCCGTCACCTTCTGCGGGGTCTGCGTCACCGTGAGGAAATAGCCGAAGATCAAGGCGCCGATCAGCACGGTGAACACGGCGGCCGCCGTGCGCGTCGCCTGGAGCAGCGACGCCAGAATCTTCTCGCGGTCGAGGCGGCCGGTCGCCACGCCGATGATGAAGGCGCCGGCAGCGCCGACGCCGCCGGCTTCCGTCGGCGTGAAGCGCGGCAGATAGGGCAGGCCGTAGAGGCCGCCGATCACGAACACGAACAGCAGCACCGGCGCCCAGATGTCCTTCAAGCCGGCGAAGCGCTCGCGCCACGGCAGCACCTTGCCCTTGGGCAGGAAGTCCGGCCGGAAATAGCCGATCAGGAAGATCGTGATCATGTACATGGTCATCGCCAGGATGCCCGGGATGATGCCGGCGATGAACAGCTTGCCGATGTCCTGCTCGGTGATGATGCCGTAGACGGCGAGCACGGTGGAGGGCGGCAGCATCGCGCCCAGCGTGCCCCCGGCCGCGATCACGCCGGTGGCAAAGGACTGCGGATAGCCGAAACGGCGCATCTCGGGGTACGCGACCGCGGAGAAGGTCGCTGCGGTCGCGACCGAGGAGCCGCAGATCGCGGCAAAGCCGCCGCAGGCGCCGACGGTGGCGATGCCGAGCCCGCCGCGCAAATGGCCGACAAAGCCGTTGGCGGCGCGGAACAGCTCGCGGCTCATGCCGGAATTGCTGACGAACGAGCCCATCAGCAAGAACATCGGAATGACGCCGAAGGTGTAGTCGGTCACCGTGCGCATCGAGGTCTGGCCGACCAGCTTCAGCGCCGGCGTGGCGCCGACGAGATAGGAGAAGCCGGAGACGCCGACGAGGCCCATGGCCATGCCGACCGGCACGCGCAGCAGCATCAGGGCGAACAGGGAAACGAAGCCGATAACGGCGACGGCATCGGTGCTCATGATTACTCCGTCGCCTTCAGCTTGGGGTCGTGCATGTCTTCGGGATGGAAGATCAACCGGTAGGTGCGGATCGCGATCAGCAGCACGGCGGAGACGTCGCCGATCCAGGCGATCGCGAAGAACGGCCAGGTCGGCATGTGCATGTCGAAGGTCTGGACGTTGTCATTGTAGGTGCCGCGGACCTTGTCGAACAACGTCCAGGTCTGCACCGTCACGACGAACAGCAGCACCAGGGTTGCGAACACGTCGATCCAGCGCTGGTAGCGCGGCCCGACATTGCCCCAGACCAGATCGACGGTGATGTGGGTGCCGCGATAGGAGGTCGCGGCGATGCCCCAGAAGATGAGGATGCCGAGCAGCATGCGGCCGATGTCGAAACTATCGGGGATCGCGTAGTTCAGCGTGTTACGCAGCAGCACCGACAGGAAGATGTCGAGCGCGACAATGCCGACGAAGCCGGCCGCGATCCATTCGATCGAATCGATAACGCGATCCATCCAGCTGCGCTTCATGGGGTGGTCCTAAGTGGTGTCATTCTCGTTCCCGACCCGGCTGCTGCTCTTCGCCTCTCCCCGCGTGCGGGGAGAGGCCGTATCGCATCGTAGATGCGATGCGGGTGAGGGGGACTCTCCACGAGTCCATCTCTCACTATTTTTGCGGAAGCAGCCCCTCACCCCAACCCTCTCCCCGTAAGAACGGGGAGAGGGGGAGGAGAGACCGATCGCGTCGCAGCTTCACTCCGCCAGCGCGTTGTGCTTCTTCAGCGACGCCTTCAACTCGCCGAGCGCCGCGTCCGGATCCGCGCCGGCCTTCTTCGCGCCGTCGCTCCAGGTCTTCACCAGCGGCTCGGCGGCTTTCTTCCAGGCGGCGGTCTGCTCGGGCGTCAGCTTGTAGACCTCGTGACTGGACTCCGCCTTGACCTTGTCGATGCCGGCATCCTCGAACTTGCCCCAGTGCTCTCCGACGACGCCGGCCATCTCGACCGTGCAGTTCTTGTCGATCGCGGCCTTCTGCTTGTCGGACATCGCATTGTACTTGTCCTTGTTCATGACGAACACGAAGGTCGTGGTGTAGAGCGGCGCCTCCATGTCGTATTTGGTCACCTTGTCGATGCCGAACAGCACCAGCGAGCCCCAGGGGAAGGTGACGCCGTCGGCGACGCCGCGCTCGATGATGTCGCGCACTTCAGGCGCGGAGGACTGCACATTGGTGCCGCCGAGCGAGGTGACGAAATTGGCCATGGTGGCGTGGGCGGGGCGGATCTTGAGGCCCTTCACGTCCTCCGGCATCACGATCTTCTTGGTGCGGGAGTGGAAGGAGGAGGGCGAGTGGACGAAGGCGAGGCAGTATTTGACGTCCTTCATCTCCTTCTCGGCGTATTTGCGATACCAGGCGTCCAGCCCCATCGAGCCGCCCTTGGCATCCGAGATCAAGAACGGCAGCTCGCCGGCGCCGATGATCGGGAAACGGCCAGGCTGGTAGCCGGGATTGACATAGGTGACGTCGGCGATGCCGTCGCGCGCCATGTCGTAATGGTCGAAGGCCTTGCCCATCTGCTGGGCCGGAAACACCTTGCCCTTGATGGTGCCGCCGGAATCCTTCTCGACCGCCGCGGCCCAGTCCTCCAGCGATTTCTGCAGCGGATGCGAGGCCGGCACCCAGTGCGAGATCTTCAAATCGAAGGTCTTGTCCTGCGCGAACGCAGGGCTCACGCTTGCTGCCAGCAGCAACGCCAGACAGGCTTTCCTCATCACGCGTCTCTCCCTCTTTTGACGGCGGGCTTCGATGGCCCGGTCTCGTTAATTAACATGTTATCTAATTGGCCGGCGCGTTCAAGCCGGAACTGGCGCGACGTGCTGCCGCGCAGTCCCTTTTGCCCAACCGTTATATGATATAATTATCGTGCGCGGACGGCTGCGACAAGCGAGCCGCGACGAAAGCCTACAGGATCGGGAGGAGCAAGTATTGCGGACAAAAGTCGCAATCATCGGGGCAGGTCCGGCTGGATTGTTGCTTGGGCAACTGCTGGACGGCTACGGCATCGACAATGTCATTCTGGAGCGGCAGAGCCCGGACTATGTGCTCGGCCGCATCCGTGCCGGGCTGCTGGAGGAGGGGACTGTCGCGCTGCTCGACCAGATCGGCGCCGGCGCGAGGGCGCATGCCGAAGGGCTGGTGCATGAGGGCATCGAGCTCGCCTTTTCCGGCAGCCGTCACCGCATCGACATGAAGGCGGCGACCGGCAAGACGGTCATGATCTATGGCCAGACCGAGGTCACGCTGGATCTGATGAATGCGCGCAAGGCCGCCGGTCTCACCTCGGTCTACGAGGCCAGGGACGTGCAGCCTCAGGATTTCGACGGCGGTCACCCGCGCGTAACCTATGTCAAGGATGGCGTCACCCACACCATCGATTGCGACTTCATCGCCGGTTGCGACGGGTTTCACGGCGTCAGTCGCGCCAGCGTTCCGGCTTCGGCGATCGAGGAGTTCGAGCGCATCTACCCGTTCGGCTGGCTCGGTATCCTCTCCGATACGCCGCCGGTCAGCCACGAGCTGATCTATTCCAACCACGCCCGCGGCTTTGCGCTGTGCACCATGCGTTCGACCAGACGCAGCCGTTATTATGTGCAGTGCGCGCTCGACGACCATGTCGACCAATGGCCCGACGACCGCTTCTGGGACGAGCTCAGGCGCCGGCTCGACCAGGAGGCGGCCGACAGCCTGGTCACGGGCCCCTCGATCGAGAAGAGCATTGCGCCGCTGCGCAGCTTTGTCGCCGAGCCGATGCGCTTCGGCAGGATGTTCCTGTGCGGTGACGCCGCCCATATCGTGCCGCCGACCGGCGCCAAAGGGCTGAACCTGGCCGCGAGCGACGCGCATTATCTGTCGAGTGCGTTCCGCGAGTTCTACGACGAGAAATCCAGCGCCGGGATCGACGCCTATTCCACCAAGGCGCTGGCGCGGGTCTGGAAGGCCGTGCGCTTTTCCTGGTGGATGACCTCGATGCTGCACAAATTCCCCGACACCGGTACGATTGGCGCGCGCATCCAGCTCGCCGAACTCGACTACGTAACGCAGTCGCAGGCCGCGATGACGTCGCTGTCGGAGAATTATGTGGGGCTGCCGTTTTAGAGGCGCGACTGGTACCGCATACTCCGTCATTGCGAGCGCAGCGAAGCAATCCAGAATCCCTCCGCAGTGACAGACTGGATTGCTTCGTCGCTTCGCTCCTCGCAATGGCGACGGCGCCGCCCATTTCAAACACCCGCGCAAATTCCGTTTAAAACTTTGTAGGTGGTGCATCCGTCGCGTCCGCCGCGTTCAATGGCGGCAGCCACCAACGTGAGACAGACATGACCAGCACCGACATTCCCGCCGGCTTCGAGCCGCATTTCCGCAAGGCCCCGCTCACCGACCCCTGGGAGCCGCTTTACTCCAGGAAGACCGACAACGGCGTCACCGTGGGATTGCGGCTGGCAAAGCCGCACACCAATGCGCGCGGGCTGATCCATGGCGGCCTGATCGCGGCGCTGGCCGATGCCGCCATGGGCTACAGCTGCGCGCAGGCGACGGGCTGGACGACCTCGTTCGTCACCATCTCGCTGTCGGTCGACTATGTCGGCGCCGGCGAGATCGGCCAATGGCTCGCGGTCGAGGGTGAGGCGATCAAGACCGGCAGCACGATCTGTTTCGCGCAGTGCCTCGCGAAGTCCGACGGCGCCGTGATCGCGCGCGCCAGCGGCACCTTTCGCGTGGTGCCGAAGAAGGGATAGTTGTCATTCCGCGGCTCGCGAAGCGAGAACCCGGAATCTCGAGATTCCGGGTTCGGTCCTGCGGAGCGCCCCGGAATGACAGTTGTCATCCAAACCTCCACTCCGCGGTCTCCACCACGAGATCGACGAAGGCGCGCACCTTGGCGGAGAGCAGGCGCGAGGTCGGGTAAACGATGTGGATCGGCAGCGCTGGCTGCTCGTAGTTCGCCAACACGATTCTGAGCCGTCCGCGCCGCACTCCCTCGGCGGCCTGATAGGCCAGCACCCGGGTCACGCCGCCGCCGGCCTCGGCATATTGCAGGGCGGCGTCGGCGCTGTTGCTGGCGAAGCGTGGATTCGGCGCGACTTCGATGTCGCGGCCGTCCTGCACGAAGCGCCAGTTCGCGGATGGACCGAAGGCGATGGTCTGATGCGCAAGCAGCGCCTCCGGCGTCTTCGGTTCGCCATGGCGCTTCAGATAGCCTGGCGTCGCCACCACGATGCGCCGCATTTCGCCGACCTGGCGCGCGACGAGCGAGGAGTCGGCGAGATGGCCGATCCGCACCGCGACATCGACGGCATCTTCCACGAGATTGACGAGGTTGTCCGACAGCCGCAATTCGCAGGCGACCTCGGGATAGCGCTTGAGGTAGGCGATCATGACAGGCCCGACATGGAGGCGGCCGAAGCCGACCGGCGCCGACACCACCAGCCGCCCGCTTGGCCGGTTGCGCTCCTCCCGTGCCGAGCCGTCGGCCTCCTCGACATCGGCGAGGATGCGACGCGCGCGCTCGAGATAGCGCGTGCCGACGTCGGTCAGGGTCACTTGTCGGGTGGTCCGCTGCAACAGCCGCGCGCCGAGATGCTCCTCCAGCGCCGCGATCAGCCGCGTCACCGCGGAAGGGGACAGCCGCAGCTTTCGTGCCGCGGGCGCGAAGCCGCGCAAATCGGCGACGGTGACGAAGACATGCATGGCTTCGAGGCGGTCCATGGCATTATTGCATATATCGCAATGATGAAGTGTCAAGCGGCCTGATTGTTTTAGCCGTCGGAAGGTCCATATTTTGTATGGAAGACGCAGGAATGCGCCGGGATTTCAGGAGATGTTCCGATGACGGCAACTCACACCTACGCCAGCGACGTGGCATTCACGCCGGCGGTGAAGTCGATCCAGACCCGAAAGGGATCACGCGAAGGGTATGCGCATGCCGAGCAGCGCGGCTGGCGCTCCGAGGTCGATGAAAACCTCGCGGCGTTCCTGGCCGACGCCAACAGCTTTTATCTTGCCACCGCCTCGGCCGATGGCCAGCCCTACATTCAGCATCGCGGCGGTCCGAAGGGGTTTTTGAAGGTGCTGGACAAGCAGACGCTGGCGTTCGCCGACTACGCTGGCAATCGGCAGTACATCACGCAGGGAAACCTGTCTGAAAATCCCAAGGCTTACATCTTCGTGATGGACTACGCCCACCGCCGCCGGGTGAAGATCTGGGGCGAGGCGCGGGTGGTCGAGGACGACGAGGCGCTGACGACATCGCTGATGCCGAAAGGCTATCGCGCCCGGCCGGAGCAGGTGATCCTGTTCAAGATCGAAGCGTGGGACACGAACTGCCCGCAGCACATCCCGCAGAAGTTCGACGCGGCGGATGTGGCAGCGGCGCTGGCGGCGAGGGACGCGAAAATCGCGGAGCTGGAAGCCGAGGTCGCGGCGCTGAAGGGGGAGAAGCCGAGCTTACCAGCCGACGAAAGCTAGAGCGGCTTGCGCGGTGCACCCTCTCCCCTTGCGGGAGAGGGTGGCTCGTCGCGGAGCGACGAGACGGGTGAGGGGGTCTCTCCGCGAATGAAGGACTTTCCGTTTGGATAGATACCCCTCATCCGGCGCTACGCGCCACCTTCTCCCGCAAGGGGAGAAGGAAGGCGAGTTGGCGGCGACGTTACAACACACTCGCGCCTTCGTGCTGGAAGCCGAGATAGCTGGCGGCGACGCGTTCATTTGCCGCGATGTCGCTGGCCTTGCCGCTGAGCACGAACTCGCCGAGCTCCATGACATAGGCCTGATCCGCGATCTTGAGCGCGGCCTGTGCGTTCTGCTCGACCAGCAGCACGGAGACTCCGGCGGCGCGCAGTTCGGTGACGATGCGGAAAATGTCGGCGACGATGATCGGGGCGAGGCCGAGGCTCGGCTCGTCCAGCATCAGAAGCTTGGGCTCGCCCATCAGCGCGCGGCCCATCGCGAGCATCTGCTGCTCGCCGCCGGAGAGCGTGCCGGCGAGCTGCTTGCGCCGCTCCTTGAGCCGCGGAAACAGCGTATAGACCCGCTCCATCGAGGCTTTCGCCTTGCTTCTCTCGATGCGGAAGGCCCCGAGCTCGAGATTGTCCTCGACATTCATGGTCACGAACAATTCGCGATGCTCGGGAACGAGGCCAAGCCCCATGGCGACGCGGTCCTCGATGTCGAGCCGCGACAGATCCTGACCTGCGAATGAAACGCGCCCCTTCAGCGGCAAGATGCCGATGATGGCGGAGAGCAGCGTGGTCTTGCCTGCGCCGTTGGCGCCGACGATGGTGACGATCTGGTTTTGGCCGACTTCGAGCGAAACCGAACGCACGGCCTCGACCTTGCCGTAGGCGACATGGGCATCAGTGACGGACAACAGCGCGCTCATGCCGCCACTCCGAGATAGGCCTTGATCACTTCGGGATTGGTCTTGATCGTGGCGGGCGTTCCTTCCGCGATCTTGGTGCCGAAATCGAGCACCACGATGCGGTCGGCGAGGTTCATGACGAAGCCCATGTCGTGCTCGACCAGCAACACGCTCATGCCGCCGTCGCGCAGCTCCCGCAACAGCGTCGCGAGCTGCTGCTTCTCCATGTGGCGCAGGCCGGCGGCCGGCTCGTCGAGCAGCAGCAGCATCGGATCGACGCACAGCGCACGGGCGATCTCGACGATCCGTTGCTGTCCCAGCGACAGCGAGCCTGCGAGGTGATGCATCTGGTCGCCAAGTCCGACGCGCTCGATCTGGCGGGCGGCTTCGGCAAGCAGCTTTGCCTCATCAGCGCGGTCGAGCCGCAGCATCGAGGAGATCGGCCCGGAATGGCCCCGCAGATGGGCGCCGATCGCGACGTTCTCCAGCACGGTCATATCAGGCACCAGCTTGACGTGCTGGAAGGTGCGGGAGATGCCGAGCTTGACGATCTCCTGCGGCGGCGCCCTGTCGACCTTGTTGCCGAGCACGGAGATCGAGCCCGAGCTGGCCGACAGCACGCCGGTGATCAGGTTGAAGGTGGTGCTCTTGCCGGCGCCGTTGGGACCGATCAACGCGACGATCTCGCGAGCCTGAACGTCGAATGAGACGTTGTTCACCGCGACCACGCCGCCGAATTGCTTCCGCGCCTTCTCGACCTGGAGCAGGACGCTGGATTGGCCGGGGGAGCGCGTGCGCTGCTCCAGTTTGAGTGAGGTGTCCGGCTTTTTGCCATTGGTGCGCTGGGGCAGGAACGACATCAGCCAGGGCCAGACGCCGCCGGGCGCGAGCTGGAGCAGCGCCACCAGCATAATGCCGAACACGATGGTTTCGACCTGGCCGGAGCCGGGCAGGATCAGCGGCAGATAGCTCTGCAGCACCTCCTTCAGGACCACGACGAGCGCCGCGCCCAGGACGCCGCCCCAGACATAGCCGGCGCCGCCGACCACGGCGATGAAGAGATATTCAATGCCGGCCTGCGCGCCGAACGGCGTCGGGTTCACCGCGCGCTGAAGATGGGCGTAGAGCCAGCCGGACAGGCCGGCGAGCACGGCGGCATGGATGAACACCAGCATCTTCGCCCGCGGCGTGTGCACGCCGAACGCTTCGGCCGCGACATGGCCGCGCCGGAGCGCGCGGATGGCGCGGCCGGTGCGGGAGTCGAGCAGGTTCATCGTGAGCAGCGCCGAGACGATCACGGCAACCCAGATCGCGTAGTAGATCGAGCCTGGCGAGAGCATTTTGAACGAGCCGATCGACAGCGGCGGGATCGCCGAGATGCCGTCGTTTCTTCCCAAAAATTCCAGCTTGCTGAAGAGATAGAACAGCCCGAGTCCCCAGGCGAGCGTGCCGAGCGGCAGATAGTGGCCGGAGAGACGGACGGTGACGAGGCCGAGCAGCACCGCCAACAATCCGCTGACCACCAGCGACATCGGCAGCGTCAGCCAGGGCGACATGCCGTAGGCGGTCGACAGCACCGCGGTGGTGTAGGCGCCGAAGCCGACGAAGGCCGCTTGTCCAAACGAGGTCAGGCCGCCGACGCCGGTCAGCAGCACGAGGCCCATCGCGACGAGGGCCGCGAGGCCGATATTGTCGAGCAGCACGATCCAGAACGGGGGCATCCCCGGAACAAACGGGATCGCCGCCATGATCAGCGCGAAGATGAGGATGGGGAGCCGGCTCTGCATCTTGGCGTCAGTCCTTCTCTTCCTCGACCGCAGGCGCCGCGAGCGAGCGCAGCAGCAGCACGGGAATCAAGAGCATAAAAACGATCACCTCCTTGTAGTTGGAGGCATAGAAGGACGAGAACGCCTCGACGATGCCGACGACCAGCGCCGCGACGGCGGTGAGGGGGTAGCTGACAAGCCCGCCAATGATGGCGGCGACAAAGCCCTTCAGTCCGATCAGGAAGCCCGAGTCGTAATAGAGCGTCGTGATCGGCACGATCATGATGCCCGACAGTGCACCGATGACGGACGCCAGCAGGAAGGCGATCTGCCCGGACAGCGTGGTGCGGATGCCGACAAGCCGCGCGCCGAGCCGGTTCACGGCGGTCGCGCGCAGCGCCTTGCCGTAGAGCGTCAGTCCGAAGAACAGCCACAGCCCCACGATGAAGGCGATGGTGATGCCATAGACGGTGATGCTCTGGCCGGTGAAGCGCAGTGCGCCGGCGGTGAAAGAGCCGGACAGCACGGCAGGTCCGCGTTGGCCCTCGGCGCCGAAGAACAAAAGGCCCAGTCCCTGAAGCGCGAGGTGGACGCCCACGGATGCGATCAGCAGCACCAGCACGGAGGTGTGCGCCAGAGGCTGGAATGCGATGCGGTAGAGGAACAGGCCGATCATCGCCACGATCACCAGCGACAGCGCGATGCAGACCGCAACCGGCGGCTTCTGAGCGGCAAAGTAAACGGTCAGCGCCAGCACGATCGCCGGCAGCACGATATTGGTGACGATGCTGCGCAGGATCAGGCGCCCGTGCAGCGCCTTGCGCGCCGCGAACAGGTCGAAGGCGAAGGCGCCGATGCCCAGGGCGAGCGCGAGTTTCGCCGTGCCCGGCATCTGGCCCGCGGCCAGCGAAGCATAGGTCAGCGCGCCATAGGTGACGAATTCGCCTTGGGGGATGAGGATGACGCGGGTGACGGCGAACACCAGCACCAGCGCCAGGCCGAGCAGCGCATAGATCGCGCCATTGGTGATGCCGTCCTGCAGCAGGAACAGCATGATGGTGGTATTCAAGACCGGACGCTCCCCCTCAAAGATTCAGGACCGGTCCCCTGATTGTGGTGGACGGTCCGCTCACAGCCATTGAAAAACGCTGACGTTATTTGATATGGTCCATAACAATTATCAAATATAACATCAAGGGTGGCGAACGATCCTCCCGAACTTAACGGGAATGCGAGCATGAGGCGATGACCGTTTCCAAAACCGCTGAAAAGTCCTCTGAAAAACCCGCCGAGACGGCCAAGGGCCGCAAGGACGCGTCCGAAGGACCTGGCGAAGCCCTTCAGCTCGGCGAGCTCTCGGAGCAGCTCGGCTACGTGCTGAAGCGGGCGCAGCTCAAGGTGTTTGAGAACTTCCTGCGCTGCATGGCCTCGCTCCAGCTCACGCCGGCGCAGTTCTCCGTGCTGCTGCTGGTCGAGAAAAACCCGGGCCGTAACCAGACCGAGATCGCCTCTACCCTCGGCATCCTGCGCCCGAATTTCGTCGCCATGCTCGACAATCTCGAGAGCCGCGATCTTTGCGCGCGGATCCGCTCCACCAACGACCGCCGCTCGCACATCCTGGTGCTGACCGACAAGGGCAAGGCCGTGCTGGCCCGCGCCAAGAAGCTCGTCGCCACCAAGCACGAGGCCCGATTGAACGAGCTGCTCGGGCCGTCCAACCGCGAAGCCCTGCTCGGAATGCTCTCTAAGATCGCCAACGAGTTTTGACGGCTTCATTGCTCCGGCGACGGAGCGTCGTACGCGGAATCGCGAGCGAGCTGGCGGCGGTTATGCCGCCGCGAACCGGTGGGGCATGGCAGGTGCTTCCGCGGAGAGGAAGCGGCGCTCGATTTCCACGGCGGGCAAGGGAGGGCTGAACAGATAGCCCTGCATTTCCGTGCAGCCCTCCGCTGCGATCCGGTCCCGTTGCTCCTCGGTCTCCACGCCCTCCGCCGTCGTCGTCATGCCCATCCCGCGCGCCAACGCGGCCACCGCTCGCACGATGCTGAGGGATGCGGCATTGTTTTCCACGCCGCTGACGAAGGACCGGTCGATCTTGATCTTGTCGAAGGGGAAGCATTGCAGATAGGTCAGTGACGAATAGCCGGTGCCGAAATCGTCCATGGCGACCTTGATGCCCAGCGCGCGGAGCTGGTGCAGCGTCGCCAGCGTGCCATTCCTGTCCTGCAGCAGAACGCTTTCCGTGATCTCGATCTCCAGCCGCCGCGGATCGAGACCGGAGGCCGCCAGCGCGCCGACGATCACTTCCGTCAGGCCCGGCTGGCGGAATTGCTCCGCTGAGATGTTGACGGCGACATGCAGATGGTCCGGCCACCGGCTCGCAGTGGCACAAGCCTGCCGGATCACCCACGCGCCGATCGGCACGATCAGGCCGATCTCTTCGGCAAGCGGGATGAAGCTGTTCGGCGCGACCAGTCCGCGCCGCGGATGTCGCCAACGGATCAAGGCTTCGAAGCCACTGATGTCGCCGCCGTCGGTCTTCACGACCGGCTGGTAGTGCAGTTCGAACTCGCCGGCGGCAAGGCCGTTGCGCAGGTCCTGCTCCAGCGCGCGACGGCTTTGCGCCTCTTCGCCCATGGCCGGTTCGAAGAAGCAGTGCATGCCGCGGCCATCGCTTTTCGCGCGATACAGGGCCAGGTCGGCATTGTGCAGGAGCTGCTCGGGGGTCGAGCCGTCGCCGGGCGCAATGGCGATCCCGATGCTCGCGCCCGCGATGGTCTGGTGTCCGTCGAGCCCGAACGGAGCACTCAGCGTGCTGACAACGTCGCGCGCCAGCAGGTCCGCTTCGCTCGAATCGGAAATCGGCGTCTGGAGGATCACGAATTCATCGCCGCCCATGCGGGCGACCGTATCGCCGTCGCGCGTGAGCAGCTTGAGGCGGCGGCTGACATCCTGCAGAAGGATGTCGCCGGCCTGGTGGCCCATGGTGTCGTTGACGGCCTTGAACTTGTCGAGGTCGATGTGGTGGATCGCGAACATCCCACCCTGTTCGAGCGCCTGCTTGAGGCGCTGGCCGAGCAAAGCGCGATTGGCGAGGTCCGTCAGCGCGTCGTGGTGCGCCATATGCGCGATCCGCAATTCCGCCTTGCGCTGCTCGGTGATGTCTTCGTGGGTCGCGACCCATCCGAGATCGGGCATCGGCCGGTGTCTGATCTTGAAGGTACGCCCGTTCTGCATCTCGACGATGCTGTCCATGGCCTCGGCTGTCGTGGCGACATCGGTCCGCCATTTGGCGTATTCCTCCCGCGTCATCGCGGGTACGCTGCCGACCTCGTAGCGCAGGTCCAGGATCTCCGAGAGCGGCGTGCCCGGACGAACGCGGTCGGGAGGCAGGCCGTACATCTCGATGAAGTGCGTGTTGCAGACCAGCAGCCGATGGCCGGCGTCGAAGAAGCAGAGCCCGTGCGACATGTTGTTGATCGCGATGTCGAACTGAAAATTGCGCTCCTGCAGCCGCCGACTGAGCTCTTCGCGCTCGGTAATGTCCTCATGGGTCGCCATGCCGCCGCCGTCGGGCAGGGGATGGATGGTGTAGGCGATGATTCGTCCGTCGGCGAACTGCTGCACAGTCTGCTCGCTGACGACCGAGCCCTCCGTGCGGGCGCGCACATAGGCGCCGGCCTCTCCGCGGATGTTCAGACCCAGTTCGAGCCGATGCTGGATCAAGTCCTTGATCGGCGTGCCCGGGTGCGCCTGCTCGGGCGAGAGCGCGTACATCTCGCGGTAGCGCGGATTGCAGAAAAGGACCCTGCGGTCACTGCCGAACAGGATGATCCCGAGCCACAGATTGTTGGCGGCGCACTTGAGCAGCTCGCCGAGCACGAGCGGATCAATGCCTGCGACCTCCTGATCAGTCTGCGCCATGCGCGTTGCCCCCGGGACGAACGCGATTAGAGCAGGCTGTGGTGAATGAGCCCAACAATTCGCCCAATTTCAGGGCACATTCCTGAAACTGCGGCGAATGCGAGGTTAAGGGCGGCGATGCCGGTCACGGTGCCCCGCGCGGCCTTAGACATCGTTAACCATGGTGGCGCGCATAACCATTCGCGAGCCGCCGGCGCCGTGTCAGTCGACCAGGATCACCCTGATGTCGTTCACATTGGTGAGCGTGGGACCCGGCAGCAACAGGTCGCCCGTCGCCTCGAAGAACGTGGTCGCGTCGTTGTTGTCGAGATAGGCCAGCGGCTGCAGCCCCTGCGCGGCCATCTTCGCGAACGTCGCCGCGTCGATCAGCGCGCCGGCGGGGTCGGTTGGATGGCCGGCACCGCCATCGGCGCCGTCGGTGTCGCCGGCGAGCGCGGAGATGTTTGGCGTGTCCTTCAAGAGGCCTGCGAGCGCCAGCGCGTATTCCTGGTTCGGGCCGCCGCGGCCATTGCCGCGCACGGTGACCGTGAGTTCGCCGCCGGAGAGGATCGCGACGCGCTTGCCCTGCGCGCGGGCCTGAAGCGCCAGCCTGGCGTGATCGGCGGCAACATCGCGGGCCTCGCCTTCGAGGTCGGCGCCGAGATCGATCGTCTCGTAACCGGCCTCATGCGCGAGTTTCACCGCGGCGTCGAGCGATTGCTTCGGACGTGCGATCAATTCGAAATGCGCGCGCGCGAACGCGGCGTCGCCGGGCTTGCAGCTCTCGTTGGCGGGGTCGTCCAGCGCGCGGCGTACGGCATCGTCGATGTCGAGCTTGTACCTGGCGACGATGGCGCGCGCATCGGCGAGCGTGGTCGGATCGGGCACGGTCGGACCGGAGGCGATCGCGGAGGGATCGTCATGCGGCACATCGGAGATCGCAAGCGTGACGATCTCGGCGGCATTTTTGCCCGCGCGCGCCAGCCGCCCGCCCTTGATCCGCGACAAATGTTTGCGCACGACGTTCATCTCGCCGATCGGCGCGCCGGAACGGAGCAGCGCCTTGTTGACCGCCTGCTTCTGCGCGAAGCTGATGCCGTCCACCGGCGCGATCCAGTTCGCCGAGCCGCCGCCGGTGAGCAGCACCAAAAGCAAATCGTCCGGCCCGGCCTCGGCTGCGAGCGCCAGCGTGTCGGCCGCGCCCTTGAGGCCGGCTTCGTCGGGCACGGGATGACCGGCCTCGACCACGCGGATGCGGCGGGTCGGTACGCCGTAGCCGTGGCGCGTGGTGGCGATGCCGACGAGGCGCTCCGGTGCGAGCTTGAGCGCGTCGAGATAATGCCGCTCGGCGGCGGCGGCCATCGCGGCCGCGCCCTTGCCGGCCGCGAGACAGATCACGCGTCCCGTTGGCGCGGGCCGCAGGTGCGGCGCCAGAATCGTGCTCGGATGAGCGGCGGCAACGGCGGCGTCGTAGAGCGCGCGGAGCAGGGGGCGTCGATCGGTCATGACGAAAGGCCTTGAGCGGACAGAAAAGACTGGCGGCAACGCGCCGCTCACCTGCCTACCGCATCATGCGCCAAAGCGTAAGCGGGCTTTGCCATCATTCGATTGTGCAATCGCGTGATCATAATCGCTGCGCAAGCGAAAACCCCCTGCGATGGTTCGCAGGGGGCCTGCCGTCGTCGTGTGAAGCGTTCAGCCGCCGACGTCGGCGCTGATCACGTCACCGAACAGCTCCCACTTGTCGCCCTTGAACTTCTCCAGCTGGAGCTGGCTGATCGGCGCGAAGTCGGTCGGGGACGTGTTGATCTGCACGCCCGGCAGCAGCACTTCGGTGCGGAAGTTCTTCAGGCTGGCGGCCTGCTTCATGACGTTCGCGCGCGTGAGATCGTCACCGCACTGCTTCAGGATCTGGACCAGGGTCTGCGCCACGCCGTAGCCGACGATGGTGCCGTGGTCGAGCTTGTCGCCGTCCGGAAAGTACTTGTTCATGAACGCGACGAAGTCCTTCATGCCGGGATCGCTGTTCCACGTCGAATCCGAGATGTCCTTCAGGTAGTCGGCGGAGATGATGTCCTGCGAGTTCTCGAACCCGGCGGGCTTGAGCACGCTGCCGACGGACGCCGAGACGTTGTTGAGGAAGTGCAGCGGCTTCCAGCCGATCTCGGCCACCTTCTTGATCGCCTGCGCCGCGAATTTCGGCGTCGTGATGTTCATGAAGACGTCGGCGCCGGTCGACTTCAGCTTGACGATGTGGTTGTCGATGGTCGGCTCCGACGTCTCGTAGCTTTCCTCCATGACGATCATCGACGCGGCCTTGGCGCCGAGGCCGTCCTTCAGGCCCTTGAGATAATCCTTGCCGTAATCGTCGTTCTGATAGAGCACGGCGATCTTGGCGTCCGGCTTGTTCTTGAGCAGCCATTTCGCATAGATCTGCGTCTCGCTCTGGTAGTTGGGCTGCCAGCCCATGGTCCAGGGGAAGTTCTGCGGATCGTTCCACTTGGTGGCGCCGGTCGCGACGAAGAGCTGCGGCACCTTCTTCGAGTTCATGTATTTGTGGATCGCGGAGTTCGGCGGCGTGCCGAGCGAGTTGAAGATGAACAGCACCTCGTCGCTCTCGACCAGCTTGCGCGCCTGCTCAACCGTCTTCGGCGGCGAGTAGGCGTCGTCATAGGAGATGAAATTGATCTTGCGGCCGTTGATGCCGCCTTCGTCGTTGATCTTCTTGAAATAGGCGGCTTCCGTCCGCCCGATGATGCCGTAGGCGGAGGCCGGTCCGCTGTAGGGCATGATGTTGCCGATCTTGATCTCGGTGTCGGTCGCGCCGGTATCGTATTTCTTCTGGGCCGATGCAGTGGAGGCCGAGGCCGCAATGAGCGCGAGCGCCAGTGACGCGGCCGCAAGTTTGCCGGTGACAGCGGGCATTCCTATCTCCCTATTTTCTTGGTGTGTGTGCGTCCCTTTTCTTGTGTTGCCTGTTTTTGGTGACGCGGCCGCAATTCAATACGATTTGCCTGATGCCTTCAACAGAAAGCCCCTGCGACGGTGCCGCAGGGGCTGCTTCTTTAGTAGTCAAAGGCGGGCGCCCGCGTGTGCGACTGCGAGAAGGTACAGCCGTCTTGAGTTGATGAACGGATCAGGAGCGATTTTGAGTTGCGCGGCCTTAGTGGCCGAGCTCGCTCGAGATGATGTCCCCGAACAGCTCCCATTTCCGGCCCTTGAACCGCATCATCTGGAGCTGCTCGATCGGGGCGAAATTATCGGCGGCGGTGTTGATCCTGATGCCGGGCAACAGGGTGTCGGGCTCGAAATCCTTCAGGCTGGCGGCCTGCTTCATGACGTTGTCGCGGGTGAGGTCGTCGCCGCACATTTGCAGCACCTTCACCATGGTCTGCGCGGCGGCATAGCCGAACACCACGCCGGCATCGAGCTTGTTGGCCTTGGGATCGTACTTGGCGACGAAATTGTAGAACTTCTTCATGCCGTCGTCGGCGTTCCATTGCGGGTCGGAACCGTCCTTGGTGTAGCTTGCCGACAGGATGCCTTGCGAGATCTCGAGCCCCGCCGGCTCGAGCACGCCGCCGACCGAGGCCGAGACGTTCGAGATGATGTGGACCGGATGCCAGCCGATCTCGGCCGCCTTCTTGATCGCTTGGGCTGCAAATTTCGGGGTGGTGATGCTGACGAAGATGTCGGCGCCGGAGGCCTTCAATTTCACGACGTGCTCGTCGATCGCCGGCTCCGAGGTGTCGTAACCGTCTTCCAGCACGATCATCGAGGCCTTGGGCCCAAGGCCGTCCTTCAGCCCCTTCAGATAGTCCTTGCCGAAATCGTCGTTCTGATAGAGCACGCCGATCTTGCCGTCCGGCTTCTCTTTCATGATGTACTTGGCGTAGATGCGCGCCTCGCTCGCGTAGCTCGGCTGCCAGCCCATGGTCCAGGGATATTGCTTCGGATCGCTCCACTTCGAAGCGCCGCTCGCCACGAACAATTGCGGCACCTTCTTCTCGTTCATGTATTTGCGGATGGCGCCGTTGGTGGAGGTGCCGAGCGAGCCGAAGATCAGCAGCACCCCGTCGCTCTCGACCAGCTTGCGGGCCTGCTCCACCGTCTTCGGCGGCGAATAGCCGTCGTCGTAGGAGATGAACTTGATCTTGCGGCCGCCGATGCCGCCCTCGGCATTGATCTTGTTGAAATAGGCTTCCTCGGCCTTGCCGATCGCCGCATAGGCGGACGCCGGGCCGCTATAGGGCATGATGTTGCCGATCTTGATCTCGGTATCGGAAGCGCCGCTGTCGTATTTCTTCTGCGCCAGTGCCGGGCCGCTCATCGCAGTGCACAACGCGAATGCGGCCAGAACGGCCGCAACTTGAAATCGAACGGCAGTCATCTTTCTCCACCCGGAACGGATCGCCGCCGCATTGAACAAGATTGATGCGGGACGTCAACAAAAAGCCCCCGCGATCATTCGCGGGGGCTTCTCGAAGTGTTGGACTATTGCGTCAGAACGTCACTCGGTGGCGACGTCGCCGCTGATGATCTCGCCGAAGAGTTCCCACTTCTCGCCCTTGAAACGCTGCATCTGAAGCTGGGCGATCGGGGCGAAGTCGGTGGGGCCGGTGTTGATCTTGACGCCGGGCAGCAGCGTGTCCGGTGCGAAATCCTTCAACGAGGCCGCCTGCTTCATGATGTTGGCCCGGGTCAGATCGTCGCCGCACATCTCGAGGACCTTGGCCAGCGTCGACGCCGCGCCGTAGCCATAGACCATGCTGGTGTCGGACTTGTCGGCGCCCGGCATGTACTTGTCGACGAACTCGTTCCACTTCTTCATGCCGGGGTCGTTGGCCCATTGCGGGTCCGTGGAGTCCTTGGCATAGGCCGCCGACAGCACGCCCTGCGCAGCCTCGAAGCCGGCCGGCTTCATCACGCTGCCGACCGAGATCGACACGTTGGTGAGAATCTGCAGCGGCTTCCAGCTCAGCTCGGCGGTCTTCTTGATGGTTTGGGCCGCGAACTTCGGCGTCGCGTAGATCAGCAGGACGTCGGGATTGGCCGCCTTGATCTTGACGATGTGACCGTCGATCGACGGCTCCGACACCTCGTAGCTTTCTTCCATGACGATCATGGACGCGCCCTTGGCGCCCAGGCCGTCCTTGGTGCCCTTGAGGTAGTCTTTGCCGAAATCGTCGTTCTGATAGAGGATCGCGATCTTGGCGTCCGGCTTCTCCTTCAACAGCCATTTCGCGTAGATCTGCGCTTCGCTCTGGTAGGAGGGCTGCCAGCCCATGGTCCAGGGGAAGTTCTTCGGGTCGTTCCACTTGGTGGCGCCGGTGGCGACGAACAGCTGCGGGATCTTCTTGGCGTTCAAGTACTTCTGGATCGCGCTGTTCGAGGGCGTGCCGAGCGGGTTGAACACGACGATCACCTCGTCGCTCTCGACCAGCTTGCGGACCTGCTCGACGGCCTTCGGCGGCGAATAGCCGTCGTCATAGGTGACGAAGTTGATCTTGCGGCCGTTGATGCCGCCCTTTTCGTTGATCATCTTGAAATAGGCTTCTTCGGTCTTGCCGATGATGCCGTAAGCCGAGGCCGGACCGCTATACGGCATGATGTTGCCGATCTTGATCTCGGTGTCGGACGCGCCGGTGTCGTATTTTTTCTGGGCGAATGCGGCGCCGGAGGTGAGAGTGATGACCGCCGTTGCCGTCACCAGCGCAGCGGTTCGCAGTGTTCTTTCAAAAAACAATTCGGGTCTCCTTGGCTTAATCAACGGGTTGTCAGTTCTTTCTGAGCCGGCCGACGAGTTGCTGGCCCATGATAGCGATCTGCCTCGCGCCGTGTGGCACGAGGTAGATGACGGCGAACAGGAGTACGCCGAATACGGCGCCGGAGAGGCCCTTGGAGATACCCTCCGCCATGTTCGGCACGAAGATGATGAAGGCTGCGCCGACGAACGAGCCGGGCAGCCAGCCGACGCCACCGACGACCATGCCGAGGAACAGCGAGATCGCCAGCGTGATCGTGTAGCTGTCGGGCGCGACGAACTGCACGGCGATGGCGCCGAGCGAGCCGGCAACGCCGGTGATGCCGGCGGACACGCCGAAGGCCAGCGTCTTGTACAGCGCGACGTTGACGCCCATCGAGGAGGCCGCGATCTCGTTGTCGCGGATCGCCATGAAGGCGCGGCCCGAGCGGGAGCGCAGCAGGTTGACCGAGAAGATGTAGATCGCGAGCACGACGGCGAGCGAGAAGTAGTAGAGCCAGGTGTCCTGCGACATCGGCAGCCCGAACGGCGCGTCGGGCTTGGTGACGACGAGGCCCTGCACGCCGCCGGTCCAGTGCTCAAGGAAGTTCAGCTTCAAGAGCTGCGGCATCGCGGTGGCAAGCGCAAAGGTCGCCAGCGCGAGATAGACGCCCGACAGCCGCAGCGCCGGCTTGCCGAACAGGTAGCCGAATCCGAAGCAGACCGCCGCGGAAATCGGAATTGTCAGTGCATAGTTGACGTTGAAGTACTCCATCAGCACCGCCGACGTATAAGCGCCCACGGCGTAGAAGGCGCTCTGGCCGAGCGAGAACTGGCCGGAGCCGCCCGTCAGGATGTTCAAGGCCAGCACCGCGAGCCCGTAGATCAGGAGCATCGTCATCTGGAAGATGATGAAGTTCTTGACGAACACCGGCACGATCAACAGCACCGCCAGCACCAACAGGGAAGTGCCCGTGCCCAGCGTCATCGCCCGCTTCGGAACCGCCTCGACGGCCGGGGCTTCCGTGACGACGTCTTCTGCAGCGCTCATGATCAAACTCGCTTGACGATTTGCCGGCCGAACAGGCCAGCGGGTTTGACGACCAGGACGGAAATGATCAGCGCCAGCGCGATCGGAAGCTTCAGCTCGTTGCCGACGCCGGGAATGTAGGTGCCGGCGAGGTTTTCGAACACACCGACCAGGAAGCCGCCCACCACGGCGCCGAACGGGCTGGTCAGTCCGCCGAGCACCGCCGCGGCGAAGCCGTAGATCAGCACGCCGCCCATCATGTTGGGCTCGAGGAACACGACCGGTGCGATCAGCATGCCGGCGATCGCACCGATCGCGGACGCCATGCCCCAGCCCAGCGCGATCATCCAGCTCGTGTTGATGCCGACCAGCCGGGCCGATTCAGGCACGGAGGCGGCCGCGCGCATGGCCAGGCCGATCTTGGTGTACTGGAAGAAGAAGTAGAGGCCGAGCAGCAGCAGCACCGTGACGCCGATCATGCCGGCCTGGTGGGTCGAGATCAGCTGGCTGCCGAGGAACGGCGAGGAGCCGAACGGGGTCGGATACTGCTTGATGGTGAAGTCCCAGATCAGGCCGGCCGAGGAGTTGATGATCGCATAGAGCGCGATGAAGCCGGCGACATTGGTCAGCACCGGCGCCTTGGCGAGCGGCTTGAACAGGATGCGCTCGATCGCGATGCCGCCGACGAAGGAGAGCGCCAGCGCGATGATGAACGCGCCCCAATAGGGAATGCCCCATTGCATCAGTTGCCAGGAGATGAAGGTCGAGAACATCGCCATCTCGCCCTGCGCGAAGTTGAGATGGTCGATCGCCTGGTAGATCATGACCACGGCGAGCGCCATGCAGGCGTAGATCGCGCCCGTGGCGATGCCGGCCAGCACTTGGTTGGTGAACAGCTCCATCGTGCCGGCTCCTCAGTAACCCAGATAGGATTTGCGGATTTCTTCGTTGTTCGCGATGTCCTTGGCGTTGCCCGACATCACGATGCGTCCGGTCTCGATCACATAGGCCTGGTCGGCGAGCTCGAGCGCGAGCTGGGCGTTCTGCTCGACCACCAGGATCGACACCTTGTCCTCGCGATTGATCTTGCCGAGGATGCCGAACAGGTCGCGCACGACGAGCGGCGCCAGGCCGAACGAAGGCTCGTCCAGCAGCATCAGCCGCGGCCGCAGCATCAGGGCGCGGGCGACCGCGAGCATCTGCTGCTCGCCGCCCGAGAGCGTGCCGGCCTGCTGGGTATGCCGCTGCTTGAGTACCGGGAAATGCGCATACATGCGCTCGATGTCGGAGACGATGCCGGCGCTGTCCTTGCGGGTGATGGCGCCGAGCTGGAGGTTTTCCTCCACCGTCATGGTAGTGAAGGTGCCGCGGCCCTGCGGCACATGGGCGATGCCGAACCGCACGATGCTCTCGGTGGAGCGGTTGTTCAGCGGCTTGCCGTCGAACTCGATGCCGCCGGTCGAGCGCACCATGTTGCAGATCGCGCGCAGCGTGGTGGTCTTGCCGGCGCCGTTGGCCCCCAGCAGTGTGGTCAGCGATCCCTCGTTGAGCGAGAAGGACAGGCCGTGGAGCGCCTGGACCTGGCCGTAATAGGCGCGCAGGTCCTTGACGTTGAGCAGCGTCGTCATTGGTCCTTGCTCCCGAGATAGGCTTTGATGACTTCGGGATCCGCCTGCACCTGGGCCGGCGTGCCTTCCGCGAGCTTCTTGCCGAAATTCAGTGCCACGACGTGGTCGGCGATCGACATCACGAGGCCCATGTGATGCTCGACCAGGAGCACGGTCATGTGGCGGTCGTCGCGGATGCGACGAATGAGATCGCCGAGCGCGTAGACTTCCTCGTGGTTGAGGCCGCCGGCGGGCTCGTCGAGCAGCAGGATTTTCGGATCTGCAGCGAGCGCGCGCGCCAGCTCGACGCGCTTCTGCGTGCCGAAGGGCAGGCCCGACACGACGGTGTGGGCGACGTCCTCGAGGTCGAGATAGGCGAGGATCTCGTGCACCTTCTTGTTGACGTCGCTCTCGCTGCGGCGAACCCAGGCCAGCCGCAGCGAGTCGCTGATGATGTCGCTGGAGGTGCGCGCATGGGTGCCGACGCGGACATTGTCCATCACCGAGAGGTTCGGAAACAGCGCCACGTTCTGGAAGGTGCGGCCGATGCCGATCTCAGCGATCCGGTGCGGCGGGCGCGTCAGGATGCTCGCGCCTTCCATCAGGATGTCGCCGGACGACGGCTGGTAGAGCCGCGAGAGGCAGTTGAAGAGCGTGGTCTTGCCGGCGCCGTTAGGGCCGATCAAGCCGAGGATCTGGCCCTTGTGCATGTCAAAGGACACGCCGTTGAGCGCGACGATGCCGCCGAACACGACGCTGACGTCGCGAACCGCGAGCAGGGGCGATGTCCCCTGCGCGAGCTGTGCCTGCGTCATCTCGTCTCGCCCACTGTGTTCAGTGAGCGAAGGGGCGATGTGAACCGCTCCCGATGACGACAAAGGCTATCTGATCCCCTCGGCCACACGCGCAACTTTCCCTCCTGATTTCAGCTTTTTGCTGACGTCTTTTTTGGAATGCGGCATCAGACCCCCAAGTGCCGCTTCGATGTTCCTTACCATCGCAAGCAGACGCGGTCCAATGTCGTTGATCAAACGCTCTTCCGTGAAGCGGAATGCGGGCGCGCCGCAATTGAATGCGTAAGGACCGGTTCCGTCGTTGAGCCTGAGCGCGACGCCGGCCGCGCCGATGTCGTCGTGCCAGTCGCCGACCGAAATCGCAAATCCGTATTTCGCGACGGTCTCGCCGGAACGCTCCAGCCCGTCGCGCATCTTGGGCCAGCGGCTGCCGTAATGTTCGCGCAAGACACGAGACAGTTCCGCCCGATCGTTTTCCTCGAGCGCCCAGAAATAGGCGCGGCCCATCGCGCTGGTTGCAATCGGCACGCGGGAGCCGACGTCAAGTTGAACGCCGACCGTCTCGCTGCCGCGGCTTTGCCCGAAATAGATCATGCTGTGACGGTCGCGGCCGCCGACGGCAACGGCTCCGCCGGTTGCGCGCATCATCTCCTCGCGGAACGGTTCGGACAAATGCCGAACGCCGAGATTGGACAACGCGGCGTAGCCGAGCGCCATCGCGGCCGGCGCAAGCTGATATTTCTCGAAGCGGGGAACCGGCGTCAGATAGCCGAGCTTGGTCAACGTATAGGTCAGCCGCGAAACCGTCGGCTTGGGCAAATTGGTGCGGGCCGCGATTTCCTGATTGCCAAGAAGTCCGTCACTGGGCTGGAATGCGCGCAATACGTCTAGTCCGCGGGAAAGCGCGACGACGAAATTCCGATCGGTCGCGGGCTTCTTTCCTGTACGCTTCATCCCAGATCTGCTTCTTGCGCGGAGTCGTTGACAAGCCACGTGCTTCAAAATAACCCTGCCGTCAAGATGCGGAATTAAATTCCGCAGTGCGAAATTGAACAAAAGTTACCCCACCAAGGAGGGACACCGTGAGCGAAGTGGTCAAGCTTGAGCGTCATGACGAAGTCGGGATCGTCACGGTCGACAGCCCTCCGGTGAATGCACTGAGCGCCGCGGTCCGCGGCGGAATTCTGGAGTGCATCAAGGCCGCAATCGCCGATCCCGCGATCAAGGGCATCGTGCTGACCTGTGCCGGCCGCACCTTCATCGCGGGCGCCGACATCACCGAATTCGGCAAGCCGCCGAAGCCGCCCGCCCTCAACGACGTGCTTTCCGAGATCGAGAATTCTCCGAAGCCGGTCGTGGCCGCGATCCACGGCACTGCGCTCGGCGGCGGCCTCGAGGTCGCGCTCGCCTGTCATTTCCGCGTCGCGGTGAAGGAAGCCAAGCTCGGCCTGCCCGAAGTGAAGCTCGGCCTGCTGCCGGGCGCCGGCGGCACCCAGCGCCTGCCGCGCGCGGTCGGACCGGAGCTTGCGGTCAAGATGATCGTCGGTGGTGATCCCATCGGCGCTGCGGAAGCCCTGAAGAACGGTCTGATCGAGGAGATCGTCGAGGGCCCGGCTGCCGGAGGCGAAGCTTTCGTGCGAAAGCTGCTGGCCGAAAAGCGTCCGCTGCGCCGTCTGCGCGACGATGATTCCAAGATCGCGGCGGCCAAGGCCGACCGCTCGATCTTCACCAATGCGGTGGCCGCCATGACCAAGAAGGCACGCGGCCTGGAAGCGCCGTTCGCGGCGGCCGACGCCGTCGGTTACGCCATCGACCTGCCGTTCGACGAGGGCCTCAAGAAGGAGCGCGAGGGCTTCCTGAAGCTCGTCGCCAGCGATCAGTCCAAGGCGCAGCGTTATGCCTTTTTCGCCGAGCGCGAGGCCAGCAAGATCGCCGGCGTTCCTGAAGGCACCAAGCCGCGGCCCGTGAACCGCGTCGCCATCCTCGGCGCCGGCACGATGGGCGGCGGCATCGCGATGTCCTTTGCCAATGCCGGCGTTCCCGTCACCCTGATCGAGACCGGCGAGGAACAGCTCAAGCGCGGCATGGGCATCATGCAGAAGAACTGGGAAGCGACCGCGGCCCGCGGCGGCATCCCGGCGGATGCGCCCGCCAAGCGCATGGCGCTGATCAACGGCGTCGTGGGCATCGAGAACGTCGGCGATGCCGACCTCGTCATCGAAGCCGTGTTCGAGACCATGGCGGTGAAGAAGGAAGTGTTCGGCAAGCTCGACCAGTACGTCAAGCCGGGCGCCGTGCTCGCCTCCAACACCTCGTACCTGAACATCGACGAGATCGCGAAGTCGACCAAGCGTCCGCAGGACGTGCTCGGCATGCACTTCTTCTCGCCCGCCAACGTCATGAAATTGTGCGAGATCGTGCGCGCCGACAAGACCGCGCCGGATGCCCTTGTGACGGCGGTCTCGATCGCGCGCAAGATCGCAAAGGTGCCGGCCGTGGTCGGCGTCTGCGACGGCTTTGTCGGCAACCGCATGCTGGCCCAGCGCGGCAAGCAGTCCGAGAAGCTGCTGTTCGAAGGCGCGCTTCCGCAGCAGGTCGACGCCGTCGTGACGAAGTTCGGCATGCCGATGGGGCCGTTCGCGATGGGCGACCTCGCCGGTCTCGACATCGGCTGGCGCTCGCGCAAGGACCGCGGCATCAAGTCGGAGATCGCGGATGCGCTCTGCGAAGCCGGTCGCTTCGGCCAGAAGACCGGCAAGGGCTATTACAAGTACGAAGCCGGCTCCCGTTCGGCGCTGCCCGATCCCGAAGTCGAGAAGCTGATCGACGAGACGCTGCTTCGTTTGGGCCGCAAGAAGCGAATCGTCAGCGACGACGAGATCCTCGAACGCATGATGTATCCGATGATCAACGAGGGTGCGAAGATCCTGGAAGAAGGCATCGCTGCGCGCCCCTCCGATATCGACGTGGTCTGGCTCTATGGCTATGGCTGGCCGATCTACCGCGGCGGCCCGATGTTCTGGGCCGACACCGTCGGCCTCAAGCACATCGCCGACCGTCTCTCCTTTTACGCGAAGGAGACCAACGATCCGAGCCTCGAGCCCGCGCCACTGCTGAAGAAGCTCGCGGCGGAGGGCAAGACCTTCGCGTCGTTGGCCGCGACATCGAAAGCGGCTTGATGGTATTGGCGGTGGCTGTGATGTCTCGCCGCGGGCAAAGGTCTCTCCGTTCCCTCCCCCCTTGTGGGGGAGGGTCAGGGAGGGGGGTAGCCCCGGGCGCCGGCGTTTGTGGCCACCCCCTTCCCCAACCCTTCCCCACAAGGGGGAAGGGAGCCGGTCCGCTTGTGCCCACCTAACGATACCGTCACGACCGACTTGCAGAGTAACGATCCCTAATGACCCATCCCGGCGAACAGTTTTATCCCGAAGGCGTGCGCTGGGACGACACCATCGTCCAGGGTTCGCTGCCTGACCTGCTGGCAAAAGCCGCGGCCGAGTACGGCCCGCGCACCGCGCTGGAATTCCGGGAACGTCCGATCACCTACACCGAACTCGCCGCGATGGCGGAGCGTGCGGCTGCCGCGTTCCTGCGCGCCGGCTGCGGCAAGAACACATCCATCGCGCTGTTCCTCGGCAATACGCCGGACCATCCCGTCAATTTCTTCGGCGCGCTCAAGGCCGGCGCCCGCGTCGCGCATCTCTCACCGCTCGACGGCGAGATCGCGCTGACGCACAAGGTCTCCGATTCCGGTTCGCGCCTGCTCGTCACCTCCAACCTTGCGGCGCTGCTGCCGACCGCGCTGAAATTCCTGGAGAAGGGCCTGATCGACCGCCTGGTCGTCTGCGAGGACGACGATTGGGGCAAGATTGGCACGCCGCAGGCCGCGATCCCCAGCGACCCCCGCATCGTCACCTTCAAGGCCTTCGTCGACGGCGTGACCGCGCCGGCGCAGTGGCCGTCGGTGACGGCCGACGACGTCGCGCTGCTGCAATATACCGGCGGCACCACCGGCCTGCCCAAAGGCGCGATGCTGACCCACGGCAATCTCACCTCGGCCGTGTCGATCTATGACGTCTGGGGCAAGCCGTCGCGTGCGACGCGTGGCGACGTCGTTGAGCGCGTGATCTGCGTGTTGCCGCTGTTCCACATCTATGCGCTCACCGTCGTGCTGCTGTCCTCTCTCAGGCGCGGCAATCTGATCTCGCTGCATCAGCGTTTTGACGTCGAAGCGGTGATGCGGGACATCGAGGTCAAGCGCGCGACTTATTTTCCCGGCGTGCCGACGATGTGGATCGCGATCGCAGCCCTTCCAGATCTCGACAAGCGCGATTTCTCTTCGCTGGCGACGATCGGCTCGGGCGGTGCGCCGCTGCCGGTGGAGATCGCGAATTTCTTCGAACGCAAGGTCGGCAAGAAGCTGCGCAGCGGCTGGGGCATGACCGAGACCTGCTCGCCCGGCACCGGCCATCCGCCCACAGGTCCTGACAAGTCCGGCTCGATCGGCCTGATGCTGCCCGGCATCGAGCTCGACGTCGTTTCCCTGGAAGATCCCACGAAACTGCTGCCGCCGGGTGAAGTCGGCGAGATCCGCATCAAGGGCCCGAACGTCACCAAAGGCTACTGGAACAAGCCCGAGGGATCCGCGGAGGCCTTCGTCGACGGCCGCTTCCTCACCGGCGACATCGGCTATGTCGACACCGACGGCTATTTCTTCCTGGTCGACCGCAAGAAGGACATGATCATCTCCGGCGGCTTCAACGTCTATCCGCAGATGATCGAGCAGGCGATCTACACCATATCAGGCGTGCACGAGGTGATCGTGCTCGGCATTCCCAACCAGTACCGGGGGGAGGCCGCCAAAGCCTTCATCAAGCTGAAGCCGGATGCAAAGCCGTTCTCGCTCGACGAGCTGCGCGCGCAGCTTGCCGGCAAGCTCGGCAAGCACGAATTGCCGGCGGAGGTCGAATTCGTCGACGATCTGCCGCGCACGCCGGTCGGGAAGCTGTCGCGCCATGAGTTGCGCCAGCAGCAGAAACCATCACAATCCGCCCAACTTGCCACCCAACTTGCATCAGGAGATCGCTCTTGACCGACGCCGTCATCGTTTCCACCGCCCGCACCCCGATCGGCAAGGCCTATCGCGGCGCGCTCAACGCCACCGAGGGCGCAACCCTGCTCGGCCACGCCATCGGGGAGGCCGTCGCGCGTGCCAAGATTGATCCGAAGGAGGTCGAGGACGTCGTGATGGGTGCGGCGCTGCAGCAGGGCGCGACCGGCGGCAATATCGCGCGCAAGGCGCTGCTCCGTGCCGGCCTGCCGGTCACCGTTGCCGGCACCACCATCGACCGGCAATGCGCCTCGGGCCTGCAGGCGATCGCGCTCGCCGCGCGCTCGGTGATTTTCGACGGCCTCAAGATCGCGGTCGGCGGCGGCGGCGAGTCGATCTCGCTGGTGCAGAACGACAAGATGAACGGCTTCCATGCCCAGGACCCGGCGCTGCTCGAGATCAAGGGGGAGGTCTACATGCCCATGATCGACACCGCCGAAATCGTGGCCAAGCGCTACGGCATCTCGCGCGAGAAGCAGGACGAATATTCGCTGGAGAGCCAGCGCCGTACCGCCGCTGCCCAGCAGGGCGGCAAGTTCAAGGACGAGCTCGCGCCAATCACCACCAGGATGGCGGTGACCGACAAGGCGACCGGTGCAGTCTCGTTCAAGGACGTCACGCTGTCGCAGGACGAGGGCCCGCGCCCCGAGACCACCGCAGAAGGCCTCGCCGGCCTCAAGGCCGTGCGCGGCGAGGGATTCAGCGTCACCGCCGGCAATGCCAGCCAGCTTTCCGACGGCGCCAGCGCCTCTGTGATCATGAGCGACAAGGAAGCGGCGAAGCGCGGGCTCAAGCCGCTCGGCATCTTCCGCGGCTTCGTCTCCGCCGGCTGCGAGCCGGACGAGATGGGCATCGGCCCGGTGTTTGCGGTGCCGCGACTGCTCAAGCGCCACGGCCTTACCGTCGACGACATCGGCCTCTGGGAGCTGAACGAAGCCTTCGCGGTGCAGGTGCTGTATTGCCGCGACAAGCTCGGCATCGACCCCGACAAGATCAACGTCGATGGCGGCGCGATTGCGGTGGGCCATCCCTACGGCATGTCGGGCGCGCGTCTCACCGGCCATGCTCTTATCGAAGGCCGCCGCCGCAAGGCGAAATACGCGGTCGTCACCATGTGCGTCGGCGGCGGCATGGGCGCGGCGGGACTTTTTGAGGTGTTGCAGTAACCGTCGTCCCGGCGAAGGCCGGGACCCATACTCCGCAGCAGGAGTTTGGCGCACGAACAACAATGGCCTTCGCGAACCAACGAAGGCCGGTGGTTATGGGTCCCGGCCTTCGCCGGGACGACACATTCACAGGAGGATCCGATGGATCTCGCATTCACGAAAGAAGAGCAGGCGTTTCGCGAGGAAGTGCGGTCGTTCTTCCGCGACAACGTGCCGCCGGATACGCGGCGCAAGCTGGTCGAGGGCCGCCACCTCTCGAAGGACGAGATGGTGACGTGGTGGCGCATCCTCAACAAGAAGGGCTGGGGCGTCAGCCACTGGCCGAAGCAATATGGCGGCACGGGGTGGACGTCCGTGCAGCACTACATCTTCAACGAGGAGCTGCAGTCCTATCCCGCGCCGCAGCCACTCGCTTTCGGCGTCAGCATGGTCGGCCCCGTCATCTACACCTTCGGCAATGAAGAGCAGAAGAAGCAGTATCTGCCCCGCATCGCCAATGTCGACGATTGGTGGTGCCAGGGTTTCTCCGAACCCGGCTCCGGCTCCGATCTCGCCTCGCTGAAGACGAAGGCCGAGCGCAAGGGCGACAAGTGGATCATCAACGGCCAGAAGACCTGGACGACGCTTGCCCAGCACGCCGACATGATCTTCTGCCTGTGCCGTACCGACGCGACCGCCAAGAAGCAGATGGGCATCTCCTTCATCGTGTTCTCGATGAAGTCCAAGGGCGTCACCGTGCGCCCGATCCAGACCATCGACGGCGGCGTCGAGGTCAACGAGGTCTTCTTCGACGACGTCGAAGTACCCTACGAGAACCTGATCGGCGAGGAGAACAAGGGCTGGGATTACGCGAAATTCCTGCTCGGCAATGAGCGCACCGGCATCGCGCGCGTCGGCGTCTCCAAGGAGCGGCTGCGCCGTATCCGCGATCTCGCCTCCAAGGTCGAATCCGGCGGCAAGCCGATCATCCAGGACGTGGCCTTCCGCGACAAGCTCGCTGCCTGCGAGATCGAACTCAAGGCACTCGAGCTGACGCAGCTCCGCGTCGTCGCCGACGAAGGCAAGCACGGCAAGGGCAAGCCCAATCCGGCTTCCTCCGTGCTGAAGATCAAGGGCTCCGAGATCCAGCAGACCACCACCGAGCTGCTGATGGAAGTGATCGGCCCGTTCGCGGCACCCTACGACGTCCACGGCGACGACGGCTCGAACGAAGCCATGGACTGGACCGCCCAGATTGCGCCGAGCTACTTCAACAACCGCAAGGTCTCGATCTACGGCGGCTCCAACGAGATCCAGCGCAACATCATCGCCAAGGCGGTGCTGGGGCTGTGAGTCAAGGATGACGTCCGAGAGTGAGGCGACGGCGCGGCAAGTCCGGCCGATTTGGAGAGAAACATGGATTTTGATCTGAACGAGGAGCAACGGCTTCTCAAGGAAAGCATCGACGGCCTCTTGACCGATTCCTACGATTTCGAGAGCCGCAAGAAGTACATGAAGGAGAAGGGCGGCTGGAGCCGGACCGTCTGGGGCAAGCTCGCTGAGCAGGGCCTGCTCGGACTGCCCTTCGCGGAGGCCGATGGCGGCTTCGGCGGCGGCGGCGTCGAGACCATGATCGTGATGGAAGCGCTCGGCAAGGCGCTGGTGCTCGAGCCTTATCTCGCAACCGTCGTGATCGGCGGCGGCTTCCTGCGCCATGCGGGCAGCGATGCGCAGAAGGCCGCGCATGTGCCCGGCATCGTCGACGGCAGCAAGACGCTCGCCTTTGCCCAGCTCGAGAAGAACTCGCGCTACGATCTCTTCGATGTCACCACGACGGCGAAGAAGAAGGGTGATGGTTGGGTCATCGACGGCGAGAAGTTCGTCGTGCTCAACGGCGAGAACGCAGATACCCTCATCGTGACCGCGCGCACCAAGGGCGAGCGGCGCGACAAGAGCGGCATCGGCGTGTTCCTGGTGCCGGCCGACGCCAAGGGCGTCGCCAGGAAGTCGTACCCGACCCAGGACGGCCTGCACGCCGCCGACATCACCTTCACCGGCGTCGAGGTCGGTGCCGATGCAGCGCTCGGCAATCCCGACGATTCGCTTGCGCTGATCGAGCGTGTGGTCGACGAAGCCCGCATCGCGCTCTGCGCCGAAGCGGTCGGCCTGATGGACGAATCGCTCAAGTCCACCGTCGAGTATATCAAGACGCGCAAGCAGTTCGGCGTCGCGATCGGCTCGTTCCAGAGCCTGCAGCACCGCGCCTCCGACATGTTCGTCGCCGCCGAGCAGGCGCGATCGATGTCGATGTTTGCGACCATGGCTGCTGATTTCGAGGACGCCAAGGAACGCAGCAACGCCGTTGCCGCGGCCAAGGTGCAGATCGGCAAGTCGCTGAAGTTCGTGGGCCAGCAGGCGATCCAGCTCCACGGCGGCATCGGCATGACCATGGAGGCGAAGATCGGCCACTACTTCAAGCGCCTGACCATGATCGAGAACAGCTTTGGTGACACCGACTACCACCAGCGCCGCGTCGCGGATGGTGGCGGGTTGATCTGAGCGCCACTGCCGTCATTGCGAGGAGCGCAACGACGAAGCAATCCAGACTTTCTCCGTGGAAAGATCCTGGATTGCTTCGCTGCGCTCGCAACGACGAAGTCAACGGAATCAACGGAGCCCAACAACAATGAAAAATACCCCGTTCGATCTCACCGGCAAGGTCGCCGTGGTCACCGGCTCCAGCCGCGGCATCGGCCGCTCCTCCGCCGAACTGCTCGCAAAGCTCGGCGCCAAAGTGGTGGTCTCCTCGCGCAAGGCCGATGCCTGCCAGGAGGTCGCCGACGGCATCGAGGCGGCCGGTGGTGACGCCACCGTCATCCCCTGCAACATCGCGCGCAAGCAAGAGGTCGAGGCACTGATCGCGGGTGCGACCAAGCACTATGGCAAGATCGACATCCTCGTCTGCAATGCCGCGGTGAATCCGTATTACGGCCCGCTGCTCGACATCACCGACGAGGCCTTCGACAAGATCATGGGCAGCAACGTCAAGAGCAACATCTGGCTCTCCGCGCTGACGATCCCGCAGATGGCCGAGCGCGGGAACGGCTCCGTCGTCATCATCTCCTCGATCGGTGGCCTGCGCGGCTCGACCGTGATCGGCGCCTACGGCATCTCCAAGGCCGCCGACTTCGCGCTGTGTCGTTCGCTCGCCGGCGAATGGGGCCCGAAGGGCGTCCGCGTCAACTGCATCGCGCCCGGCCTCGTGAAAACCGATTTCGCCCGCGCGCTGTGGGAAGACGAAGCGAATCTAAAGCGCCGCACCGCCACCACGCCGCTACGCCGCATCGGCGAGCCCGACGAAATCGCAGGCGCGGTGGCCTACCTCGCCTCCGACGCGTCGAGCTTCATGACGGGACAGACCATCGTCATCGACGGCGGCGTGACCACGGCGGCGCCGTAGTCGCCGGTCCTCCGCTACGGGCGGCGCGTGTTATCCTGCGCGGCCAAGGCGCTCTCGATGGCGCGCACGACGATCAGGGCGGAGCGTTCGTCAAGATGCACGCCGTCGTCCCAACGCAGCTCGCTTTGTGGCGGATCGATCGGGAGCCAAAGCGCGCGATCCGGGAAGGCCTCGTTGACGATCTCGTTGGTCATCCGGACCATGCGGGAGCCTTCGATCTCCGGCGCAAAGGGAACGTGGATCAGAAACGCGCGGGTGCCGCGCCGCTGCAGCGTGTCGATGAGCTGCCTGATGCGGACCACATTGGCGCGAGTTGGCACGGTCGGCTCGGCTTCGTTCATCTGCTCCAGCGCACGGTCGAGATAGACCTTGTTGTCGAACGTGCTCGGCGGCCGGCTGAGCAGGCGATCCCGCTCGGCGCGCGCCCGGGCGGGATCGGGTTCACCGTGTTTCCACGTTTCATAGCCCGCGATCGCTGTCCGCACCGGGCGCAACAGCAGCGCTTCCGTGCGCGCGCCGCCGGAAAATTTCTCGATCAGCGCGCTGTCCGTCTCGCGCGTCAGTACATTCGTCTCGATCAGCACGATCTTCGGCGGGTTCGGCCGGTTCGCGACGATCTCGAGACCTGTCAACGGCGAGCCGCCGGCCAACGAAAGATTGCGGACGCGCGGAGGCCAGAAATACTCCTCCTTGAGGCGCCAGGCGACCGAGCTGCCGACCACCACGACATCAGGCGTGGGATCCCGCACATAGCGGTTGAGGCTGACGAGGCTGCCGCCGCGGGTCGTGACCGCCGGCTGCTGCAGGGCCGAGCCGAAGCGCGCCGTGGTGAAGGCGCAGGCCAGCAGCACCGCGGCAGCTGCCACCGCGCACTTGACCAGCCATGAAAGCGTCACATCCTGCTGCATGTCAGAACTGGAAGTAGATGAAAGTGCTGTCGGGCCCCGCCTCGAGACACGCGAGCGCCGCGAGCGCGCCATAGAGATACGGCTCCCATCGCCGCAATCGGCCTTCGATCAGCGCGCCGATGCCCGCATGCTGGATGATCACCGGCAAGGCGTAGAGCAAAGCCAGATTGGTGAACAGTTTCGGCGGATTGGGCGCGTCCGTCGCCATGAACATTCCCTTGAGGTAGCTGAGCGCGTGGTCGAAGTTCGGCAGCTTGAAGAAGATCCAGAGCATCGTGACGCAGAAGAACACGATGCCCATCCGGATTACCCGTACCGCAGGGCTTCCATCCCCCAGGAGCTTCAGGAACGGTCGTTCGATCACGAGCAGGAACCCGTGCGCCATGCCCCACAGGGCGTAGCTCAGGCTTGCACCATGCCAGAGCCCGCCGAGCGTCATCACGATCATCAGGTTGAGAGTGGTTCGTGTCGGTCCATGACGGTTGCCGCCGAGCGGAATGTACAAATAGGTCCTGAGCCAGCTCGACAACGAGATGTGCCAACGCGTCCAGAACTCCGAGAATGAGGTCGAGATGTAGGGCAGGTTGAAGTTCACGGGCAGGCGATAGCCGAACAGCAGGCCGAGGCCGAGCGCGATCGCGGAGTAGCCGAAGAAGTCGGCGTAGATCTGGTAGCTGTAGAGGAACACCAGCAGCCAGCGATCCTGCGTGCGCAGCGTCTCGTAGAGCGGGAAGTCCATATATAGGACGTCATCTCGTTGAGATTGTTCGCCACATACAGCTTGAAGAAATACCCGACCAGGATCCACTTCGCGGCCTCGACGAAGGCCACGTCACTGATCCGCTTGGGAACGATCTGCGGCATGAACTGGGCCGCACGCGTGATCGGGCCGGACACCAGCTGCGGGAAGAAGATGATGTAGAGGAACACCTCGCGCAAGCGAACGGTACGCTTCTCGCGCGTCAGGTCGACCAGCAGGCTGATATTGTGGAACACGAAGAACGAGATGCCGATCGGCAACGGCAGCCGCAGCAGGAAGTCGACCGGCGCGACGCCGGTGAGATGGACTGCGGCGGCGTCAACGAACAGGAACTTGTATTTGAAGAACGCCAGCAGGCCGAGATTGAAGACGATGCCGGCCGGCATCCAGAAAGTTCGATTCTCGAACGCCAGCACCAGGCAGAGATAGGTGCCGAGGACGGCGACCAGCAGCAGCGGCAGCAACTCGGGCTGGCCGAAGCCGTAGAAGAACACGCTTGCAAGGACGAGCAGCGGGACCTGGAAGCTGCGCAGTGAAGGCAGGTAATAGACGCCGAACACGATCGCGACGAAGATGCCGAACTGAAAAGAAGTGAAGGTCATGCCGCCCCATTTGCCCGCCCGGCATGTAGCATTTTCGCATTCTCTGTCCTAGCCCCTCCGCACGCGTCGCTTGCCCTGACGAGCGCAGCGGGCTTGACCTTCCGCCTCCAATCCGCTCCTTTTTGGGTCGACACAATGATCCCCTCACGGGGACAACGCCAAAGAAAACGCCAAGGTTTGCTTCCATGTCTTTCGTCCTCGCCATCGACCAGGGCACCACCTCCTCGCGCGCGATCGTGTTTCGCGGCGACATTTCCATTGCGGCGAAGGCGCAGGCCGAGTTTCCGCAGCATTTCCCCGCCTCGGGCTGGGTCGAGCACGAGCCCGAGGACATCTGGACCTCGACCGTGACGGTCTGCCGCGACGCGATCGCGCAGGCCGGCATCACCGCAAAGGACATCGCCGCGATCGGCATCACCAACCAGCGCGAGACCACCGTGGTGTGGGACCGCGCCACCGGGCAGGCCGTGCATCGCGCCATCGTCTGGCAGGACCGCCGCACCGCCGACATCTGCGCGAAACTGAAAGCCGACGGCCGCGAGCCCGTGATCTCGCAAAAGACCGGCCTGATCATCGATCCCTATTTCTCCGGCACCAAGGTGGCCTGGATTCTCGACCACGTCCCGGGCGCGCGGGCCCGTGCCGCACGCGGTGAATTGATGTTCGGCACCGTCGATTGCTATCTGCTGTGGCGCCTCACCGGCGGCAAGGTGCACGCCACCGACGCCACCAATGCCTCGCGCACGCTGCTGTTCAACATCCACACCGGCCAGTGGGACGACGAGCTGCTCGAGATCATCGGCGTGCCGCGCTCGATGCTGCCCGAGGTGAAGGATTCCTCCGCCCGCTTCGGCGAGAGCACGCCGGACCTGTTCGGCGGCGCGATTGCGATCTCCGGCATCGCCGGCGACCAGCAGGCCGCGACCATCGGCCAGGCCTGCTTCCGTCCGGGCATGATGAAGTCGACCTACGGCACCGGCTGCTTCGCCCTGCTCAACACCGGCACCACGCCCGTGGCCTCGAAGAACAAGCTGCTCACCACCATCGCCTACCAGCTCGGCGGCAAACGCACCTACGCGCTCGAAGGCTCGATCTTCGTCGCGGGCTCAGCGGTGCAGTGGCTGCGCGACGGCCTCGGCATCATCAAGCACGCCGCCGAGACCGGACCTCTTGCCGATCAATCGGACTCCATGCAGAGCGTCTATCTCGTCCCGGCTTTCGTCGGCATGGGCGCGCCGTACTGGAATCCGCGCGTGCGCGGCGCGCTGTTCGGCCTCACCCGCAACACCGGCCCGGCCGAGCTTGCCCACGCCGCGCTGGAAAGCGTTTGCTACCAGACCTTCGACCTCTGGGCCGCGATGCGCGCCGACTGGCCGAGCTCGGAAACGGCAAGCGTCGTGCTCCGCGTCGACGGCGGCATGACCGCGTCCGACTGGACCATGCAGCGCCTCGCCGACCTGCTCGACGCGCCGGTCGATCGTCCCGTGATTCAGGAAACCACCGCACTCGGCGCCGCCTATCTCGCCGGCCTCGAGGCCGGCGTCTATCCCGAGCCGACCAAATTCGCCGACAACTGGCGCCTCGAGCATCGCTTCAAGCCCAACATGAGCCAGGCGACGCGCGAGCGGAAGCTTGCGGGCTGGGCGAGGGCGGTAAAGGGCGTGCTTGCAAGCGACGAGGGGGAGGGTTAGGCCGATCTCGTAGCCTGGATGGAGCGCAGCGAAATCCGGGGTTCTCTCCACGGGCACAATTCCGGGATTATGCTGCGCTCCATCCAGGCTACAAGAAACAACAAAGGGAGCACCAACAATGAACACGGATTTCAACCGGGTCATCCAGACGCTTTATGGCGCTGCGATCTGCGCCGCGCTGCTCACCTCGACCGCTATCGCGCGTGAGAAGCCGGACCCGCTCGGAAGCGCGCGTCGGGTCAAGACCGACGTCGCCGGTCTCAATGCCCCCGCGCAGATTCTGGTCGATGTCTGGGGCATCCCCCACATCTATGCCGGCAATGAGCACGACCTGTTTTTCCTGCAAGGCTTCAACGCCGCCCGCGATCGGCTCTGGCAGATCGATCTCTGGCGCAAGCGCGGACTCGGTCTGCTGGCCAAGGATTTCGGCCCGGCCTATGCCGAACAAGACAAGGCGCTACGGCTCTTTCTTTATCGCGGCGACATGAATGCGGAATGGGCGGCTTACGGCCCCAAGGCGAAGCCTTATGCCGAGGCGTTCGTCGCCGGGGTCAACGCCTATGTCGCCGATGTGCGCGCGGGCAAGCGCCCGCTACCGATCGAGTTCAGGATCGCTGGCACCATGCCGGATCCGTGGACGGCGGACGACATCGTCCGCATCCGCAGCCACGGCCTGACGCGCAATGTCGCCTCCGAGGTCAAGCGCTCGTTGGTCGCTTGCGCAGCCGGCCTCGATGCCGATCGGTTTCGCGTCAAGCTCGAGCCGGCATGGACGACGAAAATGCCAGATGGTCTCGATCCCTGCAGCGTCCCGAAGGCCGTGCTGGCGCCTTACGATCTGGCGACGCGCCCGGTCGCCTTTGCCGCGCCGAAAGATCGCCAGGCCGCACTCGCGCACGATCCGGACAGGTACCTCACCGAGGCCGACCAGCAGCGCGACACCATCGGCTCCAACAATTGGGTGATCGCGGCGTCGCGGACGGCGACGGGACGGCCGATCCTCGCCAACGATCCGCATCGCGAGCACAGCGTGCCCTCGCTGCGCTACATCGTCGGCCTCAATGCGCCCGGTCTCTCCGTGATCGGCGCGGGCGAGCCGGCGCTGCCCGGCATCTCGATCGGCCACAATGGCACCATCGCTTTCGGCCTCACCATCTTCAACGTCGACCAGGAAGACCTCTACGTCTACGAGCTCAATCCGCAGAATCCCAACCAGTACCGCTATGGCAGCGGCTGGGAGGACATGCGCATCGTCCACGAGAAGGAGCAGGTGAAAGGCGAGAGCGATCGCGATCTCGAACTGAAATTCACCCGGCATGGTCCGGTGATCTATGTCGACGACGCCAACAAGCGCGCCTTCGCCGTCCGCTCGATCTGGTTCGAGCCCGGCACCTCGGCCTATTTCGGCTCCTCCGACTACATGACCGCGAAGGATTGGAACGGATTCCTCGGCGCTATGCGGCGCTGGGGCGCGCCGTCGGAGAATCAAGTCTATGCGGACACCAAGGGCAATATTGGCTGGGTTGCCGCCGGCAAGACGCCGCGGCGCGCCAACTATGATGGCCTGATGCCGGTGCCCGGCGACGGCCGCTACGAATGGCAGGGTTTTCTCTCGCTCGACGAACTGCCCAAGGCCTATCAGCCCAAGCAGGGCTTTCTCGCCACCGCCAACCAGATGAACCTGCCGGCGGATTATCCCGTCAGCGAGCGCAAGGTCGGCTTCGAATGGGCGGACAGTGCGCGCTGGCAGCGCATCACCGAGGTGCTGCAGGCCAACAGTAAGGTGACGCTCGCCGATGCCATGGATTTGCAGAACGACGACACCACGATGCTGGGGCGACGGCTGGTCAAGCTGTTGCAGCCGCTCACCTCAAACGATGCCAACGTGAAGAAGGGCCTCGAACTGCTCAAGCCGTGGGACGCGCGTGATGCCGCCGACAGCGCCGCTGCCGCGGTGTTCGAGGTCTGGATCGCCAATCATCTTGGACCGGTGCTGTTGAAGACCACGGCGCCCAAGGCCGCCGACTTGATCGCGCCCGAAGCGTCCAGCATTTCGGCGCTTGTCGCCTTCCTGGAATCTCCGGACGCGTCGTTTGGCTCTGATCCCACTGCCGCGCGCGACCAGATCCTGCGCGACAGCCTCGGCGCGGCGGTGGCCGATGTCACAGCCAAGCTCGGGGCCGATTCCTCAGCCTGGCGCTGGGGCCGCCTGCACCTCGCCAAGTTCGACCACGCGCTGATGCCGCTTGCCGACAAGGCGACGGCTGCTCAGCTCTCGGTCGGTCCGCTGGCCTACGGGGGCGCTGCCAACGTGCCGCGCGCGGCCACCTATCGCCGCGCCGATTATCAGCTGTTCGCCGGCGCCTCGTTCCGCATGGTGCTCGACGTCGGCAATTGGGATGCGAGCCGCACCATCAACACACCAGGCCAGTCGGGCGATCCCTTCAGCGGCCACTATCGCGACCTCGCGCCGCTCTGGGCGACCGGCCAGTATGTGCCGCTGCTCTACAGCCGCGCCGCGGTCGAGGCGGCGACGGCGGAAGCGATCACGTTGACGCCGAAATGAACGAGGCGATCTAAACAAGGACGCGGCCGCAAACACCATCGTCGTCCCGGCCTAGTGCGCAATTGCGCACGGGGGGCCGGGACCCATACTCCGCAGCAGCTGTTGCGAACGGGACTCGTCGTTCCGGCATCACAAAGCAACCTACATCCGTGGTAATGGGTCCCGGCCTTCGCCGGGACGACGCAGAATATGTGGCTCGCGCTCGGCTCCACAGGAAACCGCCATGATCCTCCCCGACGGCTATTCCGACATCCCCGCCGGCAAGATCGCAGCGGTCGTCACCCATCTCAAGATGACCGCGCCTCCTCCGCGGCGTGACGATCCCCCCGGCGCTCCATCAGGCCCTTGGACCCTGCGCAAAGTCGATACGCCCGCGCTCGCCTGGTATCGCGACCTCCATCGCCGCGTCGGCGAGGAGTGGTTGTGGTTTTCGCGGGTGCGCATGAACGACGCCGAGCTCGCCGCAATCATCCATGCACCGGGCGTCGAGGTCTATGCGCTTGTCGTGGACGGCCACGGTGAAGGCCTGCTGGAGCTGGACTTTCGCGAAGCTGGCCAGTGTGAACTCGTGTATTTCGGCGTCACAGCAAAACTGATCGGGAGCGGCGCCGCCCGTTTCATGATGAACCGCGCGCTGGAGCTCACATGGTCACGCGGCCTGTCCCGCTTCTGGGTGCACACCTGCACCTTCGACCATCCCTCGGCCGTCGCATTCTACCAGCGCTCCGGCTTCCGTCCGTTCCGCCGTCAGATCGAGATCGCCGACGACCCGCGCCTCGATGGAACGACGTCGCGGTCTGCGGCGAAGCATGTGCCTATCATTGAATAGTGCGCGGCCGCCTCTCCACCGTCATTGCGAGGAGCCGTTGCGACGAAGCAATACAGCCTCAGAAGCGTAGCCCGGATGGAACGTAGCGCAATCCGGGACAGCGTCCCCGCATTCCGCTGCGCTCCATGCGGGCTACATGATCAAAACGCCTCCTGCTTCGCCCGTGCCAGCGAAAACCCGCGCTGCATCGCATTGAAGCACGTCAGTCCCGTCTGCTCCGACCGGCACGTAAATCCCGCCCGCTGCCATACCTCGCCATAGGCGAGCACGGGCAGTGACGGGTCCATGATGGTGTCTCCGGCGCAGATGCGGCTTGCGGCTCCCTTCGCGGTCATCTCGAAGGCGTTTCCCCATTCCAGCTCGCAATCGGCCGGACGGCGCGGCCGCGTCTCCAGGTTCATGATGTCGCAGCGGAGCACGCCTTGGTCACTCCTTTGACCGCTGTCGGTGAAGAACTGGCAGGCGATGTTTTTCGACGGCGTCTGGAAGCCGATCGGGCGGTCCTGCGCGTGGGCGAGGCTCGCGGCCAGCAGGGAGAGCCCGAGTGCGACCGTTGCAAGTCGTTGCATCATGCATGCTCCTGCGCCCAGCTCTGTCATGCCCGGACTTGATCCGGGCATCCATCGCTTTCTAATCTGAGGAGAGATGGATTGCCGGGTCAAGTCCGGCAATGACGAAAGGCACCAAACCATGTTCCTGATCGGCCAATATGATTCTCCCTTCGTTCGCCGCGTCGCGATCGCGCTGCGGCTTTACGGCCTCGCCTTCGAGCACAGGCCGTGGTCGACCTTCGGCGATGCCGACAAGATCGCGCCCTATAACCCGCTGCGCCGCGTGCCGACGCTGGTGCTCGACGACGGCGAGGTGCTGATCGAGAGCACGGCCATCCTCGATTATCTCGACGAATTGGTAGGGCCGGAGAAGGCGATGCTGCCGCGCTCCGGCGCCGAGCGCCGGCGTCACTTGCGCATTGGCGCGCTCGCCTCCGGCCTCGGCGACAAGGCGGTGAGCCTGCTCTACGAGCGCGTGCTGCGGAAGGAGCAGCTTGCGCTGTGGGTCGAGCGTTGCGAGGCGCAGATCGCGGACGTGCTGAAAGCGCTGGAGGCCGAGCGTGCCAAGGTGGTCACGCCGTATTGGCTGGGCGATCGCATCGGCCATGCCGACGTTGTGGTCGCCTGCGTCGTCCGCTTCACCCGCGAGGCGCACCCGCAATTGTTCGACGTCGCGCGCTATCGGGCGCTGTCGGCTCACGCCGACGCTTGCGAAGCGTTGGCGCCGTTCCGGGAGATCGTGCAGCCACTGGCACCACCGAAGGGGTGAATCCGCTTGCATGCGGGCGGCGGCGCCGACCGAATGGAAAGCTGGCGCCCCAAGCTCGTCATTGCGAGGAGCGAAGCGACGAAGCAATCCAGTCTGTCGCCAGCCGAGAGAGTCTGGATTGCTTCGCTTCGCTCGCAATGACGGAGAGTGTGGCGCCGCCCTTACGCTCGATCGACAGACGACACGTCGCGGCGCCGCTACGCGAACCCGACCTTGATCAGGATTGTCAGGAAAAGGCCGCCGACGACCGCGCACACCGCGGCGCCGATCAGCGGTCCCAGCGCGCCTTGCCGGCTTGCGGGCTCCAGCACGGCTTGTCCGGGCTGGTCCGGATCGTAGTAGACCTGGACGCTCTGCCCGGGTCGATATTTCGCCGCGGCCTCTGCGGCGACCTCGCGCAGCCCGGAGATCATGGTGCCGTTCCAATCGACTTCGGTGCCGATGAAGTCGCGCTTGCCGACCCTGTAGGCGTAGCGCAGGTCGACCTGATAGCGGTGGACGAGCTTTGAAGTCGTCGGTCGATTGTCGTGCTCGGTCTTCTCCTCGACGACTTCCTCAACCACGTCGCAATGGGTGACCCTGCCCGACGCGGTCGGCCAGCGCAGGCTGGCGCTCGCCAGCCGTCGCGTCCGGACATACTCGGCGACGCAGAACACGCCGCCCACGAGCACGATGATCGGCAGCGCGAACGCAAACAGCGGAACGCCATTGTCGGCGTAGAGCACATGGCCCGCGAACGAATGCGCGGTCAGGGTGGCGGCGATGACGCCGAACACCATCGTGAACGCCATAAGCGCCGCGACGTTCTGCGCGGCGGCAGGTTCGAGCAGCGCCTCGGTCGGTTGCTTCGGATCGACATGGACGTCGACATGGGCGCCGACCGGATATCGTCCGGTCAGTTTTGCGGCCAGGACCCTCGTCGTGATGGCGGGGCCGCCGACAAAGATCTTGTCGCTTTCCAGTTCCTGGCCGCCGGCCTGATAGCGATAGCGGATGATGGGCTTGGCGTCGTGCCGATCGTCCGAGGCGTGGGCTGTCGGCTGGTCGACCCGGGAGACCGTGATGATGCCCTCCACCTTGTCCCAGTTCCGCGCCGCCAGCATCCTGCCCCGCATGCGGACCAGGTTGAACAGCGTCAATCCAAACAGCAGCACCGCGATGCCGGCGGCAATCTGGGTCCACATCAATTGTTGGGCGTTCAGCATCCGATTCCCCTGCGCTTCGGCGGCGACCGCCATTGGTCGCGGCGAACGCGCGTTGCGTTCACGGCAGGGTGAGGTGCGGCGCCGATTCTATCTCCTCGTGCAGGGCTTGATCTCGCCCGAAGCAGAGTGCATCACGATCGGGTTTGGCGACAGTCTGATGCCGAAGAACAATTGAGAGCCGGAGACCTTGTCGTTCGCGCCCTCATGGACGTCAAGATCGAGCTTCGTCGCGATCTCCGATGTCAGTTTGGCCCGCTCCTCCATCGAAATAGTGTTGCGATATTTGATCTCGTAGACGACGTCGGCCTCCAGCACGGACCGCGTCTGGCACACGACGCCGCCGCTCGAAACGTTCTGGGTGACCGCGTCCTCACACTCGGCCTTCAGCAAGGCGTTGCGGGTCGAGATCAGCGACTCGTCGGATATCAGCAGAATGTTGGCGTTCTCGAGCTTGAGGTTGACGGTCTCGACCTGCTGCATCCCGGCGACGGCCGCCAGCTTGTCCCTGACCTGGGCCGACACGTCGAGCTTTTTCTCAAGCGACTGCTTCAGGTCCCGGTCGACGGTCCGTGATTTCTGAATCTTGCCGGTCAGCAGCGTCGGATCGACCTCGCAAGTCGGATGCAGCTCCAGCCGGCCATTGCTCAGATATTCGATCGTGTTGATCGTGCCGGGGCCGCCGAACGTGCTTGGCGGCACCACCTCGAAATATCCGGTCTCGGAGAGGATGGCCGTGATGGTCTGCTTCTTGCGCGGGAATCCGGCGTAGACCGAGACCATCACGAGGGCTATCGCGACAAAAACTCCGCTACCAAGCCAAAGCCATTTGCGGCTTGTTACTTTCCCGGGCAGCACAACTGATTTTTCTCGCCGCATGGCACATAGCCTTTCGGACAGTCCGCCGCGGCAATCGTGGGCAGCACGACGAGAGCGATCGCGGCGACGAACGGTGCAATGAACTGCTTCATATGTTCGATCCCAAGCAAATCGTCGGTTGAAGGTAGTAGGCCGAGACAGTAGCGAACCAAGGTTGAGCGGACAAGTGAACGAGTTCACAAGCGGCGGATTCTTGCGAGGGCGCATCCGCAGCTGCTCGATGTGCTGCGTCGTTCCGGTACAGGCTGAGCATTTGCTTCACCGATGTCGTCCTGGCGAAAGCCAGGACCCATCACCCCAGTGGGTCATTTGGCGAAGATTCGTCGTTCGGTAGTGCCCGCGATCGTCACCGACGGATCACGCGGCAAGGACCTGGCTTTCTCCATCACACCGAACGTGTGGCACGCGCTCATGATCGCGACGGACGAGGCAGCGAGTATCAAACGGGCGCGGTCGGCGATCATGCATTTATACAGGTGTTTTGCCTGACGCCGCAAGCCATTTCGGTAAGGCCGAAAATTTATCGAGCGTTTTCAACCCCATGCCTACTGTGCATGGGGTTGATTTCTCGTTTTTGTTTGAAGGGCGCCTAGCCCGCGCCCGCGCGCTTCTTCTGCCAGACCAGGTGCACCGCGCAGGTGCAGCCCGGCGGGTGCGAGGCGAGCTCCTTCGACGTCTCGTCATTCGCCGGTGTTGCCACGAACGCCGCCTTGTCGCCTGCGCTCTCTCGCGCCGGGATGTAGTTCAGGATCGGCGCGAGCCAGCGCTCGGTCTCGGCGACGGTCATGCCCTTGCGCGCAGCATAATCCTCGACCTGATCGCGCTCGATCTTGCCGACGCCGAAATAATAGCTCTCGGGACTAGCGAGATAGAGCCCCGACACGGAAGAGCCGGGCCACATCGCAAAGCTCTCGGTCAGCTTCACGCCGGCGGTGTTCTCGGCGTCGAGCAGTTCGAACAGCGTCGCCTTCTCGGTGTGATCGGGCTGCGCGGGATAGCCTGGGGCGGGACGGATGCCCTGGTACTTTTCGAGGATCAACTCGTCGGTCGAGAGCGCCTCATCCGGTGCATAGGCCCAGAACTCGCGGCGCACGCGCGCATGCATGCGCTCGGCGAAGGCCTCCGCAAGGCGGTCGGCCAGCGCCTTGCACAGGATCGAGGAGTAGTCGTCATTGGCCATCTTGAAACGGTCGGCAACCACATCCTCGCCGATGCCGGCAGTGACGACGAAGCCGCCGACATAGTCGGGCACGCCGGCGTCGGCCGGCGCGACGAAGTCGGACAGCGCCGCGTTGAAACGGCCCTCGCGCTTCTCGAGCTGCTGGCGCAGCGTGTGCAGTGTTGCGATCGTCCTGGTCCGGCTCTCGTCGGCATACAGCACGATGTCGTCGCCCTGCGCATTGGCCGGCCAGAAGCCGACGGTGGCCCGCGCGCGGAACCATTTCTCCTTGACGATCAGGTCGAGCATCTTGCGCGCGTCGTCGTAAAGCGAGCGCGCGACTTCGCCGACCTTGGCATCGTTGAGGATGGCGGGGAAGCGCCCGGCGAGCTCCCAGGTCTGGAAGAACGGCGTCCAGTCGATATAGGGCACCATCTCGGCGAGATCGTAGTCGTCGAAGCTCCTGGTGCCGAGGAAGGTCGGCTTCACCGGCCTGTTCGCGGCAAAGTCGACCGGCACGCGGTTGGCACGGGCGGTCGCCAGCTTCAGCCGCTTCTTGTCCGCCTGAGCGCGCATATGGGCGTCCGAGATCTTTGCGTATTCGGCACGCACTTCGGCGGCATAGGCCTCGCGCCTCTCGGGCGACAGCAGCGCGGACGCAACACCAACCGCGCGGCTGGCGTCGTTGACATGCACCACGGGACCGGCGCGATAGCTCGGGTCGATCTTCACGGCCGTATGCACGCGGCTCGTGGTGGCGCCGCCGATCAGCAGCGGCAGCTTGAGGCCCTCGCGCTGCAATTCGGCGGCGAAGAACGCCATCTCGTCCAGCGAGGGCGTGATCAGGCCTGATAGCCCGACGATGTCGGCCTTCTCCGCCTTCACGGTCTCGACGATCTTGGCCGCCGGCACCATCACGCCGAGGTCGATCACCTCGTAATTGTTGCACTGGAGCACGATGCCGACGATGTTCTTGCCGATGTCGTGGACGTCGCCCTTGACGGTCGCGAGCACGATCTTGCCGGCGGACGAGGAGCCTTCCGTGCCGATGCCGTTGGCGAGATTGCGCGCCTTCTCCTCTTCCATGAACGGCATCAGCCAGGCGACGGCCTGCTTCATCACGCGGGCGGACTTCACCACCTGCGGCAGGAACATCTTGCCGTCACCGAAGAGGTCGCCGACGACGTTCATGCCCGCCATCAGCGGGCCTTCGATCACGTCGAGCGGGCGCTTCGAAGCCTTGCGGGCTTCCTCGGTATCCGTTTCGATGAACTCGGTGATCCCATGCACCAGCGCGTGCGACAGCCGCTTCGCCACCGGCCATTCGCGCCAGGCGAGATCGGCTTCCTTGGTCTGGGTCTTGTTGCCGCGGAATCTTTCCGCGAGCGCCAGCAGACGCTCGGACGCACCGGGGTCGCGGTTGAGGATGACGTCCTCGCACACCTGGCGCAATTCGGGGTCGATGTCGTCATAGACGATCATCTGCCCGGCATTGACGATGCCCATGTCCATGCCGGCCTTGATGGCGTGATACAGGAACACCGAATGCATGGCCTCGCGCACCGGCTCGTTGCCGCGGAACGAGAACGACAGATTGGACACGCCACCAGAAATGTGCGCGCCCGGCAGATTCTTGCGGATCCAGCGGGTCGCCTCGATGAAGTCGACGCCGTAATTGTTGTGTTCCTCGATGCCGGTTGCGATCGCGAAGATATTCGGATCGAAGATGATGTCTTCCGGCGGGAAGCCGACGCGGTTCACCAGGATGTCGTAGGCGCGCTTGCAGATATCGGTCTTGCGCGCGAACGTGTCGGCCTGGCCGACCTCGTCGAATGCCATCACCACGACGGCCGCACCATGATGGCGGGCGATCTTGGCTTCGTGAATGAACTTCTCCTCGCCTTCCTTCATCGAGATCGAGTTGACGACCGGCTTGCCCTGCACGCATTTCAGGCCGGCCTCGATCACGGAGAATTTCGAGCTGTCGACCATCACGGGGACGCGGGCGATGTCGGGCTCGGCGGCGACGAGGTTGAGGAAGGTCACCATCGCGGCTTCCGAGTCCAGAAGGCCCTCGTCCATGTTGACGTCGATGATCTGCGCGCCGTTCTCGACCTGGTCGCGCGCCACCTGCAGCGCGGCGGTGTAGTCGCCGGCGGTGACCAGCTTGCGGAAGCGGGCGGAGCCGGTGACGTTGGTGCGCTCGCCGACGTTCACGAAGGGAATCGCGTCGGTCAGGATGAACGGCTCGAGGCCGGAGAGCCGCAAGCGAGGTTCGATCTTCGGCACGATGCGCGGCTTGTGCGGCGCGACCGCAGCCGCAATCGCCGCGATATGGTCCGGCGTGGTGCCGCAGCAGCCGCCGACGATGTTGACGAGGCCATCACGCGCGAACTCGCCGACCAGGCGGGCCATGTATTCCGGGGTCTCGTCATACTGGCCGAACTCGTTGGGCAGGCCGGCATTGGGATAGGCGCAAACAAGCGTGTCGGCGACGCGGCCGATATCGGCGATATGCGCGCGCAGATCTTCCGCGCCGAGCGCGCAGTTGAAGCCGATGGTGACCGGCTTGGCGTGCTGCACCGAATGCCAGAACGCTTCCGGCAACTGGCCGGACAGCAGGCGGCCGGACTTGTCGGTGATGGTGCCCGACACCATCACGGGCATGTCGATGCCGCGCTCCTCGGTGATCTCGGCGATCGCGTAGAGCGCCGCCTTGGCGTTCAGCGTGTCGAAGATGGTCTCGACCAGCAGCAGATCGACGCCGCCGTCGAGCATGCCGTTGATCTGCTCGCCGTAGGATTTGCGCAGATCGTCGAACGTGACGGCGCGATAGCCGGGATTGGAAACGTCGGGCGAGATCGAGGCGGTGCGGTTGGTCGGTCCGATGGCGCCGGCGACGAAGCGCGGCTTGCCGTCCTCGGCCTCGACGCGGCGTGCCGCGTTGCCGGCGAGGCGGGCGCCTTCGCGGGCCATCTCGTAGACGATGTCGGCGAGGTCGTAATCGGCCTGCGCGATCGAGGTCGTCGAGAAGGTGTTGGTCGCGACGATGTCGGCGCCGGCACGCAAGTAAGCGGCGTGGATGTCCTCGATCGCCTGCGGCTGGGTCAGGATCAAGAGGTCGTTGTTGCCGCGCAAATCGCGATGGAAGCTCTTGAAGCGCTCGCCGCGGAAGGCGGCCTCGTCGAACTGCAGATTCTGGATCATCGTGCCCATGGCGCCGTCGAGCACGAGAATGCGCTCGCGCGCGGCGTCGAGCAGGGCGGTTCGCTTGGGAGAGGTGGATACGGTCATGGTGTCTTAAGCCGCCTTCTGCGCGCTCTTGGCGCGGATGCCGAGCAAATGGCTGATCGCGAACACGAGATCGGCGCGGTTCATGGTGTAGAAATGGAAGGTGTCGACGCCGTGCTTCGCCAGCTTCTGCACTTGGCCGGCGGCGACCGTCGCCGCCACCAGCTTGCGGGTCTCGGCATCGTTGTCGAGGCCCTCGAACTTCTCCGCAAGCCAGTCCGGCACGGTGGTGCCGGTCCGGGTGACGAAGGCTCTCGCCTGCTTGAAATTGTGCATCGGCATGATGCCCGGCACGATCGGAATGTTGATGCCCCGGGCGCGCACGCGGTCGAGATAGCGGAAATAGAGGTCGTTATCGAAGAACACCTGCGTGATCGCCCGGGTCGCACCGGCATCGACCTTGGCCTGCAGCGTGTCGATATCATCGTCAAAGTCGCGCGCCTCGGGGTGCTTCTCGGGGTAGGCCGAGACCGACACCTCGATATCGCCGTGCCGCTTCTTGATGCCGGCGACGAGGTCGGCGGAGCTCTGGTAGCCATCGGGATGGCTGGCGTATGGCGTGCCGATGCCGCCCGCGGGATCGCCGCGAAGGCCGACGATGTGGCGGACGCCGACCTCGTGATAGCGGTCGACGATCTCGTCGATCTCCCCGCGCGAGGCCCCGACGCAGGTCAGATGCGCGGCCGGCAGCAGCGCGGTCTCCTTCAGGATGCGCGAGATGGTCGCGTGGGTGCGCTCACGGGTCGAGCCGCCGGCACCATAGGTCACCGAGACGAATTTCGGATCGAGCGGGGCCAGCCGGTTGATGGTGTCCCAGAGATTGCGCTCCATATCTTCCGTCTTGGGCGGAAAGAACTCGAAGGAGATCGCAGGCCGCTTCAGGTGCCCGTCGGTGTGGGCAGGCATCGTCACGTCAGTCATGGGCACCACTCACTCCAAGGGCTCGCCGGGTCGTTGGCGGCCGGCGGTCAGGTCTAGATTGGGAGAGGCCAAGATAAGCCAAAGCGGTCGTGCTCGACAGCCCATCGGAGATGGGAAATAGCCCACTTTTGTTGCGTTAGAAGGAAATGGTCTGCCATTCTAAATCAGAGTGGGAAGTCTGAATTGTGATAATATACCAAATATATCAGGTATATAAATGAAATTGACGGCTTATTTGGTGCGGTTTTATTGAATGGGCAGTATGAAAATCATGTTGTCGGCTCGGTCGTCGTCCCAACGTTAGTGCGCGGTGCGGCGCGCGAGCCCGCAGCCTGCACGTCAGACCTGCGCGGCCTGCCCATTGCCGCTGCGCTGCTCTGCACTACGTTAGCGCGCCATGATTCCGCTCTCAGTCCTCGACCTCTCCGTCGTCACAACTGGCACAAAGCCCGCCGCGGCGCTGCGCAACAGCATCGACCTGGCGCGCCATGTCGACGGGCTCGGCTATGTCCGCTACTGGCTTGCCGAGCATCACAACCTCGCCTCCGTCGCGAGTCCGGCGCCCGACGTGATGATCGGGCAGATCGCGGCGGTGACGAAGCACATCCGCGTCGGCTCCGGTGGGGTGATGCTGCCCAATCACGCTCCGCTGGTCGTGGCCGAGCGCTTCAAGATGCTGGAGGCGTTGTTTCCCGGCCGCATCGACCTCGGCCTCGGCCGCGCCCCCGGCACTGACGGCGCCACGGCCTATGCGCTGCGCAGCCGGCTCGACCGTCGCGAAGGCGACGATTTCCTCGAGCGGCTGCACGAATTGATCCTGTGGCAGACCCGGGAATTCCCCTCGGGTCATCCCTACCACAACGTCGTCGCGATGCCCGACGATACGCCGTTGCCGCCGATCTGGCTGCTCGGCTCCAGCGATTATTCGTCGGAGCTCGCCGCGCAAGTCGGCATGGGCTTCGCATTCGCCCATCATTTTGCGTCCCATGATGCGATCGATGCGATGGTGCATTATCGCAATCGTTTTCAGCCCTCGGCCTGGAGCGCGAGTCCGCGCGCGATCCTCGCGGTCGCCGTCATCGCGGCCGACACGGATGAGGAAGCCGAAAAGCTCGCCGCATCTTTTGACCTCAACCGCCTGCGCCGCGACCTCGGCCAGTATCTTCCGTTGCCGAGCGTCGAAGAGGCGCTGGCCTATCCCTATACCGGCTCGGAGCGTACCTCGATCCAGCGCAACCGCTCGCGCCTGTTCGTCGGCAGCCCTGCAACCGTGCAGAAGACGCTGCAGCCGCTGATCGACGCGAGCAAGCCGGACGAGTTGATGGTGATCACCGCCGTCTATGATCACGAGGCGCGAAAGAAATCGTATTCGCTGCTGGCGGAGGCGTTCGGACTTAAGGCGGTTGGATAAAGCTCTCGTGCCCCGGCTCGCGCTTCGCGCGTCCGGGACATGAAACTATTCCATCGTCGCGCGGAACGGGTGACCCGGATACACGCCGACGATGCGGAATTCGCGCGAGAAGAATTTCAGCTCCTCGATCGCAAAAGCAAGGCCCTTGTCATCAGGGTGGCCGTCGACGTCGGCGTAAAACTGGGTGGCGAAGAAATTGCCGTCGACCATGTAGCTCTCGAGCTTGGTCATGTTGACGCCGTTGGTGGCAAAGCCGCCGAGCGCCTTGTAGAGCGCCGCCGGCAAATTGCGCACCCGGAACACAAAAGTCGTGACCAGCGGACCGGAGCCCTGTGCGGCCCATTTCGGTTCGCGCGCCAGCACCACGAAGCGCGTGGTGTTGTGGGCCTCGTCCTCGATGTCCTCAGCCAAAATGTCGAGGCCGTAGATCTGCGCGGCGAGGCGCGAGGCGATCGCGGCGACGGACTTGTCGTTACGCTCGGAAATGTCGCGGGCGCTGCCGGCGGTATCGGCGTGCACGATTGGCTTGATGCCGAGCTTGCGAATGATGCGCCGGCATTGGCCGAGCGCGTGCACATGGCTCTCGACGCTCTTGATGTCCTCGAGCCTGGTCCCCTTCACGGCCATCAGCTGATGCCGGACCGGCAGAAACCATTCGCCGATGATGAAGAGGCCGGAGGCCGGCAGCAAATGATGGATATCGGCGACGCGGCCCGCGACCGAATTCTCGATCGGGATCATGCCGAGATCGGCCTCGCCCGACGAGATCGCCGACAAGGCGTCCTCGAAGGTGGCGCAGGGCATCGGCTCGGCGTCGGGATAGGCCTCGACGATGGCGATGTGGGAATTGGCCCCAGGCTCGCCCTGGAATGCGATTTTCAGCTTGCTCATGCTCGGCCTTGTAACAGCGGCTCAGGATTTGGAAAGGATGCTGCGGGCGGTTTCCAGGTCCGCCGGCGTGTCGACCCCGCGGGGCACGGTATCGACGATGGTGAAGTCGATGCGCATTCCGGCCTCGAGCGCCCGGAGCTGCTCGAGCTTCTCCTGCAATTCCAGCGGCGAAGGCGGAAGCCGGACGTAGCGCTCCAGCGCGGCGCGGCGATAGGCGTAGAGGCCGATATGGTGGTAACGTGGGCCGTCGCCGGTCGGCGCGGTCGCGCGGGTGAAATAAAGTGCGCGCATGCGTCTGCCGCCGAGCGAGGTTCCGATCGCCTTCACGACGCTCGGCGCGAGGTCCTCCTCCTCGGTGTGAATTTGCGAAGCCAGCGTTGCGATATCCACGGCGGGGTCTTGCAGCGGCGGCAGCACCTCGCGGATGTTGTCGATCGTGATCGTCGGGAAATCGCCCTGGAGATTGACCACGATCTCGGCCTTGCCGTCCGGATCGAGCTTCTGCATGGCCTCGTGGATGCGGTCGGAGCCGGAGGGGTGCTCCGCGCGGGTCATCACGGCCTCACCGCCATGGGCGGTCACGACTGACGCGATCTCCGCGGTGTCGGTTGCGACTGCGACCCGGCCTATCCCGGCGGCCTCGGCACGGCGCATCACGTGCACGATCATCGGCTGCCCCGCGATATCGGCGAGCGGCTTGCCGGGCAGGCGGGTGGCGGCCATGCGGGCCGGAATAAGCACCAGGATGCGGGGATCGATCATTGGTTCAAGGGCCTGGGTTCAAGGGCCTGGAAACGGGGCGTTTTCCGCGCCGGGAAATGGGGTGGGGACGGGCGTGAAGCCCGCTCGCTTATACGGGTTGCCAGACCCCGGGCAAACCGATATCTCAATAGCAAAACTCGGGGAAACAATAAGGAACGTTGATTCTCCGAGGCTCGTCCTGGCGGCCGCATTGGGCCGCTCGATCCTTCTTGCGGTGTGGGGCCTGGCCGGAAATGGACTCTTTCGAACTGAACAAGATTCTCGGTGCTGTGCTCGGCACCTGTCTCTTTCTGCTGGTGACGAGCTTTACCGCGAGTGCGCTGTTCTCGCCCAAGATGCCGGAAAAGCCGGGCTTCGAGATCGCCGTGAAGGAAGACGCCGGTCACGGCAAGGAAGGCGGCGCTGCCGCCGCGGCTGCCGAGCCGATCGAAAAGCTGCTCCAGACCGCCTCGGTCGAGAAGGGCGCTTCCGCCGCCAAGAAATGCGGCGCCTGCCACACCTTCGAGAAGGGCGGCCCGAACCGTGTCGGTCCCAACCTCTATGGCGTCGTCGGCGAGGTGAGGGGCGAGGGCCGCAACGGCTTCAACTTCTCGGCCGCAATGAAGGCCAAGGGCGGCACCTGGACGTTCGACGATCTCAACAAGTTCATTGCCAGCCCGAAGGGCTTCATCCCGGGGACCGCAATGGGCTTCGCCGGCATTCCCAAGGATTCCGAGCGCGCCGACGTCATTGCCTATCTGAATTCGCTGTCGGAGCATCCGCAGCCGCTGCCGACGGCCTCGAAATAAGGGCCTCGAAAACCCTCTTGGAATAAACGGCCAGGCTGAAAAGCCTGGCCGTTTGCTTATCCGGGCCTCGCGGCGTTGTTATCGGGGCGTTTGGCCGCAGCGATCGGCCAGCCGGCCTTCCAAGATGAGGAAAAAGCAACATATTCCGTCGAAACCTCGCCTATATTGGGACCTTAAAGGAGTAGCCTCCTTCAAGACAGGAATGTTGATTTGGCCATTACCCGACGCGATCTCCTGCTCACTGGCACCGCTGCCGCAGCGCTCCCCGCCCTTGGTTCCGTAGGGGGCCTTCCCGTCGTCGGCGCGGCACACGCGCAATCCGCCAGCGAACTCACCTGGCGGCACGCGCTGTCGCTGTTCGGACAGGTCAAGTATCCCGCGGACTTCAAGCGCTTCGACTACGTCAATCCGGAAGCGCCCAAAGGCGGCGTCGCGCGCCAGATCGCCGTCGGCACATTCGACAATTTCAACATCGTCGTCTCCGGTGTGAAGGGGCAGGTCGCCGGTGCCGTGGCATTCATCTACGAATCCCTCACGACGGCCTCGCTCGACGAAGTCTCGACCGAGTACGGCGCGCTGGCCGAGGCCGTCAGCCATCCGGACGATTTCTCCTTCGTGACTTACCGCTTGCGGTCGCAAGCCAAATGGCATGACGGCAAGCCTGTAACCGCAGACGACGTGATCTTCTCGCTCGATTCCTTCAAGAAGCACCACCCGCAATACTCGGCCTATTACAGCCATGTGACGAAGGCCGAGAAGGTCGGCGAGCGCGAGGTGAAGTTCGTGTTCGATGCGCCGGGCAACCGCGAATTGCCGCAGATCGTCGGGCAGCTCACGGTCCTGCCGAAGCATTGGTGGGAGGGCACGGATGCGCAGGGCCGCAAGCGCGATGTCTCTGCCACCACACTCGAAGTGCCGCTGGGTTCGGGCCCCTACAGGGTCAAGGAATTCGTTGCCGGACGGTCGATCGCGCTGGAGCGCGTCAAGGATTATTGGGGGCGCGACCTCGCGGCCAATGTGGGCCGTAATAATTTCGACGAACTGCGCTACGAGTATTTCCGTGACGCCACAGTGGCGATCGAGGCTTTCAAGGCCGATCAGGTCGATTGGCGCACCGAGAACAGCGCGAAGAACTGGGCAACGGCCTACGACTTCCCGGCTGTCACCGAAAAGCGCGTCCTCCTCGAGGAGTTCGCCAATCGAAGCTCGGGAGTCATGCAGGCCTTCGTGCCAAACCTGCGCCGTGCCAAGTTCAAAGATCCGCGCGTGCGACGCGCGCTCAATTACGCGTTCGACTTCGAGGAAATGAACAAGCAGATCTTCTACGGCCAGTACAAGCGCGTCAGTAGCTATTTCGATGGCATCGACGAGCTGATGGCGAACGGTTTGCCGCAGGGAAAAGAGCTCGAGATCCTCGAGACCGTGCGCGCCGAAGTCCCGCCCGAAGTCTTCACCACGGCCTATACCAATCCGGTCGGCGGCAGTCCGGAAGCCGTGCGCGACAATCTGCGCGAGGCGCTGCGCCTGTTCAAGGAAGCCGGCTACGAAGTGCGCGACCGCAAGCTGATCGACGTCAAGACCGGTGCCCAGTTCTCCCTGGAATTGCTGAACTCAGATCCGAGCTTCGAACGGATCACGCTGTTCTACAAGCCGTCGCTGGAACGGCTCGGCATTGCCGTCAGCGTGCGGACGGTCGATCCGACCCAATACGAGAACAGGACTCGCGAGTGGGATTTCGACATCGTCACTAACTCCTGGGGCGAGTCGCAGTCGCCTGGTAACGAGCAGCGCGAATTCTGGTCCTCGAAGACGGCCGACATCGCCGGTTCACGCAATATTACCGGCATCAAGAACCCGGCGGTCGACAAGCTGATCGAGCGGGTGATCTACGCCAAGGGGCGCGACGATCTCGTCGCGGCAACCAAGGCACTCGACCGCGTGCTGCTGTGGAATCACTACGTCGTGCCGCAGTGGACTTATACGAAGGTGCGCACCGCGCGCTGGGATCGTTTCGGTCGACCGGCGGAATTGCCCAAATACGGCCAGTCCGGCTTCCCGTTCATCTGGTGGTACGACGCGGAAAAAGCGGCGCGGATCGCGAAGAAGTCGTGAGGGGCATTTCTCGCATGGCGCAGCTTTCACGCCGGCATGTGCTGGCCTTGGGTGCCGGTGGCGCGGTCAGCGCCGCCTGGCTCCGGGGCGCTGCAGCGTCCGAGATGCCTGCCGAGGCCCACGGCATGTCGGCCTTCGGCGACCTCAAATATCCCGCTGATTTCCACCACTTCGACTACGTCAATGTCGATGCGCCGAAGGGCGGCACTTTCTCGCTGATCCCGTCGGTGCGGGCCTACAACCAGTCCTACCAGACCTTCAACTCGCTCAATGCCTTCATCCTCAAAGGCGATGGCGCGCAGGGCATGGACATGACCTTTGCGCCGCTGATGCTGCGCGCCAATGATGAGCCGGACGGGATGTACGGGCTTGCCGCCAAGTCTGTAAATATATCGGCAGACGGGCTGGTCTATCGTTTCACGATGCGGCCCGAGGCGAAATTCCACGACGGCACCAAGCTCACCGCGCACGACGCGGCGTTTTCGTTGACGTCGCTGAAGGCCAAGGGCCATCCGCTGATCATCGTGCAGATGCGCGACATGGTCAGCGCGGAAGCCGTTGACGATGCGACACTGGTCGTGACCTTCGCCAAGGGACGTGCGCGCGACGTGCCGCTCTATGTCGCGAGCCTGCCGATCTTCTCGAAAGCCTACTATGCCTCCCGTCCGTTCGACGAAACGTCGCTCGATATTCCTTTGGGCTCGGGCCCGTACAAGGTCGGCAAGTTCGAGGTCAATCGCTACATCGAATACGAGCGCGTCAGGGATTGGTGGGCTGCCGACCTGCCCCCTTGCCGCGGCAGCTACAATTTCGACGTCGTGCGCTACGAATTCTATCGCGACCGGGATGTCGCTTTTGAAGGTTTTACCGGCAAGAACTATCTCTACCGCGAGGAGTTCACGGCTCGTATTTGGGCGACGCGCTATGACTTCCCCGCAGTGAAGGACGGTCGCGTCAAGATGGAGGTCGTGCCCGACGACACGCCCTCCGGGGCGCAAGGATGGTTCATCAACACGCGGCGCGACAAGTTCAGGGATCCTCGCGTGCGGGAGGCACTGATCGACGCCTTCGACTTCGAGTGGACCAACAAGACCATCATGTACGGCGCATATGCCCGCACGGTGTCGCCGTTTCAGAACTCGGACCTCATGGCGAGCGACGGGCCTCCGCCGCCGGAAGAACTGAAGCTGCTGGAGCCGTTTCGCGGCCAGGTTCCCGACGAGGTGTTCGCCGCACCGTTCACGCCGCCGGTCTCGGACGGTTCCGGTCAGGACCGCAGCCTGTTGCGCAGGGCGCAGCAATTGCTCAGCGACGCCGGCCTGCCGATCAAGGACGGCAAGCGGATGCTGCCGAACGGCGAGATCTTCAGGATCGAATTCCTGTTGGACGAGCCTTCGTTCCAGCCGCACCATGGGCCCTACATCAAGAATCTCGCGACGCTCGGCATCGAAGCGAGCGTGCGCCTTGTCGATGCCGTGCAATACAAGGTGCGCCAGGAAGATTTCGACTTCGATATGACGACCCAGCGCTTCAGCATGTCGGCAACGCCGGGTGACGCCATGCGCTCGTTCTTCTCATCGCAGGTCGCCGCAACCAAGGGCTCGTACAATCTCGCGGGCGTCGCCAATCCGGCCATCGATGCCATAATCGAGAAGATCATGGCGGCCGACAACCGCGAGGAACTGACCGTCGCCTGCCGCGCCTTCGATCGCCTGTTCCGGGCCGGCCGTTATTGGGTGCCGCACTGGTATAACAAGACGCACCGGCTTGCTTATTGGGACCAATTCGGCCGTCCGCAGAAGCCGCCGCGTTATGCCAACGGCGTCGGCGCTCCCGACATCTGGTGGTACGATGGCGGCAAGGCCGCGAAGCTCGAGCAGGCGAAACAGCCATGAGCGCCTATATCGCCCGCCGCATCCTGCTGATGATCCCGACCTTGCTGGGGATACTCTTCGTCTCCTTCATCGTCGTGCAGTTCGCGCCGGGCGGCCCTGTCGAGCGTGTGATCGCGCAGCTCTCGGGCGCCGACACCGGCGGAACCTCGCGCATTTCGGGCGGCAGCGACTTTGCGCAGCGCGCCCCGGGGCAGTTGGGCGCCGGCGGCGATGCCATCAATTCGAAGTATCGCGGCGCGCAGGGCCTCGATCCCGATTTCATCAAGAAGCTGGAAGTGCAATTCGGATTCGACAAGCCGGCCCCGGAGCGCTTCGCGCTGATGGTCTGGAACTTCGCCCGCTTCGACTTCGGCAAGAGCTATTTTCGCGACGTCAGTGTCCTGCAGCTCGTCAAGGAGAAGTTGCCGGTCTCGATCTCGCTCGGCATCTGGCTGACGCTGCTGACCTATCTGATCTCGATTCCGCTCGGCATCCGCAAGGCGGTCAGGGACGGGACGCGGTTCGACACCTGGACGTCGAGCGTGCTCGTGCTCGGCTATGCCATTCCCGGCTTCCTGTTCGCGATCCTCCTGATCATCCTGTTTGCCGGCGGTTCGTTCTTCAACTGGTTCCCGCTGCGCGGACTGACGTCGGACGGCTGGTCGCAGTTTCCGTGGTACTGGAAGATCATCGATTACTTCTGGCATTTGACGCTGCCGCTGATCGCCATGGGGCTCGGTGCGTTCACCACCATGACGTTCCTGACCAAGAACTCGTTTCTGGACGAGATCCGCAAGCAATACGTGATGACCGCACGCGCGAAAGGCTGCAGCGAAAATCGGGTACTCTATGGTCACGTCTTCCGCAACGCGATGCTGATTGTCATCGCCGGCTTCCCCAGCACCTTCATTCACGCCTTCTTCTCGGGCTCGCTTCTGATCGAGACGATCTTCTCGCTGGACGGGCTGGGGCTGCTCAGTTTCGAGAGCGTTCTCAATCGCGACTACCCCGTGGTGTTCGGTACGCTCTTCATCTTCTCGCTCGTCGGCCTCGTCATCAACCTGATCTCTGACCTGACCTATATGTGGATCGATCCGCGGATCGATTTCGAGGCGCGGGAGGTCTGATGACACTGGCCGCCCCTACCACGCCGATCGAAACCACTGCGAAGTCGCCGCTCGGCGATGCCGTGCCGATCACGCGCAAACCGTTCGTGCCGTCGCCGCTCAACAGGCGGCGCTGGCAGAATTTCAAGGCGAACCGGCGCGGCTATTGGTCGTTCTGGATCTTCATGATCCTGTTTGTGGTGTCGCTGTTCGCCGAGCTGATCGCCAACGACCGGCCGTTCCTGATCAAGTATGATGGCCACCTCTATTGGCCGTCCGTCGTCACCTATTCGGAAACCACTTTCGGCGGCGACTTCGAAACGGCGGCCGACTATCGCGATCCCTATTTGCAGAAGCTGATCAGAGAGAAGGGCGGCAGCATCGTCTGGCCGCTGATCCGCTATTCCTACGACACCCACAATCTCGATCTGCCGACGCCGGCGCCGTCGCGGCCGACCTGGATGTTGACGGAAGCGCAGTGCAAGCCTGTGGTCGAGAAGAAAGGCCTCAAGAGCTGCCGCGATCTCGAATACAACTGGCTCGGCACCGACGATCAGGGCCGCGACGTGGTGGCGCGGCTGATCTACGGCTTCCGCATCTCGGTGCTGTTCGGCCTCTGCCTGACCATCGTCTCCTCCGTCGTCGGCATCGCGGCCGGCGCGGTACAGGGCTATTTCGGCGGCTGGATCGACCTGTTGTTCCAGCGTTTCATCGAAATATGGACCGCCATCCCTTCGCTCTATCTGTTGCTGATCCTGTCGTCGGTGCTCGTGCCAGGTTTCTTCGTGCTTCTCGGCATCCTGCTGTTGTTTTCCTGGGTGTCGCTGGTCGGACTCGTGCGCGCGGAATTCCTGCGCGGGCGCAATTTCGAGTACATCCAGGCGGCACGTGCGCTCGGCGTGTCGAACAAGGTCATCATGTTCCGGCATCTGTTGCCGAACGCGATGGTCGCGACCATGACATTCCTGCCGTTCATCGTGTCGAGTTCGGTGATGACGCTGACGGCGCTCGACTTCCTGGGGTTCGGACTGCCGCCCGGCTCGCCGTCGCTCGGCGAGCTGCTGTCGCAGGGCAAGTCCAACGTGCAGGCGCCCTGGCTCGGTTTCTCCGGCTTCTTCTCGGTCGCAATCATGCTGTCGCTCTTGATCTTCATCGGCGAGGCCGTGCGCGACGCCTTCGATCCACGCAAGACGTTCAGGTAAGCCAATGGACGCGATCAACCAGCCCCTGCTCAGCGTGCGCGAGCTCTCGGTGGCCTTCCACCAGGGCGGCGCCACCACGCTCGCCGTCGACAAGGTCTCGTTCCAGATCAGGCGCGGCGAGTGCCTGGCGCTGGTCGGCGAGTCCGGTTCCGGCAAGTCGGTCAGCGCGCTCTCGATCCTCAAGCTCTTGCCCTATCCGAATGCCTCGCATCCCTCGGGCAGCATCCACTTCAAGGGACAGGAACTGATCGACCGGACGGAGCAGGAGATGCGGGAGATTCGCGGCAGCGACATCTCCATCATCTTCCAGGAGCCGATGACCTCGCTCAATCCATTGCACACGATCGAGGCGCAGATCGGCGAGATCATCCAGCTACACAATCCGACCAGCAATGCCGAGGCGCGCAGGCGTACGCTGGAATTGCTGACGCAGGTCGGCATTCCCGAGCCTGAAACGCGGCTGAAGAGCTATCCGCACCAGCTCTCCGGCGGCCAGCGCCAGCGCGTGATGATCGCGATGGCGCTCGCCAACGAGCCGGACCTCCTGATCGCGGACGAGCCGACTACGGCGCTCGACGTCACCGTGCAGGCGCAGATCCTGACGCTGCTCGCAGAGATCCGCGGCCGGCTCGGCATGAGCCTGCTCTTCATCACCCACGATCTCGGCATCGTGCGCCGCATCGCCGACCAGGTCTGCGTCATGAAGGGCGGCGAGATCGTCGAGCAGGGGCCGGTCGAGCAGGTCTTCAAGAGCCCGAAGCATCCCTATACGCGTGACCTGCTCGCCGCGGAACCGAAGCCGGATCCAGCGCCACCGCAGCCGAATGCGCCGGTGGTGATGTCGGCCGACGACCTGAAGGTCTGGTTCCCGATCAAGCGCGGGTTGATGCGCAAGACGGTCGGTCACATCAAGGCGGTCGACGGCGTCAGCATCGCCGTGCGCAAGGGCGAGACGCTCGGCGTTGTCGGCGAGTCCGGCTCGGGCAAGACCACGCTGGGGCTCGCATTGCTGCGGCTGATCTCCTCGAACGGGCGCATCGTGTTCCTGGGAAAAGATATCCAGGGCCTTCGCTTCAAGGAGATGCGGCCGTTCCGGCGCGACATGCAGATCGTGTTCCAGGACCCGTTCGGCTCGCTCAGCCCGCGCATGTCGGTCGCCGACATCGTCGCCGAAGGCCTCACCGTGCATCAGCCGCAGCTTTCGCGCGGCGAGCGTGAGGAGCGCGTCGTCAAGGCGCTCGAGGACGTCGGACTGAAGCCGGATACTCGCCATCGTTATCCGCATGAATTCTCGGGCGGCCAGCGCCAGCGCATCAGCATCGCCCGGGCGGTGGTGCTGGAGCCGGATTTTGTCGTGCTGGACGAGCCGACCAGTGCGCTCGACATGCTGATTCAGGCGCAGATGGTCGATCTGCTGCGTGAATTGCAGCGCCGGCGCGATCTCACCTACATGTTCATCTCGCACGATCTCCGCGTCGTCGCCTCGCTCGCAAGCCATCTGATCGTGATGCGCGGCGGCAAGGTGGTCGAGGAAGGCCAAGCCGCCGAGCTCTTCAAGAACCCGAAGACGGATTACACGCGCGCGCTGTTTGCGGCGGCGTTCCGGCTGGAGACGGCGGGGAACGGGTCGGCGGCGACATAGCGTCCGTCAGAGCCGCTTGATCGCGGTGACCTCGCTGCCGGCTTGCTTGATCCGCGCAATCGCCGGTCCGACCGGCTCGATCACCGTTGCCATGTGATGCGCATTGGCGTGAACCATGGTGCTGCCATCGCGGACGATGGCGACATGCCCCTTCCAGAAAATGAGATCGCCGCGCAGCAAGCTGCTCTGCTCATGCGGCTCCAACGCGCGGCCGAGCCCGGCCTGCTGCATGTCGCTGTCGCGCGGGCAGCCGATGCCCGCCGATGTCAGTGAGACCTGGACGAGGCCGGAGCAATCGACGCCAAGGCTGCTCTTGCCACCCCAGAGATAGGGCGTGCCGACGAAACGCTCGGCGACGCTGACGAAATCAGGCTCGCGATGACCGAGCGGGACGAGATGAGCCTTAGGCAGATATTGTCCGTGGCGCGTCACGGCGAAGGCGCCGTCCTCGCGTGCAACCGCGATCTTCGACCCCAACACCAGCGTGTCAGCCGGCGGCAGTTTGATCGAGGGACCGGGGAAGGCAAAGGTTCGTAGCGCACCGACCATATGGGTCGGGGCAGCCAAGGGCTTCATGAGCGCTGCATCCGGCAGCCAGCCGACATAGCCGTCACCGGAAAGCTGACCCCAGGCCCAGCCTTCGCCGTTGCGGTCGTAGACCGTGACGCGCTCGCCGCGCAACGCTTGTGTCATGAGCATCGCGTTCGACGTCGGCTGCTCGCGCACAGACGCGATCGCCTCGGCTATCTCGAATTCCTCGCCCGTGACGAAACGATCCGCCTGCACCTTGCCTTCGAGATATTTCGCGGCGAGGTCGCTCCGCGCCGGCGTCAGCCTCAAATCGTATCCTGGATCTCGTCCTGGATCAGGCATAGCGCTCGCTCAGCAATGTGTAGATCGCGCGCGCGGCCTGGCATTCGCCGCCCTCGGGGCGTGCGGGCTTCGCCGACGGCGTCCAGCCGTAGATGTCGACATGCAGCCAGCTCCTGGCCTGTTCGACGAAGCGTTGCAGGAACAGCGCGCAGATGATCGAGCCGGCAAAGCCGCCGGACGGTGCGTTGGTGATGGTGGCCGTCTTGGAGTCCAGCCACGCATCGTAAGGCGGCCACAGCGGCATGCGCCACAGCGAATCGTTCTCCTTCGCCGCGCATCGTGCGACGTCGGCGGCAAGCGTCTCATCATTGGTGTAAAAGGGCGGTAAATCCGGCCCCAGCGCGACGCGTGCCGCTCCCGTCAGCGTGCCGAGATCGATCAGCAGGTCCGGCTTTTCCTCGTCCGCCAGCGCCAGCGCGTCGGCGAGCACCAGCCGGCCCTCCGCGTCCGTATTGCCGATCTCAACCGTGATGCCCTTGCGCGAGGTGAAGATGTCGAGCGGGCGGAAGGCATTGCCCGCGACCGCGTTCTCCACGGCCGGAATCAGCACCCGCAGCCGCAACTTCAGCTTCGCATCCATTACCATGCGCGCCAGCGCCAGCACGTTGGCGGCGCCCCCCATGTCCTTCTTCATGATCAGCATGCCGCTCGAAGGCTTCAGGTCGAGGCCGCCCGTATCGAAGCAGACGCCCTTGCCGACCAGCGTCACCTTGGGATGAGCGGGGTCGCCCCAGCCGATGTCGATCAGCCGCGGCGCGCGGCTAGATGCCATGCCGACGGCGTGGATCAGCGGAAAATCCGTCTTCAAGTCATCACCGATGGTGCAAGCAAAGCTTGCTCCGAATTCGGCGGCGAGATCTTGCGCGGCTGCGGCCAGCTCCTCCGGCCCCATGTCGTTGGCCGGCGTGTTGATGAGGTCGCGCGCCAGCATGGCGGCGTCTGCCATGCGGTTGATCTCGGTCGCATCGACGCCGTCGGGCGGCACGAGGCGGACCTCGGGGCGATCGGCCTTGCGGTAGCGGGCGAAGCGGTAGCTGCCGAGCGCGAAGGCGAGTGCGGCGAGCCGTGCATCGTGCGGCGCATTGGCGAAGCGATAGATGCCCGGCGGCAGCAGGCCGGGCAGGGCGCCCGGTCGGAACAGGTCGCGCGATCTTGCGCCTTCGTCCTCGAGCCCGAACAGCACTTGCGCGATCGCGCCATCGGGCGCGGGCAGCACGAGATAGCCGCCCGGCTTTGCGGTAAAAGCGCTCGCAGCGGCGAACTGGCGTTGCGCCGCCGGCAGCCGCTCGGCGACCTGATCCCAGCTCGACTTGGTGACGAAGGTGATCGGGATGGCGGTAGGCGACGTCTCGAAGACAGAAGGCATTGGCGGGTCCGGATCGTCGGATCGAGCAGGTCATACGAACGGACGAGATTTCGCAGAGTTTTGCCGCCGCTGCAATCAGCATTGCTGCCACCGTTCAGCGATCCGCTACTCGCAGCAAGGGGGCCATGCTAGGTTCCGGCAACGGCCGTCAGCTGCGGAGATCTCCGGCGGCCGACGACAAAGCCGGCCGGGAGGAAATGCAATGGAATTCGTGTGGAGCGTGGTCACATTCATCGGCCAGGCGGTCGAGGCGATTTTTGGCTATGTCGAGCATCATCATTGGATATTCGCGTTCCTTGCCGGCGGTTACGTCTTCTATCTCCACGACCGCTCCGTTCACGCGCGGTTCGATGCACTGGACAAGCGCATTGACGAAATCCGCAAGCGGCTCGCCATCGAATATTGAGGGGTGAGCGAAACCGTCATCGGGCGGGCCCCGTATCTCATGCCAAGGACCGCGGTTCACACGAGCGGCCGCAGGGCTTTACTAGCGCTGCGGTTGTGGCATTATTGACCAATATTTTAGATTGTGCCGTGCGGTTCTGCACGCACCGAGCGCAACAACGGGGCATGCGGTCGATTTTTACCCCGGCTCATCATGGCTCGGATTGATACCGGACTGAACCTGATCGTCGAAGGCATTTTTCTCATCGTTCGGGCGGCGCGGCATTCGCAAATGAGCGGCGCAAAATGGATAGATCGTTCGTCATCGTACAGATTTCCGACCTGCATCTGGACGGGTCGGGTCGGCTGCTTGCGACGATCGAGACGCTCAATGCCGCAATTCGCGAGAGGATGGCGGACTTCGCGGACATTCCCGATCGCATCCTGCTGATCACCGGCGATCTCGTGGACGACCCGACGCCACCTGCGCTCGACGAAGCGCTCGCCGTCATTGCGTCCTTCCGGCAGACCGGGCTGTTCACCGACATCCAGGCAATTGCCGGCAATCACGACGTCAAGCGCCCGAGCCAGCGTGCAGGCCGCCACGATGTCTATGATTACCTGCATTTGCCGCGGACCTCGAAGAGCGTCTACTACCGTCAGGCCGGCCTCGATCTGGTGCTGCTGGATTCCAACCGCGCGAGCCTCACGACGCTCGCGAGCAACAACATCGACCAGAGCGCCTATAACGCCATGGTTTCGGATTCCGCGCGGCTGAGCGTCGAGCTCGCGGGCAGCCTCGGGGCGGGCGGCCGCGCCGATTATGCCGAGCCGGCGGAAAACCTCGTGCGTGTGCTGGCGCTGCACCATCATCCACTGCCGCAGGCGACCGGAGAGGGAAAGCGGTTTCTCGGAGTGCCCGACGAACCGTTGATGTATCTCGCCGCGCCCGCAACCTTTCTCGAAGCAGCGACGTCGCTCAACGTCGATCTGGTTCTGCACGGACACCGGCATGTCGAAGGACTGACGCGCTATTCGATTCCCGATCCGCGCGCCACGTCGAGCGAGAGCGATGAAACATTCTGGCGCACGATCTACGTCTTGTCCTGTCCATCATCGACCGGGCAGGCCGGTGACGACGCCGGGTTCAACGTCATCCATTTCGGCCCGATGTCCCATGGTGGCCGCACCGAGTATCGCTTTGCGATCGCCCGCTACTCACGCCCGCGCAAGGATGGTGTCTTCAGGTCGCTCGATTCCAACCTGCCGCACGGCGTCGTCAGGCTGCCGGCTGGGCGCGATTTTTCCCGAGATCCGGCCGTCCAGTCGGGCATCGAGATCGACGCATGCACGACGCTGAAACGGGATCAGGTCGCAGCATTCGCTCGCCGGCTCCTGCTGCGCCGCGCCTTCTACGCCGACGGCGAGGCGGCTTGGGCCGATTTGCTCCACGTTTATCTCGTGACCTCCCACGCCTGGGCCGATCTCGAAAGCAAGTTCTCGAGATCCGCACGCAAGCATGACGTCGAAGCTGCGGCCGTGGTGACATCGCTACTACGCCGGTTGATCGAGCAATCCGCAAATGTGCTCGGCATCGACGACGTTCAGCTCGACGAGCTCCACGCGAGGCGTCTGGTCAATCGTGACGATCTTCGGCGCGAATTGCCGAGGGCGGCGCGTCCGGGCATCGATGTCGAGATCGAGACGCGGCAACGACTGCAATTGCTGCGGGACCTGAACGAACAGGCGAAGGCGCTCGGCCTCGATGCGGGTCTCGGCGGCGTGGTGCCGCCGCAGGCGCCGCAGTGACGGGAGCGGGTCCGAGGCATTAACCGGCCGTTAGGGTTAACAGTCTATTGCTGGCGCGTTCGGCTCGATCAATCAGCTCGAGAGTCAAAGCGTCATGCGTCAACGGTTCAGTCTTGTCCGGCTTCTTGCGTCCACCTCGCTGGTCGCGGCGGTGGCCATGGGCCTCGGCGGCTGCACGGCGATGTCGAAACTCTCCGACGTCACGGGCTCGGTCGAGCCGCGGGCGGAAGCCGCTCCCACCGATCCGGCGCGTGCTGCCGAAGTCTATGGCGAGCGCTACCGTGCCAACCCCAAGGACGCCGACGCGGCGCTTGCCTACGGTCAGGCCTTGCGCGCCAACGGCCAGCGCGCCCAGGCCGCCGCCGTGCTCGAGCAGGCGACCATCGCCAATCCGGGCAACAGGGCGCTGATGGCCCAATACGGCCGCGCGCTCTCCGACAACGGCAATTTCCAGCAAGCCTTCGACGTGCTGACGAAGGCGCATTCGCCCGACAACCCAGATTGGCGGCTGCTCTCGGTGCAGGGGACCGCGCTCGATCAGATGGGCCGTCACGAAGAAGCACGCGCCTATTATGCGAGCGCGCTCAAGATCGCGCCTGGCGATCCCGGCGTGCTCTCCAATCTTGGCCTGTCCTACATGTTGTCGAGAGACCTACCGAAGGCTGAAGACGCGCTGCGGCAAGCCTATGCCTCGCCCCGCGCAAACGCGCGGGTGCGGCAAAATCTGGGTCTGGTCGTCGGTCTCCAAGGCCGCTTCGCTGAAGCCGAGACCATCGTGAAGGCCGACCTGCCGCCGGAGCAGGCTGCGGCCAATGTCGCCTATCTCAAGGAAATGTTGACCCGCAGCGACGTCAGGCGGGGTACGCCGAAGCGGACTCCGGTCGCTTCGCTCGGCCAGCCCGACTGATCAGACGCAATCGTCCAATCTTGAAGGCAGCCGCGGACCGTGCGCGGTCCGCGTCTAACGTCATTGCATCTCGGTGACCTTGATACCGGTCGGTCCGAGGATGACGACGAACAGCACCGGCAGGAAGAACAGGATCATCGGTACCGTCAGCTTCGGCGGCAGTGCTGCTGCCTTTTTCTCGGCCTCGTTCATGCGCATGTCGCGATTTTCCTGCGCCATCACCCGCAAGGATTGGCCGAGCGGGGTGCCGTAACGCTCCGCCTGCTGGAGCGCGAGACATACCGACTTGACGCCCTCGAGTCCGGTGCGCCGCGCGAGGTTCTCGTAGGCGACCTTGCGATCCTGCAAATAGGACAACTCGGCCGTGGTCAGGGTGAACTCCTCCGACAGCGCGATCGACTGGCCCACGATTTCGACCGCGACCTTCCGGAACGCCATCTCGATCGACATGCCGGATTCGATGCAGATCAGGAGCAGGTCGAGCGCATCGGGAAAGGCGCGCTTGATCGAGAGTTGGCGCTTGGAGATCGCGTTCCTGAGGAACAGCATCGGCGCCTGAAGTCCGAGATAGGCCGCACCGACGCAGATGCCGATCTTGATCGGCATCGACTGCTGCATATGCGCGATCAGGAACACGTAGACGACCGAACCGACGAACAGCACGATCGGGGCAACCAGACGGGCAAACAGGAAGGTGATGTAGGGCGCGTGGCCCCGATAGCCTGCCATGATGAGCTTGTCCCGCGCGGCTTCCTGCGCGAGCCATTTGGTCAGGTTGAAGTCGTCGACGACCTTCGAGACGAGCTGCTTCGGCGTCTGGCGCAGCGAGACTTTTTCACTCTTGTGGAGGCGCTCGCGCTCGCGCTGCCGGATGCGCTCACGTTCGTTCGCCACCGCCTTCATGCGCTTGGAAAGGCCCTCGCCGGCGAACAGCGGCATCACGAGGGTATAGACGGTGGCGCTGGCGGCAACGGCCGCCAGCAGCATCGTCATGAAGTGGACGTCATGAAGTTTCGCAACGAGGAACTCTACCATAAGGCACCATCAGAAGTCGAAATTGATCATCTTCTTCATCACCATGATGCCAATCGACATCCAGACGACGCAGCCGACCAGCATGAGCTGGCCGGTGGGATGAGTCCAAAGCATCGAGATATATCCCGGCGTTGTGAGGTAGACGAGGAACATCACGATCGGCGGCAGCGAGCCGATGATTCCGGCCGAGGCCTTGGCTTCCATCGACATCGCCTGGATCTTCTCTTTCATCTTTTTGCGGTCGCGCAGCACCTTGGAAAGGTTGCCGAGTGCTTCGGAGAGGTTGCCGCCCGATTTCTGCTGGATCGAGATGACGATGCCGAAGAAATTGGCCTCGGGCAGCGGCATCCGATCGTAGAGCCGCGTGCAGGCCTCGCCGAGCGGCATGCCGATCGCCTGCGTTTCGATGATGGACAGAAACTCGGAGCGTAGCGGCTCCGGCGCGTCGGCGGCGACGACCTTGATCGATTCGAACAGCGGGAGGCCCGCCTTGATGCCGCGGACGATCACGTCGACCGCGTCGGGCAAGGCTTTCAGGAATTTGGCTTCGCGGCGCTTCTTCATGAAGCCCAGCGCCCAGCGGGGCAGACCGAAGCCGCCGGCAAAAGCGAGGCCGGCGGCACCGAGTAGGCCGCCCCCGATGAACAAGGCGACAGCAAACAGCACGCCCGCCACGACGGCGGACACGATCCAGAATTTCTGCGGCGCCCAGTCGAGGCCGGCCTGCGCCAGGCGAACACTGAGCGGTACGCTCTTCTCCTGCTGGCGCCGCGCCTCGAGATCCTTGAGCGAGGTCTCGACCTGCTCGCGGCGCGAGCGCTGCGTCTTCTCGGCCGCGCGGGCCGTGGGCGCCTCTGCCCGCGAGATCGAGGCGCGGCGGCTCTCGGCCTTCCGTTCCCCGGACAGCATTGGATAAAGGAAAACCCAGGCGAGGCCGCCGACGGCGGCGGTCGCAAGGAAGGCGAGGGCAAGGACTTGCATGTTCATGGCTGCACTGACCTGCTCACGTCGTGGGCGCCACTTCCGCGGCGTCGAGCGCCGCGGCAAGGCGCTTCTCTTCGCCGTAATAGCGGGCGCGTTCCCAGAATTTCGGGCGGCCGATTCCGGTCGACCGGTGCCGGCCGATGATCTTGCCGTTGGCGTCCTCGCCGACCATGTCGTAGAGGAAGACGTCCTGGGTGATGATGGTGTCGCCTTCCATGCCCATCACCTCTGTGATGTGGGTGATGCGGCGCGAACCGTCGCGCAGGCGCGCGGCCTGGACGATGACGTCGATCGAGGCGCAGATCATCTCGCGGATGGTGCGTGAAGGCAGGGAGAAGCCGCCCATCGTGATCATGGATTCGCAGCGCGATAGCGCCTCGCGCGGATTGTTGGCGTGCAGCGTGCCCATCGAGCCGTCATGGCCGGTGTTCATGGCCTGGAGCAGGTCGAACGCCTCGGGTCCGCGGACTTCGCCGACGATGATGCGCTCGGGACGCATACGCAGGCAGTTGCGCACCAGCTCGCGCATGGTGACCTGGCCCTCGCCCTCGATGTTGGGCGGGCGGGTTTCCAGTCGGACCACGTGCGGCTGCTGGAGCTGGAGTTCGGCGGCGTCTTCGCAGGTGATGACGCGCTCGTCGTGCTCGATGTAGTTGGTCAGGCAGTTGAGCAACGTGGTTTTGCCCGAGCCAGTACCGCCGGAGATCAGCACGTTGCAGCGGACGCGGCCGATGATCTGGAGGATTTCCGCGCCCTCCGGTGAGATTGCGCCGAACTTGACGAGCTGATCGAGCGTCAGCTTGTCCTTCTTGAACTTGCGGATGGTGAGAGTGGGGCCGTCGATCGACAGCGGGGGCACGATGGCGTTGACGCGGGAGCCATCGGCCAGGCGCGCGTCGCAGATCGGCGAGGATTCGTCGACGCGCCGGCCGACCTGGCTGACGATACGCTGGCAGATGTTGAGGAGCTGCTGGTTGTCGCGGAAGCGGATACCGGTGCGTTGGATCTTGCCGGCGACCTCGATGTAGACGGTGTCGGCGCCGTTGACCATGATGTCGGCGATGTCGTCGCGCGACAACAGCGGCTCCAGCGGACCATAGCCGAGGACGTCATTGCAGATGTCATCGAGCAGCTCTTCCTGCTCGGCGATCGACATCACGATGTTCTTGATCGCGATGATCTCGTTGACGATGTCCCGGATTTCCTCGCGCGCGGACTCCGAATCGAGCTTGGCGAGCTGGGCCAGGTCGATGGCCTCGATCAGCGCGCCGAAAATGGTCGCCTTGACCTCGTAATAATTGTCCGAGCGGCGGGCTTCCATGGTCGGCGCAGGCTTCGCCGGGGCAAGCGGCGGAGAGGAGACTGCCGGCGGCGGCGGCACGCGCGACACAGCGGGCGCCGAAGCCTGGGGAGGCTCTGACGACACGGCACCGGGCTTCGGGGCCCGAGGGTCGGTGTCTGTTCCGCTACGCTTACCGAACACTTAAGAACTCCATGCGGCGACCTATTTTCCCCGCAACTTCTCAATCAGGGGTGAAAGCAGGGACGACTTTTGCTTCTTCGTTTCGCTGCGGCCGGTCAGGCGCTGGGCGATCTGAAGGAACATCTCGATTGACTTATGATTGGCCGAGATCTCCGCGATCATCTGGCCGTTATTGGCCGCCGAGCCGAAGATCTGCGGCTCGAACGGGATCGAGACGACCGGCTGGCTCTCGATCGCCTTGGCGAACTCCGCCGCGGCGATTTCGGGCCGTTTCGGCACGCCGACCTGGTTCAGGCAGTAGAGCGGCGGACGGTCGTTGGGGCGCGCGGCCTTCAGGAGATCGAACAGGTTCTTGGTGTTGCGCAAATTAGCGAGGTCGGGCGCCGCCACGATCAGGATGTCGTCCGCTCCGATCAGGGCGCGTTTCGTCCAGCCCGACCATTGGTGCGGAACGTCGAGCACGATGCAGGGCATGGTGGAGCGCAGCGTGTCGAACACGGCATCGAAGGCGTCGGCACCGAAATCATAGACCCGGTCGAGCGTCGCCGGCGCCGCCAGCAGGCTGAGGTGGTCGGTGCATTTCGACAGCAGGCGATCGATGAAGGCGGTATCGACGCGATCGGGCGAGAACACGGCGTCGGCAATACCCTGTGGCGGATCCTGGTTATAGTCGAGCCCGGCAGTGCCGAAGGCAAGGTCGAGGTCGGCGACGACCGCGTCCATCGCGAGATCGCGGGCGATCGCCCAGGCGACGTTGTGGGAGATGGTTGACGCGCCGACGCCGCCCTTGGCGCCGACCACGGCGATGATGCGGCCGACGGCCTTGGCTTCCGGCGCAGAGAACAGGTTGCAGATCGAGCGCACGACGTCGATCGCACCGACCGGCGCGAGCACGTAGTCGCTGACGCCGCGGCGCACCAGCTCGCGGTAGAGCATGACGTCGTTGATGCGGCCGATCACGACCACGCGGGTGCCGGCGTCGCAGACGGTCGCGAGATGGTCGAGCCCGCCCAGGAGGTCGTTGCGGCCGTCGCTTTCGAGCACGATCACGTTCGGCGTAGGTGCCGAGCGGTAGGCTTCGACCGCAGCCGCCATACCGCCCATCTGGATCTTCAGATGGGCCTTGCCGAGACGGCGATCTTCGCCGGCCGACTGCACGGCGGCCGCCGTTTCCACGGTCTCGCAGAAAGCCTGGACGGAAACGCGGGGCGCAGGCGCAATATGCTCCTCGACCGGCGGGAGCGATGCCTCGGACTGCTCTTCTTGGGGCTGGCGAGCGTAGCTGATCATTTGCCGGTGTCGCTGAGTTTGGCCTTGTCGGCCTCAGGATAGGCGACCGCCGTCGGCATTCCCTTGCGATACTTCTCGAACGCGGCGGTGCGCCGCGCCGTGTAGGACGGCGTTTCGGGCCGCGGCTGCTCGAGATCCGACGGATTGTCGACCATCGCCGCGAGGTTGCGCTGATAAGCGCAGCCGTAATTGTAATATTCCTTGTTCTCGAACCAGCTCTTGTTCTTCATCGAAGGGCCGATGTCTTCCGGCCACAGGCCGCAGGGACCCGCGACCGCGGCGATCTTGGAATAGGTGAGCCGGATCGGCGGCAGGAAGCGCCTGTCTTCCGGCTGGTAAGAGCGGGCGACGACGCCGCGCGGCGGAACGCCCGCCGCCGACAGCATTGCCTGGATTTCACGCATGGTGTCCGCGACCGGACGCGCGTTGGGCGTGCCGGACGGCACGTCGATCCGGATCGCGCCGGTACCTTCGTGCATCCAGGCTGACGCGACGCCCATCACGTCGGCGCGCTGGGCGGCGGTCAAGCCGCCGCGGGCATGGCCGACGAAGACGACGATGGAGCGATTCTGCTCCTCGATCGCGATCGGATGGCGCTGCTTGTAGTCGTCGGGAATGGAGGCCGTGACCGCTTCGTCATGCTGGCAGCCGCCAAGGGCGAGCGCCATGCCGACGAGTGCGCCGCCGAGGTGGATGGCGCGCCTGCGAATCTGGGGTGGTCTAGTGATCTTCATGAAGTCCCCGTTCCGCCTCAGTCGGTGATGAAGCCGTAGGTGCCGCGGTAGTTCTTGGCCGGTTCGGTCCGGCCGGGCACGCCGTAGATGCGGTTGATGTTGCCGAGCAGTTCGGCCTGCGGATCCGCAGGCGCGGAGAAGCCATCATCCGGCCGCGACAGATCCTTTTGCGCAACTGCGCGAACGATGTAGGGCGTCACGATCACGACCAGCTCGGTCGCGTTGTTGACGAAGTCGCGGCTGCGGAACAGCGTGCCGAGGACCGGGAGCTGCATCAGACCCGGCAGTCCGCTGACTGCCTGCTTGGTCTGCTGCTGGATCAGGCCGGCCATAGCCATCGCGCCGCCGGAGGGAATTTCCAGCGAGGTTTCTGCGCGGCGGGTCTTGATCGAGGGCACCGTGAGCGAGTTGACCGAGGTCGAGGTCACGGCCTGGGACAGCGTGATCGCGTTTTCGTTCGAGAGCTCAGAGACCTCGGTCATCACCCGCAGGCTGATCTTGCCCTCGGTGAGAACGACAGGGGTGAAGTTGAGCGAGATGCCGAACTTCTTGAAGCTGATCTGGGTGGTACAGACGTGCGTGGTGGGGTCGCACGCATAGCCCGCAGGCACCGGGAATTCACCGCCGGCGATGAACGTTGCCGATTCACCGGAGATAGCGGTCAGATTCGGTTCGGCCAGCGTCCGGATCACGCCCGCGGTTTCCATCGCACGCAGGGTGGCCTGCACCGAGGGGGCCCCGCCGAACTTGGTGGTCAGGTTGTTGCCGTCGACGAGGTTGTGCCCGAGCGCCGTGAACGGATTGGAGTTGCTGAAGCTGACGACCGAGGTGCCGTAGCTGAGGTTGGCCGTGAGGTCGATTCCGAGCTGCTTGATGATGCTGCGCTGCACTTCGGCGACGGTCACCTTGAGCATGACCTGGTCGCGGCCGCGGACCACGATCGAGTTCACGACCTTCTCGGGACCGCCGGCGAGGCGCGCGGCGAGGTCGTTGGCCTGCTGGGCTTCGGCTGGATTCGCGGCCGAGCCGGTCAGGATGATGCCGTCCCCCAGCCCGTCGATCTGGATGTCTGAATTCGGCAGGACCTGCTTCAGCGCGGCCCGCACGCCGTTGAGGTCGCGCTTGACCGCGATGTCGTAGGCCGCAATCTGCTGGCCGGCGGAATCGAAGAACACGATGTTGGTCTGGCCGATCGAAGCGCCGATGATGTAGGCGCGCTGTGACGAGCGGACCACCGCATTGGCGATCTTGGGATCGGCGACAAGCACGTCCTTGATGTCACGCGGAAGGTCGATCACGATCGACTTGCCGATGCCGAGCGAGAGGAATCGCGCGTTCATCTGACCGTCGGCCGCAGCCTGCGCCACAGGGCGATAGTCGGCGGCGACCACAGGGGTCAGCACCGGGTTGAGCGCGAGCGCGACGGCGGCCGAAAACGACAGGGCGCGGACCACAGAGGTTCGCATCGTCGTCAAATTCGCCCTGCATTTCATATCGACAGTCCTCATCGTGCCTTCGCCGTCGAGCTTGGGATACCGTACCGAATGATCGAAACGCCTTCGCGCTTCTGCGCGGAATCATCGAGTGTGATCTCGCTCAGCTTGACGTCGACGATGCTGCGCAACGCCAGCGACAGCGTGCCGCTCTGGCGTGCGGAGGAGAGCGTCGCAGTCTGCGCAGGATTGAGCTCGAGGGTGACGGTCTTGCCGACGACCGCGTTCTGCCCGTCCTTCTCCTTGGGCGCCTGGTCGATGGCCAGGACGCGGATATTGGCCAGGATGATCTCGGACGTGATCACATCAGGAGCGCCGCTGCTCTGGTCTGGATTCTTGAGACGGCGCGTCAGAAGCACGTCGACGCGGTCGTTGGGGAGGATGAAGCCGCCTGCGCCGGTTTCCGGCGAGATCTCGGTCGAGATCGCCCGCATGCCAGTGGGCAGGATTGCCGCCATGAAGCCGGAGCCTTCGGCCTTGACCAGCTTCTGGTCGCGGATCGGCTCACCCTGGATGAAGGGGGATCGTGCGATCGAGCCGGTGACCTGGGTTACCCCCTCGGGGCGCTCGTTGCGGCGGATGAAGGTGGCGCTGGCGGTCGCGGACGGCCAGGTCTGCCATTGCACGTCTTCCGGCTTGACGGTCTGGCCGAGGCCGATGTCGTTCTTTGCGACCAGGACGTCGACGGTGGGAAGCTGCGCGACCGGAGCCGGAGGCGGCGCAGAATTGTCCGAGCCGCTCGCCAGATACGCGGCGACACCGCCGGCGCAGATGGCGACCGTCAGGACGACAATGCGTGCCCTATTCATACGCTTCACTTTCCAACAAACGCCGCGACGCTGACGCCGCCGTAATCGGCAGTTGACCAGCTATTCGTCAAAGCATGGTTAATGAGGCGTATCTAAATCGCCTTAACGCCGGGTTGACCCGATGCGTTCAGCGCAATGCGAGATGAGCGAGGTCGATCGCCTTCACCCATTCGGTCTCCGGGTAGACCATCAGCGCGCTCAGTGCGAGCGCGATGCCATAGGGAATGCCGCTCTCCTTGGCGTGCAGCCGCGCGAGCCAGGCCTGGCCCGCCAGCCCGTATGGCAGTGGCCACTGCCGGAACTGGAGCAGGAGCAGCGTCAGCGCCCCGCCGAACAGCGAGGCGTAGAGCAGGAAGTTCATCAGCTGTGCGAAACCGAACCAAAGTGCGACGGAGGCCGCGACCTTGGCATCGCCGCCGCCGACCCAGCCCATCGCAAAACAGGTGAAGGCCACGACCAGGACAAGCGCGCCTGAGCCGACATGGCTCAGCATCTCGTAAGGTGCCATGCCACCGGCGAGAGCGAGCGCGAAAAAGCCGGCGACCAGCGCCAGCGATACGCGGTTGGAGATCGTCATCGTGAAGAGATCGCTCGCGGCGGCAAACGCCATCAGGGCAGGGAAGAGCAGAAGGCGCGCAAGGTCGAGGATCATGGGCTGCGTCTCGAGACCTGGATTTGCCGCGGAGCTGGCGTCGCCGGATTCTAGCCGGCAGTGCTAAACAAACCGAAAACGGCGGCAGCGGTCTCGAGAGACGGAACCAGCCGAACGCATGCTCACCAGAGGGAGGCGATGCGTGCGGCGAGCGCGACGGTCGCGAGCAGCAGGGCCAAGCAGACCCAGTAAGCCGGCGAGCCCGTCTGCGGGGCTTCCGCCGCGTTTGCCGCGACCGCGGCATCGGTTCTGTACTTGCTCAACGCCACTGGAACTCGCCGTCTAAAACAAAGGCCCCGGAGGCCCGGGGCTTTTGCCGTCGTTCGTCGATCGCTTACTTCAGCGAGGTGCTGATCGAGGTGAACTTGGCGTTCAGCGTGGTGCCGAGATTGTTGACGACGGTGATGATGGCCAGCGCGATGCCGGCTGCGATCAGGCCGTATTCGATGGCGGTGGCGCCGGATTCATCTTTCGCGAAACGCGCAATCAGGTTCTTCATGAACAAAACTCCATCTAGGGTGGGATCGCCTCGTTCGGCGTTGTGCATTGACGCGATGACCATGAGATCCGAGCTCTTTCGGGAGAGTTAATTCGATCGGGCAAACCCGTTTGCCGCCGGCCAGAGTGAATTTCGCCTTAAGGTGCCAGCTGCAATTCGTTCCGGTTCCGGATGTGCAGCAAGCGCAGCACCGGCTTCACCCTCCCTTAAATTTGGGGGAGTACGCCTAGGCGGGACCAGCAATTCGCAAGAGAGGCGACAATGTCGAGCCTGCCCATGGAAATCGCCCTGATGCTCGGCGAGACCATCGCGAAGGTGATCCCCACGACTTTCGCGCTGGCGGTCGTCTTCACCGTGCTCGAGCATGTCTGGGCCTGCAATCCCGGCGTGCCCTGGTGGCGCAAGCGGGAGATCGTCACGGACATCTGCTACTGGTTTGTCGTTCCGGTGTTCGCACGCGTCATGCGGATCAGCCTTCTGATCGTCGGTGCGAGCTTCGTCTTCAACATCCACGATGCCGACGGGCTCATCGCCTTCTACGACAATGGCCACGGCCCGCTGGCGCTATTGCCGCTCTGGGTTCAGGCCGTGCTGTTCCTGGTGCTGTCCGATTTCATGCTGTACTGGCTGCACCGGCTGTTCCACGGCGGGGGGTTCTGGAAGTACCACGCCATCCATCATTCCTCGGAGGAGATAAGCTGGATTTCTGCGGCCCGCTTCCATCCCGTCAATCTCGTGCTCGGTACGATCGCGGTCGACGTCGTGCTGCTGATGGCCGGCATTTCGCCGAACGCCATGGTGTGGATCGCCCCGTTCACGACCTTCCATTCGGCCTTCGTGCACGCCAACCTCAACTGGACCTTCGGGCCGTTCAAATATGTGCTGGCGACGCCGGTGTTCCACCGCTGGCACCACACCTCGCTCGCAGAGGGCGGCGACACCAATTTTGCCGGCACGTTTCCGATCTGGGACGTGCTGTTCGGCACTTTCCGCATGCCCGAAGGGCAACTGCCGCAGGACTACGGCAAGGATGAAGCCACCATGCCGAAGGAGATCGGGGGGCAGCTTGCCTATCCGTTCCGCCGCTAGGTCTTCGAGGGCCGCAAAACGCCAGTCCGTTCAAACAATAGTCGGCGAATTTGCGGAACGTTCACGAATTGAGGGCAGGTTAGCCAGGTCGGGCACCGGCTCCGCTGTTATCTGATCGCTTCTGCCGGTTTGTGCGTCCCGGGAGTATGAGTATGCGTAAACAACTGCTGCGCCGTCAGGCGCGCGTCTGTCTTCTGGTTGCGGCCGCGGTGCTGGCATTGCCGGCTGCCGTCGTTGCCGAGCCGACCGCAGATGCTATTGCCGTGAATGTCGACCAGGCCAAGCTGGTGCGGTTGCCCGGCAAGGTGGCGACCATCGTGGTCGGCAATCCCATGATCGCCGACGTCACGCTCCAGCCCGGTGGCATGATCGTCGTGACCGGAAAGGGCTACGGCGCCACCAATTTCATCGCGCTCGACCGGGGCGGCGAGATCCTGGTCGACCGCCAGATCCAGGTCGAAGGTCCGAGCGATCGGCTCGTCACCGTCTACCGCGGGATCGAGCGCGAGTCCTACAGCTGCATGCCGGTTTGCCAGCGTCGCGTGACGCTCGGCGACAGCGACACCTACTTCAACAACACGATGAGCCAGGCCGGTTCGTTGAGCAGCACGGCCAGCGGCAACGCCGGTGCGGGCGCCAAGACCAATTAAGTAAGACCAACTAGGTAAGCCCAGCCAGCGAATGTGATTGGCGGGTTTGCCGGGGAAAGGATCGTCCTCGCCCGACGCACCCACGCGAGTTTTCTTCTCCGTGTCCTCGTCTCCATGCCCTCGTCTCCATGGCTTCATCTCCATGGCTTCATTTCCATGCACTGGGTCGTTCGCGGTTAACGCGCCCTTAATGGCCCGGGCCGCCGGGTGCGGATCGCCTGAAACACTTAAACAATCAGTTTCCGCTATTGAACATGGCAGATGATCGCTGCTGCTGAGGAATTTGATGCCTTCGCCTGCACCTACGAGGTTCACGCTCCTCGCCATGTTGCGCCGGTTTCGCGGTAGCCGCCGCGGCTCCGCAGCCGTCGAGTTTGCGCTCGTCGCGCCGATGTTCTTCGCGCTGCTCTTCGCCATCCTCGAGTCGGCGCTGATGTTCTTGGCGAGCCAGGTGCTTGAGAGCGCCAGTCAGAGTTCCGCGCGGGTGTTGCTGACGGGGCAGGCGCAATCCGGTTCGGTGACGGCCTGCGCGGTGTCCGGCGTGAGCACACCCTGCTCGCAAACGACGTTCAAGGCTTACGTCTGCAGCCAGATCCCGGCGCTCTTTGATTGCAGCAAGCTCTACGTCGACGTCGTGAGTACAAACTCCTTCGGAGCGCTAAGCCTCACCAGCTACGGCAATTCCTGCAGCTTCAATCCAACTGGCGTGCAGTACAATGCCGGGACCGCCGGCCAGGTCGTCGTGGTGCGCCTGTTCTATCAGTGGCCGCTCATCGTCACCGGCCTTGGCTTCAACATGGGCTGCAGCAACAAGCGGCTGCTGGTCGCGACCGCGGCCTTCAAGAATGAACCCTTCTGAGACAGATGGATCCGAGCAGACCGATGCAGGCGATTGCGAATATCTGGAGGAATGCCCGTAGCTCCGCGCGCGACTTCGTCGCCGACAGGCGCGCGCTCGCGGCGACCGAATTCGCGGTCATCGTGCCGCTGATGCTGGTGATGTTCTTCGGTACCGTCGAATTTTCATCGGCCGTGGCGGTTAATCGCAAAGTCACAATGATTGCACGGACTCTGTCCGATTTGACGTCGCAGTCGACGGGGGTCAACGGTCCGGCCATGCAGGATACGTTCACGGCAAGCATATCGATGATCATGCCGTATGACGCGACGCTCGTGAACGGTACGGTAGCCCAGATCTATATCGACTCAAGCAAAGTCGCCAAGATTAAATGGAGCAAGTCCGCCACCATTGCGAACGGTGCGACGCAGGCCGCGGTGACGGACGCGCCTCCGTCTCTGGCGCCTGATACCACGGTCACCTCGATGATTCCGTCACCGCTCTTGATCGCGTCAACCTACCTTATCTTCAGTCAGGCGAGTTACGTCTACACGCCTTCCGTCAAATTCGTCCTGAAGTCGGGCGTCACGCTGAGCGATGTCTCCTACACGCGGCCGCGCCAGGTCACCTGCGTTCCTTACGACGGTGTACCGTCGCCGTGCCCCCTAAACTAGAAAAAAGGCCGGGCGTCGCGCCCGGCCTTTTCCTTGATGTGTTCGCTCGAGCCGATTGGGGCCGTAAGCGGTAGGCTCAACCGGCTGAGCGGAGGTTGTCCGCTGCCGACTTGCCGGAACGGCGGTCGGCGACGATCTCGTAGGAGATCTTCTGACCTTCGCGCAGCGTGCCGAGGCCTGCACGCTCCACGGCGCTGATGTGGACGAACACGTCCTGGCCGCCATCGTCGGGCTGGATGAAGCCGAAGCCTTTGGTCGCGTTAAACCACTTCACGGTTCCCATGCTCATGGGGGTAGTCCCTTCTCAGATATACAATGTCAGAGCCCGCTTGCGCGGACAGGTTAGATCGAATTTTTGGAAGGGTCGTCAGCGTGTCTGAACCGGCTGTACCGGTGGATGCTAATGTCGTCCGGCCGAAAATCGATTAATTCATTTTATTCGAAACAGAACCCCAAAACAATGCTGACGTGCACGATTTTTTGATCCGCCGTGAGGTTCACGGCGGATCATCATGCAGGTCGGAACTTCAGGTCCGCGCTCGCGCGCTGAGCCTCCCGACTAGCGGCGGCGGAACTGGCCGCCGCGCTGTCCGGGACGCGGAGGTCCGCCCATCCCGCTCGGACGTTCGTCCTTGTGGCGGAAAATCAGCCGGCCCTTTTCGAGGTCATAGGGCGACATCTCCACCGTGACGCGGTCGCCCGCCAGAGTCTTGATGCGGTTCTTCTTCATCTTGCCGGCGGTATAGGCGACGATTTCGTGTCCGGCGTCGAGCTGCACGCGGTAGCGCGCGTCGGGGAGGATTTCGGTGACCAGTCCTTCGAACTGGATCAGCTCTTCCTTAGCCATGAATTTCTCCAGGTCGTGGACGGCTAGTGCGAATGGGGTTTGCGGTTCGGTTGGCCGTTCGGCCGACTCTCGCGGCGCAAAAAGGCAACGCCTTGTATCCCATCAGACGCCCCGGCGCTATGCGCGGAACGCTGTTCCGGACGGCCGTTTGGCGAAGAATGCGCCTTGCCTCCGGAGCGGCCGCGAGGAGCTGCCTTCGGGCCGCTGCCGGGCCGTGCGTCGACATGCCTGGCGTCGCCATGCCGTCCCTCGCCGGGTCTTCCGTCGCCCTGCTTGGCGGAACTGTGGTGGCGCCCGTCCGCATGCCTTTCGTCGGCACGGCGACCGTCACCGTGGCGTCCCTCACCAGACCTTGCGCCTTGCGGACGCTGGCCCGGGCGGCCCGGCCGACCCTGTCGCTGCTGCTGCGGGGGCGGGCCCGCATCGCGGCGGCCGGCGTCGGTGCGGCGATCCTCACGCGGCAGCGCCACTTTGATCAGCCGCTCGATGTCGCGGAGATAGCTGAGCTCCTCGCCGCCTGCGACCAGTGAGATCGCGGTGCCCTCGGCACCCGCGCGCGCGGTGCGGCCGATGCGATGCACATAGGTCTCCGGCACGTTGGGCAGGTCGAAATTGATGACGTGGGTGATGCCGTCGACATCGATGCCGCGGGCGGCGATATCGGTGGCGACCAGCGTGCGGATCTCGCCGGTGCGGAACAGAGCGAGCGTCCGTTCGCGGTGGTTCTGCGACTTGTTGCCGTGGATGGCGCTAGCGGGGATGCCGGCTTTCTCAAGCGTCTTCACCACCTTGTCCGCGCCGTGCTTGGTGCGGGTGAAAACCAGTGCGCGGTTGACCTGCTCCTGTTTCAACAGCTGGGCGAGGAACGCCGGCTTCGCGGAGAAGTCGACCTGGATGATGCGCTGCTGGATGCGCTCCACGGTCGAGGAGACCGGGGTCACCGCGACACGGGCGGGGTCGCGCAGCATGGCGTCGGCGAGCTCGGCGATGTCCTTCGGCATGGTGGCCGAGAAGAACAGCGTCTGCCGCTTGATCGGCAGCTTGGCGACGATTTTGCGGATGTCGTTGATGAAGCCCATGTCGAGCATGCGGTCGGCCTCGTCGAGCACGAGGAATTCGACGCTTCCAAGCTTCAGTCCGTTGCTCTGCACGAGGTCGAGCAAACGGCCGGGGGTGGCGACCAGAACCTCGACGCCCTGCATCAGCGAGCGGACCTGACGGCCCATCGGCACGCCGCCGATGGCGAGCGTCGAGGACAGACGGATGTGGCGGCCATAGGCGTTGAAGCTGTCGAGGATCTGGCCGGACAGCTCGCGGGTCGGCGACAGCACCAGGACGCGGGTCGTCTTCGGCTGCGGCTTGATGCGATTCTCGAGCAGGCGGTGCAGAATCGGCAGCGCGAAGGATGCGGTCTTGCCGGTTCCGGTCTGGGCGATGCCGACGACGTCGCGGCCGGTCAGCGCGGTCGGAATCGTCTGGGCCTGGATGGGGGTGGGGGTGACGTAGTTCTCTTCGGTGAGAGCACGAGCGATGGGTTCGGCGAGGCCGAAATCCTGAAACGAAGTCAAAAGATGGGTTCTTTCCATGTCAAAAGCGGGCGCCCGGCGCATTCGGCGCGGCGCGCGCAAAAGGGTGTCGAGAGGGACACCTGCGTGTTTGGGGTGTCGGATGGCTTGATGGGATGGGGCAAGCCAGACGCCCGTAAGGGCTTAAGAACACGCGGCTCGCAACGGTCTCCGATTCGCAAGAGACCTCGCCCCCCATATGGAACATTGAGGCGGCGCTTTCAAGGCACGCCCAACACAAATGGCGATCGCGGTGCAGAAATAGTTATGCCGGAAATTTAGCCAGAGGCGAGAATTTGCTCAGAAAAGAGCCTGCCTGCCGCATTCGCATACATTTGAATTGCTCAATGTTTAGGCGGCTCGACCATGGCGACACTTCGTTTTCTGTCGATTTTACCAATAATAACAATGGCTTAATGTGTGTCAATTCCATGGCACGGTTCTTGCGAATCCGTTAATCGCAGGCGGCCGTTGGGGTCGTTTCGCAGCGTTTTTCACGTCTGCGTCAGGGAGATGAGACACTCATGCATAGCAAATCCACTCACGATATAGCGGCGCCATTTAGCCGCCGTGGCGTTCTCGCCGCGACCGCCGGACTGATGCTTGGTCTGGCTTCCATTTCTGGTGCGAAAGCCGCGGACGACACCATCAAGGTCGGCGTGCTTCACTCCCTCTCTGGCACCATGGCCATCAGCGAAACCACGCTGAAGGACACCATCCTCTTTCTGATCGACGAGCAGAACAAGAAGGGCGGCGTCAACGGCAAGAAGCTCGAAGCCGTCGTCGTCGATCCCGCTTCGAACTGGCCGCTGTTCGCCGAGAAGGCGCGCGAACTGATCACCAAGGACAAGGTTTCGGTCGTGTTCGGCTGCTGGACCTCGGTGTCACGCAAGTCGGTGCTCCCGGTGTTCAAGGAGCTGAACAGCATCCTGTTCTACCCCGTGCAGTACGAGGGCGAGGAGAGCGAGCGCAACGTGTTCTACACCGGCGCCGCGCCGAACCAGCAGGCGATCCCCGCCGTCGACTATCTGATGAAGGACGAGAAGGTGAAGCGCTGGGTGCTCGCGGGCACCGACTACGTCTATCCGCGCACCACCAACAAGATCCTGGAAGCCTATCTGAAGTCCAAGGGTGTCGCCCAGGAAGACATCATGATCAACTACACGCCGTTCGGTCATTCCGACTGGCAGACGATCGTGGCCGACATCAAGAAGTTCGGCTCGGCCGGCAAGAAGACCGCGGTGGTCTCGACCATCAACGGCGACGCCAACGTTCCCTTCTACAAGGAACTCGGCAACCAGGGCATCAAGGCGAAGGACATCCCGGTCGTCGCGTTCTCGGTGGGTGAGGAAGAACTCGCCGGTATCGACACCAAGCCCCTGCTCGGCCATCTCGCCGCCTGGAACTACTTCCAGTCGATCAAGTCGCCGGAGAACGAGAAGTTCATCAAGGCGTGGCAGGCCTACACCAAGAATCCGAAGCGCGTGACCAACGATCCGATGGAAGCGCACGTGATCGGCTTCGACATGTGGGTCAAGGCGGTCGAGAAGGTGAAGTCGACCGATCCTGACAAGGTGATCGATGCGCTCCCGGGCATCGAAGCCAAGAACCTGACCGGCGGCACCTCCAAGATGCTTCCGAACCATCACATCACCAAGCCGGTGTTCATTGGCGAAATCAAAGCCAACGGCCAGTTCGACGTGGTGTGGAAGACCCCGGGTCTTGTCGCGGGCGACGCCTGGTCGAAGGAGCTCGACGGCTCCAAGGACCTGGTCGGCGACTGGGTCGGCAAGAAGTGCGGCAACTTCAACACCAAGACCAACAAGTGCCTCGGTTCGGGCTCCTGATCCGGATCTGACGCTCCGTTGCACGATCGGAGAAGGCGGCGATCCCGCCGCCTTCTCCACCCTTTTCTGCCGGGGTCTTTCACAGTGCCAGCCAATTTGTCCGCCCGTCTCTGTTCGCTCCTGCTCTCGTTGTTCCTGATCGCGTTCGCACTGCCGGCCTTCGCCGGTCCGTTCGAGGATGCGGTCGCCAAATTCGCCAACGATGATTATTCTGACACGGAAGAGGCGATCGGCGTGGTCGCAAGCAGCGGCAATACGCTGGCCTTTCCGATCATCAGCGCGCTCCAGGACGGCCGGCTCATGGCTGATCCCGACAGCAAGAAGGTCTACGTCACGGGCGCCGACGGCAAGTCGATCGATGCCGCGACCGGTCAGGCGGTGGCCAGCGTGCCCGACAGTGCGAGCGCGGTCCGCCTCAACAACCGCCTGCGCCGCAGCGTCGATGCCGCGATCGGCAGCCTGACGCTGCAGTCACCGGACATCGGAGCGCGGCTTCAGGCCGCGCAGTCCGTCTTCAAGTCGCATGAGGAGACGTCGCTCGAAGCCGTCGATGGCGCGCTCGCCAAGGAAACCAACCGATCCGTCAAGGCTGCGCTGGGCGACGCCCGCGCCGCGATCCTGTTGTTCAAGCCTGATGCCACCGAGGTCGAGAAGCTCGAAGCCGTTGCCACCATCAAGGCGCGCGGCGACCAGGAGGCGATGGCGCTGTTGACTGGCATGGGCGACCAGCCGGCCTCGGTGACCAAGGCTGCCGCGAGCGCAATCGGCTCGATCCAGAGTTCGCTCGCGGTCTGGTCGATGGTGCAGAATGCCTGGTACGGCCTCTCGCTCGGTTCGGTGCTGCTGCTTGCCGCAATCGGGCTTGCCATCACGTTCGGCGTGATGGGCGTCATCAACATGGCCCATGGCGAGATGGTGATGATCGGGGCCTACACCACCTTCGTGGTGCAGGAGGTGATCCGCACCCGCTATCCCGGCCTGTTCGACTATTCGCTGCTGATCGCGGTGCCGCTTGCCTTCCTGGTGGCGGGCGCGCTCGGCGTCGTGATCGAGCGCAGCATCATCCGCTTTCTCTACGGCCGTCCGCTGGAGACGCTGCTGGCGACGTGGGGCCTGTCGCTGGTGCTGCAGCAGGCGGTGCGCACCATGTTCGGTCCGACCAACCGCGAGGTCGGCAACCCCTCCTGGATGAGCGGCGCGTTCGAGCTCGGCCAGATCACGATTACCTATAACCGGCTCTGGATCCTGGTCTTCACGCTCGCGGTGTTCGTCATTCTGCTCGCGATGCTGCGCTATACCGCGCTCGGGCTCGAGATGCGCGCGGTGACGCAGAACCGCCGCATGGCGGCCTCGATGGGTATCGCGACCTCGCGTGTCGACGCACTGACCTTCGGCCTCGGTTCGGGCATCGCCGGCATCGCCGGCGTGGCGCTGTCGCAGATCGACAATGTCAGCCCCAATCTCGGCCAGAGCTACATCATCGACAGCTTCATGGTCGTGGTGTTCGGCGGCGTCGGCAATCTCTGGGGCACGCTGGTCGGCGCCTTCACGCTCGGCATCGCCAACAAATTCCTGGAGCCGGTCGCCGGCGCCGTGCTCGGCAAGATCGCCATCCTCGTTCTCATCATCCTGTTCATTCAAAAGCGGCCGCGCGGCCTGTTCGCGCTCAAGGGCCGTGCGGTGGAAGCATGACCCCTCACATGCTGACGCGATCGCTGGACCGCGGCGCGACGATCTTCCTTGCCGTCGTCGTGGCCTGCGGCATCCTCATCCCGCTCTCCAACCTGCTGCTGCCGGCGGGCTCGTTCCTGCAAGTGCCGACCTATCTCGTCGCGCTCTGGGGCAAATATGTCTGCTACGCCATCCTCGCGCTCTCGATCGACCTGATCTGGGGCTATTGCGGCATCCTCTCGCTCGGCCACGGCGCCTTCTTCGCGCTCGGCGGCTACGCGATGGGGATGTACCTGATGCGCCAGATCGGCAGCCGCGGCGTCTACGGCAACCCGATCCTGCCGGACTTCATGGTGTTCCTGAACTACTCGAAGCTGCCCTGGTACTGGTACGGCTTCGACATGTTCTGGTTTGCCGCGCTGATGGTGCTGGTCGTACCGGGGCTGCTCGCCTTTTGCTTCGGCTGGCTCGCCTTCCGCTCCCGCGTCACGGGCGTGTATCTGTCGATTATCACGCAAGCGATGACCTATGCACTGCTGCTCGCCTTCTTCCGCAACGATTTCGGCTTCGGCGGCAACAACGGCATGACCGACTTCAAGGACATCTTGGGCTTCAACGTGCAGGCCGAGGGCACGCGTGCTGCGCTGTTCGCGCTGAGCTGCCTGGCGCTGATCGCCGGCTTCCTGATCTGCCGCGCCATCGTCTCGTCCAAGCTCGGCAAGGTGCTGATCGCTGTGCGCGATGCGGAATCGCGCACGCGCTTCCTCGGCTACCGCGTCGAGTCCTACAAGCTGTTCGTGTTCACGGTGTCGGCCTGCATGGCCGGCGTCGCGGGCGCGCTCTATGTGCCGCAGGTCGGCATCATCAACCCGAGCGAATTCGCGCCGGGCAATTCGATCGAGGCGGTGATCTGGGTTGCGGTCGGCGGCCGCGGTACACTGGTCGGCGCTGCGCTCGGCGCCGTCGTCGTCAACTACGCAAAAACGTTCTTCACCTCCGGCATGCTCGCGCCCTACTGGCTGTTCATGCTGGGTGCCATGTTCATCCTGGTGACGCTGCTGTTGCCCAAGGGCATCGTCGGCACCTTCAACGCCTGGTGGGACTCGTCGAAGGAAAGGCGCCTCGCGGAGAAAACAACGAGCGCCGCGGCCGAAGACGGCGTCACCGAACCCAAAATGGCGGAGGAAGCGCAATGAACGTCATGGACACCCGCGCCACCTCCGCCATGCTGTATCTCGACGGCGTGCACGTCTCGTTCGACGGCTTCCACGCCATCAACAACCTCTCGCTGACGCTCGAGCCCGGCGAGATGCGCGCCATCATCGGCCCGAACGGCGCCGGCAAGACCACGATGATGGACATCATCACCGGCAAGACCAAGCCCGACGAGGGCACCGTGCTGTTCGACGGCGTCACCGATCTGACGCGCCTGGACGAAACCCGCATCGCCGAGCTCGGCATCGGCCGCAAATTCCAGAAGCCGACCGTGTTCGAGAGCCAGACCGTGCAGGACAATTTGCTGCTCGCGCTCAATGTCGACCACAGCGTCAGGGGTACGCTGTTCTGGCGCGGCAGCCGGGCGGAATCCGAGCAGATCGACAAGGTGCTGGAGACGATCCGCCTCACCGACGCCCGCAACCGTCTCGCCGGCAGCCTCAGCCACGGCCAGAAGCAGTGGCTCGAGATCGGCATGCTGCTCGCGCAGGATCCGAAACTGCTCCTCGTCGACGAACCCGTCGCCGGCATGACCGACGTCGAGACGCATCTCACCGCCGAGCTGCTCAAGGAAATCAACAAGACCCACACCGTGATGGTGGTCGAGCACGACATGACGTTCGTGCGCGAGCTCGGCGTCAAGGTCACTTGCCTGCACGAGGGCACCGTGCTCGCGGAAGGCACCATCGACCAGGTCTCGTCCAACGAGCGGGTCATCGAAGTGTATCTGGGGCGGTGAGCGATGCTTGAGGTCAAGGACATCAACCTGTTCTACGGCGCGGCGCAGGCGCTGCGGGGCGTCTCGATCGCCGCCGAGCCCGGCAAGGTGACTTGCGTGCTCGGACGCAACGGCGTCGGCAAGACCTCGCTGTTGCGCGCCATGGTCGGGCAGTACCCGATCTCCTCGGGCGCGATCGTGCTCGACGGCAGCGATATCACGGGCCTGAAGCCCTATGAGCGCGCGCGCAAGGGCATCGGCTTCGTGCCGCAGGGGCGCGAGATCTTTCCGCTTCTGACGGTCGAGGAAAACCTCAAGACCGGCTTCGGCCCGCTCAGGCGTGAGGACAAGCACATTCCGGACGACGTGTACTCGCTATTCCCGGTGCTGCAATCCATGCTCGGCCGGCGCGGCGGCGATCTCTCCGGTGGCCAGCAGCAACAGCTCGCGATCGGGCGCGCGCTGGTGATGCGGCCAAAGCTGCTGCTGCTTGACGAGCCGACCGAGGGCATCCAGCCCTCGATCATCAAGGACATCGGCCGTGCCATCTCCTACCTGCGCAACCTCGGCAACATCGCCATCGTGCTGGTCGAACAATATCTCGACTTTGCCTGCGAACTCGGCGACAGTTTTGCGGTGATGGATCGCGGCGCGGTGAAGTTCACCTGCGACCGCTCCAATCTCGACGCGAGCGAAATCAGCCGCCAGATGGCGCTGTAGGCCATTCTGCCGCGAGCGGCTGGGGAGGCGGATGCGCAGCGACGTTTTAGCGACATCTTCGGTGTTCGACGCCAACCGTGCCCGCGGCGCGGTGCGCTTCGACGTCCACGCGCGCGACGGGGTGACGCGGCGCGGGATCTTGCATGAGTCCGGCTCCCTGCGCGTGCGCTTCCCTTCGCCGGAGGACGAGGGGCTCTCCGGCGTGTTCGTCAACACCGCCGGAGGTGTCGCCGGCGGCGACCGCTTCGACATCGAGATCGCAGCCGCAGATGGTGCGAAGCTGACGCTGACCACGGCGGCCGCGGAAAAAGTCTACCGCGCGCCAGGGCAGGCGGCGGAGCTCAATATAGCGCTGAGGGTTGCCGCAGGCGCACATCTCGGCTGGCTGCCGCAGGAGACGATCCTGTTCGACCGGGCGCGCGTGCGGCGCCGCTTTGATATAGACCTCGATGCGACTGCTTCGCTCCTGCTCTGCGAGATCGTGGTGTTCGGCCGTGCCGCGATGGGAGAACGGATGGAGCAGGGCGAGTTCGTCGACCGCTGGCGGCTGCGTCGCGGCGGCAAGCTGGTGTTCGCCGAGACCGTCAGGCTCGACGGCGATATCGGCGCAAAGCTTGCGCGATCGGCGGTGACGAAGGGCGGCGCCGCGATCGGCACGGCCCTGATCGTGCCCGGCGACGAGGCGCTGATCGAGCGTCTCCGCGACGCCTCGGAATCCTTCGGCGGCGAGGTCGGGATATCCGCCTGGAATGGCTTTGCAATGGCGCGGTTCTGTGCCCAAGATGCGGCGCGCCTGCGCGCCGATATGATGGCTGTGCTGGCACGCACCGGTGCGGCGCTGCCGCGGCTCTGGTTGAATTGACGATGTGAACGGAAGAGATTTCGTATGAACCTGTCTCCCCGCGAAAAGGACAAGCTTCTGATCTCGATGGCGGCGATCGTGGCCCGCCGCCGGCTGGATCGCGGCGTCAAGCTCAACCATCCCGAGGCGATCGCGCTCATCTCCGATTTTATCCTCGAAGGCGCGCGGGATGGCCGCACCGTCGCCGAGTTGATGCAATCGGGTGCGCAGGTCCTCACCCGCGACCAGGTGATGCCAGGAATCCCAGAGATGATCCACGACATCCAGGTCGAGGCGACCTTTCCGGACGGCACCAAGCTCGTCACCGTGCACGAACCGATCAGGTAGTTTTGAATTCGTCATTCCGGGGCGCCCGAAGGGCGAGCCCGGAATCCAGAGGTTTTGATCGAGATTCCGGTTCTCGCTGCGCAAGCCCCGGAATGACGAGGAGGATAGAATGATCCCCGGCGAACTCTTCATCCAGGACGGCGAGATCGAGCTCAATGCCGGCCGCAAGACCGTGACGCTGACCGTGGCCAACACCGGCGACCGCCCGATCCAGGTCGGCTCGCACTACCATTTCTTCGAGACCAACCCGGCCCTGAAGTTCGACCGCAAGAAGGCGCGCGGCATGCGCCTCGACATCGCCGCCGGCACGGCGGTCCGCTTCGAACCCGGCCAGACCCGCGATGTCCAGCTCGTCGCCGTGGCCGGCAAGAAGACCATCTACGGCTTCCGCGGCGACGTGATGGGGAAGCTGTGAGCTCCACAGGAACGAGCATGGCGCGGCACGGTTGAGGCGAAAACGAAGGTCTTTGCCATGCTGTCACCTGTCCGCCTCGTCTCCGAAGCCGCCGAACTCGCCGCGTGCCGTCACAACGGGATGGCGCGCAAGGGCCGCGGTCATGAGCCTTACATCAACCACCTCGCCGAGGTCGCGAACCTGCTTGCGACCGCGACCGACGGTACCGACGCCGAACTCGTTGCAGCCGGCTGGCTGCATGATGCGATCGAGGACACCGGCACCACGCGCGAGGAGCTCGCGCAAAAATTCTCCGACCGTGTCGCCTCGCTCGTCGACGAGTGCACCGACGATATGAGCCTGCCTAAATCGGAGCGGCGGCGGCGCCAGGTGCTCGACGCACCGCAGAAATCGGCTGGCGCGAGGCTGATCAAGATCGCCGACAAGATCAGCAATATCGGCGCGCGCGTACATTCCGACCCGACAACTGAGGAACGTGACGACCTCGTCGATTACACCGACTGGGCCGAGCAGGTTGTCGCCGGTTGCCGCGGCGGCAACTCTTGGCTCGATACGACATTCGACGACATGGTGCTCACAGCGAGGACATCGCTGTGAGCGCCGATCCAACATTCAAACGCAAACGGGGCTTGTGATGTCCGTCAAAATAAGGCGTTCCGTCTATGCCGACATGTTCGGCCCGACCACCGGCGACAGGGTGCGGCTGGCCGACACCGACCTCATCATCGAGGTCGAGAAGGATTTCACCACCTATGGCGAGGAGGTGAAGTTCGGCGGCGGCAAGGTGATCCGCGACGGCATGGGCCAGTCGCAGGTCACCAACAAGCAGGGCGCGGCGGACACCGTCATCACCAATGCGCTGATCGTCGATCACTGGGGCATCGTGAAGGCCGACGTCGCGATCAAGGACGGCATGATCGCCGGCATCGGCAAGGCCGGCAATCCCGACATCCAGCCGGGTGTCACCATCATCATCGGCCCAGGCACGGACGTGATCGCGGGTGAAGGCAAGATCCTCACCGCCGGCGGCTTCGACAGCCACATCCATTTCATCTGTCCGCAGCAGATCGAGCACGCGCTGATGTCGGGCGTCACCTCGATGCTCGGGGGCGGCACCGGCCCCTCGCATGGCACGTTCGCCACCACCTGCACGCCGGGGCCGTGGCACATGGGGCGGATGATCCAGTCGTTCGACGCCTTCCCGGTCAATCTGGGCATCTCCGGCAAGGGCAACGCCTCGCGACCCGCCGCGCTCGTCGAGATGATCAAGGCAGGCGCCTGTGCGCTGAAGCTGCACGAGGACTGGGGCACGACGCCGGCCGCGATCGACACCTGCCTGTCGGTCGCCGACGACTACGACATCCAGGTGATGATCCACACCGACACGCTGAACGAATCCGGCTTCGTCGAGGATACGATCAAGGCGTTCAAGGGCCGCACCATCCACGCCTTCCACACCGAGGGCGCCGGCGGCGGTCACGCCCCCGATATCATCAAGGTCGCGGGACTGAAGAACGTGCTGCCGTCCTCGACCAACCCGACGCGGCCCTTCACGCGCAACACCATCGACGAGCATCTGGACATGCTGATGGTCTGCCACCATCTCGACCCCTCGATCGCGGAAGATCTGGCGTTCGCCGAAAGCCGCATCCGCAAGGAGACCATCGCGGCCGAGGACATCCTGCATGATCTCGGCGCGCTCTCGATGATCTCCTCGGACTCCCAGGCCATGGGCCGCCTCGGCGAGGTCATCATCCGGACCTGGCAGACCGCCGACAAGATGAAGAAGCAGCGCGGCTCGCTGCCGCAGGACAAGGGCAAGGACAACGATAATTTCCGCGTCAAGCGCTACATCGCCAAATACACGATCAATCCCGCGATCGCTCATGGCGTTTCGAAGCTGATCGGCTCGGTGGAAAAGGGCAAGCTCGCCGATCTCGTGCTGTGGTCGCCGGCCTTCTTCGGCGTCAAGCCGGATTGCGTCGTCAAGGGCGGCATGATCGTCGCGGCTCCCATGGGCGATCCCAACGCCTCGATCCCGACCCCGCAGCCGGTGCATTACCAGCCGATGTTCGGCGCCTTCGGCAAGGCGTTGACCGCATCCTCGGTGGTGTTCACCTCGAAAGCCGCGATCACCGGCGGCCTCGCGCGCAAGCTCGGCATCGACAAGAAGCTCTATGCGGTCCAGAACACCCGAGGCAGGATCTCGAAGAAGAGCATGATTCACAACGACGCTACGCCCAATATCGAGGTGGATCCGGAGACCTATGAGGTCCGCGCCGACGGCGAGCTTTTGACCTGCGCCCCCGCCGAGGTGCTGCCGATGGCGCAGCGATATTTCATGTACTGAAATAGCGCCTCAACGCATGTCTCAAGACCATGTCTTGGCCGCATATCCGGGGGCGGCTTTTCCGGGTTTTGCGTTCGATCCCGCCTGGTCTAAGGTCCCGCCCGGTATCTGAGCCCCAGAAGAAAAGCCGGGAGGATTTCTCGTGATCTACGTCGTCGCCACCTTGACCATCAAGCCTGAAACGCGCGCCGAATTCATTGCAGCCGCCACCGCCTGCATCAAGGAGACGCGGAAAGAGCCCGGCAATATCGCCTATGATCTGCATGAGAGCGTCACCGATCCCGCCAAGATGGTGTTCGTCGAGCAGTGGGAGAATGCCGAGGCGCTGGTGCCGCATCGCGCCATGGAGCACATGAAGACGTTCGGCCGCGTCGCGGTGAAGTGCTTTACGGCGCCGCCGAAGATCGAAGTGATCACGCCCGAGAAGGTCGAGACACGGTAACGGGGTAAAAGCGCATGATCCGGGCGACGCAGGTCAGGGGACAACACCGCTTCGCGGAAGCGCCGGCGGATACGGTCGTGCTCGATTTCGACGATCGACACCGCCGCCGCATGGCGATGACGGGGACGCGGGGGCTCGAGTTCCTGCTCGACCTGGAGAATGCTGTCGCGCTGCGCGGCGGCGATGCGCTGGTGTTGGAGGACGGTCGGCTGGTCGAGGTGGTCGCCGCGCCCGAGCCGCTGCTCGAGATCCGCGGCCACGATCCACACCACCTTATTCGCGTCGGTTGGCATCTCGGCAATCGCCATCTGCCGACGCAGATCATGGCCAAGGGCCTGCGCATCCGCCGCGACCACGTCATCGAAGCCATGGTGAAGGGCCTCGGTGCGCGCGTGATCGAGATCGAGGCGCCGTTCGATCCCGAAGGCGGCGCCTATGCCGATGCCGGTCATGCGCATGGACACGACGACCACGCGCATCACGATCATGGCCACGATGATCATCATGATCATCACGGTCATGATCACCACCATGATCATGCCGCACATGGCGACGGTCACGATCACCATCACCACGACGAGCATTGCGATCACCCCGATCATCACCACGGCCACAAGCATGCTCATGACCACAAATGAGCCGGTCGCGGCCCGCGACCTCGCGGAGCGCGAGGCGGCGGCGCTGTACCGGTTGATGACCTGGCTGTCGCCCGCGTTTCCGGTCGGGGGCTTTTCCTACTCGAGCGGCATCGAATGGGCGGTCGAGGCCGGCGACATCACCGACACCGCGTCGCTGGCGGACTGGCTCGATGCGATGCTTCGTGATGGCTCGGGCTTCTGCGATGCGACGTTTCTGGTCCACGCCTATCGCGCCACTGAAGCGGGCGAGGACGACACTTTGAGCGATATCGCCGAGCTCGCCGCGGCCTTCGTGCCGTCGCGCGAACGGCAGCTGGAGACGACATCGCAGGGCCGTGCCTTCATCGACATCGCCCGCGCCGCGTGGGACGCCGACGGGCTTGATGGCATGGTTGCGGCATGCCGCACGCCCCTGGTCTATCCCGTTGCCGTCGGCGTGGTCGCCGCGATGCACGGCGTGCCGTTGGCGCCGACGCTGCACGCCTTCCTGCATGCGCTGGTCTCGAACTGGATTTCCGCGGCCAGCCGGCTCATTCCGCTCGGCCAGACCGACAGCCAGCGCGTGCTGGTGAGGCTGGAAGCTGCGGTTGCCGCGACTGCGAATCGTGCGCTGAACGCGACGCTGGACGATCTCGGCGGTGCGACGTTTCGCGCCGATCTCGCCAGCCTGCGGCACGAGACGCAATATACCCGGCTGTTCAGATCGTGAGTTGTTCGGAATTTATTCGATTGTCGTCCCGGCGAAGGCCGGGACCCATAACCACAAATCTTTGTGGCTATGGGAGGATGTGGCCACAGCGGACCTCGTCAGCTCAGTACGGTGGCTATGGGTCCCGGCCTTCGCCGGGACGACATTAGGAGAGAGCATGTCGAAATCTCACGGCCCCTTGCGTGTCGGCATCGGCGGTCCGGTCGGATCGGGCAAGACCGCGCTGATGGACCTGCTCTGCAAGACCATGCGCGAGCGCTACGACATCGCCGCGATCACCAACGACATCTACACCAAATGGGATGCGGAATACCTGGTGCGCTCGGGCTCGCTGACGCCGGATCGCATTGCCGGGGTCGAGACCGGCGGTTGCCCGCACACCGCGATCCGCGAGGACGCCTCGATGAATCTCGCCGCGGTGGCGGATATGCGCGCCAAGTTTCCCGGGCTCGATCTCGTGCTGATCGAATCCGGCGGTGATAACCTCGCTGCCACTTTTTCCCCGGAGCTCGCCGATCTCACTATTTACGTCATCGACGTGGCGGCCGGCGACAAGATCCCGTCAAAGGGCGGCCCCGGCATCACCCGGTCCGACCTCCTTGTCATCAACAAGATCGACCTGGCCCCCTATGTCGGCGCCTCCCTGGAAAAGATGGAGACGGACGCCAGGCGCATGCGCGGCGAGCGACCGTTCGTCATGACCAACCTCAAGAAGAGCCAGGGGCTGGACCGCATCATCGGCTTCATCGAGGCCAAAGGCGGCTTGAAGCGGGCCAGCTGACCGGCGCGACCACTTAACGCAGGCGTTTCCCCCCGCTAACTTCATGGGCAGGGCCGTTTGCGCGGAACAAATTTCGGTCACGGCAATTGATTACCTCCGGTGCCCGGAGCAGATCCATCCCGGCCGGACCATCGGCCGGGCGGCTTTAAGCTTCTCAGGCAACCCAAGTTGCGTATCGATGCCTCCTCCTCCATTATCTCGGCCATTGGGGTTCACCCTGTTTCGGCACGTGCCCGTTCGAGCGGCGTCCATATGCTCCGTGTTTATTGCCGACCTCCTGCTTTCGCCTGAGTAGTCGCGTGGTCAGGCTGGGTTTCATCATCGGCTTCATTGCTCTTCTCGGAGCCCTGCTCTCCGGGCTTGCGGCTTATCGCGTCCACGACCAGGAGCTGGCGCTGGACCGGATCGCGCTGGCGCGCGCGATCGACGTCCATGCGAGCCTGGTCCAGGACCGGCTCACCGAGCGCGAACTGCTCGCGCGGGTTGCCTCCGGCCTGTTCCGGGCGCCGTCGGTGCTCAAGCCAAATATGCTCGAGCCGCTGCGCTCGGCCATCTACGCCTTCAAGACCGATTTCGTGGTGGCCGGCTGGGTCGCCCGCCTGAAGCCGAACGAGCTTGCCGCAGCACAGGCCGCCATCGCGAGCGCCGGCTTCCCCAATCCGCGAATCCGCAGCTATGACGACAAGCCGATCGATCCGGCAGGTGTCACCCAGCCGATCGACGTGCTGCTGGATCTCGAGCCGCGCAGCAACGAGACCAAGGGGCTGCCCGGCCGCAGTTACGACCAGGATCAGGTGCGCGGCGCCATGCTGGCGCGCGCCAGAGTGGAGAAGAGATCGGTTGCCTCAGAACCGGTTGCCCTCCTGCGTGACGGCGGGCCGATCGGCATCATTGTGGCGGCTCCCGTCATCCCCGAGGGCGCGACGGAGCCGGCGGGCTTCATCACATTTTCCTATGAGCTCTCTTCCCTGATGCTGACCAACGACGACATGTCGTTGTTCGCGGTCGCGCTGAAGGATCCGCGCCGGGAGGGTGGCGAGCTGGTCGCCAACGATCAGGGCGTGGTCTCGGCCCGCCCGACGGCGGCCGATGGGCCGGCGCCGTCGGCGACGCGCACGGTGAGCTTCGGTGGTCGCGACTGGCAGCTGGGCTACTACGCCAAGACCAATTCGGCGCGCCGCGCCGAGCAGACCGCGATCATCGTGGCGGCGATCGGCTTGGCGATCACCGCGATGGTGTGCGGCCTGTTCGGCTATGTCGCCTACAACAATTTGCGGCTCAGCCGGGAAATCCAGGTCAGAATCGGCTTCGAGCGCCGGCTGACGGCTGTCATCGACGAGCTCAACCACCGGGTTAAAAACATCCTGGCGGTGATCCAGTCGATCGTGACCCGTACGCTGCGCCATGGCGCCGACATCGATGTCGCGCGCGAGCTCCTGATCGGCCGCATCCACGCCATGTCCAACGTCGTCTCGCTGCTCAGCGAGAGCCAATGGCAGGGCGTCAAGCTGAAGGGCCTGTTCGAGGCGCGCGCCATCCCGCATGCCGACCGCATTGCCGTGACCGGTCCTGATATCGCAGTCAGCGCGCGCGCGGCGCAGAGCCTGTCGCTGCTGTTCTTCGAGCTCGCCTCGCATTCCGACGAGGGCCTGTCGCTGGTCGGCAAGCATCCGCACATCACTGCCAATTGGACGGTGACGAACGAGGAGGCCGGCGAGGTCTTCTATTTCCGCTGGGAGGAGTTCAACACCAGCGAAGCGACGCGCCGCCCCGATTCCGATTTCGGCCTGATCTTGCTCGACCGCGTCGCGCCCGAGGCGCTCGGTGGCACCGCCAAGCGCTATTTCACCGACGTCTCCTATGTCTACGAGCTGACCGCGCCGATGGAGACGGTCGAGGACATGACCGAGCGCGACCGCACCGACAAGCTGTCGGCACCGATCCGGCCTGCGCGGTAGTTCGAGGCTAGCTCTTCGGTCGCAGCACGAGGTCAACCAGAGTCCGCGCGTAGGCCGGCGTGATCGGGGCGATGCCGAAGACGTAGCGGTAGAACAGGCTGCCATAGATCGCGTCGTAGAGATCCTCGGGCGGTGCTTCGGCCAGGATGCTGCCGTCGCTCTGGCCCGCGGCGATCATCTCGATCAGCGCGTCGCGGCGGAATTGAAGATAGCGGGCGTAGAACAGCTCGGCGGAGCCGGTCTTGGAAATGCATTCGGAGATGACGGCGAGTTGGACCTTGCCGAACTCACCCTGGAGCGCTTCGGCATAGGCTGCGGCATGGCGGCGTGCGCGCGCGGCGGGGCTGCCCGAGCTTGCAGGCGGCAACGGCAGCATCTGCGCAGCATGGTGAAGGAAGGCGTCGATCAGCAAGGCTTCGCGGGACGGCCACCATTTGTAGATCGTCATCTTGGAGACGCTGGAGTGGCGCGCGATCGCGTCGATGGTGGTGACGGCAAGGCCGGTGGTGGCCATCAGCGCATAGGCGCTTTGGAGAATGGCGTTGGTAGTCTCGATCGACCTCGGCCGGCCGCGCCGGGGCGCGCTGTCGGCTCCCTCATCCCCGCCATTCGCCATCACCACGCCCGGCCTCCTCGCGCAATCCGCTGCCGCTCCGCATAGCCCAGCCATGATGGCCGGCCTAGTGGAATCGGAAGGTGCCGGGTTAGGCCTGTTGCCGCAAGGCAGCGGGCAGGTCCTGCCGCTTCGACCAGGCGATGTAATATGCGACCGCGGCCATCGCCGCGAAGCCGGCCAGACTCACGGCGATCTGCATCACCACCAGATTGGCGCCGGTGATCAGGATGAGATGGCCGGCGAAGGACAGGAACACGCCGACGCAGAACACCGCGAGCCATTCCTCGCCGCATCTGATGACCGCCCGTAGCGATCTCCATTGCAGGCCGGGATGATCGGCCGGGACGAGATGTGTCGCGAGGAATGCGAGCGCGAGGAAGTGGACCACGCGATAGGGCGCGAGGTTTTCCTTGTCGGTCGGCGTGATGTTGTCCAGCACGATGTCCGGCAGGTAGGCGGCAAGCGCCGGCGAGTGGCGCATCAGCGTGATCGCCATCGCGGATACGAGATAGGCGCCGGCAAGCACGCGCAGCCAGGATAGGCCATGCAGGGCGCGGCCCGACGCACCGGTCACGGCGAACCAGCCGCCCAGCACCATCAGCATCTGCCAGCAGTATGGGTTGAAGGTCCACTCCTGGTCCGGATAAACCCGGAAATTCCAGTCGAACCAGCGCGCCGCAAAGTACAGCGCGACCGATGCCGCAAGCGTCAGGTTCGGACGCCGCAACAGGCCCCACAGCGCGAACGGAAAGAAGGCCATCAGCGGGATCATCAGCTGTAACAGGTCGAGATTCAGCGGCTCCTCCTGGAGCACGAGGCCACGCACCAGGATGCGCAGCGGGTGCTCGAGAATTCCCGATATGTTATATTCGTGGATGATCTCGGGCGCCATCGATTGCGAGGCGACATAGGCGATGGTGTCGATATAGATCACGAACAGCACGACATAGGCGGCGTACAGCCGCCAGACGCGGCGAAAGATGCGCGTCGCCGCGACGACGTAGCCGCGCTCCAGTGCGATCCTGCCGTGAATGATCGCGACGCCATAGCCCACCACGAACACGAACAAGTCTGCGGCGCCGCTGAAGCCGAAGTTGCGCAGCGTCAGCAAATTGACGACGTTGTTCGGGATGTGGTCGACGAAAACCGACCAGTTGGCGATGCCGAGCGTCAAATAGAGCCGGGGGTCGTGATGGAATGCGGCGAGATTCGCCTGGACGGACGGTTTCATCGAAAAAATGGCTTTTGGAATCAGGGGCGCTGCTTTTAGCGGCAACCGCCTGCCTATCCGAGTAGCGTTTGCGTGAGTGGAGGGCGTTCGCGTCGGACGGCGCAAATTTGGTGCCGCGGCGCCGGTGCCGACTTCCGAAAGATGCGCTCGCGGGACCTAGGACGAAATTTTCTGACTCCGCTCTTGCCGTCACTCGGCAGGTTCGGCCGATGCCTCGTCGGGTACGCCGGCGCGGCTCGCCATGATTCCGAGGGCGACGCCGCCGATCGCCAGGATCGGCAACAGCCGTTTGATCCCGATGGCGCGAACGATCTGGAGTCCGGTGGCGAGCAGCATGGGGTCCGCGAGCATGCTCGAGGCCGCCGACTTCGTGGCGCGTTCGGCCGCGATAAGAGCTTGTTTACGCAGCTGACGTTTGTAGACCCAATAGCTCACCGCCGCGGTCAGCGTCAGGAGAAAGAAGATCCCGGCACCGGCGAGGCAGGCCTGCACCGGACCATATTTGTCGAGCACCGAAATGAATGCCGCCGCGCACAGGAAGCAAGTGGTGATGAAGAGTGCGAACGCCGCGCCTGCTGCCAGCGAGGTCAGCCGCATAGTGGTGCCGGTGGATGCGCTGATCCCGTCGATGATGCGCTGAAACATGGCCTTGCTCCTCAGATCCCCACAAGCCGGCACCGGCGGCGCCGCTGCGCCACCGTCTTAATATCCGTTCGCGATCTCAGCGGCGCCAGACCGCGCCGATCAGGAAGCCGATGCCGAGCGCTAGCCCGACGGTCGCGAGCGGCCGCTGCGTGATGGCGTCCTCCAGCGTCTCCTCGATCGAGCCGTAGGCCTCCTGTGCCGCGCCCATCATCGCGCTGCCGCGCTCCGACATGTCGTCGATCGCGGAATCCACGTTTTCGCGCGCCTGACTGTAGCCGCGGCGGGCCTGCTTGCTGGAGGAGTTGGCAAAAGTATTGAGCGCGTCGGTGATTTGATCGGTGAGGGCGGCGATATCGCTTTTCACGGCTGCTACATCCTTCTCGAGGCGTTCTCTGGTGGCTTTGTCGGTCCAGTCTCTCATCCCGGCTTCGGCATTGGTGGTGGACATCAGGGGCTCCGAGCTGTTGACGGTGAGACAGCCGGAAAACGTTTCGTCGTCGGGTAAGTTCCGTTCACGGAAACCGGTCAGTCCTGCGGGAGCTGCGGCGAATCCTGCGGCAACAGATGCTCCTTCAGGATCAGGGCGACGATCAGCAGCGGCGACGATAGGAAGGCGCCCATCGGGCCCCACAGCCAGGTCCAGAACGCCAGCGCCAGCAGCACCGCGAGCGCATTGAGCGCCAGCCGCCGGCCGATGATGGTCGGCGTGACGAAATGTCCCTCCAGGAAAGTGATGCCGCCAAAGGCGAGCGCCGCCATCAGGCCGCCGCTCACGGTCGGGAAGGTGACCAGTCCCACCACGACCAGAATGGCGAACATGGCCACCGGTCCGATGATCGGAATGAAATTGAGGGTGGCCGCGAGCGCGCCGAGGCCAGCCGGATTGGGCATTCCGGTGAGGGCGCAGACGACGCCGGCGGCGACGCCGACGCCGACATTGATGAGGGTCACGGTCAAGAGATAGTTGCCGAGATGAATCTCGATCTCGTTGAGGATGCGAAGCGTGCGCAGCCGTGCCTCATGATCGCTGAAGGTCATGATCATCGCCCGTCGCAGGTCGCGCCAGCTCGCGATGAACAGGATCAGGGTGACGAAGAACAGCAGGAATTCGGTAAAGGTCGGTGACAGGAACTCGATCGTCGGCTGCACCCACTCGAATTTCGGTATTTGGAAGCTCGGCAATCCCTCCGAGCCGCCAAGCATCGTCTGCAGCTCTCGCCACAGCGCCAGCGGCCGGTCGAACACGTGGACCTTGTCTTTCAACTGGGCGCCAAGTTCGGGCAGGCGCGAGCTCCATTCCATCGCTGGCGAGGCAATCAGCGCGACGATGAAGCCGACCACGGCGGTCACCGCGAGCACGATAAAGGCGGCGGCGAGTCCTCTCGGCACTTTCCGCTTCTCCAGGAAGGTCGCTGCCGGCGAGAGCATCGTGCCGGTGACGAACGCCATCACGACAGGCAGAAAGAACGCCTTACCGAAATAAAGTACCGCGACGATTGCGATGAGGAGCAGTCCGGCGAGCGAGAAGGCGACGAGCTCGGTGCGGCGGATTACCGGGGGGAGTTCGCCGTGGCTCTCGGGAAGCGGAGTGCCTTCGCCGTTGCCGGGGGTCATACGTTCACTGGGAAGGACGCGCACAATACCTCTCCGGCACGGAGTCTTCGGTCCTCGCGCCTATGACCGAGGGGTAACGTCCTAGCGCCCTGCGGGTTCCATCGCGGCTTCGTGAAGAGGCGCTCGCTTGACTGTGACGTCGGTGCTGAAGCCTGCCGGGGAACTTGTGTCGGTTCGCCGGCGTTGAACGAACCAGAGCATCACCCTGATGCAGGCATCCAACGGGGCAGCACATGACGAAGTTCTCTGCAGTCCGACGCCGCTTATCGCCGCGCCGCATCACCGCTTTCGCGTTCGCAACCGCTTTGCTGGCAGTGCCGTTCGGCGCCGCAAGCGCGCAGACGCTGGGCTACACCTATTCGCAGGATCAGGGCTACCCGCAGGACCAGGGCTATTCGCAGGGTTACGCGAGCCAAGGTTATGCAAACCAGGGCTACCCAAACCAAGGCTATGCAAGCCAGAACGCGCAGGCACCCGATGAGGATGCCGCGCTTCCCGATCGCCTGCGCAGGCAGATTGTCAGCTTCGACCGGAGCGAGCCGGCCGGTACCATCGTCATCGATACCAACAACACTTATCTCTACTACGTGCTCGGCCAGGGCCGCGCCATCCGTTATGGCGTAGGAGTCGGGCGCGAGGGCTTCACCTGGTCCGGCGTGCAGAGCGTCAGTCGCAAGGCGGAATGGCCGGATTGGCATCCGCCGGCTGAGATGATCGCGCGCCAACCTTATCTGCCCCGCTTCGTCGCAGGCGGCCCCGGCAATCCGCTCGGCGCGCGTGCGATGTATCTCGGGTCGAGTGAATACCGCATTCATGGCACCAACGATCCCACCACGATCGGCAAGTTCGTTTCGTCCGGCTGCATCCGCATGACCAACGAGGACGTCACCGACCTGTTCGGTCGCGTCAATGTCGGCGCCAAGGTCGTCGTGCTGCCGAAGAACGCGCCGCTGATGGCCAGAGGCGGAGATTCGTTGCGCAAGCGTCCGGCCGTGACGGCGCTGCCCTCGGGCCGGCAAGCGCTGAACATTTCGAATTCGGCCGTTAACTAAGGGTCGCGTGAGGTCACATGAAGAGACGTTCGATCGGCAAATTCGCCGGTGGCGCGGCGGCATTCGTCGCTGTTGCCTCCTTCGGCCTCGCGCTGACACCATCGGCCCATGCGGAGGACTTTTTCTCGGCGCTGTTCGGCGGCTTCCGCGGGCGGGCGGCGCCCGAGATTCGCATGCCATTCCAGACCGATGACACGCCGCGCTACGACGCGCCGCGTCAGCGGGCCTCCTATGGCGGCGGCACGGCCTATTGCGTACGCGGCTGCGACGGACGTTATTTCCCGGCGCAGGGAAACGATTCCGAGAGCAAGGCGCAATCCTGCAAGAGCTTCTGCCCGGCCTCGGAGACCTCGCTGGTCTATGGCGGCAACATCGACGACGCGACGACCGACAAGGGGAAATCCTACTCCGACCTGCCGAACGCGTTCCGCTATCGCAACGAGATCGTGGCGGGCTGCACCTGCAACGGCAAGGATCCGGTCGGGCTCGCACAGGTCAAGGTCGACGACGATCCCACCTTGCGCAAGGGCGACATCGTCGCGGGCGCCGACGGTCTGGTGGTCGCCAGCCGCAATGCCAACGACCGCCGCGGCGTCGCGATGAATTTCTCCCCGCTGCCGGATTCGGTGCGCGCAAGATTCCGCCAAGTGCCGGTGGTGGCTAAGGAGTAGCCTCAACGTCGTCCTGGCTTTCGTCAGGACGACACCGAGACTGTGGGCGCGGCTCTCCCTTTAATGGCCCACGCTACGCTGCGCGGATCTTTCCGAGGAAGTCGCTGACATCATGGCCGAGCTGGCGGCTCTGGCTCTCCAGCATCTCGGAGGCGTGCTTCACGTTGTCGGCGGCCGCGGCAGCAGCGTCCGCGTCGGATTTGACGCCGGTGATGTTGTCCGAGACGTTCTTGGTGCCCTGCGCCGCAAACTGGGTGCTGCGGGTGATCTCTTGCGTGGCCGCCCCCTGCTCCTGCACGGCCGCAGCGATGGCGGTCGCGACCTCGTTCACTTCGCCGATGATGCCGCCGATGGTCTGGATCGCGCTGATGGCGTCGCCCGCGACCTTCTGGATGTCGGCGATCTGCTCGGAGATCTCCTCGGTCGCCTTGGCCGTCTGGCTCGCCAGCGACTTCACCTCGGAGGCAACCACGGCAAAGCCGCGACCGGCTTCGCCGGCGCGGGCCGCCTCGATCGTGGCGTTGAGCGCGAGCAAGTTGGTCTGCTGCGCAATGGTGTTGATCAGGCCGACGACCTCGCCGATGCGGCCGGCCGACTTCTGAAGTCCCTGTACCGTGCCATCGGTCTCGCGCGCCTGGGTCACGGCGCGGCTGGCGATGCCTGCGGCATGCGCGGCCTGCTGGCTGATGTCGTTGATCGAGGCGCTGAGCTCTTCGGCGGCGGCGGCGACGCTGTCGACGCTCATGGAGGCGTCATTGGAGGCCTTGCCCGCGACCTGCACGCGGTCGTTGGTCTGCCGCGACACCGCGGAGAGATCGCCCGAGGTCTTGCGCATTTCGCCGGAAGCTTCGCTCAATTCGCCCAGCGTCTTGCGCACCGCGCCCTCGAACTCGCCGACATAGGTCTCCACCGCGCGCTGGCGCGCGGAGGCGCCCGCGTTGCGTTCGCGCTCCTGCGCCTCGATCTTGAGCTTCTCGTTGGCCTGCTGCTTGAAGGTCTCCAGCGCGCCGGCAAGCGCGCCGATCTCGTCCTGGCGATCGAGATAGCCGCTGTCGACGGCAAGGTCGCCGCCGGCGACCTTCAGCATGGCGTCCCGGATGGTGTTGAGCGGAGTGATGACGCGGCGGCTGACCAGCATGATCGCGCCGACGGCAAGCCCGATGGCGAGCGCCAGCAGCGTAAGCTGCACGATCAGTGCGCGCTCTGCGGCGCCGCGCTGCTCCTGCGTGTGGATCTTGGCAGCATCGAGCGCACCTTCGGCCACTGCGACCGCGCTTGCCATGCGGCCGACTGTGAGCGGGCTCCATTGGTTCGCCGTCATCTCGGGCTTCTCACCCTTGACCAGCACGTCCGCGAGGCGGTCGCGCAAGGCCAGATATTGCGGCTCGAAATAGGAGGTCTTGGCGGAGGCCATCGCGGAGGCGAGGGCCGCCGGCAACTGCATGCCGGACGTCGACAACTCCAGCGCCTTCCACATCGCGCTCGTGCCGCCGACATATTGGGTATAGGCGTAGCGGCCTTCCGGCGTGATCTTGCCGGCGGCCAACCCGGTCGAGACGATCAGCGACGCCTCGCCCGCGGTGTTGCGGAGCAGCCAGGCGTTCTGCTTGATCGACAGGAGCTGGTCGATCGCGGCGTCCTGGTGATTGACGGTGGCGGCCAACGTGTTCGAGAGCTTGTCGAGCACGTCGAGCAGGCCCTGCGTCGTTTCCATGTATTCCTTGGGCAGGCCGGCGCGGCGCTGATCCTTCGGCTTGGCTACGTCCTCCCAGAACTGCTTCTGCTCTTCGGTCAGCAATTTGAATAGACGCGCGAGCTCCGGTACCAGGGTGCCGGACTGTGGGAAGTCCATAGTGGGCAGCAGCTCGAGCGCGCGCGCCATGGCGGGCATTTGGGCATCGCGCAAGGCGCGCAGATACTTCTCGATCTCGCCGTCCATCGGCTCGGTCGCGTTCAACAGGCGGTTGGTGGTCGAGCGATCGGTGCGCAGATTGTGCATCGCCTTGAACAGATCGGCAGAGGCGTCCGCGATGTGCGAGATGCGGTTGGCGGTCTTCAGGCGATCCCAGGACTCGTAGGCGGTGAGCGAGAGTGCGATCACCACGCAGACCGACGTGATCGCGATCACCGCCTTCAGGAGCACGGATACGGTCAAACGATTCAGCATCGAAGTCCCCCAATTCCCAATACAAAGTTCGTGAAGTCGGCCCGGCAACAACGGAAAAAAGGGGCCCGCAAAGACAAGGCAATCGCATGCCGTTTGCGGCTCACGGCCCAAACGGTGTCTGCATCTGAAAGGAAAAGGGTAAAGTTTTAGGCAGGCCGGCGGATCGTAGAAGTACGGATTTACTAGAAGTTGCAGGGGGTTGCCTTGATGGAACCAGGCCGGGAGTTGCGCGTTAGGAGACCGTCAGCAATTTTGCCTAAAGGGGGGTCCTAGCGATGCTGGTCGGCGTACTCGTCACCTTTCTCGTCGTCATTCTCGTGCTTTACCTCATCAACATGCTGCCGATGGATGGCCGCGCCAAGCAGATCGCGCGCGTTGTCGTCATCATCATCGGTATCGTGTCGCTGCTGAAATATCTGGCAGTGTTTTAGCGCAGACCTGTAGCCCGCATGAGCGAAGCGATATGCGGGAAAGTCGACCCGGATGTCGCTTCGCTCATCCGGGCTACGGCATCTCTCAAACAAAAAAGCCCCGGCGTGAGCCGGGGCTTTTGGTGCTGGCTTATTAGGGCCTATCCCGCAGCCTTGGCCTCGCGGCGGCGGGCGGTGAGGATGTATTCGGTGTAGCCGTTCGGCTGCTCGCGGCCCTTGAAGATGAGGTCGCTAGCCGCCTTGAAGGCGGTGCCGTCGAAGGCAGGCGCCATCGGCTTGTAGATGGCATCGCCCGCGTTCTGCTTGTCGACCACGACCGCCATGCGCTTGAGCGACTCCATGACCTGGGCCTCGGTGATGACGCCCTGGTGCAGCCAGTTGGCGAGGTGCTGGCTGGAAATGCGCAAGGTGGCACGGTCTTCCATCAGGCCGACGTCGTGGATGTCAGGCACCTTGGAGCAGCCGACGCCCTGGTCGATCCAGCGCACGACATAGCCCAGAATGCCCTGGCAGTTGTTGTCGATCTCCTGCTTGACGTCGTCGGGCGCCCAGTTCGACTTCGACACCGGGATGGTGAGGATGTCTTCGAGCTTTGCCCGCGGGCCGCCCTTGGTGAGCTCCTGCTGGCGCGCGGTGACATTGACCTGGTGGTAGTGCAGCGCATGCAGCGTCGCCGCGGTCGGCGAGGGCACCCAGGCGGTGGTGGCGCCGGCCTGCGGATGGGCGAGCTTCTGGGCAAGCATATCCGCCATCTTGTCCGGCGCGGCCCACATGCCCTTGCCGATCTGGGCATGGCCGGGCAGGCCACAGGTCAGGCCCATATCGACGTTCCAATCCTCATAGGACTTGATCCAGGCTTGCGCCTTCATCTCGTTCTTGCGGATCATCGGACCCGCCTCCATCGAGGTGTGGATCTCGTCGCCGGTGCGGTCGAGGAAGCCGGTGTTGATGAACATGATGCGCTTGGAAGCGCGCTGGATGCAGGCCTTGAGATTGACGGTGGTGCGCCGCTCCTCGTCCATGATGCCGACCTTGAGCGTGTTCTCGGGCAGGCCCAGCATCTTCTCGACGCGGTCGAAGATCTCGCAGGTCAGCGACACCTCGTCGGGGCCGTGCATCTTCGGCTTGACGATATAGGCCGAGCCGGTGCGGCTGTTTTTGACCTTGGAGTTGCCTTGCAAGTCATGCACGGCAAGAAGCCCGGAGACGGCGGCGTCGAGCAGGCCTTCCGGAATCTCCTCGCCCTTGTCGTCCAGCACCGCGTCGGTGAACATGTGGTGACCGCAATTGCGCATCAGGAGCAGGCTGCGGCCGTGCAGCTTGACCTCGCCCTTGCCGTCGGGCGTCTTGTAGCTGCGGTCGGCATTGAGCGAGCGCGTCAGCGTCTTGCCGCCCTTTTCGAAGTCCGCCGACAGCGTGCCGTTCATCAGGCCGAGCGTGTTGCGATAGACCAGCACCTTGTCCTCGGCATCGACCGCGGCGACCGAGTCTTCCATGTCGAGAATCGTGGAGACCGCGGACTCCATGACCATGTCCGCGACGCCGGCCGGATCGTCCTTACCGATCGCGCTGGTGCGGTCGATCTTCACCTCGACATGCAGGCCGTTGTTGGCGAGCAGCACCGCGCTCGGTGCGGCTGCGTCGCCCTGGAAGCCCGCGAACTGCGCAGCGTTCTTCAGCGCGGTGGCGTTGCCGCTCTTCAGCTTCACCGCGAGCTGGCCCGCGACCACGCTATAGGCGGTGACGTCGGTGTGACTGCCGGTCGCCAGCGGCACGGCGGCATCGAGGAACGCTTTCGCTTTTGCGATCACCTTGTCGCCGCGCGCCTTGTTGTAGCCCTTGCCGCTCTCGGACGGATCGTGCGGGATGGCGTCAGTGCCGTAGAAGGCGTCATAGAGCGAGCCCCAGCGCGCATTCGCCGCGTTCAGCGCGTAGCGAGCATTGGTCAGGGGCACGACGAGCTGCGGGCCGCAGATCTTGCCGATCTCCTCGTCCACATTGGCGGTCTCGACCTTCTGCGTCGCCGGCTCCGGGACGAGATAGCCGATCGCCTTCAGGAACGCGGTATAGGCGTTGAGGTCGAACGCCTTGCCCTTGTTGGCGCGGTGCCAGTCGTCGATCTTAGCCTGCAGCGTGTCGCGCACCGCCAGCAGCGCGCGGTTCTTCGGGCCCAGCTCCTTGATGATGGCGGCAAGCCCGGCCCAGAACGCATCCGGCGCGATTCCCGTCTTCGGGGCCGCTTCCTTGGCGATGAAATCGAACAGGACGGGAGCAATCTTCAATCCGTGGGCGTCGACGCGTTTCATGATGGGCTTTCTCGTTGGAAATGGCTGTTTTTGGCTGCTTTTTACACGGCAGCAGCAAAATGCGCTCCAAGGAGCGGCTTTCGGGCTCTTATTAGCCCCAAAATCGGGGCCGTGAGAAGGCCCCCAAAAGTTGTCAAAATGTCAAGGCGAGGTGGCGCGCCGCCGGTGTCGTCCTGGCGAAGGCCAGGACCCATTACCCCAGGGAGGGGTTTGGCGAAGACTCGTCGTCCGGTACTGCGACCGAGTCCGACGGATAGATCACGCGGTATGGGTCCTGGCGTTCGCCAGGACGACACCGATGATGTGGCGACGCGTGGGCACCCTCAAGCTGAGCACCACTCAAATATTCGCGGCGAGGTCCACGACTTCGTCGAACAGCACGCCGGTCGTCTTGAGCATCTGTTCGATCTCGTCCGCCGCCTCGGCGACCGTCCGCGTCGAGGTATCGATCACGAGCTCGGCGGCCTCGGGCCGCTCGTAGTCGTTGCCGATACCGGTGAACGAGGCGAGCGCTCCGGCGCGGGCCTTCTTGTAGTGGCCCTTGGGGTCGCGCTCCTCGCAGATTCCGGCCGGTGTCGCGACGTGGATCTCGCGGAACGAAGTATCGGCGATGCGGCGCGCGGTGGCGCGGTCCTCGCGGGCGGGCGAGACGGCGGCGACAATGGCGATGTGGCCGTTGCGGGCAAGATGCGTCGCCATTTCGGCGAGGCGGCGGATGTTCTCGCTGCGATCGGCGGTCGAGAAGCCGAGGTCGCTGTTGAGGCCGGCGCGCAACGTGTCGCCGTCGAGCAGGATCGGCGAGCCGCCATTGCTGAATAGCCGCCGCTCCAGCGCTTTTGCGAGAGTCGACTTGCCCGAGGCGGGGAGGCCGGTGAGCCAGACCACCGCGCCGTTGTGCTGATAGCGCGCAGAGCGTTCGTCGGGCCGCAGCGCGGATTCCACCGGCACGATGTCGACGGGCACGGCGCGCTGGCCGGCATCGACCGACAGCACCAGACCGCCGCCGGCGATGCGCCCGGAGACCTCGATCACGAGACGGCCGGTGCGTGGATTTTCCGTGTAGGGATCGGTGGCAATCGGATTCGAAAGAGAAATATCGATCTCACCGACATGGTTGCGGCCGATCGCCTTGTTCTCGACGCTCGACAGCTCGCCGGGATCGACGGCCTTCTCGATGGCGACCACCGTGGCGCGGCTTTCCTTCGGTCCGCAGCGAACCAGCAACTGGTCGCCCTTGGCCAGCGGCTTGTCGTGCAGCCAGAAGATCCGCGCGCGCAGCCGCCGCGTCTCGCGCGGCGCGCTGTTCGCATGCGCGATGATATCGCCGCGTTCGACGAACAGCTCGCGGTCGAGCGTGATGCCGACCGAGCGGCCCGCACCCTGTCGGCCCGCGACCGGCGTCACCGGCCAGCTCTCGACCGTCTTGATCCTGGCGATCTTGCCGGCGGGCATGATCACGATTTCGTCGCCGGCAACCAGGCTGCCGGATTCAATCCGGCCCGCAACGATGCGGCGATCGTCGAATTTGTAGATCGCCTGCACCGGCAGACGCAGCGCCAGCGCTTCCAGCGGCCGCGCCGGCTCGAGCCTGTCAAGTGCTTCGACCACGGTCGGGCCCTTGTACCAGCCGATGCGGTCCGTGCGCTCGGCGACGCCGTCGCCGTCGCGGGCGGAAATCGGGATCACGGCCGTGGGCTTCACACCGAGCCCTTGCAGATGCGCCGAGATCTCGTCGCTGATCTCCTTGAAGCGCTCGGCGGAGAAGTCGACGCGGTCCATCTTGTTGACGACGACCGCGACCTGCTTCACGCCGAGCAGATGCAGGAGATAGCCGTGCCGCCGGGTCTGGTCGCGCACGCCTTCGAGCGCGTCGATGATCAGCACCGCACCGTCGGCCTGCGAGGCGCCGGTGATCATGTTGCGCAGGAATTCGGCGTGGCCGGGCGCGTCGATCAGCACGATGTCGCGCGAATTGGTGCGGAAGCGGATCTGCGTGGTGTCGATGGTGATGCCCTGGTCGCGCTCGGTCTGGAGCGCGTCGAGCAGAAACGACCATTCGAACGGCATGCCGCGCCGCGCGCTGACGGCCTTGAGCATCTCGAGCTTGCCGTCGGGCAGGCTGCCGGTCTCGTGCAGCAGGCGGCCGACCAGCGTCGACTTCCCGTGATCGACATGGCCGACGATGACGATGCGGACCTGCGGACGCGTGGTGCCGTTCGGTGTGGCGGGCGAAGCGGGGGTGACGATCATGTTCATACGACGCTCGCGTCCTTGATCAGAGGTAGCCGGCGACGCGCAGGCGCTCGAAAGCGTCCTCGGTCTCGTGGTCGAGCGCGCGGCCGGAACGTTCCGGCACCTTGGTCTGCTCGAGCTCGATCAGAATCTCGTCGATGTTCGACGCGTTTGAAGCGACCGGATTGGTGATGTCCTGATCACCCAGCGAGCGATAGCGCTTGCCGTTTTGCGACAGATAGAGCGGAATGATCGGGATGTTCTCGCGCTTGGTGTAGGCCCAGATATCGGACTCGGTCCAATGCAGGATCGGATGGATGCGCAAATGCGCGCCTTGCGGCGGCGATGCATTGAAATGATCCCAGAACTCCGGCGGCTGATCACGGACGTCCCAATTGCCTTCGAGGCCGCGCGGCGAGAACACGCGCTCCTTGGCGCGCGTGGCTTCCTCGTCGCGGCGGATGCCGGCAATCAGGCCGTCGAAACCGTATTTGCCGAGCGCCATCTTGAGGCCCTCGGTCTTGCGCGCGGCGGAACGGGCGGCCGGCGGCAGCGTTGGGTCGACGGCATCAATCGGCGGGCAGGGCTCGACGCGCAGATCGAGATCCCACTCCTTGCCGTAGTGATCGCGGAAGCGATACATTTCCGGAAACTTCTTGCCGGTGTCGACATGGAGGGCCGGGAACGGCAGGCGGCCGAAAAACGCCTTGCGTGCCAGCCAGATCATGACGTTGGAGTCCTTGCCGAGCGACCACAGCAGGGCGATCTTCTTCAAACGGCCAAAAGCCTCGCGGAAGATGTAGATGCTCTGGGCCTCGAGTTGGTCGAGATGGTCCATGCTCGGGGCCAGATCGGCAGAAAATTCTTGCGCGGGCGCGCGCTTGGCGAGAGCGGGGCCGCCCGGCCCGCCAGCAGTGGAACTGTCCTTGAGAAGATGCATCTCTGCCACTTTGCGTTTGGAGGCGAAAATTCTATAGTTGCGGTGCACGAGAGAAGAAAAAATTTTCTCTTTGCGCGCTCGAAACGACACATATATAGAAAATAATTCCAGTCAACCCCGGATGTGGGGTAAGCGAGTATCGTATGCGGTTCTTGCCCGTGTTCCTCGATCTCAAGGCCGGTCCGGTGGTCCTCATCGGTGCGGGTGAGCTTTTGCGCGCCAAGCTGCGCGTGCTCACTGCGGCCGGTGCGCGCATTCGCGTGCATGCGATCGACGGCAATCAGGACCTGGGTCTGAGCCCGGAGGATGCGGCGCGTATCGACATCGCGGCCGCCGATCCGCTGACCGCCGATCTCTCTGGCGTCATCGCCATCGTTTGCGCCGGCGCAGGCGAAGTCGGCGTGGCGATGTCGGCCCGCGCCAAGGCGCTCGGCCTGCCCGTCAACGTCATGGACGATCTCGAGCATTCCAGCTTTATCTTTCCGGCGATCGTCGATCGCGGCGACGTCGTCGTCGCCGTCGGCACTGGCGGCACGTCGCCGGTCGTGGCGCGGCGCGTCCGCGAGAAGATCGAGGCGCTGCTGCCGGCGCGCATCGGCGAGCTCGCCGAGTTCATCGGCGGCTTCCGCAAATCCATCAACGAGCGTATTGCCGAGTTTCCGCTGCGCCGCCGCTTCTGGGAGCGTGTCATCGACGGCCCGATCGGTGCCGCCGTTCTGGCCGGCCGTAAAAGCGAGGCGGACGCAGCGCTCAAAGCGATTTCCGATCCATCCGCGTTCGCGCGGGCCGACAAGCCGGAAGGCTCGGTCGCGCTGGTCGGCGCCGGTCCGGGCGATCCGGATTTGCTCACCATCAAGGCGCTGCGCGCGCTCCAGGACGCAGATATCGTCTTCCATGACGAGCTGGTCTCGCCTGAAATTCTCGACCGCATCCGCCGGGACACCACGCGCGTTGCGGTCGGCCGCCGCGTCGGCAAGCCCGGCATCGGACAGGACGCCATCAACAAGCGCATGATCGAGGCCGCGCAATCCGGCCAGCGTGTGGTGCGGCTGAAGGGTGGCGATTCTTTCGTATTCGGCCGCGGCGGCGAAGAAGTGGAAGCATTGCGGGCCGCCGGCGTTGCCTATTCGATCGTTCCCGGCATCACCGCAGGGCTCGGTGGCGCCGCCGATTTCGAGGTGCCGCTCACCTACCGTCACGAAGCGACCCGCATCACCTTCCTCACCGCGCACAAGGCGCGCGACGCGGAAGTCGTGGACTGGTCGACGCTGACCGACGCCAGGATGACCGTCGTGGTCTACATGGGCATGACGGCTGCGCCGGCCATACGCGCCGGCCTCTTGGCCGCCGGCCGTTCGCCGGAGACGCCGGTCGGCGTATTCGCCCGCGTCACGCGTCCCGATGCGCAAGGTGCGATCGGCACGCTGCGCGATCTGCCCGAACTCGTGCGACGGACAAATGGCGGCCCCGCCATTCTCATCATCGGCGATGTAGTCCGGCATGCCGGCTCGCTTCGCCGACAAACCCCAAAACAAATCATCTCTGACCTATTGGATGCAGCCGAATGACCTCTCCGCTTGAACAGAAGAAGATCAAAATCGCCGGCCCCTCGGTCGTGACCGCCAACCGCACCTGGGACGGCATCGTGGTTTACCGCACCGCCGCCAAGAGCTGGTCCGCGGACCTGTCGGAAGCCGCAATCGTGCGCAACTCCGACGAGGCGAAAGCGTTGCTTGCGGAGTCCGTGGCCGATGACGTCGGTGCGATCGGTCCCTATATCGCGCCGGTACAGGTCGGTGCGGACGGCAAGATCGAACCCGGCAATCTTCGCGAACAGATCCGCCGCACCGGCGTGACTATCGGACAGCCGGTTCAGGTTTAAGGCGCTTTCTTATGTATGCTTACGATGAAATCGACCGCACGCTCGTCAACGAGCGCGTCTCGGAATTCCGCGACCAGGTGAAGCGTCGCCTCTCCGGCGAGCTCACCGAGGACGAGTTCAAGATCCTGCGGCTTCAGAACGGCGTCTATCTGCAACTGCACGCCTACATGTTCCGCGTCGCGATCCCCTACGGGACGCTGGCGTCGAACCAGTTGCGCGCGCTCGCCCACGTCGCGCGCAAATACGATCGCGGCTACGGCCATTTCACGACACGGCAGAACATCCAGTTCAACTGGATCAAGCTCGCCGAATTGCCGGATGCGCTGGCCGATCTCGCCGAGGTCGGCATCCATGCGATGCAGACCTCCGGCAACAACATGCGCAACGTCACCTCGGACCAGTGGGCCGGCGTCGCGCCCGGCGAGATCGAGGATCCCCGCATCTGGTCGGAGCTGATCCGGCAGCACACCACGCTGCATCCGGAATTCTCGTTCCTGCCGCGCAAGTTCAAGATCGCGATCACCGCGTCGGACCACGACCGTGCCGCGATCAAGATCCACGACATCGGGCTGAAGCTGATCAAGAACGAAAAGGGCGAGACCGGCTTCGAGGTGCTGGTCGGCGGCGGGCTCGGGCGCACGCCGTTCATCGGCAAGACCATCAAGCATTTCGTCCACGGCCGCGACATTCTCAGCTATATCGAGGCGATCCTGCGCGTCTACAACCAGTACGGCCGCCGCGACAACATCTACAAGGCGCGCATCAAGATCCTGGTGCACGAGCTCGGCATCGAGAAGTTCTCGCGCGAGGTCGAGGAGGAGTGGCAGCACATCCGCAACTCCTCGCTCCAGATCGACGACGAGGTGGTCGAGGACATCCGCTCGCGCTTCGCTTATCCTTCCTACGAGAAGCTGCCGCACATGCCGGACGAGCTGCGCCAGGCCGCAGCCGATCCCGATTTCGAAGCATGGCGCAAGAACTCCGTGGCCCCGCACAAGGTCCAGGGCTATTCCATCGTCACGATCTCGCTGAAGCCAATCGGCGCGCCTCCGGGCGATGCCACCGCCGAGCAGATGGATGCGCTCGCCGATCTCGCCGACAGATATTCGTTCGGCGAGATCCGCGTCGGCCACGAGCAGAACCTCGCTTTGCCGCATGTCGCCAAGCGCGACCTGCCGGCGCTGTGGAAGGCGCTCGACAAGCTCGGGCTGGCGACGCCGAACGTCAATCTGATCACCGACATCATCGCCTGCCCGGGTCTCGACTATTGCTCGCTGGCCAATGCGCGCTCGATTCCGATCGCGCAGGAATTGACGCGGCGCTTCGCCAATCACGAACTGGCCAATCTGATTGGCCGGTTGCACATCAACATCTCCGGCTGCATCAACGCCTGCGGCCATCACCATGTCGGTCATATCGGCATTCTCGGCGTCGAGAAGAACGGCGAGGAGGTCTACCAGATCACCATCGGCGGGCGCGCCGACGAGAGTGCCGCGCTCGGCAATCTGATCGGCCCCGGCGTCAAGTTCGACGAGGTGGCCGATGTCGTCGAGGACATCGTGGAAGCCTATCTGGCGCTGCGCGAGCGGCCCGAAGAGCTGTTCATGGACACTGTAAAACGCCTCGGCGTCGAACCCTTCAAGGAGCGCGTTTATGCCACTCGTTAACGGCGGAAAGATCGCCGACGACAGCTTCGTCAAGCTTGCCGTCGACACGCCGCTGCCCGAGGGCGGCGACATCCTGGTGCCGGCGGAGCGCTTCGTCGGCGAGGCGGATGCATTGCTCAAGCGGACCGGCAAGGTCGGTGTGATCTGGCCGAACAATCGCGACATCGCCGAGCTGGTGCCCTATCTCGGCAAGATCGCCGTCGTCGCGCTGGTGTTCCCGACCTTCCGCGACGGACGCGCCTACAGCCAGGCGCGGCTGCTGCGCGAGCGCTACAATTACCGCGGCGAATTGCGTGCGACGGGCCAGATCCTGCGGGACCAGTTCGTGTTCATGCTGCGCGCGGGCTTCGATTCCTTCGACGTCAAGAAGCAGGCCGACGCGGAAGCCTTCATGCAGACCGCGAAGCGCTACTCGGTATTCTACCAGCCGACCGGTGACGGCCGCATCACGGCGCTGCACCGGCGCATGCAACTGCGTCACTCCGAGGGTGTCGGCACGTGAACGCAATCGCGTCTCCAGTTTCGTCAATCTCGGTCTCTGCGCTGCCGTCGGCGGAGGAGCTCGATCGCGCCTTGCGCGATGCCTCGCCCGCCGAAATCATCGCAAGCGCGCTGAAGACGATCGGGCGCGACAAGCTTGCGCTGGTGTCCTCCTTCGGCACGGAATCGGCGACGCTGCTGAAGGTCATGGCCGACGTCGATCCGGCGATCCCGGTGATCTTCCTCGACACCGGCTGGCTGTTCGAGGAGACGCTGGCCTATCGCGACACGCTGATCGCGACGCTGGGCCTGAAGGACGTCCGCTCGATCAAACCTGCCGAGGAGACGCTGTCGCGCGAAGATCCCGACCGTGACCTCTGGTTTTCCGATCCCGACGCCTGCTGCCGTATTCGCAAGGTCGAGCCGTTGGCGCGGGCGCTGAAGCCGTTCGATGCATGGCTCAACGGCCGCAAGCGCTTCCAGGGCAGCTCGCGCGCCGGCATCCCTGTGGTCGAGGACGACGGCGCGCGGCTGAAGTTCAATCCCTTCGCCAATGTTTCGCGCGAGGAACTCGAGGCGATCTTCGCCCGCGCCAAATTGCCGCGTCATCCTCTGGTTGCGTCGGGATTTCTGTCGGTTGGGTGTATGCCTTGCACGAGCAGAACGGCCGAAGGCGAGGATGAGCGTGCGGGTCGCTGGCGCGGCCGGGCCAAGACGGAATGCGGCATCCACACGATGAAGACTTCATAGCAAAGTTACGCTGCCCGGCTCCGAACAAGAAAATCCGGTTCCGTTGACTTAAGCGCGTTTCGCCCCGAGTTATGCCTGCCATCGATGACGCCGACGTCATCGATGTGAATGGAGATGGACATGATGCGCCGTATCGTTCCGCTCGCTGCAGGACTGCTCGCGACAGGCTTGTTGGCTAGCTCGGCTCTCGCCGCTGACATCAATCTGCTGAACGTATCGTACGATCCGACGCGTGAGCTCTATGTCGAGTTCAACAAGGCGTTCGCGAATGCCTATCAGAAGGAAACCGGCAAGAGCGTCGAGATCAAGCAGTCACATGGCGGCAGCGGTTCGCAGGCGCGCGCCGTGATCGACGGATTGCAGGCCGACGTGGTGACGCTTGCGCTCGCCTACGACATCGACGCCATCGCAGGCAAAGGCCTCACGACGGCTGACTGGCAGAAGCGGTTGCCGCAAAATTCGTCGCCCTACACCTCGACCATCGTATTTCTGGTCCGCAAGGGCAATCCGAAGGGCATCAAGGACTGGGACGATCTGCTCAAGCCGGGTGTCGCCGTGATCACGCCGAACCCGAAGACGTCAGGCGGGGCGCGCTGGAATTATCTGGCGGCCTGGGGCTTTGCGCAGAAGAAATACGGCTCGGCGGACAAAGCCAAGGATTTCATCGGAAAGCTCTATCAGCAGGTGCCGGTGCTCGATACCGGTGCGCGCGGCGCGACCGTGACCTTCGTCGAGCGCGGCGTCGGCGACGTGCTGCTCGCCTGGGAGAACGAGGCGTACCTGGCGCTGAAGGAGTTCGGTCCGGAGAAATTCGAGATCGTGGCGCCGCCGCTCTCGATCCTGGCAGAACCGCCGGTGACGATCGTCGACAAGGTTGCCGATAAAAAAGGCACCCGCAACGCCGCCGACGCTTACCTGCAATATTGGTATACCAAGGAAGGTCAGGAAATCGCGGCGCGCAACTTTTATCGTCCGCGCGATCCCGAGATCGCTAAAAAGCACGAAAACTCCTTCGCGAAGGTCGAGCTGTTCACGATCGACGAACTTTTCGGCGGCTGGACCAAGGCGCAGAAGGAACATTTTGCCGACGGCGGCGTCTTCGATCAGATCTACAAGAACTGATCGGGCGCTGTCGGCGGGGCTTAAACAGGGGGCCTGGTGAGCGCAATCGCAGCACGACGCCGGACATTGCCGGGCTTCGGTCTCACCATGGGGCTGACGCTGTCCTGGCTGTCGATCATCATCCTGATTCCGCTCGCCGGCCTGTTCCTGAAATCGCTCGAGTTGAGCCCCGAGCAATTCTGGAACATCCTCTCCAGCCGTCGCACCCTGAATGCCCTCCGCGTCTCCTTCGGCCTCGCCTTCGCGGCGGCGTGCGTCAATCTGGTGATGGGTAGCATCATCGTCTGGGCGCTGGTGCGCTACCGCTTCCCGGGAAGGCGGCTGTTCGACGCCATCGTCGACGTGCCCTTTGCGCTGCCGACGGCGGTCGCCGGCGTCGCGCTGACCGCGTTGTTCGCCGAGAAGGGCTGGCTCGGCGCGCCGCTTGCGGCGGCTGGCATCAAGGTGGCGTTCACGCCGGTCGGCATCTTCGTCGCGATGATCTTCATCGGCATTCCTTTCGTGGTGCGCACGGTGCAGCCGGTGCTCCAGGATCTCGACCCCGAGATCGAGGAGGCCGCGGGCAGCCTTGGCGCGAGCCGCTGGCAGACCATCATTCGCGTGATCCTGCCCTCGCTCGGCCCGGCGCTGCTGACGGGGCTGGCGCTTGCCTTCGCGCGCGCGGTTGGCGAATACGGCTCCGTGATCTTCATCGCAGGCAATCTGCCGAACGTCTCCGAGATCGCGCCTCTGCTGATCGTGATCCGCCTCTCTGAATTCCGCTATGCCGATGCGACCGCTATCGCGGTGGTCATGCTGGTCGTGTCCTTTGTCATTATCTTCGCCGTCAACCGGCTCCAGCGCTGGGCGCAGAGCCGGATTCCGGTGCGATGAGGACGGCGCCATGACGATGCAGATCGCGGATTCCGTCTCGCTCTCGGCCCCCGACGCCAAGGCACGCGCGCATGCGGCGGCCGCGCGGAACAATTTGCGCACCGAACCGCGCGCCGTCCGCATCGTCATCATTGCGCTGGCGATGACCTTTCTCTCTGTCTTCGTCGTGCTGCCGCTGGTCGTGGTGTTCGCGCAGGCCTTCTCGAAGGGTATCCTCGCTTATTTCGCCGCGCTGGCCGACCCGGAGGCGTTGTCCGCAATCAAGTTGACGCTGTTGGTTGCGGCAATTTCCGTCGGCCTCAATCTCGTCTTCGGCCTGGTCGCAGCCTGGGCGATTGCAAAATTCGAATTCTCGGGCAAGACCTTCCTGATCACGCTGATCGATTTGCCGTTCTCGGTCAGCCCGGTGATCTCGGGCCTCGTCTTCGTGCTGCTGTTCGGCGCGCAGGGGTATTTCGGCGGCTGGCTGCGCGATCATGACATCCAGATCCTGTTCGCGGTGCCCGGCATCGCGCTTGCGACCACCTTCGTGACCTTCCCCTTCGTGGCGCGTGCGTTGATCCCGCTGATGCAGGAGCAGGGCACGCAGGAGGAGGAGGCCGCGATCTCGCTTGGCGCCTCGGGCCTGCAAACCTTCTTCCGCGTCACGCTGCCCAACATCAAATGGGGCGTGCTCTACGGCGTCCTGCTCTGCAACGCGCGCGCGATGGGCGAGTTCGGCGCGGTCTCCGTCGTCTCCGGCCATATTCGCGGCGAGACCAACACGATGCCGCTCCTGGTCGAGATTCTCTACAACGAATACCAGTTCGTCGCGGCGTTCGCGATCGCCTCGCTGCTCGCGATGCTGGCGCTGATCACGCTGATCGCCAAGACCGTTCTGGAAAATCATCTCGACGAAGGACAGGACGCAAGTGAGCATTGAAGTCAGGAATCTCGTCAAGAAGTTCGGCAGCTTCAAAGCCCTCGACGGCGTCGACCTCAAGGTCAACGACGGCGAGCTGCTGGCGCTGCTCGGTCCGTCCGGCTCCGGCAAGACCACCCTGCTGCGGATCATCGCCGGCCTCGACTGGCCCGATTCCGGTGAGGTGTCTTTCAACGGCGAGGACGCGCTGGCGCAGGGCGCGCGCGAGCGGCACGTCGGTTTCGTGTTCCAGCACTACGCGCTGTTCCGCCACATGACGGTGTTCGAGAACGTCGCCTTTGGGCTCCGCGTGCAGCCGCGCGCGATCCGCAAGGACGAAGTGACCATCCGCGCGCGCGTCAAGGAGCTGCTCGATCTCGTGCAGCTGGACTGGCTCGCCGATCGCTATCCGAGTCAGCTCTCCGGCGGCCAGCGCCAGCGTATCGCGCTGGCCCGCGCGCTCGCGATCGAGCCGCGTATCCTGCTGCTCGACGAACCCTTCGGCGCGCTCGATGCCAAGGTGCGCAAGGAGCTGCGCAAATGGCTGCGCTCGCTGCATCACGAGATCAACGTCACCTCGATTTTCGTCACCCATGACCAGGAGGAGGCGCTCGAAGTCGCCAACCGCGTCGTGGTGATGGACAAGGGCAAGATCGAGCAGATCGGATCGCCCGATGACGTCTATGAGAGCCCGGCGACCGCCTTCGTCCACAGCTTCATCGGCGAATCCATCGAGCTGCCGGTCCTGATCGCCGATGGCGTCGTTAGGCTCGGCGACCGGCCGCTTCGGCTCGCGGCGGACGGGCTTGCGCCTGGCGCGTCAAGACTGTTCGTGCGGCGACACGACATGCTGGTCGGCCCGCCCGGCAGCGGTGCCTTCGAGGGCGCCGTGCAGCATGTCCGGAATTTCGGTCCGGTGCAGCGGGCCGAGGTGGCACTGTCAGGCGGGCAAACGATCGAGATCGATGCGCCTCGCGGTCGGGAACTGCGCGCCGGTGACACCATCAGCCTGGAGCCCCGCCGCTACCGGATATTTGCGGACGCCTGAGCCGGGGCGTTCGGTCGAATTTTCTTCAAAATTCACCTTTCAGCCACGGTTGGTATGCAACAACGGCCCCTCATTGGGGGCTTTCGACCATGCGCGCTGCGGCCGCAATTCTCATAGCATTGCTGCTCGCCGGCTGCGCCGGCAACGAAGCACCAGTCCAGCAGCCCTCGATGTACGCCGATATGGCTGTCCCGGGCGCAAAGCTCGATGCGCAGGCGGCAGCGATCATGATCTCGCAATACCGCCAGAACAACGGGCTCGGCACCGTCGTGGTCGACCCCGATCTGATGCGGCTCGCCGAATCCCAGTCCCAGGCCATGGCTGCCGCCAACAAGATGGACCATGACGTCCGCTCGCCGCTGGCCAAGCGCCTCAGCGCGGGCGGCTATCCGGCGACCGTTGCGGTCGAGAACGTCTCGGCCGGCTATCACACGCTGGCGGAAGCGTTTTCCGGCTGGCGCGACTCGCCCCCGCACCGCGCCAACATGCTCAAGAGCGGTGTCACAAAATTGGGCATCGCGGCGGGCTATGCTCCCGGCACCAAATACAAGGTGTTCTGGACCATGATCCTGGCCTCGACGGACGCCCGATAAGCCAGACTTGATCTCGGGATGCATTGACGCCGCGGCAGACTGTCGCCACGGTCGCTCGCCATCTGCTAGTGTTCCCGCATGACCGATCACAGCCCCGAAGTCGCAACAATCCCCGCAAACGCGCAACGTGTCCTGGTCCTCCAGGGCGGCGGCGCGCTCGGATCCTATCAGGCCGGCGCCTATCAGTCGCTCTGCCATGCCGGGTTCGAGCCGGACTGGGTCGCTGGCATCTCGATCGGCGCGGTCAATGCCGCGATCATCGCCGGCAACGAAGGGCAGACGCGCGTCAAGCGGCTCAAGGAATTCTGGGAGATGGTCTCGGCGCCGGTGCCGTGGAAGCCGATCGGCAAGAGCGATCACAGCCGCGAACTGTTCAACTCGACCAGCGCCGCATTGATCGCGACCTTCGGCGTGCCCGGATTCTTCACGCCGCGCATTCCGCCCGCGCCGCTCTGGCCGCCCGGCAGCCCGCAGGCCGAGAGCTATTACGACACCGCACCGCTGAAGAAGACGCTGGAGCGTCTGGTCGATTTCGACCGCATCAACGATCTGAAGACGCGGCTGTCGGTCGGTGCGGTCGGCGTCACCTCCGGCAACTTCAAGTATTTCGACAATTTCGAGTTCAGGAAGCTCGGCAAGAAAATCGGCCCCGAGCACATCATGGCCTCCGGCGCGCTGCCGCCCGGCTTTCCGTCCGTCGTGATCGACGGCGAGCATTATTGGGACGGCGGCATCGCCTCCAACACGCCGCTCGACTACGTGCTGGACGCCGAGACCGACCGCGATCTCCTGATCTTCCAGATCGACCTGTTCAGCGCCCGCGGCGATCTGCCGACCTCGCTGCTCGAGGCGACCGAGCGCGAGAAGGACATCCGCTTCTCCAGCCGCACGCGGATGAACACCGACAAGAACAAGCAGGTGCACAACGCCCGCAGGGCCGTGCGCGACCTGATTTCCAAATTGCCCGATTATCTCAAGAACGACCCGTCCGTGGAATTCCTTGCCAAGGTATCGCGCGAAAGCACCGTTACCGTGGTGCACCTGATCTATCGCAGCAAGAACTACGAATCCTCGTCCAAGGATTACGATTTTTCGCATGTCGCCATGGTCGAGCATTGGGAAGCCGGCGTGCGTGACGTGCACCTGTCGATGCGCCACAAGGACTGGCTCGAGCGGCCTCAATCCGGCGAGACCATGGTGACCTACGATCTCACGGGGGACGTCACTGCGCCCCCGCCAAAAAGGAGCGAGTAATATGGGTAGTCTGTCAGGCAAGAACGCCGTCGTGACCGGGTCGACCAGCGGCATCGGGCTCGCCTATGCGCGCGCCTTTGCCGCCGCCGGCGCCAATGTCGTCATCAACGGCTTCGGCTCGCCGGAGGACATCGAGAAGGAGCGCGCCAAGATCGAGTCCGATTTCGGCGTGAAGGCGGTCTATTCGCCCGCCGACATGACCAAGCCGGCCGAAATCGCCGGGATGATCGCGCTCGGCGAGAAGAGCTTTGGTTCGGTCGATATCCTCGTCAACAATGCCGGCATCCAGTTCGTCTCGCCGATCGAGGAATTCCCGCCGGAGAAATGGGACCAGATCATCGCGATCAACCTGTCCTCGGCCTTCCATGCCATTCGCGCCGCCGTCCCCGGCATGAAGAAGAAGGGCTGGGGCCGCATCATCAATACCGCTTCCGCGCACTCGCTGGTCGCCTCGCCGTTCAAGTCGGCCTATGTGTCGGCCAAGCACGGCATCGCCGGCCTGACCAAGACCGTGGCACTCGAGGTCGCGACCAGCAAGATCACCTGCAACTGCATCAGCCCCGGCTATGTCTGGACGCCGCTGGTGGAGAAGCAGATTCCCGACACCATGAAGGCCCGCAACCTCACGCGCGAGCAGGTCATCAACGACGTGCTGCTCGACGCGCAGCCGACCAAGGAGTTTGTCACCTCCGAGCAGGTCGCAGCCCTCGCGCTGTTCCTGTGCGGCGACGACGCCGCGCAGATCACCGGCACCAACCTGTCGATCGACGGCGGCTGGACCGCGGAGTAACGGACTGGTGTCATGCCCCGCGAAGGCGGGGCATCCAGTACGCCGCGGCGTCTCGGTACAACTACAGCCGTCTCGGAGTACTGGATCGCCCGGTCAATCCGGGCGATGACAGCGAGGATGGAGCGGCGTTTTTCCGTTCGCGCCGTTCTCCGTTCAGTGTGTCCAGGCCAGCGCCGTCTCGAACGCGGAGGACAGGTGCAACTCGGCGAACATGATCTTGCCGGCGACCACGAACAGTACGCTGGCGAGGGTCAGGCGCAGAACCGTCTCGGGGACGCGCGTCGCGCTGAAGCTGCCGACGATGATGCCGGGCAGCGAGCCCAACAGCAGCACGCCCATCAGCGCCCAATCCACGTCGCCCAGCGCCCAGTGCCCGATTCCGGCGACCAGCGTCAGCGGGACGGCATGGGCGATGTCGGAGCCGACGATGGTCGCCATCGGCAGGCGCGGATAGAGCAGCAGCAGAACGGTGACGCCGACCGCGCCGGCGCCGACCGATGAAATCGAGACCAGCACACCGAGTACGATTCCGGTGACGACCGTCGCGATCGCGGTGGTGCGGTCATCGACCTGCTCCAGGCGCCGGCGATAGCGCTCCATGATCGCCTTGCGGAAGATCAGCGAGGTCGCGGTCAGCAGCAGCGCGAAGCACAACACCAGATTGACCAGACCGCGCTCGGAATCGCTGTTGAGGTCTAGCTTCCACAGCACGAGCAGCGTCAGCGCGCTCGCCGGAAGGCTGCCGCAGGCGAGTCGCAGCACCGCCGGCCAGTGCACGCTGCGCGACCAGCCATGCACCACGCTGCCGCCGGTCTTGGTGGCGGCGGCATAGAGCAGGTCGGTGCCGACCGCGGTCGATGGGTGAATGCCGAACAGCAGGATCAGCAGCGGCGTCATCAACGAGCCGCCGCCGACGCCAGTCATTCCGACCAGCAGGCCGACGCCGAACCCGGAGGCGACGTAAAGTGGATCGATCATGTCGAGGGAATCTTAGGTTTATCTCGTCAGATGAGCAATATGACGTAGAATAAACTTTCCCTGCGGAGCAACCGCTTGGATCGAATAAGAAAAATTCTTCCGCAGGAGGCCGGAGTGGAGGTGTTTTCTCCAATTCATCGTTATCTCGCGAAACGGACATCTCGGTAGATCTGATTCAATCAGAACCGATAACGCTCTAGGCATATTGCCTTCCGGGCTCATTCAGCCCCGCGACCGGCCGCCGTGACGTGTGGCGGATGTGGACGATATGGATTACGTCGCCACGGACACGGTAAAATATCCGGAATGGGTAGCGGACGACCGCTGCGACACGAACCTTGGAACGGTGCGCAACGCGTGGCGCCGAGAAAGGCGCGCCACGGACGCGCTCCACGACGTCAACAAGTCTCCGGCCGAGAGCTTCGGCGACCACAGGGCTGCGTTGCTGGCATAATAGGTCGCGATGTCCGCGAGATCAGCAAGCGCCTCTCGCGTCCAGACGACCTTCATCCGCGCGCAAATTTCGCGAAGGCCTCCGCAACCTCGGCATCCGTAGCGACCTCGCCGCGATCTATGGACGCCAAGGCCGCATCGATGCTCCGCAATTCCTCTTGCGTAGCAAGATACTCGCCGCCGAGCAGCTCACTCTCGATTTCGCTGGCAATGGCAACCAGCTCGTTCTGGGCCTCTTCAGGCCAAGTCTGGGCACGTTCCAGAAGGTTTCGTAGATCGCTTGCGGCCATAAATCCGACTATATCAGGCGGCGGATGGCTTTCCAATCGCCTTGAGCCGACGGCTATTTCCCGAACGCCAGCACGTGCAGCCCGAGCCGCTGTCGCACGATCCAGAACAGCAGCACCGTCTCGAAACTGAGCGAGATCGAGGTCGCGGCCGCAGCGCCGTGGCCGCCGAAGCGCGGCACCAGCGCGATGCAGAGCACCAGGTTCATCGCAAAGGCCAGCGCATAGGCCAGCGCGCAGATCTTCTGCTGGCCGAGCATGTTGAGCAGCCGTTCGACCGGGCCGATCGCGGATCGGACCACGAGCCCGATGGCGGCGACGAACATGATGTCGTAGCCGACCACGAATTGCGGCCCGAACAGCCAGAGCAGCGGCTTGCCGAGCGCGAGCAGCACGATGGTCGCCGCCAGCGACGGCCAGAACGTCCAGTTGATGGCATGCGCCACGTAAGCCGACAGCCGCGCCTTATCGCCGCTTGCGTTGTACTCGGCGAAGCGATGCGCGGTCGTCGCCGACATCGCGTAGTGGATGAAGGAGACCAGCGCGAGCGTCTTCACCACGGCGAAATAGACGCCGACCTCGTCGGAGGGACGGAACTGCTGAAGCACCAGCACGTCGGTGTAGGACAGCAGCAGGTAGAAGCTTTCGACCAGCAGGATCGGCAGCGACACGGCGAGCCAGCCGCCGACGTCATAGGCCTTGGGGCCGGGCTCGATGTGATCGGCGAGCTTGCGGTTCAGCACCACCATCTGCCCGGTCATCGCGATCCACACCGCGCCGGCACTCGCGACCATCGCGGCGACCGCGCCGAGATGATAGCCGAGCAGGAAGGCGCACGCCGTGATGCCGATGATCAGTGCCTGGCGGATGATGAATTGCGGCATCAGGCCGAGTTGCATCCAGTCATGCGAGCGCGCGATGCCGTCCTGGGTGTTGGCGACGACGAAAGCGGGCAGCGTCATGCAGCCGATATAGAGCGGCAGCACCTCGGCCGGATCGATCCAGGGTGACAGCAATTTGACGAGACCGGCGAGGCCGAGCGACACCAATGCGGACACCGCAAAGGTGAGCCAGCGGCTGCCCGAGAGAAAGCCGCGCAGCAGCGCGTGCTCGCCACGGGCGCGGTATTCCGGAATGATCTTTTGCGCGGAGGCCGAGATGCCAAAGTCCATCATGCTGCCGAGCAGCAGCACCCAGGTCCAGACATAGACATAGACGCCGTAGTCCGAAGTCCCCATCCAGCGTGCGAGCAGCACTTGCGAAAAATAGGCAAGGCCCGCGCTGATCACGCGGATGACGAAGATGGTGCCGGCCAGCCGCCGCGTCAGCGATGCTTCGCTCGACCCGCCCGTTAATTTTTCGCGCAGCCGCGCGATGAGGCCGGCAGGTCCGGTCGTTGCGGGTTCTGCATCCATCACGGCCAATTCGAACAGCCCCCGAGGCGCACACGAATGCTGCGGCAGACTTGCCGCAGCAGCCCAGGGGATTAGCAACCATTCGTTAAGATTCGGTTGGGTGGGACCACGTCTCTATCCCACGTCGTCCCGGCCGAGTGCGCAATTGTGCACGGGGGGCCGGGACCCATAACCCCAGGGAGAGGTTTGGCGAAGACGGGTCGTTCGGGATTTTCACCGTGCACTGTCGATAGATCACGCGGTATGGGTCCCGGCCTTCGCCGGGACGACACTCAGTCCAAATTGGTATTGAACTCGTACGACTTCTCCGGCCCGACCAGCGTGAACTTCAGCGCTGCGCCGTCGGGCTTGGCGCCGGGCGGCAGTCCGTCGAGTTCGAAAGAAAATCGCTTCACGCCCGGTGGGCTGGGCTCGACCGGCGTCGGGATCGGCAGCGCCCAATCGGGTGTCGGGCCTTCCACGTACAGATTGACGGTGCGCGCATCCGGCGCGACCACGTCGACCACGACATTCTTGGGCCCGTCGCGCTTGACGTCGCGGATGGTGAGCGGGTTGGGATCGCCGATGGTGGCAGGCTTGGGCACGGTGTCGAGCGCTGCACGCAGATTGGCGTCCTCGGTCGAGGCGACGCTGTTGAAGCCAAGCTCGGCGCGAGCCTCGACGGGAATGCAAAGCTTTTCGCACACTGCATAATTGATCTCGGCGCGCAGCGTGACCGGCTTGTCGGCCGCCTTGGCGATGATACGCAGGGGCAGCACGATCTGGTCGTGATAGCCGATCGAATGGCCGCCCGCGCCGTCGTCGAATTTCTGCGGGGCCGGCCACATCACCGTCACCGCTTCGACATTGTCGGATTTCGAGAAATCGAAGCGCGGCGGAACGCCGGAATCGCCTGGCATGCGCCAATAGGTTTTCCAGCCGGGCTGGATCTGGAAGGCGATACCGCCGAGCAGGACGGCGCCGCTGCGCGATCCCGCCAGCAACCGCACCGCGGAATGTCCGTCGCGCTGCCACGGCGATGCGTCGTCGGCGCGGGCTTCAAGCGCCAGCAACGACGCGAGCAGGGTTGTCGCGACGCCAATCGCCGCACGCCGGGGAACTCTTGTCAGCATGGTACGTCTTTACAGGGTCGCCCCGCGGCAAACCATTGAATTGCTTGTGATGGATGCACTTGAATCAAGTCTCTGCAAGCCTTGATTTGACAGCCGGCCGGCCCGACATCAGGATAGCAGTTGAAACCGGAGTGCTTCACCGATGGCTCCCACAGGCAAGAGGACGGGCGAAAGCACCCGCAAGCCAGCTTCCGCGCTCCCGAGCTCGGCGGGTTACCTTGACGGCCAGCTGTTGATCGCCATGCCGGTGATGGGCGACGAGCGCTTCGAGCGCTCGGTGATCTATCTCTGCGCCCACTCCGCCGAAGGCGCGATGGGCATCATCGTCAACCACCCGGCCGGCAGCATCGATTTCCCCGAGCTGTTGCAGCAGCTCGGCATCATCAACAAGGGCGAGCACATCAAGCTGCCGGAGAATGCCGAAAGCATGAAGGTGCTGCGCGGCGGTCCGGTCGATACCGGCCGCGGCTTCGTGCTGCATTCCAGCGATTTCTACATCGAGAACGCGACGCTCCGGATCGACGATGGCGTCTGCCTCACCGCGACGGTCGACATTCTGCGTGCGATCGCCAACGGCTCCGGCCCCAAGCACGCCATCCTCGCGCTCGGCTATGCCGGCTGGGCGCCGGGCCAGCTCGAGACCGAAATCCAGAGCAATGGCTGGCTGCATTGCGACGCGGATTCGGAATTGATCTTCGGCGACGACGTCGACGAAAAATACGGACGCGCGCTGCGCAAGATCGGCATCGATCCCGGCATGCTCTCGAACGAGGCGGGGCACGCGTAGCCTTGCTCCGCTGGCGTTCCACCCTCCGCTGTCGTCCCGGACAAGCGCAGCTTCTGGCAACGCGTAGCGTTGTCCAGAACGGAGCGCAGATCCGGGACCCATACTCCCAGGCCGTAGTTTTTGAAGCGGGGCGGTAACTTCTAATCTTCGCCAAACCACTCCCTGTGGCTATGGGTCCCGGATCTGCGCTCCGCTTCGCTGCGCTTGTCCGGGACGACGGCGGAATGCGTGTTTACTCCGCCGCCTGCTGCTGCACCGTCGGCTCCGTGCCCGCCACCGTAGCGCGGCGCATGTCACGGGGCTGCGACTGGTCGTAGCGGCGGACGCGGTGCATGGTCTGGCGGTTGTCCCACATCACGAGGTCATGCAGCGTCCATTTGTGGACGTAGACGAACTCGCTTTGCGTCGCGTGCTCGTTGAGATCGCGCAGCAGCAGCCTTCCTTCGGGGACGCTCATGCTGACGATCTTGCCGGCATGCGATGAGAGATAGAGCGACTTGCGGCGATGAACGGGGTGGGTGCGCACGAGACGTTGCAGCACCGGCTTGAACATCTCCTTCTCGTCGTCGGTGTATTCGGTGAAGCCGAGCGATCCCCGCGAATACATCAGCGAGTGCTCGCAGACGAGGTCGTCGATCTCCGCCTTGGTCTCGTCGTCGAGCGCGTCATAGGCCGCGCGCATGTCGGCGAATTCGGTGTTGCCGCCCTTCGGGTTGAGCACGCGGGCCGACAGCAGCGAGAATTTTGCCGGGATGGGACGGAACGAGCTGTCGGAATGCCACAGACAGTTGCCGAGATTGAACAAATGCGCGCGGCTGTCCTTCGCCAGCGGCTTGCCGTCCTTGCCAAGATTGGAGACGTCGTTCAGGCCGGATTGCAGCCGGTAGTCCTTTTCCTTCGTCACGGTGCCGCCGCGCGCGTCCTCGCGCTGGCCGAAATTCAGCGCAAAAGCCATCTGCTGTTCGTCGGTGATGTCCTGGTCGTGGAAGACCAGCACCGCATATTTGTCCATGGCGGCTTCGATCTCGCGCGCCTCATCGGGTGTGAGAGGCTTTCGCAGATCGAGGCCGGAAACCTCGCCGACAAAATGTTTGTGAAGCTGCCGGATGGCGATCGTCATGGCGTTTTCTCCCGGGCGTTCGAGCGGTTGGTCCCGCCCTGTTGAGGAAAAAATTACTCCCGTAGCAGTCGATGTCAACGCTGGGCGCGCATAGCTGCCCGTAGCCCGGATGCAGCGCAGCGAAATCCGGGGAGGTCTTCCCGCGAGGTGAGAACCCCGGATTGCGCTGCGCTGCATCCGGGCTACAGCTCTCACGCGTTGCGCGCCATCAGGCCGCCGTCGACCGGGATCACCGCGCCGGTGAGGAAGGACGCTGCCGGCAGGCACAGGCTCAGCGTCATGTGCGCGACCTCTTCGGGATCGCCGTAGCGGCCCAGTGCAGTGCGGCGCTTGGCATAGATGGTCTTGTGCTCTTCCGAGATTCGGTCGGTGATGGCGGTGCGGACCGGCCCCGGGCAGATGCAGTTGACGGTGATGCCTTCGCGGCCGAGCTCCACCGCGAGCGAGCGGGTGAGGCTGGCGACGCCGCCCTTCGCCGCCGAATAGGGGCTGTGCAATGCGGTGGCGCCGAGCGCCTCGGTCGAGGCGATGTTGACGATGCGTGGGCTCTTCGACTTGCGCAAGTGAGGCAGCGCGGCGCGGATGATGCGCGGATGCGCCGTCAGCATCACCGCGATGCCCCTGGCCCATGCGTCCTCATAGGCCTCGTCGTCGATCGCGACGCGCACGGAGATGCCGGCATTGTTGACGATGATGTCGAGCCCGTCGAAATGCGCAGCGACGTCGCCGACCACGCGCTTGATCTCGTCGCCGTCGGCCACGTCGAGCTTCCAGGCTCTCGCGGTGCCGCCGCTTGCCGCGATCTCCTTCGCCGCGGCCAGCGCGCCCTGCTCGTCATGATCGGTGACGGCGACGTTGGCGCCCTCGGTGGCGAACACGCGTGCCGTCGCGCGTCCCATGCCGCTGGCCGCGCCGGTGACGAGAACGGTCAGGCCCTTCACGGACCGGCTGAGCTGTTTGAAATCGGCCATGCTGTTTCCTCTGAGCCCTGCTTGTTCTTGTTGTGATTGACAAGGCTGTCATCGATCCGCAGACAGGTCAAACAAGCAAGACACTCGGGGAGGCCAGCGATGACGAACGAGCTCGATTTCTCAGGCAGGCAGGTGCTGGTCGTCGGCGGATCCAGCGGCATCGGCAACGGTATTGCGCAAGCCTTTCGCGTCAGGGGCGCGCAAGTTGCGGTCTGCGGCACACGGGCTCACGCGAAGGAATATTCGCAAGCGGAGGGTTCGGATCTCACCGGTCTCTCCTACGCGCAGCTCGACGTCGGCAATGCCGGAGCGGTCGAAGCGTTCAAGCCGTTGTTCGATCGGCTCGATGTCCTGGTGCTTGCACAGGGCGCGGTGCTCTATCGCCGCGGCGAGTTCGAGATGGCGGGCTTTCGCAAGGTGGTCGAGGTCAACCTGATGAGCCTGATGGCCTGCGCCACGCGCTTTCATTCCATGCTGCGGGACTCGCGGGGATCGCTGATCATGGTGTCCTCGACCGCGGCCTATCATTCCACCATGGGCAATCCTGCTTACAACGCGTCGAAGACCGGCGCGGTCGGATTGACGCGGACGCTGGGCGAGGCCTGGGCCGAGGACGGCATCCGCGTCAACGGCATCGCGCCCGGTCTGGTCGACACCAAGATGACCAAGGTGACCACAGACAATCCCAAGCGGCTCGAAGGTGCACTTTCACGCATTCCGCTGCGGCGATTGGGCACGCCGGCTGACATGGCTGGCGCTGCGCTATTCCTGGCATCGCCGCTGTCGTCCTACATCATCGGCCAGACATTGGTCGTCGACGGCGGGCTTATTCTCTAGCGTGAGGAACCGCGCCGCTCCTGATCGGTTACTTGGGCAGACCCCTGAGGAGGAGCATCATGGATAAAGATCGGATTGTCGGATCGGCCAAGGAATTCGCCGGACGCGCGGAAGGCGCCGTCGGTGATCTCGCAGGCGATGCGCAGACGCAGGCTTCCGGCAAGGCGCGGGAAGCCGCAGGCACCGTGCAGAATCTGTACGGCCAGGCCAAGGACGCCGTACGGGACGCCACGGACACGGCGGCCAGCTATGCCAAGGACGCCTATGACAAGCCGGCCGAAACCTTGCGCGACGGTTCGCAGGCGATCGCACAGAAGGTGCAGGACAACCCGCTCGGCTCGCTGCTGGTCGCCGGCGGCATCGGCTTTGCCCTCGCACTGCTGATGGCGCGCCCTGCGCGCCGCCCGCCGCCGCGCTGGCGCTATTACGGCTAATAGCCAACGCGCGATATCCATCGGGCCCCGGACGCAATGCGGCCTAGGCGATGCGTAGCATCGTCCGGGAACGCCGCATTGCCGAGCCGGGGCCCCTTCTTTTGGTGACTGTCGGACGTGCTGGGTCCGGCTCTGCGCGGCAGCGTTTCACGCTGCGGCGCGTCCGGGACACGAGACCTCAGCTTGGAAAAATTACCGGAATACTTCCGCCGATCGCCCGACATTGCCAGGCGGCCGCGGGATCGCGGGGTTCGGATTGCGTGGCGCCGGCGCCAATTGACGCGGCGGGGGCGGCGGCGAGCCAAAGCCGAAGAAATCGCGCATCGATGGCGCTGCCTGTGCCGGTTGCTGCGGCGTTAGTGGCTTCTTCGGCGCAAGCTTTGGCGGGGCGATCGCTGCGGCCGCACCCGGCGTGCCGCCATCGGGAGTCGTCGCGGCGACGGGCGTATCGCCCTTGGCCTGCTCCCGGCCGACTTCGCGGCGCGGCCAGGCATAATCGTCGGCGCGTCCGGCGGGCGCGGCCAATGGCTCGCCCTTCACCATGGTCTTCGCAGCGAGCGCATCGACGGCGGCCGGACGCGAGCCCGGCCCACCCAGCAATTGATCGGTCGAGATCGAGGCCGCAACCAGCGGCACGATCGGGCCGGCCAGCGGCCGCGGCGCGGGCTTGCCGGGTTCGGCGCTGGTGTCGGGGGTCGCCGGCTCGCTCGGCAGCGCGATCGGGCCGGAGCGCCCGGCGAGCAGGCGGGTGATCTCGCGTTCGACATAGTGGGCGAGCTTGCGCGCGCCGGGTTTTGTGAAATAGACGCCGTCATAGCTGCGGAGCTGGCGGATTTGGCCTTCGAAGTCCGGGCCTTTCTGCAGGAAGCGGCCGGCCTCGTCGACAAAGCCGTCCCAGACGTCGACGTAAGTGATGCCGGCCTTGGCCGCGCCTTCGCGATAAAGCGAATCCAGGAACAGCATGTCTGCGGTGCCCTTAGGACCGCGGATGGCGGGCAGGCCGACCCAGAGCACCGGCACACCCTTGGACTTGAGGACGTTGGCGAGCTCCTCGATCTTCTTGCCGTAGAGCTCGACCCAGCGCTCGTCGCGGAATTCGTAGAGGCCGTTCGGGTTGCGTGCGGTCTTCTCGGGCGCTGCGACCGCCGGTGCGTCAGCGTTGTCGGCATCGTCCTGCGGCAGGTCGGCATCGGCCGGCTTGTCGTCCGGTTTCGCGGCTGTGTCGCCGGGCTTGGCATCGCCGGGCTTGGGCGGTGGTTTGCCGCGCGCGCCCTTGTCGTTCTTCTTGTCCTTGTCGGTCGCCTTGTCCGATTTATCGGGTGCTGCCGCCTCGCGGATCGCGATGCGGTCGTTGAGGCCGAGCATCACCACGATCACGTCGGGCTTCTCGGTCTCGAGAATGCCCTTCGCAGCAGCCGTCCAGTCCGAGGGCTCACCCTTGGGCTGGTACTTGATCAGGCCGGACGTGGTCTTGTGCTTGCGGATCACGCCCATGTCGGGCTGCTCGGTGTAGGCATCCTCCAGGCCGTAGGCGAGCCAGTCTGCCATGGCGTCGCCGATCACCAGCACGTTCCTGTCGGGAATGGTGTCGCGCTTGGCTGGCGCCGGTGCGCGCGAAAAATCCTGGCGTGGTGCTTGCGGCTGTTGCTGCTGGAACGGCGCGAAGAAGTCGCCGCCGAACCATCCGCCACCGCCACCTCCACCGTTCCGCGGCGGCGGCGGAGCCGCGCGCTGCGGCGGCCCGCCGAAGCCGGGGAAGTTGAAGAACTGCGCCGAGGCGGGTCCCGCGACCGAGACCAGAATCGCAAGCGCCGTCCCCAGCGCGATCAGCGGGCCGGTCTCGGTCAGCACCTTGAACAGGGACTTCTTCGACATGCGATCTCGGCACGTGCAATGGGGATCGGGACAGGCTCAATATAATAGCGGAATCGGGCGCCAAACGGGCAGATCTCTTTTCAGATTCTGAGATCTTTGGCCCGAGATCCTTTGGCCCATACACGGTGAACCGCCGCTCCGGTCAAGGTTGCCGGCCAAAATCCCTGTTCAGGGTTACTTTCGGCGCGATTTTACCGCCCGCGCAGCCGGTTCAGCGCGTCGGAGGAGGCAAATCCGTCGGCGGGGACCCCGATCGAGGCCTGGAAGTTGCGCAGGGCCTCCCGGGTCTGGCCGCCGAACTGGCCGTCCGGGGTGCCCTTGTAGAAGCCGCGCTGGGCCAGCAGCTGCTGCAGTTCCAGCCGCTCGGTCCGGGACAGCTCCCGTTCCTGCCGCGGCCAGGGCTGCACGAAGGGTTGGCCGCCGCGCAAACGATCGGCGAAATGGCCGATCGCCAGCGCATAAGCTTCGGCCGGATTGTACTTCATGATGACCCGGAAGTTCTGCAGCATCAGGAAGCCCGGCCCTTGGGCACCGGCGGGCGCCAGCAAATAGGCCTTTTCTGCCGGATGCGGGAAGGGCTGGTTGGCCGGGCGCTTGAGGCCGAGCTTTTCCCACTGCGGCATCGTCATCGCCTTGGCGCGATCCGCCAGCATGTAGTTGAAGCCCTGGGGTACCACGACCTCATAGCCCCAGGTCTGCCCGGCCTGCCAGCCGTCCTTCTTCAGATTGTTGGCGGTCGACGCAATCAGGTCGGAGGGATTGTCGACGACGTCACGCCGGCCGTCACCGTCGCCGTCCACGGCAAAGCGCTTGAACGCGGTCGGCATGAACTGGGTCGGCCCGAAGGCGCCGGCCCAGGAGCCGCGCAACTGTTCGGGCCTGAGATCACCGCGGTTGAGGATCTCCAGCGCCGAGAGGAATTCGTCCTTGAAGTAAGCCTGGCGGCGGCCGATGCAGGCCAGCGTCGCGGTCGATTGCAGCACGCTGCGGTCGCCCATCTGCGTCGAGTAGTTGGACTCGATGCCCCAGATCGAGGCGATGATGTAGCGATCGACGCCGGTGGCTTTTTCGGTGGCGTCGAACTGCGCCTTGTATTTGGCCAGGACCTCGCGGCCTTTGGCGAGGCGGTTATCGTTCACGAGGATGTCGAGATAATCCCAGATCGACTTGGTGAACTCCGGCTGCGAGTCCATCAGGTCCATGATACGCAGATCGGGCGCGAGGCCTGCCGTGAAGCGCTGGAAATTTTCCTGCGTGATGTTGCGCCTTGCGGCATCGGGCCACATGCCTGCGACGCAATTGTTGAAATTGCCGGCGGCCTCCCGGATCGCGGCAGCCGTCATCAGCGGATGGCCGGAGGCGCCGTCCTCGCCGGTCCAGGGTTGAACTCCCGTTTGAGCGCCGCCAGGGCCGGGCGCCGCTGGCGAAGGCGCCGGGTTCGGGCCGGAGAAAATACCGCCGAACAGATTTGACAGACCGTTCTGAGCCTGCGCGCCGGCGGGAAGCGGGAACAGCAGGGCGGCCGCAATCATCGTCGCACCGGTCACGGACCCGCCCCGTTTTGCCAGCTCTGCCATTGATTGCATCATGTCCACACCTGTCCGGCCAAATTCCGCCTCAGGAGGCCTGGTTACGGTTGCCAACAGCTTAACAAAGGTGAAATTTTGATGGTGGCCTTTTTCTTAACTCTGTGAGGATGAGGCCCCACATCCGCCTTTGTTGGCGGCTGCAAACAAGCTAGCAAGATGCCATTGCTCCCTTCACGTGTTCCTCAGGTATTCGATCAATCCCATGAAAATCCGCAAAGCCGTATTTCCCGTTGCCGGCCTCGGCACCCGTGTCCTGCCCGCCACCAAGGCGATGCCGAAGGAAATGCTGACGATCGTCGACAAGCCGCTGATCCAGTACGTCTATGACGAGGCCAGGGAAGCCGGCATCGAGCACTTCATCTTCGTCACCGGCCGCAACAAAAGTGTCATCGAAGATCATTTCGACCGCATGTTCGAGCTCGATGCGACGCTGGCCGCGCGCGGCAAGAAGACCGAGCAGGACGTTCTGGCGCAGAACCAGCCCGAAGCCGGCGCCGTCAGCTTCACCCGCCAGCAGGCGCCGCTCGGCCTCGGTCACGCGGTCTGGTGCGCGCGCGACATCGTCGGCAACGAACCGTTCGCGGTCGTGCTGCCAGACGAACTCGTGCTCAATTCGCCCGGCTGTCTGAAGCAGATGATCGACACCGCCAGCAAGCTCGGCGAAAAATCCAACGTCATAGCGGTCGAGGCGGTGCCCGACCATCTGACCCATCAATACGGTATCTGCGGCGTCGGCAAACGCACCGGCAAGATGTTCGAGGTCGACGGCATGGTCGAGAAGCCGGCCAAGGGCACCGCGCCCTCCAACCTCTCGATCACCGGCCGCTACATCCTGCAGCCGGAGATCTTCAAGATCCTGGAAACCCAGGAGCGCGGCGCCGGCGGCGAGATCCAGCTCACCGACGCCATGATCGGCCTCGCCAGATCGCAAAAGTTCTACGGCGTCGAATTCGAGGGCGAGCGCCATGATTGCGGCTCCAAGCCCGGCTTCCTCCGCGCCAACATCGCCTACGGCCTGAAGCGGCCGGAGCTGCGTGAGGGGCTCATTGCGGAGATGAAGAAGTATCTGGGGCAGTAGTCGTCGCACCTCCGGTGTCGTCCCGGCGAAGGCCGGGACCCATACCGCGTGGTCCATCGATTGCGGACAGTGGCAGTACCAGACGACGAGTCTTCGCCAAACTATGCCCTGTGGTTATGGGTCCCGGCCTTCGCCGGGACGACACCGAGGACATAATAACTTAAGCCACCAGCGACAGCTTCGGCAGGCTCGCGACCACCGACTGGTTGCGGCCGCCGGCCTTTGCGGCGTAGAGGGCCTTGTCGGCGGCGGCGACCAGCAGCGGCCAGTCCATGCCGGTGGTGGGAACGAGGCTCGCGATACCGCAGGACACCGTCGAGCTCGTGTGGTCGTCGGACCAGCCCTGCACCTTGGCGCGGATCTTCTCGGCGACATCAAGGGCGTCGGTGACCGAGGTGTCCGGCAGCAGCACGGCGAATTCCTCGCCGCCATAGCGCGCGGCGCAGTCGCCGGCGCGGCTCACCGAATCGGAAATGCAGATTGCGATGCCGACCAGCACCTGGTCGCCGGCCTGATGGCCGAACGTGTCGTTGTAGGCCTTGAAGTGATCGGCATCGATCATCAGGAGCGCGATCGGCGTCTGCTGCCGCATCGCGCGGCGCCATTCGACGTCGATCACCTGGTCGAACTTGCGGCGGTTCTTCAGGCCGGTGAGCGCGTCCGTTGTCGCCATCTCCTCTAGCTTGCGCTCGGCCTCGGCGCGCCGGCCGATCTCGCGCGCGAGCACCAGCGTCGATGCCAGCATGAACAGGCTGAGCGCCAGCACCACGGCGCCGATGCGGTAGGCTTCCCTCTGCCAGAGCTCGAACACGGCGCTCAATGGCTTGCCTGCCACCACGAATAGCGGGCTGGTCCCGCTGCTGCGGACATAGAGCCGCGGCGTGCCGTCGATCGGCCCCTGTCCGGCGAATGCGCTGCCGACCTTCAGGTTTTCGGCCTTCCAGACCGGCCGGTCGGCCAGATTCCTGCCGATCACATCGAGATCAAACGGCCGCCGCATCATGACGGTACGGTCGCGCTTGAGCACGGTGATGGTGTCGTCGGGATCGAGGCTCAGCCGCTCGAACAATTCGTGGAAATAGCTGAAGCGGATCGATCCGGCGACGACGCCGAGAAAGCCGCCGTCGGTGTCGCTGATGCGCCGGCTCATCACGATGGCATAGGCGCCGCGGAACAGCATCGGCCGGCTGATGAAGAGGCCCGTTCCGGGATTGTCGCGATGGACCTTGAAGTAATCCTCGTCGCCCCGGTTCTCGGCAACGGGATCGAGCGTCGAGGCGTCGATGGTCAGCCGGCCGTCGGCGTCGAACACCTGGATCGCGCCGAAATGCCTCGCCGTGGTCGAATGGTCGAACAGGATGAGATGACGGATCGGCTTCGAGACCGTGGCGATTTCCGGCAGCAGCATGTTGCTGGCGACCGCCTTGAGAGCCAGGTCGTAGATCTCGATGTTGCGGCTGACGTCGGACTCGATGGTCGTCGCCAGATTTTCCAGCGTCTGGCGGGCGAGCGCCTCCTCGCCGCGGCGCATGTCCAGCATGACGTTGACGCAAACGGCGGAAAAGCCGATCACCGTCACGACGGACGAGATGATCAGCAGCTTCGCCGAAAGCCGCCATGGCCGGCGGGCCGTGACGTCGCGCCATCGAGACAACATCGTTTGCTCCCGACACCAGTGAATGCACCTGAAAGCTTGAGTAGTGTTTAAGCCGGGACGGCGCTGCCGGAATGAGTTAAAAATTGGTTTCCGCGGCTCACGTTTTTGGGCAAAGCGGGCCTTCGACCAGCGAAGAGGACAGAGGTGAACGATTACGACGCGTTGCGCGATTATCTGATGCGGCAGAAGCAGGCGGAATTCGTGCTGACCTATGAACAGATCGAAGAGATCATCGGCGCGGCCCTGCCGCGCGCGGCGAATCGTGCCTCATGGTGGGACACCCTGCGCAGCCCGGATATCCAGATGCCGCAGCGCGAAGCCTGCCTCGCCGCGGGCTTTGTGGCGACGCGGATGCCGGACGGCGAGAGCGTGCGGTTCACGAAGCGAAAGAATGACCGGCGCAGGCCTGGGTGATGCGAGGGGAAGCTAGCTCGCCGCTTCCAGGCGCACTTCCGTGAGCAGGCGCATCGCGGCATCGGCGTCCATGGGCTCGCCGAAGGCAAACCCTTGCGCGTATTCGCAGCCCATCTGGTAGAGCTCGACCGCGTCGGAATCGGTCTCGGCACCTTCGGCGACCACGTCCATGCCGAGGTCGTGCGCGAGCGCGATGATGGACTTCAGGATCACCGGGCGGGTGCCGCGGTTGGTGGTGCGCACGAACGACTGGTCGATCTTGATGGTGTCGAACGGGAAGCGCTGCAGATAGGCCAGCGACGAATGGCCGGTGCCGAAATCGTCGAGCGACAGCCCGGTGCCGAGCTCGCGGATCCGCGTCAGCATCTGCGCTGCGTGCTCCGGATTCTCCATCACCAGCGATTCCGTCAATTCCAGCTTCAGCGTGCCGCGCGCGACCGAGGAGCGCGACAGCACGGTGCGGATGTCGTGGATCAGATCGTGGCGCAGCAATTGCCGCGAGGAGACGTTGACGGATGCGAAGATCGGCTCGCGCGAGCGCATCGCGCGCTGCCAGATCGAGAGCTGCTTGGCGGTCTGGTCGAGCACGAACATGCCGAGGTCGATGATCAGGCCGGTCTCTTCCGCGATGGTGATGAATTCCGACGGCGCCATGCGTCCGAGTTTGGGATGATCCCAGCGCACCAGCGCCTCGAAGCCCGCTACAGAGCGGTCTTCGAGCCGCACGATCGGCTGGTACAGGATCGTGAGCTCCTGCCGCTCGATGGCGCGGCGCAGTTCGCTCTCCAGCGTCAGCCGGTCGGTCTTTCGCGCGCGCATCGCGGCCTTGTAGACGTCGATGCGGTCGCCGCCGATGCGCTTGGAGTGATACATCGCAAGCTCGGCGTCCTTGATGATCTCGTCCGTGAGCTGAACCTGCGGATCGGACAAGGCAAGACCGATCGAAGCCGTGAGGAAGATCTCGCGTTCGTTGAAGGCGATCGGCGCGCGGATGGTCTTGCGGATGGTCTCGGCGAAGGCGGTGATGCGCGCGGGGTCCTGCTCCGAGAGCAGGATCAGCCCGAACTGGTCGCCGGCGAGCCGCGCCAGCGTATCCTGCGGCTTCAGGATGCGGGTGAGGCGGCGGGCCAGCGTCAGCAGGATGGAATCGCCGACCGCGATGCCGACGGAATCGTTGACCTGCTTGAAGCGGTCGAGGTCGATCACCATCAGCGTCGGCCGCAGCGTCGGCATGGTCTTGGCGAAATGCGCGACCGCGCCGAGCCGGTCCATGAACAGCTTGCGGTTGGGCAGGCCGGTGAGATTGTCGTGCACGGAATCGTGCAGCAGGCGCTCCTCGGCGTTGCGCAGCTCGGTGACGTCGGTGAGGGTGCCGACCACGCGCGAGACCTCGCCGTCGGAGCCGACCACCGGGCGCGCCTTCAGCGCGAACCACATGAAGTGACCGTCCGGCGTGCGCAGGCGGAAATCCTGCACCAGACGGCCGCGGCGCTGGTCGAGCACGCTGTCGAGCGCGGCGCGGAAACGGTCCTGATCGAGCGGGTGCAGCACTTCCAGCCAGGAGGCGGCCGGGCCTTCCAGCGTGCCGCGCTTGAGGCCGAGCAGGGCTTCGGTCTCGGGGCTGGTGAAGACCTTGTCGGCGGACACGTCCCAGTCCCAGATCAAGTCGCCGGAACCGGCCAGCGCCAGCGCGCGGCGCTCGATGTCGGAGACGACGCCGGTGGTGGCGCCGCCGCCGGCGAACGCATGCTGCATCACCGTGAAGCCGATCAGCATCACGATCAGCACGAGGCCGCCGAGCAGGGCCGGGCCGACGATGTCGTTGGTGACGGAGCCCGCGACCGTCATGCCGGCCGCGACCACCCAGACCACCAGCAGGAACCAGGTCGGGATCAGCAGCACCGCGCGGTCGAAGCCGTGAGTGGAGAGATAGACGATCAGCGCGAAGCCTGCGAAGGCAATCAGCACCAGCGATATGCGCGCGATGCCGGAGGCCACCGCAGGGTCGAACAGGGCCAGCGCAACGAGAGAGCCCAGGAACGCGAGCCAACCCACCGTGATGTGGGAATAGCGCACGTGCCATCGACTGAGATTGAGATAGGCGAACAGGAACACCAGCAGCGTCGCCGCCAGGATCGCCTCGCCCGCCGCGCGCCAGATGCGCTCGGCGTTGTTCGACATGTCGAGCACCTTGCCCCAGAAGCCGAAATCGACGCCGATATAGACCAGCACCGCCCAGGCCAGCGCCGCGGCGGCCGGGAACATGATGCTGCCCTTGACCACGAACAAGATGGTGAGCACGAGGGCGAGAAGGCCGGAGATGCCGATCACGATGCCCTGGTACAGCGTGAACGAATTGACCTTGTCCTTGTAGGATTCCGGCTCCCACAGATAGAGCTGCGGCAGCTTGTCGGTGCGCAGCTCTGCGACGAAGGTGACGACGGCGCCTGGATCGAGGGTGATGCGGAAGACGTCGGCGGTCGGGCTCTCCTGCCGCTCCGGCCGGTCGCCGGTCGAGGGCGTGATGGTGGCGATGCGCGACAGCCCGAGGTCGGGCCAGAGCAGCCCCGAGGAAACGATGCGGTAATGCGGGGCAACGATCAGGCGGTCGAGCTGGTCGTCGGTGTTGTTGGCGAGCGCGAACACCACCCAGTTCTGGCCGCCTTCGCGGGCGCGCACCTCGATGCGACGGACGATGCCGTCGGTGCCGGGCGCGGTGGAAACCTGGATGCGGTCGGCGTCGCTGCGCTGATGCTCGAGCACGCCGGTGAGGTCGATCGCGGGCGCGTCACCGCGGACGCTGACAGCGTCGAGCGCGCGCGCCGGGAATGCGCAGACGAGAATCATGAGGCCCAGCGCTATGGGCGCGAGGCACCTGATCAGACGCAAGGTCAGTTCTCCGCGTTCGACGCAAACTCTTCGGTGCAGGGTCTTCGGTGCACGGCTTTTCCGAACGGAACAAGGTGGTTCGGTGCGTCGCGATAGATGCCACGAAAGCAAGGAAAATCAAAGGGTTTCCGGCTTGCCCTGTGGGCCGCTGGCCTAGACCTCCAACACAATTTTGCCAATATGTGCCGAGGTTTCCATCCGCCGGTGCGCGTCGGATGCCTTTTCCAGCGGGAAAGTGCTGTCCATCAGCGGCTTGACGCGGCCTTCGCGCAAAAGCGGCATCACTTTCGCCTCGATCGCGGCCACCATCGCCGCCTTGTCCGCATTACTACGGGGGCGCAGCGTCGAGCCGGTATGGGTCAGGCGTTTCACCATCACCTTGGCGATGTTGACGGTGACCTTGGGTCCGTTGAGGGTCGCGATCTGCACGATGCGGCCATCGACCGCGGCGGCGTCATAGTTGCGATCGACATAGTCGCCGGCAACCATGTCGAGGATCAGGTTGGCGCCGGTATTGTTCGTCTCCGCCTTGACCACGGCGACGAAGTCTTCCGTCTTGTAGTTGATGGCACGATCCGCGCCGAGCTTGAGGCAGGCATCGATCTTGTCCTGCGATCCCACCGTGACGATCACCTTGGCGCCGAACGCCTTTGCGAGCTGGATCGCCATGGTGCCGATGCCGGAAGAGCCGCCATGGATCAGCAGCGTCTCGCCGGCCTTCAGCCCGCCGCGCTCGAACACATTGTGCCAGACCGTCATCAGGGTTTCCGGCAGTGCGCCGGCTTCCTTGATCGACAGCGACGGCGGCACGCTCATCGCCTGGCCGTCCTGGGCGATGCAGTATTGCGCATAACCGCCACCGGCGACCAGCGACATCACCTTGTCGCCGATCTTGTGCCGCTTGGCGTTGCTGCCGACGGCGACCACTTCGCCCGCGATCTCGAGGCCGGGCAGGTCGCTGGCGCCGGGCGGCGGCGGATAGGCGCCGGAGCGCTGCGCCACGTCGGGCCGGTTGACGCCGGCGGCCTGCACCTTGACCAGGATCTCGTCGGAGCCGGGCTGCGGCAGCGCCCGCTGTTCCGGCACCAGCACTTCCGGTCCGCCGGGTTTCGAGATGGCGACCACGGTCATTTGCGCGGGCAGCTTGTCCATGATGTGTCCTTGAGCAAAGGTGCGGGATGGAACGAGGCCATTGCTTAGCCAGCGCGGTGCAGGCTGGCAACCGCCTCAGCCGCTTGTGAAGCGAACGCAGGAGGAACCAGGATGGCGATGGAAGACGACGACCGCCCGCGCAAGAAGATCAGCCATGACATCGGACAGGACCTCTCGCTCTTGTCAGTGGAGGAACTGACCGAGCGCATCGCGCTGCTCAAGGGCGAGATCACAAGACTGGAAGAAGCCGCAACCAAGAAGCGCGCCTCGCGCGATGCGGCCAACAGTGTTTTCAAGTCGTAGAGCCACACAATAGCTGTCGTCCCGGCGGAGGCCGGGACCCATACGCCGTGCGAGCAGTTTTACGAAGACTCGGAGTTGCCGGCTCGCGCGACGACTTTTCCCTGTGGCTATGGGCCCCGGCCCCCGTGCGCAATTGCGCACTAGGCCGGGGCGACGGAGAGAGTTTGTTCCGTAGCCCACTCGGCCACTGACCGACATGGCTAACGAACCCTCAAAATAATCGCTCGTTTACTCGACATTAAGCTTTCGAGTTTATGACTGGGAACTGTCCTCGTTTGGACACCGAGTGGCTCCTGTCCACTCTGTTTGACGCCTCCCTGTTATCAACTTTCAAAGCCGCCGGTTTTCCGGCGGCTCTTTTTTTGCGCCCAGCTCCGCCTTTTTGCATCTCGCCGCGGTTGAATTTCGAGCAAAGACCCGCGGAAACCATATCCGCGCTTGTCACTGGACTCGGCGTCCCGCCCGCGCAATGATTTGTTCATCATAAGCCGGCGCCAAAGCCGGGCAGTCAGACAGTTGCGTAAGGGGCGTTAACCATGGAACGTTTGCAAGCCGAAGGCGCTCTCGTTCAACTCAGCGAGCGGTTCACCAATTCTGCGGCGTTCGGCGTCCTGTTCCGCGAGGGCATGGACCTGGTCGAAGAGACCGCCGCCTATCTCGATGGCGCCGGCCGCACCGAGGCCAAGGCGCTCGATCGCGCCGTCAGCCTCACCTATGCGACCGAGAGCATGCGCCTGACCACCCGCCTGATGCAGCTCGCCTCGTGGCTGCTGCTGCACCGCGCCGTGAAGGAAGGCGAGATGACGCTCGGCCAGGCCAACCGCGAAAAAACCAAGGTCAAGCTCTCCGCCGCCGATCCCGGCTCCACCGACACCATCGAGAAGCTGCCGTCGCAGCTCCAGGACCTGATCCATCGCTCGATGAGCCTCCAGACCCGCGTGCGCCGCCTGGACACCACCATCCACACACCGCCGGTCGATCATCCCTCGATCGGCAACCCGCTGGTGCCGCATCTCAACGCGCTGAAGGCGGCGTTCGAGCGGTAAGCGCTCAACTCAAACCGTCACCCTGAGGTGCTCGCCTCTTCGGCGAGCCTCGAAGGGCGACGGCCCGGCTGCTGCATCTTGGCCGTCCATCCTTCGAGGCCACTCGCACCTCAGGATGACGGGTCTGGTAGCGATGCGACGGTAGCTACCCAAAACAAAAAACGCCCCCGGCTCTCCGGGGGCGTTTTTCGTCTCCAGCCGCGAGGGGCCGGATCAATCCTTTTTGAGAAAGCCCGAAAACTTCTTCTGGAAGCGCGAGACGCGACCGCCGCGGTCGAGCATCTGGGCGTTGCCGCCGGTCCAGGCCGGGTGCGACTTGGGGTCGATGTCGAGGTTCAGCGTGTCGCCTTCCTTGCCCCAGGTGGAGCGGGTCAGGTACTCGGTTCCGTCGGTCATCACGACCTTAATCGTATGATAGTTCGGGTGAATTTCGGCTTTCATGGCAATTCCTCGGCGCCCCGGCGCCTCACTTGAGTGGCTATCGAATGACGGATTTGGCGGGGTCTATACCCCACGGGCCCCTGTAAAACAAGCTGTTGCAAGGTCTTGGCAAGCCTTTTGCGGGCCTTGGGGACGGACGGCCCCCTAAGGGACATCCCGGATTTGCCACTGCCGCTCGCGCGGCCTATCTGGAGCGGACTACCTCTCTTTGTCTTTTGGTCGGATCTCATGAGCGCAGTAGAACGGCTTGAAACCGGGCCCGCGGAAGCCCCGTCGATCGAGGCCGACCTGATCGAGGCGCCGGCGAAAAGCCGCGCGAAGCTGCGGCCGCTGCTGGCGCTTGCGCCCTATGTGGCGCGCTATCGCGGCCGAGCGGCGCTGGCCTTCGTGGCGCTGACGATCGCGGCGCTGACCACCCTGCTGGTGCCGGTCGCGGTGCGCAGGATGATCGATTTCGGCCTGACGCCTGAGGGCATCGAGCTGATCAACAGCTACTTCTCGGTGATGATCGCCGTCGTCGCCGTGCTCGCGCTGGCGAGTGCTGCGCGCTACTACCTCGTAATGACGATCGGCGAGCGCATCGTTGCCGATCTCAGGCGCGACGTCTTCGCTCATCTGCTGTCGCTCTCGCCGGCCTTCTTCGATTCCGCGCGCAGCGGCGAGCTGGTGTCGCGCCTGACCGCCGACACCACCCAGATCAAATCCTCCGTCGGCGCCTCGGTCTCGATCGCGCTGCGCAACCTGATGATGTTCTTCGGTGCCGCCGCGATGATGGTGATCACGAGCCCGCGGCTATCAGGCTTCGTGCTGCTGGCCATTCCGCTGATCGTGCTGCCCCTGGTCGCCTTCGGGCGCTGGGTGCGGCGGCTCTCGCGCAATGCGCAGGACACGCTGGCCGAGGCTTCCGCCTATGCGAGCGAGTTGGTCGGTGCGATCCGCACCGTGCAGGCCTATACCAGCGAGAGCCTCGCCGAGAAGCGTTTCGGCGGCGAGGTCGAGCAGGCCTATGAAGCCGCGCGCACGTCCACACAGGCGCGCGCCGTGCTCACCGCCATCATCATCTTCATCGTGTTCGCCAGCGTGGTCGCGATCCTCTGGATCGGCTCGCACGACGTGCTGACCGGCACCATCACGCCGGGCCGGCTCGGCCAGTTCGTGCTCTATGCGGCCTTTGCCGCAGCCGGCCTCGGCCAGCTCAGCGAGGTCTGGGGCGAGATCTCGGCGGCATCCGGCGCTGCCGAGCGCCTGTTCGAGATCCTGCATGTGCAGCCCGACATCACCGCGCCCGCGTCGCCGCGCGCGCTGCCGGTGCCGGCGCGCGGCGAAGTCGGCTTCGACCGCGTCAGCTTCGCCTATCCGGCGCGGCGCGATGTCAATGTGCTCGATGCCGTCTCGTTCACCGTGCGCCCCGGCGAGAAAGTTGCGATCGTCGGTCCGTCCGGCGCCGGCAAGAGCACGATCTTTCATCTGCTGTTGCGCTTCTATGATCCGCGCAGCGGCGCGATCTCGCTCGACGGCGTGCCGGTCAAATCCGCCGATCCCCGTGATTTCCGTTCGCGCATCGCGCTGGTGCCGCAGGAATCCAACGTGTTCGCGGCGAGCGCTCGCGATAACATCCGCTTCGGCCGGCCCGATGCCACCGATGCCGAGGTCGAGCGCGCCGCCGAGCTCGCGCACGCCGCCGAATTCATCCGCCGCCTGCCCGAAGGTTTCGACACCCCGCTCGGCGAGCGCGGCGTGACGCTGTCCGGCGGCCAGCGCCAGCGCATCGCGATTGCGCGTGCGATCCTGCGCGATGCGCCGCTGCTGCTGCTCGACGAAGCCACTTCCGCGCTCGATGCCGAAAGCGAGACGCTGGTGCAGACCGCGCTGGAAGAGCTGATGCGCCACCGGACCACACTCGTCATCGCGCATCGGCTAGCCACCGTGCTGTCGTGCGATCGCATCCTGGTGATGGACCAGGGCCGGATCGTCGAGCAGGGCACGCATGCGGAGCTCGTGGCTGCGAATGGACTTTATGCCAGGCTGGCGAGGTTGCAGTTCGAGGGCGCGTGAGGCGAGGCGTTCGGGACTGCTGCCCCACTCACAGTGTCATCGCCCGCGAAGGCGGGCGATCCAGTACTCCGAGACTTTAGTGATCAATCGAGAAGCTGCGGAGTACTGGATTCCCCGCCTTCGCGGGGAATGACAGCGGAGCTTTTGGCAGGCGCTTCGCTCGACAAGGTCTTCCTTCGTAGCATGCGGATCAAGGATGCTTGTCGATCTCGCGAAGAGCACGATCCAGATCGGCCGCCCTGCGCCCCTGGTGATTGGGAATACTTGAATGATCGTTCTGATCGGTCCGGTCCTCTTCATCCTCCTCATCCTGTTCGCTGTTCGACAACAAAAGCGCGGCCTTGCGGGGTGGAAGGCGGCCCTGCTTGTTATCGTGGGCACAGGCGCGATCGCTGTGTTGAGTTTCGGATTGCTCATCGTGGGCTTCCGGAATTTCGGATAGGGCACCCCACGCCGTGAGCCGGTGGATGCAACCTTGCAGTTCCGCCGGATGTGGCGCCTAATCAGGTATCGCCGGCCAAAGGCTCGTCCATAGGCGTCGGTGCCTGAGAGACAGTTCGCGCTCCCGCCTGAACGGGAGTGCGCATCATGGCCCAGCCATACAGCAAAGAGACCCGCGATCTCCTGGATCGGGCGCAGCGAGCGATCAACGAGTCGATCGAGCTTCGCGAAGAAAGCCGCCACGCGATCTTCAAAGGCAGAAGCTGGCAGGTCGAGCTTGAACTCCGCTTGAGCCGAGAGCGCATCGCGGCGAGTTGACGAATACGCCGATCACCGACACTTCGGCGACAGCGCCGGCACATTCGGCCAGGGCCAGTTCTTCCAGCTCCCGTCCTCATCGACGCAGGCCGATGGCCCAAGGCCATTCGTCGGAGCACTCGACGTCTTGACCGGCGTGGCGAAGCGCTGGTCGACATAGCTCGTCGAGACATATCCGGCGACGATGACGCCGAGCAGGACCGTAGATCCCTTGGCCAGATCGCTCAGTTTCATCGGTCAACTCCATCCGCTTGCCGGCGCACTTCTCTGGGCACAACGAATAGCTGACGTCCTGGGATCCGGACGTGACGGGCGTCACGCCCGCCAGAATCTAAGGCCGCCACATCATCTTCAGCACCGGGCGGCCCGAGGTCGGGTTCACCTCGTCGCCGGCATGCCCAAAGCCGTTGCGTTCGTAGAAGCGGATGGCGCGGGTGTTGTCCTTGTTGACCAGCAGCGTGATGCCTGATGGCGACAGGCGCTTGGCCTCATCCACCAGCAACCGCGCCGCGTCCGAACCCCAATGATCCGGATCGACAACGAGCTGGTCGAGATAGCCGTCGCCGTCGATGGTGACGAAGCCGGTCAGCGCGCCGTCCTGCTCCGCGACCACGATCGAGGCCTTCGGCACCAGGTCCTTGCGCCAGCGCTCGCGCCACCAGTCCAGGCGTGCGGCGAAGTCGATCTGCGGATAGGCCTGCTGCCAGGTGCGATGCCACAGGTCGATCGAGGCGGCCTCGTCCTCGGGACGGTAAGGGCGGAGGTGGAGGGCGCCCACTACCGCTCCGTCAGCTTCAGCTCGATGCGGCGGTTGCGCTTGTAGGCTTCCTCGGTGTTGGCGGTGTCGAGCGGCTGGAATTCGCCGAAGCCGGCGGCGACGAGGCGCTGGGCCGGCACGCCGAGCGAGACCAGATACTGCACCACCGAGATCGAGCGGGCGGCCGAGAGGTCCCAGTTCGACTTGAAGTTCGGACCGTTGACCGGGCGCACGTCGGTGTGGCCGTCGACGCGCAGCACCCAGGGGATCTCATTCGGGATCTTCTTGTCGAGCTCGATCAGCGCGGCCGCCAGCGTGTCGAGCTCGGCGCGGCCCTCGGGCAGCAGCACCGCCTGCCCGGTGTCGAAGAACACTTCGGACTGGAACACGAAGCGGTCGCCGACGATGCGGATGTCGGGGCGGTTGCCGAGGATGGCGCGCAGCCGGCCGAAGAATTCCGAGCGGTAGCGCGACAATTCCTGCACCCGCTGCGCCAGGGCGACATTCAGGCGAGACCCCAGATCGGCAATTCGATTCTGCGATTCCTTGTCGCGCTTCTCGGAGACATCGAGCGCTTCTTCCAGCGCCGCCAATTGCCGCCGCAGCGCGCTGATCTGCTGGTTCAGCACCTCGATCTGCGCCAGTGCCCGGGCCGAAACTGCTTTCTCGGAGTCCAGCGCCTTGCCGAGCTCGGAGGATTTGCCTTGCGCATCGTTGCCGGCAGCGGCGAGCCCGTCATAGAGACCCTTGATGCGGTCGCGCTCGCTCTCGGCCGAGGCGAGGCCGGCTTTCAGCGACGAGACCTGGTCGTCGAGCGTGAGCTTGCCGAGCTTCTCCAGCGACAGCAGTTCGTTGAGCTGCGCGATCTTGGCGTTGAGCTGCTCCAGTGCCTTGTCCTTGCCGGTGACCTCCTGCGACAGGAAGAACTGCACGACCAGGAACACCGACAGCAGGAACACGATCGACAGCACCAGCGTCGACAGCGCGTCGACGAAGCCGGGCCAGTAATTGAAGGAGGTATCGCCGCGGCGGCCGCGCGCCAGTGCCATGTCGCTAACCCTTCTCGGGCTGACGCGCGATGCGCTCCAGCAGGCGCCGGATCTCGCGGTTCTGCTCGCCCTGGCCGTCGGCCCATTCGCGGATCATCTGCTGCTCGGTCCGCATATGCGAGACCAGCGCCTGGATGGCCTCGGCGAGGCTTGCCATCGCTGCTGTGGTGCCGCGGCTGCCGCTGCCTTCCTCGAGCACGGAGCGCAAGCGCTCCACGACGGCCTGAAGCTCGCCGCTGGCAATGCCGCCGCCACCGCCGGCGGCGACAGCCATCTCGCCGCTGCCATATTCGCGCACGGTGGTGGCAAGCCAGTCTTCGAGGTCGGTGTAGAAACGGTTTTGCGCCTGGCTCGACTGCAGGTCGAGAAAGCCGAGGACCAGCGAGCCGGCGAGGCCGAACAGCGAGCTCGAGAACGAGATGCCCATGCCGCCGAGGGGGGCCGCCAGCCCCTCCTTCAGCGTGTCGAACAGGGCGCCGGAATCGCCCCCGACCTTGAGCCCGTCGATCACCTTGCCGACCGAGCCGACCGTCTCGATCAGGCCCCAGAAGGTGCCGAGCAGGCCGAGGAAGACCAGAAGCCCGGTCATGTAGCGGGAGATGTCGCGGGCCTCGTCGAGGCGGGTCGCGATCGAATCGAGCAGGTGCCGCATGGTGGTCTGGGTGATCGACATCCGCCCGGTGCGCTCGCCGCCGAGGATCATCGCCATCGGCGCCAGCAGCTTGGGGTGGCGGGCCGGCGCAAGACCGGGATCGGCGATGCGGAAATTGTTGACCCAGGAGACTTCGGGATACAGCCGGATCACCTGGCGGAAGGCCAGGATGATGCCGATGAACAGCACGCCGCCGATCAGGGCATTGAGCCCGGGATTGGCGAAGAAGGCCTGGATGATCTGCTTGTAGAGCACCACCCCCACCAGGGAGCAGAGCACCAGGAAGACCAGCATCCGCACCAGGAAGACGCTGGGCGAGGATAGCTTTGTGTATTCGATGTCGATGGAGGAGCGGGGCGAGGCGCCTGGCGGCATGGCCGGTATCATCCGTTAACTTGCTTGCGGGGCGCACTATGGCACAGCGCCAGCCCAAAAAAAGCGCCGGATGCGCCGATTTCGGGGACAGCTGGGGAACCCAACGCTGAAACCGGGCTTTGGTAAGGACGTACTTTGCGAATCGTCGGCATTCCACAGGTTCAAGTCGCACTTTTCCCCCTGCCCAAGACGGAGTCGTCGCATGAGCGTCGTGTCCGCGATCATCGGGACTGCCGAACGGGTGCCGCTGCCTGATGTCGTGATCCGCGCGGCGATCCAGCGCCTGTGCTCGCGCACGGTGACGCGGCTGTCGGCGCTGGGCGGGGCGGACGATGCCGCCTTCGCCGGGCGGATGATGCTGCGGCCGATCGCCGGCCACGCGGAGGCCGGCCATGACAAGGTGCCCGCTTCGTTCTTTGCGAAGGTGCTCGGTCCCAACCGCAAATACTCGTCCTGCTTCTACAAGACCGACGCGACCACATTGCAGGAGGCGGAGGAGGAGGCGCTGCGCCAGACCGCCGAGCATGCCGCTCTCGCCGACGGCCAGACCATCCTCGAGCTCGGCTGTGGCTGGGGCTCGCTGTCGCTGTGGATGGCGCGGCAGTTTCCGCACGCCAAGGTGACGGCGGTGTCGAGCTCGCAGGCGCAGCGCGCCCATATCGAGGAAGAGGCGCGGCTGCGCGGTCTCCTCAACCTGCGGGTGGTCACGGCGGACATGAACGTGTTCGCGCCCGACGGGCAATTCGACCGCATCGTCTCGGTCGAGATGTTCGAGCACGTGATGAACTGGCGCAAGCTGATGACGCGCCTGCGCGCGTGGCTCGCGCCGGAGGGGCGGTTCTTCATGCACATCGTCGCCCATCGCTCCGGCTCTCACCTGTTCGACGGGGCCGATCGCGACGACTGGATTACGCAGCACGTCTTCACGGGCGGGCTGATGCCGAGCCATCACCTCGTCAGGCAATTCGACGATCTCTTCACGATCGAGAAGGAATGGTGCTGGAGCGGCACGCATTATCAGCGCACCGCCAACGACTGGCTCGCCAATTTCGACGCGCATCGCTGTTCCATCGAAGCGGCCTTGCGCAACATCCATGGCGAGGAGACCGCCCTGCGGATGCGACGCTGGCGCTGGTTCTTTCTCGCGACCTCGGGCCTGTTCGGCTATGCCGCTGGAACCGAGTGGGGCGTCAGCCACTACCGGATGAAGGCGGCGGATGAAGGCGCGCACGCGTGAATGCCGCACACGCTCCCAGCTAACCGGTCAGTTGCCCTCAGAGACCCATTTCAACGTCGCCAGCCACAGGTCGTGGCCACGATGGAGCAGGCTCTCATCGGTCTCTCGCAGGTGCGCGGCGTCTTTGCCCACACCAACTTCATCCGTTATGACCAGGCAGCTCGTGCCTTGCGGGGCCAGATACCAGGTGTGGTAGAAGCTCGGCTTCGTCCCCGGCGCGTAACCGTACCAGCCGAGGCGCATATGCGGCACATATTCCTGCACCCTGCTCTCGATCGACAGGCCAAACGTGCTCCAGCGCCACGTCGTGCCGTCGCCCAGAACTTTCGCGCCCTCGGGAAGCTCGACGCCGTTGGAGTTCGGATACCACTGCGGCCATTTCCTGGCGTCCACGATGTGACCCCAGATCTTCTCGCATGACGCATGGATGAGAAGCTCGTTGTGCGAAAACAGATCGGCAGTTGCGGGATTGAAGCCTTCCGGCCAATGAATCTCCCGCGAGCGCATCGCGAGGTCTTGCTTCATCGTCATGATCGCTTCTTTCTTTGTGCCGGTGTGAACGGCGTTCGTTTGCGCTCCGGCAGGGACTGTGATCGAAAGCAGAGACGCCGTGGACGCGCCCAGCAGGATCCAGCGCGCGCAAGATTCAGTGCTCGGAAAGTAAAGCCGTTTCGTCATGGTCGCCTCCGCGTCTACGATGGCACACCGATGACAGGTCGTGATTGCTGATCCAATTTCCGTTATGTCAGAATAGTCATTCATATAAATCAGGAATTGCGATGCCCTTCGATGGACGGTTGCTGTCGGGTGTTACTGTCCTCTCGGCCGTGATCGAGGCCGGCACCATCGCGCGCGCGGCCGATGCGCTGGGCCTCACCGCCTCTGCGGTGAGCCGCGCCATATCGCGCCTGGAAGCGCGCGTCGGGGTCAGGCTGCTCGAACGCACGACGCGCTCGCTCTCGTTGACAGACGAGGGGCGGCGATTTTACGAGCGCGTCGGACCGCACCTTGCCGGCATCGAAGAAGCGGCGATCGAGGCATCGGGCTCCGCCGGCATCGTGCGCGGGCGGCTTCGGGTGAATGTCGATCCGTTCTTCTCGCGCATCGTCCTGTCATCCCACATCAGGGAATTCCTGGAGAAATATCCCGAAGTGTCGCTCGAGCTTCTGATGCGTGACGCGGTCGGAGATCTCGGGGCTGGCGGCTTCGATTTGGCGCTGAGGTTCGGAGACCCTCCGAACGGTTCATTGGTCGCGCGCAAGCTCGTCGAAACCCGAGTTCTCACGGTTGCGGCGCCGGCTTACGTCGCCGAGCACGGCCGGCCACGGCATCCCTCCGAGGTGGTAGACCACGATTGTATCGGTTTCTATGACGCGGCAAACCAGCGACCTTTCGATTGGGAGTTTCGCAAGGGAAAGGAGGTCCTTCCGGTCAAGGTATCCGCCCGCGTTCTGGTCTCGGACGTCGGCGCCATGCTTTCCGCTTGCGAAGCCGGCGCAGGCATCGCCCAAATTCTCCAGCTCGGCAGCAGCCACCTCGTGGAAAGCGGAGCGTTGATCAACCTGTTTCCCGAATGGTCCGGGGAGATGTTCCCGCTCTATGCGCTGTTTCCATCACGCCAGCATCAGCCCGCGAAAGTGCGGAGCTTCATCGACTTCTGCCTTGGCGTGATTGCAAGGGAGAATGCCTGAACCAGTCCGGCATAGGGAGCACACACTCTGATTGCGATCTTCTGTCGCAGCGCGTGGCGATGGAACCCGACTCACAATCTGGTGAGAGCTGAAAAACGCCCTGAACTCAGTATCATAGGCCGTGTGACATTGGGCCGCCGCAACGTGCGTTGCGTCGCAGCACGTCCGCTCTATTTTGACGCCATCGGCCGCGCGGAAATCGCCCAGAACAGGCTCCCGCGGAGCGTGATCAGTTTCAACAATATCGGGGCACCCCACTTCATGTCAGGACTTCGCGCGCGATCGGCATGCGTTGCAATGATGCTCGCGGCCTTCACGCCGCTGTTGGCAGGCTGCGACGAATCCAGTTCCGCCGTCTCAGCCGCCCAGCCCAGCGACCCTGACGTCAGCATCGTCATCGTCAAGCCGCAGCCGCGCGCCGTGGTGCGCGAGCTGCCGGGCCGCATTGCGCCGACGCGCGTCTCCGACGTGCGGCCGCGCGTCTCCGGCATCGTGGTCGAGCGCCTGTTCCGACAGGGCAGCGAGGTGAAGGCCGGCGATCCACTCTACCGCATCGATCCGCGTCCGTTCGAGGTCGAGGTGATGGCCAACGACGCCGCGGTCGCCAAGGCCGAGGCCGCGTTGATGCAGACCCAGCAGCAGGCGCGCCGCATCGCCACGCTCACCAACCAGCGCGCCGCGCCCGAAGCCGAGAACGAGAAGGCGATCGCGGCCGAGCGCCAGGCCCATGCCGAGGTCGAGGGCCGCAAGGCCGATCTCGCGCGCGCAAGACTCAATCTCGACTACGCCACCGTGCGCGCGCCGATCGACGGTGTGGTCGGTGCAGCCCTCGTCAGCGAGGGCGCGCTCGCGGTGCAGAACGAGACCAATCTGGCCACCATTCAGCAGCTCGATCCGATCTATGCGGACTTCACCCAGTCGGTGAACGAGCTCAACCAGCTCCGCCGCGCCTTCGAGAGCGGCGACCTCGAGCGCATCGCGGCCGATGCCGCCAAGGTGCGCCTGGTGCTCGACGACAACACCATCTATTCGCTCGACGGCAAGCTGCTGTTTTCGGATGCCAAGGTCGACGCCCATACCGGCCAGGTGACCCTGCGCGGCGAATTTCCCAATCCCAAGCGCGAGCTCTTGCCGGGCATGTATGTCCGCGTCCGCATCGACCAGGGCCTCGATAGCGACGCGATCGCGGTGCCGCAGCAGGCGATCCAGCGCAATGGCGGTGGCGGCAGCGAGGTGTTCGTCGTCAAGGACGACAACCACATCGCGGTGCAGCCGGTGCGCACCGGCTCGGTGCAGGACGGAATCTGGTTCGTCACCGACGGCCTGAAGGCCGGCGACAAGGTCGTGGTCGAAGGGTTCCAGAAGTTCGCCGCCGGCGACAGGGTCAAGCCGCAATCCTGGTCGGAGGCGGATGCGACCGCGGACAACCGGCACGCTCAGAAGCTGACGCGGTAACAGGTCATGGCGAGCTTCTTTATCGACAGGCCGATCTTCGCCTGGGTGGTCGCGCTGTTCATCTGTCTGGTCGGCGCAATTTCGATTCCGCTGTTGCCGATCGCGCAGTATCCGATCATCGCGCCGCCCTCGATCTCGATCTCGACCAGCTATCCCGGCGCCTCGCCCGAAAACCTCTACAACAGCGTCACCCGGCTGATCGAGGAGGAGCTCAACGGCGCCTCCGGCATCCTCAATTTCGAATCGACCAGCGACTCGCTCGGCCAGGTCGAGATCATCGCCAATTTCGTGCCGGGCACCGATACCAGCGCCGCCTCGGTCGAGGTGCAGAACCGCATCAAGCGCGTCGAGGCGCGACTGCCGCGCGCGGTGATCCAGCAGGGCATTCTGATCGAGGAAGCCTCCAGCGCGGTGCTCCAGATCATCACGCTGAACTCGACCGACGGCAGCCTCGACGAGGTCGGCCTCGGCGACTTCATGATCCGCAACGTGCTCGGCGAGATCCGCCGCATCCCCGGCGTCGGCCGCGCCACGCTCTATTCGACCGAGCGCAGCTTACGCGTCTGGGTCGATCCGGCCAAGCTGGTCGGCTATGGACTGACCGCCGACGACGTCAACAAGGCCATTGCCGCGCAGAACGCGCAGGTCGCTTCCGGCAGCATCGGCGCCGAACCGTCGACCGCGACCCAGCGCACCTCCGCGCTGGTGCTGGTCAAGGGCCAGCTCTCGTCCCCGGATGAATTCGGCACCATCATCCTGCGTGCCAATGCCGACGGCTCGACCGTGCGGCTGCGCGACGTCGCGCGCATCGAGGTCGGCGGCCTGAGTTACCAGTTCAACACCCGTCTCGACGGCAAGCCGACCGCCGGTCTTTCCGTTCTGATGTCGCCGACCGGCAATGCGCTGGCGACCGCGAGTGCCGTCGAAGAGAAGATGAAGGAGCTGTCTCGCTTCTTCCCGGCCAATATCGGCTACGAGATCCCCTACAACATCACGCCCGTGGTCGAGGCCTCGATCAAGAAGGTGCTGACGACGCTGGTCGAAGCCATCGTGCTGGTGTTCGTGGTGATGTTCGTATTCCTGCAGAACATCCGCTACACCATCATTCCGACCATCGTGGTGCCGGTGGCGCTGCTGGGCGCCTGCACCACGCTGCTGCTCGCCGGCTACTCCATCAACATGCTCTCGATGTTCGGCATGGTGCTCGCGGTCGGCATCCTCGTCGACGACGCCATCGTCGTGGTCGAGAACGTCGAACGCATCATGGCCGAGGAGGGTCTACCGCCGAAGGAAGCGACGCGGAAAGCGATGTCGCAGATCACCGGCGCCATCATCGGCATCACGCTGGTCTTGATGGCGGTGTTCGTGCCGATGGCGTTCTTCCCGGGCTCGGTCGGCATCATCTACCGCCAGTTCTCCGTGACCATGGTCGCCGCGATCGGCTTCTCCGCCTTCCTCGCGCTGTCGCTGACGCCGGCGCTGTGTGCGACCCTGCTCAAGCCCGTCGCGGCCGGTCATGGCCATGCCAAGAAGGGCGTGTTCGGCTGGTTCAACCGCATGCTCGACGGCAGCAAGGAGGGTTATTCCCGCACCGTCGGCTTCTCGCTGAAGCGCACCGGCCGCTTGATGCTGGTCTATGTCGCGCTGCTCGCCGGCCTGTCCTGGGCCTTCGTCAATCTGCCCGGCGGCTTCCTGCCGGTCGACGACCAGGGCTTCGTCACCACCGACGTGCAGACGCCGTCGGATTCGTCCTATGGCCGGACCGAGGCGGTGATCGAGAAGGTCGAGAAATACCTGGCGCAGCGCCCGGGCGTCGACAACGTCACCTTCCTCACCGGCTTCAGCTTCTCCGGCCAGGGCATGAACACCGCGCAGGCCTTCATCACCCTGAAGGACTGGTCGGAGCGCGGCCCGAAGGATTCGGCGGCCGCGATCGTCGCTGACATCAACCGCGATTTGTCGTCGACAATCCGCGACGCCAAGATCTCCGCGCTGCAGCCGCCGCCGATCGACAATCTCGGCAACTCCTCGGGCTTCTCGTTCCGCCTCCAGGACCGCGGCCAGAAGGGTTATCCGGCCTTGATGCGCGCCGCCGATCAGTTGATCGCGGAGGCCAATGCGAGCGCTGTGCTCCAGAAGGTCTATGTCGAAGGCCTGCCCGAGGCCGGCGTGGTCAATCTCGTGATCGACCGCGAAAAGGCCGGCGCCTTCGGCGTCACCTTCGAGGACATCAACAACACGATCTCGACCAATCTCGGCTCGAACTACATCAACGACTTCCCGAACCGCGGCCGCATGCAGCGCGTCGTGGTGCAGGCCGATGCCCGCGACCGCATGCGGACCGAGGACATCCTCAACTACAACGTCAAGAACAGCCGCGGCCAGCTCGTGCCGTTCTCGTCCTTTACCACCGTGGAATGGGCGCGCGGACCGACGCAGATCGCCGGCTTCAACTATTATCCGGCTGTGCGCATCTCGGGCGAGGCGAAACCCGGCTTCACCTCGGGCGATGCCATCGCCGAGATGGAACGGCTCGCAGGCAAGCTGCCGCGCGGCTTCGGCTATGAATGGACCGGGCAGTCGCTCCAGGAAAAGCTGTCGGGCTCGCAGGCACCGTTCCTGCTCGGGCTCTCGGTCTTCGTGGTGTTCCTGTGTCTGGCTGCGCTTTACGAGAGCTGGACCATTCCGCTCGCGGTGCTGCTCACTGTGCCGCTCGGCATCGTCGGCGCGGTGGTCGCGGCGATGCTGCGCGGCCTGCCCAACGACGTCTATTTCACCGTCGGCCTGATCACCATCATTGGCCTTGCGGCCAAGGACGCGATCCTCATCATCGAGTTCGCCAAGGATTTGCGGAAAGAAGGCAAGCCGCTGGTGGACGCCACCATCGAGGCCTGTCGCCTGCGCTTCCGCCCGATCCTGATGACCGGCCTCGCCTTCATCTGCGGCGTGCTGCCGATGGCCATTGCGCATGGCGCCGGCGGCGCCAGCCAGCAGGCGCTCGGCAGCATCGTGATGGGCGGCATGATCGCGGTGGTGATTTTGGCGCTGCTGATGGTGCCGGTGTTCTTCGTCTCGGTGCAACGCGTGCTGGGCGGGGATCGGGAGAAGGTGGCGAAGAAGGCCGAGATGTATGGGCCGCCGGCGCCGGCCAAGCTGTAAGGTGAGGTGTCATGCCCCGCGAAGGCGGGGCATCCAGTACGCCGCGGCCTTTCCGTATCCAACAGACGTCTCTGGAATACTGGATCATCCGCCTTCGCGGATGATGACCGTCGGGCTTGGCGCGTCGGCCACTGAACGCCGGATCGGTCGGCTTGATTTCTCGGAGGCCTCAATCCAGACTGCATCCCTGGATTGAAACAACGTATTCGCACCGCGCCGCGAATGCATAGGCACCCGCCGAGAGCAGTCATGCGTCCGACCGACATTGCGATCTCGAACTATCGCTCCATTCGGCGGCTCTCCATACCCATCCATCCCTTGTCGGTGTTTGTTGGCGAAAATGGAGTCGGCAAATCCAATCTCTACAAGTCCCTGTCGCTGTTGCGCGACGCGGCGACCGGTCAGATCACCCGCACGGTCGCCGATGAAGGCGGATTGAATTCGGTCTGCTGGTCCGGCCTACGCAAACGAGGCGAAGACGGGCGGCTGCGGCTGTCGGCCACATTCGACAGCATGAGCTATTCCATCGAGCTCGGATTTCCCAGCCCGCTTCAGGCCGCATTTTCCGGCGAGCCGATGATCAAGGCCGAAACTATCGAGGCGACTCACGGCAAACGAAGGGTCAAGCTGATGGAGCGCGTCAATTCGCTCATCAGCGTCCGCGGCGAGAGCGGCGCCTGGAACGCTCACAAGGATGCGGTGCTGCCGTCAGAGACCGCGCTAGCGGCTTTTTCCGACGGCAAGGAATGCCCGGAAATCGATCTGATCAGAAATGCGATGCTGGGTTGGCGATTCTATCATGACTTTCGCACTGATCCGGCGTCACCGATACGAAAGCCCTGTCTGGCCATCGCAACGCCCTCGCTCAGCGCCGATGGAATCGATTTGGCTGCCACCCTGGCGACCCTCTATGTCATTCGGGAAGACGCCAACGACCTGCAGGACGCAATCCAGGATGCCTTCCCGGGCGCCGAACTCCGCGCATGGGAACAAAATGGCAGGTGTGAATTCGATCTGCAACTGGAGGACATGCCGCGGCCGTTCAGGGCTCACGAATTGTCCGATGGGACGCTGAAATACATCTGCCTGCTCGCAGTGTTCATGGGTTACCGGCTGCCGCCGTTCATCGCGCTGAACGAACCCGAGACCAGCCTGCATCCCTTGCTGCTGGCGCCGCTCGCCCGGCTCATCGCCAAGGCATCACGCCGCGCCGACATCTGGATCGTCACCCATTCGGAACAGCTGATGGACGCGCTGCGAAGCGAGAGCTCGGTCCCGCTCCGCCGGGTGATCAAGTCGAAAGGTGCCACGGCGATCGAGGGCCTGACCATCGGCGGTGAATATCGCGATGACGAATCCGACGACGAGGACGACGAGGATTCTTAACCGTCGAGCCGCGTGCTGCTACGCCGGCTTCCGCAAAATCTTCACCAGCTCCCCGTGCACGTATTCATTCCCGCACACGACATTGCCCGTCACCAGCGCGTCGCCCGGCGTGTCGATGTCGGTGACCGTGCCGCCCGCTTCGCGCACCATGATGATGCCGGCGGCGACGTCCCAGGATTGCAAGTTGCGTTCCCAGTAGCCGTCGAGGCGGCCGGCGGCGACGAAGGCGAGGTCGAGGGAGGCCGCGCCGAAGCGGCGCAAGCCGGCGACGCGCTCCTGCATCGCGGTCATCTCGCGGCGGAATTCCTCGTGGTCGCCGCGGCCGATATGGGGCAGGCCGCAGGCCACCACGCATTCGTTGAGCTGGCGGCGGCCGGCCACGCGCAGGCGCTGGTCGTTGAGGAAGGCGCCCTTGCCGCGTTCGGCGATGTAGAGCTCATCATTGGCGGGATTGTAGATCACGCCGGCGATGATCGTGCCTTCGCGCGAAAGCCCGATCGAGATCGCGAATTGCGGGATGCCGTGCAGGAAGTTGGTCGTGCCGTCGAGCGGATCGACGATCCAGGTGTGGCTCTTGTCGGAGCCCTCGCGCGTGCCGCCTTCCTCGCCGATGAAGCCGTAGCCAGGCCGCGCCTTGGCGAGGTCCTGGTAGAGGATCTCCTCGGCGCGCTTGTCGGCCAGCGAGACGAAATTCGCCGGTCCCTTTAGCGAGACCTGGAGATGCTCGATCTCGCCGAGATCGCGCTTGAGGCTGCGGCCGGCGCGGCGCGCGGCCTTGACCATGACGTTGATAGTTGCGGAATACAGCATGAGCTCTGGTCTTGATCGGGGGAAATGGCGCGAAATCGCACCTGTTTGAGGGATGGGGTGCCCTGCGAGGGGGCCAACGTCAAGTCATTGCTTCAGTTCATTCGGCGCCAGTCATTTGGGCCCTAGCCATTTCCTGGCGGCAGCCTCGGCCTTGGCCCGGTCCTCGGCCGGCAAATCGGACAATTGCTTGTCCAGCTCCGGATCGCCCTTGCCGGCGGTCTTGGCCACCAGATGCCATTTGAAGCCCTCGACCTTGTCCACGGCCGTGCCCATGCCGTTGATCAGCACCCAGGCCAGCCGGTTCTGCGCGATCGCGCTGCCCTGGCGGGACGCCTTGCGGAGCAGGGCTACGGCTGCCGGCTGGTTCTTCGGCGTGCCGGTGCCGTTGAACAGCGCGATGGCGTATTCGACCTCGGCATCGACGTTGTCGGTCAGCGTGGCGACCTGGAGCAGACGCACCGCCCGTTCCAGGTCCTTCGGCACGCCGGTGCCCTCCTTGTAGAAGGTCGCGAGCGCGTATTGCGCCTCCGGCAGGCCGGCATCGGCTGCCTGGCGCAGCAGTTCGGCGGAGCGCTTGACGTCCTGCGGCAGGGTCTGGCCGTCGAGATAGAGCAGCGCGAGATTATAGGCCGCCTTGGGCTCGCCGAGCTTGGCGGCGGACGCCATCAGCTTGACCGCCTCGTTCTTGTCGACCGGGCCGCCACGGCCGGACATCCTGAGCATGGCGAGCGCGAACATCGCCTCGCGGTCGCCGGCGTCGGAGGCGCGCTTGTACCATTGCTGCGCCTTGGCGTAGTCGCGCCGAATGCCCATGGCGTTGGAATAGAGCTCACCCAACATGGTCATCGCCTTGGCATCGCCGGTCTCGGCACGGGCGGTGGCGAGTTCGAAGGCGGTCTTGTACTGACCGCGCTGATAGGCGCCGTACACCAGATCGACGTTGGGATTGTCGGTCGGAGGCGCCGGGATGACGGTCGCGGGCAGCGCCGGCTTGGGTGAGGCGGCCGGCTTCGGGGAGCTCGATGGCTTCGGTGCCGGCGCGGCCTCCTTCTTCTTGGCGGCCGGGGGCGGCTTGGGCTTCTGCTTTTCGGCCGGCGCGCTCGGCGTTGCCACCGGCGGCGTGATCTGGAGCTGCGCGGCCGCGGGCGCCGTCAAGAGCAGCGTGGCCAGCATGATGATGCGCGGAAGCTTCATGTCGGGGGCTAGCCGTGCTCCTGTTCTGCAAGCGCAGTCGCATGAGCGTTCTTGATCGCAGCGTCGATCTCGACCAGCGCGGCCTTGGGTCCGCGCGGATCGGCCCAGATGAAGTCGCCCACCAGCACGAAATCGGCGCCGCTGGCGGCGAATTCGTGGGCCTCTTCCAGCGACATGGCAAAGCCGACGCAGGGCGGCTCGAACAGCTCGGCCCACCAGTCCAGCCGCTCGGCGATCGCCTGCGACGAGGGGCGCTGGCCCTTTGCATCGGGCTCGCCGAACAGCAAGTAATCCGCGCCGATCTCGCCCGCATCCATGGAATGGTGCCGCGTCGTCAGCCCGCCCACTCCGGCGATGCGATCGGGCTTCAGCGATGGCAGCGCCTCTTTCAGCGCGGCGATGCCGGGCAGATGCGCGCCATCGGCGCCGCCGCGTGCGACGAGCTCAGGATGGCCGTCGACGAGCAGGGCTGCACCCGCTTTCTGAACCGGCGGCGCGAGCGCCTTGATCCGCGAGATCATGGTGCGCTGATCGGTCTCCTTCAGGCGCAGCAGCACGGCCGCGACGTCGGCGGCGGCGAGCAGGCCGGGCAGCTCGGCCAGAAGCGAAGCGGGATCGTCGACGACGGGTGTCGCCAGATAAAGGCGCGGCGCTGGGCGCGGCGGAGGAGATTTGTTCGACAAGATCTAGGCTGCCTTCTGTTCCAGGCTGCTTTGCCATTCGCCCCTGGAGGCGAGGCCATTCATGCGTGCGCGATGACTGAATGCGTTTTGTCCGGCCGCGATGTTCTCGGCCTTGCCCGACCAGGCCTTCTGCGGCGCGGCCTGGAGTGCGCGACCGTAGGAGAAGGTTAGGCCCCAGGGCAGCGGGCCGAGCTTGTGCATGGCGTTGAGATGCGCCGTCGCCTCTTCATCCGACTGACCGCCGGAGAGGAAGGCGATGCCGGGCACCGCCGCGGGCACGCACGCCCTAAGCAGCCGTATCGTCTTCTCCGCGACCTCCTCGACGGAAGCCGGCTTCGCTGACTTCTTGCCGGAGATGGCCATGTTCGGCTTCAGCACCATGCCCTCGAGCGCGACGCGCTGCACGCGCAATTCCTGAAACGTCTTGTTGAGCACACGGCTCGTCACCTCATAGCAGCGATCGATGTCGTGATCGCCGTCCATCAGCACTTCCGGCTCGACGATCGGCACGATCTGCGCGGCCTGGCACAGCGCCGCATAACGTGCCAGCGCGTGGGCGTTGACGCTGATCGCGGTCATCGAGGGGATACCGCTGCCGATGTCAATCACCGCGCGCCATTTGGCGAAGCGTGCGCCGCGCTCGTAATATTTCTTCAGCCGTTCGGCGAGCTTGTCGAGTCCAACGGTGACCAACTCGCCCGGGCACATCGGCAGGGCTTGCGTGCCCTCGTCGACCTTGATGCCGGGAATGGCACCGCTCTGTTCGATCAGCTTGACCAGGGGCGTGCCGTCCTTCGCGTCCTGCCAGATCGTCTCGTCATAGAGGATGACGCCGGAGATGTACCGGCTCATGGCTTCGTTCGAGCGGAACAGCATCTCGCGATAGTCGCGGCGGTTCTCCTCGGTCGATTCCACGCCGATCGCGTCGAAACGTTTCTTGATGGTGCCGGAGGATTCGTCGGCGGCAAGGATGCCCTTGCCGGGCGCGACCATGGCGGTCGCGATCCTGTTGAGCTCAGTCAGATCCATCGAGATATCCTCCCAAAACGATTCTGCCCTTGCGGGTGAAAATAGACCGTTCTCGGGCAAATGCCGAGTTAACGTTCGTCGCAGGGTCAAGGGGGAGGGGGCCTGTTACCTCGCCCCGCTAAGAGCAGGGCGAGGGAGGGATAGAGCGCGCGCCTTGCTTACGCCACCTTCGGGGCGAGCTCGCCCTTGGCGTAGCGCTTGGCCATCTCGGCCGTCGTCAGCACCTTCTTGATCTTGGAGGCTTGGCCGGCGGTATTGAATTCCTGGAGCCGCTGCTTGCACAGCTTGGTCATCGCTTCCATCGCGGGCTTCAGGTACTTGCGGGGATCGAACTCTTCCGGATTGTCCTTGAGCACTTTCCGGATCTGGCCGGTCATCGCCATGCGGTTGTCGGTGTCGATGTTGATCTTGCGCACGCCGTTCTTGATGCCGCGTTGGATCTCGGCCACCGGCACGCCCCAGGTCGGCTTCATCTTGCCGCCATAGGTGTTGATGATGTCCTGGAGGTCCTGCGGCACCGACGAGGAGCCGTGCATGACGAGATGCATGTTCGGCAGCTTGCGGTGGATCTCCTCGATCACGTTCATGGCGAGGATGTCGCCGTCGGGCTTGCGGGTGAATTTGTAGGCGCCGTGAGACGTCCCCATCGCGATCGCGAGCGCGTCGACCTGGGTCTCCTGGACGAACTTCACGGCTTCATCCGGATTGGTCAGGAGCTGGTCGTGGCTCAGCTTGCCCTCGGCGCCGTGGCCGTCTTCCTTGTCGCCCATGCCGGTCTCGAGCGAGCCGAGCACGCCGAGCTCGCCCTCGACCGAGATGCCGCCGAGATGGGCCATGTCGGTCACGGTCTTGGTGACGCCGACATTGTAGGTCCAGTCGGCCGGGCTCTTGCCGTCAGCCTTGAGCGAGCCGTCCATCATGACCGAGGTGAAGCCGGCCTGGATCGCGGTCATGCAGGTGGCCGGCTCGTTACCGTGGTCGAGATGCACGCAGACCGGGATGTGCGGATAGATCTCGGTCACCGCGTCCATCATGTGCTTGAGCATGACGTCGTTGGCGTAGGAGCGCGCACCGCGCGAGGCCTGGATGATGACGGGCGCGTCGACCTGGTTGGCCGCGTCCATGATCGCCAGCGCCTGCTCCATGTTGTTGATGTTGAAGGCCGGGACGCCGTAATCGTTCTCCGCCGCATGGTCGAGCAATTGACGCAACGTGATCCGAGCCATCTGTGTTTTTCTCCCGTTTGGGCCTGCAAGGCCACTGCTTGAAGGCGGCTGACGATTTGCCGACCGATTACTTGATGCGCAGAACTTCGACGCCGGGCAGGGGCTTGCCTTCCATCCATTCAAGAAATGCGCCACCGGCGGTCGAGACATAGGTGAACTGACCGGCCACGTGGGCCTGGTTGAGGGCCGCGACGGTGTCGCCGCCGCCCGCGATCGAGATCAGCTTCTTGGCCTTGGTGCGCTCGGCCGCATGCTTGGCGGCGGACATCGTACCGCGGTCGAACGGCTGCATCTCGAAGGCACCGAGCGGTCCGTTCCAGACCAGCGTCGCCGCATCGTCGATCGCGGCGTGGACGCGTGCGATCGATTGCGGGCCGACGTCGAGGATCATGCCGTCGGCCGGGATCGCGTCGAGGCCGTAGGCGTGCGACGGCGCGTTGGCCGCGAAGTGATAGGCGACGGTGGCGTCGACCGGCAGGATGATGGCGCAATTGGCGGCTTCCGCCTTTTCCATGATGCGCAGCGCGGTCGCGGCGAGATCCTTCTCGGCCAGCGACTTGCCGATGCCGACGCCCTGGGCGTGCAGGAAGGTATTGGCCATGCCGCCGCCGATCACCAGCGCGTCGACCTTGGTCACCAGGTTTTCGAGCAGGTCGATCTTGGTCGAGACCTTGGCGCCGCCGATGATCGCGATGACGGGCTTGGTCGGTGAGCCCAGCGCCTTCTCCAGCGCGACCAGTTCGGCCTGCATGGTGCGGCCGGCATAGGCCGGCAGCTTGTGGCCGAGGCCTTCGGTCGAGGCGTGGGCGCGGTGCGCGGCCGAGAACGCGTCGTTGACCCAGATGTCGCCGAGTTTTGCGAGCTCCGCGACGAAGGCGGGATCGTTCTTCTCTTCCTCTTTGTGGAAGCGGGTGTTTTCCAGACAGAGGATGTCGCCGTCGTTCAGAGCCGCGACCGCCGTGGCGGCGGGTTCGCCGATGCAGTCGTCGGCGAAGGCGACGGGCTTCTTCACCACCTTCGCGAGCGCCTCGGCAACCGGCCTGAGCGACTCCTTGGCATCGCGTCCCTTCGGCCGGCCGAAATGCGCCAGCAGGATGACCTTGCCGCCCTTGTCCGAGATTTCGGTGATGGTCGGCACCACGCGCTCGAGCCGGGTCGCGTCGCTGACGCGGCCGTTGTCCATGGGAACGTTGAGATCGACGCGGAGCAGCACGCGCTTGCCCTTCACGTCGACATCGTCGAGGGTGTGGAATTTGTTGGTCACGAGGGATCCCCTGAACCGCCTTGGGTAATGTTGGGCCAGTCCTCGATCTTCCGATCCGGATCGGGCTTGATCTTCAAGCCCGATCGCAAGAACAGGAACAACAGGCCGCCCATCAACGCCAAGAGGAGCGCGAGGGCGACGAGTTGCGAGGTCATGGCGTTCTCCGGCTGTGCCGTGACGCGTGTTGCTTAGATCACTTTCGACATCGCAACGGCGGTGTCCGCCATGCGATTCGAGAAGCCCCACTCGTTGTCATACCAGGACATCACGCGCACCAGCGTGCCGTTCTGCACCTTGGTCTGGTCCTCGTGGAACGTCGAGGAGTGCGGGTCGTGGTTGAAGTCGATCGAGACGTTCGGCGCGCTGGTGTAGCCGAGGATGCCCTTGAGCTGCTGCTCGGAGGCGCGCTTCATCGCCGCGTTGATTTCCTTGACGTCGGTGGCGCGCTTGGCGACGATCTTGAGGTCGACGACCGAGACGTTCGGGGTCGGCACGCGGATCGCGACGCCGTCGAGCTTGCCCTTCAGTTCCGGCAGCACGAGGCCGATCGCCTTCGCCGCGCCGGTCGAGGTCGGGATCATCGACATCGCAGCCGCGCGGCCGCGATAGAGATCCTTGTGCATGGTGTCGAGCGTCGGCTGGTCGCCGGTATAGGCATGGATGGTGGTCATGAAGCCGGTCTCGATGCCGACGAGGTCGTTCAGCACCTTGGCGATCGGCGCAAGACAGTTGGTGGTGCAGGAGCCGTTGGAGACGACCAGATGTTCCCGGGTCAGCGTGTCGTGGTTGACGCCGTAGACGATGGTGGCGTCGGCGCCGTCGGCGGGCGCGGAGACCAGCACGCGCTTGGCGCCGGCGGTCAGATGCGCAGAGGCCTTGTCCTTCGAGGTGAAGATGCCGGTGCATTCCATCGCGATGTCGATGCCGAGATCCTTCCAGGGCAGCTTCGAGGGATCGCGCTCGGCGGTCACCTTGATCTTGTTGCCGCCGAGGCTGATCGTGTCGCCATCGACGGTCACGGTGCCGGGGAAGCGGCCATGGACGCTGTCGAAGCGAAGCAGATGAGCGTTGGTCTCGACCGGGCCGAGGTCGTTGATGCCGACGACCTCGATGTCCTTGCGGCCGGACTCGGCGATGGCCCGCAGGATGTTGCGGCCGATGCGGCCAAAACCGTTGATTCCGACGCGGACTGCCATGTTTCGTCTCCTTCAATGACCGTTGTCATCCCGCACAACGCGCTAGCGCGCCTGCGAGGGTTTTTTTAGGGCGGACGCCCGGTTCGGCCGGGCGGGGCTTGATCATATGAGAGTTAGGTAGTCCTTTTTTTCGGCAATCTCAACTCTCAGGAAACGCGTTTCAGAACGGCGTTAACCGCGGCCTCGGCGGTAATGCCAAAGTGCTGGAATACCTTGTTGAGAGGGGCGCTGGCGCCGAAGGAGTGCATGCCGATAAATTCGCCATCCTGGCCGATCACGGCGTCCCAGCCCCAGCGCACGGCGGCCTCGATCGCGACCTTGATGGGGGCGTTGCCGATGATCTCGTCGCGGCGCTCCTTTGGTTGCGCTAGCAGCAGCTCGAGCGAGGGAACCGAAACCACCCGGGTCGGAATGCCGCGCTCGGCGAGCTGCTTCTGGGCGGCCACGGCCATCTCCACTTCGGAGCCCGAGGCGAACAGCGTCGCCTTGGCTTCGCCCTGGGCGGCCACCAGCTCGTAGGCACCAAACCGGCAGGGGCTCTCGTTCGGTGCGGTGGTGCGCAGTTGCGGCAGGTTCTGCCGGGTCAGCGCCAGCACTGTCGGACCGTCGATGCGGTTGAGCGCGAGCTCCCAGCACTCGGCGACCTCGATGGAATCGCAAGGGCGGAACACGCGCATGTTCGGAATGGCGCGAAGCGCCGAGAGATGCTCGACCGGCTGATGAGTCGGGCCGTCTTCGCCGAGACCGATGGAATCATGGGTCATCACATAAACGACCCCGGTCCCCATCAACGCGGCGAGCCGCATCGCGGGCCGCGCATAATCCGTGAACACCAGGAAGGTCGCGCCGTTCGGCGCAAAACCGCCGTGCAGGAAGATGCCGTTCATCGCCGCACACATGCCGTGTTCGCGGATGCCGTAATGGATGAAGCGGCCCTTCGGCGTCTTGGCCGAGAACGCAGTCGCCGACTTCGCCTTGTTGTTGTTGGAGCCGGTGAGGTCGGCCGAGCCCGCCAGAAATTCCATCGGCATCGCGCCGGCAATCACTTCGATCACGGCTTCGGAGGATTTGCGGGTCGCCGCATTCATCGGCTTTTCCAACAGCTCCTTCTTGTAGCCCTTGAACGCCTTTGCCAGCGCTGCTGGCCGCTCGTGGCGCAGGCGACGCTCGAACTCGGCGCGCTTGCGGCTGCCGAGTTCACCGAGCCTTGCTTCCCATTCCTGTCGTGCCGCCGCGCCACGGCTGCCGGCCGCGCGCCAGGCCTTCAGCACGTCGTCGGGCACCGAGAACGGCTCCAGCGAAATGCCGAGATTTTCCTTGGCGGCCTTGAGTTCGTCGGCGCCGAGCGCCTCGCCGTGCACCTTGTTGGTGCCGGCCTTGTGCGGGGCGCCGAAGCCGATGGTGGTGCGGCAGGCGATCAGCGTGGGCTTGTTTGATTTCTGCGCGCGCGTGATCGCGGCTGATATCGCGGCCTGGTCGTGGCCGTCGATCTTCTCGGCGGCCCAGCCGCACGCCTTGAACCGCTTCACCTGGTCGACGGAGTCGGAGATCGAGGTCGGGCCGTCGATCGAGATGCCGTTGTCGTCGTAGAGCACGATCAGCTTGTTGAGCTTCCAGTGCCCGGCCATCGCGATGGCTTCCTGCGACACGCCTTCCATCAGGTCGCCGTCCGAGGCCAGCACGTAGGTGTGATGGTCGACGATCTTCTTGCCGAACTCGGCGGCGAGCATCTTCTCGGCGAGCGCCATGCCGACGGCGGTGGAAATGCCCTGGCCGAGCGGACCGGTGGTGGTCTCGATGCCCTTGGTGTGGCCGTGCTCGGGATGTCCCGGCGTCAGCGATCCCAACTGGCGAAAATTCTTGAGCTGGTCGATCGTCATCTCGGGGCTGCCGATCAGATACAGCAGCGAATAGAGCAGCATCGAGCCGTGCCCGGCCGAGAGCACGAAGCGGTCCCGGTCCGGCCAGTCCAGCGCGGCGACGTCGAATTTCAGGAATTGCGTGAACAGCACGGTCGCCATGTCGGCGGCGCCCATCGGCAGGCCGGGATGACCCGATTTCGCCTTCTCGACGCCGTCCATGGCAAGGCCGCGGATCGCATTGGCCATACGGTTGTGATCGACCTGCGTCATGTCTGAAAATCCGTCTGAAATGAGGCGCTTGTGGCTGGATTTGGCCGCGCCGGAAGGAGCCTTTCGGCCGCTGGGGTCGCGGCTGGGATAGCATCTCGGTTCCGACAGGCCAAGGCAATCAAACGCCGGTTTGGCGGTAAAAGTTGCTTACGGCATGATCCGGAAAAGTGGAGGCCGGTTTTCCGGCCAGATCATGCCCGGCAGGAACTGATAGATCGGGATGAAGCCCATCCCGATCTATCAGTGCATAGTTTCGTGGCGGCGTTGCGCTCCGCTAGCTTGCCACGTAAATTTCTGCTTCTAACCGCTTGCCGAACCGAGTCTTTTGCCGGACGGCAAGCTCCAAGGTAAATGCCCAAAGGAAAAGTCCAAGGGATAGGCCACAGGTTCCGCCGCTGACTGCATGAACGATCGCGTATCCAACAGCTCTGCCATGACCGAGTCCTCGGCCGTCGAGATCGAGATCGCGACCCGCAGGCTCATGGCGGCGCTCGACTCGCTCGAAAGCGCGGTGGAGCGGCGGCGCGATGCCGATCGCGACGAGAACGAGCTCGCGGCGCGGATTCAGGCGCTGGGCGCTGACCGCTCGCGGCTTGCCGACGAACTCGATGGCGCGCTGGTGAAGGCGCGCAAGCTCGAGCGCTCTAGCCGCGAGATCTCCGATCGGCTGGATTCCGCGATCGTCACGATACGTTCGGTGCTCGATACCGGAGAGGATGGATGAGCCACATCAACGTCACCATCAATGGCCGGCAATACCGCATGGCCTGCGAGGAGGGCCAGGAGGTGCGGCTGCTCAAGCTCGCCGAAAGCCTGGAGACGCGGATTCAGTCGCTGCGCGGAAAGTTCGGCGAGATCGGTGATGCCAGGCTTACCGTGATGGCGGCGCTGACTGTCTGCGACGAATTGGTCGACGCCGGCAACCGCATCCGGACCATGGAGCAGGAGCTGACCGAACTGCGGGATTTCCGCAACGCCGCCGTCGAGCGCGCCCGGTTGACCCAGACCGCGGTCGTGAACGCACTGAACTCTGCGGCCGAGCGCATCGAGAAGTCGACCCAGGTCCTGAACCGGACCGTCGGCAACGGGATCGCCATCGGCTGACCGTTCACCGGGCTGGCGATTCGTCAGCATCGTTGTTACATTGCCCGAGCGGGGCTGCGACGCGCGTCAGGAGCCATTATCCCCGGGGCCTTATCGATCCTTTAGGGAACTGTCCCTGGCCGAGCCCGTGGGCTCGGACATATGGTGCCCACCTACTTTCGTAGGGAACTCCGGGATCGAGTGCTTCAACGGCGTTCGCGGCTTCGCACTTTTGTTTGCTTGGCAATGCGTTTTTGTCGAATGGCTCACGACAAACCGGCAGTGTCATGCCCCGGCTTGACCGGGGCATCCAGTACGCCGTGGCGTCGATGTTTGATTACTGGCGTCTCTGGAATACTGGATCGCCCGCCTCCGCGGGCGATGACGGCGGAGCAAGACTCCGCCTTCGGAGCAAGCGCGCATGTCCAACACCAAAGCCGAACTCCGTGCCAAAGCCCTCGCGGCGCGCGATGCGCTGAGCGACAAGAAACGCACCGCTGCCGCAGCCAAGCTCGCCAAGCGCGGGCTGCCGTTCCAGCTCCTGCCTGGCAGCATCGTGTCAGGCTATTCGCCGATCCGCAGCGAGATCGATCCGATGCCGCTGCTGAAGACGCTCGCCGAGCAGGGCGCCAGGCTGGCACTGCCTTGCGTCACCGCGCGCGGCCAGTCGCTGATCTTCCGCGTCTTCCATCCGAACGATCGCCTGATGCTCGGCCCGCTCGGCATTCCCGAGCCGTCGCCTGGGGCCGCTGAAGTCATTCCCGACATCATGCTGACGCCGCTCGCTGCCTTCGATCGTCTCGGCCATCGCATCGGCTATGGCGCGGGGCACTACGACCACACCTTCGCGCATCTGCGAAAAACCAAGACCATCGTCGGCATCGGGCTCGCTTTTGCAGCGCAGGAGATCAAGGCGGTTCCGGCACTAGCCCACGACGTGGCGCTGGATTATGTGCTAACGGAATCGGACGTATTCGATTTCCGGAGTTCTGAAGTTGCGCATTCTGTTCGTGGGTGATGTCGTCGGCCGTAGCGGCCGCAACGCCATCGCCGAATATCTGCCCGGCATGGTCAAGGATTGGTCGCTCGATTTCGTCGTCGTCAACGGCGAGAATTCCGCCGGCGGCTTCGGCATCACGGAAGCGATCTATCAGGAGTTTCTCGACGCCGGCGCCGACGCGGTGACGCTCGGCAATCACTCCTGGGACCAGCGCGAAGCCCTGGTGTTCATCGAGCGCGCCGAGCGCCTGGTGCGGCCCGCGAACTATCCGCGCGGCACGCCCGGCCGCGGCGCCGCATTGGTCGAGACCAAGAACGGCAAGCACGCGCTGGTCGTCAACGCGCTCGGCCGCGTCTTCATGACCCCGTTCGACGATCCCTTCGCAGCGCTGGAGCGCGAGCTCGGCGCCTGCCCGCTCGGCATTGCCGCGGACGCCATCGTCGTCGATTTTCACTGCGAGGCGAGCAGCGAGAAGCAGGGCATCGGCTTCTTCTGCGACGGCCGCGCCAGCCTCGTCGTCGGCACCCACACCCATGTGCCGACCGCCGACCACCAGATCCTGTCGGGCGGCACCGCCTACATGACCGACGCCGGCATGACCGGCGACTACGATTCCATCATCGGCATGCAGAAGGAAGAGCCGCTGCGCAGGTTCACCTCCGGGATTCCGTCAGGCCGCTTCGAGCCGGCAGCGGGCGCCGCGACGCTGAGCGGCGTCGCCGTGGAGACGGATGACGCGACCGGACTTGCGCTGCGGATTGCACCGGTGCGCGCAGGCGGCAGGCTGGAGCCGGCGACGCCGAGATTCTGGTTGAGCTAGCTCCGCAAACTCAGTGTCGTCCCGGCGAAGGCCGGGACCCATACCGCGTGATCTATCGGTCGCGGACGGTGGCAATCCCGAACGACCAGTCTTCGCCAAACTCCTGCCAGTGGCTATGGGTCCCGGCCTTCGCCGGGACGACGCCGGAGGGTGATGCGAACCTTGCATCACTCCGCCGTCTGCTCCCTCAACTCCGCCACGTCCTTCGCCGTCAGCCTCGAGCCCTTCGCACCGAACCGGGTCGTGACGTAATTCGCCACCGCCGCGATCTCGTCGTCGGTATACGCCTCACCGAAAGCCGGCATCGACAGCGCTCCGTCCGGCGTGTGGCGCTTGGTGCCTGACAGCACGATCTGCGCGACGTTGGTGGCGGCGGGGTCGTTGACGGCCCAGGTGCCGGTCAGCGTCGCCATCGGCGAGACCGGGCTCTCGCCGCTCCAGCCATGGCAGCTGGCGCAGGCGCTGGCGAACACCTTCTTGCCGCGTGCGTCCGCCGTGACGCCATCCTTGTGCGAGGCGGGTGCGACCGGCGCGGTGGTTGCGGGCAGGTCGGGCGAGGGCTGCGGCGGCACGCTGCGCAAGTACGCAACGATGCTTCGGATGTCCTCGGGCGCGAACTGGCTAAAACTGTGGTCGACCGCTTCGCCCATCGGACCCGACGCCGAGCCGTGGCCCGGCGCATGGCCGAGCGACAGATAGGCGATCAGGTCCTCGTCGCGCCAGCTGCCGAGGCCGGTGGCCTTGTCGGAGGAGATGTTGAAGGCGCGCCAGCCGGCCGTGATCGCGCCTGCGAATTTCTTGCGGTTGTCCAGCGCGAAGCCGAGATTGCGCGGCGTATGGCATTCGCCGCAATGCGCCAGCGCCTCCGCGAGATAGGCACCGCGATTCCACTCCGGGCTTTTCGATGTATCGGGCGCAAAGCGCGTATCTGGATTGAACACGGCCGACCAGACAATCATCGCCCAGCGCTGGTTGAACGGGAACGACAGCGTGTTCTCCGGCGGCTTCGCGCGCACCGCCGGAAGGCTGAACAGATAGGCCTTCACCGCCAGCACGTCCTCGTCGGTCATATAGGTGTAGGACGTGTACGGCATCGCCGGATAGAGGCGGGCGCCGTCATGGCGCTTGCCGCGCTGGACGGCGTTGAGAAAATCCTGGTCGCTGTAATTGCCGATGCCGGTGTCCTTGTCCGGCGTGATGTTGGTGGAATAGAGCGTGCCGAACGGCAGCTTGAAGCCGAGCCCGCCGGAATAGTCCTTCTCGCCCGGCTTGGTGTGGCAGACCATGCAGTCGGCGGCCTTGGCGAGATATTCGCCGCGTTCGACCAGGCTCGCCTTCTCCAGCTTGGCCGGTACGCCGGTCGGTTTGCCGGCACGGTAATCCGCCAGCGCCACTTTTGTGCCGCCGGCAAAATCGAGCGGGCCGGGCCCGCGAATGATCCAGACGCCTGATACCACCGCGACAATGGCGATCACGACGAGGCCAGTGAGGATACGCATCTTGCCGCTCATGCCTTTTTCCCCGCAGCCAGCAGTTTCCGATCGATCGGCAGGCGCCGCAGTGCGACGCCGGTTGCCGCGTAAATGGCGTTGCGCAGTGCCGGCGGGCCGGCTGTCGTGCCGGTCTCGCCAATTCCGCCGGGCGCCTCGCCGCTCTTGACGACGTGAACCTCGATCTTGGGTGTCTGGTTGATCCGCAACATCCGGTAGTCATTGAAGTTGGATTGCTGGACGCGCCCCTTGTCGATGGTGATCTCGCCGTAGAGCGCGGCGGTCAGGCCGAAGATCAGCCCGCCCTCGACCTGAGCCACGATCGTATCGGGATTGACGGCGATGCCGGTATCCACCACCGAGGTCGCACGGCGCAGATTGACCTCGCCTTGCTCGTCGACCTCCGCTTCCACCACGGTTGCGATGAAACTTCCGAACGACGGCTGCAGGCACACGCCGCGCCCGACGCGCGCCGGCAAGGGTTGCCCCCAATTGGCCTTCTCTGCCGCGAGATTGAGGACCGACAGGAAGCGCGGTTGATTGGCCAGCATGCCACGGCGAAACTCGACGGGGTCCTTGCCCGCCTTGCGCGCCAGTTCGTCCACGAAGCATTCGACCGCAAACACGTTGTTGTTGGGTCCCACCCCGCGCCAGAACCCGGTCGGTATCGCCGGCGGTTCGGCCCGCACATATTCGACGTGGAAGTTCGGGATCTCGTAGGGCACGTCGGTGGCGCTATCGACCGCGTCGATATCAATGCCCTTCTGGAACGCCGGCGGCAGCCAGCGCGCGATGATCGCAGCGCCGGTGATCTTGTATTTCCAGCTGGCGATCTTGCCGTTGGACAGGGTCGCTGCGATCGTGTCGCGATAGACCGGCCGATAGACGTCGTGCTGAATGTCTTCCTCGCGGGTCCACACCACCTTGACCGGCCCGTCGACCTTCTTGGCGATGCGGACCGCCGTGACCACCATGTCGGGCTCGAGCTTGCGGCCGAAGCCGCCACCGAGCAGGTGCTGGTTGACGGTCACCTTCTCGACCGGAAGCCCGGCGGCCTTGGCCGCCTCCGACTGCACCCGCGCCATGATTTGCGTTCCGGTCCAGATCTCGCAGGAGTCGGGCTTGCAATGCACCGTGGCGTTCAACGGCTCCATCGTTGCGTGGGCGAGGAACGGCAGCTCGAACGAAGCCTCGATCCTTTCGCCGGAGGCGAGGCCCTTGGCGATGTCACCGGTGGATTTGGCGACCACGCCGTCCTTTGCGCTGGCGGCGCGCAGATCGTCCCAGATCGCTTTCGAATTGATCTTCGCGTTCGGTCCCTCGTTCCACTCGATGTCGAGCGCATCCAGGCCTTTCTTCGCCGCCCACATGTGGTCGCCGACGACGGCGACGAGGTCGTCGAGCACGACGATCTGCCGCACGCCCGGAATCTTCTTCGCGGCACGGTCATCGACCTTGCCGATCTTGCCGCCGAAAACCGGGCACTGCGCCAGCGTTGCGAACTTCATGTCCGGCACGATGGCGTCGATGCCGTAGACGGCCCTGCCGTTGACTTTGTCAGGTGTGTCGAGCCGCTTGAACGGCTGGCCGATATAGACGAAATCCTTGGGGTCCTTGAGCGGGACGTCCTTGGGCGGCGTCTGGCTGCTTGCGGCAGCCGCGAGCGCCCCGTAAGCAAGCGTCCGGCCACTGGCCTTGTGGGTCACCGCACCCTTCGACGTCGTGCAACTGGCGGGATCGACTCCCCATTGCGCGGCTGCGGCCTGCACCAGCATGGCGCGCGCGCTGGCGCCGGCTTCCCGCAGCGGTTTCCAGAACGCCCGCACCGACGTGGAGCCTCCGGTGGCCTGAATGATGAAAATGGGATTGCCGTAGAGCTTCTCGTTGGCCGGAGCGTGCAGCAGTTGGACTTTCGACCAGTCCGCGTCGAGCTCTTCCGCCAGGATCATTGAGACCGCGGTGTAGATCCCCTGTCCCATCTCGACCTGCGGCATCACCAGTGTGGTCAGACCTTCGGGATCGATGCGGATGAAGGCATTCGGCGCGAACTTGCCGTCGGTCTTGTCCTCCGGCTGCACTGGCTCGTTGGGGGCGGCGCGCAGCGGCAGGTGGAAGGCGAGCAGGAAGCCGCTCGCGAGGCCGCCGGTCAGAAGCGCGCGGCGGGAAACGTTGTTGTGTGCATTCATGGCGGACCTCAGGACTGGCCGTTGGCGGCGTGCTTGATCGCCTCGCGGATGCGCACATAGGTGCCGCAGCGGCAGATGTTGCCGGCCATCGCGGCGTCGATGTCGGAATCGTCAGGATTGGGCGTTGCCGCCAGCAATGCGGCGGCAGCCATGATCTGGCCGGACTGGCAATAGCCGCACTGGACCACTTCGGCATCGAGCCAGGCTTTCTGTACCTTCGCGCCCGATGGCGTGTTGCCGACGGCTTCGATGGTGGTGATGGCGCGGTTCGCGACGGCGCTGACCGACAGCACGCAGGAGCGCACCGCCTTGCCGTCGACATGCACGGTGCAGGCGCCGCATTGCGCGATGCCGCAGCCGAATTTCGTGCCGGTCATTCCGAGGACGTCGCGCAGGACCCACAGCAGCGGCATGTCAGGTGGCGCGTCGAACGATTTCGTTTCGCCGTTGATGGTGAGAACAGTTGCCATATGCATCCCCTTGCTCGCTCGATCGCTTGCGGCGATCTAGTCAGCGAATTTGCGCGCACAATAATCATATCGATGCGAAACGATGAAGCGTCGACATGTCCGGCAATGCATATTTGCGCGGTGAGCGCGTCAGGCCATGACGTTCACGAATTTGTGCGGCGATCGCTGCGGTGATTTTGGGCTAATTGATATGATAAGCGTCATTTTTTGACGCTTTTTCTTCACAGGCGTCGTTGGTCACCGCAGATGATCGTGCGAATACGCAAAATCATGCGATGACGAAAGTCGTGCGATTGTGGAAGTCGATCGACGGCGCGGATTATCGCATATGAGCAGGGCGGGGCCTGAGCGAGCGCCTCGGCCTTCGAGACGACCGCGTCGCGGTCTCCTCAGGATGAGGCTGACGGGCAGCCGTGCCTGTCGAAATTGCTGCCACAAACTCCGTCCTCATCCTGAGGGCCCGCCGGAGGCGGGCGTCTCGAAGGATGGCCGCAGGGGAGATTCGCAAGTTGGGTAAGAACGATGGCGCCGGCAGGTCGCTGCAATGCCTTAGCCCATCCCACGGCGCGCGCATCCACACATCGCGCTCTTCGTCGGTTGTCAGGATCACCGGAATACCCTTTGGATGGATCGGCTCGATCGCGGCGCGTTCCGCCCACGGGCGCCGTCTTGGATCAACCGACAAAGGGAAGCCTGATCGTGAACGAGGCACCGCCGTGCTCCCGATTGCTCGCTGATATGAACCCGTTGTGGGCTTCGATAATGGTGCGCGCAATGGACAAGCCCATGCCCATGCCTTCCGCTTTGCTGGTGTAAAACGGCTCGAAAACTTGTTTCAATTTGTCTTCTGGAATGCCGGGTCCGCAATCTGATACGGATAGCTCGGCAAATTGATCGACGCGCGCAGTCCGGATGCTGATAGTGCGGCTTTCGTGAGGCGTGTCCTTCATAGCCTCGACCCCGTTCAGCACAAGGTTTAAAATGACTTGTTGAAGCTGAATGCGGTCGCCGAGGATCGGTAGCGCATCGGACGTGATCGCGTTGACCATTTCGAATTTTCGGCTGACGGTTAGCGCCGAAAGAAATCTGACCGTCTCTTGCACAACCTCATTGAGGTCCAATTTCTTCAATTCGAACGGCGCCTTTTTTAGGAGGCTGCGCATCCTGCGAATGACCTCGGTGGCACGCCGGTCATCCTGCAAAATATCGTTTACAATTTCCCTGAGTTCCACAACATCGGAAAGTGCAGCGATATCGGGACGCTGCGATTGCAGGATCGCGGCTGCGGTTTCGGCGTTCGTCAGAATAGACCCAAGCGGCTGGTTGATCTCGTGAGCAATCGAGGCGGTCAGTTCGCCAGCGGTCGCGAAGCGATTAACGTGGGCCAGTTCAGCCATGCGCTGTCGCGACTGTACTTCGGCGAATTGACGCCGACGATGCTCAAATAGCAAAAGCGCGATCAGTCCCGCTTGCGCGAGGACAAGCGCGATAGTGAACGTGATTTGCCACCAATATCGCTCCCACAACGTGGGCTCCCGGAAGTAGACGGCGCTACCGGGCGGCAGATTGCGCTCGGCGATTCCCCACCGCTGCATTTGTCGCCAGTCGAACATAGGCGCGGCCAGCTGGACAAAAGTCGGCTTGATGTCGGCAACATTTTCGCCGTTAAGGATGCGAAGCGCGACTTCCGCCGCCTGCTTGCTTTGTCTGGCGACGACCTGCATTGGTCCACCGACGATGCCCTCTCCAAAAAAACTTTCGTCGTGAAAAAAGATGGGTGCGTTGGCTACGCTGTAAAATCGGGTAAACGCAGTGTTACCCTCATGCGCCACTCCCGCCGCATCGACATTCAATCCGATCCAGAAAATCGCACTGTGCGGGGGAAGGTTGGCCGCATCCTTAAGCATGTCTTCGAAGGAAAGTTCATTGTACCATCGAAACTGGACACGATCCGCGAACCGCGCGGTGGACTTGGCGACCTCGTTACGCCACCAGGTTTCGCTCGGCGAAGCACCGACTACGATGGCAATCATAGTTGTTTGAGGTAGGACCTGCAGGATATTTTCAAAGAAAACGGGATCGTCGTTCGTGATTGCCACGACAGTGTCGTACTTGGTCAATTTATCGAAGTCCACGCGGCGTCGCTCTACCAGGGTGTACAGCATCGGCGTGGTTGGAAAGAGGTCCTTGCGGTGCGCCTGCACGAAATTGGCAGCAGGCGCACCGATCGCGACGATCAGGTCGGGCGGCTGGTCTATATTGAGGGAACGAAGATACTCGACAAATGGGGCGTCTGACTTGTCGCTGCTTCGCCGGGCATTCACCAGCGATTGGTCTTGAAATTCAATGGATGCCCGTCGGCTTAGCTCGGCGCGAAGGGCTTCCGAATAATCAGTCCAAGGTCTGAACCTAAGACCGAATGAATGCAGCATCAGTACTCGCTTTGGCTGTGGATCAGCTGCCGGACTTTGGCCTGTCGTCGCGATCAACAAAGCGATGGTCAACGCAGCGGTGAAGCTCCGCACCCGACAGGTTTGCCATGAGGGAGGCAGCCAGAAAAGCATCGCACTCCGAGCCCCGATCCAAGTGGAGTACCGTATCCGCTCGATTAGATTATCAATAAGTGGAGACAAGGGGAAATTACAGGGCAATTCTGATACAAACAGGTCCGCAAGAGTGGCGTGGGAGTTGGGCGCCGTCTGATCCAACTTGATGACGACCGCCGCGACGACGGTCAACGCCCGCTTTCGAGAGCCGCTGCATCGCGCACCGCCTTGGGTGCACATAGCTGTGTAATTTAGGCCGGTGTGATGATTTGCAAATATATTCATAGCGGGGCGTCGCGCGGTCCCCGCGATAGGCCAGGTCGTGCAGAGTACCTGCAGCCCGATGGCGCAGGTCGCCATCGTCGGACGGTCACCGCCAGCGCTTGCGCGCACAGAGGGTCAAGCCGCGCTATCGCGCGTCGCCACGGATTAATAGGCGCAAATATAGTTTCCGTAAGCATCGTAGCAACTGCGGCGGTACGCAGCAGCGCCAACGGCAGCCGCGCCTACCGCTGCCGCTCCCACACCGTAGCCCCGATAGCCGTAGCCGCGATAACCGCCCCGATAGCCGTAGCCCCGATAGCCTGCGCCGCGCACCGCAACAGCGCCGCCGCCTCGCGGTCCTCGAACTGCGACCGCACCGCCGCGGTAACCGCCGCCACCCCGATAGGCACCTCCGCCGCGTCGAGCCTCGGCATCATCGGGGATCAAGCAGGCGATGAGCAAAACGAAAGCGGCGAGAGGAGCGAGAATATAGCGGAGCATAACGGAACCCTTCCATGAATCCTTTAAGCCCCGCTCGCGAGATTGCGGCTCTCTCCGCGGCGGGAGGTTGATGTAGATCAATCGAACCCGCGCACTGCTGGCGCGCGGCAAAGGTTTACCCACGATGGATTAAACCTCCCAGTTTCTTGAGGTTAGGACGGGCAACGGCTCGCACCATCACCGCGTCATCGTCACCACGGCGGTAGGCGACGGGACGGCAGGCACCGCACCGATGGCGGCAGGCGCGCGACACCGCGAGAGCGGCAGGCATCACGACCGGAGGATAATCCCGTCGAAGATGAAGTTCCGCTTGGCACAAACTGCATAGTGCCAAGCGTTGATCTGCAACAAGGCATGCCGAAATCGCATATTCCCAGTGTTACTTGGTTGGATAACATCCGTGCGTGAATGGGGGCAGGATTTACCGCGAGCAGTACGAGGAATGTCGAGCTGAGGCGGCCAAGGCTAACAGCCCATCCAGCAAGGCACAGTGGCTGTTGTTCGCCGACGAGTGGCTAAAGCTGGCCTTGGCCGCCGAGGCCCAGTCGCAACACGACACGGGCAATCCGGTCGCAGCTAAGTAAGGCCGCTTTAGGCAAACGGGTCAGGCAGCGCCCGACGAGCGCAGGACGTTTCTTTGATTTGCGTCAACGTCAGCATCCTTTGCGCTCACGCTATGCTTGTTCAGCCGCATCTGAGGGGGCCCCCCGTCATCGAGGACCGGCGACCGAGACCGGGCGATCACGGCATGAAACACACTTGGTACGTCACCTTTGAAGTGCCGCCGGATGGCACGTTGTCAAAACGGCGACATCCGCGCTTAACCAAGACTTTTGAGACCGAAGCTGCGGCGAAGGATTTTGCGCGAACCAAATTCAACGACGGACTGATTGTCACTGCGGGGACCATCATCCCTCACGTTCCGAGAGTGGCGATACCGTCAGTGGATATTCCAGCGTGGCTCGGAAGCGCGCGCCAAGTTGATCCAGATCAATAATTCGGCTTGCAACGATAATGACATGCTCCGTGGCAGGAAACCGGAGCAAGGAAATGGTTCAAGATTCAAACGCCAAACAGGTCTGTCGGCGCAGCGCACTCGCTTTTCTTGGCTGCGCGGCTGCATTTGGAGTTGTCGCCTCGTCAGCAATTCTGACGGCGTCTGAGGTGGAAGCCCAAGCCACCACCACGCCTGCCACGCCAACGACGCCGCCCGCAGACGCGGTGAAGTCTGGCACAGAGCGGCGCCAGGAACGGCGAAGCGGACGCACAGAACGACGACAGGAACGCCGCACGGGACGCGCCGAGCGGCGCCAGGAACGGCGCACCGGGCGCGACGAGCGGCGGGACGCACGCGACGGCACCACTACCGGCGCCGCGACCGAGCAGAAGAAGTAATCGTTCATCGGGGTAACAACAGCATCGGCCCGCGCCAGCGCGGGCCGATGGAAGGCCGTACATCGCGCCGCCAGCGCAGGGCCACAGAACCGGGCAAAGGCCGGGCAGCGGATCAGCCCCCACGCGTCGCGATCTGCGGGCCAAATCCCACCGAGACGACGCGCGCGATCAGGAACCGCGCGCAAGGGACACTATACGAACACCGACATCGGTTTGCTCTTTGTGTCAGTCAATTAAATGGAGCCGCATGTTCCGAAGGAGAGAGGGGAGGAGGAGAGGATGAAAATTTCGGAATAATAGCATCCTGCGCATGTTTTGCCCGACGGCGCAACGGCCGCACGAGACGCCCGGCGAGGGACATCGCAGTCATGCTGCCGCCGCGCTATCCTCTTTGTCGGCCCCACGCATCACGATCCTCAGCGCGTCGTCCGGCAGCGGTCGCTGCGAGGCCTTGGCCTCATCCCATGGCGCGCGCGTCCGCACGTCCCGCTCCTCGTCGGTGATCAGGATCGCCGGCACCGCCTTCGGATGGATAGGGTCGACCACGCGTTTGGCGCACGGCCCGTTTTGGGTCAACCGACAATGGGAAGCCTGATCCGGAACCTCGCGCCGCCGTGATCGCGATTTTCGGCCGAGATGCGCCCGTTGTGCGCTTCGATAATGGTGCGCGCGATGGATAGCCCCATGCCCATGCCTTCCGCCTTGCTGGTGAAAAACGGCTCGAAAACCTCGTTTAATTTGTCTTCGGGAATGCCGGGCCCGCGATCCGACACGGATAACTCCGCAAACTTCTCAACGCGCGAACTCCGGATGCTGATGCTGCGATGTTCAGGCGGCGTATCCTTCATCGCCTCGATGCCGTTCATTACAAGGTTCAGAACAACCTGTTGAAGTTGAATGCGGTCGCCGAGGATCGGAAGCGCAATCTGCGTAGTCAGGCTGGTCAATTCGATCTGTCGTGCGATGGCCAGTGCTGAAAGAAAATCTACGGTTTCCCGCACAACACCGTTGAGGTCCAATTCTATCGGGTCGAAGGGAGCCTTTTTCATCAGGCTTCGTAACCTTCGAATGACTTCGCTGGCGCGCTGATCATCCCGCAGAATATCGCCCAGGATTTCACTTAGTTCGGCAAGGTCCGGATTGCGGGATTTAAGCATCGCCTGTGCCGTTTCGGTATTCGTCAGAATGGCCCCGAGCGGCTGATTTATTTCATGGGCAATCGTCGCAGTAAGTTCCCCAGCGGTTGAGAAGCGGTTGACGTGGGCAAGTTCTCTCATTCGCTGCCGCGCTTGCACTTCCGCCAACCGACGCCGACGATGTGCGTTCAGCAGGGCCAAGATTAACCCAGCTTGCGCGAGAAGAATGGCAGTGATCAGCACGATTTGTGAGGAATAACGCTGCCACGCAGTTTGCTCCCGAAACATGATTTCGCTCCCCGGCGGGAGGCGACTCTCGCTGATGTTCCAGCGCTGAAGTAGTCGCCAATCGTATTTCGGTGCTGAAAATCCGATGGGATTGATGCCGCTGATCTTCTCGCCTCCCAACATGCGCATGGCAACAGCAGCCATTGGCTGGGCGCCCTCAGCCGGTGAGAACATCGGACCGCCTACGACCTGACCGACAAAATAAGACTGATCGAATGAAAAAATGGGAGCGTTGGCGACTTCATAGATGCGCCTCAATGGCTCCTTGTCCCCATACACGGCACCTGCGCCGTCGATCGCCAACTGCTGATAAAAAAGTGCAGTGTGCGGTGGCAAAGTCGCAACTGCCTTCAGTATATCCGCTAACGGCTGTTCGCCGTAAAAGATCAATTCAACGTTGTTTTTCTTCAGCAGTGGACCGACTATCCGCTGGTGCTCGCCAACCCAAAAGCGCTCACCGGGGGAGTTTCCGAGGATGATCGCGATTGCTTTTGTCTCCGGCAACAGCCGCAAAATGTTTTCAAAAGCGGCGACTTGATCGTATCGCGCCCCGGCCAACGCGTCCCGCTCCGACAACATGGATGGCTCAACCCGCCGCACCTCGACTGCGGCAAGCAGCATCGGCGTTGTCGGATAGAGGTTTGGCCTGTGCTGCTGGACGAAGAGGGCAGCGGGTGCACCTAGAGCGACGATCAAATCTGGCGGCCGTTGAGCATAGAGCGCCTTAAGATACTCAACAAATTTCGCATCGGCGGCGTCGTCCCCATCCAGCGCCGTGACGAGCGAGTGTTCCTGAATGTTCAGCGGCCAAGGGGATTGTTTGTTGAGTTCTCTCTGAATTTCCCTGCTCCATGCGGCTCCCTGCTCAAAATTCGGGCCGAATGTATGAAGCAGCAAAACCTTTTTCGGTTGAGCGGTAATCTCGCCAGACCGGGGTTCGGCCGTTGTGCCACCCGTTGAGACGACGAGCACGACGACGGCAGCGACCCACACGCAAACGCGCCGCTTTAGCGAGGTCATCGCGATGGTCGCCTCACCAGTACATCGTCGCATTGGCTAACACGTTGAGGGCACTCCCGGTCTTCGGCGTATAGACCACCGGCGTGGGGTTATTGGTGTATCCGAGCCCGATGCCCACGCGGATGCCGGGCGCAACGGGTGCATAATAGGCTGCAGTTATCGAAAAATTTTCGGTATGCGCGAGCTGGCCGCCTCGCACGGCGGCATCGACCAGATATTGGCTGAAGACATTACAGGAGATAACCAAGGATACCATATCGCCCGGCCGGGAGGGCAGCAGACCTATCCCATAGAGGCGTGCCTCATAGTACTCGCTGACGCGATTGAATTCCGGCGGAGCGTACATCGCGGTTAGACCAGCGTACCACCCCCTCGCAGTCTGACCTTCGACTGGAGCAAGTTGGACAAATTGTCGATCCGCCAAAAGATAGGCTGCGTAATTCCCGGCATTCCGCCCGCCGAATTCGAAATCGACATATCTGCTGGTGTTGATGATGGCTGCGGCACGCACCCAGGTCGCGAGCTGGCCGGGGGCGGCCTCCTTGCGATAGCCAACCTCGTTGATCGCGAGAAATCCACTGTTCGGCGTAGACCAGTCCAGGCCGGTCGGGTTGGCAGCCTTCTCGGCGAAGGGGCCATCCGGGCTGCTCGCCACCTGCACACCGAATTTGTCATATAGCCCCTCCGGGCCGTTGACCTTGATGTTGATCGCCGGTTTCGCCCAGGCCCAGGCGCTTAGACCCGCCGCGACCGGAATTTGTCCGCTCGGTCCAAAAATGCTGGACGACAAATTGCCTGCCAGAAATGGTCCCCAATACTCCACGACATTGGCTAGATAGCCGACCTTCAATTCCACCTGCCGATTCAGGAAGGTCTGATAATAACTGAGCGTCGCCAGGCTGAATGCGTTCGGCCCGGCGGGCTCCCAGGTATCATAGTTGTAGATGCCGCCAACCACGATCTGCCCGTCGGAAATCCCGTATCTGCTGAGGTCGTAAGTCATCTGCATGACGTTATTCGTGAAGAAGGTCGGCTTCTGACCGTTATAAACCTGCTGGCCGAACGTGCTCCGTTCTGCAGGCAGCATGTTGTTGTAAAAGTTGTTGTTGGTGTAGCCGACGTAGCCGATCCCGAGCGCCGCAAGACTTGATCGGATGCCAGCGAAATCGGGGTCGATGGTGTCCTGCGGGCCGGGCAGCGCAACGATGAGCCCCTTGATCCGAAGCGACTGGAAGTCAACTTTTGGCGCGACTGGCGCGGGGCCGAATGCGGTGTCTTCGGTCAGTTCTGCAGCATGACAAGTCGCCCGCAGAAGGAAGCCAGCACAAATCGATAATGCGAACGCCTTCAACATGCGGTCCCAATCGCAACGCGAGGTGCACCATCACGCTGGCACGGTTAGCAGACCTCATCAAGTGATAGAGATGATGAGCTTTTGCGACCGCAAATGTGCTTGCTTCTACAGCGGGGCGCATGTCTTCGACATGCGAAATCGCGCACCGTCATGGGCTTCCGGAGGACTGCTGGAACATGCCCCACAATTTAGTACCAACCCGCAACGCAACCTGAAAAATGCCCGGGTGAAATATCTTCAATCTAAGGGGTTGCGGGGTCCCCCACGTTTCTATGCCCTTCAAAGGACCCGGCCCCGACACCGCTTGAGACAGTCTCTGCGGCGTTGCGCGGAAAAATTACCTTGTGAATTCAGGGAGTTTAACGGCGTTCTCGAAAACGGCTTCTGTCACAAGGGGAGAGGGAAGAGGAGGAATGGAAATTTCGGAATAGTAGCAGTATGCGCCTGTTTTGCCCGACGGCGCAACGGCCGCACGAGCGCCTGGACGAGCGATTTTATCAGGCGCTTAAGCCATTGATTCTGCTCGCGCCGGCTACTGTGCATGGGGTTGTTTTCGAGGTTTTTGATTCAGGGACGCCATGCGTCGCCGTCGTAAGCGCGTCGCGACGACCCGTCAGCTCTGCCGAAAGCCCATCCGGAAGGCGCCCCAGTGCTTGCCGCGGATCATGATCGGCGAGGACAGGTCCTTCATCAGCACGAACTGCCCGCCGCCCATGTCGCGGCGATAGGTCTGGAGCAGGAACGGCTTGGTGTTGGCCGCGACCTTCTGCACCGTGCGATCGGTGAACAGGCGGCGGTTGCGGCAATTGGCGTTATTCCAGACCGGGTCCTTGCCCTGCGGCAGGCGGTAGTTCGGGTTGTGCGTCGGCAGATAGCCGCCCTTGGCCCAGGCGACGCAGAACACGATGCGGGGATCGGATTTCTGGATCGGATCCTGGATCGCGGGCAGCACGCGGTCGGTGAAGTCGACATAGTTGGTGTTGTACTGCTTGGGATCGGTGCCGGGAATCTCCCGGTAGTTCTCGTCCATGAACTGGTCGAGCGTGATCTCGCCGCGGCCGATGGCGGCTTCGAACTCGTCCGAGATCCGCTTGGCGGTCTCGACGACGATGCGGATCAGCGGCGCATCCGATGTCTCGACGCCGCTGTCGGCGATCAGCGCGATCAGGCCTTCGGAGGTGTCGAGCAGTTTGGTCACGCGCTGATCGGCGTTCTTGAGATCGCGCGAGGAGAGGTCGACGCCCCTGGCGAGCTCGTTCAGCTCGCTGATGACGGTGTCGCAATGTCCGAGATTGGAGGTTGCCGCGCGCGTGACGCTGCCGATCTCCGCTTCCACGGAGGCGAAGCCCTGCTGGACCCGCGAGATGATGCCGGAGATCCGCTGGGCGCCTTCGCCGGCGGTCTTCGCGCGCTGCGAGGCATCGCTGCTCTCGCCGATCAGGCCTTCGATCTGGCCGTCGAGATCGCGCACGGTGTCGGAGATCTGGTGCGTGGCCTGGCGGGTGGCTTCCGCGAGGTTCTTGACCTCGCTTGCGACCACCGCGAAGCCGCGGCCGGCATTGCCGGCGCGTGCCGCTTCGATGGTGGCATTGAGCGCGAGCAGATTGGTCTGCTTCGCGATCGCCTCGATCGAGCCGGACACTTTTGCGACCTGTGCCAGCGCGGAGCCGACGGCGCTCAAGCGCGCCTCGATCCGCTCCACGGCTGCGACGAGTTCGGAGATGTGGCTGACCGCGGCGTCGACCGCGCCGCGCGACTGCGCGATCTCGCCGACCGCCGCTGACGTCGTCGTTTGCACCGCCTGTGACGCATTGGCGATGTCGTGATTGGCCGAGACCATCGTCTCGGCGGTTTCCTGGAGGTGATGGAACCGATCCGACTGGTTCGCGACGCGGTTGGCGACTTCCTGGACGTTGCCGGCGATGTCAGCGAGTTCCACGCCGAGGCCGCCGATGCGGTCGGCGAGCTGATCGATCAGCCGTTCGGCAAGCGTTCGGTTGGAGCCGGTGTCCAGTACTGCAAGTTGTACGACGGACATGTCTTGAGAGTCCTCCAGTCAGAGCCGTTCGCCGGCTCTCCGCGGCATTCCCATTCCAATATCGATCTTAGGAGGTGATTCGCGCTTTGGCGTCTTGCCTGAGCGCGCACTAGAGCTTGTAGGCCGTCCTGAATCCGCCCCAGTGCCGGCCCTGCACGCGGATCGGAACGTCGATCTCGCGCATCATCACCGTATTTCCGTTGCCCATGTCGCGCGCATAGCTCTGCACCAGATACGAGCGCAGGTTGCGCGCGGCAGCCAACCCCGCCGGATCGTTGAACATCCGCCGGTTGCGGCTGTTGGCCGTGTTCCAGGCGGCATCGCCCGGGCGCTGCGGATGCGAATAGATTCTGTTGTGCACCGGCAGGAAGCCGTTGCGATCGACCATGGCGCAGAACGCCAGGCGCGGGTCCTTTGCCAGAAAAGCTTCCTGGAACGCCGGCAGCGCGCGGTCGGCCCAGTCCAGATATCTGGTGCGGTACTGCTGCGGATCGGTGCCGGCGATCTCGACATAATCGGTGTCGAACAGGTCGTCGATCTTGACCTCGCCGCGTGCGACCGCCTGCTCGAAGATCGCGGTCAGTGCGTTGCCCGCTTCCATGGCGCGGGTTACAAATTCCGTGTTCTCTTCGTGGATCGACCACAGCCGGTCTTCGATCTTCTCGCGGAGCTCGGCATTGGGACTAACGAAGTGCGCGCGGGCGCCGGCCTTGGATTGCTCGACCACGCGCAGGCGGCAGGCGCCGACGCCTTCGAGGGTGCCTTCGACCATGGCTTGCGATGCAAGGCGGCCCGCATCCGCGCCGCCGATCAGCACTCCCTCCATCGATATCTCGTAGACCGGCATCACGCCGCGCGCGGTCTCGAACTTGAGATGGCAGGGCAGCCGCTCGGTCTTGCGGCGGTCGTCGTGCTCGCTCTGCTTGAGCAGTACCGCGCAGCGCGATTTCAGCTTCTGCGCGAAGGTGGTGACCGCCCTGCCGGCGCTGGCGACGTTCTCGCCGTGGCTCTCGGCCGCCTTGGTCGCAGCATCGATCTCGGCTGCGCTTTCGCCGACCGAGATGATGAATTCCGAGGCGCTGGTCGCGCTGCCGGAGACTTCGCTGGTGGTGGCGTTCTGTTCGGCGACCGCGCCGTTGACGGTCGCGAAGACCGGGCGGATGGCCTCGATCGCCTGCGAGATGCGGTGCACCGCATCCGCGGAGCCGGCGGCGTCGCGCTGCAGCGCGTCGATCTTTTTGGTGATCTCCTCGGTCGCACCCTGGGTCTGCACCGCGAGTGCCTTGACCTCGGTGGCGACGACCGCAAAGCCTCTTCCCGCCGCGCCCGCGCGCGCGGCCTCGATGGTCGAGTTGAGCGCGAGCAGCGTCGTCTGCCGCGCGATCTGTGCGATCAGATTGACGACGTTGCCGATGGCGGCCGAGGATTCGCGCAAGCGATCGACATTGGCGCGGGCTTCCTGTGCTGCGGCGCTGGCCTCGTCGGCGAGCTTGCCGGCCTCGCGAACCTGCGCGCCGATGCCCAGCGCCGACTGGGTGAATTTGTCGCCGGCATGGGCGAAGGTGGAGGCGTTCGATTGCGCGGCGTTGGTCCGGCCGGTCAGCGCGTCGGTGCGGTCGCGGATGGCGGCAAGCGTCGTGGCGGTCGCCTCGGCGCCGCCCGCCACCGAATTGGCGGCGCGCTCGAGCTGGCGAATCATGGCGCCCAGCTCGAGTTCCAACAGTTCCAGGATCTCCTTGGCGGAATCGGCTTCGACGACCGCGGCAGGCTCGGAATGGGCCACCGGCTGCGCAGCCTGCGGGACCGCCGCAGTTGCAGCCATTTCCGGCAGACGCTTCCGAAATAGTCCGAATGCCATCAGGTCTCTCTTGTCGGGGGACGGTCGGACGCTATTTTCGCAGGCTGGAATGAAATCAGGGTTAACGATGCCTGACATCTAGGCAGGGGCTAGTACGGTGTTACCTTAAAGTCGTAGAGCCTCTTTCTTTCCGGTGGGGTGGCGGCCTATAAGGCCGCGCTTCCCCACGCTCACCTTGGCACGATTCCCCTAGAGAAGTTCACGCATGGCCGGACATTCCCAATTCAAGAACATCATGCACCGCAAGGGGCGGCAGGATGCCCAGAAGTCGAAACTGTTCGGCAAGCTGGCGCGGGAAATCACCGTCGCGGCCAAGCTGGGGACGCCCGACCCCAACATGAACCCGCGCCTGCGTGCCGCCATCACCGCGGCGCGCCAGGAGAACATGCCGAAGGACAATATCGAGCGCGCCGTCAAGAAGGCGCTCGGCAGCGACGGCGAGAATTATGACGAGATCCGCTACGAGGGTTACGGCCCCGGCGGTGTTGCCGTCATCGTCGAGGCGCTGACCGACAATCGCAACCGTGCGGCTTCCGACATCCGCTCCTTCTTCACCAAGTCCGGCGGCAATCTCGGCGAAACCGGCTCGGTCTCCTTCATGTTCGACCGCACCGGCATCATCGAATACGACCGCAGCGTCGCCTCCGACGATGCGGTGCTGGATGCCGCGATCGAGGCCGGCGCCGACGACGTGATCTCGAGCGAAGGCGGCCACGAGATCTACGCCTCGACCGAAGGCTATCGCGACGTCGCCAAGGCGCTGGAGGCCAAGTTCGGCGAGCCGCGCAAGGCCGCGCTGATCTGGAAGCCGCAGAACACCGTCGCGGTCGACGACGAGACCGGCGAGAAGCTGTTGAAGCTGATGGACCTGCTCAACGAGCACGACGACGTCCAGCACGTCTACGCCAATTTCGAGGTGTCGGACGCGCTGCTGGCGAAGATGGGCGGCTGAGGACCGAATTCCGCTGTCGTCGCCCGGCTTGACCGGGCGACCCAGTATTCCAGAGACGCCAGAGGTATACGGACAGGCCGCGGCGTACTGGATACCCCGCTTTCGCGGGGTATGACGCCGGTGTGTGCGGCGGATAGCGCGGCACGCTCCTACGAGACCGGCTTTCCCCTGTTACTTTCGTTCTGTTTCTGTTTCCCCCACCGCAGCCAGCCGCTATCACTGGCCCATGACGACGCTCCCGATTCGTGGCCCCGTTCGCATCATCGGCATCGACCCTGGCCTGCGCCGCACCGGCTGGGGCGTGATCGAGGCCGAGGGCAACCGCCTGATCTACGTCGCCTGTGGCTCGGTGGAGCCGCCCGACGATTTGCCGCTGGCGAGCCGGCTGCTCGCGATCCATGAGGGGCTCGCCGCCGTCCTCTCCGGTCACAAGCCGATGGAAGCCGCGGTCGAGCAGACTTTCGTCAACAAGGACGGCGTCGCGACGCTGAAGCTCGGCCAGGCCCGCGGCGTCGCCATGCTCGCGCCCGCGATGTTTGGTATCAGCGTTGCCGAATACGCGCCGAACCAAGTGAAGAAGACGGTGGTCGGCGCCGGCCACGCCGACAAGCAGCAGATCGCGATGATGCTCAAGATCTTGCTGCCCAAGGCCGATCCGCCCTCCGCGGACGCCGCCGACGCGCTCGCCATTGCAATCACCCATGCCCATCATCGCCAGAGCACCGCGCTGCGGCTGAAGGTGGCAGGGTTATGATCGGCAAGCTCAAGGGCCTGATCGATTCCTACGGCGAGGACTTCGTCATCCTCGACGTCGGCGGTGTCGGTTATCAGGTGCACTGCTCGACGCGCACGCTGCAGCATCTGCCCTCGCCGGGCGAGGCCGCCGTGCTGTCGATCGAGACCTATGTCCGCGAGGATCAGATAAAACTGTTCGGCTTCCGCAGCGACCAGGAGCGCGAGTGGTTTCGCCTGCTCCAGACCGTGCAGGGCGTTGGCGCCAAGGTCGCGCTCGCCGTGCTCGGCACGCTGCAGCCGTCCGACCTCGCCAACGCGATCGCGTTGCGCGACAAGGCCGCGGTGGCGCGCACGCCCGGTGTCGGCCCCAAGGTCGCCGAGCGCATCGTCACCGAGTTGAAGGACAAGGCGCCGGCCTTCGCCAATGTCGATCCGGCGGTCGTGCACCTCGCTGGCGCCGTCGACGACCAGCGCGCGCCGCGGCCCGTCGCGGATGCGATCTCCGCGCTGGTCAATCTCGGCTACGGCCAGCCGCAGGCGGCCGCGGCCATCGCATCGGCATCGCGCAGCGCCGGCGAGAGCGCCGAGACCGCGCAGCTCATTCGGCTGGGCCTGAAGGAGCTGTCGAAGTGAGTGCGGAAATGGTCAATCTCGTAGGGTGGGCAAAGCGAAGCGTGCCCACCATCTATAGAGCGATCAGCGACATGGTGGGCACGGCGCGAAGAGCGCCTTTGCCCACCTACGATTTTCGGGAGTCCGCTGAGTGAGCGATCCCAAGGCCAACCGCATGGTCACGCCCGAGCGCCGCAGCGATGATGTCGGCGACACTGCGCTGCGCCCGCAATCGCTGTCCGACTTCGTCGGCCAGCAGCAGGCGCGCAAGAATCTGTCCATCTTCATCGAGGCGGCGCGCAAGCGCGGCGAGGCGCTGGATCACGTGCTGTTCGTCGGTCCCCCCGGTCTCGGCAAGACCACGCTGGCGCAGATCGTGGCCAAGGAGCTCGGCGTCGGCTTTCGCGCCACATCAGGTCCGGTCATCGCCAAGGCCGGCGATCTCGCAGCACTCCTCACCAATCTCGAAGAGCGCGATGTGCTCTTCATCGACGAGATCCATCGCCTGAGCCCGGCGGTGGAGGAAGTACTCTATCCCGCGATGGAGGATTTTCAGCTCGACCTCATCATCGGCGAGGGCCCGGCGGCGCGCTCGGTGAAGATCGAGCTGTCGAAATTCACCCTCGTCGGCGCCACCACGCGCGCCGGCCTGCTCACCAATCCGTTACGTGATCGTTTCGGCATTCCGGTCCGGCTCAATTTCTACACGATCGAAGAGCTTGAGAGCATCGTCACCCGTGGCGCCCGCGTGCTCAACGTTGGCATGAGCGCGGATGGCGCCAACGAGATCGCGCGCCGCGCCCGTGGCACGCCGCGTATCGCCGGCCGGCTGCTGCGCCGCGTGCGCGATTTCGCCTCGGCGGCCGATGCCGACAGGATCGATCGCAAGATTGCCGACCACGCGCTGAGCGCGCTCGAGGTCGACGCGGCCGGCCTCGATGCCATGGACCGCCGCTACCTCACGACCATCGCGCAGAACTATGGCGGCGGCCCGGTCGGCGTCGAGACGATGGCCGCCGCTCTGTCCGAGCCACGCGATGCGATCGAGGACATCATCGAGCCCTATCTGATCCAGTGCGGCTATCTGCAGCGCACCCCGCGCGGCCGCCTGCTCACCTCGCACGCTTTCCGCCATCTCGGCATCAGCGAGCCCTCGCGCGATGCGGCGGCACAGTTCGGCCTGTTCGGCACCGACGAGAGCGACGACTGATCTGCGCAAGTACGCACTGCTCGGACCGTCATGAATTTCCGGTGATCTCGTGCAGACGGTCTGCACAAACGCACCCCATTTCCGCTCCAATAGGATCGCATCAAGAAGCCGCATCACGATCGGGCTGCCATGATCACGCGCCGTCATTTCTTCCGTTCCATCGGCGGCCTGTCCGCCCTCGGCGTCTCGACCGCGGCCTATGGCGTCGGCGTCGAGCCGATGCTGCGGCTTCGCGTCACCCGTTATCATCCAACCCCAAGGCAATGGCCGGCGGATTTCCCGCTGAAGATCGCCGTGATCGCCGACATCCATGCCTGCGATCCCTGGATGTCGCTGGAGCGGATCGAAGCCATCGTCGATCGCACCAATGCGCTCAACGCGGATATCATCGTGCTGCTCGGCGACTATGTCGCCGGCCTGCACCAGGTCACGCGCATCATTCCGGCGAGTGAATGGGCCAAGGTGCTTGCCGGCCTGAAAGCGCCGCTCGGCGTCCACGCCGTCATGGGCAATCATGACTATTGGGCCGACAGGACCGTGCAGCAGGCAGGCCACGGACCGACGGTCGCGCATCGCGCGCTGGAGACGGCCGGCATTCCCGTCTACGAGAACGACGTCGTGCGGCTCACCAAGGATGGCCGCGCGTTCTGGCTCGCCGGCCTCGGCGATCAACTCGCCTTTCTGCCGGCGCGACGGTTCCGGAGCACGGGGCGCTTCGGCGCCGACGATCTCAACGCGACGCTTGCCAAGGTCACCGACGATTCGCCGATCATCCTGCTCGCGCACGAGCCCAATATCGCGCCGCGCGTGCCCGCCCGCGTCGCGCTGCAACTGTCCGGCCACACCCATGGCGGCCAGGTCCGCCTGCTCGGCTGGTCGCCGGCGGTTACGCCGCAGCACGGCCTCCGGCTCGCCTACGGTCATGTCCGGCTGAAATGCGACGTCATCATCTCCGGCGGCCTCGGTTGCAGCATTATGCCGCTCCGCGTCGGCGTGCCGCCGGAGATCGTCGAGGTGACGCTGGGGCGAGGGCCTTTGGTCGTCTAGCGACGCTTGCGCAGCCGGCCATTTTTGCGCAAAACGGGCTGGTTACCCAAATGCGAAGAGGCTCGCGACGTGACAGCTCATCTCGACGGCGAGATCCGCGACGGCCGCCACCACATGCAGGTCCGCGTCTACTACGAAGACACGGATTTTTCCGGCATCGTCTATCACGCCAACTATTTGCGCTTCATGGAGCGTGGACGGACCAATCATCTGCGGCTGATGGGCGCCGAGCAGCAGGCATTGTTCGAGCAGGCCGAGTCGGAAGACGCAAGCTTCGCCTTCGTGGTGCGTTCGATGCATCTCGATTTCCTCAAGCCTGCCCGGATGGACGACGTGCTCGATGTCGTGACCTGGCCGGTCGCCGTGAAGGGCGCCTCCATCATGCTGGCGCAGGAAGTTCGCCGCGGCGAGGACGTGCTGGTGAAAGCCGAGGTGCGCGTCGCTTTCATCAGCGGCGGCCGCGCCCAGCCGATCCCGAAGTCCATCCGCGCCTTGATGAAGGCTGATCTGATTTCGTGATCGGGCGATAGCGGACGGCCTCTCGACTCCCCCGCGCGCGGCGATAGATTGCACTCCCGCCAACAGATGAGGCCATCATGTCGCGCCCGCCGCTTCCACCCTTCACACGTGAGACCGCCGCGCAAAAGGCGCGCATGGCCGAGGATGCCTGGAATTCGCGCGACCCGGTGCGCGTCTCGCTGGCCTATACCGAGGACAGCCGCTGGCGCAATCGCTCCGAGGTTTTTCAGGGGCGCGAAGCCATCGTCGCGTTCCTCACCCGCAAATGGGAGAAGGAGCACGACTACCGCCTGATCAAGGACCTCTGGGCGTTTGATGAAAACCGCATCGCTGTGCGCTTCCAGTACGAATGGCACGATGCCAGCGGCCAGTGGCACCGCTCCTACGGCAACGAGCAGTGGGAGTTCGACGAGCACGGCCTGATGCGGCGGCGCGAGGCCTCGATCAACGACGTGGCGATTGCAGAGAAGGACCGGCGGTTTCACTGGCCGGCACCGGGGCCGAGGCCTGCGGACGTAGCGGGGTTGGGGACGGATCCGTTCTGAACCTTGCAAACAACTCTCGCCCCTCATGGTGAGGAGCCGCAAAGCGGCGTCTCGAACCATGCAGGCCCCGTTGCTGCATCCGGGCCTCGATCCTTCGAGACGCGCGCAAGCGCGCTCCTCAGGATGAGGGGATGGATTTGCGCGCCAGAAACCTCGTAATCGCCCCACCAAGCTTGGCGTGGTCCATCGGCTTCGCCAGCGACTCCCTCGCGGTGGCAACGACCGCGTCCGGCGCCTTGCCGTCGCGCAGCTCGCAGCACACTTGCGCAAACTCGACGTCGAACTCCGGATGCGGCTGCAGGGTGAGCGTCGCGCCGTTGGCGTAGAGCAGGCCGGCATGCGGGGTGAAGTCGGAGGAGAGGATCGTCAGCGCATCGTTCGGCGGCTCAATCACCTGGTCCTGATGCGAGCAGGCGATGGCGACCGCTTCGCCGTCGACGACACCGTTGTCCGGCAGCACCTGATAGACGTGCCGGCCGATGCCCCAGCCCTTCTCCGACTTGAGCACGGTGCCGCCGAGCGCCTGCGCGATCAACTGATGACCGAAGCAGATGCCGACCATCGGTGTCCTGCTGGCGTAGGCCGTGCGCACGAAATCTTCCAGCGGCGCGATCCAGTCGAGCCCGTCATAAACGCCGGCGGCCGCGCCGGTGATCAGCACCGCCTCCAAATTGCGCGGATCGGGAAGCGCATCACCGTTCGGGATGCTGACGATCTCGACCGTCGCAGCCGGGTCCTCGGCGCGGACCATGCGCTCGAACATGTCCGGGAACGACCCGTGGCGCTCGCGATATTTTTGGGGGACCTGCCCGGTCTCGATGATGGTGATGCGTCCCATGTGCCCTCGGGTAAAGGTTAAGGTCAGTCGCTTCCTGCCCCATGTTGCTGGTGTGGCGCTGTACGCTCCAGCAGCGCACTCTCTTTCCGGACCTCGTTGAGAAACGCCTTGGCCAGGCGCGACAGCGGCTCGGCTTCCGACCATAGCATATAGGCCACGGCGTGCGTCGTCGGCGCGAACGGCCGCACGACGAGGCCGGTCCCGCCGTTCTGCCGCGGCGAGAAGGGATCGACCACCGCGGCGCCGACGCCGGCGGCTGCGAGCACGCAGGCCGTGTTGCAGTAGCGCACCTCGACAGTCGGCCGGAACGGCGCGCCGGCACGGGCAAAACTGTCGCGCACGGCTTCACCGAGCCGCGTGCCGCGCTCGAGCCCGATGAAGGGCAGGCCGGACAGGTCCGAGGCCGAGATCACCGGCCGGTCGGCGAGCGGGTGCTGCGGCGGCAGCACGCACACCATCTCGCCGGTGTGCACCACCTCATGGGCGATACCTGGATGATGTGTCAGCCCGAGCGCGAAGCCGAGCTCGGCGACGCGGTTGAGCACGCCTTCGATAATGCCCTCATAGCGCCGCACGTCGAAGAACACCCGCGTCTCGGGGCGACGGCGCAGGAAGCCTGACAGCGCCGAGGGGATGATGCTGTAGGCGAGGGGCGGCGTCGCGACCAGCGCGAGATGCCCGGAGCGGTTCTCGCGTAGATCGCGCACGCGGTTCTCGAGCTTTGCGTGCAGCGCGAAGATCGCCTCGCTCTCCTTGTAGAGCGCCATCGCTTCCGTGGTCGGAAACAGCCGGTTGTTGACGCGTTCGAACAGCGCAAACCCCGCCTGCGCCTCCATCGTCTTCAGCGCATTGCTGACGGCAGGCTGCGACAACGCCAGTTCGTCAGCGGCCGCAACCGTGGTGCGGTGGCGGATGACGGCACGGAGAATCTCGAGCTGGCGCAGGTTCATATCACTGCCGATTATACTCTGGGCCAAAACATCATAGCAGAACGAATTGATTTTGTAGCCCCGCTTCCGCGTAATGGCCGCGGATTTGCACGTCGCATCAAAGGGTTCATCCGCCCATTGAGGCGCCATAGCGCACAGATTGGAGGCAATCTTGGTTCGTGTCCTTCGCGCCGCCGCCGCACAGATGGGGCCGACGCAAAAAGCCGATACGCGCGAGCATACGCTGTCGCGGATGCTTGCGCTGCTAGAGGAGGCGGCCGGCCGCGGCGCCAGCCTCGTGGTGTTTCCCGAGCTTGCTTTCACGACATTCTTTCCGCGCTGGCTGCTCGAAGGCGAAGCGCTCGACCATTATTTCGAACGCGGCATGCCGAACCCGAACGTCGCCGCCTTGTTCGACCGTGCGCGTGCGCTGCGCGTCGGCTTCTATGTCGGTTATGCCGAGTTGACGCCGGACGGACGCCGCTACAATTGCGCCGTCCTGGTCGATCGCGATGGCGAGTTGCTCGGCCGCTATCGCAAGGTGCACCTGCCGGGCTCGGTCGAGCCGCGACAAGGTGCGCGCTACCAGCAGCTCGAGAAGCGCTATTTCGACTATGGCGACCTCGGCTTTCCCGCCTTCCGCGCTGGCTCAGCCTGGGCCCACGCCATCATGGGCATGATGATCTGCAACGATCGCCGCTGGCCGGAATCCTGGCGCGTGCTTGGTCTGCAGGGCGTCGAGCTTGTCTGCATCGGCTACAATTCGGCGGCCTACGATCCCAATGGCGGCAGCACGGAAGATGCCTCCTTGCGCACCTTCCACTCCACGCTGGTGACGCAGGCCAATGCCTACATGAACGCGACCTGGGCGATCTCGGTGGCGAAGGCAGGCGAGGAGGACGGCTCCGGGCTGATCGGCGGCTCCTGCATCGTCGATCCCAATGGCCGCATCGTTGCGCAGGCCGCAACGCTGACTGACGAGGTGATCGTCGCCGACATCGATCTCGACCTCTGCCGCCAGGGCAAGGACAAGATGTTCAACTTCGCTGCGCACCGGCGGCCGGAGCAATACAGGGTGATCACCGAACGCGCCGGCGTCATCGAACCCGCGGTTCTCGACGCGGACTGACAGGACGTTCCAACAACGTTGGCAAGGGAGCTGACATGACACGCCTCTCGTATTTCCTCGGCATCGCAGCGTTGGCGGCCATGACCTCCGCGCAAGCGGCGGAGCTTCCGGCGGAGATCAAGCAGGCGGGCGCGTTGAAGCTCACGGTCAACTCCACTTACGCGCCGATGGAATACCGCGATCCCGCGACCAACGAGCTCGTTGGGCTCGACATCGATCTGGCGAACGAGCTCGCCAAGCGCCTCGGCGTGAAGATCGTCTGGAGCGAGACGCCGTTCGCCGAATTGATCCCGTCGCTCCAGACCAGGCGCGCCGATTTCATCATCTCCGGCATCTCCGATCGCGCCTCGCGGCGCGAGACCGCGGATTTCGTCGATTATCTCGGGACCGGCCCGCAGTTCTTCGTGATGGCGGAGAACGAAGCCAAGGCTGCGACCGATCTCTGCGGCAAGAAGGTCGGGACCACCCGCAGCACCAGCTTCCCGGTCGAGATCGAGAAGTGGAGCAAGCAGAATTGCGAGCCGGCCGGCAAGCCGGCGATCCAGTACGTGCCGGGCGAGAACTCGATCGACGTCCGCAACCAGCTCAAGCAGGGCCGCATCGACGCCGCCGTACAGGGTAGCGAGACGTTGCCTTATGCGCAGACGCAGGAGCCCGGCAAATACCGCGTGATCGGCGAGCCTTTCGCCAAAGGATATCAGGGCATCATGTTCCGCAAGGACGATGCGGCGCTTCGTGAGGTGGTGACCGAGAAGCTCACCGCCATGATCGCCGACGGCTCCTACAAGGCCGTTCTCGACAAATGGGGCCTCGGCGCCAACGCGGTCGCCCAGCCCATGCTGAACGCGGCGCCGCAATGAAGCCGGCACCGGCACTCGCGGAGGGTTTTCCCGATCTGTCGGGGATGCGGATCGCGCGCGAGCCGCATTGGTTTCGCTGGCTCAGCGCAGCGCTGATCGTTTTTGTGATCGCATTGATCGTTCGCGCCTTTGCGGGCGGCCAGATCGAATGGTCCTATGTCAGCCGCTTCCTGACCGCGAAGGTCATCCTGGAAGGCATCGTCAACACCATGGTGATGGCGGTGCTGGCGATGGCGCTCGGCATTTTCCTCGGCGTGGTCGTCGCGATCATGCGGCTGTCGCCCAACCCGGTGCTGAAGACGGTCGCCGCCGGCTACACCTGGTTGTTCCGCGGCACGCCGCTGATCCTGCAACTGCTGCTGTGGTTCAATCTTGCGCTGGTGTTTCCGACCATCGGCATTCCGGGCCTGTGGAGCGCGCGCGCCGTCGACGTCATGACGCCGTTCCTTGCCGCGCTGCTCGGGCTCGGCATCAACCAGGGCGCCTATACGTCGGAAGTGATGCGCGCCGGCATGCTGTCGGTCGATATCGGGCAATATGAGGCCGCGCAGGCGATCGGCATGGGACGTTTGCGCGCGCTGCGCCGGATCGTCCTGCCGCAGGCGATGCGGGTGGTGATCCCGCCGCTCGGCAACGAGTTCATCGGCATGGTGAAGGCGACCTCGCTCGCCAGCGTCATCCAGTATCCGGAACTGCTGCACAACGCCGAAAACATCTACTACGCCAATTCGCGCGTGATCGAGCTCCTGATCGTCGCCGGGCTCTGGTACCTGCTCGTCGTCTCGGTCCTGACGCCGCTCCAGATGCTGCTCGAACGCCGTTTTGCGCGTGGCACATTGCAGTTTGCGCGATGACAAAACCCCTCGTTGCCATCCGTTCCGTCGCCAAGAATTTTGGTGAGTTCCAGGCTCTCAAGAGCGTCACGCTCGACGTCTGGCCCGGCGAGGTGATGTGCCTGATCGGCGCCTCCGGTTCCGGCAAGACCACACTGCTCCGCTGCATCAACCAGCTTGCGGCGATCGACAGTGGCGGCATCTGGCTCGACGGCGAGCTCTTGGGCGTGCGCGAGCAGGGCGGGCGGCTCCATCGTCTTACCGAGCGCGAGATCGGGCGGCAGCGGTTGAAGACCGGCATGGTGTTCCAGCGCTTCAACCTGTTTCCGCACAAGACCGCGCTCGAAAACATCACCGAAGGCCCGCTCCAGGTTCAGGGCCGAAAATCCGACGAGGTGCGCGCCGAGGCGATCGAGCTGCTGCGGCGCGTCGGATTGTCGGCCAAGGCGGACTCGTACCCCGCCCAGCTCTCCGGTGGCCAGCAGCAGCGCGTCGCGATTGCCCGGGCGCTGGCGATGAAGCCGATGCTGATGCTGTTCGACGAGCCGACCAGCGCGCTCGATCCCGAGCTCGTCGGCGAGGTCTTGGCGGTCATGAAGGAGCTGGCGCGGAGCGGCATGACCATGATGGTCGTGACGCACGAACTCGGCTTCGCGCGCGAGGTCGCCGACCGCGTCGTCTACATGGACCAGGGCGCGATCATCGAGCAGGGGCGCGCATCCGATGTCTTGGGCGCGCCGCGCGAGGAGCGCACCAGGGAATTTCTTTCGGCAGTGATCTAGCATGGGGGCGTATTGATGAAGAGACTTCTGGTTACGGCGGCACTGGTTGGCGCCATGAGCGCGCCGGTCATGGCGGTCGAGCTGCCGGCGGACATCGCCAAGCGCGGCAGCATCAAGGTCGCGCTGGTGCCTAACTATCCGCCGATGGAGTTCCGCGATCCCGCCACCAACGCGTTGTCCGGTTTCGACATCGATCTCGGCGAGGCCATCGGCCGCAAGCTCGGCGTCAAGATCGAATGGCAGGAGACCAGCTTTGCCGAGTTCATGCCGTCGATCTCGACCGGGCGGGTGGACGCCATCCTGTCCGGCTTCACGGACTATGCCAGCCGGCACGAGATCGCGTCCTTCGTCGATTATTTGCGCAGCGGTCCGCAGTTCTTCGTGCAGCAGTCGCGCAAGGCGGAGTTCAAGGACGCAGCCGCGCTCTGCGGCAAGAAGGTCGGTGCCAGCCGCCGCACCATGTTCCCGGCGCAGATCGCAGCCTGGAGCGAGAAGAATTGCGGCACCAATCCGATCCAGTTCGTGGGCACCGACGGCTCGGCCGACGCCCGCACCCAGCTCAGGCAGGGCCGCATCGATGCCGCCGCCCAGGGCAACGAGACGCTGCCCTACATCATGGACCTCGAGCCCGGCACCTATGCGACTGTGGGCGAGCCCATTGCGCAGCAATTCACCGGGATCGCTCTGCCGGTCAAGGAAAAGGCGCTGCAGCAAGCCATGCTGGAGGCGGTCGAGGCGCTGATCGTGGATGGCACCTATCGGACGCTGCTCGCCAAGTGGAAACTGACTGACAACGCACTCGAAAAGGCGACCATCAATGCTGGACAGTAAGGCACTCCAGAGCATTCCGCTCGTTCCGGCCAACACCGCGGATCCTGCGCCGGAATACCCTTGGCCGAAGCCGTACAATTCGGCGATGTTCCTGTCGTTCGACGTCGACGCGGAGAGCGCCTGGACCAGCAAGGACGCAGGTCACGCGCAGCGGCTCATCACCATGAGCTATGGCGGCTATGAGGCGCGCGTCGGTACGCCGAAACTTCTGGAGCTGCTCGACCAGCTCGATCTCAAGGCGACCTTCTTCGTCACGGGATGGTCGGTCGACGCGCATCCGGCGATGGCTGAGGCCATTCTCAAGGCCGGCCACGAGATCGGCCACCACGGCTATCACCATCTGTTGCCCGATCCCGGCGATCCCTGGATCGAAGAGGAGCTGGAGCGCGGTTTCGAGGCGCTCAAGCGCCGGCTTGGCGTCAGGCCGACGGGCTATCGCGCGCCCTATGGCGAGTTTACCGAGGAGCTGCGGGTGGCGCTGGTGCGCCACGGCATCATCTACACCTCCTCGTTTCGCGACGACGTGCGGCCCTATCGGCATCGTCTCGCCGACGGCAAGCCGGGCACGATCGAGCTGCCGGTGACCGCAAGCTATGACGACTGGATGCACGGCCTGTCCGCGCGCTTCAGCCCGCGCTCGATTTTCCCCAAGGAGCATGTGCTTTCGATCTGGAAGGACGAGCTTGACGAAGTCCGCGACTGGGGCGCGATGGTAACGACCGTGCTGCATCCACAATGCAGCGGCCGACCGATGCGGCTGCGCCTGCTGCGTGAGTTCCTGACTTACGTAAAGTCGTGCCCGGACGTCTGGATCACGACCGGTGAGAAGATCGCGGCCAACTTCCTGCGCCACGAGGCCGGAAAAAGCTGAGCCACGCCATGACCCGCATCCTCGTCATCAACCCCAACTCCTCCGCATCGGTGACGGCGGCGATCGATGACGCCGTCGCGCCGCTGCGCCTCGCCGGCGGACCTGAAATCGAGGTCGTCGGCCTTGCCGAGGGGCCGCCCGGCATCGGTTCGCAGCGCGATGCCGACAGCGTGGTCATGCCGCTAGTCGATCGCGTCACGCGCGACGATGCGGATGCCTTCGTGCTGGCCTGCTTCAGCGATCCCGGTCTGCATGCGGTGCGCGAAGCGGCCGGCGGGCGCCCGGTGATGGGCATCGCCGAGTGCGGCATCTTTCGCGCGCTGATGCTGGGCGAACGTTTCGGAATCATCGCGCTGTCTCCGTCGAGCATTCGTCGCCAGCAGCGCATGGTGCGCGTCATGGGTGTCGATAGCCGTTACGCCGGAAGCTGGTCGGTCGGCGCGAGCGCGGCCGAGACGGCAGGCGCGGACATCCGGGGGCGGTTGATCGAAGCCGGCCGCGCGCTGGTCTCGCAATGCCGCGCCGATGTCGTGGTGATGGGCTGCGCCGGCATGGCGTCGCATCGCGCGGCGATTGCGGATGCCATCGGCGTTCCCGTGGTCGAGCCGGCGCAGCAGGCGGTGGCCGCTGCGATCGGCGCGGTTTTGTTGAATATCTGAAACGCCAATGCTGCAGTTCGATCTCTTCAGGAACTTCTTGTAATGCCGATCTCCCGCCGCTCCCTGTTGAAAGCCGCTGCCGCCGCTCCGGTGCTGTCATTCCCGGGCATCGTACGCGCCGAATCCCAGACCACGCTGCGCTTCATTCCCGTGATCGACCTCGCCTTCGTCGACCCCATCTATTCCACGGCGCAGGTGTCGCGAAACCATGGCTTCATGGTGTACGACACGCTCTATGGCATGAGTTCTTCGCTCCAGGTCTCGCCGCAGATGCTGTCGGGCCATGTCGTCTCCGGCGACGGCCTGCAATGGGACCTCAGCTTGCGCGACGGCCTGTTCTGGCACGACGGCGAGCGTGTGCTCGCGCGCGATTGCGTCGCCAGCATCCGCCGCTGGGCCGCGCGCGACGGCTTTGGCGGCGAGCTGATGGAGGCGACTGACGAGCTGTTGGCCACTGACGACCGCACCATCCGCTTCCGCCTCAAGCGTCCGTTCCCGCTGTTGCCGCAGGCGCTGGGCAAGGCCGCGATCAACGCATGCTTCATGATGCCGGAGCGGCTGGCAAGCCAGGACCCGTTCAAGCCGGTGACCGAAGTGATCGGCAGCGGCCCGTTCCGCTATCTCGCCGACGAGCGCGTGCAGGGCGCGCGCAACGCCTATGCCAGGTTCGAGCGCTATCAGCCGCGCACCGACGGCAAGCCGGATTGGACCGCGGGTCCGAAGATCGTGCATTACGACCGCGTGGTCTGGACCACCACGCCCGATGCCGGCACCGGCGTCGCCGCGCTGCAGACCGGCGAGCAGGACTGGCAGGAGACCACGCCGCACGACCTGCTGCCGATCATCAAGGCTGCCGGCGACATCGAGACGCGCATTCTCGATCCCCGGGGTTATGCCTGCATGCTGCGCCTCAATCATCTGCAGCCGCCGTTCGACAACCCTGCCGTTCGCCGCGCGCTCCTGGGGGCGATCGATCAATCCGCCTTCATGACCGCGGTGGCCGGTACCGATCCGAACTTCCAGGTCTCCCCGATCGGCTATTTCGCGCCGAATACGCCGATGGCGAGCGAGGTCGGCCTCGACGTGTTCCGCGGCCCGCGTGACTACGCCAGGGTGAAGGCCGATCTCAAGGCCGCAGGCTATAATGGCGAGAAGATCGTGGTGCTCGTCCCCACCAACTCACTGGCGCAGAAGCCGCTCGGCGAGATCGCGGTCGACTCACTGCGCAAGGCCGGCATGAACGTCGAATATGCCGGGCTCGATTTCGCCGTGGTGTTGCAGCGCCAGCTCAAGAAGGATCCGATCGGGCAGGGCGGCTGGAGCGCCGCGGTCGGCAACTGGCAGGGCATCGACTGGCTCAATCCGGCCGGCAACACCAACATCCGTGGCGAGGGCAAGGTCGCCGGCTGGTATGCGAGCGAGAAGATGGCCGGCCTGCGCAGCCGATGGCTGGCGGCCTCCGAACTCGCCGAGCAGCAGCGCATCTGCCGCGAGATTCAGGCGGTGGCGTTTCAGGAAATTCCCTATATTCCGATCGGCCTGTACAAGCAGCCGACCGCCTATCGCAAAGCCATCACCGGCATTCTCGACGGCACCGCCGTCTTCTGGAACGTACGCCCCGCATGAGCTCGATCGCAATCTTCGGCAGCTATGTGCTGTCACGCAAGGACGGCGCGCAGGACGTGTTGCGCGACCATTGGGTGCTGATCGAAGGCAAGAGGATCGCCGCGGTGACGCGCGACAAGCCGCGCGCGGATCAAACCTACGACCGTCCCGGCCGCTTCCTGCTGCCGGGCTTGTTGAACCTGCACAATCACTGCTTCTCCGAAGCGGTGGCGCGCAGCCACACCGAGGACGGCAATGGCCGCAAGAACAACCAGAGCATCGTCTATACGGTGCTGCTGCCGCTGACCAAGCGCGGCGCAGATATCTTGTCGGTGGAAGAGCGCATGGCGGTCGCGCGGCTTGGCATTCTTCAACTCTTGAAGGGCGGCGCCACCACGGTGATGGAGCCGTTCCGGAACTCGATCCCGGAGATGTTCGACGCCGCCGAGGAGATGGGCATTCGCTTCTACGGCGCGCCCTATCTGTTCTCGACGTCCGATGCCAAGGCAGGTGCCGACGGCGTGGTTCGCTATTCCGGCGACGACGGCACTGCCGACATGGCGACGTGGGACGCGCTCTACCAGCGCTGGAATAATCGCGGCGATGGCCGCATTGGGCTGGCGATGAGCCCACACGCCACCGACACCTGTGGCCCCGATCTCTTGAAGGCCTGTGCCGCGCGGGCGCGCGAGCTTGGCGTGCCCATCACGACGCATATGGCGCAGAGCCGCGCCGAGGTCGAGACCATCGGCAAGCGCTATGGCGGCCGCACGCCGGCGCAATATCTCGACTGGCTGGGCCTGCTGGCGCCCGATCTGATGGCGGCGCACTGCATGTTCAGCACCGACGACGATCTCAAGCTGATGGCCGCGCGCGGCATGACGGTTCTCAACTGCCCGCGCGTATTCGCGCGCGCCGGCGTCACCGCCGCGTTTAGCCGGTTCGCGGAGCACGGCGTTCGCACCGTGGTCGGCACCGACGGCTACAACATGGACCTGCTCGGCGAGCTCAATGCCGCGTCGCTGATCTCCAAGATCACCTCGGCGCGCGCCGATGTCGCGAACTCGCCCGAGTTGATCGAGGCGAACACGGCGATCGCCGCCGATGTCATCAAGCGGCCCGATCTCGGCCGGATCGAGCCCGGCGCGACCGCCGACCTCACCGTGGTCGATCTCACTCATCCGCATCTTCAGCCGCTGTTCGATCCGCGCCGCGCGATGATCGCGCTCGCCAATCGCGCCAATATCGATCAGGTCATGGTGGACGGTCGCATGCTGGTCGATGCCGGCCGCTATCTTGGCGCGGACGAGGGGGCGATCACTGCGGCGGGGACTGCTGCGATCGGCAAGATCTGGGACCTGCCGGAAGCGCAGGCTGCGTTCAACGGCTGAGGGGTGGCTCGTCGAATTCGGCGAGCGCCTTGCGCATGGTTTCGACCAGATCCAGCGCCACCGGCGAGGGGCTGCGCTGCGCCGGAAAGACCGCTGAGAATTCGAAGTCGATGCGCGGCAGGAAACGGCGCACGACGACGCCGCGGGTGGAAAATTCCTGCGCGGTGAAGGGATCGCAGATCGCAACCCCGAGCCCCGACGACACCATGCCGCACATGATCTCCGACAGCGCGGTCTCGACCCTGAGCACGCGGCGGACATCGTGACGATGGAAGATCTGATCGACGAGGTGACGGCTCGACGAGCCCGCCGACAACGAGATGAAGGTCTCGCCCTCGAAGTCGTGCGGCTCCAAAACTTCCTTTTCCGCGAGGCGGTGACCTGTCGGCAGCACGGCGACCCGCGCCGGCGCAGGCAGCCGCTGGCTCGGAAGGCCCGAATGCGCGATCGGCACCTCGGCAAAGCCGACGTCACACTGATTGTTCAGTACCCAGTCGACCACGATCGGCGAGATCACGCCGAAGAAAGCGAGGTTGAGGTTCGGCCGCTCCTTCAGGAAGTGCCCGGTAAGCCGCGGCAAATAGCCATTCGACAATGCTGGAAGTGCTGCGATCCGCAATGAGCCGGTGCGGCGGCCGCGGATTTCCTCGGCTGCCGCGGTGATGCGTTCGAGGCCGACGAAGGAGCGCTCGACTTCGGTGTAGAGCGCCATTGCCGCAGCGGTCGGCACGAGGCCGGTCCCGCGCCGTTCGAACAGCTCCATTTTCAGCAGCGCCTGGAGGTCCCGGAGCAAGCGAGAGACCGCCGGCTGCGTCACGGTCATCAGCGCCGCCGCCTCAGTCACGCTGCCGGTCAGCATCGTTGCCCGGAAGGCCTCCACCTGCCGCGAATTGATCCGCGCCATCCCAATTCCATTCATAACATTTAGGCATGCAGATGGTGCCATTATTCATTGGACGATGGAAGCCAGAGTTTGCGATCTTTTTCATCAGAGCTGGAGACAGCCCGCTTTTTCGGCAGATTGGAGGGGTTCGAACCTCCGGATCGCGCCAAAACCCGCCGCGCAGGGGCCGGAGCCCTGGTCGGAGAGGGATTTGCGCGGAAGGAAATGCGGAAGGTTCATCCAACGAGACTCGTCGGCACGTCACCTCATCCCGGTATGGAGATCGGACCACATGAAGACTTTTCGCCTTCTGACAGCGGTCAGCATCGCGGCTCTCATTGCCGCCCCGTCGGTCGCCACGGCCCAGCAAAAGACACTCTATGTTGCCGGCTATGGTGGCTCGTTCGAGAAGACCATCCGCGACGAGGTGATCCCGGCCTTCGAGAAGGAGAACGGCGTCAAGGTCGAGTACGTCGCCGGCAACTCCACCGACACGCTGGCAAAGCTGCAGGCGCAAAAGGGCAACCAGCAGATCGACGTCGCCATCGTCGACGACGGCCCGATGTACCAGGCGATCCAGCTCGGCTTCTGCAGCAAGCTCGACGGCCTGCCGGCCGATCTCTACGACACCGCCCGCTTCAAGGATGATCGCGCGGTCGCGATCGGCATCGTCGCGACCGGCCTGATGTACAACACTAAGGTATTCGCGGAGAAGGGCTGGGCGCCGCCGACCTCCTGGAACGATTTGAAGGACACCAAATACGCCAAGCAACTCGTGATCCCGCCGATCAACAACACCTATGGCCTCGAGGCGCTGGTGATGCTGTCGAAGATGAACGGTGGCGGCGAGTCCAATGTCGATTCCGGCTTCAAGATATTCAAGGAGCAGATCAATCCAAACGTACTCGCCTATGAGCCGTCGCCGGGCAAGATGACCGAGCTGTTTCAGTCCGGCCAGGCCGTGATCGCGGTGTGGGGCACGGGCCGCGTGCAGAGCTTTGCCAATACCGGCTTCCCCGTCGACTTTGTCTATCCGAAGGAAGGCGCCGCGACACTGCTGACCACCGCCTGTCCCATCACCAAGCCAAGCACCTCGCCGCTCGCGTCGAGCTTCATCAAGATGCTGCTCGACCCGAAAATCCAGCTCGTGTTGCTGAAGGACTACGGCTACGGCCCGGTGTTGAAATCGCTGGTGGTGCCGCCGGAGCTCGGCAAGATGGCGCCGATCGGCGAGCGGGCCGCAAAGCTGTATAATCCGGACTGGACGGTCATCAACGAGAAGCGGGAGGAATGGACCAAGCGCTGGAATCGCGAGGTCGAGCGCTGATCGGTCATAGCGGAGACAGTGCGATGGCCTATCTCGAGCTCGAAGGGGTCGCCAAGCAATTCGGAGCGCAGACCGTCGTCGACGACTTCAGTCTCGCGGTGGGCAAGGGGGAGTTCATCTCCTTCCTCGGCCCCTCCGGCTGCGGCAAGACAACGACCCTGCAAATGATCGCGGGCTTCCTCGATCCCACCCGCGGCGCGATCCGGCTCGAAGGCAAGGACCTGACCGCGATCCATCCGGCCAAACGCGGGCTCGGGATCGTGTTCCAGAGCTACGCCCTGTTTCCGCACATGACCGCGGCCGAGAACGTCGCCTTCGGCCTCGAGATGCGAAATGTGCCGCGCGGCGAACGGACCGAGCGCGTCCGCGCCGCGCTCGCGATGGTCGGGCTTGCCGGCTACGAGGAGCGTCATCCGCGCCGCATGTCCGGCGGCCAGCAGCAGCGCGTGGCGCTGGCGCGCGCGCTGGTGATCAAGCCGAGCGTATTGCTGCTCGACGAGCCGCTGTCCAATCTCGACGCCAAGCTGCGCGAGGAGATGCAGATCGAGCTGCGCCAGATCCAGCGCACCATCGGCACCACCACGGTCCTCGTCACCCACGACCAGAACGAGGCGATGTCGCTGTCCGACCGTATCGTGGTGATGAGCCAGGGCCGGATCGAGCAGATCGGCACGCCGCAGGAGACCTATGAGAAGCCGGCCTCGGCCTTCGTCTCGCAGTTTTTGGGCAAGACCAACGACTTTGCCGCGACGATCGATCGGACGAGTGCCCCTGCGCGATTGATCGCCGGCTCTTGGAGCGCGCCTGCGCCCGCCGGGCGCAGCGGGCCCGTCACCATCAGCATTCGCCCCGAGCGGATCGACTTTGGCGACGCTGGCCTCAGCGCAAAGATCGTCACGCGCATTTTCCAGGGCAATCACTGGCTGTTCCAGTGCGACAGCGAATGCGGCCCGGCGACCGTGATCCGCCAGAATGACGGCCGGTCGCAGCCGGTCGAAGGCGAGGCAATTCACCTCACCTGGCGGCCGGAGGACATGGGCGTGAGGGGCGTCGCATGAGCGCTTCCGCCGAGGAACGAAACGCACGCACGCCCTGGGCGCTGACCGCGCCCGCTTTGATGCTGTTCGTCGGCGTGCTCCTGATCCCGCTGGCCATGACTGTGATGCTGTCGTTCCACGACTGGGGTCAATACAAGGGCATCGAGCCGGTCTTCATCCTCAAGAACTGGCATGAGATCGTAACCGATCCCTATTACGCCGAGATGTTCGGGCGGACGTTTCGTATCGCGATCTTGACCACGCTGCTCACGGCCGTGCTCGGTGCGCCCGAAGCCTACATTCTCAATCGCATGGGCGGACGCTGGAAGAGCGTTTTCCTGCTGGTCATCCTGGGGCCGCTGTTGATTTCCGTGGTGGCGCGGACGCTCGGCTGGGCGCTGCTGTTCGGCGGCAACAACGGGCTCGTCAACAAGCTGCTGATGTCGGCCGGGCTGATCCGCGCGCCTATCCCCTTCATGTTCACCGAGACTGGAATGGTTATCGCGCTCGCGCATGTGATGATGCCATTCATGGTGCTGTCGGTGTGGGCGGCGCTGCAGCGTCTCGATCCGCAGATCGAGAATGCCGCGATGTCGCTCGGCGCCGGCCCTGTGACCATCATCCGCCGCATCATCATGCCGCAGATCATGCCGGGCGTGCTGTCGGGGGCGATCATCGTCTTCTCGCTCTCGGCCAGTGCGTTTGCGACGCCCGCGATCATCGGCGGCCGCCGGCTCAAGGTCGCGGCGACGCTCGCCTATGACGAGTTCCTCAACACGCTAGACTGGCCCCTGGGTGCGGCGGTCGCCACGCTGCTGCTGGCCGCGCTGGTCTTGATCGTCGTCGGCAGCAACGCACTGATCGAGCGCCGTTACGCGGAGGTGTTCCGATGAGCCGGAACGGCCCGCTCGCGCTGATCTTCCACACCATCTTCGTCATCGTCATGGTGGCGCCGATCCTCGTCGTCTGCCTCGTCGCGTTCACGCCTGAAGGCTTCCTGTCGTTGCCGACAAACGGTTTTTCGTTGCGCTGGTTCAGGGCGATCGCCAACTATCCCGAATTCGTCCATGCTTTCTGGGTCAGTCTTGGCCTTGGCGCACTGTCCTCCTTCGTGGCGCTGCTGTTCGCTGTGCCTGCGGCGCTGGCGATCGCGCGCTATCGGTTCCGCGGTCGCGACGCACTGGCAGCGTTGTTCCTGTCGCCGCTGATGATCCCGCATGTCGTGCTCGGCATCGCGTTCCTGCGCTTCTTCACCTCGGCTGGCCTCGGCGGCAGCTTCGCCGCGCTGATCATCGCGCATGTCATCATCGTGTTTCCGTTCGCGCTGCGGCTGACGCTGGCGGCGGCGACCGGCATGGACCTCTCGGTCGAGATGGCGGCGGTCTCGCTCGGCGCCGGCGGCTGGACGCTGTTCCGCCGCGTGACGCTGCCGCTGATCCTGCCCGGCGTCATCAGCGGCTGGGCGCTCGCCTTCATCCAGTCCTTCGACGATCTCACCATGACCGTCTTCCTCGCGGCACCCGGCACCGAAACACTGCCGGTGCGCATGTTTCTGTACATCCAGGACAACATCGATCCGCTGGTGACGTCGGTCTCGGCCTGCGTGATCGCGATCACCATGACCGCTCTCATTCTGCTCGACCGCTTCTACGGGCTCGACCGCGTGCTCGCCGGCAAGGGCGATACAGGGCGATAGGAGAATCCATGCGAACAGATTACGACGTCGCCGTCGTCGGCGGCGGATTGCTCGGCTCCGCCATTGCCTGGGGCCTCGGCCGGCTCGGCAAGCGCGTCGCCGTGCTCGACGAAGGCGACATCACCAAGCGTGCCTCGCGTGCCAACTTTGCGCTGGTCTGGGTGCAGAGCAAGGGACTCGGCATGCCGGCCTATACCGTGTGGACGGTGCAGGCGTCACAGGCGTGGAGCAGGCTCGCCTCGGAGTTGAAGCAACAGACCGGCCTGGATGTCTCTCTCCAGCAGAATGGCGGCTTTCATCTCACGCTCGGCGAGGACGAATTCGGCCAGCGCACCGAGCTGGTCAAGCGCATGCACAACCAGACAGGCGCCGCCGACTACAAGATGGAGATGCTGCCGGCGTCCGAGGTGAAGAAGGCGCTGCCGCTGATCGGGCCCGAGGTCTCCGGCGGCAGCTATTGTCCGCTCGACGGTCACGTCAATTCGCTGCGCACGTTTCGTGCGTTCCACACCGGCTTCAAGGCATTCGGCATCGACTATCTTCCGGAACGTCCGGTCTCGGCGATCAGCAAGAGCGGCGGCGAATTCCGCCTGACGACGCCGCAGGGCGAGCTCCGTGCCGCCAAGATCGTGCTCGCCGCCGGCAATGCCAACCAGACGCTGGCGCCGATGGTCGGTCTCTACGCCCCGATGGGCCCGACCCGTGGCCAGATCGTGGTGACCGAGCGCACCATGCCGTTCCTGCCGCATCCGCTGACCACGATCCGTCAGACCGACGAGGGCACGGTGATGATCGGCGACAGCAAGGAAGACGAGCTCGACGATCGCGCGCTGAAGCATTCGATCAGCGCCGTGATGACCGATCGCGCCCAGCGGATGTTTCCGCATCTCGCGCGGCTCAACGTGGTCAGGAGCTGGGCCGGCATTCGCGTGATGCCGCAGGACGGCTTTCCGATCTACGACCAGTCGGAGACGCATCCCGGCGCCTTTGTCGCCTGCTGCCATTCCGGCGTGACGCTCGCCTCCAACCACGCGTTCGAGATTGCGCGGATGGTCGCGCAGGGCGCGCTCGAGCCGGAGCTGGTCGGCGCGTTCTCGGCCAGCCGTTTTGGCGCCGCCGGTGCTGCGAACAACAGCGGCTACTAGAGATATTGAAGGAGCCAGGATGTTCAAACGATCGGAACAGGACAAACGGCCGCCGGTGCAAATCTTCGTCGATGGCGTTGCCGTCGCGGCGCGGCAGGGCGACACCGTCTCCGCGGCGCTGCTGGCCTCGAGCTGCGATGCACGCCGTTCGACCGCGGTGAGCGGCGCGCCGCGTCTGCCCTATTGCATGATGGGCGTGTGCTTCGATTGCCTCGTCACCATCGATGGCGTCGGCAACCGACAGGGCTGCCTGGTGCCGGTCGCCGAGGGCATGCAGATCGAGATTCAGAAGGGCAAGCGGGAGATCGGAAAATGACTGTGGCTCCCAAGCGCGAAGAATACGACGTCGTGGTGATCGGGGCCGGGCCTGCCGGCCTTGCCGCCGCTGCGACGTCCGCCGAAGCCGGCCTGTCGACGTTGCTGCTTGACGAGAATGTCGGGCCGGGCGGCCAGGTGTTCCGCGCCATCGCCTCGACGCCGGTGACCGAGCGCGATCAGCTCGGCGCCGACTATTGGGTGGGCGCCGATCTCGTGCAGGCACTGCGCGCGAGCGACGCCGAGGTCATCCACCGTGCCACCGTCTGGAGCCTCGACCGCAACCTCGATATCGCCGTCTCGATCGGCGGCGCGTCCGCGTTCATCAAGGCGAAGCGCGTGATCCTTTCGACCGGCGCGCTGGAACGGCCGTTCCCGATTCCGGGCTGGACGCTGCCGGGCGTGATGACCGCGGGCGCCGCGCAGACGATGTTGAAATCATCGGCCCTGGTGCCGGATGGCCGCGCGGTGATCGCGGGGCAGGGGCCGTTGCTCTGGCTGCTCGCCGCGCAGATATTGCGTCTGGGCGGCCGCATCGATCGCATTCTCGACACCACCGAGCGCGGTAATTATTTTGCGGCTCTCCCCCACGCGTTCGCCTTCCTGACTTCGCCCTATTTCGCCAAGGGCCTGTCAATGATGCGCGAGGTGAAGGCGAAGGTACAGGTCGTCTCCGGCGTCACCGAGCTTTCGGCATCTGGCGACGGCCAGCTCGCGAGCGTGAGCTATGTCGCCGGCGGCAAGCGCGACACCATTCCCGCGGATCTCCTGCTGCTGCATCAGGGCGTCGTGCCCAACGTCAATCTGGCGATGGCGGCCGGAATCGAGCATCGCTGGGATGATCTGCAATTGTGCTGGTCGCCGGTGCTCGATGCCAGCGGCAATTCGTCGGTCGCCGGCATTGCTATTGCCGGCGACGGCGCCGGCATCGGCGGCGCGAGCGCAGCCGTGGTGCGCGGCCGCATCGCGGCACGCGCGGCAGTCGAGGCGTTGGCGCCTGCGGCCGCCACAAGACTTGCGCCGATGGCGAGCCTCCGCGCCGATCTCGCCAAGGCCGAGCGTGGCCGCGTTTTCCTCGACACACTGTTCCGTCCGGCGCCGCAGTTTCGCATTCCAGCGGGCGACACCATCGTCTGTCGCTGCGAGGAGGTCACCGCAAAGGATATTCTCGACGCCGTCGCGATCGGCGCGACCGGGCCGAACCAGCTCAAGGCCTATCGCCGCACCGGCATGGGTCCGTGCCAGGGCCGGCTCTGCGGCCTCACGGTCACCGAGTTGATGGCGCAGGCGCGGGGCAAGAGCCCGCAGGAGATCGGCTATTACCGGCTGCGCGCGCCGGTCAAGCCGATCACGCTCGCCGAGCTTGCCGCGGTTCCGAAGAACGAAGACGACATCAAGGCGGTGGTGCGCGGATGACGCAAAACGTGGATGCGATCGTCGTCGGCGGCGGCATCCACGGGTGCTCGACTGCGCTGCATCTGTGTCTCGCCGGCCTGAAGCCGGTGCTGATCGAGAAGGACTACGCCGGCCGCCACGCCTCCGGCGTCAACGCCGGCGGCGTCCGCCAGCTTGCGCGACACATCCCGGAAATCCCGCTTTCGATCCGCTCGATGGGAATCTGGGAGAAGATCACCGATCTCCTCGACGACGATTGCAGCTTTGAGAGCTATGGCCAGGTCCTCGTCGCAGAGAACGAGGAGGAACTCGCGATTTGCCGTGCACGTGTGGCCGAGCTTAACGCGCTCGGCTTCACCCACGAGGAGCTGATCGATGCGGCCGAGCTGCGGCGCCTCGTGCCTGCGGTCGCCGAGACCTGTCCCGGCGGCGTGGTCTCGCGCCGCGACGGCGCCGCCAATCCGGCGCAGGCGACGACGGCGTTCCGGCGCAAGGCCGAGCAGCTCGGTGCGACCGTGCGTGAGGGCATTGCGGCCACGAACATCCGGCACACCGACGGCCTCTGGCATGTCGATGTCGGAGCCGAGAGCTTTGCCGCGCCGGTGCTCGTCAACGCCGCCGGCGCCTGGGCCGGGACCATCGCAGCCGCGCTCGGTGAGCCCGTTCCGGTCGAGACCGTGGCGCCGATGCTGATGATCACCTCGCACGTGCCGCATTTCATCGACCCCGTCGTGATCCTGCGCGGCCGCAAACTGTCCTTCAAGCAATTCAAGAACGGCACGGTGCTGATCGGCGGCGGCCATCTGGCAACTCCGTACCGGGACCGCAACGAGACGGTCCTGGACTGGAAGAGCCTCGCGACCAGCGCCCGCACCGTGTTCGAGCTGTTCCCGGTGATGCGCGGCGCGACGATCGTCCGCGCCTGGGCCGGCATCGAGGCCAAGACGAAGGACGATCTGCCCGTGTTCGGGCCGAGCAGCCGCCACAAGGGCCTCTATCACCAGTTCGGCTTCTCGCTGCACGGTTTCCAGCTCGGCCCCGGCGCGGGCGCCGTCATGGCGGAGCTGATCGTCAACGGCGGCACCCAAACCCGCATCGGCGATCTCGGCATCGACCGTTTCCATCCTTCCACGCTCTAGCAACAAGAGGACATCATGAGCATTAGCCGCAGCATCCGCACGCCCATCATGCACCGCGCCGTCGAGGCCAACGGCTTCGTCTTCATTGGCGGCACCATCGCCGACGACACCTCGGTCTCGATGGGCGAGCAGACCCGCAACATCCTCGGCAAGATCGCCGGCTATCTGAAGGAAGCGGGGACGGACAAGTCGCGCGTCGTGAGCACCTCGATCTTCGTCACGGATCTTTCCAAGAAGAAGGAGATGGACGCGGTCTGGGTCGAGTTCTTCGGCGACAACCTGCCGACCCGCGCCACCGTCGGCGTCGCCGATCTTGGCGGCAGCGCGCTGATCGAGGTCGTGGTCACTGCGCTCAAGGGCTGATCGCGCAGGCCGGCGGGGACGACAGCGCTTCCCGCGCGCCGTCGTCCCTGCGAGCCTCGCCTTGATCTCGCCCTTTGATGGGAATAGTTAGAGAGCCCTCAATCAGGATATTCGAGAGCCATGGATTTTACCCCGACCGCAATGCCGACCTGCCTTGCTCACGGGGAATTCCATGCCTGCTTCAATCATCCTGTCCAGCCTGTCGCTGTCCACGCCTGACGGCCGCTCTCTTTTTTCCAACATGGATCTGACGTTCGGCGCCGAGCGGACCGGCCTTGTCGGCCGCAACGGCGTCGGAAAGACGACGCTGCTTGCAGCGATTTCGCGCGAGCACATCCCCCAGTCGGGGCGCGTCGCCGTCAACGGAACCGTCGGTCTGCTGCGCCAGGACGTCCAGCCGCTTACGGGCGCGAAGGTGATCGACCTGTTCGGTGCGCGAGCGGCGCTCGATCTTCTTCGCCGTGCCGAGCGCGGGGATGCCTCGGCCGAGGAGGTCTCCGAGGTCGATTGGACCCTCGAAACACGGCTTGCATCCGCCCTTGCGCGTGTCGGGTTCGATGTCGCCCCGGACATCGAGCTCGACCGCCTGTCGGGCGGGCAGGTCACGCGGGTTCGTCTCGCCGCGCTGATCTTCGCGGAGCCGGATTTCCTGCTGCTCGACGAGCCCACCAACAATCTCGATCGGGAGGGGCGCAAGGCCGTGATCGATTTCCTTGCGTCCTGGCGCGGTGGGGCGATCGTCGTCAGCCACGATCGGAGCCTGCTCGAGACGATGGATGCGATTGTCGAGCTGACGTCGCTCGGAGCGACGCGATACGGCGGCAACTGGAGCAGGTATCGCGAGCAGAAGGCCATTGAGCTCGCCTTGGTCAGGCATGATCTCGCACATGCCGAGAGGCGCCTGTCCGGGATTGACGGCAAGGTGCAGGAGGCGGCCGAACGGAAGGCGCGCAAGGACAGCGGCGGCAGGAAGAAGCGCGCCAAGGGCGACATGCCGCGCATCCTGGCCGGCGCGCGCAAGGACCGTAGCGAAGACACCGGCGGCAAGAACGCGCAGATCGCCGAGCGGCGGCGCGCGGATGCGCTTGAGGCCGTCGATACGGCACGCCGGCGCATCGAGATTCTTCAGCCGCTGTCGGTGAAGCTGCCCTCGACCCAGCTGCCGGCGGGCAGGGAAGTGGTTTGGCTGGATTGCGTCAGCGCCGGCTATCAGCCGGATCGGAAAGTCTTGCGCGATCTATCGTTCGCGATCGTCGGTCCAGAGCGGGTGGCAATCGTCGGGCCCAACGGAGCCGGCAAGACGACGCTGCTGAAACTCGTCGCCGGCGAACTGCATCCGCTCTCCGGCACCGTGCGGGTCAAGCCGGACCTTGCGCTGTTCGATCAGAAGGTCAGTCTGCTCGATCCCGCGATCTCCATCCTGGACAATTTTGGGCGCTTCCATCCGAAGGCGAGTGCAAATGAATGCCATGCTGCCCTGGCCCGGTTCATGTTCCGCGCCGATGCCGCCTTGCAGATCGTAGGACATTTGAGCGGCGGGCAGATGTTTCGCGCTGGCCTTGCCTGCTAGCTGGGCGGAGCGACGCCGCCGTCCCTGCTGATCCTCGACGAGCCGACCAACCATCTCGACATCGAATCCATCGAGGCCGTCGAAGCAGGTCTGAGGGCCTATGACGGCGCGCTGCTCGTCGTCAGTCATGACGAGGGGTTCTTGCAGGCGATCGGGATCACGCGCAGGGTCGAGCTGGCGGGCTAAGTGGGCTGCCCATCGTTGATTAACAAAAACCCGACGCCCTGCCCCCAGCGCGTCGGGTGGAAAAAGATGAGTATCAATCCGTGATCCCAACGCAATTGTTGTGACTCGCGCCGCGCCAATTGACCACTCCGGGAAACTACCGCGTTGGAACCGGGCTCAGCCAAACCTGCGCGGCTTAGGAGGCGGCGCTGCCGCCCGGTTCAAGCGCCTCACCCATCTCCAGCGGATGGGCCATGGTCTCGTGCAGTGCATCGCGATCGAGCTCGCCTTCGGAGATGCTGATGACGACGCAGGCGACGCCGTTGCCGATCAGATTGGTCAGCGCGCGACATTCGCTCATGAACTTGTCGATGCCGACCAGGATCGCGATCGACTGGATCGGGATGTCTGGCACGATCGAGAGCGTCGCCGCGAGCGTGATGAAGCCCGCTCCGGTCACGCCCGAGGCGCCCTTCGAGGTGATCATGGCGATGCCGAGAATGCCGAGCTCCTGCCAGATGGTCAGATGAGTGTTGGTCGCCTGCGCCAGGAACAGCGTTGCCAGCGTCATGTAGATGTTGGTGCCGTCGAGGTTGAAGCTGTAACCGGTCGGAATGACGAGGCCGACCACCGAACGCGAGGCGCCGAGATGCTCCATCTTCTGGATCATCTGCGGCAGCACCGTCTCCGACGACGAGGTGCCGAGCACGATCAGGAGCTCGTCCTTGATGTAGGCGATGAAGCGCAGGATCGAGAAGCCGGCGAGCCGCGCGATTGCGCCGAGCACGACCACCACGAACAGGATGCTGGTGAGATAGAACGTGCCGATCAGGGCCGCGAGGTTGAGCAGCGAACCGAGGCCGTAGGCGCCGACGGTGAACGCCATCGCGCCGAACGCCCCGATCGGGGCGACGCGCACGATGATGCGGATGATGCCGAAGAACATCTTTGCGGCCTTGTCGATCGCTTCCGCAATGGGCTCGCCGGCCTTGCCAAGGAATGCGATAGCGAAGCCCGACAGGATCGAGATCAGCAGCACCTGCAACAGGTCGCCGCGCGCGATCGCGCCCAGATAGCTGTCGGGGATGATCGCCAACAGATGGGCGACGATGCCTTCTTCCTTGGCCTTGGTGACGTAGGTCGCCACCGATTTCGGGTCGATCGTGGCGGGATCGATGTTGAAGCCGTGTCCGGGCTGGAGGATCTCGCCGACAAGCAGGCCGATGGCGAGCGCGACGGTCGAGACCGTCTCGAAATAGATCAGCGACTTCAGCCCGACCCGGCCGACGCGCTTGAGGTCGCCCATCGAGGAGATGCCGTGCACCACCGTGCAGAAGATCACCGGCGCGATCATCATCTTGATCAGCGCGATGAAGCCGTCACCGAGCGGCTTCAGGGCCTTGCCGAGATCGGGATAGAAATAGCCGATGAGCACCCCGAGCGCGATCGCGATCAGCACCTGAATGTAGAGGATCTTGTACCAGGGCTGGTGCCGGCGGTGGATGCCTGGCTGGATCGCAATCTGTGTCATAGAATAGGCCCCGGAACGTATTGATCTTGTTTGATTTGCATCATGTGATGGACGCCGCAGAAGCGACAATCACATTTTTGTCTGTTCGCACGAAGATCGGTCGCTGCACCGCAACTGGGGGGAACATGCCGATTGCAACGGGCTCCGAACCGCGAGCGCAAGGCTATTTCCCGCGTTGGACGCTGAAGTCCTCCGGCGTGATCATGCCCGAGGAACGGCTGCCGATTGGCCAGACCATCGTCTCCGGTCTCCAGCATTGCGTCGCAATGTCGGGCTCGACGATCATCGCGCCGCTGCTGATGGGGTTCGATCCCAATGTTGCGGTGCTGTTTTCCGGCATCGGCACGCTGATCTTCTTCGTCATCGTCGCGGGGCGCGTGCCGAGCTATCTCGGCTCGAGCTTCGCGTTCATCGCGGTCGTCATCGCCGCCACCGGCTACGTTGGGCACGGGCCGAACCCGAACCTGTCGGTTGCGCTTGGTGGCATCGTCGGGGCCGGCGTCCTCTACGGCGTGATCGCGCTGATCGTGATGTGGTCGGGGGTTGGCTGGATCGAGAGGCTGTTGCCGCCGGCCGTCACCGGCGCCGTGGTCGCCGCGATCGGCCTCAATCTCGCGCCCGTGGCGGTCAAGGCGGTGAGCGCCGGCGCATTCGACACAGGAATCGGGCTCGCGACCGTTCTGATCATTGGCGTGGTTGCCGTTGCTGCACCTGGCCTGTGGCGCCGCCTGCCGATCATCCTCGGCGCGATCGGCGGATATCTTTTGTACCTGCTGTTCGCGAACGGCCTCGGCTTCGGCAAGTCGATTGACTTCACCCCGCTTGCGGCTGCGCCGTGGATCGGCCTGCCGAGTTTTACCACGCCGACCTTCCAGACCGATGCGATCGTCCTGATCGCGCCGGTCGCGATCATCCTCGTCGCCGAGAACCTCGGTCACATCAAGGCCGTCGGCGCCATGACGGGCAGGAGCCTCGATGACTATCTCGGCCGCGCCTTGCTCGCCGACAGCCTCGCGACCATCGTGGCGGCCTGCGGCGGCGGCACCGGCGTCACCACCTATGCCGAGAACATCGGCGTCATGGCCGCGACGAAGGTCTATTCGACCTTGCTGTTTGCCTTCGCGGCGATGGTGTCGATCGTGCTGGGCTTCTCGCCGAAATTCGGCGCGCTGATCCTGTCGATCCCGGGTCCCGTCATCGGTGGGCTCTCGATCGTGCTGTTCGGATTGATCGCCGCGATGGCTGGCCGGATCTGGGTCGAGAACAGGGTCGACTTCTCAAGTCCGGCAAACCTGATCACCGTCGCGGTCGCGCTCACCGCAGGCGCCGGCGACCTCACGCTCAAATTCGGCGCCTTCACGATCGGTGGGATCGGCACCGCAACCTTTGGTGCCATCATCCTGTATCAGATCCTGACCTCGCCATTCGCGCGCCGCGCCGAATGAATCGCAGTGTTGCGCTGAAAGATGGAACAAAAAGCCGGTTCCGTCGCTGATCAGGGCATCCCGGAGAAAACTCATGCCACAAACCGATCGCTCGACCTCGTTTCACTCGCGTCTTGTCGGCCAGTACGCGCTGGTGACCGGCGCCTCCCAAGGCATCGGCCGCGCCGTCGCCGTCCGGCTCGCCCAGGAGGGCGCGACCGTCGCCATCAACTATTTCGGTCACCCTGAAGGGGCCGAGGAGACACTCGCGCTCGCGCGGACGGCATCCGGTGATCGCGGCCACGGCAGGCTCGATCACATCATCGTCAAGGCCGATGTCGGCAATGAACAAGACGTCGCCGCGATGTTCGAGACGATTCTGGCGCGCTGGAAGCGCCTCGACTGCCTCGTCAACAATGCCGGCTTCCAGCGGGAATCGCCGAGCGAAGCGCTCGACATCGAAACCTACCGCCGCATCATCGACGTCAATCTCAACGGCGCCGTGTTCTGCGCTCAGAAGGCGCTCGCGCATTTCGTCGCGCGCGGCGCAGGCGGCAGCATCATCAACTGTTCGAGCGTGCACCAGATCATCCCAAAACCCGGCTATCTCGCTTATTCCATCAGCAAGGGCGGCATGGCCAATCTGACGCGCACGCTGGCACTGGAATTCGCGGGGCGCGGCATTCGCGTCAATGCAGTCGGGCCCGGTGCGATCGACACCCCGATCAACGCGGCCTGGACCGGCGATCCGGAAAAGCGCGGCGTGGTCAGCAGCCACATTCCGCTCGGACGTGTCGGATCGCCGGAAGAGATCGCCGCCGTGTTCGCCTTCCTCGCGTCGGAGGATGCCAGTTACATCACCGGGCAGACCATCTATGCCTGCGGAGGCCTGACTCTGTTTCCCGAGTTCCGGGACAACTGGGCGAGCTAGCAAAGATCACGAGCGTTCTCGCTGTTCTCGCGGTCTGCCTGCGGCGTCGACTCTCATCGTCGAGACTTTTCGCGATGCAATCCAGCAACAGTCGGAAAAAAGCGGGCTGTCGGCGCCGCACGCGCGGACGAACTCAACCGAACGGTTGATGTCCCGTCTGTGGCCCTGTCCCACCGTTGTGGAGGCTTGGACCAGTGGAGAGCGACAAGATGCCGATCAGTTGTCCGCAACCGGGAGCGACTGATGGGGGCAGCATGCACCGCTCTTCGCCCCGCATTGACCGCGACGCTTCCGGCGTGATCGCCGCGCTGGTCAACCTGGCGGCTCTCGCGGCCATGGCTTTGCTCCTCGGAATGTCTCCGGCCGCCGCCCAATGCTATTCCAGTGGAAATTTTTTCCAGGGCACCTGCTCGGCCCAAGGGACTCCCGGCACCAACGGGATCGCAATCGGCGATAATACCCGGGCCGACAACTTCTCCACCGCCTTTGGCGACCACGCAATTGCGCTTTTCAACAGTGCGACCGCGGTGGGGAGTGACGCGGTGGCCAACGACCTCAGCGTGTCAATTGGTGCAAATGCCGGTCTATCGACGGTTAACCAGGGCATCACCAGCATCGGTACCAACTCCAATAGCACGCCGGCCGGCGCCGGCAGGTGGAGTACGGCAATTGGCTCGGGTAGCCTTGGCAGCGGTCCCAGTTCGCTCGGAAACTACAGCGTCGCGATCGGGGGCGGCGACGGCAGCTTTCTCGGAACGGGCGCAACGTCGGGCGGATTTGGATCGGTTGCGATCGGCCTCAGCAGTTCCTCGGGGGGCGCTTCATCAACAGCCATCGGGAACGCCGCGAACGCCAGCAACACCAACTCGACTGCATTGGGCAGCGCGGTGACCGCAAGCGGCGGCAACTCCTTCGCGGCCGGCAACAATTCCCACGCCACTGGGGCGAGCGCTGTCGCGATCGGCGACGGCGCGACCGCCGGCACGGGCGCCAATGCGATTGCCATCGGCACCGGTGCAGTCTCGACCGGATCGATTGCCGTCGGCGCAGATTCGGCGGCAGCGCTCGGCAACACCGCCGTTGGCGATGGGGCAAAGGCAAGTACCGCCGCCGGCAGTTCCGCATTCGGCAATGGTGCTATTGCCTCGGCATCCAATGCCACCGCAATCGGCGCTGGCAGCAACGCTACCGCTGCCGGCGCGGCGGCTTATGGACAGGGCAGCACTGCGTCTGCCGCGAGCGCAACGGCAATCGGTTCTGGTGCGACTGCGGGATTCTCGAACTCCACCGCCATCGGCTCCGGTGCGACAGCAACGGCTGTCAACCAGGTTGCGATCGGGACCGCCAGCAACACCTATCGCATGGCCGGCGTCGCGTCGGCGGCCAGTCTTGCGGCACAGAGTGGACCGGTGTCCTTCGTGACGACCGATGCGGCCGGCAATCTGGCAACGTCGAGCTTCAATCCGGCGAGCATCACCTCACTGCAGTCGCAGGTGACCTCGTTGCAATCGCAGGTGATGGACAACCGGCTCGAGGCGCGCAGCGGCACCGCAGTCGCACTCGCGGCCGGCTCGATGCCGGAGCTGCAACAGGGACGCAAGTTCGCGCTCTCGGCCGGCTACGGCAATTTCGAGGGCGCCAACGCGTTTGCAGTCGGCGCAACAGCACTGCTTTATGACGGCAAAAGCTATGCGATTATCGCCAATGCAGGCGGCGGTATCGGGCTCGAGCGCAGCGTTGCAGGTGGACGTGGTGCTGTCTCGATCCAGTGGTAGGCAATCCGTGGTCGCCGTGATGCTGCGTTGGCTGGGCGCGGGCCTCGGTGTTCTAGTCCTTGGGTTGCTGATCCTGGGGGTGGTGACGACATCAGCACAGCAGACGCCGCCGCAACCGCACCCGGCAGCGCCGCCGCAGCAACAGGCCGCCAAGCCCGCCAATATCGACCGCAACGGCGTGCTGATGCTGATCCGCTCGACCCTGCTTGCGCTCGACCATGCCAACAAGACCGGGAACTACACCGTGCTGCGCGATCTCGGCGCTCCCGGCTTCCAGGTGAACACGGCCGCAAAGCTTGCGGAGATCTTTGCCAAGCAGCGCGGCGACAAGCTCGATCTCTCCGGCGTCGCGGTAATCGATCCGCAATTGTCGCTGCTGCCGCAGATCGAGCCGAACGGGCTCCTGCACATGGCAGGATTTTTCCCGTCGGTGCCATCTCAGGTGAATTTCGAACTGATGTTCGCGCCGGTCGAAGGACAATGGCGTGTGTTCGGCGTGTCATTGTCGGTGGGGCAGTCCGCACCGGTGGCGCCCGCCGCTCCTGAAGCTGCGCCTGGCAAGGCCGTCGTCTCACAAAAACAATCCGTGTCGCCGAAGCCAAGCATACCCTCGAAATAGTCTTCGGATTCGAAGCGCGCGGGCGCAACCGATCTGGCAAAACCCGCCTGCGCGGACTACATCTGCGCCATGGCAAATCATCCTCTGGCAAATGATCCGCTGGCAAATCATCCGCTCCAGGATTTCGTCGGCCGGCACGAACGTCTGTTCGTGCTGACCGGTGCTGGCTGCAGCACCCATTCGGGCATTCCCGATTATCGCGACAGTCACGGCAACTGGAAGCGGACCCAGCCGGTGAACTTCCAGGCTTTCATGTCGGAAGAGCATACGCGCCGGCGCTATTGGGCGCGCAGCCTGATCGGCTGGCGGCGGTTCGGCCAGGCGAGGCCGAACGATGCGCATCACGCGCTCGCCCGGCTCGAGGCGAGCGGGCGTTGCGGAATGCTGCTGACCCAGAACGTAGACCGTCTGCATCAATCCGCCGGCCACCGCCAGGTGATCGACCTGCACGGCCGGCTCGATCTGGTCCGGTGCATGGGCTGCGGCCAAAAGACGCCGCGGAGTGAATTCCAGGAGACGCTCGGCCGCGCCAATGCGGAATGGCTGACGCTCGACGCCGCCGATGCGCCCGACGGCGACGCCGACCTGGAGCATGCGGATTTTTCGTCGTTCAAGGTGCCAGCCTGCGAAGCCTGCGGCGGCATCCTCAAGCCCGATGTCGTGTTCTTCGGCGAGAACGTCCCGCGCGACGTGGTCGCTACCGCGCAGGATCATCTGGCGCAGGCCGACGCCATGCTTATCGTCGGCTCGTCACTGATGGTCTATTCCGGTTTCCGCTTCGTGCAGGCGGCCGCGCAACGGCAAATCCCGATCGCTGCGGTCAATCTCGGACGCACCCGCGCCGATGATCTCCTCACGCTCAAGGTCGAGGAGCGCTGCGAAGCGGCGCTTGCATTCCTGCTCTGATCGCGCGGGCTGCGAACACGCCTTGCCTATTGCATGGGTGCCAAGCAGAATAGCTGGACACAGCATGTTCCTGTCGCCCATGGCATGGAAATTGCTGCGCTTTTGTCCTCAGTCTTGACGATCAGCACGGAGAATTTGGAATGCTTGAGGGAGCCGAGGTGCGGCTTGCCGTCGATATCGGTGGCACGTTCACCGACATCGTGCTGGACGTGGGACAGGATCGCAAGACGCGCAAATTGCTGACGACGCCGCAGCGGCCCGAACAAGCGGTGCTGGACGGCATGCGGCTCATTCTCGCTGATGCGCGTGCCCATATCAGCGACATCGACGTCTTCATTCACGGCACGACGCTCGCGACCAACGCCATCATCGAGCGTCGCGGCGCCAAGACGGCGCTGATCGCGACCGAGGGCTTTCGCGACGTGCTCGATATCGGCACCGAGAGCCGCTACGACCAGTATGACCTCAGCATCGACAAGCCGAAGCCGTTGGCGCCGCGGTCCCTGCGCTTCACGGTCCCCGAGCGCATCGACGCCCACGGTGGCGTCCGCCTCCCGCTGGACGAAGCGGCGGTGCGTGCGCTCGCGCCAAGATTGCGCGCGCTGAACGTCGAGAGCGTCGCGGTCGCCTTCCTGCACTCCTACGCCAATCCCGAGCACGAGCGCCGCACGGCCGCGATCATCAGCGAGGAGATGCCCGGCATTTCCGTGACCGTATCGTCCGCGGTGTGTCCGGAGATCCGCGAATATGAGCGCACATCGACGGCGGTGGCCAACGCCTATGTGCAACCGCTGATCGACGGTTATCTCGCCCGCATGTCCGATGCCTTGCAGGTCGAGCAGTACCGCGGTGCGATCTATCTCGTTACCTCCGGCGGCGGCGTCACCTCGATCGAGACGGCACGGCGCTTTCCGGTGCGCTTGGTCGAATCCGGTCCTGCCGGCGGCGCCATTTTCGCGGCGCAGATCGCGGCGCGTCTCGGCGAGAGCAAAGTGCTGTCCTTCGACATGGGCGGCACCACGGCAAAGATCTGCCTGATCGAAAAATACCAGCCCGAGACCTCGCGTGTGTTCGAGGTCGATCGCGCAGCGCGCTTCCTGAAAGGTTCGGGTCTGCCGGTGCGGATTCCGGTGATCGAGATGGTCGAGATCGGCGCCGGCGGCGGCTCGATCGCGCATGTCGACGCGATGAAGCGCGTCACGGTCGGCCCCGAGAGTGCCTCGTCGGAGCCCGGGCCCGCCTGCTATGGCCGCGGCGGCCTGCGCCCGGCCGTGACGGATGCCGATGTTGCGCTCGGCCTGATCGATCCCGACGCCTTCGCGGGTGGCACGATCAAGCTCGACCCTGAGCTCTCGAAGCAGGCGCTGCTGCGCAGCGTCGGCGAACCGCTGGGCCTGTCGGCGGAAATCGCGGCCTATGCCGTGCACGAGGTCGTCTGCGAGAACATGGCGAGTGCGGCGCGCGTGCATGCGGTCGAGCGCGGCGAGATTGTCGGTCAGCACACGCTGATCGCCTTCGGCGGCGCGGCGCCACTGCATGCGGCGCGCGTCGCCGAGAAGATCGGTGTCTCCCGCGTGATCGTCCCTTCCAATGCCGGCGTGGGTTCGGCCGTTGGCTTCCTTGCGGCCCCGATCGCCTATGAGCTGGTGCGCAGCCGTCACGTGCGGCTCGACGATTTCGACACCGAAGGGGTCTCCGACCTGCTCCAGGAGATGGTGACCGAAGCGCGTGTTCTGGTCGAGACGGGTGCGGCCGGCGCGCTGGTGCGTGAGCGCCGCGCGGCGTTCATGCGCTATGTCGGCCAGGGCCATGAGATCTCGATCGAGTTGCCGAACCGGCGGTTGGCGACGGCCGATCTCGCCGGCCTGCGCCAGAAGTTCGAGGCGGATTATGCGGCGATGTTCGAGCGGTCGATCCCGGGCGCGGCGATCGAGGTCTTGAGCTGGTCGGTGCTTGCGACGACCGAGGCGCGCAATCCGGCCACGGTCGCGGCTGTTACGCGCAAGCCCGCCGGGAAGGCGACCGGCAGCCGCAGGTTCTTCGACGGCCGGGCCGGGGAGGTGATCGAGATCCCGCTCTACCGCCGCGAGGATATGGCGCCGGGCGCGACGATCGTAGGTCCCGCGGTGATCGCGGAGGACGAGACCTCGACGTTCGTCTCCAACAGTTTTGATGCCCATATCGACGGTGCCGGCAGCATCGTCATGGAACGGAAGGCGGCTTGATCATGAGCAAGGCAAGCGGCGCGAGCCTGATCGACCTTCAGATCATGTGGCACCGGCTGATCGCCGTGGTCGAGGAGCAGGCGCAGGTGCTGCTCCGCACCGCCTTCAGCCCGATCGTGCGCGAATGCGGCGACCTCTCGGCCGGCGTGTTCGACCTCAAGGGACGGATGCTGGCGCAGGCGGTGACCGGCACGCCCGGTCACGTCAACTCGATGGCGGAATCGGTCAAGCACTTCATCGCCCACTTTCCGATCGAGACGATGAAGGAAGGCGACGCCTACATCACCAACGATCCCTGGATGGGCACCGGCCATCTCAACGATTTCGTCGTCACCACGCCCTGCTTCAAGGACGGCAAGCCGGTCGCGCTGTTTTCCTGCACCAGCCATCTCATGGACATCGGCGGCATCGGCTTCGGACCCGACGCCACCGACGTGTTCATGGAGGGGCTCTACATCCCCATGCTGAAGCTGATCGACCAGGGCGTCGTCAACGAGACGCTGATGGCGATGATCCGCACCAATACGCGGCTGCCGATCGACACCGAGGGCGACACCTACTCGCTCGCCGGCTGCAACGACGTCGGCTGCGAGCGCCTGGTCGAGATGATGACCGAGTTCGGCATCGACTCGCTCGATGCGCTCGGCGACTACATCTGCGACCGCTCGCGCGAGGCCGTGCTGGCCGAGATCGCCAAGCTGCCGAAGGGCACCTGGCGCAACACCATGGTGGTCGACGGCTATGACGCGCCGGTCTCGCTTGAGGCGACGCTGACGATCTCGGACGAAGGCATCCACGTTGATTTCGACGGCACCTCGGCCGCATCCAGGTTCGGCATCAACGTGCCTCTGTCCTACACCATCGCCTACACCGTGTTCGGTCTCGGCTGCGTCGTCGCCTCGCAGATCCCGAACAATGCCGGCTCGCTCTCGCCGCTGACGGTGTCGGCTCCCCCGGGCGCGATCCTCAATGCGCCGAAGCCGGCGCCGGTCGCCTCGCGTCACATCATCGGCCAGATGCTGCCCGACGTCGTGTTCGGCTGCCTGCGCCAGATCATTCCCGAGCGCGTGCCCGCGGAAGGCACCTCGTGCCTGTGGAATCTCAACGTGCGCGGACAGACCCGCTCGGGCGCCGGCGGCAATTACGGATTCTCGATGGCGGTGACCTCCAATGGCGGCACCGGCGCGCGCTTCGCGAAGGACGGGCTGTCGGCGACCGCCTATCCCAGCGGCGTGCGCGGCACGCCGGTCGAGATCGCCGAGACGCAGACGCCGCTGATCTTCTGGCGCAAGGAACTGCGTCCCGATTCCGGCGGGGCAGGGCGCACCCGCGGCGGCCTCGGCCAGATCATCGAGGTCGGCAGCGGCGTCGATGCACCCTTCGACATCCTGGCCGCGTTCGACCGCATCGATCATCCGCCACGCGGCCGCGATGGCGGCAAGAACGGCCAGGCCGGCTATGTCGGGCTGAAGTCCGGCAAGAAGCTGCGTGGAAAAGGCTTTCAGCAGGTGCCGCCGGACGACCGTCTGGTGGTGCTGACACCAGGCGGCGCCGGCATCGGCGATCCCCGGGAGCGCGCGCCGACAGCCGTCAACGACGACATCGAAAGCGGCCTCGTGTCTGCCGACAATGCGGTTGCAGTTTATGGGCATGCGCGATGACGCCTCAGGCGTCGTGCGCGTAGCAAACGGAGGGGCTCCATGATTACGCGACGGAATTTTACAGCGGGCACAGCGACGCTGCTCGCAGCCGGCCACATCTCGACCCGCGCGCGGGCGGCGACGGTGAGCTGGGACATGTCGACGGTATGGCCCGACGGCAATTTCCACACCCAGAACGCGTTTGCATTCGCGGAGGAGGTGAAGAAGCAGAGCGGCGGCTCGGTCGCGATCACCGTGAAGGCCGGTGGCCAGCTCGGCTTCAAGGGCCCCGAGCATCTTCGCGCCGTGCGCGACGGCCTGGTGCCGCTCGCCGACGTCCTCAACATCCAGCAGGTCGGCGACGAGCCCTTCATGGGCGTCGAAAGCATTCCCTTTCTCTGCGGCTCCATGGATGAATTGAAGGTGCTGCACAAATATGTGCGGCCCGAATACGAGAAGGTCGCCGCGCGCAACAACCAGAAGATCCTCTACATCGTGCCGTGGCCGACGCAATATCTGCACCTCAAGGTCAAGGTCGCCGATGTCGACGGGTTGAAGAACATCAAGATCCGCGTGCCGGACAAGAACGCCGTCGACATGCTGGCCGTGGTCGGCATGGCGCCGGTGATGATTCCCTGGGGCGAGACCATCCCGGCGCTGGCTTCGGGCGCAGTCTCCGGCGTGTCCACCTCGGCGGTGTCGGGCGTCGACGGAAAATTCTGGGAATTCCTGAAATACATCTACCCGACCAACCACGTCTGGTCGTCGCAGATGCTCACCGTCAATCTCGATTCCTGGAAGGCACTGAGCGCCGATCAGCAACAGCTCGTCGCCGGCATTGCCGCGAAGATGGAGCCGGGCTTCTGGGCGAATTCGCTCAAGGCGGACGTCGACAGCCTCAACCGGCTCAAGGAAGGCGGCATGGAAGTGGTGCCGGTCTCGGAGGCCATGATCACCGACATTCGCGCCAAGACCGCGCCCCAGCTCGACGCTTTCGTCAAGCGCGTGCCGGCGGCCGACAAGCCGGTGCGGGCCTATCTCGCCGAAATGAAGCGCTGAGGGATTTTGCGGTGGCGGATGTCTTGCCTGCGTCGTCCCCAAGTCTCAACGCAGCGGCGCCGGCGCCGCTGCGCATCCTGCTCGACGGTATCGACCGTCTTGGCCGGCTGGACGGCTGGATCGGCGGCGGCTGCCTCTTGATGCTGACGCTGCTGATGCTGTGCGAGGTCGCAACGCGCTTCCTCTCGAACTTCCTGCCGTTCTTTCCGCCCACGATCTCGATCGCGTGGGAGTATTCCTCCTATTTGATGGCGGCGTCCTTCACCTTCGGCGCTGCCATGACCCTGCGCGTCGGTGGCCACATCCGTGTCGTGCTGCTGCTCAAGAATGTGCCGCCGCCGGTGCAGCGTGCGATGGAGGTGCTTGCCGCGTCGGCGGGCTTCCTCTTCATGGCATTCCTGTCTTCATCCATGGCGAAGTTCGCCTGGGGCGCCTTCATCCGCGGCCAGGTCTCGACATCGAGCGACACGCCGCTGTGGTTTCCGCAGGCGGTCGTCACTTTCGGCATGGTGCTGCTCACGCTGCAGTTCCTGGCGCGTGCGATTCAAGCAGCGCTCGGTCTGCCGCTGGAAGACCACCGCATGAAGGCCTCCCCCGTCGAATGACCGCACTCCCGCCCGCTACCGGATACAGGATTCCATGACCATCGAAGTCGTCGCCTTGTTCGTGATCCTGTTCGCGCTCCTGGCGGGAGGCTTGTGGATCGGCCTGACGCTCGCGCTCACCGCAACGCTCCTGCTCGCGATGTTTCGCTCGATCCCGCTCGACAAGCTGTTGCCGCAGTATGCCTGGAACATCCTGACCACGCAGGAGCTCCTCGCGCTGCCGCTGTTCATCCTGATGGGCGAGCTGTTGTTCCGAACCCGGCTGTCGCGCTCACTGTTCCAGGGACTCGCGCCCTGGGCGGGACTTCTGCCGGGCCGCCTTCTGCATGTGAACGTGATCGGCTGCACCATCTTCGCGGCAATCTCCGGCTCGTCGGCGGCGACGACGCAGGTGATCGGCCGCATGTCGCTCAACGAGCTGCTGCGCCGCGGCTATTCCCGCGATATCGCGATCGGTTCGCTCGCCGGCGCCGGCACGCTCGGCTTCCTGATCCCGCCGTCCAACATCATGATCATCTACGGCGTGCTGGGCGACGTTTCCATTCTCAAGCTCTTTACGGCCGGCGTGCTGCCCGGCCTGCTGCTGGCCGCCACCTTCATGGGCTGGGTGATGCTGCACACGACCCTCAACCCGAGCATGGTGCCGGAGACGGAAGCCAAACTCTCGCAAGTGCCGTGGGGCGAACGCTTCGCCGCGCTGAAGGACCTCGCGCCGGCGCTGTTCCTGATCGCCTGCGTGCTCGGCTCGATGTATGGCGGGCTGGCGACGCCGTCGGAGGCCGCCGCGGTCGGCGTGCTCGGCGCGGCGCTGGTCGCCTGGGCGCAGGGCTCGATGTCGCAGCAGGTGATCCGCGACGTGCTGATCGGCTCGGTCGTGACCTGCTCGATGATCGCGCTGATCGTGCTCGGCGCCTCGATCCTCGGCAACGCCGCGGCCTTCCTGGGCATCCCGCAGGCCGTCGCCGCCTTCGTGAAGGGGCTCGGCCTGTCGCCCTTCATGCTGATCGTGGCGCTGATCATCTTCTATCTGATTCTCGGCTGCTTCCTCGACGGCTTCTCGATGATCGTGATGACGCTGCCGATCGTGCTGCCGATCGTGAAGGGCGCGGGCTTCGACGAGATCTGGTTCGGCATCTTCCTCGTGCTCGCGGTCGAGATGGCCCAGATCACCCCGCCGGTCGGCTTCAACCTGTTCGTGATCCAGGGCCTGACCGACGACGGCCTCGGCTACATCGCGCGCGTCACGATGCCGTACCTGCTCATCATGGTGGGCTTCGTGTTGCTGCTGACGCTCTGGCCCGGCATCGTCACGATCCTGCCGAGGGTGCTGTACGGGTAAATCCTTCCTCGGGCCTTGGCGCTATCGCGTCCGCCCGCAGCAGTCTGAAACTGCAAGGCCAAACGAACCGGACAGCGAGGCTGACGTTTGCAATCGCGCCGCGCGTCAAATTCGCGCCGTGCGCGTGTTCCATCTTTGCGCCTCCTCGTCATCCGGCGTACGCTGCCGGAGCGAGGATAAGCGCAACTGCAACCAGTCCAGAGACGTAGCACCTTTTGGCGATGTCCGCCGAGAGAGATCGAGAGCCGTTGGGCTCGTATGCGATGGAGAAGGCCGACAGAGAGCGGACTGCAGCATCCCTCGCGGTGGCGTCTATGAGACGCACGTTAAACAAACATAAAAGCGGGAGGAATGGATGAAGAAGCGTTGGTGTAAGTCTGGTCTACCTCTTGTTGCCGGCGCGACGCTGATGGTGTCGTCGGCCTTTGCCCAGTCCGTGGATACTGCGCGGATCGAGAACGGCGGTCAGAACGATTGGCTGACCTACCACGGTTCATACAAATCCTATCACTACAGCCCGCTGGCGCAGATCAATGCAAACAACGTCGGCAATCTGAACGTTGCCTGGACCCATATTCCAGGACGCTCGACCCGCGGCCTGCAGTCGATGCCGCTCGCGGCGGATGGCGTGCTCTATTACTCGGGTTCTTACAGCCGGGTCTTTGCGCTCAACGGCGCGACAGGCGAGGTGATCTGGTCCCATTTTCCGGAGCTGGACGAGGCCCTGATCTCCCGTCAGACCCATTCCCCCTACAATCGCGGCGTAGCGCTCGGCGAGGGCAAGGTTTTCGTCGGCACCATGGATGGCAGGGTTCTTGGCCTGGATATGAAGTCGGGGAAGGTCCTCTGGGAAACCAGGCTGATCGACTCGCAGAAGCTCACGGTCGGTTTCACCGGTGCACCGCTTTACGCGAAGGGCACGGTGGTCATCGGAGCGCAAGGCGGTGAATGGCCGGGCCGCGGCCCGATCTTCGGCCTGGATGCCACCACCGGGAAGAAGAAGTGGGAGTTCTTGACCGTCGCCGGCACCGACGAGGCCATGAAGACGTGGGGAAACGATTCCTGGCGCACGGGCGGGGGCGGTGGCTGGATGCCGGGCACTTACGATTCCGAGACCAACACGATCCTGTGGGGCACCGCAAACCCGGCGCCGCTCTACGATTGGTCGGGCGCCGATTACAAGACGCAAGGCGCGCGTCCCGGCGACAATCTCTACACGAGTTCGGTGATCGGTCTCGACGTCGATACCGGCAGGCTCAAATTCCATCATCAGGAGTTGCCGCACGACGCCTGGGATTTCGACAGCGCGGTCGGCGAGTTTGTGATGCTCGAACGCGACGGTCAGAAGTTCGTGGTTCACCCGAACAAGGGCGGTTTCGTCTTCGTCTATGACCGCAATCTCGCCGTGAAGAATGTCTGGCGGCTCGTTGAGAACATCAATTTCGTCAAGGATATCGATCCCAAGACGGGTGCCTTGATCGGCCGCCGCGACTTCACGGCCGGGAAGGTCACCGAACCGCCGCTGTGCCCCTTCATTGGTGGCGGCATCAGCTGGAACGCCGGGTCCTACAACCCGAAGACCGGCCTGTACTACAAGATCGGCCAGGAATGGTGCATGACGCTCGACGTCCAGAAGACGACGCCGGTCACAGCGCCCCAAGTCCAGCTCAACATCGGCGCCGATTTCAAGATGGTACCCCCTCCGGGCGGAGAGATTTATGGACATCTCGACGCGCGCGACCCCATCACCGGCGCCAAGAAGTGGGAGGTTCGCTATCCTGAGCCGCCGCTTGGAAGCGTGCTGTCGACTGCGGGCAATCTCGTATTCGTGCCCGACTCCCGCGGCATCCTTCATGCCTACGATGCCGAAACCGGGGCTGAGCTATGGAGTCACAACAACGGCACCGGCCATCAGGGCGGCATCGTCAGCTATTTCGTCAATGGCAAGCAGTACATTGCCGTAGTCGCTGGCTTTGGCGGCATGCTGGCGGACGAATACGCGCCAAACTTCGGCGGCGCCTACAAGAGCATGCCGCGTGATGACGGGGCGCTCGTCGTCTTCAGCTTGAAATAAACAATGGCAGATTGCCGGGGAGCAGGCGCAAGCTTGCTTCCCGTGCATTGGAATTCCGGGTGTGCTTCAGGACTCGTGCTTCGGGACGTGGCGCTTCAGGATATGGAGCTGGATACCTTGAACTTGCATTTTAAGAAGATCACCGCGCTGCTATCGGCGGTGCTGGGCGCCTCGTCGCTGTATGCCGCACCGGTTCTGGCGCAGTCTGCCACTCCCGCACCCGACAACGGGACATTCGACGTCGAGCAGTTATTCGCAGGGACTTGCGGCTTTTGTCACTCTGCTGGCGGTCGGGCCGCCGGCAAGGGACCGCAGCTGATGAATTCGCCGCGCGACGACGACTATCTGCACAGCCGCATCAAGAACGGCAAGTCTGGTGCGATGCCGGCATTCGGCGGGGCCTTCACTGACGCGCAGATCGACCAGATCGTCAAATATATCCGCGCCCTGAAGCCGCGCGAGGGCTGAATGACCAACCGATGTCGATACGAGAACGCGGAATGAAGGCAGTTCTCCCGCTTGTGGTCAGCGCCGTGATCGGATTGCTGAATCCTGCGCAAGGGCGGACCCTGGACGCGATCCGCGCGTCCGGCGTGCTTGGATTATGCGCCCATCCGAACTCGCTTCCGTTCGCAAGCAAGGCGGCCGATCCTCCCGGCTTTCAGATCGAATTGGGCGAGGCGCTGGCTCACGAGCTCGGCGTCTCGCTGCGTCTCGACTGGATCATCACCCAGTACCAGATGCGGAGCGCCGGATGCGACATTGTTTTGGACGTCATCGCCGACCGCGAAGCGCAGGGTGAGACCCGCTTGAGATTCTCAAAACCGTATTATCGCACAGGCGTCGCGCTCGCCGTCCCTTCATCCAGCGCGCTGGCCTCGTTCCAGAGCCTCAACGAGCATACCAAGGTCGGGGTGCAGGTCGGATCCGTCGCTGCCATGATCATCAGTCAACGGCACGTACCGACGTCGACTTTCGGCTTCGAGAGCGACAGCCTCGATGCCTTGTCAAACCATGAGATCGATGCCGCGGCGGTCACCCCCACCGCGGCGAGTTATTTCAATCTGACGCATCCGGACAAGGCATTTCGTATCCTCGATCGCGACGAGTCCGTAGCCGATCTCAACTGGAACGTCGCGGTCGGCATGGTCCGTCCGGATGATGCATTGCGCGACACCATCGATGGAGCGGTTGAACGGCTGCGAAGCGAAGGCAGGATCGATCGGATATACGGCCGCTACGGGGTCGTACTGCAGATGCCGAAATAGCCAATTGTTCCGGGCGCGGTCAGTCGCGCTTTAGCCCGTCGTCCCGGCCGCATTGGCCGGAACGACGGTCGTTTCGAATGCCGCTACGCCGCGGCCTTCTTCCGCGCCTGCTCGGCCTTGTACAGTTCGAACTCTTCCGCGATCGCCTTGGCGATCGAGGGCCGTTGACGCAGGCGTTCGTAATAGGCCTTCACGTTCGGCCATTTGGCGAGCTCGATCGGGGGCGTCGCCATGGTCCAGTTGATGACCGTGACGAGATAGGCGTCGGCGACGCTGAAATGGTCGAGCAGGAAGTCGCGCCCCTTCAGGTAATTGTCGAGATAGTCGAGCCGCGACAGGTTCTTCTCCAGCGCATAGGCTTTCGTCTCCTGCGGCGCCTTGCGGTCGAGCACCGGGATGAACAGGCCTTTGTGCAGCTCGGTGCCGATGAAGCAGAGCCATTGATGCAGCCGCGTGCGCTCGATGCCCGCTGCGGCGCCGAGGCCCGATTGCGGGAAGCGGTCGGCGATATATTGCAGGATCGCGGCGTTCTCGGTCAGCACCACGCCCTCGTCGGTACGCAGCGTCGGCACCAGGCCGATCGGGTTCACCGTCCGGAAATCAGTGCCGTCGCTCAGCACTTTCTTAGTCGGCGGATCGACTTCGAGATAATTCGCTTCGGCGCCAGCTTCATACAGCGCGACGCGGGTCGCCATCGAACAGGCGAGCGGCGAGAAATAAAGATCCATCTTGAGCCTCCTTGGGCAATTCCTCGATGTGACTTTTGGAGTGTCGCTCAACCTGGCCAGATTGATTTTTGTACTGTCTTGCATATTATAGGGGGCGGTCAAGGATTAAATTGCGAGATGGTACAAAAAGAGAAGCCGCCAGCTGCTGCCAGCGAACCCAAACGCCGCGGCCGTCCGCGCGCCTATGAGCCCGACGTCGCCCTTGGCAAGGCGCTCGACCTGTTCCGCACGCAGGGTTTCGCCGCGACCTCGCTCGACGATCTCAGCGAAGCCACCGGGATGAATCGCCCGAGCCTCTATGGGGCCTTCGGCGACAAGCGCGAGCTCTACATCAAGAGCTATCAGCGCTATCGCGAGGAAGCGCGCGCATCGATGGTGGAGATCTTTCGCCAGGAGATGCCCGTGCGTCGGCGGCTGGAGCGCATCTTCGCCTCCGCGCTGAACATCTATCTCTCCGGCGAGACCGGCCCGCGCGGCTGCTTCACCGTGGTCACGGCCGCCTCCGAGGCGGTCGGCGATCCCGACATCCGGGCCATGGTGCTCGATGGCCTCAACGAGCTCGACAAGGCATTTGCGAGTTGCTTCCGCCGCGCCAAGGAGGAAGGCGAGTTGCCCGACAGCGCCGATCCCGCCGTGCTGGCGCAGCTCGCTTCAGCAACCGTGCACTCGATCGCCATTCGTTCGCGCGCGCGTGTGTCGCGGAAGGATCTGGAGGCGATCGTGAAGGGCGCGATCGACGTAATGGTGGGGGCCAGAAACTAGGCCGTCGTCCTGGACAAGCGCAGCAAAGTGGAGCGTAGATCCAGGACCCGTTACCCCAGCGCGTAGTTTTGCGAAGACCCGTGGCTACAGCTTCGTGCCGCAACCTCCTCTTGGGGTAATGGGTCCTGGCTTTCGCCAGGACGACGCCGCGGCGCGATCCCGCGCCGCGCTACGCCGCGCGAATATGTGCGAGGAAGCGATCCACCTCATCGCGCAGCCGCTGCGATTGTTTTGACAGCTCGATCGCCGAGCCCAGAACTTCCTCCGCCGCTGTTCCCGTCGCGGCGATGCCGGCGGTGACGCCCGCGATGTTTTGCGAGACCTCGCCGGTACGGGCGGCTGCCTGCTGGACGTTCTGCGCGATCTCCTGCGTCGCGGTGCCCTGCTGGCCGACGGCGGCGGCAATCGCGGCGGAGATCTCGTCGACCTCCTGGATCGTTGCGCAGATCGACTGGATTCCGTCCACCGCGCCGGTGGTCTCGCCTTGTACCGCCGTCACTTGCGCGCCGATCTCCTCGGTCGCCTTGGCGGTCTGGGTCGCCAGCGCCTTCACCTCGGAAGCGACCACCGCGAAGCCGCGGCCGGCTTCGCCCGCGCGCGCCGCCTCGATCGTCGCGTTGAGGGCCAGCAGATTGGTTTGCTCGGCAATGCCGCTGATGAAGGAGACGACGTCGCCGATTTTTTGCGCGGCGTCGGCCAGACTCTGCACGCGCTCATTCGACCGTCGCCCGTCGCTCGCAGCTTTGCCGACCACCGCCGTCGCGTGCGCGAGGCGCCGGCTGATCTCGGTCATCGACGACGACAGCTCTTCCGCGGCGGCAGCAACCGTCTGCACATTCTCCGAGGCGAGCGCCGAGGCCGACGACACCGTGCCGGTCTGCTGCCGCGACCGCTCGACGATATCGGACATCGAGCGCGCCGTGTTCTCCATCTCGACCGCTGCCGAGGAGACCGTGGTGACGACGTCGCGGATGCTGGCTTCGAAATTGTCGGCGAGCGCGGCGAACGCGCGTCGCTTCTCCGCTTCGGACTGCGCCTTGGCCTCGAGCTGATCGGCCTGGAGCTTGTTGAAGTTCATCGCATTGTCACGGAACACCGCGACCGCCCTCACCATCGCGCCGACCTCGTCCTTCGCTTTGCTGACGGGAACCGCGACATCGAGGTGGCCGTCGGCCAGCTCGCGCATCACGGTGGTGATGGAGATGATCGGGCGCGAGATGCTGCGGGCGATGAGATAGCCGACGATTGCGGCGAGCACCAGCCCGAGCGCGGCGATGCCGAATGCCAGCAGCCACGCACGGTCGGCAGAGGCCACATAGTCGGCATTGTCCATCACCAGCTCGACCGCGCCGAGGGACTTGCCGGAAAAATCCCTGATCGGTCCGAGCAGCGCGGCCACCGGTGTGGTCTCGAGCTTGGCCTGCCGTATCGTGAAGTCGCCGCCGGCGGCGCGGCCGTAATCGGCCGCGTCGAAGAAGCTCTTGCCCTTCAGCGTGCCGCCGAACAGCTTGAAGCTGCCGCCGTCCGCAAGATGGAAGGCGATGTCGACATGGCGGTTGCTCTTGAAGTCGTCGAGGAAGGACTGGCCGAAGGTCAGGCCAAACTCCACTGAGCCGAGATGCTTGCCGCCTTGCGCGATCGGCACGACGCCGCGGATGCCCAGCCCGGCCAGGCCGCCCTCAAGGCCGACCACGACCTTGTGCTCCTGATTGGCCATGATCACGGTTTTGCGGAAGCCCGAGAGATCGTCGCCAAATTTAGCAGGCTGGTGCACGCGCAGGAACGAGGTCGCGGGCGCCACGTGGAACTGGAACTGTTCGACGCCGTACTCCGATTTGGTCGCGGCAAAGACCGGCCCGAACAGGCTGACCAGGGCATTGCGATCCTGCTTGGCCATCGCGTCCTGCGTCGCCGGCATCGCGGCCACGACGGCGCTCATGGCTGCGGCACGGCGGGACTCCTCGGTGATGCGCGATTGCAGGGCATCGTAATGGCTGCGCAGCTCGCGCTGGTCGGCGCGGTCGATGATCCCCGCGATGATCCACATTGCACCGAGCACCGCAAACAGCGCGGTGGCGGCTGCCGTCACCGCCAGCGCAACCGTGATCCGCATCCTGAGGCCGAGCGTCAAGCGCATGTGCGACTCGTTCGTTGAGCGATGATTAACAACGCTTATCAACTTCTCGCTAAGAGAGGGTGAACGGGGGAGGGGGGTGTGGTGGCGTTGCGTCAGTAGCCAGCCCTACCAACGGTGTCGTTCCGGCGAAGGCCGGGACCCATACCGCGGAATCTCTCGATCGTTGTCGATACGGTACCGAACGGCGGCCTTCCGCCAAACCTCCTGCTGTGGCTATGGGTCCCGGCCTTCGCCGGGACGACACCGAACTGCAGTGTCCGTGAGGTCTCAATACCCGCGCGCCCGGTCCACCACGTTCTCCAGCACACCACCCGCCTCGAACCGCGCGATCTGCTCGGCGACATAGGCCGAGATCGCATCGGCGTCCGTGTCGGCGGCGTTATGTGGCGTCAGCAACACCTTGGGGTGGGTCCAGAACCGGCTGTCCGCCGGCTGCGGTTCCTGCACGAAGACGTCGAGCGAGGCGGCGCCCAGCGTGCCGTCGTCGAGGCAGGCCAGGATGTCGGCTTCGTTCTGGAGGCCACCGCGGCCAGCGTTGATCAGCACGGGCGCACCGAGCGGGCTTTTGCGGTTGAGCCTAGTGAAGACGTCGCGGTTGAGGATGCCGTTTGTATCGGGCGTCAGCGGCAACAGGCTGACGAGGATATCGGTGGTGCGCAGGAACGCGTCGATCTGCCCGGCGCCATGGAAGCATTCGACGCCCGCGATGGTGCGCGGGCTGCGGCTCCAGCCGGCGACGCGGAAACCAAGCCGCCGCAGCACATCGGCCGCGTCAGCGCCGAGTGTGCCCAGTCCCATCACACCGACCGTGACGGCGCTCGCCGGCCATTGATATGTCGGCTCCCAGCGCTTTTCGCGCTGCGACTGCCGCAGATAAAGCTCCTGGCGGTGGTGCATCAGCACGTGCTGCACGACGTATTCGGTCATGCGGCCGGTCAGATCGGGCACGGCCACGCGCACCAGCGGTACGTTCGGAAGGCTCTTGTCCGCCATCAGCGCGTCGACGCCGGCGCCCAGATTGAAGATCGCCCGCAGATTGGGGAAAGAGCCGAGGTCGCCCGGCACCGGCTTCCACACCGCGGCATAGTGCACCTCGGCCGGATCGAGCCCGGCATCGGGCAGCAGCACCACGCGGCGGCCGGCGCCGACCGCGTCGAACCGGGCCTTCCAGCGCTCCGGCAGCCAGTTCTGCTGCGTGCTGTTGATCAGGACGGCCAGTGTGCCCACGGTCATTCGAAGTGCCTCTTAGGTTCCGCTTTTGAAGGCCCTCCTTGGCACGATCTGCCGGATTTTTCTTGCAAATTTTTTCCGCAGTCATGTCGGGGCGGGGCATAGTGGATCGTCTTCAAAACAAGCGTTCAGAGAAGGTGCTGCCCATGCTTTATGCGATCCTTTGCTATCACGACGAGGACTTCGTCGGCTCCTGGAGCAAGGACCAGGACGAGGCCGTGATGAAGAAGCTCGCCGTGGTGCAGGAAGGTCTCGCGAAGCAGGGCAGGCTCGGCCCCGTGGCGCGGCTGCTGCCGACCACTGCGGCAGCGACGCTGCGCAAGGAGGACCCGCCGCTGGTGCTCGACGGCCCCTACGCGGAGACCAAGGAGCAGTTGCTCGGCTTCTATATCGTCGATTGCAAGAATCTCGACGAGGCGCTCGACGTTGCGCGCGACCTCGGATCGGCCAATCCCGGCGGCGCCTATGAGGTGCGCCCGGTGGGCGTGTTCAGGCCCGGAGGTAATCTGACGTGAGCGAGGCCGATACCGCCTGGATCGAGACCGCGCTGACCTCGGCGCGTCCCCAGGCGGTCGGCGCGCTGCTGCGCTATTTCCGCGATCTCGACACCGCCGAGGAAGCCTTTCAGAACGCCTGCCTGCGGGCGCTGAAGACCTGGCCGCAGAACGGACCGCCGCGCGATCCCGCGGCCTGGCTGATCATGGTCGGCCGCAACGTTGCGATCGACGAGGTGCGCCGCACCCGCAAGCAGCAGCCGCTGCCGGAGGACGACCAGGTGATCTCCGATCTCGACGACGCCGAGGGCGCGCTCGCCGAGCGGCTCGACGGCTCGCACTACCGCGACGACATTTTGCGGCTGATGTTCATCTGCTGCCATCCAGGGCTGCCGGCGACGCAGCAGATCGCGCTGGCGCTCCGCATCGTCTGCGGCCTGACGGTAAAGCAGATCGCGCGTGCCTTCCTGGTGTCGGAGGCGGCGATGGAGCAGCGCATCACGCGTGCCAAGGCCAAGGTCGCGGAGGCCGGGACGCCGTTTGAAACGCCGGGCGCGGTCGAGCGCTCGGAGCGGCTCGCTGTTGTCGCGGCGATGATCTACTTGATCTTCAACGAGGGTTACTCGGCGAGCGGCGACACCGCCGAAATCAGAAAGCCGCTGTGCGAGGAAGCGATCCGGCTGGCGCGGCTGCTGTTGCGGCTGTTCCAGAGCGAGCCGGAGATCATGGGGCTCACGGCGCTCATCTTGCTGCAGCATGCGCGCAGTGCCTCGCGCTTTGCCGCGGATGGCTCGCTGATCCTGCTGGACGACCAGGATCGTTCGCTGTGGAACGGCAGGATGATCGCGGAAGGCCTCGCGCTGATCGACAAGGCGATACGCCATCGCCGCAGCGGACCCTACCAGATCCAGGCCGCGATCGCCGCGCTGCATGCCCGCGCGTCGACGCCCGAGGAAACCGACTGGGCGCAGATCGACCTGCTCTATGGTGCGCTGGAGGTGGTGCAGCCCTCGCCGGTGGTGACGCTCAACCGCGCGGTCGCGGTTTCCAAGGTGCGCGGACCGCAGGCCGCGCTCGACCTGATCGAGCCGCTGGCGCCCAAGCTTGCCAACTACTTCCATTTCTACGGCGTGCGCGGCGCCTTCCTGATGCAGCTCGGCCGCAACGACGAAGCCCGCGTCGCCTTCGACCGCGCCATCGCCCTCGCCAACACGTCCGCAGAAGCTGCCCACATCCGCATGCATCTCGATCGCCTGATCCGCGACAGCCAGCCCAAGGGCGCCAATGGCGGCGCGAGGCAGGACGCCAAGGTCAAGGCGCCAAGGTGACGTAGGGAGGGCCCGCTTCGGGCGTAGCAAAATTTCCGCCTCGCCTTGTCGGGTCCGACCCCCTCCCTTCGTCCTAGGACCGTATCCAGGGAGCCATTCATGCTGAAAGCCATTGCCGTCATCGCCATCCTGTTCGCGGTCGGAATCGTGGGCGTGCTCGTCTTCGCCCTGACGAAGCCCGACACATTCCGCGTCGAACGCAGCCTCGCCGTGAAAGCGCCGGCCAATGCTGTCTATCCCTTGGTCGCCGATTTCCATCGCTGGACAGCCTGGTCACCCTACGAGGGCCGCGATCCCGCCATGAAGCGCACCTTTGGCGGAACTACGGAAGGAAAGGGCGCGACCTATGCCTGGGACGGCAACAACAATGTCGGCGCCGGCCATATGGAGATCCTCGAGGCGAGTGCCTCGTCAAAACTCCGCATCAAGCTCGATTTCGAGCGGCCTTTCGAAGGCCACAACACCGCAGAGTTCACCTTTGTGCCGCAGGGCGATGCCACACTGGTCACGTGGGCGATGTCCGGTCCGGCCCCGTTCCTGTCCAAGGTCATGCAGGTGTTCATCAACATGGACAGCATGATCGGCAAGGATTTCGAGGCGGGCTTGGCCAGCCTGAAGAAGCTCACCGAGAAGTAGCGCCGTCACCCCGAACGAAAGCAATGGAGAGAAACGATGCTCAATGCCTATCTGTTCTATCAGGACACCTGCGAAGCGGCGTTCAATTATTACGCCAAGGTTCTCGGCGGCAAGATCGACGCCATGATGCGTTCGTCGGATGCGCCGCCGGACATGGCGGCCGCGCCCGGCCGCGAGAAGACGATCATGCATGCGCGGATGTCGCTGCCCGACGGCAGCGTGCTGATGGGGTCCGACGCACCAAGCGAGCATTTTCACAAGCCGCAGGGCTTTTCGATTTCGCTCACGGTCGCGGACCCCGCGGAGGGCGAGCGCAAGTTCAACGCGCTCGCCGACGGCGGCAGCGTCACCATGCCCTTCAGCAAGACGTTCTGGGCCAAGGGCTTTGGCATGTGCGTCGACAAGTTCGGCATTCCCTGGATGGTGAACTGCCCGGCCGAAGGAATGTGACAGGCGCGATCGCCTGACGCGCCAAGCGGCGATCCCCTCTCCCGACGATGCGGGAGAGGGGATCGCATGTGGACGTCGCGCCGATCGACCGCTTGCCCCCTCAGCGGATCGATCCGGTCACGTCATTGCTCGGTGGTTGGGAGGAGGGAACGCAGCGCGGGCAGATTACGAGCTTCGTCCCGAGTTGCCTGTCATTCTCCGCTTCGATTTCGTCGTGGATCGCCCACCACGCCGCGGAGTAAGGCCGCAAGGTGCCGAGTACTCTTTCCCGCTCCTGATTCGGATCACTCACCGCGGCAGCTTGGGTCGCCACACGACGCTTCATGACAGAGGGACGGTTCGGATCCTGACCGAGGCCGTCCCATGCAATCGGACGGCGTTCCTGCGCAGGCGCGACCGCGCATCCCATGAGCGTTGCGCAAAAAGTGAGCAAGACAAAGCCGTGTCGCATCATGCCGGACCCTTGGTGTTGTATGCGCGCGCCAAGTCCGCATGCCGAAGCTTGCCTCGCACCGCTCAAATGGAACCTAAGGGAAACGCCTGGCCGACACGGTCGAATATGGATTTTACTGTCGCGCCACATTGCGAGAGCAGTGAGGCCGCTTCGTGAAATGATGCGGACCGCATCGCACAACAACTGGCGCAATATTAGGCTGTGAACTCCGGGACAGAATCGTTATTTATTTCGTCATAAATTCTAAAAACTGGGGCGGGCGGACTTGGAAGGGGAGCGACCGATGGCGACGGCGCTGCAGATCAACTTTGCACTTTGGGGTATGCTCATCTGCGCGAGCATGGAATTGACCCAGCTGATCCAGAGTTATTACTAGACCTCACGACGCATGTGACCGGCGCAATTTTGCCGGCGCGTCTGTTTGCTGGTTCACGAGCAACGCGATGAGCGTGAAGCTGACGCTCGCGATCACGATCTTCGAGACGAAGACGTTGCGCGGCCCTACCGTGCGTGCGGGCGCTTGCGTCCGCCTGGTCATCACCGGCAGCGTGGATAGATCGCGGCGAGGTCGCGCCCCTTCAACAAGAGTAGTCGTGACGAGAGGCCGCCGCGGCGGCTGATCCAGTCGCGCACCGGACCGGGATAGGCTTCCAGCACCGCTTCGGAGGCCTCCGGCTCGGCATAGACCCGCCCACGCCGGTCGATCGAGCGCGCCGCATGGAAGCCGAGCACGGCGCGCTTGGTGACGCAGATGCGCTCGCCCGGCACGATGCTCAGCACCAACGTGCAGGCGGACAGGCAGGGGCCGTCGATCACCACGCGCTCGCCGCTCGCGCGCACCTTCTCGAACAAATCGAGGAACGGCCCGACCTGTCCACCGGGCGACTGGATGATACGGATTTCGGCCAAGGCAGGCGTGGCGGCGAGCAGCGCGGATGCGAGCATCAAGGCCCTGAGGAAGGTGACGCGTCGCATGAAGCCTCCGCGAATTCGAGTCCGTAGGATAGGCCAATGAGAAGAGGTGGGTGACGCTTCGCAAATCCAACCTACGCCGTGTCTATCCGTTCCGCCGTTCGCCGCGCAACGTCGGCAGGCCGATGCCCGCCGCATCGAAGCCGCCATCGACGGCCAAAATTTGACCGGTGATGTAGCTCGATCGTTCCGAGCACAGGAAGTAGATGGCTTCGGCGAGTTCCTCTTCCAGGCCGTAGCGGTTGAGCGGGATGGCGTCGTGATAGTCGGCGCGGATCTCCCTGGTATGCACCTGCTTCGCCATCGCGGTGTCGACCGGCCCCGGCGCGACCGCGTTGACGCGGATGTTGAGGGACGCGAGCTCGACCGCGAGCTGCTTGGTAAGGTGCGCGAGGCCCGCCTTGCTGGTCCCGTAGGCCGAGCGCAGCGTCGAGGCGCGCACCGCCGAGATCGAGGTAATGTTGACGATGGCGCCGCCATTGCCGTCGCGCATCAGCGGCACCGCCGCCTTGGTGCAGAGGAACGGGCCGGTGAGGTTGACCTCGAGCACGCGCCGCCAATCGGTCTCCGACGTCTCCATCAGCGGCGCGAACACGGCAATGCCGGCATTATTGACGAGCGCGTCGAGCCGGCCAAACCGCCGTTCGACCGTCGTGATCGCGGCGGCAACCGCGGCTGCGTCCGAGACGTCGCAGGTCAGCGCCAGCGTGGCCTCGTCCCGGCCGATCTCGGCCACCGCGCAGCCGAGCAGCTCGCCCTCGATGTCGAGCAACGCCACCCGCCAGCCCTCGGTCAAAAACTTCTTCGCGGTCGCAAGCCCGATGCCGCGCGCGGCTCCGGTGACGAGGGCGATTTTCTGCGGGGAGGGGACCATGGCTTATCCGTGGTTCGGGAATTGAGGCGCTCTCCCTACCATGAAAGCCGCGAGGAGACGCGACAAACTATCGCGCCCTTGGCTCTTCGAGCGGCCGCCCTTCCGTGATTTGATGCACCACTATCTATGGTCGAATTTGTTCACCGCACAATTTCTATTTATTTTCGAAATCCATTGCATGGAGCCGCATCATGAAGCTGATAGTATCGGCGGGCCGGTGGAGTTGCCGCTGCGGAAATGGCCACGGGAGGTTTGCCTGCAGGGTGCCGCCCTCTCCGGACGTCATGGCGACGCTGTACATGGAGTACAAGCGGTCTGCCGAATACAAGACGATGTCCTTCGCGGAATATCTTGCCAAGATCAAATTCGTTGACCCGTCTGTCGACCTGGTTGGAATGGACGACGAAGCCCAGTTCGTGCCGTCACCGGGTGGTCCGCTGAAGCTTGATATTCCCAAGCACCAGGTCCAGGGCGAGGTGAAGGTCAAGGCGTTGCTGGTCGATTTCGAGGATCGCCCGGGAACTTTGGAGAAATCGCATTACGAAGATCTGCTATTCTCCAAGGGAACATACCCCACGGGCAGCATGCGCGACTTCTACAAGGAAGCGAGCCACGGCAAGGTCGACGTCACGGGCTCCGTTCACGGCTGGCTGCGTATGCCGCAACCATACTCCTACTACACCAACGGTGAATCGGGGATGCAGGAGGGCAGCTATCCCCGCAACGCGCAGCGCTTGGCCGAAGACGCGGTCAAGGTCGCGCTCGCCACTGGCGTGAAATTCGATTCATCGCTCGACAAGTTCAACCGCGGTATCATTACCGCGCTTTTTATCATTCATTCGGGTCGCGGCGCCGAGGAGATGCAGAGCGTCGCGCTCCAGGGCAAGCACATCTGGTCGCACAAATGGAATCTCAAGAATCCGATCGAGGTGGCGCAGGATTTATCCGCCACGATCTATTTGACGGTCCCCAACGATTGCAAGGTCGGGGTCTGCGCGCACGAGCTTGGGCACCTCGCCTTCGAATGGCAGGACTTCTACGATCCGAACTACAATGACGACGGAACCTATTGGGACGGGACCGGCATGTGGGATCTGATGGCGAGCGGATCCTATAACGGCAATGGGGCGCGTCCGGCGCATCCAGCGCCCCTGCATAAGTTGCAGCACGGATGGGTCAAGGCGTCGACCATTACTGCTTCGGCGAAGCTGACGATGAAGCCCTACACGGCGACAAGCGGAGAGATCGTCAAGGTCAAGAGCCCGAAGTTTCGGGACGAGCAATATCTGCTGCTCGAAAACAGGAAGAAGGTCGGCTTCGATTTTGACCTCCCCGGCGAAGGTCTGCTGGTCTGGAAGGTCGACGAGCGCAAGAAGATGAACAACAAGGATAAAGCCGGCCTTGTGCTCGTGCAGGCAGACGGCAGCAACGACCTCAACAATCCGAATGATGGAAATCAGGGTGATGCCGGCGATCCCTTTCCCGGTTCGGAGAACCACTTCGAGCTTTCCGACCTGGGCCTCGCCTCCACGTCTTTTCCCGGAACGCAATCCGGGATCAGTCTCAAGAACATCAAGTTGAACGATGACGGCGTGATCACGCTCGACATCAGCTTTGCCGGCGCTTCCAGCACGAAGAAGAAGCGTGTGAAGAAGACAAAGAAGTCAAAGAAGGCGAAGAAGTCAAAGAGCAAGCAGCCGAAGAAGTCCGGGGGAGTGAAGCCGGCAAGCGTGAGGGCAACCGCAAAGAAGGCGCGCGCCGGGAAAGCACGACGCGCACCAAAGCGGTAGGAGGGCGAGCCTCGGGGATGACGGAGATCGAGAAAGAGATGGACGGCGCCTAAGCCAGCTCCGCCGTGGCCCGCTGCATGTTGGCCGACATGTCGGCCGTCACGATGCTCTGTTCCTCGACCGCGGCGGCGGTGGAGGCGATGAATTCGTTGACGCCGGCGATCGCGACCTTGATTGCGGTCAGCGAGCTTGCAACGTCGCCGGAGATGGTGTTCAGCGCGTCGATTTCGGAGGTGATGGTGTCGGTCGCCTGCTTGGCCTGGTTGGCGAGGCTCTTTACCTCGGAGGCGACCACGGCGAAGCCGCGGCCGGCTTCGCCCGCGCGCGCCGATTCGATCGTGGCGTTGAGCGCGAGCAGGTTGATCTGGCCGGTGATGCCCGAGATCATCTCGACGATGCCGCTCATCGCCTGCGCCGCCGCGTTCAGCCGCTGCGCCTGGCCGTCGGCGGCCTCGACGCGGGTGGTCGCGACCTTCGAATTCTCGCGCGACTTCGCCATGGTCGCGGAGATCTCGCGAATCGAGGCGCTCATCTCTTCGCTGCCGGCCGCGACCGCTTCGATCAGACCGCGCGCGTTGTCGGCCTTCTTGCGGCCGATCGCCTGCGCGGTGATGTCGGTGGCATATTTCACCACCTTGTAGGGTTTTCCGTTGAGGTCGAGGATCGGGTTGTAGGACGCCTGGATCCAGATTTCGCGGCCGCCCTTGGCGATCCGCTTGTATTCGGCGGCCTGGTATTCACCGCGGTTGAGCGTCTCCCAGAACTGGCGGTAGGCCGCCGAATTCTTCTCGTTCGGCTCGACGAACATGGAGTGGTGCTGTCCCGTGATCTCCGCCAGCGAATATCCCATCGCCTTCAAGAAGTTCTCGTTGGCGGTGCGGATGGTGCCGTCCATATTGAACTCGATCACCGCCTGCGATTTCTGGATCGCGGCGAGCTGTCCGTCATTGTCGGCCGCCTTCATCTTCTGCGCGGTGACGTCGGTTGCGAACTTCACCACCTTGAACGGCTTGCCGGTCTCGTCGAGGATCGGGTTGTAGGTCGCGAGAATCCAGATTTCGCGTCCGCCCTTGCCGATTCGCTTGTATTCGGCGGCTTCGAACTGGCCGCGATTCAGCCGCGCCCAGAAGTCGGCATAGGCCGCGCTCGCACGATCTTCGGGCGTCACGAACATGCTGTGGTGCTTGCCCTGGATCTCGTCCAGCGCGTAGCCCACCGCGCCCAGGAAATTTTCGTTGGCGGTGACGATGGTGCCGTCCATGTTGAATTCAATCACGGCCTGAGCCCGGCTGATCGCGGCGATCTTGCCCGCATCCTCCATGGTCTTGACCTTGTATGCCGTGATGTCGGTGGCGAACTTGATGAAGCTGACCACCTTGCCGTTCTCGTCGCGCAGCGGCGCGTAGGAGGCGTGGACCCAGACTTCCTTGCCGTCCTTGCCGAAGCGCTTGTATTGCGTGGTCTGGAACTCGCCGCGGTTCAGGCTGGCCCAGAAGTCGCGGTAACGGGCGCTCTCGCGTTCAGTCGGGCTGACGAAGATGCTGTGATGCTTGCCCTTGATCTCCGAGAGCGCATATCCGCTCATCTTGAGGAGATTTTCGTTGGCATCGAGAATGGTGCCGTCGAGGCCGAATTCGATCACGGCCTGGGACCGGTCGAGCGCCTCGACCTCCGCGACCGCGTGCCTGACTTTCTTGCTCTGAAAATTGAACACGTAAGCTCCGCCTATTGCTGAGGGGCGAATCAGCCGAATTGTCATATCGTTTCGCTCAAGCCAAAAAGTTGCATGGTCTTCTTGAGCAACGGTAAATCCCTGCACGGGGTTGCACTCGTTCCGCCATTTCGACTCCGCGCGCCATGTTGCTCAAATTGCGTGCATTCTCGATCTATATGCACGGCGGAGTTCATAGAATGGGCCGTATTTGTACGGGCCGCCGCGTGCATTATTTTTCGCGTGGTTGCAACCGCGCCCGGTGTCGGCGGGGCCGTGCGTCAGTCGTCTTCAAGACGATGCTGACCACGGGACGTTCCATGACTGACCGCGAACACCTGATTCGAGACCTCTTCGCCGCCTATCTCGGCAACGACCGGCAACGGGTCGCCGACGCATTGGCCGATGATTTTCGCTTCACCAGCCCGTTCGACGACGACCTCGACAAGGCGGCCTATTTCGAGCGTTGCTGGAAGGACACCGGCTGGATCGCACGGCACGACATCGAGCGGATTTTCGTCCAAGGCGACGAGGCCTTCGTCACCTACCTCTGCCTGGCGACAGACGGCAGGAGCTTTCGCAACACCGAGTTCTTCACCTTCGCCGGCGGCAAGGTTCGCCGCATCGAGGTCTATTTCGGCGCTGCCCGGCAGGATGGGCGTTTCCTGCCGCAGCCGCGCTGACGCCAGCCAAGAATTTCCAGAATAATTTTCGTCACCTGTCGGTTCCGTCAGGGTTCCTTCGTCTTGGAGGTGAGGGCGGGCGGCCCGGCCGTCGCTCCCCGTCCTTCCGGAGTGGCGCCTCGCCGCGCAACCCGAACGACAGAAGCACGCAAGGAATGCTCATGCGATTCATGATGCTGATGATCCCGCTCGGCTACGATACCGCGCCGCCCGACGTTCAGCTCGATCCCGAGCGGGTCGCGGCGATGATGCGCTACAACGAAGCGCTGAAGGACGCCGGCGTGCTGATCACGCTCGATGGACTGCATCCGCCGTCGATGGGCGCGCGCGTCTCATTTGCGGCCGGCGAGGCTGTCGTGATCGATGGTCCCTTCGCCGAGGCCAAGGAAGTGCTCGGCGGGTACTGGATGATCGAGGTTGCCTCGCGCGCCGAGGCGATCGCCTGGGCCCGGCGATGTCCGGCCGCACCGAACGAAATCATCGAGATCCGTCAGGTGCAAGAGATCAGCGACTTTCCGCCTGACGTGCAGGAGGCCGCCGCCGGTTTCGGCGACCTAAAGATATAGCCGCAGCTTCGTCTATCCATCACCAAGGGAGAGAACCGATGAGCACCGACACCTATCTCGCCGTTTTCCTCGGCAGCAAGACCAGCTCCAAATGGGCCGCATGGAATGCGATGCCCGAGGCCGAGCGCAAGGCGAAGGAGCAGGAGGGCATGGCGGGTTGGAAAGGCTGGGTCGAAAAGCACCAGGGCGCGATTCAGGCCATGGGCGGCCCGCTCGGCAAGACCAAGAAGGTCGACGGCAAGGGCATCGCCGACATCACCAACGAGATGGGCGCATTCACCGTCGTGCGCGCAGCGTCCCATGAGGCCGCGGCGAAGATGTTCGAGAACCACCCGCACTTCACGATCTTCCCCGGCGAACGCGTCGAGATCATGCCGGTGCTGCCGATCCCCGGCGGCTAGCAGTTCGGCCGGCGCGCCGGACCGGGAAGAATACGGGCGATCGAACCCGTCGCGGCTAGTGACCTTCATGCCCGGCTCATGTAAAGGTCGTTCACATGAGCTGGCGCAAGGAGACGCGCCGCGCCGAGCGCGGCTATCATCACGGCAATCTGAAGGAAGCCCTGTTGCAGGCCGCCCTAGGGCTGATTGCCGAGAAGGGCGCGGCCGGCTTCACCTTTGCCGATGCCGCGCGGATGGCCGGCGTCAGTGCGGCGGCACCGTACCGGCATTTTCGCGACCGTGAAGAACTGCTGTCCTCGATCGCCCAGCGCGGCTTCGAGCAGTTCGAATCGCGCCTGACCGCGGCCTGGGACGACGGACGGCCTGACACCGTCACGGCGTTCGAGCGTGTCGGCAGGGCCTATCTCGCCTTCGCCCGCGAGGAGCCCGCGTTCTACAACGCGATGTTCGAATCGGGCGTGCCGGTGGATTCCAATCCGGCGCTCCAGGCTGCCAGCGAGCGTGCTTTCAACATCATTCGTGCCGCGGCGGAGCGGCTTGCCGCGCTGGCGCCGCCGGGCACGCCGCGGCCGCCGGCGATGATGATGGCACTGCACATCTGGTCGATGGCGCATGGCGTGGCCTCGCTGTTCTCCCGCGGCGACGCCGCGCGTCGAAAGCTGCCGATGTCGCCGGACGAGCTGCTCGAAGCTGAGGTGCTGATCTATCTGCGCGGTCTCGGCTTCCCCACCGATCGCCGTCCCCCGGCGAAAAGCGCCGAGCCGCCGCCCGTGCCCCCGGAGGCATCCTCCGGTTCTGGCGTGCCGCCCGGTGGTCCCTGGGGCAAGCCGAAATAAAGTTACCCAAATAATTCCCCCGCCCTGTCAGGCGGTCGGCTTGACAAAATCGCGGGATGATCTACCTATGTAAATGTTATTTACATTCACAACGGCGCTGATGCCGTCATGGAGAGGGAAATGGCCTACACCGCTGATGTCAATCGATGGCGCGGCCCTTCGGACCAACACTACGAGCGCCCCCATATGCTCAATACGCCCTGGCATCCCGGCTGGATCGCCGTGACCATCCTCGGTTTCATCTTCTGGTGGCCGATCGGACTTGCCCTTCTCTTTTTCACACTCGGGAGCAGAAGAATGTCGTGCTGGAGCAACCAGGATCGCTGGCAGAACAAGATGGAGCGGATGCAGTACAAGATGGACCGTATGCGCGGCCGCATGGAGCGCAGCGGTTTCGGCTTTGGCTTCGGCCCGCCCTCGAGCGGCAACCGCGCCTTTGACGAGTACCGCACCGAGACACTGCAGCGGCTCGAGGAGGAGCAGGTCGAGTTCAAGAACTTCCTCGACCGTCTGCGTCACGCCAAGGACAAGGAAGAGTTCGACCAGTTCATGGCGCAACACAAGACGCGCCCGACCCCGCCGCCGACCGACCAGCAGCAAGGTTGAGGTTGATCTCGGGATTGACGCCTCTCAAAGCCGTCAGGCGCATGCCCCCAAAGTCCTGATGGCCCCGAGCCGCCCGCCTGCGCAACCCGCAGGCGGGCGGTTTGGTTTCGGGAATGCGCGGCAGGCTGCCGCGACCGTCTGGATTGGATTGGTTGGTCAGCGCGCCGTGGCGAGCTGCGCGCGAACCGACTCCAGGAAGTGTTCGTAGGCGTAGTCCACGATCTCGTTGAGTGATCGCGTTCGCGCGAACATCGCCTTGGCCTCGGCGAGAAACTCGTCGCGGGTCGGAATCTTCGGCAAATGCAGATGCGTCAGCGCATCGACGCCTTCGTGCGCGCGACCCAGGATGTCGTGCAGCGTCGGCAGTTGCAACTGGGCCAAATCGGCTCGGCGGAGCGCCGACGAGATCGCGTGCGCCAGGGTCTGCGCATCGAAGCGTCCGGCAAGCTCGCGCGCCGCCCGGTTGATGACGCGTGCGCCGAGCGGCTGCTCGTTGCGCAGCACCTGCTCGGGCGGCGACTTCATGTTCCAGACGATTCCGAACCAGGACAGCATCTTCAGGATGTAATAGGTGACGTCGATTTCCCACCAGCGAAAACCTTGCCGCACGCTGCTCTGGTAGGCGTGGTGATTGTTGTGCCAGCCCTCACCGAGGGTGAACAAGGCCAGCAGCCAATTGTTGCGGGAATCATCGCCGGTCACGTACCGCTTGCGTCCGTGCACATGGGCGAGGGAGTTGATGCAGAAGGTCGCGTGATAGACCAGCACGGTGCTCCACAGGAAGCCGACGACGAGACCGGACCATCCGGCAACCAGGAAGCAGAGCGCAGCCAGCGTCACGGCCGGCAGAAGTTCCAGCCGATGCAGCCACATCAGCTCGGGATAGGCGGCGAAATCGCCGACTTTCACGAGATCGGTCCCATCGTGTTCCCGGTAGAAAATCCAGCCGAGATGACTGTAGAGGAAGCCTCGATGACGCGGCGAATGCACGTCGTCTTCGGTATCGGAATGCAGATGATGATGTCGATGCTTGGCCGCCCACCACAAAACGCTTTTCTGGGCGGTGCTTTGCGCGAGGCAGGCCAGGATGAACTGAAACACCCGGCCGGTCGCAAAGGCCCGATGGGAGAAATAGCGGTGGTAGCCTGCTCCGATTGCGAACATGCGCACGACATACAGTGAGGCGCAGATCGCGATGGCCTGCCAGGTAACGCCGGTCCAGATGGCCGCAATGCAGCCGAGATGGACCAGCAGGAACGGCAGTGCGGAGGGATACATGATGTCGTCGTGTTGGTCGTCGGCGGAGGCGTTGGGCGACATGTATTGGCGTGACCTTGGATGACGGGGATCCGGGCTTCGCTTCGGCAGCACTGAGGGCCGCTGTGTGCGACAAACCCGGGGATGGCGGACCACTGCGGGGCCTTGAACGAGATACTGCCTGAACAACCCGGGCCAGCGCGGCAGCACGAACCTGAGACCATAGCTTCGGCCGGGAACTCGACTGCCTCCATATATATGATCCGGGCCGCCTGGCATGCAAGCTCGTAGCCTCACGGGGCGCGTGGCGCGCGGGCCGCCGACGGTCTATATTCGACAGTGAAAAGGAAGCGTCAAAACACCGCAGGCGGCAACGATGACGGCAGCTGCGATCATGCCGAGCGAGAGCCTCTGGCAGACGATCCGCGACGAGGCGCAGCGCGCAGCGGCAGCCGACCCCATGTTCGGCAAGGCTCTTGTCGGTCTCATCCTCGCCCATGACGATTTTACCGCCGCACTGTCCGACCTGATCGGGCGCCGGCTTGGCGACGGCGCAGCCGAACGCGAGCGCTTCGCGACATTTTCCCGCGACGCCTTTGGTAGCCAGCCGGACCTGATCGAGACGGCCGGCCGCGACTTGCAAGCCATCGTGCTCCGCGATCCCGCCATCGCCGGAGTGCTGGCGCCGCTGCTGCATTTCAAGGGCTATGTCGCCTTGCAGGCCTGGCGTGTCTCGAACTGGCTCTGGCATCATGACCATCGCGACGCCGCGCTGCTGTTTCAGAACGAGGCGTCGAACGTCCTGCAGGTCAGCATTCATCCGGCGGCGAGCCTGGGATCGTCGGTGTATCTCGACCACGCCACCGGCATCGTGATCGGTGCCAATGTGGTGATCGGCGACGCGGCCACCATCCTTCAGAACGTCAGCATCGGTCGCGGCACGGAACTGCCGGCCCGCTCGCCTCGCATTGGTCGCGGCGTTTTCATCGGCTCCGGCGCGACCATTCTCGGCAACGTCCAGATCGGCGATTTTGCAAAGATCGGCGCCGACACCGTCGTGACGAGCGACGTGCCCCGGGGTTGCACCGCCATCGGTAATCCGGCGCGGCTGATCAATTGCCCCGAACCCGCCTCCGCGGCCTGACGCCCCTCGAAAAGGCGGGCGGCGTGGCGAACGCGGCGGGCAGCCGGTTCCGCGCGCTCAGTCTCCGCCGGCGGGGTCGGACCGCCGCGCCACCCATCCCCCTGCGCTGCCTACCTTTCCCGCACTCAAATTCGTCTGCGGTAACCTAGCATTAACCATCGCCGGGCTCTGGTAATTGCGGACAATCGCGCCCAAAGCCTGAAGTCTGAGCCTTGGGGTCGGGCCCATAGTTTTGACATCTTGGCAGGGAATGCAGGCGGCCGGCTTTGGACGAGCCCTGCACCCCAGAAAGACAAGGCTTTGAGCGGGCTTGCCGGCCGCGCCGGTTCTAGCGCGGCTATTGGGGAACCGGCGGCCATTTGCTGGCCGGGACATTAGGTCGGGACATCAGGTAACGATCGCCTTGAGAGGATACTGCTTATGAATCCGGCCGACGTGGCTCAGTCAGCCCTTCCGGTTGCCGCTTCCGCGGACGTGTCGCTGATCGCGCTGTTCTGGCAGGCTCACTGGATCGTGAAAGCGGTGATGCTGGGGCTTCTCGCCTGCTCGGTCTGGGTCTGGGCGATCGCCATCGACAAAATCTTCCTGTTTGCCCGCACCCGCCGCTCGATGGACCGTTTCGAGCAGGCCTTCTGGTCCGGCGAGTCGATCGAAGACCTCTATCGCACGCTCTCGGCCAAGCCGACGCATTCCATGGCGGCCTGCTTCGTCGCGGCGATGCGCGAATGGAAGCGTTCGTTCGAGAGCCAGGCCCGCTCGGTCGCAGGCCTTCAGATGCGCATCGACAAGGTCATGAATGTCTCGATCGCCCGCGAGGTCGAGCGGCTGGAACGCCGGCTGCTGGTGCTCGCCACCGTCGGCTCCGCAGGCCCCTTCGTCGGCCTGTTCGGCACCGTTTGGGGCATCATGTCGAGCTTCCAGTCGATCGCGGCGTCGAAAAATACCTCCCTGGCGGTGGTGGCCCCCGGTATCGCGGAGGCGCTGTTTGCGACCGCCGTCGGCCTTATCGCCGCCATTCCTGCCACTATTTTCTACAATAAGTTCACCTCCGAGGTGAACCGGCAGGCCCAGCGGCTCGAAGGCTTCGCCGATGAATTTTCAGCCATCCTGTCGCGCCAGATCGACGAGCGGGGCTGACGGACGGCATGTATAGTGTGAAGGGCAATTTGGGCACCAGACCATGGGCATGAACGTTGCGAGTTCGTCCGGAGGCGGTGGGCGCCGTGGCCGGCGCAAGCCGGTCGTGGCCGAGATCAACGTCACGCCGATGGTGGACGTGATGCTGGTGCTGCTCATCATCTTCATGGTGTCGGCGCCGATGCTGACGGTCGGCGTGCCGCTCGACCTGCCGCAGACCCAGGCCAAGAGCCTCGAAAACAACGACCAGAAGCCGATCCAGATGTCAGTGGACATCAAGGGCAAGGTGTTCATCAACGACGCCGAGATCGCGATCAACGAACTGATCCCGAAGCTGAAGGCGATCACGGACGCGCGCGGAGGGCTTGAGGAACGCATCTATCTGCGTGCCGACAAGAAGGCCGATTACGGGACGGTGGCCAAGGTGATGGGCCAGTTGTCCGGCGCAGGATTCAAGAAGCTGGCGCTCGTCACGGAAGCGGATCAGGGGTAGCCCGTGAAGGTGAAGGTCGACAAGACACTCGTTGCGTCGATTGCCCTCCACGTCCTCGTGCTGGGATGGGGGCTCGTCACCTTTAGCAGCAGGGCCTTCGTGCCGGCGGAAGAGTCGCTGCCGATCGACATCATCTCCACCGACCAGCTCGCGCAGATGATGTCGGGGCAGAAGACCGGCGACAAGAAAGAGCCGAAGCCGAAGGTCGAGAAGATCGCGGAAGCCAAGCCCGAGGAAGATGCCGTCGGCAAGGTCACCGAGAAGAAAGAGCTGATCAAGACCAACTCGACGCCTGAGCCGCCGCCGAAGCCGGTGGAGAAGCCGGTCGAGAAGAAGCCCGAGCCGCCGAAGCCCGTGGCTGAGGCGAAGCCCAAAGAAGAACCTAAGCAAGAGCCGAAGCCTCCGGAAAAGAAGCCTGATCCGGCCAAGGAAGATCCGATCGCCGAGCTCCAGAAGAAGCTGGAGACCAAGAAGCCGCCGCCCAAGCCGCCTGAGCAAAAGGTCGCGGCGGTGCAGCCGCCGCAGCAGCCGAAGCCCAAGGAGCGCAGCTTCGATCCCGCGCAGATCCAGCGTGATCTCGACAAGCGCGCCGCGACCCGGCACGAACTCGCCGGCTCGACGCTGAATGCGTCGGCCTCGCTGGGATCGACGACCGGAACGGCCGCCAACAACATTGCGACCTGGCGGGGGGCGTTCCAGGGGGCGGTGAAGCGCTGCTTCACGCCGACCTATAACGGGCAGGATGCAGATCAATACGAAGCCGACATCGACATTCCCATGAAGATCGACGGATCGCTCGCATCCGAGCCGATCGTCGTCGCGGTGAGGGGACCGTCGCGGTCGATCGCACAGGCGGTGGCGGAGAGTGCCAGACGCGCCATCGTGCAGTGTGCGGCCTATTCCTTCATGCCGAAGCAGCAATATGAGAGCTGGAAGCTCATTCCGATGACTTTCGGCCTGAAAGACATGTTGTGACATCCGAACAAAAGAATTTTGCGATGAATGACGTTCGATCGATGAACCGCCGCCGCTTCATGACCCTGACCGGATCGACGCTCGCGATGCTGGGGAGCGGACAGGCATTCGCCCAGCAGCCGCAGGGACGGCTCCGCATCGATCCCACCGAGTTTCGGCCGATTCCGATCGCGATCACCAATTTCGTGCCGGGCTCGCCGGCCGACGGCGAGGTCGGAAACGGCGTCACCCAGGTCATTACCAACAATCTGAAGCGCTCGGGCCTGTTCGCGCCCGTCGACCAGGCCGCCTTCATCGAGCGCATCAGCAACATCGACGTCGCGCCGCAATTCGAGAACTGGAAAACCCTCAACGCGCAGGCCCTCGTCACCGGCCGCATGACGCGGCAGCCGGACGGCCGCCTCAAGGCCGAATTCCGCTTGTGGGACGTGGTCACCGGCCAGCAGCTCGCCGGCCAACAATATTTCACCTCGCCGGAATATTGGCGCCGGATCGCCCACATCATCTCCGACCAAATCTATGAGAAGCTGACCGGCGAGAAGGGCTATTTCGACAGCCGCGTAGTGTTCGTGGACGAGACCGGGCCGAAGGAGCGCCGCGTCAAGCGGCTCGCGATGATGGACCAGGACGGCGCCAATGTGCGCTATCTGACCCGCGGCTCCGACCTCGTGCTGACGCCGCGCTTCTCGCCGAACTCGCAAGAGATCACCTACATGGAATTCGGCCAGGGCGATCCGAAGGTCTACCTGTTCAACATCGAGACCGGCCAGCGCGAGATCGTCGGCAACTTCCCGGGCATGACCTTTGCGCCGAGGTTCTCGCCGGACGGCCAGCGCGTCATCATGAGCCTGCAGCAGGGCGGCAATTCCAACCTGTTCGTGATGGATCTGCGCTCGCGCTCGACCACGCGCCTCACCGACACGCCCGCGATTGACACCTCTCCTTCCTACTCCCCGGACGGCACCCGCATCTGCTTCGAGTCCGATCGCGGCGGCAGATCGCAGATCTATGTCATGGCAGCGGGCGGCGGAGCGGCGCAGCGCATCTCCTTCTCGAAGGACGACAACAACGCCACCTATTCGACCCCGGTGTGGTCGCCGCGCGGCGATTACATCGCCTTCACCAGGCAAGGTGGCGGACAGTTCTCGATCGGCGTCATGAAGCCGGATGGCTCCGGCGAACGGCTTCTCACCTCCGGCTACCACAACGAAGGTCCGACCTTCTCGCCGAACGGCCGCGTGCTGATGTTCTTCCGCGATCCCGGCGGCAGCGGCGGGCCATCGCTGTTCTCCGTCGACATCTCGGGACGCAACGAGCTGAAGGTGCCGACGCCGGGCTTCGCCTCCGACCCGGCATGGTCGCCGCTCTTGTCCTCGACATCGGGCTAGCCCCCCGTCCTCGGTGCGCGATGATTTGACCGTGCGCCTTTTTCGAAAACTTGGCGCGATGTTTCCCCGCAATAATTGTTCTTTAAGGTTGCACTCGGCAAACTTTTCCCATGGGTTTGTTTCTATTGATGTATTTCGATTATTGGTCGCTCAAAACAACTCGACTTTAACGATGTTCCCTCAGAAAGACTTCATACCGGATCGGTAAAACTGCGCTCCAGACAGGACGCGCGTAAACACCAGATGCAGTTTGCAAGTCAGAGCGGAGAGCCGGAACAGCGGCCGCCGAAAACTTCGGCGGCGCAAATCGATTCGCTGTTCGAAGCGCCGGGTCCGTTGCTGGCCGGACTCATTTTCGTGTCGATCGGTGCGGCCCTCACCGCGCTGAGGACCGGCGAGCCGCTGATCTGGGCGTGTGTCGCGCTTCTTGTCCTGGCCGGGACCGCGCGGGCGATCGACCTGCGCCTCTATCAGGCACGTCAGGCGGTCATGACCGTCGGGGCGGCCGCACGCTGGCAGAAGCGCTATCAGATCGGGGCAAAGATCCAGGCGGCTGCGATCGGCATCTGGTGCGCCACTGCCCTGTTGGCCACGGACGACGCCGTAGCCCACATGATCGCCTTGTCGGTCACCACCGGAATCGCGGCGGGCGGCGCGGGCAGGGCATACGGCCGGCCTGCGATCTTCCACCTCCAGGCCGTGCTGATTTTCGGCCCGGCCGTGCTTGCCTTGGCGCTGCGTGGAACGCCCTACTATATCGCGATGGCGCTGGTCAGCGCCGCGTTCCTGATGGCAATCATGCAGCTCTCGGTGAATCTGCACCGAATCTTCATGGGAGCGGTCGTGGCGCGGGAGCGTGAAGCCGCGCTCGCCGGCCAGTTCGACACGGCGCTGAACAACATGCCGCACGGCCTCTGCATGTTCCGCGTCGACGGACAGCTGGCGGTCATGAACCACCGCTTCGGCGCAATGATGAATCTGCCGGAAGGCCTTGCGCAGCGCGGCATCAACGCCCGTGACATCGTCGCGGCGTGCGTGAGTGCCGGATCCATCTCAGCTGGGAGCGGCGAGCGGATCGTCGCGGACATCGAGAGTTCGCAAGCCACGGAGATCATCACCGCCGATCCCGATACGCAGCGAAACCGGTCGTTGTCCTGGACTGTCCAGCCGATGGCTGACGGTGGCGCGGTCGTGCTGCTCGAGGACATTACCGACCGTCGCAGCGCCGAAGCCAAAATTACGCATCTGGCGCGCTACGACGACCTCACAGCGCTCCCCAACCGCGTTCATTTCCGCGATGAGATCGAAAGGCTGCTGGCGATCTCGCACGACGCCGAGCGCCTGTCCGCGCTGCTGTTCGTCGACCTCGACCAGTTCAAGCAGGTGAACGATACGCTCGGCCATCCCTGCGGCGACCAGCTCCTGTGCGCGGTCGCCAACCGCCTGCGCGAGATGCTGCGCCCTGAGGATTTCGTCGCCCGCTTCGGCGGCGACGAATTCGTCGTGTTCCAGCAGAACATCAGTTCGGCCGAGGACGCCGCAAGTCTCGCCCGCCGCATCGTCGAGCGGCTGAGCGAGCGCTACCGCATCGATAATCATCTGGTCGAGATCGGCGCCAGCGTCGGCATCGCGTTGACCGCGCCGGAGGGCGTCAGCGCGGACACGCTGCTCAAGAACGCCGACATGGCGCTGTACCGGGCCAAGGCCGACGGTCGCGGCACCTTCTGCTTCTTCCGCGACGAGATGGCGGCCACCGTCGAGGCGCGCCGCATCCTCGAGCTCGATCTGCGCAAGGCGCTCGCCAACGAGGAGTTCGAGCTGTTTTACCAGCCGCTGGTCAATCTGAAGTCCGGCAAGATCACGACGTGCGAGGCGCTGCTGCGCTGGAATCATCCGGTGCGGGGCACGGTTTCGCCGGTCGACATCATCCCGGTCGCCGAGGACATGGGGCTGATCGTCGATCTCGGCCGCTGGATTCTGCGCCGCGCCTGCATGGAATGCATGAAATGGCCGGAGGGCGTCAGCGTCGCCGTGAACTTCTCGCCGCAGCAATTCCACCAGCGCGACGTCTTGAGCGAAATCCGCTATGCGCTCGAGGTTTCGGGGCTGCCGGCGCATCGGCTGGAGATCGAGATCACGGAATCCTCGCTGTTGCGCAACACCCAGCTCACGCACGACATCCTGTCGCAATTGCATGCGATCGGCGTGCGCATTTCGCTGGATGATTTCGGCACCGGCTATTCGAGCCTCAGCTACCTGCACAATTTCCCGATGCAGAAGGTGAAGATCGACCGCTCCTTCCTCGAAGGCATCGATGCCGATCGGCCGCTGACGCTGCTGCGCGGCGTGGCGCGGCTGTCGGCCGATCTCGGCATGGCGGTCGTGGTCGAGGGCATCGAGACCAATGATCAGCTCGAGCTGATCAGCGCCGACGGCACCGTGACCGAAGGGCAGGGCTATCTGTTCAGCCGGCCGGTGCCGGCAGTCCGGATTCGCCAGTTGCTCAATGCCTCGCATGGCCGTCGCGGGGCTGAGGACCAGCTCGTCATAGTGTCCTCGCGATCGATCGCCTGATCTTTCACCGCCCGCTTCTTCAACGCCTTTGGCTCTTGTTCGCCCGTGTTTTTGCGGGCCGCAAAGGTTAACCCTAACGTTTCTAAGCCTTTGCAATTCCGTTAATGAACCATTAATCTTGCTGCACTCGCAGAAGTTGCTTGGAGTGTAGGGATACTGGATGACGTCTGGAGCCGAACCGCAAACGGTGCTCCTTCCGCGGGGAGCCGCTCTGTTTGACCGCATCGATTACCGCCTCATCGAAACTCCTGAGGACCGAGACAACCTCTATCTGATGCGGTACCGGGCCTACCTGCACGCTGGGCTGATCGAGCCGTCCGAGTCGCGGCGCGTGACCGATCGCTTCGACGATGCGCCAAACACCTGGAATTTCGGGGTCTATGTCGATGGAGAGCTCTGCAGCTCCGTTCGCATTCACGTCCTGACGTCGGACTGGCGGATGTCCTACACCACCGAAGTGTTTGGCGACGTCCTGCATCCCCGCCTCGACCGCGGCGAAGTTCTCATCGATCCATGCCGGTTTGTTGCCGATCCCGAAAAGCACCAGCGTTTTCCGGAGCTGCCCTATCTGACGGTGCGGCTTGCTTTTGTGGCTTGCGATCATTTCAACGCCGACACCGGGCTGGCCATGATCCGGACCGACCATCAGGCGTTTTATCGCCGCATCTTCCTGCACGAGACCATTTCGCCGGAGCCCCGCGGGTTTCCGGGCTGGCCTACCAAGAAGGCCGTGCTGATGGCGTCCGATTTCCGGAACCAGCGGGAAAAGGTCCTGACGCGCTTTCCGATCATGCGCTCCAGCGCTTTTGAGCGGCGCATGTTGTTTCAACGCAGCGGCCCGCGCCAGGCGGCCCCGCGGCCGGTGTCGCTAGCCACCCAGCGGACCCCGGACGTAGCCGCCTCGGCAACGGGTTCTGCCCGCTAGGCCCCAGGGTCTGGCCTCAGGATCTGGTCCCAGGGTCTCCACGCCACGAGCCTAAAATTCCAGCAAAGGCCGCGGTTTTTGCCGGTCGGCGGCGCTTGCCTTCACCATCGCGCCACATTTACAACCCATTAACCATGACGTTTGCTTTTCGCTGGTTGGGGGCATTTGACCGGCTGTGGCAAGGTTCCATCAAGGTTGACGGAACGTTCGCTTAACCAACCCCCTGTAGACCGGACAGCAGTGGACGAAACGTGAGCGTGGAGGCTCCGGAATGAAACATCCTATGCGCATCCTCCAGGGATTGAAGCTGGCCGCGGTGCTTGCCGTCGCGTTGTCGATGGGTGCCTGCGCCAACAAGAACTCTGCCACGGATGCGATGGCCAACGCGGCGACGCCGGGCAGCCAGCAAGACTTCGTCGTCAATGTCGGCGACCGCGTGTTCTTCGAAAGCGACCAGACCGATCTGACCCCGCAAGCGATCGTGACCCTGGAGAAGCAGGCGCAGTGGCTCCAGAGCTATCCGCGCTACAGCTTCACCGTCGAAGGTCATGCCGACGAACGCGGCACCCGCGAATACAACATCGCGCTCGGTGCCCGCCGCGCCCAATCGGTGCGTTCGTTCCTCGCCTCGCGCGGCATCGATCCGAACCGCATGCGCACGATTTCGTACGGCAAGGAGCGGCCGGTGGCCGTTTGTAACGACATCTCCTGCTGGTCGCAGAATCGCCGCGCCGTCACCGTGCTGAACGCGAGCTCCTGACGATCGGTCAGGCGCCGTTCATCTTCAGAAACCGATTATGCCGGCGCCCTCTCGGGCGCCGGTTTCGTTTCAGCGATCTGTGACAGAAACCCCTTTGTTACAGTCACAGTTTTGGCGTACTCCCCTTCAATGTGTGGCGCGTCGAATGTTCGGTCGCAGGCCATTTCGCTTTCGTCGTCAGGGCAAGATGTCATCCAGCTTTAAGGTCTTCACCGGCACCGCGGCGATCGCCGCGCTGCTCTCGTTGTGCTCTCCCGCCCTCGCACAGACGGACGATGCAGATCCCGAGATGCGGATCGAGCGGCTGGAGAACCAGCTGCGCCAGCTCACCGGCCAGAACGAAGAGCTGCAATACCGCAACCGCCAGCTCGAAGAGCGGCTGCGAGCGATCGAGGGCGGCGCGCAAGGTGCGCCCGGCCAGGCGCCGGTCCAGCCCAATGTCGCGGCCATGCCGCCGGCCCAAGCCGCGCCGGCCTATCGCCAGCAGCCGCCGCACCAGCAAGCGGCCCAGCCGAATTACGAGCAGCCGCAGATCGCCTCTCCCGCGCCGATCGTTCAGGAGCAGCCTGCGCCCGGCGCGCCGGGCACGCGCCGCCGCGGCGATGCTTTTGACCCGAACCAGAGTCCGAATGCGCCGGGTGCGCCGCGTGCGCTCGGCGGCGGGCAGCAACCGATGCCTGCAGGTGCCCCGAGCGGTGCGCCCGGCGGCCGTGGCGCCGGCGAACCGCTTGATCTCGCCAACAGCGGCACCCGCTATCCGCAAGCGGCCGCGCCTCAGGCTGCGCAGCCCGGCTATCCGCCGGCCCCATCCGGCTCTCCCGCGCCATCAGGCGGCACGGGCCTTGCGACCCTTCCGCCTTCGGCAACGCCGCGCGACGAATTCGACCTCGGCATCGGCTACATGCAGCGCAAGGACTATGCGCTGGCCGAGCAGACCATGAAGAATTTCTCGCAGAAATATCCGAGCGACCCGCTGCTCGGCGACGCGCAATACTGGCTCGGCGAGAGCTTTTTCCAGCGCCAGCAATATCGCGACTCCGCGGAAGCCTTCCTCGCCGTCACCACCAAATACGACAAATCCGCCAAGGCGCCGGATGCCCTGCTGCGGCTCGGCCAGTCGCTGGCCGCGCTGAAGGAGAAGGAGGCCGCGTGTGCCGCCTTCGGCGAGGTCGGCCGCAAATATCCGCGCGCTTCTGCCGGTGTCAAAGCCGCGGTCGACCGCGAGCAGAAGCGGGTGAAGTGCTGACCCGCCGCGATTGATCCAGACAAGACGGATGGCGCTGCGCTAAACAGTCGGTCCATCCGCGGACGATTGCAGCGTCATGTCAGAGGACAATTCACCGATCTCGGCGCGTGAGGCCAAGCGCCTGTTCGCAGGCCTGAAAGGCGCGCAGGGACTGTTGCTCGCGGTCTCCGGCGGGCCCGACTCGGTTGCGCTGATGTGGCTTGCGGCGCGCTGGCACCGCAGCCTCGCGCGCGGCCCGCGTCTCACCGTCGTCACCATCGACCACGGCTTGCGGCCGGAGGCGGCGCGCGAGGCGCGCGAGGTCAAGCGTCTGGCGACCGGGCTTGGCTTGCCGCACCGGACCGTGCGCTGGCGCGGGGCAAAGCCGAAAACGGGACTGCCGGCCGCCGCGCGCGAAGCCCGCTACCGCCTGCTCGCGCAGGCCGCGCGTGTCGCCGGTGCGAGCCATGTGCTGACCGCCCACACCCGCGACGACCAGGCAGAGACCTTGCTGATGCGTCTTGTCCGCGGCAGCGGACTTGCCGGGCTGTCGGCGATGGCACGTCTCACCGAGCGCGACGGCGTCGTCCTTGCGCGTCCACTGCTCGATGTTCCGAAGTCGCAGCTGATCGCGACCTTGAAGCGGGCGAAGATCAGCTTTGCCGACGATCCCACCAACCACGACGCTGCCTTCACCCGGCCGCGGCTGCGTGTGCTGCTGCCGCAGCTCGCGGCGGAGGGCGGTGATGCCCGCAGCCTGGCTCGGCTCGCGGCAAGGCTGGCGCGCGCCAATGCGGCCGTCGAGGTGCTGACCGATGGAGCCGAGCGCTTCCTCCGTTTGCGGGATCGCGGCGATGCGCCGCAGGCCGGCGTTCGGAGCCTCGAGGCCTCCGCGTTTGCCGCCCTGCCGGAGGAGGTCCGGCTGCGGCTCTTGCTGCGGGCCATCAACGCGTGCGGGCATGAGGGACCGGCGGAACTCGGCAAGGTCGAATCCCTCCTGGCCGCACTCGATCAGGCCATTGCCGCACATCCCCGCGCCCCCGCAAATGGCCGGCCAGCCCTGAAGCAGACGCTTGCAGGAGCCTTGATCAGCCTTGCCGGGGCGCGTATCCGCGTCGGTCCGGCGCCGGCCCGGCGCAAGGGGGGATAAGGGCGGATCATGGCACCGGCTCGTTCGCGACCGCGCCGTGAGGACACCTTAACCAGGCAGGAAAAACCCCGATCCGGGCGCCATTATTTCAGCGGGAATCGGACTAAGATGGGCTAAATAGTCCCATCTCGTTCCCTTGGCAGCGACCGGAGCGACACCTAGATTGTATCCGTCTAACCGAGAGGATTCCTTGGGGATTTCCTCGCGCTGCCCAAATAACTGCCCAAGGCTCAGGCCGCGATCCGCGCGACCACGAAGGAAGATCGATGAACGCCAATCTGCGCAATTTCGCCCTCTGGGTCATCATTGTCCTGCTGCTGTTGGCGTTGTTCACGCTCTTCCAGAATCCGGGTCAGCGCGCCTCCTCGCAGGACATCGCCTTCTCCCAGCTCTTGAGCGAGGTTGACCGCGGCAATGTGCGCGACGTCGTGATCCAGGGGCCGGACATTCACGGCACCTTCACCAACGGCTCGAGCTTCCAGACCTATGCGCCGAGCGATCCGACGCTCGTGAAGCGCCTCTATGACAGCAAGGTGCAGATCACCGCGAAGCCGCCCGGCGACAACGTGCCGTGGTTCGTTTCGCTGCTTGTCTCCTGGCTGCCCTTCATCGCGCTGATCGGCGTCTGGATCTTCCTGTCGCGGCAGATGCAGGGCGGCGCCGGCAAGGCGATGGGCTTCGGCAAGTCGCGTGCGAAGATGCTGACCGAAGCGCACGGCCGCGTCACCTTCGAGGACGTCGCCGGCGTCGACGAAGCCAAGCAGGATCTGCAGGAGATCGTCGAATTCCTGCGCGACCCCGGCAAATTCCAGCGCCTCGGCGGCCGCATTCCGCGCGGTGTGCTGCTGGTCGGCCCTCCCGGCACCGGCAAGACCCTGATCGCGCGTGCGGTTGCGGGTGAAGCCAACGTGCCATTCTTCACCATTTCGGGTTCCGACTTCGTCGAGATGTTCGTCGGCGTCGGCGCCAGCCGCGTCCGCGATATGTTCGAGCAGGCCAAGAAGAACGCGCCCTGCATCATCTTCATCGACGAAATCGACGCCGTCGGTCGTCACCGTGGCGCTGGCCTCGGCGGCGGCAATGACGAGCGCGAGCAGACGCTGAACCAGTTGCTGGTCGAGATGGACGGCTTCGAGGCCAACGAGGGCGTGATCCTGATCGCGGCGACCAACCGTCCCGACGTGCTCGATCCCGCGCTGCTGCGTCCCGGTCGCTTCGACCGTCAGGTCGTGGTGCCCAATCCCGACGTCGTCGGCCGCGAACAGATCCTCAAGGTCCACGTCCGCAAGGTGCCCCTGGCGCCGGATATCAACCTCAAGACCATCGCGCGCGGCACCCCGGGTTTCTCCGGCGCCGACCTGATGAACCTCGTCAACGAAGCCGCGCTGACCGCCGCCCGCCGCAACAAGCGCATGGTGACCCAGGCCGAGTTCGAGGAAGCCAAGGACAAGGTGATGATGGGCGCCGAGCGCAAGTCGCTCGTCATGACCGAGGAAGAGAAGCTGCTGACGGCCTATCACGAGGGCGGCCACGCCATCGTCGGCCTCAACGTCGTCGCGACCGACCCGATCCACAAGGCGACCATCATTCCGCGCGGTCGTGCGCTGGGTATGGTCATGCAGCTGCCCGAGCGTGACAAGCTGTCGATGTCGCTGGAGCAGATGACATCGCGCCTAGCCATCATGATGGGTGGCCGCGTCGCCGAAGAGCTGATCTTCGGCCGCGAGAAGGTGACTTCGGGTGCGTCGTCCGACATCGAGCAGGCGACGCGTCTGGCGCGCATGATGGTGACGCGCTGGGGCCTGTCCGAGGCGCTCGGCACCGTGTCCTATGGCGAGAACCAGGACGAGGTTTTCCTCGGCATGTCGGTGTCGCGCACCCAGAACGCATCGGAAGCGACGGTTCAGAAGATCGATACCGAGATCCGGCGCTTCGTCGAAGAAGGCTACAACGAGGCGACGCGTATTCTCACCGAGAAGCGCGCCGATCTCGAAGCTCTCGCCAAGGGCCTGCTCGAATTCGAGACGCTCTCCGGCGACGAGATCATCGACCTGCTCAAGGGCAAGAAGCCGAACCGCGAATCGGTGCTCGAACCGACCACCCCGCGCGCCTCGGCCGTGCCGCCGGCCGGCAAGTCGCGCCCGCGACCCGATCCGGATCCCGGCCTGGAGCCGCAGCCGCAGGCGTAAAGCCTTTCGCGCCATGGCCGGCTATTCCGGCAAACCGCTAGTGCAAAAGCTCGGCATCAAGCCGGGCTTTTGTATTTTTGTGGACGGTCTCTCCGTCGGTTATGGCGACATCGTCGGCGACCTGCCCGACGGTGTGCGGATTATGCGCGTGGCCAAGGCGCCGCTCGACCTCGTGCATCTGTTCGCGACCGAGGCCAAAGCCCTCGCCGCCAGGCTGCGGAGCTACCGTAAGGCTATCGCACCTGATGGAATGATCTGGGCGTCGTGGCCGAAGAAGGCTTCGGGTGTCGCAACGGACGTGACGGAAACCGTGGTGCGCGCGACCGCGCTCGCCAATGGCCTCGTCGATATCAAGGTCTGCGCGGTCGACGATGTCTGGTCAGGCCTCAAGCTCGTGATCCCCGTGAAGGAGCGGGGCAAGCTCGCGAAATAGCCGCAAGGCCGGACCATCATAATTGCGGTTGGCGCTCGCCACGGCGCCATGTCATCCTCCCGTCCAGCCGGACAACGGCACGGTCGCGCCCTTTAAGGCGCGCGGCACGACAACAAAGAGGGAGGGGAAGTCGATGCGCTTGACGGCGGCATTGGGCGCGCTTGGCGCCGTTTCGCTCCTGACATTTTCGTTCCTGACCGCTCCATCCGCCGCCGCCGAAATGCGCGGCGTTACTGCGACCGAGATCAGGATTGGCCAGACCATGCCCTACAGCGGGCCCGTGTCGGCCTTCGGTGCGCTCGGCAAGGGCGAGGTCGGCTACTTCAAGATGCTGAACGAGAAGGGCGGCATCAACGGCCGCAAGATCAATCTGATCTCGCTCGACGACAGCTATGCGCCGCCGAAATCGGTCGAGCAGACGCGCAGGCTGGTGGAGAGCGACGAAGTCGCGCTGATCTTCTCCTCGATCGGCACCGCCCACAACACGGCGATCGCGAAATACCTCCAGTCCAAGAACGTGCCGCAGCTCTTCATCGGCTCCGGTGCCTCGAAATTCGCCGATGTCGCGCAATATCCACAGGCGACGATGGGCGTGCAGGCGCCGTTCCGCTACGAGGCGCGGCTCTATGCGCGCTATGCGCTGGCGAAGAATCCGAACGCGAAGTTCGCCGTGATCTCGCAGAACGACGATTACGGCCGCGACTATCTCGCCGGGCTGAAGGACGTGCTCGGCGAGAAATACGATAGCGTCGTCACCGGCGCGACCTACGAGATCCAGGACCCAACCATCGATTCCCAGATCGTGAAGCTCAAGGCGTCGGGCGCCGATGTCTTCGTGATCGCGGCGACGCCGAAATTCGCGGCACAGGCGATCCGCAAATCCTTCGAGATCGGCTGGCGGCCGATGACTTTCCTCTCCAACGTTGCGGTGTGGGTCTCGACGGTGATGGAGCCAGCAGGACTGGAAGCCGGCATCGGCATTCTCTCCACCGCTTACGTAAAGGACCCCGACGATCCCGCCTGGAAGGACGATTCCGGCGTCAAGGGCTGGCGCGAGTTCATGACCAAATATTTGCCGGAGGCCGACCAGCACGACACCAATTACGTCAACGCCTATAACAGCGCGATGGCGCTGGAGGCGGTGCTGAAAGCCTGCGGCGACGATCTGTCGACCGAGAACATCCTGAAGCAGGCTTTCGCGATCCGCGATCTCGAATTGCCGATGCTGCTGCCCGGCATCAAGGTCAATACCGGCACGACCGACCATGTCCCGGTCGACCAGATGCAGTTCATGCGCTTCAATGGCAGGAGCTGGGAGCGCTTCGGCGAACTGCAGACGGGCAATTGATGATTGATGAGGGATCGGCTTTTTGATCCCCAGCGCCTTCGCGGTCTTGCGGAAATTAGCGTGCGAATTTGTAGTGAGAGAACACCGCCGAAGCGACCGTAAGCAATGCCGAAGCAAACCAAATCGGGCCCAGCACAAAGATGGCTATCGCGCCCTGCCCACAGGCACCGCATGCAACCCAAAACAATGTTGGGCAGACACATAGTGGGATGACGACGGCAAATCCCGTACTGAGCCAAACTCCTCTCGCTCCCCATCGCGCACCAAACAACCATGGCACGGCGGGAAAGCCGAAAGAGAGAATAACCAAGAGGTTCATCAGAACGTCGAACATGATTGGCTCTTGGTCGTTGACACGCGGCAGATGGTTCAAACTCAAGCGAAACCGCGCGAGCCCTTTGTCCTCGCTGCTATCCTGACTGCGGGCGCATAAGTCGAATACCAACAATTGACATTGCCACTTGAGGACTGGTTCGGGTCAAACGGCGAAATCGCCGTAGCGGCTGCTCAAGTCTGCTTCACATTTGGAAGCGACATCTCATTCATGCCGCACGCCCTGGAGCTCCGTCCTCACTTTGACGGCGTTGCAGCCGCATCGTCCCGCACATGGATCACGGCGATGTTGTCGGCATAGAGCCGCTTCCAGCCCTTGATATGGTCCAGCACCTGGGCGGCCGGCGCATCCGCGACCATGAGCGTGGCGTCGATCTTGTACGCCTCGAGGAGCCGCGTCAGACTGTCGAGCTTCTTGAGCTCTACGGCCTTGAAGACGTCCATGGCGAAGGTTTCGCCGTAGAGCTCGGCGCGGCCGTCGATGAAGACAGGGATGTCGCGCGAGATCAGATAGCCGCCGAACTGGTAGGCGTTGAAGATGCGCTGGGCTTTTCGTTTCTCGAGCAGATCGACGGCGGCAACCGGTGTCTGATCCATCGTGAAGGTGAAGCGGTGATGCGACATGTAGAGCGAGGTCGAGGTCCAGCCGGCGGCCACGATCATCAGCGCGCCGGTCGCGGTGACGTAGCGGGCAGCCCAACTCGCGCTGCCTTGCATGCCAGGCCCCGGCAGCACAGACCGTTCGCCGAGGGGCTTGGCCAGCACCAGCGGCACCAGGAAGGCAAAGGCCTCGATGCTCCTGACGTGGGTGAGCGCCATCCAGGTCAGAAGCAGGATCAGAAGAATACGCGGTGGTGAGAGCGTCAGGCCGCGATACAGCCCGATTGCGATCAGGCCGAACAGCGCGCCTTCGAATGCGTTGAAGGACGCGAAGCTCGCGGGCGACCATTCGGAGATGATCGTCAGCAACTCGCCGAGATTGAGGATGTTGATCGCGCCGAGCAATGTGCGCCAGCCATAGGGCGTGACGCAGCTTGCAGCGAGTGCCGCAATACCGAACAGGAACCAGCGAGACAGCAGCCGGACCTGCTTGCCGGACTCCATGCCCCAGAGCGCCACAAACGACATAGGGCCGATCAGCGCCAGGCCCAGCACGAAGCCGCCATGCAGGTTCGACCACAGGGACATCAGCGGCAGCCAGTACCATGACGGGGCGCCCTTGCGGTCGGCTGCGGCCATCAACATGCCGACCCACGCGATCATCACGGGCAGCGCCAGGATGTGCGGTCGCGCCAGAATGTGGTGCAGCGACAGCAAGATCGCGAACATCGCGAACAGGACTGCACGCGGAATTTCCAGATGGGCCTCGAGCAGGTCGACCAGGATCGCCGCCGACAATGCGACCGCAAGCGCGGTGAGGATCACCGGGCCGGCCCAGTCCCATTGCGCATAGGAGAGAGCGAACAGCACCTGCGACAGCCACGACGTTGAAATCCACGGCGCGCCCGTCCGCGTGAAGGAATAGATGTCCGTGTACGGCATAGCGCCGTGATCGAGGATCCATTGTCCGATCTTGATCTGCCAGAACGAGTCGGAGTCCTGAAGCAGCGTGTTGCCGACATGCACGAAGAAGAGATAGGCGCCCGCACCGACGCACAGCGGCACCAGGGCTCGCGCACGCCTCTGCACCACGATGCTGTTGGCAAAGGAAAGGGACATGCCGCCTCGTCGTCCTGTTGTTTTTGTCGGGTTGCCGAGCGGACGGCATTGGACCACGGGTGGTCATAACTTCGGGTAAACCGGCATTGCCGGGCCGGCTTGATGTCTCGACAATTTAACGGGTTGTTTTAGATTTCGGTTTACCATCGGCGAATACACGCAAACCGCTCTGTGTTTCCGCAGTCGAATTAACTGCGGCGCAATTCTTTGCCACTACGTTCGATTCCATGGTCAAGCGGCGCTGGGAAGCCAAAAAGACCAGATCAGTTGTAGCCTCGTGTACTCATTTGGAGCTCTTTATGAAGAACCTCGTTGCGCGTTTCGCGAAGGATGAATCCGGCGCCACCGCCATTGAATACGGTCTGATTGCCGCCGGTATCGCGCTGGCGATCATCACTGTCGTCAATAACCTGGGCACCACGTTGAACGCCAAGTTCACCTCGATCTCGACCAGCCTCAAGTAAGGCCGGACGGATCACGAATTTAAAAGAGCCCCGTCCTTGACGGGGCTCTTTGCTTTTGCACGACGATTTCCGGATCTGGAAGGTCGTGAAGCTGTAGCAAGTTTGTGGGGCGGTAAAGCGTCTGCCGCAACTCCAGGAGCGCAGGCGAAAGCGCTCACACCGTCGAGAACATTGAACATTGAAAGTTGCTGGTGGGGACAGCGCTACGCGCGGACCCTAGGGCAACTTGCCGCCCGTCATTCCGCAAGGCCGGGTTGCCAGACCGCCGACGTAGCAGGCGCGGCAGACGTTTGCTGCGCGCGGCGGTGCGATTCGAGATAGAATTTCGCCGCCCAGATCGCCGCTGCGGCGACTGCGATGCCGCCGGCGACGTCGATGACGTAATGCGCGCCGATCACCGGTGTCGCCGCGATCATCAGCAAATTGAGCGCGGCCGCGATGCCGCCGAGGCCGCGCACCGGCCACAGCGCCCACATGTAGAGCACGGCGGATGCGGCGTGGAAGCTCGGAAACGAGACGATGCCGGCGAGGAAGAACAGCCGGAGCTCGTGCAGGCTACCGTCGCGAAGCGCGAGGATGTCGCGCAGCTGCCCGGCATAGATCGCGGTGTTGATTTCGGGAAAATGCGCGGCGGACAGCTGCAGCCCCCAATATGTACCGATCGCAGGCACGACGGCGGAGATCGCGATGGTGACCGCGAGCGCGAGGCTCATCGCGAGCATGAACAATTGCAGCCGCATATAGTGCGCCGTCAGTGCCAGCACGACGGGGATGCCGAGCAGCGGCAATTTGATCAGCCCGTATCCGCGAGCCAGACAGTCCGCGAGCCAGGGATGGTCGTTGACGTATCGCGCAATCGGTTCGGGATCGAGGCCGAGGGCACGGTCGATCGCAAGCAGCGCTTGGTCCTGCAACGGCCAGTTCAGCTTGGCCGCGACATAGCTGAGCGGTCCGACGATGGCGCACGTGAGAATGATCTGTCCGATCGTGCCGAGCGAAAACAGCAGCTTCGGGTCGGCAAGCTCCCCTTTGACGATGCGGTGGCCATAGGCGAGCGCGAGCAAGAGTGCAGCGACTGCCAGCGTCACGCCATAGGCGACCGGTTCGAGACTCAGGCCGGTGAAGGGGAGGCCCAGCGCCAGCAGGCTGCCCATGGCTGCGATGGGAAGCCAGTTCAGGTGGAAGAGCTGCCAGGCGGTCCGGGCGTCCGTGTCGACCATGCTGCACCGAGGTGGGATCGCAATACCGCAGCACAGTCGCGGAGCAGGTTTAAGATGGCGGTAACGATCGTGGTTACCCCTTCACCAAAGCAGTTCGCGAGGTTTTTAGCTGTTTGAGCTCACGCTTTTTTTGGCGTGACGCTTCATGCATTTGCACCTTGTCATCCACTCTGAATAGTTGTTCAGTCCTTGCGGGGCGATTTGCGACATCAGCGACGAAGCGTTCGGCCGCAGGGCGTGCGGCCGGCGTGTGGGACAGGAAGCGCGCCATGGTTTATCGGCGAACGCATCAAGTGGTGAAGCGCCTTGCGGCCCGGCGCAGTGCGATACTGGCGGCGGCGCGGGAGGCGGCGGCGGAAGGCGGGATGGCGGCGGTGCAGATTGCGCCGGTCGCGGTTCGCGCCAGCGTCGCGGCGGGTACGGTCTACCGCTACTTCCCCTCCAAGGCCGATTTGATCTCCGAATTGATTGCCGAAGTCTCCCGCGACGAACTCACGGCGATCCGGCGAGCAGCCGATGCCGCGCCGGGGCCGTCCTCGGCGCTGGCGGCGGCGGTGACCACCGTGGCGGTGCATACCCTGTCACAGCGCAGACTGGCCTGGGGCATCTTGGCCGAGCCGGTCGATGTCGATGTCAGCGCTTCACGCCTCGCCAGCCGGCGCGAGATCGCGGGCGAGATGGCCTCGCGGATCGACGCCGCCGTGCGCGCCGGCCACCTGCCGGTGCAGGACACCGCTCTTGCCGCCACCGCGCTGCTCGGCGCGCTGCATGAAGCCCTGGTCGGACCACTCGCGCCGGACAATCTCGACGATCCCGCCAGGATGCGCGATGCCGTGCAGACCGTGACGCTGCTGGCGCTCCGCGCCGTCGGCGTCATGGACGCCCGCGCCAGGGGTCTCGTCGTACAGCAGACGCTGCTGCCGGCAGCGAAAGCGCTGGTTGGGGCCTAAAACGTCAGCCTGATCGGCCGGCGGACCTGATCGCGCCCAGGCCATTGCCAGAGCTCGCCTTTGCGAAAAACCCCAGCACATTCGCCGGTCCCGCCGGCTACTGTGCATGGGGTTGTTTTCGACATTTTTTGTTTGCCGCGTGCCTGGCGAACCTAGATATTCGCTTCGCCCTCGGGGCCGACCGAGGCGATGCGCACCATGTTGGTGGTGCCGGGGATGCCGAGCGGCACGCCGGCGACGATGATCACGCGTTGGCCGGCCCGGACGAAGCCGTCCCGGAACGCGATCTGGCCGGCGCGGCTCACCATGTCGTCCTGGTCGCGCGCATCTTCCGCCACCACGCAATGTATGCCCCAGACCACCGACAGCCGGCGTCCCGCCGCGACGTTCGGTGTGATCGCGACGATCGGTGGCTTCGGCCGCTCGCGCGCCACGCGCACGGCGGTCGATCCCGAGCTGGTCCAGCAGATCAGGGCCGGTAGGTCGAGCGTCTCGGCGATCTGCCGCGCGGCGTCCGCGATGGCATCGCCGGCGGTGGCTTCCGGGGCGGGGCGCTGTGCGGTGATGACGGAGCGATAGATCGGGTCGCGCTCGACCTCCTCGCCGATGCGGTTCATGGTCGCGACGGCCTCGACCGGGAATTTGCCGGCCGCCGATTCCGCCGACAGCATGATGGCGTCGGCGCCTTCGTAGACGGCGGTGGCGACGTCGGAGACTTCGGCGCGGGTCGGCACCGGCGACTGGATCATCGATTCCAGCATCTGGGTTGCGATCACCACCGGCTTGCCGGCGCGCCGCGCCATGCGCGTCATCTGCTTCTGCAGGCTCGGCACGCGTTCCAGCGGCAGCTCGACGCCGAGGTCGCCGCGCGCCACCATCAGGGCGTCGGAGGCGTCGATGATGTCGGCGAGGCGATCGATCGCCTGCGGCTTCTCGATCTTCGCCATCACCGCGGCGCGGCCGCGGATCAACTTCTTGGCCTCGTTCACGTCGTCGGCGCGCTGCACGAAGGACAGCGCGATCCAGTCGACGCCGGTGACCAGCGCCGCTTCGAGATCGGCGCGGTCTTTCGGCGTCATCGCCGAGACCGGCAGATCGGTGTCGGGCAGGCTGACGCCCTTGCGGTCGGACATCCGTCCGCCGACCACGACGCGCGTCACCGCGTGATCTTTCGAGGTCTCCTCCGCGATCAGCCGCACCTTGCCGTCGTCGAGCAGCAGCGAATGGCCCGGCCGCAGCGCCGCCAGGATCTCCGGATGCGGAAGCTGGACGCGGGTGGAGTCGCCCGGCGTCTTGTCGGAATCCAGCGTGAAGGTCTGGCCGTTCTGGAGCTGGACCGCGCCTTCGGCGAAGGCGCCGAGCCGAAGCTTTGGTCCCTGGAGGTCGACCAGAATGCCAATCGGCCTTCCGTAGCTGCTCTCGACGTTGCGGATCGTTGCCACCAGCTCCCGCATCTTGTCGTGCGAGGTGTGGCTCATGTTGATGCGGAATAGGTCGGCGCCGGCCTCGAACAGGCGGCGGATCATCGCGAGGTCCGAAGAGGCGGGTCCCAGGGTCGCGAGAATCTTGATACGGCGAAGACGCCTCATGGCTTATTTCCAGACGGGGGCGAGGGAGCTGGCGGGAGGCCAGGCGCGGCGGGGGGCGTACCACCGGGCGGGCCATTGGGCAAACCGGGAACCCCCGGGCCAACCGGGCCGGGGAGACCGGGCACGCGCTGCTGTTTTGACGGCTGTTCGTTGGCATCGGTGAGCTGCACCGTCCAGGCCCGCTGCTCGCCGGTATCGACCTCGAAATAGCCGGTCCGGTCATAGCCGCGCGCGAGGCAGTCCTCGGTGCCGCGGATGGTGAACTCCTTGTCGCGCGAGCACATGAAGGCCTGGCCCGACCATTCGCCGCCGCGGTCATAGTCGATGGCGTAAATGTAATAGAAGCGGGCCACCAACGTTCCCCGCAGCAGGGTCTCGCAGGAACGGGAGGAGATGTTCCACCAACCCTCGGTGGTCCAGCCCTCGGCATCCTTGTAGCCGAGCGCGATGCCGACCCGGCTCGATGTATTGTTGCAAAGCCGGAAATCGGCCGAAGCCGGGTTGGCCCAGAAGCATAGCAAGCCAACCACCAGCACCGGGACCAACCGGGCGAGCAGGCGAAAGGGGGAGCGGGGAGATTCGGCGATCATTGTCGCGGAAGCTATATCAGATCATTGACGATTTGGCGTAGGCCCCGGGAACTGCCCGAAGCCGGCTTCGCGCCCGTTTGCGCCGCGATATGGCATAATCTGTGACAGGCCCCACCTGATCTCGTAAGGGTGACCCATCCAGGTCACACCAATTTCGCAAAGCCGAGGGATCCAGCCATGGCAATCGACGACAAAACCAGAACGGAACTCGAGGCTGCCGCTTTCCGGCGCCTAGTCGATCATTTGAAGACGCGGACAGACGTGCAGAACATCGACCTGATGAATCTCGCAGGCTTCTGCCGCAACTGCCTCTCCAACTGGCTCAAGGACGCCGCCGACGCCCAAGGCGTCGCCTTGAGCAAGGATGAGAGCCGGGAAGCCGTCTATGGCATGCCCTACGAGGCCTGGAAGTCGAAATACCAGGGCGCGGCCACGCCTGAGCAGCTCGATGCCATGAAGAAGGTCCATCCCGGGCACTGAACGGCTTGGCCAGCAGCCCGATATGCGGTGCCGTTGAGTCGCATCACGCAACGGCTTTCTTCGACACGTCGCAGGAAGGTGTGGGCGCGCTGTGGACGAGCGCGATGCTGCCTTGAACGCGAGAGGTACGAACCCTAAGGGTCTAACCAGCACGCGCGGTGAGGATGCCGGCGTCACCTCGTTTTGCCAGTTCCATTGGGAGTACCAAGATGGCCACCTCCGCCGCCGTCCGCGACGACGAGCCCGCGACGAAATTTGCCAAGGACCAGCTCAAGTCCATCATCGAGCGCATCGAGCGGCTGGAGGAAGAGAAGAAGGCGATCTCCGACGACATCCGCGACGTCTTCGCCGAGGCCAAGGGCAACGGCTACGACGTCAAGGCGCTGCGCACCATCGTGCGCATGCGCAAGCAGGACCCGAACGAGCGCGCCGAGGCCGAGACGATCCTCGAGACCTACATGCAGGCACTGGGGATGATCTGAGGTATCGCGGTCGTCCTGGCGAAAGCCAGGACGGCACCATGTCGATCGAAGGAGACCGCGGTGACTGCGCCGCTGCTGCCGCGCGAGGTAAGGCGTGCCTACGACGCTTTTCCGGCGTCGATCGGCAAGCGGCTGCTTTGGGTGCGCGAGCTGATCTTCGCGACCGCTGCGGCACATGAAGGCATCGGCCCTCTCACCGAAACGTTGAAATGGGGCGAGCCTGCTTATCTGACCGAAGAGACCGGCAGCGGCAGCACGATCCGGCTCGGCCGCCTGAAGGACTCCGCGCACGCCGCGATTCTGTTCAACTGCAAGACGACGCTGGTCGATACCTTTCGCGAACGCTTTCCCGATCGGTTCGAATATCGGCAGACGAGGGCGTTGCTGTTGCCCGTGTCCGGCAGACTGCCGAAGCAGGACCTATCGGTCTGCCTGTCGCTGGCGCTGACATATCACCGGGATCGGCGGGCTCGGAAGGCGCGGTAGCGGATTTAGGCTATCAGCCTCAGCGCAGCGAAGCCGTCCGCACGACGAAGGACGTCGTATCGAGCTTGGCGGTGGCGCTGCCCGAGAAACTGTCGCAGGACAGGCCCTGCATCGGATCGTCAGCAAACCCCATGGCGATCACGGACTGCGGCTTGACGAAGTAGGCGCGCATTGCGGCCGTGTCGAGCTCGCCCATCAGCGTGACCGACATCGCGCGGCTGGCGCTCGGCGACAGCATCACGATCTTGAGCCAGATGCTTTCGCCCTTGGCTGCGGAGAGCCGGGTCGCGGTTGCGACCATGCCGTCGACGCGCTTGCCGACCACCGTGTTGATCTCGGTCGCGGGCGCAACGTTGCGCGACGCGGAGGCGGGACGGGCGGAGCGCGGGATCGGCGCGGAGGCGGCGACGACATTGGCGCGATCGACCGGCGAGGCGGACGCCGGCGCGTAGGCCAGCGCCTGATAGGCGGCGCTGGACACGCTCGCGGTCGGCTGCGGATCGGTGGCGGCGGCAAGCGCCTGTCGTGCCTTCAGCGCAGCAATTTGGGCCGGCGTCGCCTGCTGCGGTGCAGCCGGGGCATCCCAGAAGCCACGGGCATTGATGATGTCGGCGGGGGTCTCGGGCCTAGCGTCAGCAGATTTACCGGCGGCCGGCTTGTCAGCCACGGGCGCCGGCTTCGGCTTGGGCAGCGCGACGATCTGCGCATCGGCCGAGGCGAGCTGAATCGTCGCCGCGACTGACGGCTTGGCGCGCGGCGTCGGCACCGGATCGGCCGGCTTGGTTGCGGCGGCGACCACGGTCGGCGCGACAGTCTTCGCGGCCGGGGCGGGCGCGCCCTCGTCATCCTCGTCGTTGCTCGTGGCGGCCGGAGCCGGCTTGCCCTTGAACAGGGCGGTAAAGAAATTCGACTTGCTGCCGGAATCCTCGCCGCTGCCGCGCCGCTCGATCTCGGCCTTGGCGAGCTCATAGCCCTTCAGCGGCGTGCCGTCGGTCGGGACGTGGACGGTGCGTCCGTCAGGGAAGACCCGGGCGAGCTGATCATGCGTCATGCGCGGCCAATGCCGGATGCTGCCGGTGTCCAGATGCACGAACGGCGAGCCGGAGGTCGGGTAGAAGCCGACGCCGCCGCGCTGGAGGCGCAGGCCCGCGAAGCGGATCTGCTCCAGCGGCACGTTCGGAATGTAGAAGTCCATCGCATGCCCCAGCATGTGCTGGCTGAAGCGCGCCACGCCGGAGGAGCGGCGGCGGAGCATGGAGTTGGTGGCGGGCGAGCGGTAGGCGGAGATGATCTGGATCGGCTGCTTGCCGTCGACGTCGCGGTAGACTTCCCAGAGGATATCGAAGAGGTGACGGTCCATGACCGTCTCGTCCTGGCTGCGCCAGTCGCGCAGGAAGTGGTTGATCTGCTTCAGCGCCGCTTCGTCGTAGCGCCCGTCGCGCTTGAAGGTGACGGTGAGGTCTTCGCCGGAATGGGTGTGGTGGAAGGAGAGCGTCTTGGTCTCGTTGAGCGCGGCGGCGTTATGAACCGAACCTGCGGCAGCAAGCAGCAATACGGCAGCGAGGCCGATTCTGGATCCGGCCTTCACTCCCGCATGGGACAACGACAGCACCGCGAATTGGCGTGCGATTCCAGTCAGCACGTTAGAGCCCACCCAGTCGACGAGCGTTCAAAATGGACTCTCCCGCTAACCCCGTTAGCGCGCGAAAGAGGATGAACGCTTTGTTAAAGCGAGAAGGTTAATTCGAGGTTGACCTTCCCGCCCCCAAACCAAGTCAGAGCGCGAACCTAACCGGGTGAGTGTGGCAAAAAAAGGCCCGCTGCCCGAGGTCAGGTGGAGAATGGTTAACGTTAAGCGACCCCATCCAGAGGATGAGGTCGCTGATCTTGTTGCAGAATTTCAGGAAATCAGGCGTCGGGGCGGGCCTGGCTCAGCGGGTGAATACCCGCTGCTGCTGCGGCCGGCGGCCGACCGGAGCCGGCGGCGGGGTCGGGGCTCCGAACAGCCGCTCGAAGAAATTCGGGCCGGACGAGCCGCCATTGTTGGCTGCCAACACGCCGTTCGGCAATGTCGTTGCCGGGCGTGAATAGCTCGGCTGGGAATGCGCGACGACGTTCTCGAGATCCTTGCCGCGGCCGTTCTTCAGGATGTTGATCATGGTCGCGTCGCGGCCATAGACGTCCTTGCGGAATTGCAGCTTGCCGCCATCGTCCACGAATGCGGTCTGATAGGTGATGTTGACCGGGATCGGGGTCGGGAATTTCAGGTCGATCTCGCTCTTGCCGTACATGCTGCGGATGCGTTCCGGCGTGTACTTCTCGTTCGGCATCGCGATGTTGAGCAGGACCGACGCATACTGATCCGGGTTCTGCACGCGCATGCAGCCGTGGCTGAAGGCGCGCTCGTCCCGGGCGAACAGGTTCTTGTCCGGCGTGTCGTGCTGATAGACCAGGAACTTGTTCGGGAAGTTGAAGCGGATGCGGCCGAGTGCGTTGGCCTCACCGGGCGGCTGCGAGATGTGCACTGAACCATCGCGGTTCTGTTCGAGCTTGAGGCCCATGCGCTGGAGCACGGTCGGGTCCTGCTGAAGTGCCGGCAGATATTCGTTGTAGACGATCGACGGCGGCACGTTCCAGGTCGGATTGACCGTGATGTACTTCATCGTCTCGGTGAGCAGCGGGGTCGCATGCGTGCCGGGCTTGCCGGTGACGACGCGGGTGGTCCAGACCTGCTGGCCGCGCTGCATCACCTTCAGCGTGTAATCGGGAATGTTGAGGATGACATAGGCATCGCCCAGCGAGGGCACGCCCAGGTCGCGCGGCAGCCAGCGCCAGCGCTCCATGTTCACCAGCACCACGTCGATCTGCTTGTCGCGCTTCGGGGTGTTGATCGCCTTGACCGTCTTATCGTCGAGGATGCCGGTCGGCTTGAGCTCGGCGCTGTTCTGGAATTTGCGCACGGCTTCGGCGACCGCCGCGTCATAGCGGGTGTCGCTGGCGTTCTCGGCGATGCCGAGCTTGACACGCAGCTGCGGCACACGCGGATCCTCAACGACGATTTCAGCCTGCTTCTTGCCGGCCGGGGTGTATTTCAACGCCGGACCGTCGGCGATCTCGATCGCCGGGCCGTTGCCCTGGCCGCGGAGCTCCGCGAGCTTCGCCTTCAGCTCCTTGTAGAGCTTCTGCGGCGGATTGTAGCTGTCGAGCGCCGCCGAGGCGTCCGCCGCGGTCGTGACCTTGGCGAGGACCTCGCTCGGGTCGACCGGATGCTCGGGATAGAGGATGTCGCCGCTGACCTGCGACCAGTGCATGCGGCCGCTCTGGGCCTGGCGCGCATAGTCGAACATGCTGGCGGTGAGCTTGAGCTCGGCATCGGCGAGCGCATCGGGTGTCGTGGCGGCGGCGAAGTCCGGCGCCGGGTAATCGGCGGGATTGAGGCCGTCGGACGCCGCATCCTTCAGCCGCGCGATCACGCCCTTGGCAGCCGTGGTCAGGCTGCCGGCCTGGGTCCAGACCGGTGCGAAATCGCGTGCACCGTAAAACTTCTCGATCGCCGCGCGCTCGTTCTTGCGGTCGAAATGGCGCGAGGACTTGGCGCCGATGATGTCCTTGAGCCTGTCGGCGACCGGCTGGTCGGCGGCGGGAACGTTGCTCGCGGCCTTCACCGGTTCCGAGGCCGGAGCAGCAGCGGTGGCGGGCGCGGCCGGCTCAGCCTTCGCAGGTTCAGTCTTCGCCGTCTCGCTCTTCGGCGCCTCGTTGGCGGGCGTGGTGGCGACGTCGGAAGGCTTGGTCTCGACCTTGTCCGGCGCGGGAGCGGGAGCGGCTTCGGCCTTCAGAGGTTCCTTCGCGGGCTCCTTGGCTGGGTCCACCACCGTGGCGGTGGTGTCGAGCTTGATGTCGGATGCGGTCGGGGGCGGGACGTTTGCGGGTTCGGGGCGCGGGATCGCGGCTTCGATCGCAAGTTCTGCAGCGCTGCTGCGCGCCTGATCCTGCGCCAAGGCCGAGCTGGCCGATACCGTGAGGAAGGTCGCCGCGACCGTCATCAAGACACGGTCAAAGCCTGCACGGTGGTTCAAACAGTCACGCATGGTGTCGCACCCCTCGGGTGAACTGTCCCCCATGGAACAGCTTCGTTATCGCCTATTGAGCTTCGGCTAAACCGCGCCGGCCTCTCGAAAGTTGCACGCCTGCACGCAACGATTCCTACGCAGACGATATACAGGCCCCGATTTCGCGGCCAGCGCTACCCGGGACAACTCACGACAAACTGACTTCAAGCAAGCCGCTTGGCAACGGATTGTGCGCTTCTGCCACGCGCTTTTCCCTGTGTCTGTCACTTCCAAGTCACGGTTCACGTCGCAGTCGAATTCCGTCGTCATGCGAACGGCTTACAGTCGTATCGCACCGCTGGTACGAACCTCCGTTCGCGTCAGGCTCAGTGCGTCTCCTCACCGCTTTTGCCGCCATGGCCGGGAACCCCGGCTTCGTCGAGTTTGCGGTAGAGGGTGGACCGGCCGATTTTGAGGCGGCGGGCGACCTCCGACATCTGCCCGCGGTAATGCGAGATCGCGAAACGGATGATCTCGTTCTCGATCTCCTCCAGCGGCCGGACGTCGCCGGTCGAGGTCAGCATGGAGAGGGCACCCGCCACGGACAGCGGCGCGATCGGTATTTCATTACCCGACACGACGGAGGGGGCCGCGATCGGCTCCAGCATCAGTGGCGCGGTCGGAATGTCTGTTCCTGGATGCGGCTGCGAGGCGATCAGGGGAAAGTCGTCGAGGCCAAGCTGGTCGCCGTCGCTCATCACCACGGCGCGGTAGACCGCGTTTTCGAGCTGGCGGATGTTGCCGGGCCAATCGAGCTGGGCGAGGTGAGCAACAGCCTCGCCGCTGATGCCGGTGATGGGGCGGTTCTCCTCGGCGGCAAAGCGCGCCAGGAAATGCCTGAGCAGATGCGGGATGTCCTCGCGCCGGGTGCGCAGCGATGGGATCGTCAGCGGCAGCACGTGCAGGCGATAGAACAAATCCTCCCGGAAGTGGCCTTGCTTGACCCGCTCCAGCAGCCTGCGGTTGGTCGCCGAGATGATGCGGACGTCGACCTTCACCGGTTTGCGGCCGCCGACCGCCTCGACCGCCCCTTCCTGGAGCGCGCGAAGCAGCTTGACCTGCGCGCTCAGCGGCAGCTCGCTGACCTCGTCCAGAAACAGCGTGCCGCCATGGGCTTCGACGAACTTGCCGGTGTGGCGTTCGGTGGCGCCGGTGAAGGCGCCCTTCTCGTGACCGAACAGGATGGACTCGACGAGGTTGTCGGGGATCGCGCCGCAATTGACCGCGACGAAGGGTTTTGCCTTGCGCTCGCCGCTGCCATGTATGGCACGCGCGAACATCTCCTTGCCGACGCCGGACTCGCCCTCGATCAGCACGGGGATCGAGGAGTTTGTTGCTTTCTGCGCCGCGCGCATCACGCCCGCCATCGCCTCGGCGCGGGTGATGATGTCGGAGAAGGTCAGCCGGCCCTCGCGGCTGTGACGGATGCGCTGCAATTCGCCCTTGAGCGCGGACGAATTGAGCGCGTTGCGAAGAGAGACCTGAAGTCGCTCCAGGCCGACCGGCTTGACCACGAAATCGGCCGCGCCCGCGCGCATCGCCGAGATCACATTGTCGATGCCGCCATGGGCCGTCTGCACGATGACGGGGATGCTGAGACCCGCTTCGCGGATTTTCGCCAGGACGCCCATGCCGTCGAGGCCGGGCATCACGAGATCGAGGATTACGCCGTCGATGGCCGCGTCAGGGGCGGTGAGGGCGGCGATCGCCGCGTCGCCGGAGTCCACCACGATCGTCTCATAGCCGCATTTCTGCACCATGTTTTCGACCAGCCGGCGGGCTACAGCGTCGTCGTCGGCGATCAAAATACTGGCAGCCATGGTGTTCCCCGCACGCTACTACTATCTGTCTCGAATCGGGGCACTCTGGCCGAAGCCGATTAACGCACTGTTAAATCCTGATGCCCCCGCCCGCCGTCGCGATTGTTGAACACAGGTTTCCCACACAATGAATTCGCGCTCCAAATCTGCTCCCGAAAAGCCTGCACTCAAAAAGCCTGCTCTCAAAAAGTCTGCTCTCCGCAAGCCAGCCACCAAGAAATCGGTCATCAAGGCAAAGTCCTCCAAGTCTTCGCCCGCAAAGCCTGCGAGCAAGACCGGCAAGCTTCCGGAGTGGAACCTCGCCGACCTCTATTCCGGGATCGATGCGCCGGAAGTGACGCGCGATCTCGCAAAGATGGATGCCGATTGCGTCGCGTTCGAGACGGACTACAAGGGCAAGCTCGCAACAGGAACAGCAAAGGAAGATGGCGGAAAATGGCTCGCTGAAGCTGTGCGACGCTATGAGGCGATCGACGATCTTGCCGGCCGGCTCGGCTCGTACGCCGGCCTCGTTCATGCCGGCGACAGCGTGGACCCTGCGATTTCAAAGTTTTACGGCGACGTTTCCGAGCGCCTGACGGCTGCATCGACGCACCTGCTGTTCTTCGCGCTCGAGCTCAATCGCGTCGATGACGATATTTTGAACCGCGCGATGCAGGCCGCCGAGCTCGCGCACTACCGACCCTGGATCGAGGATCTGCGCAAGGAGAAGCCGTACCAGCTCGACGACAAGCTCGAGCAGCTCTTCCTGGAGAAGGCGCAGACCGGATATTCCGCCTTCAACCGGCTGTTCGACCAGACCATCTCGGGCCTGCGCTTCAAGGTCGGGCCCAAGGAGCTCGCGATCGAGCCAACGCTCAATCTGTTGCAGGACCGCGACGGCGCCAAGCGCAAGGCCGCGGCAGAGGCGCTCGCAAAGACCTTCAAGGCCAATGAGCGCACCTTTGCGCTGATCACGAACACTCTGGCCAAGGACAAGGACATCTCCGACAGCTGGCGCGGCTTCAAGGACGTCGCGGATTCCCGACATCTGAACAACCGCGTCGAGCGCGAGGTGGTGGATGCGCTGGTCGCCTCGGTGCGCGCGGCCTATCCAAAATTGTCGCATCGCTACTACGCGCTGAAGGCACGCTGGTTCGGCAGGAAGCGCCTGGCCTATTGGGACCGCAACGCGCCGCTGCCTTTTGCTGCGACCGACGTGATCGGCTGGCCCGACGCGCGAAGCATGGTGCTCTCGGCCTATCGCGGCTTCTCGCCAAAGATGGCTGATATCGCCGAGCGCTTCTTCACGGACCGCTGGATCGATGCGCCGGTGCGCCCGGGCAAGGCGCCGGGTGCCTTCTCGCATCCGACCACGCCGTCCGCGCACCCCTACGTGCTGATGAACTACCAAGGCAAGCCGCGCGACGTGATGACGCTCGCCCACGAGCTCGGCCACGGCGTGCATCAGGTGCTGGCGGCCAGGAACGGCGCGTTGATGGCGCCCACGCCGCTGACGCTGGCGGAGACCGCGAGCGTGTTCGGCGAGATGCTGACCTTCCGGCGGCTGCTGACGCAGACCAGGAGCGCGAAGCAGCGCCAGGCGCTGCTCGCCGGCAAGGTCGAGGACATGATCAACACCGTGGTGCGGCAGATCGCGTTCTATTCCTTCGAGCGCGCGGTCCACACCGAACGCAAGAACGGCGAGCTCACCGCGACGCGGCTCGGCGAGATCTGGCTCTCGGTGCAGGGCGAGAGCCTCGGGCCCGCAATCGAGATCAAGGCGGGCTACGAGAACTACTGGATGTACATCCCGCACTTCATCCATTCGCCGTTCTACGTCTACGCCTATGCGTTCGGCGATTGTCTGGTGAACTCGCTCTACGCCGTCTACGAGAGCGCGGCCGAAGGCTTTGCCGAGCGCTATCTCGACATGCTCGCCGCCGGCGGTACCAAGCATTATTCCGAACTGCTGCGGCCGTTCGGGCTCGATGCCAAGGATCCAAAGTTCTGGGACGGCGGCCTGAGCGTCATCGCCGGCATGATCGACGAGCTGGAAGCGATGGGCTGAGCCAGGTGGACGAACTCGGCTGCGACCTCAGTTCGGAACTCGATCAGCCAGCGGGCTGCGAAGCGGTCCGTGGCGGAACCGGTCTCGACTGAAACGATCGCCGCGAACTTCATGCATCTTTCGGCGGGGCGCCATATTTTTCGGCCGGCGCATTTCTCCGCGGCGACCTGGCCTCGAGATCCTGCTTGGCAGTATTGAACGTTCGGGCCCGAGGCGAGACTAACCCTCTAGATACCTGTTGTATTTTTACAATTATTGATTGCAGATCGCCCTATTGCCGCTGGGGAGGCTCGTATGCCCGATCAGGGACAGGTTCCGCCACCTGGAGCGCGGAACGCCGCTGCCTTCGAAGAGGAAACGCCTTGGTGCGAGAAGCACCAGCAGATTGTCCGCGACGAGATCGAGGCGATCAACACACGCCGCGAAGCTGCGCGGCAAGTCGATCCGGACGGCACAGAGGCGTGCCAGATGCTCGACGTCGTCGGGCTCGCCCTCTCTGGCGGCGGCATCCGCTCCTCGGCGATGTGTCTGGGCGTGCTCCAGGCGCTGAACCATCATGATTTAATCGGACGGATCGATTATCTTTCCACCGTGTCGGGCGGCGGCTACATCGGCACCTCGCTCAGCACGACCATGACGGTGACAGGGCGTTTTGTGTTCGGCCAGCGGTCGGCCGGGAGAACGGCGACCGCCAGCGAGATCAGCGATACGCCGTCGGTCGGACATATCAGGAATTATTCCAACTATCTGATCCCGGCCGGCTTCCGCGATCTCTTGACCGGGATCGCAATCGTGGTGCGGGGCCTGATTGCCAATATCGGATTGACGCTGCCCGTCGTGCTGCTGCTCGCAGCCGTCACGATCTGGTCGACGCCGCTGCGGAGCTGCCTGACGGTCGCAAATTTCTTCGGCGTCGATATTGCCGAAGGCGCTTTGCCGCAGTGTGAGCTGCACCATTTCGGCTGGATCGCGGACCGCTTCGGGTTCACCGCGATCGGAGCGATGGTCGCACTGGCACTGCTTGCTGTCGGCGGAATCGCTTATCTGAGGTCCCGCGCGGAGCGGGGCATCGGCCCGACCATCTTCCTGACGTATGCTGCGGCCATCGCGTTCCTGCTGGGCATCGCATGCGACTTCGCGCGCGTGCTTCAGATCGCGCATTTCGCGCTGACGCTGGCAACGGCGATCATCGGCGTCGCCCTGTTCTTCGGCTGGGCGCTCAAGCAGTCATTTGCAAGTCCCGAAAAGCGTCAGGAGTTCCGCTCGCATTGGCCGACCGCCGGCGCGACTTTCCTGGTCCTGCTTGCCGCGATTGCGTTCTTCGAATTCCAGCCCTTCATGCTGTCGCAGATGTTCGATGTCGCCGACAGCAGCGCGATCGGCGGGCCGGTCGGCGGTGTCGCCGTCACCTGGATTCAGTCGCTGGCTGCGATTGCCGCGCCGATCGGTGTGTTCGTTACTGCTTTCAGGCAGCAGTTCGCCGAATTCCTGAAGGGCGACAGCGTATCCTCGCAATGGGGCTCGCTGGTGCTCGCGATCATTGCCAAGGTCGCGTTGTGGATCGCCGGATTGGCGCTGCCACTGATCATCTGGGTCGCCTTTCTCTACTTGTCTTATTGGGGCATCGCCAACGATCCGATCGAAAAATGCCAGGCGCCTCTGACCGTCCTTGCGCAGAAGGGTTGCCTTGCGGCCAACAAATCAACCGTGCCCGCGTCGGGCAATCTGTCGGGCAAGATCGAGTTCGACGCGAGCGCCGGCACCTTCTCGGCCGAGATCACGCCGACGGCTGCCGCAACGACCGCGACCAAGGACTGGCTGACGCCGACGTCGCACGTTCCGGCCTGGCTCAGGTTTGCCGCGAGCAATGTCGCACGACAATTCCACTGGTCGGATAAAGGCTCCGGCTATGCGCACAGCCTGCCCGTGGTGATCCTGTATACGCTCGTCGGTCTGCTGCTGTTTGCGATCTCGTGGTCGCTGACGCCCAACGCGAACTCGCTCCACCGGCTGTACCGCGACCGGCTGAGCAAGGCTTTCCTGTTCGATCCCGGTCGGTCGGCAGACGGCAATATCGCGCGCGCCGAAGCGAGCCTCGATCAGGGGCGCGATTTCAAGCCGCTCGATCGCATGAGGTTGAGCGAGCTCTATGCGATCGCGAATGATGAGGTCGCGACGGGCGACCGGCCTGCCGCGCGGAAGCTGGGGGCGCCCTATCATCTCATCAACACGGCGCTCAACATCCAGGGGTCGGACTTCGCCAACCGGCGCGGCCGCAATGCCGATTTCTTCGTGTTCTCGCCGCTCTATGTCGGCAGCGAGGCGACGCGCTACGCCAAGACCCCGGCGGTCGAGCACCTTGAGCAAAGCCTCGACCTCGCCACCGCAATGGCGATCTCGGGGGCGGCGGCGTCGTCAAACATGGGTTCGAACTCAATCAGGGCGCTGACGCCGACGCTCGCGCTGTTGAACGTGCGGCTAGGCTACTGGCTGAGCAATCCGCGCTATGTCGAGGCCACTGTCCGGCCGCAGCGCCGCTCCACGCCACTCTTCCTGTGGTCGGAAATCTCGGGCCGTCTCTACGAGAACAGCGACGGCGTCTACCTCACCGACGGCGGTCACATCGAAAACCTCGGCGTCTACGAGCTGCTGCGCCGGCGCTGCAGGGTGATCGTCGTGGTCGACGCGGAAGCCGACGCCGCGATGAATTTCTCCTCGCTGATGAAGCTCCAGCGCTACGCCCGCATCGATCTCGGCGTCCGGATCGATCTGCCGTGGATGCCGATCCGCGACCGCACGCGCACCATCATGGCGGAGAACGCCGACAAGAAGTCCACACGAGCCTCTCCTGAGACGCCGGACGAGGCCGGCGAGCACGTTCATGTGGCCATCGGCACCATCGACTATGGCGGCGATGACAGGGGCTATCTCGTCTACATCAAGTCCTCGCTCTCCAGCGACGAGAACGACTACATCCGCGACTACGCGCGGCGTAACGACACGTTCCCCCACGAGACCACCGGCGATCAGTTCTTCTCGGAGGAGCAGTTCGAGGTCTATCGCGCGCTCGGTTTCCATATGACCCATGGCTTCCTGGCCGGAGACCATGCGGTGGCGGTCGGTCCGGGGACGGCCCCGCGGATGGCTCGATTCACCGAACCAGGTGAGCCGGCGATCGACGCGGTCCGCGAGGCGCTCGGTCTTCCGGGACCCCAGCGAGCGGCCGTGAGCATCACCGGCACGATGATCGATCAGGGTTGAGAGGCGCTCGCGCCGGGCTTTCCCGCCAATCGGAATTCCAAATGACCTGATTTGCCGGGAAACCGCGCCTCCGTGCCGTTGCTCTGCCCGGAAGTTTGCGGTATCCCAGCCATGAAATTCGACTTTCGACTGGGGACAATTCATGGCTGACCATAGCGAAGTGGCGTACAGCACCGCCGACGGCAACGACTACGTTGCCCACGAGCAGACCTACGAGGGCTTCATCAAGCTGGTGAAGTACGGCACGGTCTCGGTCGCGCTTATCGTGATCCTGATGGCGATCTTCCTGACCTGATCCATCGCCTGCAGCACCGCCAGCGTCGTCGGTGCCCATAAAATTTGCAATGAAGCCGGATTGAAAACCGGTATCCAACGTTGCGGGAGTAACGCTAAGTTCGCGTGCGCGCTTCTTCCCGCGTCGCCGGAGGGCCCATGAAGATCGCCGTTGCCAAGGAAATCGATCCGTCGGAGCCGCGTGTCGCCGCTTCGCCGGATACGGTGAAGAAGTTCAAGGCGTTGGGCGCCGAGATCGCCGTCGAGCCGGGCGCCGGCCTCAAGTCGGGCCTGCCGGACTCCGAATTCACCGCCGTGGGCGCCACCGTCAGCGCCGACGCGCTGAAGGATGCCGACATCATCATCAAGGTGAGGCGCCCGGAAGCCTCCGAGCTGGCGCAGTACAAGCGCGGCGCGCTCGTCATCGCCATCATGGACCCCTACGGCAACGAGGCCGCGCTGAAGACGATCGCCGATGCCGGCGTCTCCGCCTTCGCGATGGAATTGATGCCGCGCATCACGCGCGCGCAGGTGATGGACGTGCTGTCCTCGCAGGCCAACCTTGCCGGCTACCGCGCCGTGATCGAGGGCGCCGAGGCCTTCGGACGCGCCTTCCCGATGATGATGACCGCGGCCGGCACCGTGCCTGCCGCCAAGGTTTTCGTGATGGGCGTCGGCGTCGCCGGCCTCCAGGCGATCGCGACCGCGCGCCGTCTCGGCGCCGTCGTGACCGCAACCGACGTCCGGCCCGCGACCAAGGAGCAGGTCGAATCGCTCGGCGCGAAATTCCTCGCCGTCGAGGACGAGGAATTCAAGAACGCGCAGACCGCCGGCGGCTACGCCAAGGAAATGTCCAAGGAGTACCAGGCCAAGCAGGCCGCGCTCACCGCCGAGCACATCAAGAAGCAGGACATCGTGATCACCACCGCGCTGATTCCGGGCCGGCCTGCGCCGAAGCTCGTCACGGCCGACATGGTCAGATCGATGAAGCCGGGGTCGGTGCTGGTCGATCTCGCCGTCGAGCGTGGCGGCAATGTCGAAGGCGTCAAGGCGGGCGAGGTCGCCGAGGTCGATGGCATCAAGATCGTCGGCTACACCAACGTCGCCGGCCGCGTCGCGGCGTCGGCCTCCAGCCTTTACGCGCGCAATTTGTTCAACTTCATCGAGACGATGGTCGACAAGACCACCAAATCGCTGGCGGTGAACTGGGAGGACGAACTGGTCAAGGCCACCGCGCTGACCAAGGACGGCGCCGTCATCCATCCGAACTTCCAGCCGAAGGTTTAAGGAGAGCCGTCATGGAGCATGTTGCACAGGTCGTCGACCCCTTCGTCTTCAGGCTGTCGATTTTCGTTCTCGCCGTCTTCGTCGGCTATTTCGTGGTGTGGTCGGTGACCCCTGCGCTGCATACGCCGCTGATGAGCGTGACCAATGCGATCTCCTCCGTGATCGTGGTCGGCGCGCTGCTGGCGGTCGGCGTCGGCATGATCTCGAGCGGCTCGGGCTGGGCGCGCGGCTTCGGCTTCATCGCGCTCATTTTCGCCTGCGTGAATATCTTCGGCGGCTTCCTTGTCACCCAGCGCATGCTGGCGATGTACAAGAAGAAGGTGAAGTAAGCGGCGTGCACCTCGGGGTGACGAAGACAAAGGGGACCTGAGATGAACGCCAATCTGGCTGCAGTTCTGTATCTCGTGGCGGGAGTGCTGTTCATCCTGTCGCTGCGCGGGCTGTCCAGCCCCGCCACATCGCGGCAGGGCAATTTCTTTGGCATGATCGGTATGGCGATCGCGGTCGCCACCACGCTGGCCAGTCATCCGCCGGCGGACGGCCTCGCCTGGATCCTCGTGATCCTTGGCATAGCGATCGGCGGCAGCGTCGGCGCGGTGATCGCCCGCCGCGTGCCGATGACCTCGATGCCGGAACTGGTCGCCGCCTTCCATTCGCTGGTCGGCATGGCCGCGGTGCTGGTCGCCGCCGGTGCGTTCTACGCGCCGGAGGCCTTCGACATCGGCAGCCCCGGCAACATCCATCCGCAGAGCCTAGTCGAGATGTCGCTCGGCGTCGCCATCGGCGCGTTGACCTTCACCGGATCGGTGATCGCGTTCCTGAAGCTGTCCGCGCGCATGAGCGGCGCGCCGATCATCCTGCCGTTCAGACACATCATCAACATCGCGCTGGCGATCGCGCTCGTCGTCTTCATCGTCGGGCTGGTGATGTCGGGCAGCGCGCTCGACTTCTGGCTGATCGTCATCATCGCGCTGGCGCTCGGCGTGCTCATGATCATCCCGATCGGCGGCGCCGACATGCCGGTCGTGATTTCGATGCTGAACTCGTACTCGGGCTGGGCTGCGGCCGGCATCGGCTTCACTCTCGGCAATTCCGCGCTGATCATCACCGGCGCGCTGGTGGGATCGAGCGGCGCGATCCTGTCCTACATCATGTGCCACGCGATGAACCGCTCCTTCATCTCGGTCATCCTCGGCGGCTTCGGCGGCGAGACCGCGGCGGCGGGCGGTGGCGGCGGCGAGCAGAAGCCGGCCAAGCTCGGCTCGGCCGACGACGCCGCTTTCATCATGAAGAACGCGCAGAAGGTCATCATTGTGCCCGGCTACGGCATGGCGGTGGCGCAGGCTCAGCATGCGCTGCGCGAAATGGGCGACATCCTGAAGAAGGAAGGCGTCGAGGTGAAATACGCCATCCATCCGGTCGCCGGCCGCATGCCCGGCCACATGAACGTGCTGCTGGCCGAAGCCAACGTGCCCTATGACGAGGTGTTCGAGCTCGAGGACATCAACTCCGAATTCGCGCAGGCCGACATCGCCTTCGTGATCGGGGCCAACGACGTCACCAATCCGGCGGCCGAAGAGGACAAGACCTCGCCGATCTACGGCATGCCAGTGCTCCAGGTCTGGAAGGCCGGCACCGTGATGTTCATCAAGCGCTCGCTCGCTTCGGGCTATGCCGGCATCGACAATCCGCTGTTCTATCGCGACAACACCATGATGCTGCTCGGCGACGCCAAGAAGGTCACCGAGAACATCGTCAAGGCGATGTAACGCGGAAGCAACCGGGCCATTGCCGAAGCGACGCGCGAACTGCGCGTCGCTTGGTACACCGCTCCCATGCGGCTGCCGCGACGTTCCGGCGCGCCTCGGGCGTGGTCATGAAATTGCTGCGGAGCCGGTTCAAGCCCTGAACGGGGGCCGGGCCGCGTCATCATGACCATCATCAAGTGGATCGCCATCCTGCTCGTGACCGTCTATTGCGCCGGTCTCCTCGTGCTGTATCTCAGGCAGCGCGAGATGCTGTTTCCGATCCCGCCCGTCGGCCGCACCGGGCCGGACGCCGCAGGCCTCCCTGAGGCCGAAGAGCACGTCCTGACCACCTCTGATGGCGAGAAGGTCATCGTCTGGCACGTGCCGGCGAAGCCGGGTCGTCCCATGATCCTGTATTTTCCGGGCAATGGCGACTATCTCGCCGGTCGCATCAGCCGTTTCAAGGCCATGACGGCGGACGGCACCGGCCTCGTCGCGTTGTCCTATCGCGGCTATGCCGGCTCGAGCGGGGCGCCGAGCGAAGCGGGCCTGCTGCGCGATGCCGCGGCCGCCTACGCCTTCACCACTGCGCGCTACGCGGCGGAGCGAATCGTCCCCTGGGGCTTTTCGCTCGGGACCGGCGTGGCGGTCGCGGTCGCCTCGGAGCATCGTGTTGGAAAACTCATCCTGGAAGCTCCCTATACATCGACCGCCGACATTGCAGCTTCATCGTTCTGGTTCGTTCCGGTGCGGCTGCTGATGCGCGATCCATTTCATTCCGACGAGCGCATCCCGCGCGTCACTGTGCCGCTATTGGTGATGCATGGCACCAATGACCTTGCCATTTCGATCGTGTTCGGAGAGCGTCTGTTCGCGCTCGCGCGTGAACCGAAGCAGTTCGTTCGCTTTGCGGGCGGCGGACATGACAATCTCGATGCGTTCGGTGCGATCGAAACGGCGAGGCGCTTCATTGTTTTCTAGACGGCTTGTCGTTCGGCGCGGGAGCGGGTTCATCGCCGCGATCCTCGTCGTGTTGTTGCCACAGCACGCATGGGCGGCGACCGGGCTCGACGGCGCGGCGATGCGCTGGCCCTATGCGCTGCCCTTTGCCGGCCTGCTGCTGTCGATCGCGCTCGGGCCGCTGCTGTTTGCACGATTCTGGCACCATCATTACGGCAAGATCGCCGCCGTCTGGTCGCTGCTGGCACTCGCCTCGCTCGTCATCTTGGCCGGGGGCATGGCGACGTTGGCGGCGCTCGTTCACGCCATGCTCGCCGAATATCTTGGCTTCATCGTGCTGCTGTTCTCGCTCTATGTCGTCGCCGGGGGGATTCTCGTGACGGGCGACATCAGGGCGACGCCGGCGACCAACGCCGGCATCCTCGCGCTCGGTACGGTGATGGCGAGCGTCGTCGGCACCACGGGGGCGGCCATGATCCTGATCCGCCCTCTGATCCGCGCCAACCGGCCGCGGCGCTACAACGCCCATGTCGTCATCTTCTTCATCATCCTGGTCGCCAATGTCGGCGGCGCGCTGAGCCCGCTCGGCGATCCCCCGCTGTTCGTCGGCTTCCTGCATGGCGTCGACTTCTTCTGGACCACGCGGACCATCTGGCTGCAGACCGCGATCGTTGCCGGACTGCTGCTCGCGATCTTCGTCGTCATCGACGTCTGGCGCTTCCGTAGCGAACCCTTGCTCGGCGCCGCCGGCGCCGCGAAGCCGGTCCGTATCCGCGGCCTCGTCAACTTGGTGCTGATCGCAGCCGTCGTCGCGAGCCTGCTGGCCTCGGCGATGTGGAAGCCCGGCATCGCCTTCGACATCCTCGGAACCAGGCTGGAGCTGGAAGACATCGCCCGCAACGCGGCTTTGCTGGCCATAGCGGCCCTGTCGGTGTGGTTGACGCCGGACGAGCACAGGCAGGCCAACGGCTTCACCTGGGAGCCGATTCGCGAAGTCGCAAAGCTGTTCGCCGGCATTTTCATCGCGATCATCCCCGTCATCGCCATGCTCGATGCCGGCCACCACGGTGCGTTCGCCTGGCTGTTGTCGGCCGTGACGGCGCCGGACGGCACGCCGCGCGAGGTTGCCTATTTCTGGTTCACCGGCCTGATGTCGGCGTTCCTCGACAATGCGCCGACCTATCTGTTGTTCTTCGAGCTCGCCGGCGGCGACCCGCAGGTGCTGATGCACGAGCTCTCGGGCACGCTCGCCTCCATCTCCATGGGCGCAGTCTACATGGGCGCGCTCACCTATATCGGCAATGCGCCGAACTTCATGGTGAGCAGCATCGCCAGCGAGAACGGCATCGAGATGCCGAGCTTCTTCGGCTATTTCGCGCGCGCCAGCGCGGTGCTGATCCCGCTGTTCGTGCTGCTGACGTTGCTGCCGTTCGCTCCGATCCTGCGCTGGCATTGAATCTGCCGCCCGATTTGCTACTGCTCGACCGAGACAATTGGAGCCGATGGATGAGCGCGCATAATCCGATGCCTCGGTCGGCCTGGATCTTTCCGGCGCTGGCCGTGCTGCTGTTCGCGGCCGTCAGCGCGACGGCCTATGAGTTCACGCTGTCGTTCGGCGGGCTCGTCTTCGCCATCGTGCTCCTCGTCATCCTGTTCGGCACGGTGTTTGCCGCGGTCCATCATGCCGAAGTCATCGCCGAGCGGGTCGGCGAACCCTACGGCACTCTGGTGCTGACGCTCTCGGTGACCATCATCGAGGTTGCGCTGATCACCACGATCATGCTGGGCGACAAGCCGGCCCCGGAACTGGCGCGCGATACCGTGTTCGCCGTGGTCATGATCGTCTGCAATGGCCTCGTCGGGCTCTGCATCTTCATCGGCGGCCTGCGCTATCGCGAGCAGGGCTTTCAGCTCTCCGGCGCCAACGTTTATCTCAGCGTGCTGTTCGCGCTCGCGACCATCACCCTGATCATGCCGAACTACACGACCACCACGCCGGGTCCGGTCTATTCGGCGGTTCAACTCGGCTTCGTCGACGTGGTCACGCTCGCGCTGTACGGGGTGTTTCTCTACACCCAGACCGTGCTGCACAAGGATTACTTCGTTCACGAACGGGCGGGCGGCGGGAGCGGCGAGGCGCATCTCGCGGGCCGGACCTTGGTGCTCAGCGTCGTGCTGCTGCTGATTGCGCTGCTGGCGGTTGTGCTGCTGTCCAAGAAATTTTCGCTGGTGGTCGACGCCGTCGGGGCCAGGATCGGTGCGCCGCCTGCCTTTGCCGGACTTCTGGTCGCGCTCCTGATCCTGCTGCCGGAAGGCGTTGCGGCGGTCTCGGCGGCCCGCAAGAACGACCTCCAGAAGAGCATCAACCTTGCGCTCGGCTCGTCGCTCGCCACCATCGGGCTGACCATCCCGGCCGTCGGTGTCGCCACCTATGCGCTCGACAAGGAACTCACGCTCGGCCTCAGCGAGCAGGGCAGCGTGCTTTTGCTCCTGACCTTCTTTTTGAGCATGCTGACCTTCGGTACGGGCAGGACCAATGTCCTGTTCGGGCTGGTCCATATGGTGGTATTTGCCGTCTACGTGTTCATGGTTTTCGTGCCCTGAACCGGTTTTCCGGATGATTGCCCCAGGAGAGTTCCGATGCTTGCCGCCAAGTCCGAAGTTCAGATCGACAATGAGCAGGTTCGGGTGACCGAGTGGCGGCTCGCGCCAAACAGCGCCACGGGGCATCACACCCACGGCATGGACTACGTCATTGTTCCCGTGGTCGCAGGGGAAATGACCATCGTGGCGCCCGATGGCGAGCGGTCCAAGGCACAGCTCGCGGCCGGAAAATCCTATTTTCGCAAGGCCGGCGTCCAGCACGACGTGCTTAACGAAACCGCAACCGAGATCGTGTTCCTTGAGGTCGAGCTGAAGCCGTAATTCCGGCGTACCCCTTTGCCATTGATCCGTCGCAGTTGATCCCTCACTATGCCTCAAAGTTCCCGCATCAGATCGCGCGGGGAGTGGCCGGAATGCTGAAATACATCGCTAAAATCTCGATGGACATCTTCCCCTCGGTGCTCGCAACGATCATCGGGGCGTATATCGTTAATCATTACATCAACGCGAAGCCGGCGGCGGATGCACCCGCGGCCGTGATGGCGCCTGCCGAGGCTGGCAAGAACGGCAAGCCCGCCGATCTGGCCAACCTGCCCGCGCCCGGCGTCAAGGCCAAGGGCATTTCCGAGAAGAAGGTGGCGGACAAGCCGGCGGCCGAGAAGGCGGCCGATCAGCCCGCCGCGGAATCGAAGACTTCTACGGCGGACGTGGCGCCGGCCGAGGCCGCCCCGCGCGGCAAGCCGTCCGCGCGCGAGAAGGCAGTCGCCAAGTCCTCCCCGGCCGTCAGTGCACCCGCTCCCGCCACCCCGGTGGTGGAGGCCAATTCGGCGCCGGCTGCCGCCGCGCCGGCCGCAAGCCCCGACGCCAACGATCTCGTGCGCGCCGCCATCGAGCGCCTGCGCAAGTCGCCTGAGAGCAAGGCGGCTGAGGCCAAGGCTTCCGACACAAAGGCTTCCGACAACAAGTCTTCCGAGACCAAGTCTTTGGAGGCCAAGTCTTTGGAGGCCAGGTCGCCCGAGAAGACTCAGGAGCCTGCAGTGCGCGAAGCCGCCCGCACGCCGGAGGCCCCGCGTATCGTCCCCGTGGATTCGTCCACGGTGCGCCCGTTGCCGCCGCCCATCACGGTCTCGACACCCGCAGCCGAGGCCTATGGCAATGGCGGCTCGTCGCAGGCGAGCCCGCCCTATACAGCCTCGGTCGGCAATGAGAACCCGAATCGGCTGACCCCCCCGGCTGATATTCCGGTCCCGATGATTGCGCCCCCGCTCGATCTGCGCGCAGATGCCGGCGCGTCCATGCCGCGGCCGAAGACCAATGTCGCCGACGACATGCTGTCGGGCGTCAAGTCCATGTTCCATTCCGTTCTGCCGAAGAGCGTCACCCCGGATTAAGACGGCGCCTGCGCTGCGCCAGAATCGTCAGCCGCCGACGCGGGCGAGGCCGCTGCGGGCGGCGTCGTCGCGTGGCCGAAGCGAGACCGCCTTGGTGTAGGACGCCGCCGCCTTGGTCCTGTCGCCCAGCCGTTCATAGGCTTGCCCGCGTATGGTCCAGACCTGGGCATTGTGGGGATCGGCCTCGGAAGCCTCATCCAGGTCGGCCGCGGCCTCCTTGACCTTGCCGAGGGCGAGATAACTGGTGGCGCGGCCGAGCAGCGGCTCGACCTTCTGCGGGTTAAGGCCACTCGCGGCACTGAAATCGGCGATCGCGACATCGTGCTGGTTCTTGCCCTGGTAGATCAGGGCGCGGCCATAGAGCGCCTGCACATTGTAGGGATCGAGTCCGACCGCGTGATTGAATTCATCGAGCGCGGCCGCCGTCTCGCCGGACTTTGCCAGGGCCTGGGCCTTTGCCGTATGGGCCTGGGATTCGCTGACATTGACGGCGCTGACCACGTTTTCGGTGGTCACGGCTGTCTTGGGTGCCTCCTGCGGCTTGTCCTTCTCCGGCGTCAGCGACCCCAGGTCGAAGGAGCAGCCGCACAGCGAAATCCCCACAACCGCAAGCGCAAACGGCTGCTGCAAGATCCGGCGTAGCCGCGCCAAGCCGCGCTTGGGGAAAGGGGAGGCCATCTACGGTTCGCTCGCGCTCGTGCCGCATCGGTAGTGCCCCATCCCAGAAAGGCACCGCTCACAAAACAATAACGCGGGCCAGGGGCCCGCGTCATCGAAAACTGAAGTGTCTCAAGTCCGGTAAATCAGCGCGGTCCGCGCGGACCAGCACTTGCACCTGCACCCGGGCCGCCGCGACCGCCACGATCACCGCCGGGGCCAGCGCCGAACACCGGCTTCGGCTTCATCGGCAGCAGGCCTTCGCGCTGCAGCTTCTTGCGGGCCAGCTTGCGTGCGCGACGCACGGCTTCGGCCTTTTCACGGGCCTTCTTCTCGGAGGGCTTTTCGTAGTGACCGCGGAGCTTCATCTCGCGGAAAATACCCTCGCGCTGCATCTTCTTCTTCAGCGCCTTGAGGGCTTGGTCGACATTGTTATCGCGAACGAGAACCTGCACGCGGCATCCTCTTCAGTGGATCGGATTTGAATTCTGGTAAGTCAAAGGGGATGGCGAAACGCACAAGCCCTTAACCTTGAGGGCGCGGATGTATCAGACAAAACTTGGGATGTCCACCGGCCAAGCGGGTTTTCGGGCCTAGTTCAGCCATTAAATGAGGCGAAATACCTCTGTGCGGCCCTGATTCGGGAGATTTGACGCCAAGGGTGGGGCCGTTTCCGGAGCTTTGGTCCGGAATCTTTGAAAGCAGGGGACGACACATGGATATGAAGAAATACGCGGCCGAGGCTATCGGCACCTTTTGGCTCACATTCGCAGGTTGCGGGAGCGCGGTGATCGCAGCCGGCTTTCCGCAGGTTGGCATCGGTCTGGTCGGTGTCTCGCTCGCATTCGGGCTGAGCGTGGTCACCATGGCCTATGCGATCGGCCACATCTCCGGCTGCCATCTCAACCCGGCCGTCACCGTGGGTCTTGCTGCCGGCGGGCGTTTTCCGGCCGGGCAGATCCTGCCTTATGTGATTGCGCAGGTCGCCGGCGCGATCGTGGCCGCGTGGCTTCTCTACGTCATCGCAAGTGGAGCTCCCGGCTTCGACGTCAGTAAAGGCTTCGCGTCCAACGGCTACGACGCTCATTCTCCCGGCCAGTACAGCATGATCGTGTGCTTTCTCACCGAGGTGGTCATGACCATGATGTTCCTGTTCATCATCATGGGCGCCACCCACGGCCGCGCACCCGTGGGCTTTGCGCCGCTGGCGATCGGGCTCGCGCTGGTGATGATCCATCTCGTCAGCATCCCCGTCACCAACACCTCGGTGAACCCGGCGCGCAGCACGGGTCCCGCATTGTTCGTCGGCGGCTGGGCGTTGTCGCAGCTCTGGCTGTTCTGGATTGCGCCACTGATCGGGGGCGCGCTGGGCGGGGTGGTCTATCGCTGGCTCAGCGACGAACCCACCGGCGTCATCGCCGGCGCAAAGACGGCGTAATCGCAAAGCGGGATCGCGGCATGCGCCGCGGTCCCGTTATTTGCCGGTCGTGGGTCGCACTTCGGTGACGTGGCCCATCTTGCGGCCCGGACGCGGCGCGCCCTTGCCGTAGATGTGCACGGTTGCGCCCGGCACGCTCAGCCACTTGTCATATTCGTTGATCTCGTCGCCGATCAGATTGGTCATAGTGACGACCTCGCCGTGGCGCACGGGCTTGCCGAGAGGCCAGCCGGCAATGGCGCGGATGTGCTGCTCGAACTGCGAGACGGACGCACCGTCGAGCGTCCAGTGTCCGGAATTGTGCACGCGCGGAGCGATCTCATTGACCAGCACCTTGGGTCCGGTGCCGTTGGCGAGCACGAACATCTCGACGGCAAGCACGCCGACATAATCGAGCGCGCCCGCGATCTTTTCGGCGATGCTGCGCGCTTCCTCGGCGAGCGCGTCCGGGATCCGGGCGGGCGCACGGGAGATCTTCAGGATGTGGTCGCGGTGCTCGTTTTCGGTGACGTCGAAACACTCGACCTGGCCTGTGGCCGAGCGGGCGGCGATCACGGAAATCTCACGCTCGTACGGCACGAAGGCTTCCAGGATCGCCGATTTGGTGGCGAGACTGGTCCACACTTTCGCGATGTCGTCGCCCTCGCGGATGATGGCCTGGCCCTTGCCGTCATAGCCGAAGCGGCGGGTCTTCAGCACCGCCGGAAGGCCGATCCTGGCGATCGCCTCGCGCAATGACGGGACCGAGGTGACGTCGGCATAAGCCGCGGTGCCGATGCCGAGCCGCGTCACGAAATCCTTCTCGGCGAGCCGGTCCTGGGTGGTCTCGAGGATCTTGCGGTTGGGCAGCACCGGGCGGCGAGCATCCAGCACCATCGCGGCCGCGGACGGCACGTTCTCGAATTCGTAGGTGATGACGTCGACGTCGTTGGCGAACAGCTCGAGTGCTTCGACATCGGCATATTCGGCGCAGGTCGCATTCAGGACGACGTCGAAGGCCGGTGAGTCCGGATCGGGCGAGAACACCTGGCAGCGCAGGCCGAGCCGTGCCGCCGCCATGGCCAGCATCCGCCCTAATTGTCCGCCGCCGAGGATACCAATGGTGTCGCCGGGCTTCAGCTTCACCTGCTTTGTGTCAGTCACGCCTTGTCCTCCGGGCGCTCGGCCACGGCCTCGGTCTGCGCCTTGCGCCAGGCGGCGAGGCGGTCGGACAAGGCCGGGTCGGACAAGGCCAGCACGGCGGCGGCCAGCAGCGCCGCATTGATGGCGCCGGCCTTGCCGATGGCGAGGGTGCCGACCGGGATGCCTGCGGGCATCTGGACGATCGAATAGAGCGAATCGATGCCCTTGAGCGTCCTGGATTCGACGGGGACGCCGAACACGGGCAGTTCCGTCAGCGCCGCCGCCATGCCGGGCAGGTGGGCTGCGCCACCCGCACCGGCGATGATGACCTTGTAACCGGCCGTCTTGGCGCCTTTGGCGAACGTAAACAGCCGGTCGGGGGTGCGGTGGGCCGAAACGATGCGGGTGTCGGCGGCAACGCCGAGCGCTGCAAGCGTGTCGGCGGCATGCCGCATCGTGTCCCAGTCCGACTGGCTTCCCATGATGATGGCGATCGGCGCGGTCATGACGTCAATTGTGCTCGAAAAACAGAAAGATAGGCCAGATTAAAGGTTCCGGCCGGTGGCTCGCAAGGCGGTGGCAAGGAGAAGGGAATGAACTATCCTGTCTTGGTGAATCCCCGCAAGCCTTCATTGAGCAGGATGCCCATGAAGAAACCAAAAAGGGCGAGTGCTGCGAAGGCCAAAAAGGGCCCGAAGACCAGTGCCGTCGGCTCCAAAGTTGCTCTCAAGCGTCCGGCCAAGCGTGTGGCCAAGGGTGTGGCCAAGGGTGTGGCCAAGCATCCGGTCAAGACGGCGCGGCGCGGAGCGTCTGCCGCTGACGGCGCAAAAGGGGCCATCAAGGCGACCATCCGCGACCTCCGGAGCAAGCTCAAGGGGGCGCTGCGGCGGGTCGCGGAGCTCGAGGCCGCCGCCGACACCGACTTCCTGCTCGAAATTCCGAACCGGCGCGGCTTCGAACGCGAGCTCGCACGCGCCGTCGCCTACATGAAGCGCTACCGTGCCAGCGGTGCGCTGATCGTGCTCGACGTTGATCGGCTGAAGCCGATCAACGATTCCTTCGGCCATGCGGCCGGCGACGAGGTGCTGAAGGCGATTGCCACCACGCTCACACGGCAGATCCGCGCCTCGGACGTGGTCGGCCGGCTCGGCGGCGATGAGTTCGCGCTGCTGCTCTGGAATCTCAGCGAGACCGACGCCAAGGCGAAGGCCGCGGCTTTCGAGCAGGCCATCGACGAATTGTCCTTTGTCTTTCGCGGCCAGCACGTGAGCGCGGGCGCTTCCGCCGGCGTCGCCCTGCTTGGAGTGCAGTCCGACGCCGCGCGCGCTCTGGAGGAGGCCGATGCCGCGATGTATGTGCGCAAGGCGCACCGGCGGCATGAGCCGCGCATCAGGCTCGTCAGCAGCTAGTTAAAGCGTGCCGAGGTCTTTCGGTACGTTGCCGAAGCCGCGGAGCAGTTTGGCGTCCCCGAATTCGCCGGTCATGGGATCGCCGCTGCGGCTGAACGCGACCGCGCCGGTGTGGCCGGCGCCGTGCGACATAATCTCGGCGCGGCGCAACGCGGCAGCCGCGCTCTGACATTCCTCGGCCGCACCCGCCACCGGCGATCCGTCCTCGTCGGTCAGGAAGGGTAATGCAACGTAATAGGTGACATCGGACATGGTCGACTCCGATAGCTGACAGCTCAGGCGGCGCTGCCCTTGCTCCGCATCTTGCTGCGCGAGGTCTCCGGAATGCAGCCGGCGGAAATCGCCGCCTGCAATTCCTCCAGCTCGGCCTCCAGATATTCATTGGCCATGATCAGCGCCTTGATGGTGCTGCGCAGATTGCCGTCGCACATCGCGATCGCCTGATCGCAGGCCTGTTCATAATGGCTGTTGTCGAGGAGGGCGGTTGCCGACATCTGCGTTTTCCTTGGCGGTTTCCCCGGGCGCGTTGGGGTGCTCAAATGTTCTTATTTTGTTCCTTTCGAGTCAAGCAGATTCACGTGCGGCGGGCCCGGAAGGCTCTCCTCCTGTGGATCAGGCGATGATGTCCGGCGTGATCTGGTCTTCGATGAACGCGATACGGTCACGCAACAACAGCTTGCGTTTCTTCAACCGCTGTAACCGCAACAGGTCGGGGGCGGGCGATTGATGCAGTGCATCGATCGCCGCATCGAGATCTCGGTGTTCCTGGTGCAACCGGGCGAGCTCGGATTCGAGTTCGCGCGCATCTTCATTGGTCATGTCTGCGGTGGCCGAAAAACCGATAGGCGTGAGATTAAGGCTGTGGATGCCCTGTGGAAATTATCGTCCTTGCGCGGCGTGATCGCAAGCGATCTGCGACCGTCGCGCGCCGATCTCCCGCAACATATTTCTGCGGCTCGTGACGGCGTTGCGCAAGAGCATTGATATCACGGATTTTTCCCGCGTGGTTCCCTTACTCACGCTTCGTTACATATGTATTTTCAAAAATGACACTGCGACGACGGATACCCATCGACAGAACGAATCGGTGATGTACACTTCGTCGTCCGGTCGAATCCAAGGTTCACCCCTACCGAGGAGGTTTCGAATGACAATTCAGGCACATCTGGTTGAATTGGAACGGAAGCACAAAACTCTCGAAAACGAATTGCACGAAGCTCTCGTGCACCTTTCAACAGACGACCTGCAAATTGTTGAGTTGAAGCGACGGAAGTTGATGGTCAAGGACCAGATCGAGCGCCTGAGGCACGGCGACACGCTCCACTAGTAACCCCCGTAAACAGCGTAGAGTTGATCGCACCCTTTCACGCAGGGATGGGAGCCTTTGCGCTCATCCCTGCTGCAAGGTGCGCACCGTGCAAAGATTTGCGCGGCTCTCGCTTCTTGTCTGGGCCGGTTCTTTACGCGCAACCGGAATCCACTTCGCTTTAAAACACTAGATGTTTGCGAGCTCGGCGACGTGATCCGCGATCGCGAGCGACGACGTCAATCCGGGTGACTCGATGCCGAACAGATTGATCAGGCCGTCGATGCCGTGATCGCGCGGGCCTTGCATCAAGAAATCCTGCGTGGCCACCGCCGGCGGCACGATCTTCGGGCGGATGCCCGAATAGCTCGGCATGAGCGCGCCGTCAGGCAGCGTCGGCCAGTATTTGCGGATCGCCGGATAGAAGCGCTCGGCGCGTGACGGGTCGACCTCATAGTCGATCGTCTCGATCCACTCGACGTCGGGACCGAAACGTGCCTGCCCTGCCATATCCAGCGTCAGATGCACCCCTAGCCCGCCGGGCTCGGGCACTGGATAGATCAGGCGCGAGAACGGCGCCCTGGCATTGCAGCTGAAGTAGTTTCCCTTGGCGAGGTAGGCCGTCGGGATCCGTTCCAGCGGCATGCCCTCGATGTTGCGCGCCACCGTGGTCGCCGACAGCCCGGCGGCGTTGACGAGGAGGCTGCATTGCAGCGTCATCGGCGCTTCGCCGCCCGCCTCGATCTCGATCACGCCGGCGGTCGCCTTGGCACGGATCAGCGGGGTGTGAAATGCGAAGGCCGCGCCCGCGTCCTCGGCTTCACCGCGCAGCGAGAGCATATAGGCGTGGCTGTCGATGATGCCGGTCGACGGCGACAGCAGCGCGGCGTCGCAGGCGAGCGCCGGCTCCAGCGCACATGCCGCATCGCCCGTGAGGAGCTGCATGTCGAGCACGCCATTGGCCTCGGCATGCGCCTTGATCGATTGCAGCTTCTCGGTCTCTTTCGGATTGGTCGCTACGATCAGCTTGCCGCTATTCCTGTGCGGGATGCCGCGCTCGGAACAGTAACGGTAGAGCGCGTGCTTGCCGTCGACGCACATGCGCGCCATCCAGCTTCCGGCGCGGTAGTAGATGCCGGCATGGATCACCTCGCTGTTGCGCGAGGAGGTGATGGTGCCGATGGCCTCGGCTTCCTCGAGCACGATCACCTCGCGCCCGGCTTGCGCCAGCTTTCGAGCCACCGCGAGCCCGATCACGCCGGCTCCGATGACGACGCAGTCGACCCTATCCATGGTTGTGCAGGACGTCCGTTCGAAACGATGGCCTGACGCCTGGGAATGGCGCGGGGGCGTTTTCCGTTAAGGAAGCATTTATCATGTCAGGGCAATTGCCGTATTTGATGCCACATTTTTCCGTTGCGCGTACAGGCGTTTACCCGATCCAAACCCGCGAGGCCAGACAATCCGACGTTGAAATCGCGGGTGGCTGATGGCTGAGAAGAACTGGCACGCGGGCAGCGCGCTTCCGATTGCGGTGCAGGCCGTCGTGTGCCTGGCCGCAGCGGTGACGCCTGCGCGCGCCTTTGCCCTCTCCGACAGCTTCACCCCTCCGAGCTATCTCGGCCACCTTGATCCCAACGTGATCTGGGAAGCCCTGATCGCGGGCGTCGTGATCTGCTCGTTCCTGGTCGCGATCGCGCTGTGGATCCATTCCTCGCTGCGCCGGACCAGGCGTCTGCAGCTGCGGCGCAATGCCTTCGTCTCCTCCGCCATGAACAACCTCAACCAGGGCGTGGTGATGACGGATGCGCAGCGGCGTATCATCTTCTGCAACGATCGCTATCTCGATATCTACGGCCTGATGCGGTCGGACATCTGGGCGGGAATGACCGGCCACGACATCCTTGAGCTGCGACGCAAGCGCGGGGTGCTCGGCGGGGCCTCCGACGACGAGTTCTACGAGAAGGCGGCAAGCACCAACGGCTTAATCACCGAACTTCCGGATGGGCGGGCCATCCTGGTGAAATATTTCGTGCTGCCCAACGGCGGTTCGGTGGCGACGCATCTGGACGTCAGCGAGCAGCGCAGGCTGTCGCGGCAACTCGCCTCCACCAAGCAGTTCCTGGAAACGTTGCTGGATCACGTTCCGGCCTGCGTGGCCGCGAAGAGCATTGAGGATGGCCGCTACATCTTCGCCAACAGCGCCTATGAGCGGTTCTGGGGCTTCTCGCGCGATCATGCCGTCGGCAAGAACGCCCGCGAGCTGTTTGCACCTGTCTCGGCGGACGGCATCGAGGCAACCGACCGGGCGGCACTCGATTCGCCGGACGGCCAGTTTCGCAACGAATTCGAGGTCGACCGCGCCGGCGAGCGACGCATGGTTGCCTCGATCCGGATCGTGGTCCGCAACGAGAGCAACAAGCCTGAATTCCTGATGCTCGTGTTCGAGGACATCACCGACCGCCGCTCGCTGTCGAAGGAGCTGGAGAGCACGAAGAAGTTCCTGGAGCTCGTGGTCGACAACATCCCGGTGGCCCTGATCGTCGAGCAGGTCAAGGACGGCCGCTATCTGCTCGCCAACCGCAGCGCGGAGACGATCCTCAACCGCAGGCGCGAGGAAGCTACGGGCCTGACGGCGTCCGACATTTTCAATCCCAAGGAAGCCAAGCTGATCATCGCGCGGGACGAAGCCGCGATCAAGAAACGTGGGATGATCACCGAAGAGCACCCGATCTCCACCAAGGACGGGCTGCGGCTGTTCCTCACCCGCCGCGCCACCGTGTTGGGCGACACCGGCGAGCCGCAATATCTGATCAAGACCCACGAGGACGTCACCGATCGCCGGCAAACCGAGTCGCGCATGGCGCACATGGCCTATCACGACGGCCTCACCGATTTGCCGAACCGTGCCGCTTTCCTGCAGGCGTTGACCCAGATGATCGAGGCCTGCGAGGGCACCGGCGAGGAGTTCGCGGTTCTGTGCGTTGACCTCGACGGCCTCAAGGAGGTCAACGACGTCTTCGGCCATGCGCACGGCGACAAGCTCCTGGTCGAGGTGGCGCAGCGGCTCCAGGACTCCGCGCGCGGCGGCGTGGTGGCGCGCCTGTCCGGCGACGAGTTCGGCCTGATCATCGACGGCAAGCAGCCGGAGGCAGGTCTCGCGCTGGCGCAGCAGATCGGTGATGCCATCGCCGCGGAATTCCAGATTGACGGTCGCCCGGTCCGCGCCGGTGTCTCCACCGGCATGTCGATCTTCCCTCACAACGGCGCCGACGCCGCCTCGCTGCTCGCCAATGCCGGCGCGGCGCTGTTCCGCGCCAAGCAGAAATCGCGCGGCACGATCAGCCTGTTCCAGCCGGAGATGGACCAGCAGATCCGCGATCGCCGCGTGTTGCATCAGGACCTCTCGATGGCGATCAAGAACGGCGAGCTCTCGCTCGCCTTCCAGCCGCAGGGAGCCGCGGGCCACAGCGTCGCCGAGAGCGAGATCATCGGCTTCGAGGCGCTGGCGCGCTGGCAGCATCCGGTGCGCGGCCAGGTCTCCCCGGCCGAATTCATCCCGATCGCGGAGGAAAGCGGCCTGATCGTCGAGATGGGCGAGTGGATCCTGCGCGAGGCCTGCCGCGAGGCAGCGTCCTGGCCGACGCCGCTTCAGGTCGCGGTCAACCTGTCGCCGGCGCAGTTCATGCACGGCGACGTGGTCGGGCTCGTCCATTCCATCCTAATCGAGACGGGTCTCGCACCCGGCCGGCTCGAGCTCGAGATCACCGAGGGCGTGCTGATCGAGGACTTCGATCGCGGACTTGCGCTGCTGCGCCGGCTCAAGGCGCTCGGCGTGCGCATCTCCATGGACGATTTCGGCAGCGGTTATTCCTCGCTGAGCTATCTCCAGGCGTTCCCGTTCGACAAGATCAAGATCGACCGCGCCTTTATCATCAATCTCGGCCGCAACCCGCAATCGGCGGCGATCGTGCGCGCGGTGATCGATCTCGGCCATGGCCTGGACATGTCGATCGTCGCGGAGGGCGTCGAGACGCTGGAACAACTCGCCTTCCTCGCCGAAGAAGGCTGTGACGGCGTGCAGGGCTATCTGCTCGGCAAGCCCCTGCCGATCGGGAAATATGCCGGCCTCGTCGGTCGCGCCGAAGTCATGGAGCTTGCACTCAAGACCGGGTAGAGCGTCTTCGAGCGAAGTGATGCCGGTTCGCGTCAAGAAAACGCGCCAAACTGGAATCTAGAGCCCCGTTCCGATTTCATCGGAGCGGAAATGGCTCTAGAGATGGCGAGCGTTTCGCTCCCATTCGACGGCTTTATGGCGGATTACGACCTTGCGATCATCGGCGGCGGCCTGAACGGTGTCAGCCTCGCGCGCGATGCGGCCGGCCGCGGCCTGCGGGTCATCCTGTTGGAGCAGGGCGATCTGGGCGGAGCGGCGTCCTCGGCAACACCGCGGCTGATCCACGGCGATCTCGCGGTGCTGGAACGGCGCGGCTTCCGGCGGGTGCGCCGGGCGCTCGCCGAGCGCCGGACCTGGCTCCGGATCGCGCCGCATCTGGTTCGGCCGATGCGCTTCGTGATCCCGGCGCATTCCGACGAGCGGCCACCATGGCTGCTGCGCCTCGGCCTGCTCCTCTACGACAGCCTCACCAGCCGGAGCGGCCTGCCTGCAACGGCGACCCTCGACATCACGCATCATCCGGTCGGCAACGCGCTGAAACGGCCATTCGGCACGGCCTTCGAATACTCTGACTGCGTCGTCGACGATTCCCGACTGGTCGTGCTCACGGCACTGGATGCGGCCGAGCGCGGCGCCGCGATTCGGACCGGAGCGCGCTGTGTGCGCGCCGATCGAACCGACACATGGCGGCTTGCGGTGGTGGACCGCGGCCACCGCCGCACGATTACGGCCCGCGCACTGGCCAACGCCACCGGCGGCTGGACGTCGATGGTCGCGGAGACCGTGCTGCGGCAGCCGCAACCCGCCATGGCGGCGATGCAGATGAGCCAGATCATCGTCCCGCGGTTGTTTGATTCCGATAACGTCTACGTCTTCCAGAACAGCGATGGCCGGCTGATCTTCGCTAGTCCCCTCGAGCGCGACTTCACGCTGATCGGCACAGTCACGCACGATTTCGCCGGCGATCCCGCGATCGTCGCGATGCGGGGGGCCGACGTCGGCTATCTCTGCGAAGCGGCCAGCCGCTATTTCCGCGAGCGCGTCGCCCCGACCGACGTGGTGCGCGCGGTCTCCGGCGTCAACCTGACGCTGGCGTCCGCGCGCCGGCGTGACGGCACGACGCTGTTTCACGCGCGGCGGCGCAAGGCGCCGCTGATCACAATGTTCGGCGGAGACGTCACCACCTCGCGCCTGCGCGCGGAGCGGGCGGTGACGAAGTTGACGCCGTTCTATCCGATGTCGCCGCCCTGGACCGCAGGCGCGGCGCTACCCGGCGGAGATTTCGCCTGGGATCGTTTCGATACCGAGGTCGATCTTGCGCGTGATCGCTGGCGCTTTCTCTCGGAGACGCAGGCCCAACGTCTCGTCGCGGCCTATGGTTCGCGGCTATCGGCTGTGCTTGGCGAGGCGAAGACCCGCGACGATCTCGGCCCCGCCTTCGGTCCCGAGTTGACCGGCGCCGAGGTGCGCTATCTCATGACCCACGAATGGGCGCGTTTTCCCGAGGACATCCTGTGGCGCCGCTCCAAGCTCGGCCTGACGATGTCGGCGGAGGAGCGCGATGCGCTGGCGGCGTTCATGCCGAATCCGATGTGAAAGAACCGCCTCTAACCGGTTGAGCTAGGGACGATCGGCCGCTAGCGTGCGGCGGGATTGGGGTTGGCAGGGACCATGACTGACGAGTTGCCCAGAACAGACGCTGCTGCGGATTCGGTCGGAGACACGCAGTTCGCGGCCGGCGAGCCGCTGCTGCGCATCGAGGGCGTCGCCAAGAGGTTCGGGACGTTCCGTGCCGTGGATGGCGTGTCGCTCGACATCAAGTCCGGCGAGTTCTTTGCACTGCTCGGGCCCAGCGGCTGCGGCAAGACCACGCTTCTGCGCATGCTCGCCGGTTTCGAAGCGCCGGATCAAGGGCGCATCCTGCTCGGCGGAAAGGACATTGCGCAGGCGCTGCCGCATGAGCGGCCGATCAACATGATGTTCCAGAACTACGCGCTGTTTCCGCATCTCGCGGTGCGCGACAACATCGCCTTCGGCCTGAAGCGCGCCGGCATGGCGCGCGCCGACATTGCCACGCGTGTGGCGGAGATGGTTGCGCTGGTGAAGCTTGACGGGCTGGAGAAGCGCAAGCCCGACCAGCTCTCCGGCGGCCAGCGTCAGCGCGTGGCGCTGGCCCGGGCGCTGGCGCGGCGGCCGCAATTGCTGCTGCTCGACGAGCCGCTCGCGGCCCTCGACAAGAAGTTGCGCGAAAGCACCCAGGGCGAGCTGATGGAGCTTCAGCGCCGGCTCGGCATGACTTTCATCATCGTCACCCACGACCAGGAAGAGGCGATGACGATGGCAAGCCGGATCGGCGTGATGAGGGACGGCAAGCTCGCGCAGGTCGCCAGCCCGCGCGAACTCTACGAGGCGCCACGCTCGCGCTGGATCGCGGAGTTCGTCGGCGACATCAATCTGTTCGACGGCGAGTCCAAATTGCGCGACGGTCATCGTCTGGTCATTGGCACGCGTGATGCGGGTGCGTTGGTGGTGGCCGAGCCGCGCGAACCGGTCGGTGCCGGAAAATTCTCGGTCGCGATCCGCCCCGAGAAGGTCAAGCTGTCGCGCCGGGGTCCGGTGAGGGAAGCCGGTCATGAAACGGCGATCAACCAGCTGGACGGCGTGATCGCCGATGTCTGCTATCTCGGCGGCACCACCACTTACAAGGTGAAGCTCGACGCCGGCGGGATGCTGCAGGCTTCGGTCGCCAACAGCGCGCGCCTCGACGTCGACGCCTACGGCCTGAACCAGCCTGTCGTCGCCTGGTTCACGCCCGACGACTGCGTGGTGCTGCCCTCATGAGTGCGCGCCGCATCTTCGCGCGACCGGCGCGGTTTGCCGCTATCGCGCCTTATGTCTGGATGGTGCTGTTCTTCCTGGTGCCGTTCGGCTTCGTGCTGAAGATCAGCCTGTCGCAGACGGCGATCGCGCAGCCGCCTTACGAGCCGGTGTTCGACCTGATGGCGGGATGGGGGGCGCTGAAGGCCGCTTTTGCGGCGCTGTCGATCGACAATTTCAAGCTGCTCGCCTCCGACGATATCTACGTGTTTGCCTATGTGCGTAGCCTCACCGTCGCCGTCACCGCGACCGCGCTGTTGCTCCTGATAGGCTATCCCATCGCCTACGGCATGACGCGGCTGCCGACGCGCTGGCAGGCCGTGGCGATGGTGCTGGTGATCGTGCCGTTCTGGACCTCGTTCCTGATCCGCATCTATGCCTGGATCAACATCCTCCAGCATGACGGCCTGCTCAACCAGATCCTGCTGGCGCTGCATCTGGTCAGCCAGCCGGTGGTGTGGCTCTCCACCGACAGCGCGATGTATATCGGCATCGTCTATTCTTACCTGCCGTTCATGATCCTGCCGCTCTACGCCACGCTGGCCAAGATGGAGCCGGTGCTGGAGGAGGCCGCCTCCGATCTCGGCGCGCCGCGCTGGCAGGTGTTCTGGCTCGTTACCTTCCCGCTGTCGCTGCCCGGCGTCGGCGCCGGCGTGCTGCTGTGCTTCATCCCCATTGTCGGCGAGTTCGTCATTCCGGATCTGTTGGCCGGCTCCAATTCGCTGATGATCGGCCAGACGCTGTGGCTCGAATTCTTCACCAACAAGGACTGGCCGGTCGCGTCCGCCGCGGCCATCGTGCTGCTGGTGGTGCTGCTGGTCCCGCTGCTGCTGTACGAACGGCTGCAGAAGCGGCAGCTGGAACAGGTGCGGTGAGGCGATGCGAAAGATCTCCCGCCTGTCCCGCTTCAATATTGCCTCGCTAGCACTGGGTCTGGCCTTCCTCTATCTGCCGATCCTGATCCTCGTCATCTATTCCTTCAACGCCTCGCGGCTGGTGACGGTGTGGGGCGGCTGGTCGCTGCGCTGGTATCACGAGTTCTTCAATGACCGCGCCATGATCGAAGCGGCCTGGATGAGCCTGCGCGTCGCGGTCTCCTCCGCGACCATTGCGACCCTGATCGGCACGCTCGCCGCATTGGCATTGTCGCGCGGCGAGCGGTTCCGTGGCCGCACCCTGTTCTCCGGCATGCTCTATGCGCCGCTGGTGATGCCAGAGGTGATTACCGGATTGTCGCTATTGTTGTTGTTCGTGGCGCTGAACGCCGAGCGCGGCTTCTGGACGGTGACGATCGCCCACGCCACGCTGACGATGTGCTTCGTCGCCGTCGTCGTGCAATCCCGCCTCGGGTCGCTCGACCGCTCCTTGGAAGAGGCCGCAATGGACCTCGGCTGCGACCCCGTGCAGGCCTTCGTGGCCGTGACGCTGCCGCTGATCGCGCCCGCGATCGTCGCGGGCTGGATGCTCGCCTTCACGCTCTCGCTCGACGATCTCGTCATCGCGAGCTTCACCACCGGCCCGGGCTCGGCGACGCTGCCGATCCGGATCTATTCGGAGGTGCGGCTGGGGGTGAAGCCCGAGATCAACGCGATCTGCACGCTGGTGATCGCGTTGATCGCGGTGGTCATCATCATCGCCTCGCTCGCCTCTAAACTATCGAGCTCGCGGGGCGAGAGCGCGGCGCCGCTGTGAGCGGGAGGCATCGTGGCGATGGCCTACCAGATCCTGATCCACACGCCGCCCTGGGTCTTTGCGTTGTTTGCCTATCTGGTGTGGCAGGGCATCAAGGCGATGCAGCCGCGCGCGATGCCAATCTGGCGCGCCTTGATCGTTCCGGTCGTGTTCATCGTCTGGGGGATGTCGCGGATCGGCCTCGGGCATCAGGACAGCGCATGGCCGCTGGTCGCCTGGACCGCGGCGGCGCTGGTATTGTTGCCGCTCGGCGTGCTGACGCCGCGTCCGTTCGATGTCGACCACACCACCGGACAAATCATCCGCCCAGGCGGCGCGTTTGCCCTGATCCGCAACCTCATCGTGTTCTTCCTGCAATATGCGGTCGCGGTGATCGCGGCGATCGACGCCAGCGACCGCGCGTTCGCGATCATCGTCGGCCGGGCCATCTCCGGCGCGACCGCCGGCTATTTCATCGGCTCGGCGATCGCGCTGCTGGTCGCGTATCGACGCAAGCGCGCGGCGGGATGATCAGCGCGACCGGGGGGCCCGTTTCGAGGCTCGTGTCCCTGTCGACCGCGAGCGCGTCGCGGAGGCTGCGGCGGGCTCGGCGTACCGCGCGCGCAATCCGCCCTGAACGGCTGAGCCAAGCTGCCGCAACGCAAGGCTGTCGAGCGGAAATTCGAGCAGGATGTGGATCAGGCTCAGCGCCAGCAGGAAGGTGAAGCCGAACGCGTAGTCGTAGAAGTACAGTGCGGTGGAGGCGGCGCTGGCGCAGGCCATCGCTACCAGCCGGGCCTTCGGCACCGCCGTCCAACGGATCACATCGGCTTTGATGAACCAGTTGAGATAGTGATAGGTGTAGACGAAGGCGAGCAGGCTCGTCAGCCTGGTGTCGAGCACCAGGCCGGGCACACCGAACAACCGGCTCAAGGCCGGGCCGACATTGCCGAAATAATCCTGTCCGACGCGGGCAAAGCTCGCGATCCGGATTTCGGCAGTTGGCGGCAGCAGCAAAATCGTGGCGATTGCGACGAGGTAGACGGCCACCAGTGCGGCCTGTATCCGGCTGCCGGACCGGTAGGCACCGAGCACCATGAAGATCAGCGTGAACAGCGAAACGTGGATCAGGGTCGGGATCAGAACGCCGATGACGGCGAGCGACGACCCGCTCGAATACATGATCGCGGACAGGGCTATTGCCACCATGAACAGCAGCATGCTCTCGACCGCCGAGGTGGTGGCTGCCAGCATGGCACACACGATCAGCGCGCCCCACATCGCGAAGCCGAACCAGGACGCGTTGTCGATCAGGGCCGCGACCACGGCGATGATCGCGAGCGCGGCCGCGATCCCGCGGTGAGGAAGATAGTAGCTGCGGTCGTGCAGCCACGAGATCTCGGTGAAGTAGTGCGCCGGGCCGAGCACGACATAGGCCAGCAGCAACAGCTCGAACGGCACCAGATAGGACGCGGCGAGCGCGCCGAGCATCAGGCCGAGATGGAGTGCATCGTTGCTGCGCATGAGCGCCCCGCTGGCTTTGCGGGCCGCAAGTTAGAGCAGGCGCGGACAACTTGCAATTGTCCGCTAGCCTGCTCAAGCGCCTTGCTTGTGGCGCCCCGATCCGTCCCGCTGCGTCAGGACTTCACCGCACCGGCCGTGAGCCCGCCCACCATGTAGCGCTTGAAGGCGTAATAGACCGCGGCCGGCGGCAGCGCGTAGATGAAGCCGGTGGTCATCAACAGCTCCCACGGCGAGTCGTCGGCGGCGAGGAAGTTGCCGAGCGCGACCGGCAGCGTGATGTCGGTGTCCTTGGACAAGAGCAGGAACGCGTAGAGATATTCGTTCCAGGCCAGCAGTACGGCATAGGTGCCGATCGCGACCAGCGAGGGCATCATCAGCGGCACATAGACCAGGCGGAACAGCTGCAGCGTGGTCGCGCCGTCCATCACGGCGGCCTCGTCGAGCTCGACCGGCAGCTTGTCGGACGCCTGCTTCAGCACCCAGATCGCGTAAGGCGAGGCGATCGTCACCATGGCCAGGATCAGCGACCAGTGATTGTTGAGCAGGCCGTAATTGCCCATGGTGCGGTACATCGGCACGGCGAGGAACGCCGCCGGGATGAAGTAGGTGAACAGCGCGAGATTCATCACCCAGCGGCCGCCCGGCACCTTAAGCCGCGAGATCGAGAATGCGGCGGCGGTCGCGATGAACAAGGTCAGCGCGCCGGCGGCCAGTGCGATCACAGTCGAGTTCCAGAACTGGATCCAGAAGTCGCGCAGGAAATAGTGCTCCTGGTAGAACACGATGTGGAAGTTGTGCAGCGTCGGATGATCCGGCCACAGCTTGCCCGAGAACGCGTCCTCCTTCGGCGAGATCGCGAACAGGAACATGTGGTAGATCGGAATCATGGTCCAGATGAAGACCGGGATGCCGATCAGCAGGAGCTTGGCTTCGGTGCCAACTTCGCGGAGGGTGGGAAGCTTCATCGCGACAACCGTTTCATCATGAAGTACATCAGCGGCAGCACGAGCGGTATCGCGCAGACGATGGAGGCCATCGCGAGCGAGAGCTGGTCGAGCCGGAGGTAGCGGATGCCGAGTGTCGACAGCACATGTGTGAGGTCGGCCGGCCCGCCGCCGGTGAGCAGATAGACGCTGTTGAAGTCGCCGAGCGTCCAGATCATCGAGAGCAGCGTGCAGGTGACGTAGAGCATCTGCATCGACGGCCATGTGATGAAGCGGAATTTCTGCCACGGACTGGCGCCGTCGACCTCGGACGCCTCGTACAGATCCTGCGGGATCGCGAGCCGCCCGGTCAGCAGGATCAGCGTCCAGAACGGCAGCGACTTCCAGATATGCACGGCGATCGCCATGGTCAGCGCGACCGTCGGATCGTTCAGCCAGTTCGGGCCGTCATCGCCGGTGAGGGAGAAGATGAAATGGTTGACCATGCCCCATTCGGGATTGAGCATGAAGCGGACCGACAGGATGGTCGGGATCGACGGCACCGCCCAAGGCAGGATGAAGATCACCGACAGCCATTTGATCCAGGGGCGCTGCTGGGCGAAGAAGCCGGACAGGAACAGCGCGATCAGCATCTTCACGTTGATGCCGATGACCAGGAAGATCAGCGTGTTGACCGCGGCGCGCGCGAAGATCGGGTCGTTGTACAGCGCGACATAGTTCGCCGGATTGCGCGCCAGCCACAGCCCGTAGCCGACGGGATAGACGACGAAGGCCAAGAAGACGAGGAGATAGGGCACAAGCAGCAAGATGCCCCAGACCTGCTGCGTGGTCAGGCGCGCCGACAGGGGAGGGGCCGGAATTGTGTCTGAGCCGGAAAGTGTGATCGCCATATCGCATACCCACCGAAAGCAACCGGTCGCGGAGAGCCGCGACCGGTATTAGCATATACCTTATTGCAGTCCGGGATCAGCCCGCGACCGCCTTGATGCGGGCGATCAGTTCGTCGACCGCCTTGTCCACCGGCACCTTCTCGCTGACCACGCGGTTCATCGCCTTGGCCCAGACGTTCTCGTTGTTCAGGATGGTGAACTTCCAGTTCTTGGTGAAGTCGAACGGCGCGGTGCCGCCCTTGAACTGCGCGTAGACCGCCTTGCGATGCCGGTCGGCCTGCCAGAACGGGCTCTCCTGGCTTTCCTTCGTCACCGGGAACCAGCGGCCGAGCGCACCCTCGATATAGGGCCGGACGTTCTCTTCCTGGAGCAGGAAGGCGATGAACTGCTTGGCCTCGGCCTTGTTCTTGGCCACGGAGAAGACCAGCCCGGTCTTGACGTCCGAGCGGTAGCGGATCGTCGAACCGTCCGGAGCCTTCGGGAAGGACGCGGTGATGATGTCCTCGCCATAGGCCTTCTTGCCAGCGTCGCGCTGCTCCTGCGTCAGAGACTGATTCTGGGAATCCTCGAACCACTTCGCCGCGATCGAGATCGTGAAGTTGTGGGTCATCACGATGGTCTTGTTGTGGAAGGCGACGTTGTTGTCCGGATCCTTCCAGGTCGTTGAGGACGGCGGCGTGCAGCCCTTGATATAGGTGTCGGTGTAGTCCTTCAGCGCGCCGATCAGGTTCTCGCGCACCTTGGGATCGTCGACCGTGAGCTTGCCGTCGTCGTCGACCAGCTTGACGTGGTAGGCGTCCATGAAGGTGTAGAACGACTGGAAGGCGTCGGTGGATTCGACGCCCATCGGCTGGCCGACGCCATAGATGCGCTGGCCCGTGGCCTTGCGGATTCCCGGCTGCACCTTGTCGCACCAGAATGTCCAGTAGCCCGCCCAGTCCGTCGGGATGTCGGCGAGCTTGAAGCCGGCCTTCTCCAGCATGTCGTTCCAGATCTCGACATGCATGCTCTGCTGCTTCAGCGGGAAGCCGTAATAGGCCTTCTTCTTGGTGACGTCGTTGTAGAGGATCGACGCATCCAGCGTGTTCTGCACGAACCGATCCTTGATCGGCTCCATGATCTCGGAGAGGTCCTCGAGCTTGCCTTCGTAGGCCCACTTGCCCTGCACCTGCACGTCGTAGGTGTCGGAATAGGCAACATCGGGCACGGTGCCTGAATCGAGTGCGGCCACCGTCTTCGGAATCATGTCCTGGATCGCGTACTGCGACAATTCGACCTTGATGCCGGTCTTGGCTTCGAACTTCTTGATCGTCTCGAGCAGCGCGTCATCTTCGGAGCGGTAGAAGCCCTTGCCCCACCAGACCGTAATCGTCTTCTGCTGCGCAAATGCGGGTGCAGCGGCTGCAAACAGCCCGGCCGCAGCGACCGCCAGTGATACTGCGCCAATAACCTTGGATTTCACGTTTTTCTCCCTCAAACGGCCGGTGTTTTTAACCGGTCGTATAAAACACTAGCGCATGGCCGTGATACGATCTAGCGGCTTGTTGTCAGACATAGGTCGTGGGGGTGTCGGGCGAGAGGAGATGCTTAACGTGCGCATCGATCCAATCGCGGCATCAATGCGCCCTGATCAATTCGCTCGATCGGCTGATGCCGCTTGATCGCCGTCCTCAATTGGACTTCGCGCCTTCCTTGGCGTTCTCCGCCGTCGGCGCTTCGGCCGGTGCGGGACGTTTTCCGGTGCCGGTGATGCGCTCGATCGCGGAGCGCACCGCGTCGCCCGGCTTGCGGTCTTTCAGCATGTCGAGCAGCGGCGCGGAGGCCGGCGAGCGGCGGATCAGGCTTTCCGGATCGGGAAAGACCAGGGGATCGTCCCAGGGGCCCTGCACCACGAAGGGCAATTCGAACCCCGACGCGCTGTTGAGGCTGGCCACGCCCTTCATGTCGTATTCGCGCGTCGGCACCGAGGCGGTGCCGGTCATCGTGATCTTCGCTGCAGGTCCTTCGACGCGGATGTCCTCGGCGGTGGCGACGCCGTCGGAGAACTTCACCGCGATGGTGAGATTGTCGTAAGGGGTGGAGCCGTTGCGGAAATTGCCGCCGCCGGACAGCGGCCGGCGCTCGAGCCGCTTCAGGAGCTGCTCGGCATTGAAGCCCGAGATCGCGCCGTCATGCCCGGTCACGGTGGCGCTGCCGTCGAGCGACTGCACGAGGCCGAACGGGCTCGAGCCGGACGCCAGCAGCGAGACGTTGATGTTGCCGCGCCCGGACAGCTTGTTGATACCGAACAGCTCGGAGGCGCAGGCCTGAAGGTCGACGTCGGTGAACTGGAATTGTGCCTTGATGTCGGCGACGGTGTCGGAGCGCGCGATGCCGAACGAGCCCTTGGCGATGCCGCCATAGACCTGGGCCTCGCCGACCGAGAGCGCCAGCGTGCCGTTGCGCAGATTCGCGCCGATCGCGGTGCGGCCGAGCTTCGACGCCCCGACCGTCAGCTTGGCGGCCGACAGGCGCATGTCGAGGTCGGTGGTCGACAGGGCGTTGAGATCGAACAGCTGCCTGTTCCAATCGCGGGCGCCGCTCGCGAGCAGGCGGAAGGTCGAGATATAGGGCGTGAAGTCGAGCGCGTCGGCTGCAAGGGTCGCCTGCAGCGTCTGCCGGCCGTTATTAGCGTAGGTCATCACGCCCTCGGCGGTGTTGCCGTCGAGCTCGACATTGACGTTGGTGAGCGCGATCGAGGCGCCGACGACGTTGGCGCGCGCCTTCAGCGCGAAGCGGCCGAAGCCGCCGCTGGCGGGCTGCGGTTGGCCGGTCCAGCGCAGCGCGTTGCGCAAGGACGGGCTGTCGATGGTGAGCGTGCCCTCCATCATCGGGCTGGTGCGGTTGGCGACGCTGCCGTCGAAGGCAAGCTTGAGCGGTGCGCTGGCGATCCGCGCCTTCAACCCCGAGCGCTCGCCGGAGAGCGCGGCGACGAAATCGGAAAAGCTGATCGAGCCGTCGACCCGCTCGCCGCGCCAGTCGAACTGTCCGGTCGCGGCGAAGGAGCGCGAGATCGAGGGCCAGGCCAGCGACAGATCGATGTCCTCGAACTTCTCGGTGCCGTGCGTGGCAGCGTCCTCGTAATCGAGCACGCCGTCCTGGATCCGGATCTCGGAGAACGACACTTGATTCTCGGCGCCGGGCTTCATGGTGCGCGCGATGGTCTGGATGAACGGCGTCCAGTTACTTTCGCCGTCCGGCTTCAGGCTGACATGGATGCGCGGCCGCAGCAGCGTCAGGTCGGCGATCTCGAACCGTTGCAGCAGCAGCGGCAGCAGCCGCAGGTTCGCGGTCAGCACATCGACGTGTAGCGCGGGGTCGCTGGTACCGCCGCCCTTCAGGCCGACGTCATGGAAGGAGATGTAGCTTGCCGGCAGCACCGAAATGTCGATCGCGCCTGCGACATTGACCTCGAGCCCGGTGACGTCACGGATCTGCGTTTCCACCGCCTTGCGCAGCGCGTCGCGGTTGATGAGCCATGAGGTCGCGATCAGGGCGATCAGCGCCACGCCGAGCAGCGCCGCGATCGGCGTCCCGAGGCGCTTCATTCCTTGGGCCATGGTCAATGGCATGTCCTGATCGAGTTGGTCGCTGGAGCCAGAAGGCGGGCCGGGAAACCTGCGCGCCTCACGCCCAAGAGCTATTGTGTTAAGTGCCGCAACTTGATGGGTTTTCTTGTCGCTTTCAAGGCCGCGGGAACGGTTGCGCCCACGGCTTGGGCAGCTTCTATCACCCGGGGGCGGAGCGGAGAACCCCGTATCATTGACGGCTTCGGACGATTTCGCCTAATAATCGCCGCCAATAAGGCGCGACGCCTGCAAGCCGAAGGTTCACTCGAAGGTTATTTGCATGAACAAGGTCTATCCCGACGCCAAGTCGGCTCTCGAGGGCGTTCTGAAAGACGGCATGATGATCATGTCGGGCGGCTTCGGCCTCTGCGGCATCGCCGAGACGCTGTCGGACGCGATCCGCGACTCCGGCGTCAAGGACCTGACGGTGGTCTCAAACAATGCCGGCGTCGACGGCATTGGCCTCAGCCGCCTGCTCGAAACCCGCCAGATCAAGAAGATGATCTCGTCCTATGTCGGCGAAAACAAGCTGTTCGCCCAGCAATTCCTCGCCGGCGAGCTGGAACTCGAATTCAATCCGCAGGGCACGCTGGCCGAGCGCATCCGCGCGGGCGGCGCCGGCATTCCGGCCTTCTACACCAAGACCGGCGTCGGCACGCTGATCGCCGAGGGCAAGGAAGTGAAGGAATTCGACGGACAGAAATACCTGATGGAGCGCGGCCTGTTCGCCGACCTCGCCATCGTCCACGCCTGGAAGGGCGACACCGCCGGCAACCTCATCTACCGCAAGACCGCGCGCAATTTTAACCCGATGATGGCGACCGCCGCCAAGGTCACGGTGGCCGAGGTCGAGCATCTTGTTCCGGCCGGCGAACTCGATCCCGACCACATTCATACGCCTGGTCTTTTCGTCAAGCGCATCGTCGAGGTCGGAACGGCCAAGAAGCGCATCGAATTCCGCAACACCCGCCCGCGCACGGCAGCTTGAGATCAGGAGACTAAGATGGCCTGGACCCGTGAACAGATGGCTGCGCGCGCTGCGAAGGAACTGCGTGACGGCTATTACGTCAATCTCGGCATCGGCATTCCAACGCTGGTCTCGAACTACATCCCCGACGGCATGGACGTCAGCCTCCAGAGCGAGAACGGCATGCTCGGCATGGGCCCGTTCCCCTATGAGGGTGAAGAGGACGCCGATCTCATCAACGCCGGCAAGCAGACCGTGAGCGAGCTGCCGTCGACCTCGTATTTCTCGAGCGCGGATTCCTTCGGGATGATCCGCGGCGGCCACATGGATCTGTCGATCCTCGGGGCCATGCAGGTGGCCCAGAACGGCGATCTCGCCAACTGGATGATCCCCGGCAAGATGGTCAAGGGCATGGGCGGCGCGATGGATCTCGTCGCCGGCGTCAAGCGCGTCATCGTGGTGATGGAGCATTCGGCCAAGGACGGCGCGAAGCTCCTGAAGCAGTGCAATCTGCCGCTGACCGGCGAGCGCGTGGTCGACATGGTCGTGACCGACCTGGCTGTCTTCACCATCGACAAGCACGGCAGCGGCGGCATGGCGCTGATCGAGCTCGCCGACGGCGTCTCGCTCGACGAGGTCAAGGCCAAGACCGAAGCCGAATTCCGCGTCGCGTTGAAGAACACCTGATATAGCAGTCGCGAATGATCGTGAATGGCCGGGCATCGTCCCGGCCATTTTTGATTCAGCTTTGGCGCCGCTGTGACCACATCTTCGGTGTCGTCCTGGCGAAAGCCAGGACCCATACCGCGAGGTCTATCGAGCGCAGTCGGTGGACGTCCCAAGGCCTGTTAACGCGAGCCTTCGCCAAACTTTGCTTGGTGGTTATGGGTCCTGGCTTTCGCCAGGGCGGCATTGTGGAGGCGGTACGCACATTGCCTCCTCAATCGCATCATGACTTAACCAACCATGTCCGACCCCATCGCGCCGACACGCTGGCGACCCAGGACGTTTCCTCTCTAACCAGGCGGAAGCCGAGATTGGCGGGCGGCACGCCTTGCGCGCAGCCGCCGGCGCGGGCGTCGCGGATGAAATCGGTGACATAGGCGCGGTGCGCACCCTCGGCGATACGCACGCCGCAGTTCACGGTGGGGCGGCCGGCATTGCCGGCCTCGTCGATCCGCGAGCGCACGAAGCAGGTCGAGGTCCACTCCCAGACGTTGCCGGCGAGATCTTCGATGCCGTGCTCGTTCGGGCCGAACCTGCCGAACGCATAGGCCGTCGTGTCGAAGAGGTCGCGCTCGGATTCGCGCTCGTAGCGGCCGATCCAGCGCTTCGATGGATCTGCTGCGTCCACTGGAAGGCCGTCATCCCTGAATCGGGAGCCGGCCGCAAAGGCCCATTCCGCGTCGCTCGGCAGGCGGTAACTGTGACCGGTCTTGCGCGACAGCCAACCCGCATAAGCCTCGGCATCGTGCCAGCTCACCTGCACCGCAGGTCGATCGGAGGCGATGGCCACGCCGCGATCAAGCGCGCGACAAGCGCCCTCCTGCACGCAAATCTGGTAGTCGGATGACGAGACCTGATGCTGCATGATGTGCAGCGGCTTCTCGAAGCGCATCGCGCGCAGCGGCGCTTCCGCCTGCTGCCCGGCGCGCGTGAAATCGCCGGCCTCGCGATAGGACAGGCTGCCTGGCGCGATCCTGACGATGGCGGGCTCCGTCGCGGTGCCGCGGGGCCCGATGTCCGACACCAGCGGCGCTACAGCGATCGGCCCTGCAAGCCCGGCGGCGCAGGCGAGTAGCAGTTTCAGCTTGAACGCTATCAGCATGGTCGTTCCCCAGGAAAAAGGGGCCGGTCCTCACCGGCCCCTGCGTCGCGTCTAGTTGGTGTTGGGGGCCGGGATATCCGCAGGGGCCTTCACCTGGGTCATCAGATCGTCGTTCCACTTGCCTTCGACCTTGAAGTGCGCGGTGGCGCCGAGGTCGGCGGCCTCGATCAGATTGTGCGTGACATAAGCGTAGATGCCGGGCTGCATGAACTTGTACAGCGCAGCTCCCGCCGAGCCGCCGCGGATGAACCAGGTCTCGAGCCCGGTCTCCGGCGCGTTGGAGAACTTGCCGGTCTCCCAGACATAGTCGCCATGGCCGCCGATCAGATGCGGACGGCTGTCGCGGTTGGCCTGCGAATGCACGATCAGCACGTTCTCGCCGACATTGGCGGTCAGCGCATTCTTGCCGGTGAGCGCGCCGACCTTGCCGTTGAACACGACATGGGAGGGGATCAGCTTCTTCATCACCTCTTCGGTGTCGGTGAAGGCTTCGCCCGGCGATTCATAGGACTTGAAATTGCCCTTGTCGTCGCGCGGCACGTACATGTCCTGCTCGCCGACATAGTAGATCTTGTCGTATTTCAGTGCGTGGCCCTTGCCGTCGTTGAGGCCGTCGCGCGGCAGCACCATCACGGCGCCGTTCATGCCGGAGACGACGTGCCAGGGGATCATCGGACCGCCCGGTGCGCAATGGTAGACGAACACGCCGGTCTTGGTCGCCTTCCAGCGCAAGACGACTTGCTCGCCGGGATTGACCAGCGTGAGCGCACCGCCGCCGAGCGCACCGGTCGCGGAATGGAAGTCGATATTGTGCGGCATGGAGTTGGTTGCGGGATTGACCAGCGTGGTTTCGACGTAGTCGCCCTCGTGCACGACCATCATCGGACCTGGCATCGAGCCGTTGAAGGTCATTGCCTGGAAGGTGGTGCCCTTCTCGTCGATGACGACCTTCTTCTCCTCGATCGTGAGTCGGAACTCCACGATCTTGGGCCCCTGCTTGGTCGCTTGCTCGTGCGCATGCACGAAGGGCGGAGCGACCAGCTCGACCTTCTGGCGCGGCAGTTTGAGATCGTCGGCAGCCAAGGCGGGTGTCGCCAGCATCAGGGCGGTCGCGGCGGCGCTGATCAATGCGGCTCGGCGGGTGAACATCGGAAGCATCCTTCATCTGAAATGGTTTTGATGACGGAATGCAGTGTGCGCCGATCGCGGCAAGCGTGTTTGTGCTGCGACAAGCTTTTGCCGAATTCGCTTCCGGTAAAATCCTCAGGAGCTTTTCGAAGACCGCATCGGCGATACGAAAGACGCGGTGGCGCGCGACGTCAGCCGCATCGACCGCAAGTCGCTCGCATGTTCAGTTGCGTTTATTGCGAATGGATTGTTGTCGGCTAGAGCAACTGGATCGCAATCCAGACCGTGCCCCAAACCGCGAGCGACAGCGCGGCCAAGACGGCGGCCGAAATGACCATCACGCGTACCAGGTGGCCGACGCCAATGCTTGGCGTGGAGGGGACGGGGGGAAAATCATCGAAGCGCGGGATATGGCCGCGAACGCCGGTGAGCCACAGAACGAGATCGAGCGCGAACGACGCCATAACCTGTCTCCAGAGGGCAATAATCAAATGTCACCATGGCTCCGATCCCGTGCTCGGACTTTGAGCGAGCGCAAGGTTTCGCACCCGAAAAACGGGTAATTTAATGCCATCCGGGATGCGCCGCCCCGCTGCGCAGCATTGATTTACGAATGGGTAAGATATGAGGGCCGATCTTGCGGCGAGTTACGGCGAAGAACGACTGCCGCGCTACACGAGCTATCCGACCGCACCGCATTTCTCGCCGGCGATCGACGAGGGCGCCTACGCCCGGTGGCTGGCTGAACTCCCGGCGGCGGCCAGCGCGTCGCTTTATCTGCACGTGCCGTTCTGCCGCGAGATGTGCTGGTATTGCGGCTGCCATACCCAGATCGTTCGTCGAGACGGTCTCATCACGGCCTATCTGCGTACGCTGCGCAGCGAGATCGCGCAGGTGTCCGAGACGATCGGCCGGCGCCTCAAGGTCGAGCACATCCATTTCGGCGGCGGCACGCCGACAATCATGGCGGCGGAGGCTTTTGCCGACTTGATGGCGACGATGCGCCAATCGTTCTTCGTGCTGCCGTCGGCCGAGATTGCAGTCGAGATCGATCCCCGCACGCTGACTGCCGACATGGTCGAGGCCATGCGGCTCTCCGGCGTCAATCGCGCGAGCCTGGGGGTGCAGAGCTTCGATCCTGTCGTGCAGCGCGCGATCAACCGCGTGCAGAGTTATGAGCAGACGGCTGCCGTCGTCGACATGCTCAAGCGCGCCGGCGTCAACGGCATCAACTTCGATCTCATCTACGGACTGCCGCACCAGACCGTTGCCTCGTGCCTGGACACGGTGCGACGTTCGCTCGAGCTTGGGCCCGCCCGCTTCTCGGTGTTCGGCTACGCGCATGTGCCTGCTTTCAAGAAGCACCAGCGCATGATCAACGAGGCCGTGCTGCCCGACGGCCTTGCGCGCCACGACCAGGCCTGCGCGATCGCAAATGCGTTGAAGGAGGCCGGTTATGTGCAGATCGGGCTCGATCATTTCGCACGACCAGACGATTCCATGGCCGTGGCCTTCGAGCAACGCACGCTGCGGCGCAATTTTCAGGGCTACACCACCGACAAGGGCGAAATTCTGCTCGGCTTCGGCGCGAGCGCGATCGGACATTTGCCGCAGGGCTATGTCCAGAACGAGGTGCAGATCGGCGCCTATGCGCAGAGCATCGCCGCGGGCCATTTGGCCACCGCGAAGGGCTATGGACTCACCGACGACGACCGGCTGCGCGCCGACATCATCGAACGCATCATGTGCGAGTTCAGCGCCGATCTCGGCGACATCTGCGCGCGTCATGGCGCGGAGGCTGGGGCAATGCTGAAATCGGCATCGCGTCTGAAGCCGCTGATTTCCGACGGCGTCGTGAGACTGGACGGCGACCGAATCGCAGTCGCAAAGGACTCGCGCTTCCTGGTCCGCAGCGTCGCGGCCGCATTCGATGCGCATCTGGATCCGGCGAAGCAGCTGCATAGCCGGGCAGTGTGAGATCACCTTGCCGTCATGCCGGAATGACGGGCCAGCTTGCGCTTCGACAAAGAGACCCTCGCCCGCTCCGCTATCGTGGTTTCGGAACGGAGTTGTTGTCCATGCCTTTTGGATCCGACGATCTGGTCGATGACATCATGCGCACGGCGCCGCACACGATCCGCGTGTTTCTCGCCTTCAGGATGGCCTGCGTGGGCTGTCCGATCGCAACCTTCCACACGGTCGATGACGCCTGCCGCGAGCATGGCATCGATCGCGACAAATTCCTCGCCGCGCTGTGCGACCGCGTGCCGGCGTGAACCGGTCTGGAATTCGCGCGGGCCGCGCGCGGATTCCCGGGTGAGGGGCGCTTTCGCCGTAAGCGGACGCACCCTCACCCCTGTTTTCCTTCTTCACCTCTCCCCGCTTGCGGGGAGAGGTCGGATCGCCTTTTGCGATCCGGGTGAGGGGGTACAGGTCTCTCGACGATCTCATACGCGGAAAGAGGCCCCTCAACCCGACCCTCTCCCCGTAAGAACGGGGAGAGGGAGAAGAGCTACGCCGCGCCGCTGTCGGGACTCCGCTCCGCCAGCACGACGATCCCATGCGGATCGCGCAGGATGATGCGCTGACGGCCGCTCTCGACCAGCCCCTGCTGTTCCCAGCCGCTCAGGATGCGGCTCACGGTGTGCAGCGTGGTGCCGGTCATCTGCGCGATGTCCTGGCGGCTGATCGGGAAGTCGATCTCGATGCCGTGGTCGAGCTTCTTGCCGGATTGTTTGGCGAGGCGCAGCAGCGCATGCGCGACGCGCTGCTCGACCTGCTGGGTCGACATTTCCAGGATCCGCGTGTGGCTCTCCTGGAGCCGCGTGCCGACAGTCTGGAGCGTGTTGGCGGCAAGCGAGGGAAATCGCTCGATCAGTCGCGGCCAGGCCGACGTCGGCCAGATCAGGGCGACGCTGTCGTCGACGGCGATCGCCGTGGCCGGATAGCGCGCGGCTCCGATCGCCATCGCGAGACCGAACGTTTCGCCCGGCGCGACATAGCGGACCACGATCTGCTCGCCGGTCGGTGTGGTCTTGGCCGCGCGAACATGGCCGTGCAGCAGCAGGAAGAAGGATTGTGCGTCCGCGCCCTGCTCGAAAATGGCACTGTTCTTGGGGTAGCGCGCCGAGCGGGCCTCGCGCAGGATCTCCTCGAGGTCCTCGGGTTTGACACCCGCAAACAGCGGCAAATGCGCAACCAGCGATGTGTCGACCTTGGCCATTCTGCCTCCTTGGCGCTGGAAGTGTGATGACACCTGCAATCGTCAGGGTGTTTGCGATAGCTCAAAAGGCGGACGCCCGGACGGCAGTATTTTTCCAGGCGACGATTTGAATCGACTGGAGTTGACCATGGCTGGCGCCCGATCCCGTAACTTTGAGGGCTGGCCGCTGTTTGCGAACAGCTTTCGGCCCTTTTTCCTGCTCGCCGCGATCCAGGCAGGGCTTTCGATCCTGGCCTGGCTGCCGATGTTCTACGGCGAATTGTCGGTGAGCTCCGCTTTCGCGCCGCGCGACTGGCACGTCCATGAGATGCTCTACGGCTTCCTGCCGGCGGTGATCACGGGATTCCTGTTCACGGCGATCCCGAACTGGACCGGGCGGCTGCCGATCCAGGGGACGTCCTTGGGCGCGCTGCTGGCGGTCTGGCTCGCCGGCCGCGTGGCAGTGACGCTGTCCGCCGATGTCGGCTGGGCGTTTGCGCTTGCCGTCGATGCCTCCTTTCTGACGTTGGTCGTCGCCGCTGCAACACGCGAGATCATCGCCGGCGGCAACTGGCGCAACCTGCCCGTGGTGGTGCTGGTACTCGTGCTGCTCGCCGGCAATGTCGCCTTCCATCTCGAAGCGCATTATGCGGGTGGGGCCGATGTCGCCATCCGCGTCGGGATCGGCGTGGTCGTCCTGACGATCTCGCTGATTGGCGGCCGCATCATCCCAAGCTTCACCCGCAATTGGTTGGTCAAGTTCAACCCTGGCCGCCTGCCGGTGCCGTTCGGGCGTTTCGACGGTGTGGTGATCGGGTGCAGCGCGCTGGCGCTCGTCTCATGGATCGTCGCGCCGTTGAGTACGGGCACCGGGGCGGTGATGGCTTTGGTCGGTGTGTTGCACCTGGTGCGGCTCGCACGCTGGGCCGGTGATCGCACCTCGCGCGAGCGGCTGCTCCTGATTCTCCATGTCGGCTATGTCTTCGTGCCGCTCGGCTTCCTTCTGCATGCTTTTGCCGTCTTCGGCGCGTTGCCGCCGAGCGCGGGCATCCACGCCTGGATGGCGGGCGCGGCCGGAACCATGACGCTCGCGGTGATGACCCGTGCGAGTCTCGGCCATACCGGACAGGCGCTGACGGCTTCGCCGGCGACACAAGGCATCTATGCCGCGATCGTCGTCGCGGCGCTGGCGCGGGTCGCGGCGGTGGTTTGGCCTGCGCACAGCGATGCGTTGCTGCACCTTGCCGCCTGCGGCTGGATCGTTGCGTTCCTCGGCTTTGCCATCGCGTTCGGCCCGTTGCTCGCCGGCAGCCGTCGCCGCGCGCTTGCCATCATGGGCGTGCCCGTCCCGGCACGCTGAATTCAAGCTGCGGTTGCCACGGTCGATGATCCCGGTGGCCGGACGCCTTTGCGCCATGCGGTGATGGTGCAGCCGAAGCGGCCGCGGAACCAGCGGGCCATGGCGCTCTGTGCGGAGAAGCCGAGCTGCGCGGCGATGTCGGCCAGCGGCCGGCCGGGGTCGTCGATCAGCTGGACCGCGAGATCGGCGCGCTGCGCGTCGAGAATGGCCGAGAAGCTGGTGCCGGCTTCGGCGAGGTGCCGGTGGATGGTGCGGCGGGTACAGGCAAGGTGCTCGGCGACGCGCTCGACCGTGCAGTCGCCGCCGACGAGCAGGAGACGCACGACCTCGTCGACCTTCTCCTCCCAACTTGCCGGCCGCGTCTCGATCGCCTCGATCCGCTTGCGGAGATAGCTCGCGATCAGCGGATGCGCACTCGGGATCCGGCGCTCCATGTCGTGTGCCGACAACAGGATCGAATCGTCCTCCGCGTTGAAGATCACACGGCAGCCGTAGAACTCGCGGTAGCGCTTGCGGTCGTGCGGCGGTGGATAATGCAGGTGCACTTCCTGCGGCCGCCAATCGCTGCCGAACAGCGACTGGATGATGCGATGGACGCTGCCGAGCGCCATGTCGATCGACTGGCGCGGCGCGGTCGGCTGTCGGCCGCGCAGATGCAGCGTGACGGTCACGGTCTGCTTGTTGCGGGTGACGTCAAGCTTCATGCCGTCGTGATGGATCGGGATGAAGCGCGAGAAGGCTTCGATGGCTTCACCAACGGTCGCCTGTTCGCGCACGATCAAGCCGACCGCGCCGAAATTGGTCAGCCCGCCACGCTCGGCAAGCCGCAAGCCGAAATCTTCGGCTCCGGACGCCTCCGCCGACAATTCGAGCAGACGTCGCAGGCCGGTGACGGCAATGGGCGTATCGGGCTTGTCGAGGCAGGCCAGCGGCAGCCTGATCTTGCGCATCATTTGCTTGGGGTCGAGCCCGACCGACCGGGCGACCTCCGGATAGTAGCTCAAGCCCGCGCTACGAATGAGGTCGGTCATGCGACCCGCTCCTGCCAGCCATCCGGCAGATGTCCCGAAATGTAAAGTTTCTGTCCCGATCCGTCAAATCCGGGAACAGCGTGGAACATACATAAGTGAAACCGAAGCACGGCGTGAATGCCGTGCATATGACGGCGCGGCGCGATGAGGCCCCGCTGCCGTCTCGGACCATTTGACCAAAGACATTGCTGGATCGGAATTATGCCGGGGAACATGCTTTCCAAGGGTGAGGTATTCGTCATCGACACCGATGCCGCCTCGCGCGAACAATTGTCCACCGCGCTTCAACAGAGCGCATACAACGTAATCTGCTTCGCCGATGGCGCCTCTCTGCTCTCGGAAGCCAAGGCGCGGATGCCGGCCTGCGTGCTGCTGGAGATGCCGCCCGATCGCTCCGGTCTCGACGTGCTAAAACGCCTGCGCGAGGAAAACTGCATGGCGCCGGTGCTGGTGACCGCGACAAACGGCAGCATCGCTATGGCGGTCGACGCCATCAAGAGCGGTGCGGCCGACTTCATCGAGAAGCCGTTCCGCACCTGCGACATCGTCGACCGGATCGATGCTGCGATCGACGAGTTCGCACAGCCCGGCTCCAACCGGCAGCGCTGGTTGCCTGGCTGCGAACCCCTGACAGAGCGGGAAGGCGACGTACTCGAGCATCTCGCCGCCGGCCTGACCAACAAGGAGATCGCCCGGCGCATGCATCTGAGCGCACGGACTGTCGAGGGCTATCGCGCCGGCATTTTGAGGAAGGCCGGTGCCAAGAATGTAACCGATCTGCTCCGCCGCATTTTCGGACAGGGATCGTCCGCTCAGGATTAAGGGCTCCGTCGCGGGCCGACGCCACGGTCCGGGCCTTGCTGCCGCCGCGGCGGCGCCCCACGGAAACCCCAATCGAACCAATTCCTTCCCTGCCGCGTCCAACCATGTTGGCGAGGCATTGGATCGCGCGTCCGGCTGGCGGCGGCGATGACTTGGAGGAGGGACTTGATGCGCATCACCGCAAAATGTTTGGCAACGACGAGCCTGGTTCTGGTGACCACGGCATTCGCGTCGCCGTCATGGGCCGCCGAATTGGACGCCACATCGGCGATCGATACCGTCACCGTTTACCCCGATGGCGCGACCGTTACCCGCGTCATCGCGGTGGACCTGCCGTCTGGTGACTCGACGCTCATTACCAAGGACTTCCCGCTTGGTCTCGACACCTCCTCGATCCGGGTGGAGGGTGAGGGGGGAGCGAAGCTCACCATCGGCACGATCGATGCGCGAACACCGCGTGCGGCGCCTGTCAATTTGCCGGAGCTGGACAAGCGCATCGAGGCGCTGAACGACCAGCGCGCCGACCTGCAAGGCGCCATCGACTCGGCCAATGCGCGGCGCAAATTCGCGGAGCATTTTGCGGAAGCGTCGCCCGCGGGCATCGGCGACAAGGGCGAGGCGCGACCGATTGCCGAATGGCGCACGGCCTTTGCCACCGTCGGCGAGGAAATTGCGAGCGCCGATACCGCCGTTCGCGACGCCACGCGCAAGATGCGCGAGATCGATCGGCAGATCGCCCAGTTCGAAGTCGAGCGCAAGGCCAAGCCGCCGAGCAAGCTCGAAGTCCGCATGGACATCGCCGCGCCGGCAGCAACCAAGGCGACGTTGAGGGTCACCTACAATGTGCGCAATGCGCGCTGGCTGCCGCTCTACGACGCCCGCCTCGACACCGGCGCGAAGGATCGCAAGCCGCAGCTCGAGCTTGTCCGCCGTGCCGAAGTCACCCAATCAACCGGCGAGGACTGGTCCAACGTCACGCTCGGCGTCTCCACGGCGCGGATCGGTCGCGGCGGCAGCGCGCCGGAGCTGAATTCGCTGGTTGCACAATATCCGCAGGTGCCGAGGCCGCGGGCGCTGGGCTCAGTTTCGGATTCGGCAATGCCTGCGGCGGCGCCAATGCAGCAGCGAAAGATGGAAATGTCGACGGCCAAGGCGGCCGACGATATCCGCGAGCGCGCCGAAGAACAGCAGGCCGTTGCTGAAATCGGCGACTTCCAGGCCACCTACAAAATTCCCGGCCGTGTCAGCCTCGGCGCCGCCGAGGGCGCCAAGAGCCTGCGCATCGCCTCGATGACAGTGCCCGCCGATCTCATGGTGCGCGCGGCGCCGGTGATGGACCCCACCGCCTTCCTCGAAGCCAGCTTCAAGCAGACCGACGACACGAGTCTGTTGCCGGGTAAGGTCGCAATCTATCGGGATGGAACCTTCGTCGGCCGCGGCAAGCTCTCGGCTTCGGTCAAGGATGACATCGTGCGGCTCGGCTTCGGCGCCGACGACAAGGTCAGGATCGAGCGCGCCGTGCTCAAGCGCAACGAAGGTTCGGCCGGTCTCCTGGTCACGACGTCGAAGACTGACGAGCGCGCATTCAAGACCACAATCCGCAATGGTCACGACTTCCCGATCAAGGTCGCGATCGAGGACCAGTTGCCGGTCAGCGAGAACGAGGACATCCTCGTCGAGATGTTGCCTGCGACCACGCCGCCGACCGCAAGCAACATCCGCGACCGGCGCGGCATCCTGGAATGGTCGTTCGACGCCAAGCCCGGTGAGGTCAAGGACATCAATTTCGCCTGGCGCATTCGCTGGCCGAAGGACAAGAGCGTGGTGATCGTGCCGGCTGGCTAATGGGCGGCGCCGAAGTGCGATGTTGTCTTAGCTCGCGCTCGCTCACTCCCTGTCATGCCCCGCCTAGTGCGCAGTTGCGCACAGGGGCGGGGCATCCGGTACGCCGCGACGTCACGATCTAATCGCTGTCGACGCGGATTACTGGATCGCCCGGTCGAGCCGGGCGATGACCGTGTTGAGAGCGCCTTACTTCGCCTTCAGGAAGTCCGCGACGTCGAGCAGCATGAACTCGTCGTCGTCGGCCTTGTTAGGATCGCGGCTGGACGAGAACGGCAGATTGTTGTCGTTGCCGACGATGATGTGGGTGTCGTCGACACGATCGACGTTCTCGATGGTGAAGAACGGGAAGGTGTAGACGCCGTCATTGAGCGGCTTCCTCGCCTTCTTGTCGGGATCCCTGATCTTCAGGAGGTCGATATAGCCGATCTTGCGCACGGGCTTGCCGACATTGGCGTCGGTGAGCTCGATCTTGTAGACGCGCTTGAACTTGGCCACGTCAGGGAAGCAGTTCTCGCCGCGGGTGCCTTGCGGGCAGGCCTTGTCGGGCGTGCCTTCGCCGTTGTCGCGCTCGATGATCAGGCCGGCGCTCGGATCGATCATGTTGAAGTCGCCGATGGCATTGCCGTTCTGCTCGAACACATATTGCCAGTAGCGGCCGGTGAACTTCTCCGCGGTGACGTCGAATTCGAGGATGCGCGAGGCTTCCTTGCCGTCGACCTTCTCCCAGTCCTTCTTGTCGGCATCCCAGAGCGGACCCTCGAGCAGGCCGTAGAGGAACTTGCCGTCCTTGGAGGAGGCGAAGCCCTCATAGCCCTTGGAGCGGCGCAGGTTGACATTGGTGTAGGTTGCGCCCGGCGCGCCCGGCGTCGCCGCCGCCCAATGATCCGGCGATCGCACCGGTTTGCCGTCGGCGACCGTCTCGAACAGCCCGAGGATCTTGCCGGTCTTGTCGGCCTTCAGGATGTAGGGCCCGAACTCGTCGCCGATCCAGAAGGTGTCGCCGATGATCTGAAAACCCTCGGTGTCGAAGTCGGAGCCGGTAAGATAACGCCTCTCCGTGTCCTCGTGCACGATGCGGAACGGCACCTTTTTGTCGGGATCGTGCAGGAATACGGTCTCCAGCCGCTCGATCTTGCCGCCGGCCCAATCCATCTTGTAGCGGTTGAGGTACAGCATCGAATCCGGCGAGTTGGCGCGCGCGCCCATGCCGTTGTCGGTGATGACCCAGAAGGTGCCGTCCGGCATGGTCTTGATGCCGGAATGGCCTTGCAGCGGCTGGCCCTTGAACGGCAGCGACACGCCGGTCGCCCGCTCATAGGACTTGCCCATCACCGTGCCGAGCGCGTCGACGCGCTTGCCGGTGGTGTATTTGCCGGATGTCTTGAGATCGGCGGGAGCATCAGTCGGTGCGTCGATGAACGTGGCGGCTGGCATTACCACGTGGCCGGCGAGCTTGGCGGGGAATTCGCCTTCGCTCTGCGCGAGCGCAGAGCTCGCGGTGAGGATGATCGTTGCGACGGTGCCAAGAAAAGTCGCGCGCATGTGCGTCTCCTGTTAACGGAGGACGTCTTATGCGGACCGCGCATTGCAGTTTTGTGAAACCGGGCCAAACGCCGCAGCCCACGTTTATTTTTTTAGGGGTGTTGGGATCTCGAAGCTGACGGCCTTGCTGTCGATCACGTGGTGCGTGGGATCGGCCAGCTCCAATAGGACCTTGTGGGGGCCCGGCTTCAGTCCGACCACGATCACGGTCTCGCCACTGGCGTCGACAAAATGCCACGGCGCATCGTCGACCGTGATATGGACGTGGCCGATGCGCGGCGATACGTCGAGCGCGCCCTTGCCAAACACCGGCACGACGCGGAGATTCTCCGTGGTGTACTGGATGAAGACGAGACCCTGCGCCAACTGTTCGGCGAGCGGCGGATCCACGATCAACCGCGCAGGCGCCTCGTTTTCGATTGCGACCAACGGCGATGGGCCGCGCGCGTCTCTGGCGGTTTGGGCGACGGCGGCCGCCGCGAACAAGGTGGAGGCCGCCAGAACGGCCATGCAGTCGAGAGCGGCATACATGTCCGTTTCCTTCCGGGATGATCAGGCGATCTTGCGGGAGAGGAAGTTGCGGATCAGCGGAACCATTTCGTCGAACTTGTCCTCGAGCGCGAAATGGCCGGTGTTGATGAGATGAAATTCCACCTCGGGCAGGTCGCGCTTGTAGGGATGGGCGCCGTCGGCCGGGAAGATAAAATCGTTCTTGCCCCAGACGATCAGTGTCGGCGGCTTGTGCTTGCGGAAGTAGGCCTGCACCGCAGGATACAGCGGCAAATTGGTCCGATAGTCGTAGAACAGGTCCATCTGGATTTCGCTGTTGCCGGGACGGTCGAGCAGCGCCTGATCCTGCACCCAGTTGTCGGGTGAAATCCGGCTGACGTCGGACATGCCGTCGGTGTACTGGAATTTCGTCGTTTCCAGCGTGACCAGCTTCATCAATGCCTGCCGGCTGGCATCGGATCCGTCGGCCCAGTATTGCTTGATCGGATTCCAGAACTCCTTCAGCCCTTCGTCATAGGCGTTGCCGTTCTGCACGATCAAGCCGCTGATCCGCTCTGGATTCTTGAGCGCCAGGCGCCAGCCCACGGGAGCGCCGTAATCCATGACGTACATCGCATAGCGGGTGACGCCGAGCTGGTCGAGCAGGCCGCCGACAAGCTCGCCGAAACGGTCGAACGTGTACTTGAATGTCGCCCGCGGGGGCATCTCGCTCTGGCCATATCCAGGATAGTCGGGAGCGATCACGTGGTACTTGTCGGCCAGTGCCGGGATCAAGTTGCGGAACATATGCGAGGAAGTCGGGAAGCCGTGCAGCAACAGCACGACCGGCGCGTCCTTCGTGCCCGCCTCGCGGTAGAAGATCTTGATGCCATCGACGGTCGCGGTTCGATGATAGGTGACCGGATAGGCACCGGCGGTGTGTTCGTCGCGCTCCGGCTTCGCGGATGCTGCCGTGGAAGCAACTGCCGCGACCGCTCCGGACAACCCAAGAACGAGACGGCGACGATCGAGGAGCGATGGCTTGCGTGTGGTCTCTGCGGTTTTCATGTCAATATCCTTTCAAAACGATGAATTCGCCGACGACGCGAGGGGTTTTTCAAACGCCCTGGTAGACCAGCCTGGTGAAGAAGCCGGGATCGATCACGAACTGCCCCCATATCGCGTCGAAGGCCGCGGTCGGCTTGGCCGCAACGGCTTCGTCCCGCGTTCGTCCCTGCTTTTTGAGCCCGGCGACGTTGTCGCGGATCGCGACGAGCATGTCGCGAAAGGCCTGGAACTCGGCTTTGTTGCCGACCGGTTTGCCATGCCCGGCGATGACGATCGTGTCCTTGTCCATCGCCGCGAGATTGGCGTCGCACGCAGCGATCATCCCGTCGATGCTGCCCCCGGTCGAATAGTCGATGAACGGATAGATCCCGTTCCAGAACATGTCGGCGACGTGAACGATGTTGGCTTCTGCGAAAGTGACGGAGATGTCGCTGTCGGTGTGCGCGGGCCCGTAATACTTCAGGCCGATCGATGTTCCGTTGAGCTTGAGCTCGCGGCTGCCGGCAAAGACTTCACTGGGGATTCCGCCCGCGCCGAGCGGAAGGAAATTGTAGTCCCAGTCCTCGACGCGCTGGACTTCGGCAAGGTGTTTGCGGGTGTTCTCCTGCGCAATGATTTTGGCGCCGGCTGCATGTAGCCATTCGTTGCCGTCGGCGTGATCGAAGTGCCAGTGGGTATTGACGAGATGGGTGACGGGATCGGCGCCGAGATCGGCCAGCGCCTTGGTGAGTTGGGGACGTGAGACACGGATGCCCGCATCGATCAGCAGCTTGCCGTCGGGCCCGGTCAGCACGGCAATGTTGCCGCCGGAGCCTTCCAGCACGGTGATGTTGTTTCGGAGCTTATGCGGGACGATCGGCGATACCGCAGCACTGTCCTTGATCAGGCTGACGATGCCTCGCGCTTCTGCGTAGGCTTGCCTGGGGGTGAGCCATCCCGAAGCGGCGGCGGACGCGGCGGCGCCGACGCAACACAGGCAGAAACCGCGTCGAGATAGCGATGGGAGCTTTGGCGAACGCATGCAATTCCCGCTTTCTGAAGCGACAATCGACGGCGCCAACAATCGCCCCCGCTGTCACGATGGAGCGTGGGGCCAATGCAGCAAGCGGTCTATCACGATAGCACGATCGACTGCGCCTGTGCGCAGCCGCGCGTTACTCCTTTACCGCGCCCGTCAGCGACGACACGTAGTAATCGACGAACAGCGAGTAGAAGATCGCAACCGGCAGCGACCCGAGCAGCGATCCCGCCATCAGCGCGCCCCACTGGTAGACGTCGCCGGTGACGAGCTCGGTCAGGATCGCGACCGGCACCGTCTTGTTGGCACCGCTCTGGATGAAGGCGAGCGCGTAGATGAACTCGTTCCAGGACAGCGTGAAGGAGAAAATGCCGGCCGAGATCAGACCGGGCACCGCCAGCGGCAGCGTGATCCGCCGCAGGATCTGGAGCCTGGTGGCGCCGTCCACCAGCGCGCATTCCTCGAGTTCGTAGGGGATCGACTTGAAATAGCCGATCAGGAGCCAGGTGCAGAACGGCACCAGGAAGGTCGGATAGACCAGGATCAGGGCAAGCGGGCTGTCGAACAGGCCGAATTGCACGACCACGGTTGCGAGCGGAATGAACAGGATCGACGGCGGCACGAGATAGGCGAGATAAATGCCCAGCCCGACATAGGGGCTGCCGCGGAAGCGCAGGCGTTCGATCGCATAGGCGGCAAGCGTGCTCGCGATCAGCGACAGCGTGGTCGAGCCGATCGCGACCAGCATCGTCGTCCATAGCCAGCGCGGATAGGCGGTATTGAACAAGAGGTGCTTGATGTGCGCCAGCGTCGGCGAGGAGATCCAGAACGGATTGTGCTCCTTGTAGTTCATCAGCTCTGCGTTCGGCTTGAACGACGTGATCGTCATCCAGTAGAACGGAAACAGGAGGATCAGCACGAAGCAGCCGAGCGGCAGATAGATCATCATCAGCCGTCGCAGCCCGGAATCCCAGGCCATGGTGTCCGGCGGTGTGGTGGCGACGGCGGCCGGTTGGGCGGCGGTATCAGTCATTGCTCTCTCCCTGCTGCCATTTGCGGCGCGCCAGGCCGAAATAAGAGAACAGCGTCGCGAACACGAGGAACGGGATCATCGACACCGCGATCGCCGCGCCCTCGCCGAGCTCGCCACCGGCAATGCCGCGCTGGAAGGCCAGCGTGGCCAGCAAATGCGTTGAGTTGCCGGGACCGCCACGGGTGATGGCGTAGACGAGCTGGAAGTCGGTGAAGGTGAAGATGATCGAGAAGGTCATGACGATGGCGAGGATCGGCATCATCATCGGGAAGGTGATGTAGCGGAAGCGCTGCCAGGCGGTGGCGCCATCGAGCATCGCGGCCTCGTAAAGCGAGGGCGAAATGGTCTGCAGGCCCGCCAGCAGCGAGATCGCGACGAAGGGAATGCCGCGCCAGATGTTGGCGGCGATCAGCGAGAAGCGCGCCGGCCAGGGCGAGCCGAGGAAGTCGATATTGGTGGTGCGCCAGTGCAACACGTCGACCAGAAGGTAGGAGATGATCGAGAACTGCGGATCGTAGATCCACCAGAACGCCAGCGCCGAGAGCACCGTCGGCACGATCCAGGGCATCAGGATGATGGCACGCAACAGGCTCTTGAACGGAAAATGGTTGTTGAGCAGCAGCGCGAGCCAGAAGCCCAGCGCGAACTTCCCGAAGGTCGCGATCCCAGTGTAGACCACGCTGTAGAACACCGCGTTCCACCACAGGGGATCGGTGAGCAGATACTGGAAATTTTCGAAGCCGACGAAGTCGCCCTTTCTGCCGATCGTGGTGTCGGTGAAGGCGAGCCAGATGCCGAGGCCTAGCGGATAGGTCAGGAACACCGCGAGCAGCCCGATCGCGGGTGCGAGGCACATCACGATCAGGAACGGCTTGTAGTCGAACAGGCGTACCAGCCAGGAGGGCTGCCGTCGTGCGAGGGCGAGAGTGGGAAGTGTGGTCACGGACATCGGGTCGTTGTCCTGTCTCTGGAAGTCACCACGCCCGTCATTGCGAGGAGCGAAGCGACGAAGCAATCCGGGCTGTAACCGTGGAGACAGGCTGGATTGCTTCGCTTCGCTCGCAATGACGCGCTTCTGTCCGGCGTTACTTCTGCCGCCGGAAGTACCGCTTGCAGCGCTGCTCGGCTTCCGCGGCCGCGGCTTCCGGTGTGGCAGCGCCGGTCGCGACGGACGCGAACATCTGAATCAGCACGTAGTCGGCGCTCACCGCACCGGTCGCGGTCGAGATCGGGCCCGCGTAGCCGTCGTAATAGGTGCTGTTCATCGTGTCCTTGAACAGCTTCACCTTGGGGTCCTGCGACCACACGCCGGCCTCGGCATAGGCGGCCAGCGGCTGGGACCAGTAGCCGGAATTGGCGTTGAGCCAAGGCTCGTACTGGTCCTTTTCCAGCATGTATTGCAGGAAGGCCTTTGCGGCGTTGGGGTACTGGCTGTGCTTGAACACCATGGCGTTCAGCGTCAGGCCCGCCATCGGCGAGACCTTGGCCAAGCCCTTCGGCAGCAACTGATGCTCGCTGTCGTCGGCGATCGCCTTGGTTGCCGGATCGTTCTTCAGCGAAAAATACAGCGAGACGCCGTTGGCGGTCAGCGCGATCTCCTGCGCGGCGTAGGCGCGGTTGTTGCTGACGTCATTCCAGGACGTCGTGCCGGCGATGAAGGTCGGGTAGAGCTGCTTGACCCAGTTCAGCGCGGCGATGGTCTCCTTGCTGTTGATGACGACGTTGCCCTCCTCGTCGAGCAGGGCCGCGTTGTGCGACCATAGCGCCCAGCTTGCGAACCCGTTGCCGTCTCCCTTGGCATTGCCGAGCGCGAAGCCCGCCGGCTTGCCGGCCTTCTGGAGCTTCTGACACAGGTCGAGGATTCCGGCATGGTCTTCCGGCACCTTGTCGAAGCCGACCGATTGCAGGATGGACTTGCGGTAGATCACGGGGCCCGCGGTGGCTCCGAACGGCAGCCCGATCCAAGTGGGGCTCTTGTTCTTCTTGCCGTAGCGCTGCGCCAGCGGCAGCCAGCCGCCGTAGCGTTTGCCGAGATAATCGGCGACGTCGGTCAGCTCGACCAGCTTGTCGACATAGATGTGCGGTGCGTCGGAAAAGCCGATGATAATGTCGGGACCGGCGCCGGAATTCGAGGTCACCGCGGTCTGCTGGTTGATATCCTCCCAGCCGACGAAATCGACCTTGACCTCGACGCCGGTCTCCTTGGTGAATTTTGCCGCATTGGCGCGGAACACGTCCTCGTCGGCCTGGACGAAGCGTACCGGTCGCAGCATGCGCAGGGATGCGCCTTTCTCGATCGGCAGTTTCGGTGTGGGGACGTCCGCGGCCTTGATCGCGGATTGGGCATTTGCCGGAGCACCGGTTGCCGCGATTGCCGCAGCGGACAGGCCCAGCGCCAAGGCATCACGACGTGTGATGTCGTTCCTCATCGGTTCCTCCCTATGTGTTTCCCTTCCCGGCGTTGATCGCCGGTGAAGGGTCTTTCCGGTTGCCGGCGCGCCTTCGCGGCCGTCCCGCCTAGCTGTTCGGGCCGCGGTCCATGCTGACAGGCTGCCAGCGGCGGAGCGCGGTGTCTTGCAGCACCGACGGATTGACGCAGCTTACCGGCCACATGCCCTGAAGCACCAGTGACAATTCGTAGCCCACCCGGCGCTTGCGCGCCTCGTCAAACCGTGCCGAGGCGGAGGCGACATGGGCGGTCAGGGTGACGTTTTCCATGCCGAGCAGCGGATTGTTGTGCGAGGGCGGCTCCTTCTCCAGCACATCGAGGGCGGCATGGGCGATCCAGCCCTCCTGAAGCGCCTTGATCAGGCTTTCCTCGTCCACGGTGGCGCCGCGGCCCGTGTTGATGAAGACCGAGCCCTTCTTCATCTGCCGGAAGTGCTTCTCGGTGAGCATGTGGTGCACCTCGGGCCGGGCGGGGGCGTGCATCGAGACGAAGTCGGATTGCGACAACACCTCGTTCAGCGTCGCCGGAATCACGCCGTGGTCGGACATCAGCGTTTCCTGGATGAAAGGATCGTAGGCCATCATCCGCAGGCCGAAGGGAGCTGCGCGTTTCGCCACTGCACGCGCGACGCGGCCGAACGAGATGAAGCCGAGCGTCTGGCCCATCAGCCGTGGGATCTTCGACAACGCCGGCCTGCCCTCGGCCCAGCGGCCGCTGCGCACCATCCGGTCCTGCTCGACCAGCCGGCGGAAGCCTGAGAGCAGCAGCATCATGGCATGGTCGGCGACCTCCTCGATGAAGGTGTCGGGGATGTTGGTGACGGGAATGCCGCGCGCGGTTGCGGCCTTGATGTCGACGCTGTCGACGCCGACCGAGCCGAGCGTGATGACCTTGCAGCTCTCCAGCGCGTCGATGATGGTCTTGGTGATCGGGATGCCCTTGGCGTAGATGGCGTCCGCTGTCTTCGCGGCGGCGATGAACCCGGCCTCGTCGGACGGCGCCTCGACGATCTCGGCGTCGATCGGATCGAGCGCCTCACGCTCGTAGGAGTAGTCGCTGCTCGCGACCGTGAAGCTCGCGCCCTTCGGCGTCACCACCCTGTATTTCGGCATATCCTGCTCCCGATTTGGTTTCTTGTTGTGACCCGGACTTTGCGCGGGCCTTTGCGTCTTTTACGCGAAATCAGAGAGGGCGCGTACAATTCCCGGTTGTCGTTGAGGCGATTTATATGACTGGTTTGGCGTCTTCTCCGGGCTTCTACGGGGCGCCCCGTAACAGCTTGCTAAGGGGTCACCCTCTAAAAATTAATTTGATTTCGACTGATTCACTCGCGCGTCCTTATCCCTTTGTTGCCGGAGCATCCCGTGAAATTGAGCAATCTGAAGATCGCCCCCAAGCTCGGCATTCTCGTCGGCGTCACCTTGTTCGGCCTGTGCATTTCCGGGGTCCTCGCCGGATACCTGATGAAGCAGGAGATGGTGAACGCGCGCATCGAGCAGGCCAAGGCCATCGTCGACATGGGCCGCAACTATGCGGTAGCGCTGAAAAAGCGGGTGGATGCAGGCGAGATGACGAAGGACGCCGCGATGGCTGATCTTCGCCGCTATGGCAACGCGATGACCTATGACAAAGGCGCCGGTTATCTATTCGGGACGTCCTATGACGGTATCACGCAGCTGGCGCCAGATCCAAAGCAGATCGGTAGCAACCGCATGGAAGTTCTGACCAATGGCCGCAAACTGTCCTGGGAGCTGATGAACGGCGCGAAGGCTAACGGTTCGATCCTTTTGACCTATGAATACGCGAAACCGGGCCAGGAAGGCTTGATCCGCAAGATGGGCTACGCGGTGGCTGTCCCCGAACTCGAGATGTATCTCGGCACGGGCGCCTATCTCGACGACATCGACGCGAAGATGGGCCCGGTCTACTGGCTGCTCGGTCTTGCCATGTTCGGCATCGTCATCGTCGCCGGAAGCGTCGCCTGGCTGCTCGGCCGTAGCATCAGCGGTCCGCTGGTTCTGCTCGGCGCCCGCATGAAGGATCTCGCCGAGGGCAAGCTCGAGGGCGACATTCCCGGCGTCGGCCGTGGCGACGAGGTCGGCGCAATGGCGTCGACCGTCCAGATCTTCAAGGACAACGCACTGCGCATTCGCGACCTCGAGAAGACCGAAGCCGATGCCAAGGATCGTGTCGCGGCGGAACGTCGCAGCGCGATGGAAGGTATCGCCAGCGACTTCGAACGCAGCGTCAACGGCATCGTCCGCTCGGTCTCCTCGGCCGCGACGGGCATGCAAGCCACCGCGCAATCGATGACCGCCACCGCCAGCGACGCCTCTTCGCGTGCGGCGACCGTCGGCGCGGCCTCGCAGAGAGCGTCGGGCAATGTCGGCACGGTAGCGGCGGCCGCCGAAGAGCTGTCGAGCTCGGTTGCGGAAATCTCCCGCCAGGTCACCCGCTCGACCGAAGTGGCGAGCCGCGCCGTCAACGACGCCGAGCGCACCAATGCCACGGTGCAGGAACTCTCCACCGGCGCCGAGAAGATCGGCGAGGTGGTCAAGTTGATCCACTCGATCGCGGCACAGACCAATCTGCTCGCCCTGAACGCCACCATCGAGGCGGCGCGTGCCGGCGAATCCGGCCGTGGCTTCGCCGTCGTCGCTTCCGAAGTCAAGGCGCTCGCCAACCAGACCGCCAAGGCCACCGAGGAAATCTCCGCTCAGGTCGCGGCGATGCAGACCTCGACCAGCGATGCCGTCGCCGCCATCGGCGGCATCACCCAGACCATCGCCGAGATGAGCGAGATCACGGCGGGCATTTCCGCGTCGATCGAGCAGCAGGGCGAGGCCACCCGCGAGATCGCCCGCAACATTCAGTCGGTCGCGGCCGGTTCGAGCGAGATCAACGCCAATATCGGCAGCGTCACCTCGGCCGCGGAAGCGACCGGCACGGCGGCAGCCGACGTGCTCACCAACGCCCGCGAGCTCGACAGCCAGTCCGGCGCGCTGCGCAGCGCAGTCGACGGCTTCCTCGCCAAGGTGCGCGCAGCATAAGGCAGGCCTCGTGCCCCGGACGCAGCGTAGCGCTTCTTCAGCGGTGCGCTGCAGAGCCGGGGCCCATGCTGCCGCATTCTGGGTCCCGGCTCTGCGTCGCACCGCTTCGCGCTGCGCCGCGTCCGGGACACGATACCGTCCTACTGCTTCTCGATCCCCGCCTCTCGGATCAGCTTCTCCCACAACACGAGCTGTTCGTTCACGAACGTGCCGAGCTGCTCCGGCGTGCCTGAAAACGCGTCCATGCCGAGGGTGGCGAGCTGCGCCTTGATCTCCGGCTTCTCGACGATCTTCCGGATCTCGGCATTGAGCCGCGTCACGATCTCCTTGGGCATGCCGGCGGGGCCGAAATAGCCCTGCCACGACGAGATGTCGAAGTCCTTCACGCCGGCCTCCTGCATCGAGGGCAGGTTCGGCACCAGCGACGAGCGGTCCTTCGTCGTGACGGCGAGCGCACGTAGCGCGTTGCCCTGGACATGCGGCAGGCCGGTCAGGATGTCCACGAACATCATCGAGACGCGGCCGCCCATGACGTCGTTGAGCGCCGGCGGCGAGCTCTTGTAGGGCACGTGCAGGAGGTCGAGCCCGGCATTGTGCGCAAAGGTCGCCCCCGACACGATCGCCGAGGACGAGCCCGAGGCGTAGCTCAGCTTGCCCGGATTGGCCTTGCCGTAGGCGATGAGTTCGCCGACGGTCTTGGCCGGCACCTCCGGGTGGATCACCAGCATGAAGGGCAGGTCGCCGGTACGCGCGATCGGGGTGAAGTCCTTGACCGGATCGTAGGTCAGGCTTTTGAGCAGATAGGGATTGGCCGAATGCGTGGTGTTGGTGGTCACCAGCAGCGTGTAGCCGTCGGGCGCGGCGCGCGCGACATAGGTGGCGGCAATCATGCCGTTGGCGCCCGCCTTGTTCTCGATGACGATGCCGACGCCGAGGGCCTGCGACAAATGCTGCGAGATCAGCCGCGTCGTGGTGTCGGTGCCGCTGCCGGCCGCGAACGGCAGCACCAGCGTGATGTTGCGGCTCGGATAGTTGTCGGCCTGCGCCGCGGATGCGGCAGCGAGACAAAGGGCGGCCGTGCCGATGGCACGCAGGTTTCGGATCAACGCTGAAAGCATGTCTGGTCGTTCCCTCTTTTTTCGTTGGCGGGGAACCTAGCGTCTCCTCGTCGAAATCGGAAGGCGCGAGTTCGTCGCCTCGTCTTGCGCAGCGGAATTACTTTACCGCAGACCCCTGGCGCGAGGCGATCACGACGCCGGCGAGCACCAGCAGGTAGCCGATCAGGTGGAACGGCTGGATCTTTTCGCCGAGCAGCAGGATCGCCATCGCCGAGCCGAACACCGGCACCAGATGGAAGAACGGCGCGGCGCGGTTCGGGCCGATCAGCGCCACGCCCCGGTTGAAGAACAGATAGGCCAGCGTCGAGGGAAAGATCAGGATATAGCCCAGTGTCCCCAGCGTCACCGCGTCGAGTTGCAGGACGCGGCCGCTCCAGGCCTCCCAGATCGCGGTCGGCAGCAGCATCGTCGCGCCGCAGCAGGTGGTGAAGGAGAGAAAGGAGAGTTGGTGGATCTTCGGTCGCCGCGGGATGAAGGCGGAGTAGATCCCGAACGCCACCAGCGAGGAGGCGAACATGATGTCGCCCCTGTTGAAGCTGATGCTCGCGAGCGCGGCGAGATCGCCGCGCAGGATGATGATCAGCACGCCGAGAAGCGAGATCCCGATGCCGGCGAGCTGCGCACCGGTCAGCCGTACGCCGAAGAGCACCAGCGACCACAGCGCCACGAACAGCGGTCCGGCCGACTGGATCAGCAGCGCGTTCAGCGCCTCCGTGTACTGCATCGCCCAGTACGAGATCGCGTTGTTGAAGGCAAAGCCCACCAGCGACAGGAACAGCATCAGCGGCAGGCTCTTGCGCAAATTCGGCCAGTCGCGCTTCAGGTGCGGCCAGGCGAACGGCAGGAGGATCAGGAACACGCCGAACCAGCGGATCGTGGTCACCGTCAGCGGTGGCACATGCGCGCCGACGTGGCGCGCGAGCACGATGTTGCCGGCCCAGAACAGCGAGCTCAGGCTGAGCAGCAGATAAGGCTGGTTGTTGAGCCAACTGGCGGGATTGGAGGCCGGTGGCGCGGGCGAGGCGATCGTCATTTGCGTTGGATGCAAGCTTGCGCCGGATTTACGTCGTGACACAAGGCACGCGGCCGCAATGCTACAATGCAGGCATGACCAGAGGAGGCGGCATTGGCGGTTAATATGTTGAACATCGACGGCCTGGAGCGGCTCGATCGGCATGCACCGGTGGTGATGCTGAACCTGATGCGCTTCCATGCGCGCTCCGGCGACGGCAACGGTTCCGGCTGGGACGCCTATTTGCGCTACAGTGCGGTCACAGTGCCGATGATCAAGGCGCGCGGCGGCACGCTGCTCTGGACCGGCGACGCCAAGGCGGTCGCGCTAGGCCCGCAGCAGGGCAACAACTGGGATTTCGTGGCGCTGGTCCATTATCCCACGGTTGCGGCTTTCGTCGACATGATGACGTCGGAGGCCTACGAGACGGAGGCCGATCCGCATCGCGTCAACGCCTGCGCCGAGCACGTCATCATTGCGACCAACGAAGCGTACAGCAAGTTCAAAGTGAAGTAGGCACGTGCTCTTTCCCTCTCCCCTTGCGGGAGAGGGTGGCTCGCCGCGATAGCGGCGAGACGGGTGAGGGGTCTCTCTCCGCGAGTCCAATTCGCATTGCATGCAGAGAGACAACCCCTCATCCGGCGCTTCGCGCCACCTTCTCCCGCAAGGGGAGAAGGAAGCGCAGAGTAGTTCGACGTATAAGCCTAGCTCGCCTGCTTCCGTGACGCCACGAACACGCCGGCCAGCACCAGCGCGAAGCCGATGAAGTGGAAGGCCTGCGGGTGCTCGCCTAAGAACGCCATTGCCATGATCGAGCCGAACACCGGCACGACATGGAAGAACGGCGCGGCTCGGTTGGCGCCGATCAGCCGGACACCGCGATTGAAGCAGAGATAGGCAAGCGTCGAGGGGAACACCGCGACATAGAACAGGGTCAGGAGGTTCGGCCCGTCGAGCTTCATCACGGGACGCGCGGACAACTCCCAGACCTCCAGCGGAATGAGACAGGCAGCACCGCAGCCGAAAGTGAAGGCGAGGAACGACAGGCCGTGCATCGGCGGCCGCTTCAAGGTCAGCACCGAATACAGCGCGAAGATGATCAGCGCGACGACGAAGATGAGGTCGCCCTTGTTGAAATCGATGTTCGACAGCGTGGTGAAATCGCCATGCAGCAGGATGATCAGCACGCCGCACATCGACAGCAGCACGCCGAAGGCCTGCGCCGCGGTGAGGCGCACGCCGAGGATGGCCAGCGACCACAGCGCCACGACCAGTGGCGCGGCGGATTGCAAAAGGAGAGTGTTGAGCGCCTGCGTATGCTCGAGCGCCCAATATTGCAGCGTGTTGAAGGCGCCGATGCCGGTGATCGAGAGCGTGACCATCAGGCCGAGCTTGCCGCGGATCGCGGGCCAGTCCTGCGCGAGGTGTTTCCAGGCGAACGGCAGCACCAGCAGGAAGGCGAAGAACCAGCGCAGGAACGACAGCGTCACCGGCGGGATGTGACCGGCGGCCAGCCGCCCAACGATGGCATTGCCGGCCCAGCACAGCGCGGTGATGCTGAGCAGCAGATAAGGCTGGTTGGCGATCCAGTTGTGGCCGGACGTGGCGGCGCCGGTGGTCTCGTCGGTGGCGGACATTGGATTGTTGTGGCCCCGCGTCATGCGCCGAGCCTCCGGCCCGGCGGCACCCGGGCCGGTTCAGACCCGGCCCGTTCAAAGACACGGAAATCCGGCCGATATCAATGGCGCGAGGCGCATCGCGTCCATGCGCGGCAGTGGCCGGAACCTCGCTCAACCCTTCAGTCCGGCACGGATCGCAAATGGCTTCAACAGTTCGGCACAGGCGAGATAGATCACGACCAGAAGCGCGATGCCGGCCATCATGAGCGGTGGCGGCGTCACGAAGCCGAACCATGCACCGACCGGCGTGAACGGCACCGCCATCGCGACCAGCAAGGCGACCAGAGAGGAGGCGGACAGCACCGGATCGGGCCAGTTGCGCCACGGTCGGCCATTGGTGCGAATGATGAAAATGACGAGGATCTGCGTCGCCATGGATTCGAGGAACCATGCGGTCCGGAATTCCTCCGGCGAGGCGTTGAACAGATAGAGCAGGGCGCCGAAGGTCAGGAAGTCGAAGACCGAGGACAACGGCCCCATGATCGCGGCGAAACGCGCCAGCCGCGTCATGCTCCAGACCTGCGGCTGCGCGGTGGCCGCGCGCGAGACCTGGTCGAAGGGAATGCCGAGCTCGGAGAGATCGTAGAGCAGGTTGTTGAGCAGTATCTGCGTCGGCAGCATCGGCAAGAACGGCAGCGCCATCGAGGCGATCGCCATCGACAGCATGTTGCCGAAATTCGAGCTCGCGCCCATCCGGACATATTTCATGATGTTGGCGAAGGTGCGCCGGCCCTCTTCGACGCCGTCGGCGACGACTTCGAGATCCGAAGCGAGCAGGATGATGTCGGCGGCGGCCTGCGCCACGCCGGTCGCGCCTTCGACCGACAGGCCGATATCGGCGGCCTTCAGCGCCGGCGCGTCGTTGATGCCGTCGCCGAGAAAGCCGACCACCGCGCCGCCGGCCTGAAGCGCCTTCACGATGCGTGACTTTTGGTCGGGCGCTAGCCGGCCGTAGGCGTCGGTCGATTGAACCTGGACTGCCAGCGCTTCGTCGCTGAGCTCGGCGATGTCGGCTCCCGATAATACGCGGTCGGCGTTCAGCCCGACCAGGCCGGCGAGCCGCTTCACCACCACCGGATCGTCGCCCGACAGGATCTTCAGCGTGATGCCGGTTGCCGCGAGCCGTGCGATCGCAGCCGCTGCCGTCGGCTTCGGCGGGTCGGCGAAGGCGCAAAAACCTTCGAAGACGAGATCGGTCTCGTCGGCGGTCTCGACCTCGCGCGTTGCGCCGGTCCACGGGCGCGAGGCGATCGCGATGCTGCGGAGCCCTTCGCTCGCCAGCTCGTGCACGCGGGCGATCGCGCGGGTCCGGGCGCCGTCATCCATCACGCACAGCTCGAGCACCGCCTCCGGCGCGCCCTTGACGATGAGCAGCACGCCTTCGGGACCGGTCGCGAGCACGGATCCCAACCGCCGTGAAAAGTCGAACGCCTGCCTGCCGGCAAGCGTCCAGCCCTGTGCGGCATTCGACTGGCCGGCAACCAGCGCCGCGTCGAGCGAGCCGCGATCGCCGCCGAGTTTCGCGGCGATGGCGCCGAGCCGCGCGGCGCGGGCATCGTCCTTGCCGGCGGCATCGAGGCTCTTGGCCAGCGTGATCTCGGCGGAGGTCAGCGTGCCCGTCTTGTCCGTGCACAAGACGGTCATGGCGCCGAGATCGTGGATCGCGGCGAGGCGCTTGACGATCACCTTGCGGCCGGCCATGCGCAGCGCGCCGCGCGACAGCGTCACCGTGGTGATCATCGGCAGCAGTTCCGGCGTCAACCCGACCGCGAGCGCGACGGCAAACAGCAGCGAGTCCATCACGGGGCGGCCGAACACCACGCGGACGGTGAGCACGACCAGCACCAGTGCGAGCGTAGCGCGCGCGATCACGAGGCCGAATTCGCGCAAGTCGCGCTCGAACGGCGAAGGCGTCTGGGCCTCCGCAAGCGCGGAGGCCGCCGCTCCGAACACCGTGTCGCGTCCGGTCTTGACGACGAGCGCGATCGCTTCGCCGGTTTGCGCGACGGCGCCGCGAAACAGTGCATTCGACTTGTCGTCCGGGTCGGTGGTGGCACCGGCGCGCTTCTGGACCGGATAGGGTTCGCCGGTGAGCGCCGCTTCGCCCGCGGTGAAGGCTGTGCACTCCAGGATAAGCGCGTCCGCAGGAATGATGTCGCCTGAACGGACGCGCAGGATGTCGCCGGGCACGAGCCGATCGACGTCGATCTCGCGGAAGTCGTTGTCGCGTCTGACTTCGGCCTTGAGCGCCACCGATCGGCGGAGCACTTCCGCGGCCTGCAACGCATGGCCTTCCTGGATGGTGTCGAGCCCGATCGAGAGCACGAGTATCAGGACAATGATGAGCCCGCCGATATCGTCGCCGGTGAGCATCGAGACGATGCCGGCAACCAGCAGGATCAGCGACAGCGGCTCCAGCAGCCGGCGCATGATCGCGCGCGCCGCCCCCTCGACGCGCGGCCGCGCGTCGCTGTTCGGCCCAAAGCGTGCGAGGCGCTCGGAGGCGTCCGCGGCGGTCAGGCCTGTGAGGCCGCAGCCCAGTCGCTTGCAGAGCTGATCGGGTGAAAGACGCCAGAAGCGGTTGTCGGCGTGCGCTGGACTGTCCGACAAGCGAGGCTCCTTCAAGTGTCTCGTCAGGTAACTGCCTCGAAATTCGGTGTAACCTGTTGACCTACCGCAATTTGGACGGCCGCGGGCGCCCTGGCTTCGTCGGCATCTGCCGACTGAAACGAGGTGCTGCATCGCCTTGACCTCGAGCTCGACCATTGCTGCGACCGCATCATCGAAGTGGTCGACGGCTGCATCCGGGCCTAACGTCGTAGAGCCCATCCGACAAAGCGGATTTTTAGGGGATATCAAGGGCTTGGATAGGGCATTGGGCCCCGAAAAAGCCCCGTTCTTGCTTGCTTACAGAGGCTGCATCCTTTATCCGGTTGGCTGCCTCGCGTTCGAGCGGCCCCGGCCGTGATTGGGCTGGGCGCATCTAACAGATTGCATAGGGATTACCCGCGAATGGCCAATGTTGTCGTCGTCGGCGCCCAGTGGGGCGACGAAGGAAAGGGCAAGATCGTCGACTGGTTGTCGGAGCAGGCGGACATCGTCGTCCGTTTCCAGGGTGGCCATAACGCCGGCCACACGCTGGTGATCAACGGCAAGACCTACAAGCTGGCGCTGCTGCCCTCGGGCGTGCTGCGCGAGCAGAAGCTGTCGGTGATCGGCAACGGCGTGGTGTTCGATCCCACCGCCTTCCTCGACGAGGTCACCAAGCTGCGTGCTCAGGGCGTCGCCATCAGCCCGGAAAACTTGCGGGTCGCCGAGAACGTCACCCTGATCCTGCCGCTGCATCGCGAACTCGACGCGCATCGCGAATCTGCCAACGCGGCAACCGCGATCGGCACCACCCGCCGCGGCATCGGCCCGGCGTATGAGGACAAGGTCGGCCGCCGCGCTATCCGCCTGATGGACCTCGCCGATCTCGATACGCTGCCGCACAAGATCGACCGGCTGCTGGCGCATCACAATGCATTGCGCCGCGGACTGGGCCTGCCGGAGTTTGACGGCAAGGAGATCCTGAAGGAATTGACCGCGCTCGCGCCGCAGCTCTTGCCCTATGCCGAGACGGTGTGGCGGCTGCTCGACATCAAGCGGCGCGAGGGCAAGCGCATGCTGTTCGAGGGCGCGCAAGGCGCGCTGCTCGATGTCGATCACGGCACGTACCCTTACGTCACCTCGTCCAACACGGTGGCGGCGCAGGCCGCGACCGGTTCGGGCCTCGGCCCCGCCGCGGTCGGCTATGTGCTGGGCCTCTGCAAAGCCTATACGACCCGCGTCGGCCAGGGCCCGTTCCCGACCGAGCAGGACAATGAGACCGGCCGCAAGATCGGCGAGCGCGGCCGCGAGTTCGGCACCAATACCGGGCGTCCGCGCCGCTGCGGCTGGTTCGATGCGGTTCTGGTTCGCCAGGCGGTCCGGACCTGCGGCATCAACGGTCTGGCGCTGACCAAGCTCGACATTCTGGACGGCTTCGACACGATCGAGGTCTGCACCGGCTACAAGCTGGACGGCAAGGAGATCGACCACTTCCCCGCCGGCGAGGGCGCCCAGGCCCGGGTCGAGCCGATCTACGAGACCATCGAGGGCTGGAAGGAGCCGACCGCCAATGCGCGGTCCTGGGCCCAGTTGCCGGCCCAGGCGATTAAATATGTCCGCCGGATCGAGGAATTGGTGGGGTGCCCGGTCGCGCTGCTTTCCACCAGCCCCGAACGCGAGGATACTATCCTGGTACAAAATCCGTTTGAGGCTTAACGATCTCTTACCGGGACGCGCGTATAATTGAGTAGAAATGGCTGATTACTATCCGCTGATCGCCCGCGCTATTGCCGCCCTGGACCCCAACGCTCCCGGCGAGAGCCGTCGCGCGCTTTACGAGCGGGCGCGCACGGCGCTGATCGCGCAGCTCCGCAGCGTGCAGCCGCCCCTCTCCGAATCCGAGATCACCCGCGAGCGCCTGTCGCTGGAAGAGGCCGTCCGCAAGGTCGAATCAGAGGCTGCCCAGCGTGCCCGCGAGGCCTCGCGCCCCGCTGGCGGCGCCCGCAGCAGCGGCAGCGGCGATGCCTTCCGCCGCGCCAGCACCCGCGCCACCGAGGGCAACTCGCCCGCGCCCCAAACCGCGACCCCGCCGCGCACCCGTCCGGCGCCGCCGCCGCCGCGCGCCGACCGGCCCTCCTTCAACGTCGATGACCAGGGCGACGCCCCGCGTGCGCCGCGGGCTCCGCGTTTCGACGCGCCGCGCCAGCCGGGTCCGCCGGCACCGCCGTCGATGCCGGAGCCTCCGCCGGCTGGACGTGATCGCGCAAGTGTGCGCCGTCCGCCGGACATGGGTCCGCCGCCGCCGCTGCCGCCGGCACCGGGCGTGCGCGGCTTCCGCGACATCACGGCCGACGCCAATGATCTCGGCGGCGCCGCCGCGCAGGCCAACCGCGCCGCGCGCCGCACCTACGCCAACGTGCCTTCGCCCTCGCCGGAATTCGACCGGCTCGAGCCGAGCCTGGAGAATCGCGCCGCCGGGGCGGACGCGCCCTACTCCTACGACGAATCGATCGAGGAGGCCGAGCGCTACGCGCCGCAGTCGCAGCCGCAGCGTCCGCACATCCCCGTTCTCGACCGCGAACCCAAGAAGAAGCGCGCCCGAACCGGCTCCGTGTTTCCGTTCAAGAGCGCGATCGCCGTCGGCATCGTGCTGATCCTGGTCGGCGCCGGCATCCTCTGGGGCAAGCAACTGGTGCAGACCGCCACCAACCTGTTGAAGTCTTCGCCGACACAGGTGGTGGAGGCGCCCAGGGATTCGTCTCAGCCGCAGAGCAAGCCCAAGATTCCAGATCGCGTCGGCCAGCCCTCCGCCAGCGACCAGCCGGTCGCGCCGGTGGCGCAGAAGGTCGTGCTCTATGACGAGGATCCATCCGATCCGAAGGGCAAGCAATATGTCGGCTCGGTGGTGTGGCGGCTCGAGCCGATCAAGGCGTCGGGCAACCAGAAGGCCGACGTCGCAGTGCGCGCCGACATCGAGATCCCCGACCGCAAGTTCAAGATGACGATGTCGTTCCGCCGCAACACCGACTCCTCGCTGCCGGCAAGCCATACCGCGGAGCTGACCTTCGTCCTGCCGCCGGACTTTCCGGGCGGCGGCGTCTCCAATGTGCCGGGCATCCTGATGAAGTCGAACGAGCAGGCACGCGGCACGCCGCTCGCAGGCCTCGCGGTCAAGGTCACCGACGGCTTCTTCCTGGTCGGCCTCTCCAACGTCGACGCCGACCGCGGGCGCAACGTCCAGCTGCTGAAAGAGCGCTCCTGGTTCGACGTGCCCCTGGTCTACGCCAACCAGCGCCGCGCGATCATCGCCATCGAGAAGGGCGCTCCCGGCGAGCGCGCCTTCAACGACGCCTTCGCGCAGTGGGGCGACTAGATCTCTACTCCGTGAGACCTCGGCCTGCATGGTTCGAGACGCCCGCCTTGGCGGGCTCCTCACCATGAGGGTTTGATATCTCGCCGCGAAACGAGACCTCATCCTGAGGGCCCGCCCCTTGGGCGGGCGTCTCAAAGGATGGCCGCAGGTACGCTCTCTCTACTGCGCGGCAGCTTCCCGCTTGCGCGATCCTGTCGCGGCTGCGGCCTCGCGGTCCATCACGGCGCGGCAGCCGGGGCTGACCTGAGCCTTTTTCTGCACCATGCAGGCCCTGATCCTGGGGATGTCGGGGATCTCGCTCGAGCACAGCCGCATGGCATCGCCGGAGCACATCTGCTGCGCTTCGGATGAGAAGGAAAGGCTGGGCGATGTCTGGAATGCGATGGCTGCCGTTGTGACGGCGAAGAGAGTTGCGATGGTCTGGTAGCGTGTCATGCGGAATGCGTCCCCGAGTTCCGTGGGCTTGAGCCACTTGGTTTTGGGGCGCCGCACGCGGCTTGATCTGCCGCATGTCACAGCCTTCACGCCGGGATCTCAATCCCGCATGTGGTCGCTCGATCTCTCGTGATGTTCGAATCGAAAAGTGCTGCGCCGCCCGATTCAAGTATGCGCCATTGTCGCGCGGCCGCAATGGCAGGCAAAAAGGAAATCGCAATTGTTGCGCGCACGTCACGCACAATGCGACTCGCGTCCGATCAGATCAACCGATCGGAGGACACGCTGGCTTGTTCCGCATCGCTTGCGGCAAGTGCAGCGTGCTCCTCGACAGCCGTAACGCCCTTGGCGGTGAGCTCGAACAGATCGCCGTCCTTCATCACGTAGCCGTCGGCGATCAGTTGTCCCACCTTGCCTTGCCGATCATCGGCGAAGGCGACCGATTGGCTGATGTCCCTCAGGATCGAGAGCTGTTCGTCGCGCAACATGGCTTCACTCTCCGTTCGCCGGGGATGGTTCCGGTCCTCACATGCCGTGGCTCTGAAAGACCTTGCTGCAAGACCGCGACAGTTTGGCCCGGTTGGCTTGCAAGCAGCCTTGTACCGCCATGTCGTTGCCGAGGTCCTTGCGGCAGAAGCGCGAGGCGTCCCGCGAACAGGCCTGCTGCTCCTGCGGCGAACCCATATGGCCTTGTGCGAAAGCGGGCGCGCTCGACAGGCCGCTCACGGCCGTCAGCGCGATCGTCGCCAGGAAGAACAGTTTGCGGGACATCGGCGGCTCCAAATCTGACACGTGCGTTTCAAGTCCTGTCTGAACTCGTCGCTATGCCGCTTGTTCCCGGCGCAGAGCCGCCACCCGCCGCTATTCAAGGTTCCCGCAGCGCTGCTATAACGGGGCCGAAGGATGAGGGTGCCTGATGAAACGCTATCTCGTGTTTGCGCTGGTTGGCCCGTTCGTGGGCGGGTTCCTGTTGCTGCTGACGACGACCTATCAGTCCGGCTATTGGACCCAGACCAGTCTCGGTGAGGTCGGCAAGCTGTTCGCGGTGTTCTTCAAATCCCTGCAATACAGCTATCTGTTCGGCTTCCTGCCCTCGCTGATGATCGGTGCGGTCGACGACATCCTGATCCACATCCGCCGGATCGGTCCGGTGCTGCGGATGCTGCTGGTCGGCGTGTTCGCCTTCATCCTGGCCTCGCTGACCTACAGTTCGCGCGGGCCGGACTCGGGCGCGGTGCAGTTCATCCTGTACGGCCTCGTCGGGTTCGTGCCGGCGGTGATTTCATCCTGGCTCGTGCATAGATATGTCGCGGAGCCGCAGCCGGCGGCAGCACCGACCTGAACGCATCGTTCTCGATCACGCCGCAGCAACCTCCGCCCCGCTGCCGCGTTCCCTACAGGCCATGACCATGTCCGATGACGATATTGTTGCTCCGCGTCGATCCGGTTCGGGAAGCCGCGCGGGTGCGGCCTCTTCAGGCCCCGCGGGGCGTGGGCCGATCATCGATCAGGACGGTCAGGAGATCCGGCCTGAAACGCTCGAGCAGGGCTTTCGCGAGTTTCGCTCCGAGTTCGGGAAGGATAGCCCCTTCGCTGGCAACCCGTTTGGCAATCTGACGCGCGAGCAGCGGATCGCGCGGATCGAGGCGATCGCAAAGCTGCTCGACGTCGCCTTCGTGCTGCCCGGAACCAATATCCGCTATGGCATCGACGGGTTGATCGGATTGATCCCCGTCGTCGGCGACATCATCACCACCGCGATCTCGCTCTGGCTGGTGCGAGAGGCGAGGGCGCTCGGGGCGCCCTGGTACATCACCGCGCGCATGCTCGGCAATGTCGCCCTCGACGGCGTCGTCGGCATCGTCCCGTTCGCGGGCGACGCGTTCGATGTCATGTTTCGTGCCAACATGCGCAACGTGCGCCTGCTCCGCCGCTGGCTCGACAAGCAGCCGCGCATCTGACACTCCCCAAAACGCAAAAAGCGCGACGGCCTTTCGGCCATCGCGCCTTCGGCGCACATCGGAGTGCTTCGAAAACTTATGCCGCGTCGGCGGCGTCGGTGCTGGCTTCCACCGGCTTGCGGTGACGGGGCAGCGGGAAGGCTTCGCTCTCATAGAGCGAGCGGATGCCGTTCTGGTCGAAGCGCGCTTCCTCGACCTGGAGATAGGCGCCGTTCAGCGAGTCCGTCGGCAACTGCTCCATCGCGAACTGGACGGCTTCGGCCGCGGTGCCGAACCGGCGATAGGTGAAGCCTGCACGCTTCTTCTTGCGGATCGCAGCGGGGAAGAGTTCGGCGGAAGTGTTGAAGTTGAACGGACGCAGTGGACGCATGGTCAAAGACCTCGTGATCTCTCTGGGGCTTTAAGCGCGTGGGGTTGGGACGGGCAGAGGCCACCATTCAGTGGGCGCCGCACATGTCATTTTCGTCCTCTAATATAGCCCGTTTTGACAAAATTGCGACCCCCGCGATGCGAGATGATGAATCCGCGCATGGCAGCTCCGCAACTCGGAAAATTGCAATAATATCAGTGGTTTGAATGGTTTATAGCTTGCCAAGAAGCAGCAGCACGAGCAGCACCACCAGGACGAGGCCGCCGATCCCCATGCCGGAATGACCCATTCCGTAGCCGTAGCCACCGACGCGGCCCGACAGGCCGCCGACGAGATAAATGATCACCAGGATGATCAGGATGGTCCCAAGCGTCATGGCATCCTCCCTGGCGGCCGCCGCAACGCCATGGCCGGCCGCACCACCAAGGAAGAAAAGCACATCGCGCCGCCCGGTTCCATGACGGAACCGGGCGGCGTGCAAGGTTTATTTCGGTTCGAGCTTCAGCGCTGCGGAATTGATGCAGTAGCGCAGGCCCGTCGGCCCCGGGCCGTCGGGGAAGACATGGCCGAGATGGCCGCTGCACTTGGCGCACAGCACCTCGGTCCGGACCATCCCGTGGCTGACGTCCCGCTCCTCGTCGATATGGCCCTCGACGGCGGGCTGGGTGAAGCTCGGCCAGCCGCAGCCGGAATCGAACTTCGCGTCGGACTCGAACAGCTCGTTGCCGCAGCCGGCACAGGTATAGATGCCGGCGCGGTGGTCGTGTTCATATTCGCCGGAGAAGGGACGCTCGGTCGCCTTCTCGCGCAGCACCGCGTATTGCATCGGCGACAACTCGCTGCGCCATTGCTCTTCGCTCTTGATGACCTTGTCGTCCGTGGTTTTCGTCTTGGTGTCGGGCATGGGTCTCCCGTTTTTTCGATGATCTTGTTTTCGGTGATCTCGCGATCAGTTGGTGGCCTTGCTGGCGCTCACCAGCGTCGGCTTCTCGATATAGTTATCCGCGAACAGCTTTTTCAGGTTCTCGACCTTCGGGAGGTCGTTGTAGGCGATATAGGGCTGGTTCGGGTGCAGGGTCAGATAATCCTGGTGGTAGGCCTCCGCCGGATAGAACGCCTCCAGCGCGCCGACCTTGGTCGCGATCGGCTTGCTGAACACCTTGGCGCCGTTGAGCTGGGCGATATAGGCCTCGGCCACCTTCTTCTGCTCGTCGGAGGTGGTGAAGATCGCCGAGCGATATTGCGTGCCGGTGTCGGGGCCCTGACGGTTCAGCTGGGTCGGGTCGTGCGCCACCGAGAAGTAGATCTGCAGGATCTTGCCATAGGAGATCTTCTTCGGGTCGTATTTGATCTCGACCGATTCCGCGTGGCCGGTCCGGCCGCCCGAGACGGTCTGGTAGTCGGCCGTCGCCTTGGTCCCGCCGGCATAGCCGGAAACCGCGTTGATGACGCCTGCGGTGTGCTGGAACACGCCCTGCACGCCCCAGAAGCAGCCACCGGCGATCACGGCGGTCTGGGTCGCGCTTGCGGGCGCCACATCAACGGCGGGAGCGGGGATCACGACCGCATCCTCTGCGGCCCGGGTCGGCGCGGCAAAGGCCAGCGTCAGGGCGGTGGTTGCGGCGAGCAGGGACAGGATGGCAGGTCGGCGCATGGCGATCCTCTTTCCGAAGGTCTGATAGTCTAGGGCGGTTGGGGCCGGGCGAACAGCCTGCCCGGCATTTTCGGACATTCGAGATACGGGCGGTCCGGGTAATTGTTACGGCCGGATGGACACGAGTCTGTGAAACGCGCCGCCTGGAGCAGCCCGGCTTGGCGAGGACCGGAACTCCGGGCTAGATGAACCGGCGCGATCGGTGATCGACTTAAAGAATGATGGCTGGAGCTGACCTGACAACATGCTGCGCGTCGCATCCCTGACCCTCGTCGCTGTGCTCGCCATCCTGGCCGGCTGGAGCTCGATCGCGGCGGCCGATCCGAAGCCCGGCGACGACCTCGCCATTTGCCGCGACCGCCAGGCGGATGCGCAGGCGAGGGCGCAGGCCTGCGACAATCTGCTCAACGCCGACCGCGTCGCCGGCAAGGACAAGGCCATCGCGCTCTCCGTGCGCGGCAATACGCTGATCAACAAGCGCGACTACGTCCATGCGATCGAGACCTTGTCCATGGCCGTCGACCTCGATCCCGACAACGTCGTCACGCTCAATTTGCGCGGCCTCGCCTACGAGCGGACGGGCCAGGACGACCATGCGATGGCGGACTACAATATCGCGCTCCAGAAGCGCCCGACCTACGGTGTGCCCTACAACAACCGCGGCATCATCCAGTTGCGCCGGGGTGCGTTGCAAAGCGCGCTCGACGATTTCAACCTGTCGATCAAATACGCGCCAAAATTCCTGCTCGGCTACACCAACCGCGCCCGGGTGCGCACGCTGATGCAGGATTTTGACGGCGCGATCGCCGATTTCGCGGAGGCCGAGAAGATCGAACCGGCCGCGCAGCAGATCACCGGCAACCGCTGCATCACCTACGGCATGATGGGCAAGTTCGACCAGGCCTTCGCCGACTGCAACGGCCTGATCGAGAAGCAGCCGAAGAACGTGTACGCGATCAACAATCGCGCCGACGTCAACATGCTGAAGGGCGATTTCGACGCCGCGCTGAAGGACTACAATACGGCGATCCAGATCAACCCGAACAATGTCCGGGCACATTCAGGTCGCGGCCAGATCTACGAGCGCAAGAAGGACCTCGCCCAGGCCCGTGCCGACTATCGTGCGGCGGCCTATTCGCTGACGAAATTCGACGAGCTCGACGTCGCGCGCGCCCGCGCGATCGCGCAGGAGCGATTGGCCGCGCTGACCCCGCAGCCGTCGGCCGGATCGACGGGGCGCCGCGTGGCGCTTGTGATTGGCAACGGCGCCTACAAGAACGTCCACGCCTTGCCGAATCCGCCACGCGACTCGAAAATGATCGCAGCCGTGCTGCGCGATGTCGGCTTCCAGACCGTGATATCCGTCAGCGACCTGACCCGCGACAAGTTCTTCGAAGCGTTGCAGACGTTTGCCGCCGAGGCGGAGAAGGCGGATTGGGCGGTGGTCTATTACGCCGGCCACGGTTTCGAGATCGGCGGCGTGAACTATCTCGTTCCCGTCGATGCCAAGCTTGCCGCCGACAGGGACGCCGAGACCCAGGCGGTCGCGCTGGAGCAGGTGATCGCCGCCGTGGGCGCCGCGCGAAAAGTGCGTCTGGTGATGCTGGATGCCTGCCGCGACAATCCATTCGCGCCGACCATGCAGCGCACGCTGTCGCTCAAGTTGGTGGACAAGGGCTTTTCAAACATCGAGCCGGGCGCCGGCTTCATGGTGGTCTACGCCGCCAAGCACGGCGAGACCGCGATGGATGGCGACGGCGGCGCCGACAGCCCGTTCGCCACCGCGCTCGCGCGGGAGATCAAGGTGCCGCGCGTCGAGATCCGGAAGCTGTTCGACATCGTCCGCGATGACGTCTGGCTGGTGACCAAGCACGTGCAGCAGCCGTTTTCGTACGGCTCGCCGCCGGGGCGCGAGGATTTTTATTTCGTGGCGGGGAAGTGAGGGCTGCGCTCGAATTGTAGCCCGCATGAGCGTAGCGACATGCGGGTCCTTCTGTCCCGGATATCGCTTCGCTCATCCGGGCTACCGCAGCCTCACACCACAATGCTCAGCCGCTTCGCCGCCCGCGTAATTCCCGTGTACAGCCACCGCGCGCGGCTCTCCTGAAACGCAAAACTCTCGTCGAACAGCACGACGTCGTCCCATTGCGAGCCCTGCGACTTGTGCACGGTCAGCACGTAGCCGTAGTCGAACTCGTCATAGGGCTTGCGCTGCTCCCAGGCGATCGCCTCGACGCCGCCCTCGAAGCAGTCGGCGCGCACCGAGACCTTCGTCACCTTGTGGCCGAGATCCTCGTCCGGCGACAGCCTCATGCTGAGAATGCGGGATTTCGAGCGCGAGGTGTTGCGCGACTTCACGCGCCACAGCCCGCCGTTGAACAGGCCCTTCTTGCGGTTGTTGCGCAGGCAGACCAGCTTGTCGCCGGCGACGGGGAAGACGTCCTCGATGTTCTGGCGCTGCCGCACGCGCATGTTGTACGCGCGCCGCGTGTTGTTGCGGCCCACCAGCACCTGGTCGGCGGCCATGACGCGATCAGGATCGAGCTCCTTGCGCGACACCACCTCGCTCTCGCCGTAGCGGCCGATGTCGAGCTCGCGGCCCTCGCGGACGTCCATCGACATCCGCACGATCGGGTCGTCCTGGGCCTGGCGGTGCACCTCGGTCAGCATCGCGTCCGGCTCGGTATTGGTGAAGAAGCCGCCGCCCTGGATCGGCGGCAGCTGCGCGGGATCGCCCAGCACCAGCAGCGGGCAGTCGAACGACATCAGGTCGCGGCCCAATTCGGCATCGACCATCGAGCATTCGTCGATCACGATCAGCTTGGCCTTGGAGGCCGGGGCGTCGTCCCACAGCTCGAAGCTGGGCTGCTCCTCGCCGGATTCGCGGGTGCGGTAGATCAGCGAATGGATGGTGGAGGCTTCGTCGCACCCCTTGTTGCGCATGACCAGCGCCGCCTTGCCGGTGAAGGCGGCGAACTTCACCTCGCCGTCGACGCCGTCGGCGATGTGCCGCGCCAGCGTGGTCTTGCCGGTGCCGGCATAGCCGAACAGGCGGAACACCGGCGGCGTGCCGTTGCGGCCGGGTTTGGCCTTGAGCCAGTCGCCAACGGCTTTAAGCGCGGCATCCTGATGCGGGGTGAATGTGGCCATGTCTGCTTTGAGGAGGGGGCGAAACGGAGCGATTCGCCAGCCCTCAAACTAACCATTCGCCCCGCCGGTTCAAGCGGGCCTCGCCCCTATTGCCAGCCGGGAACGCCGCGCATGTCGGGCAGGTGGTGGGCGATGCCCTTGTGGCAGTCGATGCAGGTCTTTTCCTTGGTGAACAGGAAGCGCTGGTGGGCGACCGAGGCCCGCGGCGACTGCTTGGTGATGTCCATGGAATCGGCGCTGTGGCAGTTGCGGCACTCCAGGGAATCGTTGGACTTGAAGCGCGCCCATTCATGCGCCGCCAGCTCGAGCCGGTGATCCTGGAATTTCTCGCGGGTATCGATCGTCCCGAAGAGTTTGCCCCAGACCTCCTTGGAGGCTTGCATCTTGCGGGCGATCTTGTCGGTCCAGTTGTGCGGCACGTGGCAATCCGGACAGGTCGCGCGCACGCCGGAGCGGTTGGCGAAGTGGATGGTCGACTTCAGCTCGGCGAAGACGTTGTCCTTCATCTCGTGGCAGCCGGTGCAAAATTTTTCGGTGTTGGTCAATTCCAGTGCGGTGTTGAAGCCGCCCCAGAAGATCACGCCGGCCATGAAGCCCGCCAGCACCAGCACGCCGAGCCCGAACACCGAGCTCGGCCGGATCAGCACCTGCCAGAGCTCGCGCGCAAAGTCCAGGCTTCGCGCGACGAAGCCGCGTTTGGCCTTCATTCCCTCGTCGGGCTCATCGGCGGTCGTCGTCATCGGCGGCCACCGGGGCTTGCGCGCGACAGCAGCGTATCGATGTCGGTGAAGTCGTTGCTGACGGGCGGATTGGCGGTGTTCTGCGGCACGTGGCACTCCGTGCAGAAGAAGCGGCGCGGCGAGATCGAAGCCAGAAACTGGCCGTCGCGATCCATGAAGTGGGTGATCGAGACCATCGGCGCTTGCGATTCCGCGATGCGCGCCCGCGCATGGCAGGACAGGCACTTGTTGCCGTTGAGGTCGATCTGATAGCCGTCGATCGTATGCGGGATCACCGGCGGCTGTTCCGGATAGTTGCGCACTTCCCTTTCGGAGGTGTTGCGGTTCGGCAGCATCGGCGGCGCCGGTCCTTCGTCGTTGAGCGGCGTCGGGCCGCGCAGGCCTGACGTCACCGTCTGCGCGGTCAGCGAGCTCGCGCCGGCTGCGATCGCGACCGCGAGCAGCGCGATTCCAAGTCGTTTCATCATGACACGTTCACCCGCTCGATGCGCACGGCGCACTTCTTGTAATCGGTCTGCAGCGAGATCGGATCGGTGGCGTCCAGCGTCACCTTGTTGATCAGCTTGGATTCGTCGAACCACGGCACGAATACGAGGCCACGCGGCGGCCGGTCGCGGCCGCGGGTCTCGACGCGGACACGGATGAAGCCGCGGCGGGACACCACCTTCACCTCGTCGCCGCGGCGGATCTTCGCCTCCTGCGCGTCGTCAGGATGCATGAAGCACACGGCCTCGGGGAAGGCCTTGTAGAGCTCGGGCACCCGGCGCGTCATGGTGCCGGAATGCCAGTGCTCGAGCACGCGGCCGGTCGAGAGCCAGTAGGGATATTCGTTGTCCGGCGATTCCGCCGCCGGCTCGTAAGGAAGGGCGAAGATGCGTGCCTTGCCGTCGGGATAGCCGTAGAACTGCACGTCGGTGCCCTGCTTGACATAGGGGTCGCTGCCTTCGCGGAAACGCCATTTGGTTTCCTGGCCGTTGACGACAGGCCAGCGCAGGCCGCGCTCGCGATGATAGGTGTCGAACGGCGCGAGGTCGTGGCCGTGGCCGCGGCCGAAGGTGGCGTATTCCTCGAACAGGCCCTTGTGGACGTAGAAACCGAACGCCTTGGACTCGTCGTTGAGGTAGCCCTGCTCGATGTCGGAGACCGGAAACTTGTCGACCTCGCCGTTCTTGTAGAGCACGTCGAACAGCGTCTTGCCGCGCACGTCCGGCTTCTTGGCGATCAGCTCCTCCGGCCACACGTCCTCGATCTTGAAGCGCTTGGAGAATTCCATGAGCTGCCAGAGATCGGACTTCGACTCGCCCGGGGCAGCGACAAGCTGATGCCAGAACTGCGTACGCCGCTCGGCATTGCCGTAGGCGCCTTCCTTCTCCACCCACATCGCGGTCGGCAGGATCAAATCGGCGGCGAGTGCCGTCACCGAAGGATAGGCGTCCGAAACCACGATGAAATTGTCGGGATTGCGGAAGCCGGGATAGGTCTCCTCGTTGGCGTTTGGGCCGGCCTGGAGGTTATTGTTGACCTGCACCCAATAGGCGTTGATCAGGCCGTCCTTCAGCATCCGGCTTTGCAATACGGCGTGCGCGCCGGGCTTGTCGGGAATGGTGCCCTCGGGCAGCTGCCAGATATGCTCGGCCTTGGCGCGGTGCTCCTTGTTGGTGACGACCATGTCGGCCGGCAGGCGGTGCGAGAAGGTGCCGACCTCGCGCGCGGTGCCGCAGGCCGAGGGCTGGCCGGTCAGAGAGAACGGGCTGTTGCCGGGCGAGGAGATCTTCCCCGTCAGAAGGTGAATGTTGTAGATGAGGTTGTTGCACCAGACGCCGCGGGTGTGCTGGTTGAAGCCCATGGTCCAGAACGAGACCACCTTGGTCTTGGGGTCGGCATAGAGCTCGGCCAGCGCCTCCAGTCGGTTGAGCGGCACGCCCGACATCTCGGCCGCCTTCTCCAGCGTGTACTCGGAGACGAACTTGACGTACTCGTCGTAGCTCATCTCGGTGGAATCGTTGGCCTTTGCCGCGCCCGTCGCCTTCTTCTGCAGTGGATGCTCGGGCCTCAAACCATAACCGATGTCGGTCTGGCCGCGCCTGAAGATGGTATGCGCGGCAACGAAGTCCTTGTTGACCCGGCCGGTCTTGATGATGTGGTTGGCGATGGCGTTGAGCAGATAGAGATCGGTCTGCGGCTTGAAGATCATGCCGATGTCGGCGAGGTCGAACGAGCGATGCTCGAAGGTCGAGAGCACGGCGACGCGAACATGCGGCGCGGACAGCCTGCGGTCGGCGAGGCGCGTCCACAGGATCGGATGCATCTCCGCCATGTTGGAGCCCCACAGCACGAAGGCATCGGTGGCCTCGATGTCGTCATAGCAGCCGGCCGGCTCGTCGATGCCGAAGGTGCGCATCATGCCGGCCACGGCGGAGGCCATGCAGTGCCGAGCATTGGGGTCGATGTTGTTGGTGCGGAAGCCGGCCTTGAACAGCTTCACGGCCGCATAGCCCTCCCAGACCGTCCACTGGCCGGAGCCGAACATGGCGACGCCGTTGGGCCCGCGCTTCTTGATCGCCTCCTTCCACTTCACCTCCATGATGTCGAAGGCTTCGGTCCAGGTAACAGGCGTGAACTCGCCGTTCTTGTCGTATTTGCCGCCCGTCTTGCGCAACATCGGCTGCGTCAGGCGGTCGTGGCCGTACATGATCTTGGAGAGGAAGTAGCCCTTGACGCAGTTGAGGCCGCGATTGACCTCGGCCTTGATGTCGCCGTGCGTGGCGACGACGCGATTGTTCTTGGTCGCGACCATCACGGAGCAGCCGGTGCCACAGAAGCGGCAGGCGGCCTTGTCCCATTTCAATTCGGCGACGTCGCGCTCGGCGACGAGGTTCGCAGCGAGCGCTGGTGCCGGCATGCCCGCAGCGGCGGCCGCGATGGCGGCGGCCTCGAGCTTCAGCATCTGGCGGCGGTCGAGCTTTGGCGATGTCATAATGGCTCTTCCTGACTCAGGCGGTTTCAATGGCGTGGAAGACCAGCGCTGCGGAATAGACGTCGGGCAGCGACTGGATGGTGTTGAGCAGGGTGCCGAGGCTGCCGGAATCAGGCGCCTCGGTCACGACGATGAGCTTGCCGCGCGGGTCGCGGCCGTGGATCTCGCAGCCGGCAAGGGCGGTGATCGCGGCTTCCAGCTGGTCCAGACGCTCGGGGCGCGCCTGCACGATGATGCTGGCAATTTCGCAGCCTGGCGGCGCGACGACGCGGTCGGTGCTGAGCACCCGGCCGGTAATCAATGCTCGGCGGTTGAGTTTGGATTCGGCCATGATGCCTGTCTTTCGCTTCGAGGAGATCAATGCGGGGAGGGCGGCGGGCCGGGAGGGCCGGCGAACATCTGGTAGATCCAGACGCCAAGCCCGTATGTGCCGACCGTTCCGACCGCGAGAACGGGCATCACGACCGCGGTCAGGAACAGGAATGCGAAAATCTCCATGCGCTTACGGCGCACGCGCGAAGTCGCGTCGTCTGGGGCCGACATATTCGGTCTCGTCTGAAATGTGGGGATTGGGACGGCATCCGGGCCGTTGCCTTGCTGCATTTTAGATGCAGCAGGGCCACCGGCGCGTTGATCTGGATCAATCCGTCCATTAGCGGCGGTCGCCGCGGACGGAGCCACAACCGCAATTTTGGGTTGTTCCCGTGCGAAGGCGATGCGACAGTTTGACATCGAACGGGGATACGAGTTGTGACCGCGACAGGGCTGACGGCGATCGATGTCGGACTTCGCGGCGCTGCGAGCGGCGTATTCCTGTTGATCGTTCTCGTGGCCTTGCTGCGTCGTGCGACCGGCCAACAGGCTTTGCTGGGCATCGCGATGTGCGCAGGCGGCATATTCTATGCGATCGCGACGGCGCCCAACCTTCCCAAATCGTCATGGTGGTGGGTGTTGCCGATCCTGTCCGCGCAGCCTGCGGTCTTCTGGCTGTGGGCGCGCGCGGCGTTCGACGACGATTTCGTCCTGAGGCGTTGGCACGGTGCCCTGTGGCTCGCCATCGTGGCTTTCGGGTTTGCGATCACGCTGGGCTGGGCGTACTGGCCCGCTTTGGCCGGCGCAGGCGGGCGAGCTCTGGCTCTGGCCACCCTGGTGCTGGCCCTCGCTGCCGCGGTTCAGACGGTCAAGACCTGGCGAGCCGATCTGGTCGCGCGGCGACGCCGACTGCGGCTGGCGATGCTTGCGATCAATGTCGTGCTCATCGCGACCGTCGGCGTCGCCGGCTTCGCCGCAATTCCCGTCGCGGTTCCCGGTGCGCCGGGCAGTCTCCCGACCGCGCTCGGGCTGTTCGTGGTGGCCATGCTTGCCGGCATCGGCCTGTTCAGCGCGCCGGCGATGGCCGTCAATGACGCCACGGCCGCGATCGCATCCGGCGAGGCGGGGAGGCAAGCCCCGGCCGCCGATCGCGCCGCCGCGGGGCGGATCGTCGTCGACCCGATCCTGCTCCGGCGCCTCGACCATCTGATGACGGTGGAGCGAACCTACCGCCAGGAAGGTCTCGCGATCGGGGCGCTCGCGGCTCGGCTCGACGTTCCCGAGCATCGGCTGCGCCAGGCGATCAATGAAGGGCTGGGCTATCGCAACTTCAATGCTTTCCTCAACCGCTACCGTATCGATGACGCCAGGCTGGCACTGTCCGACGTGACACAGCGGGAGGTCCCGGTGCTGACCATCGCCATGGATGCGGGCTTCCAGTCGATCGGACCTTTCAATCGCGCGTTCAAGGCCGAAACCGGCATGACCCCGACCGAATTCCGGCGTGAGGCGCTGAGCCGGCCCGACAGCTCTGAACTCAGCCAGCCGCGCCGCGAAATCGGCTAGCCGATTTTTGGATCAGGCGAGAACGCCCTGTGCCGATTGGTTAGACCGTCCAGCATAAACTACCCATCCAGCCGGAACGAGCCTATCCATGTCCCACTCCACCGCCGTCACCCCTGCATCGGAAAGGCTCCACGCCCTCGACGCGGTCAGGGGTCTTGCCCTGCTGCTGGGCATCGTCCTGCACGCGACATTGTCGTTTGTGCCGGCGTCGCCCCGGTTCTGGATCATCCAGGACACCCATCCAAGCGCCGCTCTGGGCCTACTGTCCTTTACCATCCACGTCTTCCGGATGACGACCTTCTTCCTGATGGCCGGCTTCTTTGCCCGCATGAGCGTTCACCGCCGGGGAAGTTGGGGCTTCGTCAGGGACAGGCTGCAGCGGATCGGCCTGCCGTTCGTGATCGGCTGGCCGCTCGTGTTCATGCCGATAGCCCTGATCGTGAGCTGGGCATCTCACTTTCCAGATGGCGGTCTGATCCACCCCGCGTCCGGCTGGCTGCCGGCATTGCCTAGGTTCCCCCTGACCCACCTCTGGTTTCTTTATGTACTGCTGGAGCTCTATGTCGCGACGCTCCTGCTGCGCGGCGCAATTGTGTGGCTTGATGCATCAGGTGCGCTACGCATGGTGTTTGATCGCGTCTTCGCGCGGATCATGCGAAATCCGCTGGCTCCCCTGGTTCTGGCAATCCCGATCGGCATCGCCTTTTGCCTCGACCATCGTTGGATCAACGTGATGGGCGTGAGGACGCCGGATCAATCGCTCGTCACCAATGCGCAGGCCTGGATCGGCTTCGGCACCGCATTTGGCGTCGGTTGGTTCCTGCATCGGCAGATCGTTCTGCTGCGGCTCATCGAGCGACGCTGGCTGGCGTATGTGCTGCTCGCGCTCGGCCTGATCCTGGTCAGCTTCGCGTTGTCAGGCGTGATGTTGTCGCAGCCTGGCGCGCCGAAACTGCCGGTCAGCTTCGCCACGCTCAGGCTGATCTCCGCCGTCCTCTACGCACCGGCGATTTGGGTTTCCACATTCGCGGTCCTCGGCCTCGCCCTCCGCTTCATGTCCGGCTTCAGTCGGACGTGGCGCTACCTCGCCGATGCATCCTACTGGCTCTATCTGATCCACATGCCGATCGTGATGGCGCTGCAGGTCGCTCTGTCGCAGCTCGACTGGCCCGGGCTGATCAAGTTCGCCGTCATTCTCGTCGTCGCGCTTCCTCCGATGCTGGCGAGCTATCATCTGCTGGTGCGCTTCACCTTCATCGGTGTGGTCCTGAATGGCCGCCGTGCTGAAAAGCACCTTCTCCCGCAAGGCGGAATTGCGACCGCGTAGACAGCGCCGCCCCACGCATTAAGATGCCGGCAACAAAAATATAAGCGGCAAGAAAACTTGCAGGAAAACTTGGGAGAGGCGTCATGAAGTTCGGCATCTTCTATGAGCTGCAACTGCCACGTCCCTGGGTGGCCGGCGACGAGCTCAGCCTCTACCAGAACGCGCTTTCGCAGATGGAGCTTGCCGACCAGCTCGGCTACGACCACGCCTGGGTCGTCGAGCATCACTTCCTCGAGGAATATTCGCACTCGCCTTCGCCGGAATCCTTCCTCGCCGCCGCCAGCCAGCGCACCAAGAACATCCGGCTCGGCCACGGCATCCTCCAGCTCACGACGAACCATCCCGCTCGCGTCGCCGAACGCGTCGCGGTGCTCGATCTGCTCTCCAACGGCCGCTGCGAATTCGGCATGGGCGAGAGCGCCTCCATCACCGAGCTCACGCCGTTCGGCCGCGACATGGAGACCAAGAAAGAGGTGTTCGAGGAAGCCGTCGCGGCGATCTTCCCGATGTTCAAGGACGCGGGAAGCGAGCATCACGGCAAATATTTCGACATCCCCTTGCGCAACGTCGTCCCGAAGCCGGTGCAGAAGCCGCATCCGCCGCTGTGGATGGCCTGCTCGCAGCTGCCGACCATCGAGCGCGCCGGCCGCCATGGCTTTGGCGCGCTCGGCTTCCAGTTCGTCAGCGCGGACGCCGCGCATGCCTGGGTGCACGCCTATTACAACGCCATGACCAAGCGTCTCGCCAAGCTCGCCGACTACGAGATCAACCCGAACATGGCGCTGGTGTCGTTCTTCATGTGCGCGAAGACGGACGAGGAGGCCCGCGCGCGCGCCGACGGCGCCACCTTCTTCCAGTTCGCGTTGCGCTTCTACGGCGCCTCGCAGAATCGCCAGCGTCCGGCGCCCTACACCGTCAACATGTGGGACGAGTACAACAAGTGGAAGCGCGACAATCCGGAGGCCCAGGAGGCCGCGCTGCGCGGCGGCCTGATCGGCTCGCCCGAGACCATCCGCAAGAAGCTGAAGCGTTTCCAGGGCTCGCACATCGACCAGGTCATTTTGCTCAACCAAGCGGGCAAGAACAGCCACGAGCACATCTGCGAATCGCTGGAGCTGTTCGGCCGCGAGGTGATGCCGGAATTCCAGAATGATCCGGCGCAGGCGGCCTGGAAGCAGGGCGTCATGAGCGGCGAGATCCAGCTCGAGGAAATCGACACCGAGGCCTTCACCGACCGCTACGGCAAGCTCGCCATCAGCGTTCCGCCGGCGAAGGCGGCGGCGGGGTAGGGGGGCTACTCATGGAAAAGCACCGAATCTATACGATGAGCTTCGCAAGGGTGTACCCGCTGTACGTTGCGAAGGCGGAGAAGAAGGGACGGACGAAGGCTGAGGTCGACCAGATCATCTCCTGGCTGACAGGCTATGGTCAGAAGCAGCTGGAAGCTCAACTGAAAAAGCAGACGGACTTTGAAACCTTCTTTGCGAAGGCGCCTCTCATCAATCCCCTGCGAGCCCTGATCAAAGGCGTCGTATGCGGCGTCCGGGTCGAGGATATCCAAGCTGATCGATGAGCTGGCCAAGGGAAAGGCGATGGACAAGATCTTGCGAAAAACGGACTCCTGATCGGCGCCCTCGGTCCACTCGGCTCGGCGGCGTTGCGCGGGCCATGCCGACGAGCTCCGTCTTCCGCCGCGCCGCCAATGCTGATAACTTTCAGCAAAAGGCGATAGGGAGAAAGCGATGCGGTCTCGGTCTGTGCCCGCAAATCCGGCGGCCGGCGATGTCACGGCCGCGGTGCTCGCCATCGGGCGCCCCGATTTTCCCAAGGTGCTGATCGACACGCTGCGCCGGCAGGCCGGGGTTGGCCATTGCATGGTGTTTGCATTGAGCCGTGCGGGCGCGGCAAGTTGCCTGCTGGATGCCGGCAATATCCCGACCGGCGGCGATCTCGGCGCCGCCTATGCCGGGCAATTTCACGAGTCCGATCCAAATCGCGATGCGCTGTTCGAAGCCGGAATCAGCGAGCCGATCGTACTGCCGTCGTTCGCGCCAAGCATGTACGGCGCGCGCTATCGCAAGATATTCTTCAAGGACTCGGACATCGTCGACAAATGCGCGACCGCGATCTGGACTGGCGACATCTGCTTCTATGTCAACTTCTACCGCATCACGGCCCAGGGCCGCTTTCGCGACGTCGAGCGTGCGCGACTCCAGGCCATCGCACCTGCGATTGGTGCCAGCGTCGCCCGTCATTTCCAGCGGGCCGCGACCGCGCCGCTCGACCAAAACCTCGCCGCGCTGTTCGCGACCCGCGCGCCACTGTCCGCGCTGACGCCGCGCGAGCAGGACGTCTGCCGCCGCATCCTGCTCGGTCTCAGCTCCGAGGCGATCTCGCAAGCGCTGGGCATCAGCCTGCATTCGACGCTCACTTATCGCAAGCGCGCCTATGAGCGACTCGGGATTTCATCGCAGAACGAGTTGTTTGCGATCGTGCTGGGTCTGCTCGCGGGGCCTGACGACCTGAATTGACGGTGCGCCATCACCGCTTTTTCATGGGGAGTTCAGGCGCCTGATGTTAACGCACACTCACACCGCAACTAAGCCTGTTTCGCGATCTGACTTCATTTCTGGCTGGCGGGACGTCCCGTCCGAGAGGATCTCTTCTGTCAAAACGGAGAAATGCGCGAGCTCCGTTGGGCCAAACATTGTTGAGATAGCGACGTCGGCGGCGTCGCGCCCGCGAGCAATGACAATTCGACCAATGCGGGGATGATTGTGTCGAGCGTCGAACGTATACCAACGCCCTCCGATATAGGCTTCGAACCACGCACTGAAATCCATCGGCGCTGGGTCCAGTGGAACACCGATATCACCCAAATATCCCGTGCAGTATCGCGCGGGAATGTTGACGCATCGACACAACGCGACCGCCAGATGGGCGAAATCCCGGCATACCCCGATGCGCTCCTGGTGCCCTTCCGAAGCCGTCCGATCGCTACGAGCGAAGCGATAGCCAAACTGAATGCGGTCGTGAACGTAGTCGCAAATGGCCTGCACCCTCTGCCATCCGCCATCGACATGGCCAAACGTGGACCAAGCAAGATCCGAGAGCTTTTGGGTATCGCAGTAGCGGCTTCCCAAAAGATACATCAGCGCGCTATCGGGTAGTTCGTGGAGGGGCACCTGTGGGGCATTCGGCGCCACTGCATCGGGCAATCCGCTATCCTTGATGATGAACTCCGTGCGGATTTCGATTCGCCCGGCGGGCGCTACAAGGCGGGTGCACACATTGCCGAAAACATCGGTGTAGTCCTTGGCCAGGACATTCGGCGAAATCCGCATGGAATGGTCTGTCAGCAGATCTGCCTTCCGGGACGGATGGACGGTGAGCATGAGCACCATCGGAACCTCCTGGAAGCAATTGAATGCGATATCGTAACCCGCCCGGATCCTCACGACCGTCTCCCTGCCTGTCACCATTGACAGTGCACACAAAGCTCGATCGCCTCGCTTGTTCCTCGGAATCGGCTTGTAATTTGCTGAAATCCTAGGCAGTCGTGCGAGGCGCACAATTCACCTTCCCGCTTGGAATCGATGCGCGAACCGGGTCATATCTCAAGGTCCTGAGCAAATGCGATGACCCTTTACACTGTCCATCACAGCACGGTTTATCGCTATCGCCGACCAGTCAGGCTTGGTCAGCATCAGATGCTTTTTCGACCGCGCGACAGCTTCGACCAGCGCCTGCTCGACTGCCGCCTTGTCGTAAGACCAGAGCCGGCGGAAATTCGCTGGATCCACGACGTCTTTGGCAACTGCCTAACGTTGATCGACTTCAATACCAATGCAGAGACGCTTGAGTTCGAAACCACCATTCGCCTCGAGCATACTCCCGAGAACTCGCCCGACTTTCGAATCGAGGAGTACGCTCGAGCGCACCCATTCACCTATGACGAAGGCGAGCTTCCGGACCTTGCGCCATACATTCGCCGTCAGTTTCCTGACGGTCAATGCATAGAGGACTGGTTGTCACGCTTCATGGAGCTCGGGAAAATCCGGCCAACCGGCCAGTTGTTGATGACGCTCAACGAAGCAATCGCTGAAAGCGTTTCATATCAGCGCAGGACGTCGCGAGGGACGCAAACGCCAGCCGAGACGCTCAGCTCTCAACAAGGGACTTGTCGTGACTTCGCCCTTCTCATGATTGAAGCAGCTCGCCTGCTGGGCTTCGCAGCCCGCTTCATGACCGGATATATTTATGTGCCCGATCGCGACGGACCAGTAAGGCTCGGTGGCGGCTCGACGCATGCGTGGTGTTCGATCTACATCCCCGGTTCCGGCTGGGTGGAATTCGATCCCACCAACGGCATCGTGGGAAATCGCGAGTTGATCAGAGTTGGCGTTGCTCGAACTCCGGGTCAAGCTGTTCCGCTCTCCGGGAGCTATTGGGGCGAACCTGACGACGACGCCGGGATGGAAGTCGCGGTCAACGTGAAGTCGGAGTAACCACAAGAGCTGCTGCAAAATCTTCCCTGCCGTAACGAGCTTCAGGACCCCGAACGTCCCTACCTGCAGTACTCCCAATGGCCGCTTGATGAAGCGCGAGTTGATCGAGCCATGTCCTGAATCGCCGCTCGAGTATCGGATGCTGTTCTACACATTGCCGGGCAACGCGTGGCGGGTTGACGCCATGCTCCCGCTGCTGAACGAACCCGCAGCTTGGTCCGATCGTTGCGAACGGCGCTTCCGCGAGTTGCCTGGTTTAAAGAGCTGGCAGATCGACTATTGGCTGACGCGTGGTCGCGCGTTGGTGGACGCTTAGTCTGCCGTCCCTATCGCTGGGGACAGACGCCGGCCACGTGGCTTGCTAGTCTGGCCTGAAGGACACGAGAATCCAGGGAGAAGCCGCCTTGAGTACCGCGCCGCGCATCGACATCGACCCGGCCGCATTCTGGGCCGATCCCTATCCGATGCTCGCGACAATGCGCAAGGAGGCGCCGATCGCCTTCGTGCCGCAGCTCGGTTCGACGCTGCTGACGAGCCGCGACGACATCTCGATCTCCGAGAAGCAGATCGACGTGTTCTCCTCGCACCAGCCCGCAGGCCTGATGAACCGGCTGATGGGCCACAACATGATGCGCAAGGACGGCGAGGCGCACCAGATCGAGCGCCGCGCGATGTTTCCGACGGTGTCGCCGAAGACGGTGAAGGCGCACTGGGCCGCGCTGTTCCAGGCCCATGCCGACCGCATCATCGACGCGATCGCGCCCGGGCGGATCGATTTCATGCGCGATTTCGCGTTGCCGTTCTCCGGCGAATGCCTGAAGTCGATCACCGGCCTCACCAATATCGGCTTTGCCGACATGGACGCCTGGTCACAGGGCATGATCGAGGGCATCGCCAATTACGGCGGCGACGCAGCCGTCGAGGCGCGTTGCCATGCGGCGACCTCGGGTATCGATGCGGCGATCGACGACATCCTGCCGGTGATGCGCAAGCATCCCGACCAGAGCATCCTCGGCGTGCTCCTCGCCTCGGGCATGGCGATGGAGAGCGTGCGCGCCAACGTCAAACTCGCGATATCAGGCGGCCAGAACGAGCCGCGCAAGGCGATCGCCGGCACGGTGTGGGCGCTGCTGAGCCATCCCGACCAGCTCGATCTCGTGCGCAAGAACGAGGTGACGTGGCTCCAGGCCTTCGAGGAATATGCCCGCTGGATCTCGCCGATCGGCATGTCGCCGCGGCGCATCGCAAAGCCTTGGACCATCCGAGACGTTTCGTTCGAGACGGACGAGCGGGTGTTCCTGATGTTCGGCTCGGCCAACCGCGACGAGAAGCATTTTGAGCGCGCCGACCAGTTCGACGTGCGGCGTGATACGGCCAAGAGCGTCGCATTCGGCGCCGGCCCGCATTTCTGCGCCGGCGCCTGGGCCTCGCGCGCCATGATTGCCGACGTCGCACTGCCGACCTTGTTCGCGCGTGCCGGTCGGCTCGAGATCGCAGATGACGAACCCGTGCGGATCGGCGGCTGGGCGTTCCGCGGGCTGCAAAATCTGCCGGTGAGATGGTCTTAGCAGTTTCGGTGTCATCGCCCGCCTTGTGCGCAATTGCGCACTGGAGCGGGCGATCCAGTACGCCGCGGCGGTTGTGTGACGCATTGAAGTCTCAGGAATACTGGATTCCCCGCCTTCGCGTGGAATGACAGTTGAGATGGAAGACGCTTCGCGCCACGACAGCTCCCAGTCCGCCATGATGCCATCCTGCTCCTGTTTTGGCCGACGAGTCAAAGCCAATTTCGGATAAGGCGTAAGTCGTTGTTTTCGCACGCCCCGGCTACTGTGCATGGGTTGTTTTCGAGGTTTTTTGAATCTCGGCCGGGTTGCGTGCGTTTTTCACATTCGCGTGCGGAAAAATATCCCCTGCATTCGCGCCGTGGATTGAAAGATTATTCATGCGCTCCGCCACGCGCGCAGTGCCTGCATCGCTATTTTTCCGCGCGTCTCGACACCTCCGATAAGCCGCACCATCATTCCCGAGCACGAATGAAGGACGGCCGCATGCGGCCTGGAGTGTCGAATGCAGCGTCGGGACTTTCTCAAGCTATCCGTTGGAACTGCGGCAGCCACCGCATTCGCTTTGCACGCCGACGCACAAGGAACGTCACAAGGCGCGGTGAAGGAAATTCGTATCGGCTACCAGAAGACCGGCGTGCTGGTTATCACGCGTCAGCAGGCCGCCCTGGAAAAACATTTCGCTCCCCTGGGCATCGACGTGAAATGGGTCGAGTTCTCGTCGGGGCCTCCGATGATGGAGGCGATGAATGTCGGCAGCATCGATTTCGGCGCGGTCGGCGATTCCCCGCCGGTGTTCGCCCAGGCCGCGGGCGCGGCGATCGTCTATGCCGCCGGCCAGCCCATCACCAACGGGCAAGGCATTCTGGTGCCGAAGGATTCGCCGATCCGCGGCATCGCCGACTTGAAGGGCAAGCGCGTCGGCTTCACCAAGGGTTCCAGCGCGCACAACATCGTGGTGCAGACGCTGGAGAAGGCGGGCCTCACCTATGCCGACATCACGCCGGTCTATCTGACGCCGCCGGATGCCGGGCCCGCTTTTGCCAATGGCAGCATCGAGGCCTGGGCGATCTGGGATCCGTATTTCGCGATCGGCGAGACCAAGCAGGGCGGCCGCATCCTGATCAATGCGCGCGACGTCACCAAGACCAATTCCTTCTTCATCGCCAACCGCGAGTTCGCGAAAAACCACGGCGCCATCCTGCAGCAGATCATCGATGCGACGACCGCGGCCGGTCGGTGGGCCGAGCAGCACCGCGACGAGGTCGCCAAATCGCTCGCCGCGATCACCGGCGTCCCGTTGGACATCCAGACCGTCGCCGCCAATCGCGCGAATTTCGTGGTCGGCCCGGTCACCGACGACATCGTCAACACCCAGCAGGGCGTCGCCGACCGCTTCCACAAGCTCGGCCTGATCCCGAAGCCGATCGTGATCCGCGACATCGTCTGGCGCAACCCGGCAGCCTGATCGTGCCAACCAATCTCCCCATTTCAAAGGGTTTGAACATGAGGCGTATTATCCAGCGTCTGATCGCGGCCATCGTGCTATCGATCGGCATCGTCGCCGCCGCAGTCGGCACCTCCTACGGACAGGACAAGGTCGTCCGCATCGGCTACCAGAAATACGGCAAGCTGGTCCTGCTCAAGAGCAAGGGTACGCTGGAGCCGAAGCTCGCCGCCGACGGCTACAAGGTGGTGTGGACCGAATTCCCCTCCGGCCCGCCGCTGCTCGAGGCGCTCAATGTCGGCGCGATCGATTTCGGCAACACCGGCGAAGCCCCGCCGATCTTCGCGCAGGCCGCCGGCGCGCCGATCCAGTATGTCGCCTATGAGCCGCCGGCGCCGAAGGGCGAGGCGATCCTGGTGCCGAAGGACAGTCCGCTGAAATCGGTCGCCGATCTCAAGGGCAAGAAGGTCGCGCTCAACAAGGGCTCCAATGTCCATTACCTTCTGGTCAAGGCGCTGGAGAAAGCCGGCGTCAGATATTCCGAGATCGAGCCGGTATTTCTCGCACCAGCCGACGCGCGCGCCGCCTTCGAGCGCGGCGCGGTCGATGCGTGGGTGATCTGGGATCCGTTCCAGGCCGCCGCGGAAGCCGCGACCGGCGCACGCACGCTCGCCGACGGCACGGACATCGTCGCGAACCACCAGTTCTATTTCTCCTCGAAGAAATTCCTCGAAGCCCATCCTGATATCGTCGACGCCGTGCTGGCCGAGCTGAGCGCGGTCGACGATTGGGCCAAGGGCGATATCCACGCGGTCGCCGAGCAGCTGGCACCGTCGATCGGCCTGTCAGTCCCGGTGGTCGAGGTTGCGCTGAAGCGGCAATCCTACGGCATCAAGCCGCTGACCGATGCCGTCATCGCCGATCAGCAGCAGGTTGCGGACGCGTTCTTCGCGCTCAACCTGATCCCCAAATCCATCAAGATTTCCGACGTGGCCCGGAGGCCAGGATCATGAGCACGCACAGCAAGCAAGCGAACGCCAACATCCTCTGGTTCCTGCCGACCCACGGCGACGGCCGCTATCTCGGCACCGGCATCGGCGGCCGCGAGGTCAATTTCAACTATCTGCGCCAGATCGCGCAGGCCGCCGACCAGCTCGGCTATTTCGGCGTGCTTCTGCCGACCGGGCGGTCTTGCGAGGATTCCTGGATCGTCGCCTCCTCGGTCGCGCCGTTCACCGAGCGGCTGCGCTATCTCGTGGCGGTCAGGCCCGGCCTGCAATCGCCGAGCGTGGCCGCGCGCATGACCGCGACGCTCGACCGCATCACCAACGGCCGGCTTCTGGTCAACGTCGTCACCGGCGGCGATCCCGTCGAGAACAAGGGGGACGGCATCTTCCTCGGCCATGACGAGCGCTACGAGGTCACCCGCGAGTTCCTCAGCGTCTATAGCGAGCTGCTCGCCGGCAAGACCGTCAACGTCGAGGGCAAGCACATCCACGTCGAAGGCGGCAAGCTGCTGTTTCCTCCGGTGCAGTCGCCGCGCCCGCCGCTGTATTTCGGCGGCTCCTCGGATGCCGGCATCGACGTCGCCGTCGACACCGTCGACAAATACCTCACCTGGGGCGAGCCGCCGGCCTTGGTCGCGGAGAAGATCGCGAAGGTGAGGGAGGTGGCCGCCGCACGCGGTCGAAAACTATCGTTCGGCATCCGGCTCCACGTGATTGTCCGCGAGACCAGCGACGCGGCCTGGCAGGCTGCCAACGAGCTGATCAAGCATGTCAGCGACGAGACCATCGCGACTGCGCAAAAGAACTTTGAGCGGATGGATTCGGTCGGCCAGCAGCGCATGGCGCAGCTCCATGGCGGCAAGCGCGACAAGCTCGAGATCGCCCCGAATCTGTGGGCCGGCGTCGGCCTTGTGCGTGGCGGCGCCGGCACGGCACTCGTGGGCGACGCCCAGACGGTCGCGGCCCGCATCAGGGAGTATCAGGACATCGGCATCGATACCTTCATCATGTCGGGATACCCGCATCTGGAGGAAGCTTATCGTTTCGCCGAGCTGGTGTTCCCGCTGCTTTCGTTGGAGCAGCCCAGCAACGTGACCAGGCTGCACTTCAACGGTGGTCCTTTTGGTGAAACGGTCGGCAGCGACTTCCGTCCGCAGCACAAGGTGTCGCAGTCATGAGCCTGATCGACAGCGTTTCACTCCCGCGCGGGTTGCGCCTGCCGCGCGTCGACGGCCTGATCCAGTGGATCGTGCCGCTCGCCATCATTGCGATCTGGCAGGTCGCCAGCGTCACCGGCTTCGTGCCGACGCGGGTGTTGCCGGCGCCGAGCGACGTCTTGCTTGCGGGCTGGAAGCTGCTGCTCTCCGGCGAGCTCGTGCGCAACATCTGGGTTTCGTTCTGGCGCGCCTCGATCGGCTTTCTGATCGGCGGCAGCATCGGCTTCGCGTTCGGTCTTGCCAACGGCCTGTCGCAGCTGTCGTCAAAGCTCACCGACACGACGCTCCAGATGGTGCGCAACGTGCCGCATCTGGCGCTGATCCCGCTGGTCATCCTGTGGTTCGGCATCGACGAGAGCGCGAAGCTGTTCCTGGTGGCGCTCGGCGTGTTCTTCCCGATCTACCTCAACACGCTGCACGGCATCCGCACCGTCGATCCCCAGCTGATCGAGATGGGCCGCATCTATGGCATGACCGATGGCGAGCTGTTCCGCCGCGTGATCTTTCCGGGCGCGCTGCCTTCGATCTTCGTCGGCATCCGGTTCGCGCTCGGCATCATGTGGCTGACACTGATCGTCGCCGAAACCATCGCGGCCTCCTCAGGCCTCGGCTACATGGCGATGCAGGCGCGCGAGTTCATGCTGATCGACGTCGTCGTGCTCTCGATCCTGATCTATGCGCTGCTCGGCAAGCTCGCCGACAGTGCCTCCCGTGTGCTGGAGCGCCTGACGCTCTCCTGGCACCCGGCTTTCCAGAAACGTTGAGCAGAAATACTGGGAATCACATGCAGACAGCCCTTCGTACCTCCCTTCCGGACACTGAGCTCGCCACCCGCGCCAATTTCGCGCCTCACGCCCGCGTCGTGCGCGAGGAGCGCCCGGTGCAAACGAGCGGCCTGCCGCTCAGCATCCGCGGCCTGCGCAAATCCTACGGCGACAACGAGGTGCTGCGCGGCATCGACCTGCACATCCCCGCCGGCCAGTTCGTCGCCATCGTGGGCAAGAGCGGCTGTGGCAAGAGCACGCTGCTGCGCCTCATCGCCGGCCTGGAGAAAAGCGACGCCGGCAGCATCTCGCTCGGCGACGCTGTGAAGCCCGAGGATATCCGCGTGATGTTCCAGGAGCCCCGGCTGTTGCCCTGGGCCCGCGTTCTCTCCAATGTCGAGGTCGGCCTCGGCCGCGATCGTGCCTCGTCCGACGCGCATTCGCGCGCGGAGAAGGCGCTGACCGAGGTCGGGCTGACCGACAAGCGCGACCAGTGGCCCTCGGTGCTGTCGGGCGGCCAGAAGCAGCGCGTAGCCCTTGCCCGCGCGCTGGTCTCGCGCCCCCGTGTGCTCGCCTTCGACGAGCCGCTCGGCGCGCTGGACGCGCTGACCCGCATCTCGATGCAGCGGTTGCTGGAGCGGGTCTGGCGCGACCAGGGCTTTACCGCGATCCTGGTGACCCACGATGTCGCCGAGGCGGTCGCGCTGGCCGACCGGGTGCTGGTGATCGAGGAAGGGCGGATCGCCCATGACGTCGTGGTTAACGCGGACCGGCCCCGCGAACGCGGCTCGGCCGAGCTCGCGGGTCTCGAAGGCTCGATCCTGAGCCACCTTTTGTCGGCGGACGATCGTACCTAAATAGAGAGGGACCCCCGCTTGGGGACGATGCCATGAATGTAGTGCCCCGCGATCTCATGACCGAAAATGCCGTTTCGTCCACCGATTTCCGCGGCGCCATGCGCCACCTGACCGGCGGCGTCAGCGTCATCACCGCCGGACGGGGCAAGGACATCACCGGCATGACGGTCACCTCGGTCAGTTCGTTCTCGGTCGATCCGCCGACGCTGATCGTCAGCATCAATCGCGATGCCTCCTCGTTCCCGCTGATCCGGCGCCACGGCGCCTTCGGCGTGAACATCCTCGCAGCCGATCAGCTCGAAATCGCCGAGCGCTTTGCCGGCAAGGGCGGGCTCAAGGGTGCCGATCGTTTCGCGGGCGCCAGATGGGTGACGGCGGTCTCGGGTGTTCCGCTGCTGGTCGGCGCATTGTCCGCCGTCGATTGCGAAGTCGAGGAGATCTTCGAGCGCCATTCGCACGGCATCGTCATCGGGCGGGTGCGAGACGTCAGGAATTCGACCCGCAATGCTGCGCTGGCCTATTGGCACGGCCAGTACGTGGCGGTGGATCAGGACGAAGACGCGCTCAGGCTTGCGGACGTCAGCGTTCCCACCCAGGTCCGGCGCGGCATTTGATCGCCGCCGGCGACGGGGCGTGCAGGCTGGCGTTTTCCCCGTCATCGCTCTAGAAGCGCTGCCTGAGCCTTCCGCCGGGACAGCAATGGAGCGCAATGATGAAACGCGTCGCGACCTGGGCCTTCTACGCGGTCGGCGCGCTCGCGATCGCCTATCTCGCGCTCTACGCCTATGCGATGTTCAGCGGCCATCCGATCGTGCCGGGCGACCCCATCCAGATCTTCCGCAGGCCGGATGCGCCGAGCTATTCGTGAGGTTCTCGCGGACGGGCGCTGTGTAGGGTGGGTTACGCTACGCTAACCCACCCTACGGCACCCGTTTTCACCCCCGCAAGATCGCCAGCGCCAGTGCCTGCGCGCGCGGCACGATGCTGTCGAGTTCGAGATATTCCTCCGGCGTGTGCGCGAGGCCGCCGACCGGACCGAGCCCGCAGATGGTCGGCGTTCCCACAGCGGCGGTGAAGCCGGAATCGGCGCAGCCGCCGGAGAACTCGCCCTGGAGCGTGGTGAGGCCGGCCTGCTTTGCGGCGGCCTGATAGTTCTCGAACAGCGCTTTTGAATCGGCGCTCTGCACTACCGGCACGAACTCGCCCTTGACCGTGAGCGTCGCGCTGGTGCCGGGCACGTAAGGTGTCGCGATGATTGTCTCGATCGCAGCCATCACCCTCGCGCGATCCGCCGGATCGACGTAGCGCAGGTCGATCTGCCCTTCCGCGTAAGGCGCCGTCGTGTTGACGGATTGCCCGCCCGAGACGAGGCCGACATTGAGCGTGATGCCCTTGTCGAGATCGGTCAGCGCGTGGATATGCACGATCTTGTGCGCGAGCTCGCCGATCGCGCTGACGCCGGCGGCAAAATTGGCGCCGGAATGCGCGGCCTTACCCGTGATGGCGAAATGCATGAAGATGCCGCCCTTGCGGCCGGTGACGATATTGCCGGTCGGGCGGCCCGGCTCGGAATTGAACACGGCACGCGCGGCGCGTCCTTCGCGCTCGATCACCGGCCGCGAGGAGGGCGAGCCGATCTCCTCGTCCGAGGTGATCAGCAGCTTGATCGGGTGCGGGTTGCCGCCGAATTTGTGGAAGGCTGTTGCCACGAAGATGTTCATGACGACGCCGGACTTCATGTCGGCAACGCCGGGACCATAGGCGCGCTTGTCTTGAATCGTGAACGGACGCCGCGCGGCCTCGCCCTTGCCGAACACGGTGTCGCGATGTCCCATCAACAGCACCGGCTTCTCGTTGCTGCCGGGCTTTGCCACCTCGGCGTGGATCGCATCGCCGAAAGTACCGTGGCTTTCGCGCCGGAACGGAATGCCGTGCTCGGCGAAATGCCGCTCGAACCGCGCGCCGACCGCATCGACGCCTTCCTTGTCATAGGATCCGGAATCGATGTTCACGACATCGCGCACCAGGTCGATCATCGCCTGCCGCTGCGTCGCCAGCCAGTCCGTGATTTGAGCTTCAGACATTTTACCCTCGCGTGGTTTCACCGCGCTTATAAGGCGTTGCGCGAGCGCGACCTAGTCGCAGGATGCGGCCCGGCCATGTCCACCAATGTCGTCCCGGCGAAGGCCGGGACCCATACCGCGGAATCTATCGATTGGTGGCGGTAGGAGACCGAACGATGAGTCTTCGCCAAACTGCTGCCTGGGGTTATGGGTCCCGGCCTTCGCCGGGACGACACCGTATATTTGGCTAGCAGGGTTGGTCGGAAAAACAAAAATGCCCGGGACTGGCCCGGGCATTCGCATTCTCTCAATCAGCGTAGAGCGTCTACGCCCCCACCATCGGCATCCGCGGATACTCGCCCGGCGTTCCTGCGGGGGTGATCGGAATGCCGCCGTCGGAATACTCGTTGAGCTTGTTGCGCAGCGTACGGATCGAGATGCCCAGGATGTTGGCGGCATGGGTCCGGTTGCCGAGGCAGTGCTTCAGCGTCTCCAGGATCAGGTCGCGCTCGACATCGGCGACGGTGCGGCCGACCAGTGCCCGCGTCACCTGCTCGGCGGCCATGGTGGCATGCGCCACGGCCGGCACGGTCTTGGCGAGGTCGAGGCGGTCGCCGTCGGGCGTGAGGATCGCATCGGCGCCGATCTCGTCGCCCTGCGCCATCAAAACCGACCGGTGCATGGTGTTTTCGAGTTCGCGGACGTTGCCCTGCCAGCGGTTGGTGGAAAGCACGCGTCGCGCGTCCGCCGAGATCGGGCGCATCGGCACGCCGTTGGCTTCGGCGTATTTCTTCACGAAGTGCTGGGCGAGCTCGAGGATGTCGAGGGGGCGCTCGCGCAGCGGCGGGATCTTCAGATTCACGACGTTGAGCCGGAACAAGAGGTCCTCGCGGAACGTGCCTTCGCGCACCGCATCCACCAGGTTGCGGTTCGAGGTCGCGATGATGCGAATGTCCACCGGGACGGGCTTGGTGCCGCCGACACGGTCGATCACGCGCTCCTGGATGGCGCGGAGCAGTTTCGATTGCAGGCGGACGTCCATCTCCGAGATTTCGTCGAGCAGCAGCGTGCCGCCGGTTGCCTCCTCGAACTTGCCGATGCGGCGGGCGATCGCGCCGGTGAAGGCGCCCTTCTCGTGGCCGAACAGTTCGGACTCCAGCAGATGCTCGGGGATCGCGGCGCAGTTGATCGAGATGAACGGGCGCTTGGCGCGGCCCGAGCGGGTGTGGACGTAGCGGGCCAGCACTTCCTTGCCCGTCCCGGATTCGCCGGTGATCATCACGGAGGCGTCCGAGCCCGCGATCTGCTGAGCGAGCTTGATCACCTTGGCCATCGCCTCGTCGCGATAGACCAGCTCGCGGGAATCGTTGGCGACCGCGGCCAGCACCGCCGCGATCAGTTCCGGGTCCGGCGGCAGCGGGATGTATTCCTTGGCGCCGGCATGGATCGCGGCGACCGCGGCGCGGGCGTCGTTGGTGATGCCGCAGGCGACGATCGGCGCGTGGATGTGCTCGGCTTCGAGCCGCATGACGAGATCGCGGATGTCGAGGGCGACGTCGACCAGCAGGAGGTCGGCGCCCTTGCCGCCGCGCAGCACGCGCATCGCCTGATCGTGATCCTCGGCATGGGTCACGGTGGCGCCGTTCGCCATCGCGATCTTGGTGGCGGTGGTGAGCTGGCCCTTCAATGTGCCAACGATGAGAAGCCGCATGTCAGTCTCCTGTCCGTCTGGTCGCGCTGCCGCGCGTCATCGCTTTAGGCGCGTTCAGTCTTGATGATTTCGGTCATGGTCACGCCGAGCTTGTCCTCGACCAGGACGACTTCACCGCGGGCGACCAGCTTGTTGTTGACGTAGATGTCGATGGCCTCGCCGACGCGCCGGTCGAGCTCGAGCACGGTCCCGGGTCCGAGCTTCAACAGCTCGCTGACATCCATTTTCGAGCGGCCGAGCACGGCCGAGACCTGCACCGGCACGTCGAATACGGCCTCGAGGTCGGCGGCGGCGCGCGTCGCATATTCGTCCTCGTTGTAGCCGACGTCGGTGCCGGCAGGCGGCATCGGGCCGTTGAGATCGGGCAGCGGGACCTGTCCGTCAGTGTCGCTCATGGCTTAATTCCCCCTGCGGGACGCAACATAGCGTCCCACCATTTCGTCGATCTTGGCCGTGATGGCGGCGCGCTCCAGCACGACGCCGCCATCGGCCCATTCGATCCGGCAGTCGCCGGTGGCAATCTCGGGCTCGGCCAGAATCACCAGCCGGCCTTCGAAGCCGTTCTGCCTGGCCAGCCGCTCGATGTTCTCGCGCGCGGCGTCGTAGAGCGCGTCGTTGATGCGGACGACGAGATGCGGCGTCGCGACCAGATGCGAGAAGCAGTCCTTGACCAGCGCGACGATCTCGCCGAGCGGCTCGGCGGCGACCAGATCGGCGCACAGCTTGCGCGCCACCGCGACCGCGACGTCGACCGCCTCGGTCTCCATCTTGGATTCGATATTGCCGATGCCCGAGGCGATGCCCCGGATGGCGATGTTGATCTCTTCCATGGCAAGCGCGACGCGGCGGTCGCTTTCGGCCTTGGCCTCGCGCTGTCCGGCGGCGAAGCCGTCCTGATAGGCGCGCGCCTCGGCTTCCGCGACCTTCTGGGCGATCTCGGCCGCGGTTGCGGCCTTCTCGCGCGTCCGGTCGGGCGCGGCGAAGTCGTTGTCGAACAGGAATTTTGCCGGAGCGGCCATCAATACACCAGCTCGTCGTCGGCGCGGTTCTTGGTCAGCATGATTTCGCCCTTGGCGGCGAGATCCTTGGCGAGGTTGACCAGCAGCGCCTGGGCCTCGTCGACGTCGCGCAGGCGGACCGGACCCATCGCCGCCATGTCGTCCTGGAGCATTTTGGCCGCACGCGAGGACATGTTGCCGAAGAAGAAGTTGCGGACGTCCTCGTTGGCGCTCTTGAGCGCGACGCCGAGCTTGTCCTTGTCGACGTTGCGCATCAGGGTCTGGGCGGAGCCGGAATCCAGCTTCACAAGGTCGTCGAAGGTGAACATCAGCGCCTTGATGCGCTCGGCCGATTCGCGGTTGTCCTCTTCCAGCGAGGTGATGAAGCGGGTTTCGGTCTGGCGGTCGAAATTGTTGAAGATTTCCGCCATCACCTCGTGGGCGTCGCGTCGGCGGGTCTGTGACAAATTGGACATGAATTCGGTGCGCAGCGTCTTCTCCACGCTCTCGATCACCTCCTTCTGCACCGCCTCCATCTTCAGCATGCGGTTGACGACGTCGAGCGCGAGATCCTCGGGGAAGATGCCGAGCACGCGCGCGGCGTGTTCCGGCTTCAGCTTCGACAGCACCACCGCGATGGTCTGCGGATATTCGTTCTTGAGATAGTTGGCGAGCACCTCTTCCTGCACGTTGGAGAGCTTCTCCCACATGTTACGGCCGGCCGGGCCGCGGATTTCGTCCATGATGCCGTTGACGCGCTCGGGGGCCAGGTATTGCTGGAGCAGCCGCTCGGTGGCGTCGAAATTGCCCATCAGCGCGCCGGAGGCCGACATCCGCGAGACGAATTCGAGCAGCATGTCCTCCACGGTGTCGACCTCGACGGTGCCGAGCGTCGACATTTCCAGCGAGAGCTGGCGCACCTCGTCGTCGTCGAGCAGCGACCAGATCTTGCCGCCATATTGCTCGCCGAGCGCCAGCATCAGGATCGCGGCGCGCTTCGGTCCCGCCACCGCTTCGACCTTCGCGCCGCCACGGCTGCCGGCACGCTGACCGAGCGTGGAGATCACGCTGGTGATGTCGTTGGAATTGGCGTTTTGCAGGGCTGCGGCCATGTCAGATCACTTCTCGATTATTTCGCGGGTTCGGTCAGCCATTGGCGGATGATGGCGACCGTCTCGTTGGGATTGCGCTCGGCGAGTTCGCCGACGCGATGGACGGATTGGGCATGGACCTGGCCCTGGACGGTGGCGACGTCGATCGCGCTCGCGGCGCCGCTCGGCAGGAGCGTCTGGCCGGACGGCGCTGCCTCGTCGTTCGCGGCCGGGCCGGTGAGGACGCCGGAGATGGCGGCTGCGACTTCGTCGGATGCCAGGATGCGCCTGACCAGCGGCCGGATCACCAGGAACAGCACGACCAGGCCGAGCAGCATCATCACGCCGAGCTCAACGAAGTACATGACGTCGTCCTTGGTGAACTGGAGCATGCCGAGCAAGCCGCTTGGCTCCGCGATCGGGGTGGTGGAGGGGGCATCGGCAAAGCGCAGATTGACGACCTCGACCTGGTCGCCGCGCTTCTGGTCGAAGCCGATCGCCGAGCGCACCAGCGTAGCGATGCGGTCGAGCTGCTCCTTGGTGCGGTCCTGGTAGGCCAGATCGCCCTTCTCGTTCTTGGAGTAGATGCCGTCGACCAGCACCGCGACGGAGATGCGGTTGACCCGGCCGGCCTCGGTCACCTCGGTCTTGGTGGTACGAGAGATCTCGTAATTGTTGGTCTCTTCGCTCTTCTTGCTCTGGTCCTTGGCCGCAACGCCGCCGTTCTGCTGGTTGCCCGGCAACTCGTTGTTGACGGTGACCTGGCCGTTGTTGTCGGCGGTCATGCTCTGCTCTTCGCGGGTCTGGCTCGAGCGCAGCACGCGACCTTCGGGGTCATACTTGTCCGAGGTCTGGGTGATCTTGTTGAAGTCGAAATCGGCGGAGAGCTGGACCCGGGCGCGCCCCGTCCCCACCACGGAGGAGACGATGTCCTCGACCTGCTTGCGCATCCGCTTCTCGAAGGCGGTGCGGCGCTCGTCGCCCATCGCCTGCTCCGGATCGGTCTGGGCGCCGTCGGCGAGCAGCTGCCCGGTCTCGTCGACGATCGAGACCCGCTGCGGCTTCAGCCCGTTCACGGCCGAGGCGACGAGGTGGCGGATGGCGCGGATCTGCTGGGCTTCCAGCGCGCCGCGGACCCGTACCACGATCGAGGCCGACGGCTCCGGCGCCTCGCGCGAGAACAGCGGGCGCTCGGGCAGCACCAGATGGACACGGGCGGCCTGGATGCGGTCGATGGCGCGGATGGTGCGGGCGAGCTCGCCTTCCAGCGCGCGGAGATGGTTGATGTTCTGGACGAAAGAGGTGGTGCCGAGCGCATCCGACTTGTCGAACACCTCGTAGCCGACGCCGCCGCCCTTGGGCAGGCCGCCCTCGGCGAGCTTCATCCGCAGGCGGGTGACCTTGTCCTTGGGCACCATGATGATGGTGCCCTCGTTGCGCAGCTCGAACTGGATGCCCTGGCGCTCCAGGTCCTTGATGATGCCCGAGGAGTCCTCGACGCTGAGGTCGGTGAACAGCGTCGTCATCTGCGGCGTGGTGACGCGCATGATGACGAACGCGAAAAAGCCGACGAGCGCGGCGGTGACCGCGATCATCGCCCCGAACCGGGCGGCTCCGATACCCTTCAGAAAGTCCGCAAGACCTTGCAAGCAACCGCCCCGACAGATTCGGCTGCTTTCACAGGAAAGGCCGACTGGGCAATTATTGCCTAGGTGATGGTTTCGATATGGTTAACGAAGGTTAAGAGCTGCGACAAAAGTAGCGCCAAAACGTAACATGAAAAAAATCGGCCTCGCGGGGCGAGGCCGATTTTCGTCAAAAGCCGCAGATTTCCGGATTGCCTACTGGCGATATTGCTGGATACGGGTGGTGCGAAGTCCCGCGAGACCATGCTGGTCGATCGAAAACTGCCAGGAGAGGAATTCGTCAACCGTCAGGGTATAACGGCTGCAGGCCTCCTCGAGGGAGAGAAGACCGCCACGGACTGCGGCGACGACCTCGGCCTTGCGGCGGATGACCCAGCGTTTCGTGCCGGGTGCAGGCAGATCCGCAATCGTCAACGGACTACCGTCCGGCCCGATGACGTATTTTACCCTCGGGCGATGGGGTTCTGTCATGGCGTACTCACAAACTCTCAACCACTGAACTCACTCAGGAACCGTACGCTCGCCGGCTTAAAAATCCGCTAAGCCTAAGGCTTCAATACAATTCTCGTTGAAAATGGCTGGAACGCAGCCGACTCGACCGGCGGGACGTGCGTCCAGGCGGGCCGAGGGGGGTGTTCGTAAATACTTTACTAACGAATAGGCCTGCGGGGGTGTCGCGAAGCCTCTCAACGTCGTCCTGGCGAACGCCAGGACCCATAACCCCAGCTCGAAGTTTGGCGAAGACTCGGGGTTACGTCCTCGCGCTAAAACGACTTTCGGTGGCAATGGGTCCTGGCTTTCGCCAGGACGACATCGAATGTGTGGATCGCGCGCCGTCCTTAATTGCTGGCGGTCGCGATGATGCTCTTGACTTGGCTCAGAGTGTAGCTGGCGCCGTCGATGGTCAGCAGCGGCGGCGACTGGGTCAGGTCGACAGACGACACCGTGCCCTGCACCTGCGCGGCGATGCCGACATTGTTGTTGGCGACGTCCTTGCCCGTGGCCGAGATCGTGTACTTGCCGTCGGGCCATTGCGTGCCGTCATTGCCCATTCCGTTCCAGGTGAACGGAACGTCGGTGCCCGCGCCGGCGGTGTATTTGCCGGTGAACACGGTCTGGCCGCTGGCATTGGCGACGGTGATGTCGACGGTGGCGTCGCTGGGCACGTTGAGATGCCAGGTTGCCGACGAGTTCGTCATGCTTGCGGTCGTGCCGTCGACCAGGGCGGTCTTGCCGACGAAGCCGAGCGCCTGGGTCGCCTGCGTGGTCTGTTGCAGGGTGACGAGCTGGGACAGCGAATCGTTGGTCTTGAGCTGCTGCTCGACGCCTGCGAACTGCACCAGCTGCTGGGTGAACTGGTTGGTGTCGAGCGGATCGAGCGGGTTCTGGTTCTGCAGCTGCGTCGTCAGCAGCGTCAGGAAGGTCTGGAAATTGCCGGCGAGCGTCGCGCCGGTGCTCGAGCCCAGGCTTGGGTTCGACGAGGATTTAGGCAGGTCGGTCGTGCCGGAGACGACGGACGGGGCGGTGGCGGCATTCGTGGTGGTCATGATCGAATACTCCTCACACTCTGATATCGACGCCGCTGCTCGATCCGAGCATGCGGCCGTAGCTGCGCCCGACCGGGGCCGCGGGAACTGCGTCCTCGTCGCTGACGATCAGCCGGCGGGCATTGCCGCCATTGTCGTTGTTCTGGCCGGAGTTCTGGCCCGATGAATTCTGGTCGCGCAGGCTGAAGGACAGGCCGTTACTGCCGGTCTTGAGGCCGGCATCGTCGAGCGCGCGCTGCAATTGCGGCGCGTCCTGCCGCAGCATCTGCAGCGTCTCCGGCTTCTCGACGGTGAGATGCGAGGTGACCTGGCCGTTGCGGTCGACATTGATGCGGACGTCGATGCGGCCGAGGTCGAGCGGATCGAGGCTGATGTCGAACCGGGTCTTGCCCGCGCGCGCGGCGGCGGCAATTTCGATCGGCACGCCGCTGATCGGAATGGCCGTATTGGTGGCCGCGGTCGCCGTGAGCGTCGCAGTCGATGCGGTCGCGGCCGAAGTCGTATTGGTCAGTGACGCCTGCACGGCCGAGGCCGCCTGCGCGCTGGTGTCGGTGGTGGGGACAGCGGCCTGCGTGTCCGCATGGGCATGCGGTGTCGCCGTCGCCGGTGCCGCATCGGTGGTGCGGTCGGAAGTCCCGGCCTTGGCGTCGGCTGCGTTCGCGTCGATGGGCGGTTTGTCGGCTTGCGGATGCGCCGCGTTGGCGGACGCTGCCGTCGCCGAGGTTTGCGCGGCGTTCGCCTTGCCGGTGTCCTGGCCGATGTTGGAGACGTCGCTCGCGCCTTGCGCGATGGCTGCGGCCTTGAACGATGTTTTTGGCGTGCCCTGGTCGACGGCGGCGATCAGGCCGGCATTGGTCTTGGCATCGGTCGCGGTCGAATCGGTCGTCCCGGTCGCGGCATCGGCCAGCGTCGCCGAGGTGTCGGCATCGACCTTGGCACTTGCGGTCTTGGCGCTCTTGTCGCCCGGCGTCGCGGTATCGGTCTTGGTGCCGGCGATCTGCGCCGTGATGGATGCGCTGGCGGCGATGCCGGCGGCGGCAATCGTCAGCGGCGAGGAGGCGGAGCCAGCGGCCTGGTTCGCAGTCGCGTTGGGATCGACCGGCACGGCCACCACGACTGCATTCGGATCGGGTAAGGCGGCCTGCGTCGCGTCAATCTGCGCGGCGGCGGCGGTATCGACGGCGGCGGCGAGGCCATCGGTGCCGTCGGCCTTGTCCGCTTTGGTCTCGTCGGACTTGTCCGCAGACTTGTCGGCCGATTTGGCGTCGGACGCCTTCGGCTTGTCCTTGGTCTTGCTATCAGCCTTGGCGGCATCAGCCGTCGCGTCGTTCTTGGCGTCGTTCTTGGCATCGCTCTTGGCGTCGTTCCTGGCGTCGTTTTTGGCGGACGTGGAATTGTCGGCGTCGTCGCGGGCCTTGCTCTGCGAGGACTGGTCGCTCGCCGAGCGATCGCGCGGGCTCTTGTCCGAGGCGGACGATGAATCGGTCCGGCGCGGGGTGTCCTGCGCGGAGGACGCCGCGCTGTCGCTGATCGCCTGGGTGTTGCTGTCCACCAGCGAGCCGAAGGAGTCGTTGGACGTGTCGTTCCGCGCTTGCGACCGGGCAGGCTTTTGCTGCGCGCTCTGGACTTGCACGCTTGCCGCGACATCTGACGTACGAACGACCACAGGCAACCCCTTGGAAACATCTTCGCCATGAGAGGTAGCAAGGAGCGGGCCAGCCCCGCGCGCAGAAATTTTATCAAGCGGAATCAATGCCTTGATGATTTGGCGCCTCACCGCGGGGCCCTCCGCGCCCCCGGCATTTCTGCCTCCCCGGCAAGAATTGCCCTAACCTTTCGGCGTGCGTGATTGCTTCACCGGAAGGCCGCCTATATTAAAGAGACAGCTCTCAGCCGCTTTCGACCGGGCAGGCCGCGCCATTCGGGAACCAAGGTTCCCGGGGACCGCCTTTGTCCCGCCGGAAGCACCCAGCGGATCGCCCAACGCCGCCGTCCACAACGCTTTAAGGCCCATGCTCAACAGTCTGGATCTCGAAGGCCGTCCTGAGGATACCAGGGTCGTCGTTGCCATGTCGGGCGGCGTCGATTCATCGACGACGGCTGCGCTTTTGAAGGCGGAAGGCTACGACGTCGTCGGCATCACGCTGCAGCTCTACGACCATGGTGCGGCGACCCATCGCAAGGGCGCCTGCTGCGCCGGCCAGGACATCCACGACGCCCGCGACGTCGCGGCCAAGCTCGGCATTCCCCATTACGTGCTCGACTACGAGGACCGCTTTCGCGAGTCCGTTATCGACAATTTCGCCGACAGCTACGCGCTCGGCGAGACGCCGGTGCCGTGTATCGAGTGCAACCGCTCGGTCAAGTTCCGCGACCTGCTGAAGACCGCGCGCGAGTTAGGCGCGACCGCGCTCGCCACCGGCCATTACGTCGCCTCGCGCCGCCGCGACGACGGCTCGCGCGCGCTGGTGTGTGCCGCAGACGCCGATCGCGACCAGAGCTACTTCCTGTTCGCGACCACGCAGGAGCAGCTCGACTATCTGCGCTTCCCGCTCGGCGACATGACCAAGCCCGAGACGCGCGAACTGGCGCGGCGCTTCGGTCTTGCGGTCGCCGACAAGCACGACAGCCAGGACATCTGCTTCGTGCCCACCGGGCGCTACACCGACATCATCACCCGCCTGCGGCCGAACGCGATGGACCCCGGCGACATCGTCGATCTCGACGGCCGCGTGCTTGGTCGCCACAACGGCATCGCCAATTTCACCATCGGCCAGCGCCGCGGCCTTGGCATCGCGGCCGCCGCTCCGCTGTTCGTGGTGCGGCTGGAGGCCGCCAACCGCCGCGTCGTCGTCGGCCCGCGCGAGGCGCTGAGGATGCACCGCATCAGCTTGCGCGACGTCAACTGGATCGGCGATGGCGACATCGACCGCGCCATCGGCAATGGCCTCGAAATGTTCGTGCGCGTGCGCTCGACCCGCGCGCCCCAGCCCGCGTGGCTGCGCGGTGCGAACGGCCATTACGAGGTCGAGCTCGTCGCCGGCGAGGAGGGCGTCTCGCCCGGCCAGGCCTGCGTGTTCTACGACGCACCTTCCGGCCAGGCCCGCGTGCTCGGCGGCGGCTTCATCCAGAGCGCCGCCGCGAAGGCCGCTAGCAGCACGACGAGGCCGCTCGCAGAAGCGGTCCGCGGCTAAGCGCATGATCCGGAAAAGTGTGCAGCGGTTTTCCGAACAGATCATGCGCAATATAAGAATCTAGACGGGGCAGGGGGCATGGCAGCAGACATCTCGCGGGCCGGGGTTGAGAAGGCCTATGGCCGCTGGGCGCCGGTCTATGATCTCGTGTTCGGCAAGGTGTTCGACGCCGGAAGGCAGTCGACCATCGCGGAGGCCGACCGCATCGGCGGCCGCATCCTCGACGTCGGCGTCGGCACCGGTCTCTCGCTGTCGGATTACGCGCGCACCACGAAAATCTGCGGCGTTGACATCTCCGAACCGATGCTGCGCAAGGCGCAATCGCGCGTGCGCGCGATGCGCTTGAGCAATGTCGAGGTGCTCTCGGTGATGGACGCGAAAAACCTCGCTTTCCCCGAAAACTTCTTCGACGCGGTGGTCGCGCAATATGTCATCACCGCGGTGCCCGATCCCGAGGGCACGCTCGACGAGTTCGTGCGCGTCTTGAAGCCCGGCGGCGAACTGATCCTCGTCAACCACATCGGCGCGGAAAAGGGTTTGCGAAAACTCTCCGAGCTCGCGTTTGCGCCCTTGGCTCGCCGTCTCGGCTGGCGCCCGGAGTTTCCGTGGGCTCGCCTGGTCGACTGGGCCGCAAAGCACGGCGGCGTCACGCTGGCCGAGCGCCGTCCGATGCCGCCGATGGGGCATTTTTCGCTGATCCGCTACCTCAAATCGTGATCGGGGGCGCGGAACACGCGGGCTGACCCGCGCGTTTCCATCCCATGCGCACCACATCAAACATCATTCTGGCCAGCCTCCTGATCGCCGCCTCCGGCAGCGCGATCGCTCAGGCCCCGCCCGCCCCGGCGACGCCGCCGCAAGCGACCGCGCCGCCATCGCCGCAACGCAGCCCCGGCTGCGCGCCCTCGGACCGGCTCACCACCGCGCCCGACGGCACCACCACCGGCCAGTCCCGGGAACCGCTCGGCGACAAATTGGCAAAGTCGGACGGCGTGCTCTGCCCGCCCTCCGGCGTCGACCCCGACATGCACGCCCCGGCGCCCCAGACCGGCAGCAACACCCCGGTGATCCCGCCCCCCGGCAGCCCCGGCGGCGACCCGACCGTCCGGCCGAAATAACGCCCGTTCTTCCTTCGCCTCTCCCCGCTTGCGGGGAGAGGCCGAAATCCGCGCAAAGCGCGAATTTCGGGTGAGGGGGACTCTCCACGAGTCCGGTGTGGGAAAGGGGCGAATTCGGCCCCCAAATCACCCCCCGACAACCGCGCCACTTTGCTTGACAGCCCGCCGCCCCCTTCCTTATATGCCGCGCGTTCGCGAGATCGGCCTTGTCAGGCCCTCGCGACCCTGTGGCGGGGTAGCTCAGCTGGTTAGAGCACGGGAATCATAATCCTGGGGTCGGGGGTTCGAGTCCCTCTCCCGCTACCAAAAATCAGGCACTTCCCCCTAATCTGCGACCCTCGGACTTTCTTGGAGTCGAAGCGTGGGCGCGCCTCAGCGGGCAGAACCCTCGCGATCTGTTAAGGATCGGCCGTACCCACCAAGCACCCGGAAGCCAAGCGCGACAGCTATGGGGTCCGAGTGCAGGATTTCCGGCAGTTGACTAACTGATCGCAATTTCCCGCGGCCTCTTCGGCCGAGCCTTGCTGCAGCCGACGCGATCGTGCCAGAGCCGCGGAACACGGGACAAACCTCGGCTCTGCCGATTGCGAATCCCTGCTGCGTGCTAACCGCTCGGAACGAGAAGACGGGCGAAAGGATTCGTCCCGGCAGGAGCAAGCTCGATGCTGATGACGAAGGAAAGATGGCCGGCGATCCGAACGCTGCGCGGATGGGCGCTCAGCGTGCTGCAGGAGGCGGGCGCCATCCACGAATGCGAGGAGCACGGTTGGGCGAAGGACCGGGCCGACCCGCATGCGCGTGAGCACGCATTGGATATCGCCAGGCAGGAGCCACCCGAGGGCTTGTCTCCGGATCAGGCCGTCGGGCAAGTGCGCGAGGTTTTGCATTCGATCGGCGATACGTGCCCGGAGTGCCCGCCACGTCCTGATTAGGTCGCCTGCGCTGTCGCGCCGCTCGGATGGCAACGGATTCGTGCGAGCCTCAAAGCCTTGGACGAAGGTGGAGGACGTGAGGGATATCAGCGGGGCCGCTGCGGAAGCCCTTCAAGCGAGCAAGTCTAGTGCGTTTTCGAGTGCTGCCCCGGCGGCGGTGTTGTCGAAGATGCACCAGGTCTCGCTAGACGAGGACGCAGCACCGAGCCGTGGCTTCAGCGTTCGAAGGAACGCGCCGTCGTACGCGGAGTAGTAAATGCGCGGCGCTCCATGCAGTCGAAAATAGCGCAGGCCCGGCCACCCGCCCGGCAGGTCAGCACCGGGCACTCGCGCCGGATCCGCGGCGACGCGGCCAATCCGACGTCCCCTCAGCCAAGCACTGACCTCGGGCGTGAACCAGCTGACGTGACGCGGCTCGCAAGCGAGAGCGGCTGAGGTCCTTTCCTGCAGTGAGCGGAACAGGAACTCCGCATCGGACTCAACGAACATTTTGCGAGGCGCAAACTGAACGAGCAAAACCCCGAGCTTCGCACCAAGTCCGGCGCTCTCTTCGATGAACCGATCGAGTTCACCGCACGCTAGCTGTGACGAATGAGTGACAGACTTCGGTACCTTTACCGAAAAGCGGAAATCATCGGGCGTCGCGTCCGCCCATTTCTCGTAGGTCGAACGCCGATGCGGCTTATGAAATGATGAGTTGATCTCGGTGGCGTTCAACACCCGCGCGTAGCGTTCAAGCTGGCTACCTACCCCGCCAACTCTTTCCTTGCAGACTCGCGGAACATTCCATCCCGCTGTGCCGAGCCGCAGCTCAGTCTTGACATGTGCGGCCTCTTCCATGTCAGTCCGTAACTGCCATCGGGCATCACCGGATGTTTCAATCTCACGCCGACTTCCGCCGCGCCCCTGCTGTCGGCTTCTTCGCCGCCGCTTCCTTAGCCGGCTTCTTACCGGCGATCGGCATCAGCATCTCCTTCTGAGCCGCGGCAGCTTTCTTCGTCTTCTTGGCAGGCTTTTTTGGACGCTCGGTCTTTGCTGCCCCGCCGACGCTCTTGCGTAGCGCGTCCATCAGATCGACGACGTTCTCGCCTTTCGGCCGATCCTTCGGCACGATCGGCTTGCCGGCGCGCTTCTGGTTGATGAGCTCGATCAGCGCGCTTTCATAATGGTCTTCGAACTTCTCCGGCTCGAACGATCCAGCCTTCTGGTTCACGATGTGCCTGGCCAGATCGAGCATGTCCTTCGTCACTTTGACGTCTTGGATATCGTCGAAGTATTCCTGCTCACTACGCACCTCGTAGGGATACCGCAGCAAGGTGCCGACCAGGCCCTTGTCCATTGGCTCGAGCGCAATGATGTGCTCTCGGTTGGTGAGCACCACGCGCCCGATCGCAACCTTGTTCATCTCGCGGACGGTCTCGCGGATGACCGCGAAGGCGTCGTGGCCGACTTTTCCGTCCGGACGGATGTAGTAGGGGCGGATTAGGTAGCGCGGATCAATCTCGGCCTTGTCTACGAACTCGTCGATCTCGATGGTACGCGTCGATTCCAGTGCGATCTCCTCAAGCTCCTCCTTGGTCACCTCGATGAACTGGTCCTTCTCGAGCTGGTAGCCCTTGACGATGTCCTCGTTGGGCACCTCGTCGCCGGTGTCCGCGTCGACTTTCAGGTACTTGATCCGATGACCGGTCTGACGGTTGAGCTGGTTGAAGGAGATCTTCTCGCTCTCCGACGTGGCGGGGTAGAGCGCCACGGGACAGTTCACCAACGAGAGACGCAGAAAGCCTTTCCAGTTCGCGCGGGGGGCCATGGTACGCAACACTCCATTACGGGGACTTGGACTCAAGACGAACGGCGCGACACAGTTCCGACACCGCCCGCAGGTGTCCACCGCAAATTGATCCCACGGTCTCAGTCAAGCGCCCGGGCGAAAGGCGCGCAGACTTGGCTCGTACGAACAAAATAAGAACGTATAGCGGTGACCCAACCCATGGCAGATCCTCGGTCATTAGACCTCTGTGGAATCAGCCAATCCATTGCTCTAACGGGAGCGGCGACCCAGCCCGTCGGGCAACACACCCCCGTCAACCCCTCCGCACAAAAATTTTACGCTTTACCGAAATTCGGTTTTGGCGTATGTGTCGCCCATCCCGGTTCATCCTTGAGGGGCGATCTCGTTGTCGTCTTGATTGCGAGCCGGGCTTGCGGTGGACGCGGCAGCGTCGGCATGAGAGGTGCGGGCAGGGCGGGTAGTCCCTGTGAGCCCGCGGCCACATGCGGACGAGCGGCGCTGCTAGGCTTCGTCTCGTCTGTAAGTTTCCGGCTCCGTCGACAGGGCCGGGAAAACTGCGGCGAAATGGCGGGCCGTGCGTACGGCAAAACCGTGTGGTCCTGGCCGTCGTTGCTACGGTCAAGTTGTCGCGAAGGTGCGAGCGAGCCCAACCGGGCGGACTGCATCATCCCAAATTCGCGAGGCGAGGGAGGCCAGAAGGAAAGTTCGGCTCCCGGGAGAGCACGGCATAAGCCGTCCAACCATCGCGCAGGGAAGGCCGAGTGATTGGCTACACCTGTATGCTGCTGTGCGGTTCTTTTGCGCTACATCTTCGCGCAGCGGACCGCGGGTGCCAGCCGGCACCCGGCCTTCCCTGCGCCCTCTTGGACAAGAGGGTGAAGTGACCAGGCAAAGCTCGGGCGATTTGCGCCGCGAGAAGGCGAAGCTGCGTCTGTGTGGCCGTAGGATGGGTTTCGCTTCGCTCTACCCATCCTACCAGTGCTGCTACAAGTGCGCGACTGGCTAGCTGCAGCTCAGCGGCAACGGCCGGCCCGGATGCAGCTCGTACCAATCATAGCAATCCGGACCCGCGCCGTAGAATCCATATCCGGGCCGGTAGCGACCGTAGCTGTGAAACGCGTGCTGGCGGAGGCCGCCGGCATGATCGCCGAAGCCGAGGTGCTCGCCGCCGAACCGGGCGCCGCCGCCGAATCCGCCCTCATGTCCCATGCCGCCGAAATGCGCGCCGCCGCCAAAGCCCGCATGTCCGCCGCCGAAGCCGCCACCGCCAAATCCGCCGTGGCCGCCGCCGCCACCACCGCCGTGCGCGTCGGCCGTGCCGATCGCGAGCGTCGAGGCGAGTGCTGCTGTTGCCAGAATCATGATGACTCGTTTCATGGAAAACTCCTCTCGTGTTGAGCCCGGTCATCCCTGAAGCCCGCTTCCGCGTCGCGCGGTGCGCGCGAGGCTGCTTGATGGCTGGGCGTGTGACGCTGGAGAGGTAGGAGCGCTGCGCGGCAATCCAACTGAATTCGAGGTCAGACTCCGGCGCGCCGTCCACGAAGGCGATCGCGCGGCGCCTGTCCGCGACGCAACGCGAGGGAGCGGGCTGACCAGATCAGTCCGCTCCCTGTCATTCGATAGGCGTCCGGCGGCGAAGTCACCCGGCCGGATGCGTTGGCGCGATCAGAAGAAGCTGCCGGTGCCGGGCTCGCACGGCACGTTGTTGCCGGTCCACGGCGCCGTGGCGAAGGCGCCGACGCGCGGAGCGGGGATGCAGGCGCGCTCGCCCTGATAGACCGGCGCGCTCGTCGCGACCGTGTCGGCCTCCATCGCGGGCTGCTGCACGACGCGATGGTGCTCGCGCGCCATCACGGGGCCGCCGAGCATGGCCGCTGCAATCAGTCCCATCGACAATAATCTGGACGTGGTCATTCGCTCTCTCCTTTGATGACATCGGGCCGACCAAGCCGGCTGTTGATGGAGGTGTGCGCGATCGGGCGTGATTCAAATGCACGATTTGCTCACCGCAATTCAACGGCCCGTGAGCCGATGTAACGTCGCACCACGATCGTGCGAATCCATAACATCCGTTGTCCCCCGGACGACCGCGAGCGTGTCGAGCGCATATGTTCGATGCAGCGCAGTTCGAAGCGGAGCCCTGAAGATGATCACGACATTGGCAACACGCATCGCCCGTGCACTGGCGCTGCTGGCGCGGCGCGCAGCCGGCATCATGAACTGCAATTCAATGGCGCCCCATGCGCCGCGAGCTTATCTCGTGCCGCAGCGAGTGGCCGGCAACAGGCGGCATCAAGGTCGCGCGTTCGACGCGCGCGGGCATCGCACATGACCCAGCGCGTCGCCGAGCCCACGCGCCCCTACCGCGCGCCGAGACGCCGCGTGGAACGTGGAGCGAGGATCATGAACCGGATTCTCCTGATTGAGGACGACGCCGAGACCGCCGAGGCGATCGTCGCGGAGCTCGCCGATCGCGGCTTCGAGGTGCATTGGTCCGCCGACGGCGTCGACGGCCTCGACCGCGCGCGCGCGTCGAGCCCCGATGCCATGATCGTCGATCGCATGCTGCCGGGAATGGACGGGCTCACCGTCATCGAGGCGCTGCGCAACGATCAGGTCAGGACGCCCGTCCTGGTCCTGAGCGCGCTCGGCGCGGTGGACGACCGTGTGCGCGGATTGCGCATGGGCGGAGATGATTACCTCACGAAGCCGTTCGCGATCATCGAGCTGGTCGCGCGGATCGAGGCGTTGCTGCGCCGTCCGATCGACAGCCGCGAAACCATCCTGCATGTCGGACCGCTCGAGCTCGATCTGATCGAGCGGACCGCGCGACGCGGCGAACGCCGGCTCGAGCTGCTGCCGCGCGAATTCCGCCTGCTCGAATACATGATGCGCCGGAACGACCAGGTGCTGACGCGCGCGATGCTGCTCGAGGAGGTCTGGAACTACAAGTTCGTTCCGGCGACCACGAACCTGATCGACGTGCATATGGGCCGGCTCCGTCACAAGGTCGACGGCACCGGAGAGGTGCCGCTTATCCACAACGTCCGAGGCTCCGGCTTCGTCCTGCGTTCGCGGCAATAGGGGGCGGCGATGCGTCAGATCCAGCTGATCCGCTCAAGCACGTTCCTCTGGGCCCTGGCCATGGCGGCCGGCTTCGCGCTGTTCGTCGTCGGCCTGTTCGCATTCATCTACTGGGAGCTCGATGACTATCTAATCGCGCGATCCGATCGCATGATCACCACCCAGATTCACTTCATCGCAGAGCTGTCGCCCGCCCACCGCATCAGCGCGATCGCGGATCATCTCGATCAGGATTCCAGGGGCGTGCAATACGCGGGACTGTTCGATGCCGCGGGCACCCGACTTGCAGGCAACATCGACCGCGTGCCGCGCGAGCTGGGGCTCGACGGCGCGGTGCGGGGCGTGCGGCTCGATCTCATCAAGCAGCCGGCGGTGCACGATCCCGTCGTCAGGGTGGTCGGCAAGCGCCTCGATGGCGGCGAGGTCCTGGTGGTGGGACGGAATGTCGATGAGACACGCGAGATCTCAAGCGTGGTGGGGCAGGCGCTGGCCCTCGGCCTGCTGCCGGCCTTCAGCCTCTGCCTGCTGGCCGGTGCCTGGCTCAGCCTTCGCGCCCAGAGGCGGGTGGAGGAGGTCAACCAGCGGGTTCAGCGCATCGTCGCCGGCGAGCTGCGCGAGCGGCTGCCGCAGGACGGGACGGACGATCCGTTCGCGCGGCTGGCCGGGATCGTCAACGGCATGCTCGACGAGATGGAGACGATGATCAATGCGCTCGCCGGTGTCGGCAACGACATCGCCCATGATCTCAGGACTCCGCTCACGCGCGTCCGCCTGGCGCTGGAGCGCGGGCGCTCCCATGCGGGCACGCTGGAGGAGCTGCAGGAGACCATCGACAAGGCCATCGCCGGCATCGACCAATCGCTCGCGATCGTCACCGCCCTGCTGCGCCTGACCGAGATCGAGAACAACCGCCGCATGGCCGGCTTTGGCGAGGTCGCGCTCGACGAGATCCTGCGAGAGGTGTGCGACGTCTACGAACCCATCGCCGAGGACAAGCGCGTGGGGCTCAGCGTGGTCATCGCGCGCGATGTGCAGGTGTGGGGCGACCGGGACCTGCTGTTCGAGGCGGTCGCCAACCTCGTCGACAATGCCGTCAAGTTCACGCCGTCGGGCGGGCGGGTGGAGCTCGCCCTGGAAGCGGACGACGACACGGCGCTCGTATGCGTCAGCGATACCGGGCCCGGCATCAGCGAGCAGGAACGCGAGGCGGTGCTGCGGCGGTTCTATCGCTCCGACAAGATGCGCCATACGCCGGGCGTCGGCCTGGGACTGAGCCTGGTCGCCGCCATCGTCAAGCTGCACGGCTTTCGGCTGATCGTCGGTCCGGCCCCCGGAGGGCGGATCGAAATCCTGGCCTGGACCGGACGCGCGGGCAAGGTCGCCACGCGCCGGTCGCGGACATTGTTGCACGCCGACGCGGACCAGATGGGATGAGCCAGATGGCGCGCGATGCTTTCGAGACTGAACAGCCGGCCTGAAGCGTGGGAGCGATCAATGCAGACTAGCCACGAAGTTACGAGGATCAATCCTCCTGCTACGCCGGTCGCACCGGTGCCGGCGCCGTTCCTCAGCGCGTATTCCGCGGCCATCGGGCGTTACGACTTCCTCGAGCCCGGCCAGGAGCAGCAGCTTGCACGCCGCTGGCAGCAGACGAGGGACCGGAGCGCGGCGGACGCGCTCGTCACCAGCCATCTCCGGCTCGCGGCCAGGCTGGCGCGAGGCTACAAGGGATACGGCCTTCCGATGGTCGATCTGATTGCCGAGGCGAATCTGGGCCTCGTGATCGCAGCGTCACGCTTCGAACCCGACCGCGGCGCGCGCTTCTCCACCTATGCGGTCTGGTGGATCAGGGCCGCCATTCACGAGTACATCCTGCGGTCCTGGTCCCTGGTCAAGATCGGCACGACCGCCGCGCAGAAGAAGCTGTTTTTCAAGCTCCGCGGCGAGATCAGGAAAGCCACCGGCAGCGGAATGTCGGGGCTCACGCCCGACGTTGTCGAACTGATCGCCGGGAAGCTCGAGGTCACCGCGCGTGAGGTGATCGAGATGGACGCGCGGTTGCATGGCGACATGTCGCTGAATGTGCGCGTCGGTGGCGAGGACAGCGGAACGGAGCTGGAAGCCTTGCTGGTCGACGGAGCGGTCGATGCCGAGACGGTGCTGGTCGATCACGAGCAGACCGAGCGGCGTGCCAGCGCCTTGCGTTTTGCGCTCGGTGGGCTTGCGGCGCGGGAACGTCGCGTCTTCGAGGCGCGGCGGCTGACCGAATGCCCCGTCACGCTCGATCGGCTGGCCCACGAACTGTCCATATCCAGCGAACGTGTCAGGCAGATCGAGATGCGCGCCTTTGCCAAGGTCAAGAGCGCCGTGATGCTCGCCGCGCAGGATGCGCCACGGGGCACCGCATGCAGCGTCTGAATTCATTTTCATTTGAACGCAAGTCCGGCCGCTCTCATCTGTCCGACGATCCCGCGTAACCCGCTCCAGGCAGACCACAATGGGAATTGTTCGCTTCGCGCTACGGCTTCCGCACACATTCTATGTGCTTGCCGCGCTGATCCTGTTCCTTGGCGGCATCGCGATCCGCTCGATGCCGACAGATATTTTCCCGGAGATCCGGATCCCCGTGGTCACGGTGATCTGGAGCTACACCGGCCTCTCCACGCCTGAGATGGAGCAGCGCGTCAGCACCTACAGCCAGTATTCGATCAGCGCCAATGTCAGCGGCATCAAGAATGTCGAAGCGCAGACCCTCAATGGCCTGTCGATTCAGAAAATCTACTTCCAGCCGGACGTCAATCTCGACCTCGCGATCTCGCAGATCGTCTCGGGGACCAACGCCATCCGCGCCCTGATGCCGCCGGGAATCCAGCCGCCGATCATCGTGCAGTTCAATGCCTCGAGCGTGCCGGTGCTCCAGCTCAGCCTGGAGTCGAACAGCCTGAACGAGCAGCAGCTCTACGATTTCGGCATCTACCGGGTCCGCCAGCAGCTGGCTCCGGTGGCGGGAGTGACCCTGCCCACGCCTGCCGGCGGCAAATACCGCCAGATCATGGTCGACATCGATCCGAACAAGCTGCTGTCGCGCGGATTGACGCCGCTCGACATCGTCAATGCGGTCAACACCCAGAATCTGACGCTGCCGACCGGTACGACGAAGATCGGCGACATCCAGTACACCGTTCGCACCAACGCGACGCCGGCCACGATCCAGGATCTCAACATGATCCCGGTCAAGTTCGCGAACGGGGCCACAATCTTCCTGAAGGACGTCGCCCAGGTTCGCGACGGTGCCGAGGTCCAGCAGAACATCGTGCGCGAGGACGGCCACCGCGCCGTCCTGCTCAGCATCATCAAGAACGGAAATGCCTCGACGCTCGCCGTCGTCAACGGCGTCAAGGCGGCGTTGACGTCGATCCGCGCGGCGGCTCCGGCGGGGCTGAAGATCAACGAGCTGTTCGACCAGTCGATATTCGTGACCCATTCGGTCAATGGGGTGCTGCGCGAAGGTGCGATCGCGGCCGGCCTCACAGCGCTGATGATCCTGGTGTTTCTGGGATCATGGCGATCGACGCTGGTCGTCCTGATCTCGATTCCGCTGGCGATGCTGTCCTCGCTGATCGTGCTGTATTTCCTCGGCGAGACCCTCAACACGATGACGCTCGGCGGGCTTGCCCTCGCGGTCGGCATCCTCGTCGACGATTCGACGGTGACGATCGAGAACACGCACCGGCTCTGGACCGAGGAAGGCATGCCGTTGTCGGAGGCGACCCTGCATGGAGCTGCCGAGATCGCGGTGCCGACGCTGGTCTCGACGCTCGCCATCAGTTGCGTGTTCACTTCGGTCGTGTTCCTGGAAGGTCCGGCCAAATACCTCTTCACGCCGCTCGGCCTCGCAGTGGTGTTCGCGATGCTGGCGTCCTACGGGCTGTCGCGGACGCTCACGCCGATCACTATCGGCCTGCTGCTGAAGGGCGAGCGTAATCATGGCGAAAGCGGGCGCCCGTCGAACATCTTTACGCGCGCCTCCGCTGCGTTCGAGCGCGGTTTCGAGCGCCTGCGCGATGGCTATTCCGATCTCCTGCTGAAGCTATTGCGGCATCGGGCCGTCGTGCCCGTCGTCGCAATGCTGGTGCTGGCGCTCGGAGCCACCATGTTCGCCTATGTCGGCAGGGACTTCTATCCCCTGATCGACGGTGGTCAGATCCAGCTTCATGTTCGCGCGCCAGCGGGCACGCGGATCGAGCGCACGGAAGCGATCTTCCAGGCGGTCGAGGACAAGATCCGCGAAGTCATTCCGGAACGCGACCGGGCGTTGATCGTCGACAATATCGGTCTCCCGGCGCGGGCCTACAATCTCGCATTCACCGACGGCTCGACGATCGGGGTGAATGACGGCACCATTCTGGTGTCGTTGAAGGATGGGCACAAGCCGACGGCGGATTACGTCAGGAAGCTGCGGCAGGTGCTGCCAGCGGCCTTCCCGGAGAACACCTTCTATTTCCAGGCGGCCGACATCGTCACGCAGATCCTGAACTTCGGCCTTCCGGCGCAGATCGATGTCCGCACGGTCGGTTACGGCAGCAACAATCTGGCCGTGGCCAAGGAGCTGCAGAAGAGCCTCGCGGCGATCCCCGGCGTGGTCGATGCGCATCTACAGCAGGAGGTCGATGCTCCCGCGTTCTACGCCGACATCGATCGCACCCGCGCCGCGCAACTGGGTCTCAATGCGAGCACGGTGGCGACCAACATCAATGTCAGCCTCAGCTCGTCCGCGCAGGTCTCGCCGAATTTCTGGACGGACCCGACGTCAGGCATTCCCTATTACCTGGCGGTGCAGACACCCGAATACAGGGCAGATTCGCTGAACGCCCTGGGCAATACGCCGGTGTCGGCCTCGGCCGCCGCAAGCGGCCAGACGGTGCCCGGCTTGCTCAGCAATGTCGCGACCTTCAAGCGGGGGACCGTTCCCACCAATTCGAACCAGGCCAACGTCCAGCCGGTGTTCGACGTCTATGCGAGCGTCCAGGGCCGCGATCTCGGCAGCGTCGCGGCCGATATCGAGAAGGTGACGTCAACCCTGCAGAAGCAGCTCCAGCCAGGCAATTCGATCCAGGTCCTGGGACAGATCCAGAGCATGCATCAGTCGTTCCGCGATCTCGGGATCGGACTGCTGTTCGCCGCCATCCTGGTCTACCTTCTGATGGTCGTGAACTACCAGAACTTTGGCGATCCCTTCGTCGTCATCATGGCGCTGCCGGCGACATTCTGCGGGATCGTGACGATGCTGTTCATCACCGGCACCACGCTGAACGTACCCTCGTTGATGGGGGCCATCATGGCGATCGGCGTTGCCTCGGCAAATTCGATCCTGCTTGTGACGTTCGCGCGTGACGAGCAGTTGAAGGGACATTCCGCTTTCCAGGCGGCACTGAGCGCGGGCCGAACGCGGATCCGGCCCGTCCTGATGACCGCGGCCGCGATGATCGTGGGCATGATCCCGATGGCGATCGGCGGGCCGGGCGAGGAGCAGAATGCGGCGCTCGCGCGGGCAGTCATCGGCGGTCTGCTGTTTGCAACCCCGACCACCTTGCTGATCGTGCCTTATCTTTTCGCCATGCTGCGTAAGGGCAACGACGGCAAGCCTCGCCACGGCGTATTCGAGGAGCAACCGGAATGAGCGACGTTCGCGCAAGGACCGATGACGACGGGGCGAGAGATCGCCCCGGGGCGGAGAACCTCCGAGTCGTGGAGCTGCCGGGCAAGGGTGCACGATCCGGGCGCCGTTACGGTGGCGCGCTGCTCGGCGGAGGCGTGCTCCTGCTGCTTGCGGGCGGTCTCGGCATCGGCGGCTGGCGGCACTATGAGGCCGCGCGTGACGTGGCCGCCGTGGCAGAGCAGGTTCGGACCAACGTTCCCGAAGTTCGGGTGGCGACAGTCAAGCCCAGCGGCGACATCGTGAAGGTCAGCCTGCCGGCGACGACGACTGCGTTCGAGGCGGCCAATATCTTCGCGCGGACCAGCGGCTACATCGAGAAGCGTCACGTCGATATCGGCGATCGGGTCAAGAAAGGCGATCTCCTCGCGGAAATCACCGCTCCTGAGCTGGATCAGCAGATCGCGCAGGCGCAGGCGACCCTCGCCCAGAACCAGGCCGCCCTTCAGCAGGCGCAGGCGAGCCGGGAACTGGCCGACGTCACCAATTCGCGGGACAGCAATCTCGTCAAGCAAGGCTGGTTGACGGCACAGCAGGGCGACAACGACCGCCTCACCCTGCGCGCGCAGCAGGGGGCGGTGGGCGTCGCCCAGTCGAACATCGCGGCACAGGAGGCGCAGATTCGCGTTCTCCAGCAGGAGAAGTCCTACCAGCGCGTGGTGGCCCCGTTCGACGGTGTGGTCACGCAGCGGAATGTGGACAATGGCAGCCTGGTGCAAGCCGGGTCTACCTTCATGTTCACGATGATGCATTCCAACGTGATCCGGACCCAGGTCTTCGTGCCGCAGGACGAGGCTTTCGGAGTTGCCCCGGGCGTCGACGCGGACATCCGCGTCCCCGAGATTCCGGGACGAACGTTTGCGGGCAAGGTCACGCGGATCGCAACCGCGCTGCAGCCGGGGAGCCGAACGCTGTTGACCGAGATCGACGTGCCCAATCCCGACGGCCTGCTCAGTCCCGGCATCTATTGCACCGTCGAATTATCGATCCCGCGTCGGACGCCATCGATGACGATCCCGTCAGATGCGCTCGTCTTCGATCAGAACGGCCTCCACGTCGCGGTCGTGCGGAACGGCACGGTCCATTTGCAGCAGGTCTCGATCTCCAGGGATTTCGGCACCGCGGTGGAAGTGCGCGACGGCGTGCAGCCCGGCGATCAGGTCGTGCTCAACCCTGCGGTCACTCTGGTGGAAGGCAGCAAGGTCACCGTTCGCAAGCTTGAGACGAGCTAGGGACACGAAAGATGATGCGGGTCGCGTTTGCAATGATGGTCGCTTTCCTGCTCGGCTTCTCTCCGGGCCAGGCACAGGTCGCAACGACCGGCAGCACCGCAATGGATCTGCCGACGGTGCCGGGCGCGATCGTGATCTCGCCGCTCAACAGTCCGGGGCCGTTTTCCGCATCGACCATGCCGGGTGCGCCGGATACGACGTTGGCGCCCGTCCCGCTTGCGTCGGATCCGACGACGCCGGGAACGGTGGTCGTCTGCGCGCCACCCTCGTCATCACCGGCGCCAGTGCCGGCGACTCCAACCGTATCGCCCACGGGCCTTTCGCCTCCGGGCATCGCGGCGCCGATCCTGCCGGTCACGGGACAGAGCGGTAGCTCCATCGGGACGATCTCCGCGGCCGCTCCGGCGGGAACAGGTGCGACGGTGGCCTGCAGCTCGACGCCGGGAGGACAGGTGACGAGCGCTGCGTCTCTGCCGCTTTCGATTTCGCAAGTGTCTCCGAGCTCCGCGCCCGGCACGATCCCGGCGGACACCGGCGACGCCGGCGGCACGGGCATAGACCCGAATGCGGCCGTCGTGCCGAGCCCTAACAGCTCGGCTTGCGCGGAAGGGGTCTCGATGAACCTGGCGGAGCCCGCGACGGTGATGCCGGCCAACGCCTCAGGCGCAGCGCCGACGCCGGGCGTGTCGCCGATCCTGCCGCCGGGATGCTGAGGTGGACTTGCAGGGCTTTCGTGTCATTGCATCACACCGCATTCGCCAGTCAAATTGCCCGGCGCAGCTTGCGGACTTCGGCATCCGGGGGAAGGACGCTTCCACCCTCCCTGTATTTCCAGTCCACCATGACGGCCTTGTTGCCCCTGATCGCGGTGCGACCGACGAATGTTCCCATCGTGCTTTGATGGTCGATCGAACGCCAAATTGCCGGTCCAAACGGTGTATCGAAGCTGACATTACCAAATCCATCCGCCATCGTTTCAGTATCGAGGCCGCCGAGCCGTTCGATCGGAGCCACGATGGAGCTGATCATGGCGTGACCGACCACCGAGCCCATGGTGGGGGCCTCGCCATATCGCGACGAATAGGCCGATGCGAACGAGCTGTTGGCCTGGTCCAGGATCTCGGTCACGGGATAGCCGGTCACGATCCATCCTGTCGGCGCGTCCTCTCCGAGAGGATGGAGATATTCGGGCTCGCCCGTCGTGAACGACACGACATCTCGTCCTTCGAACAGGCCGCGATCCTTTCCTTGCCGGACGAATTTGGTGAGATCGGGCCCGAAGGTGATATTGAGGATCGCTTCGGGATTCTGCTGTGCGAGCGCGTTCACGACCACGCCGGCGTCGATAGCCCGCCAGCGGCGGCCACTGACTGCCAACGAACGCGACATCGGGGCGGCGTTGGCGCAGAAGCTGCATGAACCACCTTACGGCCGACTGTCCGTACTCGTAGTTCGGAGCGATCGTCGCCCATCGCGTCGCCTTGAGTTGAGCGGCCTCCTCCACCAGCATCGCTGCCAGCATGTAGGTCGAGGGGCGGAGCCGGTAGCAATATCGATGTCCGTTCTCCCAGACGAGGGCGTCCGTGAGCGGCTCGCTCGCAACGAACAGGATGCGGTTCTGCCGTGCGAAGTCGCTGATCGCGAGGCCGACATTCGACAGATAAGCGCCTGCCAGCAGATCGACGTCGTTCCTGCGCACGAGCTCCTCTGCCGCGCGGATCGCGACGCTGGGTTTGCCTTCGTCGTCCCGGCTGATGACCTGCAGCTCGCGCCCGAGAAGGCCGCCTTTGGCGTTGACCTGTTCGACCGCCAGCTGCCAGCCGCGACGATAGGGCAGGGTGAACGCGGGCGCGCTGCTATAGGAGTTGATCTCGCCGATCCTGATCGGTCGCGTGCCCTGCGCACGGATGGTGCCGGGCGAAAACACCGACGCGCCGATGCCGCCCAAAATCTGTCGTCGAGAGATGTTCATCAATCAAGCTCCGGAAGATGGAGTGAGGAGCAGTGTCGGCCGAAAGGCATCGCAACCTAGTGGTAGGTGCAGGATGGGGGCCTATCGCCGTCGGATGTCGAAAGCGAGATGCCCGGTATTTCAGCCAGAGTGCGGGCAAAGGCGAGGGCTGGAAGATCGATGTCCTGATCGAACAGAGCGCTGACTGGACCGACGAGATCGAGGGCGGTCTGCTGACGGTTCGATCCCGCCAAGATCCTTGCCCATGCTGCCGCAACCTTCAGCTCGTAAAAGCGGCACTGCTGGTCCCTGGCGACCGACAATCCTTCGCCGAACAGCAATTCGGATCGAGACAGGTCGGATGGATCGTTGGCCAGGAGAATTTCAGCCTTGATCCTCAACAGATCGGCAAAGCACCACAATTGCCTGCCTTGCCGCGACATCGACAAGGCCTCTTCCACCACGGTCAGGGCCTGCGCAGCCTCGCCGCTCGCGAGCAGGCCTTCGGCGAGCGATCCGAGAAACTCGGGATTGCGCATCAGCCATCCGTTCTCGGTCCGCGCCTTCAAGCCGCTGCGCAGCAGGGCTATTCCGTCGTGATGCTTGCCTTGCAGAACCAGCAATTGTCCCTTCAGGCAGGACGTCCAGCTGGTCCAGAAAGCTATTCCCTCGCGCGTGACGAGCTCGAGAAGAGAGGATATCGCCTGATCGGCGGTGGCAAGATCATGCGTCATCAGCGCGATCGGGCAGACGGCGTTGCGGAGTGCATAGGCGATCGCAAGCTTGTCCTTCTCGCGCTGGGCTTCCTGCAGGCACTCGGCGGCCAGGGATCTGCTCTGGGCGATCCTGCCCTGCAGCAGCAGGACGCGCGCCAACATCGCCTTGGCAAGAACACTCTGGTTCAGCAGAAACCACATCTGGTTCGCGCCGCCGTTCAATCCGTGAGCCGAATGGTCCAGGGACAGCGTCAACTCGCGTTGTGCATCCTCCTGCATTCCAAAGAAATGGGTGGCGGCGCCGATCAGGCGACGGCCTACCGCCTCGTTGGCGGGATTTCCGGTGCGCAGCGCGATCTCGAGGTAGCGCTCGCCGACCTCCTTGGCCGCGGCATATTGGCCCGAGTTGAGGTTATAGCTCCACAAGGTCCAGACCGCCTTGAGCTGAAGCTCGAGGTCGGACAATTCCTCGGCGAGAACGAGACCGATGCTCAGCGCCGCCTTCATGCGGTCCGCTGTTCCCGCCGTGTTGAGAAGCGCGAAGCCCAACGCGACATAGAGCTGCGCCTTGAGCTTCGGAACGCAGGTGAACCCGGGAGTGAAATGCTCAAGCGCGTGCTCGATCCGCGTCGAACATTCCACGAAGGACAGCAACTGCATCCATACCGGAACGAAGCCGGCCGTCAGCTCAATGCCAAGCGCGGTATCGCCGCCGGGCGCGAACGCCCAATCGAGTGCGGCATGCACGTTTCCGATCTCCTGGGCGAAGCGGGAGATGTCGTCGGGAGCGGGAGAGGCATCGCCGAGTGGCGCGATGATCTGCCTGAGAAAGCCGGCCTGCCGCCTTGCCGCCCGCTCGACGAGGCCTGCCTCTGCGAGCTTCTCCAGTGCATAAGCGCGGGTGCTCTCCAAGAGCCGCCATCGCCCCTCGAATGAGGGGTCCAGTGACACAAGCGATTTCCCGACCAGATTGAACAGGGTTTCAATGACGTCCGACCGCGACAGAGTGTCGTCCATCATTGCACTGGCCGCATCGAGTGTGAAACCGGCCGGAAACACCGCGAGCTGGCAAAGCAGGTTCTGCTCTGCCGGGGGCAAGAGGTCATAGCTCCAGTCCAGGGTCGCCCGCAGGGTCTGATGTCGCGGCAACTGGTCGCGGCGGCCGGCGTTCAGGAGCTCGAAGCGCTTGTCGAGACGGAGCAGTACGGTGTCGACCCCGAGATTGGCGGCCCGGGCTGCGGCAAACTCCAATGCGAGCGGAATGCCGTCGAGCCGGCGACAGATGGCGGCGATCTTCTGAAGCTCCTCCGCGCCCGCAACGAAGCTCGTAGGCAGCGCCTGCGTTCGCGCGACGAACAGCTGCACTGCGCTTGCCCGCAGCAGCAAGTCGGGATCGTGCATATCGGGATCAGGAACCGACAGCGCCGGAATGGCCGCAACATATTCGCCGTCGATGCGGAGGCCTTCGCGACTGGTCGCAAGAACGGTGACGTTCGGGCAATAGCGAAGCACGGCACTGGCGATCTGCGCGGCCACTTCGATTACATGCTCGCAATTGTCCAGGACAAGAAGCAGACGGCGGGTTCCGATGGCCTGCGCAATGCTTGCGGCCGAGACTTCCTTGTCGATCGAGGCGAGCTTGAGTGCACGGGCGCATGCGGATGCCGCAAGTGCCGCATCCTGCAGAGTCGCGAGCTCGACAAGCGCCACGGAATCGTTGAACGCGGGCGCGACGCTGCGCGCCAGCTCGATTGCCAGCTTCGTCTTTCCGATGCCGCCGGGTCCGACGAGGGTTACCGCCCGATAGGCCGAAAGCACATCGACCAATTGGCTCATGCAATCCTCGCGGCCGATGAGAGGCGCACGGATACTCGGCAGGTTGCTTGAAAAGGGCACGTCGGCTGGGATCGTTACCGGTGCGGCGGCAGGGTGATCCAGATGCCCGCTCCGCCAGGTCCCGGCGAGCGTATATCCGCGGCCCGAAACCGTCTTGAGCAGATTGCGATCCTCGCCGAGCGCCTTGCGGACGGCCGAGATATGGACCTGAAGCGTGTTGTCTTCGACCGTCAGGCCCGACCAGACGCTTCCGATCAAGTCATCCTTGGTAACCAGGAGACCAGCCGAGTCGACCAGCTTCTCGAGAATCTCGAACGCGCGGCTTCCGATCGGCACCGCGACATTATGGTGTCTCAACTCTCTTCGTTGGCAATCGATATGCCAATGTCCGAAAGAGTAGGTGCGATCAACCGGCGATGACATGGGGGCCCGTGAATCAATTCCGCTGCCGTGATCCGGGGGAAATCACGAGCCCGCCCTTGCGATCACCGAAACCTTGGCAACAATTTGAAAGCGTCAATACGCTTGGTCTCCTACAGGGGAGATCGTCGGCGTGTCAAGAAGGCCCGCTCAGTCGCCGGCGCTTCGTTCACTTTCGATGCTGGCACCCGACACGTTCGTGTTCGATACACGAATTCGTGACGACGGTCAGGCGCGTGTCAGAATGGGAGGGTCCGTCGGAGGGAACCTGATGCCATCAACGGGCGCATCATTTATCCGCATCGCCGAGAATCGTCAGCGCAAGAATTCCGGAGCGCAAATGCATCCAGGAGACCTGCACCTGTCGCAAGAACGGCGGCCTGATCGTAAGCCGCCGTCCTTCCTTCCGCCGGGAGGTGAAAATCCGGAACGTTGAGACGATCAACTTCCAGTCCGCGTCAAGCGCACCTGCTCCGGTTCGCGAACTCAATAGCCCGAAATGGGCTCGCAGGGCGGCCGGCGCCAGGGGGCGGTTGCGTAGGCACCGACGTCGGGAGCACGCGCGCAGCCGCGCTTGGCGGAGGCGGGCACGCGCTGAGCCGACGCATAAGCCTCGACATTGGTGCGCTTCGCGTTGCCTTCGCGAGCCATCGCGGGGGAGGCAATCATGGCCGCGACCACGAATCCGGCGGACAAAAGCTTCAGTGTCGTCATCGAACATCTCCTTGAGAAAGCGACGCCGGGAACGCCTCGGCTCGCACCTGAGAGGTGTGCATGCGTGCGCCGGATCCGCAGTGTTGATCGAACGAACATTTCCCTCTTTGCACGAAACCGTCGCGGTGCGTTGGCGTCTGACATCGACAGCTCATCCGACAGGGAGCTCCGCGCTCTAGTCACGCGAGGACGTCGCCTGGTCCGTGCGATCGTCGAGCAGCGGGCCAAACCATTCCCATCTTTCGCCGGTGAAGCGCATCATCTGGAGCTGCTCGATCGGACGAAAGTCCGTTGGTGATGTCTTTATTCGAACGCCGGGAATGTAGGCTTCGATGTCGAGATCGAGATCGGTGGCCACACGCATGATCCTTTCGTGCGTGAGGTCATCGCCGCAACGCCTGATCACCTCCACGAGTGCACTCGACATGTTGAAGGCCACCAGCGGCCCGCTCTCCGATCGATCTGCCTCCGGATAGTATTTCGCCATGAACGCGCGAAAATGCTGCATGCCCGGATGGCTGTCCCACTGCGGATCAGTCACGTCCATCTGATACCCCGCGCTGAGAATTCCCTTCGCGTTGTCCAGTCCGGCGGGCTTCAGCACCGCGCCGACCGAGATCGAGACGTTGGTCACGATGTGGATGGGACGCCAGTCCAGCTCGGCGAGCTTCCTGATCGCCTGGGCGGCGAATTTGGGTGTTGCGATGTCGATGAATATTTCGGGCGCAGCGGCCTTGATCGCGGCGACCTCGGAGTCGATCGTCGGCGTGCTGATCTCATATGACTGGCTGGCAATCACCATTTGCGCGTACCTGTCCTGCAGCACGTCCTTCAGCCCGAGCAGATAGTCGCGTCCGAAGTCGTCGTTCTGGTACAGGATGCCGATCCTTGCCCCCGGATGGTGCCGCAGAATGTAGTCCGCATAGATGCGTGCTTCGGTTCGGTAGCTCGGTTGCCAGCCGATGGTCCACGGAAAGTGCTCGGGATCGGCCCAGCGCGATGCTCCGGTGATGACGAAAAATTGCGGCACATGCCGGCTGTTCATGTATCTCTGGATGGCGGCGTTGCTGACCGTGCCGAACGGCGCGAAGATCGCAAGCACCTCGTCGTCCTCGACGAGCCGTCGCGCTTGCTCGACCGCTTTGGATGGACTGTAGGCGTCGTCATATGAAATGAAATTGATCTTCCGGCCGTTGATCCCGCCATTGTCGTTGATCATGCGAAAATACGCGCTCATCGTCTTGCCGATGATGCCGTAAGCCGATGCCGGGCCGCTGTAGGGCATGATGTTGCCGATCCGGATCTCGGTGTCGCTTGCGCCGGGATCGTATCGCGGCTCCGCGGAAGCGCTGCCGGCTGCAAGCACGGCGCAGGAGATGAGGAGCTTTCCCAGGCGCCACGCGTTGCCCGAAATCGAATAACCAGTTCTGCTTGTGATCAAGCGATGCCTCCATGGCGCTGCCGGTTTTTGCAGGTGCCAAACCCTGACGAGGCGTGGCTCGGCCGCGCCCGTTCGGGGCGCCGGACGAGCGCGTGCAGCAGTCGGCGTCGCGACTATAGCGCGGGTGGCGCCGTGGGCCCGGTTACGGATGCTGAAGAACTGTTAAGTTTCGCAGTTCTCGGGCCGGCCATCGGGATCGATGTCATCGGCCTTGCTGCAAAGCCGGCAGGGTGCGCCGCATGGCGCGGTCGCACTCCCGGATTGCGGACACCGTCATCTGCACCTGCAGGACGCGCAGTGCTCGATTGTGGTGTCTCGTCATCGATGCCAGTGGTGGTCGTGAAATTGGCCCACGCCGAAGACGGGCGCGGCACCACCGGGCCGTTCGAGGCCCATTCGCCCGGCCGGCGTCAGTGCGCCGCCATTCAGCACGTCGCGATCCGGGTACATCGATGCAAAGGCTGCCGGCTCCTGATCGGCGAAAGACCAGGCTGCGGATGCGGACGATATCGTTGCCGTTGAGAGCAGCGCCGCGGCGATTAGAATTTTGAATACACTCATAGCGATTCTCCATTGTTTGCTCTGTGCGGAGAGTCGCTTGGCGATAATCGCTGCTCGGCTGGTGGCGTTTCCGAATATTGTTTTGATGAAGGTTATCTAGGTCGTCGGAGCGGAAAGTCCCGGTGGATCTGCATCACTCTTGCGGGAAGAGTCTGTCACGCTTGTCAGGATTCTCGCGCGTTTGTGCGTGGTCAAACGCGTCAGGTGTCCGTTTCTGGAAGGCAGATAGTTCGAACACCTGGAGTGTGAACGATGAAATCATTTGCTGTTGTTTGCGTCCTCGCCGGCGTTGTGCTCTCGGGCACCGCGTCCGCCCGCGGCGGCATGGGATCGCATATGTCGATGGAGAGCGGCGGTGCGCTCGGTACGAGCGCCGCCACACCCGGAACGAATTCGCTGGGCACCGCCCTTTCGTCGTCGGACAGCGGTGGTCACGCGACGAAGGGTCCGTTGCTTGGCACAGACCAGACCATCGACAAGGAAGACGCCCGGCTTGAGAAGATGCTGGAAGGATCGATCTGCCGCGGCTGCTGAACGGGGCGCATTGCGAGACAGGGGCCGGCGGCTGCGCCGCACGGCTACCTGTGTCTTTCGACTGGGTTGGTGGTAAGCTGGACTGAAAATGACGAAACCGCTTGGGGCTGTCCCAATGATGGCTGAGCCAGGCCAGCGTCCCGTCTACATTTGCGCGGAATGGGAAATCGATCTTGCCAGACGCGAATTGCGCGCGACCGGAGAACTCGTTCCCTTGGGGGGGCGTGCCTTTGAAATTCTTGCGGAATTGGTTCAAGCGCAGGGCCAGCTCGTCACCAGGGAAGACCTGACGGAGCGCGTCTGGCGCGGCGTCTTTGTCGAGGAGAGTGCACTTCGCGTGCATATCGCGGCGATCCGAAAGGCGCTCAGTTCCGACCGCGACATGCTGTCAACCAGCGTTGGCCGCGGCTATCGTTTGCTGGGAGCATGGCGAGTCCAGCATATGGACACCCCGCTACAATCTGCCGCAACCGGCCTGCTGCCGTCGATCAACATTCCCAGCGCATCATTCGATCTCATCGGCCGAACGGCTGCGATCACACATTTGTGGCGGCTTCTGTCGGCCTATCGCATCGTGACCCTGGTCGGACCTGGCGGCATCGGAAAGACGTCGCTCGCGCTGGAGGTCGCCAGAACGCCGCCGCCCGGCTTTGTGGCTGACCGGCTGCTGGTCGAGCTGGCCTCGCTGTCCGATCCAAAGCTCGTCTGCTCGGTCATCGCCAGTGTCCTCGGCACCAAGCTCGAGGGCGAGGAGATCTCGCCCGATGCGATCGCGCGTGCGATCGGCTCTCGGCCATTGTTGCTCATTCTCGACAATTGCGAACACGTCATCGACGCCGTGGCGCCGGTGGCCGAGCTGGTTGCCAGCCACTGTGCGGGGACGATCATTGTTGCGACAAGCCGGGAGGCGCTGCGTATCGAGGGGGAGCATGTCTACCGCGTGCCTCCTCTGGGCGTGCCGCCTGAAGCCTGGCACGAGCCCGCTGGCGCTTCTGCGTACAGCGCAGTGGAATTGTTCACGAGCAGGGCGAAGGCGCTGGGTTCAAGCTTTGTGCCGGACGAGGAGAACATAGGCGCCATCGCATCCATCTGCCGGCGGCTCGACGGCATTCCGCTGGCGATCGAGTTCGCGGCGGCGCGCGCAGTCATGCTTAGCCCGCCGAAGATCGCGTCACTTCTCGATGACAGGTTCAAATTCCTGACGACCGGCCGGCGCACGGCGTTGCCGCGGCAGCAGACCCTGCGCGCAACGCTCGACTGGAGCTACGACCTCTTGCCGGACGACGAGGCGTGGCTGCTCCGGCAGCTCGGCATATTCGCCGGCGAGTTCCAGCTCGATGCAGTGATTGCAGTTGCCGGCGAGGACATCCGCGATGTGACCGGCCAGCTTGCCAGGCTGGTGGCAAAGTCGCTCGTTCTCGCGGATATTCGTGGCGACAGTCCGCGCTATCGCCTGCTGGATACGACGCGTGCGTATGCATTGGAGAAGCTGCGTGCCGGCGGAGAACATGCCGGCGCAGCCCGCCGCCAGGCAAAATACTATTGCGGATTCTTTGCCAGCGCCGAAGCCGACAGCGAAGTGAGGCCGCAGGCCGAGTGGCTCACCCTCTATGGCCGACACATCGACAACGTGCGGACGAGTCTCGATTGGGCCTTCTCCCCCGGCGGGGACTCGCAAGTCGGGGCCGCCCTGACGGCGGCCGCGGTTCCGCTCTGGGTGCAATTGTCGCTGCTCGCCGAATGCCGCGAGCGGACCGAACTCGCTTCGGCGCGCCTGGATCCGACGGCTGCGAACGCGCCGCGGCTTCGGATGCAGCTGTCGGCCGCGCGCGGCTGGTCGCTGATGTACGGTGTTGGCAGGGCCCGGGAGGCCGGTCCCGCTTGGACTGCGACCCTGCAGCTTGCCGAGCAGCTCGGTGACAGGGATTACCTGCTGCGCGCGCTGTGGGGGCTCTGCATCGATCAGTTCAACAACGGCGAATTCCGCCGGGCGCTTGAATTTGCGAATCGTTTCGCGGAGGTGGTGGCCGACTCCGGCAATCCCGTCGACCGCATGATGGCCGACCGGCTTCTCGCAACCACGCTGCATTATCGCGGCGACCAGCGGCTCGCCTATCATCATATCGGGCGAACCCTGTCGCGGCTCTCGGAGCTTGCGGCAAAGCCGCAGGTCATTCGTTTCCGGTTCGACCTGCGGGTCTCGGCGCGCTATTTCCAGGCGCGGATCCTGTGGCTGCTTGGCCTTGCGGATCAGGCCTTGAGCGTCGTCGAGCACAACGTCGAGGAAGGCCGGACCAGTGGTCACGCACTGACGTTTTGCAGCGTCCTCGGCCAGGGTGCCTGCCCGATTGCGCTCCTGGCCGGCGATCTCGACGCGGCCGAGCGCTATTGTACGATGCTGCTCGAACACACCGAGCGACACCCGATCCGCCTATGGAATCTGTGGGCACGCGCCTTCAGGGGCCTCTTGATCTCGCGCCGGGGCGACCTCGCGACCGGATTGCCCCTGCTGCGCAAGACGTTCGAGCTCGCGGGCGAGGCGCGCCATCTGCCGCGCTTTCTGCTTCCCCTCGGTGAACTCGCGGTATGTCTCGGCGAGGCCGGCGAGGTATCGCAGGGGCTTGCGACCGCCGACGAGGCGCTCGCGCGATGCGATGCGAGGGACGAGGGGTGGTATGTCGCCGAACTCTGGCGCATCAAGGGCGAATTGCTGTTGCTTCCCGGCGAGCACCGCTCGACGAGCGCCGCCGCGCAGGCCTTCGACAGGGCGTTCGAGGTGGCGCGGAGCCAGGGAGCCCTGGCCTGGGAGCTGAGGACGGCGATCAGTGTGGCACGGTTGAAGGTGAGCGAGGGGCATCCGGCCGATGCGCGCCATGTTCTCGCGTCCGCATACGGCAAGTTCACCGAAGGTTTCGAGACAGGGGACCTCCGCGACGCGCGTGCAATGATGGCGAAGCTCAAATCGTAGGTCCTGGATGCGCCGGGGAGCGGCGCCCGATTCAACCAATCGGATGCCGGTGCGGCCTCTGAGAGCGCCGCATCAGTTGGCGCAAAGCGCGCTTGCGCGATCAGGAAAGGGTCATCTGGCCGCAGACGCGCACGGGCGCGCCGGCTTCAGTTCGGCAAGCAACTCTCTCGCCATCTTGAGGCTGCGCGTATCGAACCCCTCGGTAAATCGCAGATAGACGGACGCAAGCATATCGTGCGCCTCCTGGCGGCGGCCGCCTCGCTGCCATAGCCTCGCAAGCCCGATCGCCGCGCGAAGCTCATAGCCGAGCGCCCCCTGATGATGGGCGAGGTCGAGCGCCTGCACGAAGCTCATCTCCGCCTGCGAAAGATCCGGATTGCTCTTGTGTATCAGCGCTTCCGCCCTTGCGCGCAACATGTCGGGCATTTCCATCATGAAGTTGCAGTGTCGGGCCTGGGCAATCGCCTGATCAATGGTGTCCAGGGCTTCGTCACCATGACCCGTCGCTGCCAAGGCTTCGGCGAGGACCATGCTTAACCCTGAGACCGCACCGAAGCACTGGCTCTGCAGCTTCTCGATCGAGCCTTTCAGCATAGCGAGCCCGATGCCGGTCTCGTTGCGGGCCAGCAGCGCAATCCCCTTCATCGCCTCGCCGACCATCTGGAGAATGGCGAGGTTGTGCCTTCGGGCCTCCACGATGAGCCTGTCGACATGTTCCTCACAATCCTCCGTATCGCCATTCCAGAAGAAGACGTCGAATGCCCATGCTAACGCTCGGCAGAACATGACCGGATGGTTCGTTACGATGACGTCGGAGATGGCCCGGCGCACCATTTGCGCTGCTTGATCCGGGTATCCCTGAAGCCAGAGGACGCGCGCAAGGGTGATTTGAGCGTGTTTAGGGTATTCGAGGGTGAGGCCGCTAAGGATGTCCCCATCCAGGCCCGGATGACGCAACGCCGCTTCGATGTACGAGCGGGAGTCAGCGAACCTGCCGAGATACTGGCAGGACATGCTGAGCAACACGCGCATGCGCGCAACGGCAATGGGATCGTTGCTGGTCAGCGCAATGGCTTCGCCGCGCTTGGCGGTGGCCAGTGCCCCATCATATTTTCCGACGAACAATTGAACTAGATGCAACTGGTCGATCAAACGGATCTGACCTTGCACGTCGCCGATCTTCTCTGTCAGTTCGAGCGCCCGGTTGAGATGATTAACACCCAGTTCGTCGAGCCGTCCCGTGAGCATGCGGGCGGCGCCCAGCGCAGTGTGAAGGACGAGGCCCTTCCTGATGCTTCCATTGGTTTCATCGCGTGCTTCGATGGCGCGGGTGACCCAGAGCTCGCATTCTGTCAACAGCGACAGCTTGAAGAAGAGCGGTATCGATGCCGCGACTAGCGCCACGCCGACCTTGCGATCTCCCTGATCTGAGAAGCACCACGCCAGCGCGGCGCGGACGTTACCGAACTCCTCGGCAACCGCCGAAAGGTCTCGGTTCGCTTCGCTCCCGATCCTTTCAAGGAGACTGAGAAAGTAGCAGGCGTGACGTCGCGAGATCGCGCCAGCGTGCCCGCTGGCGACAAGTTTCTCTTGCGCGTATGCCCGGGTCGAGTCCGCAAGGCGGTAGCGGGTTGGTTGCAAGCCGGTGTTCAGTGCAAGCATCGACTTGGCAACGAGGCCGTCGATGATCGCCAGGATCGTGTCGTCGTCCTCCGTGGCCGCGGCGATCGACCGGGCGGCGTCCAGGGTCATGCTGCCGACGAACACCGACAGCCGGCCGAGAATCGCGCGTTCCGGTTCGGATAGAAGATTGTAGCTCCATTCGATGGTTGCGCGCAGCGTCCGGTGTCGGGGCAGTGCGGTGCGACGTCCCTCCCAGAGCAGATTGAGGTGCTGGTCGAGGAGTTGGAGCATCGCTCTCGCGCCATATGCGCCCACATGGCCGGCGGTGAGCTCGATGGCGAGCGGAATGCCGTCAAGCCGACGGCAGAGGTTGCCGACATCAGAGGCGTTCGTATCGGTCAGCGCGAATTCACTGCCTCCTGCCGTCGCACGCTCCACGAAGAGTTTAACGGAGGGATAGGCGAGGGCGTTCGCAGCCGTGAGAACGGTCTTTTCCGGTGGGCTCGGCAGTGGCGGGAGACGGTATGTGAACTCACCTTCGACGCGCAGCAATTCCCGGCTCGTGGCCAGGATGTGCAGCTCCGGGGCCGCCCGGTAAAGCCGCTCGGCCAGCGCCGCCGCTGCTTCGATGACATGCTCGCAGCAGTCCAGAATGAGCAGCATGCGCCTGTCGCGCAGGAATGTCGCCAGGCTGCCCGTCGGATCATTCGATCGCGCCAGCAGTCCAAGTGACGATGCGACGATCGCCGGCACCGGAGCGGCGTTGCCGGTCTCGCCGAGACCGACGAAGTGGACATGGCCGGCGAATTCCCCGCGCAGGGCGTGGCCCGCGGAAACGACGACCGTGGTCTTGCCGATGCCGCCTGGGCCGATGACCGTGACGAAGCGTTGGGCTCTCAGCCTTTCCGAGATGTCCTGGATGGCTTGCTCACGCCCCACCATCTGCCGAGGATGCGCCTGCAAATTGTGGACGTAAGTCGGATCGATCGGCGCAGGTTGCCTCTGTTCCGGACGCGAGACCGCAGCGACGAAGCAGTAGCCCTGTCCGGAGATCGTGCTCAGATATCTGACGCCGCCCTTGCCATCTCCGAGTGCCTTGCGAAGTGCGGCGATATGGACACGCAGGCTGTTTTCCTCGACGTTGGCGTCCGGCCATGTCGTGGCTATCAGATCCGTCTTGCTCACGACGTTGCCGGCCTGCCGGACCAGCGCCAGCAGGATGTCGAATGCGCGACCCGACAGTTGCAGCGGGCTTCCGTCTCGTTCAATCCGCCGCTGCAAGGGGTCGAGGCGAAACGGCCCGAAGAGGAAGATCTCCCAGGCGGACTCGTCTTGGGCGGAGCGGCCAGCTTGGGCCATCATGTCGTTGCTATGCCAGCGGGGGGCCATTTTCGGATATCAACCCGGCGCACGACGCGTCACGTTCTAGGACTCGGCAGCACACCAAGACGTGTGAACGCAGGAGTCCTCAAACGGTAACATCCGGTGGTTTCAGGGTAAAGCATCGGGCTCCATCACTTTCGTCTGAGGCTTGAACGTGCGACGCCACGACGCGCACGCCCTATCCGATGAATGCGGGCTTGAGAATGTCCTCCAATCCGATCCGGCGGAGCAGTTCAGCACGGGCGCCGTCGGCGACGGCGCCGACGGCTGCAGCTCCGTCGTCGTCCGGACCGAAATGAACTCGCAGCGGACGCTGTCCGAATGGCATGTCGACGATATCGGCTATGGCGGTCGCGACGTCTTGCGGAGTTCGATCCTTCGCCGGAAGCTGCGCAAGTGCCGACAGCGCGATCTCGCTCAAATCGGCCGTCGGACCATCCGCGTATTCCTCGGCCCGAACGGTGTCCAGCGGCCGGCCGGAGCGAATATAGTGGCCGGGCCCCAGCGCGCTGGGAACGACGATGGTCGTCTCGACGCCCCAACGCGCGAGCTCGCCGGCATAACCGAGCGCCAGCGCGTCAAGGGCGGCCTTTGAGGAAGCATAGGCGCCCAGGAAAGGAACCGAGCCGCCTCGCGCGCTGCTCGACGAGACCCATATCAGCAGGCCATGGCCCTGCTTGCGCAACTGTGGCAACGCGGCCCGATTGAGCCGTTGCGCACCCAGCACGTTGGTGTCGTACAGTTCGGCAAGCTGGGCCGGTGTAAAGGCCTCCGCCGGCCCGTAGAGGACCTGGCGGGCATTGTGCACGATCACGTCGAGGCGGTTGTTCTCGGCGATGATGGCATCGATGGCCGAGTTGACGGAGGCTTCCGAGGAGACGTCGAACGCGATGGTTCGGAGATCCGCACCATGCTTGCCGCCCTCGGCTCCCGCCTCCGCGCCGCCGTGCTCATCGTGGTCATCCGCTTCCCGCAATGAAACGTAGACCGTATGGCCGGCCTGCGCCAATTTCCTGCAGGTGCTTCGTCCGATGCTGTTCGCAGCTCCTGTGACGATGATCACTTTGTGCATTCGCATCCCAATCGCATTCCACCCTCCGCAAGGACGCCAGCGCCGTTGCGACACGTTCCTCGTTCGGCAATCGATCGCTGGCCTTGCGCGAAGAGCTTCTGAAATACGGTCGGGCGCGGGACGGGTCTTTCGAGCCCGGCGGCTGATTTCCAGATCGCACGAAATTTTTCGAGAAAGCCCGAAAGCGGGTCGGGACGAGCTTCCCGCGGACCGGGCAGGCCCAAACGTGCCTTCGCGAAATTGGCGTTGGCTTTCAGAAGATCGCGCCCGTGGCCGCCGGCTACAAGGAAACTGAGCCGCTCGACAGGACGGGCCGCGCGACGCGTCCGTGTGGAATTCGCTCGTTGCAAGGAAAAGCAATGAATCAATCAGGCAGACCGCCGCGCTCGAGACTCGGATCGCTCGTGTTGATCGCTGCCGTCGTCGGAGGCGCAGCAGCCGCGTTCGCCTACACTGCTGGCTGGCTCTCGCCCGGGCGCCTGACGCCGGAGCGGATGATCGCGGCGCTGACGCCTCCGAGCGGCGCACCGCTCGGGCACCGGCGAAATCACGCGAAGGGGATCTGCTTCACGGGCGTCTTCGAGGCCAACGGAAACGGCGTGGAACTTTCGCGGGCCAAGGTCTTTGCGCGCGGCACGTATCCGGCGCTGGGCCGCTTCAATCTCGGCACCGCAGATCCGAACGCTGTGGATGCAACTGTCCGTGTGCGCGGTTTGGGATTGCAGATCGCTGTGGCGGACGGCGAGGAGTGGCGGATGGCGCTGATCAACCCGCCGGTCTTTGCAGTGTCGACGCCGCAGGCGTTTCACGACCTGCTGATCGCATCCGCCAAGAAGGAGCCGGAGGCGATGAAGATTTTCATCCAGGCAAATCCGGAATTTGTCGCCTTCGCGGGCTGGGCCAAGACGGCGCCCTGGACCACCAGCTATGCGGAGGAGCCCTACCACGGGCTCAACAGTTTCATCTTCACGAATGCGAAGGGCGAGGAGCACGCGGTGCGATGGTCGCTGCTCCCCACTGTGCAGCCCGGTTTGGTTTCGCAAGCCGAGCTGGAAAAGCGCGGTCCGGATTTTCTCGAGCAGGAGATCGCGGAGCGGATCCGGACCGCCGGCCCGCAACGCTGGACCATGGTGACGACGGTCGCCGATCCCGGCGATCCGACCGCAGACCCGAGCAAGCCATGGCCCGAGGGCCGCCGCACGGTGCAGGTCGGAACGCTCATCGTGCAGCGGATCGAACCGGAGCAGGACGGGCCCTGCCGCGACATCAACTTCGATCCGACCGTGCTGCCTCAGGGAATCCGGGTGTCCGACGATCCCTTCCCGGCTGCACGCTCGTCGGTCTACCGCAGGTCCTACGATTTGCGTGCGGCCGAAGCCGGCGACTATCCGCGAACCGGGACGGTCAAGCCATGAGCAACGTTCCGCATCGTTTCGCCCCCATTCAGCGGCTGCTGCACTGGCTGATGGCAGCCTGTATCTTTGCTATGTTCTTCATCGGCGTCGGCATGGTCTCCACCGTGGCGCCGACATATCCGCCCCTGATCCTGACCCACAAGACGCTCGGCGTCACCCTTCTGGTTCTCGTCGTGATCAGGCTGGCCGTGCGGCTCCATTACGGCGCGCCTCCGTTGCCGGCGGATCTTCCGCCGGCGATGAAGCTGGGAGCGAGATTGTCGCACCTGCTCCTGTATGGCTTCATGATCGTCATGCCGTTGCTGGGTCTCGGCATGCTTTGGGCCGCGGCCTATCCAGTCGTCCTGTATGGGGGAATCCGAATTCCGGCGTTGCTGCCGCAGAGCGATCGCGTGCACACATTGCTGTGGAATGCTCATTTTTATCTGGGCTTCGCGTTCTTTGCTCTCGTGCTGCTGCATCTGGCGGCCGGGTTGTTCCACGCATTGATCCGCCGCGACGGCGTCTTCGGGACGATCGCGCTCCTGCCGTCGCGGAACAGGACGACGCCAGTGGAATGACCGCTCCGCATATCGGCGAGATGCGCCACTAAATTTCTCAACCTCCAACAAGGATGACGACAATGAGCAAGGCAGATCTCCAAAGTCCGACGGATCTCGGGGCCAATGCGAACCGGGACGTTCCAGCCGCGCTGAGAGCGCTGCTGGCCGATGTCTTCGCGCTGTACCTGAAGACCAAGAACTTCCATTGGCACGTATCTGGCAGTCATTTCCGCGACTATCATCTCCTGCTCGACGAGCAGGCCGAGCAGATTTTTGCCATGACCGACGACATTGCCGAGCGGGCACGCAAGATCGGCGGAACTACACTGCGCTCGATCGGCCACATCGCGCGCGAGCAGCGCATTCTCGACAACGACGCTGATTATGTCGATCCGCAGGACATGCTGGCCGAGCTGCGCAGCGACAACCAGCAGCTGACACGGGAGATGCGCCGGGTCCACGAGCTCTGCGATGAATACGGCGACGTCGCGACCGCAAGCCTGCTGGAAAACTGGATCGACGAGACGGAGCGGCGGATCTGGTTCCTGTACGAGACCGGCCGGAGTGGCCCGAGTTCGTAGGTGCGGGCATGCCGTCGCTGCATCCTCAAAAGATAGCCCGGGCGGATCCTCGTGGGCTTGCGCTCATTCATGACCGGCGGACCGGTCGTGCGAACGAGAGTCAAACCATGGCTGACATGTCGAATTCAAAAATCGGAGTCGTCATGCTCTATGACCCGCCCGCCATTCGCCCCAGCCAGCGACGGTATCAGCCATGATGACGGGGCCGATGTACACGAAGCACCGTGAGATTGCCTGGCGCGGCGGGCACACGAGGTCAACGTCGCGGCTTGTCGCCGAGACCGCCTGCTGACCTCGCGGGCCGACCAATATGGCGATGCAAGCCGCATCTTCCGCGCTGGACGTCGAGGCGCCCGTCGGCGTCTACGCTCCGGAGCGATCCCTTCTCGTGGCATCGGTTCTGAGCATGTCAGGTGGCTTCCTCGACGCCTTTACCTGGCTCTCGCTCGGTGGCGTGTTTGCCAATTCGCAAACCGGCAATGTCGTATTCATCGGCGTCTACGCGATGTCCGGCCAATGGAAGCAGGCGGCCCACCATCTGCTTCCGATGGTCGCGTTTCTGCTCGGCGCGTCGATCGCGATTCGCATCCGGGCGCCGCTGCGCTGCCTCGTCGGAGAGATCGTCTGCCTGGCAGCGGCGATGCTATTGCTTCATCGCGTACCGGATATGGTCGCGATCCTCGGAATCTCTTTCGGTGTCGCGCTGCAGTCGGCGAGCTTCAGGCAGGTCGAGCGTTGGAAGTATCTCTCGACTACCGTCACCGGCAACATGTTCCGCGCCATCGACCAGTCCGTTGCGACATCCGATCGTGATGCGGCACGTGGCGCCGGGGTCATGCTTCTGCTCAGCCTGATGTTCCTGTTGGGAGCCGCCCTCGGCAGTTTCGCGACGAGGTGGCTGGGCGCGTGGAGCCTTGCCCTGCCGATTGCATCGTCGATGCACGTTCTTTGGTTCTGCCGCCGGCATCGCGATCGGCGAGACCAAGGCTGACCCTCTGAGCCCAGAGGCTTCGAAACGGGCATACGTTCGCCCGTGGGCGAACACTATAGACGATATCGGAAGCGCTATGGTCGGCAGAATAGGGGCGCGATGTCCGGCGCTCCCTGTGTTCAGGACTTCGGCATGACGCCCGGGCTGTTGTCGGGCCACTGGGCGATCAGCTTCTCGTCGACGTTGAAATGCTGGGCGACCAGCCGCGGAGGCGTGTGCGTCAACCAGTTGGAGAGCGACACCTCCTCGTAGCGGGGCGCACGGAACACGCCGACGAACTGCAATTCGGTGTCGCCGACATTCTCGACATAGTGGCCGAGATTGCGCCTGACATAGCCGATGTCGCCGGCCGAAAAATCCGTCGTCAGCGCGTTGGGGCCGGTGTCGAACACCGTCATCCGCGCCTTGCCCTTGATATAATACTGCCACTCGTCGGCATTCGGATGCCAATGCATCTCTCTGACTGCTCCCGGCGGCATCGTCACCAGCGCCGCGGCGACGGTGGTGGCGACCTTGAAGTTACTGCTGTCGGCGACGCGGATGCTGCCGGCTGAGCTCTCCTTCACCGGCGCTGAACTGCCGAGCGGATGGATGAACGGATAGGGCGGTGCTTCGGCGTGCTTGGCGATTGCGGCGCGATCGGCGGCGAGATCGCCGGGCACCGTGCCCTGGAAGATCCAGCGATTGTGCAGCGGAATCCTGGCGAAGGCGTCGGCCGGCACGCCGAAATTCTTCGCCAGCACCTCGGGCGGCGTATGGGCGAGCCAATCGGTCACCAGCAGCGTGTTGAACTCATTGGCGTGGCCGTCGTCGAAACAGATCACGAATTCGCAGCCGTCGGGCCCCAGGCCTTGCAGCGAATGCGGCGCGCCCGGTGGGAAATACCAGAGGTCGCCCGCCTTGAGGTCCCCGACATAGGGACGCCCCTGCGTGTCGAGCACGGTGATGCGGCAACTGCCGTAGGTCATGATCGCCCATTCGGCCGCCTGATGCCAATGCAGCTCCCGGATGCCCCCTGCGGACAGCCGCATGTTGACGCCGGAGATTTCCTTCGAGATCGCGAAATCCGCGACGGTGACTTGCCGCGCCCAGCCGCCATCCTGGATCCGTCTGGGTGCGTTGTTGAACGAAGCCCAATCCATCGGCAGGCCGCCGACGTCGGTCGCGGGCGGGGTTTGAACGGAGGGAAACTGTTCGCCGAAAGCCGGGTTCTGCGGACCGGGATCGGTCAGGCTTCCGGGGCTCTTGGCGTTGATCGCGCCTTGCGGTGGCTCGTCTGGATTGCCGAAGGTTGCTGCCTGTGCGCCGGAGCCGGCCATGGCGGCGCCTGCCGCAGACATGGCCAGCAAATCACGTCGGGAAAACATATTGGGGTCTCCTGAGAATAGTCAAAAGCCTCTGTGGCGACGGGGCTACGGACGCCGAGCCTAGTTCCTGGCTGCCGGCACGGCTTCCGCGAACGGCCTTGCTTTTTCCGGAATGCACTGGCTGCTTCAGCCCGCGGCCTCGGAGCTTGGTCTTCCCGGGCTGCGGCGAGGACCCGCCGCAAAGCGACCCCGATTTCCTGTGGCTCCACCATACGCAGCACCGACCAGTACAACACCACGCTCTACTCGCTGTCCGACCGTTATCGCGGCGTGTTCGGCCAGCGCGACGTGGTGTTTCTCAACGAATACGAACTGAGCAAGCGCGGGCTTGCCGACGGCGATCGCGTCGACCTGATAACGGCCTCGACCGATGGCGCCGAACGGATCGTGCGCAACTTCCGCGTCGTGGCCTATTCCTTTCCGACCGGCTGTTGCGCGGCGTACTATCCGGAGACCAATCCGCTGGTGCCGCTCTATGCCCGTGATCCCCTCAGCTTCACGCCGTCATACAAAGGCGTCCCGATCCGCCTGGTACGCTCGGCCTCTTCCGGGCGATAGCTGTAGAGCCGGAAACGTAGCGCTCAGGTATCTGCGTGGAGGTCGCAGCGCGGCGAATCCACCGGGGCGGAGACCGGCAGCGTGAACCAAAAGCGGGCGCCGCCATTCGCGCCGTTGCCTTCGGCGCCGATCCGACCTCCATGTGCTTCGACGATCGAACGACAGATCGGCAGTCCCATGCCCATCCCGCTGTCCTTGGTCGTGAAAAAGCTCTCAAACAGCCGATCGATATGTTCGGCGGGGATGCCAGGACCATTGTCCTCCACGGAGCAGCACAATTTCGCCGCGTCCTGCGTGACCGTGCTGATGACGATCCTCCGATCATCATATCCCGCTTGCGTCATCGCCTGCACCGCGTTGATGGCCAGATTGACGATCACCTGCTGGAGCTGGGTGCGGTCACCGAGCACCTGCGGCCTGGCCGGATCAGGCCGGTGCAGGATCGTCACGCTGCGGGATTCCATCTCGTGTCGCAGGAAGAGCAGCGCTTCGCGAATGATGTCGTCGAACGGCAGGGATGCCTGCTCGGGGACTTTCCGCGAGGCCATCCCGTGAACGCGCGCCACGATGTTCGCGGCTCGTTGGGTATCCACGACGATGTTTTCGATGGCCTTGCGAATCTCGACGATATCGGGGACGGGCCTGTTCAGCCACCGCAGCCCGGCCGCACCATTGGTGGCGATAGCGGCCAGGGGTTGATTCACTTCGTGGGCGATTGATGCGGTGAGCTCGCCGAGCATCGAGACGCGCGCGGCGTGTGCGAACTCGGCCTGCACCTGCCGGAGCCGCTCCTGAGCGCGAACTCGCTGTGAAATGTCGATCGTGCCAACCAGGCTTATTTCGAGATCATTGATGGGGCCGACCCGAGCCGTCGTGAAGAGAACGTCGACGACGCGGCCGTCCCACGTGACCATCCTGGTCTCTTCCTCGAAGTTCGTCTCGCCGCGATAACGAGACTCCATGGCCCGCCGGAACGTATCGGGACGTTCCTTCCAGGTCTCGGCCATGGAACGTCCGACATAGTCGTCGACGCCGCCTCCGAACATCTGGATGGTCCGTTCGTTGGCCTCCTGAAACGAGAGCGCATCCATGCAGGTCCGGAGGAATTCTGGATGGCTGTCGAAATAGGCGCCGAGGTCCTTGACGCCCTCGGCGCGCAATTTTCGGAACAGCACGACCAGCCTGCTGGCGTCGAGCTGCCGGAATGCGATCGGCATGCGGCTGAACAAATGACGGTAACGCTGTTCGCTTCGCTCCAGCTCGACATGGGCTTTCTTCTGGGCGGTGATGTCCATGACCGCGCCGACGAGCGTCAGCGAAGCGGCCAGAAAAGCAGCGAAAGCGATCGCCGCAAAATTGTCTCCAAGCAGTGAACAGGCGAAGGACAGCAGGGTCAGAACAAGGCTACCCCAAGCCCACAGCAGAATCCGATCCTGTATTGTCTGGATCGGCAGCACACGGCGCCACCATCGCCGGGGCTGTACGGGGTCGGAGCCATCCAGGCATTCGAGCGTCATGCAGAAGGTTTTACCGCCCGGCCGAAGAGCGGTCTTTTGCGTTTTCGTCGGTGCTTTGTCAAAACGCACGAAGCCGTGATCGAGGCGGCATCATGCCGACGGCGACCTGCTCAAGCGGATTCATGGCGCAATCCCGTATCTGCGTCGCGCATGGATGGACCGGATGCCTCGGCTGACCGCGGCTTGCGTCCGGTGAACCAATTGCTGAGCCGGTCCAGATAGAGATAGACGACGGGTGTCGTGTAGAGCGTCAGGATCTGCGATAGCATCAGGCCGCCGACGATCGTGTAGCCGAGCGGCTGACGCAGCTCGGCTCCGGTGCCAGAGCCGATCATCAGCGGCACGCCGCCCAGCAGCGCCGCCATCGTCGTCATCAGGATCGGGCGAAAGCGCAGCGTGCAGGCCTGGTAGATCGCCTCTTCCGGGCTGAGCCCATCCTGGCGCTCCACCGCGAGGGCGAAATCGACCAGCATGATGCCGTTCTTCTTGACGATGCCGATCAGCAGGATGATGCCGATGATGGCGATGACGCTGAGATCCATGTGGACCGCCAGCAGCAACAGCAGCGCGCCGATGCCGGCCGAAGGCAGCGTCGACAGAATCGTAATCGGGTGGATCAGACTCTCATAGAGCACGCCGAGGATGATGTAGATCACGATCAGCGCCGCCCCAATCAATAGCGGAGTGCCCGACAGGGAGGACTGGAATGCCTGCGCATTGCCCTGGAACGAAGCCGTCAGCGAGGCGGGCTTGCCGGTGCTCTTCTCGATCTCCTGGATCGCCGCCACCGCATCGCCCAGCGCAACGCCAGGCCGCAGGTTGAACGAGATCGTCACCGACGGAAACAGGCTCTGGTGGTTGATCAGGATTGGCGCGGGCTTGATGACGCTATGGACCAACGTGCTCAGGGGGACCTGCTGGCCGGTGGCCGAGTTCAGGTAGATGTCCTTGAGCGCTTCGGGGCCGTACTGGAAACGCGGATCGACCTCCATCACGACATGGTACTGGTTCAGCGAGGTGAACATCGTGGAGACGATGCGCTGGCCGAACGCGTCGTCGAGGGTGTTGTCGATCGTCGTGGGCAGGATGCCGAAGCTCGATGCGACCTCGCGATTGACGGTGACCTCCAGCCTCGGGCCAGCATTGGCCTGATCGCTCGCGACGTCGGTAATGAGGTCGAGCGCGTGGAGTTTTGCCAGGAAGATCGCCGACCAATTGGTGAGCTCGTTGGAATCGGCATCCGTCAGCGTGTACTGATATTGCGTCTTCGTCAGCCGGGCGCCGATGGTGATGTCCTGCGCGGCCTGCATGTAAAGTCTGATGCCCTGAATATGGGAGAGCGCAGGCCCCAGCCGCGCGATGATCTGATCGGCACTGGCCTTGCGCTCGGGCTTCGGCTTCAGGACGATGAAGATACGTCCCTGGTTGAGCGTCGCGGTCGGACCGCCCGGGCCGATATAGCTTGCCACCGACTGGACCGCAGGATCCTTCGAGAGGATGTCGACGACCGCCTGCTGGCGCTCGGACATGGCGGGGAAGGAGATGTCCTGTGCGGCTTCGGTGATGCCGACGATCTGCCCGGTGTCCTGTTGCGGGAAGAAACCTTTCGGTATGATCACGTAGAGATAGCCAGTCAGCGCGACGGTCGAGAGCATCACGAGCAGCGTCGCGAAGCGATGACGCAGCACGATTCGCAGGCCTCTCGCATAAAGCGCCAGCAGTGCGTCGAAACCGCGTTCGAAGGCAAGGTAGAACCGGCCGTGCTTCTTCCGCGAGTCGTCCTTCAGGAGCCGCGCGCACATCATCGGCGTCAGCGTCAGCGAGATGATCAGCGACAGCAGCAGCGCGGCGGTGATCGTGATGGCGAATTCCTGGAACAGCTTGCCGACGTAACCGCCCATCAGGAATAGCGGGATGAACACCGCGATCAGCGACAGGGTGATCGAGACGATGGTGAAGCCGATTTCGCTGGAGCCCTTGAGCGCGGCCTCCATCGGCGTCATCCCCTGTTCGAGATGGCGCACGATGTTCTCGATCACGACGACGGCATCGTCGACCACAAAGCCCACCGCGATCGACAGCGCCATCAGCGAGAGGTTGTCCAGGCTGTAGCCGAGGGCGTAGAGCACTGCGAACGTGCCGACCAGCGACAGGGGAACCGTGATCGCGGGAATGATGGTGGCCCAGAAATTCCGCAAGAACAGGAATATGACCATCACCACGAGTGCGACCGTCAGCATCAGCGTGAATTGAACGTCGGAGACGGCGGCGCGAATGGTGGCGGTCCGGTCGGCGGCGATCGTCACCTTGATTGCGGGCGGAACGGAGGCCTGCAGTTGCGGCAGCAGCTTCTTGATGCGGTCGACCGTTTGGATCACGTTGGCGCCGGGGACACGCTGGACCGCCAGGATGATGGCGGGATCCTTGCCGTACCAGCCGGCGAGGAGGTCGTTCTCGGGCCCCTCGATCGCCGTGCCGATGTCGCGCATCCGCACCGGCGAGCCGTTGCGATAGGCGATGATGAGGTCTTCATAGGCGGCGGGCTTGAGCAACTGATCGTTGGTGTTCAGCGTGTAGGTGACGCGCGGGCTGTTAAGCGTGCCCTTTGGCAGGTCGACATTGGCGCCGGCGATCACGTTGCGGACGTCTTCGAGGCCGATGCCGCGCGCGGCAAGCGCCTGCGGATTGACGCGAACACGGATTGCGGGCTTCTGCTGACCGCCGATGCCGACGAGGCCCACGCCCGGCACCTGCGAGATCTTCGGCAGCAGGATGTTCTCCGCATAAGCATCGACTGTGGTCAGCGGCAGCGAGTCCGACGTCAGCGCGATCAGCATGATCGGTGTTTCGGCCGGATTGACCTTCCGGATCGTCGGCGGGTAGGGGATGTTCGGCGGCAGGAACGGGCTTGCGGCATTGATCGCGGCCAGCACGTCCACCGCCGCGCTGTCCACCGTGCGCGACAGCTCGAATTGCACCGTGAGCTGGGCCACGCCAAGTGCGCTGGACGAGGTGAGCTGGGTGATGCCAGGAATCTGGCTGAGCTGCTGCTCGAGCGGGGTGGCCAGCGACGAGGCGATCGTGCCCGGGTCGGCGCCGGGCAGTTGCGCCGAGATCTGGATGGTCGGGTAGTTGACGTTCGGCAGCGCACCGACCGGCAGCAACGGATAGGCCGCAAGGCCGCACAGAAGCAGGCCCGCCATCAGCAGGGCGGTTGCGATCGGCCGCAGGATGAAGGGCGCTGAGAGGTTCATGGGATTGCGGCCTGCACGGCACTCTGCAGGTCGGCTTCACGCGCTGCCTTGCCGTGCAGCTCGAGAACGCGGCTGCCTTCCGTCAATCGATACTGTCCGTCGATGACGACGACGTCGCCGGATTTCAGGCCCTGATCGATCAGGGCCTTGCCATCGGTAATCTGGGCGACGTGAACCGGACGCAAGGCCGCCGTCTGGTCGTTGCCCACGACATAGACGTAGCTGCCGTTCGGCCCCTGCTGCACGGCCGAGCCGGCGACGGTGAGCGCATCCTTCTGAATCTCGAGCAGCAGGCGCGCGTTCACCAGCTGGCCCGGCCACAGCCGGTGCTCATGGTTCGGGAACACCGCCTTGAGCTGGACGGTGCCGGTCGTTCCCGCGATCTCGTTGTTGACCAGCAGCAGTGTACCTTCGTCGAGCTTCGTCTTGTTGTCCTGGCTGTAGGCGATGACCTTCAGGGAGCCCTTTGCGGCGTGCTCCTGGATCATGGGCAGGTCTGCCTGCGGCAGGGTGAACAGCAGTGAAATCGGCTCGATCTGGGTGACGACGACGAGGCCGTTGGCGTCGGTCGGATGAATGACGTTGCCGACATCGATCTGGCGAACGCCGGTGATGCCGGGAACGGCAGAGGACAGGCGCGTATAGCTGAGCTGGACGTTGGCCTCGTCGATCTGGGCCTGGTCGGCCTTCACGGCGGCCTTGAGCTGTGCCACCTGCGCCGTCTGCGTCTCGATCAGTTGCGGGGTCGCATAGCCCTTGTCGCCAAGCTGGTTGTAGCGGGAAAGATTGGCTTCGGCATTCACGAGCTGCGCCTGGTCCCTGTCGCGATTGGCCGTCAACTGCTCGATCTGTGCTTCGTAAGGACGTGGATCGATTTGGGCAAGCAAGTCGCCGGCCTTGACGGTCTGTCCCTCGGTGAAGGCGATCTTGACGATCTGTCCTTGAATCTGGCTGCGCACGACGTCGGTGTTGTAGGCGATCACCGTGCCGATGCCGCGCAGATAGATCGGAACGTCCTTGCCCGTGACCGTGGCGGCGACCACCGGCACCGCAGCGGGCACGGGTGCGGCTGCCACGGCCGGCTTCCGGTTGGTGCCGAAGAACCAGAAGCCTGCGCCGACCATGACCGCAGCGAGAGTAACGAGCGTAATGGTGAGGTTCCGTTTCACTGTGATGATCCTCCTTGACCTCAGGGATTGCCGGAGCTGTCGATCGATGTTGTGCCGTTAAAGGACGTTGCGCCGTTCAAGGATGTGGGGCCGGCCACCGGCACGGACGGACTGATTCCGGCTCCGCCGATTTCAGTGGCGCCCAACGGAATTCCGACGCGGCCGACCGTCCCTGTCGAGGGCAGGGACGAGACCGCTGCGGTGCTGCCGGCGCAATTGGTCGATGAGCCACCGGACAGCCCGCCGCCGTCGAACAATGCTCCGGTCGATGCGGCGTTGCCGGACCCGGCACAGCCCATCGTGCTTTGCGCAGGATTGATCGGGGAGATGCCGGGCGTTGTGATTTCGGTCGATCCCAGCGGGATGCCCACTGGCCGCGTGGATTGCGGGTTGAGCGGCGACGTCGCAAGCATGCCGGTAGGCGGCTGCATGCCCGGCACCGTTGTTTGCGCGATGGCCGCAGCCGGGGCCAGCCACAGCATGGCGGCCGCAAGCATCACACCGTTGTATGTTGAATACTGTTGTCGCATGGATGAAAGCTCCGGCCGACTGCGATCGAACAATAGGAAGCCGCGCGAGCGCGGGTATTTCCAGAACGCACGTCCTGCTGCTCGGCTGCACGACGGCGAGACGCTTCATGCGCCGCATTCTCTTTCGCCCGACCACTTTGGCAGGTCGCCTCGCCATCGGCCCTGAGGCAGCCTTCGCTATCTCAAGACGGCCCGCGCGTGTGCGATCTCCCGGCTGCACGTGGCGATGTCGCCGGCGCGATTGGCGGTGCGTGCGCGATCGAGCGAGTCGAGCGCGTCGGTGAAATCGACGCCGTTGCCGCCAGTTGCTTCCGCGAGCGAGCGGGGCGTGGGTTGATGGCCGCGCAGCGCGCTGAGGCTCTCCGGCTGCCAGCCGTGGGAGCCCGCGTCCCTTTCTATGGCCAGATCGAGCTGGGCCTGAGTCTGCGCGATGTCATCGGTGCAAGTGCCGGCATGAGCCACCATTGTTGCGTACAGCAGGGCGAAGAGGGCCAAGCTGCACTTTGCGATGGATGTCATTGTTCGATCCTATGCTTGGATTTCAGGTGACGTCAGGAACGTTGTCGTGAATGACAGGGCGCGTCTTGATCGTCTTTCGTGTACGAACGCCGGCCGTTCACGCTTGCGAGAGGTCATGTCATGAATGTCAGCGTGCATAACGTGAGCCCCAGAAATGCATTCCTCAGCCAGACCGCGTCCGGAGGATGGTCGAGCAGAGATTGTCGCAGCTCGCGTGTCCCGGCGTGCGAAGTGGCAAGGATAGTTGTTTGCGGAAATACGCAAGCCTGGCTCGAAACTAGTATCGCGTCATTCCAACCCGGAGTGATCCCGACATGAAACACCTCAACGCTGGCGTCGCCTTTGCCGCCGCCCTTTCGCTATTCTCGACCGTCGCCCCGGCGCGCGCGGAACCGCTAAAGAACATCGTGCTGGTGCACGGCGCTTGGGTGGATGGGTCCGGCTGGAAGCCGGTCTACGAGATCCTGACCAAGGAAGGCTTCCGCGTCACCATGGTCCAGGAGCCCGAGACCTCGTTCGCCGACGACGTCACTGCGGCCAAGCGCATTCTCGATCTGCAGGATGGCCCGACGCTTCTCGTCGGTCACAGCTACGGTGGTTCGATCATCACCGAGGCCGGCGTTCATCCCAACGTCGCCGGTCTCGTCTACGTCGCCGCACATGCGCCCGACGTTGGCGAGAACGAATCGGCACTGGGCAAGAAAACGCCGAGCGTGCTCGGGAAGACCGAAGGGGTCATCAAGGTGACGCCCGACAAATTCACCTATCTCGATCCCGTGCAATTCCCGAAACTGTTCGCGCCGGATCTGCCGCGCGAGCGGGCCGAGTTCGTCGCGCGCTCGCAGATCCCGGCCGCGACCCAGGTCTTCAGCACGCCGCTGACGGCGGCGGCGTGGAAGACCAAGCCGAGCTGGGGCATCGTCGCCGGCAACGACCAGATCATCAGCCCGGATCTAGAGCGCTGGTACTACGAGCGCGCCAAGAGCCAGACCACCGTGATCCCCGGCGCCAGCCATTCGGTCTACGAGTCGCGTCCGAAGGAAGTGGCGGCGGTCATCACCCGCGCGGCGCGCAGCATTCAGTCGCCGGTCACACGCTGACCGTGCTTTTGCCGGTCCTGACGCACGATCGGCAGAAGGAAGGACGGCGGGAGTGACAGCACTCCCGCCGCCCTGAATGCCCCGTCCGGAGAATTCGAATGAAAATGATCGAGACGACCGGCTCCGCCCTGAATTGGAAAGTGACGACGGTGAAGCGGGCGGGACTGAGCCGCGACTTGCCGTCCGGAAATCCGGATCTGATGTGGGTCGCGAATTCGTCGACGCTGATCTACGGCGAGCGGGATGCGGTTCTCGTCGACACGTTCCTCACCGCCGGGCACTCGAAAACGTTGCTGGACTGGGTCGTTTCGTGCGAGCGGAATCTGACCACGATCTATGTCACGCACGGGCACGGAGATCACTTCTTCGGCCTGGCGCCGCTGCTCGATCGCTTTCCGCATGCAAAAGCCGTTGCTGTTCCCGAGGTCGTCGACGAGATGAAGGCGCAGCTCTCGCCGGGATCGCTCGACGGCTTCTGGCGCAAGCGCTTTCCGGGCGAGATCGCAGAGCGCCTGGTGGCGGCGGCTCCCCTCGAAGGCGAGCTCACGCTCGAGGGGCACAAGCTCGTCGTGGTCGACATGGGACGAACCGATACGGCGCGCTCCACCGCCCTTCATGTCCCCTCTCTCGACCTGATTGTCGCCGGCGACACCGTGTACAACGGCATTCATCCCTATCTGGCCGAAACCGATACGCAGAGCCGGCTGGAATGGATCGCCGCGCTCGGCCGGCTCGAGGCCTTGAATCCGCGCTTCGTGGTGGCCGGACACAAGAAGCCGGGCGATGACGACGCTCCGCGCGACATCGCAGAGACCCGCCAATACCTGCTCGATTTCAACCGACTCGATAAGGCGACGACATCGCCACGCGAGCTTTACGAGGCGATGCTCGAGCTCCATCCCGACCGTGCCAATCCGGGATCGCTCTGGAGTGGAGCCAACGCCGCAAAGGAGCAGAGGTCATGACGAGCTGGCAGAACAATCGAGCCGCGCGCGATGCGCGCATTGCGGCGGGAGCTGGCCTTGCCCGCGGCAAGGTCGTTGAGGCACACGACGTCACGCGCCTGCTGGAGGCCGTGGTCCGGCCGGGTGACCGGGTTTGCCTGGAGGGCGATAACCAGAAGCAGGCGGATCTCTTGAGCAGCGCGCTGCTGGCGGTCGATCTGTCCAAGGTCAACGATCTGCACATGGTGCAGTCGGGTGTCGTTTTGCCAGAGCATCTAGACCTTTTCGACCGCGGAGTCGCGAAGCGACTCGACTATGCTTATTCAGGGCCGCAATCGGCGCGCATCGCGCGCATGCTGTTCGGCGGCAAGATCGAGCTGGGCGCTGTTCATACCTATCTCGAACTGTTTGCCCGCTACTTCATCGACCTCACGCCGCACGTCGCGCTGATCGCCGCCGTCAGCGCCGACCGCGAGGGAAATCTCTACACCGGCCCGAACACCGAGGACACTCCGACCGTGGTCGAGGCGACGGCGTTCAAGGACGGCGTCGTGATCGCGCAGGTCAACGAGATCGTCGACACCGTTCCGCGGGTCGACATCCCGGCGGATCGGGTCCATTTCATCGTCAAGGCCGACAAGCCGTTCTTCGTCGAGCCGCTGTTCACGCGCGATCCGGCCGCGATCACGGAAGGCCAGATCCTGACCGCGATGCTCGCGATCAAGGGTGTCTATGCGCCCTATCGCGTGCAGCGGCTCAATCACGGCATCGGCTTCAGCACGGCTGCGATCGAGCTCCTGCTGCCGACATTCGGCGAGAGGCTTGGACTGAAGGGCACGATCGCGACCCACTTCGCGTTGAATCCCCATCCCGCGCTTATTCCCGCGATCGAGTCCGGCTGGGTGCGGCAGATCCACTCGTTCGGGTCGGAGGTCGGCATGGACGACTACATCCGCGCCAGATCCGACATCTACTTCACCGGTCCCGACGGCTCGTTGCGCTCCAACCGCGCCTTCTGTCAGACCGCCGGCCTCTATGCCTGCGACATGTTCATCGGCTCCACGTTGCAGATCGATCTGCAAGGAAATTCGTCGACCGTCACCACCTCGCGCATCGCAGGCTTCGGCGGCGCTCCGAACATGGGGGCGGATGCCCGCGGGCGGCGCCATCCGAGCGAGCCCTGGCTGAAGGCCGGAGCGGAGGCCGATCCCGACGGCTCGGCACTGATGCGCCGCGGCCGCAAGCTGGTGGTGCAGATCGGCGAGACGTTCGGCGACAAGAACGTGCCGCTGTTCGTCGAGAAGCTCGATGCGATCGAGCTCGCCGAAAAGCTGAAGCTCGATCTCGCGCCGGTCATGATCTACGGCGACGACGTCACGCACATCGTCACCGAAGAGGGCGTGGCAAACCTGTTGCTGTGCCGCACCGCTCAGGAGCGCGAACAGGCCATCCGCGGCGTTGCCGGCTACACCGACGTCGGCCGTCGGCGGGACCACGGCATGGTCTCGCGCTTGCGCGAGCGCGGCGTGATCCGCAGGCCGGAAGATCTCGGCATCAATCCGCTCGATGCGGATCGCAGCCTGCTGGCGGCGCGCTCGATCAAGGATCTCGTGCACTGGTCGGGCGGACTCTACGCGCCGCCGTCAAAATTCAGGAACTGGTGAGGGACAGACCATGGAAGATCTCAACTTTCAACACCAGGTTCGCGCGCGAGCCGGCGGCACCAGGCAAAGTGCGATTGTCGGCGTGGTCGCGTCCGGAAATCTGGAAGTGCTGGTCGAGCGAAGCTTGCCGGACGCGGAATGCGCCGTGGACATCAAGACTGCGGCCGTGGGCTTCGGAGCAGTCTGGAGCGCGGTGATCGGCGATTTCGTCGAGCGCTATTCGCCGGGTGGGCTGAAGTTCTCGATCAATGACGGCGGCGCGCGTCCGGATACGGTGTCGCTGCGGCTGGCGCAGGCGGTGCGATTGATCGCGGAGGCCGGCCAATGACCGCTCCGCTCAAGGACATCACCCCGGCCGAACGGGCCCGCAGCACCAGCTTCTACGAGGCGTCGGCTCGCACGCGGCTGGAGCTGCTGCTCGATGCCGGCAGCTTCGTCGAATTCATCGGGCCGGAGCAGCGCGAGGTCAGCCCGCATCTGAAGATATTCGATCTTCCCGAGCAGTTCGACGACGGCATCGTCGTCGGTCACGGTCGCCTTGACGGTTCGCCGGTGTTCGTCGCCGCGCAGGAAGGCCGCTTCATGGGCGGCGCGTTTGGCGAGGTGCACGGCGCCAAGCTGACCGGGCTGCTCCGCGCCGCGCGCCGGATCAGCTCGATCCCCGTTCTGATCCTGTTTGATACCGGCGGGGTCCGGTTGCAGGAGGCCAATGCCGGCGAGCTGGCCATCGCCGAGATCATGCGCGCCGTGATGGAAGCGCGCAGTGCCGGCGCGAAGGTCATCGGTCTGATCGGCGGCAGGTCCGGATGCTATGGCGGCGGCGGCCTGATCGCAGGCTGTTGCTCCGCTCTCATTGTTTCGGAGCCGGGGCGCATCGCGGTGTCGGGCCCCGAAGTGATCGAGACCAATCGCGGCATCGAGGAGTTCGATTCCCGCGATCGCGCTTTGGTTTGGCGGACCATGGGAGGCAAGCATCGCCGCCTGCTCGGCGCCGCCGATGTCTTCGCCGACGACAACGTGCAGGATTTTCGCGAGGCCGCGCTGGAGCTGCTCGGCCTGCTCGGACCTTTCGGTCTCGACAGGCTGAAGGCCGAGCAGCGGCGGCTTGCCGACCGGCTGCGCAGCTTCGGCGACTGCGGCGATGCCGTGGACATCTGGACGGCGGAAGGCATTGCGCATGCCGAAGCCGTTCCAGAGCTGCCGGCCGATCAGTTCATTGCCCTTGCCAACCGGATCGGGAGGACCAGCCGTGACGCTCGATAATATCCTCGCTTCGCTCTTTCCCGACGGCCATGAGGTGAGGAACGACAAGGGCGTCATCCTCGGCTCGGCGACGCTGCGGTCCGGCGGCCGGATGCTCGTGCTTGGTGTTGCGGACCGGACGGCGCTAGGCGTCGACGAAGCGATCAGGCTGTCGGGCCACGTCCTGGAGTCGATTGACCGGGACTCCGGGCCGATCCTGGTGCTCGTCGACAGCGACAGCCAGCGCATGAGCAAGCGGGACGAGATGCTCGGGTTGAACGAATTCCTCGCGCATCTGGCGAAGGTGCTGATCCATGCGGACATGAATGGCCGCCCGACCATCGGCCTTCTGTATGGTCACTCGGCTGCGGGCGCCCTGCTTGCGACGGGTCTTGCGACGCGTGTGCTGGTCGGATTGCCCGGGGCCGATCCCGCGGTGATGGACCTGCCGTCGATGGCAAAGGTCACCAAGCTGTCGATGGAGGCCCTGCAGGAAAAGGCGAAGTCGACGCCGGTGTTCGCACCGGGCCTGTCCAATCTCGCACAGATGGGCGCCGTTCACATGACGTGGAGCAATGCCACGTCGCTTGCCGACCCGTTGGAGGCGCTGCTGGCCGGTTTGCCGGCCGTGCAGGACCGGCGGGATGCGCTCGGCAAGGAGCGTGGCGGCCGGCTGAAGGCCACTGAGATTGCGGAGCGCGTTCATGACCTCGCCCTGCAAGCACGGTGAGCGTCCACCGGGTCGTCATGACCTGGTCTTCGTCAGCCCCGAAGGCTGGCGCGCAATGCTGGACGCGCGCGACGATCTCGCAGCCGATTCCCTTCTCGCGCGCTGGCCAAAAAAGCGATGGCCGACAATCAGGCGGCGCGCTTTGCCATGCGAGGCAACCGGCCTCGCGCTGGGCCTGCCCTTGCCACCCTCTGCCGGCAAGAAACGGGTCTCCTTCGTGGTCGATATCGACCACGTCATCTCGGTTGCGAGGCCGCCGTCGCTGCGGCAGGCGCGGGCCTACGCGCCGCGCAACTGGTGGCCGACGCTCGACCGGCTCGATGGGCTGGCGCTTCGCCATTCGGTGGACGCGCGCGTCTTCGGCAGCCTGGCCTGGCAGGCGCTGACCGGGCTCGACTACCTCACCGGCCGTTCCGACCTCGATGTCCTGTTCGAGTTTCGCCGCGAAACCGACATCGATCGCTTCGTCGCCGATGTTGCCGCAATCGAGACTGACGCGCCGATGCGGCTCGATGGCGAGTTGATGGGCGCCGACGGCGCTGCGGTGAACTGGCGCGAATTCCACGGCGGCGCGAGCGAGCTTCTGGTCAAGAGCCTCGAACGCGTGGTCCTGCTCGGCAGGCCTCAATTCATGTCGGGAGCTATGGGATCATGATCACCACGGCCGCAAGGGGCGTGGAACGGCAGGTTCTGCGCCGAGCGCGGATCGCGCCCGATGTCCCCGCCATCGGCGCCGTCGCCGCCGATTGCCTCGTCAAGGAGCTCGAGACCTGGCCGAAGCCGGGGCTGGTGAGCCATGTCGACAACGGCAGTCACGTCGACATGGATGCGGGCACGTTTCGTCGCAGCGCTGCGGCTATCAGGCCCTATCTGCAACGAATGGCTGATGAGGGCGCGCTCGGCTGCGGCATGGGGCGGCTGCGGATCATTGGTCTTGAAGCGGAGCGGGCCATGCTGGCGGCGACTGCGGGGGTCAACACGCACCGTGGCGCAATCTTCGGGCTCGGCCTGCTGTGCGCGGCCGCCGGCGCGAGAGCTGGCGGGTTGGTCGATCCCGGGCTACCGCTTGGCGCTGTCGTGGCGCGCCTGTGGGGCGAGGCCATATTCGATGGTCCGGTGCTGCTGCATAGCCATGGCAGCGCAGCCCACCGCCGCTTTCGCGCGGGTGGTGCACGGATGGAGGCCGCAAACGGATTTCCCAGCGTCTACCGGATCGGCTTGCCGGCCTTGCGCAGCGCGACGATGATTGCGCCGGAAGATACTGAAGCAGCCCGGGTCGAGGCGTGCTTTGCGTTGATCGCATTCGTCGAAGACACCAACCTCCTGCATCGCGGTGGGCTCGACGGCCTTCGCTTTGCACATGACGCGGCGCGTCGCTTCATCGCTTCAGGCGGCGTCGGCGCGTCCGGCTGGCGTGCGCGGGCGCAGTCGATCCACGAAAGCTTCGTCGCCCGTCGCCTCAGCCCGGGTGGATCGGCCGACCTGCTTGCCATGACGCTCTTCGTCGACGCCCATGAAAGGCCTGATCCATGATGTCCAACGCGATCCTGATGGCGCTGGTGCCGGTCTTCTTCGTTCTCTTGCTGGGATACGCCGCCGGAAAATTTCATATCGTCGACAATCTTCACGTCGACGCTCTCAACGCACTCGTGATGGATTTTGCGCTGCCGGCCTCTCTGTTCGCGGCGACAGCGTCGGCGTCGCGCCGCGAGATGATCGAGCAGGTTCCGCTCTTCCTGGTGCTCGGCGTGACGATGCTGCTGCTCTATCTGGCCTGGTATTTTACCGCTCGCGGGGTCTCCAAGGTCTCCCGGTCGGAAGCATCGTTACAGGCGTTGACGATTGGCTTTCCGAATCTCGCCGGCGTTGGCCTTCCGATCATGACTTCAGTCGTGGGGTCGGCCGGCACTGTTCCGGTTGCCGTCGCATTGGCGGCGGGGTCGATCCTCATCAGTCCGCTGACCCTGATCATGGCGGAAATGGGCGCCGCAAAGGCTCGCGGCGAGCAAATGGCGGGGCGGCAGGTCTTGACCGCAATTCGGCGTGCGATCACCAAGCCGGTGGTGCTCGCGCCCGCGCTTGGCATCCTGTTCTCGTTGTCGGATGTGAGCCTCGACGCGCTGGCCCATGCGAGCCTCGCGCTGATCGGAAGTTCGGCTGCCGGCGTCGCCCTGTTTCTCACCGGAGCCATTCTGTCGGCGCAGTCGTTTCGGCTGGACTGGAAGATCGTCGCTGCAACGGTGGCCTCGGACATCGTGCGCCCGCTGCTGGCAGTTGCGCTCATTTATCTCATTCCGATTACGCAGGATGCGGCGAAAACGGCTATTCTGCTCGCCGCGACGCCCTCGGGCTTCTTCGGAATCCTGTTCGCCGTCAACTACCGGCTGGATTCCGCAAGGGCGGGGTCGATGGTCATCGCCAGCACCGGATTCAGCGTCGTGACCCTGGCCATCGCGATCGCGCTGCTCTTTCCCCACTAGGCCGCGACCATGACGCTTGCGATCCTCTGCTCGGGACAAGGCGGCCAGCACCGGGACATGTTCGCTCTCACGAGCGATGCGCCGGAAGCCGCGCAGTTGTTTACGCATGCGACGGCATTACTCGGTGGCAGGGATCCGCGCGAATTCGTCCGCGGCGAGGCCGATGGGGTCCTGCACCACAACCGTGCCGGCCAGATTCTCTGCACCTTGCAGCCGCTCGCTGCGGCGTGTGCGCTCGCAGATGTCATTCCACGTGGCGTCATCGTTGCCGGCTATAGTGTCGGCGAAGTCGCGGCCTGGGGTGTCGGCGGCTTGTTCGATGCGACCGCCACGCTCGATCTCGTGGCGCGCCGCGCAGAGGCCATGGATGCGGCCACGCACGCCGGCGATGGACTGATCTTCGTCCGTGGTCTTTCGCGAGACGAGATCGGTCGCCTTTGCGAACGTCACGGCGCGGCGATCGCCATCGTCAATCCCGGCGATGCCTTTGTCATCGGCGGCGGCCGGGAGGCGCTAAGCGGGATTGCCGCAGACGCGCGGGCGACGCACGGCGCAAGGATCGTCGCGTTGCCGGTTGAGGTGGCCTCCCACACCAAACGGCTCGCCGCGGCGTCCGCCGTATTTCGTGAAACTCTACGTCTGGTACCGATGGTGTTCCCGCCGCGGAGCGCTGCGCGCATTCTGAGCGGAATAGATGGCACTCCGGTCGTCTCGGCCGACAGCGGTCTCGACAAGCTTGCGGCGCAGATCTCGCAAACCGTGCAATGGGCAGATTGCCTGCAAGCCTGTGTCGAAGCGGGCGCGACGGCGTTTCTCGAGCTGGGGCCGGGACATGCGCTGAGCGGCATGGCCGCTGAAATCGGGGCCGGACTTCCGGCTCGCTCGCTGGACGATTTCAGAAGCCTTCAGGGCGTCCGCGCCTGGGTTGCGCGTCACCTGAGCGCCTAAGCGCGACAAATTCCGAAGAGACAATCGCGCTGCGCGGTTGAAAAAAAAGGGGCCGTCCTTTGTGGGAGGACGGCCCCAAAATGCTCGTATGCCCAGGGAGGAGAGAGGCTCGAGCGGTGACTTGGGGGTCTCAGTCACCTAACATGCGCAGCATCGCCGATTGCCCGGCCAAAGTATTTCACGAACCCCGGCTGTTTCTCATTTCGCATGATTCACGTGAAGTCCGCGGGCAGCACGTGGGACACGGCCAAGCGTGTCGCAGCCGGATCGCCGCCGGAGAGTCGGGACGAAGCCGACGCGTTCCGGCTGGCGCATCGCCAGCGCGCGGGGCTTTCACCTGTGATCCGCTTGAAGACGGTCGAGAAATGCGCCTGCGTGCAGAAGCCGACGGTCAGCGCCACCTCGGCGAGGACCGTCTCGGAATTCGATAGCAGCGATTTCGCACGCTCGATGCGCTGATGCAGCAGGTATTCCCGCGGTCGGTATCCCGTCGCGGCACGAAACTGGGCCGCGAAGTGCATCCGGGACAGTCCCGCCACCTTGGCAAGCTCGGACAGGGTGATGCCATGGTCGAAGTTTGTCCCGACATACTCCTCGACGCGCCGCAGCCGCCATTTCGGCAACGCATTGACTTTCACTTGAGGAAGCTCGCGCCGGGCAATGTGCATTGCCAGCGTCCGGCCGATGCAGCGTGCGAATTCCCGGTCGGCCGAATGGCCGCGTTCGGTCAGTGCTTTCGCAAGCTGCTCGGCAAACGGGTCGCGGAGCAGGACGAGGTCGTTGAGGCCTTCCGGCGCCGCGGGGCCTGCTCCGGGCCGAAGAGGCGAAAAATAGCCGGCGGCGGAGACGTGGAAGTGCAGGAAATCGCACGGCGCGTAGAACTGCGCACCGAGCCGCTGCGACGGTGCCCCGATATACAACGTCCCCGCCGGCATGACGCCGTCGAAGATGGTGTGACGGCCTCTGGTCAGTTTGACGCGTGTTGCTTTCAAGGCGATCGCCAGGAAGTATCGGTCGCAAGGCGTCCGGGCTTCTTCGTGCCTTATGCCTGTTTGTGCAGACGTCCAGCGCGAGATCGTGATGTCCTCGGACGCGGTGCCGGCATGTTGGCCGGGCTGGCGCCACCTTCGTTCGAGGAGAAATGCGCGAGATTCTTGCGGGGAGGCCGGTTCGAGGCGGCTGGGCTGATACGTCACCCGGGCGCCGGCCGCTTGCATATCAGTAAGCATCGTTCGTCCCCGTGTCGTTGGATTCTGCTGCCGTCGGGGACGGCAGCAGAATGCAATTGGTCCAGGTTCGAACGATAGGTGCGACCGCGTCGGAAGGCTCGTTAAGGAAGCTGAAGCGGTATTAGATTTTGCAAATGCGGCCGGATGCGACCGCGTGTCGCGAAAAGTTCAATTTGATCAAAGGGATCAAATGCAGGTGAGGAGAGAACCCACCGGACGAGAGGTGCATGCGTCCCGTCCGGCCGGGCGTCTTCGTCTGATTCAGGGCAGGCGTGGCGAGGCGTCGAGGCCGGGTGTGAGGCCGGGCGCGATCGTCTCTGCCGGGGGGACCGCGGGTTCGCGCGAATACGGAACGGCTTCCACCGCGGGGCGCTGTTGGGATGTGGCCTGAAGGCAGTTCGCGCGAGGCGGACGTCCCGCGCCGAACAGATCGGCGACGGGATCCACGAAGTTCGTGCGGAATTGCTCAAGCCGGCTTTGGGTTTCGCCTGAGGGCTGCCGGATCGTCACCGTTGCCGTCATGCCGGAGACCAGCGGCACCCCCGGAGGCACCGCGTCGATGGCGACGCGAACCGGTACGCGCTGCGCAAGCCGAACCCAGGTGTAGATAGGATCGACGTTGGGCAAGCCTTGGGTGCCGGATGCGGCGTTCGACACGCTGACGCCGCGGGTCACGGTTTTTACATGTCCCTGAAGCGGCTTCGAGTAGCCGACCAGCTGTGCCTCCGCGCGATCGCCCACGCACACGCCGGCCATCTTGGTCTCTTCGAAGTAGCCGTCGATCCAGAAGCTGTTGGCATCGATGATGGAGACGTTGCTGGTGCCGGTGGCAGCATAATCGCCGACGCGCAGCAGGAGGTTGGTGACGTAGCCGTCGACCGGACTCGTTACGTTGGTTCGCTTCAGGTTTAATTCCGCCTGAGCAAGCTGATGCGCCGCCGCCTCATACGCGGCCTTTGCTTGCAAGGCATTGCCGGCGAAGATCTGCTGTTCCTCCGGCGTCGTTGCGAGGTTGGACAAGCGCTGGCGCCGGTTGAACTGGGCCTGCTTCACTTCGAGATCCGCCGCGCGCTGGTCGAGGACGGCCTTGCCGACATGGGCGGCCACCTCGAAGTCGAAGGGGTCGATGACGTAGAGCACATCGCCTCTATGGACGAATTGATTGTCGGTCACCCGCAGTTCTACGATCTCGCCCGAAACTTGCGGCGCGACGTTGGCGACCTGGACGCGCACGCTGCCGTTCCGCGTCCAGGGCGCGGTGACGTAATGCTGCCAGGTCGCGAGCGATATCAAGACGGCGACCAGTGCGATGCCGAGGGTGGCAAGATGTTTGCCGGCGCCGTGGATGAAGCGGCGGGCCCCCTCGCGCAGCACCTTCGCGGATGGAGCCGCCTGTTCCGGAGGTCTGACGCCGTCTGCGACGTGATCGCTGATGTCGCGCGCAACGGTCTCCGGCATGTTCGAACCGTCCAAGGTGTCTACGGCATCCACCGGTACTGTGGCCGGTGGTTCGCCGTGAAGCGGGGCGGCGCTGCGGGGCAGGGTGGCTTCCATGACTTTTCTCCCTAGAAGAATAGTGCGAGCATGCCGAACATCGCCACGTAGAGGCTGAGTTCGGCCAGCGACGGGTTGCTGAAGAATCTTGCGAACCCGACGAAGCGCAGCAGCGGGCGCAGCATCAGGAACGCGAGCATCGCCGTTGCCGCATAGGAGACGATGGGAGCAATGAGCACGCCGCCGATGACGAGTTCCCGATAGGTGTTCATCATGATCGTTTCTCTCGGCTGGAGCCGGTCGGAGATTGTGACGGCGTGAACGCCGCACTTGCCGCAATCAGCGCGGCTATGGCTGCACTGGTGGACAGGTTGCTTCGCGCTCCCGCCTCGTGCAGCGCCCCGGCCGAAGCGAGGATCGCGCCGCCGTCCCGCCGGGCGAGAGCCTCTCGCGCGGCCTGCGCCGCTCCCGCGAGCGGGCCCTGTCCGATCCGGTCCAGTTCGGCACAGCAGCGCCGCAGGGCGTCGGCCTGGTCGAAAAGGTGCATGGCAGTGCCGGCGATCTGATCGTTGATCGCGGAGGGGCCGTTTGCGGTCACCATCTGTTCGATCCGGGCCGCGTCGCGAAAGGTGGCTTCCTCCGGCGCGAGGTGCCGGGCTCGCCCGCAATCCTGGCCGCTCAGTTCGCGCCGGACCTCTCCCAGCAGCAATCGAACTCGCCGGTCGCCCGACAACGGAGGCAGCAGCACCTGCGCCGCGAAGACGAGCGCGGATGCCAGGCAGACAAACAGGCTCGTCACGACAAATACCCGGGGGTCGTAGCTCTGCGGATTGGCCGGCGCGAGCACGGCGAGCGTGAACACCAGGACCAGGCGGCCAAGGGAAGACGGCAGCGGGCTCGGCAGCGTGATCAGCAGCGCGAGGCCGATGACGACAGGCGCGAGACCGATCGCCAGCAACTGAAACTCGGACACACCGTCGAAGACGAGGTATTTCAGGGTGCCGGCCAGCACGCAGGCGATGGGCGTCGCCATCACCGCCACCATCATAAAGTTGCGTGGCGAGGGCGACGTCGAGCCGAGGCCGATGATCACGGCGACAAGTGAGAGGCAGAGTTCTGTTGTCGGCCAGCCCGCAAGCACGAAGAAGATTGCGATCAGCGTGAACGAGATCGCGGCCCGTGCGCCGGTTTCGACCGCGATGCGGCGCGAACGATAGAGCGGCGCGCGCCATGCACGATAGGGGCGCGTCCCTGCACGCAGCGCATCGAGGCTGCTGCGCACCTGCGCGTTCTTGCGGCTGATTTCGGTCCGCAGCCAGGATCGGGAAATCGCCATCAGCCCGACCGCATCCTGGTCCGGATCGTCCGCATTCTGCGCCGGAGCGGACGTGGCGGAGAGCGCTGCCAGCATGCGGCCGAGAGAGAACGCGCTGACGAGGTCGACCAGCGCGGAACGCGCGGCCGCGGCTCTTGTCGTGCCAACGCTCGATTCCGCCGCTAGGCTCGCGATGTCCGGGCGCAGCGCTGCGATGTCATGCAGCATGCTCGCCGAACCGTGCGCGGATGGAGCTCGGCCGCGCTCGGCATCTCGCGCGAGATCTATGACCCGGCTAGCCAGCGCCTCGATGCGTCTTGCCAGGGCCGGGTGATAGTTCGGCGCGGCCAGAACTTCATTCACGAGCGCCACCGCGAGGACCCCGATGCTGATGGCCGCGCCCCGCGCGACACCGGTCGGGAATACGTTCAGCGGACTGTCGATCTGCTGAATGGCAATCAGCGCGACCGTGGTGCAGCAGAGAGACGCTGCATAAGCGCGATTGCCGTCGAGCATCCCGACGGCGCAAACGCAAAGGCCGACCCAAATGCCGAGCACCGCGAGCAGGAGGCCGTCGGTTTGAGAAAACACGCCGGCGATCGCGATCGATGCCGCCACGCCGATGGCGGTAGCGAGCAGCCGGTAGCCGGCCTTCTCCATGCCTTGACCGCGCGTGGGCAGTGCCAGGATCGCCACGGTGAGGGCCGACGACGAGGGCGATTCGAGCTCGAGCCAGAAGCTCACATAGAGCGCGAGAAGCATCGCGAGCCACACCCGCAGCGCAAAAGCCCAGGAGCTCGCCGGAAAGCCGGCGAAGACCAACGGGCGCGCCTCGGCGGTAGCATGGGCATTGATTTGCATCGCGCGAGATCCCCATTCCCCTCGGCAGAGCGGCCAGCCCTGCCAGTGTCGTGATACGCGCGCGAATATGAGGTGCGGGGGCCCGCCGGTATTCCCGGTTCACCAACCTGGTTGCCGGATTGCACGTGGGGTTGAGGGAAAATGGCTCTCGTCCGCCCGGCCGCGAGCTGGACTATTGCGGCCCGTTGCCTGCCAGCGCGTCTTCGAGGCAGCGGATGATCTCGTCACCGCTGGAAGGCTTGCCGAGATAGCAATGCGCGCCTGCGGCCATGACGCGCTGACGCACGGTTTCGCTCGGAAACGCCGTCATGAAGATGATTGGAAAATGGCGGCCGGCGGCAACCAGCTGGGCCTGCAGCTCATCGCCGGTGATGACCGGCATCTGGACGTCGGCGATCATGCATGCCGGATCGTCTCCGGGCGCCTGCCGCAGGAAGTCCATGCCGGATTCGTAGGCCTGGGCCTCGTAGCCGACCGAACGCACGAGGCTCGCCAGCGATGCGCGAACGCCTTCGTCGTCATCCACGATCGCAATCACCAAGCTCTTGGCCATGGGCGCCCAATCCTGACCGCGGTGTTCCGCAAGGAAGAGCATCTCCCTCGGCGCGGCCGATGACGCTTTATGCACCTGGGGCAGTCCCGCCGGAATTATACTCAGGTTTGGTCCGTAGTCCTGCGGGTCTGGGAAACCCCGAGCGCCTCGGCCTTGCGAACGAGGTCAGCGAACGACCGGACCCCCATCTTGCGCATGACGTTCCCGCGGTGGATCTTGACCGTGATCTCGCTAAGGCCGATCAGGGCGGCGACCTGCTTGTTCATCAGGCCGGCGGTGACATGGCCCATCACCTCGCGCTCGCGCGCCGTCAGGGTCTCGTACTGGGCGCGGATGTCCTCCTTGGTCGCGGCTTCGGCCCGGTGCTGCGCATCGCGCTCGAGCGCCGCGGTCACGGCGTCGAGCATGTCCTGGTCGCGAAATGGCTTGGAGAGGAAATCGACGGCGCCGGCCTTCATGGCACGCACCGACATCGGTATGTCCCCATGACCCGTCATGAAGATGATCGGATAGCTGATGCCCTGCCGGACGAGCTGGCTCTGCAGATCGAGCCCGCTCACCCCGGGAAGGCGGACGTCTAGCACGATGCAGCCGGGGCCGTCGGGCAGCGAGCCTCCAAGCAGTTCGGACGGCGAGCCGTACAGGCGCGTATCGAGGCCGACTGATCGGAACAGGCTGTCGAGCGAGGCGCGGATCCCTGCGTCGTCATCAACGATGATAACGACCGAGTTGAGCGATTGGGTAGGCGGTTGCGCGTGGTCTGGTCGTGTCATGATCGAGTGTGTTCTTGGCTGTATGGCAGTGTCAGGCGGAATGTTGCTCCCGCGCCCGGGGTGCTCTCGGCCGACAACTGGCCGCCGTGAGCTTCCACCGTCGTTCGGCAGATCGCAAGTCCCATGCCCATTCCACCGCGCTTCGTCGTGAAGAACGGATCAAACAGGTGCGGCATATCGTCGGGCCGGATGCCGGGACCGCTGTCCTGAACCGTGATGGCGAGTCTCTCGGCGTCGATGGCGCTGGCGCGCAGCATGACGGTACGGGAACCGCGCTGGTCGGACATGGCCTGGCCGGCATTGACCAGCAGGTTGACCAGCACCTGCTGAAGCTGGATGCGGTCGCCGCGAATTGGCCTCAGGCCGGGCTTCGTCTCGACAGTCAGGACGACGTCGTCGTTCGCGAGCTCCCGCGCGACCAGAAGGGCCGCTTCCTGGATGATCTCGGCGATATCGAGGCTGTCCTGCTGGGCAGGCGCCTTCTTCAGGAAGGTGCGGATGCGAGCCACGACCTCGCCGGCACGGCGGCCTTGTGCGACGACATGAACGATCGTGGCCGCGACCTCCTTCAGATCGGGCACGTCGCGCCGCAGCCATCGCAAGCCGGCCTCGCCGCTGGTGACGATCGCCGCCAGCGGCTGATTGACCTCGTGGGCGATGGAGGCGCTGAGCTCGCCGAGGGTGGCGACGCGCGCGGCATGGGCGAGTTCCGCCTGCGCCGCGAGCAACGCATCCTGCGCCTGCCTGCGCTCGGTGATGTCGACGACGAAGGCGAGCACGTTGCGGTCGCCGTCAGGCCCGGAGGGGAAGGTGATCGTGAACAGCACGGGAACTTTGCGTCCGTCGAGCCTGACGAGCTCGGTTTCGCCTTCGTAGAATGGCTCGCCTTCCGCGAACGCAATCAATGCGCCGAGGAAACTGCGGTCGTTCTCGCCGAGAAGCAGGTCCACATTCTCGATAAAGGTCGAGGCATCGTTTGCTCCCGCCATCTTTTGCAGTGCCGGATTGACGTCGGTGATTGCAGCGAGTCGGCGGGCATGCCGGACGAAATCGGGATATCGCGCCAGATGGTCGCGCAGGCTTGCTCCCGCGGCATCCAGCGATTGCAGTGCGGTTCGGAGTTCGCTCCAATCCTCTTCGACGACGCCGATCCGGCTTGCGTCGAACATCCGGCGGTATCGCTGTTCACTTCGCACCAGCGCGCTGTGTGCGGCGACGCGGTCGGTGACGTCGGTGTGCGTTTCAAGGACCCCGACGGGCTTGCCAAGACGGTCGTGCTGCAGAGCCCATCGGGCATCGACGGTAAGCGCCGCGCCGTCTTTCGTTCGTTGCTGCACGCGGCCTTCCCATCGACCGGTGCCCACCAGGTTCGCTTCGATGACCTCGCGCCGGTCGGGATATCTGGTTTGCAGAAGCGCGTCGGCGAGCTGCCCGACCACCTCTTCGGCAGACCATCCGTAGACCTGCTCGGCCGTCTTGTTCCAGAAAGTGATCACGCCGCCGCGATCCCTGACGAAGATCATGTCGTGCGAAAGGTTGAGCAGGCGGGCTTGCGCCGCGAGACGCTTCGTCGCCGCGTGATTTTGCAGCGCCAGCAAGGTCGTGATCCCGATTGCCGCGAGGCTCACCAGCACACGAAGGGCGGGTGAGGCGATGGTCCGCAGATCGTGTGACACGAGATAGGCGGTGACCGTCAGGGCGATGCAGCCGGCTGCGGCGACGATGGTATCGTCGCGCCGGTTGGTCTTTGCCGCGAGCAGGATCGCCACGATATAGAGAACCGCCACGGCACCCTCGAGCGGTGTCAGGACGTCAACAAGGAAAACCGCAAAGGCGAGGACGGCGGACAAGGACCGCAAGCCGGTGCGGCTCATGGATGAGCCCGTAGTCAGATCATGACGCGTCATCGTCGCTTGCAGTCGTTCTTTTCACATCGGGTATCAGCTGCGTTGATGCCGCGATTTGATCGCGTTCACAACATCCACCCGCGCAATTTTCGTGCTGTCGTGGAAGACCTGTCGCGCCGCTCGATGCGGTGAAGGCACCGGCGAGCGGCATTCCGGAAGAACCAGGGAGTTCGCGTGGTCCCGCCGGTGGTTGGTGCGCGGAAAGCGCGTCAACTTACCGCAGGCATCGCGCCGCAAGTTCTGTCCGCAGCCGCGCTGCCGGTGAGGCGTTGCACCGGTTCGCTCGCCCGACGAACAGGTCGTGATCATACCTAGGTATGACGCGGTCAACCCGAGAACCTATAGACGCACCCGCGGGTAGAATGGATCGCGCACACCGCCGAATTACTCTGTCCCCATGGCATTCGGGCAAGGCAGTCAGCCAGGCCGGATCGAAACGGGACAAGGAGATTCGACGATGTCGCTGCAGATGTCACGCTCACAGGCGATCAAGGATCATGACGTTCGCGCGATCGATATCTCGGCAATCGATCGCGATCGGCTCGGGCTATCGAAACTCCCCGGCCGGTTCGACGAAGGTGGAACGATGCTGTCTTTCGTCCATCTGGACATGGCCCTGGCGGTCGAGCATGCGGCGGACGCCGAACGTTCTGTCGCTCGTGGACCTGGCTTCAGGCTCTCCGCAAAACTCCTTGCAGCGCCGCCCGCCGAGAGCGAACGGGCGTTCGCAGGAGGAGAATTCACCGATCCGGTGATGCGGCGCCTGTCCGATGCGCTCGCGGCGACCGAAGCCACGCCCGATGCCCATTCCGCCATCATGGCCGACGCTCTGCGGCTTGCGATCCTCACCCGGACGTTTAGTCGGCAGGCTCCCAGCGCACGGGCGGAGCTCGATCAGGCCGACGCCATTCGCGAGGAGGACGCTGGACGGTCCGTAAGGTCGCTGCAGAATTGGCGTCTCAGGCGCGTCCTGCAATATGTCGACAAGAATCTGACTGCAAAGATAACGCTTCAGGACATGGCTGCCGTCGCCGGCCTGAGCAGGATGCATTTCGCCGGGCAGTTCCGTGCGGCCGTCGGCGTGCGGCCTCATGAATATCTGCTGAGGCGCCGCATCCAGCGCGCCCAGGAGCTCCTCAAGCAGGCCGAAATTACGCTCGTGGATGTCGCCCTGACCGTGGGCTTCCAGACCCAGGCGCATTTCACCACGGTGTTCAAGCGCTTTGTCGGCGATACGCCGTATCAATGGCGAAGCGCTTATCTCGCGCAATTCATGCCGCTGCCGTGCGCAAAGGCAGGCCCGTCATGATCAACATTGGCATTCAGGCGCTGCTGCTGTCGCAAGCCAGTCTTCATTTGACGCTGACGCATCATGAATTGATGGAGATGATCGAAGTTCTCCGCGCTCTCGGCAATTCGTACCGCCTCGCTGCGTCAGAGCCTGGAAGCACCTTTCTCTATGGACGCCTCGCCTTCAATTTTTGTCGAGGCGCTGTGATGTGGGCCGCGCGGTAGGCGGCACTTCGGTGGCACCCGGGCGTCGGGTATCTGCGACAGCGACTGTTTGCTGTGCGTGTCCAATACCATTCAGCGCCTGCAGACCATTGGGCTCCCGCGAATGCCCTTGGCGGCCGCCCAACGTCACTGCGGTGTGCCCCGCGGCCCGGCTTGGCCGCTGGCGCGCTGATCGGGATCAGCACGTCGGTGGCGAGATCGATCCGCTGGAAGCGGTCCGGGTCGATCCGGATGTGATGTATGCTTTAGTCTGGTGACGCAGCCGAATTCCGGTGATGGTGTACCAACCTCTTGAGCGACCAACTCCGAGGCTTCGACGCATGGGAGGACTACCCGTCGGGCAAAACACCGTCATCCCGTCAACCCCTCCTTGCAAAAATATTCCACTTTGCCGAAATTCGGTTTTGGCGTATGTGTCGCCTATCCCGGCTCATTCTTGAGGGGCGATCTTGTGGTCGTCACGTTCGCGAGCCGGGCTTGCGGTGGACGCGGCAGCGTTCGGGTACGAGAGGTGTGGGCGGGGCGGATTGCTCTCCGTGAGCCCAAGGCTTCGTGCCGACGAGCGGCGCTGCTAGGCTTCGTCTCGTCATCAGGTCGGCGGCAACGTGCACAATGTCGTCGAAACCGGTGGCGAAATGGCGGGCCGTGCGTACGGCAAAACCGTGTGGTCCTGGCCGTCGTTGCTACGGTCAAGCTCTTGCGGATGCGGCATCTGCGTCAACCGGCGCGGTGTCGGCGACTCCTGTGAGAGTGAGGGAGGCCAGCAGGAACTCGGCTCCCGGGAGAGCACGGCATAAGCCGTCCAACCATCGCGCAGGGAAGGCCGAGTGATTGGCTACACCTGTATGCTGCTGTGCGGTTTTTCTGCGTGTGCTTTTCGCGCAGCGGACCGCGGGTGCCAGCTGGCACCCGGCCTTCCCTGCGCCCTCTTGGACAAGAGGGTGGAGCGACGAAGCAAAGCTCGGGCGAAACGCGCCGCGAGGACGAGAGGTCATGTCCGCTGTCGGAAAGGTCTCTCTATCATGTCGCGGCATGCAACCGAAGCTTATCCCTGTCGAAGGCCGGATCTGCCGAAGCAGGCCTCGATGCGATTTGGAGCGAGTGACCTCACGCGGCGCGGCGGCGAGTCGTTGCCTTCGTCTTGGCCTTTGTCCTGGCCTTTGCCTCTGTTTTTGCCTTCGGCTTCTCCGGCGCCGCCGATGCCGGGGTGCGCCGAGCCCCGGGGCCGGGGTGGGTATGAACCTCCTTGGCCAAAAGCGGCTCGCCGCATTCGGAGCACACCATGACCGGATCGAAGTCCTTGCCGCATTTGCGGTGTTGATGCAGCAAAGGTCGCCCGCGTATGTCGACCATATGAGTGTCGCCCCAATGCACGATCGCCATCATGATCGGATAGAGATCGAGCCCCTTCTGGGTGAGGATGTATTCGTGCCGCTTGGGCGAGTCCTGATAGGGGATACGACGCAACACGCCCTGCCGGACCAGCTTCTTCAGCCGTTCGGCGAGCAGGTGGCGCGTGATTCCGAGCGAAGACTGAAACCCCTCGAAACGGCGCGTGCGCAGGAAGCATTCACGCAGGATCAGAAGGGTCCAGCGGTCGCCGATCACGCCGATGGTTCGCGCCATCGAACACGGCTCGTCCTCCAGCTCACCCCATTTCATTCCGGATCTCCACTCCGCCCCGGGCTTCCGCGCGAACATCGTCCAGGAAGCCTTTGGTTCGGATATCATTCTAAATCGGTACTGACTGCGAGACAATGTGTTTCCGAGGTCACATGAAGCGCAAAATGCACTTGAATTGACAGTTCGTTTTTAGAACTGTATGAATGATCCACGGCCTGAAGTTTGGCCGGACGACCGGATCCAGGCCTGACCGGGAGAAGACCCTTGCAAAAGAGAAACGCGACCGTGGCCGTGATCGGCGCCGGTGATTTTATCGGCAGCGAGATTGCAAAGAAGTTCGCCTCCGAGGGCTTTACGGTGTTCGCGGGACGCCGCGACGGTGCCAAGCTCGAACCGCTCGTCAAGGAGATCGAGCAGGCCGGCGGCGACATTCACGCCCGCGCGCTCGATGCGCGCAAGGAAGACCAGATCATCTCGTTTCTCGGCGATGCCGACAAGCACGCGCCGCTCGAGGTTTGCATCTTCAACGTCGGCGCCAACGTCAACTTTCCCCTTCTCGACACGACCGAACGGGTGTTTCGCAAGGTCTGGGAAATGGCTTGCTATTCCGGCTTCCTCGCCGGCCGCGAGGCCGCGCGCCTGATGCTGCCCCGTGGCCAGGGCAACATCTTCTTCACCGGTGCGACGGCGAGCTTGCGCGGCGGAAGCGGCTATGCGGCCTTCGCCAGCGCCAAGTTCGGCCTGCGGGCGGTCGCGCAAGCCGCGGCGCGCGAATTGGGCCCGAAGAACATTCACGTGGCGCATCTGATCATCGATTCCGGCGTCGACACGGAATGGGTCCGGCAACGGCGGATCGAGGCGCTCGGTCCGAACGCGCTGGATAATCCCGACCTGCTGATGCCGCCGTCGTCGGTCGCCGAATCCTACTGGATGCTCTATCAGCAGCCCAAGAGCGCCTGGACCTTCGAGCTGGAGATTCGTCCCTTCGGGGAGAAATGGTAGCGGAGCCGGTTCACGATGGCCCGTGCAAGGGTGCAGAATGAAAAGGGTTCAGGATGCATTGCCGAAGCGGTGTTCTGGAAGCCCCTGTGCGATGCCATCAATGGCCAGAACATGACCCGCCTGGGGTTCGCGGCTCAGTTGCTCGCGATCCAGAAACTTTCTGGTCGTCGTCACGAACAAGGTCTTCAGATCGGTTCCGCCGAAGCACACGCAGGTCGGATTGGTCGCCGGCACCGGAATGACGGTGTCGATCCGGCCGTCCGGCCGATAGCGCACGACCCGGCCGCCGGAGAAGAATGCGGTCCACAATCCGCCGGCGACGTCGATACACGCGCCGTCGGGCCTCTCCCCGGAGGCGCTGTAATCCGCGAACAGCCGTCTGTTGCTGATGACGCCGTCATCGAGATCGAAGTCGAACTGCCAGGTGCGGTATCGCCTCGTATCGGTGAAATAGAGCGTGCGATTGTCGGGTGAGAACGCGATGCCATTCGTCACGATGACATCGCCGAACATGCGCGCCGTCCGGCCGTCCGCATCCACACGATACAGCGCTCCGTTCGGCCGATGCAACTGGTTGTCCATGGTGCCGATCCATAGCCGGCCCCGCGCGTCGACACGCCCGTCGTTAAGGCGGTTGTCGGGGCCGCTTTCGACCTCGCAGAGCTGACCTGGAGGACCATCATCGGACGCGCGGCGATAAAGTCCGAGATCCTGCGCGAGCAGGTGGGAGCCGTCCGCCGTCAGAGCCTGACTGCCGAGGAAGTTGCATGCGTAGGGAACAACCTGATGCGCGCCTGTCGCCGGATCGAACGATTGATGCAGCCGCCGGTCGATGTCGACCCACCACAGCTTGCGGGAGCGGTCGCACCACAACGGCGTCTCGCCGAGGATATCGCCCGCGGCGACCGCGGTCTCGACCCGATGCGCTCCGATCATTTCGGTTGTCATCCCGATATCCGATTCCAGCCACGGCGCTGTCGTCGCAAGACGTCAGGCGGTGGGCAATTAATCCTCGTTCCAGGAGGCGAGGGCGTGCGCGACGCAACCGTTGATGTGCTCGGTGAGCACGGCTTTGGCGCTCTTGATGTCGCGCTTGAGGGCGCAGTCCAGCAGCGCCTTGTGCTGGTTGATCGTCTCCGCGCCCCGGTAGCGCAGCGCATAGCGGAAATATTTGTCGAACACGACCGCATGAGTCTGCATCAGTTCGCGCGAACCGCAACTCGAGATCAGCGCCTGGTGGAACTCGCCGTCGTAGCGTTTGCGCAGCTCGGGATCGTCGCCTTCGCTGAGCACAGTGCGTTCGGTCGCCGCCAGCTTGTGATGCGCCGACACCACGCGGCCTTCCCACTCCACGTCGCCGGCGCGGAACGACTCGGCCATCGCATGATGCTCCAGCAGGATGCGCAAGCCCGCGAGCTCACGCAGGTTCTGGATGGATATTGGCGCCACCTCGAAGCCGCGCTGGCCCTCGGCGACCACAAAACCCTCGGACGTCAGACGATTGAGGATCTCGCGCAGCGTGCTGACGCTGAGGCCGTAATCTTCCTTCATGGCATCGAGCTTGAGGCGTCCGGATGGCGTGAGCACTCCGAAAATGATGTCGGCCCGGATGCGCTGATAGCCGCTGTCGCCCGCCGACAGGGGCCGTTCCTCAAGTGACGTCATGCCTTCTGATCCCGCCTGTCCCGATCGGCCGGCCACTTCGGAGGTGGCCGAACCATCAGTGTTGCCAGCAATATAGCAGATTTCAAATGTCGGACGTACAGCAAATCATCATATGAAACAGATATCATCATTTGACATGGAAATATATGTGTGATGTCTAAATAGGCTGAGGGCACGAAAAATGATGGCTTAAGCCGCCGTTCGCGCCCGTTCGAACAGGGAGGAAAACGATGAGCTTGCTGGTACGGGCGCTGTCTGCGACGGCGATCTGCGTGGCGCTGACGGTCGGCGCATCCGCTCAGAACGTTCAGGAGCGCACGATCAGGTGGGGACACCTGAACAACACCGATCACCCCGTCAGCTTTGGCGTGCAGAAATTCGCCGAGATCCTGCTGGCGAAGAGCGGGGGCAAAATGAAGGTCCGCGAGTTCGCGGCCTCACAGCTCGGCAACGAGTTGCAGCAGCAATCCGCGCTGCGCGGCGGCACCCAGGAAATGCTCTCGGCCTCGACGACATCACTTGCCACCGTCGTTCCGGAATTCGGCCTGATCGATTTCCCGTTCCTGTTCAACACGACCGAGCAGGCCGATGCTCTCGCGACCGGCAAATTCGGCAAGGCGATGATGGATACGCTGCCGTCGAAGGGGCTTATTGGCCTCGGATATTGGGGCCTGGGCTTCCGCAACGTCACCAACAGCACCCGCCCGATCACCAAGCTCGAGGACTTCAGCGGCCTCAAGCTTCGTGTGATTCCGAATCCGGTCTATCTCGAAAGCTTCAGTGCCTTTAAGGCAAATCCGGTCCCGATGGCTTTCGGTGAGCTATATTCGGCGCTCGAGACCCGCACCGTCGACGGCCAGGAGAATCCCTACACGGTCATTCTCTCGAACAAGTTCTACGAAGTGCAGAAATACGTTTCCGCCACCAATCACACTTTCACCCTGAACATCATCCTGGTGAGTAAGATCTTCTGGGACAAGCTGTCGCCGACCGAGCAGGGCCTGATGCGCGAAGCCTATGAAGAAAGCCGCGGCTATCAGAAGGAGCAGACCCGCCTTCAGACCGACAAGGCTCTGGCGGAGCTGCAGGCCAAGGGCATGCAGTACAACGCGATCGCTCCCGAAGAAACGGAGCGCATGCGGAAGGCAGCGCAGCCGGTCGCGGACAAGACGTCGGCCAGCCTTCGTCCCGAGACGGTGAAGATCTTCAACGAAGAGGTCGAGCGCATCCGCAAGGACGTGAAGTAGTCGACTTCTGCTGTCACGCAGGCGTCGGAGCCGGCCAGTGGTCGGCTCCGCCCCTCATTTGCCCGGACGTCACGCATGGCGCGAGTTCTCGACCTCTATTGCACGTTCCTGAAGGCCGTCATTGCCGCGTGCCTCGCGGTCATGGTGGTCCTGGTCTTCGGCAATGTCGTCCTGCGTTACGGCTTCAACTCCGGAATCACGATTTCCGAAGAGTTGTCGCGCTGGCTGCTGGTCTGGTTGACCTTCCTGGGCGCAATCGTCGCGCTTCGCGAGCACGCCCATCTCGGCGTCGACAGCCTCGTCCGGATGCTGCCGGCCTCTGGCAAGCGCATATGCTTCGTTATCAACTATTGCCTGATGCTGTTTGCCGACTGGCTGCTGTTGTCGGGAAGCTGGCGCCAGACCATCATCAACATTGACGATCGCGCGCCGGCGACCGGTCTCTCGATGGCCATCTTTTACGCGGTCGGCGTGATCTTCGGCGCGTCGGCCGCAGTCATCCTTCTCTACGACCTCGTCCGGGTGCTCACTGGACAGGCGAGCGAATCCGACATGGTGGCCGTCAAGGAATCGGAAGAGCACTGATGTCTCATCGAACCGTGCCAGGCGGCGTCCACATCCAGCAGTCCACCGGGATCGCGTCATGACGATCGCCGTCTTCACCTTCTCGCTGCTGGGCGCCATGGCGCTGGGCATGCCGATCGCCTTCGCGCTGATCGTCTGCGGCGTGGCCTTGATGAGCACCATCGACATGTTCGACGCCCAGATCGTGGCGCAGAACGTCATCAACGGCGCCGACAGCTTTCCGCTGATGGCGATTCCCTTCTTCATGCTCGCGGGCGAGATCATGAACAAGGGAGGGCTGGCCAAGCGTATCGTGAATGTCGCGCTGGTCGCGGTTGGGCATTTCCGTGGCGGGCTCGGCTATGTCACGATCCTTGCCTCCTGCATCCTCGCGTCGCTCTCCGGCTCGGCGGCCGCCGATGCCGCGGCGTTGGCTGCCCTGCTGGTGCCGATGATGGTGGCGGCGGGGCACAAGAAGTCCTATGCAGCGGGCCTCGTGGCGGCGGGCGGCATCATTGCTCCCGTCATCCCGCCCAGCATCGGCTTCGTCATCTTCGGCGTCGCCGCGGGCGTCTCGATCTCGAAACTGTTTCTGGCTGGCATCGTGCCCGGGCTGCTGCTCGGCGCAGGGCTCTGTCTGGCCTGGGCGTGGGTGGTGCGGAAAGAGAACCTGACGCCCCCGCCAAGAGCATCGCTCTCGGAGATGGTGAAAGCGGTGGTCGACGGCTTCTGGGCGCTGATGCTGCCGGTCATCATTGTGGTCGGCCTGCGCTTCGGCATCTTCACGCCCACGGAAGCCGCGGTGGTCGTCGCTGTCTACTCCCTGTTCGTCGCGACCTGCGTCTACCGCGAACTGAAACTGTCGCAGCTCTACGCGATCTTCGTCTCCTCCGCCGTGACGACGAGCATCGTCATGTTCCTGGTCGCTGCGGCGCTGGTATCGTCCTGGCTCATCACGGTGTCCGAGATTTCGGCACAGATCGTCACCCTGCTGAAGCCCTTCATGGGAAACAACACGCTCCTGATGCTGGCGATCATGGTCGTGGTAGTGATCGTGGGAACGGCGCTCGACATGACACCGACGATCCTCATTCTCACGCCGATCCTGATGCCGATCGTCAAGGCGGCGGGCATCGACCCCGTCTATTTCGGCGTGCTCTTCATCATCAACAATGCCATCGGCCTGATCACGCCACCGGTGGGCATCGTGCTCAATGTCGTCTGCGGCGTCTCCAGGATCAGCATGGAGGATATCATCAAGGGCGTCTGGCCCTTCATGATCGCGCAACTGATCGTCCTGTTCGCGATGGTGCTATTCCCGGGACTGGTGACGATCCCGGCCAAATGGTTTGCCGGCTAGACGCGTCGGCACAAAAGAAGGACAAACGAAATGGCCGCAAGGATCATGATCCTCAACGGACCCAATCTCAATTTCCTCGGCATCCGCGAGCCCCACATCTACGGCTCGACGACGCTCGCGCAGATCGAGGCGAGCTGCCGGGCGCTGGCCGATCAGCTCGGAGTTTCGGTGTCGTTCCATCAAACGAACATGGAGGGCGAGCTCGTCAGCCTGATCCAGTCCGCCCATGGCAACGCGGATGCCATCATCATGAATCCCGCGGCCTATTCATTCACCTCGATCGCGCTGATCGATGCGCTGAAGATTTTCGAGGGCGTGAAGATCGAGGTGCACATCTCGAACATCCACGCGCGGGACGAGCTGCATCGCCACTCGATCACGTCGAGTGCCTGCACGGCGGTCATTTGCGGCCTCGGTCCCTATGGCTATCTCGCCGCGATGCTCGCGGCCGTCCAACGGCTGGGGCAATTGCCTGCGACCATTGTACCGGCTCTGCACGGGCTTGCGACCGGCGGCAAGGCGTAGGCATGGAGGGCGGAATGCGCGGCACGGGATTTCTCGCGATCTGGAGCGACGTCGAGGCTCACGACCTGACCGACTACCGGCACTGGCTGACGCGTGAGCACACCACCGAGCGCGTGACGACGAAGGGCTTCCTGGCATCGCGTGTCTTCCGCGCGGCAAGGGACGACATCGACCGCTTCTTCATTCTGTACGAGCTGGAAACACCGGAGGTCCTCGACGGCGAGGCCTATCTGGCGCGCCTCAACGCGCCGACGCCGTGGTCCCAGCGCATCATGCCTAAGCTCGGCAATTTCATGCGGGGCGGCGGTGTCATGATCGCGCGGGGAGGGCGGGGCGAGGGCGCATCGATCGTGGCGCTCCGGATCGAGACGTTGCCGAAAGATCCGCAAGGCCTGGCTCATGCGCTCGTTGCGTGCGACGGGGTTGCCGCGGTGCAGATCGGCGCGACCGACGAGGCGCGGACGTCGGTGCGGACGACCGAGAAGGGCATGCGGAAGAACGAGGGCTTCTTCGCGGGGCTTTTGCTGATCGAGGCGCTCGACGTCGCCTCGTTGCAGGCCGCCTTGCAGCGGGCGAGCGAGCTTGCGCCCGACGTCATGGCCGGGGCGAGCGAGCCGGAAGTTTATCAAAGCATGTTTGCGCTCGACGCCCGCATCGCGGATTTCGGCTGATGGCAACGTTCTCGCTCGCCGCGTTGACAGTGCTCGAGCTTGCGCCGCCCGAGATGATCGAATTGGCGGCGCTTTGCGGCTACGAAAAAGTCGGGCTCAGGCTGTTGCCCGCCACGCCTGGCGGTGTCGCCTATCGCCTGATGGACAATGCTCCGCTCTTGCGGGAGACGCTCCGGCGGCTGGAGTTGACGGGGGTGACCGTCGCCGATCTCGAGGTCGTTGCGTTCAGACCGGAAACCGAGATGGCCTCGTTCACGCCCTTCTTCGAGGTGGGCGCGCGCCTCGCTGCCAAACACATCCTCGTCGCGGCCTATGATCCGGATCTGGCGCGGTTTTCGGATCGCTACCAGCAATTTTGTGAAGCGGCAGCAAGCTATGGCCTCACCTCCGACCTCGAATTCATGCCCTGGACAAGCGTTCCAGACCTGAAGACCGCGAACCGGATCGTCGGCGACGTCGATCGTCCCGGCGCCGGCATTCTGGTCGACGCGTTGCATTTCGATCGATCGCAAAGCTCGCTTGCGGACCTTCGCGCCATCCCGGCGCAACGCCTTCACTACTGGCAACTCTGCGATGGCCCGGCCGAACGCCCGGCGACCACTGAGCAGCTCATCCATGCGGCTCGCGAGGAACGGATGTTTCCGGGCGAGGGCGGAATAGACCTGATGGGGCTTGCAAGCGCGATGCCGAATGACCTGACCATCAGCATCGAGGTTCCGACCGTTCAACTGGCCAGGAGCGTCGACGCCGCCTCGCGAGCACGCCGGGCGCTGGCGGCAGGCCAAGCCGTCGTGGAGCGGGCGCGCAGCCAGAGGTGAGAATTTCGGGACGGAAGGGTAGTTCGGGATGTCGCAAGCCGATCGCTCCTGGGACGTCGAGACCGATCTCCTGGTCGTCGGGGCGGGTGCCGCCGGCATGACGACATCGCTGGTAGCTGCCCTTGAGGGGCTGGATGTGATCCTTTGCGAGAAGTCGGGCACGGTTGGCGGCACGACCGCGACCTCCGCCGGCACCGTCTGGATTCCGGGCAACCGGCAGGGACGGCTTGCAGGGACGCCGGACTCGACCGAGGCGGCGCGGGTCTATCTTGAAGCACTGCTCGGCGAACACGCCGCGGACGCGCGTGTAGATGCGTTCCTCCAGACGGGTCCAATCATGCTCGACTATCTCGAGCAGAGGACGAGCGTACGGTTTGCAGCCCCGCCGGTACACCCCGACTACAAGAATCTTCCCGGTGCAGCAATCGGTGGTCGTGCTCTCGGCGCCGTTCCGTTCGACGGCCGCAAGCTTGGCAAGGACTTCCAGCGCATCAGGCCTCCGCGGCGAGAGTTCATGGTCCTCGGCGGGATGATGGTCGGGAAGGCGGACATCCCGGCGCTGTTGCGGCCCTTCCGCAATTGGACGAACTTCAGGCATGTCATCGGCCTGCTGAGCCGGCATTTGCGCGATCGGCTTCGCTACAGGCGCGGAACGCGTCTGATCATGGGCAACGCTCTCGTCGCGAGGCTGTTTGACAGTCTCCGTCGTTCCGGCGTGGATCTGCGATATGACACTGAGCTCACCGAGCTCATCCGCAACGGCGACGCCGTCGTTGGGGCCGTTCTCTCATCACCTTCGGGAGCATTGGCGATACGTGCCCGCAAAGGCGTGGTGTTGGCAACGGGAGGCATCGGCTGGAGCCGCGAACTTCGCGAAAGGTTTTTCCCCGAGGCCGCGCACCGATTTTCACTCGCGCCTTCGTGCAATACCGGGGATGGCCTGCTCGCGGCCGAACGCGTCGCCGCGGTGATCGAGCGCGATTTCGATAGCCCCGCTCTGTGGATGCCGAGCTCGGTCATGACGCAGGCGGACGGCCACGTCTCGGTATTCCCGCACATTATGCTGGATCGTGCCAAGCCGGGACTGCTTGCGGTGAACAAATCGGGCCGCCGCTTCGTGAATGAAGCCGACTCCTATCACGACTTCGTGGAAGCGATGTTGCGCTCGGACTCGTCTTCCGTATCGGCAACACCGGCTTTCCTGATTTGCGATCGCGCCTTTATCAGTGACTATGGCGTTGGTCTCGTTCATCCCGGGACGAGGGATTTGGATAAATTTCTGAAGGCCAGATATTTGCTGGCAGGCGAATCGATTGAAGCACTGGCCGAAAAGATCGGCGTCGATGGCGGCGAGCTTGCTCAGACGATCGAGCGATACAATCGCTATGCCGAGAGCGGTGTGGACGAAGAGTTCGGCCGCGGTTCAAGCGAGTTGAACCGGTTCAATGGCGATCCCCTGACCAAGCCAAACCCGTGCCTGCGGCGGATCGGTCCAGGGCCATATTATGCCGTTGCGGTATGGCCGACGGATCTCGCCAGCAGCGCCGGCTTGTGCACGGATTCAACTGCCCGGGTCTTGTCTAGCCGTGGGACGGCCATACCCGGACTCTACGCCGTCGGTACCGATTCATCCTCGATCTTTCGAGGTACTTATCCGGGTCCGGGCACGATGATCGGGCCTGCGATGGTATTCGGATGGTGCGCGGCAATGCATGCCGCGGGCGCTTCAAGTCAGGAAGAAGGTAACTGAAAGCCGGTCGTTCGCCGGGCCGAGCTAGGAACTCTTGCGCACCATCGACGCTTGACTCGGCGGGCCAGCGTCGCCGCCGATTTGCTGGCCTGCACGGCCCCGCCTCCAAGCCCCCATACCCCCCTGGGTGGGGCCGTGTCTCTTCACAGGAGATGCAATGCCTGAGCCGACCGATCACGACATCAGAGAACGCGCGCACCGATTGTGGGAGCGAGCCGGCAGGCCGGAAGGCCGCGAGGAAGAATTCTGGCACGCGGCCGAGCAAGAGCTACGCAACGAGGACAAGTCGAACACCATGCGGACGCCGGATACGCTGTGACCGACAAGTGCTGGCGCTGGGCGGAACAGAGCCTTCCAGAAGGAATTGAGGTTCTGAGCAGCACGGGCTGCGACGCATGCCCGTTCCGACGGCGGTGTGTGCGGTGGATGAGCAGCAAAAGATAGAGCACCAGATCGAACTCGCAACGCGAGCGGCTGCGCTCGTCAAAGACGAAACCACCGTCCAGCGATTCAGGAACTTTGCCGAGGAGCTGAAGCAAAAGCTCCTTCGCATGATGGGGCGCGGCAAGGTGCGAGCGCGCGCTTACGAGCTCTGGGAGCAGGCCGGTCGCCCGGCCGATCGCGATGTGGAGTTCTGGGTCGAAGCGGAACGGCAGATCGAACACGAACGCGAACTGCGGAGGCTCTCGGATTCCTCGTAGAAACGATAGAAGCTGACGCTGCCGGTCGCCACATCGGCACCGAACAAGCTTCGGACGCGCGTTCCTGGACAGAGAAAAGCCGCCGAGCTCTTCACCCTGGCGGCTTCAAAAGTCCGTAGCTGTTGGTCGCCTCTCCAGCCTCGTGCGTACCGCCGTTACCTTGTTTGCGGCCATGCAAGGTCATTCTAGGCCAAGGCGCTCGATTCTGCTGTGATGTGAAGCACACATTGTGCGTCCACACGCTCGCTGTCATCGCCCCGCTTGACCGGGCGATCCAGCGCGTGAATGACAATGGTACTTGGAGGACGACGCCATTGCCCTTTGCTGCGTCATGCACTACGCGCCGGCCGCGACACCCAGGCGGCCGATGCCTGGAAGCTTCAGCGCGGGGCGGCGGATGTCGAGGCCGAGCACCGCGCCGAGGAAATTGATCTCGACCCCTTCGACCCAGCCGATGGTCATGCCGAGATAGCCCGACAGCGACGCGTAGAGCCCCGTGCCGGACGCCGTGATGCCGGCCCAGCGTCCGCTGTAGGGAAAGTCCTTGCCGATGGCGGTCGGCGGCAGCACAGCGCGCAGCTCGGGAACGGCGTCCAGCGCCGCCTGCACGAAGGTGTTGGAATTCGGTCCCGGCCAGGCGCTGTAGTCGCCATAGGCGCGGAACTTGTAGTTCTCGATGACGGCACGGATCTTCGGAATCAGCGCTTCGGCCCGCGCGCCGTCGACCGCCACGACCGTTTCCGGGAGGGCGCCGAACCAGCGGCCGTCGGGCGCAAAGCCGTTGCTGCGAACAGGGTCGCCCCAGGCCGTGTAGTCGTATCGGCTGTAGGTCGCGGCGCCCTTCTCCTTGACGACGATCCAGGTGTGGACGGCAAAAATACTGCGCCAGCGCACGGTGCGCGCGGCGAACACACGGATCAGCGCGTCCGGATTGGCGGATGCGGGCGGCAGCAGGCCGGCGCTGGAGCGATCTGCCGTCTGCCAATTGCCGCGGCCGTCGCCGCGCAAATAATAGCGGCCGGCCGACACGCCGATCGGCAGGAAGATCAGCAGCAGGAACAGAATCAAGGGTTTCCTCAAGGGCCAACGGCGGTCAGGCGGGACGATGTCACCAATATAGTTCGCAAGGCACGCCGCGCCAGCGCTCTCCTGCTCTTGCATTCGGGTGGTGCGGCCATATGTTGCGTTCATGAGAAAGTTGTCGCTCGTCGAGGACCAGGCCATCCAGGCGCGAATCGCGTACATCGCGGGCGCCGAGATTTTCGATCGCCTCTTCGCCGGCATCCGGTTCGACGAAATCGACGGCAATCTGCTGTTTGCCATTGCCAGCGACGAAGACTGCGCGGCCGAGATCGAGGACGAGTTCTCGCACCAGCTTGCCGTGGTCGCAACGCATATCCTCGCGCAGAGCGTCGACGTGGTCGTGGTGCTGCCGAAGGTCCTGCAATAGCCGCCTGCCCGTTGGCCTTCTGCCCGTTCAGGCCGCTTGCCTTTGCCCCCTGTCTCTGCTTTTCAACGCAATTGCAAAATTGTAATGACGTCATTGGGCGCTCAGGCCCGAGGCGCGTTATCGATGGAGCTCGACGGGAGGGCTCGTCGTCGCTCGTCTCTATTTGCGAAACAAAGTTGGATACACATTGGCGCCCACCAGGAAAGCCCGGGCCACGACCGGCGCGATAAAGACAAAAAGCAAGAGCTCAAAGAGCGAGAGCTCAAGAGGCAAAGGCTCGAAAAGCAACAGCGCGAGAAGCAAGAGTTCGAACAGCACGGGCTCGACAAGCAAGCGCCCGGACAAGAGCGCCTCGCGTTCCGCGGTCGCCTCCTCGTCGCCGCTCGGCATGCTGGCGCTGCATCTGCTCGAGCAGTGGGACAAGTCCGGCCGCGACGGCCTCGTCTTCCTCTGCGATGACGAGAGCAGGGCGGAGCGGCTGGGCGGCGTGATCCACGCCCTCGATCCCTCGGTCGACGTGCTGGTGTTTCCGCGGCTGAACACGCTACCCTTCGACGGCCTCGAGCCATCCCGCGAGATCGCGGGCCGGCGCAGCTCGGTGCTGCGGCGTCTCGCCAAGGCAAAGAAGCCCGTCTTCCTGGTATCCACCGCGGAAGCGATCATGGAACGGTTGCCGCTGCCGGCGAGCTGGTCGCGGTCGAGCCTCACGCTGAAGGTGGGCGCGCCCTATTCCGAGCCCGAGCTGGAGACGCGGCTGGAAGCTCTCGGCTACGATCTCGACGAAGAGGCGGAGTATCCGGGCGGCGTCCTGTTCCACGGCAAGACGTTCGAAGTGTTTCCCGCCGGTGCGCTCGCTCCCTTCCGGATCGAGCATTCCGGCGACACGATCCGCAAGATCGTCGCGGTCGATCCGATCGAGCACGAGGTCGTCTACGAGACCGCGGAATTGATCATCGATCCCATGTCCGAGCGGATCGCGCTGGGAGCTACGCGCGGACAGCGGGCGACGCTTCCGGATTACTGCGGTCGCGCGCGATGGATCGCGGATGCCGGGGTGTCGGCCCACGCCGATAGCTGGATGGGCACGATCGAGGAAGCGGCGGGCCGCAGGGATGCGGAGCGTGAGTATCTGGGGCAGGCGGACTGGAAGCAGCTGAAGAAGCGCATCTGCGTGCTGCCGCGCAAGGCCGCCTTCATCTCGACGCCGGAGTTCTCGAAGCTGGCCTCGCCGCGCAAGGCGCTTCGCGCCTTCGTCGCCGACATGCAGCGCGGCGGATCGCGGCTGCTGTTCTTCGCGGCCGTCGAGGACGACCTTCGCGCGATGGAGCGCATGAGCGGCATCAAGACGGAGCGCCTGGCCGATTGGAGCGAGGTGACGAAGGCACGCAGCCGCGAAGGCGCGCTGCTGGCCGATTTCGACGCGGGGTTCATTGGCTCAGGCCGCAAGCCGCTTGTCGTCGTGACCGCATCCGACGTGCTCGGCAGCCGGGCCCATCATCCGCAGCCGATGGCGCGCGCCTGGAATCCGGCTTTCGATCATCCCGACGTGCCGGAAAAGGGCGCCGCCATCGTCCATCTGCAACGCGGGCTCGCCGTGCTCGATGGCTTGCAGACCCTCGACATGGGGCGGGGATCGCGGCGCGAGATGATCAGGCTCAAATTCGCGGGCGACAATGCCGTGCTCGTTCCGCCGGCCGATCTTGCAGTGATCTGGCCCTATGCCGGCGAGCCCGGCAAGCTGGCGCTGGACAAGGCGGACGGCAGCAGCTGGTGGGCGCGGCGCACCGAGGCGGAAGCGGAAATCCAGGTGGCCGCCAAGGCGCTCGCCAAGCACATCAGCCAGCGCCGCCGCCGCCGCGCACCCAAACTGGTGCCGCCGGGGGCTGCTTACGAAAAATTCGTCGCGCGCTTCCCTTATTTCACGACAGTGGACCAGGCCCAGGCGATTCAAGACGTCCTCGACGATCTTGCGGCGGGCCATCCCATGGACAGGGTAATCTGCGGTGACGTCGGCTTCGGCAAGACCGAGGTCGCGCTGCGGGCGGCAGCCGCAGTGGCGCTGTCGGGCAAGCAGGTGGCGATCGCGGCACCGACGACCGTGCTGGCGCGGCAGCATGTCGAAACCTTCCGCAAGCGGTTCGGCCCCCTCGGGATCGAGGTGGGAAGCCTGTCGCGGGCCAGTTCGGGCCCGGAGACGCGAGAGACCAAGGAAGGGCTGCGGCGCGGCACGCTGAAAGTCGTGGTCGGCACGCAGGCGCTTGCGGCAAAGGACGTGAAGTTCGCCGATCTTGGCCTCGTCATCATCGACGAAGAGCAGCATTTCGGAGCGGCGGAGAAGGCGAAGCTTTCAGGCCTCGCCAAGGGGGTGCATTCGCTGTGGATGAGCGCCACGCCGATCCCGCGCACGCTCGCTGCTGGCCTTGCCGGCTTCAGGGATCTCAGCGTGATCGCCTCGCCGCCGGTTCATCGCCTTCCCATCGTGACCAGGATCGCGCCGCTGTCAGAGGCTGCCATTGCCGCAGCACTGCTCCGCGAGCGCAGGCGGCATGGTCAGAGCTTCCTGATCTGCCCGCGCATCCAGGATCTGGAGCCGATGCTGGCTCGTGTGCAATCGGTGGCGCCGGAGCTGCGCATCGTCTGTCTTCACGGCAGATTGCCAGTGGACGAGATCGACGACCGCATGATGAGTTTCGTCGATGGCGAGGCGGATGTGCTGCTGGCGACCAATATCGTGGAAAGCGGTCTCGATATTCCGCGCGCGAACACCATCGTGGTGTGCTGGCCCGAAAAGTTCGGACTTGCGCAGCTTCATCAGCTCAGAGGACGGGTGGGACGCGGCGGCACGCGCGCGTTTGCTCATCTGCTGACGGAAACGACCTCGGAGCAGTCCGAGAAGCGTCTGGCCGTGCTGGAGGAGTTCAGCAAGCCGGGTGCCGGCTTTGCGATCAGCGAGCGCGACCTCGACCTCAGGGGCGCCGGCGATCTGTTCTCGGAACTGCAGTCCGGGCACGTCCAGGTGTTCGGACCCGTGCTCTACAGTCACCTTCTGAAGCTGGCCTCCGAGCGCACCAGCGACACCGGCGCCGATCTGTGGGTGCCCGATCTCAATATGCCGCTGGCCGACATGCTGCCCGAAGGCTACGTGCAATCGGAAGCGGTCCGGCTCGAGATCTATGGGCGCGCTGCCAGGTGCCGAAGCGATGACGATCTGGAAGATCTGGAGGAGGAGATCTCGCGTCGTTTCGGCAGGCTTCCGCCGGAGGCCCGCGACTTCTTTGCATCCGCCAGGCTCCGGATCGATTGCAAGCGGCGCGGCATCGTCAGGCTCGATGTCGGGCCCGAAGCCGTCGCCGCGACGTTCCTGCCGGGGCGGCTGCGGAAATCCAGAGGGAAGTCGCAGGCGCGATCGCTGCAGCGCGACGGCGACCGGGTCGTTCACGCCGGCCGCCGCGACGAGGATCCGTTCAGCCGGGTCGAGGAATTCCTCGAGCTGCTGGACGCCTAGGGATCATTCGGTCTGCTCGACTGCCGCGGGCATTTTCGCCACCGACATCAGTGTGCGAGCCACCTGGTTGAGGAGCTGATCGGCGTTCTCCTCCTCGGCCAGTGATTTCGACAGCAGGGCGACGATGGCACTGTGGCGAAGCTGCTGGGCGAGGTTGCGCGCCGTGCTGTAGCCCGCGATCTCGTAATGCTCGACGCGCTGCGCCGCGCCGATCAGGGCGAGGTCGGCCGCCGCGTCCTCCTTGTCCTCGCCCTCGGCCATGACTTCCTGGCCCTCCTCGACGAGGCCCATCATGCCCTTGCAGGGCTTGGCGCGGGCGGATTTGCCGAGCATTTCGAAGCATTCGTTGATGCGCTCGACCTGGGCTTCCGTCTCCGCGAGGTGCTGCTCGAACAGCTCGCGCAGCTGGTCGAAGCGGGCAGCCTCCGCCATCTTGGGAAGCGCCTTGGTCAACTGCTTCTCGGCGTGCAGAATATCGCGCAGCTCGTTGATGAGCAGATCGCCGAGACCCGCTTCGTCCGCCGGGGGCGAACTCTCGGTGACGATGGCCGAGGCCGGACCCGGCTCGCCCGCCTGGATTGCCGGCGAGTCCGTGAAGACCCAATCGCCCCCCTCGTTCCACGGCCCGCGCGTGTCGATCTCGCCATGATCGCCGGCGCCGGTGGAATCGTTGAAGAACTGGTCGACGAGGCCGGGTGTCGGGGCGATGCGGCCGATGCTGAAGGCCGGCTTGCCCATGCTCTCGAGCGCCAGCGCGAACGCCTTCATGTGCGTGATCTCGCGCGTCATCAGGAATTGCAGCGCGTCCTTGCTGCCGGCGTCGTCGCAGAAATTGATCAGCCGCTCGTAAACGATCTTGGCCCGCGCCTCCGCGGCGATGTTGCTGCGCAGATCGACGTCGAGCTCGCCCGTGATCTTCAGATAGTCGGCGGTCCAGGCATTGCCCTGGGAGTTGAAGAGATTGACTCCGCCGCCACCCGCGATGGCGATGAGGGGATCGGCTTCGGCCGCCTGGCGGTCGAACTTCGATGGCTTGAGATGCATCCGCGCCAGTGTGCCGACCACTTCCAGATGGCTGAGCTCTTCGGTGCCGATGTCCATCAGCAGGTCCTTGCGATCGGGGTCTTCGCAGTTCAATCCCTGGATCGAGTACTGCATCGCGGCGGCGAGCTCGCCATTGGCGCCGCCGAACTGCTCCAGCAGCATGTTGCCGAAGCGGGGATCCGGCTCGTCGACGCGAACGGTGAACATCAGCTTCTTGACGTGGTGATACATGGAGGGACTCTCGGATTGGAAGGACAGGAAAAGAAGGTGTCTTCCGAACGGGCGGCTTCAGCGTTCGTTCCTAGCGAAACGACCTGCGCCGATGATATCGGGCGCAGGTCGTTCGAAGTCGATCGGCAGATAGTGGACGTATTCGCTCAGCGTTGGTCCGGACGCTTGGCGGGCGGCCCATTCTTGTTACCGGGTGCGCCCTGAATATGCGCCGGGTCCTGCGATTGCACGGCGGTGTTGCCAGTGGAGCTCGTCGAGCTTGATCCGACGGTTTCATCGGGCTTGGCGGCCGGTCCGTTCTTGTTGCCGGGCTGTCCGGCAATGCCGGCTCCCGAATTCTGCGCGCTCGGCGCAGACGAAACGTCAGGCTTGCTGGCCTGCGCCCAGGCTGCTCCAGACAGCGCGAGAGCGGCGAGGATAACGGCACCTGTGAACTTCATCTCGGTGTTCTCCGATTGATGCCCCATCTGCTCGAACGCCGGTCACCTGCGTGCGTTCCGTCAACTCGAAGCGTCGGCTCACCGCATCGCGACGAACTATCCAGGTAGCGGCGCCTCCGCGACGTCCAGCAGCGCTCCGAGACCCTGGCGCAGGCGGCGCGTGGCGATGCTCTCGGTGGCGAGACCGAACACCACCAGGGACCGCCCGGTCATCGCATAAACGTGCCCGAACTCGAACGCAGGCATCTGCCCCTCCGGTTGATTGGTGTCGATCAACCCGAGCCAGCTGCGTCCCTCGGCGACGGCGGGCAAGGTGAAATTGACGACGTCGTGATGGGCGTTGTAGATCAGCAGCATGGTTGCATCCGAGCCGCGGCGCTTGATCCCGGTCTCTTGGGCGCGGCCGTCGAGCAGCAAGGCGAAACATTTGGCGTTGCCGTCCTGCCACTGCTCCGTCGTCATTTCCTCACCGGACGGCGCGAGCCACGTCACGTCCTTCACGTCCAGCTCTTCGTTGTGGGAACCGACCAGGAAGCGGCTGCGATAGAGAATCGGAAATGCCTTGCGCGTGGCGATCAGCTTGCGCGTGAATTCGCGAAGGCTGCGGCCGTTCGCGGTGATGCCCATCCAGGCGAGCCATGTGGTCTCGTTGTCCTGTGCGTACGCGTTGTTGTTGCCGTGCTGGGTGTGTCCGAATTCGTCGCCAGCAAGCAGCATGGGTGTGCCGTGGGACAGCAGCATGGTCGCCAGCAGATTGCGCTTCTGGCGCTCGCGCAGCGCCGTGATGTCCGGATCGTCCGTCGGTCCCTCGGCGCCGCAGTTCCAGGAATGATTGTTGCTATGGCCGTCGCGATTGTCCTCGCCATTGGCTTCGTTGTGCTTGTCGTTGTACGAGACGAGATCATTGAGATTGAAGCCGTCATGGGCGGTGACGAAGTTGACGCTGGCCCATGGCCGGCGGCCGCGCTTGTTGAAGAGATCGCCGGATCCAGACACGCGCTTGGCGAAGTCCGCGATCGATCCCTCGTCGCCCTTCCAGAAAGCGCGAACGGTGTCCCTGAACTTGTCGTTCCATTCCGCCCATCCCGGCGGAAACTGACCGACCTGATAGCCGCCCGGACCGATGTCCCAGGGCTCGGCGATCAGCTTGACGCTGGAGAGCACGGGGTCCTGGCGACAAGCATCGAGGAAGCCGCCGCCTTCGTCGAAACCATAGGGCTCCCGTGCCAGGATGGTGGCGAGGTCGAAGCGGAAGCCGTCGACCCGCATCTCGGTCGCCCAGTAGCGCAGGGAATCCGCGACGAGTTGGAGCACGCGCGGGTGCGACAGGTTCACCGTGTTCCCGGTGCCGGTGTCGTTGATGTAGTAGCGCCGCTGGTCCGGCAGCAGGCGGTAATAGCTGGCGTTGTCGATGCCCTTGAACGACAGGGTCGGGCCGAGCTCGTTTCCTTCCGCGGTGTGATTGTAGACGACGTCGAGGATGATTTCGATGCCATGGGCGTGGAACTGGTTGACCATGGCCTTGAATTCGTTCGCGAGCGGCGTCTTGAGGTAACGCGGCTCCGGCGCGAAGAAGGCGAGGGAGTTGTAGCCCCAGTAATTGCGCAAGCCTTTCTCGACCAGATAGCTGTCGTCGACGAAGGCATGGATCGGCAACAATTCCGCACTGGTGATGCCGAGCGACCGCAGATAGGCCGGAACCTCAGAATGTGCGAGGCCCGAGAACGTGCCGCGGTCTGCGTCAGGCACCAGCGGATGCAGCTGGGTAAAACCCTTGACGTGCATCTCGTAGACAATTGTCCGCTCCCACGGCACTTCCGGCTTGCGCGCGGCGCCCCAGGTGAAGGCCGGGTCGATGACGCGACATTTCTGCATCAAGGGCGCGCTGTCGCGTTCGTCGTAGGAGAGATCCTTGTCGACATGGTCGAGCTGGTAGCCGAACAGCTCCGGTCCCCAGCGCAACCGGCCGACCAGCTGCTTGGCGTAGGGATCGAGCACGAGCTTGTTGGGATTGAAGCGATGTCCCGCGTCGGGTTCGTAGGGGCCATGGACGCGGTAGCCGTAGACGGTGCCGGGACGGGCCGCAGGCAAATAGCCGTGCCAGACTTCGTCGGTATATTCGGGGAGCTCGATCCGCTCCAGTTCGGTCTCGCCGCTGTCGTCGAACAGGCAGAGTTCGACCTTGGTGGCATGGGCCGAAAACAGCGCGAAATTGACGCCGAGCCCATCCCAGGTGGCGCCAAGCGGAAACGGCTTGCCCTCGCTGATGCGGGAGCGGCGCAGGCTCGAGGCCGCCCGCGTCAGGGCGTCATCCGAATGTACTGTTTGATCCATCGTTGCCCCCGAATAGCCCTTCAAGAATTTGGTGCAGTTGCCGTCACTTCCGCGTCGCCAGCTCGCCAACTGCCGCAGAAGCGATGACTGCGCCAGGAGGCACTTCGTCCGGCTTGGGCAGTGTGGCTGCCCTTTGCAGCGCCGCCTCCTTGCTGATGGCAGCAATCGAGTTGCCGATCCTCTCGACGATGCTGGTCAGCTCTGCGTCGGACAGTCCGAGACGCTTTCTGACGAGGCGCACCTGAGTACGGTCGGCCAGGTCGAGCTTGTTGCGGATCGGCTGTGGCTTCGGGCGGCGCATGGCGAAGACTCCTGTGTAGAACTGCAACCGTCCCTCAGGCGATTCCGTTCCCTGCTCGTCTTGCAGTAGCCCGTCTAGATCGAGGATTTGTAGATAGTGGCGTACGACTTGGCCGACTGTGTCCAACTGAAGGCCTGGGCCATGGCCGCGCGCCGCATATGATCGAGCCGGTCCTTCATGCCGAAGGTGGAAAAGGCCCGGCAAAGGCTTCCGAGAAAGCCGGGGGCCGATGCGCGGTCGAACAGGAATCCGGTCTCGCCGTCCACGATCGTCTCGGCGAGGCCGCCGGTACGATGGCCGATTGGTAGCGAGCCGAAGCGCTGGGCATACATCTGGCTCAGCCCGCAGGGTTCGAAGCGCGACGGCATCAGGGTAAAGTCGCTGCCGGCGAAGATCTTTCGTGCCTCGGCGTCGTCGAAGCCGATCTTCACGGCGATCGAGCCCGGCGCGCGCACCTGCGCCTGCAGCAGCGCCTCCTCGAACCGCGTTTCGCCTTTGCCCGTCACGACAATCTGGCCGCCCGCATCGACGATCGCTTGCGCGCTCTCGATCACGAGGTCGACGCCCTTCTGGTGCACCAGGCGCGCCACGAGCGCGAACAGGGGACCTCTTGAGACCGCCAGTCCGAACTGTTCCCTGACATCGTCGGCGTTCAATGACCGTTCGGCCCAGTCACCGGCGCCGAACGGCTGGAACAGCGAGGAGCAGGTGCGCGGATCCCAGCTCTCGTCGATTCCGTTCAAGATGCCGGAAAGCTGGTTGCGATCGGCCCGTTGCCGCAACAGCCCTTCGAGACCGCAGCCGAACTCGGCAGTGGTGATCTCGCGGGCATAGGTCTGACTGACGGTCGTCAGGTGGGAAGCGTAGACGAGGCCCGCCTTGATAAAGGACAGCCGATTGTAGAATTCCACGCCGTCAATGTTGAAGCTCGCCTCGGGAATCCCCAGCGGCGCGACCGAACTGCGGTCGAAGACACCTTGATAGGCGAGATTGTGGATCGTGAACACAGTTGGAATGTGCGCGTAGTGCCATTCCAGATAGCCGGGGATCAGGGCACATTGCCAGTCATTGGCATGGACGAGATCGGCGGCCCAATCCTTGTCGACCAATCCTCTCGCGACTTGCGCGGCTGCATAAGAGAAGGTCGCGAACCGGACATTGTTGTCGCCCCAATCGGCTCCTCGACCATCGGCATAGGGCGTGCCGTCGCGTTCGTACAGCGCCGGGCATCGGACCACGTAATAGGTCATGCCGTCGGCAGTATGCCCGAGATCGATCGCGAAGGCCGGAAGGGCCGCGAATGGCTGGCACCGTCCGACGGTCGTCAGGTCGTGCAACCCGCGCAGGACCGCCGGGTAGCCGGGGATGATGACGCGGACGTCGGCAAAGTCGCGCAAGGCGCGCGGGAGAGCCGCCGAGACGGCGGCGAGTCCACCCACTTGAATGAAGTCTGATACTTCGGGCGTCGCGAAAAGGATCCGCATGCGCTAGGCCCCCCGGCCCAAGGGACAACACTGGCCTCTGCCAACCATCTTCGAAAATTCCAACGCGCTTCCCCAACGGAGCGCAAATCCTGAATTCCGCGCCGCAACAAACGTTCCTAACTTTCGCCACCGAAGAGACTTTTTTCGTCTTCGGTCCAAAAGTGCACACAGAGCGTGTGGGCCGGGTACGGCGCTCGCCTAAGGAACGAATGCCTGCATTTCGGCTTCTCCCGTCCTGAGCATGCTTAAGCGATCGTAAAATCGAACCTCGCCAAGCGTGTCGTAACTTCCAGCATGCACGCAAAGGCGGCCGGGTTTGAGTCACAGATTGGGAATGGCCGGGCAAGCGCGACACCACGGTCCTCGATGCCTCGATGAGGGGGTCTGCTTCAATCTCTGGGCACCGACGGCGCAATTGGTCGAATTGCTCGAAACCGGCCAGCCGTCACACCGGATGCCGCGCGACGAGGATGGCTGGTACCAATGGTTGAGCCCCACCGCGCGTATCGGCACGCGCTATCAGTTCAGGATCAACGGAAAGCTGGTCGTTCCCGATCCCGCCTCGTTCTTCCAGCCGGACGACGTCGGGGCGCCGAGCGAGGTGGTCGACACCGCGGCGTTCCGGGATCCGGTGCTCTATCCCGGTCGCCCCTGGGCGGAGGCCGTGATCTACGAGCTGCATGTCGGCACCTTCAGCGAGGAAGGCACCTATGCCGGCGTCGAGAAGAAGCTGCCCTATCTGCGCGATCTCGGCATTACCGCGATCGAGCTGATGCCGCTCAATGACGTTCCCGGCCGGCACAATTGGGGCTACGACGGCGTGCTGCTCAATGCGCCAAATGCGCGCTACGGCAGGCCGGAAGACCTCAAGCGGCTGTTACGCGCGGCGCATGCCCTCGACATCATGGTTTATCTCGACGTCGTCTATAACCATTTCGGGCCGCAGCTGAACTATCTGCACCTCTATGCGGAAGATTTCTTCACGACGCGCCACAGCACCGGCTGGGGCCCTGCCGTCAACCTCGAGGGCCACGACGGCGCGTTCGTGCGCGAGTTCCTGATCGAGAACGCGCTGATGTGGCTGCGCGACTACGGGTTCGACGGCTTGCGGCTCGACGCCGTTCACGCGCTGAGGGACGATTCCGAGCGCCATTTCCTGGTCGAGCTTGCCGAGACGGTCCGCAGTCGGCTGGTGGGCCGGCACGTGCATCTGATGCTGGAGAACGAGGCCAATCGGGCAGGCCTGCTCGACCGGGCGCAAGGGCGAACCCGGCTCTATGACGCGCAATGGGGCGATGATTTTCACAACGCACTCCACGTCCTGTTGACGGGCGAGGACGAAGGCTATTATCGCGCCTTCGCAGACAAGCCGCTTGAACATCTCGCGCGATCGCTCACCGAAGGCTTTGCCTACCAGGGCGAAGTCTTTCCGCTGCATGACGAACCGCGCGGAGAGCCGAGCGCGCATCTGCCGCCCGAGGCCACCATCTTCTTCGCCCAGAACCACGACCAGATCGGCAACCGCGCGTTCGGGGAGCGGCTTTCCAGGTTGGTCGGTCCGGAGAAGCTGGCCCAAGCCATGGCGCTGGTTCTCTTGAACCCGCATATTCCGATGTTGTTCATGGGTGAGGAAGCTGCGGCCGACACGCCTTTCCTGTTCTTCGCGGACTGGTCCGGCGAGGCTGCCGAACTGACGCGGGAAGGGCGGCGCAAGGAGTTTTCTCACTTCAAGGCTTTCTCGACGCCCGACACGCGCGCCAGTATTCCGGATCCGTGCGATGAAAAAACCTATGAGGCATCGAAGCTCGACTGGACCGGCATAGACCGCTCTCCCGCCAGCGCCAGGTTTCGCGGCCTGACAGCGCAATTGCTGAAGATACGGCGCGAGAAGATCGTGCCGATGATCAAACGGGGTTTCGTATCGGCTCATTGCAAGTTGCTTGGGGAGAACCCTCGCACGGGCGGACTGGATGCCCGTTGGCGGACGCAGAAGGGAGACATCTTGCAGATTGTCGCCAATTTCTCCGACCGCGAACTACCTATGCCGGCGCTGGTTGCGGGCGAGAACCTATGGCGATTGGGCGCGGTCGACGCGCCAGCCCTGTTGCCGAACGACATCATCGTGCGGCTTGGCGAGGAGGCGTGATGGAACGGCGAGGAACGCTTCCGAAAGCCTTCCGTTAGCGGAGCAAATCCCTGGAGCCGCTCCATGACCGAATATCCAAAGCCGCCTTATCCTCCGCAACAGCAACCGATGCCCGGTTCGACGGGCGCGATGAATCCGCGACCGGATCATGGCGAAGAGAGTTACAAGGGCGCCGGGCGCCTGGCCGGAAAAAAGGCAATCATTACCGGAGGCGACAGTGGCATTGGCCGCGCGGTCGCGATCGCCTATGCCCGGGAAGGCGCGGACATCGTCATCGCCTATCTGAACGAGGACGAGGATGCCGCCGAGGCCAAGGCGCTGGTGGAGCGCGAGGGACGTAAGGCCATCCTGATCCCCGGCGACATCCGCAATCCCGATCATTGTCGCGCGATCATCGCCCGCACCGTCGAGGCGTTCGGCGCAATAGACATCCTCGTCAACAACGCGGCCCATCAGGACACGTTCAAGGAGATCGCTGATATCAGCGACGAGGAATGGCAGCGGACGTTCGAGACCAACATCCACGCCATGTTCTATCTCACCAAGGCTGCGGTGCCCCATATGCGCCCGGGGGCGGCGATCATCAACACCGCGTCGGTGAACTCAGACATGCCAAATCCGACCTTGCTGGCTTATGCCACGACCAAGGGCGCCATTCAGAATTTTACCGGTGGGCTCGCCCAGATGCTGGCGGCGAAGGGCATTCGGGTCAACGCGGTCGCCCCGGGGCCGATCTGGACGCCGCTGATTCCATCGACGATGCCGGAGGAGAAGGTCAAGAACTTCGGCAAACAGGTGCCGATGCAACGGGCCGGCCAGCCGGCAGAACTCGCGACCGCCTATGTCATGCTCGCCGATCCGCTCTCGAGCTACACATCGGGAGCGACCCTGGCGGTCACCGGCGGGAAGCCGTTCATCTGACCGAACGTGCGACGAGAACGTGGCAGCCCCGCGAGCAGGGGCCGCCACGTTCAGTACGTATTGATCAAGCGGCGCTGGACGCCTTGGCATTGACGCCCTTGCGAAGTGCTACCGTGTTCAGCTTGGTGTTGGCGGCCTTCTCTTCGTTCAGGTTCGTCGTGAGGAAGCGCACGATGTCGTCGTGCCCGAGTTCCTCCGCCCATGCGATCAGCGTGCCGTAGCGGCACATTTCATAATGCTCGACGGCCTGTGCGTTGGCCACGATCGCGGCGTCGAGCACGGCTTTGTCCTCGATCTCGCCAGCGGTCTCATCCGCCTCCTTGATGATGCCGTCGATGGCGGGACAGTGTGTGCCGCTGGGCTCCTTGCCGAGCTTCGCGAACACCTTGCCCAGCCTGTCGACCTGCTTGTTGGTCTCTTCCAGATGAGCTTTCAGTCCGGTGACGAGGTCCCTGTTGGTCGCCTTGTCGATCATCTTCGGCAGCGACTTCAGGATCTGCTGTTCCGCGTAATAGATGTCCTGCAGCCCGTGAAGCAGCAGGTCTTCCATCGATTTGATGTCCTTGGTGAAGAAACCCATAAACGACGTCTCCTTTGTCAATGATGGAACTGGAACGCTGCACACCGCTAGCTGTTCCATTCCTGTGACCAGATCGGGGAGAGCCGAATGAGCGATGGTGCGGATCATCTTGCGGGCCTGCTCGGACGGGCGGCGATGGACGTGTGGGGCGACATGCCCCGCGACATCCAGGAAGCGCTGTTCGAGACTGCCATGAAGGGACGTGCTGCGGAGCGGGAAGAGCTCGCGCGGCTGCTGCACGAGCGGCATCCCCGTACGCTTCATCCGGCGCGGCCGGGCTGAGCCGCGGCAGGAACGATCGGGCGAGAAGCCGATTTGTAAAATGGGCGATGCGCGGCGAACGGGATTCGACCAAGCCCATGAGCTGTAGTGCTCCGCCCAGGGTCAAACCTGTGAGTCGATCGGCGTGACTGAGATGATAATCGGAAAATGGTACGACCCGCTCTCGCAGCGATGGATCGTGCCGCGCGAAGCGCGCCCGGTGGCGGCCTATTCGAAGTCCAACCCGGAGAAGGGGCTCGAAACCCGCGCATCGGGCGAGGCGCAGCGGATCTGGGACCTGCTGGTCGATTGCTGCGCGCGCGGGTGAGTGCCGAGCCGCAGCATCATTCGCTTCTGCTGTCGCAAAATCACAGAGTGATGACAAAGACCGCGAAGGCAATGATGAGTGCCAGGCTCACGACGGCGGTGCTGATCAATATCTTGCCCATGGCGCGTCCGTGCTGTCTCGTCGCGTCAATGAAACAGCCGTCATTTTCGTTCCGGACCGGCACCTGAAGGCAGCTCCGACTGTTCACATGTGAACAGAGCGCGTCGGTTACAAATGGCCTGAACTATATCATTTGATACAGACATGGCTGCGCTCGCCCCTATCATTGGCATCCGAAAGGCATGGCATGGTGCCATGACATGGAGACCCGATCGTGCTCAGGCGGCGTCGCGTTCAGCAAACCACCACGCTTCAAGAGCGGCTTGCGGAGTTCACCAGGACCATCCGCGAACAGGCCGAGTCGTTGCCCGAGGGCAGGGAGAGGGATGAGCTGATGAAACGGCTGAGAAGCGCCGACACGGCGTCAGACCTCGACCGTCAATTCGCCGGCAGGAATTGAGCTGAAGAATTGAGCTGGTTTGCCGAGGCGGAGATCGCGCGTTCAGCCTCTCCGGCGTCAGCTGCGATACCAACTCGCCAGATTCCAGGTCGTGACGTCCCATCCCGACATGTCGACCATGAGGTTGTTGACCCCTGCGTTGACGATGTTGCGGGATAGAAGCGGCAGGAACACGTTGGCCTCGCAAAAAGTTTCGTCGACCTTGATCAGCAGCGCGGCGCGCTTGACCGGATCAAGCTCGTTCTGCGCGGCCTTGTAGGCCTTGTCGGCCTCGGGATCGGACCAGCGCGAGACGTTGCGGCCGAGCCATTTGTTGTCCTTGTTGGAGATCTCCCAGGAGACGCACTGGTTCAGGAAGCGCTCCGGGTCGGGCTGCGGCTGCGTGGTGTTGTACATCTCCATGTCGGCATAGAACTTCGAGTAGGTGTCGGGGTTGCCGACATCGGACGAGAAGAACACCGATGCCGTGACCGCCTTGATCTCGATCTCGATGCCGGCCTTCTGGCAGGCCTGCTTGATGATGGCCTGCGTCTTCTGACGCGGCGCATTGGTCGAGGTCTGGAAGACGAATTTGAGCTTCTTGCCGTCCTTCTCGCGGATGCCGTCCGCGCCCTTGGCCCAGCCGGCTTCATCGAGGACCTTGTTGGCCTTGTCGGCGTCGAACTCGTATTTCAGCTTGGTCGACTTGAACTGTTTGGGTGCGTTGACGAAGCTCGCGGTGGCGATGCCGCCGCGGCCGTAAATGAACTTCTGGATCGACTCGCGGTCGATCAGCAGGTTGATCGCGCGGCGAACGGCGGGATCGGACAGCGTCGGGTGCTTGGTCTTGGGGCTGGAGCGCTCGCCGTCCACTTCGGTCCACGGGTCGGTCGTGTTGAGGATGATGAACTCGACGTTGCCGGAGGGCGTGACGTCGAGCTTGCCCTTGCCGCTGGCCTCCATGCGCTTGAGGACCTCCTCCTCCACCTGCATGTTCCAGGCATAGTCGTATTCGCCGGTCTGGAGCACGGCGCGCGCCGCGGACACTGCATCGCCGCCGCCCTTGATCTCCAGCGTGTCGAAATGCGGCTGGTTCTTGACGTGATAGTCGGGATTGCGTTCGGCCCGGATCAGGTCGCCAGGCTTGAACTCGACGAATTTGTAGGGACCGGTGCCGACCGGCTTCAAATTGCCGGGCGCCTCGCGCGACTTCGCGCCGACATAGTCGCCAAAATGATGTTTCGGCAGGATCGGACCGACCGAGCCGACGAACGGGTCGGCCCAGAATGGGGTGGGGGCCTTGAAAAGCACTCTGACGGTGTAGTCGTCGATCTTCTCGACCGTGATGTCCTTGTAGGAACCGGTGGTGTACGCCGCCGTGGCGAGATCCGAGGCGTATTGCCAGGTGAAAACGACGTCGTCGGCGGTGAAGGGCTTGCCGTCATGCCACCTCACGCCCTGCTTCAGTTTCCAGGTCACGCTCAGGCCGTCCGGCGAAAGGCCGCCGTTCTGCTTGGACGGAGCCTCGGCTGCGAGGCAGGGGACGAGGTTGCCCTCCTTGTCCCAGCCGGCGAGCGGCTCGAAGAAGACACGCGAGGCGATCTGGTCCTTGGTGCCGAGCGCGAAATGCGGATTGAGCAGCGTCGGGGCCTGCCAGAGCAGGATCTTGAGCGGCCCGCCGCCACCGGCCTTGGTCGGCTTGTATTGTAACGTAGCATCCGCCATCGCCACGTCGTTCCAGACCAGGATCTGGCTCGCGACCGGCGCCGCGATCCCGATCGCAGCCATCGTCTGCATGAACGAGCGTCGCGACAGCGTGCCCTGCTTCACCTCCGCGATCGACTTGCGGATTTCGTTCTCGTTCATCGGATGATCCCCACTTCGCAGACAAGTCCGTCACCGGCCAGGGCCCATCATGTTTCATCATGGGCGAGGCGGCAATGCCGACAATGTCAGAAAAACCTGCGACGAAATGACGAATGCAGGGACGGCAGCCATGGCTGCCGAGGGGCGGTAGCTGGATCGCCGCTCGCGAGACTCAAGACGGCGATCCAGGGCGAGCTAGGGGAACCGTCCATTCGCAAGCGCCAGCGCAGATCCAACCGCGTTCGCGAGAATTTCCTCCGACAATTGCCTGTCGCTCACCGCGCGCGACAATTGCAGCGCGCCGACCATGGTCGCGTAGACCGAAATGGCGCGTCGCCGACGCTCCGCCGCGGGGCATTCCGGCATCCGCGCCGCCATCAGCGCGATGATCTCGGACGTCTTTTCGGTGAAGGCATCGCGCGTCGCCTTGGGATGTCGCGCGATTTCGGCGACGAGTGCTGCGGTCGGGCAACCGGCGCCCGCGCGGTCGCGATGGCGGGGGGAGAGATAGTCGCGGATCGTTGCCTCGAGCGCGACGTCGCTTGCAAGATTGTCCTTGTGCCTCTGCTCGCGCTGCTCCAGGGCGTCGATCAGCACCGCGCGCACCAGATCCTCCTTGGAGGCGAAATGCGTGTAGAAGGCGCCGTTGGTCAGGCCCGCCTCCGCCATGATGCCGGCGAGGCCGACCGCGGCGATACCGCTCTCGCGGAACTGCGAAGAGGCGACGTCGATGATGTGCCGCCGCGTCGTGTCCCTGTGTCCCTTGTCGTAGCGCGCCAATCCCGCCTCCTGCGTGATCTGGCCACAAAATCGTGAGGCCGATCCCCATTGCATTACGGTCATAATAATACATTATGAGCATAATACAATGGGCGGCCGATCGGCGGCGGCCCTCCAAGTCCCCGGGGATCGAACCCATGTCAGTCGAGGATGCGGCCGCGCCGGCCTTGTCCGCCACGCAGATCGTGGCTCGCACCGCCGCTCCGCTCCGCCAAGTGTCGGCATCAACACCAGGGGCGGCCGAGCAGCGGCGCGCGGCGCTGCTGACGGCGCCGATCCTGCCGACGCTGCTCAGGCTCGCGCTGCCGACCGTGACCGTCCTGGTGGCGCAAACCGCGGTCAACATCGCGGAAGCCTATTATGTCGGCTTTCTCGGCACCGATGCGCTGGCTGGCGCCGCGCTGGTGTTCCCGATCTTCATGCTGATGACCATGATGTCGAATGGCGGGTTCGGCAGCGGCGTTGCATCCTCGGTTGCGCGCGCGGTCGGTGCCGGTCGACGCGACGATGCCGAGGCTGCGTTGTTTCACGCCGTGGTGCTCGCGATCATGGCCGGCGGCGTGTTCACGCTCGGCGTCATCGTCGGCGGTCCGCATCTATATCGCGCCCTCGGCGGCGCGGGCGACGCGCTTGCAGCGGCGACCACCTATTCAAACTACCTTTTCGCCGGCGCTATCCCGGTGTGGATCGTCAATCTCCAGGCGGCGGCGCTGCGCGGCGCGGGCAATGTCAAGGTACCCGCGCTGGTGACGTTGGTCGGCGCGATCGTGACGATTCCGGTGTCGCCGGCGCTGATCTTCGGTCTGGGACCGATCCCGCGGCTCGGCATCGGCGGCGCGGGCATCGCCTTCGGCCTCTATTACGGCGCGGCGATGCTGTTCCTGCTGCGCTACATGTCGTCGGGAGGGTCCGGTCTGCGGCTGCACATCGTGCCCCTGCGAACAAGAATCTTCGGCGACATGCTCAAGGTCGGCATCCCCACCGCCTTCAATGCGGTGCTGACCAACCTCACCGTCATCCTCGTCACCGGCGCGGTCGGCCTGTTCGGCACCTCAGCGCTTGCCGGCTACGGCATCGCCTCGCGGCTCGACTACATCATGATCCCGCTGCTGTTCGGCATCAGCACGGCGACGCTGACCATGGTCGGCGTCAACATGGGCGCGGGGCAGACGGCGCGGGCTCGGAAAATCGGCTGGGTCAGCGGCATCGTCGGCATGATCATGACCGGCACGATCGGCCTTTTGGTGGCGATTTTTCCGACGGCGTGGCTGAATCTGTTCAGCCACGATCCAGAGGTGGTGAAGGAAGGCGTGACCTACCTTCGCATCGTCGCTCCCGCCTATGCAGCGCTCGGCTTCGGCTTCGTCACCTCCTTTGCGGTGCAAGGCACCGGCCGCGCCATGGGGCCACTGGCGTCGTCCGTCGCGCGTATCCTGATCGCAGCCGGCGGTGGCTGGATCGCGGTGGTGAGTTTTGGCGCAGGCATGGCCGGCCTCGCCGCCATGGTCGCGGTGGGGATGTTCGCCTATGCCGCGATCTGCGCCTTGATCATGCTGTCTCCGGCGACCTGGCGTTCGGAGTAATTGCGCTCAGAGTACACGGGCTCACTGGAGGCCGGCCACGCCGACCGCCAGCGCTGACAGCAGCAGCAAATTGCTCAGCAATTTGAGCGGCGTGTTCGGATGCGCCAGCCAGCGCGAGACTTTTTCCGAGAACGACAGCGTCGGATCGGCGAACAGCGGCTCGAAGCTTTGCCTGAAGAAATACGGAAATCTCGGCCCGAGCCATGGCGTTACCAGCGCGTGGAAGGTCGATACCATCGCGATGAAGATGGCGGCGCCAAAGGGCTCGCCGACGAATTCGGTCGCGTTGATCAGCTTCATCACCAGCGCGACGCCGGAATAGAACGGCACGCCCTGGAGCAGGACATAGAGCGCAAAGCATTCGAGGCGGTTCCAGCCTGCGAGCTTCGGAGCGGCGAGAATGGTCATGGCTGATGTCCTGGCTGTTCTTGCCGCCAATCTCGCTCGCCGCGTGCCGTTTCGCCGTGATGCGCCTCACGCTTGCGCAGGTGCATTCGTTCCCCACATGCGGTCGAACGGAGAAGCGTCGTCCGCACTGGCCAGCCAATATGGATTTCAATTTCATTGATTTCGCCCTTCGGAGAAGCGAATACGGTTCCAATCATTGCTGAGTCATGGAGACCAAGATGTCGTTTCGCCTCCCCCTGATCCTCGCGACCGTGCTCGCCGCCTGGTCGGCCGCCGCTTCAGGCGAGACCATCAAGATCGGCGTGACGCCGGGGCCGCATGCCCAGATCTTCGAGGCCGTAAAGCCGATCGCCGCCAAGCAGGGTCTCGACATCCAGCTCATCGAATTCTCCGACTACGTCGTGCCGAACGCCGCGCTCGATGCCGGCGAGATCCAGGCCAATTCGTTCCAGAACCAGCCTTATCTGGACAACCAGAAGGCGGACCGTGGCTACAAGATCGAAGCCGTCGGCCTGACCGTGAATTTCCCGATCGGCGTCTACTCCAAGAAGCACAAGGCCTTCGCCGACATCCCCGAGGGCGGCAAGGTCTCGATCCCGAACGATCCGACCAATGGCGGCCGGGTGTTGCTGCTCTTGCGCGACAAGGGCGCGATCAAGCTGAAGGACGGCACGGGCTTCAAGCCGACAGTGCTTGATATCACCGAGAATCCCAAGAAGCTGAAGTTCATCGAGGTCGACGCAGCGCAGGCGCCGCGCGCGCTCGACGATGTCGACGCCGCCGCGATCAACACCAATTATGCAACCCAGGCGGGCCTCGATCCCGTCAAGGATCCGATCCTGCGCGAGGACCCGAAGGGTCCCTATGTCAATCTCATCGCCATTCGCACGGTCGACAAGGACAAGCCCTGGGTCAAGATCCTCGTGGACAGCTACCACACCGCGGAGGTCAAGGAGTTCGTCCTGACCAAGTTCAAGGGCGCGGTGCTGCCGAGCTGGTAGGCAGTCTGCCCAGCCAAAGTTCAGCTCAGGGCGATCCCGGCGGGCAGCCTTGCGTACGAGCCCTGCGCAATGCCCGCTTGTCTGGAGCTGCGGCAACCGACATCATCGGGGCCCATCCTCGCTCGACAGGGGTCGTATGAAACGCTTAGCAAACCTGAAACGCCTGGGGTTTTTCACACGGCTTCTCGACGAGGCCCCGCCCGCCGACCGATATCGCTTCGCGGCGGAGCAGATCGTGCGCGCCGAGACGGCGGGCCTCGATTCCGCGTGGATTGCGCAGCACCATTTCCACGAACGCGAGGGCGGCCTGCCGTCGCCCTTCACCTTCCTCGGTTACGTCGCAGCCCAAACCTCGCGCATCCGGCTCGGCACCGGCATCGTCACCTTGCCGCTTGAGAATGCGGTGCGGGTGGCGGAAGACGCCGCGGTGCTCGATCTGCTCTGCAACGGTCGCTTCGAGCTCGGCGTCGGCACCGGCGGCAATCCCTCGGCGTTTGCCGCCTTCGGCCTCGACAGCGCCCAGCGCAACGAGATCTTTGCGCGCAATCTGGAGGTCGTCCGCACGGCGCTGGTGGGGAAGCCGCTCGACGGTGGTGACACGCTCTATCCGCAGCGGCCGCAATTGGACAACCGGATCTGGCAGGCGACATTCTCTGTGGCGGGCGGCGCGCGTGCCGGCAAGGCGGGCGATGGCCTGTTGCTGTCGCGCACCCAGCCTCGGACCAAGGAGGCGCCGAAGGCAACGCTGGCTGAGATTCAGAATCCGGTGATCGATGCCTATCTCGAAGCGCTGCCGCCGGGACGGGAGCCCCGCATCATGGCCTCGCGCACCATCTTCGTCGCCGACGACCGCACCGAGGCGATGCGCCTTGCCGATATCGGGCTGCGGCGCGCGCTCCCGCAATTCCTCAAGGGCGGCCACGCCAAGCCGGGCGAGACGCTCGAGGAGATGATCGCGGCGTTCGACACCCATGTCGGCGCGGCCGACGACGTCATCGCCTCGCTGCGCGCCGACGCCACGCTGGAGCGGGTGACCGATTTGGTCTTCCAGGCGCATTCGGTCGATGCCCCGCATCCCCACATCCTGCGCTCGATCGAGCTGGTTGCCGAGAAGGTCGCGCCGGCGCTGGGCTGGGCGCGGACAGCGCCGGATGTGGCGCTGGCGGGATAGTCGGAATGAACGGAATCGCGTTGCACGAGGCTGCAAGAGGCTGAATGATGGCTACGAAAGATATCATCGACACGCTCGCCGGGATCGAACCGGGTTCGTCCCTCGACGCCATTCGCGCGCGCCGCCTGCAGGCGCGCGACAACGCGCAGAAGAGCTATCTCTCGCTGTTCGAGCCGATCGATGCCGGCGATGTCTCGCTGGTGGAGCGCGCCGCGGTCGCGCTCTTCGTGATCGGCCTTCACCGCGAGCCCACGATGGCCGGCTTCTATCGGGCGAAGCTCGCAGCGACCGCCGATGGCGCGCGCCTGGTCGAAGCGGTCGACGTCGAAATCGCGCGCGGCGAGACCTCTGGCCCCTACGGTGCGTTTCCGGCCGGCCCCCTGTCGGTCGAGAACAAGGCCGGCCTGATCTATCGCGTCAGTGCGGAGCGCAAGCCAGATCTCGGGGACCGGCTCGTTGCGGCGTTCGAGCATGCGCATCTGCTGGTGTTCCGCCCGCGCGATGCGGCCGCGGCCGACATGAAGGCACTGCTGGCCGCCGGCTGGTCGAACACCGGCATCGTCACGTTCTCTCAGCTGGTCGCGTTCTTGTCGTTTCAGGTTCGCGTCGTCACCGGACTGCGCGTGCTCGGTGCCTCGCTTGGGCGCACCGCGAACGCCGCGGCTGGCGCGTAAGGAGGCTGCATCATGAGCGCTGCAAGCAATGTCAATCCGCCCGTCGTCTTCACCCAGGATGAACTGGGCTGGGTGTCGTGGATCGATCCGCTGCCCGAAGCCGAGCTGACCGAGCGGCATTTCGCCGGCCTGGTCGATCGCTCCCGTTCCAAGTCCGAGTATTTCCGCCTGCTGGTGCGCGATCCCGAGGTGCTGGAAGCCCGCACCAAGACCGACAAGGACATCTTCTACAACGTCGCCGACGGCCTGCCGCGCGCCGAGCGCGAGCTCGCGGCGGCTGCGACCTCGCGTTACAACGGCTGCATCTACTGCGCCTCCGTGCATGCGCGTTTCGCCAGCACTTATTCCAAGCGCCGCGACGATGTGCAGCGGCTGCTCGACGAGGGCGTCGGCGCCGATCTCGGCGAGCGCTGGAATGCGGTCGTCAAGGCCTCGGTGGCGCTGGCTGCGACGCCGATCGCGTTCGGCCCCGACAATGTCGATGAGCTGCGCCGCGCCGGTCTCGACGATGCGGAGATCGTCGACGTCATCAACGGCGCGTCGTTCTTCAACTGGGCGAACCGGCTGATGCTGTCGCTCGGCGAGCCTTCGAAATAGCCAATCTCACCGGCATGGAAATTGCTGGTTGTTTCAACACCTGACAGGATGGAGCCGTCCATGAGCAACATCGATCGTCGTACCCTGGTCAAGGGCTCGCTGGCCGCCATGATGGCGGGAGCGGCCTTCTCGCGCGCCGCCTTCGCGCAATCGTCCGAACCGATTTTGCTGGGCGTCAGCGGTCCGCTGACCGGGCCGAACGCACAGTATGGCACGCAGTGGAAACAGGGCTTCGATCTCGCGCTCGACGAGATCCAGGCAGCGGGCGGCGTCAACGGCCGCAAGCTCGCCTATAGTTTCGAAGACAGCCAGAGCGACCCGCGCCAGTCGGTGGCGATTGCCCAGAAGTTCGTCTCCGATCCAAGGATCGTCATGGAGCTCGGCGATTTCTCCAGTCCCGCCTCGATGGCGGCCTCGCCGATCTATCAGCGCGGCGGGCTGGTGCAGTTCGGCTTCACCAACTCGCATCCCGATTTCACCAAGGGCGGCGACTTCATGTGGAGCACCTCGGTCAGCCAGGCCGACGAGCAGCCGCTGCTGGCGGCCTATGCCGTGAAACGTCTCGGCCTGAAGAAGCTCGCCGTGCTGCACCTCAACACCGATTGGGGCCGCACCAGCCGCGACTATTTCGTCAAAGCCGCGAAGGAGCACGGCGCCGAAATCGCCGTTACCGAAGGCTACATCGCGGAGGAGCGCGACTTCCGCTCCACGCTGGTGCGCGTCCGCGACGCCAATCCGGACGGGCTGATCCTGATCTCCTATTATTCCGACGGTGCACTGATCGCGCGCCAGGCGCGCCAGGTCGGGCTGAAGCAGGTGATCTGCGCCGCGAGCTCGGTCTACTCGCCGAAATTCCTGGAGCTCGGCGGCGAGGCCGTCGAGGACGTCCATGTCGGCACGCGCTACTTCCCGGAAGACCCCCGTCCCGAGGTGCAGACGTTCATCGCGGGCTTCAAGAAGAAATACAACGGGGTTGAGCCCGACGCATTCAACGCCTACGCCTATGACGCGATGAACATGGCAGCCGCCGTCGTCAAGATCGGCGGCGCCGACCGGCGCGCGATCCGCGACGCCTTTACTAAAGTGAAGGACGTCTCCAGCGTGATCTTCGGCAAAGCGACGTTCGACGTCGAGAGCCGCCGCGTCAAGGGCGCCATGAACGCCGAGCTCGTCGTGCGCAAGGGCCAGTTCGCGCTCTGGGACGGCAAGCCGACCTGAGGGGATCTCCTGCGTGTCTTCCTGGCTCGACTACACGATCAACGGGCTGATCGTCGGTAACGTCTACGCCCTCGTTGCAGTCGGGCTCGCGCTGATCTTCGGCGTCAGCCGGCTGATCAACTTTGCGCAAGGGTCGATCTACCTCGTCGGCGCCTATATCGGCTGGGTCGCGGTGGTGCAGCTGCATACGCCGCTGCCGCTCACCATCATCGTGGTCGCGGTGGCGGCGGCGCTGGTGGGCCTGATCATCGAGCGGTTCGGCCTGCGTCCGTTGCAGAACTCGGTGCGCATCGCACCGTTGCTGGCGACCATCGGCATCAGCTTCGTGCTCGATCAGCTCGTGATGCTGACCTTCTCGCCCAATCCGCGCGCGCTGCCGAGCCAGTTGCCGGATGTTCGATTCCAAATCGGCGGCGGCACGATCGGACCGCTCGATCTCTTGATCGCTGGCGTCGGCATCACCAGCGCGCTGCTGCTGTTCGTGTTCTTGCGTTACAGCAAGCTCGGCTGGGCCATCCGTGCCACGGCCCAGGACCGCGACGCCGCGATGCAGATGGGCGTCGACGTCAATCGCGTCAATCAGGCTGTGTTTGGCATTGCGGCTGCGCTCGGCGGCGTCTCCGGCCTGCTGGTCGGCATGTACTACAACCAGATCGACACCGCGATGAGCCTGCAGGCGACGCTCAAGGGCGTCGTCGCCGAAGTCGTCGGCGGTGCCGGCAATGTGCCAGGCGCGGTGATCGGCAGCCTGCTGCTCGGACTGGTCGAGAGCTACGGCGTCGCCGTGTTCGGCACCAGCTACCGCAATCTGTTCGCATTCCTGCTGCTGGTCGTGGTGCTCGTGCTGCGCCCGAACGGCCTGTTCGCCAGCGCACGGCAGGCGCCGCCCGAGCCGCTCACCGGCACGTTCATCGCGCCGAGCCGCCCGGTGCGCATTCCGCGCTGGGCGCTGCTGGTCGCTACCGGCATCTTCGCGATCCTGCCGCTGTTGCCGGTGTCGTTCTACGTGCTCCAGACCCTGATCAACGCCTGGCTGCTCGGCATGCTCGCGCTGAGCCTCACCCTGGTTGCAGGCACGATCGGCCAGGTCTCGCTGGGGCACGCCGCGCTGCTCGCGATCGGCGCCTACACCTCCGCGCTGCTGTCGCTCACCTTCGCCGTCCCGGTCGGCCTTGCCATCATCGGCGGCGGCCTGATGAGTGCCGCGCTCGGCACGGCCCTGATCTCGCCGTCGTTCCGGCTGCGCGGGCACTATGTGTCGATCGCGACGCTCGCGATCGGCGAGATCGTCTCGCTGGTGATCCTGAACTGGGAGAGCGTCACCCGCGGTCCGATCGGCATCTCCGGCATCCCGCCGCTGTCGCTGGCTGGCTATGAGCTGGTCAGCCCGATTTCGATCTACTGCTTCAGCTTCATCGTGATGGTCGTGCTGGCGCTGCTGCAGGGACGCCTGCTCGGCTCACATCTCGGCCGCAGCTTTCGCGCCATCCGCGACGACGACATCGCCGCGCGCGCCTATGGGCTCAGCCTGAATCGCTACAAATCGCTGGCCTTCATCTTCGGCGGCTTCGCCGCCGGCGTCAGCGGCGGCATCGCCGCGCATCTCTATTCCTACATCAACCACGAGACCTTCAACACGCAGCAATCGATCCTGGCGCTGACCGTGGTGATCCTCGGCGGCCTCGGCAATGTCGTCGGCGCCATCGTCGGGGCGGTTGCGCTGGTCGGGCTGCCGGAAGTGTTCCGGATTGCGGCGGAGTATCGCATCCTGATCTACGGCATCGTGCTGCTGCTGCTGGTGCGCTTCAGGCCGCAGGGCCTGCTGGGGACGATGTGATGAGCACGACCATGCTCTCCCTGCACGCGCTGACGCGACGTTTCGGCGGCCTCACCGCCGTCGACGCCATCGATCTCGATCTCGCCAAGGGCGAGCTGATCAGTATCATCGGCCCGAACGGGGCGGGCAAGACGACGCTGTTCAATCTCGTGACCGGGCTTGACCGGCCGGACGCCGGGACGGTTCGCTTCGAGGGACTGGACATCACGGGTCTCTCGCCGGAGCGGCTCGCCGCCGAAGGCATCGCGCGCACGTTCCAGCTCGGCCGCGTCTTCGGCAATCTCAGCGTCATGGACAACGTGTTGATCGGCGCCCACACGCGGCTGCGTGCGGTCAAGCCGGCCGTGCCGGTGATCGGCCCGCTGCTGGAACTGGGGTTGGCGCTGCTGCGGCCCGCCAGTGTCAAGGCTGAGGAGGAACGGCTGCGCGAGGAGGTGAAGGTCATTCTCGCGCGCTTCGGCGAGCGGCTGCTGCCGCGCATCGATCAGCCGGCCTACAGTCTCTCTTACGCCAACCGGCGCCGCGTCGAGATCGCGCGTGCGCTCGCGCTGAGGCCGCGCCTGCTGCTGCTGGACGAGCCGACCGCCGGCATGAACCCGACCGAAACCACGGAGATGCAGGGTCTCGTCGCCGAGTTGAAGGCCGAAGGGCTGACGATCTTGCTGATCGAGCACAAGCTCGAAATGGTGATGCGCCTCTCCGATCGCGTCATCGTCATGGACGAGGGCAAGAAAATCGCGGAAGGCCCGGGCGAAGCCGTGCGCGGCGATCCCAAGGTGATCGAGGCCTATCTCGGCCACGGCCTGACGACGAAGCAGGAGAGCGCGGCATGACGAACTCGCCTCCCGATGCGCTGCTCGCGCTCACGAACGTCAATACCTTCTACGGCCAGGCTCAGGTGCATTTCGACCTGTCGATATCAGTTCCGCGCGGCCACATCGTCTGTTTGCTCGGCGGCAACGCCAGCGGCAAATCGACGACGATGAAGATCATTTTGGGCCTGGTGAAGCCGCGTTCCGGTGACGTGACTTTCGACGGCGCCTCGCTGCTGGGCTTGACCACGCCGCAGATCGTCCGCCGCGGCATCGCCTCGGTGCCGGAGGCGCGGCGCCTGTTCGCGGACATGACCGTGCGCGAGAACATCCTGATGGGTGCGTTCGTGCGCGACGACCGCGAGGCGATCGCGCAGGATCTCGACAAGATGCTCACGCTGTTCCCAAAGCTCGGCCAGCGGCTGTCGCAGCGCGCCGGCTCGCTCTCCGGCGGCGAGCAGCAGATGGTCGCGATGGCGCGCGCGCTGATGAGCCGTCCCAGGATGATCGTGATGGACGAGCCCACCATGGGCCTGTCGCCGCTCTATGTCGACCGCGTGCTGGAGCTGATCCGCACCATCAACCGGGAGGGCGTCTCGGTCTTCATGGTCGAGCAGAACGCCAGCCTCGCGCTCGAGATCGCGCACGAGGCCTATGTGCTCCAGACCGGCAAGATCGTTCTGTCCGGCTCCGCCCGCGCGCTGAAGGACGATCCGCGCATCCGCGACGCCTATCTCGGCGGCTCCGAGGCGGCGTAGCGCCATCATGGCCTGCATGGTTCGAGACGCCCGCTTGCGCGGGCTCCTCACCATGAGGATTGGGCATTTCGCTGCGAAACAAGACCTCATCCTGAGGAGCCCGCGCAGCGGGCGTCTCGAAGGATGGCGACAAGCATTCCTGCAAAGCGGCTCTCCTGAATTGCATTGGTCAGTATGACCATCTTATGAAAAGATCATACTGTCGGCGCGATCGGCGTGCAGTGGACGGAATGGTTGTCGTGACGAAATTATCTTTGCGGGCGGTCGAGCCCGGAATGGTGCTGCTGTTCGGCGGACTGATCGCGGCCAACATCGCGGCGTGGGCCTGGGCGTTCGCGGCGTTCGGTGACCGGCCGACAGTGATGGCGACCGCGCTGCTCGCCTGGGTGTTCGGCCTGCGCCACGCCGTTGATGCCGACCACATCGCCGCCATCGACAATGTCGTGCGCAAGCAGATGCAGGCAGGCGGCGCGCCGCGCAGCGTCGGTCTCTATTTCGCGCTCGGCCATTCCACGATCGTCGTGGTCGCGACCATGCTGCTCGCGCTTGGCGTCGTGAGCCTCGGTGGCGACAGCGTGCTCAAGGAGATCGGTGGCTTCATCGGCACGTCGGTCTCGGCGCTGTTCCTGCTGGTGATTGCGGCCATCAATCTCGTCATCTTCGCCGGCCTGTGGCGGACGTTTCGCGCGGCACGGGAGCAGGGGATCCACGACGCGGAGGGCCTGGATGCCTTGCTTGCCAAGCGCGGCCTCCTGGCGCGCCTGCTCGGCCCGATGTTCCGCCTGGTGACAAAACCCTGGCACATGTATCCGCTCGGCTTCCTGTTCGGGCTTGGCTTCGACACCGCAACCGAAATCGGCCTGCTCAGCATCTCCGCCGGCGAAGCCGCGCGCGGGGCGTCGTTCGCCGACGTCCTGGTCTTCCCCGCGCTGTTTGCATCGGGCATGGCGCTGGTCGATACCGCCGACTCGGCCCTGATGGTGAGCGCCTATCGCTGGGCCTTCGTCGATCCGCTGCGAAAGCTCTGGTACAACCTCACGATAACAGGGGCTTCCGTGGCGGTGGCGCTGTTGATCGGCGGCATCGAGGCGCTCGGGCTGATCGCTGACCGGCTCAACCTGTCCGGCGGCGTTTGGGCGCTGGTCGATGCGCTCAACGATTCGCTCGCCAATGTCGGCTTCGCCGTGATCGCGCTGTTCGCGATCGCATGGCTCGTTTCCGTCGTGCTCTATCGGCGCATGTTTGCGCTCGACCGCGTGGCCACGTCAAAAGTGCTCGAATGCGCCGATGCCACCGAGGCGATCTGAGCGCGGCCGACGCTGCGGCGCGCTGACGGCATTTTCGGCGTTGGCGCTGCTCGCAGATAGCGGCGACGCCTTCGCGCAGAACGCAGGCCCCTCGCGCGAGCTGCCGCCGGTCCAGGTCAGCGGCGGCGAGACCAAACCTCACAAGAAGCCGGCCGCAGCGCGACGCGCCGGCAAACCGGTCCAGTCCAACGGCCGCATCATTGTTGATCCGACAGCGGCGCGAGCGGCGGATGTGAGCGGTATCGCCTCCGGCGCCAAGTGCCCGCCCAGCATGGCAAGCGAGATCACGTTCTCCGGCGGGGACATCAACGCGCGCCCTTTCACCAGGCCGGGCGAGGCGCTCGAAGCCGTGCCGGGGCTGATCGTGACCCAGCATTCCGGCGAGGGCAAAGCCAACCAGTATTTTCTGCGCGGCTACAATCTCGACCACGGCACCGATCTCGCCATCACCGTCGACGGCGTCCCGGTCAACATGCGCACCCATGCGCATGGCCAGGGCTATGCGGACCTGAACTGGCTGATCCCGGAAACCATTGCCGCGATTGACGTGCGCAAGGGGCCGTATTTCGCTGGCGAGGGCGATTTCGCCTCGGTCGGCAGCGTCCACATCGGCCTGATCGACCACACCAAGGGTCTCGCCCAGGTAACCGCCGGCAGCTTTGGTTATCGCCGCCTGCTCGGCATGGACTCGGCGAAGGTCGGGGACGGCTCGCTGCTCGTCGCCGGTGAGATCGGCACCTACAACGGCCCGTGGGACAATCCGGACAATGTCCGCAAGCTCAACGGCCTCGTGCGCTACAGCCGGGGCACCGCGACGGATGGCGTGTCCGTCACCGGCATGGCCTATGCGAACAAATGGAATTCGACCGATCAAGTGCCGCAGCGCGCGATCGCGAACGGCCTGCTCGACCGGTTCGGCTCGGAAGATCCAAGCGACGGCGGCAACACCAACCGCTTCGCGCTCTCGGCCCGGGTGGCGCAGAGTGACGATGTGGGATCGTGGAAAGCCAACGCCTATGTCGTGAAGAGCCAGCTCGACCTCTTCAACAACTTCACCTATTTCCTTGGCGATCCCGTGCTCGGCGATCAGTTCCACCAGCACGACGACCGCCTGATGGTAGGCGCGAACATCTCGCGCACGCTGAACGGCTCGTTTGCGGGGCTGCCGATGCAGACCACCATCGGCCTGCAATCACGCCATGATTCGATCGATCTGGCGCTGACCAACAATTTTCGACGCGGCTTCGTCTCCAACGTCCGCAGCGACAAGGTCGGCGAAGGGAGTGCCGGTGTTTTTGCCGAGAACACCGTACGCTGGACCGACTGGATGAGGACCACTGTGGGCTTTCGCGGCGATTACTACGCCACTGACGTCACATCCCTGTTCAACCAAAACAATTCCGGTCGCGCCGATGCCGCGCTCGGCAGCCCGAAATTCAGGATAGTGCTCGGTCCGTTCAACGAGACCGAATTCTTCCTCGGCGCTGGCTACGGCATGCACTCGAACGACGCCCGCGGCGCGACCACGACCGAAGACCCGAGCGATCCCGCCACAAGACTAACGCCGTCGCCGCTGCTGGTGCGGACCAGAGGCGCGGAGGTCGGCGTTCGCAGCAGGGTCGTTCCCGGCCTCGACACCTCGCTCAGCCTCTTCATCCTCGACCAGGATTCCGAGATCCTGTTTTCCGGCGATGCCGGCGACACCTCGGCGACCCGCGCCAGCCGTCGCTACGGTTTCGAGTGGACCAATCATTACCGCCCGCGATCATGGATCGATATCGACGCCGATCTTGCGATGACACACGCGCGCTTCCGCGGATATGACAGCAACCAGGCCGAGGTCTACGCCTCGCTCGCCGGCTATCCGGAGGCGCAGGCCGGCAACGCGCCCGGCAACTACATTCCGAATGCGCCCGCAATGGTGGCCTCGGCCGGCATCACGCTCGGCGAGAGGACGGGTTGGTTCGGGGGCTTGCGCTGGCGCTATCTGGCGTCAAGCCCACTGACGGAAGACAATGCGTTCCGCTCGTCTGGGACCAGCATCTTCAACGGACGCCTCGGCTATCGCATCGACAATGGCTGGCGTCTTCAGCTCGACGTGCTCAATCTCTTCAACACGCAGGCGAACCAGATCACCTACGCCTACGGGTCGCTGCTGAAAACCGACACACTCTACACCCTCTGCACATCAGGCACCGCGCCCGCCGCGGTCTGCCAGAACGGCGTGATGGATACCGTGCTGCACCCGGTCGAGCCGCTGACGTTCCGCGTGACTGTGGCGGGAGCGTTCTAGGCCGGCGCCGCGCTCGCGGCCTGCTCCGCCGGCAGATCGTCGGCATTGGGGTCGCCCGGCGCGGTGGCCCAGGCCAATTCCACCAGCGTCACGAATCTGCGGCCGGCGCCGTCGAGCTGGCAGACGATCAGGCCCTGCTCCTCCATGTAGCCGAGCAGGCGCTGCGCCCGGCGCAGCGAATGCGAACCGTAGGCGCGGGCGATCGCGGCGTCGCCGGGACACGGCCAGCCTTCTTTGGCCGCGCGCGCGATCATCATGAACACGCCCTGCATGTCGTCGGGCAGGATCGAGGCGCGAAGCGAAACGTCCTGCCAGGCGTCGTCCTCGGCATGCTCGGCGCCGAGCCCGGCGCGTGCGCGTGTCAGCATGCGGCGGAATTCGGTGAGGTCGGGCACCGCCGAGCCGAGGCCTTCGATGCGGCAGCGGACCACGAACTCCTGGTAGAGCACGCCGACCGCGCGGAAGCCGGCATCGGGCGCGGCGAGCACGGCACGAAGGGTCCGATCCACGCGCTCGCGCCGCTCCGCGAGCTCCTCGGCACTGATCGGGACCTCGATCATGTCGGGGCCGATCTCCGGTGCCGCAGCCTTCGCGGCGCGGAGCTGCTCGAGCAGATCAGGCGCGGGCCGGCGCTGCGGCCGGCTGGCATCGGGCGGCGGCGCGGCCAGGATCACGGCGCGCATATTTTCGAGGGCGGCTTCAGGCATCGGCATCAGCCGCGGCGTGGAATTGCGCGGCTGGGTTTCGGTCGCGCCGATGTTCAAACGCAGCGGCCGGCGTGACAGCGCGGGGCCGAGCGCCATGAATTGTCCGCGTTCGAGATCGCGAAAGGATTCAGCCTGCCGCCGCTCCATGCCGAGCAGGTCGGCGGCGCGCGCCATGTCGATGTCGAGGAAGGTGCGGCCCATCAGGAAGTTGGACGCTTCGGCCGCGACGTTCTTGGCGAGCTTTGCCAGCCGCTGGGTCGCGATGATCCCGGCAAGCCCGCGCTTGCGGCCGCGGCACATCAGGTTGGTCATCGCGCCGAGCGAAAGCTTGCGCGCTTCGTCCGAGACTTCGCCCGCGACTGCAGGCGCGAACAGCTGCGCCTCGTCCACCACCACCAGCATCGGGTACCAATGGTCCCGGTCCACGTCGAACAGTCCGCCGAGGAAGGCCGCGGCGCGCCGCATCTGGTTCTCGGCGTCGAGCCCTTCGAGATTGAGCACGGTGGAGACGCGATGCAGCCGCGCGCGCTCGCCGGCAACCTGAAGGCCGCGTTCGGTGTGATCCTCGGCCTCGATCACGAGATGGCCGAAATGCTCCGCCAGCGAGACGAAATCGCCTTCGGGATCGATGATGGCCTGTTGCACCCAGGGCGCGCTCTGCTCCAGCAGTCGCCGCAGCAGATGTGATTTGCCGGAGCCCGAATTGCCCTGCACCAGGAGGCGGGTCGCCAGCAGTTCCTCGAGGTCCATGGCCGCCGCGGCGCCCGCCGTGGTCTGCCCCATCTCGATCGCAACCGTCATGCCCGACTCAAGTCCCATCATTCGCGGACAGGGACTTAACAACCCGGCCGCGGCGCGTCGAGCACCATGGCGAAAATCATGCGTTGTTGCCCACGGCGGAGTTCAGGCGTGATTCGATTGCCGTAGAAGTGCGGGCCGATAGGGCGCTTGCGGATCGTCGTCCTCATTCGAGGGAATGGCGCAGGAGCCGAATTCCTGCCTGATCCGCTCGATCTCGGCGATGCGCTCATGCAGCCGCTGCAAATGCTCTGGGGATTTCGCCCGCCAGAATCGGAAGGTGTCCGCGGTGAGCGGCAGGAACGCGGTGCCGAACAGCGTCGGCTCGGGAACGACGGTGCGCCCGAGCAGCAGGAACCGGTCGGCGCCGGAGACGACGAGGGTCGCGTAGCCGCGGTTTCCGATTCGGCTGATCCCGTTCAGCGACCATTCGGCGAGCTTGCTGAAATAGGTCTCCTCGCGCCAGCGATCGGGGCAATGATCATCGACCGTTACGTTCACGGCGTCCTGGCTGAAATGCACGATGATGCCCGACTTCGCCGGAAACCAGTCGTCGTCGAGATGGCCTTGCAGCCAGGCGCAGACGAATGAACGGCACATCTGGGGACGGCGCTCGTAGATGGTGCAACCCGTGCCCGTCTGCCAATGCTTGCACAGCTGGTTCACCGGCTTGTCGACGGCGGCCACTTCGAGGATGTCGCAGCAGGCATTGCACGAGCCGCATTGTCGGGCCGGCTGGGCTGTCCTCGTCGAGCCGGTTCCGCGAAAACCCTGGCCGTCGCGGACCAGCAGCCTCTGCTTCTCCAGTGCGTTCAACGCACGCTCGATTCTGAGACGGGACAGTCCGGTGGCGTCGATCACGCCCTTCATCGTCGTCGCGCCTGCCTCTACTGCGCGGACGACGCTCAGCATCGCCTGGTCCATGACTTCTTTGTCTGCAATTGTTCTTGTCTGGATTCCGAACGCAGGGGACTGCAAACCGGGTCTGGAACCCGGAAAAGACAGCTGACTTGCAAAGCTATCTTGCTCAGGCCCTACCCGCGAGACAAGACGGCGAGCCTGCCGCGTGCGCATGCGGCGTTTGCGCAAATGAAGGATCTCGCCCGAAGCATGCGACCTCGTTCGAGCGCACGCGGACAAGGATTTTGCGCGCTTTGGTTCTGTTCGAGCGCAAATGCCGCATTTTCACGCTGCGCCACGTCGAGACATGACGGGCAGCATGGCTCCGTGTCATTCAGGCGGGATAGTTGCGGTGAAAGCGGGAGGGAACTGAAAGCGACACGATCGCGTGATCGACGAGTCGCGATGATGCCTGTTGAGTTTGCATCACACCGGGAACAGTGCCGCGCGAGATGGTTTGCGGGTAGGGCATGGTGACAGCCCCGGGCGCAACGCTCAGCCCCGGTGTCCCGGGAGCGTGAGCGCCGACGCGTTCGATGGCGATGGAAGCGTCCGTTACAGCGCGCCCGATCCGCCCTGCACGATCTTCTCGTTGAGCTTCAGGTCCACGGTCTCGACCGTGCGGTCGATCTCTGCATTGGGCGCGCCGAGCTGATGCGAGATCAGCTTGACCAGCAGATCGACGCGCTCGATGAAGGGCGCGCCGCCGGCCACCGCGCGTGCGGCCGATGACGGCTTCAGCAGGCTCTCGGCGGCCTTGGCGTATTTCGCGAACGGCACCTGGTCCTGCGGATCGGCGCCGAGCCGCCGGGCGATGGCGTCGACATGCTCGTAAATCGTCTGCGAACGCGCGAGATCACCGTGCACGGCGTCGCGGATCGACTGCGGCTCGTGCGGCGTGATGCAGCGGTAGTTGCCGGTCAGCAGCATCGACCATTTCGCCAGCGGCACGAACAGAGAATCGAACACTTTCAGCTTCACCGGCACGTCGTGGCCGTCGAGCGTCACTGCGTCGATGTCGGCTTCGAGCTCGCGCAGCACCTTGTTGTGCTTCTCGTCGGCGAACACGGATGCCTTGAAATTCGTGGGCAGGCCGACGTGAAGCACGTTCGCAGCCTCTTCCGGCGGACGGAACGCCTGCGGGTCGGGCGAGCACAGGGTTACGAGCCCGGGCTCGAAGCGCTCCCACACCTGCGCATTCGTGTAGGCCTCCTCGAGATCCATGTCTGCGAGCGAGGGGATCCGCTTCAGATAGGGCAGCGGCGGCATGTTCATGATCGACAGGCACGGCAGCTTCGCCGCGGCGATCCTGACCATGAGAACGCGCACCGTGTGGTTGGTGTATTGCGGCTCCTGCATCGCAAGGCCGACCATGTCGTAACGGGACAAGTCCACATTGGCCGGCGTCACGGCGTCGAGCTTGCCGGGCAGGTCGCGCGAGAAGATGGCGCGGTGAACCGCCTCGTCGCGCAACTTGATGCGCACCTCGGTCCCCTCGCGGTTGATCAGCTCCGCGGTCTTGGTGCGGCAGACCAGGGTCACGTTGTGCCCCGCCATCAGCAGCTTCGTGCCCAGCAGGGAGCCGTAGGAAGCCCCGAGAATCAGGATGTTACGCGCCATGTCTCGTCCCTTTGACAATTTGTATGATTTTTGAGCCCCGGCCGTCATCCGCGGGCGAGTTTGGCGGGCATGTAAGGCAAAGTGCGTGGGGATGGCAACTGGGATAATGGATACAAGGGCCGGATGGCTTGGCAGGCGGTCCGGCGTGTTGCTTGGCGCCGAAAGCGAGAGAACGCCTAAACCGGCGACCGGTTCTGCAGGTGCATGAGTTGCTCAAATAACTGGCTTACCGAAGTAAGGAATGTTGTACGTCTCGATCGCCCGGGCTCACGCAGAACGCGATCCTACCTGGTCTCGTCGCGCGCGCCGGGTGCGGAGAGCGACTTCGAGGATTTTGTCGCGCGGGTTTTCCTGCGACGTCGATCGCCGGAAAGCCCCGTGGCGAAGGCCGTCGGCATCATAAACCGGCAATACGGCGCATCCCTTGTCGCCATCATGATTGGTGTCACGCCGGATCGGCGTCATAAGGAATTCATGATGGAAGCCGACACAGGCCCTGCGCTTTCCGCCATCAAACGGAATCCAATTTTTAGTCGTCCGTCGCAACAAAAAACTGCAAACGCGGGACGGCAAAAAATGGCAGAATGGCGCGGGGGCCTAAACTGTGTATCAGCAACGGAGCTGAGGCGTGACGATTGAGTTGGAGTCGGCGTGAGAGTTGCTTTGAAACCGGTTCGTTCGGACTGTAGTCCGTCTGGTCCAGTGCCCCCGCCCGCGAAGGGAAAACGGAACGATCAGCGGGACGGCAGACGCAAGCGCGATCACGCACGCGTGAGGTCGCATCAAGCAGTCATGCAGGGCGGGGCGCTGACAGCGCTGCGCCTGGTCCAGGCAATCGCCGACGCGCCGTTAGGGGACTGACATGGATGGTGATCATTGGTCTCGCTGCTCGCGCGACGGCGCGGGCGGAAATCTGGCTCGCTTGCGCAGTCGCGCGTCGGAGTTTTTCGAGAACCTGTCCGTCACGGAACTTGCGCGTGAGGCGCACAGGCATCTGTGGGTTTCAGAGTGGTCGAGGATTGCTGACGACTACCGGATCTTCGCCGAATCCGCGCGGGACGATGGCTCCGTCTGGATTTCACGCGAGGCGTGGCTGTGCTCGCTGACAGCCCTCGAAATCGCGCGAAGTCTATCTTGGCCGGAAGATTTCGCGGGCCTCGACCTCGTAGACAAGGCCGGGATCGGCCTGAGAGGCTTTGAGGATGACGCCGGTCAGGTGATCGAGCGCGTGACGATCGATGGCTTCGATCAAGAGGCGTTGACGGGTCTCTTTTTGCCCGCGTGTCGTCGTGAGGCCGGCGCACCCGCACTCATCTGCGTCGGTGACGACGAGGGCTTTTTGGCCTCGATGATGAGCCGGTTGTGGCCGGCCGCACTCTGCCGGAATATGTCGCTCCTGCTCGTCGATGCTGGCGCTTCAGCTGCTCGTCGCTCCTTCAAGCCGGAGCACCTCCTGCAGTGCTGGCTGGACTATCTGGAGGCCCGGCCGGACGTCGATGGACAGCGGATTTCGGTCTACGGCGAAGGGATGTGCGCCAGCAATGCCTCCCACCTCGCCTTATATGATCGCAGGATAGCTGCCGCGGTGTGCGATGGCGGCCTGTTGACGTCGGTCAAGCGGCGTGCGTCGGTTCACTGGATGACCGGCGTCGAGCAGACGGTCCGTGACGCGGCCTCGAAAGGCTCGCTGCTGCCGTCGCGTCACATCGCTTGCCCGCTGCTCATGGTCGTCGGGAGCCGCTCGATGATGCGGGAAGCGGAGGCTCTCGAGCTGCAGGCTGGTTATCGGCACGCCGGAGCCGATTGCTCGATCGTCGTGCCAAACCGGATCCCGTACCCTTTGGGTGAGGTCGAGAATTTCATCGCCGTGGACGATTTCATCTTCCAGTGGCTGGACAGCAAACTCGGAACGGCCGGTCGGATCAATCCCGTAACTTACCTCTAGGCGTGACAGACGCGCACTCCACTCTGGACATCACGAGGATCAGGAAGCGTCGATCGCCAGCAATCGTGCGGCCAACCGGGCATTCTTGGCAATCGTTGCGAGCGCGGCATTCAGATCGGCCAAGGTCTTCTCGTCGAGCTCGTTGAACATGGTCGAGTTCAAGGCGAGCTTTCTCTTCGACAGTTTTTCGATCTCCGTCGTTGCTTTCGCGGTCAGCGACATCAGGACGTAGCGTGCGTCGTCTGCTGCCGGCCGTCGCGATAGGAAGCCGCCCTTTTCGAGGGCCTTGGTCTGGTTGGTCACGAAGGCCGGGTGGACCCGCAGCTTGTTCGCGATGTCGATCCCGGCGACACCTCGCCCCTCGTCCAGTTCAGTGATGGCCATCAGGATCAGCCACTGCGGCTCGGTAATGCCCAGCAGTCCGGCCCAGCTAGTGTGGATGTCCTCCAGCTGGGAATGAATTTCGACGACGTTCCAAATGAAATCCGTAATCGCCCTGTCGAGTTTCTTCTCGATCATGTGGCTCCCCCCCGCGTTTATCTTATGGCCCATCTTTAATGGGATATTTGGGAGGCGTCTCGAACTTCGCGCACCGACGATAGTGCTAGATGCCGCATGGTGGAAATCGCCGCGGCATTTATTGCTTGCAAAAAACAATTAAGTAAATTACGTCGTATGGCACTCAATTCTGCTGCTCTTGACCTCGTGTCGATGGACAGCGATGTGAGACCTCCAAGAAGCCCTCGGGATGCCCCCTGAGGGCTTTTCTTGCTTTTCCCGCAGATTTTTAGCTCCAAGGCCGCCGCTGTTGCTCGCAAGCCACATCGCGTTCGGAACTTGCGATTCACCAAAGCAATAAATTGAGACAGTTGTTTTTATAAACTATATGTGAAGCCACGACGGAGGGGGGGCACCTCACTGTCGTTTCAGTCCGGACCTTCGTGCGGATCTGAATTGAACGAAATTAAGAGGGTAAAGCGGCGTCCACCGAGGACCCGAGCCCCCTGAACCGACCTGGAGGTTTACTAATGAAGTTGACGAAGACACTCTTTCTCGGCTCGGCTGCCGGCCTGATGGCCGCCTCCGGGGCGTTCGCTGCCGATCTTCCCGTGAAGGCCAAGGCGGTCGAATACGTGAAGATCTGCTCGCTGTACGGCGCCGGTTTCTACTACATCCCGGGCACCGACACCTGCATCAAGCTCGGCGGTTACATGCGCGCTGACGCTAACTTCAACACCAACTCGGATTTCAATCCGAACCAGAGCGGTACTGCCGGTGCTCGCAACCGCCTGATGAACTACTACACCTTCCGTGCTCGTGAAGACCTGAACATCGACACGCGCACCGCGACCGAGTACGGCGTGGTCCGCACCTTCTTCGACGGCGTCTTCACCTGGACCAGCGGCAACTACACCCCGACTGGGTCGGCAACGGGCGCAACCCAATACAGTGGTACGCTCGGTCTCAACGCTGCGGGCACCGCCCTCGTCGGTTCGGGCAGCGGCAACGTCAACGGCACCGACGGCAACACCTCGGCCGGTGCGCTCGGCGTGTACTACGCCTTCATTCAGTTCGCCGGCTTCACGATGGGTAAGGCCGTGTCGCAGTTCGACGCGCCCTGGACCAACTATCCCGGCAACATCACCGACAATCTCGTCGGCGGCAGCGGCACGGTCACTGGTGTCAACCAGTTCACCTACACCGCCGACTTCGGTCAGGGCATCACGGCAGCGTTCTCCGCTGAAGACGTCTCGGCCTACTACCAGGCCGGCAACCTCAACATGACCGGCGCGACCGCTGGCGGCATGATCGGCGGCTCGTACGGCACCAACGCCATCGGCGGCACTCGTTCGCCGAACCTCGTCGGTATGGTCCGTGTCGACCAGGCCTGGGGTCTGTTCCAGGCGTCGGTGGCCGCGCATGACAACCACGTTGGTTACTACGGCGCGACCGAGCCGACTGGCCACCCCGACGACAAATGGGGTTGGGCGGTTCAGCTCGCTCTGTCGATCAAGAACATCCCGACCGGCGCGGGTGACACGATCAACATCCAGGGCGTCTACACCGACGGTGCGACCCGCTACAACTTCCAGAATCTGTCGGGCAGCTCCTATGCGCTGTACGGCAATTCGGGCGCTGCTGGCACCTACGGCAGCGTCGGCTTTGCCAACGCTCCCGACACGGTGTTCGTGACCGGCAGTTCGCAGGAAACCGTCAAGACTTGGGGCTTCCGCGGCGCTTACACCCACAACTGGGATCCCAACTGGAACTCCGCGCTCTACGGTGCCTACGCTCAGGCCCAGTTCGGCACGCTGGCCAAGACCACCCTCTGCGGTGCTGGCGGCGGCGGCGGTGTGTTTGGCGGCCTGGCGGGTGTGACGGGTTGCAACCCGGACTTCGCGATCGGCCAGCTGGGTGTCGTCACCCGATGGACCCCGGTCAAGAACCTGACGTTCTCGGCTGACGTCTCCTGGACCCACCTCGACCAGAAGTACTCCGGAACGGTTGGCCTCGTCCCGAACGTCGTGACCGCCAAGCCGGCCGCTGTCTACGAGCTGAAGGATCAGGACTCGATCGCCATGATCCTCCGCGCTCAGCGCAACTGGTAAGATCTGTCGAAACACATGAACGAACACCCGGCGGGAAACCGCCGGGTGTTTTTTATTGCGCAAGGCAGATGATGTAAGGCGGGAATCCCCGAAGCCCGGTGCCCGGATGAGCGCAAGTGCAATCCGGGGCCGCTCCGCCCGGCATTCGGCACCGTCCCGGATTACGCTTGCGCTCCATCCGGGCTACGGGACCACGCCTGTGTCGCGCCTCTGTCAATCCGCTGCCACAAAAATATTCCGCTTTACCGAAATTCGGAAACGGCGTATGTGTCGCCCATCCCGGCTCATCCTTGAGGGGCGATCTTGTGGTCGTCACGTTCGCGAGCCGGGCTTGCGGTGGACGCGGCAGCGTTCGGGTGCGAGAGGTGTGGGCAGGGCGGATTGCTCTCCGTGAGCCCAAGGCTTCGTTCCGACGAGCGGCGCTGCTAGGCTTCGTCTCGTCTGTAAGTTTCCGGCTCCG
>NZ_PYFX01000020.1 GCF_003020115.1 Bradyrhizobium sp. MOS002
TCGATGGAAGCCACTGTGGACCCTTATCCCGGGGTCCCGATTTAATGCCGATCACCCCGAAAACGGGGTCCTTATTCCATGCCGAAACACAGGCTGCGCGATCTGTCACCGCACGATCCGTCGCCGATCTATGCTCCTGGTGCATCGCACCAGGGCGCCCTCATTATAGCGAAGGCGCAGATTGCCACTGCAACCGGGTTGCGGTGACAGCACTGCACCGTAATTCCAGGCTCGAGTCCTGCCGGGCCCACCAGCCTTGGCTCGCTTCGCGAGCTTCGGCTCGGCAAGCCGAAGCCTTAAGTGACAAGCGAAGCGGGCGAAGGCTGCCGCACCGAAGCCCAACGGACGAAGGCGATCCGTAAAATCAAATATCTGGGCCTTCACCAAATTTTCCGGTGGACCGGCTGATTTTGTTGGTGCCAGACCTGGTCAGGATCGCGACACTCCTCGTTGCGACGCGCGATGTCCGCGGGCGCATCCAGCGGCGGATGTTTGGCGCCGCTTCGGCCTCTCTCATTTCGGGACTGATGATGCGAAAGCTTCTGGCGATCTTGGTGATCTCTTGCTGGTCCAGTTTGGCTCACGCACAAAAGGCCGACCTCATTGTCACGAACGCAAAGCTCGTGACGCTGGATCCTGCATCGACGATCGCGCAGGCGCTCGCAGTCCGCGACGGCAAGATCGTCGCGATTGGCGGCAACGATGCCGTGGAAGGCCTGGCCGGGCCCGCGACGCGCCGTGTCGACGCAGGTGGACGCACGATCATTCCGGGATTGATCGATTCCCATATTCACGCGGTGCGCGCCGGCCTCACCTACGCAACCGAGGTCAACTGGATCGGCGCAAAGACTATCCCTGAGGCCATGGAACGCTTGGCCCAGGCGGCAAAAGCGCGCCCGGCGTCCTGGATCATCGTGGCCGGCGGCTGGAGCGAATTGCAATTTGCGGAGAAGCGGCGGCCGACGCTCGCCGAGGTGATGTCGGCCGTTCCCGACAATCCGGCTTACATCCAGCTGTTCTATTCGGTGGTGCTGATGACGCCAAAAGCGCAGCAAGCGCTCGGGATGTCCGCGGATCAGTTGCCGGCCGGCATCACGACCGAGCGCGCCGCATCGGGCGACACCACGGGCTGGCTCAACGGCTCCATCGTCAGCATCTCCGCGCTGTTCGATCGGCTGCCTCGGCCGAATTTCGATGAGAATGTCGCCGGGACCCGGCAGTTCTTCACGGAGCTCAATCGTCTTGGCGTGACCGGGATCGTGGATCCGGGCGGCTTCAGCATCTATCCCAGCCATTACGCCGCCTTGCAAAAGCTCTGGCGTGACAAATCATTGTCGGTTCGGGTTGCCTTCAGCCTGTTCGCCCAGAATGTCGGCGCGGAATTCGAGGAGTACAAGACTCTCACGCCGTTCCTTCCGATGGGATTCGGCGACGACATGCTGCGGTTCAACGGCATCGGCGAGCGGATCACCGGCGCCATGTACAACAACAATGCGCCCGACGCGGCCGCCAAGGACAAGTTCCGCGAGATCATTCGCTGGGCGGCCAAGCAAGGGCTGACGGTCACGATCCACTGGCAGGAAGACAAATCCGTCCATCACCTGCTGGACCTCTATGACGAGGTCAACAAGGAGACGCCGCTCGCGCCGCTGCGCTGGTCCATCGCCCATCTCGACAACACCTCGCCCCAGACGCTGGCGCGCATGAAGGCCCTTGGTGTCGGCTGGACCATGCAGGACGCGATGTATCTCGGAGGCGACCGTATCGTGGCGCAGGCCGGCGAAGCCGCGCGCAGCATGCCACCCATCGCCACGGCGTTGCGCATGGGGGTCCATGTCGGGGCCGGCACGGATGCGCATCGGGTCGCATCCTACAATCCGTTCGTGGCGCTGCAATGGATGCTCGACGGCAAGACCGTCGGCGGTCTCTCGACGCGTGGCCCGGACGAAACGCCGAGCCGCGAAGATGCCTTGCGCCTCTACACCGTGGGAAGCGCGTGGTTCTGCTTCGACGAGACCCGGCGCGGCACGCTGGAGACCGGCAAGCTCGCCGACTTCGCGATTCTCGACCGGGATTTCCTGTCCGTCCCCGTCGAGCAGATCGGTGCCACGGCGTCTCTGCTGACGGTGGTGGGCGGCAAGGTCGTCTATGCAGCGGATGCTTTCTCGGGCGCAAAATAGGGGTTGGAGGCCTGAAGGCGAGCATCTGAGAAGATGGCATTGACGAAAAATGGCAGGGTTGTCGGCATCCATTTGGACTATCGACTACCCCCCTCGCCGAGGTCAGCCTATACAAGGCGCCGTCCCGCCTCTCGCGCCAGGAGCCATGCATGACCAGTGAAAAAGGCCCGAACATCAAGAAGAAGCAGAAATGCAAGAACTGCGAAGGCAAAGGCCTGCTCAAGAAGGGCGACAAGGTGGTGAAGTGCCAGCGCTGCAAAGGCACGGGCGTGCGCTGACGGTGGGGTGATGACTTCTCCGTTCCGCTATGTCGCGCGGACCCCGCCGGCAAAATACTTCTCGACGATATGTTTCGAATGGACGACGATCGGCTCGACCAGCTCGAAGTCGGTGGCGCCGCCGACGTAGAACGTGCGGTCTTCGCCCTGCATGCGGGCGAGGTCCGCATAGATGCCGGTCTTGATCTGATCCGGCGTGAAGTGCTGGAAGTAGGTGAACTCGTCGAACGTGTGCCAGCGCGGCTGGCTGGTGTCGATCGTGCCGCCGAGCAGTTTGGTCAGGCGCTTGACCTCCCCGATGACCTCTTCGCCGGTCTGCTTGTCCCTGGGGCGCGTGTAGAACTGCGTGAACATGTTGCCGCTGTCCTGGAACTGCCGCGCGACCGCCCACGGCGTGCCCTGTTCGGTGAGCGGCAGCACCGGCGCGACCGGCGCCTTCATCGTCATGTCGATCCAGAACGTCGTCATGCAGTACGGATTGAACTTGATCTCGCGATTCACATTCTGCTCCGCGGCGTTGGGAGCAAGGCCGAGCCGCGTGAACACATCCGTCGTCAACGGGCAGGCGAGCACCAGATAGTCATAGAGCTTGCTGTCCTTGACGATCTTGAGGTCGTTCAGATCCTGCTCGGGATATTCCATGTCGATCCGGACACCGGCCGCGGAGCGCTCGATCTTGGTGATGTTGACGTTGAGCCGGACGTTGAGGCGCCAGGACACCCGCTCCCACAGCCGCTGAAACCCGTCGGTGAAGCGCCGCGGCCAGCTCCCGATGATCCAGTTGACCGGGCCGAGCCCGAACACCATCGGAAAGAACGTCCGAACCGACATGTAGCGCAGCGCGTAGGGCGTCGCGATGTCGTCGAGCTGGCCGTAGCCCATGATCGTGATCGGAAACTGGAACAGGGTGGCCAGCGGCATCAGATCCTGTTTTGCGAGCCAGGACTTGAAGTCGACGCAGAGCTCGGGGCGCTCGTGGATCTTGTCGAGATAGTCCGGCGCGTCGATGACGCCGCTGAGCTGCCAGCGAATATAAAGGTATCGAACCGCCGCCCAGAGGAAGGTCCACAACGAGATCGTGGCCTTGGTGTAGGGGTCGTAGAGCACGGCCTCCATGAGCGATCGGTATTTGAAGCTGTTGCCGTCCGGTGCGATGTCGATCGAGGTATAGGGCTCCTCGGCATAGGTGGTCGCGCCGACCTCCTGCGCGATCTCCAGCGTCTCCTGGTAGGCCCAGGTGACGTAATTGGCACCGAGGTCATAGCTCATGCCGTCGACGGTGAACCTCTTGCAGAGCCCGCCGATCTGGCCGAGCTTCTCCAGCACCGTGACGTTGTGAAACCCGTTCTTCGACAGGAACCATGCGGTCGACAGGCCCGCCGGGCCCGCGCCGATGACGGCAATGGTCGCGTTGCAGTCGACTGCGGCGATGCGGGTCATGAGGTTTCCAGGTGAAGCGCGGATGCGTCGGGCAATCCCGGGACGATGACGCCGTGACGCGACGGCATCGTTCAACTTGAGATCGACCATAAGCCAGCATGCATACTGCTGGTTTTCCGGCCATCACGCAAGCAATGGTTGTATCATGGGTTGATTTTCCGTACGCGGTGTACGTCCCCTAGGCAAAGCGGAGGGCTATCGCCTATGACGTCTCAGCGACGCCTGAGCGAGCGCCTCGTCCCTCGAGACGGCCGCTTCGCGGCCTCCTCAGGATAAAGCTCGGCTGCATCTCCATCGGCGCCGAAATGCTGCCGCATACTCATCCCTCGGCCTGAGAGCCGGCGAGCGCAGCCCGCCCGCACGGCGCGGGCTTTCTGACGGCGCCTCAGCCCTCCACCCGCCACAGCCGCCAGCGCTCCGGCACGCCCTTGAGCTGGTGCACGCCGTGATCGGCGAAGCGGATATCGGACTTCGGCGCCAGCAGCTCCTTGACCGCGCTCGACACCAGCACCTCGCCGGCGCGTGCCTTTGCGGCGACGCGGGTGCCGATGTGAAAGGCGAGGCCGACCGCCTCGGTGCCGCTCACGGTGTATTCTCCGGCATGCAGGCCGACCCTGATCTCAAGGCCGAGCGTACGCACCGCCTTCTGGATCGCGGCCGCGCAACCGATGCCGGCAGCCGGCGTCTTGAACGTCGCCAGCACGCCGTCGCCCGTGGTCGTGACTTCCTTGCCGCGCGAACTCTTCAGCTCCTTGCGGACCGCCGCGTAATAATGGCCCATGATCTTGGTCCAGCGGACATCGCCGAGCTTTGCAGCCTTCGCGGTGGAGCCGACGATATCGACGATCAGGATCGTGGCGAGCGCCCGCTTGATCTCGGTGTTGCCTGCGGCGGGCCGGCGACGGAGCACGATCGCGCCGGCGAGAGGTTCATAGCGATGGTTGCGGCGCCGCGCGATCGCCGCCTTGGCGTAATCCTGGGCACGCTCCGCGCTGCCGCAGCGAATCGTCTTCTCCTGCGGCAGACGCGTCCAATAGACCTTGCGTCCGTCGCCAGCGCCCTGAACCTCCACGGCGCCCCATTTCAGGAGGATCGCCGTGCCGACGCGCCGGACACACCACGCCTTCGACGTGTAACCCGATACGTTCGACTGATGGATTCCGATGCGGAGGAATTTTGGCATGAACGTGCGGCCGATCGAAGCAACGTTTGGGCGACCCAGGGTCAAGCGTAGTGACACACTCCGGCATTGGCAATACGATCCGCCGTCAAGACGTGTTCATTTCAAACCAGTGCAATATGCAAAACTATTTCCGCGCTTCTTGTGAAGCCGCCCTGTTGTCGGCCGCGCTCGCAATCGTCGCCTTGCCCGACATGGCGCGTGCGCAGTCGGGAAGCGCCGGCGGCAGCATCGGCAATGACGAAAAATCGCTGTCCGGTTCGCGCGAGACGCCGCGGGCGGCCGAGCCTTCGAAGCCGGCTCGGCGCAGCAAGCCCGCGGACGACGAGCCGCGCCGCGCGCTGCAAAAGAGCGGCGGAGGCGGCAATCTCGACGGAGCATGGGTTCTGACCAGTGTCGGCACGCCCTGCGGCACCTCCTCCGACACGGTGGTCATCACCGGCGGCAAGTTGGTCGGACAGTACGGCACCGCTCAAGTCAGTCCGAACGGCTCCACCTCCGGGGTCGGTGCCGCCGGAAGCCTGACCTGGACCATGTCCGGGCGGATCTCAGGCCGCAGCGGCTCCGGGTCGTTCCGGCGATCCGATGGATGCGTCGGAAGCTGGACCGGATCGAAACAATGATCGTCGCATATCGGCTTTGCCTCAGCCGCGATAGGCAAACAGCTCGATCGGCTCGCTGAAGCCGCGCACGTCGTGCTTGCCGACGCGCTCAAGCTCGAACTGGCCGCCGACGAGATCGGCGAAGTCGCGTGACAGCAGCACCGTCCTTCCCAATTGCTTGGTCAGAGCTTCGAGGCGCGAGGCCATGTTGACGGCGGGGCCGATCACGGTGAAATCGAGCCGGGTGGACGATCCGATATTGCCGTACATGACGTCGCCGACATGGACGCCGATGCCGTAGTTCAGCGGCGCGCGGCCGGTGCCGTCGTTGCGCGCGTTCAACGCGATCATGGCCTGCCGGGCTTCGGTCACGGCATGCAGCAGGTTTGCGCCGGCATTGGGCTCGCTCAGCGGGAAGATGGCGAGCAGGCCGTCACCGATGAATTTCAGGATCTCGCCGCCATGCCGCGCGATCGGCTCCGACATCGCGTCGAAATAGTCGTTGAGCAGGTCGATGACGTCGTCGCGCGGCCAATTGTCGGAAATCTTGGTGAACTCGCGCAGATCGCAGATCATGATCGCGGCGCGCACCGTCGTGCCGGTGCCGCGCCGCGTGGCGCCGGCCAGGATGAGCTCGCCGGCATGGGAGCCGACATAGGTCTCGAGCAGCGTCCGCGCCAGCCGGTTCTTGATGCGGATCTCGCTGACCAGCGCCAGCACCGGCAATAGGTTCTTGAGGGCGGCGACATGGCTCTCGTCGAAACCGCCGGGCCGGTCGGTCGCGAAGGTGACGAGATGCCGCTTGCCGAGCGTATGATAGAGCGGCCAACCCACATAATCGGTCAGGCCCTTTGCGCGCATCTCGTCGTAGAGCGCGTGCTTGCGGCCGAGCGCGGGGTCGCGTTCGAGATTCTCGCGCACTTCGGTCGCGCCGTCGAACATTTCGCTTGCCGGACTGCCGATGAACTCGGACCGCTCGCGGACGTCATAGTCGACCCGTGCAATCTCCGCCTCGCTCATGCCGTCGGACCACATGAAGCGGGCGCCCAGCCATTGCGGATGCTGGATCAGCACGTGAAGCGTCGACCGCGCCAGCGGAATGCCGGCCTGCTGAAGCCGGACGCACATGTCGGCAAAGATCTTGTCGATGAAGCGCTCGTCGCGCGTGCCGTTGATCAGCCAGTCGACGACGCCGTCGGACAGCGTGGCGGGTTTCTTCTCTGCGATCATATCTGCCCGTTCATATCGTGGCCGCCCGTGCTTCGGGCGGCGGCTGCATCAGGGCAGATATCGTGCTCCGGCGCGACGGCGTCAACCTAGCCAGTTGCACGGATTGTGCGCAGCGCTCCGGTGGGCGGGAACGCCGTTCAGCCGACAATCCGGATAGAGCCCAGCACGGCCAGCCCCGAGACGAGCGCAAGCGTCGACGCCCGGTCAGTTCGACCTTCAATGTGTTGTCGTGCGAAATCGCAAAATCCGTGCCTTCGAGACGGATGCTGCAGTCGCCGCGCGCCGCATAGATGAGATGCGTGCCGGCGGACAATCGCCGCTCACCGGGCTCCCTGAGCGCTTCGAGCTCAAGCGCGACCGCACCGCGCCGGCCCATCAAATTCACAACCTCGACTGGCCCTTCCTCGAGCCGGGTCACGATCTCGAGCTCGCCGGTGAAGCGCACCGTCGTGAACGGCTCCCGCTCGTCGAACTCCTGCGTCGGCGACTTCAGCACCAGCCCGCGCCCGCCGACCACCATCTGCAAGCGGTCGATGCCGGGCATGTGGGAGAATGGCCCCGGCGCCACGATCGGGGTGGCCGCGAAGCGCCACAGCAGGCTGTCCCAATCCTTCACTGGGGCATCAGCGCGATGAGCGTCCGCGATATCGGTGAAGATGCCGCCGCCGTTCTTCCAGGGCGAGCGGGTGTAGTCTTCGGATTTCAGCAGTGTGGTTTTCATGTCTCGAGGTGGTCCGGGAGCGCAAGAGGGCGGGTGTCAGTTGCGTATCATGCAGACAGGATCGTCGCCAGCTCGCTTCCTTCAGCCCGCCAATCTTTCGCGACTACTTCGTCGTCAGCGCCGCGACCGGGCGCCACGCAACATCAGGAGCGCTCTCAACCAACTGCCGGCAGCGGTCGCGCATCAGTTCAGCCGGGCGATCCGGACCACGCATATTCAGCACGGCTTCGAAATCAGCGACCGCAGCGGCAAACCGGCGCGCGCGATAGTTGGCGAGGCCCTGTCCGTAACGGACGATCCAATCGAGCGTCTCGCCGCCGTCCTCTCCGAGGAGTCCGACCAATTCGTAGACCGCAAAGCCCTCCTCGCGTCCATACACGGCGATGCTGTCGATCTCGCGCGTGATGATCGCGCCGCGTGCGAGACGTTCGGTCGCTTCGCCAATGAGGATTTGCGTACCGTAGGATTTGTTGGCGCCCTCAAGGCGACTCGCGACGTTCACGGCATCGCCGATCACGGTATAGTTCAGGCGCAGCTCCGAGCCGATGTTGCCGACCAGCATGCGGCCGGAATTGATGCCGATCCGGATCTGGAGCGGCTGGCCGAGATCGTCGGCAAGGCCCCACGCCGCGATTGCGCTGCGGCAGCCGAGCGCCGCGCGGCGGCAGCGCAGGGCATGGTCGGCCTGCGGCTGCGGGGCGCCCCAGAACGCCATCACGGCGTCGCCGATGAACTTGTCGATGGTCCCGCCATTGGCGACGACGGCCTCGGAGGCGAGGTCGAGATAGCGCGACAACAACGGCACCACGCGATCGCCGAGCCGCTCGGACAGCCCGGTGAAGCCGGCGATGTCGACGAACATCACGCTGAGCTCCTGGATGCTGCCACCGGGCTTTGCCTCGACGCCCTGCTGCAACAGCGAACGGACCAGATCGGCCGGAATGAACTTGCGAAACGCGGAAAGGCCGGCCGCCATTTCGGCGATCGCGCCGGACAGGCTTGCGATCTCCTTGAGCCGCGACGGATGGCGGCGGACCTGCTCCAGTGCGAAAGCTTCAACATGACGCAGCTCGCCGACGACGCGCGACAGCGGTGCCGCGATGATGGAACGTGCCAGCGCCGCCGAGGCCAATGCTGCGAGCACGACGCCGATGGCGAGGCCGAGGAGCAGGCGGTGCAATGTCGTCTCGACCGGACCGAGGAACTCGGCCTCGGGGATCACGGTCGCCAGCGACCAGCCGGGAAACGGCAGCGGCGTGAGGGCGACCTCGTAAGCGGCGCCAGCCGATGTCAGCCGGCTTCGCCAAGCTTCCTTGCGGCCATCCTCGCCCGCCTTTACGAGTGCCATCCGCGCCAGCGGTAGCAGTGTCGTATCGCCCTTCGCGACGTGCAGCTCGTCGGCCTCCCTGTCCGGAGCGGCGACCAGTTCGCCGCTGCCATCGATGATGAAAGCCGTTCCGGTGCGTCCGACCTCGAGCTGCGACAGGAAGCGCGCGAGCCTGGTGTACTCGATGACGATGGCGAGGACGCCCTGCCGCTCCTGGTAGACGTCGATCGGACCGGCAAAGGCAATCGACGGCCGCTCGCCGGTCGGATGGTCTATCACCTTGAACCACTCCGGCTCCCCGGCCGCCAGCCCGGTCTTGAACCAGGCGCGATCGGCGACACGAAAATCGGTCGGCTCGAAACGGCGATTGGCGAATTCGATGTCGCCGGGCACCACCTCGTATTCGTCGATGCGGCGCTCGCCGGCATGATCGGTCAGCGAGATCTCCATCATTTCGAGGCGGCGGTCGCCGAGCTTGTGCGCGGCGAAGAAGGAGCCGTCGGGCCAGCCGAAGGCGACCCAGGAGATCGTCGCCTGCGACTGCAATTGCGACAGGAACACGAATTCGCGCTTGTCGGCCTCGCGGGTGTCGAGCACGTTCTGCAGGAACAGGGTGCGGATCGCGGTGTGGGCGGCACGCGCCTCGTCCACGATCGCGGCGACCTCCTTGCGGACAGCGGCCACGATCTGTTCGTTGATGGTCGATGCGAGCTGCCGGCTGGCCGCTTCGGCCGTGCGCCACCACAACAGGCTCGAAAGCGCCGCCGTCAGCAGGATCGCGGTCAGCACCAGCGCCGAGACCGCGAGGCGGATGCTGACCGTCAACCTGGCGATCGCGCGAAGCTGACGTCCGGGATCGACGTTCATGATTGTTCCGCTTTCGGCCGGGCACGGCTCCTGTCATCGCTTTACGCAGGCTTCCGCCGTTCGTTACCTCTGGCAGGCGCGACCGACTGCGACCAATGCTCTCCCGCTAACGACTCGATAGCGCCACGGCATTGGATATGAACGGCCGCTTGCCCGCAAATCCCGACCCAAGCGCACATGTGGTGCGCCGATCCAGGCGGTATCACGGCTTCGTGACAGCTTCGCGGTAACGCGGGCTGCGCGCGGAGCGAAAGGAACCATGCGCCTTCGCCTGCCAGGCGATGCCATCTCGAACAGGAGAACTCCAATGTCTGCCAAACTTGCCGTGACCACGCTCGTTCTCGCCGGCGCCATGTCGACCGCACTCGCGACCCTGGCCACTGCTGCTCCGCTGACCAAGGCCGAGGGCGACGCGGCCGTCGCGGCCAAAAAGGAAAAATGCTTCGGCGTCGCCCTGAAGGGCCAGAACGATTGCGCGGCCGGACCGGGCACGACCTGCCAAGGCACCTCGACCGCTGACTTCCAGGGCGATGCCTGGAAATTCGTTCAGGGCGGCACCTGCGCCAGCATTGAGCTGCCGGGCGGCAAGAAGGGCTCGCTCAAGCCGGTCTGACGCTCTGCGTCGCGACCACGACAACAGGGAAGAGCGGAGAGAAACCATGACGACGGCAATCGCGCCTGACATGTCTGCGGTGCCCCTCCGCTATTCCGCGCCCATCGGCGGCGTCGCCGGGACGAGCTTCAAGCCCGAACATCTTCAGGCCATCCTGGGCGCGAAACAGCAACGCGGCTTCTTCGAGGTCCATGCCGAGAACTACATGGGCGCAGGCGGGCCGCCGCATCGAGCGCTGGAAGCGATCCGCCGCGACCATCCGCTGTCGCTGCATGGCGTGTGCATGTCGATCGGCGGACCACAGCCACTCGACAAGGCGCATCTGGCCCGCTTTCGCGAACTGGTGGCGCGTTACCAGCCCGCGCTGGTATCCGAGCATCTCGCCTGGTCGACGCATGAGACCAGCTTTTTCAACGATCTGTTGCCGCTGCCCTACACCGCAGCCACGCTCCGAAACGTCTGCGATCACATCGATCAGGTGCAGGACGCGATCCGCCGCCCGCTGCTGCTGGAAAACCCGTCGACCTATGTCGCCTTCCGCGAATCGTCGATGAGCGAGACGGAATTCATCCGCGCCGTTGCCGAACGGACCGGTTGCGGGCTGCTGCTCGATATCAACAATGTATTCGTATCCGCGACCAATCACGGATACTCGGCACTCGACTACCTCGCGGACTTTCCGCTGGCGCGCGTCGGGGAGATCCATCTCGCCGGTCATGCCGAGCAGGCCGACGACGAAGGTGATCTGCTGCTGATCGACAGCCATGACGGCCCCGTCGCGGACGCTGTGTGGAAACTCTACGAGATCGTCGTCCAGCGCCGTGGTCCGGTGCCGACGCTGATCGAGTGGGACAGCAAGATCCCGGATTGGCCGGTCCTGCGGGCGGAAGCCGCCGCGGCGCAGGCGATCCTCGATCGTTGCCGCCCGACCGGGTTGACGGGAGATCGTCATGCCGCCTGAGCCTGACCTTTGCTTTGCCGCAGCCTTTGCACCGGCGCTGCTGGACCCGGTGCGCCCTGCCCCTGAGATCGTGACCGGCCCGAACGGCAAGGCCGCCGGCAAGCGCTACGACGTCTACCGCAACAACGTCACGGTCAGCCTGATCGACGCGCTCGCCGCGATTTATCCAGCGGTGCAGCGCATCACCGGCACCGACTTCTTCCGCGCCATGGCGCGCTTCCATGTTCGCGGCACACCGCCGATCTCGCCGCTGCTGTCCGACTATGGCCGCGATTTCCCGGCCTTCATCGCGCAATATGAACATGCGCAGATGATGCCCTGGCTCGCAGATGTCGCCCGCATCGAGCGGGCATGGCTCGATGCCTATCACGCCGCCGACGCGGCACCGCTGTCGCCGGCGCAGCTTGCCGCAGTTGCGCCGGAGCGGCTGGACGGTCTCGTTCTCATACCGCACCCGGCGGCGGGAATCGTGCGGTCGCAATTCGCGGCGGTGACGATATTCGCCGCCAATCGCGACACGTCGCCGGTCGGGCGCATCGACGCTGCGACACCGGAAGACGCGTTGGTCACTCGCGTCGAATTCGATGTCGTGGTCCGGCACCTGCCGCCCGGCGGAGCGGCATTCGCGAGCAGCCTGATGTCGGGTCGGCCGCTCGGCGAGGCCGCTGCACGCGCGCTGGACGCAGCGACCGACTTCGACATCGCTTCGAACATCACCGGCCTGATCGAGGCGGGCGCCTTCACCTCAATCGCTTTCGGAGACGTCTGATGATCACGGACCAACGCATGCAGGCGGGTGGCGGCCTCCCCTCGCTCGGGCTCCTCGTCGACAAGGCCAATCATCTCGTGCAGACCATTGCCTCGCCGTCGGTCGTTCAGCTCGTGCTCCGCGTCGCGCTGGCGGTGCCGTTCTGGCGTTCCGGCATGCTCAAATGGGCAGGCTTCCTCAGGCTCAACGATACGGCGGTGACGTTGTTCAGCGACGAGTTCATGCTGCATCTGCCGGGCGGGCCTTATCATTATCCGGTGCCGACCGTGATGGCCTTCCTCTCGGGATGCGGAGAAATCATGTTCCCGATCCTCCTCCTGCTCGGCTTCGGCACTCGTTTTGCGGCGCTCGGACTGCTGTTCATGACCGTCATCGTCGAGCTGACCGTGCCTGACGGATGGCCGATCCACATCACCTGGGCGGCGATGGCGCTCGGCATCATGGCCTACGGGCCGGGACGCGTCTCGCTCGACCACCTGATCTGCCGAGCGCGTGCGACCGAGCCATAGGCGCGAGCCGCCTCACATCCCGCTCAATCCGCTATCGACCGCAAGCGTCTGCGCGGTGACGTAGACGCTCTCGTCCGAGAGGAAGAACAGCACGGCATAGGCGATTTCCCAGGCGGTGGCCTGGCGGCCGAACGGGACGTGGCCCTTGCCGCGCGAGGCGCGGCCGGCGCCGGCCTCTCGGCCATTCGGCGTGTCGACGAGGCCGGGATAGACGAGGTTGGCGCGGATGCCGCGGCGCGATCCGAGATGGGCGATGTTGCGCATGAGGCCGCCGAGCGCGGCCTTGGAGGAATCATACACCGCCATCTGCGAGCCCGCTTTCAGCGCGGCGATGGAGGAGATGAAGACGATGGCGCCGCCATTGTCGAATTTCGGCAGGCCTGCGCGGCAGCATAGCATCGGGCCGCGGACGTTGACGTCGTAGATCCCATTCCACTCCTCGGGGCTGACGGCATCGAGCCCGACCTTGCCGAAGGTGCCGATGTTGAGGACCATGCCGTCGAGGCCGCCCATGGCGCGATGCGCCTCGTCGACCATGCGCACGACGTCGGTCTCCGAGGTGACGTCGGCGGCAATTGCAAAGGCTTCGCCGACCTCGTCGGTGATGCGCTTCACGGTATGCTCGGCCGAGGTTCGGTTGAGATCGGCAACCGCGACCTTCGCGCCTTCGCGGGCGCAAAGAATGCTCATGGCGCGGCCGTTGCCGATCGGATCGGTGGCGGCGTCGAACACGCGCTGGCCACCGCCGACGATCAGGATGCGGCGGCCCTCGAGACGTCCCCTGCCCGGCGCTTCGCCCAGTGACTCGGCGCTTGGCGGGCGGACATAGCGGTCCGGCCTTGTCTCGGAATTTTCAGACATGCGCGCCGCCTATTTCTTGCCGCCGTCATAGACCTTCATGCCGGCGGCCGGATCGAGATCGGTCTCGGTCGCCTCGGTGACACGCGCCATCATCATGTAGAAGCCGAGCGCGACGATGGATTCGACGATCTCCTGGTCGCTGAAATGCTCGCGCATGGCGGCGAAGGTCGCCTCGGGAACGCGAACGTTCTCGACCACTTCGCGGCCGAATTTCAGCAGCGCGCGCTCGGCCTCGCTCAAGCCGGCGGCATCATAGTCGGCGCGCTCGACCGCATCGACCTGGGCTTGCGTGCAGCCGACTCCGAGCGCGATCGGCACATGCTGGCGCCATTCATAGGCGCCGCCTTCGAGCTGGGCGGCCTGAAGGATCAGGAGCTCGCGGTTGACCGCACTGAGCTTCTGCTTGTGCAGGATCGAATTGCCGAGCCGCATCGCCGGGATCATGTTGGCCTCGGCATGGGCCATCATGCGAAAGATATTGAGCTTGACCGGCATGCGGTCGAACGAGGCGCGGATGTCGCCGCTGGTCGTCTCCGGATCAATCAGGGGCAGCCTTGCCACGATTCTCTCCCTTGGCTTTTCGTTTCTTGTTGTCCCGCGTCCCGCCATCCGCCGCGATCAGCGACAGGAAGAAGGCCAGATAGCGGTCGATCGCCTCGATCACCTTCGGCCGCGGCGACGGTGCCGCGCCCATCACGTAATGCTCGAGACGGATATAGATGAGGCCGGCCGCGAACAGCCGCGCGGTCTCGCGCGGGTCCGGCGTCGAGACCAGGCCGGCGAGCGCAAAACCGCGGAAATAATCCGTCATCATGCTCTGCTCGCGCGCGTAGAAATGATCGGCGAATTTGGCGCGGATGCCGGGCACGCGGTTGCGCTCGGCGGTGATGACTTTCTGGAACTGGTGCTCGCGCGGATCGGACCATTGCTCGACGAGGTCCAATGCAAACTGCCGGCAGAACGCGGCGGGCTGGCGCGCGAGCTGCTTGTAGCGCGGCTCTTCCAGCCTGCTCGCCGAACTGGCCGGACCGTGCTCGCTGACGATCGCCTCGAGGATCGCGGCCTTGCCGGCGAAGTGATTGTAGAGGCTGCTCTCGCGAATGCCGACGCGACGCGCGAGCTCGCGCATCGAGGCCCCGCCATAGCCGCTCTGCGCGAACAGATCGAGTGCCTCGGTCAGGATGCGGTCGCGGGTCGTGGGCGCAGCCGCTTCCGCCGCGCTGGTGGTGTGGACAGCCATGCGCTTGACTAACGAACGATCGTTCGCTAGTCAACCGTACGAACGATCGTTCGTTTCAACTCCGCGCCTCAGAGAAGCGGAGAGCAAACTTTGGGGAGACTAGGTCATGGCGCGCTTCGCCCGCCTTCGCGCTGCCTGCATCCTGTTACCGATGCTCGCAGCAAGCACCGCTCAGGCCCAAAGCAAATACGATCCCGGCGTCGACGACAAGACCATCAAGATCGGTACCACGGCGCCGTTGAGCGGTCCGGTGTCGGCCTTCGCGCAGATCGCGAAATCCGCGGAGGCCTATTTCCGCAAGGTGAACGACGACGGCGGCGTCAACGGACGCCGGATCCAGATGATCATCGCGGACGATGCCTACAGCCCGCCGAAGACGGTGGAGCAGACGCGGCGGCTGGTCGAGAGCGAGGAAGTGTTGCTGATCTTCGGCGGCGTCGGCACGCCGACCAACAACGCCGTCCACAAATACCTCAACGACCGCAAGGTGCCGCAGCTGTTCCTGGGCTCGGGTGCGGCGAAGTGGGACGATCCGAAGAACTTCCCGTGGACCGTCGGCTGGCAGCCGACCTATCGCGACGAGGCGATCGCCTACGCCAGATATATCAAGGCGAGCCACGCCAGCGCGAAGATCGGCGTGCTCTACCAGAACGACGACCTCGGCAAGGACTATCTGAAGGCGCTGGAGGAAGGGCTCGGCAGCGGGGAGGCGATCGTCGCGCGCGCGGCTTATGAAACCTCGGCGCCGACGGTGGACACCCAGATCCTGCAACTGAAGACCGCAGGCGCGGACGTGGTGCTGGTGGCGGCAACGCCGAAGTTTGCGGCGCAGGCAATCCGCAAGATCGGCGAGATCGGCTGGAAGCCCGTGACCATCATCTCCAACGTCTCAGCCTCGATCAGCGGCGTGCTCGAGCCGGCGGGCAAGGATAATTCCACCGGCGTCATCTCCAGCCAGTATCTGAAGGACGCGACCGATCCGGCTTCCAAGGATGATGCTGGTTACAAGGAATGGCTAGCCTTCATGGACAAGTATCTGCCGGACGCCAACAAGAGCGACTGGCTCAACGTCTATGGCTACACCATCGCGCAGACGCTGGTGACCGTGCTCAAGGCCGCCGGCAACGACCTCACCCGCGCCAATGTTATGAAGCAGGCAACGACCATGAAGGACGTGCGCCTGCCGATGCTGATCAACGGCACCGCGGTGAACAATTCGCCCGAACGCTTCACGCCAATGACCAGCCTCCAGCTCATCCGGTTTGACGGCACGCGCTGGATGCCGTTCGGCGAACTCCTGAAGAACTGAGCGATGCGGCCGGTCCAGGTTGGCAGCATGCGGATCGATCTCGTCAGCGAGATCGCAGCACTCGCGTTCGACAAGGCCTGGCTGTTCGCCAACATCACCGACGAGGTGATCGCGGCGAACCGAAGTTGGCTCGATCATCGCTATATCGAGCCGCAGACCGGCCGCTTCATCCTCAGCCACCACTCCTATCTCGTGCGAACGCCGCGCTGGACCGCCATCGTCGACACCTGCTGCGGCAATCACAAGCAGCGGCCGCGCGTCCCCGCGTGGAATAACCTCGACCAGCCTTATCTCGAAAACATGCAGGCGCTCGGCGTCAGGCCCGAACAGGTCGACTTCGTGATGTGCACGCATCTGCATGTCGATCACGTCGGCTGGAATACGCGGCTGATCGACGGCCGCTGGGTGCCGACGTTCCCCAAGGCGCGCTATCTGATGGGGCGCGCCGAATATCGCCACTTCGAGGCCGCGCACAATGCCGCGCCAAAGAGCCCGGTGAACCACGGCTCGTTCGAGGATTCGGTGCTGCCGGTGGTCGCGGTGGGCCTGGCCGAATTCGTCGAGACCGATCATCGCCTGTTTGACGATCGCGATGCCGCCTTGCACTTCGCGCCGGCGCCGGGCCACACCGCCGGCAACATGCAGATCCATCTCAATGGCGGCCACGATCACGCGGTGATGTCGGGCGACGTCATCCATCATCCGATCCAGTGTGCCGCGCCCTGGCTGTCGAATGCGGCCGATGTCGATCCGGCTGCTGCGATCGCGACGCGGGTCGCGCTGCTCGAAGAGCTCGCGGACACGCCAAGCTATCTGCTCACCGGCCATTTTCCGGCGCCGACCGCGGGGCGCGTGCTCCGGCACGGCGAGGCATTCCGGTTTCGGTTCGAAGATTGAGGGGGAAAGACACCATGAAGCTGCGCATTATCACACTGTCGTTGCTCGCATTGCTCTCAGCGGCGCTGCCCGCGCGCGCGGAGGACCCGGCCGCCTATCCCACCCACAAGATCAGGATGCTGCTGCCTTATGCGGCCGGTGGCGGCGGCGACGTGATCGGGCGGCTGCTCGGCGACAGGATGGGCAAGACGCTCGGACAGAGCGTCTATATCGAGAACCACACCGGGGCTGCCGGCACGCTCGGCACCCAGATGGTCGCGGCGTCGGCGAATGACGGCTACACCATCACCGTCGGCGGCATGACCACCCATGTGCTGGCTCCGGCGATCTATCCGAAACTGCCCTACGATTCAATCAAGGATTTCACCACGATCGGGCGCATCGGCACGTCCTCGATCATGCTGGTGGCGACCAGGGATTTTGCGGCCAACGACATCAAGGGCCTGATCGCGCTGGCCAAGAAGGGCGAGCCGATCCAGTACGGAAGCTGGGGCGTGGGCTCGACCGGACAATTCTGCGCGGAAATCCTGATGCAGCAGACCGGAATCAAGATGGACCACGTGCCGTTCAACGGCATCGCCAAATTGGCCGGCGATTTGCTCGGCGGCCACATCTCGCTGGCGACGCTCGACATGGCGACCGCGACGCCGCTGGTGAAGGACGGCTCGATCAAGGCGCTGGCCGCCTGCGGCGAGCGTTCACCGAGCCTGCCGGATGTCGCAAGCTACAAGGAACAGGGCGTGCCGTTCGATCGCAGCCTGTCCTGGGCGATGTATGCGCCTGCGGGTCTTGCCGAGCCGATCGCAAAAAAGCTGTCGGCGGCACTGAAGGACGCGCTCGCCGATGCCGAGGTGAAGGAGAAGCTGCTGGGGCTCGGCATCACGCCGCAATTCGTGCCGGGCGACGAGCAGCGTGACATCAACGCCCGCGACATCGCGGCCTGGAAGCAGGTCGCCAAGGACGCGGGCATCGAGGTCAAATGAATCGAGTGATCGAGATGACAAGGGGAGCGCCGGCATGAGCCGCATCTTCGGCGCGGTGCGCCAGAACGGATATGTGGTGCGGGACATCCACGCCGCCATGAAGCACTGGATCGAAGTGATGGGCGTCGGTCCGTGGTACTATATGGACCGCGTCAAGACCGACTGGTTCCGCCATCGCGGCGAAAACTCAGCCGTCGAGATGAGCATCGCGCTGGCGAATTCCGGCGATCTCCAGATCGAGTTGATCCAGCAGCGCAACGACGCGCCCTCGCTGTACAGGGAATTCCTCGATTCCGGCCACGAGGGCCTCCAGCACATGTCCTACTGGAGCCACGACTACCAGGCGCTCTACGACAGGGCGCTCGGGCTCGGCTACAGGATCGGCCACGAGGGCCAGATCGGCGGCGACAGAGGGCGCTTTGCCTATTTCGACACCCAGGCCCATCCCGGCACCGTGATCGAGATCTCCGACATCAGCGGCACCAAGGGGCCGTTCTTCGAGAAGGTCCGGCAGGCCGCTTTGAGCTGGGACGGCACGCGGCCGATCCGCGAGGTCGGTGGGGGGAAATCGGAGGGCTGAATGCCGGCCGGCTGCAAGGAGGAGAAGCGCGGCCGGCACCAAATAGAAATTGTATTGCGGCCCCGGTCGGATATTCTCGCCGGCATTGCAGATGTCCCGGCTTGGGGGCCGTGATGAAGTTTTTTTTATCTCTTTCTTCTTGGCGCATTGGCTCCAGTCTTCGCGCCGGTCGACGCATTTGCCGACCAGCGCATGGCGCTGGTGATGGGCAATTCGGCGTATCAGCGCGCGCCCAAGCTCGCCAATTCCGCCAACGACGCCAACCTCATGGCCGAGACCTTCAAGAAGGCCGGCTTCACCGTCGTCGATGCGCGCAACGACCTCTCGGCCCAGGACATGCGGCGGACCTTGCGCGACTTCGGCGCCAAAGCGCGCAGCGCCGATATCGCCGTGATCTACTATGCCGGCCACGGCATCGAGATCGACGGCAACAACTATCTCGTTCCCGTCGATGCCCAGCTCGAGAACGACACCGATGTCTATGACGAGACCATCGGGCTCGACCGTGTCCTGGTCGCCATCGAGCCTGCGAAACGGCTGCGTCTCGTCATTCTCGACGCCTGCCGCGACAATCCGTTCTCGAAGAACATGAAGCGCACGATGGCGTCGCGGGCGGTCGCGCGCGGCCTCGCCAAGGTCGAGCCGTCGAGCCCGAACACGCTGGTGGCCTTCGCCGCCAAGGCGGGCCTGACCGCGCTCGACGGCGACGGCAAGAACAGCCCGTTCGCGACCGCGCTGGCACATCACCTCGCGACCCCCGGCCTCGATCTGCGCAAGGCGTTCGGCTATGTCCGCGACGAGGTGCTCCAGGCCACGACCAACAGGCAGGAGCCTTTCATCTACGGCTCGCTCGGCGGCGACGACGTCGTGCTGGCGCCGGCGGCTGCGCCGACTGCTCCACCGCCAGCCCCCCTCGCATCCACCGACACGAGCGCATCGCGCGACTACGAATTCTCCGAGCGCGTCGGCACGGTCGAAGCCTGGGACCTCTACATCGCGACGCATCCGAGCGGGTTCTACACCGATCTCGCGAAGGTCCAGCGCAACAAGCTCGCCGCAGCCGCCACACGGCCTGCGCCGGCACCGGTCCCCGTCGCGATTGAAGCGAAGAAGGTGCAGACCTCACCTGTCCTGCCGTCGCAGCCGCAAGCAACGAAGCCCTTCGTCGCGCCGAAGGTGGCGGCGGCTCCGGCGACCGTTGCGCCGCTTGCGCTCGCCGCCCCGCCGGCAAACGAGACGAAGAGTGTCGCTGCCGTCCCCTCCTCGAGCTGCACCACGCGTCTCGCGCGGCGCGGCAACGACGCCGTCGGAGGGCCCTTCGTCCCGGTCTCCATCAAGCCGAATGTCGAGGGTGCGAGCGTGCGCACCATCGCCGTTTCCCCCAACGGCCGGGAGATCGCCACCGCCGGCGACGACGGCGTGATCCGGCTCTGGGATGCATCCTCGTTCCGGCTGACGCGCGTGCTGCGGGGACATGCCGGCGCGATCTACGCGCTGGACTATTGGACCGACAGCACGCTGCTCGCTTCCGCCGGATGGGACGGCAAGGTCAAGGTCTGGGATCTCAAAGGCGACGACCGGAGCCTGACGTTCGATGCCGGCGCAAAACAATTCGCGGTCGCCTTCGCGCCGGAGCCCACGCCCAAATATCTGGCCGCGGCCGGCGAGGACGGCGTCGTGCGCATCTGGAATCTCGGAACCCGCGAGCTCGCCAAGAGCAGGCTCGATCACCAGAGCCCCGATCCCGCGCGCGCGCCGGTGCGCTCGCTGAGCTACGCGCCCTCAGGTTCCGGCGAGTTCGTCTCGGCAGGCTTCGACGGCAAGATCAGGTTCTATCGCACCAGCGGCACCATCGACATCAGGGACGCCTACGGCCGCAAGGCGTTACGTGTGGCCTATTCGCCTGACGGCACGCGCGTGGTCACCGCCGGCTCGGATGCGGAGCTCGGCGCGGCAAAAGTGTGGGACGTCAAGAACGGGACGTCGCGCCTTCTCACCGGGCATCGCGATTATGTCGTGTCGGCGAGCTGGTCCGCGGACAGCAAGCGCATCGTGACCGGCGGCGGCGGACGCGACAAATCGGTGAATTTGTGGGATGCCGACAGCGGCCGGCTGCTTGCAAGCTTCGCGGGCCATCAGGAGGATATCGAGGCGGTCGCGTTCTTTCCGGGCGGCACGCGGCTGATCTCCGCGAGCGAGGACAAGACCATCAAGGTCTGGGACATCGCGGAGCGGCGCGTGCTCCTCACCGCGATCGGCTTCGGCGACGAGGGCTATGTCAGCTACACGCCCGAAGGCTGCTATGCCGGTTCAAGCGGTGTCGAAAGCCGGCTCAGCATCTTCAACGGCAGCCGCTACGAGCCGATGACGCTGGAGGCCCGCAAGGCGATGCAGGAACCGGCCGGGTTCACCGCGCTGCTGGCGCGGTAGACGGCAATCCATGGTAATATGAGCTTCGTGTCCGAACCTTCAGCGAGGCAAGCATGTCCAACACTGACAAGGTTTTCGCCGGCTCGATCCCAAAGCTCTACGACGAATATCTGGTCCCGATGATCTTCGCCGTCTACGCCGACGACATCGCAAGACGTGTCGCGGCCCTGTCTCCCTCCGTGCTGCTCGAGATCGCGGCAGGCACCGGCGCGGTGACGCGCGCGGTGGCGGCGGCGCTGCCGCCCGGCGTCCGTTATGTCGCGACCGACCTCAACGAGCCGATGCTCGCCGTCGCTGCGCAGCGTCAGGCAGACGACGATCGTATCTCGTGGCGCCAGGCCGACGGATCGGCCCTGCCCTTCGACGATGGCCAATTCGACGTGGCCTGCTGCCAGTTCGGCGCCATGTTCTTTCCGGACCGCGTCAAGGCTTACGGGGAAGTGAAGCGCGTCCTGAAAGACGACGGCACGTTCGTGTTCAACGTCTGGGACCGCATCGAGGACAATGTGCTGACGCATGAAGCGACGATCGCGCTCGAAAAACTGTTCCCCGACGACCCGCCCCGTTTCATGGCCCGGACGCCGCACGGCTATCACGACAAGGCCGTCATCAGAACGGACCTCGAACGCGCAGGCTTTCGTGACATATCGATCGAAACGCGAGCTGAAATAAGCCGCGCGCCGTCGCACGACCACGTCGCCATCGCGCTCTGCCAGGGCACGCCGCTGCGCAGCGAGATCGAGGCACGCGATGCCAGCAAGCTTCAGGCTGCGACCGACATCGTCGCCGAGGCGATCCGAACGCGCCACGGAGCCGGAGCGATCGAGGGTAAGATTCAGGCGATCGTGATCGAGGCACGTCGATAATAGCGGGCTTCGATCCGCCCGCCGCCTACCAGAAGCCCCGCTGCATCGGCTGCGCCGGCTGATAATATTGATACTGGCCGCGCCGGCGCGGATTGACGGGCTGCGGGTTCGGATCGCGCTGGAAGAAGAAGCCGAAACCGTTGCCGCCATTGTCCCAGCCGTCGTCGCTCGCCATGGCCATCGGAGGTGCGGTTGGCTTGCGCGTGATGAAACCACCCTGGGGCTGGTTGCTCAGCACCGCGACGAACTCGGTGCGGTAGTTGGTTTCCGCACTCAGCGGCTCGTCCGAGATGACGATCGAGGACCGCGGCAACGCGGTCGGCGCGATGCGATCGAGCACCTCCTGCGGGATGGTGATGCGGTCGAGCGCGTTCTTGGCGTTGTCGCCGTCTTCGATCGTGACCACGCTCCAGCGCAAGCCGGCGTCGTTCTTCGCCATCGCCGTGAAGATGTGCGTGCCGAGCGGCTGGTCCGGATTGCGGATCGTGATCGGAACCTCGATGCTGGTGTCGAACACCTCGCCGCCGCCGTCCGGCGCCGGCTTGTGCGTGTTCCGCCGCACATAGAGCTTCTGCGTCGCGCGGCTGATGTAGACCGAGACCGGCTCGAGCGCGAGCTTTGCGTCGGTCGCAGCCTTCACGGCGTCGGCCTTCCTGGCCGCTGCCGCCTTGGCCGCCTCTTTCGTGGCCGCGACCGCATCGCGCTTCGGCTGTGCGGCGGCCTTGGCGGCATCGAGCTGCGTCGCCGCGTCGGCGGCCCTGGTGGCGGCCTTCTGCTTCAGCTCCTCGGCCTTCGCGCGGGCCTGATCGGACTTGGCGGCCGCGAACTGCTTGTCGGCGAAGGCGAGCTCGGCGTCAGCGCGGGTCTTCTGCTGTTCCAGCTTGCGCAGCGAGACCGGCAGCGAGGCCGCCTCTTTCGCCGCCGCCGTCGCGGCCTTCTTGGCCTCGTCGGCCGCCCTTGTGGCCTCCTCGGCCTCGCCGGAGAGCCTGCCGATTTGGCCCGGTGCCGCCGCAATGGCGTCCCGCTTCGGCATGAACAATGCGGGATGAACGATGTCGATCGGAGCCGCGTCGTTCGGCGAGATGATCACCCGCATCCCGATATTGGTCTTGTCGAACAGCCCCTCCGCGAAGCCGAACGGCATCCGCACGCAACCATGCGAAGCGGCATAGCCGGGCAGCGGCCCGCCATGCAGCGCGATCCCGTTCCAGGTGATGCGCTGCATGTTCGGCATCCAGGCGTCGTCATACATGGTCGAGCGGTGATCCTTGTCCTTCTCGACGATGGCGAAGACTCCGGCCGGCGTCTCGCGTCCCGTCGTGCCGGTGGACACCGGCGCGCGAAAAATCCAGCCCTCGGCGTCGTAGAAAGTGACCTGCTGGCTCTTGATCGAGACGATCGCCATGATCGGTTCGCCGGCCTCACGTGGTGCCACCGCCTCGGCCGGCTGGCGCGCCTGCTTGGCCGCGGTCGCCGGGCCCACGACCGTAAAGGCGAGCATTGCCGCCAGGGTCACAATTCCGGGAGGCCCCCAACGCCGCATCGCCACGGTAGATTGCGCCGTTGTCATCAGGTTTCTCATGCCATCCTCGGTCGAAATGCCAGGCCGCCGGTCATTGATCAGATTGCGATCTTTGAATTAATAAATCGCAGCCGCCTTACGTTCCGTCTGTGGCGATATTCGGCACGTTCCGGCGATAAATCTCTCATATACGACGGTTAACGCAGGCGGAAGGGCGGCGTGCGGCCGAAGCTGGCCCTGGCGGGCGCCGCTGCGGCAGAATGTCCGCTATGGGGCCAAGCTTGGCAAGTTGCGTCCGGGGATCAGATCAGGTCCGGCAGGCGTTCCGGATCAACGTGGACCCGGCGTCAGACCTCGAGCCACTCCTGGCGCACTGCGGCGTTGGCCTTGAGCTCATCCGGCGTCCCTTCGAAGACGACGCGGCCGTGGCCCATGATGTAGACACGTTTCGAGATGCGCATCGCGATCGACAGCTTCTGCTCGACGAGAAGAATTGCGACACCTGCCGCGGCGATGCGGGCAATGAGATCACCAACCTGTTGCACGATCAGGGGCGCCAGGCCTTCGGTCGGCTCGTCGATCATGATCAGATCCGGGTCGCCCATCAGTGTCCGGCAAGTGGTGAGCATCTGTTTCTCGCCACCCGACAGCACGCCCGCGTCCGTATCGGCGCGCGCGGCAAGATTGGGGAACATGTCGAGCATGTCCTGAAGCCGCCATTTTCCGGGACGGCGCGTGTCCTTGATGCCGAGCACGAGATTTTGACGAACCGTCAGGCTCGGGAAGATGTCACGATGTTCGGGCACGTAGCCGAGGCCGAGGCGTGCGATCTTGTAGCTGGGCAGACCGGCGATATCCCTGCCCTTGAAGCGGATCGTGCCTTGCGGCGCCACTTCGCCCATGATCGCCTTGATCGTGGTGGAGCGGCCGACGCCGTTGCGGCCGAGCAGGCTCACGACCTCGCCTGCGGCGACGTCGAGGTCGACGCCCTGGAGAATGTGGCTCTTGCCGTAATAGGCGTGGAGATTCCTGACCTCGAGCATCAGTGGGCTTCCTCGCCGAGATAGGCTTCCTTGACCTTCGGATCGCGCCGGATTTCTTCCGGCGTGCCCGACGCGATGATGTGCCCGTAGACCAGCACCGAGATGCGGTCGGCCAGGCCGAACACGACGCTCATGTCGTGCTCCACGATGACAAGGGTCTTGCCCTCGGTCAGCCGCCGGATCAGCGACACCGCGCGTTCCGTCTCGGCGTGGCTCATGCCGGCGGTCGGCTCGTCGAGCATGACGACGGTGGCACCGCTCGCGATGGTGATGCCGATTTCGAGCTCGCGCTGCTCGGCATAGGTCAAAAGGCCCGCCGGCACGTCGCGTCGGTGCGTCAGATGAATATCGTCCAGGATCCGGGCCGTGCGCTCGCGAACCTCGGGCAGACTATCGACGTTCTTCCAGAACGCGTAGCGATGCCCTGTGGCCCACAGCACGGCGCAGCGGACATTCTCCCAGACCGTCATCCGGGCGAACACGTTGGTGACCTGGAACGAGCGCGACAGGCCGCGCCGGTTGATCTCGAACGGCCGCAGGCCGGAGATCAAGTCGCCGTTCAGCCGAACCTCGCCCGAGGTCGGCTTGATATGGCCGCTGATCAGATTGAACGTCGTGGACTTGCCGGCGCCGTTCGGACCAATGATGGCGTGCCGCTCACCTGGTACGACGCAGAGGTTGAGGTCGCGGATGATGCCGACATTGCCGAAGCGCTTTTCGACGGCGCGGACTTCGATGGCTGCCGTCATGCCAGATACCCCCGGTCACGGGCGACCGTGGCGGCCCTGTCCCACGCATCCGCAATCCGCCGCCAGGTCACCCGCGCGACGAACGCGCCGCCGACAACGAGAACCGCAGCACTGATCCATGTCACCGGCGATGTCGGCTTGAACCCAATGCCGAACAGGTTGATGGCGTCCCCGCCTGAATAGCGCGCGATCGTCTCGATCGTCAGGATCACGCCGAAGGCGAGCGCCGCGGTGGGCACGATCGCGACGAGATAGGACGGGATCACAGTCCACAGCGTCCCGGCGCGAACCAGTGGCCGATGCATCATCACCAAGCCGGCAATACCGCCGGGCGAGAACATCACGATCCCGATGAAGATGATGCCGAAATAGAGCTGCCAGACACTGGTGACGCTGGTCAGCCCGAGCTGGAGATAGGTCACCAGGATCGCGCCGAGGATCGGGCCGAAGAAGTAGGCTGTGCCGCCGATGAAGGTGGAGAACAGCACGAGGCCGGACTGGATCGCGCCGAGATAGGCGGAGTTCGCGATCTCGAAATTGATCGCGGCAAGGCCGCCGGCGATGCCGGCGAAGAACCCTGCAAAGCAGAAGGCGAGATAGCGGACGACATGGGGATCGTAGCCGATGAACTGGACACGTTCAGGATTGTCGCGGACCGCATTGCTGATCCGCCCGAGCGGCGTCCGGGTCAGCGCGTACATCGCCACGGCCGACAACACCAACCAGAACGCGATCAGGTAATAGACCTGAAGCTGCGGGCCGAAGGTCCAACCGAACATCTTCGGCAGCGCGGTGCGGTCCGTGGTGACGCCGGATTCTCCACCGAACACCGAGCGCAGGATCAGCGAGGAGGACGCCACCAGTTCGCCGATACCGAGCGAGATCATCGCGAACACGGTGCCGGCGCGCTTGGTCATGACCCAGCCGATGATCATCGCGAAAACAAGACCACCGATCCCGCCGAACAGCGGAATGAACGGGAGTGGAACCGGCCAGCCATGCGACGTCACCGCATTCATCATGTGGCAGGCAGCAAAGCCGCCAAGGCCATAGTGAACGGCGTGCCCGAACGACAGCAGCCCGGTCTGGCCGAGCAGGATGTTGTAGGAGAGCGCGAAGACGATCGCGATGCCGATCAGGCTGAAGGACGTCAGCGAGCCGCCGGAGGAGAAGATCATCGGCAGGACGATCAACGCGATCACGCCGATCAGCCAGACGCCGTAGAAGCGCAAATTTCCGCCGGCGGGCTTGCCTGTAACGTTCGGCGTCGAAGTCGTTGCAGTCGTCATGACTCGCGCGTCCCCATCAGGCCCATGGGACGAACGATCAGAATGAGCACCAGCAGCATATAAGGAACGATCGGTGCGACCTGGGCGATCGTGACGTTCCAGATATCGGCAAGGACGGACGGTCCCGCCGACGGATCGAGCGGCCCGAACGCGCTGGCCAGCGAGCCATCGAGCGCCACTGCGAACGTCTGGACCAGTCCGATGACGAGCGATGCGACGAAGGCGCCCGGCAAGGAGCCGAGGCCGCCAAATACGATGACCACAAACAGGATGGGCCCGAGCGAAGCGGCCATGTCGGACTGCGTCACCAAAGCCGGTCCGGCAATGACGCCGGCAAGCCCGGCCAGCGCGCTGCCGACACCGAACACCGCCATGAACACGCGCCCGACGTTGTGACCGAGATGCCCGACCATGTGGGGATGGGTCAGCGCCGCCTGGACGATGAGGCCGACGCGGGTGCGCTTGAGCACCACCAGCAGCGCCACGAAGATTACGATCGACACCGCCAGCATGAATATCTTGTAGGCAGGATAATTGGTCGAGAAGATCGTGAAGGCCGGAAAGTCGAGCAGCGCCGGCACGCGATAGTCGAGCGGGCTCTTGCCCCAGATCATCGACACGATCTCTTCGATCGCGAAGGCAAGACCAAAGGTCAGCAGCAGTTCGGCGACATGGCCGTGCTTGTGGGTGTTGCGCAGGCCATAGCGCTCCACCGCCATGCCGATGGCGCCCACCAACAGCGGTGCGAGCACGAGTGCAGGCCAGAAGCCAATCCACTTCGTGAGCTGGAAGCCGAAAAAGGCGCCGAGCATGTAAAAGCTGGCATGGGCGAAGTTGAGCACGCCCATCATGCTGAAGATGACGGTCAACCCGCTCGACAGCAGGAACAGCAGCATGCCGAACAGCACACCGTTCAGGGTCGAAATGACAACAAGTTCAAGCACAGCGCACTCTTGAATATCCTGGCCCCTATGGCCCGGCGAACATTGTCCAACGGATCAGATATTCTGGCCACCGCCTCCCCGCAGCCCGTAACGGCTGCGGCAAGGCGGCGTGCGTGGTTTACGGCCGCGTCATCTTGCAGCTCGTGGAGACCATGGCCTGCGCGGTATCGACCTTGGAGACCCCATGCCAGCCCCAGCCGGTGTTTTCCTCGTCGAAAGGATCGTTCGCAGCAAGCTTACCGAAAGAGGAAATATAGATCGGCTGGAAGAACTGGTGGTCATCCTTGCGCATGAAGCCGGTGCCACCGTCGAGAACCTCGAACTTCAGGTCCTCGAGCGCTGCCGCCACCTTCACCGGGTCGATCGAGTTGGCCTTTTCGGCCGCGGCCTTGAACATGCGCATCTCGTTGACGGCCCGCGGATACCAGAGCGAGAGGTTGACCTTGGCACGGAAGGCCTTTTCGTAATCCATTGCCGTCTGGTTGCCGGAATTGGCAAAGCCCTCGGTGATCTGGAAGACCTGGTGATCGAGACCGGTCTGCTTGATCGCGGTCGGGCCACCGGCGCCGCCGGCATAATAAGTGTACCAGTTCACCTTCAGACCGGCATCGGCCGCGGCCTTGAGCAGCAGCGCGAAGTCCTGGCCCCAGTTGCCGGTGACGACGCTGTCGGCGCCGGACGCCTTGATCTTGGCAATATACGGCGAGAAGTCCGTAACCTTGAGCAGCGGATGCAGCTCGTCGCCGACGATCTGGATGTCGGGCCGCTTGGCTCCGAGCATCTTGCGCGCGTCGGTGCGCACCGACTGGCCGAACGAATAGTCCTGGTTGATCAGGTACACCTTTTTGATCGAGGCGGTGTCCTTCATGTAGTTGGTGAGCGCCTCCATCTTGATGTCGGAGCTCGCATCCCAGCGGAAATGCCAATAGCTGCACTTCTCGTTGGTCAGGCTCGGATCGACGGCGGCGTAGTTGAAATACAGGACTTCCTTGCCGGGATTGCGGGTGTTGTTCTTGGTGATGAAGTCCGAGAGGGCCGCAGCGACCGACGAGCCGTTACCTTGGGTGATGTAGCGGACCCCGGCGTCGATCGCCTTCTGGGCCTGTACCAGGCTCTCCTGCGGATTGGTCTTGTTGTCGAGCGGCACGATCTCGACCTTATGGCCGAGAATGCCGCCCTTGGCATTGAGTTCGTCGGCCAGATATTGGAATGTCTTTAGACCGCCCTCGCCGACGCTGGCTCCGCCTCCGGAGAGCGGATCGATGTAGCCGATCTTGATCGTGTCCTCGGCCCACGCGGCATGACCGAGCATGGGGGCGATCACGGCAATAGCCAAAGCTAGCTTGCGCATTATGACGTTTCCTCGCTGAATTTCGACTTTAGTTGACGAATGAATGCGCTTATTGCTGCGCAATTTCAAACCCATACTGACCAGAACAAGCTTTGATTGACAAGCTCCACAAGACCGCAAAATGCAAAGGCCGACCGTCCATTTTGCGCCCAGAATTCCGCGCTGGGAAATAGAACTTCAGCCGGAGCGCAGGGTCATAGCGCGGCGATGCCGGCTGAACGTTGGCTAGCCCGTGCCTCTCCAAAGGAGACGAGCCGCTGCCGCTCCTCGTCCCACAAGGTCAGCCGCACGGTCCGCAAACTCTGGAGCAGCGTAATCCGCCCGACACCAGCGAACTGCGGATGGTCGCGCAATACGTCCTGCAAGCGATAGCAGGGAATTCGACTGGACAAATGATGGATGTGGTGGACGCCGATATTTGCCGTGAACCATCGCAGGACACCCGGCAGTTGATAGTGAGAGCTGCCGTGCAGCGCAGCGTCGTGAAAATTCCAGGTCTCGTCGTGGGCCCAGTGCGTGTGCTCGAACTGGTGCTGGACGTAGAACAGCCAGACACCAATCGACGCCGCCAGAACAATGATCGGCAAATGCACAAGCAGGAACGGCCCATAGCCGACCAGCTGGATCATCGTGACGACGAGAACCGCGAGGGCGATGTTCGTGCCCATCGTGCTCAGCCAGGGTTTCCAGCCGCGACGCATCATCCCGACCGGCAATCGGTGCTTCAAGATGAACAAATACGAGGGACCGGCGCCAAACATCACGAGGGGATGCCGATACAAACGATATAGCGTCCGACGCCATCGCGACCGCCCGAGAAATTCGCGCGTGGTCAACGTATCGATGTCGCCCAGGCCCCTGCGGTCGAGATTGCCGGAGTTCGCATGATGGCCTGCATGGTTGTGCCGCCAGTAGCCGTATGGCGTCAGTGTCATCACACCGATGGCTCGGCCGACCCAATCGTTGGCAACGCGGCCGCGGAAGAACGAGCCGTGTCCGCAATCATGTTGGATCATGAAGAGGCGGACCAGCAAACCCGCCGCGGGCACCTCCAGCAGGAGGGCAAACCAGTAGCCCTGGTCAAGAGCGGCCCAGATTAGAGCCCAGATGACGACAAACGGGATCGCCGTGATCGCCAGTTCGAGGACACCCCGCGCATTGTCGGGCTCGCGATAGCGGGCAAGCAACTGCGCCGATGCGCGGATTTCCGGCGTTCCTTGGGTCATATCTGCTCCGCTCCCGACATGCCGCCCAAGAAGCACGGTTATGGCCACGGACGCAACAAAATCGCCCTCCGCCTGGACCGCTTCCAGTCGGAACTGAGCCATCGCCAAGCCGAGCGGCGCTTTCAGGGCTTCAGACGGCGAGGCCGGGCCTCGTCAGACATCGCGGCTTAAACGCCCAGCGCCTTGCGGTTGAAGGTTCGCAGGAAACGCAGCGACAGCGTCCGGACATTTGCGACGTTCAGCAACCACGCTGCGGCGGCATAAGCGAGCCCGCCGGCGAGGCTTACGACGATGAGCGGGACGAGGCCGATGCCATTGACCTGGGATCGGGCCACGAGGATCGCAGCTGCCATTGCCGCGGCGGAGACGGCAACGCCGGCGAGGCGGTGGAGGTCGAACGGGACGGGATGGGCGCGATGCATCAGGACGACGGCAACGAGGAAGCCGATCGCTTCGGTTGCAAGGGTCGCCAGCGCCGCGCCGTAGAGGCCATGGCCGGCCACCAGCACGAACATCAACGCCACGCTGATAACCAGCGTCAGGAACGACTGCGCCGCCAGCATGAACGGTCGCTCGGCAAGCTGGAAGCTGATCTGCACGTAGAATTGATTGGCGATGCCGAACAAGCGCGCGAGCACCAATGTCGGCAGCAATACCGATACGCCGGCGCGGAAGTCGACGCCGACCAGCGTGCCGGCGACCTGGTCGGCCGCAAGCGCAAGCCAGACGGCGACGGGCGCGACCACGACGAGCAGAAGTTCGAGGCTCTCGGTCAGCCGCTCCCGCGTCGTCTCGGTGTTCTTGTCCGACAATGACCGGAACACCAGCGGCACGGTCGCAGCGGCGACACTGGAGGCGATCATGACCATGAACTGTCGCGGCAGATCGGCGGCGACGCCAAAGATGCCGGCGGCGTCCTTGCCGAGCAAATAAGCCACGATGAGGCGGTCGCAGGCCGAGTAGACCGCAACGGACAATCCGGCCAGCGTCAGCGGCAGGCCGTAGCGCGCGAGCTGCACGAACTGGCTGCGCTGAAAGCGCGCGATCCTGGTGCGGTCACCGACGAGGTTCAGGATGATCCCCGCGAGCGAACCCAGGCCGAATGCGGCGAGCAGTCCCAGTCCACCCCAGCCGAGCCAGATGCCGAGCAGGCCGAAACCGACGCTCGACACGCTGCGCACGATCGAGATCGCCGCGAACCTGTAAGGGCGCAGTTTTGCGCGCTCGAACTCCTGGCCGACATCGACGGCATTCGCCATGATCGCGACGAACATGCTGGCCAGCAGCAGCCCGACGCTGAGATCGCTGCGGAACAGGAAGACCAGCGGCGTGGTGGCGCAGAGGACGGCAACGGTGAGCGCGAAGGCGACCATTGCCGTGCCGCGAAAATCCACCTCGGCCGACATCGCCTGATAGCGCGACACCGAGAGCTTGATCCAGGCAAAGAAGATCGCGCCCAGAATGCCGGCCAGGCTGATGCCGACGACATAGACGCCGTACTCCGCCGGCGTCAGCAGCCGCGTGTAGGCCGTGACGGCGAAGAAGCCCACCGCCGCAGGCAGGATGTAGGCAACGAGATAAATCGAGAAATGGCGATTCAGCATGCGAGCACGGGACCGGCAACGTTGTTGCGAGTGTGACGGCCGTTCATCAATTGGACCATGGCGGGGCGAACGAATTGCGCCGCAGCATCCCTCAAGAGTGTCACATAAGTCTGGAGATCGGGCGGCGAATGCGGCTTTGAAGCCGCTTTCGCGGGTTAGCGTTAAATTTGCCCTTCCCTGACGGCGGCGCGGCGACGAAAAGGAACCGAGATTCGCGGATGGCAAAGTTAACCCAACGAGGGGAAACCCCGGCGTTGCAGGGCGTCGCTTGGTACGGTGGCGCATTGGCTCGATAAGGAATGCCGTGACCAGGCTCGACAGACGCGAATTTCTCCTCGGCAGCGCCGCAGCACTCGCGGCGGGCGCATCTGCGTCCGCGGCGCCGGCGTCGAAACTCGCCCAGCGCTATCAGGGGTTTGGTGCCGCGGCCACGCTTTGGGATCTGCAAGCCGATCCCAGGCTCGGCGAAGCCATCAGCACCTATTGCACGCAGGTGGTTCCGGTGCTCGAGCTGAAATGGCCGATGCTGCGTCCCGACGCGCACACCTTTGCCTTCGAACGTGCCGACGCGATCCTGGATTTCGCCCGGCAGAACGACCTGACGATGCGCGGCCACGCGCTCGCCTGGTATCACGACATTCCGGACTGGACCAAGCAGATCAAGGATGCCAAAGGCGTCGAACGCGCCTATGTCGACCACATCGGCACCGTCGTCTCCTATTACAAGGACAAGCTGACGTCGTGGGACGTGGTCAACGAGCCGATCCCGGACAATCCGCGCAGTCCAAAAGACCGGCGCGACTCGTTCTGGACGCAGCATCTGGGCAATCGCTGGATTCCGCTGGCGTTTCGCACGGCGGCCGCGGCCGACCCATTCGTCAAGCTCGCGATCAACGAATACGACATCGAGTCGGCAAAGGACACGTTCATTGCGAAGCGCGCGGCCTACCGCAATCTCATCATGGAGCTGCTCGACCAGGGCGTGCCGCTGCACGCCGTGGGACTGCAATCGCATCTGCATGCCGAGCTCGAAATCGACACCCATGGGCTCGCCGAATTCGTCACCGAGCTGCGCGCCTGGGGCCTCGAGGTGTACGTCACCGAGCTCGATGTCGACGACCAGAAGCTGACCGGGACGCCGGCGGAGCGCGATGCCATCGTCGCCAAGCGCGTCGATGATCTCCTGACCGCGATCTCGACCAGCGGACCGGTGCGCTCGATCCTGACCTGGGGCCTCTCGGACCGCTACAGCTGGATCAACGGCACCTTTGCCCGCGCCGACAAGCAGCCGAACCGTCCTCTGCCGCTCGACGGCGAGTTCAAGCCGAAGCCGTTCATGAACGTGATCGGAAAGTTCACGAGAGACGTTTGAGCGGCTTTATTTTGAGCATGATCTTTCCGGAAAACCGCTGCACGCTTTTCCGGATGATGCTCTAGCGCGTCTTCGGCGTCTCGAATTCGGCCTCGTCGCCCATGTGATCCGGCGACAGGCTCGGACCGCGACGGTCGCGCGAACTGAGGCGGAACACGTCGCGGATGTCGTCGATCGAGGTCGACGAATAGGACTGGATGCACAGCGCCACCTGGTCGGGCGAAGCGGCGCGCATCATCGCTTCGATGGCGGGACGGTCGAGGCGGGTATCGTCCCAATGCGAGACCGCGATGCTGTCTTCGGTGACGCGATGGGCGGCCAGATGCGCGGGCGAGTTCGCGACGAAATGGCCGTACATGAGGTATTCCGAGAACTTCTTCTTCCGGCACAGTGCCAGAACCCAGTTCAATCCCGTTGCCGACTTGATCGCGTCTGTCATCGCGCGCGCGGTGTCCTTGTCCCACACCAGTGCGTTGCCGACATAGTCGTCCGCGGGGAAGGACCGGTCCTTGATGCCAAGGAGCTGATCGACGGTGCGGAGCCACAGGACATGCAAGGGGTGGGCGGCGTCGATCCCGTTGCGCGTGACGAACAACGGCGTCTTCTCGGTGCCGGCGTATTGGCCGACGTCGAATTCGCGAAAGAAGAGATTGTCCGAATCCAGGATGCAGACGCGCTGCTCGGGCGCGTTGAGGACGCCGGCGATCTTGAGGATCTGCTGGATGTGCCAGCCATGAACAGGTGACGACAGCAGCGACAGCCAGACGCGCCGTTTGCTGATGAACTGAAGAGCTGGCGGCAGCGCCCACAGCCATTTCGGCAAATAGCGCGAGGCGGGAACGATGACACGCTTGTCGGAAGCGAACCGCGCGAACAGCGGCAGATCCTCATCGTTAACGAGAACATAATGCCGCGTGTAGCCCGTCAACCAGGTGTCGATGCTCTCGCTGAGCAGCGAAAAGCGCTCGATATCCTTGGCGTAGCTGGCGGTCAGCAGGGCAACGGAATGCATGGCGCGCTCGTATGGCGATCAGGCCGTAGTCATAGCGGGGCCGAGACGGGTTGGAAACTTACATTCGCAATCAAGGTAAAATGAAACGAAGCATTAGCCATCCGACGGCAGCCCCTGCGCGATGCCGCGAAAGCGCAGCGGCGCCAGCGCGGAAGCGCGCTGCCACCAGTCCGCGACGCGGTCGTCGAGCGCGGTCACACCCCGGCCTTGGCCGGGGAAGATCCGGATCTGCTGCACCGCCTCGGCTTCGAACCCCTTGCCCTTGCGGGTGATCTTGAGGGCGGCGCCTTCGCGGTCCCGCTGGGTCAGCGGCACCAGAAGCCGGCCGCGCGGACGAAGCGACCGAAGCCAGAGCGAATGCGGCTGCGAGAAGCCGGCATGAACGATGATCACGTCGGCGGGTTCGCCGATGTCCTCGCATCCGTCGCCATGGACGACCGCGACGTTGCGATAGGCGCCAAGATAGGTCGCGGCGCGCGCCGCAAGCCGCTCGTCGCATTCGATCGCCCGCACCCTGCCCTTCGGCCCCACGATCTTCGACAGCACGGCCGAGAAATAGCCGAGCCCGCAGCCGATCTGGACCACACGGTCTTTTTCCCCGACGTCGAGCAAATCGATGAAGTGCGCCCACAGGCTCGGCAGTCCGGTGTCGAGCTTGCGGCGCGCATCGATCGCGACCAGCACATTGTCCTGGAGATGAACGGGATCGGCATCCGGCGTCAGCCGATAATTGCGCGCCGCCTCGCTCTTGATGCGCCAGGGCCCCTTCGCCAGAAAGTTTTCGCGCGGAACAGTGGCGAGGGCTTCGAGCAGGCGCGTTGAAGAGATCCGCTCGCGCTTTGCGATCAGCTCCACGTAACGCGCACGCGCGGCGGCAAGATCGCTCATCTCACGGGGGCGGCCTGTTCGCGAACAGGCACGTCCGCGCCGAGCTCGTCGATCAGTTGCATCGCCTGTTTCAGGTCCGGCGTGGAAAAGCCCTCGCTGAACCTGCCGACGATCGGTACGAGCAGGAGCCTGGCGTGCTCGCGCTTGCCGGCTTCGTGCGACAGGCGCGCGAGGCTGACGGCGGTGCGAAGCTCCCACGACAGCGCGCCCTGCTTGCGCGCGATCTCCAGCGACAGGTTGAACAGGTCCTCGGCCTCCGGCACCGAGGCCGGATCGCCGTCCGACAGGGTGATCTCGCCTTGCAGGCGGTAGACTTCGGCGAGGTAGGAGTGGTCGCCGGTCCGTCTTGCGGTCGCGAGCGCACCGTCCAGCGCGCGCAAGGCGGCCTCGCGCATCCCGACCTTGGCGTAGGCCTCCGCGAGCAGGCAGCGGAACCAGCAGCCGGCGAGCCAGGAATCCATCGCTTCGTATTCGTCGAGGCCGAACCGCATCTGGCTGAGGCCTTCGTCGGCCTCGCCGAGCTGCGCCAGCGCCCAGCCGCGCAGGATCGCCGCCTGCTGCTTCCAGTGCAGGAAATTGTGCTCGGTGGCGATGATCATGGCGCGGTTGGCGTGGTCGCGCGTGCCTTCGACATCGCGCAAATGCTGGCAGAGATAGGCGCCGAACACGAGCGCGAAGGCGAGCGTGAAGGGGTGGCGGATCTTCTCGGCGTTCGCGATCGCCTGCTCGCTGTGCTGGCGCGCCGCGTCGGGCCGGCCGAGGAACCACAGCAGGTAGCCGAGATAGGACAGCGAGACGACGCCGGGATCGGTGCCGTGCCGCTCCATCAGATCGGAGTGCAGGTCGGGGCTGTAGAGGTTGATGCAGCGATGCAGATGGTGCTGGGACACGGCAAAGCGCCCGCGATAGAGCATGGTCATCGCGATCGAGCGATGCGCCTCGATCAGATAGCCGGTCTGCTGCGCCGGCTGCGTCCCCTCGTTCAGCCGCTCGCGCTTGGCGAACTTCAACAGCTCGACGCTGAGATCGTGCGCGCGGGTCAGATCGGCGCGGATAAAATGACAGACCCAGAGCCCGCGCGTGGCGGCGAAGGCCTTTTCGTCGTCGTCGAGCTGCTGGCCGAGTTCGAGGGCGCGGACGTAGTTCTCCTCGACCTCCTGCACGGCATAGCCCTTGGCGGCGATCAGCGCGTTGCCGAGCGCGATGCGCAGCTCGAGCTCCATCTCGTCGGCGCCCTGCATGCGCGCATTGGCTTGCACGACGCTGAGGCCGCGGCGCAGATGGCCGATCGCCTCCAGATTGGCGCCGCTCTTGGCCGCCTGCTTGCCGGCCTTGAGCCAGAAGCTGGCGGCGCCCTCGCTCTGGCCGGATTCGGTCAAATGATGGGCAAGCAGTTCCGGTTCGCGCTCGGTCTTCTCGGGATACATCTCGGCGAGCACCTGGGCGATCCGGGAATGCAGCTTGCGCCGCTCGCTGTGCAGCAAGCTCGCATGCGCGGCGTTCTGGATCATCACGTGCTTGAAGGAGTAGAGCGCGTCGGGCGGATGGCCGCGGCGCATGATCAGCCCGGCCTCCTCCAAATGATTGAGCGCGGCCTCGATCTGTTCGGCGGGCGTGTTGGCGACCGCGTGCAGAGTCTCGTAGGAGAATTCGCGGCCGATGGTGGCGCCGATCTGCGCGATCCGCTTGAACGGTCCCATCCGGTCCAGCCGCGCCATCAGCGAGTCCGTCAGCGTCGCCGGGATCGCGAGCTGCCGCCACGGGCCCGACAGCACGTAGCGCCCGTGCCGTTCGGTCAGGAGGTTGGATTCGAGAACCGTCTTGGTCAGCTCCTCCAGGAACAGCGGCACGCCGTCGGTCTTGACGATGATTTCCTCGATGACTTCCTTGGGAAGCTCGCGTCCCGCCACACGCTCGACCAGCGTCGCGCGCAACTGCCGGCTCAACCGGCTCAGCACCAGGGTCGTGATATGCGAATGGGCGTTCCAGCTCGGCTGGAATTCGGTGCGCGCGGTGATGATGACCAGGATTGCCCGGTTCTGCGCCCGGTCGACCAGGAGATCGATCACCTCACGGGACGTCGGGTCGATCCAGTGCAGATCCTCGAATGCGATCACCAGCGGCTGCTCGCGCGCCAGGCCGAGGAAATGATTGACCAGCGCCGCGACGGTCGCATCCTTTTGCTGCTGCGGCGACAGCTCGAGCGGCGGATAGCGGTCACCGGTCGGAATGGACAACAGCGCGGCAAACAGCGGCGCAACCTGCTCGATGTCGCCATGAGCGGCGGCGATCGCGGTCTCGAGGCTCGCCAACGACTGCGCGGACGCATCCTCGCGATCGAGACCGAGAGAGAATTTGAGCTGCTCTGCGAACGGATAGAACGCCGTGGAGGTGTAATAGGGCGAGCACTGGAACGAGACCTGTCCATGGCGATCGCCCGCGATGCGCTCGAAGATTTCCTGGATGATGCGCGACTTGCCGATGCCGGGCTCGCCGAACTTGACCACGACCTGGCCCTCGCCCTCCTTGGCCTGCTGCCAGCGTCCCATCAGCAGCGCAATCTCCTCCTCGCGGTTGACGAGCGGGGTCAGCCGCGTGCCCATCGCGGCGGCGAAGCGGGTCTCCACCCGCGAGGCGCGCATCACGTGCCAGGCCTGGGCTTTCTCCGAGATGCCCTTGAGCGCGTGGACGCCGAGATCGCGGTAGTCGAATTTCCCCTTCAGCAGCGACTGGGTCGACGTGGAAATCACCACACCGTTGGGCGGCGCCAGGCCTTGCAGGCGCGCGGCGAGATTGACGGTTTCTCCGACCGCGGAGTCGCGCTCTTCGGTGCCCTGTCCGACCAGGTCGCCAACCACGACGATGCCGGTCGCAATGCCGATGCGGACGGCGGGTGAGTGGCTGAGCGCACCACGCGGCTCGATCTCGCGGGCGGTCGACAGCACCCGGACGATTTCCAGCCCCGCGCGCACGGCGCGCTCGGCGTCGTCCTCATGTGCGGTCGGATAGCCGAAATAGACCAGAATGCCGTCCCCGACGAAGCGGGCGGCAAAACCTTCGTAATGCTTCACCACGCGGACACAGGTTTCGCGGAAGCTCGCGATCATGTCGCGCACGTCTTCCGGATCGAACTGCACCGAGAGCGAGGTGGAATCCACCATGTCGCAGAACATGGTGGTGAGCTGACGCCGCTCGGCGCCGACCTCCGTCCGGACTTGCGGGCGCGCCGTCGCGTCGACCTTCTCCGCGGTTTCGGCCCGGAACAACGCGGACATCGCCCGCTGGAGCCGCTTCCGATCGCCAAGCGGCAAGCCGAGCTCGACCAGATCGGATTCGGTCAGGTCCCCCATGACGTCGAGATCGAGACGGTGCTGCGCGAAGAGATCGGTATAGTGGCTAAGACCGATACCCTCGAGCCAGCGCTTCAGCCCGCCTTCCGTTCCCGTGACCGGCTCATTCTCCAGCATGGTGATTCTGCCCGACCCATCACTCCGTCGAAGGGCTTAGGGCCCCGCAACCACAGATTTTGGGGCCAAAACTTCACCTCAGACTGGACGCGTTCCCTAACTTCTTGGAAGAATAGCCCAATCGGATCAAAAGGGAACGGAATTGTCGGACGTCATACGCCCAGCGCCGCAGGGATCAGCCAGCACGACGGCCGAAACGAAGATATTCACACATATCGGCGGTCTTCTCGATTTTCATGCCCGCACGACGCCGACGGCCCCCGCCCTCCTCGCCCCTGGCCGGCCGGTCCTCAACTACGGCGGGATTGGCGCGCGGACGCAGGATCTCGTCCGCACGCTGCGCGGGCTTGGCATCGCCCCTGCCGACCGCATTGCGGTTGCGCTGCCGCGCAGCGCACTGGCGCTGATCGCGGTCGCCTCGAGCTGCGCTTGCGTCCCCGTCAATCCCGATCTGACGGCGGACGAGCTGCAACGTTATTTCAGCGAATTGAAGCTGACGGCGCTCGTCACCCGGGCCGACACGAACTCGGCGGGCCGCGATGTCGCCAAGGCGCTCGATATTGCCGTGATCGATTTCGTGCCGGGGTCGCAAGACGATCTCGGCGGCGGCACGTTCGTCGGGCCGGCCATTAGACCGGCGAGCAGCAGCGGCGTCTCGCGCGGCGACGACGACGCGTTCATCCTGCTGACCTCGGGCACGGCGGCGCGGCCGAAGATGGTGCCGCTGACGCATCGCAATGTATGCCTCTCCGCCTACAATGCCGGCCGCGTGCTGTCGCTCGCGTCCCACGATCGTCTGCTCAACGTCCTGCCGCTGTTTCACGCCCATGGTTTGATCTCCGGCCTGCTGACGGCGCTGGCCGCGGGCTCCAGCGTGATCTGTACCGAGAGTTTCGACGCATCCTCCTTCTTTGGCTGGATGCGGCAGCTGCAACCGACCTGGTACACGGCCGTGCCGACCATCCATCGCGCGCTGCTGACGGCGGCGGAAGCGAACCCGGATCTTGCCCGATCGTCGTCGCTGCGCGTGATCCGCTCCGCCTCGGCCTCGCTCGCGCCTGCGATCCTCGACGGGCTGGAGGCGACGTTCGGCGTTCCCGTGCTCGAAACCTACGGCATGACGGAGGCGGCCTCGCAGATCGCGGCCAACCCGTTCGAGCTGCGCAAGATCGGATCGGTCGGCTGCGCCGCGGGCCCCGAGATCGCAATCATGGACGAGACGGGCCGCGCGCTCGCCAGCGGCGAGCACGGCGAGATCATGCTGCGCGGACCCAATATGAGCCGCGGCTACTATAATGACGACGCGGCGACGCAAGCCGCCTTCCGCAACGGCTGGTTCCGGACCGGCGATCTCGGCTATCTCGACGCCGACGGCTATCTCTTCATCGTCGGCCGTATCAAGGACGTCATCAACCGCGGCGGACAGAAGATCTCGCCCCTGGAGGTGGAAGAGGTTCTGCTCAGCCATCCGGCGGTGCTGGAGGCCGGCGTGTTTGCCGTCCCGCACCCGAAGCTCGGCGAGAACGTCGCCGCCATCGTGGTGCTGCGGCCGAATTCCGAGGCGACCTCCGACCAGTTGCGCCAGTTCGCCCGGAAAAGGCTCGCGGCCTACAAGGTGCCGAGCCTGATCCGCAGCGTGGCGGCGCTGCCGAAAGGCGCCAGCGGCAAGGTCAAGCGCAATGCGCTCGCCGAGCTGATTGCAACAATGGGCGGCGGCGAGGAGGAGGAGGCCCGTCTGCCGCGCAACGCGCTGGAGACCGAGCTCGCCGGGATCTGGGCCGATTTGCTGGAGCTGCCGCAGGTCGGGAGCGAACAGGACGTCTTCGCGCTCGGCGCGGATTCGCTCGCCGTGACGCAGATGCGCTCGCGCCTGCGCGAACGCTTCAATGTCGACTTCTCTTTCGAGGACGTCTTCGATTGCGCCACCGCCGCCGCGCTTGCGGCCCGGATCGAGACGGCCGCCACCCATCGCGAGACGATGCTCCCGGCCTGGCGCCAGGCCACGGAAGCAGACGCGCCGCTGTCGTTCCAGCAGCAGCGGATGTACGTGCTCTCGCGGCTCGATCCAACGCGCTACAATTATAACGTGGTCGAAGTCGCGCTCCTCAAGGGTGGGCTCGACGTCGCCGCACTTTCCGCGAGCCTCACCGCGGTGTCGGCGCGCCATGAGGCGTTGCGGTCGGTCATCATCGAACGCGAGGGCGAACCGGTGCAGCTTGTGCTGCAATCGCCGCCGCGGTTCGAGCGGATCAAGCTCAAGCCCTGCCCCGCGGACAAGCGAGCCGCTGTTGTCAGGCGTGAAGCGCTCCGGCTCGCGCAGCATCCGTTCGACCTTGCGCACGAGGCGCCGCTGAAGGTCACGCTGCTCTCGTTCGACAAGAGCAGCCACGCGCTCGTGGTCAACGTCCATCACCTCGTCACCGACGGATGGTCGCAGCGGCTGTTCTGGGAAGAACTCGCCGCCCATTATTCGGCAGCGCGCAAGAACGACGTGGCGGCACTGCCTTCGCCCGCCTTCCAGTACCGCGACTTCGCGCTCTGGCAGCAGAGCTGGGCCAAGACGCCGGCCGCAAAGGAGCAGCTCGATTACTGGCGGACACAGCTCGACGGCGTCACCACGCTGCCGCTGCGAACCGACCGGCCAAGGCCGGAGGTCTGGAGCGGCCACGGTGCCCGTCACTATCTCGAATTCTCCAGGACCCTGTCGGCCGACCTGCGCGCGCTGAGCCAGAACCAGGGCGTCACGCCGTTCATGACCCTGCTCGCAGTGTTCCAGTGCCTGCTGTTCCGTCACACTGGACACGAAGACGTCGCGACCGGCTCGCTGATCGCCAACCGCAACCAGATCGAGAGCGAGCGCCTGATCGGACTGTTCGCCAACACCCTGATCCTGCGCAATGATTTTGGCGGCGATCCAAGCTTCGGCGACATGTTGCGCCGGGTGCGGCAGGTCACGCTCGATGCCTATCGCAATCAGGACCTCCCGATCGAAGAGGTCCTGCGCGCGCTTCAGATCGCGCGAAGGAGCGACGGCAATCCGCTGTTCCGGATCATGTTCATCCTGCAGAACGCCTCGATCGAGGCGGCATCTTTCTCCGGTCTGTCGACGCGGCGGATTGAGATCGATCCAAAGGTGGCGCGATTCGACATCACGCTCGAACTGGTCGAGGCCGACGGCCGTTTCACCGGCTTCTTCGAATACGCCACCGATCTGTTCGACGCGGCGACGATCGAGGGCATGGCAGCTCAGTTCAAAACCCTGCTCAAATCCGTCATCGCCGATCCGGAGCAGCGCATCTCGCACCTGCCGCTTCTGACCGAGGCCGAACACAGGCAGCTGCTGGCGCAGGGCCGGGGCATGCCGGCCAATTTCACCACGCGCGACAATCTGAGCGAACGTTTCGACTGCCAGGTCAAGAAGACGCCGAACGCGATCGCGGTCTCGGACGGCCGCACATCCCTGAGCTATCGTGAGTTGGCGCGCCGCAGCCAGGCGGCAGCGCGCTGGCTGGCCCTCGAAGGCGTCGGCGCCGAGGCCGTGGTCGCCTTGCTTGCGGATCGCGGGCCCGACCTGCTCGCCGCGATGATCGCCGTGCAACGCGTGGGTGCCGCCTTCCTCAATCTCGATCCCGACCAGCCGCCGGCACGGCACGCAACCATCCTCGGATCGAGCGGCGCCCGCATGTTGCTGATCGGACGGGCGCAGTCGTCCATGGCGGAGGCGCTGCTCGAACCGCTGGTCGAGCGCATTCAGGTGGCCGAGCTCGAGGACGCGATCGCGCCAGCGTCGACCAAGCCGGCCCGCGCGGCGCGGCGCGCGGCGTCGAGCCTTGCCTATCTCATCTACACCTCCGGATCCTCCGGCGCGCCCAAGGGCGTCATGATCGAGCAGCGCGGGCTTTCGAACCATCTGGCCTCGCTCATCTCCGAGCTGAACCTTTCGTCCCGGGACGTGATCGCGCAGACCGCGCCGCAGAGTTTTGTCATCTCGGTGTGGCAATTCCTCGCGGGGCCCATGGTCGGCGCGCGCGTCCATGTCTGCGGTACCGCGATCGTGCAAGACCCGATCTTGCTCGCGTGCGAGATCGAGCGCGAGGGCATCACGGTGCTTGAAATCGTTCCCTCGCTGCTGCGTGTGATCCTCGATCGCATGGACGAGACACAGATCCGACACGCCTTTGCGAGGCTGCGCCTTCTGATCTCGACGGGCGAGCCGCTGCCCGTCGATCTCTGCAAGGCCTGGTTCGCCCGTTGTCCGAGAGTACCGCTGATCAATGCCTATGGTGCGTCGGAATGTTCCGACGACGTCTCGCTGCATCGCCTGACCAAGGCGCCGGCGACCGACACGGGCCATGTCCCCGTCGGCGCACCGCTGCCGAACACGCAGCTCTACGTGCTCGACGCAAACCTGCAGCCGCAGCCGGTCGGCGTGACCGGCGAGCTTTGCATCGGCGGCGCCGGTGTAGGCCGCGGCTATGTCAACGATCCCGCGCAGAACCGGCGGTGCTTCCTGCCCGATCAGTTCTCGCGCCAGGCAGGCCGCCGGCTGTACCGGACCGGCGACCTCGCCCGCCGCCGCGCCGACGGCACGATCGAATGCCTTGGTCGCGCCGACCATCAGGTCAAGGTCCGCGGCTACCGCATCGAGCTCAAGGAGATCGAGAACGCGCTTGCCGACCATCCGGATGTGCGCGCCGGCATCGTCGAGGCGCGTCGGGAAGCGAGCGGCGATGTCAGACTGATTGCCCATATCGTCGCAAGATCCGGCAGCCGGAGCAGCGCCAGCGAGCTGCGCGACTTCCTGAAGAGCCGGCTGCCGGGCCATGCCATCCCGTCCGCGTTCCTGTTCCTGGATGAGGTGCCGCTCAATGCCCATGGCAAAATCGACCGGACCGCGCTGCTGGCGCCGACGCAGCAGGAAACGCCCGGACCGGATGCGACCGTGCCGGCGCGGCGCTTCACCGAAAAGGTGCTGTCCGACATCTGGATCGACCTCTTGAAGGTCGGGAGCATCGGCGTCACCGACAATTTCTTCGACCTCGGCGGCCATTCGCTGTTGGCGGGCCAAGTCATGGCGCGCATCGCCCGGGCGCTCGGCGTGTCGCTGCCGATCAAGACCATCTTCGAGGCACCGACGATCGACGAGCTTGCCCGGCGCGTCGACGAGGCCGTGGCGGCAAAGCCGCGCAAGCCGGCCGCAAGTTTGGCAAGACTGGCTGGAGCGAGCCTGGCCGAAGGCAGCCCTCCCACGCTCTCGATCGTGCAGGACCAGATGCTGCGGATCGAGCAGAATCTTCCGGATCTGCCGCTGTTCAACCTGCCTTTCGCGTTCCGTCTCCAGGGGCCGCTGAATCCGGCCGCGCTTGCGCAGGCGATCGACGATGTCGTGCGCCGGCACGAATCGCTGCGGACCGGTTTCGGCTGGAGCGGCGGGGAGCCAGTCAGCCGTATCGCTGCGCCCGGCGCCCTCGGCCGTGTCCTGACTGTCGAGACGATCGGCGACGGTCAGCCCCACGACAACAAGCGGCGCAAGGCCCTGGAACTCCGCAAGATCGATCTCCTGATCGAACAGGAGGCCTATGCCCCGATCGACACCACGCGCGCACCGCTGCTGCGCGCCCGCCTGTTGCGGCTCCACGATGGCGATCACGTCTTGCTGCTGACTTTGCACCACGCCGTCGTCGACGGCTGGTCGATCGGCGTGCTGTTCGAGGAATTGTCCAATCGCTATGCGGCACTGGCCGGCTATCCGTCGGTGCCGCTGCCGAAACGGCCGCCGGCCTTTTCGGACGTGGCGCGCTGGCAGCGCTGGTGGTGCGGCACCGATGCCGCCCGTCGTCAGGCGGCTGACTGGACGGAGAATTTGCGCGGGGCGGCCCCTCTCTTCGAGGGCGAATCAAGCCCGGGCGCGTCCACGGGGCACCATCCGGTCAGCCTCGAGCGTGAGCTGATCGGCCGGCTCACGGCCTTCGCCGGCCAGCACAATTGCACGCTGTTCATGTGCCTGCTGACCGGCTTGAAAGCCGTGCTGCTGGCGCGGACCGGCCGCGACGACATCTCAATCGCCACCGCCATGGCCAATCGCGCCCAGCCGGACACCGACCGGATCGTCGGCCCTTTCGAGAACACGGTGATCGTTCGCACCAAAATCACGCCGGAGCTGTCGTTCGCGCAGGCCGTGGCCCGGGTCCGCCAGAGCGTGCTTGACGCGCATGCGCGCCAGGAGCTGCCGTTCAACATCCTGGCCGACCATCTGGAGCAGGAGGGGGTCGATCCAGCCTCGCTGCTCCAGGTCTATTTCACCCTGCAAAATCCGCTGCGCCAGCCGCTCGATCTGCCCGATCTCACGACAGGGTCGATCGGCAACATCGCGCGCGAGGGCCAGCCGGTGCTGCCGATCGACCAGACCTGGCTGTCGCTGATGCTCAAGGAGCGGCCGACGGGAATCACCGGTTCGTGCAATTACAAGAGCGAGCTGCTCGACGGCGCCACGGTTGGCCAGTGGATGGAGGATCTCGTCGCGCTGCTCGGGGCGGCCCTCGCCCAACCCAATGCACCGCTCGGCCGATTGCTCAATCGCAGGGCGGCATGACGTAAAGCACGGGCGAATACGGGTTCACTCGTCAAAGCTGTGAATGACCAAGTTGCATCTTGATTATTTGGCGCCATCGCGCAAGATTATTCTCGCGTTTTGATTTGGACGATTATTTTCAACCGGGGAGTTCGTTATGGGTTTCATCAAATTTACCAAGGGCACCTCGTTGAGCGACAAGGACCGCAAGGCCCTGCAGAAACTGCTCGGCGCCGAGAAGAAGAAGCTGCAGTCCGCGCTGAAGGACGTCGACGCCAGCATTTCGATGCTGGGCGGGTCCAAGAAGTCCAAGAAGAAGAAGACGTAAGACTCGTCGGCCGGGACGCCGCACGAATCTTCAGGCTTCAGTTTTCGGGCTTCAGTTTCAGATTTTGGCCGCTCGCGTGTCGAGTTGGGGTCTCGCACAAGCTTGCGCCCGTAAACCGGCCAGCAATCGACAAGGATTCGCCCGAGTGGACCGCTAGAAGCGGTCCGCTCAGTTGATTCTTGCTCAGTTGATTCTTCCGTCACGGCAGGGGATTTGGCCCCGGCCTGACGCCATGGGCCCAATTGATGGCAGACGACAGAATTGAACTGTTTGTCGGACTGATCGAGACTTTTGACGCGCCGGACACGGTTGATGCGTGCCGGCGCCTGCTCTCGGTCGACGAACGGGGACGAGCCGACCGCTTCATGTTCGAGCGGCACCAGCGGCAGTATATTTTCGCGCACGCGATGTTGCGGCTCGCGCTCTCGCACGTCGCACCCGATGTCGCACCCACCGATTGGTCGTTTGCGGCGGGGCGCTACGGGCGGCCGTTTATCGCATCGCCCAAGACCTCGAGCACGCTGCATTTCAGCCTGTCGCACGCCGACGGCTGCGTCGCCTGCGTCGTGTCAGGGCATGAGACCGTCGGCGTCGACGTCGAGACCGTGTCCCGTCGAGTGGCGCCGCTGTCGACTGCGCTTCGCTTCTTCGCGCCGGAAGAGGTCGAAACGCTTCGCGGGCTGCCGGAGCCCGCCGCGACCGAGCGCTTTTTCGACTACTGGACGCTGAAGGAAGCCTATCTGAAGGCCAGGGGTTTCGGCCTCAATCTGCCGCTCGACGCCTTCGCGATGCAGGTCTCGCGCGAAGCCATCGAGATCAGCTTCAAGCCCGATATCGCCGACGATCCGGAAGACTGGCGCTTCTCGCTGTGCTCGCCGTCGCCCTCGCATCGTCTCGCGATCGCCGACGGCTCCCGCGCCACCGGCGGCCTTCCCATCACCCGCAATGCGTGGCCGCTGCAGGAGGCGGCTGAATGACGCCGCGGCGGCTGCGCGTCTTTCCCGCGATTTCGCGCAACCGCGACCCCAGGAAATATGTCGGCGAGCTGATGCGGGTGGCGCAGTTCGCCGACGGCAACGGCTTCGAGGGCATCCTGCTGTTCGAAGGCAACGACGTGTTCGTCGAGCCCTGGGCGATGGCTCAGCACATCATCGGCGAGACGACCCGATCCTCGCCGCTGATCGCGGTCAATCCGGTCTACATGCACCCGTTCACGGCGGCAAAATTCGTCTCGTCCTTTGCGCAGCTCCACGGCCGCAAGGTCTATCTCAACATGATCACGGGGACGGCGGTCAGCGATCTGCAGGGGCTCGGCGACGAGCAGTCGCATGCCGACCGCTATGTCCGGCTCGGCGAATTCGTCGCGCTGATGCGCCAGCTGCTGGCAAGCCCGCGGCCGGCGACTTTCGAGGGCCGGTTCTACCGCGCCAGCAACCTGCAACTGCGGCCGCGCCTGCCGCCGGAGCTGATGCCGGAATTTCTGGTCGCAGGCCAGTCCGAGCCGGCACAGCGCGTCGCAAAGGAGACCGGCTGCATCAAGATGCAGATGCTGCCGCCCGATCTCGACCGCGGTCTCGATGCGCCCGGCATGAATTTTGGCATCTTCGCCCGCGAGGGACGCGACGAGGCACGGCAAGCGGCAAAGGCGCGTTTTCGCGATAATGCCGACGATCGCGAGCTGCTCGCGCTCACCATGGAAAACAGCGACTCGGTGTGGAAGCGGCGCCTCTACGAGGGCCAGAGCGGCGAGCTCGCCGACAATGGCTATTGGCTGCTGCCGTTCCTGACCTTCCAGGCCGACTGCCCCTACCTCGTCGGCAGCTACGCCGAGATCGGCGCGAAGCTGAAGGAATTTGCCGCCAAGGGACTGACCACGATCATGCTCGACATGGTTGCGGACGAGACCGAGATGCAGCACGTCCGCAAGGCGCTCGCGGCAAGCGGGATGTTTTAGATGTCGATGAAGTCGCCTCACCTTCCACATCGTCATTGCGAGCGCAGCGAAGCAATCCTGAATCGTTCCGGGGAGGGACTCTGGATTGCTTCGCTGCGCTCGCAATGACGGAGAGAATCACCGCGCCTCTTCGAATCCCGCCAGCACTGAGGTCAGGTTCGCGCCGAGGATATCCGAGAGATAACCGCCCTCCTGCACGAACACGGTCGGCAGGCCCATCTTCGCGATGGCCTGGCCGATGCGGCGGAAGCCGGGCGTGGTGACGGCGAGGCCCTTCAGCGGATCGTGCTCGGAGGCGTCGAGGCCGAGCGCGATGACGAGGGCTCCGGGCGCAAAGGATTCGATCGCCTTGCGTGCGACGTCCATCGCCTGGATGTAGCCGTCATCCGCCGTACCGATCGCCAGAGGGATGTTGAGGTTGGTGCCGAGGCCTGGACCTTCGCCGCGCTCATGCGCGTAGCCCCACACGTAAGGATAGTACGCGACGGGATCGGCATGGATCGAGACCGTGTAGACGTCGGGCCGCGCGTAGAAGATGCCTTGCGTGCCGTTGCCGTGATGGACGTCGACGTCGAGGATCACGACACGCTCGTGCATCTGCCGCAGATGCGCCGCCGCGATCGCGCTGTTGTTGAGGAAGCAGAAGCCGCCGGCCATGTCGCGATAGGCGTGATGGCCGGGCGGCCGGCAGAGCGCGTAGGTTGCATCCTCGCCGTCCATCACCATCTGTGCCGCCGTGACCGCAACGTCGGTCGCCGCACAGGCCGCGGCCCATGTACCCGCGCCGATTGGCGCGGCGGTGTCGGCGGTGTGCCAGCCGAGCTTGCCGACGATATGGGTGGGATAAGTCCCGGCATGGCGCACCGGATGGATGTTGCCGATCATCTCCGGACCGGAATCGCCGAGTGCGGTCCAGGCGTCCCAGGCCTCGCTCAGGAACGACAGATATTCCGGACTGTGGACGCGCGCGCGGGGCCCTTGCCCGAATGTCGTCGGCTCGACCAATTGGTGCTTGCCGTCCTTGAGTCCTTTGAGCAGGCGGTCGGCGCGCTCGGGCTGCTCGGTGGTGCGCTTGACCACACCGCGAACCAGGAAGAATTGCGGATCGTGGCTGCGATGCAACTCGGTATGGACGGCTTTCACTCAAACACTCCGTGGTCGCTCGGGGTTCTTATTTTGACGCGTTTTCTTGACGCGAACCGGTATCCACTTCGCTCGAAAACGCTCTGGTGCCACAGATGTCTAAATCCCTGCGGCGGCGAGATGCAAGCAAGAAGAATGCCGCCCCTGTCGCACCGCCCTGCGCCGGAAGCAGATCGCTCGTGAAGCTCAGCAGCGCCCACGCTGAAGGCAGTGCTCGCGGCCCTGCTGGTCGGTGCGGAAGGCCTCGACGAAGCCGCCCTGACGCTGGGTGACGAAGATCGTCTTGCCGTCGCTGCCGCCGAAGGCAAGGTTGGTCGGCTCCTTCGCCCTCAGCGCGATCTCCCGCTCGACCGCGCCATTGGCCTTCATCAACGTGATCGTGCCCTTGAGGATGCGCGCGACATAGAGGCGGCCAGCCATGTCGGTGCGCAGGCCGTCAACGGTGTCGGGCTGAAACGCCTTGACGAGTTTTGGACTGGTGAGCTCGTTGCCGCCGACGGTGTAGGACCAGATCTGGCCGCTGCTGGATTCCCCGACATAGAGCGTCTTGTCATCAGGGCTGAGATCGATGCCGTTGGTGGTGCCCATCGCGCGCGGCGCCGACATGAGCTGTCCCTGCACCGTTCCGTCGGCTGCCTTGGCGATGCGCCAGATGTGGCCTTCCCTGCCCTTCCAGTTCGGATCACTCGCGTAGATCGTGCCGTCGCGGGCGATGGTGATGTCGTTGGGCTGGTTCATCTCGTCGGAGTGAAACCAGATGGCGGGCTCGGTCGATCCCTGCGGGATCGCGAAGATGTTGTGCTTCTTGTAGTCGGCGATGAACATGGTGCCGTCACGTGCGAAGCGAATGGCGTTGCCGACGCTGCCCTCGGGCAGCGCCGTGAACGGCTCGGACGCCGCGCCGCCGACAGGCAGCTTGCCGATGGTGCCGGGCTTGCCGAAATTGACGACGAAGAGATTGCCGTCGAGATCGGCGGCCGGGCCTTCGATGCCAAAGGTGTATTCGCCCGATGGCGTCACCTGCACGCTTTCGAACAGTTTCGTTTCCGCTCGGGCCGGTGCCGTCGCAAGTACGAGAACAACGCTACTGCACAGGCACCAGAAATTCCTGCCGGATGTAATAGCCATCGCCGTCGCTGCACTCGCCATTCAGATAGGGATCGGCCGGCCGGAAGAAGCGGCTGAAGCCGGGTTTGTCTACAGCGTTCCTTTGTGTCACGACGACGACCTTGGCAGCCGGTATTTCGCCGCATTCCTTGTTGGTTTTCCCAAAGAACTTGCGCTGCGGCGGGCCGGGCTTGATCCGCATCCGGATGCCTGGAACCATTTTTGACACCAGCAGATCCGCCGTGTCGAGCAGGCGCGTGTAACCAGGTTCGGCCTTGGGCAGGCCTTCGCCACCCGGCGGCATCAGCTTCTCCGCGCCTAACCCGCGAAGCCGCGTGCGCAACTTGCCGGAGTCGGGATCACCAGGATAGATCCAGCCATCCTGCGACAGCATGAAGCGAAGCACCGTCGCGTCCTTCTGTGCGTCCGATTGGCCCGGCTTCAAGCCGAAATCCGAGTGACAGCCGACGCAATGCTTTTCGACGAGGCCCTTGCGCAAGGTGGTGAGCCGGACGCCGTTCTGCGCGTCCCTGGCGACGAAGACCGCCAGTTGATCGATCAGGGCCTGGCTACGCATGTCGCAGGGCAAAGGCGGCGGCGCATCGCCCGCGGTCCGATCGATCCGGATCACGGTCTGGTTCTTGTCCTCGACCAGCCAGATGGCGCCGTCCTCCGCGACCGTCATGCCGACAGGAGCGCCCTGCGGCCGCGCGCCGTTGACGCGGTGCCAGCCTGCGATCAGCTCCTCGAACGGCGCGGCGGCGACGTCGCCGCCCTCGGTCTGAAAGCTGTGGGTCGGATCGGCCGCGCAGCTGACATGATAGCGCACTGGCGCCGGGGCGGGCTTCGGGAAGCCGTGGTCGTCGACGTCATAGACGATGACGCGGCTGCCGGTCGGGCGATAGCCGTGCAGGCCAACCAGCAGCTTGCCCTCGAGCTCCGGAAATTTCGCTCCGTGATAATAGAGCATCGCGAGCGGCGCGCCGTGCGGCGGCAGCAGCGAGAACGGTGCCTTGTAGAGCGCGTTGGCGGTGCACAGCGATTTGTAGACCCCCGACTGCAAGACGATCCTGAATTCGGGACTCGGCGTCGACAAATCGTAGCAATAAGGCCAGCCGTAATGCCTGCCCTGCTCGATCGCGTTGATCTCCTCGTTTGGCTTGAAAATGTCAGGCAGGTCGCGGCCGTTCTCGCCTTGCAGGAACGCATAGCCCGCATCGGGAAAGCTCGGATGCAGCACCAGCGCCATCGAGTTGCGCAGGCCGCGCGCGTAGACGCTGTGCGGCGGGTCGGCATCGCCAGACTTCAACGCCGGGAAGATGCCGCCTGGGGGCGGCGTGAACAGCCAGATCGATGCCATCGCGGAAGCGCCCTCGGCCGTCGCGCAAGGTTTCGTGATCGGCGCCGGCGTGATGCAGTCGTCGCTGTGCGAGCCGACATTGACGAACAGCCGGCCGTTCCTGTCGAACACAAACTGCTTGAGCGGGTGCGCGCTCTCCTCGAGCCTGGTCCCGTCGGGCAACGTGATCCGGCGGCCGGGCATGTGACGGACGATGGTCTCGACGGTGTCGCGCGGATTGTCGGCGAGCGGATCGAACCGGAAGATCGTCTCCGCGCTCGAGGCATAGAGCTTCTTGTCCGGGCCGATCAACAGGCCGAACGGATATTCGATTGCAGTCAGCAGCTCCTTGAACCGCTGTCCTTGAGGTGCGCGCGGGTCGAGCAACAGCAGCCGGCCATCGGTATGGCCCCAGCCCGCCATGTCGGCGACCACAAACAGGTCACGACCGGGCACCTGGATGATCGACCGCGGGAATTTCAGCCGATCCTCCTCGCTGGCGACGAGGCCGGCGCAAAATCCCGCCTTCATGTCGATCTGGATTTTTGGAAAAGCCAGATCGGCATTGCCGCAGGTCTCCATGCCGATGGCATAGCCGCTCTTGCGGAGCGGTTCTGATGAGCCTACCGAGGTGAGGGTCAGGAGGACCACCAAGGCGCCCGCGCATGCGCGCAGGCTTCGGCTCTCACGCCAGAATGTGAGGTGGTTCACGGCGCCTCCCGGACTTTCCGTCCAAGGTTGTTCCATGCCGTGGGGATGCCGTCCAGTTGATCAACACCCCCTTGTGATGAAACCAGCAGGGGGCTTGGCGCCGACCAATCTCCGTAGATTCCCTTACCGGGCTCGGCCCGAATGTTTCGCGAATGCTTCGGGTGGTATTGGTTTGCCGTCCCCAGTCGCTTTCTAAAGGAGGCGTGTATGGTCCAGATGTATTTCCATTGTTCCAATGCCGAAGGCACGCTGATCGATCGGTACGGCACCGCCGTCGCCAATCTGAACGAGGCGCGCGACCGTGCCGCCCAGATCATGCGCTCGATGATCCTGACGCCCGGCACTGAGGACTGGCGCGACTGGGTGATTCATATCAGCAGCGACGACGGCGAGGAGATCTTCGACCTCCCCTTTGCTGCCATGCTCGGCAAGCCGCACTGAGGTGATGCCATGTTGCTCGCGTCACTGACCCTGCTCCGCCAGCCCCTGAACTTCGTCGCCAGCAAATGGCAGACACTGATGCGGATCGCGGGCAATCCCTACCGGCCCGAACTCCACTACATGCGCGGGCCTGGCCCGAAATGGCACGCCAAGTATCAGGCCAGCCGGCTGGATCGCGCGCGCTGAGCCCTGTGGCTCCTGCTTCCCACTGATCGGTCTCTCAATTCGTCATGCCCGGGCCTGCCCCGGGCATCAATGTCTTGGCATTTACGTCTTGGCATCTACGTCTTGGCGACTGCGCCCTCCCCCGCCTGTTTCACACCAGCCATGTCGCGTCGCCCTTTCGATGTTCTCGGTGGGGACGATGTGCCATTCTTCGCGGGCTTCCGCCAATTGCGGAGCTCAGCGCAACGAAGCCATACAACCAAAGATAGCACACAGACACCATCATGCCGCACCAGTTCAGCCACGCCCAAACCGTCCGCAAGCCCGCCGTCACATCCAAAGGCGGCATCGTCGCCGCCCAATCGCGGCGGGCGGCCGAAGTGGGAGCGCAAGTGCTGGCGGCAGGCGGCGACTGCGTGGACGCGATCGTCGCCACCACCTTCGCGCTCAACGTGCTGGAGCCCTGGAACAGCGGCATGGGCGGCGGCGGCGCGATGGTGCTCTACCGTGCCGCGGAAAATCGCTACGAGGTGATCGACTACGGCATGTGCGCGCCGCAAAGCCTGCGCACCGCCGACTATCCGCTCAGCGGAGAAGGCGCGGCGTCCGATCTGTTTCCCTGGCAGCGGGTGAAGGACGACCGCAACATCCACGGCCCCGGCTCGATCGCCGTGCCCGGCGTCGTCGCCGGCATGGAGGAGGCGCATCGCCGCCACGCCAGGCTGCCGTGGAAAGATCTGGTCGCGCCGGCCGTCGCCCTCGCCGGCGAAGGCCTGCTGGTCGATTGGTGGACCACGCTGACGATCGCGGCATCGGCGGCCGATCTTCGGCGCTATCCCGCGAGCGCAGCAACGTTCCTGAAGGACGGCCTGCCGCCGAGCGCGCCGTGGGGCATCAAGTCCGAGACACGACTGCCGCTGGGCACGTTGAAGGCGACACTGGCGCACCTCGCCGACGCCGGTCCGCGCGATTTCTACCAAGGTGATCTCGCCAGGAGCATCGCGTCCGACATCAAGGCCGACGGCGGCGCGCTGTCAGTGGAAGACCTCGCCGCGTTCCGGGCCCATCTGCGCGAGCCGCTGGCGATCCCCTATCGCGGCGGCAAGGTGTTTGCGACGCCGGAGCTCACGGCCGGACCGACAATGGCGCATGCGCTGCGCCTGTTGCAGCAGAATCTGATGCCGGGACGCGAGCCCGACGCGGCCACCTATGTCGAATATGCCGCCGCGCTGCAATCGGCCTATCGCGAACGGCTCAAGGATATGGGCGATGCCGACGGCAAGCGCTCGCTCGGCGCGGAATATCTGGCGCCCGCCTGCACCACGCATTTCTCCGTGGTCGACCGCCACGGCAACATCGCGGCCGTGACGCAGACGCTGCTCTCATCCTTCGGCTCGAAATACGTCACGCCGCACACCGGCATCGGCATGAACAATGGCATCATGTGGTTCGACCCGACGCCGGGCACCACCAACTCGCTCGCCCCTGGCAAGCGCTGTCTCACCAATTACACGCCTGTTATCGCCGAGGCCAAGGACGGCAAACGGCTCGCGGTCGGCGCCTCCGGCGGTCGCCGCATCCTGCCGTCGGTGATGCAGATCGTGTCCTTTGCGATGGATTTCGGCATGGATCTCGATGCCGCGATCCATCAGCCGCGCATCGATGCCAGCGAAGGCGCGATCGTGATCGGCGATACCAGGTTGCCGGCCGACACACGCGAGACGCTCGCGGCGCGATTCGACTATGAGGAAGCGCGGGTGCAATCCTTGCCGCAGAAATTCGCCTGCCCGAGCGTCGTGATGCGCGCCGGCGACACCAATTCCGGCGCGGTCGAGATCTTTCAGCCCTGGGCCGACGCGGTGGCGGAAGGCTGAGCGCCCGCTGATGAATGCGTAGCGGCCAGCGAGGCTGATCAAACTTGGGTCTCTGGCCCTGCCCAACACGCTATCGAAACGTCAACGAGTTGCCGTAGTGGAAAGCCCCCACGAATGTCTGGAACGCGACACGGTATTGCCCCGGTTGCAGCATGATGCCGCCGGCGGTCAAATATGGATTGGTCACGCCGGGATAAGGGAACGGGTCGTTCAACACCACATCGAAACCAGCCGGGCTGCTCTCATAGCCGACCACGACGATCGCATGCTGGCTGACGCCGAGGCCGGGCGGATATGGAATCTGGCCGGGGCTGATTCCGGCAAGGATCGGGCCATCATTGTCGATCTGGTGCTTAATCTCCGTAGGCGACAAAATTCCGCGGAACTGGAGAAAGACGCTCGCATTCTGGTAACCCGCAAACTGCTGGGCCATCATGGCATAGGACTGCATGATGAGCGCCACTCTCTGCATGGTTCCGCCGGCATTCAGGCACATTCCGCAATTCGCCATGCATGGCCCACCCTGGGCCGCAACAACGGCACACTGGTAGTTTCCAAACTGGTTGAGGTTGGGATAGCCGAGGTACTCGAAAATCATTGCTGCTGAAGCAGCAAAACACCATTCCGGCGTCTGTTGTGCGACCGGAGAGATCGGCAGCACGGTCGCAGCGGCGCGTTCGGAGAGTCCGCCGAGCGCGAAGAACGTGAGCATCAAAGCCTTCAATACAAATTTCTTCACGGAATCCCCCGCTGTATCGTCAGTCCAAAACAGGCAATCAGAGACTGGAAAAATTGGCCGGGACCGGACAATCGCGGCCCTGGAGCTGTGTAAGCGCGTCCTTCACCGTCATGGTGAGCTGAAGCCGCTGCTGATCGTAGAGGCCCTTGCTCATATCCACGAAGCGCTGGAAGTCCTGGGCCCCGTTGTCGCAATCACGTGTCATGTACTCTGCGACGACTAGATCGGCGAGGACATAAGCGCGCGAAGCCAGGCTCTGGGCAGTGTCGCCTAGTACATTGATTGCCTCGATAAACGCAGCGCGCCCCTTGCTCGGATCTGCCGACGCGTAAAGCAGCTTGCCTTGGTAACGGAGGGCCTCCGACCGCAGATTCGGCGTGACATCGGTTTTTGCGACGGCCCTGCCGACGAAGGACTTGGCAATCTGGAAGTCGCCGACGGTATAGGCCTCGTTGATCAAGATCAGCAACTGCGGAATGCCGATGTCCTCATCCCTCATGTCCTTGAGCATTGCACGAGCGGTGGCGATGTCGTTCAGGATCTGTGGCGTGATGACACTGGCCATCGCCAGCTGCAGCTGCGGCGTCGAGGAGTCCAGCGAAAATCTGATCAGCTCCTGTCGCAGCTTTGCGGCGGAGTTGACGGCCTGATTGAACTGGCTCAGGCGGGCAATGCGATCCGCTTCCGGCTTGGCAATGAACGTGCTGTGAAGCGAGGCGAAAGTCAGAACCAGGCCGAGAAACAGAGCGCTCGCGCTGGCACTCTCGGTTAGCTTCTTGAACATCGTCTTGTGCGAGTTCTTCTCGAGCTCGCCGATGCGATCGCCGAAATTCTTCAGCAGAACATCTGTCGATGTGAGGGCGGTCGGCGGCGCGGTTACGGCCGGCGCTGGCGCAAAATCGGACATGGCCCCTCCGAAATTGAAATTGCTGCGATGCAGCCAATGCGTCTCGATGAAAACTTGGCAATAAAGTTGTGCAATGAATACGAAACAACCATAGCGAATTTGCGGGTGCAAGACAACGGGAATCGCTTGAGCCGCGCCCCAACACCGCGACAACGATCCGCGTCGTCCCGGAACGCTCGCCGCTCGCCCGACCCGGATTGACGGACTGCTTGCCGCTAGATCCCCAGCCGGTCCCGCACGCGACCAGCAATCACTGCCGTCGTCACGCCCACCGGCCAGAATGCGTGCATCGGGATCGGCTTGATGCCGGTGACGGGCATGTCGATCTCGGCCTTGGCGCCGCCGATCAACCGTCGTGCGAGCTGCGCGCCCATCGCGGTCGAGAGCGCGACGCCGCGGCCGTTGCAGCCGAGCGAGATCAGGATGTTGTCCGCGGGCTCATGCACATGCGGGTAATGATCCCCGGTGATGGCGAGCCGGCTGTTCCAGCCATGGGTCCAGGCAACGCCCCTGAGCTGCGGCCATAACCGCTCGGCGTACCGCATGAGATAGGCGACGTCGGTGGGCGATTTGATCCAGCGCATCGGACCGCGGCCGCCCATCAAGAGGCGATTCTGCTGATCGACGCGGTAATAGACGGTGATGTGGCCACTCTCGTAGAGCACTGGCCGCGTCGGCATGATCGCACGCGCGACCTCGTCCGAAAGCGGCGCCGTGGCAGCGATCGAGGAAAACACCGGCACGATGGTGCGGCGGAGCGCCGGCCAGAGATCGTCCGTAAAACCGTTGGTCGCGAGCAGGACCTTATCCGCATGCACCACCGCGCGCGGTGTCTCGATGCGCCAGCGACTGCCCTCGCGACGCAGCGACAGCGCCGGTGTCTCGCCATGCACCTTTGCGCCCGCGGCAATCGCGGCGCGCGCGAGGCCGCGGGCATAGCTGAGGGGATGCAGATCGCCGCCGCGCGTATCCAGCATGGCGCCGATGTAGCGATCCGTGCCGGTCATCTCGCGCAACTGCTCGCGATTGAGGTACGTCACCGGCATGCCGCGGGCGATGCATTGTCGTGCGGTTGTCTCGATCGCGGCGGCGCTGGCCTCGTTATAGGCCGCGCGCAGCGTACCGTTCTGCCGCGCTTCGCACGGGATCTGGTAGCGGCGGATCAAATCATGGGTGAAATTCGTCGTGCCGTAGGAGAACTCGATCATGCGGCGGCCGAGCTCAGCGCCGAAATCCGCCTCGATCTGATCGGGATCGTGCTTCAGTCCGGGGTTGGTGTGACCGCCATTATTGCCGGATGCGCCCCAGCCCGGCTCCTGCGCCTCCAGCACCAGCGCCTCGACGCCCTGCTCCGCCAGATGCAACGCGGTGGACAGGCCGGTGTAGCCGCCGCCGATGATGGCGACCGAGACCGTCTTGTCGACGTCGAGCGGCGGCGTCGCCACCGGCGCGACGGCGGTGTCGGCATAGAGAGACGGCGGCAGAGGCAGGCGCGCGTTCATGGCAAGAACCGGTCAGAGCGGATGCAGCACGCGGCGCAAAAAATCCTGCGTGCGCGGATGCTGGGGTTGATTGAGCAGCGCCCTCGCCGGCCCCTGCTCGACGATGACGCCGCCGTCGATGAACAGCACGCGGTCTGCGACGTCGCGGGCAAACCCCATCTCATGGGTGACGACGACCATGGTCATGCCGTCGTCGGCGAGCTTGCGCATCACGCCGAGAACGTCGCCGACGAGTTCGGGATCGAGCGCCGAGGTCGGCTCGTCGAACAGGATGGCCTTGGGCTGCATCGCCAGCGCCCGCGCAATCGCGACGCGCTGCTGCTGGCCGCCGGAGAGCTGCGGCGGATGTTCGTTGGCTTTCTCGGCAAGGCCCACTTGGGCGAGCAGCGCGCGGCCGCGCTCGAACGCGTCAGCGCGCGGCTCCTTCTTCACATAGAGCGGACCTTCGACCACGTTCTCCAGCACCGTCCGGTGCGGAAACAGGTTGAAGCGCTGGAACACCATCGAGACCTGGGTGCGGATCTTCACGATCGACGGCGCATCGCGGTCAACCTTCAATCCGTCGATGCTGATCTCGCCGCGATCGTAGCTTTCGAGTCCGTTGATACAGCGCAAAATGGTGGACTTGCCGGAGCCGGAGGGACCGACGATGCAGACCACCTCGCCCTTCTGGACGGACGCCGTGATGCCCTTGAGCACCTCGTTCTCGCCAAAGCTCTTGTGGACGTCGGTCAGCTCGATCATTTCTTGCCGGCCCGCTTCTCGAAGTGACGGACCAGCAGGATCAGCGGAATGCTCATGGTGAGATACATCAACGCGACCATCGTAAACACGTTGGTGTTCTTGAAGGTCGAGGACGCGATCAGCTTGCCTTGCAGCGCGAGCTCTGCGACCGTGATGGTCGAGGCCTGCGAGGAGTCTTTCAGCATCATGATCATGACGTTGCCGTAGGGCGGCAGCACGATCCGCACCGCCTGCGGCAGCACGACGCGGCGCATGGTCAACCACCAGCCCATGCCGATCGATTGCGCCGCCTCGATCTGCCCCTTGTCGATGGCCTCGATACCGGCGCGGAAATTTTCCGCCTGATAGGCCGAATAGGCGATGCCGAGCCCGAGGATCGCCGCCTGCAACGCGGAGAGCGTGACGCCGAGATCGGGCATCACGAAGTAGAGGTAGAACAACAGCACGATGATCGGAATGCCGCGGATTACATTGATCAGGCTGGCGCTGAGCAGTGAGAGGACGCGGATGCCGGAGACCCGCATCATCGCCCAGACGAGGCCAAGCACCGTCGAAAGCAGCAGCGAGCCGATGGTGACGACGATCGTCAGCACGACGCCGCTCATCAGAATCGGGAAGAACTCGGCAGCGTCGTGCCAGAAGCCTTTCATCGGGCAGCCTTCGATCAGCCTCTAACAATCAGCCTCTATCAACCTTGGGCCTTCTAACCCCATTTTTCGAGGATCTTGTCGATGGTGCCGTTGGCCTTCAGCTTGGCAAGCGAGGCGTTGATCTTGCCGAGCAGCGCGGTCTCGCCCTTGCGCACGCCGATGCCGACCGAGCCGACCGTGGCCGGCTTGTAGCTGTCGACGAGCCGCACCTCGGGGAAGCCGCCCTGCTTCAGATTGTAGGCAAGGATCGGGTAGTCGGCGTAGCCGGCCTTGAGGCGGCCGGTGTTCACGTCGCGCAGGATGTCGGGAATGGTGTCGTAGGCCTTGACGTCCGCAAACAGGCCGGACTTCTTCAGCGCATCGACGAAGGCCGTGCCGACCTGGGCGCCGACGGTCTCGCCCTTGAGGTCGTCCTGTGTGGCGTAGGCCTTGGTGTCGCTCTTCGGCACCACGAGGCCTTCACCATAGGTATAGATCGGGTCGGAGAAATCGACGACCTCCTTGCGCGGCGCCGTGATGAACATCGCAGCGGCAATGATATCGATCTTGCTCGAGGTCAGCGACGGAATCAGCGCCGAGAACGCCATCGGCTCGATCTGTACGTTGAGGCCGGCATCCTTACCGATCTCGGTGACGATATCGACCATGATGCCCTGGATGGTGTTGGTCTTGGTATCGAGGAAGGTGAAAGGAATGCCGGTCGGCGTCGAACCGACCTTCAGCACCTGCTGCGCCGAAGCCGGCACGACTGCGGCAATCGCGAGCACCGCGACTGCGGCCTGGACAAAACGCTTCAACGCCATCGCATTCCCCTTTGGGTCCGGCCGATGGCGGCGCTCGCAGATGTCGTGATCGCAGACATTGCGGGCCGAGCCGTTTCGGCCTATTTTCACCAATATGAAAATTTGGTCACACTTTCGCGACCGATGCAAGCGGTTTTCATGCACATGAAGGAAGCGGTTTGACGTGAGCGGTGGCAAAAGAATGCACAGACCGGCCGCCGCAAAGCCGGCGAAGATGAAGGCGAAGGTGAAAGCCAACGCTATCGCCAAAGCGCCCGAGCCGGCGATGGATGTCGCGGTCGGCCGCCGCATTCGCGATCTCAGGCGGATCAGGCAATTCTCGCTCGAGACGGTCGCCTCGCGCACGGAGCTGTCGATCGGCTTCCTCAGCCAGATCGAGCGCGGCCTGTCGTCGCCGTCGCTGCGCGTACTGGCGACGCTCGCCGACGTGCTCGGCGTCGGCATCGCCGCGCTATTCGGCGCCAGCCCGAGCGCCGACGGCGCATCCGACCAAATCGTCACGCGCGGACTTCGGCGGCCCGAACTGAAACTCTGGCGCACCGGCGTGTCGAAGCAATTGCTGAGCCCCGCGAGCGCAGACAACCGGCTCAATCTGTTCCTGGTACATCTGGAGCCCGGCGGCTCCACCGGCGACGAGCTCTACACCCATGACGGCGAGGAAGCCGGCCTCGTGCTCGAGGGCGAGATGATGCTGACGGTGGACAACGAGACATGGTCGCTGAAGACGGGCGACAGTTTTCGCTTTGCAAGCCGGAGGCCGCACCGGTTTTCAAATCCGGCCGAGGATGCCAAAGCGGTGGTGCTGTGGGTGAATTGCGTGACGGGCACGGGGTAGGCCCCGTGCTCATCTTCCGCGCACCGCGATAGTAGGAAGAGCCGCGACGTCTCGACATCGTCATTGCGAGCGAAGCGAAGCAATCCAGAATCTCTCCGCGGGAACAGTCTGGATTGCTTCGTCGCTTCGCTCCTCGCAATGACGAGGGGATAGAGTCTTAGCCAAACCGGTACTTGTACCGGTCCACCGTCAGCGCGCTCACATCAATGTCCGGCTTCTTGCCCGACAGCATGTCGGCGAGCACGCGGCCGGAGCCGCACGACATGGTCCAGCCGAGCGTGCCGTGACCGGTGTTGAGGTGAAGGTTGGCGTATTGCGTCGGGCCGATCACGGGCGGGCCATCCGGCGTCATCGGGCGCAGGCCGCTCCAGAACGTCGCCTTGGAGAGATCGCCGCCGCGCGGGAACAGATCAGTCAGCGAGTGATCGAGCGTGGCGCGGCGCGCATCATAGAGCTGGCTCGAGAAGCCGGAGATTTCGGCGGTGCCGCCGACGCGGATGCGATTGCCGAGGCGCGTGATGGCGACTTTATAGCTCTCGTCCATCACGGTCGATTCCGGCGCGCCGGAAGCGTCCTTGATCGGCACCGTGATCGAATAGCCCTTCACGGGATAGACCGGCAACGAAATATCGAGCGGCGCGACCAGCCGCGACGACCAGCTTCCGAGCGCGAGCACGTAAGCATCGGCCTGCAACATCCCGGCGCTGGTCGCGACGCCGCTGACGCGCGCGCCGTCGGTGACGATGCGGTCGATGCCGGTGTTGAACATGAAGCGCACGCCGAGCGCTTCGGCATGCTTGGCCAGCGCCTGCGTGAACATGTGGCAATCGCCGGTCTCGTCCTGCGGCAGGCGCAGCCCGCCCGCGAACTTCTCCTTCACGCCCGCCAGAGCCGGCTCGGCTGCGATGCAGCCCTCACGGCTGAGCACCTCGTAAGGCACGCCGTATTGCTTGAGCACGGCGATGTCCTCACCGGTGCCGTCGAGCTGGGCCTGGTAGCGGAACAGCTGCAGCGTGCCCTGCGAGCGCTCGTCATACTGGATACCGATGTCGCGGCGCAGGTCGCGCAGGCAATCGCGGCTGTATTCCGCGATCGGAATCATCCGGCTCTTGTTGATGGCGTAGCGTTCGCTGGTGCAATTGCGCAGCATCTTGAGCAGCCAGACCCACATCACGGGATCGAGCTTCGGCCGGATCACCAGCGGGCCGTGCTTCATCAGCAGCCATTTGATCGCCTTCACCGGTACGCCGGGACCGGCCCAGGGCGAGGAGTAGCCGGGCGACACTTCGCCGGCATTGGCAAAGGAGGTCTCGAGCGCCGGTTCGGGCTGACGGTCGACAACCGTCACCTCATGGCCGGCACGCGCGAGGTAGTAGGCAGAGGTGACACCGATGACACCGCTGCCGAGGATCAAAACTTTCACGCTTGGTCAAACTCCCACGGCATCACGCTCGCCGCTGCAAGAGGTACTCCGCAACGGCGAGAGCAATTATCAGGCCACCCGCTTGATGGCGTCGCCGAGGATCGACACGATGTCGTCGATGTGGCTCTTCTCGACGATGAGCGGCGGCGACAGCGCAAAGGAGTCGCCGCTCATGCGGAAGTATAGCCCGCGATTGAAGCAGTCGACCATGACGTCGTAGCCACGCACGCCGACCGTACCGTCACGCGGCGACAGCTCGACCGCGCCCATCAGGCCGCAATTGCGGATGTCGACGACGTTGGGCAGGCCCTTCAGCGAATGCAGCGCATCGCGCCAATATTCGGCGATCGACGCACCGCGCGTCAGCAGGCCTTCGTCCTTGTAGATGTCGAGCGTGGCGATGCCCGCGGCGCAGGCGACCGGATGGGCCGAATAAGTGTAGCCGTGGAACAGCTCCATCGCGTTCTCCGGGCCGACCATCAGGCCGTCATGCACCTTGCGGCTCGCAAACACGGCGCCGCAGGGAATGGTGCCGTTGGTGATGCCCTTGGCCGTCGTCATCAGGTCCGGCGTGACGCCGAAGAAGTTGGCGGCGAACGGCGTGCCGAGCCGGCCGAAGCCGGTGATGACCTCGTCGAAGATCAGGAGGATGCCGTGCTTGTCGCAGATCTCGCGCAGGCGCTGGAGATAGCCCTTCGGCGGCGGCAACACCGCGGTCGAGCCCGGCACCGGCTCGACGATGACGGCTGCGATGGTCTCGGCGCCGTGCAGGGCCACCAACCGCTCGAGATCATCGGCGAGTTCGGCGCCATGCTCGGGCTGATCCTTGGCGAAGGCGTTGCGGGTGAGATCGTGGGTGTGGCGGATGTGGTCGACGCCCGGCAGCAGGGTGGCGAAGGCACGGCGGTTGGCGACCATGCCGCCGACCGAGGTGCCGCCGAAGCCGACGCCGTGATAGCCGCGCTCGCGGCCGATCAGGCGGGTGCGGCTCGCCTGGCCGTTGGCGCGGTGATAGGCGAGCGCGATCTTCAGCGCGGTGTCGACCGACTCTGAGCCGGAATTGGTGAAGAAGATGCGATCGAGGCCCTTCGGCGCGATCTCGGCCAGACGCTCGGCGAAGTCGAATGCCAGCGGATGGCCCATCTGGAACGACGGTGCGAAGTCCAGCGTCATCAGCTGGCGCTCGACGGCGGCGGCGATCTGCTTGCGGCCGTGGCCGGCATTGACGCACCAGAGGCCGGCGGAGGCGTCGATCACCTTGCGGCCGTCGACGGTGGTGTAGTGCATGCCCTCGGCCGAGGAGAACAGGCGGGGCGCCTTCTTGAACTGCCGGTTGGCCGTGAACGGCATCCAGAACGAGTCGGTCTTGATGGTGTTCGGAATCTGATGAAGGGTCACGGCCATGCTCCTTTGCTGACCGCATACCAGAGGCACGGCTTCAAAAGCGCAACAAGTCCTTTTCTGATGGCCTGCAAGCCATTGATTTGACTAGGGCTGCCGGTCCATATTTGCGCGATCCGCAACACCTGCAACACGGGACAGGGACATGAGCGTCGATATCGGTGGACGGCTGCGATTCATCCGGGCGCGCCAGAAGCTGTCGCAGCGCGAACTCGCCAAACGCGCCGGCGTCACCAATTCGACGATCTCGCTGATCGAATCCAACCAGATGAACCCGTCCGTGGGGGCGCTCAAGCGCATCCTCGACGGCATTCCGATGGGGCTCGCCGAGTTCTTCGCGCTGGAGCCGGAGAGCCGGCGCAAGATCTTCTACCGCGGCGAAGAGCTGACCGAGGTCGGCAAGAAGCCGATCTCCTATCGGCAAGTCGGCGACAATCTGTTCGGTCGCAGCCTGCAGATCCTGAAGGAGCGCTACGAGCCCGGCAGCGACACCGGGCGCGTTCACCTCGTCCATGACGGCGAAGAAGGCGGCATCGTGATCTCGGGAAAGCTCGAAGTCACCGTCGAGGACGAGCGCCGCATCCTCAATCCGGGCGATGCCTATTATTTCGAGAGCCGCCGCCCGCATCGCTTCCGCTGCGTCGGCGGCAAGCCGTGCGAGGTGATCTCGGCCTGCACGCCGCCGACGTTTTGAAGTTATCCGCAATCTTACGGGGCTACCGGTATCTTACGGAGTTTGAGCCATCTCAATTTCCGCAGCCTGATCCTCTATATGTTTCGAGCCATAGCCAAGCAGCCTCCGCTTTCCGGAGCCGCTTCGTAACAGGGCTCGCTATGAAGATCACGCTCGCAAATGCAGAGGCCGCACTCGATGAAGTGCAGCGCGACAGCGACAAGCTCCATTCGGAGGAGCTGCGCAAGGCCATCGCGAACTACATCGAGTCGCAGCGAGAAGCGCTCAAGGCTCTTCGTAAGAAGCTGCATTAGCACGCGGGGGCGAGACGGCCTCGCCCACTGCTGCCTCAACGCTACGTCAGCAACTCCTCGATCCGGATCGGGAAACGGCGCACGCGCACGCCCGTCGCATGCCACACCGCGTTGGCGACCGCGCCCGCGCTGCCGGTGATGCCGATCTCGCCGACACCCTTGATGCCGAGCGCGTTGACGTGCGGGTCGTGCTCCTCGACCGTAATCACGTCGAGCGGCGGCACGTCGGCATTCACCGGGATATGGTACTCGCCGAGATTGGCGTTCATGATCCGGCCGGTGCGGCGGTCGGTGATGGCTTCCTCGTGCAACGCGAAGGACAGGCCCCAGATCATGCCACCGAACAGCTGGCTCTGCACCATGCGGGGGTTGACGATCCGCCCTGCGGCGAAGGCGCCGACCATGCGGGTGACGCGGACCTGGCCGAGCTCGGGATCGACCTTCACCTCCGCGAACACCGCGCCATGGGCGTGCATCGCATACTCCTCCATCGCTGCCGGATTCGGCGCGCCGGTGCCGCGCGCCTCGACCTCGGCGACGCCGGCGCGCGCGAGAATCTCGGCGTAGCTTTCGCCGCGGCTTTCATCGTCGCGCCGGATCAACCTCCCATCGCGCGCGATCACGCCGGCATTGCCGGCACCGAACAGCGGCGATCGCTCATCGCTGGTGGCGAGATCGGCGAGTTTTGCAATCACGGCAGCGCCTGCGCTGTGGATCGCAGCACCCGCGGTTGCCGTGTGTGCCGAGCCGCCGGCAATGCCGGCATCGGGCAGGTCGGATGAACCTGCCTTGAACTCGACGCGGTCGATATCAAGCCCGAGTTCGTCGGCCGCAATCTGCGCTAGCGCCGTCCAGGCACCCTGCCCCATGTCATGCGCGCCGATCTCCATGGCGCCGGAGCCGTCGCGGCGAAGCACCGCACGCGCTTCAGCCTGGAACATCAGCGCCGGGAACGTCGCCGTGCCCATGCCCCAGCCGACCAACAGGCCGGCATCGTCACGCATCTGCCGCGGCTGGAGCGGTCGCTTCGTCCAGCCGAAGCGCGCAGCGCCCTGCTCGTAGCAGGCCCGCAGCGCCTTCGAGGAGAACGGCTTGCCCGTGATCGGCTCGACCTCGGCATAGTTCTTCAGACGAAAGGCGAGCGGATCGACGCCGCAGGCCCAGGCCATCTCGTCGATCGCACTCTCCAGCGCGATCGAGCCCGTGGCCTCGCCGGGCGCGCGCATGAATAACGGCGTGCCGGTATTGACGCGCACGGCATCATGCGAGGTGCGGATCGCAGGTGCCGCATAGAGCGTATGCGAGGCATCGGCCGCAGGCTCGTAGAAATCGTCGAACGTGCTCGACACCGTGCGCGCGTGGTGATCGAGCGCGGTCAGGCGCCCCTCGCCATCGGTGCCGATGCGCAGCCGCTGCCGCGTCGGCGCACGATGACCGACCGGGCCGTACATCTGCTCGCGGCGCAACACCAGCTTGACGGGTTTGCCGACGAGCTTTGCCGCCATGATGCCGAGGACCGGAGGGCCGGCCATGAGCCCCTTCGAGCCGAACCCGCCGCCGAGAAACGGGCTGCGGATGTGGATCTTGTCGTGCGCGATGCCGAACAATTCGGCAACGCGCGCCAGCGACAGCATGAGACCCTGGGTCGGCATGTCGATCTGCAGATTGTCGCCATCCCATGCAGCCACGATCGCATGCGGCTCCATCGCGTTGTGATATTGCGGCGGCGTTTCGTAAACCGCGTCGATCCGCTTCTCGGCCGAGGCAAGGCCCGCCTCGACATCGCCGCGGTGATTTTCCGTCGGGTTGCCGACGCCGACGACCGGCGGCACGAAGCTGTCGCCAGCGTCGAGGCCGATGAGCGCGGGCAGAGTCTCGTAGCGCGGCGCCAGCAGCGCCGCGCCTTCCGTCGCCGCCTCCAGCGTCTCCGCGATCACGACCGCGATCGGCTGATTGGCGTAGCGGACCTCATTGCTCTGCAACACCTCCATCCGGAACACGAATGGATTGGTCTTGATCTCGGGGTCGATGGCGAGCTCAGGCTTGTGGCCTGACGTCATGACGTCGACCACGCCAGGATGGCGCTTGGCAGCAGTAACATCGAGCGAGGTCACGCGGCCGCGCGAAATGCTGGCGACGGCCAGCACCGCAAACAACATGCCGGGCGGATGATTGTCGGCGGCGTAGGTCGCCTGCCCTTTGACCTTGAGGACCCCGTCGCGGCGGGTCAGGGGCTGGCCGATGTTCGAGCCGTGGCGCAGATGGGCGGGTGCGCTGGTGAGATTGAGCTCAGGCATGAATGGCTCCGGACGTCGAGGCAAAGGGAGAGGCCGGCAGCGCGGGGATGCGCGCGGGCGTACCGGCGGCGGCAAGGGTCAGCGCGCGAACGACGATGCGGCGCGCGAGCTCGATCTTGAAGGCGTTATCGCCGGACGGCTTTGCGTCGGTGAGCGCGCGCCAGGCGGCTTCCTGGAAAGCGTCCACCGTGGGCGCGACGTTCCTGAGGACGTCCTCGGCAGCGCGGGCGCGCCAGGGCTTTGCGGCGACACCGCCGAGCGCAAGCCGCGCCTCCGCGATCTTGCCGTTCTCGATCCGCAGCGCAGCCGCAGCCGAGACAACGGCAAACGCGTAGGACGTTCTATCGCGGACCTTGAGATAGCGCGCATGCGCCGCAAAGCCCCGCGCCGCAGGCGGCAGGCGCACCGCGACGATGAGATCACCCGGTTCGAGCGCCGATTCACGCTCGGGCGTATCACCAGGCAGGCGATGCAGTTCGTCGAGCGCGATCTCGCGCCGCCCGTTCCTGCCCTCGATCTCGACGATGGCGTCAAGCGCGACCAGCGGCACGCAGAAGTCGGACGGATGCGTGGCGATGCAGTTCTCGCTCCAGCCGAGCACGGCGTGGGTGCGGTTCTCGCCGTCACGCGCGTCGCAGCCGCTGCCGGCCTCGCGCTTGTTGCAGCGGCTGGCCGTGTCGTAGAAGTACGCACAGCGCGTCCGTTGCAGCAGATTGCCGCCGACCGTCGCGGCGTTGCGCAGTTGCGCCGACGCGCCGGAGAGCAGCGCTTCGGCGACGGCCGGGTAGGATTTGGCAAAGTCGGCGTCATGCGCGAGATCGGCGTTGCTCACCAGTGCGCCGATACGCACACCGCCGTCGGCAAGGCGCTCGATCCGATCGAGCCCGTCGAGATGCGTGACGTCAACCAGACGATCCGGACGGCTGACGCCGCCCTTCATCAGATCGAGCAGATTGGTGCCGGCGGCGAGATAGGCGGCGCCCGGCTGCGCCGCGGCTGCGACGGCTTCGGCGACCGTGGCCGGCCTGACGTAATCAAATTGCTTCATGCGGAGCGCCTCTGATTGGATTCGTCCATACCGGCCTGCGCGTCGAGCACGGCATCGACGATGCCGGCATAGGCGCCGCAGCGGCACAGATTGCCGCTCATGCATTCGCGAATGCGCTCGGGATCGTTGCCAGCCTGCGCCTCGCTCATCATGCCGATGGCGCTCATGATCTGGCCGGGCGTGCAGAAGCCGCACTGAAAGCCGTCATGGGCGATGAAGGCGGCCTGCACGGGGTGAAGCTGGTCGCCGCGCCCCACGCCCTCGATGGTGAGAATGTCGGCGCCGTCATGACTGATGGCGAGCGCGAGGCAGGAGTTGATGCGCTTGCCGTCGACGAGAATGGTGCAGGCGCCGCACTGGCCGCGGTCGCATCCCTTCTTGGTTCCGGTCAGATGAAGGCGCTCACGCAGGAGATCGAGCAGCGTGACGCGCGGATCGTCGAGGACGAATTCGCGCCGCGCACCGTTCACGGTGAGGCTGATGGAGTGGTTCATATAAGGCTCCGATCAGATATGGACATGAGTCATCGGTCAGCGCGCCACCGCCGTGGCCGCCATCGACATGTGCTGGCCAGGCGGAACCCGGCCAACATCTCACCGAAGATACGGAGGCACCCTCCGCTTAACAAGGGCCGGCGAGAAATATTTGGAATTCGTCGAAACCCCACGCGCCACCAACGCGATGCAGCCGGCAAGGGTTCAATCTAACCAATTCGTGATCTACAGTGCCGGCATGGACGACCACACCGACCAGACCCGGAAGCCCCGCGCCGATGCCGTGCGCAATCGCGAGCGCGTGCTCGAGGCGGCCAAGGCCGTGTTCAACGCGGGCGGTCCGGAGGCAAGCCTGGAGGCGGTGGCAAAACGCGCCGGCGTCGGCATCGGCACACTCTATCGGCATTTCCCGACCCGCGAGGATTTGTTCGAGGCGGTGTACCGGCGCGAGGTCGAGCAGCTCAGCGAGCTCGCCGAGCAGTTGAAGAACGCAAAGGACCCGGTCGACGCGCTCAGGCGCTGGCTGCGCTCAGGGGTCGAATTCGTTGCCACCAAGAAGGGCATGGTGGCAGCCTTGGCACTCGCGGTGCAGAGCGGGTCGGAGTTGCATGCCTTTTCCTTTGAACGCCTGACCAAGGCGATCGGCTCGCTGCTCGATCGCGCAGCCGCGGCCGGCGCGATGCGCGCGGACGTCAGTCCCGAGGACTTGCTGCGCGCGTTCTTTGGCATGTGCTACATGCACGACCAGCCCGGCTGGCAATCCTCGGTGCTGCGGATGCTCGACGTGTTCGTCGACGGTTTGCGGGTTCAGCCTGTCAAGAAAGCCAAGGTCCGCGCGGCCGCCAAGCCCGCGAAGCCGGCTGCAAAGCGGAAGCGATAGCGTCACCCTGTCAGGATCGGCCTCAGTGCCTCGCGGTGATGCACGATGAAGTCGAAGAAGGCGGCGATCCGCGGCACACGCCGGAGATCGGGATGCGTCAGGATGCGCCAGCTTCGCGTCAATTCCGGAATCGGACCAAGGACGCGCACGAGATCGGCTTCGGCATCGCCGAGCGCGACGGGAAGCGGACCGATGCCGACGCCGGACTTGATCGCGGAAACGAGGCCAAGCACGCTGTTGACGCGCGCAGCCATCTTGGCATTGGGCGCGATCTGCTTCAGCCATATGACGGCGCGATGCTTGGCAAGGGATTCGTCCAGCCCGACCAGCAAATGAGACATGAGGTCCTCGACACGATCCGGGCTGCCATGCCGGCCAAGATAGTCGCGGCTGGCGTAAACCGCCCAGATCGACTCGGCGATCTTGCGCCCGACCAGTTCGTCGTCGGTATCGCCCGAGCGAAAAGCGATATCGACCTCGCCCTTTGACAGATCGAGATAGCCGTCGCTCATCACGAATTCGACCCGCAGCGAGGGATGCAGCGCATGAAAGTCGCCGACGAGGCCGGATTGGATGAGCCGGGCGACAATCGGCTCGGGACAGGTGACGCGGATCACGCCCTTCATGTCCTGCTCGGCGTCAGCGGTCCGACGCTGAAAGTCGTCGACGGTGGCTTCGATCCGCTCAGCATAGGGCAGCATAATCTGACCGAATTCGGTGAGGCGGTAGCCGCTCGACTGACGCGTCACCAGCGCGCGGCCGAGCCGCCGCTCCAGTTCCTCGAGCCGCCGGTGCACAGTCGACTGGCTGAGGCCGAGCGCCTTGCCGGCGGCAATGGTGCTGCCATGCCGCGCCACCGCCAGGAAATATTTGAGGTCGTTCCAGTCGAACATCGAGCGATTATGCACTTCTGCGGCTGCCGGCCGCAATGTTGCGGCTGCCGGGCCCGAACGGCGGCACCTAGGCTGATGTCTTCAGCGACTTTTCAATGGAGACTTTGGATGCGCCCCCATTTCACTCTCGCCGCCGCAATCGTTCTGGGATGGTCGGCCGCAGCCACCGCACAGGACCATGGGACACAGGGTATCGCCAAGCCGAATCTGGTGCTTCAACAAGTGGTTGATGGCTTGCCGAAGGACGAGAAGCAGTCCGTGCGGGTGATGACTGCGTCGTTCAAGCCGGGGGACAAGACGGTCCATCATACCCACCGCTTCCCGGTGACCGTCTACGTGCTGGAAGGCGCCTTCACACTCGAACTCGAGGGCAAGCCGCCGCTCACGGTCAAGGCCGGCGAGGCAATGGTGGAACCGCCGAACGTGGCGATGACGGGCTACAATCGGACAACCGGCGAGACCAGGGTCGTGATCTTCTATGTCAGCGCGGTCGACACGCCCTTCCTCGACCCGCTGTCACATTAGGCTGTTTGCCTGAGCATCCGCGTGGCGATATCCTTGCTGGCGGGGATGACCAAGCGAGGTTTTGCCATGCGTGTGCTCCTTGTCCTGATTTTTGCGCTGCTGGCTGGCGCTTCCGCACGCGCCGACGATGTCGCGACGGCACAGGATATTATCCGCGCCCAGGAGCAGGCGTTCGTCCGCGACGACGCCAGCGCGGCCTATTCCTACGCCGCGCCCGCGATCCGCGAGATCTTCCCCGCGCCCGACATCTTCATGTCCATGGTGCAAAACGGCTACCCGCCGGTGTACCGGCACAAGAGCTTTGAATTCGGCGACAGCAAGAGCGAGGGCAGCCGGATTGCCCAGCACGTCCATATCATCGATGCCAATGGCGAGGCGTGGGAAGCGCTCTACACGCTCGAACAGCAGGCAGACGGCAGCTACAAGATCACGGGTTGTTCGCTGCTGAAGGCGGGACAGGCAGTCTAGGTCGCAAAACCCGGACCGGTCCTGACGGCATTCATCCGCGAGCGGATCAGCAGCGTCACGACGATGCCGATATTGAGCGCGTTCCACGCCACGCCGTTGGTGAACGCAGCCGCGTAGGAGCCGGTGGCGTCGAAGATCACGCCCGAGACCCAGCCGCCGAACGACATGCCGAACACGGACGCGAAGATCACCATGCCGACGCGAGTTGCGGCCTCGCTCGCCGGCATCGCCTCGCGCACGATGATGGCGTAGCTCGGCACGATGCCGCCCTGGAACAGGCCGAACATCGCGGAGATCAGATAGAGCGACGTCAGGCTGTCGAAGAACAGGTAGAATACGAGCGCAAAGCCTTGCGCCAGCGCACCGATCAGAAGCGTCGGGATGCCGCCGATCTTGTCGGCGAGATAGCCCGAGCCGATCCGGCTGACGATGCCGCAGGCCATCATCAGCGACAGCATCTCGGCGCCGCGCGCCACGCCATATCCGAGATCGCCGCAATAGGCGACGATATGTACCTGCGGCATTGCCATGGCGACGCAGCAGGAGATGCTCGCGATCGAGAGCAGCACCGTCAGCGTGTTGGTCGAGAGCTTGAGATCGACCCGCGGCGGCGGCGCATTGGCATGGTTGCGGACCTTGTCGTCGCCCATCTGCCCGCGCAGGACCAGCACCAGGATGGTCATCAGGCTCACGCAAGCCAGGCCGATGCCGATATGCGTGGTACGCCAGCCGCTCGTCTGCATGCCCCAATTCACAATCGGCGGCCACATCGTGCCGGCGACATAATTGCCGCTGGCGACGATGGTCACGGCCAGGCCGCGATAACGCTCGAACCAGTGCGAGGCCTCCGCCATCAGCGGCGCGAAGGTCGCCGACGTGCCGAGCCCGATCAGGAAATACGCCGCCACGAACTGCCAGAGTTGGGTCGACAGACCCGCCAGCACATTCGCGACGCCGAGGAAGGCGATGCTGATCGCCATCGCCGCCACAATGCCGAACCGGTCGGTGATCCTGCCGGCGATGACGCCGCCAAGCCCGAAGCCGAACATCATCAGGGTGAAAGCCAGCGACACCGCGCCGCGCGTGACGGAGAATTCGGCCTGCACCGCGGGAATCATGACGACGATTGCCCACATGCCGACGCCGCCGATCGAGCCGATCAGAAGCGCAATGGCGAGGCGCATCCAGGCCTGACGCGAATCAGGGGTGAATGCTTCGGGTGTTTGTCCTGATTGATTTGGCGCGTGCACGGGCGGGACCATGGCCCGCCGATCGCCACAGGGTCAACCATTGTGGCGCGATATTGGGCATGCACGGTGCACTGCGGTAAGATGGAGCTTGGCGAACGCGCGTTTTGCCATTATTTTGCAAATCAGCGCGTGCAACATGGCCGCGCGAAGAGCATATCGGCGAATGTTGCTGCGATTGACACGATCGATGCGGATCAGGGTGGGGCGCTTCGTTGCCCTCGCCTATCTGTTCTGCGTGCTCGCGCCGGCCGCGAGCCTCGCCTGGGGCCAAGATCCGGCATCATGTCTTGGCGACGACGTCCTGCTCGCCAACATCGTGCCGGCGCATCATCAGATGCAGACGAACCATGAGATACAGACGAGCCATGTGCATGGCGACTCTTCGCATCAACAGGACTCCTCGCATCACCACGCAGGGGTGCATGCGAATCACCAGACCGCCGCGCAGGACGCGCCCGCGCCGCATCACCACGGCGGCAAGGGTACGCCGGGGCCGTGCTGCGCGATGATGTGCGTGAGCGCGCTGCCGGCCGACCTGCCCAGCGTCGCAAAGCCGCTTCAGCCGGTTTCCGCCTGCTCGCCCGAGATCGTGGCCAGCCTGCACAGCGCGGCGCCGCCCCTGCACTACCGCCCTCCCATCGTCTGATCTGACGCGCGACGACGTCAGGCCGAGCGCGCATCCGCGCGCGCTAGCCTGTGGTCTCCAGACAGATCAGGGATGAATCATGCTTACGCTTTCCGGGGCGAAGTCCGCCGCTGCTTCCGCGGCGCGGGGACGACACTTTCGATTCAATTGGCCGCCGCTGGCCGCGATGGCATTGGCGTTGTCCGGCTGCATGCCGGCAACGACACAAGTCGCCGGCGCCGATCCTGCCGATCCCGCGGCCAAGGTCGCGCGCGCCGGCTATCGTTCGACAATTGCGCCCTACACCAGCCTGCGGCCTGCGACCCCGGCACCATGGCGCGAGCGCAACGAGAACGTGGCGCCGCAGCCCAAGCAAGACCGGTAGGAGCGCGCCATGACACACCGTCTCGTGCAAAGCCTGCTCGTTCTTGCCTCGCTCGGCTTGTCGGGCTGCGCCGCCTTCTCGCCCGACAGCGGCATGAATGCCGTCTCGGAGCTGACGGGCCGGACCATCAACAAGGACGTCGCCTTCGTGCGAACGGCCGAGGGAGCCGGTGCGGTCGACGCGCGCGTTCGCCAACTGCTCTCGCGAACACTCAACCCCGAGACCGCCGTGCAGATCGCACTGCTCAACAACAAGGGGCTTCAAGCCGCCTATAACGAGCTGGCGCTGGCCGAGACCGATCTCGTCGAGCAGAGCCTGCCGCCCAATCCCGTGTTCTCGGTCTCGCGGATCTCGGGCAACGGCGCCAGCGAAATCGAGCGTCAGATTGTCGGCGACATCCTCGCGCTCGCCACCCTGCCGTTCCGCTCGGAGATCGCCCGCGACCGTTTTCGCCAGGCGCAATTGCGCGCCAGCCTGGCGACGTTGCGGCTTGCCGCCGCTGTCCGCCGCGCGTACTGGCGCGCCGTTGCCGGCAACGAGATGGTGGCGTTGCTGACGGATGCGAAGGCAACTGCGGAATCGACCGCGCAGCTCGCGGTCAAGCTCGGCGAAACCGGCTCGATCAACAAGCTCGATCAGGCCCGTGAACAGGTATTTTACGCCGAAACCACCGCCGACCTCGCCAGCGCGCGACAGACAGCGACGAGCGCGCGCGAAAAGCTGGCGCGCCTGATGGGACTGTGGGACGGCGGCCTCGACTTCCGTCTGCCCAGTCAATTGCCGCCGCTGCCGCGCCGCCCGCAGGCCTTGCCGTCAATCGAAGCCGACGCGGTCGCCCATCGCATCGACCTTCAGATCGCGCGGCTCGAGCTGACCGCGCTGGCGAAGTCGCTGAACCTCACGGAGGCGACTCGCTTCGTGACGCTGCTCGATCTCGCCGGCATCTCCCGCCGCACCCGGGATCCGGAAGGCGCGCCGTTCCGCGAGCGCGGCTTCGACGTCCAGTTCCAGATCCCGATCTTCGACGGCGGCGAGGTGCGGATGCGGCAGGCGGCGGAAACCTACAACCTCGCCTTCAATCGGCTGACCGAGCGCGCGGTGAATGTACGTTCCGAGGCGCGCGATGCTTATCGAGTCTATCGCTCCGGCTACGACATCGCCAGCCACTATCAGCGCGAGATCATCCCCTTGCGAAAAATCATCACCGAGGAGATGCAGCTCCGCTTCTCCAGCATGCAGGTCGATATCTTCGCGCTGCTCACCGAGGCGCGGCAGCGCCTGGCCTCGCTGCGCGGCGCGATCGACGCCAGGCAAAGATTCTTCCTCGCCCAGTCCGACTTGCAGACCGCCGTCAATGGCGGCGGCGCGCCTGCTGACGGCGACAGTTCAACCACTCTCGCCGCGGCAGCGCCTGCCGATGGCGGTCACTGACATGGAGGCCAACATGTTTTCCCGCCGAGGATTTTTGGGCAACGCCGCGCTAGCCGGCGCATCCGTCGTCAGCGGCCGCGCGCAGGCCGCCGCGATTCCGGAGGCCCCGCACATGGACAAGGTGGTGATGCAGCCGCCGGTGCACCCCGTCAGCGGGCCGGACTATCGCCCCGTCGTCACGCTGAACGGCTGGTCGCTGCCGTTCCGGATGAACGGCGACTGGAAGGAATTCCATCTCGTCGCCGAGCCCGTGGTGCGCGAGTTCGCGGAGGGCATGAAGGTGAATTTGTGGGGCTATAACGGCCAGTCGCCGGGCCCGACGATCGAGGCCGTCGAGGGCGACAAGGTCCGCATCTTCGTGACCAACAGACTGCCCGAATACACCACCGTGCACTGGCACGGCATGATCATTCCCAGCGGCATGGACGGTGTCGGCGGATTGACGCAGCCGCACATCCAGCCGGGAAAAACCTTCGTCTACGAGTTCGAGATGAGGAAGAGCGGGACCTTCATGTACCACCCGCACTCCGACGAGATGGTGCAGATGGCGATGGGCATGATGGGTATGGTCGTCGTGCATCCGCGCGACCCGAGCTTTCGTCCGGTCGACCGCGACTTCGTCTTCGTCATGAGCACCTATCGCGTCGATCCCGGCACCTATCTGCCGAAGGTCAACGAGATGACCGACTTCAACATGTGGACCTGGAACGCGCGGGTGTTTCCCGGCATCGATCCGCTGCCGGTCGGGCTCGGCGACAAGGTGCGCGTGCGCATCGGCAATCTCAGCATGACCAACCATCCGATCCATTTGCACGGCCACAGCTTTGCGGTGACCTGCACCGACGGCGGCTGGATTCCGGAGAGCGCGCAATATCCGGAGACGACGACGGACGTACCGGCCGGCGCTGTCAGGGTGTTCGACGTGCTCGCCGACAACCCAGGCGACTGGGCGTTCCACTGCCACAAGTCGCATCACACCATGAATGCGATGGGACACGACATGCGCAACATGATCGGGGTGTCGCGCAAGGATCTCGCCAAAGCCGTCGGCAAGCTCGCGCCTGACGGCATGGCGATGGGCTCGACCGGCATGGCGATGGGCAACATGGAGATGCCCGCGCCCGACAACACGCTGCCGATGATGACCGGCACCGGCCAGTTCGGCCCGATCGAGATGGGCGGCATGTTCACGGTGATGAAGATCCGCGAAGGCCTCGCGCGCGACGATTATCGCGATCCCGGCCCTTACCAATTCCCGCAAGGCACCGTCGCCTACGAGGTCACGCCGCCGGCTCCGGAGCCGGCGCGGCAACAGGGGACGCCGATGAAGAAGATGAAGATGTGAGCGTTTCGATGAACCACCACCAACTGGAGATACCAATGAAGACGACGATCAAGCTCGGTCTCGCGCTGGCCGCGCTCTTGACCGCGCCGGCCTTTGCCCACGACCAGCACGGGCACGGCACCTTTTCGGCCGGCGAGCCCGGCGATCCCAAGAAGCCCGCGCGCACGATCGAGATCCTGCTGAACGAGATGGACTACGCGCCCGCCAGGATCGAGGTCAAACGCGGCGAACAAATCCGCTTCGTGCTGCGCAACGTCGGCAAGGAGGACCATGAATTCCTGCTCGCCACACCTAAGGAGAATCTCGCGCATGCGGTGGAGATGAAGAAGCACCCGCACATGGAGCACGACGATCCCAACGGTGTCAGGCTCGCACCGAGCAAGACGGCCGAGATCCTCTGGAAGTTCAGCAAGGCCGGCACGTTCGAATTTTCCTGCCTGATTCCCGACCACCGCGACTACGGCATGGTCGGCCACGTCACCGTGAAGTAACGCAAGGGAGGTCCCCATGAACCGCATCATCCGCATCGCCGCAGCGCTGTCGCTGGCCGTTGGCCTTTCCACAGGTGCCCTGGCGGCCCAGGGCGCCGCGATCAGCGGCGAGGTCAAGAAGATCGACGAGGGCGCCGGCAAGATCACGCTCAAGCACGGGCCCGCGAAAAACCTGGGCATGGATGAACCCATGACTATGGTCTACCGGGTCAAGGATCCGGCCGTGCTCAAGCAGGTGAAGGTCGGCGACAAGGTGACTTTCGAAGCCGAGGAGGCGGCTTCGGGCTATACGGTGACCCGGATGGAGAAGGCGAAGTAGGGTCATCTTGGTCATTCCGGGCGCGCGCAGCGCGAGCCCGGAGTCCATTCATCCACCAACTCCACCGCACAATGGATTCCGGGCTCCGAAATACCCCGGTCAGCCCCCATGCCGCACCCTTTATTAACCGTTTGCTAACCATACACCCGGCAAGAATTGCCCAGTGGAGTCGAGTGTCGTCAGCCGCGTAGAACGGGAGCTCCCGTGGACGCCAGTGCGGTGCCTCACTTTCGGAACGGCGGCCCTTCGGCCGCCGCGCAGACATTTGGGGCGCGCGGACGGCAGTCGCGCGGAGGGGCAGCTACCATGGTCGACGTCACCGCGGGACAGGGCGTAGGCGGCACGAACGCCGGTTTTCCCACCCTTGCCGAGGTCGGCAACATCCTCAAGCGCGGCGACATCGCGCTGGCGCTCGGCGTCCTCACCATCCTGGTGGTGCTGATCCTTCCCCTGCCCGCGATCGTGCTGGACCTGTTCCTGGCGATTTCGATCACGCTCTCGATCCTGATCCTGATGACGTCGCTGTTCATCCAGGCGCCGCTGGAATTCTCCGCTTTCCCGACCGTCCTGCTGATCTCGACCATGCTGCGGCTGTCGCTCAACATGGCCTCGACCCGCCTGATCCTGTCGCACGGGCACGAGGGCACGGATGCCGCCGGTCACGTCATCGAGGCCTTCGGCAGCTTCGTGATGGGCGGCAATTTCGTCATCGGCATCATCGTCTTCGCCATCCTGATCATCGTCAACTTCGTCGTCATCACCAAGGGTTCGGGCCGTATCGCCGAAGTCGCGGCGCGCTTCCACCTTGACGCCATGCCCGGCAAGCAGATGGCGATCGACGCCGACCTTTCCGCCGGCCTGATCGACGAGACGGTCGCCAAGCAGCGGCGCAAGGATCTGGAGGACGAGAGCGGCTTCTTCGGCGCCATGGACGGTGCCTCCAAATTCGTCCGCGGCGACGCCATCGCCGGCCTCCTGATCGTCTTCATCAACGTCGTCGGCGGCATGATCATCGGCGTGGCACAGCAGGGCCTGTCCTTTGCCGATGCAGGCCGCAGCTACACGCTGCTGACCGTCGGTGACGGCCTCGTCACCCAGGTGCCGGCGCTGATCGTGTCGACCGCGGCCGGCCTGCTGGTCTCCAAGGCCGGCGTGTCCGGCGCCGCCGACAAGGCGCTGATGAAGCAGTTCTCCGGATATCCGCAGGCGCTCGCGATGTCCGCGGCGGTCATGCTGGTGCTGGCGGCCCTGCCGGGCATCCCGACCCTCCCCTTCCTGGCGCTCGGCTCCGGCGCCGGCGCGCTCGCCTGGCACGCCCGCAACCGCAACCGGGCAACTGCCAGGGCCGAGGAAGTTGCGAAGACCGCACCTGCGCCGGGAACGCCGGGCGCATCCGGCTCCGCTGCGGCGGAGGAGCCGATCTCCGCGGCGTTGAAGATCGACGACCTCAAGATCGAGCTCGGCTATGCTCTGTTGCCGCTGGTCAACGGCCCCGACGGCACCGATCGCCTCACCGAGCAGATCAAGGCGCTGCGCCGCTCGCTCGCGATCGAGATGGGTTTCGTGATGCCCGCCGTGCGCATCCTCGACAACGTCCAGCTCGAAGCCAACACCTACATCATCAAGATCAAGGAGGTTGACGCCGGCACCGGCAAGATCTGGCCGAGCCAGTTCATGGTCATGGACCCCGGCGGCAGCCAGGTGCAGGTGCCCGGCATCCACACCACTGAGCCGACCTTCGGCCTGCCCGCGACCTGGGTTGATGCCAGCCTCAAGGAGGAGGCCTCGCTCAAGGGCTACACCGTCGTCGACGCCGCGACCGTGCTCTCGACCCACCTCACCGAGCTGCTCAAGGCCAACATGTCGGACCTGCTCTCCTATGGCGAGGTGCAGAAGCTGCTCAAGGAGCTGCCGAAGGAGCAGGGCGAGCTGGTCAAGGACATCGTGCCCGGACAGGTCACGGTCTCCGGCATCCAGCGCGTGCTGCAGCTGCTGCTCGCCGAGCGCATCTCGATCCGCGACCTCTCGACCATCCTGGAAGGCATCGCCGACTCGCTCGCCTTCTCGCGCAATCCGGCCACCATGGTCGAGCACGTCCGCGCTCGCCTGGCGCGGCAGATCTGTGCGCAGAACACCTCCTACAGCGGGTATCTGCCGCTGATCGCGCTGTCGGCCCGTTGGGAACAAGCCTTCGCCGAATCCATTATCGGCCAGGGCGAGGAGCGTAGTCTCGCGATGCAGCCCTCGAAGCTGTCGGAATTCATGACCGGCGTGCGCGAGGCTTTCGAGCGCGCCGCCCGCGAAGGCGAGGCCCCGGTGCTGGTCACCTCTGCGGCAATTCGTCCCTTCGTGCGTTCCCTGGTCGAGCGGTTCCGGGCCCAGACGACCGTGCTGTCGCAGGCTGAAATCCACCCCAGGGCGAGGTTGAAAACGGTCGGAAGCATCTGATTTGCCTTAAGAAGCCGTGTGTTTTTTGGCCACAGGCAAATGGTTTTTCAGGTTTTGGCGCCTTGCCGATCAACGGCCGGCAAGGCGCCTGACAGGCACATTACAGCTTTGAAATAATTGCCAAATTGCACGATCCAGGGCCGTTTTTTGATCGCGGCTTCTCACGTCCTGTCACGCTCTTGTGATCGCCTCTTGGGAACGAATCCCCCCAATACTAGGTTGTTGGGCACCGGAAGCATGAACCTGCCCAAACACGCAGGCGACTACTTCGGGTAGATGGCGGCAGGAGCCTTCCATGAACCACTCGATTTACAGCGCAGATCGCTCGACCCACCTCAAGATCGTGGTTGTCGCGCTCGTTGCCGGCATCACGGTGGCGGGTCTCGGGATCACCGCGCGCACGAGTTCAGATGAAGGCCTGACCCAGACCGCTCGCGTCATGAAGGCGGGCAAGCCGATCGCCATCACCAGTTCGAACGTGTCCCTCGTTCGCTAAGGAGATTTGAGTTTCAGGAATTCACGCGGCTCTTTATCAGCCCCCCAAAGTCGCCACGTGGATATGTAGACGACCCCAACCCCAAGTCGACTACAGAAAGCGCCCGCCCCCCACGGGCGCTTTCTCATGTCTGGGGTATGTCGCGCGATGCGAGCGCACGCGCGTCCCAACTCCGTCATTGCGAGGAGCTCTTGCGACGAAGGAACCCAGAATCCCTCCGCAGAGACATTCTGGATTGCTTCGCTACGCTCGCAATGACGGAGCAAAACGTACCGCCGTCATCCCCAACGGGCATCGATACTACCGCACCCCATAGGTCGGCGGCGGCGCCTGCACGGTTGGCGCAGCAGCCGCGAACAGCTCGTCCTTGCGCCCGCTGAGCGGCGGATAGATGCGCTTGCGGTTGATGGTCTGCTTGGTGGCCTTCGCGGCCGCACCGGTGGCGCGGACCTCGCGGTCCCACCCTTCCGTATAGAGCGCGCCCCAGCCGCCGAGATCGAGCACGGTCACGTACCAGTCGATCCGTAGCGGCAGCATCGGCAGTCCCGCGAGATCAGCGACCACATTGTGGCCGGCGAAGCGGCCCATGGGACGCGCGAACTGGCAGGACATCACGGTCGGATGCAAGCCGTCGACTACGCTCGAGGCGACGTCGCCGGCCGCGAACACGCCGCCGACATCCGCAACCCGCATCATGGGATCGACCAGAAGCCGCCCAAGGCGATCGCGTGCGTCCGGGAAGCTCGCGGCCAAGGGGCTCGCGCGCATCCCGGCACACCAGATCACCGTCTGCGTCGGAATGAACTCGCCTGAGCTCAGGCGCAGCCCGGCGGCCTCGACAGAGACGACCCGGACGCCAAGCCGTGTCTCGACGTCGAGCGCGGCCAGCGCCGTCTCGATGACGGGACGCGCGTGCACGCCGATGGTGGCGCCGACGGCCGGATTGGGATCGACCAGGATGATGCGGCGGCTGCCGGTGATGCCGGCGCGCGCCAGCCTGTCGGGCATCTCGGCCGCGACCTCGATGCCGGTGAAGCCGGCGCCGACCACGACGATCGTCGAACGCCCCGGCGAAGGCGCGCTGCGTCCGAGCGAATTGAGATGATCCTCGAGGCGGAGCGCTGCTGCATACGTGTCGACATCGAAAGCATGCTCGGCAAGGCCGGGAATGTCCGGACGCATCACTTCGCTGCCGAGCGCCAGCACCAGCCGGTCATAAGCCAGCGTCTCGTCGCCGCCACCCCTGACCAGCGAAATCTCGCGCCGTGCCGGATCGATGGCTTCGACCTCGCCGATGCCGTGACTGACGCCGATCGGATCGAGCAGTTGCGGCAGCGGAAGCGCGACCTCGCTGAGATCGGCCTCGTAATTGCGGACGCGGATATTGTGATAGGGATTGCGATCGATGACACGAATCTCGATGTCACGGCCGGCCGCACCGATCTCGTTGCGCTTGCGTGCGGCACCGATGGCCGCCCACAGACCAGCAAATCCGGCGCCGAGCACGACGATACGCGCCATGTCCGTTGACTGCATTTCCCAAGAGAGCGACGACGAAGCGACGAACGATCAAGCCATTTGACCGCGCCGACAGATATAGCTCATCCGGCCGGGCGGACCAACTGCGGTGGCACCGGCGCACCGCACAAATTCTCGGCGCAGCCTCAAGCCTCGCGCAATTCCGACGGCGTCGCGCCAAAGCGCTTGCGGAAGGCGCGGTTGAAATAGGACAGATCGGAGAAGCCCGACGAGTGCGCGATGTCGCTGATCTTGCGGATCCTGGCGCGGGGATCGCTGAGCAGCTTCCGCGCGTGCAGCAGCCGCTGCTCCAGCACGAATTCGGTGAAGGTCGTGCCGGCCTGCTCGAACAGGCGCTGGGCCTGGCGCGGGCTCAGGCCGGAGCGCGTGGCAATCTCGGACAGGCAGAGATCGTTGCGGCCAAGCGCAGCCATCACGTCGGCGCGCATGAGATCGAGACGGGCCGCCGCATGACCTCGCCCGCGCGCGAGGCCTGCATGTTCGGCGTCGGTGCCGAGCAGGAGGCCGACGAGATCGACCATGTGCTGCGCGGTGAGGCGCTGGCCGACCGCGTCGAGATGCGGCCCGTGATGGGCGGCAAGGGAGTGGTAGCGCAAGATCGTCTCGGCGAGCGCGCCGTCCGAGAGCACTTGCGACAGCTTGTCCTCGGCGCGCGGATTGATGTCGAGCAACGCGCGGCGCGGCATCCGGATGGTGGTGAAGCGATCCTCCTCGGTGTGACCGACGGTGCCGGTGATGCCCATGTCGACGAGCACCATCTGCGCTGGCGCAAGCTCCACGGCGTGGCCGTTCTGCCCGACGCGGACGAGGCCCGCATGCGCCGCGATCAGGACGAGATCGTCGCTGCCGTCGGCAAGGTGGCTCTGGGTGCGTGAATATTGCGCGGAGGCGCCTTCGGGAATGGCGAGCGCGATATTGTCGACCACGCTGACCTGGAGCCGGCAATCGATGCTGTCGCCCCGGCTCGGCCCGATATCCAGCCCGCAGGCCCCGAAAGTACGCTCGCGCCAATGTTCGAAGGCCGGGCCGTGTGGCAGCCCCGCATATTGGTGAATGAAGATGCCCGACGTTTTCGCTGCATCCATCTGATTTCTCGCCCCTCTCCGGCACCATGATTGGGGGCGCCAACTGCAAATTCCGGGCATTTGACGCCGCGACATGCAGAGAGGTTCAAATCGGGAGCGGATTCGGCGGGATTTGTCGGAGGACGACGGCGGGACGGACCGTGGCGACAGGAATCAATCAGGCATTGCCACGACGAAATTGAAGCGTCCAATGCCTCCCCGGTGTCGTCCTGGACAAGCGAGCAGAGCGAGCGCCGATCCAGGACCCATTACCCCAGGATGGAGTGGTTGCTCACCGTGTGGCCGCAGCTCACTCCTGCAACGAGCTCTTGGGGTAATGGGTCCTGGCTTTCGCCCAGGACGACAATAGAAGCCTACTTCTTCGCGGGCGCCTGCGGCTGTGACGGCGGCACGGTTTCGATCAGCTTGCCGGAAAATACCGGCGCCGAGGTCGGCTGGCCGTTGGGCGAGCCGCCCGTCTGCTCGACGGTGACGGCGTAGGTCGCGCCGTTGACGACGTCGGCATCGTACGAACCGAGCACCGGTCGTGCAGTGAAATCGCCTGTACCGATCACACCAAGCGAACGCGGGCGCGGCAGCTTGTCGGAGATCAGCCAGAGCTCGAAGCTCTTGCCGGGCTCCGGTGTCGCGCCGACCTTGCGCACGGTAAAGTTCTTGGTCGCACCGTCGATGGTGAGGATGAAGGCGGGACCTCCGCCCTGGCCCTGCAACAGCGCCACGTATTGCGACGACGACGCCGGCAGCGGCGCCGGTGTCTTCACCTCCACCGTCTGGATGCGTGGCGCCGGTCGCAAGCCGCCCGGCAGCGCCTCGGGCTGGAAGATCTGAAGCGACAGCGTGACGAGCAGCGCGGCGGCGAGCGCACCAACCGCGGATGCGATGGTGCGCCAGCGCTTCACGCGGCCCTCGAGCCGGATGACGTTGGTGTTGTCGGCAACCGGCGGCGGTGGCGCACGCACGACCTCCGGGTCCGGCGCGTGGACCTGCGGCATGAATATCGGCACGACATCGGGAATGGCATCGGACTCAAGTCGCGCCGGGTCGGGCTGCTCCGCTTCGGGAGGCTGCGGCCCCGGTTGCGGAGCATCCTCCGATGGCACCCGCGGAGGCACGGTGTCGGGCGAGGAAAACTCCGGCACAGGTGGCGGCGCGACGTCCGGCAGCGCTGGCGAATCCTGCGTAAAGCCAGTCCGCGCGAGCTCGGACCTGATGTTCTCCCATACGATCGGACGCGGCTCGATCGAGCCGACCATCTGGTTGAGCACGCCGAGCCGGAACGCCCACGCCTGCACGACATCGGCGAACGCCTTGTCCACCGCCATCATGGTCTCGACCTGCGCGCGCTCGCCGGCGTCGAGCGTGCCGAGCGCATATTCCGCGGCGAGCGCGATATGGTCCTCCGTATAGGCCATCACTTGCGGTCCAGACCCACCCTCACCGTACGAGCCCTCATGGCCCGAATCTCATAGCCCGAGACATTCGCGAATATCCAACATGCTGCGCCGAAGCCACGTCTTCACCGTGTTGACGGGCGCCGCGAATTTCTCCGCCAGTTGCTCGCGGCTCCAGCCGTTGTAATAGGCGAGAAGCACGAGCCTCTGACGGTCCGGCTCGAGCCGGCCGATACATTCCAGCAGCCGCCTCAACTCCTCGGTCATCTCCCTCCGCGCCAGCGGATCGGGGCTGTCGCTTGCGACTTCCATCGCCTGCGGCTCTTCCTCGATCGAGACTTCCGTCTTCTTGCGCACGATGTCGATGGCGCGGTTGCGCGCGATCGACGCCATCCACGTGATCGGCGACGCGAGAGCGGGATTGAACTGGCCGGCGCTGCTCCAGATCTTGACGTAGGTCTCCTGAATGACCTCCTCTGCGAGATCCTGTCGGCGCAAGATACGGAGCACGACGCCATAGAGTTTCGCGCGCGTGGCGACGTAGAGGCGCTCGAACGCGGCCTGATCGCCCTGCGCTACCGCCCCAATCAGCCCGACCAGCTCTGCTGGCGTCAGCATTCAGCCCCCCAATGCGCAGCCCGTCGCGTTCCGCGCAGGCCCTGGCACTCCGCCACCATAGCGCGCGACAAAGCCGACCACCAAGGGGGCGCGGCGCCACTCTGTGGACAGCACAAGCGAAAACCCGGACCTTTGGGGTCCGGGTTCTGCAAATTCTCGCAGGTCTGGCAGCTAGCGTCTCAGGCGACGGCGCCCATGCGGGCACGCATCAGGCCGATGCTGTCGAGATCGGCCTGCTCGCGGGCGTTTTCCTCGGCGCGTTCGCGGGCCTGATCGCGCTCGTCGAGGAGCTCGACCTTCTTCAGCTCCTCGAAGGCTTCGGCCAGCGCAGCCTTGGCTTCGTCGAGCTGGCCCTTCAACTCGTCGGCCGAGCGGGTCAGGTTCTCGCGACGCTGGATGGCAGCCTTGGCATAGGTCGGATAGGCAAAGTGCGAGGGATCGTTGATCCCGGCCCGCTCCTGCTCGGTCGAGATCTCGCGTTCAAGATCGGTCGACATCCGCTGGAAGTCGGCGATCATGGTCTCGATCTGGCTGACCCGGCGGCGCTTCTCGTCGACCTGAAATTTCTTCAGGCGGATGAGGGTATCACGTGACTTCATCGACTCGTACTCCCCAGAAGTCCCTTGGCTGCACGTGGGACAACACCGGTCTCCCCACAGGCCCGACGGGGGCCAAGACCGGCTCTGCTACTCTGTGGGTTGGGATGATGACGGGACAAAGTTAGCGTTCCGTTTCCAAATTACCAAGGATTTGCGCCAACTGGCGGTAGCCGTCCGCCAGCGATGCATTTTCGTCCTTGCGCTGGCGCAGGAAGGCTTCCAGCGGCTCGTGCAGGCGGATCGCCTCGTCGACCTCGGGGCTGGAGCCGGCGCGATAGGCGCCCAGACGGATCAATTCCTCCATGTCGGCATAGGTCGCCATCACCGCCCGCGCCTTCTGGATGGTCGGCCAGAACTGCGGGTCAGCCGATTTCGGCATGGTGCGGGAGACCGATTTGAGGATGTTGATGGCGGGGTAGCGACCGCGCTCGGCGATCGAGCGCTGCATCACGATGTGGCCGTCGAGGATGCCGCGGACGGCATCCGCGATCGGCTCGTTATGGTCGTCGCCATCGACCAGCACCGTGAAGATCGCGGTGATGGCGCCCTCGCCCAGGCCCGGACCGGCGCGCTCCAGAAGCTTCGGCAGCTCGGTGAACACGGTCGGCGTGTAGCCCTTGGCGGTCGGCGGCTCGCCTGCGGACAGGCCGATCTCGCGCTGGGCCATGGCAAAGCGCGTCACCGAATCCATCAGGCAAAGGACGTCCTGCTCCTCGTCGCGAAAATATTCGGCGACCGCGAGCGTCAGATACGCGGCCTGGCGGCGCATCAGCGCCGGCTCGTCGGAGGTGGCGACCACGACGACGGAACGCGCCAGGCCCTCCTCGCCGAGGTCGTCCTGCAAGAATTCCTGGACCTCGCGGCCGCGTTCGCCGATCAGCCCGATGACGCTGACGGCGGCATCGACGTTGCGCGCAAGCATCGACAGCAGCACCGACTTGCCGACCCCGGAGCCTGCGAAGATGCCCATGCGCTGGCCGCGGCAGCAGGTCAGGAACGTGTTCATCGCGCGCACGCCGAGATCGAGCGGCGCGCCGACGCGCTTGCGCGAGTGCGCCGGCGGCGGCGAATTGCGGTACGGCATCGGCGCCGGGCCCTGCGGCAGCGGCCCCTTGCCGTCGATCGGCTCACCCAGCGCATTGACGACGCGGCCGAGCCAGGCCGCGCAAGGCCGCACCTGATTTGCGGCATTGGCGATGACGGCCTTGCAGCCGCGCCGCACGCCGTCGAGGCCGGCGAACGGCATCACGACGGCATTGTTGCCGGAGAAGCCGATCACCTCGCAAGGGATGGAACGGTTGCCGCCGGTCTCGATCACGAGCCGCGCGCCGACCGACATCGCATGGATCGGGCCGGCCACCTCGACCATCAGGCCGCGCACGCCGACCACACGGCCATAAATATTGATGCCGTCGATGTCGCCGATCTGTTCGGCAAGAGCCTTCACGAGAGGGCCTTCATGAGGTGATCGCCTTCATAATCCAGGGGTTCGTGGCGAGAACCTTAAGTTTCGCCATATTTCTGAACGGTGCTTAACCTCGTGTTTACCCGCATCGTTAATCATTGCGTCACTGTCTTTGTGACTGAGCGTGGCCCCCCTTCAGAAGAAGGCTGAGTCGCGGGAGTCGGTTAGGCCCGTCTCTTAAAGTGGAACTTGAACGCAACCGGATAACGAAAGCTGCTTCGCACACAAGACCTTAGGGCGATTCGACGAAAATTGCATCTACAGGGCTTGCGTTCCAGAATCAGAATTTGTTAACCATCTGTTGTCAGGATCCGAATCAGTTGTTCAAAGGCGTTTTGTTGTGTGCCGCGAATGCGGCCGACCTGACGCCCAGGAGCGGCGACTATGGGGAACTGGCATGCGCGTTTTGCTGATTGAAGATGACAGCGCCGTCGCGCAGTCGATCGAGCTGATGTTGAAGTCTGAGAGCTTCAACGTCTACACGACCGATTTGGGGGAAGAAGGCGTCGATCTCGGTAAATTATACGATTACGACATTATCCTTCTCGACCTCAACCTGCCCGACATGTCCGGCTACGACGTGCTCAAGCAGCTCCGGGTCTCCAAGATCAAGACACCCATTCTGATCCTCTCCGGCCTCGCCGGCATCGAGGACAAGGTCAAGGGTCTCGGCGTCGGCGCCGACGACTACATGACCAAGCCCTTCCACAAGGACGAGCTGGTTGCCCGCATCCACGCGATCGTGCGCCGCTCCAAGGGCCATGCCCAGTCGGTCATCCAGACCGGCGACCTCGTCGTCAACCTCGACACCAAGACGGTGGAAGTCGGCGGCCAGCGCGTGCATCTGACCGGCAAGGAATACCAGATGCTGGAGCTGCTCTCGCTCCGCAAGGGCACGACCCTCACCAAGGAAATGTTCCTCAACCACCTCTATGGCGGCATGGACGAACCCGAGCTGAAGATCATCGACGTCTTCATCTGCAAGCTCCGCAAGAAGCTCGCGAATGCCTCGGAAGGCCGCAACTTCATCGAGACCGTGTGGGGCCGCGGCTACGTGCTGCGCGAGCCGCACGAGGTCGAAGAGCGCATCCCCGCCTGATCCTGGGTTTTACCCGCGAGCCCTTCGGGGCTTGCTCCTCCCAGCCTGGACCCCGCCGCAAATGGCGGGGTTTTGTTTTTTGGGGACGCGAACGCGGCCTCATCGCCCTGCCGCCGTTGAACCGCTATCCTTCCCCCGCCGACGAATGGTCGCTGCACGATGGGGGAACGATGATCCTGCAATCACTCGCCGGCCTGCCCGCCTTCCTGGTCTATTTCTGCACCGGGCTGATCGCGATCGTGGCGTACCTGTTCGTCTACACCCGCATCACGCCCTACAACGAATTCCAGCTGATCCGCGACAACGAGCCGGCCGCAGCGATCGCACTCGGCCTCAGCCTGCTGGGCTTCGTGGCGCCGCTGGTCAGCGCCATCGCGCATTCGGCCAATGTGCTGGACTGCCTGATCTGGGCGCTCATCGCGCTGATCGTGCAGATCATCGTGCTCTTTCTGGTGAGGGTGCCCGTGCCAAATCTGCCGGCGCGGATCGCGGCCGGCGAGCTTGCGCCCGCGATCTGGCTCGGGCTGTCCTCGCTCGCCGCGGGCCTGCTCAACGCCGCCTGCATGATCTACTGACATGGCCGACAAGCCCTCCAAAAAGGAGTTCGGCAAGCGCCGGCCGGCGGCCGGACCGCCGCCTGCACAACAGCCGGTGAAGCGCTCCGGCCATGTCGCGCTGCTGCTGATGGGCACGATCGCGGTCGGCACCACCGCCTACACGCTGATGCCGCGGCAGAATTGCGAGCCCTCTCCTGCCGGGGCGATCGTCCCGGGGGCGACGGTCCCCGGCGCGGGAGCGCCGGTGCAGGCGAGCACAGCCTGCAGCAGCAGAAGCAGCTCGTCGGGCGGCGGGGGCAGCTCGCGCTGGTCGTCGCGATCGAGCTTCTTCAGCAGCGACTCCTCGAGCCATTCCTCATCGGGAACGTCGTCCGATTCGGGCTCCGGCGGCGTGAGCCGCGGGGGCTTCGGCTCGTTTGGCCATGGCTTCTCCGGCGGCGGCTGACCCATGCAACGCATCGTCTGCCCCGAGCGCGACGACTGGCGGCAGACCGCCGAACAATGCGGCTTCGCCTTCCACACCATCGACGGCGAGCGCTATTGGGACGAGCGCGCCTACTACGCCTTCACGCTCGACGAGATCGAGCGCGGCATCGAGACGCCGACCGGCGAGATCGACGCGATGTGCCTGGAGCTTGCCGGCCGCGTGATCGGCGACGAGCATCATCTGCAGCGCTTGAAGATACCGGACGCGTTCTGGAGCTTGATCGCCGAGAGCTGGGCGCGAGACGACCGCAGCCTCTACGGCCGGCTCGATCTGAAATTCGACGGCAGGGGACCGGCAAAGCTGCTCGAATACAACGCGGATACGCCGACCTCGATTTTCGAAGCCGCGGTGTTTCAATGGACCTGGCTCGAACAGGCGATCGAACGGCGCATCATCCCGTCGCGGGCCGACCAGTTCAACTCCATCCACGAACGACTGATCGAAGCCTGGAAGCAGATTGCAGCTAGCCGCCATGTCCATCTCACCGGCACCACAGGCAACGAGGAGGACGCCGGCACGCTCGCTTATCTCGAAGACACTGCGCGCCAGGCGGGACTGGCGACCACGCTGCTCGACATCGAGGCGATCGGCTGGCGCGATGATGCCGGCGGCTTCGTCGATCGCGACGACCGCGACATCGCGCTCGCCTTCAAGCTCTATCCCTGGGAATGGATGTTCCACGACGCCTTCGGCGCAAAGCTCAAGGACGCACCGACACGCTGGATCGAACCACCATGGAAGGCGGTGCTCTCCAACAAGGGCATCCTGCCGTTACTCTGGGAGATGTATCCGAACCATCCCAATCTGCTGCCGGCTTTCTTCGAGGACGATCCGCGCGCGGCTGAGCTCGGCAGCTCCTATGTCCGCAAGCCGCTGCTGTCGCGCGAAGGCGCCAACGTCACGCTGGTAGCAGGCGGAATGCCGCTCGACGAGCAGGCAGGACCCTACGGCGCCGAAGGATTCGTGCGGCAGGCGCTCGCGCCGCTGCCGAACTTCTCAGACTTCTATCCAGTGGTGGGAAGCTGGCTGGTGGATCACGAACCCTGCGGCCTGTCGATCCGCGAGGACGAGAGCCCGATCACCGGCAACGGCTCGCGGTTTCTGCCCCATGCGATCTTGTGAGGCGCCTCTTCTTCCCTTCTCCCCTTGTGGGAGAAGGTGGCGCGGAGCGCCGGATGAGGGGTTCTATCCGCGAGTTCAAGTGACAGTTGGATTCGCGGCTCACGCATCGACAAAGGCCGGGCACGGCGGCGCCGTGGCACAAACTGCATAGAGAGTTTCCCAGCGACAGATCAGCTATGTCTTAAAAGGGCGCACAAAGTCACATAGGCCCCCCGAATAGCGCGGTAGCCTCTCTGCAATGGAGAGGGGGATCGGTGCCGGGGCTCGTGCATATTGTTGACGACGACCCGTCTTTCCTGACGGCCATGGAGCGTCATTTAAGGCTCGCCGGTTACGAGGTCGCCGTCTATGCGTCGGCGCAGGCGTTGCTGGACCGACTGCCGAGCGACAGCATTCCGAGTTGCATCCTTCTCGATGTGCAAATCCCCGACTTGGACGGCCCTGCCCTCCAAAAACAATTGGGCGAACTCGGCTCGACATTGCCGATCATATTTCTCTCCGGCTATCGCGACATTCCAATCACTGTGCGGACCATAAAGGCGGGTGCGCAGGATTTTCTGAGCAAGCCTGTAAGCTCAGAAGACCTTCTCCGCGCAATCGCCGGAGCCTTAGCACACCATCGATCGTCACGAGACCTACAGAACATACTGAACATGGCTCGTGCTCGTCTCGCTAAATTGACGCCCCGCGAGCGACAGGTCTTCGACCTTGTCGTTCGGGGCAAAATCAACAAGCAGATCGCCCACACGCTCGGAACGACAGAGCGCACGATCAAAGCTCACCGCCACGGCTTGATGGAGAAAATGCAGGTTCGGTCGCTAGCCGAACTGGTCTCTCTTGCCGAGCGGATCGGTGTCTTGGACGGCGCATCCGACAAGGGAGGGACGGTCTGACAATTCCACCAGTTCCAGGCGCCTGCCGATCCGTTGATCTACATCAACGACGCTGAGCTTTCGTCTCGAACTGTAAAGGCGAAGATGTGATCGGCGCGATCAGGGCCGGCGGTGTTAGGAACATCGATGGGGACGCCCATAAGCGAGCTGCGCCGGTTGCGCGGAGAACGCATTGACTGGCTGCTCTCGGTGCTGACCGGAGTGCTCGCATTATTGATTTTTGTCTTCGCGCCACTACAGGCAATGGGCATAACCGCCTTTCATCTATTTGCTGATGGTCTATTGCTGACGATCGTCGTCAGCATGGTGATCATCTCGAACAGCCCAACCGCCCTCGTTCTGATGTCGCTCGCGCTTGTTTCGAACGTCGCCGTATTCTTCCTTCGCATCTATTATCCTGTACCGTACCACCTTCACATTTTGGCCGGTGCATGGCTGGTCATCGCCTGCACGTTAGGCGTTGTCGTGCTTCAGGCCGTGTTCAGGCGGGGCCTCATTACATATCATCGGATTATTGGAGCGATCCTTCTGTACCTGTTGATTGCCGTGGCCTTTGCCACGCTGTTCCTGTTCATAGGGCTGGCGGCCCCAGACGCGATCAAGGGAATAGCCTTTCAAGACGATCAATCAGTCGCCGCGTCGCTCTTTTACATGAGCTTTGTCACGCTGACATCGACCGGCTACGGCGACATCGTTCCGGTGCATCCGTTAGCACGAAGTCTCTGCAATATTGAAAGCGTGATCGGCCAGCTTTATCCGGCGACCCTTTTGGCGAGGCTTGTGACCCTCGAACTAAGCAGCACCGGCTCAGTGCGCAAGCCGACATCTGCGGTCTGAGCCCGGTGGAGCTGCACCGACACGCGTGCGCCGCACTCTCGTCGCATGGCCTTCTCGCCGCTAGGCAGACACTCGATTGATCTATGTCAACGTCAGCGATCCTTTAGTGCACACGCTGCGTGCAGCCGCACCTGAGACGGCGTCCGTGCATCTGTTCCGCAGGCACGAAAAAGGGAGGTCCGCCATGCATCCGACCAAGCGTCTTTCGATCAAGTCAGCGACTGTTGCCGGGATTGCTGCAAGCGCCTTGTTAGGTCTTGCAGGTCTCACTTTCAATTCAGCTCCAGCCAACGCGGTCATATACTGCCAGTACGTTGAATATCCGGCGGGTTGCGTTGCCCGGGCGGGCGTCGTGCTCAGGCCTCGTCCGGTGGCGCGCGCAGCGGTCCGCCATAATGCGGGTGGCAATGCAAACGGCGGTGTCAATCGCGTTGGGGCGGGCCGGTAAGGGCCCGTCTCACGACGCAAAAAGCCGTCCCGGTGGCGGCCTTTTTCGTTCCTGCTCCGACTGCAGACGGCGTCACGTCGTCCACCGGGCGGCGACGGGCACCGACGTTAGGCCGACGCCTATCGGCCTAACGTCGGTCCGCTAAAGCAAAGCAGCTTCGAACGCGCGGCAACATCACGGCGCCGATTGGCGCGGGCCACGCATCTCACCGCGCCGCTGCCACCTTCAACGACGGCGGCATCAAGCCGCCCATCGGGCGGCCGGAGCGCGTCGGGTTGAGCTGATAGAGACCACGACGGTCGGCGATCGGGCGGAACGCGTCGGTGATGCCGACGACGGATTCGGCGGCGCCCAACAGCAGCGTACCGTCGGCTTCCAAAACCTTCGCCATGCGCTCGAAGATCACGGCCTTGGTGTCCTGGTCGAAATAGATCAGCACGTTGCGGCAGAAGATTACGTCGAACGTGCCGAGATGGGAGAAGTCCTGCAACAGATTGAGCTGGCGGAACTGCACCATCGCGCGAATGTCGGCATTGAGCTGCCAGACCTCGCCCGTTTGCGTGAAGTATTTCATCAGGTGCTGGATCGGCAGGCCGCGCTGCACCTCGAACTGGCTGTAGACGCCGGCCTTGGATTTCTCCAGCACCTCCTGCGACAGATCGGTGGCGACGATCTCGATGCGCCAGCCGGCGAAGGCTGCGCCCATCTCCTTCACGCACATGGCGATCGAATAGGGCTCCTGTCCGGTCGACGACGCCGCCGACCAAATGCGCAGCGACTTGCGCGCCGCGCGCGCCCGAAGCAGCCCCGGCAGGATCGTCTCGCGCAGATGATCGAACGGGATCTTGTCGCGGTAGAAGAAGGTCTCGTTGGTGGTCATCGCTTCGACCACGTCGCTTGCAAGCCGCCCGTCGCCATTCCTGATCTTCAGCACGAGATCGGGAATCCCGGCGAGGCTCGCCTTGCGAGCCAGCGGCAAGAGCCGGCTCTCGACCAGATACTGCTTGTCCGGGGAGAGATCGAGGCCGGAGCGCTCTTTCAGGAATTTGCGCAGATAGTCGTAGTCAACCGGCGTCACGAGCGGTCTCCCGCGAACAGGCGATTGACCCGGGCGCCGATCTGGTTGAGCGGCAGGATCGCCGCGCAGATGCCGGCATTGGCCGCCGCGCCCGGCATGCCCCAGACCACGCTGGAGGCTTCGTCCTGCGCGATCACGCTGCCGCCGGCGGCAACGATATCCTTGCCGCCGCGCATGCCGTCGGAGCCCATGCCCGTCAGGATCACGGAGAGGATGGCGCCATGCCAGATGTCGATGGCGGAGGTGAACAGCGGATCGACCGCGGGCTTGCAGAAATTGACGGCCGGACCGTCGTCGAGCGCGATCGCCACGTCGGCGCCGCTACGCACGACGCGCATGTGCTTGCCGCCCGGCGCAAGATAGATGCGGCCCGGCTTCACCGGCTCGCCGTCGACCGCCTCGGCCGCCGGCTTGCGGCTCGTGCGTGCCAGATGCTCGGCAAGAATGGTGGTGAAGGTCGGCGGCATGTGCTGGGTGATCAGCACCGGGACGCGGTCGATCACGGGGCCGAGCTCGGCGACGAGCGCCATCAGCGCCTGAGGACCGCCGGTCGATGAGCCGATCAGTAGCACCTTCGGTGCCTGGGTCGAGAACGGACGCGTGGACAGCGGCGAGGACGACGACGGCGCAGGCACGGCCGGAGTCGCCGCGGCAGGCCGCGCGACAAGCGGTCCACGTACAGCCGTAGCCGGGCTTGCGGGCGCCAGCGGCGGGCTCGCAACCGCGGGCTTGCGGCGCACCCGCGCGCCGAGGTGGCGGATTTTCTGGATCAGGTCGTGGTGGAAGATGTCCGCAGCCGACGCCTCGCGCGTCGATTCCGGCTTCGGAATGTAGTCGGCCGCGCCGAGCGACAGCGCCTTGAAGCTGATCTCCGCGTTACGGCGGGTCAGCGTCGAGGCCATGATGATGACGAGATCGCGCTTCTTCGCCAGGAGTTGCGGCAGCGCCGAGATACCGTCGAGCTCGGGCATTTCGATATCGAGGACGGCAACGTCGGGGTTGATGCGCTCGATCTGGTTGACCGCCTCGAGCCCGGTACGCAGCGAGGCCGCGACCTCCATGTCATGTTCTGCACCGACCCAGCGCGAGATCAGACCGCGAATGACGACGGAGTCATCGACGATCATCACCCGCAGCGGTCCGGCTTCCCGCGACGAGCCCGGGGTCGAATTACCTGCGAACGCAACACTCATTACTCACCAACTCAGACTGAAACGGTCAGTTGAAAACAAACGCCGAAGGAGCCGTTCAGCCTCCGGGGCGGTCGCTCAGATAAGGCCGACTTCCTGGAATTTCGCCGTCACGATGTCCTTGTCGAAAGGCTTCATGATGTACTCGTTGGCGCCGGCGTGCAGCGCGCGCGCGATATGCGCGACGTCGTTCTCGGTGGTGCAGAACACCACCTTGGGCTGGTCGCCGCCGGGCATGCGCCGGAGATGGCCGAGGAACTCGTAGCCGTCCATCACCGGCATGTTCCAGTCGAGCAGCACCGCGTCGGGCAAGCCGCGCTTGCAGGCCTCCAGCGCCTTCTCACCGTCCTCGGCTTCGAGGATCTGGAAGTCGAGGCCCTCCAGGATCCGGCGCGCAACCTTGCGGATGACGCTGGAATCATCAACGACGAGACAAGTTCGCATGTGAACCTCTGCTTCCACCCCTTTTGCGGGGGCACTTCCAATTGCAGGTACGTCGGCGGATGTGCCGGCGTATCAGGCCGCCATCATCTCGGGCGCGAGCTCGAGGACGCGATCGACGTCGAGGACGACCATGAGCTGGCCGTCGAGACGGTGGACACCGCCGGCGAGCTTGGCCATGCGGGGGTCGAGATTGACGGGGTTTTCTTCCATGCCGTCCTCGGCGAGCCGCAGCACTTCGCCGATCTGGTCGATCA
>NZ_PYFX01000021.1 GCF_003020115.1 Bradyrhizobium sp. MOS002
CATCCGGCTTCTCGACGAAGCGCGCGACGGCGTGCACCTCGCCGGAGATGACCTCGCCCGGGCTGATATAGCCGTATTCGGTCGCCGGCCGTTCCGGCTTGACGCCGAACGTGACGATGCGCCCGGCGCTCGCGGCGGTGAGACCTTCACGGCAGGCCGCGACGAAGGCGGCATTGTCCTGCACCACGTGGTCGGCGGCGAGCGCGAGCACGATCGCCTCACTCGAACGGTTCTGTGCGAACACCGCGCCGGCGGCGATCGCAGGGCCGGAATCGCGCCGCATCGGCTCCAGGATCACGTCGGCCTCGATGCCGATCTCGGCGAGCTGCTCCAGCACCATGAAGCGGTAGGAGGCGTTGGTGATGACGATCGGGCGATCGAACAGCGAGGCCTCCGAGACGCGCAACAGCGTGTCCTGGAAGGTCGAGCGCGTGCCGAACAGCGGCAGGAACTGCTTGGGGCGCACCTCGCGCGAAGCCGGCCACAGCCGCGTTCCGGCACCGCCGCACATGATCAGGGGGATAATGCGTTTGTCCATCGTCATTTCAAACCTTGAAGTCGTTCCGATACCAGGTGACAAAATTACGAGCTCCGTGCGCGATCGGCGTTAACGGTGCCAAGCCGGCGGCGCGCATCAGATCCTCGACATCCGCGAACGTTTCCAAAAGGTCTCTCGGCAGCAATTCTTTGATCGCCATCCGACCCAGCTCCGGCTCCAGAACTCCGACGACGTGCATCAGCTCTTCCGGGTGGTGGTTGCCGACATTGTAGACCTTAGACGGCGCATTTGCGGCAGCCGGATGGTCTGCGGGCAGGCAATCGTTCAGCTTGGACACGACACGGGACACGTCGTCAACATAGATGAAGTCGCGACACATTTTGCCACGATTAAAGAGCCGGATCGGCCTGTCGGCCATGATGGGACTTGCGAAGTCGATGAAATCGGCGGCACCCGTCACCAATTTCGCCTGATCCCTCATCCTGTTCCCAAGGATCGCTTCGCTCGATCTGTCGTCCGCGGCGCCTCTTTAGCCTCCGCATCCACGGGGCCGCAATAGCTCCGCCGCCCCGCATGCGGGCTCCTGATCACCGCTATTGCAAGATCGGCGCCAAAACCATACCAAAGCTGCCGAATTCGGCGCTTCGCGTCGCGTTGCTTCAAAAACCCTTGTTCATGCGGACGAAATGCGCGGAATCCTGCTGTCGACGGCCAAGATCCTGATTTCCGGAGCGCTGCTGTATCTGGCGCTGCGCAAGGTCGATCTGTCCGAACTGTTTTCGCGCTTCACCGTGACCAGCCTGTTCTGGATCGGCTTGGCGATCGCCGTCACGTTCCTGCAAATCTTCGTCGGGGTGTTGCGCTGGCGCGAGGTCAGCGGCGCATGCGGCGCGCCGCTCGAGCTCGGCCGTGCAATGCGCTACAACGTGATCGGCGCCTTCTTCAACCAGACCCTGCCATCCGCTATCGGCGGCGATGCGGTCCGGCTGTGGCTGGTGGCGCGTGCCGGCGCCGGATGGCGCGCGGCGACCTACTCGATCTTCGTCGATCGCGCAATCGGACTGATCGCACTTGCGATTCTCATCGTCGCGAGCCTGCCCTGGAGCTACAATCTCATCACCGACCCGCACGGGCGCTCGGCGCTGGTGCTGGTCGATCTTGCGGCGCTCGCGGGCGGCCTCGGCTTCCTGGTTTTCGGCGCGCTGAGATGGTCGTGGCTGAAGACCTGGTGGGCCACGCATCACCTCCACGCCTGTGCGGTGATCGCCCTCCGCGTGATCTTCAACGGGACGCGCGGACTGATCATCGCCATCCTGTCGTTCGTCGTTCACGTGCTTGCCGTCGTCATAGCCTGGTGCGTGGTGCAGTCGATTGCTGCACCGGTTAGCTTTGGCCAGATTTTCCTACTTCTCCCGCCGGTCATGCTGATCACCTTAATGCCCATCTCAATCGCCGGTTGGGGCGTGCGCGAGGCCACCATGGGGCTGGCTTTCGGCTTTGCCGGGCTCGCAGCGAACGAAGGCGTCAACGTCTCGCTTCTGTTCGGCGCCGTCTCGTTCATCGTGGGCGCGTTCGGCGGCCTCGTTTGGATTCTCAGCGCCGAGAAAGCCGCGCAGGGGTCCGCGCCGCTCGGGGTGCCGGAGTGAGTCCTGCCAGCGACGCTCTCGGCGCCCTGCCGATACTGATTGCCGTTGGGGGGGCTGCGCTGACGTCGGCGCTCGTCACCTGGACCAGCCGCCCCCTGCTCCAGCGCTATGCGCTGGCGCGGCCGAACGCGCGATCCTCACATCGCATTCTGACCCCGCAGGGCGCGGGCATTGCCGTGATCGCCGCCACGCTCGTCGTGGCTTCGGTCTGGGCGGTCTGGGCGGGCATCGAAATCCCGCCGGCGCTCATCGGTGCGACGGTCCTGATCGCGCTGGTCGGATTCGCCGACGACGTCGTCACGCTGCCGGTCCTCGTGCGGCTCGTGCTGCAAGCCGCCGCCGTCGCAGCGGTCGTGTTCACCGCGCCGGAGACCGCGCGAGTCGTGCCGGCGCTACCGTTTCCGCTGGAGCGCGGCCTCCTCCTGCTCGGTGGGGTCTGGTTCGTGAACCTTGTCAACTTCATGGACGGGCTCGACCTGATGACGGCCGCCGAAGTCGTTCCGGTCACCGCGGCGCTGCTGCTGTTGGGAATTAATGGCGACTTGTCGTGGCCCGCGGCACTGATCGCCACCGCCCTTTGCGGCGCCATGCTCGGCTTTGTGCCGTTCAACCGACCGGTCGCAAAGGTGTTCCTGGGCGATGTCGGCAGCCTGCCGATCGGCCTCCTGCTCGGCTGGTGCCTGCTGGAGCTCGCCTGGCGCGGGCACCCGGCCGCGGCCCTGTTGCTACCGGCTTACTATCTTGCGGATTCCACGCTAACCTTGCTCCGCCGCATTGTGCGGCGCGAACAATTCTGGTCGGCACATCGCACCCATTTCTACCAGCGCGCCACCGACAATGGGTTCACAGTCCGGCGGGTGATTGGCGAGGTGTTCGCTCTCAATCTCGTGCTTTCGCTGCTTGCTGTCGTCGCCGTTCGTGCCGGTGTGACGACGATCACGATGCTCGCGCTGCTGGCAGGCGCGATCGCAGTCGGATTCGTGCTGCGACGGTTCTCGCTTCCTCAGGTGTCCTGAACCGACGGTGCAAGCCGCAAGCCCTCGTTGACGCTGCCCTGCGGCTGCCCCCTTGGTCCCGATAGCCTTGACGTTGAACTCGAACGAGCCGATCAAGCTTTCGTGCCTTTCCTGCGGCCCATCACAATGAGCAGCGCTAAGCGGCTCCGGCTGCATGCCGAACAACCCAAGAGTTTGACCTGAGCCCCAAGGTTCATCCAGCGATGGGCGCCGACTGCCTCGAAGTTTTCGAGTACGGTCAGCTGGATTTCAGAACATAGATTTGACCACGACCTCGACGACCTTCCCTTCCGGGCTGCGCACGCACGGAGAGTCGCCCTCGCAGAACCTCCGCGATGCAGTGCGATGGGGGACGCCACACGAAGGGTCGGGAGCTGAGTGGCGCGAGTGACCTCCGCCGCGGTGGTGCTCGGATCGGGCGGCTAACTCTGATTCGCGACGACGATGCCGCCTCCAGACTACGTGGTCAGGCTGCGGTGGACCCAAATTCGGGGACGGCATCCTTCAAGATCTTCCTGATTGTGGCGCGGTCGTTGCGCGCGATCGCCTGGTCGAGCGCCGCAATCCATTTACGAAGGGTTTCCATCGGCAGCTCGTTCGGTTGCGCTACCATGATACCGGAAATCCCAACTTCGCGGGTCGGCTCTTCTGAGGCGAACAGGACCTCGTGCAGCCGCTCGCCCGGTCGCATGCCCGTGAACACGATCTCGATGTCGTGGCCGGGCTGTAGGCCGGAGAGACGGATCATACGCTCGGCAAGATCAACGATCTTGACCGGCTGGCCCATGTTGAGGACGTACACCGAGACATCCGACCGCGCCGTCCCGATAGCGTGCGCCGCCGCTGCAATGACGAGATCGCATGCCTCGCGGATAGTCATGAAGTAGCGGACCATGTCAGGATGCGTCACCGTTACGGGTCCGCCCGCCTCGATCTGGGCCTTGAACTTCGGCACCACCGAGCCGTTCGACGCCAGCACATTGCCGAACCGGACAGAAATCAGCCGCATCGGTGGCTTAGCTTCGCCGCTCGCTGCCGCAAGGTCGTGATCGAGCGCCTGGCAATACATCTCCGCGAAGCGCTTGGTGAGGCCGAGCATCGACACCGGCTCGATCGCCTTGTCCGTCGAGATCATCACCATGGCTTCGGCCCCGGCAGCATGGGCGGCGTCGGCGACGTTAATCGAGCCAAAGATGTTCGTTTTGACCCCCTCGCTCCAGTCGCGCTCGAGGATCGGCACGTGCTTGAGCGCTGCGCTATGAAACACGATGTCCGGCCTGAACTCGGCCATCAGGCGCATGATGCGCTCCCGGTCGCGGATGTCGGCGATCCTGCCTTCGATCGCAGCGGCGGTGCCGTGCGCGGTCAGTGCTTCGGTGATGGCGTAGAGCGCCGGCTCGGAGTTTTCCAGAATGAGCAGACGCGCCGCGCCGAAGATGACCGCGCGTTCGCAGATTTCGGAACCGATCGAGCCACCGCCGCCCGTGACAATCACCGCCTTGCCCTTGATCAACGCTTCCAGCCGCGCATAGTCGATCTTCTCGCTCGGCCGCAGCAGGAGGTCCTCGACAGCGATTGCGGTGAGCCGCGGCGTCTCTCCGGACTCCAGCGAGGGCATGCGGCTGACGATCACACCTAACTTGCGCGCCCGCATCAGGATCGATTCCGGATGGGCCTCCGGCTCGAATGCCGACGGGGTCATTACAAGGCGGACGATCGCCTTTTTGCGCTTGGCGAAATCGGCGACGACGTCCTCGACGTCATCGATGCCGCCCAGAACCGGCACGTTGCGGATGAGCTGGCCGAGATCGGCGCGCGAGGACGACAATATGCCGACTGGCCAGATCCGCTTGATGGCCCCGCTTTCGATCCCGCGCAACAGCACCTCAGCATCCGCGGCACGGCCGATCAGCAGCGTCGGCGCGGCGTCCTCGGTGCGTGCTTGACGTCGCACACGCGTGTAGCGGAAGTGGCGATAGGCCATGCGCGAGGCGCTGAGAAAACTGATTTCAAGGAACCAGTAGAGGACGATCGTCACCTTGCCGAGAAAGAAGGCGCCGCGGACGTTGGGGGCGACGAAGATGTAGTCGAGCACCAGCAGGGCGACCGTTAACACACTGGCGACGCGGATGATGTTGAGCGCATCCGGAAGCGAGATGAAGCGCCACTTCGTCGTGGTCAGGTTAAACACGAAGAACACGACCACGCTGAAGGCGAGGAAGTAAGGGAGGATCTGGAACAACAGCAGCAGACGGTCGTAGAAGCCTTCGCCTCCTTCGAAGCGCAGATAGAAGGCGACGAACAGCGCCGCCGTGGTCGCTAGCAGGTCGTGGAGCGCGATCAGAAAATTGCGCAAGGTGAGATGCGAAAGACGCGTCATTCTCTGACCGATGAATATCCCGTTAGGTGCAACTTGACCGCGCTGATAGCTGATCTTGACAAGACTTGCCAGCCGCCGGGGCCGTTCAGGAACCGGCTTCCCCCACATTCGCGGCCGCCTGTTGGGCGCGGATCACCATGCCGCCGGCAACCCCGACGCCGATGACGTACATCCAGCCCTCGTGGAAATCGAACAGGTGTGAGTTGAACAGCGAGGTGAAGATGTTCTGCACGACGACAAGAAGGCCGACCCAATTGGCAAGCCCGTCGCCACGAAACAGGAGAAGATGGCGGATCCAGATCGCGTACAGGAGGACGATGCCAATGCCCCCCCATTGTACTGCGACATTCAATGTCTGGTTGTGTGGATTGCCGATCACCTCCGCCGAGGCCAGGTGCTGTCCGCCGGGTGTCGCGACCCGCTCGAACAGTCCGCGCGTAGAGCCCGTACCGTGCCCCACGATCGGCGCCTCGACGAAGAAGCGGAGAGATTTTCGCCAAAACTCGAGCCGCAAGCCCGCTGAGGTCGGCTCGCCCTTTTCTACATAGCGCGTGTACTCATCGGCAAACCTGTCGGCGGTCTTTCGCAATTGCGGCGAGGCCTGCCAGGCGAGAAAGGCGCCGGCGAGCAGGACAACGGGAATGATGGCGATGCTGCGTCCCTTCAGGTGAAGGAGCGCGAACACTCCCAAAAGGATCGGAACGGTCACGAGCGCGGTGCGCGACACAACCACGAAAGCCATGTTGACGAAGAAGCTCAACGCAATCGCCACCAGCAGACCGGCGAACCAGTAGCGCTGCTCCCGCAGCAGTTTCACGATTGGGTAGGCGAGCGTCACCGCGCAGAGTGTGAATTCCTGGCTCTGGTCGATGTAGTTCTTGACGAAGATGCCGCGCTCGAGGGGATCATAGGGCTTCAGCGACAGGCTAGGATAGAAGGCCACCAGCCACGACATCACCGATAGCAGCGCGCAAGACGTCAGGAACGCGATGAACATCCAGTTGCCGCGCGGCGAGCGCTCGAAATGGTACAGCAACACGGGAATTACGAGCAGCTTGATGGTCGGATTAACCGCATAGATGCGCGCGCCCCAGGCCGCATCCGACCACAGCGTTCCCGCTAGCGCGAGCAGGACCAGCGCGATCGGCGCCGCGCAGATCGGACGTTTCAGCGATTGCAGGAAAGCACGGACGTCGAGAAACGGCACCATGCAGAGGAGCATCAAGGCGTTGAAGATCCCCGCAAGCGAGGTCGACCAGGGCAGCGAGGCCACGGTGAGGATCGCGAATAGGTCGACCGTCTCGCCCCAGGCCGCCGGGCTGCGCAGGCGCCGCGACAGCATCTGGCCAGGCGTCTCCCGGGCCAGCGTAGTCACTTGCCGCCTCCCCGCGCGCGATGGACCAGCGCCGTCGTGCTGAAACCCTGCAGGATATCGACCAGCACGACCGTCCCGCCCGCAGCCTCGACGACCTCGTGGCCGACGACCTGCTCGCGCGTGTAATCGCCCCCTTTGATCAGCGCGCTCGGCGTGATGCGGGTGATCAGGTCGATCGGCGTGTCCTCATCGAAAATTACGACGAGATCGACGGCTTCGAGCGCCGCCAGCACTTCCGCACGCGCTCGCTCGTCCTGAACGGGGCGGTCGGCGCCCTTCAGCCGCCCTACCGAGGCGTCGCTGTTCAGGCCCACGATTAGGCGGTCGCAGGCGGAGCGCGCCGCTGTCAGCACCTTGACGTGGCCGGGATGCAGGATGTCGAAGCAGCCATTGGTGAAGCCGACGCGCTGGCCTTGCTTCTTCCATTCCGCGAGCTGCACGTCGAGCGCGCCGGGCTCGAGCACGATCTTCTCCTCGGCCGCGAGATAGGCATGCGGCATTATCTTTCGCTTCAGCTCGGCCGCACTCACGCTGGCGGTGCCCTGCTTGCCGACCGCGACGGCGGCCGCGGCACTGGCCATGCGCAGCGCCGTGTCCCAGTCCGCGCCTGTGGCAAGCGACACCGCGAGTGCCGCGGCAACGGTGTCGCCGGCGCCGGAGACGTCGCGCACCTTGACCGGAAACGCCGGAACGTGAACGGCCTCGCCGTTGCGCGGCACCAGCGTCATGCCGTGCTCGCCTTGGGTGACCAGGATCGCTTCGCAATCCGCGAGCCGCATCACGTCCTCGCTGGCATCGACGATGCTCTGCGGCGTGTCGGCGCGGCTTCGGGTCGCTTCTGAAAATTCCTTGCGATTGGGCGTGAGCAGCGTGGCACCGCGATAGATCGCCCAGTTCAGGCTTTTGGGATCGACGATCACGGGCTTGCCGAGTTTTCGCGCGGCGTCGATGGTGTGGCGGATGACGCGGGCGGTCAGCACGCCCTTGGCGTAGTCGGACAGCAGCACGATGTCGGCGCGCGCGATCTGCGGCAGGATCGCTTCGATCAGCTTGGTCTCGATCGTATCGGAAGCAGGCTGTGCCTGCTCCCAATCCGCACGCAGCATGTGCGTGGCAAAATGCTCGGAGACGAAACGGACTTTTCGCGTGGTCGGACGCGAGGGATCGCACACCAGCACGCTTTCGATTGCGCCCTGCTCCGCAAGCGACGAGGCGAGCTGCCTGCCCGCCTCGTCCTCGCCGACGAGGCCGACGAAGATGCAGCGCGCGCCGAGCGCGGCCACGTTGCGCGCGACATTGCCGGCGCCGCCGATATGGATCTCGCTGCGCTGCGCCGCGATGACAGGCGCCGGCGCTTCCGGCGATATCCGCGACACCTCGCCATAGACGAACTCGTCCAGCATGATGTCGCCGATGCACAGCACCGTGCGGCCCGAGATGGCTTGCGCGAGGGCATCGAAATCCAGAATGGGCGTCGGCATGGTGATGGGCCTCAACGGAAGCGGTCGGGCCGGTCGAGATAATCCCCGACATAGGCCTTCACCGCGTCCTCAAGCGTCGTGAAACCGCCATTGTAGCCTGCGCGGTGGAGGCGATCGACCTCGCTCTGGGTGAAGTACTGGTAGCTGGCGCGGATCTGCTCGGGCATGTCGATGTACTCGATGTTGGGGCTGGCGCCGAGCGCAGCATAGGCCGCCAGCATCAGATCCCTGAAGCTGCGCGCCTCACCGGTACCCACATTGAAGATGCCCGACACCGACGGCGTCGCCAGCAGCCACATGATGACGCGCACGACGTCCTCGACATAGATGAAATCGCGGCGCTGATCGCCATCGGCAATGCCCTCGCGATGCGACTTGAACAATTGCACGACGCGGCCCGCTTTGACGTCGTCGAAGCGGCGCGCCAACACGCTCATCATCGAGCCCTTGTGGTATTCGTTCGGGCCGAACACGTTGAAGAATTTCAGCCCGGCCCATTGCGGCGGCAGCTTCTCGCCGTTCGCTGCGCGCTCGGCGATGGCAAGATCGAACAGGTGCTTGCTCCAGCCGTACAGATTCATCGGCCGCAGTTTCTTCAACGCAGCTACCGAGGCATCGTCGTCAAATCCTGCCTCGCCGTCGCCATAGGTCGCCGCCGAGGAGGCGTAGATCAACGGCGCCGCGTTCGCCGTGCACCAGTCCAGGAGACGCATCGACAGGCGGAAATTGGTCTCGAACACCAGGTCGCCGTCGGTCGCCGTGGTCGCCGAAATCGCCCCGAGATGGATCACGGCATCGAGCTTGCGGCCCTTCAGCCAGTCCGGCAGCTCAGCCGGCGGGACGATATCCACAAGCCGCCGCTTGGCGAGGTTGCGCCATTTGCCCTCGTTGCCAAGGAAATCGCAGACCACGACGTCGCTGCGACCGCCCTCGTTCAGCGCGGCGAGGACATTCGATCCGATAAAACCGGCCCCGCCGGTCACCAGCAACATTCCAACTTCCCCGCCAGATCTTGCCTGCCCGAAGTTTTGCGGCCCCGGTTCTGCCCTAGCGCATGATCCGCCAAAGTGTAAGCGGTTTTGGGATTGCCGCTCAGCCGCTTTACCTGCCGGCCCGGAGCGGCTAACCGAACCGTCACATCAGCGCATTCCGGCCCTATTAACGAATGAACCAAGATTCGCAGCTTAGTGGCGAGACAGATCGGGGCGACACGCGCCCGATCCTGATCGTCCCCTACATGTGGATCGGCGATTTCGTCCGAAATCACACCGTCGTGCGGGTCCTCAATGAGCGCTGGCCGAACCGGCCGGTCGATCTGCTCACAACCTCCTTATGCGCGCCCTTGGTCGATTATATGCCGGGCGTGCGCGAAGCGATCGTCTGGGACCTGCCGCGCGGCCGGCTCGCCGTAGGCCGCCAGCTCGGCCTGGCGAAGCTCCTGCGAGAGCGAAACTACGGCACCGCCCTGGTGCTACCCCGGACCTGGAAGGCCGCCATTGCGCCCGCTTTGGCCGGGATTCCGGACAGGGTCGGCTTCGTCGGCGAGTTCCGGTTTGGCCTGCTCAATCGCTGGCGGCGGGGCGAGAAGAAGCTGCCCCGCTTCATCGACAAGAACGCCGCCCTCGCCCAGCCCGATGGCGCCCCGCTGCCGGCGGAATGGCCGGTGCCGCAGTTGCGGGTTCCGGCCGAGGACATCGTCCGCTGGCGGCAGGCCAACGGCCTCAGCGCAGGCGCCGCGGTGGCCTTGGCTCCCGGCTCGGTCGGCGCTTCAAAGCGCTGGACCTATTATCCGGAAGCCGCCCGTTTGCTCGCCGGGCGCGGCCTCGAGGTCTGGGTGGTCGGCGGCCCCGGAGAAAAGGACCTGGCCCAGGAGATCGTCGGGGCCGGCGGCGCCGGGGTGCGAGACCTCACCGGCGATGATCTGCGCAACGGCGTGCTGGCCATGGCTGCGGCCGGCGTCGCAATCTCCAACGATTCCGGCCTGATGCACATCGCAGCCGCCCTGGGCACGCCGACCATGGGTATTTTCGGACCGACCAGCCCCAGTCTCTGGGCCCCCCTCAACGGCCTCGCCGCGACCGTGGTCCAGGACAAGACCGTGCTCACCTGCCAACCCTGCCAGAGCACGATCTGCAGGATGAACGACCACCGCTGCATGCGTGACATCGCGGCGCAGGACGTGGTCGAGATCGCAAGAGACGTGCTTGCGAGGACGCAGGGACTTGGAAATGTCTGACGGCCGCGCGGCGAAGCCCGCCGCATTCCTCGATCGCGACGGCGTCATCAATCGTGACGATGGCTATATCGGCACGCAAGACCGCATCCGCTGGATGCCCAACGTTGCCAGGGCCATTCGCCGCCTCAACGAGGCCGGCTATTGGGTATTCGTCTTCACCAACCAGTCCGGCGTCGCGCGCGGCCTCTTCACCGAAGCCGATGTGAATCGGCTGCACGGCTGGATGCGCGACGAGCTCGCCCGCGACGGCGCGCGGATCGATGACGCCCGCTTCTGTCCATACCATCCGCAAGGAACGGTCGCCGGCTACATCGAAGAGCATGATTGGCGCAAGCCCGCACCCGGTATGTTGCGCGATCTCGTCGAGCACTGGCCGGTGCAACTCAACGGCAGCTTCGTAATCGGAGATCAGGCCCGGGACATCGAGGCCGGGAAGGCGCTCGGACTGCCGGGCTTTCTCTTTCCAGGCGGCGACCTCGACGCGTTCGTGACCGAGGTGCTCGCCCGGACCAAGCGACCGTAGACCGCGGCGATCCGGCGGGACATCGAGTCGAGAAAGAACGTCAACCGGGTGCCGTGCCGGAATGTATCCCCGGGGGTCGCGCACAATCTGCAACGCCATCTACTTGCAGTGTCTCGTCCGACGGCGCAAACAAGTTCATAAATCCGCAGTTGCATTGCAATGGCCGCCAAGCCATTGATTCCGCTGCCCGGCTAGTGCATGGGGATATGTTTTCTCCGCTCAGAACAGTGGCCGATAGACGTCACCGATCCGGGCTGCCTCGGCATCGAGGCTGAATCGTTCGAGCACCCGTGCCCGCCCGCGCTCGCCCATCGCGATCGCGGTAGCCACGTCGCGCATCAGCGGTTCGACCGCTGCTGCCAGCGCATCCGCGTCACCGGTCGGGATCAGCACGCCGGTCACGCCATCCTCGACCACGAGTTCGGCCGCGCCGGCGCGCGCGGCGACCAGCGCGCTGCCGGCCGCCATCGCCTCGATCAACGTCAGGCCAAAACCTTCGTTGCGGGAGGTGAAGGCGTAGATCGTCAGCCGCTGGTACCAGCGCTGCACTTGCTCAATCGGCAATTCGCCGGTGATGACGATCCGCGGTTGCAGGCCGGCTGCTTCTATCCGCTTTTTCAGCTCGTTCGCGAAGGACGCTTGCTCGGTCGTGACCTGGCCGACGATAACGGCGGTGAAATCGGGATAGCGCGGCAGCAACCGACACATCGCGTCAACGAATACGTCGGTGCCCTTCTGCGCGCGCACGCGGCCGAAGCAGCCGATCGCGTAGCGGCCCGGCAGCGCGGCTTCCGCGAAGGCTGCAGTGCGGTCGAGCGGCGGCGCATAGACAGCGGTGTCGACGCCATGCGGAATGACCGTCGCCTTCACCTTCAGGAACGAGGCCGAAAGATCTGATGTCGCGATGATCGCGTCCATGCGCCGGATCAGCCAGCGCGTGATCCAGCTATGATGGCGCTGCGCCGCCGAGGTGAAGACGAGCTTGAGCGGCCAGCCGAGCGCGCGCAACAGCACACCCGCGATCATCTCGTTGTTGCGGCGCGCGTGCCAGATCACCGGCGCCTTGCGGCGCCACAACCTCAGGAGATCGGCACCGCCCAGGCGCGCGATCCCCTCCGGCGCGTCGGAGCCGAACCACGCGGCGCGAAACAGCTTTGCCATCCGGGGCGCCACCATCCGGTTGGTCGCGGTGACCCCGGAATAGCGCCTGTGCAGATTTGGCACGATCACTTCGAGATCGCTTGGGGAATTCGCCACGCCACGCTCCGTTTCGAAAGTCCCTATACGCAACATTAAGCATAGTGACCAGTTCAGCCGTGCCGATACCCACTCTTCACCACGTAAACGTTAGCCTGGAGCGTTGATCGAAGACAGGTGAGATCATGACTGTGCTTGTCACCGGCGGTGCCGGCTATATCGGAAGCCACACGGTTCTGGCGCTGGCGGAAGCCGGCGAGGACGTCGTCGTGATCGACGATCTCTCGACGGGTTTCTCGGCCTATCTGCCCGAAGGCGTGCCGCTGTTCATTGGCGATGCCGGCGACGAGAACCTGCTCGAATGCGTGATCGCCCAGCACAACATCGAGAGCATCATCCATTTCGCCGGTTCGGTCGTGGTGCCGGACTCGATGCGCGATCCGCTCGGCTACTACCGCAACAACTTCACGACCGCGCGCAACCTGCTCAATGTCGCAGTCAAGCGCGGCATTGGCCGCTTCATCTTCTCCTCAACCGCAGCGGTCTACGGCGATCCGGACCAGGTTCCGGTGCCCGAGCATGCGCCGACACGGCCGCTGTCGCCCTACGGTTCGTCGAAGCTGATGACCGAGATCATGCTGCACGACGTCGCCGCCGCCTACGGCATGCAATACGTGACCTTGCGCTATTTCAACGTTGCGGGTGCCGACCCGCAGGCCCGCATCGGCCTTGCCACCGTCGGCGCCACGCATTTACTCAAGATCGCGGTGGAAGCAGCGACCGGCCAGCGCGCCAAGCTCGACGTGTTCGGCACCGACTATCCGACCCAGGACGGCAGCTGCATTCGCGACTTCATCCATGTTACGGACCTGTCGCAGGCGCATCGCTCCGCGCTCGCCTATTTGCGCAACGGCGGCGCGTCGACAACGCTAAATTGCGGCTATGGCCGAGGCTATTCGGTGCTGGAGACCATCGACGCAGTGCGCCGTGTCTCGGGCCGCAGCTTCGCCGTGCAATACGCCCCGCGCCGGCCAGGCGACATCATGACCATGGTCGCCGACACCAGCCGTATCCGCGGCCTGCTCGACTGGAAGCCGCAATACGACGACCTCGAAACCATCGCAGCCCATGCGCTGGCGTGGGAGGACAAGCTGTTCCGCGAGCGTCACGGCGAGCTCCGCCACGCCGCCTCGGCCTAGATTCCATCCGGGCGCAATCCCTAATTGGGCTTGAAAAGCGCTGGCTTAGCGGGCACAGAGGCCGTTCGATCCCTGACGCGCGGGCAGGCTTATTCTTGTGCCGTCAATGGACTGCGGATGGCCCAGTTTCCAAAGAAAATCACCGACGATCCCTATGCGGCAGCGGTGCTGATTCGCCGCCTGGTCACGGAACAGGGGATCCTCTACTGGCGGCGCTACCTCGTCGCCTTCGCGCTGATGGCGCTTGCCGCCGGATCGACCGCGGGCGCGACCTACGTGCTCGGCCAGGTCATCAACCAGGCCTATGTCGACAAGAACATCCCGGGCATCGCCATGTTCTCGGGCATCACCGTGATCCTGCTCTTCATCAAGGGCGTGGCGACCTACGGCCACATGGTGATCCTGACCAAGATCTCCAACGCCATCCTCGCCACCAACCAGCGCCAGCTGTTCGCCAAGCTGATGCGCGAGAGCGTCGGATTCTTCTCCGAGCGGCATTCGTCGGAATTTCTGGCGCGGCTGACGGCCGGCGCGAAGTCCATCACCGATGTCCTCAACATGCTGGTTAATGCGGTCGGGCGCGACCTCATGATGCTGCTCGCCATGATCGGCGTGATGGTGTGGCAGGATCCGGTGATGTCGTTCATCGGCCTCGTCGCCGTGCCGCCGGCGATGCTGGTGCTGCGCAAGCTGGTCAAGCGCATCAAGGGCCTCGCCTACAACCAGTTCACCGGCACCGCCGACATCCTGGAGACGATGCAGGAATCGCTGCAGGGCATCCGCACGGTGAAAGCGTTCACGCTCGAAGACACCATGCAGACCCGCATCGACGAGAACATCGCGATCGTCGAGCGCAACGCCAACAAGATGGCCCGCGTCGCCAACCGCTCCAATCCGCTGATGGAGATGCTCGGCGGCTTCGCGGTCGCCGGCTGCCTGCTCTATGGCGGCTATAGCGTGGTCGCGCTAAACGCCACGCCGGGCGCGTTCTTTTCCTTCATGACCGCCTTCCTGATGGCGACCGAGCCGGCCAAGCGGCTGGCGCGGCTCAACATCGACCTCAACAGCCAGCTCGTCGGCGCTCGCATGCTGCTCGAAGTCGTCGACAGCCCTGCGAGCGAATATTCCGACGACGACAAGCCGACGTTGAAACTGTCGACTGCACGCATCGAGCTGCGTGACGTCAGCTTCTCCTATCGCAACGGTGAGACCGTCCTCAACCGCATGAGTTTTGTTGCCGAGCCCGGCAAGGTCACCGCGCTGGTCGGCCCCTCCGGCGGTGGCAAATCGACCGTGCTGGCCTTGCTGCTGCGATTCCACGAGGTGACGCAGGGCGACATCGTGATCGACGGCCAGTCGATCGGCGCCGTCTCGCGAAAATCGCTGCGGACACAGACCGCCTATGTCGGCCAGGACGTCTATCTGTTCCGCGACACCATCCGCAGCAACATCGCCTTCGGCCGGCCGGGCGCAACCGAAGCACAAATCATCGATGCTGCGAAAGCTGCCTGCGCGCATGATTTCATCATGAGCTTCCCCCTCGGCTACGACACGCCCGTCGGCGAGCACGGCACGCAGCTGTCCGGCGGCCAGCGCCAGCGCATCGCGGTCGCGCGCGCGCTGATCAAGAACGCGCCGATCATCCTGCTCGACGAAGCCACCGCCGCGCTCGATTCCGAGTCCGAGCGGCAGGTGCAGGAGGCGATCGAGCATCTCTGCCACAACCGCACCACCATCGTGATCGCGCATCGCCTGCACACCATCATGCACGCCGATGCGATCCTGGTGGTCGAGGGCGGCGAGATCGTCGAGCAGGGCCGGCATGACGAGTTGCTCCGCCGGGGCGGACGCTATGCCTCGTTTTTCCGCCTGCAACATCACGACGCCGGTGCTCTGGCGCCGATCAGCGCAACCGCATAGAGTTTCCTTCACCTCAAGAGCAACGAGATCGCACTATGAACGCCGCCTCCTACGTCATCCCGCTTCCGACCCAGGCTTCGCTTCCCGTCGTCGGGGAAAGCGGCCGTTATCCCGTGCGCCGCATCTGGTGCGTCGGCCGCAACTATCTCGAGCACATCCGCGAGATGGGCAATGACGAGCGCGCCCCGCCGTTCTTCTTCGCCAAGCACGCCGACATGCTGGTGCCCGACGGCGCCACCATCCCCTATCCGCCGCTGACAAAGGACTTGCATCACGAGGTCGAGCTGATCGTCGCGATGAAGAGCGGCGGCCTCAACATTCCCGCCGACAGGGCGCTCGACCATGTCTACGGCTATGCCGTCGGCATCGATTTGACCCGACGGGACCTCCAGATCGCCTCGCGCAAGAAGGAGCGTCCGTGGGAGGTCGGCAAGTCGTTCGACTATTCGGCGCCTTGCTCCGCAGTGCAGCCGGCATCGAAGATCGGCCACCCCGCCAAGGGCAAGATCTGGCTCACGGTCAACGGCAAGGAAGCGCAGAAGGGCGACCTCACCGAGCTGATCTGGAACGTGCCTGAGATCATTTGGCAGCTCTCGCAGCAGGTGAAGCTCGCCGCCGGCGACATCATCATGACGGGCACGCCGGCCGGCGTGTCGCAGCTCCAGCCCGGCGACAAGCTCGAATGCGGCGTCGATGGCGTTGGCACGCTGAAGGTGAGCATCGGTCAACCGGAATAAGGCTCACGGCGGCTCTAGATAAAAAGGCCCCGGGCATGTCCGGGGCCTTTTGCATCTCGATGGCGGACGATACTACCAGGCCTTCACCGGCCGATTGGCGTGGCTTGTCTGCGGCACACCGCGATTGAGCGACATGTGCGAATGCACGCACAGCCAACCATCGCCATGTCTTGAAAACACCATCGTGGCCCGGCCGGGGCGTGAAAACGCGCTGCCGTCGGGATGATAGCCCGTGCTCGTCCACGGCACGATCACGGTCGCTATCGTGCCATCGGACGATGCCAGGATCGAGGTCTGGTCGATCACGAAACGGAAGTCGGACGTCTTCGGCCAGACGTTGTCCCATTGTGTCGAGACCCATTGATCGAGACCTGGGATGACGTCGTTGTGCGTGCCGAACGCCAGCACGTCTGGATGGAGGAGCGGCCGCGCCGAAGCATAGTCGACCTCCCGGACATAACCCGCGAAAGTTTCCAGCCACGCGCGGAAGAATTGCACCAGCTCAGTGTTCGCAACTGGCAACCGGGCCATTGCCTGCTCCATGTTTGACCGCTCAATCAGGCAATCTTGTTGCCATGGGGCGAACCGTCCAGCAAGATATGCGGAGAGCACCGGTGGAGTTCGGTCGACGAACCGGGCCGATTCGTGGAGCCAGACTCATGAGACGCCTTCTCCTGCTTGCAGCCACGCTTGTCGTCTCGTGCAACGTTGCCAGCGCGCAGTCTAGTCAGCCCTATGCTGGCCTAAAGCATCGCCCGATCAAGGCGCTGTCGCACCAGCAGATAGACGATCTTCGAGCCGGACGTGGCATGGGCCTGGCGCTTGCCGCCGAGCTCAATGGGTATCCCGGTCCAAGCCATGTTCTTGAGTTCGGTGATCGGCTTGATCTGACCGCCGATCAGCGCATCCAGGTTCAGCGCCTCTTCGATGCCATGAAGCAAGAGGCGGTCCCACTGGGTAACAAGCTGGTCCAGCAGGAAGCGGAGTTGGACCGGCTCTTCTCCGCCCGCATCGTGACTTCGGAGTCACTCAAGGCGGCGCCGCTGCCATTTCGGAAACCCAGGCACTGCTCCGCGAAAGCCACCTCAAATATCATCTGTCGACAACCGCCTTGCTCGACCGGAGCCAGATGCACCGATACGCGGAGCTGCGAGGTTACCAACGTCCTGATGGCTCCGAAGGACACAAGCACCATCACTAGACGCGGTCATCGCAGCGCCGACAGCACGATGAGGCCGAGGATCAGCGCCGTCAGCCCATAGCGTCGGAAGGTGTCGGTCAGATGCCTCTGCACATCAGGTCGCTGCTCGTTGGCGCACGCCTTCAAACACAGCGCATAGCGGGAGTGGTCATCGACCATGGTTAGCGGATGGCAACGCCTTCCGTCGGCAAGCGGCATGTGGCCCTTGAAGTCCATCTGCCAGAGTTGATTGGGCGCGTCCCTCTCGAATCGGTGGCCTGAAGGGCTCGGCGCGGCTTTCTCGCTCGGCTTGATCCGTTCGTTCCGGCACAGGATCCGATGCACTGTGGAGGGCACCGGTACGGTCTGGCCGCCGCGCTTCAGGCAATGGGCAATCTTGCGCGCTCCCCAAGCCGGATGCTTGTCACGCACAGCCAGAACCCGCGCCTCGACCTCAGGCACGCTCCGCTTGGGCATGCTCTTGGGCCGGCGCAACTGATCCGCCAGTTCATGATCTCCAGCCTGCCAACGCCGCAGCCATTTGTAGCCCCACATCAGGACTGATCCCGAACCGCCGGCACAACTCCCGCCGGTTCGCCCCTTCCTGCAACGCAAGCCGCACAAACTCCCGTCGCTGATCCATCACCGACACCTCGTTCCAGGGCATGGAAGGCCTCCCGAATCGACCATTCCAGCCCAGTTTGATGTGTCAGCTATGTCTCCGAACACCTGTCAGTGATCTGTCCGGTCTAAACAGTTCCCCGGTGATCCAGCCGGGAACGTGATCTATCCCGACGCGGCCCGAGCGGCAAGATATTCGCCGGTGGGTTGCAATCGCGCTCGGAGATCAAGACTGGGAACTTGAGGACCGAGCGAGCCGAATCAGACCCGTGACAGGGCCTGAAGACCCTTGAAGGTCAGGCGCTTCGGGTCGGTGACGCCGGCGAGATACAGGCGGCGGATGAACGCGATGACGGCGTCACGGTCGCAATCGGTCAGCGCGACGACGGCGTCGACCGCGATTCTCTGGGCTTCCATTGGGCTCACCTCGGCCTTGCAAGTAACCCCGGCCGAGACAGGCTAGGACTCCGCGGTTAATCCGGCGTTAACCGTTCGGGCAGCATGGCCGATTCACCCGACCTGCCGTATACGCAAAACAACGCATTGCCCGTGCGCGCAGCGGCTCACCGGGCACTGATGCCCTTCTTGAGCTGAGCAAACTGCTTCTTCAGCCGCGGCACTGCAAAGTCCGTGAAGGTCCGCACCTTCGGCACCGAGAGCCGGCCCTGCGGACAGATCAAATGCGCGGGCATCTCGGGATCCTCGTCGCCGGCAAGGACGATCTCGAGCTCGCCGCGCGCGACCTGCTCACCCACCTGGTACGAATACATTCGCGCCACACCGCGGCCGGCGACGGCCGAGGCCACCGCCGCATAGGTGCTGTTGACGACGAGGCGCGGGCTGAATTGCACCGTGCGGGCAGCCGACGAGCCGGCCTGCGGCGCAAAGGTCCAGGAATTGGGAAGGTGCGCCATCGCGACGATCTGGTGCTTGGCGAGGTCGCCGGGCTCGGTGATGCGCGGGTGCTGCTTCAGATAGCGCGGTGATGCCACCACGACGCGGCTGATCTCGCCGACCCGCATCGCGACCATTGCCGAATCCGCGAGATGACCGATGCGAAGCGCGACGTCGACCCCCTCCTCGATCAGATTGACCGCGCGATCGAACAGCAGGAGTTTTGCGGAGACGGTCGGATAGGCATCGAGAAACGCATCGAGGATCGGCCGCAGCACCATCTCACCCGACACCACGGGGGCAGTGATCGTGAGCAGGCCGCGGGGGGCCGTGCGCGGCCCGGCTGCGATGTCGTCGGCCTCCTCCAGCTCGGTTAGCACGCGCCGACAGACCGCGACATAGCGCTCGCCCTCCTCGCTCAGCTTGATCGAACGTGTAGTCCGGTGCAGCAGCTCGGCACCGACCCGCTGCTCCAGGAAAGCAATGGCGCGGCTGACCGCCGCCGGCGAACGGCCAAGCTTGCGGCCCGCAGCCGCGAGGCTGCCCTCGTCCACCGCAAGGACGAACACCTTCATCGCATCCAGACGATCCATGCGCCTCCCACACCCCGACGTCCGACTGCAAGCTAGGCGTTTGCTCCTGCCGCGACAACCACCGCCGGGCGCCGGTCCGGCATTCGTTCGCGCCGCGAAAGAGTGTCTGCCGGACAGCGCATATTCGCAGCCAGCCCACCACGGCGTACCTCACGCATCAAGCCAGCCGCTGCTGGTTCTGAAAGCCAATAACAGGAGCCCACCATGGGTATCGAACAGAAGGTTGCCATCATCACCGGTGCTTCGCAGGGCATCGGCGCTGCGCTGGTCCAGGGTTTTCGCGATCGCAACTATCGTGTCGTCGCGACGGCACGCTCAATCAAGCCGTCGGGCGATGACGATGTCCTCGCCGTTCCCGGCGACATCTCCGAGAGGGCCACGGCCGAGCGCGTGGTCTCCCAAGCCATCGCCCGCTTCGGCCGTGTCGACACGCTGGTCAACAACGCCGGCATTTTCGTCGCAAAGCCGTTCACGCAGTACACGGCGGAGGACTATGCGGCGGTGATGGGCACTAACGTCGCAGGCTTCTTCCACGTCACGCAGCTCGCCATCGCCGAGATGGAGAAGCAGGGGTCGGGCCATGTCGTCCAGATCACGACCACGCTGGTCGACCAGGCCAATTCGAACGTGCCCTCGGTGCTGGCCTCGCTGAGCAAGGGCGGGTTGAGCGCCGCGACCAGATCGCTCGCGATCGAATATGCCAAGCGCGGTATCCGCGTGAACGCGGTATCGCCCGGCATCATCAAGTCGCCGATGCACCCCGTCGCGACGCATGCCCAGCTCGATGCGCTGCATCCGGTCGGCCATATGGGCGAAGTGTCCGACATAGTCGATGCCTTGCTTTATCTCGAGGGCGCCTCCTTCGTCACCGGCGAGATACTGCATGTCGATGGCGGTCAGAGCGCCGGCCATTAGGCCAAGAGGAGAGACGACATGCCCATTGTGACCATTCAAGTGACTCGCGAAGGAACGACGCCGGGAACGGCCTCGCTCACGGCGGAGGAGAAGGCGGCGTTGATCAAGGGATCGAGCGAGCTCCTGCTCGACGTGCTCGGCAAGCCGCTCGATTCCACCTTTGTCGTGATCGAGGAAGTCGACCTCGAGAACTGGGGCTGGGGCGGCCTGCCTGTGCCGGAGTTCCGGCGGCGCCGCGCCGCCCGGACAGGATGATCCGCGCGCCATCGCGCGCGCGCAGGAGGATGACATGACCGAACTCAATGCAAATCGCAAGCACGATACCCGGCCGCAACGGCAGCCGGGAGCGGCATCACAAGCAGCTTCCCGGCAAACCTGGCGATATGCGGTGGCAGGATTGTCGGCATCGCTGGTCGGACTTGGCCTCGCGCGTTTTGCGTACACACCCTTGATCCCGGCCCTGATCGCCGCGAAATGGTTCGGCGCGTCAGACGTCGTCTATCTCGGTGCCGCGAACCTGGCCGGCTATCTCGCCGGCGCGCTCGCGGCGCAGGCCGTGGCCGCGCGCATCGGCGCCGTCCGTGCCGTGCGGGCGATGATGTTGCTCGCCACCCTCTCCTTTTTTGCCAGTTCAACCCCGGTGTCGTTCACCTGGTTTTTCGCCTGGCGCTTCCTGTCGGGGCTCACCGGGGGAATCATCATGGTGCTGGCGGCCTCCGTCATTCTGCCGCATATCTCGGCCGCGAGGCGCGGCATCGTCGGCGGCGTGATCTTTGCGGGCGTCGGGCTCGGCGTCGCCGCTTCGGGTACGCTGGTGCCGCTGTTGCTGCAGCAAGGGTTGCAACAGAGTTGGTATGGCCTTGGCGTGCTCTCGGGCACGCTCACGCTGGTGAGTTGGTGGAACTGGCCTGCTGAGGTCAAGGCCGATACCGTGCCATTGTATCGCGCGAAGCACGCCCACGCTTCGCCTGTTGTTCGCGGCTTGCTCGTCCAATACGGCCTCAACGCGGTGGCGCTGGTGCCGCACATGGTGTTCATCGTCGACTTTGTCGCGCGCGGCCTCGGCCAGGGTATCGCCGCGGGATCGCACTACTGGGTGCTCTATGGCCTTGGCGCAATCGTCGGCCCGCTGGTCACCGGTCATCTCGGCGACCGCGCGGGATTTGGACCCGCGCTACGGGCCGCCTTCCTGATCGAAGCGGCCGCCGTGCTGCTCCCGACCCTCAGTACGGCGCCTCTCTCGCTGATCGTGTCGAGCGTGGTGGTCGGCGGCTTCACACCCGGCATCGTACCGCTCGTGCTCGGACGCATCCACGAGCTGGTCTTAAATTCTGCCGAGCAGCAGCGCACGACATGGAGCCATGCCACGACGAGCTTTGCGCTGTTCCAGGCGGCCGCGGCCTACGGCTTCTCCTGGATCTACGCGCAGACCGGCGGCGATTATCTCATCCTGTTCGCGCTGGGCGGCGGCGCCGTCGTGCTCGCACTCGCGATTGATCTTGCGCTGCCGCTTACCACGCGCAAAGCATAGAACGCCGAGGTCGTTGCGATCAGGAATATTGCATCACGCCGTCGTCGATCCGGCCGAACCGCAAGGAGACGATGTCGAGCGCGTAGTTCTGGAAGAGCCTCCACGGCTGCTTCGAACCTTGCTTCGGCATCTTCGCAACGGAGCGCTGCACATAACCCGAGGTGAAATCGAGCGACGGCTGGGCGGTAATCGTGGGATCGTCGTTATGCGGCATGCACTGCCGGAAATTGTGCCGGTCCATGTAGTTGATGAGCCGACAGACATACTCGCAGGTGAGGTCGCATTTCAGCGTCCATGATGCGTTTGTGTAGCCAAACGCGGAAGCCATGTTGGGCACGTCGGCATACATCATGCCCTTGTAGGTCAGCGTGCTGGCAAAATCGACGGCGCGGCCGTCGACGCTAACCTCCAACCCGCCGACCACCTGGAGCACCAGCCCCGTAGCAGTCACGACGATGTCCGCCTCAAGCTCGCTGCCGTCCTTCAGGCGGATACCGTCGTGCGTAAACGTGTCGATCTCTTTGGTGACCACCGAGGCGCGCTGCTCGCGGATCGCCTTGAACAGATCGCCATCCGGCACGAGGCAGAGCCGCTGGTCCCAGGGATTGTAGCGCGGCGTGAAATGGGTCGCGACGTCGTAGTCGGGGCCGAGCGCCATCTGGACGCCCTTGAGAACCAGCTCCTTCACCTTCGCAGGGCGGCGGCGACTGAGCTGGAAGAAGAACATCCCCCACATCACGTTGCGCCAGCGGATCAGGTGATAGGCAAGCCGCGTCGGCAGATTGCGCCGCAATTTGTTGGCGACGGGATCCTGCGCCGGGCGCGACACCACATAGGTCGGCGAGCGCTGGAGCATGGTGACCTGCGCGGCCGTCTTGGCGAGTTCCGGCACCAGCGTCACCGCGGTCGCGCCCGAGCCAATCACGACGACGCGCTTGCCGGCGCAGTCGATGTCGTCGGTTCACTTCTGCGGATGCACGATGCGGCCGGCGAAATCCGCGACGCCCGGAAACTCCGGCGTGTATCCTGCCTCGTATTTGTAATAGCCCGAGCACATGAACAGGAAATTGCAGGTGAAGCGCACGGTTTCGGTCGCGCCCTCGCCGGTGATGCGCTCGGCCTCGACGGCCCAGCGCGCCGCACTCGTCGACCACGCCGCACGCTTGACACGATGGTGGAAGCGGATGTGCTTCTCGATGCCGTTCTCGGCCGCGGTGTCGCGAACGTAGTTGAGGATTTGCGCGCCGTCGGCGATCGCCTTCGGATCGGTCCACGGCTTGAACGAATAGCCGAGCGTGAACATGTCGCTGTCGGAGCGGACGCCGGGATAGCGAAACAGATCCCAGGTGCCGCCGATGCAGTCGCGGCCTTCGAGAAGGACGTAGCTCTTGCCCGGGCATTTGGTCTGAAGATGGTAGCCCGCGCCGATGCCGGACAGGCCGGCACCGACGATCAGCACGTCGAAATGGTCTTGAGCCATTGTTTCCTCCGCCGCCTGGGATTGTCTGGCCGGGATCATTGCTCGTCAACTAGCAATCGGCCTGACACAACCGCGAAGAGGCACGTGCACCGCGCTCAAGACAACAAAGCCCCGGATTGCTCCGGGGCTTTGGGTCGAAAATCGATACGGCCGCCGGCTCAGTAGCGGTAGTGATCCGACTTGAACGGGCCTTCCTGCTTGACGCCGATATAGTCGGCCTGGTCCTTGCGCAGCTCCGTGAGCTTCACGCCGATCTTGGCGAGGTGCAGGCGCGCGACCTTTTCGTCGAGCGACTTCGGCAGCACGTAGACTTCCTTCTTGTACTTGCCGTCCTTGTTGTTGGCGAAAAGCTCGATCTGCGCCAGCGTCTGGTTGGTGAAGGAGGCCGACATCACGAAGGACGGATGGCCCATCGCGTTGCCGAGGTTCACGAGGCGGCCTTCCGACAGCATGATGATGCGATGCTTGTCGGGGAATTCGATCTCGTCGACCTGCGGCTTGATGTTGGTCCATTTCAGGTTGCGCAGACCCGCGATCTGGATCTCATTGTCGAAGTGACCGATGTTGCAGACGATGGCGCGATCCTTCATCGCGCGCATGTGCTCGATCGTGATGATGTCCTTGTTGCCGGTCGCGGTGACGAAGATGTCGGCGCGGGGCGCGGCGTCTTCCATGGTCACGACTTCGTAGCCTTCCATCGCCGCCTGCAGTGCGCAGATCGGATCGACTTCGGACACCATGACGCGGCAGCCGGCCTGGCGCAGCGAGGCGGCCGAACCCTTGCCGACGTCGCCGAAGCCCGCGACCATCGCGACCTTGCCGGACATCATCACGTCGGTGCCGCGACGGATGCCGTCGACCAGCGATTCACGGCAGCCATAGAGGTTGTCGAACTTCGACTTGGTGACGCTGTCGTTGACGTTGATGGCCGGCCATAGCAGCGTGCCCGCCTTCTGCATGTCATAGAGACGATGCACGCCCGTGGTGGTCTCTTCGGAAACGCCCTTGATGCTCTTGGCGATCTCGGCGAAGTAGCCCTTCGGCTTCTCCTTGAGCTGCTTCTTCAGAAGCGCGAAGAAGACCTCCTCTTCTTCCGAACCCGGCTTGTCCAGGAACTTGGTGTCGCCGTTCTCGGCGCGCAGACCGAGATGGACGTACATGGTGGCGTCGCCACCGTCATCGAGGATCATGTTCGGGTGACCGCCGCCATGCCAGTCGAACAGCTTGGCGGTGTAGTCCCAGTACTCGGTCAGACTCTCACCCTTGACCGCGAACACCGGAATGCCGGCGGCTGCGATCGCCGCCGCGGCATGGTCCTGCGTCGAATAGATGTTGCAGGAGACCCAGCGGATGTCGGCGCCGAGCGCGGCCAGCGTCTCGATCAGCACGCCGGTCTGGATCGTCATGTGCAGCGAGCCGGCGATGCGCGCGCCCTTTAGCGGCTGCTTCGGGCCGTACTCCTCGCGGGTGGCCATCAGGCCGGGCATCTCGGTCTCGGCGAGCGAGAGCTCCTTGCGACCGAAATCGGCGAGCGAAATGTCCTTGACGATGTAGTCGGTGAAGCCGGGCTTCGCGTTCATTGCGGGCGTCCTGTTGTTGAATTGGTCATTCCGGGTCGCCCTGGAGAGGCGAGCCCGGAATCTCGATGCGATGGATTAGGAATTCCGGGTTCGCCGCTGTCGCGGCGCCCCGGGAAAAACCTCGGTGATCAGACCGCGCGCTTGAGCGCTTCGACAAGATCGGTCTTCTCCCAGGAGAAGCCGCCCTCGTTGTCGGGCGTGCGCCCGAAATGGCCGTAGGCGGAGGTGCGCGCGTAGATCGGGCGGTTGAGATCGAGATGGCTGCGGATGCCACGCGGGGTGAGATCCATCGCCTTGCCGGCAGCCTTCTCGAGCTGATCCTCCGACACCTTGCCGGTGCCGTGGGTGTCGATGTAGATCGACAGCGGACGCGCCACGCCGATGGCGTAGGCGAGCTGCAGCGTGCAGCGATCCGCAAGACCCGCCGCAACAATGTTCTTGGCGACGTAGCGCGCCGCATAGGCAGCCGAGCGGTCGACCTTGGTCGGATCCTTGCCGGAGAACGCGCCGCCGCCGTGCGGGGCCGCGCCACCATAGGTGTCGACGATGATCTTGCGGCCGGTCAGGCCGGAATCGCCGTCGGGACCTCCGATGTAGAACTTGCCGGTCGGGTTGATGTGCCAGATCGTCTTCGCCGTGATCCAGTCCTTCGGCAGCGCCTCGCGCACATAGGGCTCGACGATGTCGCGAATCTGCTTGGACGAGATGTCCTCGACCAGATGCTGATGCGACACCACGATTTCGCGCACGCCGACCGGCTTGCCGTTCTCGTACTGCACGGTGACCTGGCTCTTGGAGTCCGGGCCCAGCACCTTCTCGCGGCCCGAGTGGCGCGCTTCGGAGATGAGGCGGAGGATCTTGTGGGCGTAGAAGATCGGCGCTGGCATCAGATCCGGCGTCTCGTTGGTAGCGTAGCCGAACATGATGCCCTGGTCGCCCGCCCCCTCTTCCTTGACTTCGCCTGGCTGCAGCGCATCGACGCCCTGCGCGATGTCGGCGGACTGCGGATGCAGCAGGATCTCGATGTCAGCGGTCTTCCAGTGGAAGCCGTCCTGCTCGTAGCCGATGTCCTTGATCGCGTCGCGCACGACACCTTCGATCTGCTCGTTGGTGACGGATGCGGGACCGCGGGTCTCGCCGGCGATCACGACCTTGTTGGTGGTCGCGAGCGTTTCGCAGGCGGCACGAATTTGCCAGGGATCGATGCCGGCTTTCGGTCCTTCGCGGTAGAACAGATCGACGATCTCATCGGAGATCCGGTCGCACACCTTGTCCGGATGGCCTTCGGACACGGACTCGCTGGTGAAGAGATAGGACGCGCGCATCAGTAACCCCTTGTTCCGCCGCTAGCTGGCGGGCGTTGCGATATTTAGCTTTGAATGATGTCAATCACGCCGGCGCGAGATGACGTAGGATTCGTCGAGAAACCAGAGCCCATTGTACTTTCGCAGCACGTCCCTGGCGGCATCCAGAGTGCGGCCGTTTTGAGTCATTTCCGTCAACCGGTCGTCCTCAATCTGAGCCACATACACCGCCGCATTCCAGGCTGCAAAGGCTGTCGAGGTTCCGATAGTGCCCGTCACCTCGTTGGGCAGCGCTTCCATATCATACCTGAAGATCGAGCGGTTATCAGCGTAAGCATTAAAATTTAAGTCGCGGCCCACCGAGCCGAGCTCGTACTTCACCGCGCGCAATAGCTCATGACGGCTCACCGAGAAAGGATTTTCTCCGGGCCAGATCGCTTGGATCATCTCCATGCCCGGATCCTGCCCATGGGAGTGAATACCGATCAGGCGGCCCCCCGCCCGCAAGGCCCGCGCCAGGGGCGCAATGATCCGTTTTGCCCGAAAATTGACCGAGGACAGCGCGCGGTATGGCTGGGATGCAATAACGAGGTCGAAATTGGCCTCGGCCTGGCCCGGCCGTGGAATGGTCGAATCGAGCAGAAACCGCTGATCTTCACGGTAGAGCACCAGGACGACAGGCCGTTCATAAAGCGGCATCCCCGTGCGCGGGCTGACCGCCGCGCGCCAGTTCTGCTCCAAAAACGGCTTCAACTCCGCGATTTGCGTCTCGAACTCGCCTGAGGAAGTCCCCCGCAGGGAAACCTCGTGCCAAACGGTCGCGGCGGCCGCCGCGGGCGATGCCGGCGTGAGCCAGGGCGCCTCCGCGTAGAGCATATTGGTAAATACGAACACCGAGGCCGGATGCTCGAAAATGCGATCCGGCACCTTGTCCAGCGTCAGGCGGAGGTCCTCGAGACTGAGCTCCTTGCCGGCGACATAGAACGGCATATGCGGAAAGCGCTGATGCATTGCGCGCAGCACGCGCGCCAGTACCGTGCCGTCGCCAACGCCGGCATCGAACACGCGCAGCGCCGGCGGCCGGGGATGAATGCTGGCAAGCTCCAGCGCCACGCGCTCGGCGACCACCCGCTTCTCACTGCAAGTGTGGACGAACAGCAGGTATTTCTGCCGGTTCTCAAAAAAGCGGAAATTGCCGCGCGGATCGCGTTTTTCCGGGGGCACCTGAAGCCCCCGCGGCGGCGGCACACCGCCGGCGATCGATGCGGCCATGTAGGCCTGGATCCGGTCCAGCGTGTCGATCGTGATGCGCTTGCCCTCGCGCAAGCGGTGCACGAGCTTCCCATCGTTCACCGCGCGCCGCCCGAACGTCGACTCCGCCATGTCCGCCTTACGGCAGAACTCGGTGATTTGGCTCAGGATTTCGTCGTTCTTCATGGCGTGGGACGCGGTGGGCAGAAGGATTGGGTAGTACCTCCTAGCAAGATCTGCCCACCGAGGGAATAGGGATAGAGCCGTCCCCCGTTTGCCATGTGCACAACGGCGAGGCCGTGAACCACCTTCCCCTTCCGGGCAACAAACAGACGCCTCTCCTCTACGGGACCACCGCCAATGCATCGCCTGCTCGTCGCGCTCTGCCTGCTCGCCGCAACCCTGTGGTCGGCGCCCGCTTTTGCGCAGGCGCGCAACCAGCTTGGGCCGCTCTGCACCACCGACACCACGCCGGCGGACCAGATGATCGACGCCTGCAGCAAGATCATTGCGCTGAAGGTGTTCAAAGGCGAGCAGCTCGCGACGGTCCACTTCTGGCGCGCGGTGGGCTGGAACAAGAAGGGCGATTACGCCAAGGTCATCACCGACGCCACGGAAGCGATCCGGCTCCAGCCGAACCAGGCAACCTATAATCTCAGGGGATCGGCCTACTACGACAGAGGCGAGTACGAGATCGCGATCACCGATTTCGACGACGCGCTGAAGCTGGGTCCGCCTGATAGTACCATCTTCCACAATCGCGGCAACGCCTGGCGCGGCAAAGGCGATCACGGCAAGGCGATCGCCGACTACGACACGTCGATCAAGGCCAATCCAAAATCGGCATTCTCGTACCAGAACCGCGGCATCTCCAAGGAGGCGCTCGGCGATCTCGACGGCGCGCTGGCCGACATCAACCAAGCGATCCGGCTCGACCCGACGTTGCCGCAGCCGCTGATCAACCGGACTGCGATCTGGCGTGTCAGAGGCGATTACGATCGCGCGATTGCCGACGGCAGCGAAGCTATCCGGCTCGCGAAGGAGAAGCAGCCCGTCAACATCATGACGCCGCCGAACAGCGTGCTGATCTCGGGCTATACCCATCGAGCGCTGGCCTATGAGGCGAAAGGCGATTACGCGCACGCGAGCGACGACTACAAGGCGACGCTGGCGATCGGGGCGTCCGATGCCGGCAGCAAGGCCAATCAGGCCACCGCAAAGGTGCGGCTGTCGCTGGTCACCGACGCAAGCCTGCCGAGCCCGCGCGATGCGCCGTCACCGGCGGCGGAGCCGGCACAGGCACCGGCTGGGCAGGCGGATGCCGCGCCGCCCCCCTCGCCTGCTCCGGCCGCGCGCGGCACGCGCATGGCGCTCATCATCGGCAATGGCGCCTATGCGCATGTCAAGGCACTGCCTAATCCGTCCAATGACGCGCGCGCTGTTGCGAAGAGCTTGCGCGACATCGGCTTCACCGTGTCAGAAGGCGTCGACCTCGACCGCACGGCGATGCAGAAGATGACGCGTGACTTTTTGCGGGAGGCGGCGCGGGCTCAGGTCGTGGTGGTCTACTATGCGGGCCACGGCGTGCAGGTCGACGGCCGCAACTATCTCATTCCCGTCGACGTCGAACTCAAGCCCGGCGCGAGGATGACGGACGCGATGATCGACATGGACACGATCATGGCCGGCCTCGACGACCAGGTCCGCACTAACATTTTGATATTCGATGCCTGCCGCAACAATCCGATGGCGCAGCAGGTCGCATCAGTCGGCACCAGCCGCGCCATCGAAGCTGCCTCGGGTCTCGCAGCGCCCACGAGCCTGGGATCCGGCGCGACGCTCGGCGCCGGCACGCTGATCGCTTTCGCCACTGCGCCGGGCCAGGTCGCGCTCGACGGCGAAGGCGCCAACTCGCCGTTCTCCGCCGCGCTCGCTCGCCATCTCGGCACGCCTGGCCTGGAAGTGCAGCAGATGCTGACGCGGGTGCGGGCCGAGGTGGTGTCGACCACGAAGAACAAGCAGGTGCCGTGGTCGAACTCGTCGCTGCTGGGCGAGGTCTATCTGGCCGAGAAGTGAGAGCGGCGTTTGCGTCCCGCTTGTCAGGAGCGCGACGCCACCCGCCACGCGTTCGGTGTCATCGCCCGGCTTGACCGGGCGATCCAGTAGTCCGAGATAGCGAGAGATGCGGAAAAGCTGCGGCGTACTGGATTCCCCGCCTGCGCGGGGAATGACAGCGGAGCAAAGAGGTTTATTGGCCCCACACTTCCTTTGCGATCTCCACCGCGAGGCTGAGCTTGGCCCACTGCTCCTCTTCGGAGAGGACGTTGCCCTCTTCCGTCGATGCAAAACCGCACTGGGGGGAAAGTGCAAGCTGCTCCAATGGAGCGAACTTGGCGGCCTCTTCCAGACGGCGCTTGATGTCATCCTTGTTCTCGAGCTCACCGAACTTCGAGGTGATGACGCCGACCACGACAACCTTGTTGCCCTTGGGCAGAAAGCGCAGCGGCTCGAAGCCACCGGCGCGGTCGCTGTCGTATTCGAGGAAATAGCCGTCGTAATGGGTGCCGGCGAGCATGGTCTCGGCAACCGGCTCGTAACCGCCTGACGAAATCCAGGTCGAACGGAAATTGCCGCGGCAGACATGCGTCGTCACCACCATGTCGCCGGGCTTCTCGGCCAAGGCGTAGTTGATGACGCGCGCATAGATCTGCTGGAGACCCTCGGGATTGTCGCCCCGCTCGCGCGCCTTCTGCAATTCGTCCGGCGAGCAGAGATAGGCCCACACGGTGTCGTCGAACTGGAGATAGCGGCAGCCGGCGTCATAGAACGCCTTGACGGCCTTGCGGTAGGTCTTGCCGAGGTCTTCGTAGAAGGCGTCGAGATCGGGATAGACGTCCTTGGAGATCGCCTTGCGGCCGCCACGGAAATGCAGCACCGCAGGCGAGGGAATCGTCATCTTGGCGGTGACGTGGGCCTGGTCGGCGATCTTCTTCAGGAATCGGAAGTGATCCAGCATCGGGTGGTCATCGGGGAAGTCGAGCTTGCCGATCACCCGCACCGCATCATGCCGGGTCTCGACGCCCGCGAACTGGATGCCGGTGTCGGGATGGAACATTTCGCAGCCGGTGAGCTTGGCCAGGAAATCGAAATGCCACCAGGAGCGGCGGAATTCGCCGTCGGTTGCAAGCTTCAGGCCCAGAGCAGCCTGCTTATGCACGACCTTCTCGATCTCCATGTCCTCGATCTTGCGCAGATCGTCGGCCGAGATCTCGCCCTTCTCGAGCCTGGCGCGGGCTTCCTTGATCTTGGCGGGGCGCAGGAGGCTGCCGACCTCGTCGGCGCGGAAGGGGGCTTTGGTTCGCTGCATTCTTAACTCCCGTGAATTTCTTAGTGGGCCGCCGCCCCTGCAACGCCGAGATGGCGCTCAAGGACCGACGGGTCGGCCTTCAGCGCGGCGCTCGAAGCGTCCTGGACGATCGTTCCGCGCTCCAATATCACAACACGGTCGGCCAGCCCCAGAATCTTTTGGGCATTCTGCTCGACGATGATCGAGCAGATGCCGCCCGCCCGCGTGATGGTCCCGATCGCCTTCAAGAGCTCCTCGACGATGATGGGGGCAAGGCCCTCGGTCGGCTCGTCCAGGAGAAGCACTTTCGGATTGAGGGTCAGCGCGCGGCCGATTGCCAGCATCTGCTGCTCACCGCCGGAGAGCTGGTTGCCAAAATTGCTCCGCCGCTCCTTCAACCGCGGGAACATCTCGTAGACCCTCTCGACGGTCCAGGGGCCGGGCTGAGCCACTGCGGACATGTTCTCCTCCACCGTCAGCGAGCGGAAGATATTGCGCTCCTGCGGCACCCAGCCGATCCCGGCGCGCGCTCGTTGGTCAGGCCGCAAGGTCGTGACGTCGGTACCGGCCAGGACGACAGTGCCAGAGAAGCGGCGGGTGACACCGACGATCGAATTGATCAGCGTGGTCTTGCCGGTGCCGTTGCGACCCAACAGCGCCAGCACCTGGCCCTCGGCGAGACGCAGGGACAAGTTCGACAGCACCACTGCCTCGCCGTAGCCGGCGCGAAGCGAGTCAATCGCGAGCAGGTCAGACATTGACCGCCTCCTCGCCGAGATAGACCGCCTTGACCTGCGGGTCGCGCGCGACCTGCTCGGGCGGGCCTTCGGTGAGCAGCGCGCCGGACACCAGGACAGAGATGCGGTCGGCGAAGGAGAACACGAGGTCCATGTCGTGCTCAATCAGCAGCACGGTGACGTCGCGCGGCAGGCTGCCGACGACGGCGAGAATGTCGTGGCGCTCGCTCTCGGGCACGCCGGCAGCGGGCTCATCCAGCAGCAGCACGCGCGGCTTGGCGGCGATCGCGACCGCGATCTCGAGCAGGCGCTGCTTGCCGTAAGGTAGTGTGACGGTCTGTTCGTTCATGGCGTCGAGCAGGTGGAAGCGCGTCAGGAGGTCTGCGATCTCGCCGTTGACGTCGCTGCGCGTGCCCATCCGCCGCCACCAGTCGCCGCCATGGCCGAGCCGCTCGGAGACAGCGAGACCGATGGTCTCGAGCGGGGTCAGGTCGGGATAGAGCTGGTTGATCTGGAAGGTGCGCGACAGGCCGCGCAACACGCGCTTGTGCACAGGCAGATCCGTGATGTCCTGGCCTTCGAGCAGGATGCGGCCCGAGTTCGGCTTGAGCACGCCAGTGAGCTGGTTGATGACCGTGGTCTTGCCGGCGCCGTTCGGGCCGATCAGCGCGTGGCGGGCGCCTTGTTCGATTTTTAGCGACAAGTCTCGGGTGACGCGCAGACCGCCGAACTGCTTTTCGAGATTCTGGGTTTCGAGTGCGATGGTCATGCGTCGCTTTCCGGCACGGCGACGACGGCCTTGCGCCCGGCTATCTGCCTGATGACCAGATTGGGCACATACAGCATCCAGCGATGCAGGCGCTGGCGGCCGACCAGGACGATCACGACCAGCACGAGGCCGATCCAGAACTGCCAGTATTGCGGGGTGATGGTGGAGAACAATTCCTGCAGCATGCGAAACAGCACCGCGCCGACCAGCCCGCCATAGAGATAGCCGGTGCCGCCGATGACGAGCACCAGCATCAGGTCGGCCGAGCGCTCGAAGGCGAACACGTCGAGCGAGGCGATCGCGGTGGTCTGGGTGAACAGCGCGCCTGCGATACCAGCATAGAACGCCGCGAGCGTGTAGATCGCGATCAGGCGACGGTTGACGGGGATGCCGATCGCGGCCGCGCGCAGCGGATTGTTCTTGATCGCGCGCAATGACAGGCCGAACGGGGAATGCACGACGCGGCGCGCGAACAGGAACAACAGGAACAGAACGGCGAGCGAATAGAAGAAGCCGGTCTTGCCGAACATGTCGAAGGGAATCTCACCGAAGATCGGCTGCATCTCGATACCCTGCAGACCGTCGGTGCCGCCGGTGACGTTGGAGAAGCGTTCGGCCAGCGCCTCGAGCAACAACGCGATGCCGAGCGTCACCATCAGCCGCGTCAGGTCGACGCCGCGGATCACCAGGAAGCTGGTGGCAAAGCCGAGCACCATCGCGGCAAGGCCGGCGACGACAAGCGCAAGCACGGGCTCGTTGATGATCCCGTGCAGCGCAAGAAGCCCCGCCGCGTAGGCGCCGACGCCGAAGAAGGCGGCATGGCCGAGCGAGACGATGCCGGCGTAGCCGAGGATCAGATCGAGCGACATCGCAAACAGCGCAAGCCGCAAGATGTCCGTCATGATCAAATAGCGCGTCGGAAATACGAAGCCGCAGGCCAGAACGATCAGCCAGAAACCGGCCTCGCCATAGTGCCAGCGTGCCTGGCGCCGGGCGTGATAGCCGGCGTCGGAGGAGGCGCTCATCGGCGAACTCAACGCGCGGCCGTGCGGCCGAACAGACCGTTCGGGCGCCAGATCAGGATCACGATCATCATGGTGTAGATCACGAAAGGTCCCATCTTCGGCACGTAATATTTTCCGGCGACGTCGCCGATGCCGAGCAGCAGCGAGGCGAGAAACGGGCCAGTGATCGAGGACGAGCCGCCGACGGTGACCACGATCAGGAAGTAGATCATGAACTTCAGCGGAAAGTACGGATCGAGGCCGAGGATCTCGGCGCTCAGCGCGCCGCCGAGACCGGCCAGGCCGCAGCCAAAAGCAAATGTGAAGGCGAACACCTGAGGCACGTTGATGCCGAGGCCGCTCGCGGCGCGGGGATCGTCGACCGCGGCGCGCAGGCGGCTGCCGAAGCGAGTCTTCGCCAGCACCATCTGAAGACCGATGGTGAGCAGCCCGCAGATCGCGATGATCATCAGCCGGTAGCGACCGATGCCGACGCCGAACACGTCGAACTGGCCCTGAAGCGCGGCCGGCAGATTGATGAAGACCCGCGAGGAACCCTGGATGTAGTCGACGGCCGCAACCGACATAAACGTGAGGCCGATCGTGAACAGCACCTGGTCAAGATGGCTGCGCGCATAGAGGTGTCGGTACAGCGTGCGCTCGAGCACGATGCCGATGGCAGCAGAGGAGACGAAGGCAAGCGGCAATGCAGCGAAGAATGGCCAGCCCATCCGGTTGACCAGCACCATGCAGACATAGCCGCCGGCCATGGCGAAGGCGCCATGAGCGAGGTTGACGAAGTTCATCAAGCCGAGCGTGACGGCGAGCCCGCAAGCCAGCACGAACAGCAGCATGCCGTAGGCAACGCCATCGAACAGGTTGGTGAGGATAGAGGTCATCGTCTCAGCTTGGAGTTGGGCGTCATGGCCGGGGTTGTCCCGGCCATCCACGTTCTTGGTTCGGCTCTCGCGTGGATGCCCGGGTCAAGCCCGGGCATGACGAGAGTAGCGGGCGAGATCCCCGATGCGCGCTAATGCGCGCGCGGGGATGACGCGCTTTCGCGCGTCACTTCTTGGTCTTGCCGAGATCCTTGACGGCCTCGAAGGTCGCGAACTCGACGTTATAGAGCTCGCCGTCGACCTTCTCGACCTTTCGGATGTAGATGTTCTGAACGATGTCGCGGGTCTCGGGGTCTATCGAGATCGGGCCGCGCGGGCTCTCCCACTTCTGGCCCTTCATGGCTTCGACCAGCTTGGTGCCGTCGGTGTCGCCACTGGTCTTCTTCAGCGCTTCGTAGATCAGGTGAATGCCGTCATAGCCGCTCACCGCCATGAAGCCCGGCCGGTTTCCGTATGCCTTCTTGTAGGCCGCAACGAAATCCTTGTTCATCTGCGAGGGATGCGCCGCGGAATAAAGGTGCGCGGTGACCGTGCCCAGCACGGCGTCGCCCATGTTGTTGAGGAGATCGTCGTCGGTCACGTCACCCGGTCCGATCACCTTGATGCCGGCCTTGTCGAGCCCGCGTTCGGCATACTGCTTCATGAAGTTGCCGCCCTGACCGGCCGGCACGAACACGAAGATCGCGTCGGGCTTGGCATCCTTCATACGCTGGAGGAACGGTGCGAAATCCGGATTGGCAAGCGGCGTCTTCACCTCCTCGACCACCTCGCCGCCACCGGCGGTGAAGTTCTGCTTGAAGAAGTTGAGCGCGTCATTGCCCGGCGCGTAGTCCGAGGTCAGCGTCGCCACCTTCTTGATGCCGTTTTTCACCGCCCAGTCGGCGATGATGGTGGAAGACTGCGCCAGCGTGAAGCTGGTGCGCACGATATAGGGCGAGCGCTCGGTGATGATGGAGGTGCCGGCCGCCATCACGACTTCCGGAATCTTGGCTTGCGTTGCAAGCGGGGCGGCCGCGAGCGCGGCCGGCGTCACGCCGAAACCGGCGATGAAATGGACCTTGTCGTTGACGATCAGCTCCTGCGCGGCGGTCTTGGTCTTGTCGGGAATCGCAGCATCGTCCTTGAGGATGATCTCGATTTTCTTGCCGGCGACGGTGTCGCCCTTCTGCTGCATGTAGAGCTTGATCGCGTTCTCGATCTGCTTGCCGGTCGAGGCCTGGCCGCCGGTCATCGGCAGGATCAGGCCGACCTTGACGCTGTCCTCGGCCTTGACCGGAGCGATGGCCGCAAGGCCCGCGATGGCGGTAGCTGCTGCGGCCCAAATAGTCGTACGAGACAGTTGTTTGCGTTCGAACATCAGATGTCCCTCCCCTTCATTCCTGATCGCTTGTGCGCCGGACCGAGTGCCCGATCCTTGCCTTAAGTTTAGCTCACGCACGCGTGATGTCGCGCGCAACATGGCGTCTTTCACGCCCTTATTGTCAATCGGACGTTTGGCGACCATTCGGCGCAAGCCGAGCTTTTCGATCGCCGGCGGCAGAGCGATATCGGGTCACGTCCGGGTAGCCGTGGCATCGCGATTGCAATGACTATCATTTGTACGTTTGTACAAACAAAATGGACCTGTCAACAAAAAAGCCCCGACCCCGATGAATCCCACTTTGTCGCGAGCCCTTGCCGCAGTTTAGAAACGTTGTCAGCCGGGTAGATGGAGGATTTCGTCTTTTGTTTGGAGAATTTGAACATCGGCAGGGCCTGGGTCGGCACATTCCGGTATTAAATTACCCACCTCGAATAAGTCTATTTTACCTGGTTGAAGGCTACTCTCCCAACGACGCCCCTGACCTGGCCTCCAACACGACTGACCCGCGCGCTTCCCGTACAATGCCCAGATCCTTCCGTTCCCGCCTGATCCTCCTCGCGCTCTCCGCGGGCCTGTCCGGCTGCGGCACCGTGAACGAAAAGCTCTCCTCCGGCATGGGCGACTACGTCCCGCACTGGGCCGGCGGCTTGCCGGCAGACGCCCCGCCGCGGGCGGGCACGCCGCAATACGATGCCTACATGAAGGAGCGCGAGCGCAAGCGGCTGATGCCGGCAGCGGATCGCGCAAAGGAAGAGCAGGCGCAGAAGGGCGGAGCGGGCTCAGCGCCTGGCATCGCGGTGCGTTAAATCGCCCCCTCGCGGCTTGCGGCGAGAGGTGAAGCAAATCAATCCACAAACACCACGGTCTTACGACCATTGAGGATGACGCGGTCGTTGAGATGGTAGCGGATCGCGCGCGCCAGCACGCGGCGCTCGATATCGCGGCCTTTTCGGACGAGATCCTCAGGCGTGTCGCGATGGCTGATGCGCTCCACGTCCTGATCGATGATCGGGCCCTCGTCGAGGTCGCGCGTGACGTAATGCGCGGTGGCGCCGATCAGCTTGACGCCACGCTCATGGGCCTGGTGATAGGGTTTTGCGCCCTTGAAACCCGGCAGGAACGAGTGGTGGATGTTGATGCAGCGTCCCGACAGGTTTGCCGAGAGATCGTCGGACAATATCTGCATATAGCGGGCGAGGACGACGAGATCCGTCCCGGTCCTGGCGACGAGGTCGAGGATCTGCGCCTCCTGCTCGCGCTTGGTCTCTTTCGTAACAGGCAGGTAGTGGAACGGAACCCCGCCGAAATCGAGCCCGTCATAGACCTCGCGTGGATGGTTGGAGACGATCGCGGCCAAAGTCATCGGCAGCTCGCCGGTGCGCCAGCGATAGAGGATGTCGACCAGGCAGTGGTCGGATTTGGACACCAAAAGCATCACCTTGCGATGCGCGGCGCGATCTCGCATCTGCCATTCCATGCCGAAACGGTCGGCGATCGCGGCAAAGCCGGTCTGCAGCGCCGACAGCTCCACGGCGAGATCGGCGGCGGTAAACACCACCCGCATGAAGAACTTGTTGGTTTCGATGTCGTCGAACTGTTGGGCGTCGAGGATGTTCTGTCCGGAATTCGCCAGGAAAGTCGACACCGCCGACACGATGCCGGGACGATCCGGACAGGACAGGGTCAGGACATATTGATGATCTGGCATGGCCTTGATGAAGGTTTGGGCAGCGGCTGCGGAACGACCCGCGATTTGCGACCTGCTCTATCACCGACCCCACCTTGCGCCAATCCCGACCGTGGAGTCAGGATGAACGCACCATTGCTTTGACTGACCGGAGTAGGCTCATGCCCGACCGCTTGAACGGCACCCGCATCCTGATCCTGGAAACCCGCGAGGAGGCGCAGTTTTCGAAGTTGCTGGCCGAGCAAGGCGCCGAGGTCGTGCAATGCCCGATGTTCACCATCCAGGATGCACCGGACCCCGTCCCTGTCGCGGCCTGGATCCGCCGTGCCATCGACATGCCCTTCGACGACCTCGTGCTGATGACCGGCGAAGGGCTGCGGCGGATCATGAAGCTCGCCATGGCGCGAGGGCTCGACCAGGCTCTCGTGGCAGCGCTTGCCAGATCGCGAAAATTCACCCGCGGCCCGAAACCCGGCAAGGCACTCCGAGAGAAAGGGCTCGAGCCGCAGCAGACCACGGAGAAACCGACCACCGAGGGCGTAATCGAGATGCTCGGCAAGCTCGATCTGAAGGGACACCGCCTCGGCCTCCAGCTCTATCCCGACAAGGATCACAGCGCGCTGACCGGTGCGCTGTCGGCGCAAGGTGCCGAGGTCGATAGCGTGCTGCCTTATGTTTACGATTCCAAAGCTGCGGATGCCAACATCATCATCGCCATCGACGACATGGCCGAAGGACGGATCGATTCCATCGCGCTGACCAATCTCGGCCAGGTCCGACGGCTGATCGAGGCTGCGAGAGCCAACGGCAGCGAGGCCAAGCTGCGCGCAGGCCTCGAGCGGACGCTGATCGCGTCGGTCGGGCCGGCGGTCTCGGGCGAGCTCTCCGCGCATGGTCTGCGCACGGACGTCTCGCCGGCCGACGAGGCCTATTTCATGCGGCCGCTGATCTCGGCGATGGCGGCGGCGCTCGCGGAGCGGAAGCGAACTCCTGCGCGTTGATCGCGCGTCGTCGGCGAGCATGGCACTATGCGGCAGCGCCGATTGACACGGACGTCGCCAGCGTTACCCTGCGAGCAGAAAAACGAATAACAAAGGGCAGGGAATCGCAGTGATACCCGTCGTCGAGACTTGAGCACGACCATCCGCCTTTCCGCGCTCGCGCCATTTCGCATCCGCAACTATCGCTTTCAATGGCCGTCCGATCTGCTCACGTCCTGGGCGTTCGAGATCGAGACGCTGGTGCTCGGCTGGTACATCATGGTCGAGACCGGCTCGGTGCTGCTGCTCACCGTGCTTGCATCGCTCCAGTTCGTCGGGACATTGGTGGCGCCGGTGTTCGGCATGATCGGCGACCGCATGGGTCATCGCGATCTCCTGGTCGCGATGCGTCTTGCCTATATGGTGCTCGCGTCGACCATCATGACTCTGGCACTGACCGGTCACCTGACACCGCTGAGCGTCATGATCATCGTCGCAATCATGGGCCTGATTCGCCCCTCGGACCTCGGCGTTCGCGGCGCGCTGCTTGCCGAGATCATGCCGAGCGAGCAACTGGTGGGCGCCATCAGCGTTGCGCGCACGACCCAGGACAGCGCGCGCATCGCCGGAGCGTTGACGGGCGCCGGGCTGTTTGCCATCCTCGGCGTTGGCCTCGTTTACGTGGTGATCGTCTGCCTCTATCTCGCGGCCGCGCTGCTCATGCTCTGCCTGACCCGGCCGGAAAGGACCATTGTCACGACTCATCTTCCGGCAGACAGTCGCGCTGTTTCGAGATTGCTGGGCGATCTGAAGGAAGGGATCGTCTACGCCTGGAACGGAGCGGGAATGCGCGCGGCGCTATGCGTCGCCTTCCTGGCCAACCTGACCGCATTTCCCTTCACCGGCGGATTGCTGCCCTACATCGCGCGGGACATCTTTCATACCGACCAGACCGGCCTCGGTTATCTCTCGGCGAGCTTCGCCGTCGGCTCGCTGATCGGCTCCATCACGCTCAGCCTCGTCAGCGGACTGCGCATTGCCCGGCTCCTGATCGGCGCGACGCTGGCCTGGTACGCCATGCTGCTGGTCTTCGTCGAGATCAGGACCATGCCGGTGGCGATGGCCTGCCTCGTGCTCGCCGGCATCGCCCAGAGCATGTCGATGATATCAGCTGCCGTTATCCTGATGCGGACGGCCAGCGCACATCTTCGCGGCCGCGTGATGGGCGTGCGCATGATGGTGATCTACGGTCTGCCGCTCGGATTGCTCGCGGCCGGCAGCCTGATCGATGTCATCGGCTATTCCGCGACGGGGTCGCTCTATGCCGTATCGGGGTTCATCGCAATGATGGCGATCGCCGTACGCTGGCGTGCTGACCTCTGGCCGGTGCACGCCCCTGCCAATGCGCGATGACGAACGAGGAACCCTAGTCCCCGTAACCGCGCAACCGCTCGATATCGAGGATGGTGACGCCGCCATATTCCAGCCGGAGCAGGCCCTCTTTCTCCAGCCGGTTCAGCGCGCGGTTGGCATTCTGGCGGGACATGCCGGAAAGAGCGCCGATCTCCTCCTGGGTGATCTCCAGATGCGCGGTGGATTCCGGATAGAGGATCGGATTGAACAGCGAGGCGATGCTGCGAGCAAGCCGCGCGGTGGCATCCAGCGTGCGGTTGACCTCGAGCATCCCGATGAACTGGCCGAGCCGCTCGTTGAGCTGGCGCACCAGGAAGCGGTTGAAGCCGACGCTGTTCTCGAACAGCCACATGAAGGCGCTGCGTTCCATCAGTGCGACGCGGCTGTTGCGCAGCGCGACCACGTCATAGCGGCGCGGCTCGTTCTTGAGCACGCTGCCCTCGCCGAACCAGGCGCCTGCCGTCAACCCCGCCAGGCTCGTCTCCTTGCCGTCGCGCGAGACCCCGCCCATCCGGGCAAGACCGAAGACCATGCCGGCCCAATAGTCGAACGTGTCCCCGCGCATGAACACGGTCTCGCCGGTGCCGTAGGACCGCTCCGTGATGCCGGCACGAGCGACCTCGATCTCCGCTTGCGTGAGCTCGCGCGACCAGGCAGCGACGCGCTTCAGTTGATCCTCTGAAATCATGATCCCGAAGCCAGCCGCACCGTTCGTCACTCCTGTTCTGCTGCAATGCAGCATGATCGTCTCGACCACCATCCGACGAAAGATGGAGGCTGCGACCGCCCAAAAAACTTTGTCGCAGAATTGTCAGGCGGGAGACATTTCAGAATAGCGCTTTCCCCTATTGAGGACCACCTCGGGCGATGCGGCTTTTGATCCCAAACGGGAACGAGAGCGGCGCGGCTCCGGTCGAGACCATCTGCTGCATGGTCTCGCCGGCACGGCCGTACTAGGATCGCCCGACAGAACGGACGAAGAGCGCCGCTGAATGCGCCATCACCGGGAGGGATCTGTTTGGTGGCTACCAGTCTTGAAGTGCGCGGCGTGTCCTTGCGATTCGGCGGCGTCCATGCGCTGACCGATGTCGGCTTCGCCATCAGGGAAGGCGAGCTGTTCTCGATCATTGGCCCCAACGGCGCCGGCAAGACCTCGATCGTGAACTGTATTTCCGGCCGCTACAAGCCGACCGAAGGCCAGCTGTTCTACCAGGGCCGCGACATCACCGGCCTGACGCCCAACGCGCGTGCTTCTCTCGGCATCGGCCGCACCTTCCAGAACCTGGCGCTGTTCCACCACATGAGCGTGCTCGACAACATCATGGTCGGCCGCCATCACCTCCTGAAGAACAATTTTCTCACGGGCTCGCTGTACTGGCTCACCGGCGCGCGCAAGGAAGAGCTCGAGCACCGCCGCAAGGTCGAGGAGATCATCGATTTCCTCGACCTCCAGTCGGTGCGAAAGGCGCCGGCCGGCACTCTTTCCTACGGCTTGCGCAAGCGCGTCGAGCTCGCCCGCGCCATGGCGCTGGAGCCGCGCCTCATTCTCCTCGACGAGCCGATGGCCGGCATGAACTTCGAGGAGAAGGAGGACATGGCCCGCTACATCGTCGATCTCAACGAGGAGTTCGGCATGACCGTGGTGATGATCGAGCACGACATGGGCGTGGTGATGGACATCTCCCACCGCGTCATGGTGCTGGATTTCGGCCGCAAGATCGCCGAGGGCGATCCGGCCGCCGTGCTCGCCGATCCCCACGTCAGGCGCGCCTATCTCGGCGAAGAGGACGACGAGGTGCTGGTCGATCCTGACGATGCTCCGCCTGCGCAGGAGAGCGCGGCATGATGAATTACGCAGGCCGCGTCGCGCAGGCCGACACCTATCCGAAGATGCTCCGGCTCAATGCGAAGGAGTATGGCAACGAGATTGCGCTGCGCGAGAAGGATCTCGGGCTATGGCGCCCGTTCACCTGGAACGACTACCAGGCACGGGTGCGCGACTTCGCGCTCGGCCTCGTCGAACTGGGCCTTGGACGCCAGGATGTCATCGGCATCATCGGCGACAATCGGCCGGACTGGGTCGCGGCGGAAATCGCCACTCACGCGGTTGGAGGCTTGAGCCTCGGGCTCTACCGCGACGTGCTCGACGAAGAAGCTTCGTATCTCCTCAACTACGGCGAGGCGCAGCTCGTTTTCGCCGAGGACGAGGAGCAGGTCGACAAGCTGCTCACCCTGGCAGACCGCGTCCCAAAGCTGAAGCACATCATCTATTCCGATCCGCGCGGCATGCGGAAATACGACGATCCGCGCTTGATGTCGGCGGAGGCGTTTGCCGAACTCGGCCGAACGCGGGCTACGCGCGAACCGGAACTTTACGACCGGCTGGTGGACGCGACCAAGGGCGAGGACGTCGCGATTCTCTGCACGACATCAGGCACCACTTCGCATCCAAAGCTCGCGATGCTCGCCGCCGGCCGCGTGCTTGGCCATTGCGCGACGTATCTGGCTTTCGACCCGAAAGGACCGGACGACGAATACGTGTCGGTGCTGCCGCTGCCCTGGATCATGGAACAGGTCTATGTACTCGGCAAAGGCCTATTGTGCCGCATGAAAATCAACTTCGTCGAAGAGCCCGAGATCATGATGAACGATCTGCGCGAGATCGCGCCGACGTTCATCCTGTTTGCACCGCGCGTTTGGGAATCGATCGCCGCCGACGTCCGCGCCAGGGTAATGGACGCAACGCCGTTCAAGCAGCGCCTGTTCGACATCGGCATGAAGAGCGGGCTTGCCGCGCTCGAACAGGGCGAGCGTTCCGGCTTCGCCGACGCGATCCTGTTCCGCGCGTTGCGCGACCGCCTCGGCTTCACCCGCCTGCGTTCGGCCGCAACCGGCGGCGCGGCACTCGGGCCCGAGACCTTCAAGTTCTTCCAGGCCATGGGCGTGCCGCTGCGCACGCTCTACGGCCAGACCGAGCTGCTGGGGGCCTACACGCTGCATCCCGCGGGCAAGGTCGACCCCGACACGACGGGCGTGCCGATGGCCGACAGCGTCGAGATCCGCATCGACAATGCCGACGTTCACGGCGTCGGCGAAATCGTGGTGCGGCATCCCAACATGTTCCTCGGCTACTACAAGAATCCGGAGGCGAGCGTCGCCGACATCCGGGAAGGCTGGATGCTGTCCGGCGACGCCGGCTATTTCAACGACAACAAGCAGCTCGTGGTCATCGACCGCATCAAGGATCTCGCCGAAACCTCGCGCGGCGAGCGTTTCTCGCCCCAGTTCATCGAGAACAAGCTGAAATTCTCGCCCTATATCGCGGAAGCCGTGGTGCTGGGCTCGGGGCGCGACGCGCTCGCGGCGATGATCTGCATCCGCTACTCCATCATCTCCAAATGGGCGGAGAAGAACCGGCTCTCGTTCACGACCTACAGCGACCTGGCCTCGCGGCCCGAGGTTTATGCGCTGCTCAAGAAGGAAGTCGAGACCGTCAACGCGACTCTGCCGCCGGCGCAGCGCATCTCCCGCTTCCTGCTGCTCTACAAGGAGCTCGACGCCGACGACGGCGAGCTCACCCGCACGCGGAAAGTGCGCCGCAACGTCATTAACGAGAAATACGAAAGCATCATCGACGCGATCTACCGCGGCCAGGCCGACATCCCCGTTGACACCGTAATCCGGTTCCAGGACGGCACCACGCAGCGCGTCCGCACCACGCTGCGCGTGGTGGATTTGGGTGGACCGGGGCATTTGGCGGAGGCCGCGGAGTGAGCCTATTTCGAATCGAGAGCGCGATGCCGGTCGATGCGCCCTCTCCCCTTGTGGGAGAGGGCATCTCCGCTATCAGCCAAGACCCCATTGGGGTGAGGGGTCCTCTCTCCGCGCGTTCATTGCGGAGACAACCCCTCACCCGGCTTCGCTTCGCGAAGCCACCCTCTCCCGCAAGGGGAAAGGGTGCACCGTCATCGCTTCTGCATTTTACGCGGACATCGGCATGAACACCGCCTTCCTCATCCAGCTCCTGGTCAACGGCCTCGTGGTCGGCACGCTCTATGGCGTGGTCGCGATGTCGTTTGTGCTGATCTACAAGGCTAGCCAGGTCGTCAATTTCGCGCAGGGCGAGCTCTTGCTTGTCGGCGCCTGGGTGTGCTGGACCTTGCTCGCGAAATACCAGGTGCCGTTCTGGATCGGCATGCCGATGACGCTGGTGTTCATGTTCGTGTTCGGAATCGCGGTGCAGGTCCTGATTCTGCGGCCGATGATCGGCGAACCCATCATCTCGGTCATCATGGTGACGATCGGCCTGTCCACCGTGCTGCAGGCGACGCTGAAATGGATGTTCGGCGTCAATCCGCAGCCATTCCCGCGCGTGTTCGAGAGCCAGTCCGTCAGCTTGTTCGGGCTCCAAATCCAAACCGTCTATGTCATGAGCCTCGTCGTCTCGGTCGCGATGATGATCGGCATGGCCTGGTTCTTCCGCGCCTCAAAGTACGGCCTTGCGATGCGCGCCACCGCGTTCAACCAGCAGGTCGCGCAATCGCTCGGCATTTCCGTAAAAAGCGTGTTCGCGATGGCCTGGGCGATCTCCGCAACGGTGTCGGCGGTGGCAGGCGTCGTTGTTGCCGTCGTGAACGGCGTATCGTCGGGCCTTGCCGCCTACGGCATAAAAGTGTTTCCGGCCGCGATCCTCGGCGGGCTCGATTCGGTCGGCGGCGCCGTGCTCGGCGGCATCATCATCGGGTTACTCGAGAACATCGCGCAATATGTCGACAGCGAATATCTTCACTGGGGCAATCTCTACGAGATCGCGCCGTTCTACGTCCTCATCATCGTGCTGATGATCAAGCCGTACGGCCTGTTCGGCACCCATGACATCGAACGGATCTGATCCATGGCCGGCCACGCCCTTATCCCAGCTGGTGATTTCCGCACCTCTTACGCGGCCGACACCACAATCTTTCCAACCTCGACCAGCCGCAACTTTGCGATCGTCGGCGTGCTACTGCTCTGCCTCGTGCCGCAACTTCTCGGGGGCTATTGGCTCAGCATCCTGATCCAGATTGGCATTTTCTCAATCGCAGCCCTCGGTTTGAACATCCTGGTCGGCTTCACCGGCCAGATCTCGATCGGCCACGCCGCCTTCTTCCTGCTCGGCGCCTTCACCTCGGCCTATATCTCCAACGAAACACACGTTCCGGTATTCTTCGCGATCCCGCTCGCGGGCGTCGTCACTGCGCTGGTTGGACTGATCTTCGGCATCCCGGCGGCGCGGCTGAAGGGGCTCTACCTCGTGATCGCCACCCTCGCCGCGCAATACATCCTGCTCGACTTTTTCTCCCGCGCGGAGTGGTTCACCGGCGGCTCGGTGCCGGCCAGCGCCAAGCCTTTCTCGATCTTCGGCTACACGCTGCGCGGCGACAGGCAGTATTTCTATGTCGTTCTCGCCTACGTGGTTGCAAGCTACATCCTCGTCACCAATCTGATGCGCACCCGCGACGGCCGCGCGCTGGTGGCGATCCGCGACCATTATCTCTCCGCGGAGATCATGGGCATCAACCTCACCAAGTACCGCACGCTGTCATTTGGCCTCGCCGCGTTCTTCGCCGGCATCGCGGGCGCGCTCTATGCGCACTACCAGCTCGTCGTGTCGCAAGAGGGTTTTGGGATCGAACGCTCGATCCTGTTCCTCGCCATGATCATCATCGGCGGCACCGGTTCGATCATGGGCACGCTGATGGGCACCGCGTTCGTGGTGCTGCTGCCCGAGACGATGGAGTTCCTTAGCGTGGCGCTGAAGGGCGGCGCAATCGACAGGGCGCTGTCGCTCAACAACAACATCACCTTCCTGCGCGAGATCGCGATCGGGGTAATTATCATCGCGTTCCTGATGTTCGAGCCCGACGGGCTCGCCCATCGCTGGCGACAGATCAAGGCATACTGGAAACTCTACCCGTTCTCCCATTGAGCGCGGGCAACTCGCAAACCAACAAATAAACAGGAGGAGGCGACCAATGAAGACAAAATCCCTTTTGAGCACCGCGTCACTTGCACTGGCGATCGCCGCGTTCTCGGCAAGCGCGCAGGCGCAGATCGCGATCGGGCATCTCGCCGATTATTCCGGCGGCACGTCCGACGTTGGCACGCCCTACGGCCAGGCTGTCGCCGACACCTTCGCCTGGATCAACAAGAACGGCGGCGTCAGCGGAAAGCAGCTCAACGTCGACACCAATGACTATGGCTATCAGGTGCCGCGCGCCATCGCGCTCTACAAAAAGTGGTCGGCGCCGGACTCGAAGGTGGCGGCGATCATGGGCTGGGGCACGGCGGACACCGAGGCGCTGACCGGCTTCCTCGCCCAAGACAAGATCCCCGACCTCTCCGGCTCCTACGCGGCCGCCCTCACTGATCCCGAAGGCGTCAGCGGCAAGGCCAAGGCCGCGCCCTACAATTTCTTCTATGGTCCAAGCTATTCGGACTCGCTGCGCGCGATGCTGATGTGGGCGGCCGAAGACTGGAAGGCCAAGGGCAAGTCCGGCAAGCCGAGATTCGTCCACATGGGCGCCAACCACCCCTATCCGAACGCGCCAAAGGCCGCCGGCGAGGCCATGGCGCAGGAGCTCGGCTTCGAGGTGCTGCCGCCGCTGGTTTTCGCGCTCGCGCCGGGTGACTACAGCGCGCAGTGCCTGAGCCTGAAATCCTCGGGCGCCAACTACGCCTATCTCGGCAACACCGCCGCCTCCAACATCTCGGTGATGAAGGCCTGCAAGACCGCCGGAGTCGACATCCAGTTCATGGGCAATGTCTGGGGCATGGACGAGAACGCCGCCAAGACCGCGGGCGATGCCGCCGATGGCGTGATCTTTCCGCTGCGCACCGCTGTGAGTTGGGGTGGTGATGCGCCCGGCATGAAGACGGTGATGGAAATCTCTAAGATGTCCGACCCGACCGGTAAGGCCTATCGGCCGGTGCACTATATCGCGGCGGTCTGCTCGGCGCTCTACATGAAGGAGGCGATCGATTGGGCCGCCAAGAACGGCGGCGCCACCGGTGAGAACGTCGCCAAGGGCTTCTACCAGAAGAAGGACTGGGTGCCGGCAGGGATGGAGGGCGTCTGCAATCCCTCGACCTGGACCGACAAAGATCACCGCGGTACGCTGAAGGTCGACCTCTACCGCACCAAGATTGCGGGCGCGACCGACGGCGACCTCAACGATCTCATGGCCAAGGGCGCGATCAAGCTCGAGAAGGTCAAGACGGTCGAGCTGCCGCGCAAGCCGGAATTGCTGGGTTGGTGAGCACAACATCGGACGTCATGGCCGGGCTTGTGCCGGCCATCCACGCCTGACCACTCGGACGAAGTACGTGGATGCCCGGGCCAAGCCCGGGCACGACGAGCACAGCAAATTGGCGGCACCTGATATGACCGACACCCTCGAAGCAGCTCGCCCCTCCCCGACCGTCGTACCGGTGCCGCCTCTCCTCGCCGTGCGCAACATCGAGGTCGTCTATGACGATGTCATCCTGGTGCTGCGCGGTCTCAGCCTCGACGTGCCCAAGGGCGCGATCGTGGCGCTGCTCGGCGCCAACGGCGCCGGCAAGTCGACGACGCTGAAGGCGATCTCCGGGCTGCTCAAGACTGAGGACGGCGAAGTCACGCGCGGCGAGATCATGTTCGAGGGCGAGCGCATCAACGGCATCGATCCCGACAAGATCGTTCGCCGCGGCATCTTCCAGGTGATGGAAGGCCGGCGCATCGTCGCCGACATGACCTCGCTGGAGAACCTCAAGCTCGGCGCCTTCACCCGCAGGGACCGCGGGGTCGGCGCCGATCTCGATATGGTCTTCAACTATTTCCCGCGCCTGAAGGAGCGCACCGGACTTGCCGGCTATCTCTCCGGCGGCGAACAGCAGATGCTCGCGATTGGCCGCGCGCTGATGGCGCGCCCGAAGATGATCCTGATGGACGAGCCCTCGATGGGACTGTCGCCGCTACTGGTGAAAGAGGTGTTCTCGATCATCCACAAGATCAACCGCGACCTCGGCGTCACCATTCTGCTGGTCGAGCAGAACGCCCGCGCCGCGCTGTCGGTGGCAAGCCACGGCTACATCATGGAGCAGGGCAAGGTCGTGCTCGACGGCACCGCGGACGAATTGCGCGACAATGAGGACGTCAAGGAATTCTACCTCGGCGGCGCCGGCGACCAGCGCAAGAGCTTCAAGAACCTCAAAAGCTTCAAGCGGCGCAAGCGCTGGCTTTAACCTTCCAATACCTGTTCCGCTTCCGTGACTGCGCAGAGAACATGATAGAACGACGACGCGGGAATGGTGTCGATCAGCGATTTGCCGTCGCGCTCGAACTGGTCGTACCAGCCGCCCCGCACGGGATGGCTGAGATAATGGCGTTCGAGCCGCGCCAGCGCGATGCGCGCCTCGTCCGCCGCGCCCGCCTCGCCAGATTCGGCCTGCGCGATCCACGCCTTCGCGATCTCGGTCTGCGGCCACAGCCGGCGCGTGCTGCGGCGCATGTTACCGGCGTCGTCACCCTCATCGATCAGGCAGCCGGTGGCCTCGTCGCGATAGCGCAGCGCGGTTTCCAGCAGCTCGGCGCGCCGCTGTCCGGTCGGGCAGCCCGTGATGCGTTCGAACCCCTTCAGCAACCAGACCCATTCGGCCTGATGGCCGGGCTCGACGCTGACCGGCGCGATCATCGACCAGTCCTCTTCGAAATATTCGCCGAGCGCGCGCGTCCGCTTGTCGTAGAGATTGGCGAGGAACAGCGCGAAGAACTCGCCGGCACGGTTCTGGAACGACAAATCGTGGGTCGCGTCGAAGCACGCGATCATCGCCTCGAACAGATGCATGTGCGGGTTCTGCCGGCGCGGCAACGAGACCGGAAGGCCTTCGTGGACGCCGCCGTGCGGCGAGCGCAGATGGCCATCGAGGAAGGCGAGCAGCGCATCGATCTCGGTGCGAATTTGTGCGTCCTGGTCGAGCGCATAGACGGCCGCGAGCGCAAACAGGATGAAGGCGTGGTCGTAGGCGTCGCGCCGGCCGTCCAGCACCGCGCCCTCCGGCGTCAGCCGGTGCACGTAGCCGGGGCGGCCGTCTGGCGTCTTTGCCTTGGCGAGCAGATGCTCGAGCCCCTTCAGTGCGATGGCGCGCCCCTCAGGGTACCAGCCCATCTGCGCAGCCTTGGCGTAGCACCAGATCTGGCGGGCCTGCACGAACACCCGGCGCGGCGCGGTCACGTCCGCCGTGCCGTCGCGGTGCAGCCGATCGATGAAACCACCCGCGCCATGGTCCCAGCCGACCGTCGACCACAGCGGCAGCGCCTCGTCGATCATGCGGCGCTTCAGGCGCGCGACGACGTCCGCCGCCTCGTCCGCCGCACTGATTCCCTCGTCCGCCATCGCGTCCTCTTCAAAACTCGCCAATGGCCGTCTGATACCCATGCCGGCGGCGGCGCGCAACGGATGCCAACCCGGAAAGATGAGCCATGACCGCCCATTACGACGCCCTCGAGACGCGCGAACAAGCCGCGCGCGAGGCCGATCTGTTCTCCCGCCTGCCAGGCGTGCTGCGCTCTGCGATGAGCGCGCCCGCCTATGCCGATCGGCTGAAAGGCGTCGATCCGGCCGCCGTGACCTCCAGGGCGGCCCTGGCGGGCCTGCCGGTGCTGCGCAAGTCGGAACTGCCGGCCCTGCACAAGGCCTCCATGCCTTTCGGAGGGTTGGTCGCGGCGGCGCCCGGCTCGTTCGCGCGCCTTTTCACCTCCCCCGGGCCGATTTTCGAGCCGGAGGGACGGCAGACTGACCCCTGGCGCGGCGCACGGGCGCTGTTCGCGGCCGGATTCCGACCTGATGACATCGTGCTCAACACCTTCAGCTACCATCTCACGCCCGGCGGCTTCATCTTCGATGCATCGGCGCGCGCGCTCGGTTGCGCCGTGATCCCCGCAGGTCCAGGGAATACGGAGCAGCAATTCGAGCTCATCGAGGCCTACCGTCCCGTCGGCTACAGCGGCACGCCCGACTTCCTGAAAATCTTGCTCGATGCTGCCGCAAGCTCGGGCCGCGACATCTCCTCGATCAAACGCGCGCTGGTCTCGGGCGCGGCCTTCCCGCCCTCGCTCCAGGCGGAGATCAAGGCGCGCGGCATCGAGGCCTACCAGGCCTTCGGCACCGCCGATCTCGGCCTCATCGCCTTCGAGACCAGTGCGCGCGACGGCATGGTCGTGAACGAGGATCTCATCATGGAGATCGTCAAGCCCGGTACCGGCGATGCCGTGACGCCCGGCGACGTCGGCGAGATCGTCGTGACCTCGCTCGACCCGCATCATCCCTGGATCCGGCTCGCGCTCGGTGACCTGACCGCGGGGCTGCCGGGCACCAGCCCGTGCGGGCGCACCAACATGCGCATCAAGGGCTGGATGGGCCGCGCCGACCAGACCACCAAGGTCAAGGGCATGTTCGTCCGTCCCGAGCAGATCGCCGAAATCGGCGCCCGCCATTCGCTGCTCGCTCGTCTTCGACTGGTGATCACCCGTAAAGGCCACTCCGATATCATGACTCTCAAAGCTGAATGCTTAAGGCCAAGCCGGGAACTGGCCGCAGACATCGAAGCCAGTCTGCGCGCAGTGACCAAGCTTGGCGGCAAAGTCGAGCTGGTAATGCCAGATACGCTTCCGAATGACGGCAAGATCATATCAGACGAACGCTAGCCGACCGAAAAGCGCCCAGAACGCCGATCGAAGCCTAATCGGCTCTCGTTCGCCTTTGTTTTGGGCTCTCTGCGCAGCGCGAATCACGTTGACAAAAATCGGTTGAGAACCCAAGAACGACCCTGCTTGACGAGCCTGTACGGCGCCTCAGAGCTCTCACCAAGTCTCTTGTGGCCCAAACGGAACAGCCCAAGAAGCGCTGATCCCAATCTGGCACCAAGCGTGAATGAGCCTTCTCGAGCTAATCGTGAGCTATACCATCTATGCAGAAGTTGAGAATCGGGCTGGAAGCCCGCCTGTTGAACGGACAGCTGACCGGGGTCGGAAACTACACGTTTCAAATCCTGCAAGCGGTCATGGCGGCTCGCGACGAGATCGACTATTGCGGCTTTGGTGTTCGATCGTGGACTGCCCTGAATGACGAAGGGTTGCGAGAGATAGAAGAACAGCGTTCCGGCCCCGCCCCTGCTCCAGTCAACAACCAGACCCTGATCCGAAAGCTGAGTGCGAAAGCTCGTTCAAAGCTGACGCGGGTAGGCTTTGCCCAAGCAGTCTACCGCGACCGCTTTTCGCGCAGCATCAAGGCTCAAGCGCTCGACCTGTTTCACGCCTTCAATTACCTTCCGGTCGCCGATCCGGGTATCGTCACCTTGCCTGTGATTTACGATCTGTCGTTCGTTAGATATCCCGACTATCACCCGATCGATCGGTTGCGCATCCTGGAAAAGCTTCCCTGGGTGCTAGAACGCGCGCCGAAGGTGCAGACCATTTCGCGATTCAGCAAGGACGAGATCGCGCGGTTTTATGGCTACGACAAAGAGCAGATTTTCATCGCGCCACCAGCAGCCGCACAGGTCTATCGTCCGCTGGGGATTCAAATTACCACGACCGAGGTCGCCAAACATAACCTCACGCCAGGTCATTATTTCCTGAGTGTAGGAACGTTGGAGCCAAGAAAGAACCTGCGCACTCTCATCACGGCCTATTCGCAGATCTCTAAATCCCTTCGCGATCGTTTCCCCTTGGTCGTGGTGGGTGGCAAAGGCTGGGGCGTACTCGATCTGCCAAACACGACCGATTCACTTGTCGACCAAGGCTGCCTTCGATTCGTCGGCTCGGTAAGCAATGACGAGCTGCGGAGCCTCTATGAGGGCGCCGTCGCGCTGCTTTATCCATCGGTTTACGAAGGTTTTGGAATGCCGGTGGTCGAATGCATGGCTTGCGGCACGCGGGTCGTGCATAGCGCCCGGACCTCCATGGACGAAATCACAGCAGGCCTGGTACCCACGGTCCAGGCGCTGGATGTCGACGCCTGGTCGGAAACGATCAAAGAACTGGTCGAATTAAAGTCGGACGTGACCTCCAGTCAACTGATTGCGCAAGCCGCCACATTCAGTTGGAACGAAAGTGCGGAAAAAGTGGTCCAAGGTTACGAAGCCATTACACGCCAGTCGCATTGAAATTCACCTTTGGGAAGCCATGGCTAAGACCTCTGCGCCAGTGCGGCCTGACTTTCATGACCATATCAGTCGATTGAGCACCTTTTTGGGCGATCGCTTGTTTAAGCGTCCCTTAAAGGACCACCACGGACGTCGCGTGCGATGACGTGGTTAAGAACTGCTTTCACAAAAGCATAGAACCCCTTCATGCCTTTGCACTGAATCTCAGAGCCTCCTCGATATGACTCCGCTCGATGACGGGCGTCGCGACATAGATCGCGCGTTTATCTCGGGGGAGAGGGTCGATGTGCGTTCTTTGCGGACTGTTGGGAATGAATTTACACGCCGCCGGAGCCACGGATGGCTCCGGGACGGCTGCAGCCTCGGGTATCGCAGCAGGCAACGCGGTCGCGGCGACGGGAAATCCGGATGTCGACGGCCTGCTCTCCGGCTACAAATGGACGGGCACGACGGTTACATACAGCTTTCCGAGCTCCGCAAGCGTTTATCCGACGGGATATGGCTGGAGTGAACCGAACGACGGATTTTCTCCGCTGTCAGTCACCGAGCAGAACCTCGTCAAGGCCATCATGGGGCAAGTCTCGGCCCTGACCAATCTCAACCTGGTCTACGCCGGCACCGGCTCAGGTGACATCCAGCTCGCGCATTCTTCAGATGCCAATCCAACGGCGTACACCTACTATCCCGACGGCAGCATAGAGGGCGGGGACATCTGGTTCGGCACCTCCTATAATTACACGGCCCCTCGGACGGGCGACTACTCTACTTTGACACACATTCATGAGATCGGGCACGCGCTTGGTCTGAAGCATAGCTTCGAAGCCGGAGGAGTCGCAAACGTCAAGGTTCCTTCTGCTCATGACTCGCTTGAATACACCGTCATGAGTTATCGCAGCTATCAGAACGGTCCAATGACGGGATATACCAATGAACAGTATGGATATCCCACAGGCTTCATGATGGACGATATCCTGGCGCTGCAAACGATGTACGGCGCGGATTTTAGTACAAACAATGGGAATACCGTCTACACTTGGAGCCCGACAACGGGCCAGGAATTTATCAACGGTGTGGGCCAGGCGTTGCCTGGAGCGAACCGTGTCTTCATGACGGTATGGGATGGCGGCGGCCACGACACTTATGACCTGTCAAACTATACCACCAATCTCAGCATCAATCTTAATCCGGGCGCCTATTCGGTCCTTTCGACGGGTCAACTCGCCTATCTCGGTGGTGGCAATTACGCACACGGCAACGTCTATAACGCGTATCTCTACAACAATGATGTCCGATCCTACATCGACGACGCCATTGGCGGGAGCGGAAATGACACGATCGTTGGCAACGCCGCGGATAACATCCTCAAAGGCGGCGGGGGTAATGATAGGCTGCAGGGCGGCGGCGGACATGATGTGCTAGTAGGTGGCACGGGCAACGACACCTTCGTCTTCGCCCCGCACGACGGCACCGATACCATCAGCGACTTTACCGCGATCACGGGTACGGCCAATAGTGATACGATACTCCTCAGCGGCATTTCGGGCGTTAACACCTTCTCGGATGTTCTGCTGCATCTCACCCAAGTCGGAGCAGACACTGTGCTCAACTTCGGGACGGGTGACACGCTGACGCTAAGCAATGTCTCCGTGTCCAGCCTCACCGCGTCTGACTTCCAATTCAAGGCGGCGGCTCCGCCCAGCCAGATCACCAACATCGTTTTGCATGATGGGATTGCCACGGCGATTGTCAGCGACAATTATGCGAACGCAACAATTCAGGTCGTCGGATCGACGATAACAATCTCGACCACCAGCGGCTTCAGCGGCTTTACCGATGCACAGCGGGTGCAGTTTTCGGACACCGTAATCGCGTTCGATGTCAATGGAACAGCAGGGTTCGCCTATCGGCTTTATCAGGCAGCATTCGATCGTACGCCGGATTTGGCGGGGCTAAGCGTCAACACTCACCTCTTGGACGGCGGCTTGACCTCGGCCGAAATGAGCGCTGCGTTTGTTGCTAGCCCTGAGTTCACGAATACGTACGGCTCCAGCATTTCGAACTCCCAATTTTTGAGCAACCTGTACGCCAACATCCTCAACCGAGCGCCCGATCCAACCGGGCTCTCGAACTGGCAACATATCCTCGACTCCAATCAAGCAGACCGCGCGCACGTCCTGATCGGGTTCTCTGAAAGTCCGGAAAACCATTCACTTGTCGATCCCAAGATTGTCACTGGCATACTGTTAGACCCACACTATCTGACGTAGAACATAGGCAGAATCTGCTTACGTTGTGCGAGTTCCGGAACACAGCGGCCTTTATGACATGATAGTCCTAGGTCCGTTCTGTCGACGACGTTCACGTCCGCCGCACGGAGAATTTCACGGACTGGCCGCTCCCATCGCGTTCTCGGGTCGATCGAGCACTTCCCATGAATGCGCCATGCATCGGATGAACTGGAGCAGCACGCTAAACAGCGAAAGCGTTGAATTATTTGCAGAATAAAGCCACCAGCTGGCCACGGGCTCTTGATTGCCGCTCCGCGAAGAGGTTATCACCCTGGAGGCTGCCTCGAGCATTCGAAACACTGCAAGTTATGCGCCGGCCCCTACCACCTTCCCCTGGCGTCGAGACCTTGCGGTGATTGGGGTCTTTGTCAGGGTGATCGTCTTGAAGCGGCCTCGGCATAGGAATCGCAAAACGGTATAAAATATGAAGGTTGTTATACTCGCTGGAGGGCTCGGCACCAGGCTCAGTGAAGAGACGAGTGTGCGCCCTAAGCCAATGGTTGAGATTGGCGGCCGACCCATTCTTTGGCACATCATGAAAATCTATAGTCATTACGGTTTCCATGAATTCGTGATCTGCCTTGGCTACAAGGGTTACATGGTCAAGGAGTATTTCGCGAACTACTTTCTGCACATGTCCGACGTGACTTTCCATCTTGCTGAGAACCGGATGGAAGTGCATCGCGAAACTGCCGAGCCTTGGCGGGTGACGCTGGTCGATACAGGCGAGGAAACTCAGACCGGCGGCCGACTGAAGCGAGTACTACCGTACATAGCAGACGAGCCCTTCTTCGCACTCACCTATGGTGATGGCGTAGCGGATATCGATCTTGCCGCGGAGATCGCGTTTCATAAAGCGCATGGGCGTCTTGCGACCGTCTCGGTGGTGCGACCGGCCAGGCGTTTCGGCGCGGTCTCGATCGAGGGCAACCGCGTGATCAGCTTCGAGGAGAAGCCGCACGACGACGGCGGTTGGATCAATGGCGGATTCTTTCTCCTATCGCCCTCGGTTGTCGGGTTGATTGCGGGCGACAAAACCGTCTGGGAGCACGAGCCGATGGAGCGGCTTTCGCGCGATGACGACCTGCGGGCCTACGTGCATCCAGGCTTCTGGCATCCCATGGATTCGCTACGTGATCGCAATTTCCTCGAAGGCGAGTGGACCAACAACCGCGCCAAGTGGAGGATCTGGTGACCGATCCTACATTTTGGCGGGGCAAAAAGGTCTTTCTGACCGGTCACACCGGCTTCAAAGGCGCATGGACGTCCCTGCTGTTGCGTCGGTTGGGAGCAAGCGTCTTCGGCTATGCCTTGCCTCCGACACATCAATCCGCCCTATTCGTAATTGCCCGTATCGCCGACGATATCAAGCACTGCAGGGGCGATATCCGCGATCTTGCGGCTCTGCGCACCACGATGGCGGAGGCTGAACCTGATGTCGTTATCCACTTGGCGGCTCAAGCCCTGGTGCGCCCGTCCTACGAGGAGCCGGTCGAGACTTTTGCGACAAATGTGATGGGGACGGTGCATGTGCTGGAAGCTGCACGACATCTGCGCGCGGTAAAGGCAATTCTCATCGTTACCAGCGACAAGTGTTACGAGAATAATGGAGCCGGCACCGCTTTCCGGGAAGAGGACCGCATTGGTGGCAACGATCCTTACAGCAATAGCAAGGCATGCGCCGAACTCGTGACGCATTCCTACCACCAGAGCTTCTTTCATACAAAGGGCGCAGCGCGCGTCGCAACGGCTCGCGCAGGCAATGTCTTCGGCGGCGGCGACTGGGCACGCGACCGCCTGATCCCCGATGCGATGCAGGCCTTTCTCGCGGGCGAGGCGTTGCTCATTCGCAACCCCAACGCTGTGCGACCTTGGCAGCATACGCTGGATCCCGTGCTCGGCTATTTAACTTTGGTGGAGCGGCTAGTTGACGACGAACGATTTGTCGGCGGCTGGAACTTCGGTCCCAATGCCGAAAGCGAAGTGCCAGTTAAGACGGTCGTTGACCACTTGGTCCAGCTATGGGGCGATGGCGCATGCTGGAGGGCCGCTGCCGGGCCTCACCCGCACGAGGCGGCGCATCTGAGACTGAATTGCGACAAGGCACGCCATCAACTCAGCTGGAGGCCGCGCCTCGACCTCGCACAGGGCCTCCGGCTCACCATCGACTGGTACAAAGGTCTTCGCGATGGTCGAGACATGCGTAAATTCTCGCTTGATCAGCTCGATCAGGTCGTCGCTACGCGCTCGATTAATTAAAGCGGAAGTTCTAGGATCTCAACAATACGGGCCTGGGGCAAAAGCGCATGTCTTAGATACGCGCCCGAGCGGACGGCTAGGTAGGACTTGAGCAGCACGATGAGCGCCAGGATGGCGCGCTCGATATCGGGCGCAAGGCCGGTTCGACCGAAGGCCGAAGTATGCAGGAACGGCCTGTTCTCCATGAAGGTCAGCCAATAGAGATAGTCGTAACCGGCGATACCCCTAAACGCATCCTCCCAATCGATAATGCGCGGCTTTCCTCCATGAACCATGATGTTCTTCGGTCCGAAGTCGCCGTGACAGAGCGCTTCGGGCAGCTTAGGCAGCCAATCCCACAGCAGTGCGATGAGCCGACGAACCTCGGTTGCGCTCACTTGATCCAGCAAGCCACGGTCACTAAGGGTCTTCAGACCGCACGAGGCGCGTGCCAAGTAGCGATCGAACGTAGCAAGCCTGTCCAGCTGCCAACCCCCAAGCCGATCGCGGCAGTTGCGCATCATCGCGGCAGCATCCGCAGGCACAATCGTTGTGCTCAGCGGTGATAGAGCGCACATAACAAGAAAGAGCCGGGTCGTCCCATCCGCGAAGGAAGCCTCGAAGCGGTCGAGCAGGATCGTTTCGCCGTAGAGCCGCTGAAGAATATCACCTTCCTTCGCGAGACTGACACGCGCGTTCATGTTTGGAAGATGTGTTTTCAGGAATCGCTTCTCGCTTGCGATCTCCGCGTCGAAGCAAATCCCGAGAGTGCCACCGATCGCCGGCTCCAGGTTGATATCCCGGCCAAACGACAATTGCAGATGCTCGCGCAACTCGGGCACAATGCGGCCGCGATCGGCAACAATGTCCGGGCGGTCGTCGCTTTCGAAAAAAACGATTTTACTGAGCACGATAAAGCTGACTCAGGTAGTCGATTCCGTCGTAACCGAAGTGGCGGGCCAACGCCGCGGTGCCCTGTGCGATCTGATTGCGCTCCGCATCCGAGAGCTCCAGGATCGCCGCTCGGTTGTAATCCTTGGTGCTTTTGAGCACCGTCCCCCAAGGCGCGATGGACTCCATGATCTCAACATTGTTCCAGCTCGGATATAGCATCGTGTCGGCGAAGGGCACGCCAATGAAATCGGCCGCCTCGATCATAAACTTGCGCTTGTCCTCGACAAGGTCCTCGTATCGAAAAATGCGTACGTTCTTTGGGAACATCTTCGCGAACATCTCGACCGTCGAGTGATAAATGTTCCAGGTGATCAGGTATTTGGATAGCGCTTGGGGGAAGGGACGACGCTTGGTATCTCGGTAGGCCGAGAACGGATTTCGTACGATGTGCAGGATGCGGATATCCGGGAAATCACGCACCATGCGGTCGGCGTCTATACCTATTGCGGGTGAGTAGCCGACATGAACCATGCCGGAACGCGGCTTGGTGTAGTAATTTTCCCAAGCCGCAAAGGTAGAGCGAAAGAAGGCTTCGATCACCTGGCGGCGAAAGATCGGCGGCTCGCCGACGAGACGGGCGAACTCAGCAAGGCGCTTCTTCTCGTCCATCACACAGTCCGCATCCCTGAACTTAGAGCCGTTGCGCTTGCGTAGGAACGTCTTCAACTCCTCGTCGATCATCTGCTCATAGAGTTCAATCGCCGTCAGCCCTTCCGGGAACTCGGGATAGCGGTATTGAACCCGCTCGATCGAAGCAAGGAAATCGTTGAAGTTGCGGTTTCCAAGTTGCGATTCGAAAGGATAAACGAGCAGGTCTGGATGGCCATCAAGGTGACGATGTGTGACGTTTCCACCATGCTCAAAACCTGCGGAAACCATAGCCAGTCTGAAGTCGCTCATGCGTTCTACCCCTGTGTGGCGGAAGGTCGATCCGGCCCCGTTTAGCCGCATGGGCGGGATAATCAAGGGTCGGATTCGGCCCTGCGGGCCCGGAAAACGGGCTGACGTGGGAAAGCGCGCGCTGCTTTCAAAGCGAGACATTGACGGAAGCGCATAGCTGATTTACCCGGTCCCTATGCGCATCTTTGTGACCGGGGCGAGCGGTTTTCTAGGCTCCTATCTTGCGGCGGACCTGGTGGCTCAAGGGCACGAGGTGACCGTACTGCTGCGGCCCGGGAACTACCATTGGCGACTTCACGAAATCTCTGATCGGCTGCACAAAATCACGGGCACATTGGACGACGTGAACAGTTGGCGTCGCACCCTGCAGACTTGCGCGCCTGAGGCGATTGTTCACATGGCATGGCGGGGCGTCGCGGGTGCCGATCGCAACAGCCCTCTTCAGGCTGTAAACGTGTCCGACACGGTTTGCCTTGCCCAACTCGCTGCCGAAGTCGGCGCCACGACATTCGTTGGCGCTGGATCGCAGGCCGAGTACGGACCCTATGATCGCGCGATTCACGAGGACGATGTTGCGCAGCCGACGACATTGTATGGCATGGCCAAACTAGCCGCTGGATCAATGGCAATGCGTCTGTGCCGGGAGAGAAAGCTACGGGCCGCATGGCTCAGGATCTTCTCAACCTATGGTCCCAAAGATGCGGACCACTGGCTGATCCCGAGCATGATCAGGAACCTAAGGTGCAGACAACACATTGCCTTGACAGCCTGCGAGCAGCGCTGGGGATTCTTGCACGCGCGGGACGCCGCGGCGGCCTTCCGCTTGGCAATCACATCTGCAGAGGCAAGCGGTGTCTTTAATGTCGGCAGTCCTGACGCGCCGCCTCTGCGCGAGACGGTAATGCGGCTCCGCGATATCGTCGACCCTGGCGCAGCGCTGGGATTCGGTGAATTGGCGTATCGGCCCGATCAGGTCATGGTCCTGGCCGCGAATGTGTCGCGCGTGCTCGCATTGGGTTGGAAGCCCGAAGTTCAGTTGGATGAAGGATTACAGGAAACGGTGAACTGGCATGTCGCTGCTCAATCGTCCGTCTGACAACCGTCCTGGGCCAAAGGACTTTGCGCGGCGCATCCGTGCGCACACGTTGCGCATGGTGCATGCAGCCAAGGCGTCACATATTGGCGGCTGTCTCTCGATGGCCGACATCCTAGCCGTGCTCTACACCCGGATCCTGCGGGTCGATCCTGACGATCCTCAGCTCGCCGGCCGCGATCGTTTCGTACTCAGCAAGGGCCATGCCACGGCGGTCTTGTACGCCGCACTCGGCGAATGCGGTTTTTTCCCGCTGTCTGAGCTTGACACATATTGCCGCGACGGGTCGATTTTCACCGGACACGTTAGTCACGCGGTGCCGGGGGTCGAGGTCTCGACCGGTTCTCTCGGGCATGGCCTCCCCATGGCGATCGGAATGGCCCTCGTCGCGCGCGCGGCAGGCAACGGCAGCCGTGCCTTCTGCCTGCTGAGCGACGGTGAATGCGACGAGGGCTCCAATTGGGAAGGCATCCTCTTTGCGCCCCACCACAAGCTAGACAATCTCTGCGTCATTGTCGACTTCAATAAAATCCAAAGCTTTGGCACAGTTGCCGAGGTTCTCAATCTTGACCCGTTCGCAGAGAAATGGCGGTCGTTCGGTTGGCATGTCGTGGAGATAGACGGCCACGACGTCGCTGCGTTGGAGCGGGTGCTGAGCGCTATGCCGGCACCATCGGCCCGGCCAACCGTCGTGATCGCACACACCATAAAAGGCAAGGGCGTGAGCTTCATGGAAAACAAGCTCGAGTGGCACTACCGGTCGCCCTCAGATGAACTCCTTGCGCAGGCCCTGGCCGAGCTCGCCTCATGAGGACGACGTTCATCGAGACTCTATCTCAGGCAGCAAGCGAGAATCCCGACATCTGGCTGCTTTGCGGCGATCTCGGCTACACCGTGCTGGAGCCTTTCGCAGCGAAATTTCCCGATCGCTATTTGAATGTCGGTGTTGCCGAGCAGAACATGGCCGGCATCGCAGCGGGCATTGCCCTGTCGGGCAAGACGGTCTTCATCTACTCGATCGGCAATTTTCCAACCCTGCGCTGTCTTGAGCAGCTGCGCAACGACGTCTGTTACCATGGTGCCGACGTGAAGATCGTGGCGGTGGGCGCCGGATATGCGTATGGCAGCCAGGGCTACACCCACCATGCGCTGGAGGACGTGGGCATCATGTCGATGCTGCCGGGCATCGAGGTGTTCGTGCCCTGCGACCCAAATGAGGTCCGCGCGGCAACCCGCCTGGTAGCGACAAGCCGGAAGCCGGCGTATTTGCGGCTAAGCCGGGCCGGCGAGCCGAATCTCGGCTCGGCCGAGGTGACCGACCTGCGCAAGCCGCGGGTTCTGCGCCAAGGACAGGAGATCGTCATCCTGGCCTCCGGCCCGATCGCCTCGCGCGCTCTTCAGGCCGCCGACGAGCTGGCCAAGCGCGGCAGGGACGTTGGTGTCGTCAGCGTCTCCTGCTTGAAGCCATTCGATGAAACACTGATTCGCAAGCTAGCGCGCGACGCTGCGCTTTTAGTGACGATTGAAGAGCACATCCTGCGTGGCGGCCTATTCAGTCTGGTGGCGGCCGCAATTGCCGGCGTTGCTAAACAAGCGCACGTCGCAGGCATTGGCGTTCCCGAGCAGGCGGGAAAGACGTCGAATGCGGGATCGCGCGATGCTTTGCTCGACGCTGCCGGCCTGTCGGTGCCGGCGATTGTCGCAACAATCGAGCAGTTCCTGAGCAACCTCTGAAGGAGATCGTGCTTTATGCGGGCGGCGGGCCGAAATTGACACGCTCACGCTCGAACACCACAGGCTTATCGCGGACTTGACCATAGATTGCGAGCACGTATTCACCGATCATCCCCATGAAGAACAATTGCACGCCACCGAAAAAGAACATGGCGACAATCAAGGTGATGATCCCAGGCTCGGCTAGCTGCCGATACATGACAAGGCCAACTACGAAATTAATGATAGCATAGCCGATGCTCAGGGCCGAGATCAGAAAGCCCGCGAGCAAGCCGAACCGCACGGGTGCGGTGGTGAACGACACAAGCCCGTTGAGCCCTTGGTCGATCAGCGCGCCGGCGCGGTTCTTAGAAAAACCCTTTCTGCGTTGGCGCCAGGTGTAGGGGACACCAATCGCACGACCGCCGCATTCAAACGTCATCATCCGCATGAACGGATAGGTGTCCCGGACGTGCCGCATCGCCTCCACGACGCGTCGGTCAACCAGCTGAAAATCGCCGACCCCGGGCGGAACGCTGACCTCGGAAAACCGCGTGAGCAGGGTGTAATAAGCGTTTCGGATACCACGCATCAGCCGGCTCTCCTCACGCACAGCGCGAATGCCATAAACTATCTCGTATCCGGCTTCCCATAGTTCGACGAATTCGGGAAGCAGCTCGGGCGGATCCTGAAGGTCCGCTGGCATAAACAGAAGAACGGCATCTCCTGCAGAGGCCATAACCCCGTTGAACGTATTGCGGAGCGGACCGAAATTGCGGGCGTTAATGATGATCTTCACCGCAGGATCTTGCGCGGCTATGTCGCGCAGGATCTTCAAAGTATTATCATCGGAGGCATTGTCGCAGAAAATATGCTCGCGCCGATAACCGATGAGTAGTCCATCAAAGATGCTCTTTATCGATTCGTAGCAATCTTTGACGTTCAGCTCTTCGTTGTAGCAGGGTGTGATAACGCTGATTGTCTTCACGTTTTCCTCATGGGAGGACAAGCTGGAGTGACGACCGAACCTTCGTTAACATCTAAGTGGCGGCCAATCCAGTTCGATGGCGAGTAGTGGGCGTTTGGGTCCGCGCATCATCAGCAATTTAGCGCGGGATGCCGCAACGTCGCTCCCGGGTAGTATTCGCTTTCCCCTATGCGGTTGTATCCAAGACGGCCCGCTGAATATGAAGGGCCCGAGAGGAACGAACTTCCTCGCCTGTTCGTTGTCAAGGCGTCGATTATACCCTCCCACTAGGAAGGCAGTTCTGCGAACAGCGCCTTCTTCGAGAACGTTCATTGAAAGGCTCGTTCTATTGACCTTGCGAAAAGTCTCTCGGTCCACACTGTTCGTGCCTGTTGCTAATCCCTGGCGCCGTGGGTGGTGCGATAAACTTGACCTGCTGGACCATTCGAAATGCTTCACCTGCAGAGAGACAGCAAAGCTCTGAACCGGTCCTGGTATTCCACGCAAGCTCCATTCGCGGCGAGTGTCTCCACGAGATCAGCCGCGCGTTCCACGGAGTACCCGATTTTTTCGACGAGGATGCCGTCAAATCCCTGCTTTTTTAGTTGTATTGGCAGCTCCGTCTCTTTTGTGGCCATGGCTCTGAAGGGGGATATCTCCGACGCGCTCAAACCATAACTCCAGCGTGTAGCGCTGTCATTTCGGTCAAAAATATATGGCAGGGCGTGCTCGTATCCGAACAGCTTTCCTACAGGAGCGCTTTCCGGCCACGGCATCACCGGCAACTGAAATATCATCCTGAAGGCATGCGCATCTTTCGCCGCTAGCACACTTAAGATGCTCTGCCGATATGCTTGGCTTTCCTTGGAGTCGAGAAACGCAGCCTGACGACTCGAGATCGAGCCGACCGCCGGGTATACTCCCGCGATAAGGCAGAAAACGACGATCGCTGTTACACCTTTTCTCGCATTGCAGGCAGTGAATAGCGCCGATCCGAAGCAAGCGATAACAATTGCAAAAAAGGTGAGAAAGGGAATGATTCGCTCCTGTGCGCGAATAGCGCCAATAAAAAGATACCCGAATACGTAACCAAGTCCGCCGCGGATCGAAAAGAGGAGCGCGAATGTAATGAAAGCGAGACACAGGGCGACCACACTCTCCTCCCTGCTTCGAGTATTCAGGAAACCAAACAAAAGCGCGGGCGAGATCAGAATAATAGAGGTCAGGAATGCTCCTGGCCATTCAAAATTATACCCTTCCCCGGGCAGCCCCCCCAATCCGTGCTGTCCGAAGATGAGACTCTTGTATTCGGCAAACTTTCCGACAAACAACCCGAGATCCGCGTAGACGTGTAGAGCCGAACTAATCAGTAGCCCATGATAGAATTGTTCCCAACTATGACGGTGCGGAGGCGAGACCAACCCCTCCCCACCCAATAGCCATCTCCAAGAATGATAGCCGTAAGCGCTCAATAGCAATAGCAACAGCAACAATACTGCAAGACTAATGCAGAGCAATAAAGGCTTGATAGCTCTTTCTCGGATCGCACGAGACACCAAAATCAAGCCGATGAACATCATGGAAAAGAAAGCGTAATAAAGACCAGAAGTACCGATCACTAGCACAGCCGCAAGAGCGAATGATGAATTGATTTTTCGAACCGGATCTCCTTTTGCAAGAACGATCGCTAGCGCTCCCCCGAGCGGAACACTGTAGTATAAAGCCAGTAGATCGTGCAGGAAGGCGCGTGCAACGAAGTAAGGAGTCAAGACGAACGCGAGCGACGCCACACTGGCCATCCACGGCGCGACGTCCAAAATTCGTAGCGACCAAAAACAGGCAACGAATGTAGCCGCCACGCCAACCAGGTAGAAAAGATTGACGACAAGAAAAACGTTCGAGGTGAGTCGGGTCAAGAGCCAGATCGTGAGCTTGTAGGAGCCGTCAAAGAACGGCATATAGTAGCCGTTTTTTTGGAGCGGAGCTCCTAGGTGCTCATTGAAGACCGTCACACCTCGCATCGCGTCCTTGATCATCTGAAGCAGGAAGATGTGATCACTGGACAAGTCAACGGGTTGCGTCAATTGCAGCCGAGCGAAACCCAACAAAACCAATACTGCAGTGAGCCCCAAGAGGGAAGCGAGCAGGTCCGCGACGGAACCCCGCCGGACTGATCTATATTGTGTTGCAGCCCACACGCTCAAACCCACTTGGTCGTCCGTCCTAACTGATGGAGCGTAGCGCCGGAGCAAATGAGCGGCCGGCCTACTGGCGCGCTGCAAAGCGCCAGAGGCGGCAGCCCATGAAGCTTGTTCTGCTCATTCCTGCTCAAGTCGAACTCTCCAGCGACACCTCAAGTCAGAAGCCCCCATGCGACCGGTCGAATATCGACCTCCAACGAGCGTCGAGGTCTTCTCCATATTCATCGTTAACCCTGAAAGGATAAACCCGATCGCGGACATCGGACCAAGCTGCTTACGGCTCGCTAAGCAAAAGACGCGGATTGCGCCAGCCTTGAACTCCGTCGACGCTGACCTGAGGTATGCCACCCGCAAGCGACAGGATCGCCGGACGCTCTATTTCCAGCATCCACCCCGCTTCGCGAAGCACCGAAAAGATTCTTCCCTCTATTTCTCGCGAGTGCGTACCCACCACGATATAAGCAACTTTCGAGTTGAGCAGTGCCAAACTGTCATTTATGAGCTCGGCCTCGCCTCCTTGGATGTCGATGTGCAGCAAGTCTATGCGAGCGGACCCTTCCGAGATCTTTTCCAGCGAGATCATCGGCAAGACCTCATATTTTTTGTCCAACTTGGACCGTAAAACGTCGAACAAGGACGCATCGAAAATCGGCTGCAAGCCCCAGTTCTTGCCTGCCTCTGTCTGAATTGGAAACAAGGCCTTTCCGTTGCGAGCCGACGCAATGCCATGGTACAGGACAACTTCGGAAGTCGTGAAGCCATTGACTTCACAGGCCTCGCGCGCAAATTGAAGATGCCCGAGGTCGCCCTCTATGCCAATAAGGCGAACTTTACGGGCGCTGCGGCGGGCGGCCACGCCTGTATTGTTGAGCCAACACCCCCATCCACATCCCAACTCCACAACCGTGAACAATTCCCCCGAGAGATCAACAGCTCGCAACGCCGCCGCCCACTCGGAGATGTCCGCGTGCCAGTTCGCAGGAATTGGGATCGGCTCAACTTGCCCTGCCTTTCCGTTGAGAATGTCAGGAAAGAATTTCGGATCTATCAAAACCCCTAGGAAATTAGTCAAAAAGCGATCGTTGGCGTGCAATTCGGCTAACGCGTGCGCTCTCATAATCTCTTGAGCATCGATGCAAGAGTTATAGTGGAAAAACGGGCTCTGCTCTGGCATGACTCTAGTTCCAGCAAATCATCAATCCTATCGCACCTCGCGGCGTAATAAGTCAATCGGAAGGCGGTCGCGGTCGGAACAAGGGACGGAGCCCGCTCCTGGGCTGGGCGGCCCACCAAACCCCGCACATGGTGGTGGACAAAATCTTCGGGTAAACAAATGAAGGGATCCGCGTCCTACGGCCTCAGCCTAGAGTGGGCCGCCAGTTTCGGAAGGACGCACGTCCATTGAAGAGGGAGACCGATTGAAGTAATTTCATGAAAAAGACCATAGTGAAAACCGCTAGGAACCTCAGACCGAAAGTTCGCTTCGGTCCTCATGAAGATTGAAGTGCCGGATGGTGGTCAGCCGCTTGCGTGAGCTAGGGCTGCTCGTTGGCAAGGCGTCATCTACGCCGGAGCGTTCTGGCGCCAATCCGAATAGCCCCAGTCAACGGAGAGCTGCAGGTGATGCCGCATAACGATGATCTCTTCAGCAAAAGCTATAAGCTCTTTGAGGATCGCTTTCGTGGCTCTGAAGCGGCAATAAGAGAACGTCTCGAAGTTTACGTCCCTCTAATCGCGAGCTTCGGGTCGGATCAAGGCCGCATTGCACTCGACATCGGCTCCGGGCGCGGCGAATGGCTTCGTTTGCTCCTCGACCATGGCTGGCGCGCCGTCGGCGTAGAGCCTAACGATATTGCAGAAGCGTCCTTGACAAGCGGGGCCGAAATTATTCGCTCTGACGCACTGGACTTTCTCCGACAGTGTTCGGATCATTCCTACTCTCTGGTGACCGCCTTTCATGTCGTCGAGCATCTTGAGACAAGCTATCTGTTGTCGGTGCTCGCAGAGATTCGGCGTGTCCTGAGACCAGGCGGTATTTTGTTGTTAGAGACGCCCAACCCTGAAAACCTTACGGTCTCTTCGTGGTCATTTCGTCTGGATCCCACTCATAAGGCACCGATCCCCCCTCTTTTGCTTCAGCATTTTGTACAATCTACGGGTTTTCTTGCTGCCAACATTACACGCATGAACGGGGTTCATGTCGAAGGAGAATATGGATCGCTATCGACAGTCCTATCTACCCTGTTTCGTTCCGGGCCGGACTATGCGGTTGTGGCCTGCACTCCTGGTGGAGACAATGACGATTCGCTGTCACACTTTATTGCAGTGTTTGCACAGGGAATTTCACAACGAAATCCCTCCGATATAGCCTCACTTTTGCAGCTCACGGCTGATGCCGATTCAGTCGCTCGTCAGATGAATGAGCGCGTACTCAATTTAGAGTATCTGCCTGACCGAATACTCAATCTCGAACATCGGTGCGCTTCTCTCGATCGCCATGTCGCTGAACGGGATCAACAGCTCGCCGCGTTGTACAATAGTACATCTTGGCGAGTTTCAGCACCCGTCCGGTTTCTCGGGGAACGCTCAAGCCGGTTGCTGTTCAAACTGAAGAAGGCGATGAGATCAGGCTTGGAACGGTCGATACTGGGGCTCAGGCAACATCGCAGAGTCAAAAGACTCTTGCTGGGCGGGCTAAGCAGACTACCGTCCCTCAAGGGCCGGCTCGTCAGGTTCTCCGAATCCCGAGCTCCCCAAACGGTTTGGTCACTCGAGGTCGATGAAGGGAAAGTTGCTCGGTGGAAGCAGATGATCAAGAACAGCGGTCCCGAAAAATGAGACTTTGGATCGATGGGCAGGCGCTTCAGACTGCGAGCCGCCAAAGAGGAATCGGCCGTTACATAACAGAGTTGATTCGGGCCATTAGCGAAGAGGCATTGGGTTGGGATCTGCTGGTCTCATTCAACGCAAGCATGGCGGACGAATCCGTTGCAGCGCGCGCCCATATCCAGCGCTGGATCAAACCAGCTAATATTCATGTCTGGCAAGGAGTCGCTGAAGGAGGCGAAGCGGTTGTGGGCTATACAGAGCGGCGTCGCCTTAGCGAAGTTGCCCTCAAGTACCACGTTTCCTCCCTGAGGCCCGACATTGCAATCTCGTCGAGCCCGTTCGAAGGAAGCGAGGATGTCGCGGTTCCTCTCCTTCCCTCGGTTCCGGGAGTTCTGACTGCCTCGATCTTCTACGATGCAATCCCCCATCGATTTCCCGACAAATATCTGAACGATGACTCTCGTAGAAAGTACTATTATCGCAGGCTTGCACTTTATAAAGAGTTTGATTTGAACCTATGTATTTCCGAGTACTCCAAACGTGAGATCAATGAACTCTCCGGGCACAACCGCGCGTTCAATATATCGGCCGGCATCCCGTCAGATTTTGCGCATTTCGTTCAACAAAGGCTTTCAACAGAGGGACAGGTCGGGTCCAAGACCATTTTGGTTGTTGGCGCCCTTGACTGGCGCAAGAACGTTGGCGCCGTTATCGAGGCCTACAGATTTCTCCCGGATTCCTTGAGAAACAGCCTCAAGCTGGTGTTGGCCGGGGACTATCAGCCCCTCCAGATCGCTCCCTTCCAAGCCCGCTGGCACGAGCTCCATTTGCCTCCTGAGCACTTCCAGCCTGTGGGACATATCGCCGATCGCGAGCTTGTCTCAAACTACATACAAGCGGGCCTCGTGGTACAGCCATCTCTCCTCGAGGGCTTCGGACTGACGGCTCTGGAGGCCATGAGTTGCGGAACGCCGGTGGTCGGGTCCGCCACGGGCTCGCTTCCGGAAGTCTTGCAGGATCCCGATCTCATGTTTGACCCAACCAGCCCTCAGCAAATTGCGCGTCGGATAGCGCAGACGTTCCTGGAGCCTCAGCGGACTGCGGAGCATGTCGCTATCGGATTGAAGCGAGCGGCGGAATTCAGCTGGCGTAACACGGCGATGCTGGCTTCCAACAGCTTGGTTGAAGCCTACAGACGAAAGGAGCCACTTGCGAAAGGAAACGAGTCGTTTGTCCCCGAGAGGATCGCTCTCGATGAGCTGAAGAGTATCGCGCTTCCAGTGAACACACTCGCTGAAACGATGGCAAGATCAGAACCGGAAGTGCCGGCGCCGGCGCGTCTTCTGATCGATGTCACCTCGACCGCGCGTGTGGACCACAAGACCGGCATTCAGCGGGTAACAAATCAGATTTCGCGTGGTCTGCTATCGCAAGATCGCAGCGCAATTGCTATCTGCTGTGACAAGCCGGGAGGCTTTTGCGGGATCTCGCCGTCATCTGTTCGTTTTGAGCGGATCGATGACCGGATAAGACTAACTGGGTCCGATACTGTGCTCATGCTGGATAGCTCTTGGGAGTTTCATAGCGTTCATTTGCCATTGCTGTTGTCGGCGCGCCAGCGCGGCGCCAAGATTGTGTCCTGCCTTTACGATCTTGTCCCGATTCGTTTGCCGGGAATGTGTCATCCGGGGATGCCGCCCATGTTCGCGGCATGGCTCAAGTCGGCCTTGAGCTACTCAACGGGCTTTGTCTGCATATCTAGGGCGGTCGCGGACGAACTCTACGCCATGTTGGAGGCGATAAAATTCCCACGGGAGCTTGAGATCGGCTATTGGCACCTCGGCTCAGATTTCGCAGGTGAAATGGATCATGAGCCCCCGCTGCCCGCAAGCCGGCCCTTGTTCTTGATGGTAGGAACCATCGAGCCTAGGAAGGGCTATCGGGTAGCTCTTGAGGCTTTTGAGCATCTTTGGAAGCTGGGAATCGATGTCGATCTTGCTATCGTTGGCAAGGCAGGTTGGGAAAGCCGGGAGCTGATCGACAAACTCAGATTTCATCCGGTTGGCGGCAAAAGGCTAACGTGGTATCCCGGGGCAACAGACCAGGACCTCCACCGTCTGTATGGTAGCTGCAGCGCGCTAATTGCCGCTTCCTATGCTGAGGGATTTGGTCTTCCGCTCATCGAGGCCGCACAATTCGGTAAATTCGTCATCGCTAGCGACATACCTGTCTTTCGCGAAGTCACACGATCAGAACAATGCGCATCATTCTTTAGCGTCGGTTCCTCGGAAAGCCTGGTGCATGCCATTTTGGAATTTCTCAAGACTAAGCGCGCCAGCCTCCCTGCCGTGAACACCAAAAGCTGGGTCGAAAGTGCTCACGATCTGCGCAACGTGGTGGTGAACGATGCTTGGTACCGTACCTATCGACCGTCGTCACCTAAGCCGTTCGCATCTATCTTCGACTATGGCCATACTGTGATGCAGAAGGAGCTGATACGGCAGGATCGAAAGCGCCGCCTGGAGCTTGCGGAGGGTCCCCTCCATCACGAAGGCAGGCTCAAATTCATCATCCGCATCCAAAATTTATCAAAACAAGCCTGGTCCAGTGAAAGTGCATCGAACGCTGGCGGCGTATTTCTAAGCTATCGACTTTTAGACTCCGATGGGGGCACTTTGATGATTGATCCTCCGCGCTATCGCATCCCCTTCATCATGATCCCCGGGGAGACCTACTATATGACAATCGATGTTGATGAAATTCACCTTGCATCTGCATGTGCGGTGGATGTGGAAATGCTTCAAGACGGAGTTTCTTGGTGGGGAAATCCGTTGAGGATCAAGTTACGAGAGCAGGTCGCTCGTCAGGAGCACCAATGCTGAAGTTGCAGATCGGTCTTTTGTCCGCACTGTTCATTGCAACGCTGCCAGCCTCTGCCCAGGTGGCGAAGGAAATTCGAACCAAGAAGGGCGCCTCTGTAATCTTGCTGAATCTGCTGAACGCAAAACCGGATTGCAGCTCCGAGATGAACCCTGTCGGGATACCTGTTATCCAAGAAAAGCCGTCCAACGGAACGTTGCAAATGACATTGCTAGTAGCCAATGTTGCAGCGAGTGGTAATTGCGGCCCTCGCAAGGTTCCCGTTATCTCACTAATCTATACTCCGAACCGAGAGTTTGTCGGTTCAGAAACAGTTGCTATCGAAATCAATTCAGAGAACCGCGCGACCGTCTTGCGATATCGCATTTCGGTCCTTGCACCCGGGGAGAGTCTGTAAGAATTTGTCAGTCCACCAGCAGAGAACGAGGCGAGGAGTGCACCGTTTTTCACTCGTTCGGGCTCAGCCTTTGCCGCCAGTCTTTCAGAATGTCATGCAGGGTTTTCTTCAATTCGCGGCTGGGGGCCCAGTTCAAAATCTCACGAGCCTTCGACGCATCGCCGCAGATGCGCAGTACTTCACTGCGACGGACTCGAGAGGAGTCCGCCTGCACTTTGATTTTCGCATGCGACATTGACATCAGCTCATCCAACAAGTTGGACAAGCGCACCGCGCGGCCAGAGGCAATGTTGAGGATTTGGCCATTTGGGATTTCGTCGGCATTTAGAGCCGCAATCGCATAAGCTTCTGCAACATCCCGCACATCGAGAAAATCCCGTTCTACGCCTAGATTACCGACCGAGATGACTGGGGCCTGTCGTTCAAGTTCGATTTTCGCAATCTGAGCCGCGAAGCTAGAGAGAGCGTACTGTTCTGTCTGCCCCGGACCGACGTGATTGAAAGGTCTTAGCCGAATGGCCCTTAGCCCACCTGCTGCCAGGCTGCCCACAGCGAGGTCAGCAGCAGCTTTTGTAACGGCGTACTCACTGATAGGCTGCAGTCGGGCATTCTCGTCGAGGGCTGCACATCCGTTTGCGCTGAGACCGTAAACTTCGCCTGAAGCCACCGAAAGAAGGATGCACCGGGGAGCGTGTCGAAGAATCGCCCTGGCCAAGTTGAGCGTTCCAAGGACGTTGATATCCCAAGCAGCCCTTGAATTGGCCTGTGCATCAGCAACTCTCGAGACGCCGGCAAGATGCATCACGTGGGTGGGGCTAACTTTTGCGATTAGCGAGTTGACCGCCGCCTCGTCCCTGATATCCAGGGCAATTCCAACTTGCCCTTGCGCCGATCCGTTTCCGCACGCGACGATTTCTACTTGGGGCGCAATTTTCTGCATGGCCCTCCTGAAGTAAGGACCGACGAAGCCGTTAGCGCCTGTCACCAAAACTCGCATTACGGTCCTTTTGGATCTCTCTTCACAAAACAAAGCGGTCTCGCACAGCCGTTAACGACTGTTCTCGAGGTTCGTCAAGAACGCAGCCGGGCAAGCTGGACACTTCCTCGGTGGATGTGGACGAAATATGGCTCGAAAGTTGCTCGCCGACTTGCCGCCTGAACGGCTTGGCCCTTCGCCTCCGCCCGTCTGCATGGCCGGGTAGAGGATGTTCGGTCTGGTAGTCTGGAGTTGGTGATCAGTGCCGCCGGGCTCGAACTATAGCAGGATCAAGGCAGGAGCTTGACTTCCATTCGCTCCGGATTGTGTACCGATAAGCATTCAGCGTTGCGTTGTCATGAAGGTCTCAGCAGGACCTAATTATGGCCCGGCACGATGTTTTGGAGACCGAGGGGCGTTTGATCACACCGCTGCTGCCCAACAAACCAAGTCTCCTGGCGTGATCAACGCATCAGCTCCGATTTTTCGTGTTTCGAGCACCCGCTTGCCCTGGCGCGATCTGCCCAGTCCCTAGGGGCCCCATAGGATGGCCTAGAGTGCTACCACCCCTGGTCAAAGGCTGACATATGGTTGGCGATCTTTGAGACACTTGCAGTGCAATCACCCAGATCCCTACCGCCATAGCCTGCTTGATCGTTCCCGCTGACCAGCATGCAGCCGGCGGCAAAAAGGGCGCCCGGGTAAGCCAATTGGCCGTGGAGGACTGAGCCAAGATCAAGGCGTTGTGGATGAGAATGGCCTTCTCTAACGGATCGTGCTCTCCGCCGGCCGGCATCCGACAAGGCCGCCCTGGCGGCCCTGCTTAAGGCACTGCTGCCGGCCCGCGGGCGCCCTCTGCCCCGGTTCTGATGCCCCCTCACTGGTCGAGCTGGTCCGCCAGCGCCGCTGGCGAGGGCACATCCAGCAGGACCGCAAAGTTCCGCGCTCGGAAGCACCTTCCTGACCCTGGCCGCCAAGCGCCGTTCAGGCAACGGGAACGTTTGGATGCTGCTGGCGTCCCCGTTAACCTCAGCCTGTTAAGTTGCCTGAATTGCCAATTCAATTGCGACTTTGATGTCCCCGGTGCTTTTAAGGAGCTTCTCTTCGGGAGAGGCTACCGTATACTTACCCGCAATGCGGCAAATATGAACAACCAATCTGCCGCTCGCGGTCTCGGTCACGACACACCAGGGATCACCGTCCTCACTCAATCCGCTCTCGACCTCATAGGTCGGCCCCGGAAAAGACCCCGACAGACGCCCGAGTTCGGCGCGTTCCCAATCCAACCAATTGCCCTTGCCTGGCGGCAGAACTCGTATTTCCCCGCGGACGGGCGACGAGGGCGTCATTTTCTTCGTGTTCATTGATAAATTCAAAAAAATAGAGACTAAGGATTAGTCGAAGGGTCGCAAAACTTGGTTCAAAAGCTTGAGCCAACTATCGCGATTTCATTTTCGCTGTCAACGGCTTGTCAATTCCAGCAACTCGCCGAATTGCTACAGGGGTTTGGGTGGCATCGCCCCGATAAAGACTGATCGCAAACCATCTATTTCGAATATCAGAAATGGGCGACGAACCTACCTTGGGTTCGGGCGCTAATTCGCATGCTGATCGCTAGCGGCTTCAGCGCGCCCAGGCCCACGCCGACCGACCGTCTAATCGACAGACATGTGGCACCAGGCGATCGTTCCAAGAGACAGTCCGGCCAATTAGCTCGGGCGCTTCGTCCAGCAGCTTGGCAAGCTTCTTTCCGATTGCTTTAGCGTAGAGACTTGAAACATGGGGGCGCTTCAAACCGGAGGGCAGCGGTTAAACATACCGTGCAGCTTCGTTCGCGCAGCCGAGGTTTATCCTGTGAGGTCGTACCGACGTTATAATCATTGTGGCCCAAACCAAATGCACGATGCAAAAATCAAGGCGGCGACGGCTCACGTCAAAGGTACGGTTCATGCATTTGATAGTTCTTCATCTGCGCGATCTCTCTCGCGGCCAATAAGGAAGGTGTTTTGCTAGTTTGCAGCCGGACCCTAGGCTACGCAGGATCGCAGGCCGGCAAATGCTGCCCGGCGCCGATGGACTAAGGCAAGTTTTGCCTGGTCGCAGCCCGCTTTCAAAAGAAATAAGTCAAATACTACAGCGCATTGATCTCTGGCACGCACCTTGCTGTGTCTCACCTTGGTTCGCACGGATAGGAGGGTATCCATGACCGTAAGCATGAACTCAATTGTACCATCAGTCACCAACGCCACCGGTTTGTCGCAGTCAGTCGCAGGCAGCTCAATCGGCGAAATTGCAAATGAATTTTCTTCTCTGTTAGACAATTTTGCCCACCTTGCAGGCTCGAAAAATCCCGCCGCCCAACCGTCCACTACGACAGCTTCACCAACCGCGGCAAGCCAGACCAGCAACTTCAATGGCGGAGTTTCAGCGTTTTTCTTCGTGAGCCAAACCGTCAACGAGGCGCCAGCGCCGCCTCCAGCCTCAACAACTGCACAAGGTGCTTGGAGCCCTGCGAGCCTGTTTCAAACGCTTCCAGGAATGCAGGGCGCCAATTTGCCTGGTCCCGTCGGACAGCCATTGTTCACGCGGCTGGACACGGATAATAACGGACTGTTGAACCCTGCTGAGTTTGCAGCCGCATTTGGGGCCAATTCCGCGCAAGCAGCTAAGGAATTCGCAAGCGTTGACACGAGCGGCACCGGCGAGCTCGATTGGAGCGAACTCAACGCTGCCCAGCTTGCGGTCGATGCGCCCCAGACGGCTCAAGCGGGCGCGACGTCTCAGACTGGCACCACAACAACGATCTTCGCTTTTGTGGAATTTGCTGGGCAACAGTCGCTTCCGGCAGATAGCTCAAACACCTCCGGCTCGACGGGGTCCTCCCAAGCGACCGGATCGGACGGATCTGCCTCAGCCGGCACGGGCACCAGTTCCGCGGTTGGGACCGACACGGGCAGCGCCGGAGGCAGCAGTTCCGGACAGACCTCACCACCACCGTCGAGCGGCACCAGTGCAGCGGGATCAACAACAGATCCAACCTCTGGATCGACGTCGTCAAGCTCATCTTCCCCAAGCACATCGACGTCCACCGCATCGACCGCTGATCCCAGCGCCTCAGCCGACGTTTCGTCTGCGTCATCTGGCTCCAGCACTGGAATACCGGCTCCAAACGTACTGCCAAATACGGTCGTTTCGGGCACGCCAAATGTAAACACATCTCAGGTGGTAGCAGCCGCGCAGAGCGGGTTGCTCGACGCCTTGACCAACTCGTCGGATGATCCGAAAAAATCATAGCGACAGGATGAAGAAGGCGGCTTTCAGAGCCGCCTTCTCGGGTCGCTACGTGGTCCGCCGCTCGATCAAATCGCGATAAATCGACTGAATCTTCGAGCTGTAACCCGGCTGCGAGTACTCGGACAAAGCGCGCGTCCTTCCCGCCTGACCAAGCGCCTGAGCAAGCGATTGGTTTCCCATGATTGCCGCAAGTGCCTTCCCCAAAGCCTCGGGCTGGTTCGGCGCAACGGTAATAGCCTCCTGCCCGTCGCGCGCAACATTAGGCACAGCCGTCGGCAAACTTGTGTTGACGATCGGCAGGCCAGCGGCCATCGCTTCCACCTGCACGATTCCAAATGCTTCTGCCGTGGTCACCGACGGAAACGCCAGCGCACGGGCGGCATAAAGGTGAGCCTTCAGCTCGGCTTGATTCAATCGGCCCTTGAAAATGACCCGGTGAGCCAATCCCAGATCGTTCGCCCTCTCCTGCAAGCTTGAGAGAAGCGGGCCCTCGCCCACGATGACTGCCTCAGCATCCAACCCAGCAAGGGACTGCAGCAGGACGTCAAATCCCTTGTAAGGGACCAATCTTCCTATCGCGAGGATCATCCGTGGGTGCCGCGCGCGCAATTTTGCCGCGGCGTCCGCCTCCGCGCTATCGCAGTTCGCCCAAAATGAAAGGTCAGTACCGTAAGGGATCACCAAACATTTCTCGGCAAATGGCTTCAAGAGCTCAGCCGATTCCAAAATCGAGTAATCGGAGATGATGATCCTGTTTGCGCGCCGCAGCGCCCGCCACATCGCCGGTCTGACCGCCTTCTTCAGCAGCGGAAAGCTTGCAACGTCTGCGTGCCAGTAGAGGATGAGCGGCGTCTTGGCATCGAAAAAAGGAATGGCAACGTCGTTCAGCGGGAATGGAGCATGGTGAACAACCAGATCCGCATCCGCCGACAGCTTGGCCAAACGAAATGGGAAGGTTGGAGCGATGGGGGTCGAAAACAGGGTGCCGAATGATCGGACCGCTTCTACGTTGATCCCCTCGCCAGTGACGTAGGTTTTGCCCGCCCCTCGCTTTCGGGCCACCAACACCTGATTCTCAAAGTGAGTCTTTGTCGCAACGCACAGCGTCCTGATAACGGACGGAATGCCGCCATCCATATCGGGAACGAAGACCTTATAAGCGTGCAGAATAGTTGGCTTGCGCATCTCGGTGGTGATCTGGCCGCGTCATTCGCGGCGAACGAAATAGCGAAAACCATGGGTCTTGATCAACTCGTCTCTTTTTGCGAGTTTCAGATCCTCATCCATCATCTCGGACACTAACTGTTGGAAGCTGATCTGGGGAACCCAGCCTAGCTTCTCTTTTGCCTTGGTGGCGTCACCGAGCAGAGTAGCGACCTCGGAAGGCCGAAAATATCTCGGGTCAATTTCGACGATGCATTTTCCTGTGGCGTCGTCGTAGCCTTTCTCATCGACACCCTTACCTTGCCACCTGATTTTCTGCCCGAGCTGGGCTGCCGCGATCTCAACGAATTCTCGTACGGAGTGCTGCTCACCCGTGGCGATGACAAAGTCCTCCGGGTGCTCCTGCTGCAACATCAACCATTGCATCTGAACATAGTCCCGCGCGTGTCCCCAATCCCTCAAGGCATCCAGATTACCCAGATAAAGGCACGCCTGATGACCCAGTTGGATGCGAGCCAACGCTCGGGTAATCTTTCGCGTGACAAACGTCTCCCCGCGCAGAGGAGACTCGTGGTTGAAAAGAATTCCGTTGCAGGCATACATTCCATACGCCTCACGGTAATTGACGGTGATCCAATAGGCGTAGAGCTTGGCGACTGCGTAGGGCGACCGGGGGTAAAAGGGTGTTGTCTCCTTTTGCGGGATCTCTTGCACAAGCCCATACAGCTCGGAAGTCGACGCTTGATAGAAGCGCGTTTTTTTTTGCAAGCCCAGGATCCGAACAGCTTCCAACATGCGCAGGGGACCCAGCCCGTCCGCTTCGGCCGTGTACTCCGGCTCCTCAAACGAAACTGCGACGTGGCTTTGAGCCGCAAGATTGTAGATCTCGTCCGGCTGCACCTCGGCGATGACCCGGATCAGACTGGTCGAGTCCGTCATGTCGGCATAGTGCAGTGTGAAGTCGAAATTCTGTTCGTGCGGATCGAGATAAAGATGATCGATTCGATCCGTGTTGAAAAGCGACGCTCGCCGCTTGATGCCATGAACGGAATATCCTTTGCTGAGAAGGAACTCGGCTAGGTAAGCACCGTCCTGACCGGTTACACCGGTGATCAAAGCTTTTTTGGCTGTCATCGAATTGATTCCCAATTGTGGAGACCTAGAGGCTCGCCGCTGCCGTCATCTGTTGTGTCAAGCTTGATCATGGGACACGGGCGAGCAAAGCCACGTTTCCATAGTAGGCCTGGAGTACATCGTCGACATTGCCGATCGCTCTCACTTCGCCCCCGTCCATCCAGACCGCCTTGTTGCACCACCGCCGACAAATTTCCAATGAGTGCGACGCCAGAACCAATATGCTCGCCTGTGAAACAAACGAGGCAATCCTGGCCTCCGCCTTTGCCATGAAGTCTTTGTCTCCGGCCAGAATCCACTCGTCCATTAGCAGAACTTCCGGGGCAAAGCAGGTTGCCACGGCAAACGTCATGCGGGTTAACATTCCCGACGAATAGGTGCGGATCGGCAATTGGAGATAATCGCCGAGTTCTGTGAACTCGATAATGTCGGGAATGCTTTCTTCAATTTCTTGAGCGCTCAATCCGAGGATTCGGCCTCTCAGCCTGATATTGTCCAAGCCATTGAGCTCGGGATCGATACCAAGACCGATATCAAAGATGGGAGATATTCGTCCCTTCGACCTCACGCTGCCAGCTTCAGGCTCGTAGATTCCGGCCATCACGCGCAGGAGGGTCGTTTTCCCAGCGCCGTTCGAGCCGACCAAGGCCACCCTGTCGCCCACTGAAAATCGGAGCGATACGTCACGCAAGGCCCGAACCACAATACGTTGATTCACGTCGTTTGCGACGCGGCCGCCAGAGCTGCGAAACAACAAGCTCTTCTTGAGGGACCGGGAGCCACCTTGATAGATTGGAAAGGAGACGCTCACATGTTCGAGCGCGAGCTCAGCTGCGTCGTCCATCTCAGACCCAGTATGCTATCCGCGAGCGGAAGCGCACGAAAAAGGCGCCCACGACCACGACATTGACAACAGTTATCGCAAGCACGGCTAAGTAGGTCTTCAGTGACGGCGCGCTTCCAAGGAGAGGAGCCCGCACGATCTCAATCATTTGAAAAAAAGGATTAAGCGTCGCGACATAGGTTCGACTATGCAGAAGTTCAGGCTTCCACATAATCGGCGTCACGAAAAAAATAATCTGGACGATGGAGCCGACCAGCTGCGGGATGTCGCGGAAACGCGCCGAGACCATTCCGATGAACAGGGTCATGAGGGCACAATTCGCCGTCAGCAACAGCAGCCCAGGAATGGCGAGCAAGGCAACCAGACCCGGCCATACTCGAAAAAACAGCAAGATTGCAAAATAGATCACAGCGTTGTGGGCGAAGATGATGAACTTGCTCCAGCACGAACGAAACACATAGACCGAAAACGGCAGGCTCACCTGCTTGATGTAGGACTCGGCGCCCGAAAAAAGCGCACCGCCCTCCAGAAGGAAACTCGCGATGAAATTCCACACCAGGATTCCGACGCAGAGATAGGGCAGGAAATTGTCCAGGGGAATGCCGAACAGTTCGCCATAGAGCACCCCAAGCGAACCCACCATCACCGCCATACTGGCGGTCATCCAGAATGGGCCCAGCATCGATCGACGGTAGCGCTGCAGGATGTCGTTCCAGCCCAGCAGCATCCAAAGACGCCACAACGAAACGCCCAGCATGACGTCCCTGCGCGCGCGCGATGACAGCGTTTCGGTGTGTGAGGCGATTGAACGACTCACCGATTGAGATGCAAGCGCTTGGATGTTTGCCACGATCTACGGCCATGCGCGCCGCGGTGCTGGCGCTTACTCAGGTTCGCCGGGGTGATACTCGAAAGGCATAGGCCTGCCAACAGGCAAGTTGAGACCTTCCCTTCGCACCGCTTGGCTGAAGAAAAGCGCAATGATTTCATAGCCGAACCGTGGAGTTTGCCAGGAGCCCCGAACAGGCAAAAGAGGGGTGGAAAACGCCAGGACTGCGGCAGCTGTTGCCGCCCCGGCGAGTTTCCGCAAGCTGAGGGGACCTCCTGCAACAAGACCCTTGGTTTGACCGGGGTTTGGGCCGGCGCTCAACGTCTCAGCGCATCCGGCGAGGCTAACTTTTTTGTGGGCGACATCGGCCTCCGCCTCCTCGGAGCGGCGAAAGCTGAGATTTTGCAAGCAGATGACGACGTTAACTACTTGTTAGCTTTTCCAATTGCCGCGGTTAACAGTTTACTGTACGGTCCCGCCCGGCTTTGATGCAATTTTTAGCATCATGCGTAAGGCCACCCCTTTTCGGGGCATCATTTTTCAACAGGGAGCGGACCAGCAAGGTTCGTGCGTTCAAAATGGCTTTGTCAAAATCCGACATCGATCTGATCTATCTTGAAGTACTCGCACGCCACGCAAGCAGCGCCGAACAGTCAACGTTCGCTGCACTGAGCAATTCTGAGTCCACGACCCAGATTCGCTCGGACATCGGGACTCTTCCCGAAGCGTCCGCGTTTGTCGATCCGATCGTCCGCCTTTATCAGGGAGCCTTCGGCCGCGTGCCGGAAAGCATCGATCCCAACGGCAACTTCGACACCGGTGCCCAGTCCGGCTTCTGGGTCAACGTCAATGCGCTCCGCACCGGCGTTACGCTTCTCGCGCTGGCCGAATCGTTCACGACCTCGGGCGAATTCCTGACCCTCTACGGTTCGAACAGCGTCACCCCGGCCTTGATCACGGCCTATTACCAGCACATTTTGAACCGCGATCCCAGCTCTTCGGAAGTCGCGGCGTGGCAGGCGACGCATCTTGATGCCGCCCAGATCCTGCTCGGCTTCACCCAGTCGGCCGAATTCATTGCCAAGTCGCAAGCCTCGGTTGACACGTACAAGCTGGCGCTCGCCAGCGGCCAGCACCCGGCCGGTGGTCTCCCGCCCCCCCCCGCAGATATCACCCTGACGTCCGACCATGACCTGGGTGGTGTTAATGAAGGCCAGACCGTGACCTTCACGCTGCAGTCGGTCAATCCGAACGATTTCGGCAAGACCTTCTCCTACAACATCTCCGGCGTCAGTGCTGCCGACATCGTCGGTGGTTCGCTGATCGGCTCGGTTACGCTTGACGCGCAGGGCCTTGCCCATGTGGCGGTCACGCTGGCTGCCGACGCGACGACGGAAGGTGCCGAAGCTCTGACGCTTGCGTTCGGCGCGCTGACCGACACGGTCACCGTGAACGACACCTCGCTAAGCCCGACGGTCCTCACCTTCACCTCAACCGCCGGCGAAACGCTGGTCGGCACGGACGGTAACGACCTCTTCAAGGGCGTTGTCGATCACAGCGCCTTTAACGATGTCGGCACGTTCCAGAACGTGATCGACGTTGCCCAGGGCGGCAAGGGCTTCGACACCCTCGAGCTCGTCGTCAACCAGTCCAACATCGACATCGTCCCGAACGCTCCGGGCGTTGAAGAACTGCTGGTCACCGACCTGACTGGCGCGAACTACAACCTGTCGAAGATGGCTGACATCAAGGTCATCGCGTCCGACGGTTCGACCGGCGGCACGATGAACTTCTTCAACGTTCAGAACATCGTCAACCTCGATATCGAAAATTCCGATCTCGGGCTTTTCAACATGAACGTGACCACCACCGTTGCCGCCGGTACGGGTGCGGTTGACATGAACCTGGTTAACTCGGGTAACTTCAACCTCAACTACCACAACTCGAACGGCGACAGCGTTGTCACCGACTGGGCTATCCATGCCACCGGTGCCGACAACAACATCAATGACCTGCATGGTGCGGGCATCACCAAGACCTTCACGATTGACGGTTCAGGCAGCCTTCGCCTCGACCTGGACAATGGTGATGACACCTCTGGCGTAACCTCGGTTGACGCAAGCGCTCTTCAGGGCAACTTCACCCTGCGTGACCTGCACGCCAACCAGGTCGACATCGAAGGTGCGGTTGGCAACAACGACCTCAGCATGCACGCGCTGGGCGGAGCCAACGTTACCATCAACACCTTTGCTGGCAACGACACCATTGCTATCAACAACCTGAACGGTACCGACAACGGCCAGACCTTCAACATCGACGCTGGCGCCGGCAACGATCAGGTCAACATCAACGAGTCGAACAGCGACGGCGACAAGGTGACGATCGGCCTCGGATCCGGCAACAACGGTTCGAACCTGAACCTCGGTGCTGCGTCCGTGATCAACGTGAGCGCTCTGGACGGCAATAACGCGATTGCCATGACGCTTCATGGTGACCCTGATGGTGCTCCGACCTTCAGCGCTCAAGACGTGACGGTTACGGTCGGCAATGGCGCCAACAACGTCAACGTCAACACCGCGGCTGATGGCGGCGGCTCTGATCAGGGCAGCAAGATCACGATCACGGCAGGCAACGGCGGCAACGTCATCACGACGAACTCGGATGATGCGGCAGTTGTAAGCATTGTGACGGGATCGGGTGCTGATAACATCAACGCTACTGCGGACGATGGCGGCAGCAAGATCACCGTCAATGCCGGCGATGGCAACAACACGGTCGTGGCATCCACGGATGCTGGTGGTCAGGTGTCTGTCACTACCGGCAGCGGTAATGACACCATCACCGCCCTGACCGGCATCAACGCCGGCGAGGGAACCGGTGCTTCGATCACGGTGAACTCGGGTGCTGGAAACGACAACGTTTCCGTCATCTGGGAGAATGCTCCTCCCCCAGTCGTCAACGTCAATCTCGGCGACGGCGATGATCGCGTGGTCCTCCTGAACAACCAGCAAGTGACCGTCAACACGGTTCTTGATGGCGGGAACGGCTTCGACATCTTCGCTAACGACTCGGCGTTCTACGACTCGCCCACGATCCTGGGTACGGTCAAGAACTTCGAAGCTCTGGAAGTGACCAACCAGTTGGTGAACAACGTCAACGCGTTTGATTTCCCAGGCTCCAACATCTCCGAGGTGATCCTGGATCAAGGTTGGTCTGGAGATCGGACCATCAGTGGCCTCGACTCCGGATCTACAGTCGCGATCCTGGGTGATGCCAATAACCCGGCCACCGACGACCTCCTGATCTTGATCAACAACGCGGCCTTGAACATCAAGGACGTGGTCAACCTGAAGCTCGCCGACGACAATGGCGGCGGCAATTTCGGTCATGTGCATCTGCCCAATATCGAAACGCTGAACATCGAGTCGACCACCCAGTTCCACCAGGCTGGTGAAGTCAACCAGGTGCTCTTGCAGGGTACTGGCGCCGCCGAGATCGTTCTGCAAACGCTGAACATCGCGCATAGCGCGACGGGAGACGTGACGCTGGACCTCAATGGCGCCGGTGGCTTCGAAGTTGACATCGCTAATGTTCAGGCAGCCGGGTTCACCGGCGGTCTGCAGATCCGCGATGATCACAACGGAGCGGTGACCATCAACGCGCCGAACGCTGGTGACAGCAATGTGTACATTAACAACTCATCCAGCAATACGGTGACGTTGGGTAATGGTACCAACACTGTTGTGACCCTGGGCGGCAACGACACGATCACTGTTGGTTCCGGCTCTAACACCATCCATTCTGGTGGAGGAGTCGACACCATCAACCTGGGTGCGCATACGTCGGCGGCACAGCATAACGAGCTGTCCTTCGACAATAACACGGAGTCTCCGTTCAGCACTCCCGACGTCGTGCACGGGTTCAGCGCTCAGGACTTCATCAACCTGTTCGGAGCAAATCAGAATGGTAACAACACGGGCATCCATTTTGCCCAGGTTACCTCTGATGCAGCTGTGATCGGTCAGATTTCTGCCCTGAACAATGGCGACACGCAGAGCAACGCTGTGTTCAACCAGACGACAGGTCACCTGTTCATCGATACCGACTCCAACGGTACGCTTGATGCAGGCGACATGGAGATCAACCTGGTTGGCGTGACGAACTTGAACGCCTCGCAGTTCCACCTGAACAACCTGAACATCGTCTAAGTTCAGATTTCTGAATGCTGGAACGGGGGGCTTCGGCCCCCCGTTTTCTTTTGTATAATGCAGGCCAGAGAAGGGTTGGCGCACGCAGGGGAGAGAGCTGCATGACGAGGTACGTTGTTCTCAACAGACAAGACCACGGAATCCGGAGCTGGAAGCGTCGCGTCGACTATAAGTTCACCGCGAAGGAGCAAGCGGTTCTTCTGGTTGCCCAGGAAGCGGAGGCCGCTTGTTGTGAAATGCCGATCGGGTTTGTTCGCCACGGTGAGGGGCTTGAATTAGCTTTGCTCTGCAGCTTCTCCGCCAACGATAACGTCTATGTGGCGCCCGATGGACATTGGATTATGCGTTATATTCCGATGATCCTGCGTGGCCATCCGTTCCATCACTTGCGTCAGCCTGGATCTCATCAAGCCGTGCTTTGTATCGATGAGGACAGCGAATGCCTTCAGCAAGGCGGCAACGAGACCTTTTTCAACGAGGATGGCACGCCCTCGCCACTTGTCGAGGACGCAATAAAGTTACACGCCTTCCTAGATGCGGCCCGGACAATGACAAGGGCAGCCATCGCGGCGCTCGCCAAAGCCAACGTCATCGTACCTTGGCAGATTGTGGCCAATATCGAGAAACAGGTGGTGTCGGTTCCCGGCTTCCTGCGAATCGACAAGGAAGCATTCAACAAGCTTGATGACGCCACGGTATTGGAACTGCGAAAGGTGGGTGCCCTCGAGATCGCCTATTACCAGCTGGCCTCAGTTCACCAGATCCCCACGGTCGAGCTCCTCACGGAAATGAAGGAACGATTTCGCAAGACCGGAGGCGCGCCGACGTCGGACCAGATCGCAGATCTCTTAAAGAGCGATCGGCCAATTTTTTAGTTTGACGTTGAAGCGAACAGAGACAACTCGGTGCGTTGCGTCGGGTCACTGGATTGCCCCTCTTAGTTTGTTGCAGCGTCATAGGCCTCAGGTATGCTTCTGAAATGCAGCAAGGGGGCGCGTGATACTATGGACTGGACAGCAGGATACGTCACCGAACTCGAGTATACGTACGGCTATTATCGAGAGCTCTGCCCTGCCCTGCTCAGGCTAGCATGTCTTAGCGCTGGCGTTGCGCCATCAGCCGGCAAACCCTTCAGCTATCTCGAGCTCGGCTATGGTCAAGGACTTTCATTGAACGTCCACGCCGCTGCTAACGAAGGCGTGTTCTGGGGCACCGATTTTAACCCGGTCCAAACCGCACATGCCATGGCATTTGCAGAGGCGTCAGGCGGTAGCGTCAAGGCGCTGAATGACTCCTTTGCTGAACTTGCGGCGCGCAATGATCTGCCTGAATTCGACGTCATTGCCTTGCACGGCATATGGACGTGGATTTCGGAGGAGAATAGCCGGCATATCGTCGACATCATGCGCCGTAAGCTCCGCGTCGGTGGGCTGGTCTACATCAGCTACAACTGCTTCCCAGGCTGGGCACCGGCAGCGCCTCTCCGCCATTTGATGAAGCTGCATGCGGACGTCGCTGGCGCGGAAGCATCAGGCATGGGCGCCAAGGTCGATGCGGCACTCGCGTTTGCACGTCAAGTCGTCGATTCCGGCGCTCTTTACTTTCGTGGGAATCCCGCAGTCGGCGAACGCCTGAAAAAAATGTCCGAGCAGAACCGCAATTATCTCGCGCACGAGTATTTCAACAAGGACTGGCGTATTGCGTCTTTTTCGGAGATGGCTGAAACGCTGGAAGCGGCCAAGCTTTCCTTCGTCGGGTCAGCCCACCTCCTCGATCACGTCGACGCGGTGAACTTGTCACCTGATGGACAGAAGCTCCTCAACAGCGTTGAGCATCCGATCCTGCGGCAGTCGGTACGTGACTATTTCGTCAATCAGCAATTCCGGCGTGATATTTTTATGAAGGGACCGAGAAGCCTGCCCCCCGCGGAGCGGGCGCAGTTGCTGCTTGGTGAATCGTTCGTGCTGACAAGTCTTGCTTCCGACGTGCCGCGCAAAGTGACAGGCTCCCTTGGCGAAGCCACGTTACAAAACCAAGTGTACGACCCGCTGATTGACGTGCTTGCCGAAGAGAAACAGCGACCGAAGCTGCTGAGTGAACTGGTCCGCCATCCGCGATTGCGATCCTTGCCGTTTGCGCAGCTTGTCCAGGCACTCGTTGTACTTGCTGGCGCCGGCCATGTCAGTCTTGCTCAATCCGCTTCCAAAGCCACCAAAGCGCACTGCAAGTCGTTGAATCGTTATCTGTGTGAACGATCCCGAAGCTCATCGGAAGTCGCTTACCTTGCGTCTCCGGTCACCGGCGGCGGAGTGGCCGTCCCACGTTTCGAACAGGTGTTTTTGCTGCTCGGATCTCCCGAGAAACGTAGCGCGCAAGAGCACGCGAAGTTTGCGTGGGACATCCTCAAGAACCAAGGACAGCGCATGCTCAAGGGCGGACGGCCTCTGGAAACAGAAGACGAGAATCTGGCGCAGCTGACGTCCCTCGCCGAGACATTCCTCCTAAGGCTACCCGTACTTCAAACGCTTGAGATCGCTTGAGCACGTTGACGCTCGTCCACGGTATGCGGCCGGGTCTGGTCACTGCATACGCCCGCTCACTGTGGGCTCACCTTGCAGATCGAAGGGCATCTCCTGCGTGGGCGGGCGCTACCATCGTCTTCGGAAATGCAGTCGACCAGCAGCAGCATCTCGCGCCAATTCTGGCACATCCCACTTCGATGCTCGCCATTGATCACGCGTCAACGACAGTAAACTGCCACCCTCCGAGCAGCCCTCAGGATCGGCGTAGGGCACCGCCTGCGATACTCCTTCCAACATTGCAGACTTCCTGCCTTGGTACTCACGTCGAGGCCTGACGTTTGCCGACGTGAGCGCATCACCCCGCCACTCTGGAGCCGAGCTAGCCCCAAGCAAAGTTGACGTCTCTCCACCCTAAGCGGCTACGACATAAGTGCTCCAGGGACGTCACGTTCGGCCAACCGAACGCTTTGATTCACTCGGTCCGTCCTCTTATCGCTGGCCCCGCAGAGCGCGAGTGTTTGGCAGACAACCAGATTGAAAGCGGCGGTACACCCGAATTCGGAAAAATGAACTTCTTAGTTGTAAGCGCTCGTATATTCGCGCTAATGCGTTCTATGATACCGCTCCAGCGCACATCCTTTGGTTGGACCATCTATATTTGCCATCTATGTTTGCAATCTTAACAGAGCATCGCTGGAGATGCGGCCTGGGCAATATGCCTTCTCAAGAGATTCGATTGGCTCGCCCGCGAGTGTGAATCGGACTGCAGTATCGGGCGTGTAGTTGACGATGAAGCCGTGAGCCACGCCAAAGAAGGGCACGTAGTTACCGCCGCTGTAATTTGTTTCGAGCTTGCGCGGAAGCGCGCGTTTGACCTGATCCACGAAGGTGAGTGGGGAGCACGAAAGGTCTAGCGGTATGATCAGCCAGCGTCCGATGCCCCCAGTGAGGCCGCAGATGACGATCTGCGTGGGGCACTTGCGTTCCGTCAGGATCACTGCGTGCGGCCTGAAGCCGGCGCGCCACCGCGCGTCTTCGGCCTGAACCCTCGCCCACTTTAAGGCGGCCTTTTGCGCAACCGTAGCAGCGAGCGCTTGCTGCACCGCCTCAGCGGAAACCTGCAGAGCGTCTGGCAGACGCTCCAGGGCAGCGATGCTCTTACGGCTAGTGACGTGCCCATCGCAGAGAGCGTGAACGCGACCAGCAGCTTTCGCCGGGTTTCGGTAGCCGAGACGGAAGCCCAAGGTCGTGGCGTCCAACCCGAGCTCTTCACAACGCGCCTCGACTAGAGCTGCAATCCCGACTGCTCCCACTAGACCTCCTATGCTCGTAAATCCGGAGACATTTAAATCAGATATGTTTGGCCCTATCGCTCGGCGGGAGGTAAATATGGGCTAACCTTTGTTTAGAACAAAAGTAGTGTAAAATCAGGCGCTTGCGACACGTTTATGTTTGGGTTACTCGGGCACGCCGGGTTATGAATCAATTGGAGTTAAAGATGCCCAAGCCTAAAACTACCGTTATGCCTCGTGGCGTTCGCGTCAGCGACATCGTCTTACCGTGGGAAGGTGAAGAAGAGTTCGTCGGGATTCACGAGAACGCCCGCCGCGTGTACAAGCCGCAAGACGAAATCGAAGAGGACATCGTCCTGGATATCGCTCGTTACCTACTTAAGAAGCGGCGATTTTCTCGCGGCACCCAAATTGCATACGGCAGGGATCCCATGGCTGAAAATCTCAGGGTCGCAGTTGAGACCGGCGGGCCCGAGGCGCTGGTGAGCCATCTCTCACGAGGCGTCGACCAGATGCGAGATTCACGAAAGCGGCTTTTCGAAAGCCTCGATAACTGTCTGGACGTGGTGAAGGCGTACCGAAAAGCTGTTCTCGAGATGTCCAACAATGTGGAGCTAAAGTCTGATCCTGTGAAGTGGGCCGCCAAGAAAGAAGAATGTGATTTCCTAGCGACTTCCGCAGAAGCTGCAAAAAAATTGCTTCTAGGTCTAAGCGACCTCGCTCAATTGGACGATTTAGACGAGTCGGTTCTTGCGCGGCCCTACCGGTCGGATGTTATCGAACGAGAACTCAAGACGGAAGCGAGCATCGAGAAAGCGATAGAGAAAAAGATCGCAGCGCTCGTTCGACAGAAAGAGTTCACACGCCTGTACGGGGGCGGGTCTAAGCAGCTGCCCCAAGGAGGTATCATTGACGTCGAAGTTAACGATACTCCGCCGCCGTTGGATTCCGGCGACAACGCTCAAGCGAGCGATCCTGCTTAACGGCTGAAGGGTCGTCTCCTTTCTTCACCGCGCATCACGTGCCTGCGGTTCACCGCAGGTGGATCTCCATCTCGCGTTCGCAGCCTATGCCCCAGAGCGACTCAACTTCGGGTGTTTAGGTGTGCGAACCGAGTGGACCCCAGTGCCGCCGTCGTCTCCAGTAAATCTGATCCCGGCCTCCGATAGTGCCGTTATGATCTTTTCAATCGTTTGTGGCCGACCACCCAGCGGACCGTCGAGGGCCTCGAGGCGCTTGATGGTCGGAATCGATACGCTCGCGGCCTCAGCCAAGTCCTCTTGCGACCAAGCCAGCAGCGCTCGTGCCGCCTTGACCTGACGGATCGATACTTTTTGTATTGACTTCCGTCCGGACATATGATACTTTCCGCATCGAATTGCAAGGGCACTTACGCCGAATCTGATCAGGGGGAGCATCGCAAGCATGAGCCGATTTGCCAACGGTTTGGACGACAGGCGCGACTTCATTGGCGGATCGGACGCACGAATTATCATGGGGAGTGATGGAAGCGAGATCGTGCGGCTGTGGCGTGAAAAGCGTGGCGAGATCCCGCCTCAGGATCTCTCAGACAACCTGATTGTTCAACTCGGGAGCGTGACGGAGGACTTGAACCGCCGCTGGTATGAGCGGGTCACCGGACAGCGCGTCGATGACGTCCAGAGTCGTGTCCGACATCCCATCAACACCTGGATGGCGGCCACACTGGACGGCCGCATCGTAAACACGCAGGCGGTGTTCGAAGCCAAATTCATGCTGCCCTGGACCTTTTCGGAAGAAGCAGCGGCCGAAAAACATATGGCACAGCTACAGCACAACATGTGGGTTGTGAACGCACGGAGCGCGGTGCTGTCCGTAATCACAGGAGGCGGCAAGTGGGTTGAGATCATTCTCAACGCCGATCCTATCTACCAGCACCTGCTGCTCACCGCCGAAAAGAAGTTCTGGCGCTCTGTCCAAAGCGGAATTCAGCCTGGTCCCGTCACAGTCGAGGCGCCAAGACCTCGGCTTGCCGCCGTCAAGGTGGTCGACATGACGTCTTCGAATGCGTGGGCCGATCTGGCGGCGATTTACCTCCGGACCCGCGGTGCGCACCGAGACCACGAGGTGGCTAAGGCTGAACTCAGACGGTTGGTTCCTGAGGAGGCAAAGGAGGCCACGGGGCACGGAATCCGCGCGAAGCGCACAAAGGCCGGGGCAATCAGCTTTGATCTCGTTGAGGAGGACGCCAATGCACCAATGCAGTGAGCACATAGGGGTCCTCGCCGCCGCGCTCGCCAGAGCGCAGCTCGAATTGACCAACCCGGAAAAAAGTGTTCGCGCCGTGGTCCGGTCCCCATTTCCACGCGAGGACGATCGCAGCTTTCGCTACGCGTCGCTGGCGAGCGGGCTCGATATCGTCCGCAAAGCTCTTGGGCGCCATGAGATCGCCATCCTGCAAACCACGCGATCTGACACAACCACGCAGAAAATTCAGCTGACAACTGTCCTGGCACATTCGTCCGGCGAGTGGGTCTCTTCGGAGCTGCCGGTCTGCAACGTCAGCGACATTGAGGCGCCACATCGTCTGGGTGCCGCCCTCACCTATGCCCGGCGCTATGCGCTCTTTGCAATGGTCGGTATGGCGGGTGAGGACGAGCCGGAAGCCCCGGAAGATGAGGCCACAGGCAAGCCAAACCGAATTTCCCTTCTGCCCAGCCGCAAGGCACGCCCCAGCAACGGTAGCTCGCGAAATCCCTTGCTGGAGCCCGCCATGTCGGCCCAATTGCGAGACCAGTTGCTGGATGAAATCACAACGCTTGGCGAAGGCGAGGACGCGATTGTTGCATGGGCCGAGAACGCCCTCGTTCGCAAAAGCAGACTGCTTGAGCAGGACGCTGAGCGGGTAGAGGCTGCCTACAGCGAAAAGGTGTCCAGAACGACCGCTGATTGGGTCGCGGCGGGCACGGCACGGGCGCTAGAGCCGGATCAAGGTGGTGCCACACTGCTTCAGCCCGAGATGCAATCCGCCGCCGGCCCACTTGCCATTCCAAAGAGCTCACGCGTCCGGAGCAGGGTCCATCTTGATTTCGTGCGACAGCAGCCCTGCGCCGTGTGCCAACAAGCGCCGTGCGATCCCCACCATATCAAATTCGCTCAGCGAGGCCTCGGCCGCAAGGTCAGCGACGAATTCACGGTGCCGCTCTGCCGAATGCACCATATTGATTTGCACCGCAGAGGAAATGAACGCGCCTGGTGGGCCAATCTGCAGCTTTCAGCTCTGGAGCTTGCAGGCGAACTCTGGCGCACGAGCCCGGTGCATCACATCGGAGCAGCTGAGACCGGGGCCAGTCGAACCTTATAGATCAAAACCATTGTTGCATGTCAGGAAAGGACGCGCTTGCTTCGAAGTTTCATCCCCGAAGGAATAGAGGCGCTCGCGCCGAAGCCGCTTTTACTACCAGGAGAGCGAGCAGAAGAGTATCAACTGCTTCAGCAAGCGATTCTTGATGAGCTTGAACCTTCTAGCGCAATCGAGTGGCTGCTCACCCTGGACGTGGCTGAACTCTGTTGGGAGATCCAGCGCTACCGTTTGCTTCGCTACAAAACGCTCGAGCTGTTCCGGGAGCAAGCAATCGAGCACGCGTTGAACCATATTGATGTGGCAGGGCTTCCGTCCGAAATGCGAGAGGGTGCAAAACTCCACACGCGGAGGAACGCGATCAAGTGGCGAACTGATCCGATTGCTGCGCGGGAGATCGAAGCCCGGTTGTCCGCACATGGCTTCGATCAACATTCGATCAGCGCGGCAATGTATGCTCACGCACGTGAACTGTTCTTGATGTTCGAAGGGCTTATTGCGTCAGCGCAGCAGCGACGTCTGATGCTCCTGAAGAGCTTAGAAGCGCGCAGGCAGCACACATTAGTTCAACCACCATCTTCCAGCACGCAGAGGAAAACAATGGCAAGCGAAGAAAACGGAAAGAACGATATCACCTCTGGCGACCACGCTGCCACTACGCCAGCCAAGACGCGGGCAACAAGGGATCGAAGCCGTCACCTGGCGTGGCACATTGACGACGTCGAACATCACACAACGCATAAACCTGACGAGCCTTTGGATTGTATTCCCTCGATCCGGAGCACCAAGGATTGATCAGGCGGGGTACCCGTGCCTCGCTGAAGCGCCGCGCGATTTGTGCTGATTATGTCCGGAGGCTGGCTCCGCCAGGCAGCTCACTCAGAGCTCGCTTCTGCTGTCCTCTTGCCGCCCGCTCGTACCGTTCGAGGCGTCGCAGTGGCTCTATCATGTCTCCCAATGGCATCTTGAGAAGCTCCGCAAGGTAGGTGTGGCGAACGGCGCGAATGCGCTGAAACGCGAGGGCCACCTCCGCAAGCGCCAAGCTCGTCCCGTGTCCCTGCTCGCCTGCCAAACCAGGCAAGGAAGCCGGGCTGACCAGATCGCCCCGGCGACCCGCAAGACCATGCCGCAAGGCGTTGCGGCTCGACACAGCCTTGCCCTGCACCGTCTTAGGTCCCGTACTTCGCCGGGCGTTGATCCGATTGGCTTCGTTTTGTAATTTCGTGGGCATGATTTCTAGTCTAACCTAAATCCGGGTGAGCTGATCTCCCCATCTGCGGCCAAGCCTGATGGTGCCGGAAATCCTGAGATGACAGGGCCGCCTCACGAGTTAGAACAACCCGGAGCTTAGATCGCGCCCATAGCAGAGACAGCAGCAACGCAAACGACCGCCGCGGCCATCAGCAACAGCTGCTTGCTGTCTAAAGGTAGCTGACGCTGCCTGCCAAGGCGTTTCGAGATCGAACCATCCCGCAGTCAAAGAACCTCACGTAACCGGAGTTCACGAAGTTTCGGTCCGAACCCAGTACTCCCTTCAAGCCGCCATAGATTGATCCGACCGCGGTTGCGGCTACGCCGGCCAAGGGCCCAGATCCACCCTGGCCGAACCTGTCCCTGTACGGTCCAAGCCGGGCAATTCTTCCTGGCGATGGAGCTAGCGTTCACCGTGCTGGGTGTTTCGCGCCGTTAATTCCCGGTCCAGCTCCTTCAAGCGGCCAAGGAGGTTTTCAACGATCTCCATGCAATCGGAATGCCCCAATGATTGCACGCCACGCGCCGCTAGCTCGCGCTCCAGCATAGCCGCCACGATGGCTTGGATGCTCACAAATCCTCCCGCGGAAAACATTGCCGCGACCACAAGGTACGGCTCAATGAAAGTTTGGGTTCGCTCAGGCGACGACAAGGCTGCAGGGCGTTCCAGGCCCCGCCTGCCGCCCCCGGCACATAAAACAGTGGTATGAAATCTCGCCGGTGTTCCGAGAATAGAACGCATCGTTCCGAAAATGGACTCCGGACATTTACTGGATTCTGAGGTTCAGTTGTTTTCCCCCAAGAAAAGAATTTACGGGTCGCTTTTCAGCCCCCGTGCTCATGACTGCCGTGCGATCTCGACGCCGCGGGGCGCGAGACCTGCAGCCCTGAGCCGGCGAGCCTGCATCATTACTTCTTCAAGCAAAGACCCACCGTCGGAGGCGTCCCGCACTTCGCACCGTCAGCAGCAGCGCCGTTTGGACAGAAGACCGAGACAAGCGTTTCCCCGTTGTCGCAGTTGACGGCACCGTCGGCCTGTACCGCTCGGATGTTGATCGAGGCGGGATCGCCCTTCTCCCCCTTATCGCCTTTTGGCCCCTGCGGACCTTGAGGGCCTTGTGCGCCAGCAGGTCCCTGGGCTCCGGGCACTCCTTGGATGCCCTGAGCCCCTTGTGGGCCCGCTGGGCCTTGTGGCCCCGGTTCGCCTTTCGGGCCCGGATCTCTTCCACATCCCGCCAGTGCGAGGACAAGTGTTAATGCTGCAGCCGCCGCCCAATTGTGCATTTCGACCTCCCTTTGATGAAGGATAACTAAGCCGATCCATGAAAGTGCCGCAAGAACTCGCCGGCCGGCGCGAACCGGCGCACCTCAACCCGACATTAACGCAATGAGCGCAAGCTAGACGCAGGACCGGGCCGTGGGGGACATACGCGGCCCTGTGCTGGGGGAGGACTCGCAAACCACCATCGCCGGCGGGTCCTCCCCGAAACTGACGCCGATTAAGCCTGCGCGATACGCCCGCCATACCTGTCTCGCGTCAGGCGTGATGAACTTCTGCAAGGTATAGGATCCCAGACATCGATCTGCCGGAGCACCGCTGTCCCACAGAACAGGGCGGGCTATAGCAGCCGTCGGCTGTTTTGACAGCTTCCTACGCCAGTCGACCTCGGCGAGATCGCGAATAGCTGACTGGATCAAGCCGGTGGTGGATGTGATGCCCGTCCTCGGTCTACAGACCGCTCAATATCCCGAGCCGCTGTCTGCCCCGGAAGCATCGATCCATGACACGGTGCCCCAAAACGCGGCGACTATCTCATTACTCGCAAGCCGCTAAGCTGCGGTCCGTCTGACTAGGCCGACGGCAAACCTCAGCATCGTGACCTTTGATGGGGTAGGCCGAAACCGGAGCGCAGTTCGATCACGTAATTCTCGAAGGGGAGGACTACCGCGAGCCAAACGCGTCGCGTTGGCGGTCCACGCGGCAGCTCCGGTCTGCCCCGATCGACGAACAACAGCAGACCGAAGAATGAGGTCGGGTGGCGCCAAAGCGCTACCACACGATGGCAGTCCAATCTAAGACGAAAGCGGCCTTGTCCACGGCACCTACTCGATGGTCTCGTCGGCAAGCAAACGCGTTGCGGAGGAAATCTCAACACCCAACAAGGTAGCCGTCCTGAGATTCAGACAAAAATAAAACTTCGGTTCTTGGATCGGAATGTCGCCGGCCTTTTCTCCCCTCAAAATCTTGTCGACAAAAGTGGCGGTGTCGTACCAAAGCGTCGGGAAGT
>NZ_PYFX01000022.1 GCF_003020115.1 Bradyrhizobium sp. MOS002
AAGGCGTATCTGCGGCTACACTCTCCCTGTCATCGCCCGGCTTGACCGGGCGATCCAGTATTCCGAGACAGTTATGATTGAACCGAGAAGCCGCGGCGTACTGGATTCCCCGCTTTCGCGGGGAATGACAGTGGCGCTGGGAGGACGAAGCCGTCACCTCATACTCCGTCATTGCGAGCGTAGCGAAGCAATCCAGTCTGTTGCAGCGCGTCCGGGACACGGGAGTGCACGACGGCACGTCGTTCTAGCCGCCGAGTATCCTCCGGCAAGCGTCGACGAACACCTGGGCGCCAGTGACGATGTCGGCGTCAGCGGTGTTCTCGGTCCAGTGATGGCTGACGCCGCCGATCGACGGGACGAACAGCATGCCCGCGGGCATGACTGTCGCCAGCATCTGCGCGTCGTGGCCGGCGCCGCTGGGCATGCGGACGGACCGTCCGCCGGCCAAGGCCTTGCTCGCGGCTTCGATCGCGTCCTGGATGCCCGCGTTCATCATGGCCGGCGCACCGGTGCGCAGTTTTTCCACGGTGACGGTGCAGGGGCCGTTCGCGCTGACCTCAGCCGCCATGCTCCGCAGCAGCTCTTCCAGCCGTGGGACGACGGAAGGATCGTCGTCGCGGATCTGGAACAGCATCTCGGCCGCACCCGGAATGATGCTGGGCGCGCCCGGATCGAGCGCGATGCGGCCGGTGGTCCAGACCGTGCGCGGGCCGCTGGTATCGGGAAAACGCGCGTCGATCTCAACGCAGAACTTTGCCAGCGCCAGCCCGGCATCCTTCCGTGCAGCCATGCGGGTGGTGCCGGCGTGATTCTGTTCACCGACGAAATTGATCTGGTATTGCCAGATGCCGACGATGGAGGTGACGACGCCGATCGCAAGGCGACCGCTTTCGAGCGTGTCGCCCTGCTCGATATGCGCTTCCAGATATCCGACGTGCCGGCCCGGCTCGGCGGCGATACGCGGTCGTCCTGCGAGCCCCATGTCGGTGAGTGCGTCCCGCATGGTACGGCCGCTGGTGCGGTCGCGCGCGGCATCAATGTCGGCCTCGGTCACCTGCCCGACATAGGAGCGCGAACCGAGGAAGTGCCCAAAGTGTCCTTCCTCGTCGCACCAGGCGGCAACTTCGACCGCGCCTTTGAGCGAGGGATCGGCATTGAGCACGCGGGCCGCTTCGAGCGCGTAGACGACACCGAGCGGGCCGTCGAGCCAACCGGCGTAGTTCTGGCTTTCGAGGTGCGATCCCGCGAGCAGCTTGGGTCCCGACTTTGCGCTGGTGCCGAAGACATTGCCGATTCCGTCGATCGCGGCGGAGAGGCCCGCGTCGGGCAGCTTCCGTACCAGCCAATCCAGCGAAAGCTTGTGCGGCTCGGAGAAGGTCGGCTTGTGCACGCCGGTCTTGTAGGCTCCGATGGTGCGGAGTGCATTGAGATCGGCGAGAACGCGCTCGCCGTTTGCGCGCGAAGAAGTGTCAGGCATGTTCGGCAACCTTCAACGCCTCGGTACGGATCTCCTCGACCAGCCGTTCCTTCAACTGGACGAATTCGGGCGTGGTCTTGATCTTGTAGGAGCGCGGATGCGGCAGGTCCACATTGATCTCGGCCTTGATGCGGCCGGGACGCGCGCTCATGACGATGACGCGGCTGCCGAGGAAGATCGCTTCCTCGATGTCGTGGGTCACGAACAGCACGGTCTTCTGATCGCGCTCCCAGATCCCGAGCAGCATTTCCTGCATCAGGGCGCGGGTCTGGTTGTCGAGCGCGCCGAACGGCTCGTCGAGCAGCAGGATCTTCGGATCATTGGCAAGCGCGCGCGCGATCGCGGTGCGCTGCTGCATGCCGCCGGAGAGCTGTTTCGGCCAATGGTTCTCGAAGCCGGACAGACCGACCTGGCGGATGAAGGCATCGGCGATTTTGTTGCGCTCCCCCTCGGGCACGCCACGCTCGCGCAGGCCGAAGGCGATGTTCTCGCGCACGGTCAGCCAGGGAAACAGCGTGTAGGACTGGAACACCATGCCGCGGTCGGCGCCCGGGCCGGTCACCTCGCGTCCATCGAGCACCACGCGTCCGCCGGTCGGACGATCGAGGCCGGCGACGATGCGAAGCAGCGTGGACTTGCCGCAGCCGGAAGGGCCGAGGATGGTGACGAAGTCGTTGTTGCCGATCACAAGATCGGTCGGCTCCAGCGCCCTGGTCGGGGCGTTGCCGTGGCGCGCGGGAAAGGTTCGCGAGACCTGTTCGATCTTGAGGGTCGTCATGCGAGCCTCCAGGGAAACAGCCACGCGTTGAACGCCTTGAACAGGAAGTCCGAGACGAGGCCGATCAGCCCGATTACGATGATGCCGAAGATGATCTGGCCGGTATTGAGCAGCGCCTGGCTGTCGGTGATCATGTGGCCGATGCCGGAGGAGGAGCCGATCAGTTCGGCGACGATGACATAGGTCCAGGCCCAGCCCAGCACCAGCCGCAGGATTTCGGCGATCTCCGGCGCGGAGGAGGGCAACAGCACGCGGCGGATGATGCCGCGGTCGCTGGCCCCCAGCGTATAGGCCGCCTCGACCAGGTCGCGCCGCGTCGTGCCGACGGTGACTGCGATCATCAGGATGATCTGGAACACGGAGCCGATGAAGATGACGAGCAGCTTCTGCAGCTCGCCGATGCCGGCCCACAGGATCAGGAGGGGAATGAAGGCGGAAGCCGGCAAATAGCGCGCAAAGGAGACGAACGGCTCAAGGAACGCCTCGACCGGCTTGTACGCGCCCATCAGCACGCCGAACGGCACCGCGATGATGGCGGCCAGCACGAAGCCGCCGACGACGCGCCAGATCGTCATGCCGATGTCGAACAGGAAGCCCTGTTTGATGATCAGGTCGACGCCTTCCTGCACCATGGTTAGCGGGTTGGCGAGGAATACTTTCGACACGTGGCCGCCGAAGGTCGCCCAGGACCAGAGGGCAACGAACACCACGAAGAACGCAAGGCCGTAAGCCACGCGCTGCCTTGACGTCACGGGATCGAGGGGACGCATCAAACTGTCTATCCGGGCGGTGAACAAGTTTACCGGCCCCGCCGCGAGACGGGGCCGGCGGCTCCTGGGAGATTTACTTGATGTAGCTGGCGTCGAAGAGATCCTCGACCTTCGGCGCGGCCTTGATGATGCCGATTTCCAGCAGGAGGTCGGCGGCCTCCTTGTTGAAGGTCAGGAAGTCGCCGGCGAAGAATTTCTGGTTCGCGGCCTTGTCCTGCCAGCGCAGATACTTCGCCGAGTTGCCGAACGCCTCGCTGGTCTGCTTCACGTCGGCGCCCATGATCTCGTAGGCCTTGGCCTGGTCCTTGGCGATCATGTCGAGGGCCTCGAAATAGCTGTCGGCGAGCGCCTTGGCGGCCTTCGGGTTCTCGGTGAGGAATTTCGGCGTGCAGCCGAACGTGTCCATGACCATCGGATAGTCGAGCGTGGTCGCGATGATCTTGCCCTTGTCGGGTGCGGCACGAACCGTCGACAGATACGGCTCGTAGGTCATCGCGGCATCGTTCTGGCCGGAGACGAAAGCCTGCGCGGCCGCGGCCGGCTCCAGGTTCACGACGGTGACGTCCTTCACCGACAAGCCGTTCTTCTTGAGCATCCAGGCCAGCGCGAAATAGGGCGAGGTGCCGGGCGCGGAGGCCGCAACCGTCTTGCCCTTCAGATCCTTGATCGCGGCGAGATCGTTGCGCACGGCCATGCCGTCGGCGCCAAAGCTCTTGTCGAGCTGGAAGATCTGCTTGGTCGCGACGCCGTTGGCGTTCCAGGAGATCCAGGTCTCCACGGTCGTTGCCGCGCACTGGACGTCACCGGAAGCGATCGCGAGATGACGATCCTTCTGCGGAATTTTCTTGATGGTGACGTCGAGGCCGTTCTTCTTGAAGATGCCGGCTTCCTTCGCCAGCGTCAGCGGCGCGAAGCCGGTCCATCCGGAGATGCCGACGCCGACCTTGACGTCGTCGGCGAGCACCGGAGTGGAAGCTGTGAGGGCAATGATTGTCGCAAATACTTTCGAACTACGCATGATTGTCGTCCTCTTGCCGATCGATGGATTGACGTCCTGTTGATCTTGGTCGGTCCACATGGACCGTTGCCCGAAGCGTTGCACGATTTGTGCCGACATCGTCCTCTCAGCCTCCCTTGAATCGGGCGACAAGGCGGTGAGAGTCACCGGGATAGAGCAGCCGCACCGCGGTGATCGTGCGCGCGCTGCGCCAGGTATAGCGGTCGATCACGAGGCAGGGGGCGCCGACGGTGATGTCGAGCGCTTCCGCCGTGCGATCGTCCGCAACGATAGCGCTGATCGTATGCTCGGCCTCTGTCCATGGAACATGATGAAGCAGCCACGAGCCGGGCGGCTCACGCGAAAAATCCGCGGTCGCCGCATCCGGCACCGACGCGAGATCGATCAGCCTGTCCTCGACGGCGAAAGGCACGTTGTCGGCGCTGTGGCGGCAGGTGATCGCGACCACCTTGCCGGCCTTCTTGACGCCGAGGCGGTCGCGGTCGGCCGCGGTTGCGGCACGGAGCTTGCGGCCGATCAGCTCGTAGCCGTAAGCACGTCCGAGCGAGGTGATCTCGGCGCGCATGTCGGCGATCTTGAGCACGGCGGACTGATGTTGCGGCCGGCGGACGAAGGAGCCGGCACGGCGCCGCCGCTCGATCAGGTCGGCTTGGGCGAGCTCCGACAGCGCCTTGTTCACGGTCATGCGCGAGCAGCCGTAACGAGCAACCAGTTCATGCTCGAACGGGATGCGATGCCCGGGCGGCCACTCGCCGGTCAGAATGCGCTTCTCGATATCGGCGCGAATCCGTTTGTAGAGCGTGGGCTGGTCGGCCGTATCAGTGGCGAGGCTCATGCAACGAGCCTCCGCACCGATGCGTTGAATTGTTCGCGCGCGGCCTGGCGCAGTCTGTGCCGGCCGCCTTCGACGACCTTGTCGCCGCCGGCCCAGACGCAATCGATCGCGCCGCTGCCCGCGGCAAAGATCCACCCGTCGATGGCGGCGTCGCGCGCGCGTCCTGCCAGTGAGGGATGCGAGATGTCGAGCGCGACGATGTCGGCGCGCGCACCTGGCGTGAGACCGACTGACATCTGTGCCAGTGCCCGCGCGCCGCCTGCAAGCGCATGATCGAACAGCGCGCGTCCCGTCGAACGACCTGCGCCAGCAGAAAGCACGTTGCGCTCGCGGTGCTTGAGCCGTTGGCCATATTCGAGTTGGCGCAGCTCGTCGGCGACGCCGACCAGCACATTGGAATCCGTGCCGACGCCAAAGGCACCGCCGGCACCGACGAATTCGCGGGCCGGGAAAATGCCATCGCCAAGGCTTGCCTCGGTGATGGGGCAGAGGCCGGCGACAGCGCCGGTCTTGGCGAATGCGCGGATTTCCTCGGCCGTGGTGTGGGTGGCGTGAATGAGGCACCAGCGCTGATCGATGGGCGCGTGTTCCAGCAACCATTGCACCGGACGTCGTCCGGACCACGCCAGGCAATCCTCGACTTCCTTCACCTGCTCGGCGGCATGAATGTGCACCGGGCCGCCGTCCGCGAGCGGAATGATCGCCGCAAGCTCGGCCGGCGTCACAGCGCGCAAACTGTGCGGCGCGATGCCGATATTCGCGCCCGGCAATCGTTCAATCGCCTTGCGCGAGGCAGCCATCAGCGCGGAAAATTGATCAACGGTACAGATGAAGCGGCGCTGGCCGGCACGCCGTGCTGCGCCCCCAAATGAGCCATGCGCATAAAAACTCGGCAGCAACGTCAGCGCAATACCCGAGGCTTCGGCGGCCTGCGCGATACGTGCGGCCATTTCGCCGACGTCGGCGTAGGGCGAGCCGTCGCGATCATGATGCAGATAATGGAATTCGCCGACGCGGGTAAAACCCTGCTCCAGCATCTCGACATAAAGCAGGGTCGCGACCGCTGCGACGTCGTCGGGCGTCATCGCCAGCGCGAAGCGATACATCGTCTCGCGCCAGGTCCAGAAGGTGTCGGTGCTGTCGCCGCGCAGCTCTGCGAGACCCGCCATGCCGCGCTGGAAAGCGTGGCTGTGCAGGCTCGCGATTCCCGGAAGCGCGATTTCGTGGCGTTCGTCGCCGGAGATCGGGGCCACGCCCGCGGTCACCTCGGCGATCGCGCCGGCGGTGATCACCACCTGCACGTCATTGGCCCAGCCCGAGGGCAGGAGCGCGGAGGCGAAATGCAGTCGTGTCATGTTTCCATGCCGGCTGGACAGAACCGCGACACGATTATATGTCTAGACATATAAGTCAAGCATCCCAGGGCGCAGGGGCATCCGCGAAGGGACAGTTGCATGGCAGAGCGCTTCGACCGGATCTGGCATAACGCCCGGCTCGCCACGATGCGGGCCGACCGCCCCGATCTCGGCGAGATCGAGCGCGGCGTGATTGCCGCGCGCGGCGGCCGTATCATCTATGCAGGTGCGCAGACCGATTTTCCGGTGAGTGCCGATGCAGCCGAACGCATCGACTGCGAAGGGCGTTGGATCACGCCCGGTCTCGTCGATTGTCACACCCATCTGGTCTATGGCGGCAACCGCGCCCATGAATTCGAGCTGCGCCTGAAGGGCGCGAGCTACGAGGAGATCGCGCGCGCCGGCGGCGGCATCGTCTCGACGGTGGCTGCGACGCGCAAGGCAAGCGAGGCCGAACTCGCAGCACACGCGCTGCCGCGGCTCGATGCGCTGATTGCCGAGGGTGTCACCACGGTCGAGATCAAGTCCGGCTACGGCTTGGACACTGAGACTGAGATGCGGCAGCTGGCGGCCGCGCGAAGCCTGGGCCGGCAGCGGCCGGTCGCGATCCGCACGTCGTTTCTCGGTGCGCATGCGCTGCCGATCGAAGCCGGTGGCGACAAGGATCGCTACATCGATCTCGTGTGCAAGGAGATGTTGCCTGCGGTCGCGAAGGCGGGCCTCGCCGATGCCGTCGATGCCTTCATGGAGGGTATCGCATTTTCCGGGGAGCAGACGGCGCGGGTGTTCGAGACGGCGAGGCGGCTTGGACTGCCGGTCAAGCTGCATGCCGACCAGCTCTCGAACCTCGGCGGTGCTGCGCTCGCTGCGAAATTCTCGGCGCTATCGGCTGATCACCTCGAGCACACCGACGAAGCCGGTGCCGCCGCGATGGCAAAGGCTAAAACGGTGGCCGTGCTGCTGCCCGGCGCCTTCTACTTCATCCGTGAGACGCAGAAACCGCCGGTCGAGACTTTCCGCAAGCACGGCGTTGCCATGGCGCTCGCGACCGACTGCAATCCGGGCAGCTCGCCGCTGACCTCGCTCCTGCTCGCCATGAACATGGGCGCGACGCTGTTCCGGATGAATGTGGCTGAATGCCTTGCCGGCGTCACCCGCGAAGGCGCGCGAGCGCTCGGCGTGCTCGATGATACCGGCACATTAGAGGCCGGCAAATGGTGCGACCTTGCGATATGGGACATCGAGCGTCCCGCCGAGCTGGTCTATCGCATCGGCTTCAATCCGCTGCACCGCCGGGTGTGGAGGGGACAGTGACAGAGCAACGCGCGCCGATCGTCGTCAAGCCGGGAAAGGTCAGCCTCGACGATCTCGCGCGCGTGCTCGAAGGCGCATCTGCCGTTCTCGATCCCGCGTTCTGGCCGCGCGTCGACGCGGCGGCGGAGATCGTTGCAAGGGCTGCGCGAGCCGACGTCCCCGTCTACGGCATCAACACCGGCTTCGGGAAGCTTGCCTCGAAGCGCATTCCGCCCGACCAGACCGCGCTGCTCCAGCGCAATCTCATTGTCTCGCATTGTTGCGGCGTCGGTGCGGCAACCCCCGAGCCAATCGTCCGTCTGATGATGGCGCTGAAGATCATCTCGCTCGGGCGCGGCGCCTCCGGTGTGCGCCGCGAGGTGATTGAACAGTTGCAAGCCATGCTGGCGCGGCGCGTCTCACCGCTGGTGCCGCAGCAAGGTTCGGTCGGTGCTTCCGGCGATCTCGCGCCGCTCGCGCATATGACCGCTGTGATGATCGGCGAAGGGCAGGCGATCGTCGACGGCAAGACCGTATCGGGCAGCGAGGCGCTAGCCGCAGCCGGCCTGACGCCACTGACGCTCGGTCCCAAGGAAGGGCTCGCGCTGATCAACGGCACGCAATTCTCCACCGCCTACGCCGTCTCCGGCGTGCTGCGCGCATTTCGCATGGCCCGCGCCGCGCTCGTCACCGGCGCGCTGTCGGTCGATGCGGCGATGGCCTCGACGGCGCCGTTCCGCCCCGAGATCCAGGCGCTGCGCGGTCATTCCGGACAGATCGCGGCGGCGGCAACCCTGATGGCGCTGCTCGACGGCAGCGACATCCGCCTGTCGCATCTCGAAGGCGACGAGCGCGTGCAGGATCCCTATTGCCTGCGCTGCCAGCCGCAGGTCGCGGGTGCTGCGCTCGACCTGATCGTGCAAGCGGCGCGGACGCTGATCGTCGAGGCCAATGCCGTCACCGACAATCCGCTCGTGCTGGTCGAGACCGGCGAGATCGTCTCCGGCGGCAATTTCCACGCCGAACCGGTGGCCTTTGCCGCGGATACCATCGCGCTCGCGCTGTCGGAGATTGGCGCGATCAGCGAGCGGCGCATTGCGACGCTGGTCGATCCAGCGCTCAATTTCGGTCTGCCGCCGTTCCTGACTCCCGATCCCGGTATCAATTCCGGCTTCATGATCGCCGAGGTGACGGCGGCGGCGCTCTATGCCGAGAACAAGCAGCGCGCGGCCGCCTGCTCGATCGACTCGACGCCGACCAGTGCCAACCAGGAAGACCACGTCTCGATGGCCGCGCATGCTGCACGACGGCTGTCCGACATGGCCGACAATCTCGCTGCTATCCTCGGCATCGAGCTCCTGGTCGCCGCCCAGGGCATCACGCTGCGCGCGCCGCACGCGACGAGCGCGCCGCTCGTCGCCGTTATTGCCGCACTGCGCGAGCAGGTGCCGGCGCTCGGCGCCGACCGCTACATGGCCGGCGATCTCGCCAAGGCTGCAGCGCTGGTCGAAGCCGACGCGCTGCCGGCTGCGGCGCTCGCCGTACTTTCAACTGACCCGTTTCCGACGCTTGCCTGACGAGGTGTTCCGCATGAACCGCCGACTGGACAATGACCGCACCATCCGCGCGCCCCGCGGCAGCGAAATCAGCGCCAAGAGCTGGCTGACGGAAGCGCCCTTGCGCATGCTCATGAACAATCTCGATCCTGACGTTGCAGAACGTCCGAGCGAGCTCGTCGTCTATGGCGGCATCGGCCGCGCCGCGCGTGACTGGGAGAGCTTTGACCGGATCGTCGCTTCGCTGCGAGAACTCGAGGACGACCAGACGCTGCTGGTCCAGTCCGGCAAGCCGGTCGGCGTGTTCCGTACCCATGCCGATGCGCCGCGCGTCCTGATCGCCAACTCCAACCTCGTGCCGCACTGGGCGACGCTCGACCATTTCAACGAGCTCGATCGCAAAGGCCTGATGATGTACGGCCAGATGACGGCGGGTTCCTGGATCTATATCGGCAGCCAGGGCATCGTGCAGGGCACCTACGAGACTTTTGTCGAGGTCGGGCGTCGCCATTATGGCGGCAGCCTCGCCGGCAAATGGATTTTGACAGCCGGTCTCGGCGGCATGGGCGGCGCGCAGCCGTTGGCTGCGACCATGGCCGGGGCTTCGATGCTGGCGGTCGAATGCCAGCCGAGCCGCATCGAGATGCGTCTGCGCACCGGTTATCTCGATCGCCAGGCCTCCACGCTCGACGAGGCGCTTACGATCATGGCGGAGGCGGCGAAGACGAAGAAGGCGGTCTCGGTCGGCCTGCTCGGCAATGCCGCGGAGATTTTTCCCGAGCTTGTCCGCCGCGGCGTCAAGCCCGACATCGTCACCGACCAGACCAGCGCGCACGATCCGATCAACGGCTATTTGCCGAAGGGCTGGACACTCGCCGAGTGGGAAGTCAAGCGCGCCGCCGATCCCAAGGCCGTGGAGCGCGCCTCGAAAACCTCGATGGTCGAGCACGTCCAGGCCATGCTGGATTTCCATGCCCAAGGCATTCCGACGCTCGACTACGGCAACAACATCCGCCAGATGGCGCAGGACATGGGCCTGAAGAACGCCTTCGATTTTCCCGGCTTCGTCCCCGCCTATATCCGTCCCTTGTTCTGCCGCGGCGTCGGGCCGTTCCGCTGGGCCGCGCTGTCGGGCGATCCCGAGGACATCTTCAAGACCGACGCCAAGGTCAAGGAGCTGATGCCTGACGACAAGCACCTGCATAATTGGCTCGACATGGCCAGGGAGCGCATCAAGTTCCAGGGCTTGCCGGCACGGATCTGCTGGGTCGGGCTAGGTGATCGCGATCGCCTGGGCCTTGCCTTCAACGAGATGGTGGCGCGCGGCGAATTGAAGGCACCCATCGTGATCGGCCGCGATCATCTCGACAGTGGCTCGGTGGCGAGCCCCAACCGCGAAACCGAGGCGATGAAGGACGGGTCGGACGCCGTGTCCGACTGGCCCTTGCTCAACGCGCTGCTCAATTGCGCCAGCGGCGCGACCTGGGTGTCGCTGCATCATGGCGGCGGCGTCGGTATCGGCTATTCCCAGCATGCCGGCATGGTGATCGTCGCCGACGGTACGCCTGAAGCGGCGAAGCGGATCGCGCGCGTGCTCTGGAACGATCCCGCCAGCGGCGTCATGCGCCATGCCGACGCGGGCTACGACACCGCGATCGAATGCGCCCGCGACAAGGGGCTCGATCTGCCGAGCCTGGCGACATAGCCAGGCTCAGTCGCGCGCCAGCAGTCTCGGCATCGTCGTCTTCGCACCGTCCATGAAAGTCTGGACGGCATCGCGGACGATCACGTCGAGATCGGCCGGGATTGGCGTCGCATAGATGAATTTGCGGATGGCGAGATAGAAAATGCGGCCGTGCAGGCCCCAGAACAGCTCAGTCTCGCGCTCGCCGAGCGGATGCACCTTTGTTTCGGGCAGCTTCAGGTCGCGGCGCAGCTCGTCGGCCGCCGGCTCGATGATCTCGCGCCTGATGATGTCGAGATAGCGGCCGGTGATGCCGAACGACTTCATACCGGAGAAGACGAAGATCCGCACCCAATTATACTCGAACACGCGCTCGACATAGTCGAGATAGAAGCGTGTCAGCCGCGCCTCCAGTGATAGTGAGCGGTCGCGGATCATCGGACCCCAATCGGGCGACCAGCGGCTGAGATAAACCTCCTGATAGACTCGCTCGATCAGCGCTTCCTTGCTCGGGAAGTGGCGATAGATCGCGGAGTGGGTGATGCCAAGGCGCTTGGCGAGCTCGCGCGTCTGCCCCTCGAAGCCGCGCTCGGCAAAGAATCGGATTGCCTCGTCCAGGATTGCGCGCTCGCGGTCGGCCGCACGCATGTTGCGGCGCTTGGGCGCGGACTTGCTGCCTGTCCCGGTCCGCCTTCGGACCGGTCGCTTTGTCGTTTTCTGCGCTTTTCGGGCCATTTCGTCGCTGAATCGCACGTCCAATCGTCTTCATAGCCCAACGCGCATTTGTAACCAAATGGTCATTTCCTGTTGACCGGCTTCTGACGGCGTGTCAGGATTTTGAGACCAGATGGTTACAAATCTGGCGTCCCGGCTGATGAGCCGAGGGATCTGAGGAAACGGCGGTGAAGGCGAGGGCTTTCAGCTATTTTCGCGCTGCGACGATCGACCAGGCGTTGGACGCTCGCGCGCGCGCCGGCGACGATGCGCGTTTCATTGCCGGCGGCCAGAGCCTCGTGCCGGCGTTGTCGCTGCGGCTGCAGGCGCCACGGCTTCTGATCGATATCACGCACATTTCCGAGCTGCGCGGCGTCAGGCGTGAAGGCGGGTATTTGCGCATCGGCGCGTTGACGCGCCATTGCGAGATGCTGAGCGAGCCGCTGATCGCCGAATTCGCGCCGCTGTTGCATGCGGCTGCGCCCTTCGTCGCCCATCCCGCGATCCGCAACCGCGGCACGTTCGGCGGCAGTGTCGCGCACGCCGATCCGGCTTCCGAATTTCCGGCGATGACGTTGGCGCTCGGTGCCGAGATCGAGATTATCGGCCCTTCCGGCGGCCGGCGCGTCAAGGCCGATGACTTCTTCGTCGACTTGTTCGAGACAGCTTTGCAGCCCGGTGAGCTGATCACCGCGGTCTTCGTCCCGCTGTTCAAGGCCGATCAGCGCTTTGCGTTTGACGAATTGGCCCGGCGCCGCGGGGATTATGCGCTGGTCGGTTGCGGCATGCTCGCGACCTCCACCGGCGAGCGCATCGACGACATACGGATCTCGTTCTTTTCCGTCGGCAATACGCCGACGCGGGTGAAGGGAACGGAGGCTACGCTCATCGGCTCGAGCCTTGGCGCCGAACGCATCGCCGCAGCGCAGGCGGCGCTCGAAGGCGATCTCGCGCCACCTGATAGCGACGAGGTGCCGCCGGCGATGCGGCTGCATCTCGCCCGCGTTCTGCTCGGGCGCATGCTCGGACGTCTCGGAGAGCGCGCATGAGCGGCTTCGACGAATCCCTTCTGGACGATGCGGACGAGACCGTGCGCGTTCGCTTCGTCGTCAATGGCCGCAAGGTCGCCTGTGAGGTCGCGCCGCGCGAGACGCTGGTCGACTGCCTGCGCAACGCGCTCGAGCTGACCGGCACGCATGCCGGCTGCGAGATGGGCGCCTGCGGCGCCTGTCTCGTGCAGCTCGACGGCCAAGCCGTCCACGCCTGCCTGATGTTCACGGTGCAGGCTGACGGTGCCAGGATCGATACGATCGAAGGGCTCACCGAGAGCGGCGTGATCGCCGACCTCCAGGCCGAATTCCACCGCCGCAACGCTCTGCAATGCGGCTTTTGCACGCCGGGCATGCTGGTCAACGCGCACGAATTGCTTTCGCGGGTGACCCAGCCCAGCCGCGAGGAAATTCGTGACGCGCTGTCGGGCAATTACTGCCGCTGCACCGGCTATGAAGCGATCGTGGATGCCATCGACGCCGTGGCTAAAGCGCGCAGCGAAAGCGGAGGCGCGACATGAGCGCGCCGCTGACCTCGCTCGATCGCCCGAATTCCTATATCGGCCGCTCCGTGCCGCGCCCCAACGCCAAGCGGCTGCTCGCCGGGCGCGGGCGCTATGTCAGCGACCTCAGGCTGCCGCGGATGCTGCATGCCGCGTTCCTGCGCAGCCCGCATGCGCATGCGAAGATCATCTCGATCGATGTCGCGCAGGCGCGCGCGCTCGAAGGCGTGCATCTCGTCGCGATTGGTGCCGATCTCGCAAAGATCTGCACGCCCTGGACCGGCACACTCGACCATTTCAAGGGAATGACCTCGGCACCGCAATTACCGCTGCCGCTCGACCGCGTGGTCTGGGCCGGGCAGGCGGTGGTTGCAGTCGTTGCCGAAAGTCGAGCGATCGCCGAGGATGCGCTGGAACTGATTGAGATCGACTACGAGGACCTTCCCGTCGTCGCCGATATCGACAGCGCGCGTGAGGCCGGCGGGCCGCTGATCAATCCCGGCAGCGGCAACAACGTCTGCTTCCGCAGCCAGCTCGACAACGGCAGCGTCGACGACGCCTTTGCGCATGCGGCCCATGTGGTGGAAGAGGAATTCTGTTTCGGACGCCATACGGCTGTGACGCTGGAGCCGCGCGCCATCGTCGCCGAATACGATCCCGCAGCCGGTGCCCTCACCGTGCATCACGCGACACAGACGCCGTATCAGTTCCAGGACCTCTATTCGCGCCATTACGGCATCCCGGAGGCCCGCGTTCGCGTGATCGCGACCGACATCGGCGGCTCCTTCGGAATGAAGCTGCATGTCTATCACGAGGACATGGCCGTGGTCGGCCTCTCGATCCTGCTCGGCCGTCCCGTCAAATACGTCGCCGACCGCATGGAGTCCTTCGTCTCCGACATTCACGCCCGCGACCACCGCGTCCGCGCCCGGATGGCGCTTGATGCCGAGGGCGAGATCCTGGCGATGGACGTGCTGGACCTGACCGCAATCGGGGCGTTTTCGACCTATCCGCGGACAAGCGTGGTGGAGGGCAACCAGGTCATCCGCCTGATGGGCGCGCCTTACCGCTTCAAGAACTATCGCGCGACGCTCGAGGTGATCTTCCAGAACAAGGTGCAGACCAGCCAGTATCGCGCCGTCGGCCATCCCATCGCCTGCGCCGTCACGGAGCGGCTGGTCGACATGGCCGCGGTGAAGCTCGGTCTCGATCCCCTCGCGATCCGAGCGCAGAATTTGATCGCTGATGATGCCTATCCGCAGACTTCGCCGACCGGCTACCGTTTCGAGGCGCTATCGCATCAGGCCTGCCTGAAGCGGCTGCACGAGATAATGGATTATGATGCGCTGCGCGCCGAGCAGGCCGAGTTGCGCAAGAGCGGCGTCTATCACGGGATCGGCATCGCGGCCTTTGTCGAGATCACCAATCCAAGTCCCGCGTTCTATGGCGTTGGCGGAGCCCGTATCTCCTCGCAGGACGGCGCGATCCTCAGCCTCACGCCATCAGGCGAGGTGCGCTGCCTGATCTCGGTCACCGAGCAGGGGCAGGGCACCGAGGCGATCATCAGCCAGATCGTGGCGGATCAGCTCGGGCTCGCGCAGGAGCACGTCAAGGTCATCACCGGCGATACCGAGGTGACGCCGCACGGCGGCGCCACCTGGGCCTGCCGTGGCGCCGGCATCGGCGGCGAGACCGCGCTTCAGGCCGCGCGCGCGCTCAGGCGCAACATCCTGGAGATCGCCGCGCTCATCCTCCAGGAGCAACCATCGGCGCTCGACATCATCGATGGCGAGGTCGTCGACGCCGGCACACGAAACCAGCGGATGCCGATCTCCGAGATCGCGCGCATTGCCTATTTCCGCTCCGATACGCTGCCGCCGGGCACGCAGGCCCAGCTCACCGTGAGCCATCATTTCGCGCCACAGGGCTATCCGTTCGCCTTCACCAACGGCATCCAGGGCTGTTCGCTGGAGGTCGACGTCGAGACCGGCTTCATCAAGATGTTGAAGCATTTCATCGTCGAGGATTGTGGCCGGGTCATCAATCCGATGCTGGTGGACGAGCAGCTCCGCGGCGGCATCGTGCAAGGACTGGGCGCGGCACTGTTCGAGGAATGCCGCTACAGCGAGACGGGCCAACTCGTGAACGGCTCGCTCGCCGACTACCTCGTCCCGATGCCGATGGAGATGCCCGACATCGTCATCGCCCACGTCGAGACGCCGACTGCCGACACGGAGCTTGGCGCCAAGGGGTGCGGCGAGGCGGGGACGGCGGCGGCGTCGGCCTGTGTGCTGAACGCCGTCAACGATGCGCTCACACCGTTCAATGCGACCATCAATTCCATCCCGATCACGCCCGCAAAAGTCCTGAAAGCCCTGAAGCGATTCTAGAAAAAAGATAGTTGGAGGAAATCATGCCCAAGTCCGGTTCGACCCTGAAAATATCCCGCCGCACCGCACTCGCCGGTCTTTCCGCAAGCGCGGCGTTGCTCGCCATGCCGCGGCTCGGCCGCGCCGCGGACGAGACCATCCGCATCGGCTTTCCGACCCCGCTGACCGGCCCGTTCGCTGCGGAAGCGCGCGACCAGGTCAAGTGCGCCGAGCTTGCGGTCAAACTCGCCAACGACAAGGGCGGCATCGGCGGCCGCAAGGTCGAGCTGCTTGTGCGCGACGACAAGCTCAATGCCGGCGAGGCCGCTACCCGTACGCTGGAGCTGATCGAGAAGGACAAGGTTCACGCCGTGGTCGGCGCGCTCTCCAGCGCTGTGCAGCTGGCGGTCAATGAGGTCACCCGCGCCCGCGGCGTGATCTACGTTTCGATCAGCCAGTCCGACACCATCAATGAGGCCAAGGATTTCAGCAAATACACCTTCCATGAAGCGCTGAACCCGCACATGACGACCGCCGCCGTGGCACGGCAGACCCTGAAGAAGGGCATGAAGGTCGCGCACCTCGTCGCCGACTATGCCTATGGTCATGAGATGCTGCGCGGCTTCAAGCGTGCGCAGACGGCGATCGGCGCCGACAATGTCGGCGAGATCCTGCATCCGTTCGGCGCTGCCGACTATTCCACCTTCATGCCGCGCCTGATGTCGCTGCGGCCGGACGTGCTCTGCATCTCCAATTTCGGCCGCGACCAGGCCAATGCGATCAAGCAGGCGGTGGATTTCGGCGTCAAGCAGCAGATGAAGATCGTCGTGCCGGTGATCCTGCACAACCAGCGGCTCGCGGTCGGCCCCGACGTGTTCGAGGGCGTGGTCGGCGGCGCCAACTATTATTGGGGCCTGGAGACGCAGAGCAAGTCCGCTGCTGCTTTCAACGCCGCCTTCAAGGCAGCCAATGGCGGCGCGATCCCGACCGATTACGGCGCCTACGGTTATGCCGGCGTCGGGTCGTTGCTGGCGGCCATGCAAACCGCGGGTGGCACCGATACCGACAAGGTGGTCGATGCCCTGGAGAAGCTGCAATACGACCTGACCAAGGGTCCGCAGCATTACCGCAAATGCGACCACCAGTCGGTGCAGCCGGTGCTGGTGCTGGAGTCCAAGAAGAAGTCCGCCATGGCCAACGACAACGATCTGTTCGCCATTCTCGCCAACGACACGGGTTCCGACGACATGCTGCGCAGTTGCAGCGAGCTGGGCCACGCGACCTGAAGCCTGGGCAATGGACCTGTCGTTGATCATCATGCAGCTTCTTTCCGGGATCGCCCTTGGGGCGGTCCTGGTGATCACTGCGCTTGGACTGACGATCGTGTTCGGCATGCTCGGGGTGGTCAATTTCGCCCATGGCGCGCTGTTCATGATCGGGGCCTATGCGGGGCTGTATCTGGCGTCTCTCACCGGAAGCTTCTGGTGGGGATTGCTGCTGGCGCCCATCCTGATCGGCGGCTTCGGCATGCTGATCGAGTACGTCCTGATCCGCAGGCTCTATGGGCGCTCGATCGACGATCCGCTGCTGCTCACCTTTGGCCTCAGCTACATCCTGGTCGAGGGCGTGCGGATCGTGTTCGGCAGTGACGGCATCCCGTTTCCGACCCCGCCGCAGCTGATCGGCGTGCTCGATCTCGGCATCGGCTTCTTCCCGCGCTACCGCCTGTTCGTCATTGCGCTGGTGGCGGTGGTGCTCCTGGTGCTCTGGCTGACGCTGGAGAAGACGCGGATCGGCTTGATCGTGCGCGCGGGCGCCCGCGATCCAACCATCATGCAGGTGCTCGGGGTCGACATCGGCCGGGTCTGGCTCGCGATCTTCGGGCTAGGTGTCGGGCTGGCCGCGCTCGGCGGCGTGCTCGCGGGTCCCATGCGTAGCGTCAATCCGGAGATGGGCTCGCTGGTGCTGGCGGAAGCCTTCGTGGTGACCGTGATCGGCGGCCTCGGGTCGATCGTCGGGGCTGTCGTCGCAGGCCTCATGGTCGGCATCTCCATCAGCCTGGTCGCGTTGTTCGCGCCGGAGATGGCCACCATCGTCATGTTCGCGCTGATGGCCGTGGTGCTGCTGATCCGTCCGCAGGGCCTGTTCGGCATCAGAGGGAGGACCGCGTGACCTCACCATCGAGCGGCGAAGCGGTCGCCAAACCGTCGTCCAGCGGGCTCGGCCGGCTTCTCGACCAACGCGTGTTGCTCTCCATCGCGGTGCTGGCTGTGTTGCCCTGGCTGCTGCCGTCCCAGGCGCTGGCCGTCAACGTCCTGATCTACGGCGTCGTTGTGATGGGCTACAATCTGCTGTTCGGCTACACCGGGCTGTTGTCGTTCGGCCAAGCGGCCTTCTTCGGCGCTGGCGCCTACTTCACCGGCATCGCGATCGGCCGTTACGGCGTGCCCTGGTTCGCCGCGGTGCCGATCGCCGTGCTGCTCAGCACCGGCCTCGCCGCCGCGATCGGCATCGTCTCGACGCGCACCCGCGGCATTTACTTCTCCATGGTGACGCTTGCGCTGGCCCAACTCGTTTATTACGTGGCGCTCCAAGCCTCGTCCTTCACCGGTGGCGAGAATGGCCTGCGCGGCTTTACCGTCGATCGCATCAGCCTGCTCGGCTTCCCCGTCAATTTCCTCGACCCCGTCAACAAATATTATGTGCTGATGGCCTTCGCCGCATTGGCCATGTGGTTCCAGTCGCGCATCCTGAACTCGCCCTTCGGGGCCGTGATCGAGGCAATCCGCGAGAACGAGCAGCGGGCGCGGGCCTGCGGCTATGACGTCGAGCGCAGCAAGCTGATCGTGTTCATGCTGTCGGGCGCGATCTCCTCGCTCGGTGGCTGCATGCTGGCGCTACATCTGTCGATCGTGCCGCTCGACATCCTGCACTACCAGACCTCGGGCATGATCGTGATGATGGTGCTGCTCGGCGGCGCGCGCAGCTTCTTCGGGCCGTTCGTCGGCGCGGCGGCGTTTCTGATCCTGGAGGACGTCATCTCGGTCTGGACCCCACACTGGCAGCTGTTCGTCGGCGCGATCTTCGTCCTGTTCGTGCTGTTCCTGCCCAAGGGCATCTGGGGCACGCTGCTCGACACACTGGGTGTCGGAAAGGCGCGGCCATGAGCGGCGAATTGCTTCGTGCCGAGGGGATCGGCAAGCACTTCGGCGGCTTCGTCGCGCTCGAAGGCATCACGGTGTCTTTTGCGGCCGGACAGCTCACCTCGATCATCGGGCCGAACGGCGCCGGCAAGAGCACGTTCTTCAACATCCTCTCCGGCGCGCTGACACCGACGTCAGGCAAGCTGCACTTCAGGGGACGCGAGCTGAACGGCCTGCCGCAGCATCGGTTCGTGCATCAGGGCATCTCGCGCTCTTACCAGATCACAAACATCTTCCCGGACCTGTCCGTGCACGAGAACGTTCGCGTGGCGGCGCAGGCGTTGACCGTGAGTTACGACATCTGGCGTAACCGCGCTCGACTTACAGAACTCAATGCCCGTGCCGATGCTGCGCTCGAGGCGGTCGGGCTGCTGGGCAGGCGCGCCGAACTGGCGAAATTCCTGGCGCATGGCCAGCAGCGCGCGCTGGAGATCGCGATCGCGTTGGTCTCGGAGCCGGAGTTGCTTCTGCTCGACGAGCCGACCGCCGGCATGGGGCCGGAGGAGACCAAGGACATGGTCGCGCTGCTCGAACGGCTCGCCGAGAAGCGTACCGTGCTTCTCGTCGAGCATAAGATGAAGATGGTGCTGGGCCTGTCCGAGCGTGTCGTTGTGCTGCATCATGGCCGCCTGCTTGCGGACGGCGCCCCCGATGAGATCAGGAGCAATCCGGAGGTCCGCAGGGTCTATCTCGGACAGAGTGAAGGCTATGGCTGAGACCGCACTGCTCGAAATCAAGGATCTCCACGCCTGGTATGGCGCGAGCCACGTCCTTCACGGCATTTCCTTGCATGTGCAGCCCGGCGAGGTGGTTGCCCTCGTGGGCCGCAACGGCGCCGGGAAGACCACCACGCTGCGGTCGATGATGGGCCTGATGCCCAAGGCGACGGGTCGCGTGTGCTTTGCGGGCCGGGAGCTTCTGCAGCTTCGCGCCCATCAGCGCTTCCATCTCGGTCTTGCCTACGTCCCCGAGGAGCGCCGCATCGTCCCCGGTCTCTCCGTGCGCGAGAACCTTCGTCTCGGCCTTGTCGCGGCAGGAAGCGACATCGATGAGCGCGTGGCGATCGACGAGATCGCCGAGACCTTTCCGCGCCTGAAGGAGCGCCTCGACCAGGAGGGTGTCACGCTGTCAGGCGGCGAGCAGCAGATGCTGGCGATTGCACGCGCCTTGATCGCGAAGCCGAAGATGCTTCTGCTCGACGAGCCGTCGGAAGGCATCATGCCTGTCCTGGTCGAGGAGATGGGTGTGCTGTTCCGTCGCCTGCGCGACGAGGGCAAGACGCTGCTCCTGGTCGAGCAGAACGTCGAATGGGCGCTGCGGCTCGCTGATCGTGCCGTGATCATCGATCAGGGCGAAGTCGTGCATCAAAGCAGCGCGGCGGCGCTGCTAGCGGACAAGGACATCCAGGAGCGCTACTGCGCGGTCTGACGTTAGGCCACGACCCTGGCTCCGGCGCCGCCGAGGCGCTGGCGTTCCTTTGCGAGATACTCGTCGATCGCGTCGCCGTGCATGGGCTTTGCGAAGTAGTAGCCCTGGATGAAGTCGCATCCCAGCCGGCGCAGGGTGTCGAGCTGAGCGCGAGTCTCGACGCCCTCGGCGACGCAGGCGATCTCCATGTCGTCACAGAGGCCCGTGAGGGACTTGATGATCTTGTGGCTCACTGGATTGTCGTTGACGTCGGCGATGAAGCTGCGGTCGATCTTGATCTTGTCGAGCGGCAGCCAGTGCACGTGGCTCAGCGAGGAATAGCCGGTGCCGAAATCGTCCAGCGAAATGCCGCAACCCATCGCCTTCAATGCCGCGATCGACTGTTGTGCGCGCACGAAATCGAAGGTAACGGCGGTCTCGGTGATCTCGAAATCGATCCGGTGCGGCGGCAGCCCGCTCTTCTCGACGATGGTGATCAGCGGCAGGATCCCCTCGGGCGAGCAGACGTCGTGGGCAGACAGGTTGAACGACAGGCGGATGTGGTCGGGCCAGGTCCTGGCCGTCGCGAGCGCGCGCACCAGCAGCGCCTGCGTCAGCGGCCGGATCAGGCCGATGCGCTCGGCGGCCGGAATGAAGTCGGCCGGCGAAACCAGGCCGAGGCGGGAGCTGTGCCAGCGCGCCAGGACCTCGAAGCCGGCGGTGTGCTCGCTCATGGCGTCCACGATCGGCTGGAACACCAGGTCCATCTCGGTGCTGAAATCGGCGGTGCGCAGCAAATTCTCGATGACGCCGCGGCTGCGGATCTCGGCCTCGAGCTCGCTCGAGAAGATCACGGTGCGGCCGCGCAGATGGCGCTTGGCGTGATAGAGCGAATAGTCGGCGCATTCATAGAGCGCTTCCGCCGTCGTTGCCGATTGCGGGAATAGCGCGAAGCCGATCGAGCAGGACAGCCCGGTATGGGCGGTGTCGAGCTGGTAGGGCAACTTGACCTGTTCACCGATGCGTTCGCCGAGCCGCATCAGATCCGCATCATCGGGGTCGCCGCACACCACGAGGCCGAACTCGTCGCCGCCCAGCCTGGCGAATTCCACCCGCTGCGGGCCGAAGCCCTCGCAGACCTCGCGGATGCGCCGGCCCGCCTCGATCAGAACGCGGTCGCCGACAGAATGGCCGTAATTGTCGTTGATCGGCTTGAAGCCGTCGAGGTCGATGATCCCGACAGCGACGCGAACTTTCCTGCGCTCGGCGTCAGCGAAAGCACTCGACAGCTCGGCGAAGAAGCGGCGGCGGTTCGGCAGTTCGGTCAGGGAATCGAGGTTGGCGAGGCGGAAGTTCTCGTCCGAAAGGGCCTGGGTGGCTGCCTGCTGGGCCAGCAGCGATTTGCGGCTGGCGACAAGATCGGCGAAATCACGATAGTAGATGAACAGCACCGTCACCATTGCCCCCGACACGAGCAGATTGTTGACGGCGATCGCCTTCAGCGTCGGCTCGCCGGTGGCCCAGAAGAACAGCACATAGGGTACGTCGACGACCAGCGTCACGATCAGTGCCGCCGAACGCAGATGCATCAGCGAGAAGATGCAGCCGATCACCGTCACCGCCATATAGAAGGCCACCTGACTCTTGGCGAAGGGATCGCCGTAGGGATACAGGGCAAACGACCAGACCGTAAAACCCGCGGCGATCGGCGCCGCGATCCAGTTGGTGAGGCGCAGGTTGCGCAGGATGTCGGCGTCGTTGCGGACGACACGGCGCTGGCGCAGCCACCAGAATGTGCGAAAGCCTGTCATCGCGATCAAGACGGCGGGCACGATCATACTAAGAGAGGGCGGTGCCAGCGGCACATAGGTATAAGCCACCGCGATCGTGTTTGTGATCAGGATGAAATAGAGCAGCGGGATCTGTTTGGAGAAAGCGTCGAATTGCGCGCGCATCAGCTCCGGATTGTCGGCCGGTACCCGAAACAGCTCTACAACGGCGGCGAGATGAGACTTAAAATTGGTGACAGGCATTGCAATACGAGCCCCGGATCCCCTTCAAAACGCCGGCGATCTTGCACGGCGGGGGTAAAGGGGGCGTTAGATTGGACTCCTCGCGAGAGGTTCGACGTGCCGCGAATCTTCTCGATACGCGCACCGGTGAGGCTGCGTTAACGATATCCGGGCGGCGGAAGTGCGGGGATTGGCTGAAAGAGCTTGCATAATTGCGGCTACGCTCTGCTAACCATGTGCGCCAACGCATCCTATTGTCGCACCGACAAGGGTGCGAGCCGGCATGCCGGATTCACCCCTCCCTCAGAGAGGGAGAGGTGAAGATAGCTCAAGACGGTCGCTATTTCTTCTCCAGCGCCGCCGTCTGCTTGGCGAGCTGCTTGTCGAAATCCTCCGACAGGGTTGTGGCGTAGGTTGCGAGCTCACCCGGCTTGACGAACGGGTTCGGCGCGCCGTCCTTCATCTCCGCGCGCTTGGCCTGCATGCCATAGACTTCGGGATGCGGCCCGAGCAGCACGTCGATCTTCATCGCCTTCACCTTGGCGTATGTCGCACGATAGTCGTCGACGATGCCGGCATGGGTCGGCTGGCCGACCAGCCGGTTCAACGCCACCGTGCCGCTACAGAAGAACAGCACCTCGCGGTCCTGATTGCCTTCCTTGGCGGTCATCTCCCAACTCGTGCAGCCAGGCGAATGGCCGGGGGTGGCGTGAGCCGTCAACGTGGTGTCGCCGAGCGTCACCTTGTCGCCTTCCTTCACGGCACGATCGACCTTCACCGCCGGGAACGCGAGATCCTCGTTCTTCTCGTCGCCGGGATAATAGCCGCCTTCCAGCAGTGGCTTGTCGCGCTCACCCGCCACGAGCTGTGCGCCGGTCTCCTTCTTGATCTCGGCGAAGCCGCCGGTGTGGTCGAAATGCGCGTGCGTGTTGAGGATGATCTTGATGTCCGAGACCTTGAGACCGAGCTTTGCGATGTTGTCCTTGATCATGCCGGTGGATTCCGGAAGCGCCGTATCCATCAGGATCAGGCCTTGCGAGGTCTTGATGACGTAGACGGCGATGCCATCGGTGCCGACATAGTAGATGTTGCCGATGAGCTGGAACGGCTCGAACGGCGTGGTCCATTTCTTGGTGACCGCCGCCAGGAAGTCCTTGACGGTCTGCGCCTGCGCGCCGGTTGCGAGGAACGCCAGCGCGCACAGCGCGGCCGTGAGCTTCTTCATGGTTTGTCTCCCGGGATTGTTCTTGCAGATTGTTCTTGTCGTCTTGATCGGGCGCGGCCTTTGCGTGGCCGGCCGGCAAGCTACGTCGTGCGAGGTGCGGCAGCAACGGTCACATGGCTGGAAAATTTCGTGGCATGCGCGGAATAACCGTGCCTGTCCGTTTTGAGCATGGCCGCCATTGCTGCAACGCGGCCGGCTGGGGTTTGACCGCGCGGACGCGGCTCGTCATACTTTGCGCAAGGCGAGCCAGAAAGACTCGTCGGTACCGGGAGCTGAAATGACCAATTCGTTGTCCGTCTTTGCGGGGACGCTGATTTCCCTCGTCTCCTTTACTTCGATTGCCTTCTCCCAGCCGGCCTGCGTCACCCAGAACATGGCTGTGCCGCCTGGGGCCAACACCACCGACAAGGCCGGCCCGTTCTTCATCGATAAGGCGGGTCTCGACTTCAAGACGACGCCTCCGACGCGCGATCCCTCCAATCCCAATTATCCACGCGCCACTGAGCTTCCTGACGGAACGCTGCCGCCACCGGATGCCGAGGGCAATTTCATCATCGGCCCCACCCACAATGCTGCGCCGGAGACGATCGCGAAGGAGGGCGTGCCGCGCGGGACGACAAAATCCTTCACGCTCTCGTCGAAGGAGAGCACCATCTACAATCCGGGTCTGATCCGCGACGATCTTGCCGGTTGCACCAATTCCTCGATCATGACGACCGTGACGGCGCCGGACGACAAGTCGCATATGATCGTCACCACCAGCCATCCTGGCGTCTGGTCGCGCGCCATCGACGTCTATGTGCCGGCGCAATATGTGCGCGGCAGCGAGGCGCCGTTCATCGTGGTCGGCGACGGCGGCTCCAACGCCTACAAGGATCTCGCCACCACGCTCGACAATCTGATCGCGCAGCGCCGCGTGCCGCCGATGATCGCGATCCAGATCGGCAATGGCGGGCAGGACGCGCAGGGCAGTCAGCGCGGCCGCGAATATGACGCGGTGTCAGGCGCCTACGCGCAATTCGTCGAGCGTGAAGTGCTGCCGCTGGTCGAAAAGAACGCCGACGTCAGGCTGACCAAAAATCCCGATGGGCGTGCGACCATGGGGTTGAGTTCGAGTGGCGTGGCGGCCTTCACCATGGCGTGGTTCTATCCCGATCTCTATCACCGCGTGCTGGCGTTCTCGCCGACCATGGTCAACCAGCAATGGCCGCACGACCCGTCGCTGCGCGGCGGCGCCTGGGAATATCACAGCGCATGGACGGGGCCCGCCACACCCAATCTCATCTCCAAGGCGGGCGTGCTCACGCCGGCCGAGCCGCCCGGCGTGCCGCTGATCGTTGCTGCGCCGACCAAGCCGATCCGTTTCTGGTTCTTCGGCGGCGACCAGGACTTGTTCTATCCGAACCCTACCATTCCCGACGGCATGCACGACTGGACCCTCTCCAACGCGCTGATGGCCAAGGTGCTGGCGGAGAAAGGCTACCACTATCAGTTTCTGTTCGTGCGCAACGCCAAGCACGTCGACCGTCCCACGATCGCGCAGACGCTGCCGTCGGCGCTGGAGTGGGTCTGGAAGGGCTATCCGATCCCCTGAGCGAAAGTGGCCTAGCGCCCGATCGTCACGCCGGCGGTCGAGCGCATGGCGTCCTTGAGGCTCGTCGCGTTCTTGTCGTCGAGGACCTCTCGCGTCAGCACGGTGGTTTGGCCGGGCGTGTTGATGATCGTCTCTCCGCGCGAAGAGGAGAGGCGGTCGGCCTTGTAGGGTGAGGCCTGATCGGTAGCAGGCGCATGGCGCTGCCGCTTGCCGGCCTCTGCAAACGATGCCTGCGAGACACAGAGGGTGGCGATCACGACCAGTCGCAATGATTTCGCGGGCATGTGATCTCCTGCGTTTGCGGATGTCAGTCTAGCACATCACGCGCATCGTCGCCCAGGATAACAGGGATCAGGCGAGAGCGGCCTGGCGTTCCCGCGTTGGTTCGCGGACCCGCTCGAGTTTTCCAGGCTCGGCGAGGGAGGTGAAGCTGCGATAGCCCGCCTGCACGGGCGCCTCAACGAGGACACCCTCGCAGACGATCTGTCCGCCGAGCATCCTGAATTCGAGCTTGTCGTAGCGCGGCATCGTCTCGCCGGGCGCGGGCGGCAGCAACCCGACGCTCCCCTGAATGTTCAGCGTGGCATCACCGGCGCCGTGGAGGCGCGGATTCCACATCCTGATCCCGGTCTCCGCCCAACGCTGTCGGACCAGCGCGGCGCGGTCGGCGGGTTCTACGGCTCTCACGCGAGCTTTCGGTGCACTCGGGATCTCCGGAGCCGGAGACACCAGGGCCGGAGTCGGCTCGATAGTCGTGACGACGCCGGGCGTCTCGGTGGAGTCTTCCGCGGCGCCGGGGGAGGGATCGCTGTCGATGCTGTCCTCTGGGACATGCTCCGGCGAGACTTCGCGATCGGCGAACGCGACACACGTGTTGTCGAGAACCGAGCGAGTATCCACGTCAACGACGGGCGCGGCGGCGTCGACCGGAGCGACCTCGACCCCGACATCGGCAGACGAGACCTTCTCCGCGACAGCGGGCTCAACGTCGGCCGCGAGTTCGGAAGATAGATCGTTGTTGCTGATGAGTTCGGGAACGTCGACCGGCTCGCGCTCGACGTCGATGATCGCGACCGAAGCTCCCTCCACGACGATCGGCTCGACTTCCGCCACCGTCTCCCGGGATGATTCGTCGCTGCCGCTGACATCGGCTGGCGCTTCCGGCGGGCTCTCCGCGATAAGAGGGCTGGCGGTATCGTCTTCGGTGGCGGAAGCCGCGACCGCGTCGTCGCAGTGCGCCGGATCCGCGCTGATGCCGGTGTCGAGAGCCGGTGCAGCTTCTGCAATTTCTGCAATAATGGGGGGCGAGGCGTCTGCGGTATCAGGCGCGACGTCGATGCTGCCGCCGTGCGGCGAGGGCCGGAGCCGGGTGAACGCCCATTTCACCGCGGGGATGCGGCGCAGCAACGATATCAGTCTCGAAAGCACTGGGAGTTGTCCAAGAGGTACTCGGCTTGAGGCCATCGCTGATTCGCCAGCAATGTAAAAATCCCCGGCTGTCACACTGATGTCAATGTGGGTGGGACCAATTGCAGAACATCAGAGCGCGCGGCTGCGATTTCGCCGGCGTGGCTGCGGGCCCGCCACCTTCACGCACGACATCGACAAGCTTTGACGGCACGAAGACTTCTGGAGAGGGGACGTTCGCCCCTCTCGAGACTTCTGATCGACGCAAGCTTACTTTCCGGAGCCCGCGCCGCCGCCGGCCTGGCTACCCATGTTGTTCGTGTTGCTGCCACCGGTGCTCGGAGCCTGCTTGCCCTTGCTGTCGGCGGCCTCGTTCTGCATGTTCGACGACGTGCCGGTCGTCATGCCCTTGGTCGCGGGGCCTCGCGAGGAAGGACCGACGTCGCCTTGGCCGGATGCAGCTTGGCCGGATGCGCCGGGAGCGGGTTGTGTCTGTGCGAAGGCGCCGCCGGTCGCCAGCGCCATGATGCACGCAGATGCCAAAATGATCCTCTTCATCTGGTTGTCCTCCTGGGTTGACTTAAAGACAACTTGCGCGCGGAGCGGACGTTCCTCACAGGGGAGCGCCGCGAGGATCATGACCAAGCGCGTTGCGGCAATGTCGGGGGTTCCCTGCGCGGCTGCACTCGCCGCGGGGTTTGGAACATCCGGCATCTGGTGTAAGGACGAGGCATGAAACGGATAATAACTCTCGGAGCGGTTCTGCTCTGGTCCACGATCGCATTTGCGCAGGATCGCACCATCACTGTGGCCTCGACGACCTCGACGGAACAGTCGGGGCTGTTCGGCTATTTGCTGCCCCTGTTTTCGAAGGCCGGGGGCGTCGACGTGAAGGTCGTTGCCGTCGGCACGGGCCAGGCGCTCGACATCGGACGGCGCGGCGATGCAGACGTCGTGTTCGTCCATGACAGGCCTGCCGAAGACAAATTCATGTCCGAAGGGGAGGGCGTGAAGCGCTTCGACGTGATGTACAACGACTTCGTCATTGTCGGGCCCAAGAGCGATCCCGCGAAGATCGCCGGCGGAAAGGACGTGGCCGAGGCGCTGCGCAAAATCGCGGCCGTGAAGGCGCCGTTCATCTCGCGCGGCGACAAGTCCGGCACGCACGCGGCCGAACTGCGGCTTTGGAAGGAGGCGGGCGTCGACCTCGGTGCCGGCAAGGACGGCTGGTATCGCGAGATCGGCCAGGGCATGGGCTCGGCCCTGAACATGGCGTCGTCGTCGAATGCCTATCTGCTGTCGGACCGCGGCACCTGGTTGTCGTTCAAGAACCGCGGCGAGCTCGCCGTCCTGACCGAAGGCGACAAGCGGCTGTTCAACCAGTACGGCGTCATGCTGGTCAATCCGGCCAAGCATGCAAATGTGAAGGCGCAGGACGGGCAGGCCTTTATCGACTGGCTGATCTCTTCGAAAGGGCAGGAGGCCATCGCCGGCTACAAGGTCGCGGGCGAGCAGCTATTTTTCCCCAACGCGTCCCACTAGCAGGAAGGCGACGGTCGATACTGCGACGCTGAGTGCGAGCAGGATCAGCCCGAGCCCGAGCGCCAGCGGCAGGTCGCCCTTGCTGGTCTCCAACGCGATCGCGGTCGTCATCGTGCGCGTGAAACCGCGAATGTTGCCACCGACGATGAGGATGGCGCCGACCTCCGCGATCGCGCGCCCGAACGCTGCGAGAAAGGCCGTCAGCAGCGAGGTCCGGCCCAGCGCGAACAGCAAGCCGATGCTGCGTAGCGTTGACAGCCCGTCGATCCGCGCCAGGTCGCCATACTCCGCCCACAGCAGGCTCGCCGGCCGGTGCACCAGTGCGACCACGATCGGTGTTGCGAGCAGCGTCTGCGCGACCACCATGGCCGCCGGCGTGAACAGCAGGCCGGCGGCCCCGAGCGGGCCGGAGCGCGACAGCAGAAGATAAAGCGCGAGCCCGACCACGACCGGCGGAAGACCAAGCAAGGCATTGGTGAGGACGATGATGACCTGCCGCCCGCGGAACCGGGTGATCGCAAGCAGCGCCCCGAACGGCGCCCCAATCAGGAGCGCGAGGATGCTGGCGGTCAGGCTGACGCGCACCGACAGTCCGACGATGGCCAGAAGCTCGGCGTCGGCCCCGCCGATCAACGTGAATGCGGCGCCGATGGATCGCGCGAAGTCGTTCATCCGCGCCTGAGCTTCGGCGCCCGCCACGATGTCTTGGGTGCGTCGATTTCGGGACTGCGGAGGTGTTTCACGTATATTTCCCTGAGGGTAGCGTTGTGCGAAGCAGCGGCGCGATCGCGCTCCGCAGGCACTTTGTGACTCTGCCTGCCGCAGGAGGGGCCTCCCGGCAGCAGGCCAATCACAGAATACTCGCGTGGAGCGGTTTGGTAACCCGAATTTGACCGGAAATCAAAGCCGCGCGCGGCATGGCAGGAGGCATGGCACGAGGTTCGCCTTCGGCCTCATCGTTTGACGTTGGCCGATGCCGAGACCGTCGGGGCTACTCCAATGCTCTGCTGCCAATAGCGTTCGATCTGGTCGATCAAGGCAGGCGGTAGCGGCACGTAGTTGAGCGTCTCGGCCTGCGGCTTTCCGTTCTCCAGCGACCAGCGGACGAAATCGATGGCGGCCGCCGACCGGTCTGGGGATTGCGGTGCCTTCGGCATCAGCACGAAGGTCGTGGCCGTGATCGGATAGGCGTCTTCGCCGGGCGCGTCGGTGAGGACGAGATGGAAATCCTTCTCCGCCTTCCAGTCCGCGCTCGAGGCCGCAGCCTGGAACGATGCGGCGTCGGGGACGACGAAATTGCCGGCGCTGTTCTGCACGACGCCGAAGGAAATCCTGTCGAGCCGCTGCAGCGCGTAGGTATATTCGAGATAGCCGATCGCGCCGGGAACGAGACTGACGAGCGAGGCGACGCCGTCATTGCCCTTGCCGCCGACGCCAAGCGGCCACTCGACCGAGGTGCCTTCTCCGACGCTGGTCTTCCACTGCAGGCTGACCTTGGAGAGGTAGTTCGACCAGTTGAACGTCGTGCCGGATCCATCGATGCGATGGACCACCGTGATCGGTGCGTTCGGCAGCCTGATGTCGGGGTTGACCGCGCGAATGGCCGGATCGTTCCAGGATTTGAGCTTGCCGAGATAGATATCGGCGAGCATCTGGCCGGTGAAGCGGATCTGGCCGGGCTTCACTCCATCGATATTGACGACAGGCACGACGCCCCCGATCACGATCGGGAATTGCATCATGCCGAGCTTGTCGAGCTCTTTGGGATCGAGCGGCATATCGCTGGCGCCGAAATCGACGACCTCTTTCTTGATCAGGCCGACGCCGATGCTCGAGCCGACTGCTTGATAGCTGACGGTGTTGCCGGTCTTCGTTTTATAGGCGTCGATCCATTTCGCCATCACGGGCGAAACGAAGGTTGAGCCGGCTCCTTTGGTCTCGGCTGCCAGGCTTGGCGTGGCGACGAGCAGAGCAGTGAGGAGGATGGGGAAGGCAATATGTTTTTTCATGTGCGCGACGCTAACAGCTCGGGCACGAAGCAGGTGTGGTCTAAATCACAAAACCATCGCGGGTGCTTGTGTGAGGCGCGTCACGAGCAACAGAAGACGAGGGTCGGCAGGCAGAGCTTTCATGGCAGGCGCGAACCGCGATTTGTGCCTTGGATCAGATTTGGATCAGATCAAGCCGCGCAGCACTTCGACAAGCCGGGCACACTCGGCCTCCGTCCCGACCGTGATGCGCAGGAAGTCCTCGATGCGCGGCTTTCCGAAATGCCGCACCAGAACGCCACGCTGGCGAAGCGCCGCCGCGAGATCTGCTCCGCTCCGGCTTCGATGGCGCGCGAAGACGAAGTTTGCGAGCGACGGCAACACCTCGAAGCCGAGTTGTCTGAGGTCGCGGGCCAAGGTTTCGCGGCTTGCGATGATGCGGGCACGGGTCTCTCTGAACCAGCCGTCGTCCTCGATCGCGGCGACGGCGCCGGCGATCGCGAGGCAATCGACGGGATAGGAGTTGAAGCTGTCCTTCACCCGTTCCAGCGCTTCGATCAGCGGGCGTTGGCCGATCGCAAAACCAACCCGCAGGCCAGCGAGCGAGCGCGACTTCGAGAAGGTCTGGACGACCAGCAGATTGTCGTGGCGTGCAACCAGCGGCACGGCGCTCTCGGCGCCGAAATCGACATAGGCCTCATCCACCACCACCAGCCGGTCCGGCTGTTCGGCGAGCAGCGATGCGATTGCGTCGCGCTGAAGGGTGGTGCCGGTCGGAGCGTTCGGATTGCAGAGCAGGATGGCGCTCGATGGTCGCCTGTAGTCGGAGATATCGATCTTCATCGCAGCATCGAGCGGCACCTCGTCGTGCGCTATTCCATAGAGGCCGCAATAGACGGGGTAGAAGCTGTAGGTGACGTCGGGGAAGAGAAGCGGCGCGTCGTGCTTCAGAAGAGCCTGGAAGGTGTGAGCCAGAACCTCGTCGGAGCCGTTGCCGACGAACACCTGTTCGGGCGCCACATTGAAATGGGCCGCGATCGCCTCGCGCAGGCGCATCGCGCGCGGATCGGGATAAAGACGCAGCCGCTCCGCAGCCGATGCGATCGCCGCCAGCACGCGCGGCGAGGGCGGGTAGGGATTCTCGTTGGTATTGAGCTTGACGATGCCGTCCTGCTTGGGCTGCTCGCCGGGGACGTAGGGCGAAAGCGTATGGACGACCGGACTCCAGAAGCGGCTCATGATCTCCAATCCGAATGTGATCGGGGCACAGTAGGGTATGCGGGACCTCGGCGGAAGTGCGCCTGCATTCGGCATTCCAGGCAATTCCGCACAAGGCTTAATGCCGGGGACGTTCCCGCAAGTGCGACCCCTGTGCTAGGGTCGTCGCACCACCGCCCACAATGAAAACAAGAACGAAGGCCGGCGCGCCCCAAAGGCGCTGAACGGCCGAAAAGAGAGGAACGCATGCCGGGTGCAGCCCTTCCCACCGCCCCCTCGATTCCGACCGCGCCCGTGACCTCAGCCGTTCTCGACTGCTTGCGGGCCATCGTCGGCGACAAAGGCCTGATCCTGGACGAGCAAGACAAGCTGCCCTTCGTGACCGACTGGCGCGGCACGCTGGCGGGGCAGGCCGCGGCGGTCGTGCGTCCGGCCAGCACCGCGGAAGTCTCCGCTGTCGTCAAGCTTTGCTACGACAACGGCATTGCCATCGTTCCGCAAGGTGGCAACACCGGCCTGATGGGCGGCGCCACGCCGTGGCCCATGCACCGCGGCATCGTGCTGTCGCTCGGTCGCATGAATCATGTGCTGAATGTCGATCCTGTCGGCTACGCCATGACCGTGGAGGCGGGCTGCATCCTGGAGACGCTTCAGGACACTGCCGCGCGCCACGACCGCCTGTTTCCGCTCAGCCTGGGTGCTCAGGGCTCGTGCATGATCGGAGGCAATCTGTCCACCAATGCCGGTGGCGTGCAGGTGCTGCGTTATGGCAATGCGCGAAATTTGGTGCTGGGTCTCGAGGTCGTGCTGGCTAACGGCGATGTCTGGGACGGCTTGCGCGCACTCAAGAAGGACAACACCGGCTATGACCTCAAGCACCTGTTCATGGGCGCCGAAGGGACGCTCGGCATCATCACCAAGGCGGTGCTGAAACTCTGGCCGGCGCCGAAAGACGTGTGCACGGCATGGCTCGCGATTCGCGATCCCAAGGCAGCCATCGACCTTCTGTCGGAGGCGCATGCCGCTTCCGATGACAATGTCGGCTCCTGTGAGCTCATCAGCCGTGCGTGCAGCGACATGGTGCTGCGCCACATTCCCGGCACCCAGGATCCTCTCAAGGCTGAGACCGAATGGTATCTCCTTCTCGAATGGTCATCGGCCCGGCCACGCCAGGACGGCGGCACGGGCATGTCGGACAGGATGGAGCAGTTCCTGGCCGACCAACTCGAGGCGGGCCGGGTTCTGGATGCGGTGATCGCGCAAACCGAAGCGCAGTCGCGCAACATGTGGCGGATTCGCGAGGCCGTGGCCGAGGCATCGCGCACCGAGGGGCCGGGCTTGAGCTACGACGTGTCGGTCGCGGTCTCCAGGATTCCCGAGTTTATCGACAGCGGTCTCGAAGCCGTGCTCGCAATCCTGCCGGCGATCCGCCCCTATCCGCTCGGCCACATCGGAGACGGCAATGTGCACTTCTCCTTCATGGGCCCGAAGGGCATGGACCTCGATACGTTGTCCCAGTATTCCGCGGCGATCACACGGGCCGTCAACGACCTCGTCACCTCCATGGGCGGCTCGATCTCGGCGGAGCACGGCATCGGCATCGAGAAGCTCGACGAGCTCCAGCACTATCGCTCCCGGACCGAACTCGACATCATGCGCACGATCAAGCGGGCGCTCGATCCCAAGAACATCATGAATCCGGGCAAGGTGCTCCGTCTCGGTTGAGCCGCTACCGCCTCGAGCCCGGTGCTCCCGAACGCTCGGCGCTCCCGGGGACGGGATGCCGCAGATGGGCAGGGCCAAACAGGCCCGGGGGGCACCAAATCATGCCGTTTCGCGACCCAAAGGCGGCTTTATTCCCGCCTTGGATGCTTAAGGAAGGGACAGGATCAGGTCGCACCCGCCCGGGGGCGGTGCTAGACCCTGATGCAGGAACAATGGGGCGAGGCCGGTATGGCACGTCCGCAAGGATGAAGGATTTGAGGCAATGATCCAAACCGTTGGCATCATCGGGGCAGGGACCATGGGGAACGGCATCGCGCAGATTTGTGCCGCGGCCGGGCTTTCGGTCGTGATGGTCGATATTTCCGATGCGGCGGTGAACCGCGGGATTTCGACGGTCGGCGGCAGCCTCGAGCGCCTGGTCAAGAAGGAGAAGATGTCGGCGGGCGATCGCGACGCCACGCTCAAGCGCATCACCGGCACCACCGACCGCGCCAAGCTCGTCGATTGCGATCTCGTCATCGAGGCAGCGACCGAGAACGAGGAACTCAAGGTCAAGATCCTGAAGGATCTCTGTGCGACGCTGTCGCCGCGCACGCTGCTCGCCACCAACACCTCGTCGATCTCGATCACCAAGCTCGCCGCAGCGACCGACCGCCCCGACCGCTTCATCGGCATGCACTTCTTCAATCCGGTTCCGGTCATGGCGCTGCTGGAGCTCATCCGCGGTTTGCAGACCTCCGACGACACCCACGCCAAGGCGCTCGATTTCGCCAAGCGCGTCGGCAAGGTGGCGATCACGGCCAAGAACAGTCCCGGCTTCGCCGTCAACCGCATCCTGTGCCCGATGATCAACGAGGCGATCTTCGCGCTGCAGGAGGGGATTGCGACGGCGGAAGAGATCGATGCCGGCATGAAGCTCGGCTGCAATCATCCGATCGGGCCGCTGGCGCTCGCCGATCTCGTCGGGCTCGACACCATGTTGTCGGTGATGGAGGTCTTTTACAAAGGCTTCAACGACCCCAAATACCGTGCGGCGCCCTTGCTCAAGGAAATGGTCGACGCCGGCCATCTCGGCCGCAAGACCGGGCAGGGCTTCTACACCTACAGCGCCTGACAATGGCGCGGGCGGCGGGCGTTGAGTGCTCGCCGCCAGGCCCCGCGATTTGCGCTGCGACAAAGACGCCGCGCGCAATCGGCCCGACAATGTCGAACGGGCGGCCTGCGGGAACAACGGAACGGATAACAAGGGACATGTCGGATCGACTGAAGGCCGAGCGCGAGGCTGCGACCGCACGGCGGAATTTGCTGACCCAGGACGCGATCGAGCGCACGGGGATCACCGAAGAGATGATCGGGGAACTCGTCACCCGCTTTTACGGGCGCGTGCGCGAGGATGAGCTGCTCGGGCCCGTGTTCGCGATCGTGCAGAATTGGGACGAGCATCTCGCCAAGCTCAGGGATTTCTGGTCGTCGGTTGTGCTGATGAGCGGCCGCTACCATGGCTCCCCGATGCGGGCGCATATGCCGCTGAGCCTGGCTGGCCATCATTTCGACCGCTGGCTCGATTTGTTCGAACAGACCGCGCGCGAGGTCTGCCCGGCGCCGGCGGCGGCGCTGTTCATCGACAGGGCGCGCCGCATCGCCGACAGCTTTGAGATGGCGTCGGCAACATTGGCCGGGCGCATCGCTGCGCCGCGTCACGTGCTCCGCTCCTAGAATACAGAATGCCTGCCTGAGAAATACGCAAGCCGCACTGATGTCGCTACGACCGCGCCGCGCGTCGGCGTATTGCACCAATACCGACAGCATTGACCTGATCTGCAAAATCATCATGCCGGTCGCGTAGCGTGACGTTGCAAAAAATGCGCGTGAATGCGCGTGTTCGCGTTCAATCAGTGCGAGCAAAGCCGTATTGATGCACTGCGGGAAAAATCTCTGCCTTTTTTTCGGCAGAGTTCCAGCGCCAGCTACGGCGCATGTCGAGTGCATCGTTCAACACATCCTCTTCATCCTCCGACAACACAGCGGAATCCGAAGCTGATGCCAGCACGGAGAAAACGCGGCGGGCGCTCCTGATTGGCGCGCTGGCCACCACGACGTGCCTTGCCTGTTCCACGCAGGTGCACGCGGGCGAGGATGCGCCCGGCTCCGACGAGCGGCCTCAGAAGGGCGATCTGCTCGTGTTCTCCGAAGGCGATCAGGAGGGAAAGCCCGTCACCGCGGCCGATCTGCCGGCCGGCGGACCGCCGGTGCATGCCTGGCCGAAAGACCCGAAGACATCGGTCGTGCGCAGCGCCTCGCGCCTCAACGAGATCCTGATCATCCGGCTCGACCCCGCCGAGTTCGACGAGCAGACCAAAGCACGCGCTGTCGACGGCATCATCGCCTATTCGGCAATCTGCTCGCATGCCGGTTGTCCCGTCACGGCCTGGGTGAAGAGCGATGTCGGCGACAAGGAAGTGCTCAAATGCATGTGCCACAACTCCGAATACGATCCTCGCGCGGGCGCGCAGGTCGTGTTCGGGCCGGCGCCGCGACGGCTCGCTACGCTGCCGCTGGCGCTGGCTGATGGCTCGCTCAGCGTCGCCGGAAACTTCATCGGAAAGGTAGGTGGCGCGCAGCCGGGATGATGGACGTGCGGGTTGTGCCCGCGTCACGAGAGGCCGCATCCGCCGATGGGCGGACGACGGGACGAACGACAAGAATTCAAAACAAGAATCCAAAATAAGAATTCAAACGGATGAAAAAGGGGAACGTCCATGACCAGGAAGCAGTGGTTACTGTCCGGCTTCGTCGCCTTCACGTGTCTTGCATCGACTCTTGCCTCGACCGCCGCCGTATCAGGCCCGGTCGAGAATTATTCTCCGGTCACCGCGCAGCGGTTGGAAAACCCGGAGCCCGCCAACTGGATGCTCTACCGGCGGACCTATGACGGGCAGGGCTACAGCCCGCTCGACCAGATCAACACCTCGAATGTGAAGAACCTCACCCCGGTCTGGACCTTCGCGACCGGCGTGGTCGAAGGTCACGAGGCGCCTCCGATCGTCAACAACGGCGTGATGTTCGTGGCGACGCCGATGGGCCAGGTGATCGCGCTGAACGCCAAGACCGGCGACGAATATTGGCGCTACAAGCGGCAGCTTCCCGACGATCTGTTCCAGTTGCATCCGACCAGCCGCGGCGTCGGCCTCTGGGAGGACAAGCTCTATCTCGCCACCACCGACGACCATGTCGTCGCGCTTGACGCCAAGACCGGCAAGGTGGTGTGGGACACCAAGGTGCAGGACTACAAGAAGGGCCAGTACATGACCCTGATGCCGCTGATCGTCGACGGCAAGGTCATCGTCGGCGGCTCCGGCGGCGAGTTCGGCGTGCGCGGCTATGTCGCCGCCTATGATGCCAAGGACGGCAAGGAGCTGTGGCGGACCTATACCATTCCCGGCGAAGGCGAGCCCGGCCACGACACCTGGCAGGGCGAGGACTGGAAGAACGGTGGCGGCTCGGCCTGGATGACCGGCAATTACGACAAGGACACCAAGACGATCTATTGGGGCGTCGGTAACGCCGCGCCGTGGCCCGGCGAGATGCATCCCGGCGACAATCTCTATACCTCGTCGGTGCTCGCGCTCGATCCGAACAACGGCAAGATCAAGACCTATCACCAGTATCACCAGAATGATTCCTGGGACTGGGACGAGGTCGAAGCGCCGATGTTGATCGACCTGCAACGCGACGGCCGCAACATCAAGAGCCTGGTCCATCCGGGACGCGATGCGATCTTCTGGATACTCGAGCGCACGCCGACCAAGATCAACTACGTCGCCGGCTGGCCGTTCGTCTCCACCGACGTCTGGAAGGGCATCGATGCCGAGAGCGGCAGGCCGATCGTCGATCCCGCGCACAAGCCGATGGTCGGCAAGCGCGTGGAGTTCTGTCCGTCACTGTGGGGCGGCAAGGATTGGCCGTCGGCGGCCTACAGCCAGAAGACCGGCCTCGTCTACGTGCCCGCCAACGAGAATTTCTGCGGCGGGTTCACCGGCGAGAAGGTTCCGCTCAAGCCCGGCGAGCTCTGGCTCGGCACCAAGCCGGAGGACATCGGTCTGAAGACGAAGCCGGGTGCCGATCATTTCGGCGAGCTCCAGGCCTGGGATCCCGTCACGGGCAAGAAGATGTGGCAACACAACTTCCCCAAGTCGCAGCTGTTCGGATCGGTGACGGCGACCGCAGGCGATCTCGTCTTCGTAGGCGGCACCAACGATCGCAACTTCCGCGCCTTCAACGCGAAGTCCGGCGAGCTATTGTGGGAGCAGAAGACCAACTCCGGCATCATGGGTATGCCGGTCTCCTATGAGATCGACGGCACGCAATACATCGCGATCCAGTCGGGATGGGGCGTGGATGCGCAGCGCATCCAGGATGCACTCGTGACCAACAATATCGGCATCGAAGCCAACGTGCCGCAGGGCGGCGTCGTCTGGGTGTTCGCGCTGAAGAAGTAAGCTCCGCTGGCGGATCGAAAGAAGCGGAGTGTCAGGGGGCAAATGCGGCGGACGGCAGCGTCCGCCGCATTTTGCGTCGGCGTCTTCCCTTCTCCCCTTGCGGGAGAAGGTGGCGCGAAGCGCCGGATGAGGGGTTCTATCCGCGCATCACAATGTGCGAGACTCGCGCAGGCATACCCCCCACCCAAGCGGGATCGTGGCAACCGGCGTCGCTGCCCTCGCCCGCAAGGGGAGAGGGCACATCGATGCGCTTCGGCAAAGAAGTAGATCCGATCATCACGGCGTCAAAACGCCGATGCGCAGATCGCTACTTCCCCTGGCGCTCGACCTTGTCCTTCTCCTTCTGGTTCATCTCCTGAACCTTGGGGTCGGGATTGTGCTGCCCGGTGGTCTGGGTGGTCGAGGGCGGCGGTGCATTGGCGTTGGGCAGGGAGTTCTGGTCCGGCGCGCTCGGGCGCGTCGCGGTGGTCGGCGGCGTGGTGTTGCCCTGGGCGAATGCGCCGGTGGTCGTCATGAAAAAGGCGCTCGACAGCAACGAGACTGCGAGCGCCCTTGAGATGTTGGTCATCGATCTGCTCCTGTCAGATCGATGCAAACGGCGCGAGGCCGTCTTGTGTTCCCGTCCTTACGCCTCCAATTGCTTGCCGAGCGGAAGATTGCGGATGCGTTTTCCGGTCGCGGCGAAGATGGCGTTCATCAGTGCCGGTGCGAACGGCGGGACACCGGGCTCGCCCACACCGCTCGGCGGCGTGTCGGGTCCGGGCGGCACAATGTAGACGTTGGTCACCCCAGGGGATTCGTCCATCCTGAGGACCTGGAAGTCGTCGAAGTTCTTCTGCTGCACCTTGCCGTCCTTGAAGGTGATCTCGCCGTATTTGGCGAGACTCAGCCCCATGATCGCCGCGCCCTCGATTTGCGAGGCGATGCGCTCGGGGTTGACATAGGTGCCGCAGTCGATGGCGGTATCCACCCGCGGCACCGTCAGCTTGCCCTTGTCGTCGACGGCCACCTCGACGATGGTCGCGATATAGCTGACGAAGCTGCGGTGCACGGCGATGCCGAGGCCGTGGCCCTTCGGCACCTGACGGCCCCATTCGCCCTTCTCGGCGACCAGCTCGACCACCTTGCGCAGGCGCGCGGTGTCGATCGGATAGCTGTCCAAGGGCTCGCCGTAGTTCCACATGTCCTTCACGGCGGGCTTGACGATGCGCGGACTGCCGATCAGCGCGAGCAGCGTCTCCTTCTGGTCGCGGCCGGTCGCATGGGCGATCTCGCCCACCATCGACTGCACCGCGAAGGCGCGCGGGATGTTCGAGACCGAGCGGAACCAGCCGATGCGGGTGAACGCCGCGGCCTCCGGGTTCTCGCAGGAGATGTTGGCGATCTCGAACGGCATGTCGACGAGGCCCATGCCGAGTTCGAAGGGCGCCTCGTTCTTGGCACCCGCGGCGAATGTCGAGGCGATGGTCGGGGCGACGCTGCGATGGCGCCAGGCGATCACCTTGCCGCTCTTGTCGAGCCCTGCCTCGATCCGTTCCACGGAGACCGTGTGCAGGAAATCGTGGCGGACGTCGTCCTCGCGCGTCCACTGCACCTTGACGGGCACGCCGAGTTCCTTCGACAGCAACGCGGCCTCGAGCGCGAAGTCGCATTTCGACTTGCGGCCGAAACCGCCGCCGAGCAGCGTGACGTTGACCGTGACATTGCCCTCGGGAATGCCGAGCGTCTTCGCGACGTCCTCGCGCGTGCCGCCGGGGCTCTGCACCGGCGCCCAGATCTCCGCTTTGTCACCCTTGACGTCGGCGACCGCCACCGGCGGCTCCATACTGACATGGGCAAGGTGCGGCAGATAGTATTCGCCGACGACGATCTTGTCGGCGCCCTTCAGAGCAGCCTCGGCGTCGCCTTCCTGGCGCACGACGAGGCCCGGCTTGCGCGAGGCCTCCTCGAGCTCCTTGCGATAGGCGACGGAGTCGTATTTGCCGTTGGCGCCGTCGTCCCAGGTCAGCTTCAGCGCGTCGCGGCCCTTGATCGCCGCGCCGGTGTTGCGCGCGATCACGGCAACGCCGCCGAGCGGCTGGAATTTCGACGGCCACGGCCAGCCGCGCACCTGCATCACCTTCTCGACGCCGGGGACCTTCAACGCCGCGTCCGGATCGAATGAGACCAGCTTGCCGCCGGTCACCGGCGGGCGCGCGATCACGGCATACTTCATGCCAGGCAGGCGGACGTCGGCGCCGTAACGCGCCTTGCCAGTCGTAATGTCGTGGAGATCGACGATGCCGATCTGGCCCTTGCCGAGATAGCGGAAGTCCTTGGGGTCCTTCAGCTTGAGACCCTCGATGCTCGGCACCGATTCCTTGGCGGCATCGGCCGCGAGCTCGCCGAAGCCAAGCTTGCGGCTCGTCGCGCTGTGGACGACCTCGTGATTGACGGCCCTGACCTCGGTCGCCGGCACCCCCCAGCGTTTCGCGGCGGCTTGCTCCAGCATCGTGCGGGCGGAGGCCCCGATCTGGCGCATCGGGATCAAATAATGCCGCGTGCTGCGCGAGCCGTCGGTGTCCTGGTTGCCGAATTTGACCTCGTCGCCGTGGGCCTGTTGCACCTTGACCCTCGACCAGTCGGCTTCCATCTCCTCGGCCACGATCAGCGGCAGGCTGGTGCGCACGCCAGTGCCCATCTCGGCGCGGTGGGCGAGGATGGTGACGGTGCCGTCGGGCGCGACCGCGACGAACACGCGCGGATCGACCACGACGCCGTGCGGCATCTTGCCGGCGCCGGTCTCATAGGCGAACGCTTGGCGCGACATCACGGGGGCGGCGAGCACGAAGCCGCCGGTGATGCCGAGTCCCTTCAGGATGCTGCGGCGCGAAACCTTCTCGACCCTGATGTTCTTCTCGAAGCCACGAAGCTTCCTGGGATTGTCGATGAAATTCATGTCACACTCCCGTCGATGCGAGATGGACCGCATTCTCGATGCGCTGGTAGCAGCCGCAGCGGCAGATGTTGCCGGACATCGCTTCGCGGATCTGGTCGTGCGACGGCTTTGGGTTGTCCATCAGTAGCGCAGCCGCCTGCATGATCTGGCCTGCCTGGCAGAAGCCGCATTGGGGAACGTTGACCTGACGCCAGGCCTTCTGCACCGGGTGATCGCCGTTCGGATGCAGTCCCTCGATCGTCGTGATCTCGCGGCCGGCGACGTCGTTGATCGACGTGATGCAGGCGCGCACAGCTTCCTTGTCGACGATGACGGTGCAGGCGCCGCACAGGGCCTGGCCACAGCCGAACTTGGTGCCGGTTAGCCCGGCCTCGTCGCGCAGGAACCAGAGTAGCGGGAGATCCGGGTCGCCGTCCCAGCTCTGTTCCTGGCCATTGATCTTCACCTTGATCATGATCGTTCCTCGCTCTTCATAAGCTTGCCGATTTCAGATTTTCCAGATGCCGGTCGGTGCCATGCCCGCTGCGCGGCGTCGCATTCCAACGGTCATCCCGCGCGGGCAGATCCCGACAGGACTCAGGAATGCCAATGTCATGTCCTGATGCGTTCGATACCTCCCGTCGTGTTCTTGATTATTGAGTTCGCGCGGCATCGTCACGTCGCGATCGTAGCAAGGATCGCTTCGGTTCAGCGTTCACAGCCAAGTGTTCTACAGCCAAGTGTTCTTGAGTCAGCTGTTCTCGATGGGAAAAGATTGCAACGAAGGTTTGTCAAAAGCAGGGCGCCGCATCACGCCGCGCGCCTCTCGAGATGGGCACACTGAAAAAAGCTTCGTCCGTCAGAAGACCTGTGCGGACGAAGCAGGATGCCTCAGTCGAGGGAGGGAGAAACGCAGGCGCCGCGGACTTCAAGCAGGAAGCCGGCGGCCCTGCGCAGTCGTTCAGAGACCAGGACTGAGGGAGCTGACGGCCCTCGCACAAGCGCAGTCGAGAAGCGGCGGCATCGCCGCGATTGTCCCGGCGCCGGACCCGTCCGGCTCGCTGACTGTAGTGGAACCAGCGAGCTGACGGGGCGCGGCAAACGTCTGGCGGCCTTGCTCAGGCAGCTTTGGCCTTCGCCACGTGGGTCGCGATCGCGTCCATCAGCGCCGGCGACAGGCAGTCATAGGGCTCAAGTCCAAGCTCCTTGAAGCGAGCCCGAATTCCGCCCATCTGCTCCGGCTTCACGCCCGATTCGATCACCGACGAGACAAAGGCGGCGAATTGCGGCGCCTGCGAACCCTGCTCCTGGAACAGTTCGGGGTGGATGAAGTCGAGGCCGTAGAACGGGTGACCCTTGTTCTCGATGCGGCCGTACATGTGCGTGCCGCAGGCCTTGCAGGCGTAGCGCTGGATCACTGCCGACGGGTCAACGATCTGGAGCTTGTCGCCGTTCTCGAGCACGGTGACGTTCTGACGGGGTACCACGGCGACGACGGAGAAATTCGCGCCCTGCGGCTTCCAGCACTTGGTGCAGCCACAGGCATGGTTATGCGCGACGTCGCCCTTGACGGCGACCTTGACCTGATGGTCCTTGCATTTGCATGCGAGCGTGCCGCCGGCGAAGCTGCCGCTGCCCTGTTTGATGCCGTTATCGATCGAGGGATGGAGTGCAACAGTCATGGGTCGATCCTCCTTGGGGTGACGCTTTTCGAGCTAGAACACGACGACTGAACGGATCGATTTGCCCTCATGCATCAGTTCGAAGCCTTTGTTGATGTCTTCGAGCTTGAGCGTGTGGGTAATCATCGGGTCGATCTGGATCTTTCCGTTCATGTACCAGTCGACAATCTTCGGCACGTCGGTGCGGCCCCGCGCGCCGCCGAAAGCGGTGCCGCGCCAGTTTCGCCCGGTGACGAGCTGGAACGGGCGGGTCGCGATCTCCTTGCCGGATTCGGCAACGCCAATGATGATCGAGGTGCCCCAGCCACGATGGCAGGCTTCCAGCGCCTGGCGCATCACTGTGGTGTTGCCGGTGCAATCGAAGGTGTAGTCGGCGCCTCCGTCCGTCAGGGTCACGAGGTGCGGGACGATGTCGCCGGTGATCTTCTTGGGATTGACGAAATCGGTCATGCCGAACCGACGTCCCCATTCCTCCTTGGAGTCGTTGATGTCGACGCCGATGATCTTGTCCGCGCCAGCCATCTTGGCGCCCTGGATCACGTTCAGGCCGATGCCGCCGAGGCCGAACACGACCACGTTGGAGCCCGGCTCGACCTTGGCGGTGTTGACGACGGCACCGACGCCAGTGGTGACGCCGCAGCCGATGTAGCAGCTCTTGTCGAACGGCGCGTCCTCGCGGATCTTGGCGACCGCGATCTCCGGCAGCACGGTGAAGTTCGAGAAGGTCGAGCAGCCCATGTAGTGGTAGATCGGCTTGCCCTTGTAGGAGAAGCGGCTGGTGCCATCGGGCATCACGCCCTTGCCTTGCGTCGCGCGAATCGCGGTGCAGAGATTGGTCTTCTGGCTGAGGCAGCTTTTGCATTGCCGGCATTCCGGCGTGTAAAGCGGGATGACGTGGTCGCCCGGCTTCACCGAGGTCACGCCAGGGCCGATCTCGCGGATAATGCCCGCGCCCTCATGGCCCAGGATCGACGGGAAAATTCCTTCGCTGTCGAAGCCGTCGAGCGTGTAGGCGTCGGTGTGGCAGATGCCCGTCGCCTTGATCTCGACCAGGACCTCGCCGACTTTTGGTCCTTCCAGGTCGACTTCGACGATCTCGAGCGGCTTCTTGGCTTCGAAAGCGACGGCGGCACGTGTCTTCATCTTAAACTCCTCAAATTCCAGCAGGGCGCCAAGAACCAGGTCCTGGTCGGGCTCCGCACGATCACTTCTTGCCCATGCACGAATCTTCGTTCTTGGTATAGGCGTCGTTCTTGTCCTCGTGCTTGCCGGGTCTTGTGCGGCCCCAGGCCTCGTTGGAGCGGGCGCGCAGATAGACGTAGAGATCGTCCATGTAGCAGGCGACGTTCGGGTTATCGCCGAAGGCCGGCATCACGTTCTCTGCGGCAGTCGAGATGTTCTTGCGGCCGGAGGCGACGACGCCGAGAAAATCGGCATAGCTCATCGTCTTCAGCGAATCCTTCAGCGCCGGGGCGTAGGTCGAGCCCATGCCATCCGGGCCGTGACACACATGGCAGTCCGAGTGATAGCGGCGGTATCCGGAATAGGTGTACCAGTCGACGGATCCGTCAGTGACCTTGTAGGTTGGGTTGCCTTCCTTGTCGGACCATTCGCCGGTTTCGTTCTGCTTGACGGCAGTCGGATCGCCTGAGCCGTCCGCGACGGCAATTCCCCCGGATACGACCAAGAACATCGCAGCAATGGCAGAGCAGATTTTACGCAAGAGATTTTCCTCGGAAGGCATTCGGTGAGACGAGCCGGCGCGTGGAGTTGATCCACGCGCCGGAGCGATGCTGAGAGGCCTAGTTGGGCAGCGAGAACACGGTCAGCGTACCGCCGAGTGCGGTGTAGTTGCTGAGCGCCGCGTAGCCACCGACTGCGCCGAGACCGGCGGTCGGATCGGTCAGGCCTGCCGCCAGACCGATGCCGGCCCAGCCGCCCACGCCGGAGAGCACTGCGACATACTGCTTGCCGCCGTTCTCATAGGTGGTGACGTTGCCGATGATGCCGGAGGGAGTCTTGAACTTGTAGAGCTCCTTGCCGGTCTTGGCGTCGACTGCCTTCAGGTAGCCTTCGAGTGTTCCGTAGAACACCACGTTGCCCGCGGTTGCGAGCGCGCCGGACCAGACCGAGAACTGCTCCTTGTTCGACCAGACGATCTTGCCGGTCTTGCCGTCCCAGGCGATGAAGTTACCCATGTGGGTTTCACCCTGCGGCGGATACATCGAGAGCGTCGCACCCACATAGGGTTGGCCCGCGGTGTAGCTCACCTTGAACGGCTCGTAGTCCATGCAGACGTGGTTGGTCGGAACGTAGAACAGCTGCGTGTCCGGCGAGTAGGCTGCCGGCTGCTCGTCCTTGGTGCCGAGCGCGGCCGGGCAGATGCCCTTCACGTTGTGGTCCTCGCCCGCCTTGTCGGTCGAAGCTGCGTCGAGCACCTTCGGACGACCGTAGGTCGGCGAGTTCTTGTCCATGTCGACGCCGGAGGTCCAGTTCACCTTCGGATCGTACTTTTCGGCGACCAGGAGCTCACCGGTGGCACGATCGAGCGTGTAGCCGAGGCCGTTACGATCGAAATGCGTCAGCAGCTTGCGCGGCTGTCCGTTGATGGCCTGGTCCGAGAGGATCATCTCGTTGACGCCGTCATAGTCCCACTCGTCGTGGGGCGTCATCTGATAAACCCACTTGGCCTGGCCGGTGTCAGGGTTGCGAGCCCAGATCGTCATCGACCATTTGTTGTCGCCGGGACGCTGCTTCGGATTCCAGGTCGAGGGATTGCCCGATCCGTAGTAGACGAGGTTCAGTTCGGGATCGTAGGAGATCCAGCCCCAGGTGGCGCCGCCGCCGATCTTCCACTGATCGCCTTGCCAGGTCTTCAGGCTCGAGTCCTTGCCGATCGGCTTGCCGAGCGCGGTGGTCTTCTCTGCGTCGACCAGGATCTGATCATCCGGTCCTTCAGAGTAGCCGCGCCAAGCCAGCTTGCCGGTCTTGATGTCGTAGGCGCTCATATGCGCCTGAACACCGAACTCACCGCCGGAGATGCCGATCAGCACCTTGTCCTTGACGACGAGCGGCGCCGAGGTGCCGGTCTCGCCCTTGCCGGGATCGCCATTCTTGGCGGTCCATGCAACCTGACCGGTCTTGGCATCGAGCGCGACCAGGGTGGTGTCGGCCTGATGCAGGAAGATCTTGCCGTCGCCGTAAGATACGCCGCGGTTAACCGTGTCGCAGCACATTACGGGGATGACGTTCGGATCCTGCTTCGGCTCGTACTTCCAGACGATCTTGTTCTCATTGGAAAGGTCAATAGCGTAGACCTTGTTCGGGAACGGCGTGTGGACGTACATCATGTTGCCGACGATCAGCGGGCCACCTTCATGGCCGCGCAGCACGCCGGTCGAGAAGGTCCAGGCGACCTGGAGCTTGCCGACGTTTTGAGCGTTGATCTGGTTCAGCTTGGAAAAGCGGGTATTGGCATAGTCGCCCGCCGGCATCACCCAGTCTTTCGGGTTCTGCGCCATCTTGTTCAGCTCGTCATTGGCTGACGCGCTGCCTACGGCGAGAGCCGCCGCGGACCCAAGAAAGGTCGCGAGTAGTACCTTGCGCATAGTCATTCCTCCGTTGTCTCGTTTATTTTTCCGAAGCATTTGCTCAATCACCGGGCTTCTCGTCCGGTGTCTGCTCGTGCAGGGCGGTCACGTTTGGGACCAGAAACGATGCTGTGGTGCTTTTTCCTCCTGATGAGAGCTACGGGTCCACATGCAGGAGCGGCCCGTTTTTGTTGTTCCTGATGCATCCGTAGCGACTTCGCCGTCGGGAAACTTGCCCAAGAGAGAAGCTGGTTTGCTTGACAGCGCACGGGTACGAAGTTTTTGATTTTGCAGTAGCGAATTCAGCCGCTTTCGCAAGGCTTTGGGAGCGCCTTCGACGCTCAGGTTCCCCTTGACGGCGCTGCAACTAAGGCGGAGGATTAACTTTCAAGGGTGGCAATGGAACGATGGCGCTCGTTCTAGAAGATCGCTCAAAATCGAGGTAAACGTCACGCAATCACGGTTCAGGGCTCCGGCAGCGCGGCTCGCGATTCGCGTCAAAATTTCCGGATCAAACCAGTGGCTGGATTAATGTCCGACACAATTCACACGCTCTCGACGACGGGAATGACGCCGAAACGTCAGATCCAGAGCTGGATCGACGGGCTGACGAGCCTGTGCGGGCATTTCGACGTCGATCCGCTGGAAGCGTCTTCGCTCGAAGGCCGCATCGACTACACCAGCGTCTCGCGCCTGAAGCTCTGCCAGATCGAGGTCAGCCAGCATCGCATCGCACACACGCTGGCGCGCGCCAAGGCCAACGAACACCCGTATATCAAGATCCACTTCCAGACTTACGGTGTGTCCTATTTCGAGCAGGAAGGCCGCCACATCGAGCTGAACCCGGGCGACATCATCGCCTATGACGTCTCCTGTCCGCATTCGATCATCAGCCCCGCTTTCACGCGCCATGACGTGGTGATCGTACCCAAGGCGCTGCTGCGCGACCGCGGATTCCCGTCGCAGCGAATGCCCGCCTGCAAATTGACCTCACGCACGGGGACGGGGCGGATCGCCCATGATTTCGTCCATGCAACCTTCGACGAGGCGGCCAAGCTGTCGGCGAACAGCGCGGTCGGCGTCGCCGATTCGCTGATCGACCTCTTGCTGCTCCCGCTGCGCGAGGCGGACACGATGCTCGATCGCGTCGGGCCCGAGGCGACCTATGTGCGCGCGCAGTTCTTCATCCGCGAGCATTTGCGCGATCCGGATCTGTGCATCGACCAGATATCCAACGAACTCGGCTGCTCCAAGCGCTATCTGCACATGCTGTTCTCGGAGCGCGGCACCACGGTGAGCGATTACATCTGGCAGGCGCGTCTTCAGAATTGCCGCCAGGAGCTCGAGGCCCACGCCGGCAAGACCATCACCGACGTCGCGTTCTCCTGGGGCTTCTCCAGCTCATCGCATTTCAGCCGGGTGTTCCGGAAATATTTCGGTGTGGTGCCGTCCTCGATCCACAAGGCGCAGCAGGGCGCCGTTGCGGCGGACGAGCATTAGGCGAACGCCAGGTTCGGCGTCGACAACGACGGTTGACCGTCACGCGCCCGCGCTGTCTCTCACGCCGATATGGCGATGTAGGGAATGCTGGTCAGGAGAGCGACGAGTAGGACCGCGTTGCCCAGCATTCCACTCCAATGCAGTCGGCGGAGCCGGCGCGGGGCCTCAGCATCGCCGGCGTCCCTGGCGCTGAGCTGTTCGTCCATCCGTTGCATGAACCAGCGGCGTCCGTAGATCGCCAAGGCCGCAAGGAGGCCAACGCCCATCGCAGCAACCAGACGACCGTCGAGCAGGAAAGCGACTGCTCCAATGAGTCCGGCAACGCGCATCACCAGAAAATGGGCATTGAACATTCCGCGCAAAAGCTGGGCGACGGGCTGGATATCCAGCTTCACCAGCAGGAAGGCCGGAGACGCCAGTGTGAAATAGCCCATCGGAAAGAGCAGGATGATCATGACGGCTACGGCGACGCCATCCGGTGTCATGGGATCGGCCTTTCTTGCCCGCGCCGGCGAGACCTTCCCGCCAGCGTCGTACAATCATAGCGGGAAAATGCGTTTCCGGCACTAGGCTTTGGTCGGATGCCGCGCCGCGAAGGGCGTCTGTTCAGGAGGGCTCGAGGCCGAGCGACCGCGCGCTCTCGATCCAGATCGGCAGCTCGCGCTGATACAGGACGTTGGTTTCCTTGAAGCCGATCGCGGGTTCGAGCACGAACGTGTTGAGAACCTCCTTCACCTTCGGGTCGCTGTTGGCGGCGACGCAAAGCTCCGCCAGGCGGTCGACGACGGGCTGCGGTGTCGCCTTCGGCACGGCCCAGCCGGAGAAGCCGCTGACCGTGAAGAATTTTGACGTCGCGCCCTGCTCGGGAAGAGTCTTGATATCAGGGATCGCGTCGACCTTCTTCGAATGCACCGCGAACACGGTACCACGGTCACTCTGCAAAACCGATTGCGCTGCCGTGTAGCTGCCCATGGCCACATCGAGCGTACCTTCCAGCATGCCCGTCCACATCGGGGCTTCGCCGCGATAGTGAATCGGCTCGATGGCAAGGCCGTATTGCTTGTTGAGCTCGTGGACCGTCATATGCGGGGCCGAGCCCGCGCTATAGGTGCCGAAGTTGACCTTGCCGCTCTTGCGCGCAAAGGCGACGAAATCTTCCAGCGTCTTGACGCCGGTTTTCGGGTTCGCCACCAGCAGGAGCCCGGCGCCCGGAATGACGCTGACGAGCGTCAAATCCTTGTCCATGTCGTAGCCCGGAGTCTTCATCACCACCCGGTTCATGATGTAAGTGGTCGAGATCGAGCACAGGATGGTGTGGCCGTCGGGCTCCGCGCGGGCAACCTCCGCCGTCCCGACCGCGCCGGCGGCACCGGGCTTGTTCTCGACGACGACGGTCTTTCCGACCTGTTTGGAGATGAATTCGCCATAGGCGCGCGCGAGCAGGTCGGTCTGTCCGCCGGCGGGATAGCTGCAAATCATGCGGATCTGCCGCGTTGGCCACGCAGCCTGGGCCGAGGCGCCGCGTGAGACGAAAGGCATCGCGAGTGTGGCGGTGCCGGCGGCGATGAAGTGGCGGCGATCGAGCCTTGTGGACATGATTCTCTCCCGGATTGTCGCCGACGGTACTGCATCGGGTCGCCTCTGCCATGGGTGGCAGGCGAGACAGATTGGCGCATTCCAGGGCTTGCGCTTGGTGCGCCAGCTGTCCATTAGCGCTGAATGATCTTCATCCAGACGTCGCCGAGGATTGCAGGCTCACGCGGCGGCAGATAGGTCAGCCCCGCCTGTGTGCCGAATTCGACGATCTTGCCCTCGGCAGCAAGCCCGGTCAGCGCCTTGTTGACGGCGTCGATCAGCGCGGGATCGCTGGCGAGCCCGACATAGCCACGATTGGCCCCGATCGGATAGTAGTAGCCGGACGCGGTGATCGCCGTATCAGGGTGCGCGGCGCGATGGGCGTCGAAGCGGCCGAGGTCGATCAGCGTCGCGTCATAGTCGCCACGGGCAAGTGCGCCGAGGAGATCATCGCGGCCGGGGACAAGATGCGTGATGTCGTCGATCAGGCGCCCCTTGTCGAAGGTCATGAGGATCGCATCGCCGAGCGAGCCGCTGTCGATGACCAGGTGCAGGCCGGCGAGGTCGCCGATATCGGCGATCTTGCGACCCCGCGCCTTCGGTCCGAGCACGACAGTGATCGGCGAGTAGACATAGGGCTGGCTCGGCACGAGCACGCCAAGTGCGACACGGCGGCGCCGGTCGTCGCGCGTGGCGCCGGCAAAATCCGGCAGGCGCGCCGTTTTCATGCCGGGCTTGACGAGGGAGTCCGTCGTTAGCGCATAGCCGCCGACGAGCGAGCAGCGCCCGTCGGACAGCAGCGCATTGGCCTCGAGCTGCGGGCTCGAATCCTCATCCAGCTTGCTTTCGAACCACTGGATCGTCAGCGGCCGTCCGAGCCGGTCGGCGATCGCCTGCGCCAGCAGCACGTCGAACCCAGAGCCCGGCTTGCCTTTGTGATGCACCGAGAGCGGTGGCCGGTCCTCGTCGAGACAAATCTTGAGCGGATCGTCGGCCGCGCGTGCGGCCGTCGCCGCGAGGATCGCGGCAATGCTCCACGCGGCCAGCCAGCGATTCATGGTTTTCTCCGGCTCGAGATGAAGGCCCAGAGATTTCCGATCTCGTCGTCGCTGAGAATGTCGCCCCAGGGTGGCATCCTGTTGTTCTTGCCGTTCTTCACGGTGGTGACGAAGCGCGTCTTGTCGTCGGGGAAGGCGCGCAGGTCCGGCGTGATGGTGCCGGGGTTCATCATGTTGGGGCCGTGGCAGTGCGAGCATTTCTCGGCATAGGTTGACTTGCCATGGTCGATCTGTGCCTGCACGGGATTGCCGGTTGAATCATCCGCGGCACGAACGGTCGCCGCAAGCGCGACCATCGGCACCGCGACGGTGGCGAGGATCGCCACCGTCTTGTGAGATAGCTTTCTCAGCATCGTGCCGTGGTTATTGCTTGACCGCAAAGACCCAAAGCGAGCCGCCGGGCGGGATTTTGGCCAACCGCTCGTCGCCGGAGAACAGCGAGTAGACGCCGCCATAGCCGCTCGTCACCGCGACATACTGTACGCCGTCCTGCTGCCAGGTCACCGGTTGTCCCTCAATGCCCGAGCCGGTCTGGAACTGCCAGAGCTTCTTGCCGGTGTCGGCATCGAAGGCCTCGAACTCGCCGGTCAGCGCGCCCGAGAACACGACGCCGCCCGCGGTCGACAACACGCCGGAGAAGCGCGGGATGTCGCTTGGTGCTTCCCACTTCGCCTTGCCGGTCATGGGATCGATCGCCTTCAGATGACCGCGCGGGCCGTCACCCCATTCCCAGAGATCGGTGAGGTCCATGCCGAGATACCATTCACCCTGCTTGAAGGTGGCGGGTTCGGTCTTGTACCTGCCACCGAAGGCGAGCGTATTGGCGTAGGCAAGGCCGGTCTGCGGATTGAACGACATCGGCTCCCAGTTCTTGCCGCCGAGGATCGACGGATAGACGGTCACCTTCTTGCCCTCACGCGCGTCCTTCGAGACGTCGGTCTCGATGGGACGTCCGGTCTTCATGTCGATTCCAGTCGCCCAGTTGACCTTCACGTAAGGATTGGCCGCGAGCAGCTTTCCGTTGGTGCGGTCGAGCACGTAGAAGAAGCCGTTGCGGTTGGCGTCCATCAACACCTTGGTCGGCTTGCCCTCGACGTTCATGTCGGCGAGGACCATCTCGGCCACGCTGTCATAGTCGAACGGATTGTTCGGCGAGAACTGGTAGTGCCATTTGATCTTGCCGGTCTTGGGATCCATCGCCAGCACGGAGCAGGTGTAGAGGTTGTCGCCCGGGCGCACGGCCGAGTTGAACGGTCCGGGATTGCCGATACCCCAATAGACCGTGTTCAGCTCGGGATCATAGGAGCCCGTAATCCAGGTCGAGCCACCGCCGAGCTTCCAGGTATCGCCCTTCCAGGTGTCGCCGCCGGGCTCGTCGGGGGAGGGGATCGAATGGGTGCGCCACAGGTGCTTGCCCGTTGCCGGATCCCAGCCGTCGATGAAGCCGCGGGTGCCGAACTCGGCGCCGGAGATGCCGGTGATCACGACGCCGTCGGCGACCAGCGGCGCCACCGTCATCGAATAGCCTTCCTTGATATCTGCCGCCTTCTGCCGCCACAGCTCCTTGCCGTCCTTGGCGTCGAGCGCGATCACGTTGGCGTCGAGCGTGGTGCGGAACACCTTGCCGTCATAGAGCGCGGCGCCGCGATTGATGATGCCGCAGCAGACAATGCGCGGCGTTTCGGCAGGATACTCGACCTTGGATTTCCAGATCTGCTTGCCGGTCTTGGCGTCGACCGCCATGGTCGCGTTGTGCGACGTCACGTAGATGACGCCCTGGTACACCAGCGGCTGCGATTCCTCACTGCGATCGTCGTTGAAAGAGTAGTTCCAAACCGGGACAAGGTTCTTGACGCTGTCCTTGTTGATCTGGTTCAGCGTCGAGAAGCGCTGGAGATTGTAGCCCATCCCGTAGTTGAGAACGTTCGATGTGTCGGTCGCACCCTTGACCAGCTGCTCGCTGGTTTGTGCATTTGCACAAGTCGATGCAAGCATGACGAGGCTTGCGGCCATCGCAAAGCGTTTCATCCGTTCCTCCCAATATGCGCGCCTATTGACGCTGCGACAGCAACACTCCGCCCGAATGCAAAACGCGTCAATACGAAAGTCGTGATCGCGACGCCGATATGGTGGGCGTCGGATGTCGTCACCTGACGGAGACCTGACAAGCAAGGCTCACTTGTGCGCAGGCGCTGAAGAAATTCCGCGGCACGGAGTAGCGTGCGTGCGCGACGGCAGCGGTCGGGCCGACATGTTCCGCAAGTTGTGCGGTGCGCAGGCTACAATTCGGGGCTTGAACCGAGGCTCGCTTGTGGACTTATGTCGCTTCGATCCGGTTCGAATCGGAGTTCTTGGTCAAGGAGGTTTTCATGATATCGCGTCGCTCTGTTGCACTTGCGCTCACGATTGCACTGCTGTTCGGTCCGGCATGGTCGGCCTCCGGCAACGCGGTCAAGACGTTCGATACCGACAATGACGGCACGCTCGATCTTGCCGAGGTGAAGAAGGCGGCGGCCGCGTTGTTCGCCAAGCTCGATCCCGATCACGACGGAACGCTCGACGCCCGCGAGTTGCGCGGACGGTTAACGGCGAAAGAACTCGCCGCCGCCGATCCCGACCGCGACGGGACTCTCACGCTCGACGAATATCTCTCGGTGGTGGAGCAGCGATTCAACACGGCGAATCCCGACAAGGATGGAACGCTGGATGCGAAGGAGATGAACTCGCGCGCCGGCCGCGCGCTGCTGCGTTTGTTGCGGTGAGAACCGCAACCCTTGACTGGGAGCGAAGGCGAGTTGCCCGAGAGAGAAATTTGCAAGCGCGATGCGACAGTTCGCTGTGTCAACGGCGTGATTCCGGACTTGCGCTGTGACTGACGCAGCCCTAGGTTTTGGCCGGCGCGATGTCGCGCTCAATCCCTTGGGAGTCCCCGAATGGCCTGGAAAGCTCCGAAGATCGTGGAAGTGCCGGTCGGCATGGAAATCAACATGTACGCCTGCGCTTTGCGCAAATAAGACTGCAAGTAAGACTGACGACCTGCCGCGGCTTCGATGGCAAACACCGTCGAAGCCGTGGTAGTGTTGGGGATGCGCGCGAGAGCCCATACATTCTGGACCATAGCCGCCTGCACCGTCGCGCTCGCGCCGGTATGCGTCAGTGCCGAAGAGGTCTTCGATACCGAGCACATCTTCGGTTTCATGATCGGCACCGATGTCGGCAATCCCGGCGAGCGCGAATTCCAAACCCAGACGACAGGTCGATTCGGCAAGGGCGGCGGGACCTATCGCGCCCTCTCGCAGGAGATCGAGATCGAGATCGTGCCGCTGCCGAACTTCCGCATCGAGGTCGGGGCTACCGCCACCCTGCACGACATCACCGGCGTCCCTGATATCGGCGACCGCCGCCAGTTCAATTTCCAGGGCGCTTCGCTCGACCTGCGCTATCGCCTGCTCGATCGCGAGCGCGCGCCATTCGGGTTGACTGTCGCCGCCGAACTCCATGGCGACCGCATCGACGAGACCTCGGGCGCAAAGGGGCGGATGTACGGTACCGATTTCACGCTCGCCTTCGATCGCGAACTGATCCCGAACTTCGCCATCGGGGCGCTCAACCTGATCTATCAACCCGAATGGGCCCGCTTCGAGACGGCGGGACTGTCCGAAAAGAGCTCGACCATCGGCGCGGCCTTCGCCGGCCTCGTGCGCGTGCGGCCCGATGTGCTGCTCGGCGGCGAGGTGCGCTACTTCCGGCAGTACGAAGGCATCGGCCTCGGCGAGTTCGCAGGCCAGGCGCTCTTCGTCGGTCCAACCGCCTATTTCCAGCTTTCCGAGCGCTCGCGCCTGACCATGAGCTGGAGCATGCAGGCCTGGGGCCGTCCGGCCGGATCGGGCGGCAATCTTGACCTCGTCAATTTCGAGCGCCACCAGGCGAGGCTGGTGTTTGGGGTCAATTTCTAGCGCTCGCGCCCCGGTTGCGGGGAGAGGCGACGGGGCAATTCCCGCTCCATTTCGCACGGCCGGATTGAAACTTCCGGCTCCTCGGAGCGTAACCTTTTGTGCTAATCTCTATCGCCTCTGCGAGGATCCCGGCATGAATCCGATCGACCTGGTAGTGACTGTCTGTGCGGTGCTCTCGCCTGCGACCTGCGAGGAGCAGCATCTGGTGTTCAACTATGCGGGGTCGCCAACGCAATGCGCGATGGCCGCGCCGCCCTATATCGCGCAATGGGTCGGCGACCATCCGAAGTGGCAGGCGGTGCGGTGGCGTTGCGAATATCCGCACCCGAACGACAAGGCGTGAGCCCTGAGCTGCCTTCCTGGTTACGACGGGCTCAGGTCCTCATCCTCAGGAGCTTGCGAAGCAAGCGTCTCGAAGGATAGCCACAGGGACAGCCGGGCCTGCATTGTTCGAGACGCGCGTTCCGCGCTCCTCACTATGAGGAGAAAACGCTCGTGACGCAGCCGCGTTACTTGCTGCAATCCTTCAGATCCTTGTCGGCGATCGAGAACACCGCATCCGCCTTGATCTCGATGTCGCGCACGATGCACTGCCGTGCATTGGGATAGCTGACCCTGGCGTCGTAGCGACCGGGCTCGACGCCGGTGATGCGCAGCCGCTCGTCGTGGTCGACCTCCTTGTCCTTGTCGTTCAAGCACTGGTTCGGCCCCCACTCGGTCTTGCCGGCCGGCGAGAGCTGGAAGCCGGAGATCGTCTCCGTCGTCAGATTCCAGAGCCGGATGCCCTTGCCCTTGGCCTGCGCGAGCGCCGCGCCCGGCATCGCAACCAACAGGATGCCGATCGCAATCAGCGTACGCCGCATGGTGAACCTCCCGCGAAGATGTCGTTGGTCCAATTGACCATGAGTTCTCATTTCGATTCAAGCTGCAACGCCGCGAGCTCGGCCCTGATCCTGCCGAGTTCGGCCTCGCTGCGCTTCGCGCGCGGGATGGCGATCGGCACCTCCCGAACGATTCGCGCCGGTCGCGGCGAGAGCAAGAACAGGCGGTCGCCGAGCCGGATCGCGTCATCCAGGCTGTGGGTGACGAGCAGCGTCATCACCGGACGGCGCGCCACCAGCGTCGCGATCTCGTCGCGCAAGCGGCCGGCGAGTGCGTCGTCGAGCGAAGCCAGGGGCTCGTCGAGCACGAGCAGGTCGGGCTCCACCGCGAAGGCGCGGGCGAGCGCGACGCGCCGGGCCAACCCCAACGACAATTCGCCGGGAAAATGGCTGCGATGCGCCTCCAGCTCCAGGATCCTGAACAGCTCGGCGAGCTTGGCATCCGTGACATCGGGTGCCGCAAGCCGCACATTCTGCTCGACCGAGCGCCATGGCAGCAGCCGCGGCTCCTGGAAAACCATGCCGATCCGCGCTTCCGGCGGGCGCGCAACGCGTCCCTCGAAATCGCGGTCGAGCCCGAGGATGATGCGCAGCATCGTGCTCTTGCCGCAGCCGGACGGACCGATCAGCACGCCGACCTCGCCGGATTGAAGCGCGAAGCTGACCGGCGCCAGCACCTCCTGCGTTCCGCCCGCGGCACTCCTGAACGTCTTGCCCGTGATATCGACCTCAAGCCGCACGGGGTCGCCACCGTGTTGCCCGGGCCTCGAACGGTTGCACCAGCGCGGTCTCGATCACGAGCACGACGGCGGCGAAGGTCAGCGAATAGGCCAGCAGCCGCGGCGTGTCGAACAATTGGAAGGCGACGCCGATCTCGAAGCCGACGCCGTTCGGGCGGCCCAGGAGTTCGGCGACCAGCACGATCTTCCACACCAGCGACAAGCCGGAGCGGGCTGAGGCTGCGATATAGGGCGCCAGCTGCGGCAGCACGACGTGGCGGAAGGCGCGCCAGCGCGGCATCGCGAACACGCTCGCCATCTCGTCGAGCGAGCGGTCGAGCGCGCGCGTGCCCTCGCGCAGGGTGACGATGGCGGTCGGCAGCTTGTTGATGGCGATCGCCGCGATCGCTGCGGCCTCGGTGAGCCCGGCCCAGATATAGGCCAGCACGATCACGACCAGCGCGGGCAGGTTCAGCAGCAGGATCAGCCAGGGATCGCCGAGCCGGTCGGCCAGCCTCACCCGTCCCATCAGATAGCCGATGGCGCTGCCGAGCGACATCGCCAGCACGAAGGCGAGGCTCACGCGCGCGAGCGTGGCGCCGAGATGCAGGAACAGCGCGCCGCTCGATGCTTCCGCGATGACGACGTCGAGCACGGCGGGCGGAGAGGGCAGCTTTGCGGCGCCGACGAACAGCGCGGCAATCCACCAGATCGCGAGTAACAGGGCAAACGACAGAAGACGCAGCACCTCAGTCTCCGGGAACTGCGTGATAGAACGTGCCGGGCTCGAGCTCGGCGGCCGGTCCGACCAGGTCGCGGCCGCCGGTCTCGGCAAGCACGCGGTAGAGCACCCGCGCGTCCTTTTCTTCGTCGTCGATGCTCCGGCGCGGAATGCCGTCGCGATATCGCTCGCGATAGGTCTTGAGAAGAGTGGCATCACTCGTGCCGGTCAGCGGCGCGATCTTGTCCCAGGCGGCATCCGAGGTCACCAGCAGCTGCTTGGCCTTGCGCGTCATCGCGATGAAGCGCGCCACGGCCTCCCGATGGCTCGCCGCCCAGCTCTCGTCGAAGACATAGCCGACTGCGGAGACCGCGCCCTTGGCGCCGAGTTTCGGCAGGATGTCCTCGATGCCGGTAAGGCGGCGAAAACCCTTGGCCTCCAGCTGCGCGCAGAAATTCCAGAAATTGAGGCTCGCATCCATCTCGCCGTCGAGCGCCTTGGCGGCGATCAGGGGCGGAGCACCATAGACGACGGTCGCCTCCGACTTCAGGTCGATGCCGTCCTGCTTCATGCGCGCCTGCAGCAGCAGCCAGCTCTTGTCGATGGGACCACCGCCGACGGCGAGCTTGCGGCCCTTCAAATCGGCGAGCGACTTGATCGGCGAGGAGGCCGGTACCATCACCGCGCCGAGCGCGCTGGAATAGGGATAAAAGGTGAGCTTGGCGCCGAGCGTGCGCTCGCGCGACACCCACAGCCAGTCGGACAGGATGATGTCGGCATTGCCGGCGCGCAGCGCGATCTTGCCGGCCTCGGGGCTCGCAAGCTCGGTGACGTCGAGCGACAGGTCGGCCTCCTTGTCGAGGCCGCCGGCGCGGATCGCGGCCAGCTCCCAGGAGAATGTTCCGGTCTTCTGCACCGCAAGGCGGACCGTATCCGCGGCGCGGCCGGGCTCGGCTAGTGTCAGCGCCAGCGTCACCGCGAGCGCCAATGATCGACCAAATGCTCTCATCACCTTGTGAGCCGTTTCCTCTGATGAAGTGCTTTTCAGGACAATACGCATAGCATAGCTTCCGTCGCAACCAGCGGGAGGACGCGCATGAATCTGGCCGGACAGCTACGACCGATTGTCGCCGCATTGGCGGTGTGGGCTGCGACCGCGCTCGCCGTGCAGGCCGAAGAGGCCAACGATTATCCGACGTCGGCGCGTGCCGAGTATGTCTACGGGTGCATGAAGGCCAATGGCGAGAGCCGGCAGGCGATCGAGCAATGTTCCTGCTCGATCGACGTGGTGGCCTCGATCGTGTCTTATGAGCGCTACGTCACCGCCGAAACCGCGCTCAGCATGTCGCAGGTCCGCGGCAATCTCGGCGTCCAGTTCCGCACCTCGGAGCAGGCGAACTCGGCCGTGAATGATTTGAGGCGAGCGCAGGCGGAAGCCGAAGTGAGGTGTTTTTGACCGTTGCCGCGCTGCTTCGCTTCCCTCGTCAAGGTCGCCGGCGTAGCTTCGATGGTATGATCCGATGGGCTTGCTTGGTAGGGTATCTCGATGGACCGGCACGGCGTTGGAGTGCACCGGGCGGTTGGTGATGCGCCCATCATCGATGATGCGAACGCCGATGCGCCTCAAGCGCGTCGCGCAAGACGGTTCCCGCTCGGCCCGGCATTGGGAATAGTCGCCGCATTGTCGGCGGTCTCGAATGCGAGCGCGCAGGAGGCCGAGCCGCGATCGTATTCGAATACGGCTGTCGGGTTGAATTTCCTGATCTCGGGCTACGTTTACACCCAAGGCAAGCTCGCGTTCGATCCCAGCACCGCGATCGCCGATGCCGCATTCCGCTCCGATACCGGCGTAGTGGCCTATGTTCGGTCCTTCGACGTCGCCGGCCAGTCGGCCAAGTTCGACGCGATCGTGCCGACATCGTCGTTTGCCGCGCATGGGCTCGTCAACGGCGAGCCGCGCGAACGGGAGATGTCCGGTCTGGGCGATCCGCGATTTCGTGTCTCGGTCAACCTGTTTGGGGCTCCCGCGCTCTCGGCGAAGGACTTCGCCAGCTACCACCAGGATCTGATCGTGGGCGTAAGCCTTCAGGTCTCCGCGCCCCTCGGGCAATATGACAGCACCAAGCTGCTCAACCTCGGCGGCAACCGTTGGTCGTTCCGGCCCGAGCTCGGAATTTCAAAGGCATGGGGACCGTGGACGGTCGAGCTCGCCCCCAGCGTGACCTTCTTCAGCGACAACACCGACTTCTTCGGCGGCAAGACGTTCTCGCAAGCTCCGATCTATGCGGTGCAGGGACATGTCATCTACACGTTCCAGTCCGGCATATGGATGGCGCTGGACGGACTCTATTTCGCCGGCGGCAGCACGACCCTCAACGGCGTCAAAAACGACAACGAGCAGGCCATTTCGCGCGCGGGCGTGACGGTTGCGTTTCCGATCGATCGACAAAACTCAGTCAAGCTCTCTGCCAGCACCGGCATCACCAGCCGCACGGGAAGCGAACTGACAGCTGTTGGTATCGCATGGCAGTATCGTTGGGGCGAGGGATATTGAGGGAGGATGATGGACGCCCTCACGTCCCCGGCTTCTCCACATCCCACTCGTTGCGGAATACGTGACCATCCGTGTCCTTGGCTTCCGCGCGGAAACGCCTGGCGCCATTGGACACATAGGTGAAGCGCAGGTTGGGATCTTCCGAGATCGAGATGCCGCCTTCCATCGAAAGCACGGGGCTGTCGTCCTGCGTCAGCTTGAGCTGGTTGACGAAGAAGGCGGGAATGTAGAGCTGCGTGACCTGGTCCATCTGCAGCCCCGAATTGTTGGGATGGCCGATCATGATCTGCGCCTCCCGCATCCGGCTCGCCGGGGCCTCCTCGCGCGCGAATTGCCGGTAGCGCATCTGGCCGAGCCGGTTCTGGGCTTCCTCGGCATTCTTTCCCGCCGGCGCCGAGCAGCCGCCGGAGGCCTTTACATAGACCTTCGAGACGTAGAGCTGGCCGTCGCTGAGCTCGGCCACCGCATGGACGTCGGTGTAGTTGTTGACACGCACGCGCGTCGAGATTTCGGTGACGTTGGCATCCGGTCCGAGTTCGAACTTCGCCGCCATCGGCGCCGGGTTACGATCGATCACCAGCGTGATCGAACGGATGCGGCGGGCATCGCCGGGCGAGAGCCTGCTGCGCAGGGTCACGGGCACGATGGCCGCGTCCTCGGCGCGATACGGCATCTCGATGCCAATGACATTGCCGCCGTCATTCATCGGACGGTTGCTGAAGATGTCCTGCACCAGGCCCGGCCAGGGATCATAAGCCTCATCAGCCTGCGCCGGCACGGCGAATGCAATGCCGAGGAGCAGGGCGATCAGGGGTAGTCGGCGCGTGCATCCCGTCATGGTCATGGTCCCGCGGACGAAGCAACGTTTCGCGCATCGTAGCGCGTCCGCTACTCCCATTCAATTTCCGAAAATGCTGCGGTTGCGTTGCGGGCGTTGTAGTCGTCGAACAGCTCCCACTGCGGCCGTTCGAAGGCGGCGGCCTTCTCTGCGGCGGTTCGGATCGGTTCGCCCTTCTTGTTCGACGCCCGGACGTCTGCCAGCAGTGCCATCAGGTAGCGCCGTTCATCGGTCAGCGCCGCAGGCCACTCGCTCACGGGCCCGTGACCGGGAACGACGCGCTGCGCCGGAATGCTCTCGAGTTCCCCGAGGGTGCCGAGCCAGCCGCGAATGCTGCCGTCCATCACCGGAATATGGCGGAGGAAGACGAGGTCGCCACTGAACAGCGTCGTCGTCATCTCATCGAACACGGTCAAATCATTGTCGCTGTGCCCGGCCGGCCAGGCCCGCAAGGTCAGGCGGCGCGAGCCGAGATCGAGCGTCAGGGTGTCCGTGACAAGCATTGTGGGGGGCACGATCTTCACGGGAGAGATCAATTCGTCGCCCATGATGCGTCTAAAATTGTCGAGATAGTACGGCCCGCGCGCAGCCAGCGCCCGCGGCAGCCTGCTGTGACCGACGAAAATGGTGTCCCCGGCGGCGAAGGCCGCATTGCCGAAAACATGGTCGGGATGGCCGTGGGTATTGATGACGTAGCGGATCGGCTTGCTGGTCCGGGCCCGCACCGCCGCCAGCAGCGCCTCGCCCTCGCGAACGCTGCCGCCGGTATCGATCACAGCTACCGCATCATCGCCCACGATGAAGCCGACATTGGCGATGTCGCCCTCGTTCTCGCGGGTCATCAGGGCGATGGTCCCGGAGTGTACGAAGATTCCCGGCGCGACTTCGCTCACAGGCAATTCGGTCGCCGCGGCGCATGCTAGCGTCGTTGTCACCAGCAGGGACAAGGCTGCGATCACGAGAGCGATGCGAGACACTTTTCCGCCTCAGTTCAAAGGGTTGTATGCATTGCACTGCAACAAAGAAAAGCCAGCCACACAGTCTGGCAAGACATGGCGCGTCATGCGTTGCATGGCTAGCATTCAAACAAGCCTAGGAGGAAGCGCGATGACGGAGGCCGGACGACATCGTCGCTGGTTGTTTTCACTGAGTATCCTGGTTGCGTCTTGCATGTTGGGCGACGGCGCCATCGCGCAGACCAACGAGACGGGTGACCTCTCGTTCGAACTGGTCGACCCCAAGGTGCTGCGCGTCTGTTCCGACCCGCGCAATCTGCCGTTCTCGAACGAGAAGGGCGAGGGGTTCGAGAACAAGCTTGCCGAGCTGTTTGCGGACAAGCTCCAGAAGAAGCTCGACTACGTCTTTTTTCCGCAAGCCACCGGCTTCGTGCGCATGACGCTCGGCTCGCATCGCTGCGACGTCATCATGGGCTTCCCCCAGGGCGACGACCTCGTGCAAGGCACCAATCCCTATTACCGCACGAGCTATGCCCTGGTCGCGAAAGCAGGCAGCGGGCTGGATGAGGTCGACACGCTCGAGGATACCAGGCTGAAGGGCAAGCATGTCGGCATCGTCGCCGGCACGCCGCCTGCGACCAACATGGCCATCGCGGGACTGATGGGCGATGCAAAGCCTTATCCGCTGATGATCGACACGCGATACGACAATTCGGCGCAGGCAATGATCAATGATCTCACGGCGGGCACGATCGACGCCGGCGTGCTGTGGGGGCCGATGGCGGGGTTCTACGCGAAAAAGGCGGGCTCGCTTCATGTCACGCCGCTGGTGAAGGAAACCACCGGGCCAAAACTGGTCTATCGCATCGGCATGGGCGTGCGTGGCGCCGACCAGAACTGGAAGCGGCAGCTCAACAAGTTGATCCACGAGAACCAGGGCGAGATCAACAAGATCCTGCTCGACTTCGGCGTGCCGCTGCTGGACGAGAACGATCGGCCGCTCGGCGCGGAGACGGCCAAAAAGACACCATGAGGCAGACGCCATGAGGCGGCACCTTGCCGTTGCGATGGTCGCCGCCGCGCTGGTGGCGCCGGTCGTTGCGCAGCAGCAGGAGCCGTTCGAGCCCGAGGGTTATCGCACCGACAATTACCGCGCGCCTGTGCCGGCGACGCTCGGCGGCGCGCGCGTGCTGTCGACGTCAGAAGCCGAGGCGATCTGGCACGCGAAGAGCGGCGCCTTCATCGACGTGCTGCCGCGCGCGCCGAAGCCGAAGAACCTTCCCGCGGGTACCGTCTGGCGCGAGGCGCCGCGCAAAAATATTCCGGGCAGCATCTGGCTGCCGGATACCGGCTACGGCACGCTGCCGCCCGCCATGGACGACTATTTCCAGCGCGGACTCGCACGTGCATCTCATGGCGACAAGGCCGCGCTGCTGGTGATCTATTGCCTGGCCGATTGCTGGATGTCCTGGAACGCCGCCAAGCGCGCGCTCGCGTATGGCTACTCCAGCGTCACCTGGTATCCCGCTGGCACCGACGGCTGGGAGCGTGCAAAGCTTCCCACAGAGGAGGCGCAGCCCGAGCCGCGGCCGGAGCATTAGGCAAAAGATCGTCATGCTCGGGCTTGTCCCGGGCATCCACGTTCTTGGTGCCGCGTGGCTATTGCGTGGATGGCCGGGACAAGCCCGGCCAAGACGCTGTGTCGCACGTGGGAAGAGCGAGGAAAAGCCTACTGCTTCTGCAACTTCGTCAGCGTGCCCGTGCCGTTATTGTCGGTCGCCGAGTAGCTCACTTTGTCGCCGGCGTGGACGGCATCGAGCATCGCGGCATCCTTGGTCTTGTACTCCTGGAGCGCGCCGGCGCCGCCCGCGCTGCCGCCGACTGTGCCCTTCTGCGTCTGCTGGATCGAAATCGTGCTGTTGAGCCGATCTATCCGGGTGACCATTCCGGTCAAGTCGTCAGCGAATGCGCTGCTTGCGAGCATGCTGATGGCCGCAGCGCCTGCGAGGATGAATTTCGTGGTTCCCATCGAGGCCTCCCGATGCCTTGGATTACCTATCGACAAGACATCCTAACCCGGTTTGGTTCCGCCATATAGCGCGGCGACAGTTAATGATGGCAATGGAGGCGCGGGAACCTGCCGCAAGCGGTCAATGAGGCTGACGCTATTCCATTTCCTGCTGGATCACGCGTCCGAGCGCGAACAGGCGCTGGTCGATCATGGTGGGAACCTCGCAAACGAACCGCACCACCTTGTAGCGGTCCTCGAAAATGCGGGTCTTCCAGATCAGCTCGTTGCTGAGCGCCTCGACCTTGGCCTCGTCGCGCGGCGTGGCGCCCTGGAGCGCCTGGAGCTGGACACTCTCCTCGCGAATCTTGTCGGCGGCTTCGCGCTGCTTGCGGCTGACGCGTTCCAGCCCGCCCATGACCTGCGAGCGCTGAGCGTTGAGCGTGTCGAACAGGCCTGCGAACAGCAGTTTCGCATGCGCGGTCTTGTCGGCCGCGGAGCCCGCCAGAAACTCCTTCACCAGCTTCTCCGCCTCGTCCAGCGGCGTCTTGCGCGCCGACAGTTTGGCGACCAGCGCGCTGACTTTGGCGTCGTCCTTCCATTTGTTCTGCACGTCCTCGAGTGAAGGACCAGCCCATACGGCGGCGAGCGAAATTTCCGGCACTTTTGCCTGCGTGCAGGGCCAATCCGGATAGCGCGGATCGGCCGCGTGTGCCGCCGTGCTCGCGGCTGCAAGCATCAGGGCGGACATGGCCAGAATCCGAACCGTCATCCTTCGCCTCCCGCAGGGCCCCGTCGCGCCAGCCCGCGCGAGGGATCATAGGCATAGATCGCGCCGATCATGAAGACGATTGTGCAGGTCGCGACCACCGCCAGCGAGATCCAGTTGATTTGCCCGTAGAATGCAAAGCGTATCAGCTCGACCGCATGGGTGAACGGATTGGCCTCGCAGAGATAATAGAGATAGGGGCTGCCCTCCTGCACCCGCCAGAGCGGGTAGAGCGCCGATGAAGCGAAGAACATCGGGAAAATGACAAAATTCATCACGCCGGCAAAGTTCTCCAGCTGCTTGATGCCGGAGGAGATCAGCATGCCGAGCGAGCCCAGCATCAGTCCGGACAGGATCAGTGCCGGCAGCACGGTGAGATAGCCGATCGGAGGAGGCGTGATGTCCCAGAACCAGGCGATCAGCAGGAACGCGTAGACCTGGAGCAGCGACACCGCGGTGCCCGCGAGCAGCTTGCTGAACAGCAGGTAGCCGCGCGGCAGTGGGCTTACCAGCAGCGTGCGCATGTTGCCCATCTCGCGGTCATAGACCATCGAGAGCGAGGACTGCATGCCGTTGAAGAGCTGGATCATCGCCATCAGCCCGGGCGCGATGAAGACCTCGTAGAGGATGTAGGTCTCGTAGGGCGGGATGATGGAGATGCCGAGCACCTGGCGGAAGCCGGCGGCGAAGATGAACAGCCACACCAGCGGCCGCACCAGCGCCGAGACGAAACGCTCGCGTTGGTGCAGGAAGCGCAGTCCCTCTCGCCAGACGATGCCCGTGAGGCAGGTCATGTATTCGGCGGCCGAGAAGCCGCGCGGCGCCTCGCGCGTGGTGATGCTGCTCATGCGCCGCCACCCGGCAGGGTCTGCGCGCCGGTCAGGCGCATGAAGGCAGTGTTGACGTCCTGCGCGCCGGCTTCCGCGACGACGCGGCTCATCGGCCCCTGCGCCAGCACCTTGCCCTGGTGCAGCACCACGAGATCGTCACCGGCCACGATCTCGTCGAACAGATGCGTGGCCCAGAGCACGCCGATACCTTGCTCGCTCACGAGCTGGCGCACGTGGCTGATGATGTCGGCGCGCGCCTTGACGTCGAGGCCGACGGTCGGCTCGTCCAGCAAAAGCAGGCGCGGCCGGTGCAGCAGCGCCCGGGCGATCTCCAGCCGCCGCATCTGCCCGCCCGAGAGATCGCGCACCTTGCTGCCGCCGCGCTCGGTGAGCCCGATGCGATCGAGCAGCTCGGCGGATCGTGCGCGCGCCTCGCCGCGGCTGATGCCGTGGAGCGCGGCGTGATAGAGCAGGTTCTGCGTCAGCGACAGATCGAGATCGAGCGTGCGCGGCTGGAACACGACGCCGAGCAGCCGCAGCGCTTCGCCGGGGCTTTTGCTGATGTCATGGCCGAAAATGCCGACGCGGCCGGACTGGATGCCGAACAGCCGCGTGATCAGCGAGAACAGCGTGCTCTTGCCCGCGCCGTTGAGGCCGAGCAGGGCCGTGAAGCTCGCGGGCTGCACGTTGAAGGACACCTCCATCAGCGCGCGGCGCTCGCCATAGGCGTGGCTGACGCCGTCGATCGACAGCGCCGGCACCGCCGCCGGATCGGGCCGTGGCGTCTCGCGCTGTTCGGCGATGGGAGCAGGGCTGGTCATGGCGCGATCGTGATACCCCAGGGCAGTTCGCCCACCTGAATGGTCTTGATCACCTTTTGCGCGGCGACGTCGATGACGGAGACGTCGTTCGACACGCCATTGGTGGTGAGCAGAAACTTCTCGTCGGGCGTGAATGCCATGTGCCAGACCCGTTGTCCGACCAGCAGATATTTCGTCACCTTGCGCGTCGCGACGTCGACCACGGCGACGCGGTTGGCGGGACCGAGCGCGATGAAGGCGGTCTTGTCGTCCCGGGTCATGCCGATGCCAACGGGCTGGATGGCCTCTTTCCTCAACCCCGGAATCTCGAAATTGATCTTGCCGGTCACCTCGTGCTTTGCGGGATCGATGATCGAGACGGTGCCGCCGATCTCCGAGGACACCCACAATTCGGAAGCATCGTGCTTGAACTCGGCAAAGCGCGGCCGCGCGTCGACCAGCACGCTGGCGACGATCTGGCGCGACGACGTGTCGATGAAATGCGCCATGTTGGTGGTCTCGGACGTGTTGATCAGTGTCTTGCCGTCCGGGCTGATGGTCATGCCCTCGGGCTCGACGCCGACCTGGATGTCGCCAAGGCGGGCGCGCTTCTCGAGGTCGATCACGGTCACCGTGTTGTCGTTCTCGTTGGCGACATAGAGGACCTTGCCGGCGGCATCCTGGGCGAACAATTCCGGGTCGGGCCCGGAGGGCAGGCTGTCCACCACGGTTTGCGTCTTGGCGTCGATCATCTGGATGGTGTCGTCGTCGCCGACCGCGACCATCACGAACTTGCCGTCGCGCGTGAAGTCGATGCCGCGCGGGCGCTGGCCGACCTTGATGGTCTTGGTCACCGTCCAGCTGTCGGTGTCGATCACCGACACCGTGTTGCTCTTCTCGTTCGAGACATAGGCGATGAACGCATGCGCCGGCGCTGCCGCCAGCGCCAGTCCGGACAGCAACCCAACACGCCACGCGCGCAACGTCCAAGTCCTCACTTTAATGTCCTCACTTCAGCTTGCATTTGCTCTCCGGGCGGTCATAGCCGAGCGTATCGAGCTCGGAGACCTGGTGCAGAAAACCTTCCTGCGGCGACACCGACACCACCATGCGGCCGTCGACCAGCAGGATCGGCTGGCGCAGCTGCAGGTTCCAGTCGCGCAAGGTCAGCTTTGTGCCCTTGAAGGCGGCGACCGAGAAATCCGGACCCTTGATGAAATCGGTGACCTTCTTGACGTCGCCGGAATTGGTGCGCGAGGTGGCCTCGCCGATCATGCGCACCGCGGTCCAGACCTGCATGTCGAGCGCGGTCATCCGCCGAGCGTTCAGCTTGACGAAGCGGTTCTGCATCTGGATCGCGCCCCACTGGTCTTGCGCTGCGTCCCAGCTCCGCGGCACCAGGCCGGCAGAGCCCGCGACAGGCCGCGGATCCCAGGTGCGATAGGGCAGGTACGCGCCGAACACTTCGCTCTCGTCAGCGGCGACCAGCACGTCATAGGCCGGTGCCTGTTGCGTGAACACCGGCATCTGGCGCTGGATCAGCGTCACGCCCGAGTCCGTGCGGCGCGCGCCGCCTTTGTCCTCGAAGCTGCGCTCCTGCACGATCTTGGCGCCGAACCGCGTCGCGGTGCGCCGGAGCGCATCGGCGAACAGTTTGTCCTCGTCATGCGAGCCGACCACGAGCAGCCAGCGCTTCCACTGCTTCCAGACCAGATATTGGCCGAGCGCATCGGCCAGCATTGCGCGCGTCGGCGCGGTGTGGACGACGTTGGCGCGGCAATCGGCCTCGCGCAGCCGCTCGTCGATCGCGCCCGCGTTGAACAGCAACGTGCCGCGCTCGCGCAGGGCGTCTGCGACCTTCAGCAGCGCGTCGGCCGGCAGGTCGGCGATGATAAAGCCGTTGCGTGCGGCGAGGTCGGTCGCGGCCTGCACGGCATCCTCGCCCTCCTTGATCCGGCGCTCCTCGAGCGCAAAACGCTGGTGGAGGAATTTGCCGGTGGTGTTGTTGTCCTCGATGGCGAGGCGCGCGCCGGCGACGCCGTCATTCTCCGCGGGCTGCTCGACCAGCGACAGCGTCGATCTGGTGCCGGCGACGCCGAGATAGCCGACGCCGATCATGACAGGGTCGGCCGCGAGCGCGCTCGTCGCAGCAAAACCCAGGCCGATCAGGCCGACCAACCATCGGATCATGTTTCCTCCAGATGTTCTCCCCGGCTTGACCGCCGATGGAGAATTGTCTCTGCTAAAGCATGACCGATTTGTCAGGGCATGCAACCCCGCATTTTGTCCTCGCGCGTGCGAGGCATGGAATCACGATCATGCGAGCGCTGATATGTTTCGCCGCTTTGCTGTTGACGGGCTCGGTCGCGTTCGCCGATCCGCCGAAACTTGCCGTGTTCGATTTCGAACTGATCGACACCAGCCTGCCCGGCGAGTTCTACGGATCCAAGCCCGAGGAGGCGCGGCTCGACCTCATCAGCGAGCAGTTGCGCAAGGCACTGGTTGAGTCAGGCAGGTTCCAGCTGCTCGATATCGCGCCGATCCGGGACGCGGCCCGTCACGCCAATCTGCAGGCCTGCGGCGGCTGCGATCTCCAGCTTGCCGGGCAGCTGGGTGCAGAGCTAGAAATCACCGGCATGGTGCAGAAGGTCTCGAACCTGATCATCAATCTGAACATCTACCTGCGCGACGTGAAGACCGGCAACATGATCACAGCCGCCAGCGCCGACATGCGCGGCAACACGGATGAATCCTGGACGCGCACGATGAGCTATCTGATCCGCAACCGGTTGCTGGCACCGAATTACGGCAAACCGCAGTAGATTCTTCCAAGAGAGAAGGAAGAAGCCGTCACCCCTTCAATCGCTCCGCATGCCAGTGCAGATGGTCGCCCATGAAGGTCGAGATGAAATAATAGCTGTGGTCGTAGCCCGCCTGTCGTCGCAGCGTCAGCGGGATGTTGGCCTTGGCACAGGCCGCCTGCAGCAGTTCAGGACGAAGCTGCTCTTTCAGGAAATTATCGGCCTCACCGACATCGACGAGAAAGCCTGAAAATTTCGCGCCGTCTTCGATCAGCGCCACCGTGTCGTGGCTGCGCCAAATGTCCTTGTTGGGACCGAGATAGCCGGTCAGCGCCTTGATGCCCCAGGGCACGAGCGACGGCGCCACGATCGGCGCAAAGGCGCTGGCCGCGCGAAAACGGTGCGGGTTGCGCAGCGCGACCGTCAGCGCGCCATGGCCGCCCATCGAATGGCCCATCACCGATTGGCGCTTCGCATCGACCGGAAAATTCTCCGCCACGAGTTTCGGCAGTTCGTCGGTGACGTAGCTCCACATGCGATAATTGCGTGAAAACGGCGCTTCCGTCGCGTCGACATAGAAGCCGGCCCCTAAGCCGAAATCATAGGCATTATTGGCATCGCCGGGTACGTCGGGGCCGCGCGGGCTGGTGTCGGGCGCGACGAAGATCAGGCCGAGTTCGGCGCAGGCTTTGCGGAATTCGCCCTTCTCGGTGACGTTGGCGTGCGTGCAGGTGAGGCCGGAGAGATACCACACCACGGGCAGCTTGGCGCCCTGCGCGTGCGGAGGAACATAGACCGAGAACACCATGTCGGTTCCGGTCGCCTGGCTGGCATGGCGATACACGCCCTGCACGCCGCCATAGGATGTATTGGTCGAGACAGTCTGGATCGTCATGCCGTTATGCTCCGTGGCATCAAACCACATCAGGATTGCAACGCTTGTGTGACCGAATGCGTGGCGGCCGTCAGGCCATGCCGCTGTCGATCGCCAGCCGCACCAGCTCGACAGAGGTTTTTACCCCGAGCTTCTGGCGCATGATGGACGAGGTGTTGGCGACAGTCTTGTAGGACGACTGCACCAGCCAGGCGATCTCGGAAAGACTCTTTCCGGCGCTGAGCAGCCGCAAAATCTCCATCTCGCGCGCATTCAGCTTCGACAGCGGGCTTTGCGCCAGCGCGGGTCCCGCAAAGGCGATGCTGCGCGCGATCGCGCTCGGCAGATAGGTGCCGCCGCCGCCGACGGTGCGGATCGCCTCGACGAGATCGTCGGGGTCGCCGGTCTTGGAGACGTAACCCTTGGCGCCGCACTCGATCGCACGCGCGGCGAAAGCAGGATCGTCGTTCATGCTGAACATGATGATTCGGGCCTCGGGCGCGCGCTCGAGGATACGGCGCGCGAGCTCGAAGCCGGACACGGTCGGCAGGTTGATGTCGATGATCGAGAGGTCGGGGCGCTCGACGATGAAGACGCACTCGCCGTCTTCGGCGTCGGCGGCCTCCAAAATCTCGATCTCGCCCTCGTCGGCCAGCACGGCACGGCAGCCGGAGGCGACGATGGGATGATCGTCGACGATCAAAATGCGCATAGGCGTTCCTCGCGACAGCGTCTTGGCCTGTTTCGCGCCCGGCCGGGATTGCTGTACGCTTTCGATTAGATATCGGGCGCTTCGCCTCTGTCAACGTCATCGGACAGGCGCAGGCCAATCCTTCGCGAGGGCACGGACGGCACCAATGTGGCAAAATCTATCCTTGCGCGGGCGCATCAACCTGCTGCTGGCGCTGCTTCTGGCGCTGGGGCTGGCCGTCAATATCGGCCGCCAGGTCGCAGAGGCAGGTCCCCGCGTGCAGGCCGAGGACCAGAGCGTGATCCGGCTCGCGCGCGAATTCATCGAAATGATCGTGGCGGATCTCAACGAGGCGCCCGATCCGGATGCCAGGCTCAACCAGATCGCACGCGACCTCAGCCGCCTGCGCCACGTCAGCATCGCGCTTCGGGACGAAGCCGGCAGTCCGCTGACGCAGCCCCGGACCGACGCCGATGACGACACCCGCGGACCGCCGGCCTGGTTCGTCAGCCTGGTTCATCCCGAGCAGACCGCGGTGAGCGTACCCGTCTCGATCCATGGCAAGCCGGGTTCGCTGCTGATCACCTCCCATCCCGACGACGAGATTGCCGAGATCTGGGACGCCATCGTGACCCAGCTCGAGGTCGGCTCGGCGATCGCGCTGGCGCTGTTCCTGATGATGATGAATGTGGTCGGCCGGGCCCTGGCGCCGCTCCAGTCCCTGGCGGATGTGATGGCCGAGCTCGAAGACGGGCGCTATCAGGCGCGCGTCGCGCCGGGCGGCGCGCCGGAGCTCGCCGCGATCTGTACCAAGCTCAATCATCTTGCGGCAACGCTCAGCGAGGCGATCGAGGACAAGCGGCGCCTCGCCGAGCGAACGGTGTCGCTCCAGGACGTCGAGCGCAAGGAGATCGCGCGCGAGCTGCATGACGAGTTCGGGCCATATCTGTTCTCGCTGCGCGCGCATGCCAGCGCGCTGGCGAAGCAGGCGGACGGACGCGCCCCGAGTGCGGAGGCCGTGCGAAAACACGGCAGTGCCATGCTGGAGCAGATCAACGCGCTTCAGCAGTTCAATCGCCGCGTGCTGGAGCGTCTCCGGCCCGTCGGCCTTGCCGAGCTCGGCCTGCGCCAGGCACTGGAATCGCTGTCGCGGCTGTGGCGGGAATCGCATCCCGATGTGGCCATCGAGACCGTGATCTCGCCGGCGCTTGGCGTCACGGGGGAGACCGCCGACCTCACCATCTACCGCATCGTGCAGGAGGCGCTCACCAACGTGTTCCGCCACGCCGGGGCGACCTCGGTCAATGTCGTCATCGAGCCGGTAGCGCAGGCTGCAAGCGACGGCCGCAGCTGTGCCCGGGTGCGGGTCAGCGACAATGGCCGTGGCATGGAGCCGGGCCAGAAGCTCGGCTTCGGGCTCGTCGGCATGCGCGAGCGGATCCTGGCGCTGGGCGGCACGCTCAACGTCGTCTCCGGCGATGGCGGTCTGACCGTCGAGGCACTGGTTCCGACGGCGGCGGCCTGATCACACCCGAATCATCGGGAAAAATTCCCGATTTGATCGGGAAAATGGGTGCGGATATTGCCCGACCTTTTGTGGCTGGCGCACTCATTGCCGCCGATTACACTCGTCTCAACCAACCGGCGAAGATTAAAACAGCCGGCGGTTACGGATGGGAAGGCAGGGGATGGGCAAGGCTCATTGGTTCAAGGCTCATTGGTTCAAGTGTCGTTTGGTGATGGCCTCGGTTTCGACCGGGCTTGCGTCGGGGTTGATTTTCGCGATGCCCGCGTGGGCCGCGCCGGACGAGGAAACCAACGTCCAGAACCTGCCGCCGGTCGAGGTGACGGCGCCGCCGCCGTCAACGGCGCGGCGCACCGCGTCATCGCGTCCGGTCGCGCACATCGGGGCGCCGTCATCCGCCAGCCCGAGGACACGGCTCTACGTCTACCCGACCGCGCCGGGTACCGGCAGAGGTCTTGACGTCGACAGGGTCCCGTCGGCGATCAACGCCGTCGACGCCAGCCAGATCAAGCGCACCGGCTCGATGAACATCACCGACGCGCTTCGCGACAACATCGCCGGTGTCAACGTCAGTGAGGTAACCGGCAATCCGTTTCAGCCGGATGTCGAATTCCGCGGCTTCGTTGCCTCGCCGGTGACGGGCACGCCGCAAGGCCTCGCGGTGTATCAGAACGGCGTCCGCATCAACGAAGCCTTCTCCGACGCCGTCAACTGGGACCTGATCCCGACCGCGGCGATCCGGTCGGTGACGCTCGTGACCAACAATCCCGCCTTCGGCCTCAACGCGCTGGGCGGCGCGATCAATTTGCAGATGAAGGATGGTTTCACCTATCAGGGCGCGGAGCTTGATTTCATGGGCGGCTCGTTCGGTCGTATCCAGGGCTCGGCGCAATGGGGCAAGACGGTCGACAAGAACTTCGGCGTCTATGCCGCGCTCGAAGGCCTGCACGACGGCGGCTTCCGCAATTTCTCCCAATCGGACGTGCGGCGCTTCTACGGCGATGTCGGCTACAAGGCCGGTGACAGCGAATTCCACGCCAACATGGGCGTCGCCAAGAACGATTTCGGCGCCAGCGCCACCGTTCCCGCCGAGCTGCTCGACAAATACTGGGGTGCGACCTACACGACCCCGCAGACCACCTCCAATCGCGTCGGCTATCTCAACCTGACAGGCAAGGTCGATGCGACGCCGACCTGGACGCTCGAAGGCACCGCGCATGTGCGCAGGTACGAGCAGAAGCTCGTCGATGGCAATCCGACCGACGCGCAGGAATGCACCGATCCGGGGCTCGCCGGTCTTCTTTGCTTCGGCGACGGCGCGACGCCGGCAAACGGCACGAACGGCCTGCCGCTTGCCAATCCCTTCGCGTCCGGGACCATCCTCGGCGAGATCGACCGGAGCTTGATACGCTCGACCACGTTCGGCGTATCAGGGCAGGCCACCAACACCGATCAACTGTTCGGTCACGACAACCGCTTCGTGATGGGCGCGACCTATGACGCCAGCGTCACGCGCTATAACGCCACCGCCGAAATCGGCACGATCGGAGAAAACTACGTCGTCAGCGGCAGCGGCCTCTTCCTGGGGCCGACGGGCGTGCCGGACACCGTCGCCGGTCCCGTCTCGCTGCGGACCGTCAATCAATATAACGGCCTGTACGCGATGGACACGTTCAATATTACCGACGCCTTTGCCGTGACGGGCGGCGGCCGTTTCAACGTGGCGCGCATCACGCTGGAGGATCAGCTCGGGGCCGATCTCAACGGCGATCACACCTTCACCCGTTTCAATCCGGTGATCGGCGGCACCTACAAGATCACGCCGGAGCTGACGGCCTATGCCGGCTATTCCGAGGCCAACCGCGTTCCAACGCCGCTCGAGCTCGGCTGCTCCGATCCTGCCCGTCCCTGTCTCATCGCCGCGTTCCTCGTCTCCGATCCGCCGCTGAAGCAGGTCGTGTCCAAAACGGTGGAAGCGGGCTTGCGTGGCAGCAGGGAGCTGAACATCGGGACGCTCGGCTGGAAGCTCGGCGGCTTCCGCGCCACCAATTACGACGACATCGTCGCGATCCCCGTTCCCGGCCGCACCGGCTTTGGCTATTTTTCCAATGTCGGCCGCACCCGGCGGCAGGGCCTCGAGGCCGAAATCAACATCAAATCGCCGACGGTTCAATTCCAGGCGAGCTACGCTTTCGTCGACGCGCGCTTCCTCGACGCGTTGTCCATCGGCTCCAACAGCCCGTTCGCCGATGGTGACGGCAACATCCAGGTCTCGCCTGGCAACCAGCTCCCCGCCATCCCGCGCCATCGCGTCAAGGTCGGCGTCGACTATGCCGTCACCGACGTCTGGAAGGTCGGCGGCAACGCGTTGTTCGTCTCCAGCCAGTATCTGGTCGGCGACGAGTCCAACCAATATGCGAAGCTGCCGTCCTACACCGTGTTCAACCTGCACACGTCCTACCAGGTGACCAAGAACATCCAGCTCTACGGCAAGATCGACAATATCTTCGACAAGCGATACGCGACCTATGGACAGTTCTTCGACCGCGAAGCCGTGCCCAACTTCACCAATGGCGGGGCCGAGTTCACCGACCCGCGCTCGCTCAGCCCGGCACGGCCGCGTGCATTCTATGCGGGGATGCGAGTGACGTTCTGAGCCGGCTCGCAAGCCCCGGGCCATGCGGGATGACGAGGAGGCTGGTCTTCGCCGGCGCGGCGTGCCGCCACGGGTGTGTTCTACCTAAAGCCGATTGACTCATTGTTCATGTTTTGTTCTTATGTTGCTCGTCCAGCCAAGGGAGCGAGCCATGGACAACCGCATCAACGAAATCCGCAGGATCATCAGGGCGTTACGCGTTAGCATGCGTGAGGCAGAGGCGATCATGCATGAGCAGATCAACAGGGACGAGGACTGCAGCTTCGTTGCGGGGGAGGTCATGAAGATGCGCGCGGTGATGAGCGGCCTCGTTCAGGAGCGGGCCGCGCTCGGAGACACCGACCCGATCGTCGTCGCCAACCTCTTCGTTCCCCGCCGGCGACCGATGCCATCGCGCGTTGGCGTTGAGAAGCGCCGCCTTGCTCCGCCGCGAGAGATGGCACGGGCATGAAGGGGGAGAGGCCGACCTACTTCTCCGACATGCCGGAGCCCCCGGAATTTCTGAAGGCTCTCCATCATGCGCGGCGCCTGTCCTGCCTCGAGGGCTGGTGCCGCATGCACATCGAGGCCATCCAGGTCGCGATCGACCAGTACGCGGAGGCGGCTCTCGGCAACCGGGAGTTCTTCCTCAACAAGCCGCACAGCATCGGTGGAAGTCGCAACAACGGCGAGGTGCCGTGACAGCGCATGTCAGCGTATCGACCTTTGACACGTCCGATGATCCCGCCCACTGGCGAAGCTTGGCGTCGGGTTGATTTTACCGATCGGAAACCATAGCGAATGATCTTAAAATTGTAACGAAACGACTTGGCTGTCTGTGCGTCGGTTCGTCGGAGGGCCCGTCCGATGACAGAGCGCCAGTTGAGAGAGCAGGAATTTCAGATCGCGCGTTACCGGCGTTTGGAACGCGAAGTGACCGATCCGTTGGCCGCGTGTCTGCTTCACGGCATCATCGAGGACCTCGAAGCCGAGCTGCGCAGGGACAGCCCGGATTGGCACGGGCCGCGCGATTAACGCTTTGTTAGCGCTGATCGTGTGGATGATGCGCGAGGGAATGCCAGGGGAGGCTGCTCCCATGTTGAAGGACGGCACCTATGCGGCGTGGTACAAGACGCCGCTCGATCAGGGTACCGGGATCGTCCATGTCGCAGACGGACAGATCTGGGGCTGCGACAGCCTGATGACCTATCACGGTTCCTGCAAGGTCGACGGAGATCGCTTCACCGCCACGGTGTCGACGAAGCGCCATACCGACGGACGCGCAACGGTCTTCGGCGTCGACGACGAGCTCACGCTGGACATCGAGGGAAACTGCCCGGGCAAGGTCGCGACCTACACGGCGACGGCAGCGCAAGTGCCGGGAATGATCCTCGAGGGCACGCTGATGCTGACGGAACAGCAGGCGCCCGCACCTGAACGAACCCGACGGGTGGCGCCGTTCAACCCCGACAAGCTGCCAAAATTGCCGAAGCACTCGCGCTGATCGCGAAAGCCCGCGCGCCAGCGCGGCGGACGTACCTCATGTCTGCTCCTGACCAAGGCAGACATTCCGGAATCAGGCCCGCCAAGCAACGAGAACGGTCCCGTCGTTGATCGTGGCAGCTCCGAGCCAATTCATCCGCGCCAGACTCCCACCGTCGTCAAGCAGATCACTGCGAATACGAAAGCTGATCTTCCGTGACGACTCGCTCAATTTTCTCCGACTTGCACTTGATGCGGTATCGGAGGCGTCCATCGGACTCGATGGGCATATGCTGGACGATGGTGTAAATCATCGGTGGCTCAGTTGCGGCACGTCCTTGTGGGCCTTGGGGCTGGTGGCGAACGTCTTCATTCAGCTTGTAGGCATACGACATATATCTACCTCGAATTCACAGTGGCTCTGACGCGGGGGCAGTCGTCGTATCCCTGGCAGGACAGGCGCTTGGTCAAGCGGAAGAGGTTACCATAGTCTGATGCGGCCAAACCGCGTCATAAGTCAGTCGTTCTCTTGCTTGACCGGTGCGGACAGACAATCGCCCAGAGCGGATCGGCGATGGCTGCACCATACGCCATATTTGCGAACTTTGGTCGCAATTTCCGAGCGGTTTTTGGCATTATATGAGCCTGCGGGCCCTCGTATCGAGGGGAACTGACAACTTCCTCGCCGGATTGAGCTGGGAATTCGAATGACGGTGGGGCTGGTATTTCGGCTTTAGGGGAGGTCGGCCGACGGTCACCGTGGCCCCTTTCGGACAACTTTGTCGCATTCGGCAATTCTGCATCCTCAGCCCTCGGCTCGCCCGCTTCTCAAACGACCCGCGATTCGCCATGGTGCCGCCGCCAGAGCATCACCCCGGAGCAGTATTAATGTCGGACAAGGTCTCGCGTCGCCAGTTCGCCACGCTGGCGGGATTGTCCGCGGCCGGAATTGCCGATCCTCTTGGGGGGGCGGACGCCAAGCCCGCATCGCCGCCGCGGAGCGGGGACGGCTTTCCACCGGGCTTCGTCTGGGGCACGGCGACCTCGTCCTATCAGGTCGAGGGCGCGGTCAATGAGGACGGTCGAGGGGTCTCGATCTGGGACAAGTTCGTCCGCATCCCCGGCAAGATCGAGGACGGCAGCACCGGCGACCGCGCCAACGAGCACTATCACCGCTACAAGGAGGACATCGCGCTCATCAGGGAGCTCGGCTGCAAGGCCTATCGCTTCTCGGTGGCCTGGCCGCGGCTGTTTCCGGACGGCGACGGCAAGCCGAACCCGAAGGGGCTCGACTTCTACAACCGCCTGGTCGACGAGCTCCTCAAGAACGGCATCGAGCCGTGGCTGACGCTCTATCATTGGGACCTGCCGCAATCGCTCCAGGACCGGTTTGGCGGCTGGCGCTCGACGGAGACCTGCAAGATCTTCGGTGATTACGCGGCCTATGTCGCCGAGCATCTGACTGATCGCGTCAAGAACGTATTCACACTGAACGAGAGCGGTCGCTTCGTCCATTTCGGTTACGGCATCGGTATCGACGCGCCGGGCGTGACACTGCCGCAAGCCGAGGTCAACCAGATCAGGCACAACAGCGCGCTCGCGCACGGGCTCGCGGTGCAGGCGGTACGCGCCCATGGACGCCGCGGCACCAGGGTGGGACCGGCCGAGAACATCGATGCCTGCGCGCCCGCGATCGATACGCCCGAGAACGTCCGCGCCGCCGAGATCGCGCTGCGCGAGATGAACGCCGGCTACCTCAACGTCATCATGACGGGCCAGTACACCGACGCCTTCCTGAAATTCGCCGGGCGCGACGCGCCGAAATACACCGATGCGGAGCTGAAGATCGTCTCCTCGCCGGTCGATTTCCTCGGCCTCAACATCTACGCGCCGCAGAACTACGTGGTGGCCTCCGACCAGGGCGCGGGCTTCATGCCGCTGCCAATCCCGAAATCGTTCCCGCACATGAATTCGGACTGGCTGCGCGTCGGACCCGAGACGATCTACTGGGTGCCGAAGCTGGCGGCGAAGATCTGGAAGACGGACGCGATCTATATCAGCGAGAACGGCACCTCCGGCGACGACGTCGTGACGCCCGACGGCAAGATCTACGACACCGACCGCATCATGTATCTGCGCAACTACCTCGCCCAGCTCCAGCGCGCCACCGCCGAAGGCGTGCCGGTGCGCGGCTACTTCCTCTGGAGCCTGATGGACAATTTCGAATGGGTGTTCGGGCTCAACAAGCGCTTTGGGCTCTACCACGTCAATTTCGACACCCAGGTGCGGACGCCGAAACTCAGCGCCAGCTTCTATCGCAACGTGATCGCGAAGAACGCGGCGGGCATGTGATTGCTCTCCCTCGCGCCGTTCGTGCGGAGGCGCGACGAGCTCGGCTCGCGCTTATGGCAGGGTGAGGGGTTCCGCCAGCGCGCATTGACTCCCTTCGTCCCGTGATTCAAAACGCTTCCAACCATTCAAGGGAAGGATAACGCCCATGACCGACGCACTCATCATCGATGCCTGCCGGACCCCGCGCGGCGTCGGCAAGGCCGGCAAGGGCGCGCTCTCGGGCATGCATCCGCAGCAGCTGGGAGCAACCGTGCTGCGCGCGCTCGCCACGCGCACCGGCATCGACACCGCCGACGTCGACGACATCGTCTGGGGCTGCAGCGCGCAGGTCGCAACGCAAGGCGGCGATCTCGGCCGCATGTCGGCGCTGGACGCCGGTTACGACGTGCGCGCGAGTGCCGTGACGCTCGACCGCTTCTGCGGCTCCGGCATCACCAGCGTCAACATGGCGGCGGCCTCGATCATGTCGGGCACGGAGGACCTCGTCGTCGCCGGCGGCTGCGAGATGATGTCGATGGAGGGGCGTCGCGGCGGCGGCCCGATGATGATGGACAACGGCAATCTGCGCCTGCGTGCGCGGCATCCGCAGTCGCATCAGGGCGTCTGCGCCGACGCGATCGCGACGCTGGAAGGCATCACGCGACGAGACGTCGACGCGCTCGGCCTCGAAAGCCAGAAGCGTGCCGCGCATGCGATCGCGAACGGCCACTTCAAGAAGAGCCTCGTGCCGGTGCATCGCGAGGACGGCAGCCTCGCGCTTGACCATGAAGAATATCCGCGGCCGCAGACCACGATGGAAGGGCTGGGCGCATTGAAGCCCGCGTTCCCCGCGGTCGCGGACCATGCGCTCGACGACAAGGGCACGACCTATCGCGGCCTGATCCTGCAGCAGTACCCCGATCTCGAGATCGACTTCATGCACCACGCCGGCAATTCGTCCGGCGTCGTCGACGGCGCCGCCGCGATCCTGCTGGCTTCGCCAGCTTACGCCAGGGCGCACGGCCTGAAGCCGCGCGCCCGCGTCGTCGCGATGGCGAACATGGGGGACTCGCCGACGCTGATGCTGAACGCGCCGGTGCCGGCGACGCGCAAGGTGCTGGCGAAGGCGGGGCTGACCGTCGACGACATCGACCTGTTCGAGATCAACGAGGCCTTTGCCGTGGTTGCGGAAAAATACATCCGCGACCTCAAGCTCGATCGCGCCAGGGTCAACGTCAATGGCGGCTCGATCGCGCTCGGCCATCCCATCGGCGCCACCGGCTCGATCCTGATCGGCACCGTGCTCGACGAGCTCGAACGGCGCGACTTGAAGCGCGGTCTCGTCACCATGTGCGCGGCGGGTGGCATGGCCCCGGCCGTCATCATCGAGCGCGTCTAGCTTATTTTCCAGGGTGAATCGCGACCGGCCTTTCAGAAAGAGGCCGGTCGTCGCTTGTCGAAAGCATCGAATCAGCTTTAGCAAGGCTGCGTGCGGGCCTTTGAAACAAGGTAAAATCCGCTGCCTGAGGCTTCTCCCGCTCCGGAAGTGGCTAAAAAGCAGGGTTTTTTGCCACAGAGGGCCAAAAAAGCCCGTAAAACCCCGACAAAACTGTGCAGAAGGCTATAGGCCTTCACCGGTTGGTCTAATATGCAGCCGTCAACGAATCAGAGGAGACACGATGGCCACCCAAATGTCGAAATCGCAGCTGATCGAAAAGATCGCGACCACCACCGAGCTTTCCAAGCGTGACGTCAAGAGCGTCATGGAGACGCTGACCGACGTCGGCCACAAGGAGCTCAAGAAGAACGGCCTGTTCCTGGTGCCGGGCTTCGCCAAGTTCGTGGTCATCAAGAAGCCCGCGACCAAGGCGCGCAAGGGCACCAACCCGTTCACGGGCGAAGAGATGATGTTCAAGGCCAAGCCGGCCCGGAAGATCGTCCGCGCCCGCCCGGTCAAGGCCGCCAAGGACGCCGTGGGCTAACAATGCAAAGGCCCCCTCGAGCGAGGGGGCCTTTTGTTCGGGGCTGTCGCGAGGACTTGAGACGGAGGGCTCAACCCTTGCGGCGCTTCGCGCGGACCGGGACCGGCTGAAGCCGCGGTCCTGACGCCGCCAGCGCATCGCGAACCCCGTCGATGGCGCGATCGAGCAACTGGCGCAGCCGTTGTGTTGTCCGGGATCGTTTCGCTCTTTCCAGCAGTTTTTTCATCGCATTCACTCCGCCGCTTCGACCTTGGCCTCGATCTTGGCCTCGGCCGGCTCGAGCGCCGCGGCGATGGCTTCGTCGACGCGCTCCAGCCAGATGAATTCGAGGTTGTCCCGCGCGCTCTGCGGGATGTCGTCGTAGTCCCGCTTGTTGCGCGCCGGCAGCATCACCCGCTTCAGGCCCGCGGCCGCGGCCGCCACCACCTTCTCCTTGATGCCGCCGACCGGCAGCACCAGGCCGCGCAGCGAGATCTCGCCGGTCATGGCGGTGTCGCTGCGCACCGTGCGATTGGTGAGCAGGGACGTCAGCGCCGTGAACATCGCAACGCCCGCGCTCGGCCCGTCCTTCGGGGTCGCGCCCGCGGGTACGTGAACGTGGATGTCGCTCTTCTCGAACAGCTGCGGATCGATGCCGAGTTGCGTGGCCTTGCTCTTCACCAGCGTCATCGCAGCCTGCACGCTCTCGCGCATGACCTCGCCGAGCTGGCCGGTCAGGATCATGCCGCCGCGGCCTGATACGCGCGAGGCCTCGATGAACAGGATGTCGCCGCCGACCGGCGTCCAGGCAAGGCCGGTGGCCACGCCCGGGATGCTGGTGCGCTGCGCGATCTCGCCCTCGAAGCGCGGCTGGCCGAGCACGGTGCCGATATCCTTCGGCGTCACGACGACCCTGACAGCGGTGCCCTCGGCGACCTGCACCGCGGCGTGCCGGAACAGCTTTCCGATCTCGCGCTCGAGGTTACGCACGCCGGCTTCTCGGGTGTAGCCCTTGACCACCAGCTTCAGCGCCTCCGGCTCGATCTCGGCTTGCTCCGGCGTCAAGCCGTTGGCCTCGAGCTGCCGCCGCACCAGATAGCGCCGCGCGATCTCCAGCTTCTCATCCTCGGTGTAGCCGGCGAGGCTGATCAGCTCCATGCGGTCCAGCAGCGGACCCGGGATCTGGTCCAGCATGTTGGCGGTCGCGATGAACACGACGCGCGACAGGTCGAAGGGCACGCCCAGATAATTATCCCGGAACGTCCCGTTCTGCTCGGGGTCGAGCACCTCCAGCATCGCGGCGGACGGATCGCCCTGCACGCCGCGGCCCATCTTGTCGATCTCGTCCAGCATCATGATGCAGTTGCGGGTGCCGGCCTTCTTGATGCCCTGGATGATATTGCCGGGGAGCGCGCCGATATAGGTGCGCCGATGGCCGCGGATCTCGGCCTCGTCATGCACGCCGCCGAGGCTGACGCGCACGAAGGGACGATCCATCGCGCGTGCGATGGATTGGCCGAGCGAGGTCTTGCCGACGCCGGGCGGTCCAACGAAGCACAGGATCGGCGCCTTGCCCTGCGGCGCCAGCTTGCGCACCGCCAGATATTCGATGATCCGGCTCTTGATCTTCTCCAGGCCAAAATGATCGGCGTCGAGGATGCGGCGCGCTTCCTTGATGTCGATGGGCTTCTCCGCAGGCAGCGCCCACGGCAGCTCGATCAGCCAGTCCAGGTAAGTGCGGACCATGCCGGCCTCGCCGGCGGCCTCCGGCATGCGCTCGTAGCGCCGCAGCTCCTTCTTCGCATGCGCGTCCGCCTCGGGCGGCATGTTGGCCTTGGCGATGGCAGCGGTCAGCTCGGCGACCTCGGCCGCCTTGCCGTCGCCTTCGCCGAGCTGGCGCTGGATGGTCGCCATCTGCTCGCGCAGGATCGCCTCGCGCTGCCGCTCGTCGAAGCTGGCGCGGGTCTGCTGGCCGATCTCGTTGCTGATGCGCAGCACCTCCAGCCGTTCGGCCAGATGCTTCGACACCTTCTCGACACGCAAGGCGAGGTCGATGGTCTCCAGCACCTCCTGCTTGTCCTGCGGCTTGATGTCCATGAACGAGGTCGCCAGGTCCGCCAGCGCGCCGGGCGCGGTGGTGCCCTGGAACATCGCGATCAGCTCGGGCGGCGCCTGCGGCAGCAGCTCGATCGCCTCGATGGCCTGGCGCTGCAGGTTCAGCCCGCGGGCCTCGATCTCGGGCGTGCTCGTGGTCGGCTCCGGGATCTGCTGGATTCGCGCGGCCGGGAACGGCGTCCCCGGCAGGAAGTCGAGGATGCGCGCGCGCTGCACGCCTTGGCAGACGATGTGATGAGTGCCGTCGGGCGCGGTGATGTAGCGCACGATGTTGGCGATGGTCGCGACCCGATAGAGGTCGTCCGGTCCGGGCTCCTCGGTCTCGGGGCTGCGTTGCAGGACGATGCCGACCGGCCGCTGCTCGCGCAGCGCCTGTTGCGCGGCGGCGACCGATTTCGGCCGCGCGATCGCGATCGGCGCGATGGCGCCGGGGAACAGCACCATCTCGCGCACGGGGATGATGATCAGCGCGTCTTCGGGGATTTTCACGTCGGAATTGCTCTGGGGACTGGTCTGTGCGGTATTCATTTGTTCGGTGGCCATGATCGACCTCAGGATTTGGCGAGGCGCAGCGCGACGCAGCCGTCCATCACGAAGCGGCTGATGGCGTAGCGGCCAACGGGCAATGCAATGCGGCGCTCAAAACGCCCCTGCGGCAGTTCGAGCCGGTGGATGCGGGCGTTGCGAAGCTCCGGCGGAAGGGTGCGCTGGCCGGAGATGACGAGCACGCCGTCATGGATGACAGTCTCGACATTGTCGGGATTGACGCCGGGGAGCGCGACCAGGATCAGCAGCTCATGCTCGGTTTCGAGCACGTCGATCGGTGGCTCCCAGCAGGCTTCCTGGCGGCCGAACTGCTGGCGCAGCCGTTCGGCGCGGGTCAGCGAGTCCAGGGCTTCGGACAGCATCCAGTCGAGGGGATTTTTGGGTTGCATGATGCGGGCTCGGCGGTGGGGAACGCTGAATATGGGGCCGGTTCCCGAGAATTCCAGCCCGGCGGCGCGGAGGTGCCATGCGGATCGTGCGATCCGAAAAGACAAGCGCCGCGGCCTTCCGGGCCGCGGCGCTCGTTGTCACGCGATATGCGGCTCAGGCCGCCTGGCGGTATTCCTCTTCCGCCTCGAGGTTGATCACGGAGGTGGCGAGCTCGGTCAGCGCGTGATCGGTCGCCTCTTCCTCGTCCAGCGTCGCCTGCAGCAGCCTTGCGGCGTCCTGCATGCCGAGCTCCTCGGCCCAGGTGCGCAGCGTGCCGTAGCGGGAGATCTCGTAGTGCTCGACCGCCTGCGCGGCTGCGAGCAGGCCGGCGTCGAGCGCAGGCGCGTTCTTGAACTCCTTCATGATCTCGGCGCCTTCGTCGGTGATGCCGTTGATCGCTTCGCAAGGCTTGCCGCGGGCCGGCTTGCCCAGCATCTTGAAGATCTGGTCCAGACGTTTGACCTGGCCCTGCGTTTCGCGCAGGTGCTTGTTGAAAGCCGCCGCGAGCTGCTTCGAGTTGGCAGCCTTGGCCATCTTGGGCAAGGTCTTGATGATCTTGTTCTCGGCGAAATAGATGTCTTTGAGCGTCTCCAGGAATAGGTCGCTCAACATCTTCGGCGCCTGACGGGCGCGGCCCGTCGACGATTTCTTGGTTGTGCGCTTCTTTGCTCGTTTGGCCATACATCCTCCTCTTGAGGTGACACGCGAAGGCATCGCCTTCCGCAATCCTCAGGCGATCAAAAGCTTTCGGAGAACGAAAGTTCCAAACTGCAGCTTGCGCTCAGGTCGGGCGCTTGTAGGGATCTTCCTGCCGCTGCCGCGCCTCGGTGTTGCGGTCGAGCTGTTCGCGCTCGCGGCGCCGCAGGCGGCCCGCCTTCGCCACGCCGTAGACGAGGACCGCACCGAGCACGAAGGCTCCGATGAACCAGAGCCAGAGCAGGTTGCTCGAAAGCTGGCCCAGCAACATTCCAATTCCACTGTCGCTCATTGTGCATCTCCGGTGATTTCCAAAGCGGTTCTTCCGGGCTAAGTCAGTCCGCCAGCCATCGTTCCTGCGTCCAGAGAGCCCACCGAGACATGATCGACTTCACCCTGTCCGCGTTCGTGACGCTGTTGCTCGTGATCGATCCCGTGGGCCTTGCGCCGGCTTTCCTCGCTGCGACCGGAGGCATGCCCGACAAGACAAAACGCACCATCGCGCTGCGCGCGCCGCTGATTGCGGCGTCGATCCTGGTGGTGATCGCGCTGATCGGAAACTGGTTGCTGCGCCAGCTCGGGATCGGCATCCCCGCCTTCCAGATCGCCGGCGGGCTGCTGCTGTTCGGCGTGTCCTACCAGATGATCTTCGGCGACCGTCCGCATCGCGAGGCCCGCGTGGCCGACAAGGCAACCTCGGAGCATGCCTCCGACGTCGCGGTATTCCCGTTGGCGATCCCGATGATGGCCGGTCCGGGCGCGATCGCGACCACGCTGCTCCTGACCGGCGATGCCGGCTACGGGCCGAGGCTCGCGATCATCATCGCGGTCGTGCTCGCGGTGTGCCTGCTCTGCATGCTCTGCTTTGTCTCGGCGAGCCTGATTGCCCGCACCCTCGGGCGCACCGGAAATGCGGTGCTGTCGCGCGTGCTCGGCATGTTGCTCGCCGCCTATTCGGTGCAGTTCGTGATCAACGGAATCGCGGCCGTACGGGCGGGCCTGCCGTAGACCTGCGACAGTCTGTTAATAGTTTGATTTTCATGTTTATTTCATGATGCCATGAGGCGGCTGACGGGATCGTGCGCGATCCGGTCCTCTTTCTCTTGCGCTGCCACATTGCTTTGACGTACTCCCCGTCTGACAGGCGCCCATCGTCAGGAAATCGAGATGTCGATGACAGCGGACGAGCTCGACAAGAGACAGGCCATCATCGACGCCTGCCGCCGCATGAACGCGCTCGGCATCAACCAGGGCACCTCGGGCAATATCAGCGTCCGACATGCGGACGGGCTTCTGGTCACGCCGACCAGCGTGGCGTACGACGCCATGACGCCGGACCAGATCGTGTTCATGACGATGGACGGCTCGCACGCGCCCGCTCACAAGCCGTCCAGCGAGTGGCGCTTCCACCGCGACATCCTGAAGGCCCGGCCCGAAATCGACGCCGTCGTCCACGCCCATCCGACCTATTGCACCATTCTGGCGATCATGGGCCGGGAGATCCCGCCCGTGCACTACATGATCGCGGTCGCCGGCGGCGACAGCATCCGCTGCGCGCCCTATGCCACCTTCGGAACGGTGGAGTTGTCCGAACACGCAGTGCAGGCGCTGGAGGGCCGGCTTGCCTGCCTGCTCGACCATCACGGCATGATCGCGATCGGCAAGTCGTTGGACAAGGCGATGTGGCTCGCCGTCGAGGTCGAGACGCTGGCGCGGCAATATCACGGCTGTCTCCAGATCGGAGAGCCGCCGCTGCTGTCGAGCGCCGAGATCGAACGGGTCCGCCAGCGCATGTCCGGTTACGGCATGTCGGAAGGGTAGGGCGGACAGAAAGTGTTCCTGCGGATCAGACATCTCGCCGACCGCAAGGGGACGAACCGCGTCATGGTTCGGCTGCGGGCGCTGCTGCGCAGCAACGAATTCTATCTGATCCCGCTGGCGCTGGTGATCGGCACGCTTGCCGGCGCCATCGTGACACTGATGGCCGAGATTGCACAGATTGCCCATATGGTGATCTACGGCATTCCCATCGATGTCCGCCTGTCTGCCAATACCAGCGTTAGTCCCTGGGCTGCGCTGATCGCGCCCGCGCTGGGCGGATTGTCGCTCGGCATCATGGAGTGGTGGCGGCGACGGCTCAAGCTCTCCAGTGCGGTCGATCCGATCGAGGCGAACGCGCTGCGTGGCGGCAATCTGTCGATGCGCGACAGTGTGGTTGTGTCGAGCCAGACGTTGATCTCGAACGGTTGCGGCGCCTCCGTCGGCCTCGAGGCGGGCTATACCCAGATCGGCTCGGGCATCGCCTCGCTGCTCGGCAAGTTCTTCAATCTACGCCGCAACGATCTGCGCCTGATCGTTGGCTGCGGCGCCGCTGCGGCGATCGCGGCGGCCTTCGGTGCACCGATCACGGGCGCCTTCTACGCCTGTGAGCTGATCGTCGGCGTCTATTCGGTCGGCAGCGCCGCGCCGATCCTCGCCGCCTCGCTCGCCGGTGCGCTGACCGCGCAATGGCTCGGCGGCGCGCCATACTCGCTCGAAATACCCAAGGTCAGCGCCGTCGGCGTCGAGCAATATCTGGCGCTGATCGGGCTCGCCCTCGTCACCAGCGGCGTCGGCATCGCCGTGATGCGCTCGTCCTCGATGTTCGAGCGCCTGTTCAAATGGCTGCCGGTCTGGCTGCGCCCCGTGATCGGCGGCCTCATCGTCGGCGGCTTTGCGATTGTCACGCCGCAGGTGCTGGCGGCCGGCCACGGCGCGATGGTGCTCGATCTCTTTCACGACATGACGATCGGCCTGATCGCGCTGATCATCGCCTTGAAGGTGACGGCCTGCCTGATCTCGCTCGCCTCCGGCTTCCGCGGCGGGCTGTTCTTTGCCTCGCTGTTCGTCGGGAGCCTGATCGGAAAGTTCTTTGCCGCGGTGCTGGTCTTGATCAGCCCGAACTTCGTGATCGATCCGCTGGTCGCGATGCTGACGGGCATGGCGACGCTCGGCGTCGCCATCGTCGGCGGTCCCTTGACCATGTCGTTCCTCGTGCTCGAGATGACCCGCAATGTCGACGTCACCGCCGTGGTGCTCGCCGGCTGCATCGTCACCTCGATCTGCGTCCGCTTCATGTTCGGGCACTCCTTCTCGACCTGGCGCCTGCATCTGCGCGGCGAGACCATCCGCAGCGCCAACGACGTCGGCTGGCTGCGCAACCTCACCGTCGAGCGGCTGATGCGCTCCGATGTCGGCAAGGTGCCGTCGACCACGACGATCGCGGCGGTCCGCCGCGAATTCGCGCTGGGCTCGCGCCCCGGGATCGTCATCGTCAACAATGCGGACGAATATGTCGGCCTCGTCCTGCTGCCCGATCTGTTCTCCGGCGACCTCGACAGCATCGCCGACGAGATCCAGGTGATCGAGCTCGCGCGCCTGACCGAGATCGTGCTGATCCCGGAAATGAACGTGAAGTCGGCGATGGCGGTGTTCGACGAGGCGGAGGCCGAGATGCTGGCGGTGGTCGATTCCACCGACAGCCGCAAGGTGGTCGGCTTCCTCACCGAGACCTTCGTCCGGCGCCGCTATGTCGAGGAAATCGACAAGGCGACGCGCGGCGTCCTCGGCGCGCTGTCGTAAGGTCATGCGGAAGCGGGACGGCGTGCATCATGCGCCGCCGTCCGCGCCTGCTACCGGCCCGGTTGGGAGGGAGCCGCGACGAGGCTGGCCACGATCCGGCGGACCAGGGGCAGCACCATCAGCAGCGTCGGAAAGGCAACGAGCCATGACAGTGCCCAGGCGCCCGGCCAGGTCGCGAGAAACGCCGGCGTTGCGCCGAGGCTTCGGAAGGTGGAAATGACCGACACCACGGCCGTCATGAGGATGGACAGCACGAATGGCATCACGATCGGCGCATAGCGCGCCGGCAGTTTGCGAACCGCAATCATCTGGTTTCTCTTTGGAATAGGACGCGTCAGTCACGTTGAACCTGCAAATGGCATCGATCCCGACGGCGTCGGTTGATGCGTTGGTTCACGTAAAACGCTTACGGCGACCGAAAAACGGTGCGTCTGTTCATTATCCGCTCATGTTGGATGGTTCAAGCTGGATCTGGACGTTCGGTTTACAATCGTTCAAAGCGTGGCAGATTGCCGCGATCGCGAAACCATTTCAGTGGTTTGTGCATTAAGTCTTGTTTGATTATGTCGCTTTGAGCGAGAACAGGGAAGGTCACCATGAATAAAGGACCGAGGATTTCTGCAGCCGGCCGCAACGTTGTGTTGGTGGCTTTCGCAAGTCTCGCTCTGATGACGGCCTCTATCACGCCTTCGGCTGCCAACTCGCCCGCGCCCAGCAAGGCCGCTGCCGCGAGCCCGGCCGCTCCGGCTGCCACCGATTTCAGCGCCGCTCGCCGGCACCGCTATTATCGACGAGGTCCGAACGCTGCAGGTCTCGCCTTCATGGGCGTGGCGGCAGGTCTGATCGGCGGCGCGATCGCAGAGAGCAGGCGCCAGGAGTACTACGAGGAACGCTATAATTACGGCCGCGGTCCTTACTACGGCGGCCAGGGATATTACGGCGGCGGCCCCTACTATGGTCCGCGTGGCTATTATCAGCAGTATTAGGCGCCTGTCTTCGCCTCAGTCTCGATTCGCGCCAAAGGGGCGGTGTTTTGCACCGCCCCTTGTTGCTTCTGCGGGAGGCGTCTCATTGCGCGACCTGTGTCGCGGGTGCGTCAATCCCCTCCGGTAAATATATTCCGCTTTACCGAAATTCGGTTTTGGCGTATGTGTCGCGCATCCCGGTTCATCCTTGAGGGGCGATCTTGTGGTCGTCACGTTCGCGAGCCGGGCTTGCGGTGGACGCGGCAGCGTTCGGGTACGAGAGGTGTGGGCGGGGCGGATTGCTCTCCGTGAGCCCAAGGCTTCGTGCCGACGAGCGGCGCTGCTAGGCTTCGTCTCGTCATCAGGTCGGCGGCAACGTGCACAATGTCGTCGAAACCGGTGGCGAAATGGCGGGCCGTGCGTACGGCAAAACCGTGTGGTCCTGGCGTCCAGTCATTTCGGGCGGTCGGGGAAAACTAAAAAGCCTCGACCAATGAACGGCTTAGCAGGATCGGCGCGCGGCGCCGTATCCCGCTGGTAAGCGCCCGGCCCTATTAGGCCCTAGTTTCACATGCTGCCGTTTTAAGGCGAGAGTTGGGGCTGCGCCCGCGCGAGGTTCAGACCTGGCCCGGTTGCGCCCGGTGGCTCGGAAGGATCGCGGGCCTGCTGGATGCGATGGCCGGGCTTGCGCGCTGATCCTTGTGGCCCGGTGCGGCGGCGCACGGTAGGACTCTCTAATTCGGTTCTGCTTATCATCGTGTCAGCCTTGCTCTTGGAGCGAAGCCCGTGCTCCACCGCGCCGTGGTGATGGCGCGAACCGTAATGCCGTCCGCTAGGGGCGGCGAGCCGTTGCGCCTGATGCCGCCGGTCGTTGCGAGCGCTGGCGATGACGCTCAGGGCCAAGCGGCTGAGGCGCTCGCGAGCGGCTCCATTAGCGACCGTGCCGAGAACGGCTTCGTGAGGTAGGCGAGACATCCTGAGAGTACCGCAGCTGTGCGAACGGCGGGGGTGTCGTTCCCAGTCATGAAGATGACCGGCACAGAATTGTGCGCTGTTGTGAGGTCATGCCTCAGCTCTATGCCTGACCTGTCGCCCAAGTTGATGTCGAGAAGGACACAAACAACGCTGCCGAAATCGTGGAGATTTTCAAAGGCTTCCGCAGAGGGAAGCAACACGCTGCGGTACCCGTATTGCCGCAGCAGCCGTCCTATGCTCCGCAGCAATGCGGGATCGTCATCCACGACAACAACTTGCTGATTTGAAGCGTGCATAAAATGCGCTCCAATGAATGGCGGGAACGCGACGGTCTCTATGTTGAGTCGGGTCCCGGATCTACTGGCCCTTAGGACAATGAAGCCGTCTGTTGGCTATCGTGGATACCACCCAAAACCCCAACTCGCTCGGCAACCGAAACGAGTTCGGCCAAGGTCCGAACCTGCATTTTCTCCATCACCCCGTGGCGATGGGCCTTGATCGTCCGCTCGCCCGCTCCCAAGATACTGCCGATCTGCTTATTGGTCTTGCCAGCAACGATCAGTTCAAATACTTGCCGCTCCCTCGGCGTCAGTTTGGCGATGAGGGCGCGAACAACATCCAGCTTGGTCTGTTGCTCACGGAAGGCTCGACGGCGTGCGAACGCCCGTTCAATTGCCGTAAGAAGGTCGTCGGACG
>NZ_PYFX01000023.1 GCF_003020115.1 Bradyrhizobium sp. MOS002
CACTCACTCTCATCAACATGGGACATTCGTGGGCTGGATTGCAGAGGCGTACGCACAGACATCTCCCGCGTAAAGGTCGGCACAAAAGCTTGACTCGTTGTTCTCTATTTGTTCTAGTGGAAAAAATCCCAGGTTGCCAATGCCCACACTCGAATATCTCCGCTCGGAAATCGAGCGCATGCGCTCGCAGGTAAGTCGCCAGCGCAAGGAAATCCTACAGCTTAATCGGGCTGGGTTATCGACCGCCTCGGCTGAGACCTTGCTTCAAAGGATGCTGAGTAAGGTTGATGACCTGTGCGCTGAGCGAGACCGGCAGGTGCAGGCGGCGAAGGAAAGCCCGACCTATGCGTCCGGCAAGCCGATAAGGGGCACTCCGGCGAACCGAAGGATGTGATGGATAACCTTCGGCGGTTTCCGGCGCCGTGGGTGATGGTGGAGGAGGAGCAATGTTTCCGCGTGAAGGACGCAAACGGCTTCTCCGTCTGCTCTGTGCCCCACCGAGAAGACCTTCACCGGCGCCCGTACCAGTACGCCGAGCAATTCCTAACCCGCGACGAGGCGAGAAGGATTGCAAAGGCAATCTCCCCGGCTGCCGGAGCTTTTGAAGAGGCCCCAGTACTGAGAGCGTTCCTCCTGAAGAACGCTGTATCACACCGCGTTCGCTAACCGTTCGGCGGCCGTTCTCTTTGACGTTGAAAATACAACCTGGAATCGCGACTGCGGTTGTATGAGAGAACGCGCGGGAACGCCGCGTGGGCTTCGCGGTTGGAGAGTCCTAGTAAGGTAGGTAGACTGCCCCGCCGTCGGCTCCCCCCCCACCGACGGCGGGCTTTTTGTGAGTTGCGTTAGTGGCAAAGCGTACCCGAGCATCGGCCAAGAAGCCGCGAGCTTCCATGCCGGGCTTTATCAGCCCCCAGCTTGCGACCCTGAAGATGAAAGCTCCTTCGGGGGCTCAATGGATTCACGAAGTCAAATACGACGGCTACCGTATCCAGCTCCACATCGACGGCAACAGCCGGAAGGCCTTCACCAGGAGCGGCCATAACTGGGTCGACCGGTTTTCGGTCATTGCGGGCGCCTTCGACATCGAAGGGCAAGCCATTGTCGATGGTGAGGTGGTCGTCATCCACGAAGGCCGCACCAACTTCTCCGAACTTCAGGCAGACCTCGGCAGAGGCGACCAGGACCGCCTCATTTTCTTCGCCTTCGATCTCCTGTGGCGGGACGGCGTTGACCTCCGCAAACACGCCCAGCTTGCCCGCAAGGAGCTGCTGAAGCGGCTGATCGAAGAGAACGGGCTGGAAGCACCGATCTTCTACAGCGAGCACCATGAAGGCGACGGTCAGGCGTTGTTCGAGGCGGCGAGCAAGCTGAACTACGAGGGCATCGTGTCCAAGCGGGTAGATGCGCCGTACAGATCTGACCGGGTGGAAGCCTGGCAGAAGATCAAGACGGTGCAGCGCGAGAAATTCCCTGTTGTTGGTTTCGTCAAGGACCCCTCAGGCGTCGCCGCGCTCTACCTCGGCAAGCAGGAAGGGAAGGAGCTGCGCTATAGGGGCAAGGTCGGGACCGGCTGGAGCCGGACGAAATCGGCGGAGATCCGCAAGGCTCTCGATACCGTCGTCAGCCCGAAGCAGAAGCTCACCAAGCCCGTCAAGAAACCGAAGGCGACGTGGGTCGAGCCGAAGTTCTACGCCGACATCGAATACCGTGACATCACCTCCGAAGGCCTGCTGAGAGCCAGCTCTTTCAAGGGGCTGAGCAAGGGAACGGGGCGTTCCTGACGGCGTTTTCTCCACCAGTGAGTGGAGTACCGGTATGCCGGATCGCGTAACCCGAGCGGTAAAAGAAGCCCAGGCCATCCTGGCTCGCTATGTCGAGCCGGGCCCGAGGGACGCCGAAAACACGATCAATGACCTGCTGGCCGTTCTCGATCATGAGCGGCTTGTACAGGCGATGGAGGAGGAGATGAGCGACAGTCTCACCAAACGGGACCAGCGCGACCGTAGCAAGATCAACATGCATGAAGACTTCGAGGTCAAGTATTGGACCAAGGCGCTTGGTGTCTCGAAGGACGAGTTGCAAAAGGCCGTCGACAAGGTAGGCAATTCGGCCGCCGCCGTTCGCAAACAATTGGCGGTGTAACCGAGGCGCGCGGTATGCTTGCGATCTCTGGAGCAAGGCCCGCGCGCTTTTCATGGAACGCCCAGTCCCGACTGTCCATCTTGCCTCGGCTTCTGCTGAGCGGGGCAAGTCGTGTTGTGGGACAACCGCGATCGGACGATACCAGAGGTCAGAATACCGATCCAGCGCGGTGAATTCCTGCCGCTCGATGTCGATGTCGAGCTGGTAGATCTCGGTTCTGAGGAAATGCAGCTCTGCGTCCAATTCCCCCTCGTCGAGGTCCAGGTACCAAGACTTCGCACGGCCGTCGGCACCGTCGCTCCAACGGTAGTTGCGGCGTTTCAGGGTGTCCTTCATCTGGAAGGGGAGACTGCAATGCCCAGATTGTCAATCGGCGTTCGACTGGGACCCCCTGGCGGCATCCAAAAGGGGCTCTGACGCAAGTTTGGTGCAGCGCCGGCTATTCTGCACCGATTAGTCTGGCTTGAAGCAGATCGAGTTTGCCGCGACCGTACATTTGACGTCGAACGAGCTTGAGGCGCGTAATCTGACCTTCGGTCTGTCCGTTCGACCAAGGTGAAGTGATTGCCGCCCGTACCGCATCCTCATCCTTCGCGACGCCACTGGCGAACGAGGCGACAAGGCTGGCGCGAGCGCGCTCGATCCATGGGATGAAGCCCGCCTCGGTCTTGCGCCGGATCATCAGGTGGAATTCGGCGATGATCTCGCGTGCCTCGACCAGAGTTGGCACGCCAGCTTCGATCGCCGCGACCGTGACGGTCTCCGCTTTCGTGAGCAGGTCCCGCCCGATGGTCACGAGGCGAGCGATTGTTCTGGCTGAAGGAATCCGCTGCAGGTTCTGTGCATCGGCCTTTTCGGCCTGTCGTCTGCGGGTCGCCCACTCGCTGACGACGCGGAGCGAGCCGCGGAAGCCGCGTGATGCTAGGCGGCGCCAGAGTTCAGCCCCGTTTCGACAACCGGACACCCATTGATTATCGAGCCATGGCAAATGCAGATCCAACGAACTTTGCCGGGTCCGAAAAACATCGGTGCGTTCGCCGCGGATCACCTGCCGTACCAGCTTCCTGCTATGGCCAGTCTGGCGCACGATCTGCTTGATGGGTAGGCCGCTCTTCGACAGAGCCAGGATGGCCGCATTGGTCTCCTCTCGGCGCAGGTAGCCTTCATACTGGAGGCGCTCGGCCGCTGTGAGCAGCGCGGGATCGATCGCGGTTGCACCGATGACGGTGCGAATCTGGCGCATCGATTTGCGGACGGCGTCAAGAAAGGCCCGACTGGCGTTCTCCATCAGATGCCAGCGGTCGGCGACTTGCACCGCGTGTGGCAAGGCTTTGGCTGCCGCTTCGCCATATCCGCCGCCACGATCGCGGGCGACGATTGCGATCGTGGGATGCGCAGCGAGCCAGGCTCGGGCGGTCGCGGGCTCACGATCCGGCAGCAGGGTGACTACCCGGCGCCTTTCCAGGTTGCAGACGATGCTGGCGTATCGGTGATTGCGACGCCAGGCCCAGTCATCGATGCCGATAACCTTGAGCGGCTCAGCCGGCGGACGGTGACGGCGTCGGACCACGCGCAGAAGCGTGTCCTTGCTCACCGGTAACATCAGCCGTTTTGCGAAGCCTGCCGCCGGTCGGCCGCCACGCGCCAGACCTAGGTGATGGACGATAGAGTCTAGCCTCGCCGTGCGTCGCGCTGATGGAGCCAATATCCCGTCGGAGAAACGCTCAGTGAAGATATGGCGCCCGCACAGGACGGCGTCGCAACGGAAGCGGCGGGCACTCACCGAGAGCTCTACGATCCGCCCCGAAAGCGGCAGATCAGTCACACGGCGCCGATAGCGGCTGTGGACACGGCGGGAAGCCGTTCCGCACGATGGACACACGCCGAAACTTCCGGACGCCCGGACCGTGATGACGGCCTTATCATCCTCGTAGCACGCACTCTCTACAACAAACCCACGCGGCACCAGACTGGAGCGGTGGAGTGCTTGCTGCATGGCGCTGATTCTCCTCCAATCAAAACGCCAGACATCCCTCGAACTGCATCAAAAGTGATGGTGTGGAACGGCCTTCGAACCGGCATCAAAAGTGCCTAACGTGGTCGCGTAGAGAGGCGCCACAAAGGAGGGACCGTTCCATGGAGAAAATTATCACAGTGGGTTTGGATTTGGCCAAGTCGATCTTTCAAGTTCACGGCACCGCCGAAAACGGGACAGTCTTGGTTCGTCGCACATTGCGGCGATCGCAGGTTCTACCCTTCTTTCGGAACCTTCCAGCTTGCTTGGTAGGTATGGAGGCCTGTGCGAGTGCCCATCACTGGGCGCGGGAGATAGCGGCGCTGGGCCACTCTGTCCGCATGATGCCGCCAGCCTGCGTGAAGCCTTACGTCAAACGTAACAAGACCGACGTGGCGGATGCTGAAGCCATTTGTGAGGCGGTCACCCGCCCGACAATGCGGTTCGTACCGGTGAAGACTGCCGAACAACAAGCAGCCAACATGATTTTGCGAACGCGAGAGATGCTAATGAGGCAGCGCAGCCAGACTGCAAATGCTCTGCGGGCTCATATGGCCGAATTGGGCATTATCGCTGGCACAGGCATGGCAAGCATCGCAAAACTCTTGGTGCTTCTCCGGGACGAAAAAGACACAAGGATCCCCGGCGCCGCCCGCTTTGCCCTGATCCTATTTGCCGAACAGATTGAGCTGCTGACAACCCGCATAGAGAAGCTCGACAGAGAGATTTTGGTTGCCGTCAAAAAGGATCCCGATGCAAGGCGTCTGATGAGCATTCCGGGTGTCGGTCCTCTCATCGCCGCTACCGTTCGGACATCGGTTTTGGATGCTCGCAATTTTGCGACTGCACGAGATTTTGCGGCTTGGACCGGGCTCACACCGAGGGCACAGTCGAGCGGCGGAAAAGAAAGGCTCGGCGCGATATCAAAGCGTGGAAATCGGCAACTACGGACGCTCTTGATCGTTGGCGCGACCTCTATCATCAAGCTTGCTAAACGAGGCTTGAAAGTCCCACTCTGGATTCGGACCATGCTGCAAAGACGGCCGGTCAAGGTCGTATCGGTCGCGCTCGCCAATAAGATTGCGCGCACGATCTGGGCCTTGCTGGTCAGAGGCGGCATCTATCAGGCGCCGGCCGCAATGCTGAAATCCTAATCTCAAGAGCTCTCCGGCGGAAGAAGAACGCTGCCGAGGAGGCAAGGTGCAAATCTGGATGAACCCCGAATGACGTCATTCCCGGTAGCAATCAGACCGCCTGACTCACTGCGCTTCGAGCGCGAGAAATTGATTGGGCGATTGCTTCCGCGGATATCATCGTGGCCAGCGGCCAGGCGCCGCTTCACAGGCCGAACATATGACCGCACCGTCATCCCTTGTTCTACCAGAAAAAAGATCTTGCAGCCCGGGCCGTTCCACATATGAGTCAGAGCCAATATTGCAAGCCGAATGACAGGAAAACTGGGGCGATGCCGCTTTGAAAGTGATGATTGCTCGATTGTACATTCGTCCGAATGCCGGCCGGCTGTCACTGGTGGCTCGGCCGGAAGCCTACCGGCTTCCGTGCGCATCCTGCACGGCAAGTGAGCGACAGAAACGTACGACCGCAATTAGCGAAGCGCAGAAACAACTCCGACGATTTGTCCGACAAACACCATGCCGTCTTGTCGACGTGCCGCCGCGGCTGCAAGTTGTTTTCCGTGATCGGTCTTAGCGTCTGCAATCACGAGGGTGTCGCCAGCTATCGCTGCGTACACAGCCGAGAACACCTCCTGCACGGAAGTGTCAACGATAAGGCGGTCGCCTAGAGAGAGAGAAAATCCGTTTGTCTGTGCTCGATTCGGAACGACGACCATGACGCAGCCCTTTGGCACCGCACGAAGAATCCCCTCAAGAAAGGCATGCGGCATGGACCAGCCAGGCAATAACGTCGGTCGTGTCGCCGTTCCGCTATCCGTAAGCAATTTCGCGAGGCCTGCGATCTCGAACTCCGGAATTTCGACGCCGCCGACCATGGACTGCGTTGAAAGCTCAGGTTGCGAGACGTCCGTGCTTGTAAGCGGCGGCGGTTGATATGATGGCAACCGCGCCGCCGCATCGTCCTCGTCGAGATTGTGATAATTAAGGTACTGTCCGATCAGTTTTTCGATTTCCGCGGGATAGCCGCTTGGTAGCGATCCCTCGATCAACCAAACGGGCTCACACCCGAACGCCTTCGCGTACTTCCTGGCGGAGACGAGATCGAAGCCATCGACGCCGCGTTCATGGGCATTGACGGTCGAGCGATGAAGCTTCGCAGCGGCTCCTCCGGCCGCGGCAGAACGAAAACCGGCAAGTCTTCGGGCGAAGCGAAGTCGTCGGCCCCGGTCTATGTCTTCCGTTTCTGCCGGCTGACGCTGTGCCTCCAAACGCAATTCAAGTTCTTGCACCCGAAGAGGGTCAACCTCGATGAACTTGTCCCGGAACGGCGGAAATGCGCCGACAGTTCCGTCTCGAAGCCACTCTTCTGAAACCGAGAACGCCTGCGCGTAATGACGCAGCACAGTTTCGTTCATGCCTCGAGCGGCACCTTCGTGAGAGCGAAGTCGAGCCACACTCCAGCCGAAGCGTTGGGCGGCATCAACGGCGGTTGCGAAGCCGGCCGCCGTGCGCGCGGCTAAAAGCCGAGCAGCCTGACCCGCATCACCGGAATAGCGCCAAGTCTCCGACATACGGTCGACCATCCTTGTAGGGTAGATTATCTGATTCACGTGGTGGGCCGACACCCAAAAATTGAATATTCTTAGAAGGTTAGGCGATCGTTAACCTTGAGCGGAAGGTTCGATGGACACGCTCGGGATCGTCCCGTAGAAAGGTTCCGTAGGGTCGAACGCCGCCCTACGGCCTGGATCTCCGGATCTTGATGGGGTCGGTGAGCGCGCAGCCGGAAGCGGAAGTTCACCAAAAGGCCTCCACCACTGATCCTGAGGTTCCGCGCCTTCTCATCGTTGGGGGCGCAAGTCGACTGAGGTTTCTTTCGTTTAACCCCGCGACTTACTCTCGTAAGCCGCACGTACCGTAGAAAATGACGGTACAGAAAGGAGAAGACTCCAATGAGGTTCCGCAAGCAGGGCCAGCCCTTCAAGTCGGTGACCGCCCGGAACACGGGCATCTCCCACTCCGACCAGGGGCGCTATCCGCTCCGCGGCGGAGACCCGTGGATGCGCACGCAGATCCGCGAAGCTCGCGAACGCGTTCGCCGCCCGGTGTCGCAGAAGTGGACCTGGCCGCCGGCGCAGCCGGATGTGTCCGAAGCGGGTCAGAGCGGCGTGGACACCGATCAGACGATGCCGAGCAACGGCTAGTCGGCGCACCCGAACCGACCGGGAGCCAATATGGCTCCCGGTCACTCCAGAAGAGAGATCGTCATGCAGAAGCACGCACCAGACCGGCGCCACCACCGTTGCGCGCCGAAGGACATGTCCACCTTCGAAACCACACCGTCGGAAGTGACGCCGGAGATCGAAGAGTTCCTCGCAACGGTCGGTAAAGGCGCTCCGCGGCTCGTTGATGTCGACGCGCCGCCTGACGCCCGCGCGGGGTGGTGCTTCCTCAATGTCGCCACTGAGGTCGCAGCCAAAGGAGGACGCCCGCTGCATGGCTGGATCATCTGGTTGGCTCGCGGCCTGTGGCTCAACGCGGAATTCCACGTCGTCCGGCAGAAGGATAACGGAGACCTGGTCGACGTCACGCCGAAGACGGACGGGGAGCACAAAGTGCTCTTCTCGCCTGACCCGCGTGATCCGGACTTCGATTTCTTCCAACGGCCGGCCAGCATCCGGATGCGGATCTACGACCATGACAAACGCCGCGATACCGTCGCCGACCTGCTCGCGAACTTCAGCGAAATACGTCTCTCCTATGAGACGCAGAAGGCCGCGAAGAAGGGGTTGACGCTCGTTCAGTCGTTGGGAATGGACGTCAAGCGCGACCGGCTCGCAAAGCTCATCGATGATTTGCTCGAAAACGTCGGCGTCCTCGAATCCATGCACGTGCCCACCTGGAAGGGCATGATCTGCAGGGATCCGCGGTGCGAACGTGATGTCGCCCGCCGCGTCCGCATCTTCGAGCGGCAGAAAGCGAAGCTGCACCGGATGATGGTCGCGGCAAAGGTGCACGGCACGAGCCGGGACATGTGGAGGGACTGACCGATGCGCGCCATCCTTATCGAGTCATCGGAACGCATCATCTCAGAGGCGGATCTCCCCGAGTTCAAGAGCGTCATCCGTCGCCGGTTTGACGGCGCCAAATTGATCCGTGTCGGTACGCTTCCGTCAGGAGATGGAGTGTACGTCGTGCCGTCCGAAAGCCGCGACCACTTCTTCACGATCGGCGGCTCGGGCCCGCACTACGGAACCGGACTGATCCTCGGAAAAAGCGGATGCTTCGGCGTGCTGGCGAAAGCGCTGACCGATTTCGAGGCCTTGGCCTCGATCGTGACCTTCGGTCCGCCGCCGTCCGGGGACCATGTGATCGAACGAGAGACAGAGCGATGATCATCATGATGCCCCCTCACAAAGTGAGGGGTGCCGCGAAACGGCTGCGCAGGTTCCTGCGTGAGCGCGGAATCAAGATCCGGCGCGTCGCAAGCCTCAACATCGCCGCTCGTCTGTGCGGTTTCGAACGCTGGGAGCACTATCTGGTTCGGGACATCCGACAACCGCTAAGCCCGTTCGACCATGACTTGGCCGAAGGGCGTTGGCGGAAAGGCGCGCCTTCCAGTTCGCCGTCATCGCGGCGGCTGGTTTGGAGCGCTTCGCGCAAGAGATTCTGAAGCAAGTTAATCCAACCGCCTCCTGGAAGACGGGGGCGGCGACGAGAAAGCATGAGCGGGATAGCAACGACGCCGATGGCGTCTGATGTTGCTTCTCTCACGCAAAGGAATGGCAGAGAGTTAATGGGTTCCGAGAAAGACACCGCGAAGAGCGCAGCGAGCGTTGCATCTTTAGACGCGGGCGTAGCGCCGAACTCCGCTCGGCGCAAAAGAGGCGGTCCGTCCGCAGGGAGCTTGCGGCGCGCAAAAAAGCGCGCGCATAGCGCAAATACTCATCGCTGGAGTCCGGCGGCTCTGCAGGCCGAAGAGGCTCGGCTGTTAAAATACCTCGATGACCGCAAGGCACAGGGGCTCGGTGTGCCCTCGTCGCCCACTAGGCCGGACGAACCGCACACGAGTCTGATCGCGGATCAGGCGGAAGTGCGGCGTCGCGCGATCTCTCTCGAGTCCGGTCACCTCAAGGCGGTCTTGCACGAATATATCGCGACGATGAAGTTGCAGCCGTGCGAAGTGACTGCAGGCTATCGCTTCGACCAATCCGAGGCCACGCGCAAAGCATTGGTCGGCTATATCGCGAGCCTTAAGGCTTCCGGCTCGGGACTGCCGTCGCGCAACGGTCGCCCCAATATGGCGGCGATTGCACGCGGCGCCGAAATCTGCGTCGATACCTTGCTCAAGGTGACGCACCGCAATCACACATTGATTAAGGAAGAATTCGAACTCATGGGGCCCGCCACGGAGGCTCCCAAGCGCGAAGCCGGACTAGTTCTCTCGGAGTTGCTCGAAGAGCTGTCGAGCGACAGAAGAGAGGTCCGCCCGTACCGGAAGAGCCTGACGCAATTGCGAAGCGCCGCTATTTTCGCTTCGTCTAGGCATTCGCTCGCCGACGAAGCGCCAGCGGTGGAGGCTCTTACGGACGCGCGCGATGCGGCGGAACGTGCTGATCTTAAGAGCCGACTGTCGAGCCTCATCGCCATTGCCACGAACATCGAGTCGAACGGCATCATCCCCGAAAGCTTCGCCGACGCCATCGCGTTCGGCTGTCGGCGGGCCAACATCCAGCTCCATGACCTGGTGCGGCCTCAGGACGAGGATGATCGCGAACGTAGGCATCCGAAGCGACCCTGCATCGGATGGAAGCTGCACGACTGGGTTCGCGGACGCTCGGTACCGGATCGCTTCACCTCGTTCGGCGACGTCATGGCGCTCGAGGACTCGCTTGAGTTCGATCGGGGCACGCTATGGACTCGGGTGCGCTTCCGGTCGTGCGCGTTAGGGACGATTCCGAAATCCTACTGGCCGGAGGAGATCCCCCAGGACCCCGTAATCAAGAAGGAGGTCAAGTTCTACCTCCCGGACGAGATCCTGACCTTGCCGCCATCCGAGCGCCACGAGCTCATGATGACGGCCTACGGCGTCGTCATGATCAAGCGCGCGAAGCACGTCGACGAGAACCACATCGCAAATTGCGCGGATCGTTACCGGCACAAGGCGCCGGCGTGGAGCCCGATGCTTGCGGAGGACATGGACGGGCTGATCGCGTTCCACAGCTTCAAGCCTGACATCGATGATGAGAGCGAGGACAATGACACGCTCTGGGTAAAGGGCACGCAGGAACGTAGCCTGACCTACGTCGAGAAGACCATGGGCGCCCTGCTCAGGACCAGGCCGACCTTTAGGGCCGAGGACCTCACGCTGGCTTTGTTCGCGATCCCGCAGGTGGGCAAGGATACGATCGAATTCGCTCGCTCTCGCCGGAGCCCGAAATCGTTCGAACTACATCCAGAACCGATCAAGCCTTATAGTGCCGAGGACATTCAGCTTTGCGTCTTCGCGAAGATGATGCTGGCGGAGGGCGGGTTCCTGCGGCAGCGACCGGAGTTCTTCGAAAAGTTGAACGCCGATGCGCGCGAAATGCTGGCGGTCAAGTTCAAACAGGCGCCCGACAATTGGGCGGAGATTTGCGCGGCCGGCGACTGGACGGCGATCTGCACCGCCGCCGAAGCATACTACGCCGCCCGAATCAAGAAGATCGACAAATGGATTACCGAGGTCGGCCCGCAGCTCAGTCGTCCGAAGGAGCGTATCTTCGAGGTCCTCGATGGCGACCTGCACGACTTCCGTGCGGCGTTCGGCAACATTCTCAAGAACCGCCTGGCGAAATGCGAGCCCGGATACCGCGCCTGGGCGTACGCGGTTCAGAACGTGGTCTATCACGAGATGATCGCTCAGTTTCCGCATCGCTCGAGGGCGATCGTGGAGACGACGTACGCGCCCGACCGGTCCGGCACGGTGCGGTACGTCGACGGTACGTGGTACTGGTACGTCCACTGGACATCCGTGAAGAACGGACGTCGAAACGGTTTATTCAAGAACAAGCAATGGTTCGTCGGAAAGCTCAAAGATACGAACGGTCTCTATGATGCGCTGGACCAGTACACCAGCGTTGATGGCGCCCGCGACTGGATCCTGGGAGGCCGTGCGTCGACGAGCTTCTTCGTGACGAGCAGCGACAAGCCGGAACTGAACGCCAACAAGCTTTACGCGAAGGTCGCATCGTCGACACTGTTCATCCTCTCTCAGATCGCCGATGAGCGCTGGTCGACGACCAGGTGTTACGGAGCGCACGCCGAGCGGAAGATCGGCTTCAATTCGGTTCTGGAGGAGGTTTCGTCGCCGGGCTACGAAGCGTCGTTCCTGAAGGCCTGCGGCATGCTCCTGATCACGCCGAAGGTCGCCGAGGACCACTACCTGTTCGCGCCGCCGGAGGAACTGGCCGCCGGTGTCGGCGACAAGCTCGACCGGGAGCGCCGCGAGCGACAAGCCCCACATTCGCTGCGCTGAAAAAGGGCGGGACCGCGGTCCCGCCCTTTTTCATTGATCGACTGCGACGGGTCCGTTGGGGAGGCAACGAGTAAGTTAAGGGGTGCCCTAGGGGTTGTAGCCCCAATGGATTTGGTTTGATTCAGGGCCTTAGATAGTTAACGTTCAACGAATCCGGTCGTGGTCGATCAAGTTGCAATCGATTGGAAGCAGGTTCACGGGCCATAATTGCTAGGACAACAACCAAGATCTGGCATCGAACGTTGAGCCAGCAGGCGATCCCCGGCCGTCACAAAGGCGGAAAGAAAACGAGCTAAGCAAATAGGAAAGCTCTCAGTGTAACGTGCGCGCTCCTCAAGTTGGAACCGGACCGTGCTCGTTGACATACGACTACCCTATTTGGAACGATTTATCCGCGAGGGCAGACGGAAAGCGGAATCCGAGTGGTTTCTCGAAATCGGCCCGATTGAGATCCCCCATATAAGCTCGGATTCGGCTCCGATCGCATATCAGATCGATCCTGGGCTCCCTGCTTTCGGACGGCCCGATTTGCCTTACGGTATCAGACGCTACGATGATCGGCTTTGGTGGCCTTTACTCAGTCGTGAAGGCGAGGTCGACGTTTCTCGATTCGTAAATCTTGCTGGGAAGGGCAAGCCCGAAGCACTTCTGGCGATTGACCCTGAGATACCGGTTTCCAGTACAAATTGGCCGACCGAGCTATTCGACAGTAAGGTAGGTCAGAAGGACGCAAAGGTGTTTCCCGCGAGACGTGATCCGTGGGTATCGACTAGGCGCAATTGTTTACGAGTCCTGTTCTGCGACAATAAAGTGCTTATCGAGGCTGGTGAGCCGATCGTCTACGCTCATCCTTGGAGTAGCCAATCCTACCAGATCCTGGTCGGCCATTCCGCGATGGACCGACGGGAGGGCGGGTTCTACCTACCCGGTCCAAATGCCGAAGAGCGGGTGCTATTCACGCAACAGGGACTTGCTTTCAGCATCAATAAATGGGCTTCGGAGGTCACCGGTCTCGTTAAAGGTGGAAACGTTGTGTCGTCGCTTCCGCGCATTGATATTCGGATCGAGTGCCATACACCAAGCGCGGCGCCGGCTCTTTGCGCTCGATCGCTCATCGAGTCCGTCCTCGTGCGGGGATTTCGTAGCGAGTACAGCGTCATTTTGGGCCGCGTCCTTCCTGAGCTCGCCGAGCGGCTTGTAGAGGCAAAAAAGGAACGGAAGTCGGCCCCCCTCTACCTTGAGATGGTGCAGGAAATAGCAGAGGTCGAAGCTGATGAATTCGTGGCCATCTTCGATCGCGAAAGATTGGTTGCGCAGGAAATCGTCAAGCGGCTAACGGCGGCCGGAATATCTCCTAGGCCATCCGAAGAGAGGCATGCCCTTGCATATGAGGATTATCAGGCCTTGGCGTCTTTGGCGCCGTAACTAGTCGCATTGAACCCGTACGGCCTTGACGCCTCTCTCTTGTCAAGGCGCCTCCAAAGGGGGCGGTCGATATGGCGCTTCGCCAACGACGGCGATGACCCACATCGCCGTCCAGGAATCCGTTAACGGCAAGAACGTGGACTGGCTCGAGAAGGTGAGCGACGACCAGTATCGGAAGTGATGCGCGGGCACCGTAGAGTGCGTGTACCGATCAAGATGAGAGCAGTCGGAAGAACTGCTCTCCCGCTCCCTGGAGGGACCACGCATGAAAGTGGAAGGGCAATGTCACTGCGGCGGAATCGCTTATGAGGCCGACGTCACGCTCGGAACGATAAGGATCTGCAACTGCGCTGATTGCCAGATGTTGTCGGGCTCTGCTTTTCGCATGAATATATCGGCCGCGTAGAGCAATTCCACCGTCTGAGAGGCGTGCCAAAAAAATACATCAAGGTTGCGGACAGCGGCGCTATGCGGATTCATGCCTTCTGCGACCATAGCGGTGCGCCGGTGTACTCATCGGGAGCAAATAGTCCGACCTCCTATTCTTTGCGGGTGGGCGCTTTGAAACAGCGTTACGAACTTGGCTTACCCGCGCCTGCATGCAGAACTGACACAGAATAATTATGCTTTGAACCAGATACTTAGCCGACAGATGTGTCAGTTGTCCGCGCCGGCCTTATTCACCGTGTTAGTAGTTTACTGACACAAGACACGCGAGGATTCCTGAACCATCGCGCTACCGCCGCCAAAGCCCGGGGCCGCATATCGCTCGAAGCGATTTGGGCGGACAGCCGGCGCGCCGATCAATAGCTGGGAGATTCCGTGACCTCTCTGCTCCCTCAGCCCCTCAGCCCGTGGACGGCCCCTATCGTCAGGCGGTCTGCCTCTCTGGACCATCTCTACGAGGCGGGCTAGTAAGGAGCTTACCCGCGTATTTCGGAGAATCGGCCTAATCTTTGCCCGTCAAAACAACCGGTCACTGACACGGGCGTTCGATTTTGCTGACGTTGTCAGCGACGGAATGAACCTGTGATCGTCGGAAACGGAAGGCACCGGACGCCTGACCTGAAACGCGTAGGGGCAATCCGCGGCCTGCATGCTCTTCCATATATCGCACGCCCCACGCGAGATAGCTTCCTGCAAACGGTGCGCTCGCGGGCCAGGGGAGGCTACCTGCGTCATGCTATGACGGTGCCGTGCTGGGCCTACAGCCGCGACGGCGTAAACGTCGAAAGACGCGTCGTAGATCTCGTGCCCAAATGCGAGGACATCCTGTGCCCGAGGTCGGGCCAGAGCCGGTGAGCTCAGGGCCCAGGTCGCGGTGGGCGAGGCGATCGTGCGGGCCCGATATGGCCGATCGTTCTGGATGGTCACAACGGAAAGGCCGTCCGGTAACCAGTCGCTCCTGCGCAGCGCCGCAATGCCTGTAAGCCAAAGACCGGTACAGTAGGCGAGCACAGCTGGCCGCGCGCAGCGGCGGAGGTCGCTCTGCGATGTTTCTTGACCGCACAGCAGTTCCAATCTTACAAAAATCGACGAAAATCTCGTTCGCAATCACGACGCCTCTAAACGAAGTCGGCAACCTGCGACACGGAAGGCTGCTTAGCGTTTGACTGATGGCGCACCACTGATGCCAGGCGGGCGCCGCACATGCTTTGCAGGAAACATCTAACTAACATCGTACATTTAGCCCTAGGGGGCGAAGCCACTTGCTTCATTATCGCCCGAGGGGGCAGCGCCGAACCGAGAGTTCACGATCAGAAGGCGCGCTTGCTTCGATAAAGAGTTCCACAGCCTGCCGCACGGCCGATTGAGTAACTCGAAGATGTGTTCTGTGGCGTCCCAGAATTCCTCAGTTGGCTCTCCGGGGCAGCAGCCCGACATCTCCCAATCGGGGAGCGACATCGACTCTGGTGACATTTCCAATCTGTCATATAGTTCCCCGAACGGTTCTCTCTTCCAGCAAGCTTCCGCGACCATACCCGCAACAGCAACCATCATACGCTTGCTTGCTTCGACACCCTCGACAAGGGGTTGAACGGATCCGACCCACTCTTTCTCAGTGTAGTCCTGAGGTTCGATCTTTCGTATTTCTGCCCACATTGTCGGAATCTTGAGATGCCAGGCTATGACAATGTGCCCCGCTTCATGCATCGCTGCAAGCCGACGGTCTCTTGCGGAATTTCGAATCCGCCGGGCAAAGGAGATCGAGTCCAAAGAAAATTCGCTCATGCTGGCTAGAATACCAAGCCATCCAGCAAAAGACCATTTAGCTTAGCCTTTGCGACCGTGCGACGATTTCGCGCCTCCTACGTACGAGTGCAACTGCCATCGTCCCGCGGCCAAACCGAAGCTAAGAAGAAGAGGGTCGAAGAAGCGCCCCAGGAGCCCGGAACTCCGAGTGAGGGGACGGCGCCGTTTATCACCGCGCTCGGCTCTGCCGGTGCAAACGAGCGACGATTTGCCTCGTGAGCCGCAAAGCATCCTTCCTTAAGTTCATCAGTCTGACCGGCAGCAAGCGGGCAGGCATCGGCCAGCTGATCGAACAACTTAGTTGCACTACCGGTGGAGAAGAGCCGGCGGAATGCAAGCCAATCAAGCGGTCTATGCACCGGGCATGCATGTCTAGTGCATCGGCCTTTGAAGGGAGGTGACGACGTCCCGTGCTCCGTAGTTCGAGAGCTAAATTGCTTGACGTTGCGGGGAGAGTGGGAATCTCTCCCCCCATGCCGGAAATGCGCGCAAACCCGCAGAAAACAAGGATTCCCGAAAAGGCCGGGCGACGTTTGTGACCACCGCCGTGTACCACTCGCGCGGCCGATTCGGCCGTCGATCTCGGTCGATTTCGAGACGCGCGGAGGCGGCTGGCGTCTCGCGCGCTCCGTCGGAGCGGGTACCGACCGGAGGCGGCATCTGCCTACCCTGGCGGCCTCGGCGGGTGACGAGCCGGCTTCGCCACGGAGCGGCGGTGAACAGGTCCCCCGGATCAATTGGGACTTTCCAAGCTCGGTAGCCGGCGCCACCAGCGCATCGTGCGACACTGACGATGAATCGATGGAGCGCTTCGATGCTTGACGCCGTTTGGCGTGGGGGTCAGCCCGCTGCGGGAGACGCCTCGATCACCGCAAATCGTCCCGCCGCCGTCACCGACGTCACGTGAAATCCGGTGTCGCCAAGCAGGTCCCGATACTGTGCCTCGGTGCGTTCCCTGCCACCCGGCCCCCGCAGCATGTTCAGGTCGCTCAACGCATGGGATCGGTGCAGTTCATTGCAGTCGGGGATGGTCGGCATGATGCGCTCGACCAGCAGCAGCGTTCCGTTCGCTGGAAGCGCTTGCCGGCAATTCTGCAGAATCGCGCAGCTGCGCTCAGCGTCCCAGTCGTGGATCACGCTCTTCAGGATCACACCGTCGGCAATCGCCGGGATGGACGCGAAGAAATCGCCGGCCAGGAAATCCGCGCGATCGGCCAGGCCGAGCTGCGCAAGATGCGCCGTTGCGGTTTCGGCGCAGCGAGCAAGATCGTACACGGTGCCGCGCATCCGTGGGTAGCGTCCGAGAATGGCGCCGATCAGCTCGGCCGATCCGCCGCCGACATCCAGGAGATGCGAAAACCGGTTGAAATCGTAGGCCGCCAGCACGTCAGCCGCGACCAGACGCGTCAGGCTGGCCATCGCGGCGTTGAAGACGCGGACATTTTCGGGCACGCGCGCCATTAGATCGAAGCTGTCGTCCAAGCCTTGTATTATTTGCGCAGCGGTCTTGCCGGACATAACGGTCTCGAGCAGGCCGTTCCACGACTTCGAAAGCATTTGCCCCTCGAAGATCGCCCAGGCTTTGCAGGACGACTGAGCGGCACCGGCCAGGGTCGCGCCGGTTTCGGTCAGGGCATACCGGTCGCCGCCTCCCGGCCGGCAGATGCCGATGGTGCGCAGCGCCGTGAGCAGACGCGCCAATGCTGCCCGGTTCGCACCGGTCGCGTCAGCCAAATCGTCGAGCGATCTCGGTCCATCGCATAGTCGATCTGCGATTCCGAGCTGGGCCGCGACGTAGATCACGGCGGTGATCCGATGCGACTGGATCAGGTCGAGAAGTGCGAGTGCTTCCGGCGACGACATCGTTGGTTCCTCCTGCGTCATCTCGCGTCGCGGATATCGACCAACCGACTTATTTCGGCGAGCCAGCTCCGCTGCCGCTCGATTCCGGCCCGCAATTCGTTTGCGGTTCCGGCAAGCACGTTGTGCCCGCCGGCTTCGAGCTTGCGACGAACCTCGCTGTCCGCGCAGATGGCGGCAACGTCGGCCGCGATCCGCGCCTTTACCGCCTCCGGCATGTTGCGGCCGCCGTAGATTCCGGCGAAACCATCGATCTCGAGTTCGGGGTAGCCAAGCTCGCGCACGGTTTTCACCTCAGGCAATACGGCGGCTCTGCTCGGATTGATAACCGCCAGGAAGCGCGCCTTGCCGGTTTGCACGGGAGATTGGGATGCCGTCAACGAGGTGACCAGCAGTTGGATTCTGTCCTCTCCCAGATCGGCTTGCGGCTGAGCTGCGTCGCGATAGCTCACGTGGTTCATCGAGAGCGAGCGACGCTTGAGGAAGCCCGCAAAGACGTATCGCGGCAGCGTTGGAGCTGAAGCCCAGGCATATTTGCCGGGCTGCGCCTTGAGCGCATCGATCAGTTCGGCGATGGTACCGACGCCAATGCCGTTGCTGACCGTGAGCGTGAGAACGATCGATGTGGTGGAGGCGATCGGCTGCAGATCGCGATCCACATCGTAAGGAAGCTTGTCGATCAGCAGCGGCGCGACCGTCACCGAACCGATTACGGTATAGAGCAAGGTGTGGTCGTCCTGCGCCGAAACGAACGCGCCGACCCCGATAGTCCCTTCGGCGCCGGTTCGATCTTCGACGATCACCGGTTTGCCCCACCGTTTGGAAAACGCGTCCGCGAAGATGCGTGCTGCCGCGTCGTTGGCGCTGCCTGGAGGGAACGTCACCACGATCTTCACGGCCCGTTCGGGCCATTCGGCCATAGCCGCCCTTGGCAGGACGGGCGTCAGGCTGCAAAGCAGCAACGTCAACAAGGTCCAGCGCCGAGGTCGCATGACATTCTCCTCAAGGCTTCGGATCTGAGCCGGACCGCTTTCGCGGCTTGCGCCGCCCGTTGCCGGAGCGGGCATAGCTCCCATTGGCGACGACGACCCGGACAAGCATATCGAGCAGAGCGACGCGCTCTGCCTTGTTCAGCGGACTCAGCAGCCGATCCTGCGCCTCGAGCATCGCGGGACGCAAGCGCAGGCGCAGTTCGGTTCCCCGTCGGGTGATGAAGACTTGACGGCCTCGGCGATCGGCCGGATCGGCCTGGCGCTTGACCAAGCCTCTTTGTTCGAGCACGTCGATCGTCTGCCCGAGCGTGACGACATCGATGCCGAGTCGTCTTGCGATGTACGCCTGAGCGCTTCCCGGCTCCTCCAGGACAGCTGCGAGGACGCTCCACTGCATCGGCGAGACGTCTTCGCCCTCGAGTATCTCGGCGGTCACGCCCAGGCAGATCTGATGAAACCGTCGTGCCAGATGGGCAGGCACTCGAAACGACGGAAGCACCGGCAACAGCTCGGCTGGTTCGCGGCGGTCCTTGGTCATACCGGGCCTACTCGTTAGAATTCTGATCATAAGAATATTTAGCACTGCGTCAAGAAGAGTTCGTAGCCGCGAGGGCGCTTGCAACGAACTCCGGCCCACTTGCAAATCTATTTCTGAAAAGGAGTAGCTGCTGAAACGCGCGTGCTCGATAATTCCACCTTATAAGCACAAGCGAACCAAAACTTGCATCCGGGCCCCGGCGCGCCCGAACCGCTTCGGCAGCCTTTGGTCGAGGAAGTTCCGGCCCAGATAGTCGCTGCGCCGCAGATTCCTCCGCTGCGGCAGGCCGCTGACGTGCCAAGCGGCGGCGCGAACGCCGCGAACGGCGGCGCGAGGGGCGCGAACGCTCGAGGGCGAACGCCTCCTGAGGCGAGATCGAGGGCGAGAAAGAAGCTCGAGACAAGGTTCGGCGACTTAGATTCGCGCGGACTATCGATGAGTCCCGCGCGAGGCCTACCTAACCGACGGCGGCTGACCACTAAGCCGGGCCTGAAATGACAGATGGGCCGCCAACACCTGATTGATTGAGAAGGCGCTCAATGTCCTTTACGATTCGCCTAGGTTAGAAAGCGCGAAGGCGGCAAGCAAGCCGACAACAACAAGCACGCCGGCCAGCTTCTGTTCGCCTTCGACAGCTTCCGGCACCATGGTGTTCACCACCATCGTGAGAAGAGCGCCGGCAGCTACGGCACTCACGGTGGCAACGACCTGAGGGGCAGCACCGCCTAGGAAAGCTGCTCCCAAGGAGGCGGCAAGTCCCGAGAGGACGGTGATAGCGGTCCAAAGGCCGAAGATGTAGGTCGCGGAACGGCCAGCAGCGCGCATGCCGAGGGCGCTCGAAAGGCCTTCCGGGAAATTGGACAGAAAGATAGCGGCGAGCATCGCGATGCTGATGCCCTTTCCGCTCAACAGCCCCAGACCCAGAACAACGCTTTCCGGAATACCGTCGAGAAGTGAGCCGACGGCAATCGCCAGGCCTCCGCCTTCGCTGGCGTTGACCTGCTGCCCCCCTGACCGCTTGCGGGAGCCCGCTCCTTCTCGGGAGACCGCCCAATCGGCAAGAGCATACGCGGCAGAGCCTCCGATCGCACCCGCAACGATGGGCCAGATGCCGCCTTCCTGGTATCCGTCCTCCAGAAGGTCATAGGCCACGGCCGAAATCAGCACGCCGCAGCCGAAAGACATGATTCCTGCAGTAACGTAGCGAGGCATCCTGAAGACGAATGCGACCGCTGCTCCCAGGAGCAACGATGAGGCCCCAAGCAGCCCCCAAAGACCCGCAGTAAGCCAGATGGGCATGGGAGCTACCGCGACTTTTCGGGGCGCGGCGAGGGCGAGGTCTGGCGAGGTGTTTTTTCCTCTTTTCTATGGCCCTTCTTCGGAAAGCTGACGGAATGGCGCTTCAGAGCGGACGTCAGTGCTCTCGCTACCTCGCGGGCGATCTTGCCTGCGCCCATTGCGCGTGCGCCATTTGGCAATGCTCACTCCTCCTCTTGCCTAACGACCCCATGCCGCAACACCCGCATGGTTTTAGCCGTTCCGATGGGCCGCTTACACTTTCGTTGAGAATGGTGGTGTGCGGCTGTGACTATCCCCCGCTCGCAAAGCCCGGGAAAAGCATCATGCCGCCGTCGATGAACAAGGTTGTGCCAACTACGTAGTCGGCCGCATCTGAAACCAGCCAGGCGACCGCCTGCGCGATATCATTTGGCTCACCGATGCGCCGATAGGGGACCAGTGTCATCAGGCTGTCGTAGGCTTCCCTGGTTTCCCAGGCGGGTCGGTTGATCGGTGTACGGATCGCTCCAGGCGCGACGCCATTGACCCGGATCGCCAGCGGAGCAACTTCTTGCGCCAAGCTTCGCATCATCTGCATGACGCCGCCCTTTGAGGCCGCATAGTTCGCATGACCCGCCCAGGGGATCTCCTGATGGACGGAGCTCATGCAGACGAGTTTGCCGGCTGCCGCTGAGACATTCTTCACTACACCTCGTCTCTTGAACTCACGGATCGCTTCTCTGGCGCAGAGAAATTGGCCGGTAAGATTGACGCCGATGACTTTGTTCCACTGTTCGAGCGTCATGTCGTGAAACGGCGCATCCCGCTGCAATCCGGCATTGTTCACAACGATGTGCAGCGTTCCAAAACGACCTATAGCGCTGGAGAACATCGACTGGACGTCCTGCTCATTGCTGACGTCGGCCTTGATCGTGATCGCCTTCCGGCCAAGTGCCTCGATTTGATGGGCCACCTCGTCTGCCGCTTCTGGGTCAACTACGTAATTGACGACCACGTCAGCGCCAGAGGCCGCGAGCCCAAGGGCCACCGCGCGCCCGATTCCCGAGTTTGCCCCCGTCACTAGCGCGGGCTGTCCTTCCAGCACGATCGGAAAGCGAACCGGCCCTTGAGGTCGCGCCTCCGGAGCCGGTGAGGCAGCAGGATCGATCGCCCTCTCTGTCATACGTGTCTCCTCCTGGTGGCCTTAACTTTCCTGTCCCTTGCTCGGGAGCGCTTTCTTGCTACCGCGGTGCTCCGAAGGCTTTTGGCGGTGAGTGAGATTGTGCGCTGTGTTCACCAGAGCGATGTGAGAAAAGGCCTGGGGGAAGTTGCCCACCAACCGACTTCGCCCGGTGTCGTACTCTTCCGACAGCAGACCGACGTCATTGCGCAGAGCAAGAAGACGCTCGAACAATGCCTTGGCGTCAGCATCGCGGCCGATCAGGTGATAGGCATCGGCCAACCAGAAGCTGCAGGCCAGAAACATCCCTTCGCCAGGCGGCAGGCCATCCTTGGTCGCCTTCGTATCGTATCGCTGCACAAATCCGTCCTTGAGCAACTCGCGTTCGATAGCTTCAATGGTCGAGATCACTCGGGGATCTTCGGGCGGCAAGAAGCCTACCGCCGGGATCAGCAGCAGGGATGCATCGAGTTGGGACTCACCGTAGACCTGAACGAAGGTCTTTCGCTGTTCATCGTAGCCGCGTTGGCAGACATCTTCCTGAATGGCGGCGCGCTGCGCTTTCCAATCGTCCACGGGACCATGCATGCCGAACTCGTCGGCCGATTTGATGGCTCGATCGAAAGCGACCCAAGCCATGATCTTCGAATAAGTGAAGTGTTTGGCGCCGCCTCGCACTTCCCAAATACCTTCATCCGGCTCCGTCCAGATTCCCTTGAGGTGATCGAGGAGGGCACAATGAATGGCCCAGGCTCGCTTGTTCTCGGCCAGACCGCCTCGGCGGGCCTGGTATAAGGCGTCCATCAACTCGCCATAGACATCAAGCTGAAGCTGGGTGTGCGCCGCGTTCCCGATACGCACCGGGTTTGAGTTTTCGTATCCCGACAGCCAGGGCACCTCCCACTCGGTCAGCCTGCGCTCGCCCGTGACGGCGTACATGATCTGCAACTGCTTCGGGCTTCCCGCCACGGCGCGGATGAGCCAGTCTCGCCAGGCGCGCGCCTCGTCGTAGTAGCCGGCCCCCATGAGGGCCAACAGAGTCAGCGTGGCGTCCCGCACCCAGCAGAAGCGATAATCCCAGTTGCGAGAGCCACCAATTTGCTCCGGAAGCGAGGTCGTGGCGGCAGCGACAATGCCGCCGCTGGGTCCGAACGTCAGGGCCTTGAGAGTTATGAGAGATCTCAGAACCTGGTCCGAATATGGCCCGGCCGCTTCACAGCGGCTGGACCAATCGCGCCAGAAACGTTCTGTACGATCCAGGAGAAGCCACGGATCGTCATGGGAGGCTGGATCTTCATACGATGTCTGGTAGGAGAGAACAAAGGCAGCGCGTTGGCCCGGTTCGACGGAGAACGCGCCGACTGTCTTCATCGAGTGGCCGTGCAGCGGCACCCCGGTCCTCAGCACCAGCATGGACGCTCCCGCGACCAAGCTGACTGCACCATCCTCCAGGCGGCTCACCCACGGTACACTGACCCCATAGTCGAACCGTGCGACCAGCTCGGTTCGCATCTCGACCGATCCTTCGATGCCCTCAACGATCCTGACGACGTTCGACACGCCCGTCTTGCGGGGCATGAAGTCGATGAGACGTGCACGGCCCGTCTCCGTCGCGAAGACGGTCTCCAGGATCAGCGTGCCTGGTCGGTAGCGACGCTCGGTCATATAACCTTCGACCGGGCGAAGGCTCCAATATCCGTTCTTCTCCTCCCCCAGCAGCCGCCCGAAACAGCTATCGGAATCAAACCGCGGGAAGCAGAGCCAATCGATTGAGCCATCGCACCCGACCAAGGCGCCGGTCTCGCAATCGCCGATAAGCGCGTAATCTTCGATCCGGGCCATCAGGACACCCTCGATGGTCAATGGAAGCCGCGCCATCCAGTTCCGACGTCAGTCAGTCCTGAGTATGTACTTTCGTTTAGATTGGCAACGCACCCGCGCCGTATCGCTGGTGCTGCCCGCTCCGCTGGCCCTACCACCCCCAGCACGCGGCATTTGAATGGAGGGGCTGTTTCCGCCGACGACAGCTGCGGTTTCAGCCGCGTTCGCGGATCGCGGACCACACCGAGATGAAGGCCGCTTGACCCACAGTAACTGCTTACATTTGCAAGGGATGCCGTGGCGGGTATAGGGTCACTCGATCGAGGTACCATGACGGCATTCACGGTCTACTCTTCAAAGAATGGGAAGACGGTCCACACCGTTCGGTTGAGCCCCGCCACAACCGTCGCCAAGGCGCTCGCCCTCCACAGCGAAGGCTGGCAGGTGCATATTACCGACTCCCATGGAAGGCGATTTGATCCCGCCGATTTCGACCAGGTGCTCGGCGCACGGATCGCCCCGGCTCCGGACCCGGTCTAGCTTCAAGGCGCACTCTCGGCCCCGTCGCACCGTGCCCCCACTATAGGGCCATCAAAGGTCCTCACGAAGGCCCTTGAAGAACGGATGCCTGACCCTACCCTCCGCCGACTTCGCCCGGTACTCGATTTCCGTCAGCAGCTTCGGCTCGACCGTGGGCGATCCGCTTGGCGTAGGGCTGCGTCTTCCGGACGAGCGGCTCCAACCGTCTCCGGAGCTCCGCCGTCCACGTCTTGTCGAAGCCATGATCGACCTTGCCGGCATAGACGAGATCGTTGGCCTTGCGTCGGCCGACGTAGAGGCCATCCCACTTGGTGCCATCCAGGGCGAAGCCGGCGATCGTCAGCTTCTACCGCTACGCGCAGGCTTTCTTGACCCAGTTGTTGCCGCAGACGCTGGCATAATCGCTGTCGCGGACATTCGACACCACGTCTTCGAGCCCGGCAGACGAAGCTTTGCTTCGATTAGGCGCGGTAGAGAAACAATGATGTTCCATTTTGCTCGATTATCGTAGCTGTCCTTCCGGTGCATCTAGAGCGCGAAGCGGCGGCTTCCATCGATGCCGCGCAGCCAAAAGCTTGGGGCTTCAAGTGCGCGACGGTCACTGGACTTCTCCGCGTCCGTCCTCACTCGATGAGGATTGGCGCGGCCAAGTCGATGCGCTCGCCCGGCTTCAGGTCGATTCCGAGGGACAGCGACCACTTGCCTTCGGTCGCGGCCGTTGTCCGGACCTTCCAGGTATCGGAGCTCACCCGCTCCGCGGTGGCGGCTATGGGTGGGACGTTCTTCTCGGGGTTTGACAACGTCACCGACAGCGCATCGACCGAAAGCGGCTTTTCGTCGCCGTCCTCCAATTTCACTAGGATCTCGACTGGTCCGTGGCGTCCTGGCCTGATCGTGACGTCCGCCGTCACCTGCGTCCCGCAGAGATGCGTGAAGAACGGCTCGTCCGCCGGTGCGGCTTTGATCGCAGGCACCACGACCGCTGTCGGGACGCTCGATGCGATCTGCAGCCTCGGGCCCTTGGCGCCGACGGGCCCCACCTCGAAATCGACGTCCACCCGTCCGGCACGCTCGAACCTCAGAGCGACCGGAATGCGCTGTCCCTCCTCGAAGGGCGCGGTGAGGCCGACGAACATGATGTGGTCTCCGCCGGGCGCGAGCGTTACCGTCTGATCCGGTGGAATCAGCAGGCCGTCTTCAATGGGGCGCATCGTCATGATGCCGTCCTGCATCGACATGCGATGGATTTCGACCTTGCCCGCGGACGCGCTCGACGCCGACAGCAATCTGTCGGGTGCAGCTCCGCGATTTTCGATCGCCAGATAGCCGCCCGCGACCTTGGCGCCCTTGGGGGTGGCGCGGCTCCAGGCCTGACCGACGACGACGTCATGGGCCGAGGTCGGGGCGGAGCCGATGAACGCCAGAGCGGCGGCTACGACGATCATGGCCTTGGGAATGTGGTGCAGCATGACTTGACCTCCGCACAGGTCCGGAACGGACTAAACGCCGGTCCCGGCTTTCGATCTAAGCTTCGCAGACGGGCGCGCCTTCGACGTTGACGCGGCGCAAGCTCGAACGGCTAGTGATCGACGAACCTGTCCTTTGCGGTCAGGACCACACCGCCGGTCTCGTCGCGAGCCGTGAACACCACGTCGCCCCGACCGTCCGCCGACCCCGTCAAAGTCACCCGCAACGCTTCGGATGTCTCGGGCCCCACCATGAAGGAGGAACCATTCTGGATGCCGACGATGGCGAGTTTGGCGTCGACGCCGCCGACGGATAGCGTGTAGCTGTGCGGAGCCGACGACTTGTTCAGAAGCTTGACCGTATAGGCGTTTCGCAGCGATCCGTCCGAGAGCTGGACGGCCACGGGATCGCGGTCGTGCTGAACGGAAAGGATGGCCGTTGTCTTGGTCGCGAACGCGACGCCTATCGTGGCGGCGAGCCCCACGCATGCGGCGGTCAAGCCGATCGTCTTCGGTCGTACCAGCCTGTTGACCGGCTGCTCCTTCCGATGGCCCCGCTCGATGTTGTTCCAGCTTTCGTAATCGATCAGACCGCGTGGGCGGCCGAGCTTGGACATGACCCCGTCGCACGCATCGACGCAGAGCCCGCAGTTGATGCACGCGAAGTTCGGGCCCTCGCGGATGTCGATCCCGATCGGACAGACGGCGACACACTGGCCGCAATCGACGCAATCGCCGGCCGGCCTGCCTTCGAGCCGGACCGCCGTGGACTTCTTGGCGGACATCCGCTGTTCGCCGCGATAGTCGCGATAGTTCACGGTATAGGCTTCCGGATCCCAGATCGCGCCCTGCAACCTTGGCCACGGACACATGAACGTGCAGACCTGATCGCGGGCGAAGCCGGCCAGCCCGTAGGTCGTGCCGGCGAAAACGACGATCCAGGTGGACGCGTTCGCGGACGCCTCTCCGGACGCGAAGCCCCGCAGCAGGGCCGGCGCGTCGGTGAAATAGAATATCAGCGTGCCGCCGGTCGCTAAGGAGATCAGCAGCCAGGCCGCGTGCTTCGCGGCGATCTGGGCGGCGCGTTTCGCAGTGAGCGGGGCATTCCTGTTTTTCAGGCGCAGACGGCGGTCGCCTTCGATCAGCCGTTCGACCAGCAGGAACAGGTCGGTCCAGACAGTCTGCGGGCAGGCGAAGCCACACCAAAGACGTCCCGCCAGCGCGTTGGTCAAGATCAGGATGGTCGCGGCGAACACCATGAGGCCCGTGACGAGGTAGAAATCCTGCGGCCAGATCTCCACGAAGAACGCGTAGAGACGTCCGTTCGCGAAATCGAGCAGGACGGCCTGGTCCGGCGCGTTGGGCCCGCGATCCCAGCGGATGAACGGGGTGGCGTAGTAGACCGACAGGGTCAGCAGGAGGATCCCCCACTTGATCCGTCGGATCGGCCCCTTGACGGACTGGGGTACGACGGGCTGCCCTGCGGCCGCTGCGGCCTTGGCTCGGGTCTTGGCGTGATCGATCTCGATCGTGAGGGCCATGGCGTCAGATCCCCACGGCCGACAGCGGGGTTGGCATGACCTTGCGAAATTCATCGAACACGGCGACCTCCGCACAAACAGGGCGTCGCCCGCTGAAGGATGGTCTCAAGTCCTGCACGCCGCGACGTTGTCGGGGCAAACTCGACTTCGAACGCGCCGTCCCGGCGCCAAAGGCAACTCAGTTCACGGCCGCGAACCCGAGTGAAGCCTTGATCGACGGCTCGATGAGATCGGGCGTCCAGGCCGGATCGAAAGTCATCGTCACGTCGGCAAAAACGACCCCCGGGACGGCAGAAGCGGCTGCCTGCGCCCCTTCCCTCAGAAAACCCGTCGCGGGGCATCCCGGGGTCGTCGCGGTCATGGTGATCCGGACTGCCCCCGCCTCGACGGCGATGTCGTAGACGAACCCGAGGTCGACGATGTTCTCCCCGAGCTCCGGATCGATCACGACCCGCAGCGCGTCGCGCACGCGGCCGACGAGCTCGCCGGTCACGACGGGGCCCGGACTGTCAATTCGTAGGTGGCGCCCTCCGGCGTGAACCCGCCCAGCCAGCGGAAGCCTCGCTTTTCCAGCTGCGGAAACAAGAACACCGGCTCCCGGCGCAGGAACGCCGACAGCGTTTCGCCGGGGCCGAGCTTGTCCGCTTCCGCGAGGATCCTGATCATGGGCTCCGGTGGGTCCAGATCCCTGTTGTCGAGCGTGACGGCGGGAGCCGGCCAGTTGTCGAAGCTCGATCCGGCCGCTGCGACCTCCTCGGGCCGGGGCTCCCCCGGCGTGAACAGGACTTCCCACTCGCCGCCTCCAAGGGCCTGCTCCGCATGAGCGAAACCTTTCTTCTCCATCACGGCGAACAGCGGGATCGGCTTAAAGGTCGCATAAAGACGCAATCCCTGTCCGGGCTCCAGGCCTTGCAGCGCCGACATGATCACCGAGAAAGGCTCGCCTCCAGCGCGCAGGATCGGGCGGACGTCGACGTCGATGTAATCGGTCATGGTGTTCCTCTCTCAGTTTCTTGCGAACAGAAGATGCGGCGGGACCGCCCCGGCGGGTAGCCGTAGCGGGCTCGCGACGTCGCAGAGCCGACGGATACGCACGATTTCATGGACGATGCCGACGACTCCGACGGTCATCGCAGCCGCCGCCACGCGGAATGCTGTCGGCTCGCCCGCCAACAGGGCCACGGTCCCGAGCCAGACCGCCGCGTAGTAGACGACGAACCATTTCGTCGCCCGATTCTCGGCGACGAGATCCTGGACGCGCGGCGTGGGAGCGCGGCCCATCACGGGGCCGTAGGTTTCCAGCCACGTTAGGAACGCGACGATCTTGTAGAGCTTCGCGAGCACCAGACCCGACAGCCACCCAAACACGGCGAGGAAAGCGAAGGCGCCGACATGCGGCGTGAAACCGTCGAAAAAGACGAGCGCGACCCCCAGAAGCGCCGCGCCAGCCAGGCTCGCGAACGAAAGCGTCGCCATCCGCATGTTGAGCTCGAGCTGGCGCCGTTTGCGGTTGCGGAAGATGCCGGCGACGTCGCGCCCGTACAAGCCGGCGCACACGAGGCCCAGAAGCGCGGCGATCGACAGCACGATCGGCAGACCGGCCGCGAGCCCGATCGCAAGGGCGCCGCCCGCCACGGCGAACGTGACGGCCATCGCTCCCATCGCGAGCGTGACACGGCTTTGCCGGTCGTCGACGTCCGGAGCCAGCATGAACATCGCCAGCAGACGGTAGCTGACGCCCATCGCCGTCAAGGTGAGCCAGCCTCCGAGACCGGCGATGGCGTGCAGCGGGATGCCGCTCGCGAGAACGGTATCACCGAAAGATCCGGCCCATCCCGAGAGTGCGAAAGCGAAGAACGATCCGAAGACGACGGTGACGCCGAGGCAAGCCAACCCGACGAGAACGAAACGCGCCGGTCCCGTCGGGCGCAGCCATGCCGTGAGCCCAAGGTCCACGACGACCAGACCGAAGCCGGCGACCAGCAGAACGGCGCCGAGCGGCAGCGACCAGAACGCCGTCGGAAGTCGGCCGTCGAGCGAAAGAAACCCTCCGAGCAGCGACAGGAGGCCCACGCTCAGCAGGGCAAGGGCCGGCAAGGCCCATTTCTCCGCGAACAGCGGCTTGGCCACCAGGACCGGAACGAACTGAAACAAGGCGCCGCACATGGCGAGGCTTAACCAGCCGATGCAGGTGACGTGAACGAGAACGAGCGTGTCGGGAGAAGCGATGTCGGCAGTGGGATAGCCGACGCCAACGACCATCATGAACAGCGCGACGAACAACCACGCGAGCGCCGCCGCGAAGTAGGTCATGGTCCATCGGGAGATGCTGGCGCCGATCATCGATCAGAACTTTCGCGTGCGGCAAAGCAGCGGTGCGTAGGCGAGAGCAAAGCCGAAGAAGGCGAACGTCCATGCGATGCCTGCCACCGCCAAAAGCGAGACGGAGTGGCTGGGCTCCACCGCCGCGCACATGCGCGCGAGAGCGGCGACCACGATGGCCGCGTAGACGGCCTGGACGAGCCCGGATGCCTTCAGCGCCTGACCCGTGTGTCCGAGCGAGGCGCGCGTCATCACCGCGAGAGTCATCGACCCGATAGCCCCGCCGGTCCAGGCGTGAATGCCGGCACTCGGGACGACGAGATCGACCGCGGAGAGCGCCGAGAGGAAGAAGCCGACGGGAACGAAGGCGTAGGCCACGTGCAGGATCAGGACGAGGCGATCGGAGAAGGTCCGCTCTCCTGCCCAGCGAACCAAACGGGCCAAGTGGAGAAGCCCTGCGACAGCGAGGGCGACCGCGGTCGACCGACCCGACGGATAGATCACCCATGCGGCCAAGGCGCAGAGGCCAGCGACCATCGCGAGCACGTCGAAGCGGTTGAATGGAACCGGATGGCGTCCCGGGGGGCGGCGCGCAAGCCAGTTGCGCGTGAAACTCGGCACGATCCTGCCGCCGATGACGCAGACCAGGGTGACGGCGAGGGCAACGCCGGCGCGCGTCGAAAACTCCGCGAGTCCCGTGATATGAGCCTCGATGTGGAAGGCGACGTTCGCGGCGGCGAGCAGCGAGACGATGGCGACGACCTTCAGGTTGTTCCACTTGCGTCCGGCTAGTATTTCGCGCGCGGCCGCCGCCGCGAGAAGAACCAGAAACGCGGCGTCGACCGCCAGCGCCATTCGCCAACCGATCACGTCGGAGAACGAGGTCGCGGCTCTTCCCGCGACCCAGGACCCGAACAGCACCGCCAGCGGCTTGCCCTGGATCGGCAGTCGTCCCGTCCAATTGGGAATTGCGGTCAAAAGGAACCCCGCTACGACGGCGCTGACGTACCCGAACAGCATCTCATGGACGTGCCAGTCCCGCGGCGCGAACGCGGTCGGCAACGAAAGGTCGCCGGCGAACGCCGCGAGCCATAACGGAACCGCCGCGCCGGCGTAGATCGCGCCGAACAGGAAAAACGGGCGGAAGCCGTGCGACAGCAGGGCCGGTCCCTCGTAGTCCCTCAATTTCTGCATCGTCGCCATGGCGCGCCTTCCAATCGAATTAACGCCAGAATAGGTGGTCGCCGTCGCCCTCTCTTTGTCGAGGCTCAAACTAGTGAATCATCCGCCCGCCTGTTTGATCGGCGACAAAGATCAGATCGGAGCCTGGATTATCTACGAACCGTCACAACGGAGAACGAGATGCGGATTTTCGAGAGACTGCGCGGGAAAGACCGGAGCGACAGCGGTATCGAGCGCAAGCTCGTCGGGAGCGTCGTGACCGACCTCATGGACCGCTTCGACGAAGAAGGTCCAAGGGAGGTCGTGGAAGAATCCAAACCGAACTGCTGCACATGCTGCTCGGCGGAGGTGAATAACCGATAGCCTGTCCGCGTCAGAAAGGGCCGGGCATCACATTCAATTGCGCGCTCGACTCCCTTTGCGTTTGGAGTCGTTCCCGAAATTCGCCAGGAGCAGAAGGAGGCGCGCCAGCCGTTTTTCACTGGAATTAAAGAGCTGGTCGATCAGATCTTCTTCAACACGACTGTTTCGGGTGAGCAGGTAACTCATGAACAGTTCGGAAAACTTGGAGCTGGTCGTGCAGCGCCGCGAGCATGGCCGTTTTCGTGATCACCGTGATCAGCGATGCCTCCATCGCTGTCGTCGTTGCACTCCGGAGCGAATGGCCGTTCATGCAGCCTTCGCCGAAGAATTGGCCTGGCTCCAGGATTCCGACAACGGCTTCCTTGCCTTGCTCGGACATGACGACGACCTTCACCCGGCCTTTTTGGATAAGGAAACCTAGTCAAACGTGATCTTTGGAGAGTGAGCAATTTTGCTCAGACATCCGAACGTGGACATGCAATTTCTGCCACCACCGGGGTTTTGCTCGCCCTCCCGGGGCTGGAAATGCCGCCGTCCGCGACGCATTTCAGCGGGCGGCGCTTTTTGCTAAGCGGCTAGACGCCTTCCCGATCGAACTTGACGATGACGTCCTCTCCGTTCTCACCTTGGAACGCCGCCGCGCAACGTGCCCTTTATGGTCTCGAGTTGTGGCCCTTGTCGGCACTACGAACTTGACCGTGTCACCGGTGCGATCTTGGCCAAGCCGACTCGAACACCATCGTGGCGCTGTCGGTGCCCTTCCTTGGCAACTTCTCCTCCACTTCGGCGGCGTGCGGGGCGCCGCGGCCAAGCCGAAGTCTGCCCAGCGTGGCGGTCTTTTCCATCTGTCTTTTTCATCTGTTTTTTCCCGAAAGGGCCGCCTGGTTTCGCCGGGCCTCGACAAGCCGATAGGCCGCACGGCATCTCCAAGATTGCGCCAGCGCAAGTTCCGGGAAGGCTTTCCGAAGTAGACAGCTGGCGCTGCCGTTGAGGCTTGCCCGGAGTGCGGGTAGTCTTTCGGCCGCACTCGAGGGGTTCCCATGGCCGCAATTGACCGGTCGCTAGTGGCCAATCTGCCGATGTTTGCCGGGTTGTCGCCCGCTGAGCAGGACGAGCTGCTGCGCGAGGCCCGCTCGGTCAGGTACTCGAAGGGCAGCGCGGTTTTCGACCAGGGCGCCCCCGCCGAGCGGTTCTTCCTTCTGCTGCATGGCCATCTTCGCGTCGAAAAGACGACCGCGCAAGGTCAGCAGACAGTGGTCCGCTACGTCTCCGCCGGCGAACTCTTCGGCGTGGCGCAAGCCATGAACATGACCCACTATCCCGCGACTTCCGTCGCCGCCGTCGACAGCATCGCGCTGTCGTGGCCCTCGTCCTCCTGGCAGCGGCTAATCGTCAAATATCCCACGCTTGCGGCGAGCGCGCTTGAGACGGTCGGCAGCCGGCTTCAGGACACCCAGGCGCGCGTCATCGAGATCTCGAACGAGCACGTGGAGCAGCGGGTGGCGCATGCGCTGCTGCGCCTCGCCAAGCAGGCCGGTAAGAAGGTCGATGCCGGGGTCGAGATCGACTTTCCGATCAGCCGTCAGGATATCGCCGAAATGACGGGGACGACGCTGCACACAGTCAGCCGGATTCTCAGCGCCTGGGAAACCGAAGGTCTCGTCGAGGGCGGCAGGCAGCGCATCGTGCTTCGCGATGCGCACCGCTTGCAGGGCCTCGCCGAAGGCGAAGAAGCCATACAGGTTCGCCGGCGCGGCCCCTAGGGGAACGTGCCCATGACCGGAGTCAACTAGAAGATGCCTCGTCCTGCGCCAGCCCGGTTGACGCGGACGCGATCGGCGGTTCTGCAGCTTGGTCGCAGCACGAAGCTGCCGGATCAGCGAAATCAGCCCAGAATCCATCGAATCTCGATCAGTTGGCGGGGCCTGTAAGCAGCTATGAGTACGTGATGGAGGACCAGAACTGCTGCTGGTCAACGCGCGGGCCGGAGCATCGCGGACGCAATCCATCTCCATCGCCGTCTCTGAATCTCCTCAGCAGCGATCGGCCGCCTTAGTCCTGGCTGAGCGAACGCAGCCAAGCCAAACGCGAGATCGCTCTCTCCGCGAGCCGCTGCAGCATTTCGACGCGCTCGGCATCGCCGGAGCGCTCGGCACCTTCGAGATAGGCGTCGGCCAGCGCCTCGGCGATCGTCGGCGCGTCCCGCTGCTCGAGCGTCTCCGGAAAGCTTCCGAAATCGCCGACCTCGTCGGCCATCCGCATGGTCGTTTCGCGGAGCTCGCGCGTGCGCACCGCAGCCGCCCCTTCCAGACGCCGCTCGAGCGCCGCAAGATGCGTCGCGAGGCAAAGCTCAAGCCTTCGCGCCTCGGTCCGCTCCGCGGGTAGGCGCGCTTCGTCTGCCCGTTCCCGTCCGTGCTCTCGATGATAGGCACGTCGCCGCTCCTTGCGCAGCGTCGCGACGTGGCCGAGCTCTTCCTTGGCCATCGCCTCCGAAGCCTTCTTGATCTCGGGATCCTTCGAATACGCGGCCAGATAGGACCAGAAGGCGAAGGCGCGTTCCTCGTTGCGCACCGCCATCGCGAGCGCGTGGTAAGGCGTCATCAGGTTCGAAGCCTTGATCTCGGCTGTGGCGTCACTGTCGAACGTCTCGGGCGCCTCCCAGCGAACAAGGGCTGGATCTGGCAGCTTCCCGCGGCGCGACTGTGACCAGCGCTGCACGCTGTCGACATGTTCGCGTTCGGCCGCCGCCAAATCGGAGAAGACCGTCAGCAGGTCGAAACGGTCCTGACGTCGCATCTCTTCGGCGAGTTCCCCGTACTTGGTCGCGGCCTCCTGCTCCATAGCGTTAGCGAGCGCAAACAGTTCGTCGAGCGACTGCAGCGTCCCCGCCGGTTCCATCTTCAAGAGCGTCGTTCGCAGCAACGGCATGATCATATTCCTCGGCTGTTTGATGCAGCGCAAATTGCGAGGCCATTCTTATCATTACATAGACCCTCTTGACGCAGCACGATTTGCGTTGGCTCAATCGGTCCGCCCGTCCGGCGTCAACGACGATCCCGGGACATCAAACATCAAAATTCGAATGGAATGAGCGTGCTCGGGCAGACCCGTTGCGCTTTGAGGTACTCCATGGTCCGGAGTTGTTTCGCTCACAGACGGCCTGCATCTGCAGCGGCATTCGCGGTCATTGTCGCGATCTGCGCGACGTTGTGGACACATGCGGCGCTCGCGGCCGGCGATCTCGCCACTTATCTGCCGAAGGTCGCGCCCGCCGACTTCTTCCAAGGCGCCGACCGATTCGGTCCGCCGCAGGGAGATCCGCCGATCGTTCCGGTCTACCGCGGCGAGCAGTTGCAAGGATTCGTCTACCTCAATTCCCAGTTCGCCAACGCGACAGGTTACTCCGGCAAGCCGATCCAGGTTCTGATCGGCATCGATACCAAAGGCGTGCTCAGGGGGTTCAAGCTGGTCGAGCACAAGGAGCCGATCGTTCTCGTCGGGATTCCGGAGAAGAGAATTCTGGATGCCGTCAACAAGCTGATCGGCGCCGACATGGGCGAGGTGGCGCGCGGTGCCGCGCAGGCGCCCCAAGTCGACATCGTCAGCGGGGCGACGGTCACGGTCCTCGTGTTCGGCGACAGCATCGTCCGTTCCGCGACGAAGCTGATCAAGAGCGGTCGACTCGGCGCCCAAGGCGATGCAGCCGCCAGCGCAGCGCCGCAAACGTCGAAAGCGATCGATCCCGGAATAAGCGAGGTTCGCGATTGGCAGACGCTCCTCGGTGACGGCTCGGTCCGGCGGCTTTTCCTCTCGGTTGCGGATATCAACAAGGCGTTCGAAAGCACGGGTAACGCCGCCGCGACCGCCCATCCGGAGGCAGGCGATCCCGACGACACATTCATAGATCTCTACGTTGCCGACGTCGCCGTTCCCACGATCGGACGCAGTCTGCTCGGAGACGACGGCTATCAGCGACTCGTCGGCCGTCTCAAGCCGGGCCAGCAGGCGCTCGTCGTCGCCGGATCCGGCCGCTACTCGTTCAAGGGAGCCGCCTACGTCCGCGGCGGAATCTTCGACCGCATCGAGCTGGTTCAGGAAACCAACAGCGTCCGCTTCCGCGACCGCGATCACACCCGGCTCGGCAGCCTAGCCGCCGAGGGTGCACCCGACTTTCCGGAAATCGCTCTGTTCACGGTGCCGCCCGAGCTTGCCTTCAATCCGGTCGAACCATGGATGCTGCAGCTGCTGGTGCAGCGCGTGGTCGGCGCCCGGGACAAGGCGTTGGTCACCTTCGATCTCGGCTATGCACTTCCCGAGGCCTACCTGAAGCGGCAGGCGCCCCCGGCGCAGCCTCCACAGGCGGCGGCTTCGAAGGCGTCGGCGACCTCGGTTGCCGAGACGCGCGAAGTCGGTACGCCGCCGCCCGCGTCCGACGAGGAGCCGCTGTGGATGCGGATCTGGCGCACCAACACCGTCAAGGTCGGCTTCACCGTGGCGGCGCTTGGCGCGCTCACCCTCATCTTCTTTTTTCAGAACGTGCTGGTTCGACGTCCAGCCGTGTACGTCTGGGTGCGCCGAGGCTACCTGCTCTTCATCCTTGTCTGGCTTGGCTGGTACGCGAACGCCCAGCTCTCTGTCGTCAACGTCCTGACCTTCGCGAACTCCCTATTGACCGGATTCAGCTGGGACTATTTCCTCTCGGCTCCCCTGATATTCATCCTCTGGGCATCGATTGCGGCCGGGCTGCTGTTCTGGGGCCGTGGACCGTTCTGCGGCTGGCTTTGCCCGTTCGGCGCCCTCCAGGAATTGCTCAACAACGTCGCGCAAGCGCTCAAGGTGCCTCAACTCCGCGTTCCCTGGGGACTTCACGAACGTCTCTGGCCGATCAAGTACATCATCTTCCTCGGCCTGTTCGGGATGTCGCTCTATTCTACCGCCTTCGCCGAGCAGCTCGCCGAGGTCGAACCGTTCAAGACTTCCATCATCCTGAAGTTCGCGCGGGAGTGGCCGTTCGTCCTCTATGCGCTGACCCTCCTCGCCGCCGGATTGTTCGTCGAGCGCTTCTTCTGCCGCTACATGTGCCCGCTCGGTGCGGCGCTGGCGATCCCAGGGCGTATCCGGATGTTCGAATGGCTGCGGCGCTGGCCGGAATGCGGCTCGCCCTGTCAACGCTGCGCCAACGAGTGTCCGGTACAGGCGATCCATCCGGAAGGTCACATCAACGTCAACGAGTGCATCTACTGCATGCACTGCCAGGAACTCTATTTCGACGACCACCGCTGCCCGCACATGATCCAGGTGCGGCTGAAGCGGGAAAAGCGCCAGGCGATGTCGTCGCCATCGATGCGCTCCGGCGCCAAGGGCCCGGACACGCTCATCATTGCGGGCGGGAAACCCGTTGGCGCGTCGCCCGCCGACACTATCACTCCACCTGCAACCTGAAACCGAAGCCGAGGAGACCGTCATGAGCGACAACGAAAATGGAAAGGGCGTCAGCCGACGAACCCTGCTGGGGACCACCGCCGCGGCTGCGGGCGTTGGACTCGCCGGCGGAGCTGCGATGAAGGACGGCGGCTTCGTCTCGGTCGCCGACGCGCAGACCAAAGCCGGCGCGCCCAAGGCGCCGCCGGCGCGTCCGGCTGTGCAGAAGACGGAAGTCGCGCCGGGCGAGCTCGACGAATATTATGTCTTCTTCTCGAGCGGCCAGTCGGGCGAGATGCGCATCGTCGGCCTGCCCTCGATGCGAGAACTGATGCGCGTCCCCGTCTTCAACCGCTGCAGCGCCACCGGCTGGGGACAGACGAACGAAAGCCTCAAGGTCCTGACCGAAGGATTGCAGCCGGAGACACGCGAGTTTCTAAAGAGCCGCGGCGGCACCTACATGAACGGCGACCTGCATCATCCCCATCTCTCGTTCACCGATGGGACCTATGACGGCCGCTACGCCTTCATGAACGACAAGGCCAACAGCCGCGTCGCGCGGGTGCGCCTCGACGTCATGAAGTGCGACAAGATCATCGAGCTGCCAAACCAGCACACCGTGCACGGCCTGCGCGTGCAGAAATATCCGCGGACCGGCTATGTCTTCTGCAATGGCGAGGACGCCGTTCCGCTGCCGAACGACGGCAAGATCCTCGACGACAGGAAGCAGTACCGTTCGATCTTCTCGGCGGTCGACGGCGATACGATGAAGGTCGCCTGGCAGGTGATCGTCGACGGGAATCTCGACAACGTCGATGCCGACTACCAGGGCAAATACGCCTTCTCGACCTGCTATAACGCGGAGGAAGGCGTCACCCTCGCCGAAATGACCGCCAACGAGCAGGACTGGGTCGTCATTTTCAACCTGAAGCGGATCGAAGAGGCCGTGAAGAAGGGCGACTTCAAGGAAATGAAAGGCGTGCCGGTCATCGACGGCCGCAAGGGCTCACCCTACACGCGCTACGTTCCGGTCTCGAACAATCCGCATGGCATGAACACCGCTCCCGACGGGATCCACATCGTTGCGGCCGGCAAGCTCTCACCGACGGTCACCGTGATGGACGTGCGGCTGTTCGATCAATTGTTCGACGACAAGATCAAGCCGCGCGACGTCGTCGTCGCCGAGCCCGAACTCGGCCTCGGCCCGCTGCATACGGCCTACGACGGAAGGGGCAACGCCTACACTACCCTGTTCCTCGACAGTCAGGTCTGCAAGTGGAACATCGACCTCGCCAAACGGGCGTTCAAGGGCGAGAAGGTCGACCCCATAATCCAGAAGATCGACGTGCACTATCAGCCCGGCCACAACCACTCCTCGATGGGGCAGACCAAAGAGGCCGACGGAAAATGGCTGATCTCGCTGAACAAGTTCTCGAAGGATCGCTTCCTCAACGTCGGTCCGCTGAAGCCGGAGAACGATCAGTTGATCGACATCTCGGGCGATCAGATGAAGCTGGTCCACGATGGTCCGAGCTTTGCGGAGCCCCATGACGCCACCATCGTGCACCGTTCCAAGATCAATCCGATCTCGATCTGGGATCGCGCCGATCCGATGTTTGCGGATGCAGTCAAGCAGGCCAAGGCTGACGGCATCGACCTGGAAGGTGACTCCAAGGTCATCCGCGACGGCAACAAGGTGCGTGTCTACATGACCTCGACGGCTCCCGCGTTCGGACTCGAGCAATTCCAGGTCAAGCAGGGTGATCAGGTCACCGTCTTCATCACCAATATCGATGCGGTCGAAGACCTGACCCACGGCTTCAGCATCGTGAACTACGGCATCCAGATGGAGGTCGCACCGATGGCGACTGCATCCGTGACGTTCACGGCCGACAAGCCGGGCGTGTACTGGTACTACTGCTCCTGGTTCTGCCACGCCATGCATATGGAGATGAAGGGCCGCATGTTCGTCGAGCCCAAATCCGTTTGATCGGGAGTAACTCCGTGCGTCTCCTGTCATGCATGTTTCCGGCGGCGCTCGTCGCCGCCGGATTGGCCGGCTCTGCCACTGCGGAGACGCTAACAGCTGTGCCAGGCCAACCGCTGCAAGCCTTGCTGGATCGCGCGCGCGACGGTGACGTGATCGAACTTGCCTCGGGAGACTACAACGGCGCGATCCACATCGATCGCGCTCTTGTGCTGACCGGGCGCGCCGGCGCCGTGCTCGACGGCGGAGGCGCCGGCAACGTCGTGACGGTGACTGCGCCGGATGTAACCATCAGCGGGGTGACGGTCCGGGGCTCCGGGCGCGACCTGCAGGCGATGAATTCCGGAATTTTTCTCCAGAAGACCGCTGAACGCGCGAAGATCGAGAACAACCGCCTGACGGGAAACCTCTTCGGTGTCTACGTGCACGGGGCGGCGGGGTCGCAGGTCGTCCGCAACACCATCGAAGGGATTCGCGGCGGCCGCCTCAACGAGGCCGGCAACGGCGTTTCGCTATGGAATGCACCGGACGTCACCATCGCCGACAACAATTTCCGTTACGGCCGCGACGGCATCTTCACCATTTCCAGCCGCAAGGACCGCTTCACGGGCAACCGCTTCGAGCAGGTCCGCTTCGCGATCCACTACATGTATACCAACGACAGCGAAGTCAGCGGCAATGTCTCGATCGGAAACCATGTCGGTTACGCCATCATGTACTCCAACGGGCTGCGAATCCGCGACAACATTTCCGAGCGGGATCGCGATCACGGCTTCCTGTTCAACTACGCCAACTACGCCGAGATCGAAGGCAACCGAGTGACGGGCGGTCCGCTGGATACCACCGTAGACAGAGGTGACGAGCGTCCCGACGACGAGCGCGGCATGATTCCGGAGGCGAGGCGAGAGCCGGGCCTGCGGAGCGGCCCCGAAAAATGCGTCTTCATCTACAACACGAACCACAACCGGTTCCGGAACAATTGGTTCGAGCGCTGCGCCATCGGCGTCCATTTCACGGCGGGGTCCGAGGGCAACGAGATCACCGGAAACGCCTTCGTCGGCAACCGGAATCAGGTCAAATACGTCGGCACCCGCGACCTCGATTGGTCGAAAGGCGGCCGCGGCAATTACTGGAGCGACAACCCGGGCTTCGACCTCGATGGCGACGGCATCGCCGACACGGCCTACCGGCCCAACGATCTGGTCGATCGGGTGCTGTGGACCGCGCCCTCGGCAAAGGTTTTGATCAACAGCCCGGCGGTCCAGGTTCTGCGGTGGGCCCAGGCTCAGTTTCCGGCGCTCTACCCGGGCGGCGTCATCGACAACCGGCCCTTGATCGCACCGCCCCCGCGTCCGTCGGGCAAGGAGCAGCGGCGATGAGCCCGACCGTCTCCGTCACCGGCATAGTGAAGAACTACCGCGCGGTGCGGGCCCTGCGCGAGGTTTCGTTCGAACTCGTCCCGGGACGGCTCAGCGCGCTGGTCGGGCACAACGGCGCCGGCAAGACCACGCTGATCAAGTTGTTGCTGGGGTTGATCCGTCCGGACCGGGGCTCCATCCGCGTGCTGGGCGAGGACCCCGCCGCCGGCGAATTTTCGGCCCGGCGACAGCTTGGATATCTTCCGGAGAACGTCGCTTTCAACGCGGCGCTGACCGGACGGGAAACATTGTCCTTCTACGCGCGCTTGAAGCGGGTCGAGGCGTCCAAGTCTTGGCCTTTTCTGGATCGCGTCGGGCTCACCGATGCGGCTGACCGCCGGGTCGGCACCTACTCGAAGGGCATGCGTCAGCGGCTCGGACTGGCGCAGGCGCTGCTCGGGCGGCCTCGCGTGCTCCTGCTGGACGAGCCGACGACTGGCTTGGATCCGGCACTGCGGCAGACCTTCTACGAAATCCTGAATGAACTGCGCGACGACGGTGCCACGGTGCTGATTTCGTCGCATGCGCTGAACGAACTCGAGGATCGCGCGGAGCACGTCCTGATCATGAACAGGGGCTTGCTCGTCGCGCAGGGCTCGTTGACGGAACTGCGCTCGATCTCGCAACTGCCGATCCGGGTGTCGCTGGATCTTGCGCCAGGCGCCAGCATACCCGCGGCATGGATGAACGGCGAGAGCCTCGCGACCGCGCGCGGACGCCTACTGCTGGTGCCCGACGAGAAGGGCAAGATGGACGTGCTGCGAGCTGCCGCCGGAAATCCCGACGTCACCAATATCGAGATCGCGGCGCCGACTCTCGACGAGCTCTATGCGCATTTCCTCAATTCGCAGGAGAGCGCAGCGTGAGAACGATCTTCATCATCGCCGTCAAGGAGATCCAGGAGGGGATGCGGAATCGCTGGGTTCTGGCAACCACGCTCCTTCTGGCCGCGCTCGCCTTGTCCTTGACGTTCCTTGGCAGTGCTCCTACCGGAAACGTAGGTGCCGGCGCGCTCGATGTTGTCGTCGTCAGCCTGTCGAGCCTCACGATCTTTCTGCTTCCTCTGATTGCGCTCCTGATCTCGCATGATGCCGTGGTCGGCGAGATGGAGCGCGGCACCATGACGCTTCTCCTGAGTTATCCGGTTGGACGCAGCCAGGTGATCCTCGGCAAGTTCTGCGGTCATGTCCTGATCCTCGCCTTCGCGACGGTGATCGGCTACGGCGCCGCGGCGGCCGCGCTGGCGATGACAGGCGCCTCGGTACTCGCCACGAGCTGGTATGCCTTCGCCGCGATGCTCGGAACGTCGATCATGCTGGGTGCGGCCTTCGTCGCGGTTGGCTACCTGATCAGCAGCCTGGTGCGCGACAGGGGCACCGCCGCCGGCCTCTCGGTGGGGGTCTGGTTGCTGATGGTGCTGGTGTTCGACATGGCGCTGCTCGGCATACTGGTCGTCGACCAGGGGAAGATCGTGTCGGCGCCCGTTCTGGAAGCTCTACTATTCCTCAATCCGACGGACTTGTACCGGATGACGAACCTGACTGGATTCAACGTCAGCCAGTTCTCGGGAATGGCCGGGCTTGCTGGAACTGCGACCACCAGCCTTGGTGCGCTACTGATGGGCCTGGCAGCCTGGGTCGTCGCGCCCCTCGGTCTCGCCGCCATGTTCTTCGCACGGAGAGAGTTATGAGGCGCTTCGGACTCGTTTTCGCTGTGCTGGCTCCGATCGTGCTTGCCGGCTGCTGGGAAAAGCAGACGGCCGAGCTTCCGCGCCCTGAGAGGATGACGGCCGAGGACATCGGCCACTATTGCGGCATGAACGTGCTCGAGCATCCGGGTCCCAAGGGACACATCTTCGTCGCGAGCCTGATCGAGCCGGTCTGGTTCTCCTCGGTGCGGGACACCATCGGTTTCACGATGCTGCCGGACGAGCCCAAGGACATTCGGGCGATCTACGTGTCGGACATGGGCAAGGCGCCGAGCTGGGAGAAGCCCGGCGCGGACAACTGGGTCGAGGCGCGGAAGGCGCTCTTCGTGATCGGCAGTCGTGCAAAGAGCGGAATGGGCGGAGACGAGGCCGTTCCGTTCGCTGAACGGGCGGACGCGGAGAAGTTCGTCGGTGAAAACGGCGGCAGGATCGTCGATTTCGACCAGGTGCCCCGCGACTACGTCCTGGCCTCGGCTGGCGTCCAGGGAGGCGCTTCCGCCGACGACGAGGCCGACCCGCGGCGCCAGAAAAGCGATTGAGGAGAACACCATGGCGGGGACGATATCGCGCCGACGCTTCGTCAGGATCAGTGCCGCCGCGGCGGGACTCGGCCTTCTGCCCTCCGGGCGAGCCGTTCATGCCGGCGCCCCGCCCGTGGTCTGGCGCGGGACCATGCTGGGTGCGATTGCCACGATGGAGATCCACGACGAGGATCGCAGACGAGCGGAACGGCTGATCTCTTTAGCCTGCGCCGAGGCACGCCGGCTCGAGCGGCAGTTCAGTCTCTACCTGAAGGACTCCGCTCTCGCCGAACTGAACCGGACCGGCATCCTGGTTGGCCCCGCGCCCGAAATGGTCGAACTCCTGACCGCGTCGCAACGCTACTCGGAGTTGACCGAAGGCGTGTTCGACCCGACGGTACAGCCGTTGTGGGACGTCTATAAGGACCACTTTGCGCGAGAAGGGGCGGACACCGCCGGTCCGCCGCCTGCGGCGATCCAGGCCGCGCTCCGGCGCGTCGGCTACCGCCGTCTGTCGGTCAGCCGCGACCGGATTGCGATGCCTCACGGAATGGCCGTGACTCTGAATGGTATCGCGCAGGGGTACGTGACGGACAAGATCGTCGAGCTGCTGCAGGCCGAGGGCATCTCTCACAGCCTGGTGGACATGGGCGAGATCCGGGCGATCGGCGCGCGGCCCGACGGCAGCGCCTGGGAAGTGGGCGTCGCCGATCCGGAGGTCGCGGGCCGCACTGAGGCTATCCTTCCGATCGTCGACCGGGCCGTGTCGACCTCAGGGAGCTACGGGTTTCAGTTCGACCCCCAGGGCCGCTTCAATCATCTGTTCGATCCCAGGACTGGCGGGTGCGCGCGGCGGTACCAAAGCGTGACGACCGTGTCCCGCAGCGCGACGGGGGCCGACGCGCTGTCGACAGCCTTCAGCCTGATGCCGGAAGAGAGGATCCGATCCCTGCTGCAGCGCGTGGACGTCGAGCGCGTTCACCTCATCGACGCCGCGGGCAAGCCGCTCGACATCGTTGCTTAATTTCGTGAGTTCTAAAAGCCATGGAAGGAAAACTCGAATGAAGCGAATCGCAATCGTTGCCCTGATCCTCGCCGCTGGTGTCGGCCAAGCCGGTGCCCAGGATGCCGCCGCGGGCGAGAAGGTCTTCGCCGTCTGCAAAGCCTGTCACCAGGTCGGCGACACCGCCAAGAACGTCGTCGGGCCCGTACTCAACGGGCTGATCGGACGGAAGGCAGGCGCGGTGGAAGGCTACAACTACTCCGAGGCCAACAAGAAGTCCGGGATCACCTGGGACGAGGCGACGTTCTCCGAATACATCAAGGATCCCAAGGCCAAGATCCCCGGCACCAAAATGGCGTTCGCCGGCATCAAGGACGAGCAGAAGATCAAGGACCTGATCGCCTACCTGCATACGTTCGACAAGGCTCCCGTCAAGCTGACGCAGTGAGCACTCCAGCCCCAACAAAGGATGCGGCATATGAGCGAAAATTGGCTACCGTCGTTGAAGACCGATACACCCCAGGCCGGCTTCGAACTTGCCGTAAAGCTCTCACGAATGGCGGTGAAGATGACGCAGCCATCGGACGAGGTCCGTACGCGTCTGCGGGCGGCCTATGAGCAGGACTCGGAGCAACTGATCGCAACATCCCACGTGGTGGCGGTCCACTTTCAGACGGTCGCCGCAGCCAACAATTGGTGGCGCTGATGAGACGCAGCCATCGCGCCTGCTCGGGAGCCGCCCGCCCCGCACTCCGGAACGCCTGCCCGCGTCCGTGGTTCACCAGGTCCCGGCGCGAGGTGCAGCGATGAGAGGTCTCAGTACCGGTCAAATCGTCTTGCTGGTCGTCCTGGGCGCCGTTTTGATCCTCACAGGCTTCTGGGCCGTGTCGGTGTGGAGTGCGAGCAGCGGCGTCGAGATGGGCAAGCACGGGTGGATCGCGTTGGGGCTAGGCACCTTCTTCTCGCTTCTCGTCGGGTGCGGGCTCATGGCCCTGATGTTCTTCAGTAGCCGCTCAGGTCATGACGACGCCGCCGATCCGTTCCGGCGCCGGGAGGGCGGCGATCCTTAGCCGTTGCGATCTGCCCGCGAGAGTTCCCCCCAGGACCGAGGGCCGAGCTCATGAAATGGCGGTGCTGCGCTACGACATCCGCAATCCGGACGGCGCATTCCCGGAACGCCGCTGGCGCCCGATCGACTCGCCGATTCACGACGGAGGACGGCACTTGCTTTCCTGCTGCACGTAGAGGACGTGACCGATCAGGTCGGGCGCCGATCCGTCTTCGAGCTCCGGCCCCTCGACGCAGCCGCACCGCTTCGACCGCCGAGCAGCCTGCCCGTGGCGGCATCCACCAAATGCAGCGACGCGCAGGCGGGGCACAGGACCATGACGTGCGTTTCCACGCTGCCCGCCGCATCGCCGGAAAGCGAATGTTGCACGTTCATGCCCGTCGTGGGGCACTTGAAGAGAATATTGCGGTCCATGGCGGCAGCTGCCCTCGTGCGATGTCGGCCCATACCGAGGGGCCGCCCACGTGGAATTGAGATGCGTCAAAGCGAACATGGCGCAGGCGGCGTAGAGTTGATTCCGTACCGAGCGGCATCGTCTAGCGTCGGTGCTGTTACGGTTGCGGAGCTCCGGACTCCTAGGCACTCCGGGCTCCGCGCCTCATTTGCGACCGCTATATGGGCCGGCTCGGCGAGCGTCTCCGCCGAACATGATCGGCGTTGCGGGTCGAAGGACCCACCGACAAATGCGTCCTGGTGGGCATTGCCGCCGGCCTAGTTATGTCCGGTCGACGGCCGGCACGTCGCTTGCCCGTCCGCGCCGCCTCAGTTCCAACATCCGGAACAAATCTCTTCGTCCGACGTTTAGCCCCCTCATTTACGCGCATTGGGGTGCCGCGTGCGGATACGAATTGCCATGGCATGGGTGGGGCTGGCGATCTCGGTCCAGACTTTTCCCGTTTTGGCTCAGACACCTGGTCACCCGCCCGACACGATGGAGGCGCGCGTCGAGGCGTGCACTCCCTGCCATGGCAAACAGGGCGAAGGCACCAGCGACGTCTACTTTCCCCGTCTGGCCGGCAAGCCCGCCGGTTATCTTTACAATCAGCTTCTCGCGTTCAAGAACGGCCGGCGGAAGTATCCGCCGATGAACTATCTGCTCGAATATCTCGGCGACCCGTACCTGCAGGACATGGCCGAATACTTCGCAGAGCAGCGTCCGCCGCTTCCCGCGCCCGCGCCGAGCGACGCCAGCAAGGAGGTCCTGCAGCAAGGCCAGTCCTTGGTCTCGCGCGGCGACCCGGTGCGGCAAATTCCGGCATGCGGCAGCTGTCACGGGCCAGGCCTCACGGGCATGGAGCCCGGCATTCCCGGTCTCCTCGGACTGCGCCCCAACTACGTCAGCGCGCAATTGGGCGCTTGGCGCTACGGCACGCGGACGGCGAAAGCTCCGGATTGCATGCAGCAGGTCGCGGCACGGCTGACGGAGGCGGACGTCACCGCGGTGGCTGCCTACCTCGCGACCCGGCCCGCTCCGATCGTCATCGCTCCCGCTCCGAAGGGCGCCTACGTTCTGCCCTTCGCGTGCGGAAGCGAACCGGATTGAGGAAGCGGCGATGCTTTCACGCGCACAAGTCCTTGGTCTTCTGTTCTCGTTGCTGGCGGGTTGTGCCTATGGGCAGCAGCAGAACTCCCCCAGCGACATCGTCAAGCGCGGCGAGTATCTCGCGCGCGCCGGCGACTGCATCGCCTGCCACACGGCTCCGGAAGGCCGCATCTTCGCCGGAGGGCGCGCGATGCCGACGCCGTTCGGCACGCTCTACTCGTCCAACATCACGCCCGATCGCGACACCGGCATCGGCAAGTGGACGACCGAGGATTTCTACAAGGCCATGCACACCGGCCGCTTTCCGGACGGCGGTCTGATGTACCCGGCGATGCCGTTCGCCTCGTACACCAAGGTGACCCAGGCCGACAGCGCCGCGATCTTCGCCTATCTGAAGTCGATTGCGCCGGTAAGCCAAAAGAACCGGGAGCACGACCTCCGCTTCCCCTACTCCAACCGGCAACTGATCCTCGGCTGGCGCACGCTCTTTTTCAGCGAGGGCGAATACAAGCCGGACCCGTCCAAATCGGCGGAGTGGAATCGCGGGGCCTATCTCGTCGAAGGACTCGGCCATTGCGGCATGTGCCACTCTCCGATCAACGCCCTCGGCGGCACGTCACAGTCGGACGCCTTCAAGGGCGGTCTCATTCCGATGCAGAACTGGTACGCGCCGTCCCTCACCTCCAACCGCGAAGCCGGGCTCGGCGACTGGAGCCTCAAGGACATCGCCGATCTCTTGAAGACCGGGGTGTCCGCGCGTGGCGTCGTCTACGGTCCCATGGCGGAGGTCGTCCACAACAGCCTGCAATACCTGACCGACGAAGACACGAACGCGATGGCGGTGTACTTGAAGAGCATCGCCGAACCAGCGTCGCGTCCGCCGACGACGTCTGCGACGTTGCCGACCACCGAGAGCAGCCTTCTGGTCAGCCTCGGCAAGACCGTCTACGACGCACGTTGCGCGAGCTGTCACGGCGCTCAGGGCGAGGGCAAGCCGCCGCACTGGCCTCCGCTCGCCAACAACCAATCGATCGAGATGGAGTCCGCCGTCAACGCGATCCGGATGGTGCTGAACGGCGGCTACCCGCCCGGGACCGAGGGCAATCCGCGCCCCTACGGGATGCCGCCGTTCGCAGGCCTTCTCTCCGACAACGAGGTCGCCGCCGTGGTCTCCTACATCCGTACCGCCTGGGGCAATCGCGGTGCGCCGGTCAGCGCGCGCGAGGCCAACGAACTGCGCTCCGCGCCGCTGAACTGAGGCCCAGATGATCAACACGGAGCTTCCCGAGCAGACCGAGTCGACGGCGGATGACCGCGTCGAGCGTATCGTGGCCGCCGGACCGGGCGGGGCGCTGACGGTCGCCGGGATAGCTACGGCGCTGGTGGTCGGGATGTGGTTCGCGTTCTACCTCTTCGTCTTTCTCCCTCGCGGAGCCCTGCAATGACCGTCGAGAACGGCCATCAAGGCGCCGAGGTCGCGGCGCGCACGGAGCGCCGTTGGGCGACCATCTCGGTGATCATCATCGTGGTGCTCGCCGTGCTGGCCGCGTTCGCCGGCATCCACCAGGTCACCATGCCGCAGCCGCGCGTCGAGACCATCGATCCGACCCGGCTGCACCTCTCGGGCGAGTTCGTCGAGTCCAATCTCGGCAGCGTGCTGGAGCCAACCGGCTCGGTGACCGTGCGTGCCATCGGCCAGCAGTATTCCTTTACGCCGGCCTGCATCCTGGTGCCGGCCCAAACGCCGATCACGCTACGCGCCACAAGCGCCGACGTGGTTCACGGGATTCTCGTCCAGGGCACCAACGTCAACACCATGCTGGTGCCGGGCTACGTCTCCGAGCAGCTCATGCGCTTCGAGAAGCCCGGCGACCACCTGATGCCCTGCCAGGAATTCTGCAGCTTCGGCCACGAAGGCATGTGGGGCAAGGTCAAGGTGATCGACAAAGAGGAGTTCGTGGCCAAGGCGAAGAGCGGCGGGAGGCTGAGCTGTGTTGGTGAATAGAAAGCTCGTCCTCGCGCATTTTTGGCTCGCCTTCGCGGTGTTCGGGCTCGCGCTCTTCCTCGGCGCCTGGCAGATGTTCGTGCGCAGCCCCCTGTATACCTGGATCAGCGATCCAGAATGGTACTATCGCTCGCTCACGGCCCATGGAACGGTCATGGGCTACGTCTTTCCGACGCTGGTCGCCATGGGCTTCGGCTACGCCATCTCGGAGTCGGCACTGAAGCAGCCTCTCGTCGGCGTCCGCTGGGCCTGGGCGGGTTTCTGGCTGATCGTTGTCGGAGCGGTCATGGCGATGGTCCCGGTCGCGCTAGGACGCGCCTCGGTGCTCTACACCTTCTACCCGCCGCTGATCGGCAGCGTGTTCTACTACATCGGTGTCGTGCTGGTCGTGGTCGGCTCCTGGATCTGGGTCGCGCTGATGTCCGTCAACCTGCGGGTATGGCGGCGCGAACACCCCGGAGAGCCCGTTCCGCTCGCGATGTTCGCCAACGTCGCCGGATCCTATCTCTGGGCCTGGACCGCCGTCGGAGCTGCGCTCGAACTCCTGCTGCAGATCATTCCGGTCGCGCTCGGCTGGAGGACGACCATCGACGCGGGTCTCGCGCGCGTGTTCTTCTCCTGGACGCTGCACGCCATCGTCTATTTCTGGCTGATGCCAACCTACATCGCCTACTACACCATCGTGCCGCGTGCGATCGGCGGGCGGCTCTACAGCGACACGATGGGGCGGATCGCGTTCATCCTGTTCCTGGTCGTCGCCATGCCGATCGGCATCCACCACACCTTCGCCGACCCGCAGGTCGGCGCCGGCTTCAAGTTCATCCACTCCGCCTTCACCGCGCTCGTCGCGCTCCCGACGCTGCTCACCGTGTTCACGATCTGCGCTTCGGTCGAGATCGCCGCCCGCCTGAGGGGCGGCCGAGGCCCGTTCGGCTGGATCGGGGCGCTGCCGTGGGACAATCCCATCATGCTGGCGGTCGCGTTCTCGTTCGTCCTGCTCGGCTTCGGCGGCGCCGGCGGGCTCATCAACATGAGCTATCAGCTCGACACGACGATCCACAACACGCAGTGGATCACCGGCCACTTCCACCTGATCTTCGGCGGCGCGATCGTGATCATGTACTTCGCCATCGCCTACGATCTGTGGCCCCACCTGACCGGTCGAGCCTTGCCCGATCTGAGGCTCGTGCGCGCCCAGCTTTGGCTGTGGTTCGTCGGCATGATCGTCACGACCTTCCCGTGGCACTGGGTCGGCATCCTGGGTATGCCGCGCCGCATGGCCTACTACGACTATTCCGACCCGGCCATCTCGCCGCAGGCTTTCTCGGTCACGCTGTCGGTGATCGGCGCCTTCGTCCTGCTGATCTCGGGCCTGCTCTTCCTGTACATCCTCGCGACCGCGCATCGGCAGCCGGCGGCGGACGCCGGCGCATACCGCTTCAGCGTGCCCGTTCACCCGGTCCACACCGTGCCGCTCGCGCTGAACAGCTTCGCGATCTGGGTGGCGCTGATGATCGGACTGACGGTCACGAACTATGCTTACCCCATCCTGACGCTGGCCGCCCGATCCGACACATCGGTGCCGGCGGTCTACGTGGGAGCGCAATGATGAGCGCCCGCGAACTGTTCACGTTTCGCAATCCGTACTTTTCCGCCGGTGTGGGGCTCGCCGCGGGCCTCTTCGTCCTTACCGCGCTCGGCGGCTTCATCGTGCTGCCCTATGCTCAGAAGGAGCTCAAATTCGCCGGACTGTGGGACGCGATCTGCAGCGCGGCCGGCGTGCCCCAGCGCTCCGCCTCCGTTCCGACCGCCAAGGTGGGACCGCGCCTGTCCGAGGCGGTCCTGACGCCGACGATGCTGGCGAGGCCGGGCCAGGAATCGATCGGCCGCGGCGCGACCCTCGCGCAGCGGTGCGCGATCTGCCACGGCCCGACCGGGATCAGCCGCGCGGACTCGCCTAACCTGGCGGGCCAGTATGCGAGCGTGATCTACAAGGAACTGCTCGACTTCCGCTCGGGCGCCCGTAGCAACGCCGTGATGTCGCCGTTCGCCGTCGACCTGAAGGACCAGGACATGGCCGATCTCGCCGCCTACTACGCCTATCTGCCGCGGCTGCCGGCCTACCACCCGACGCCGCAACTCCCCAGGCCGCGCATCGTGATCTACGGGGCCCCGGTCCGCGGGATCGCGCCCTGCGGCTCCTGCCACGGCAGCCTCGACAACAAGACCGGCAGCCCCTGGCTGGAAGGGCAGTCAGAGGCTTATCTGAAGGCGCAGCTTCAGGCCTTCGCGTCCGGCCGCCGCACCAACGACATCAGCCAGCAGATGCGCAACATCGCCCGCGCGATGACGCCCCAGGAGATCGACGAGGCGGCAGCATACTACGCTTCGCAGCCGACGGAGATCGTGAAGTCGACGGATTGATGCCTCGCTGAAGGCTGGTCACGGCGACCGGCCCGACAACCATTATTTCGGGTACCGCGACTCGGCTAGGCTGACGAAGAATTCGGGCTTTTTTCTCTCGGGTCTTCCTGGATCGCCGGCTCTCCTCGACTGATCAAAACTCCAATGCCTCAGATCCCGCTGGAGAACCGAGTGAAGGCGGTCAGCGTCTGCAGGCGCGGCTCGACGTCGTGCAGGTAGATCTCGGTCCGGAGAAATGCGAGCTCGGTGTCCAGCGCGGACTCGCAGACGTCGACGTACCAGGATTTTGGCCGGCCGTCCGTGCCGTCGCTCCATCGGTACCCGCGCTTCTTGAGCGAATCCTTGAGCTCGAACGGCGACTGCTCGGCCCAGACGCGCACCGTCGGCTTCCGCGCAGTCTCGAGCAGCAGCGCGAGTGCGGGCGCGCCGGTCGTTGGTAGGTCGAAGTCCAAGATCTCGAGCAGCGCGTGACAGTCGTCAACAGCGCGGTGCGCCTGGTGGAAATAACCGGCGCCATTCAGAAGGTAGCCGAGCTTCGCTCCATCGAAGCCGTGCTGCCGCCAATCCACCTCCGTCGCGGAGCATGCCCAGGCCTTCCGCTCGAAGACGGGCCAGTAGCGCTCGGCAAATTTGCGATCAAACCCGCTGTTGTGCGCAATGACGACGACTACGGAATCGTCGACGAAGGCGTTCACGGCTGCCTGGTCGATCTTGTGGCCGGCCACCATGTCGTCGCTGATGCCGGTGAGCGCCGCGATCTCGGCTGGGATCGGCTCGGACGGCTCATTGAAGCCGGAGAAGGTGTCCCTAACATCAATGATGCGCCCGTCGGGCGTGTAGCCGAACTTGACCATGCCGAGCTCGATGACTTCGTCCTTGCGGTGGTCGAGGCCGGTTATCTCGGTGTCGAGCAGGATGCCGATCTTGGTTTCCTGGCTGGAGGCCAGCATCGACGTTGGCCGTGGTACCAGGCGGCGCAGCACCCGGTAGTCGCTCGATCGGCCTAGTACCTCGGCCATCGCGGCCAGATCCGATGCGTCTTGAAACATCTCTTCTCGTGGTGAGCCGATGAGGTAGTCCCGTCAGGCCCCACAATATCGGGAGCTCCCGGCACGAGATATCTGAAAGACAAGCAATTCACGGGCTTTTCGGGAGGTCGGTGCAGTTGGATTCCGTTGCGGGACGTTCGGCAGGCCTCGATCACGAGCGCTCCGGAGGTCCCCGCCTATGAATGGGGCCGATCGGGCGGGGCATCTGCGGAGGGCTCGAGAGCATCTGCGTATGGTTGCCGGCCCGCATTGCTACGGTCTCGCTGCTGCGTGATCGTTTACGATCTGCAGCTACAATTGTATCCATGGATCCCCCGTACGACTGCGAGCGCGAGGCCGTCGCCGCAATGAAGCTTGCCGCCGAAGCCGATGGGCCAGAACGGCAGAGATGGATCACCGCCGCGCTGGCGTGGTCGGAGCTCACTCGCCTACGCGGGGCTGCCGAGGACAACCTGCCGGAAGGGCGCTCTCCGCGGCAGCTCATTATTGGTGCAAGGCGCAGCGCTTCCCACCTCAGTCCAAGCCGCTAGGATCGCGTTCAGGGGGAGGCGAAGCCGCACCCGCTCACGGCATCAAATCCTCCCCGGTGAGGCCAGAACCACCGGCTGGTGCGCAAGCTTGGTCCAGGGGAGGCGGCACTCTTCGCGCACTGCGGGACGGCCACCAGGCTTCATCGGCTGCGCGCTGCCGGACCCTCGAGAACGACGATAGGGGCGTGGGCGTCAGGTCTCGCCGGGTCCGGAGAAGCTCGATCCAGGCGGCGTCGTGCGAGGCCTCGGCAGCGGCCGCTCGGTCGGTCCGGATGCCGAGGGCTGTCCCCTGCTGTCATACCGGTTGGCGAGATCCAGGAGACGACTCCGGGTGAACGGATCGGCTTCTCCGCCATACCCCGGACCCTTTGGGCCAGACCTCGGTAGAACTCCTGCTCCATGACACGCCCGTCAACATCACCGCCCAGAGTTGAGTGCCGTGCGGCGGAGTCAAGAAGGCGCGCAACAGTGCGTGAACCCGACCTAATTTTTGTCGGCCAGCTTGAGCTCGCGATCTCGGCTGAACTAGAGTGCCATCGCAGGGGAAAAACAGATGGCCATGCTCCATCCGGTCCGGAAGGCGTGCCCGGCGTGCGGCAAGCCGATGAAGGCTGTGTCCGAGGAAGCTTCAGAACGGCCGCCGCGGTACGTGTGCACCAATTGCAACAATGACCCGCTACACGACCCCGCCGCCCGCAAATGGGCGGACGGTCCGCTGCGCCCCCCGGAGCCTTAGGCGTTCGAGCTGCGCGCGGTCTTGATGTCGAGCCATGGAACGGGCTCGGCCGGATTCGGTGGCGGGCCCGCGCAAATGCACGGCCCGCCATCAAGCCCCCCAGCCCTAAAAAGGCGGGGCCACGCTCATTCTTCCCGGTCATTGCGCAGAATTTTTCGTTGACCGTAACTTGCGTGAATCCCCGGCTGACGGGGTTCAGGCAGAATGCTGCTTTCGCTGGGGGAGACCTCCAATGTTCGATGCTGAAACGACCGCGCTTTTGCGCGCGGTTCTCGACGAGGTCTGCGAGAGCGTGTCTCGCTACGAGACTTCTGCCCGCACCCACGTGGCCTTTACGATCCTCGAAGCCGCCAGCAAGGGCGAGACCTCGGTCGACGGGCTGAAGCGGATCGGCGTCAATGCGCTTCGCGAGGCGCCAACCGTGCGGCATTGAGCTGCTCTCAATCGAGCGACGCTCGGCCAGCGCCGGACGCCCTCTAACTAAGGCGCGTAGTCATTAAGCGCTGGCCGTCTGATGTCCGGTTTGCCGTTAACATCTGCCCAAGGTGCGGATCGCCTCCGAGGTCGCACATGGGCCACAGCCCGAAGTCGGGGCTTGGCTGAAGAGACGGTGCACTGTCGTAATCTCAATGAACGGCGGCGTGCACAATCTCAAAGCGGAGCACTACGCGAAGCACAGGTCCCGAGCCATCCCGCACCTCTATTGAGAGGGTACGAACTACCGAGCCCGGCAGCACGTCCTTGGCGAAGTCTGCCATTGCTTCGGAGGCTGCACGCTTCACCTTCGCTAAGGTGGCGATTTCGACCCCGATCTCGTCAAGGACGAACTTGTCATTGTCGCGCGTGTCGAAATAGTAGTGGGACATGGCGGTCAAGACGCGGTCAGTGGGACACGCCGGTCAAGACGCAGCCGCGCTTGGTGTTCCTACAAAAAAAGAAAACGACTAGCTAGAACCGTCTTGATTCATCCCGAGCGGTAGCTGGGCCATCATAACGGCTCTGGTCGTCGGCCTATTCTTGTGCCGGCCGGGGAGCTTGCATAGGGCGGCGCTGGTCCCTCTCGGTCGCAGCGAGAATTTGCTGCGCTCGCTGGGCGATCGCTTCGTAGTTCTTCGCAACCTGGCGAAGCGTCGCTCTCGCCTGGACGTGTTCGCAGTTGTCGGCCTTGGTGTGAAACTCCTCAGCCCGTATGAGCCAGTATCTCGGTGAGTGCATTCGCTCGATGCCCATGGCCAAATCCCCGCAATCGGACCATTCAGACTATTAATGGACGTTCAAGCCAGCGGGTTCCCGTATGCAGCCAAAAATAGCGAAGAGCGAAACAGGCGCCGGGTCGGGACTGGCCAATGGCCAGCATCTCAGGCGCGAGGTCCGCCACACGGAGGACGCTCCCCTGGCCCGTCAGTCAGCACTGCGCCGTCAGGTCAGCGGGCCACAAACGGGAATGCCAAATAAGCAGCCCAAGCCTCGACGCGCAAGGACGGCTGAAGTTCACTCCCTCAGGCCAGCTAACTACAGCAGCGTTTTCCATTCTCCTGAATTGGCGGACAGGGAGCGGTGCCAAACGAGCGGAGCGCAACTGTCGCTAGGCAGCGGCTTGAGGCGCTCGCCCCGCCCTTTGCAGTCACAGAGAACTGGCAGGCGCTGGTCGGCATGACCTCGCCAGCAGCGGACTGCACTTCGGAAGGTGATGGTCGAACTGGGATGATCGCGGTGTTACCGTGCGCTGTGCGCGAAGCCGCGGGACCGTTTCGGGCAGGCTTATGAGTGCGATGGTGGGACTTGGTTGAGCAGCTGCGACACTGCCGTCACTACCTGAGCGGGTGCGAACGGTTTGCTCAACAGAACGCTATTGGGTACGCCGTGAGAAGGCCACTGATCGGCTCCAGCGCCGGTCATATATACCACCGGCATCTCTGGATTGATCTCCCGGGCTCGCTTCGCAACGTCCCAGCCGGTGAGCTTGCCTTGCAAATGAACGTCGGTGAGCAACGCGCTATATTTCGTAGGTTCGCCTCTGAGTAGGGCAACCGCTTCCTCGCCCGATGAAACGATCTCGGCCTCAAATCCCCCCTCGGCGAGGGCTCCCCCACGACTTCTCGGATCAGAGCTTCGTCCTCTACAACGAGGACTAGCAATAATTGGCTATTTTGCACCGGCGCAGCCTCATCGCGCGACCACCGCGCAGCACAGGTAAGTACAAAAGTGTACAAAGGTTCCCGCGCCGACTTCACTCCCAGAGGTCGCCTGCTCCCCTTCAATGTGGGGACGGTCGCCGGCGATCGAGGTCCAGTAGTTTGTTCGACTTGTCCAGGAGAAGCAGACTCCGCGCCAATATGACGTATGTGTCGACCATCGCATGACGCTGTTGATGCGCCGACGAGTCGGCAGTCGTCTCAGCAGCCAACTCGAGCTGGCTTGCAAGCTTGAGATATTCGGTCGCGCTCATCATCGGCAGTCGCAGCGTTGCCTCTCGCGCGCCATTTTGCGGCGGTCGACCTTAGGCAACGGATTGCAGATGTTCAATGGCGGAACCTTCGCTTCGCATTGCACTCCCTCTGCGTGTGCCGACGCTAACCGCTTGGCGTTAGATGGAGATAGGTCCGATCGAACCCTGCCAACTCTTTCAAGCGTTCCTGGTCGAGCAGGTTGAAGCCGGATCTGTCCGTTTCGACCAACCGTTCCCCGCGCAGAGCTTGGAGGGTACGGTTCGTATGGACCACTGAAAGTCCCAAGCAATCGCCAAGGTCGATTTGAGTGATGGGCAAGCTAAACTCTCCGCCGCGAGTGCGCCCGATTGCTTCAAGCCGCTCGTGCACTTCGATCAACAGGTGAGCCATTCTCGGCAGCGCGGCTCGCCGCCCAACATTCACGATCCATTCTCGGAAGATGGAACCATCGATCAGCGTCTCTCGCCACAAGGCCGCGGCCAAGTGCGGGTGTCGCGCCGTCACCTGCGTCAGCTCGGCATGCCTTGGATGCCGATAAGGGGTCCCACTCGAACGCCGATTGACAGGCCGTTTCGCCGCTCGCAAGTATGAATAGGGCCAACACGAGCTCGCGACGCTGCCGAACGTCACCATAATCAGGCCGCCGATGGTAGGCCCTGCGTGCCGCGCGAGCTGCTCCGTCCCGCGGCGGATCCACTCCGCCGGAATAGCAATCGCCGCGGCGCTGTCGCAAAACGCAGCACCGGAGGCGCGTCCATGTAGGCGGCGCCGAGGGAGAGCGCGATCAGAACGAGCAACAGCAGGACCACCATTGATGGTCCATGGTGTCTACCTCCCGCAGCAGTGATCACGCCCTTGATGGTGGAGTCGTCTGCGTTCGCTCTGGGACCAGCGTTCGCAGTTTTCTGCTTCGGGCCATTGTCTCCAGCAGTGCATAAATCATGACGCTGATCGGAGCCGCGAAAATGACGCCCGCCGCCCCGAAAAAGCTGCTGACAGCCAAGATGCTGAATAGGATCATGGCTGGAGGAATGGCGATGAGGCGCCGTTGGATGATCGGGAGCAGCACATTCCCCTCGATTTGCTGAATTGCAAGGTAGGCCAGCACGGTCCAAAGCAGGGGGGACCATCCTTGCGCTGTCGCGACGAGCAGCGCAGGGACCGCGGCGATGAAAGGCCCTGCGTACGGGATGAATTCGGTAAGCCCCGCGATGACGCCCAAAGCCAGCGGCGACGGCAACCCGATCAGCCAGACTGCCGCTGTAGTGAGCGCTCCCACCAGCACCATCTGGATGGCCTGACCGATACTCCAGAGCTGGAGTGATTGGATGATGTGCTTGGTTACGGCTTCGAGCGGCTTGGCCCATCTACGAGGAAGCAGCTTGCGGACTTTCCTTCGATATACTCCTGGCTGAGTGGCCATATACGCTCCCATCGCGATCATGACCACCAAGGACGCGAAAACGCTACTGCTCACGCTGACGATGTTGCCGGCCCAACTTGTGAGCGAGAGTTGGCAGGCGTCCATGTGCTGCAGGAGCGAGGCGCCCCACGCGGATTTCTGCGAGGCGTCTGCGATTGTTTTGGCTGCGATATCCGCGCGCTTCAGCACGTCTTCCATCTCGCTCGACAGCGTGGTGCCGAACAAATACGCGATCACGCCGAGCGAACCGAACAGAAGAAGCATGGTAAGGCCAACTGAGCCCGCTCTCGGGACTCGGCACCACTGCAGGGGCTGGCACAGAAGGTCAAGGACGACCGACAATAGGATAGCGCCAACCGCAACCAGCAGCACCGAGCGGAGATACCACAAAAGGAAAGGTGCGGTCGCGATCGTGACCGCGATCGCGACCCGTTTCGTGAACTCGCCTGTCTCCATTCAGCTAGGTCCCTCGACAATCGGGCCAGCCGGTTTGAGAACGGAACGCCCGGCCGCAGTGGCAATCAGGGGCACGGATGCCGCGCGCCGTCATAACCGAGGTAGGTCCCGGATGCAGGGTCATAGGATTTATAGCGTTGCGCGCAGTAGGCGCTGCTGTCGGCTCTCGCCTCGCTGTTCGCAATTGCGCTCCCGATGAGAGCTCCGGCGGCGAGACCTCCAATCGCGGCAGCACCAGGCCCGTAGTGGCGATGCCAGTGCGGACGATCCCAGCCATGATGCCAATGCCGGTACTGCACCTGCTGAACGGATGCCAACGTTGGCGCGATCGACGCAGGCGTCATCGGTGCTGCGAGCAATGCGGAGCTAGAGCCAAAAGAAATCGCGACAGCGGTAGTGAGGACGAGAAAAGGACTTCGCAAGCTCATGCATGTCTCCTTCGTTGACGTTGAGTACGGGTGCAACGGCATCTCGTCAGCTTGCGTTCCGATGAGCCTTTTGGAGGGCAAGCGTCAGAGGGTCGCAGGTGGCTGTCGACAGGTCTGGCAGGAGTCTCAGCCGACAATATCTGGTGCGCTACCGTACAAAAAGGGGGCACGCGCAGCGTCGTCGCCGAGTCCCATAAGGAAGAACGCCGAGGATTCGCGAACCTCCGCAAAAGGCCAAGTGAAGCCTAAAGGAAGAAACATCGAGATCACCTCGATTAACATTTTGGCCTGTGCTTGCTTCTGAGAGGGGTACGGAGCACGGGTCCGGCGGTCCGCTCAAGCGCTGATGTTGCGGTCGATGGAGGCAACAACCTGAATGGAAGTAGATCGCAGAATGGCCGGCCCGTTCACGACCGCGTCTGCGTCTCCTAGCGTGGCGTTGACTGTCACAGACAACCGCTTCTTCTGCCAACGAATTAGTGCTCGCCCCCGACACCACTGGCGCTTTCGGCACGGGCAGGCACCGCCTACCGGCGCTCGGCTTCCATCAGGAGCGTTAACACCATTGCACTCCAGATCCTTCCGACACTCCTATCATGCCGCCTTCGCAACCTAGCGGCCTGCATACCCTCCGCAGTATCCGCGGCGTTGGAATGGCTACTACCATCCCGCCTGTGGGTTGCCGTACTACTATCCTTGTTACCCCGCGAACCGCCGTCTCCATCCCGCGTTCGTGTTCGGCCTCGGCACTGTGTTCTGAAAGCGCTGTGATGTTGACCATCCGGCAGGCGTGCAGGGCCTTCCCTTTGCCTGACCGGCGCGGACACTTCGACTTCGACTTCGACTTCGACTTCGGCTGAGCTGTCCGGTGGCCGCCTCTAGTGTTGATAAGCGAGCCCCACTCTGTTTTTCCACACCAAAAAGGCGGTGCGACGAGTGTTCAAGTGTGGCTGGACTGCCGAAACGGGCTCAGCAGGCGGCTCAGCGCCGGGCTTGCGGCGCGGCGGAGCTCGTCGAGGTTCTTGCGCGAGAGCGCCTGGAGCTTCTGCTCACCCTTTTTCGTCAGCTTGAGATGAACGCGTCTGGCGTCTTCAGGGTCGGCAATGCGACTGACCAGCCCAAGCTTCGCGAGGCGGTTGATCAGCTCGACGGCAGAGTGATGCCGGATCAGCAGAAATCGCGCGACATCACCGACCGTCGCAGGACCCGGACGCACAAAGCCCTTGATCCCAAGCAGCGCCTGATGCTGCGTCGGCGTCAGTCCCTGCTGTGCTGCGGCTGCCTCGCTGAACGCAAGAAAGCTTCGGATCTGGTAGCGGAACTGCGCCAGCCCTGCATAGTCGGAGTCGCGCATCGTGCGTTGGCGTGAAGCCCGCGCAGGTACCGCCACCGTCGACCGTTGCGCCTTCTTCGCCTGAACCATGCCGTGCCCCTCCGTTCTTGCCACTCCGCAACGCGGGCAGCGCAGCCAAAAGTAGCAAGCAGCAGCGCCGGGACCAACCAACGGGACCTCCGGATGCACAGCTATCCGTCGGTCTATTCGAAGCTGGACAGCAGGATCTTCACCAGGATGACCTGGAACGCGATCGGGATGCGCACGCTTTTCCGCCGGATCGAGCGCTGCAGCGCGCCGGCAATCTCGGCGCTGGTCAAGGCCCCCGCGGATGCATTGCTAATCAACTCCGCCCACATCTGCGACAGCGAGCCGCCGGGCGGGATCACCGGCTTGATCGTCACGCCACAGCCCTGCGCCCAGTCGATGATTTCCCTCATCGTGTGAGGACCGCAATTGCGCGCGGTCGCGAGACGTTCAGCCGTCAGCGCAAGCAGCAATTCGCGCGAGGGCGACCAATTCCCCTTCGGCGGTTGTGCGGCAGTGAGCTCGACCGCGAGCTCCTTGAGGACGTTCTGGGCGCGCACGCTCAGCTTCTGCATCGGACCAGGTGCGCGCTTCGCCTGAACCGGGCCGACGACGGGCCCGCGCCGGCCGGCCGGCCGGTTGCGCGGATCGGGCATCCGCGAGGCATCGCCGGACTGCGGTGTCGCCCGCTGCCCGCTCACCTCTTCCGGCCACGCCGGCTCCTGCCGCTCCGCATCTTGGGGCCACGACCGTCGCTTCCGGGTGCTCGCCACTGTCGTCTGCCGCGCCATTTCTCTCGCCGAACCCGCCAGCCTCGTACTCACAAAGACTAATATATATCGTGATGCGATATGTTTTCGCGAGATAATTTTCGGCGTTCGACCAAAGACGGAATTGACAGAAGGCGTTCACAAGCAATGCTTGCGCCCAAGAGCTACACGCGGATGTGACGTGCCCGGCGCGGACAGGCCCTCGAGGCCGGCCGCCGCCGGACAAATTGTGTTTGCCTACAAACAAGAACGATGTTCGGAGGAAACGATCATGACTGACAATCTCATCCGCCGCGGCCTGTCGCGCCGTGGCCTGCTGCAGACCACTGCGGGCCTCATCGGCGGCACGATGCTGCCCGGGATGCCGGCGTTTGCCGAGGACAAGCCGGCGATCGGTTCCTACCCCGCGGGTGTCTCGGGTTCCACCGCCTTCATCGGCATCTCGGTGCCGCGCACCGGCACCTATGCCGTGCAGGGCGAAGACGAGCTCAAGGGCTACCAGCTCGCGATCGAGCACATCAATGAAGGCCACGAGCTGATCAAGAAGATCTCGCCCAAGACCAGCAAGGGCGTGCTCGGCAAGGAGCTGAAGTTCGGCGTCGCCGATTCCGCGGCCAAGCCGAACGAGGCGGTGCAGGCGCAGCAGCGCTTCATCAGCGAGAACAAGGCGATCATGATCACCGGCGGCACGTCGAGCGCCGTTGCGGTGGCGCTGAACAAGCTCGCCCAGCGCGAACATGTGATTTTCGTATGCGGCATTTCCGGCTCGAACGATACCACTGGCAAGGATTGCGTCCGCTACGGCTTTCGCCAGAACTTCTACGGCCAGACTGCGGCTGCAGCGATCGGCCCGGTGATGGTACGTGAGTTCGGCAAGGGCAAGAAGGCGGCGTATCTCACGCCCGACTACACCTACGGCCACACCGTTACCAAATCGATGCAGGACTTCCTGGCGACAGCTGGCTGGACCACCGTGACCAACCAGGTTGCCCCGCTCGGCGCGCCGGACTATTCCTCTTACCTGCTGAACGTCGCGAACTCCGGCGCCGACGTGCTCATCAATGTCAACTGGGGCCACGACGCCGTGCTCTCCACCCAACAAGCCAAGCAATTCGGCGTGCTCGACAAGATGAAGCTGGTGGTGCCCTACCAGGTGCCGTTCATCGCTCGCGAGACCGGCGGCCTGATGCAGGGCGTCTATGCCGCCACCGATTACTGGTGGACGATTGAGGACAAGTTCCCGCTGGCCAAGATATTCAACGAAGCCTTCGAGAAGAAGTACGGCTACAAGCCGGAATGGGGCGCCGAGAACGCGTATGTCAGCTTCGCGCATTGGGCGCACATGTGCGAGGAGGCCGGCAGCTTCAATCCGCCCGACGTGATCAAGGCCTACGAGAAGGGCGAGACGATCCCCTCGCTGGTCGGCGACGTGCATTACCGCCCCGAGGATCACCAATGCGTCCGGCCGGTGATCATCGTCAAGGGCAAGCAGCAGAAGGACATGAAGAACAAGGAAGACTGGTACGACGTGGTCGAGATCGTCCCGGGTGAAGGCCTGATGCAGAAGCCGGACGCCTTCGGCTGCCACCTCGGCGATTACAGCTGAGACCTAGTTAACCCCTTTGACGCCGCGGACTGCACTCCGGTCCCGCGGCGTCACCTTTTTCTGATGCGCACCCTCACAACAGCGATTGTCGCATGATAAGTTGGCCCAACCTCGTTTCACAGCTTTTCAACGGGCTCGCGCTCGGCGCACTGCTCGCGCTGATCAGCTCCGGGTTGACCATCATCTACGGCACCCTCGGCGTGCTGAACCTCGCGCACGGCGCGATGTTCATGATCGGCGGCTATGCCGGCTTTGTCGCCTACCAGTACACGGAGTCGTTCATCCTCGCCGTGATCGCGGGCTCCCTGTTCGTAATGCTGCTCGGCGTTCTCATGGAACGCGTCATCATCCGCCATTTCTATCATCGCCCCCATGAGGATCAGCTGCTCGTGACCTTCGGGCTTGGTATCTGTTTCGTCGAGCTTGTGCGCCTGATCTTCTCGAGCCAGTCGCAGCTGGTACCGCCGCCGGCCCTGTTCCAGGGCATCACCAATCTCGGCTTCATGTTCTATCCGACCTACCGCCTCGCCGTCGTCGGCATCGTCGCGGTCGCCCTCGGCGCACTGTTCATCGTCCTCTACCGGACCCGGCTGGGCATGATTGTGCGCGCCGGCATCGAGGATTCGGTGATGGTCGATTCGCTCGGCATCAATGTCTATCGCGTCTTCATGGTGGTGTTCGGCATCGGCGCAATGGCCGCCGGCTTTGCCGGCATCGTCAATGCGCCGGTGGTGTCGCTGACACCGGGCATCGGTGACGACATCCTGGTCCAGACCTTCGTGGTGGTGGTGATCGGCGGCGTCGGCTCGTTCCCCGGCGCAATTCTCGGCGGCCTGATCGCCGGCGAGATCATCAGCGTCACCTCCATGTTCAACCCCGGCTATGCCTATGTGATGCTGTTTGCGGCGATGACGCTCGTACTCGTGGTACGACCGCATGGCCTGCTCGGCGTCCAGGGCCGCGAGTAAGCGATCTCCTGATGCTCAAGCAACGCCCCTTCCTGATCGAAGCCCTGACTGCGATCGGCCTGATCGCAGCCCCCTTGGTGCTGCCTCATCTCGGCTTCGCGCCGAACACCGTGAACAGGATCCTGGTCTGGGGCCTGTTCGGCCTCGGCTTCGACATCTTGTTCGGCTTCACCGGCCTGCTCTCGTTCGGCCAATCCGCCTTCTACGGCACCGGCGGCTTCGTCGCCGCCTACCTGCTGACCCGCGCGGGCTTCGGCAACGTGCTGGGCGCGCTGATCATCGGCATGATCGCGGCCGCCGCGACCGGCTACCTCATCGGCCTGATCGCATTGCGCCGCACCGGCATCTATTTCGCGATGATCACCGTGGCGATCGCGGAGGTGTTCTTCTTCGTCGAGTTCAATCCACTTTCCGATTTCACCGGCGGCGAGAACGGCCTGCCGGGGGTACCGACGCCGAGCTTCGATCTCGGCTTCACCTCCATCCACTTCACCAATGGCTGGTCGCTCTATCAGTTCATCGCGCTGTGCTACTTCGTCGGCGTCGTCATCGCCCTCAGGATCGTGCGCTCGCCGGTTGGCGCGATTCTGAGTGCGATCCGCGACAATCCGCTGCGCGCCACGGCCGTCGGCCACAACATCCATGGCTACAAGCTGACCGCCTTCGTGATCGCAGCCGCTTACGCCGGCTTCGCCGGCGGACTGCTTGGCGTGCTCCAGGCCTTCATGCCGCCCGACGCCTTCACCTTCGACACCTCGGGCCAGCTCGTGATGCAGACGGCCATCGGCGGCAGGGGCACGTTGTTCGGACCGCTGGTCGGCGCAACCGTTTGGCTTTTCCTTCAGGACTTCCTCCAGTCCGCGCTGGGCCTCGGCGCAGCCTGGAAGCTGGTCCTGGGTGTCGTCTTCGTGCTGCTGGTCTGCTTCTTGCGCGGCGGCATCATCGGCGGTCTTGCCGATCTCTACCGCCTCGTCTCGGGCAAGCGAAAGCGAATGGATGCGGAGATGGAGCAGGAGGCCGCTGACGCCGAGGCCACGCTGCAACCCCCACCGGCGCCGATGCAGGCCAAGGAGGTCGCGCATCCCGCCTATTCCGGGCCGATCCTGAAAGCCACCGGCCTGACCAAGCGCTATGGCGGTCTCGTCGCCAACAGCGACATCGATTTCAGCGTCAATCAGGGCGAGCTGCGCGGGATCATCGGGCCCAACGGCGCCGGCAAATCGACCTTCTTCAAGATGCTGACCTGCGAGATCGCGCCGAGTTCCGGCCAGATCGTATTCGAGGGGCGAGACATCACGGGATTGAAGGTGACCGAGGTCTGCCAGCTCGGCCTTACCAAGAGCTATCAGGTCAACCAGCTCTTCACCGGGTTGACGGTGCGGGAGAACCTGACGATCGCCGCGCTGGCCGAGCTGCGCGGAAAATTCCGGCTCGACCTGTTCCGCACGCTCGCCGGCGTCAAGGGCCTGACGGAGCAGGTGGCGCACACGCTCGCTTTGGTGAACCTGACCCGTCGTGCCGACACGCCCGTGTCCGAGCTCGCCTATGGCGAGAAGCGCAGGCTGGAAATCGGGCTTGCGCTCGCCACGTCGCCGCGCCTGCTGCTGCTTGACGAGCCGCTCGCCGGCATGAGCCCGCGAGAGCGTCTCGAGACCGTCAAGCTACTCAAGTCGATCGCGCGCGGCCGTACCATGATCATCATCGACCACGACATGGATTCGCTGTTCGAGTTGGCCGAGCGCGTCACCGTGCTCCAGGAAGGCCGGGTGCTGGTCTCCGGCACGCCGGAGGAAATCAAGGCCAACGCCGCCGTCCAGGAAGCCTATCTCGGTGGCGTGCACGGAGAGATCGCGGCATGAGCCTGATCGAGGTCAACGGCCTGAACAGCTATTACGGGGACTCCCACATCCTGTTCGACGTCGCCATGCATGTCGAGCGTCACGAGGTGGTGGCGCTGCTCGGACGCAACGGCGCCGGCAAGAGCACCACGCTGAAGAGCCTTATGGGCGTCGTGACGCCGCGTAGCGGCAGCGTGAAGTTCGACGGCATCGATATCGCGGGGCGCAAGAGCCACAGAATCGCGCAGGCCGGCATGCAGCTCGTGCACGAGGAACGCCGCATTTTCGGCAGCCTGTCGGTGGAGGAAAACATCGTCCTCGCCGGCATCACGGCACCGAAACGCTGGCCGCTCGACCGCATTTACGAGATGTTTCCGCGACTGAAGGAGCGGCGTAGCAACCGCGGCACCGAGCTGTCCGGCGGCGAACAGCAGATGCTCGCTATCGCGCGAGCGCTGGTGCGCGATCCCAAGATCGTGCTGCTGGACGAGCCGTTCGAGGGGCTCGCGCCCGTCATCGTCCACGATCTCGTCAAGGCCTGCCGCGAGCTCGCCGCCGCCGGCCAGACCATCGTGCTGGTCGAGCAGAATTTGGCGGCGACGCTGGCGCTGGCGACGCGGATCTACATCATCAACAACGGACACATCGTGCACGAGGGGCCGGCGCGGGAGCTCAAGGCACAACCGGAGCTGCTCCAACGCTTTCTCGGCGTCTAGCTGATTTCGACGGGCGCTACGTAACGACGCGAGTTTTGACGACCCTCGCGCTGAAATCCAAAAGGAGGAACACGTAAAATGAAATACATTGCGGTAAGAACGGTTCAATTGTTGCTTGCGGCCTCAATGGCGGTGACGACTGCACACGCGGCCGAAAACAAGGTCGTGATCGGCGATATCGACGACATGTCCGGCCTGTATGCCGATGTGATCGGCCCCGGCGGCGTCGAGGCGGCCAAGATGGCGATCGAGGATTTTGGCGGCAGCGCGCTGGGCAACAAGATCGAGTTCATGGTCTCCGATCACCAGAACAAGCCCGACGTTGGAGCGCAAAAGTTCCGGGAATGGGCCGATCGCGACGGCGTTACGATGATTCTCGGTGGATCGAACACGGGAGTGAGCCTGGCGATGAACAATGTCGCCAAGGAAAAGAAGATTCCATTCATCGCTATCGGCGCAGCCGGCGCATCACTGACCGGCAAGGACTGCACACCCTACACGGTGCACTATGTCTACGACACAACGGCACTCGGCAACGGTACCGCAAAGACGATGGTGAAGCAGGGTGGTAAAACCTGGTTCTTCCTCACGGCCGACTACGCCTTCGGTACACAGTTGCAGGAGTCCGCCTCGAAGGTGGTCGAGGCCAATGGCGGCAAGGTCGTAGGCGCCGTGCGCGTTCCGCTCTCCACGTCGGACTTCTCGAGCTATCTGCTGCAGGCGCAAAACGCGGGTGCGCATGTGCTTGGACTCGCCAATGCCGGCAACGACTTTACCAACTCGATCAAGGCTGCCGACGAGTTCGGCATCGCCAGGACGATGAAGCCAGCCGCATTGCTCGCCTTCATCAGCGACATTCACAGCCTCGGTCTCAAGACCGCACAGGGCCTCTACCTTACCACTGGCTGGTATTGGGATCTCAACGACAAGACCCGCGCCTTCGCCAAACGCTATTATGAGAAGACGAAGCGCGAGCCCACCATGAATCAGGCGGGCTATTATTCGGCGACTATGACCTACCTCAACGCGGTCAAGGCTGCAGGCTCCACCAATTCAGAGAAGGTGATGGCCGAGCTCAAGAAGATGAAGATCGACGACATGTTCACCAGCAATGGCAAGATCCGTGCCGACGGTCTGATGGAGCATGAGATGTATATTATGCAGGTCAAGAAACCCGAGGAGTCCAAACAACCTTGGGACTACTACAAACTGGTTCAGACCATGTCCGGCGAAGAAGCATTTGGGAAGTTGTCCGACTCGGCGTGTCCGGTGGTTGCACACTGAGTGGTGTTCCAATCGCTTGGTCGCAGGGAGGAGCGCACCCGCGGGTGCGCTCCTGTTGCAGTGCGGAAGTGAGAGCGCCTTTTCCGCCGTTCACGCAGCGTTGCTATAACTCGGATCGCTGCGCCCGGTACGCCCTGCTAAGTGGCCTCGCGAGCGACGTAGTTCACTGCGACGCGCGCGAACGGGCCATAGCTACCGCTGCCTGAATTGATCAAGATCCAAGAAAGAAGCCGCCAGCTTGCGCAGGCGACTTGGTTAGTTTCGGACTGTCTATGGCCTCCCCAGCCCAAGGGTACCGTTTGGAGCCATCGCAGTCCGACCTAGCGAACGCGTTCTGAATAGACTATCGGGCCGGCGACTTGTTCACGGGTTCTTCTACGGAGCCGGCAATGCGCACCAAATGGCGAGGTCGGAAGCCGAACCCGTGCTGAATCGCCAGACACCGTTCCGCTGGCCCGCACAACGCCCACTTCCGCTCTGCCGACGAGAGCACCTGCCGGGGCGCGCCCGGAGGTATCGAGCAGCGCGCAGGCGTCCGGAGACTGGTACGCGAGGCTAGGCGGGCGCCTTCAGAGTATCGAGACGCTTCCGGAGAAATGCCAGCACCGCGATCTCGTCGGAAGTGAGCTTGGCGTACTGGCGCTTGAACTTCTGCGCGATCTTGGCATCAATCATCTTTACGAGGTCACCGGACATGTAGGCGTTCAGGACTTCCGGGTGCACGTAGCACTTGCGGCAGATGGCCGGTGTGTTGCCGAGCTGCTTCGAAACGCTTTCGACCGCGGCGACGACGTTGCGCTTCGCCTCGGCCTGGCTGTCGTACTTCCTGAATTCGGCCCAGGGCCAACGCCGCCAGAACGGTTCCCGCCCAAGTCCGAAAATCCTTGGCGCTGAAGTCCTCGCCCGTGATGTCCTTGATGTAGGCGTTGACGTCGCCGGAATCGACGGTGCGGGGCTGTCCGTCGTCGTCCAGGTACTTGAAGAGCTCATGTCCGGGGATCTCTGCGCAGCGCTTCACGATCGCGGCTATCCGCTTGTCCTCGATGCGAAGCTTCCACTGTTTGCCCGACTTGCCCGTAAAGTCGAAACGAAGGACGCCGCGCCCGACCGCGACGTGCTTGCGGCGCATGGTGGTGAGCCCGTAGGACTTGTTTTTCTCGGCATACTCGG
>NZ_PYFX01000024.1 GCF_003020115.1 Bradyrhizobium sp. MOS002
GCATTCGGGCAGCAGCGTCGACTGCCCACGATCCGCCTCTTCAATGAAGCGCCTCATTAATTCTCTCCCGAGAATCATCGAGAGAATCATAGCAGCGCAATGGCATTTTCACACAGCCAGGGTCACAAGCGGTCCTGGACCGGCTGCGCGCCCCAGGTCAGCAATGGGCCATGAGCAGATGAAGAAGAGGCTGCCCTGTTATTAAATCTGACTGCTCCTATTCGCATTGAATCATCGGCTCACCCGCCGTACTGAGCGAGACTTCTGTATTTGGCTTTGTATAGACCCGACGAAGCCGAAGGAAAGGCGCTTCCACGTAAGTGAAACTGATGACCGCGACGGGTATCATCAGGGTGAAACATGCGAATGACCACGCCAGCGCAACGTAGAAGTTCGAGATGTCCATCACGTTGCGTTGAATGAATTCCGCTATTTGAAACACGAAGAAGGTATGGAGCAGGTAGATGGAATAGCTATACTCACCGATCTTCGAAAATGCCCATGAAATGCCAGCGCCTCCCATCCTGAAGCTGGTGTCATAGTAGGCGATAAGCGACGAATAGGCCACGGCTTCGGCGGTCGGGAGGATTATCCAGAGCGGATTGCGCTCTGTTCCGTAATAGCCGCCGGCAAAGTCGAACGTCCAGAACCCAACAGTAAACGCTGCGAGTATTCCGACGATGAAAAGATGCCTTCCGGCGAAAATGCGACGATAGCTGAATGCGGTGATGCCCAAAGCGAACTGATCTATGCGGCCAATGATGGTGTAGTACGCGAAATATTCGACTTCCCCGGTCATCAGGAAGATGATGGAGCGCAGGGCAATCGCTGCCGCCACGAAGACGACTGGTGCCCACTTCTGGCGCCTGCTCAGGTAGATCAGCAGGGGCAACGCGATGTAGAAATGCATTTCGACGGTGATGGACATGCGCCATTGAGCCAAGCCGGGACGACGAATCCCGTGGCCATATTTGCGACGTATCCACCCAGGCTCTCGCCCGCCGCATGCCTGCTGATCCCGACTAGGACGAGGACGAGGACGAGGAGGGGTGCGAGCCGGATCAAACGATTCCAGAAAAATGCAGCATAGCTTATCGATTTTCCGTCAAGCAATTTTGCGAAAAGATATCCGCTGAGCACCATGAAAAGGGCCACTCCGGTGTGACCTTCATCGAACAGAGCCAGCGGAAACACAGCAGGGGCGCCCTCGAACGTCCCGGGATAACCGCCAGTGGCATGCGTGAAGTGCCAAGCGAATACCATAAGCACCGCCAATGCCCGAACGTGGTCAAGCCCGATGAAGTGCAAGCCGGATGATGACCTCAATTGTGATCCTCAGCTATCGAAAGTTTGGCGCCCGGAACCCAAACGATTCGGGTCTTAGAGATAGATGAGCAAAGCAACTAACGTTTAAGGCCGGGTTCTCACCAAAGCTGTTTCGGTTCTCGAAGTGGTCAACTGAAAGTCTAACGGTTCGTTACTCGGCTGCTAAAAATTTCCGCAATGGGGTCAAAAGCTGCCTTGGCAGCTCGAATTGCGCGCTTCAGCTTGCCTCCCAAAGGCAGACCTCGCGGCACGCTGAGCTAACGTCGGCTACGGGCCAATAAGCGACGAGATACCCGCTTCGTGTGATATGAAAGAGGCCGCCAACTGAGGCGGGTTTGCAGGCGCGTGGATAGGCCGTCATGTTTGCTTTGTTCGTAATTGTAGTTCTCGTCGCTGTGCTATGGGCACCCTCGTGGATTGTCTTGCGTCGCAATCGTGCTGCCTTTGGCGGAGGGTTGAGAGCAGTGTGGCGCATTTGGATAGCGCAAGTGGTTGCGGCAATCGCGATGATTTATCTGGCAGATAGGGCAGGCTTGCTTAATCCAGCAGGCTACACCCTCGGAATCTGTTTCCTGCTCGGGATGACAGGCGCTTTTGTCCTTCGCCGCTCCAAGCAAACCAGGCCACTGCCAAAATCAAATTAGGCCACTGAGGGTTGAAACAGGCCAGTACCCGTCCCGCATGGGAACAGTTTAGCAACTGTAGAACCTTTCCTGAAAACATGCCGACCGAATGTCTGTCAGGGTCACAAGCGGTCATCAACACGGCGAGCCGGTCGAGGAAGAACCGACGCAGCACTGAGGCCGCCGGCGTTTTCCACAGCCACGACAGGCAGTAGCAGGTTGCCCCTTCCGCCCACTAGGAATCGACAATTTGCCATCACGTTCACAAGTCGCTTTGGTGCCAGCATGGGGACCAAATCACGCGAAGTTATCTAGGGCGGCCAGATCTTGGGGGCAAACGTTCACGCCAAGCACGCCCGCGAAGAAGCCAACAAAGCAATTCGCGATGCCGATCGTGCCGAAGCTCGAGCCTGGTCGATCCGAATGGAGGGTTATGGCGGCCCCTCCCAGCCGTCTCCGACGATCGAGCAATGCTTGAACGGTGGCATGGGCTGGCTCGAGGTGGAGTGCAACAGATGCAAGACGCGCTCTAGTCTGCGTTGAGTTCGATCCGCCGGCCGCGAGATACACCGATCTGGAAGCTCGAAGCTTCCCTCAAGTGTCGATCCTGTCGGAAAGGACGCTATGCGCCTCCCGTCCACATGATCAAGCTGACCGAAACGCAAAGCATCACGCCATACAAGTGGGTCCACCCAAACGAAGAGCGTTAGAGTCCACAAGTCCAAGAGCTTCCAAATAGGCTGATATGTGCAATCTCTATTCGATCACGACTAATCAGGCGGCCATTGCCGAACTCTTTCGGGTCGTCCGCCGCTATGAAGGCAATCTGGCGCCGATGCCCGGCGTGTTTCCGGATTACCCCGCGCCAGTCATTCGCGACGCAGCTGGTGAGCGAGAGATGGTGCTGATGCGCTGGGGCATGCCGCCGCCGCCGCGCACCGGCGGCCCGCCCGTGACGAACATTCGCAACACCTCGTCGCCGCACTGGCGTGCGTGGCTCAAGCCGGATCACCGCTGCCTCGTCCCGGTCAACAGTTTTGCCGAATACGCGCCGGAGCCCAACCCGGAGACGAAGAAGAAAGACATCGTGTGGTTTGCGCTTGCGGACGCTCGTCCGCTGTTCGCGTTCGCCGGGATCTGGACGACTTTCAACGGCGATCGTGGCACGAAGTCGAAGCCGATCCCCGGACCGCATCAGGTGTACGGTTTTCTTACCACGACGCCGAATGCGGTCGTGGAGCCGATCCATCCGAAAGCAATGCCGGTGATCCTGACCACGAATGAAGAGCGGGACGTGTGGCTCCGAGCGCCTTGGGATGAAGCCAAGGCGCTACAACGGCCGCTGCCTGACGAATGCTTGAAGATCGTCGCACGCGGCATCGAGAAGGAAGACGCGTTCGCCGCTGCTACGGTTGCTCGTTAATACCCGTTGGACTGGGGAGTTCATCTTGAATCTGTACGCAGCTGTCCGCTCCAGAGCCGGATACACGCAAGTGTCAGCATTCCAACCGACGCGCCTAGCACGCCCATATCGCCGCTCATCGGTGAGTTGAAAACCGACCCGGCAATTCCGCCTATGATGGCGCTGGCGTCCAAAGAGCCAGATTCCCTTGCGAAGCTTATCTCTAAGCATTAGCTCACAAGCTCGCATCAATGGGAGAGACTTGTCTTGAAATTCGAGTGCGACTTTGTTGTGCGCCACGACAACGGCGGTTTGGAAGTCGAAGAGATCAGGGCGTTCGAAGCTCCGGACTTGCCGACTGCGATCGAGAGGGTCGAAACCATGCTCACGGATGAGCCCTCGGTTGTTCATAAGGCCAATACGGTGCAAATTCGTCAAGGCAACATTGTGAAGTGGTCGAGAGCCGTCTGATTGAGCGAGCGAGGATCTTCCTCAGTTCGGATGGTCAAACGCGATTACGCTTCATCAAGTGCGTCAAGGCCCAGGCCGAATAACTTGTAGAGCGCGCGTGAATGTCGTCGGCTTTGCCGCGCCGAGCGTCGGCAGCGCTCGGTCGGCGCAGACGTCTCACGTCACGCGCGGATCATCCGACACATCCCGGCCGCCGGCTCAGCTCGCTTCTGTCCAAAAGTGAACATTTCCTCAAGTTGAGTAACCCGCTCAAACCACTGAACCTGCTCACGCAATTTAATCCGCCGACATATCATATGATGTGTCTTCGCCGCAGACGACGGGCGTAAGCTTTATCCATCACCGCAAGGCAATTGGCATCGACCGGTGACGAGAACGCCGAACCAGCGCTCCCGCCCCGGACGAACGAGGGAGACGAGCATGCCGACGCGACGACGTTTCAAGCAGACCAGGACACTCGACGAACGGCTCGCCGAGGAGGCCGCGCGGCTTCGCGAGGAAGCGCGCGCGCTCGCGCCGGGGCGCCGCCGCGAGATGCTGCTGCGCAAGGCGCGGCAGGACGAGACCGCCATGCATATTTCCGCCTGGCTGCATTCGCCCGGGCTGAGGCCGCCGACATGAGCCAGCAATATCGCGCATATCTCGTCGGCGACAACGGCGTGTTCCGCTCCGCCGAAGCGTTCGAGGCGGCGTCGGATGCGAACGCCCTCACCTTCGCGCAGCAGTTCACGCGGCACGGCAAGGTCGAGGTCTGGCAGCTCGGCCGCAAGATCGCCGTGCTCGAGCCCGAGCAATCCCCGCCGGAATTTCTCACGCGTCAATGATCGCGTGATGTCGAGGGCGTCCTGAAGGTCTCGATCGCGAACGAGAACTTGACCTGCATCACGGGACCCCCGGCATCGCGAACGTCGATCGCCATCGACTGCCTGCCGCCCGCGGGCGGAGCGGAGAGGATGGCATCGCGCGCCATGTCCGCGACCGACTTGGCGGCCTCCGCCTGAACGGCGCGCGAGCTGGCCAGCTCCAGCCCTTCCTCGTCGAGCGCTACACCGGTGTCGTCGCGCAGGTCGAAATAATATCGGGGCATTGCAGCATCCTTTGCCGTAATAGGTCCGAAACGGGCAAAGGTTTCCCAAGCCAGCGAAAAAATCTGTTGGGGTTCAACGGGTTCCGGGAACCCCAGGCGTCGCTTGCCGCAGATCCCGCGCCCGCCCTTCGCCGGCGTGCGCCCGGTGCCAGCGTCGATCCCGTCGGCGCATGAGCGCCCGCCGCGCCGCGCTTCGTACGTCATGTCTCATTCCATCGAAGGAGGATTTCGCCCGCTGTGTGCGCGGCGTCACGGATACGCGCGCCAGGTCGGCCTATCACTCATCCCACGACGACGGCTTGGAACAAAACAAACAACCAGACAGGTGGACCATGACGAAGACCTTGATGATCACGAAGATGGCGGCAGCGATCGTGTTGGCCAGTGTTGCGGCCGGTGTTGCGAGCAGCTCGGCGCAGGCCGGCTGGGGCGAGAACGGACAGTACGGCAATGCGCCGCAGGCGCGGCCCCAATTCGGTCCCCATTTCAACGGCTATGGCGGCAACGGCGGCCAGCGCCCGGTGGTGGTGGTCCCCGGCCCCCGGCCGATGCCCCAGGTCAATGTCTATCCGCGGCCCGCGCCGCCGGTCTATATCCCGCCGCAGGTCGTGGTTCGGCCGGTCCAGTATCCGGTTGTCGTGAACAGGCCGGTGTACATTCCCACCCCGCAGGTGGTGGAGAAGACGGTCGTCGTGCAGCGGCCCGCCACCGTGGTTGCGGCACCGGCCGTGGCGGCTGCGCCCGCTCCGGTGGTCAACAACAACTGCAACTGCCTCGTGAAGGAATATCCGCAGGCCGGCGTGGTGGTGTTCAGGGATATCTGCACCAAGGAAAGTGCGACCTACACCAATTTGCCGCAGCAGACCACGCAGGCCGTGCTGCCGCCGACCCAGTAATCGTGCGGAAGCCCAGCACTGGATACGATGACAAATCGAACGCGGCAGCATCGCTTGCCGCGTTCGTGCCTTTTCACGACGCGAAAGCGCAGGGGCGAGACGAGATGCGAAACGACATTCGTCCCCCTCACTCCTCCGCAAGCTTCCCGACGATATAGGCATCCACCGTCTCGGCGAACGAGCGCTGCACGCCGACCGCGGTGCCATGCTGGTCGAGCGCATCGCGCTGGAGCACGCGCAGGCCGCGGCCGCGCATGCAGGCCGGCGCCGTGTTCAGATATTGATCGATGGCGCCTGTCGCGAGCGGGATGGCCTTCGGGTCGCCCCTTGCGATCAGAAGCCGCAAGAGGCTCTGGCATTCGGCCAAACCTGGCATGGGATCAGCGCCTCACGCCTGACGCGATTTCGCCGGCCGCTTGACCGGCTGGGTGTGACAGCCGAACAGCGCCAGCAGAAACGCGACTTCTTCCTTCGAACCGACCTGGATCATGATGATCTCCTTTTCGCTTGATTGGTCGGACGCAGCCGGCGGGGCGTTCGAGACTATCTGGTTTCAGCACTGTTTCAGGCGTGTTTCGTCGCGACGCGCCAAGCCCAAATCCAAGTCCGAATCCAAGCCCAAGTCCAAATCCAAGCCCGCCTGAACACCCTGGTTTTTAGGTCTGATCTCGCGTGGGCTTCTCCCAGGACAGCTTGCGGCACCCGGGGCAGCGGAAGATGGACATCGCCCCCTCCGGTGAACTCACCGCGTCGACGAAGGTCATGGGTTTGTTGCAAACAGCACACATCGGCCGCGGCCTGATCTCTTGATTCACCATTCGGCGCAACGCGCGCATGGCGGAATAGGTTGCTATTGCCCCGCTCTTCGCTGTTCTTTAACGCCTGCGACCTAGTTTTCTCCGGCATTTGAAAGGGGGTTGCGATGGCTGTGAAGTGTGCGGGATGTGCCGACGGGAGCGAGCTCCCGTTCCAGTTCAAGATGGCCTTTCAGCCGATCGTCAACGTCGTCGAACACCGCATCTGGGGCTATGAGGCCCTGGTGCGCGGTCCGCACGGCGAAAGCGCGCACAGCGTCCTCAGCCAGCTCACCGACGATCAGCTCTACCGCTTCGACCAGGCCGCACGCGTGATGGCGATCGAAACCGCGGGCGCGCTGTTCGACGACCCGGAGGCGCGGCTGTCGATCAACTTCATGCCGAATGCGGTGTACGAGCCGCGCGCATGCATCCAGAAATCGCTCGAGGCCGCGCGGCGCGCGCGCTTTCCGACATCGAATTTGATGTTCGAGTTCACCGAGAACGAGCGGATCACCGATCCCGCGCATATCGAAAACATCGTGCGCGCCTACAAGGCGTTCGGGTTCTGGACCGCGCTGGACGATTTCGGCGCGGGCTATGCCGGCCTCAGCCTGCTTGCGCGGTTGCAGCCGAACCTGATCAAGATCGACATGGAGCTGGTGAGAGACATCCAGCTCAGCCACCCCAAGCAGGTGATCGTCTCCGCGGTGGCCGCGATCGCGCGCGAGCTCGATATCACCGTGCTGGCCGAAGGCGTCGAGAGCGAGGCCGAGCTCACGTCCTTGCGGGCCGCAGGCATCGCGCTGTTCCAGGGCTACTATTTCGCAAAGCCGGGCTTCATGTCGCTGCCGCAGGTCCGCGGATTTCAGCCGATGGATGTCTCCATCGCCGGCTGACAATGAGGGTGGCGGAAGCCGCCCTGCGCTGGGTGCTCCGGAACAGACCCTCGTTTTTCGGCGCGCTCAATGCGGTCCCGGCGTATCGTCCTTCTTCGTCGGCGGAAGGCCGGGCGAACTGAGCCAATCATCCATATGTGCGGCGGCTTCAACCTGCCGGGCCTTTTTCAAGGCGGCGTCGCGAAGCGGCCCATAGGGCAGCAGCTTCGCCTCATCGCGCAGATTTTGCGCTTCTTCGAGAAGGCGCTGTTTCAACGGTTTGTCTTGCTTGATAACACGCCTCATGGCGCGCTCCTTTCCATGGGAGGAAGGCGGGAGCGCAAGGAGGCGTTCTCATCACCGGTCGTAGCCAGGGTCAATTCGGTGTTGCGCGGATGATGCGCCCGATCAGCACGTTGGGGTGAGTCTTTTATTTCCTTCGAAGTTAGGAACCTATCCGGTCGTCTGTGTCGCTGGCCCCGGCAAGTCTTCTTTCACCCTTCCGCCGAATTCATGAACCAGCACCTGCCAAGGCCTTCACTGCCCATTCATGACCCCGCCTCTAAAGCACGGCCAGCAAAAACGGCACGTAGGCAGGATCATGTCCTTTGACCCGATGGCCGCTGCGGTCGACTGGCTCGATGCCTACCGCGACGGCGATCTCGAAACCATTCTGGCAATGTATGCTGACGACGCGGTGGTCCATTGCGGCTGCGGCGGCATGAAGACGATCGCGGGCCGGGACGGCCTGAGGGCCTATTGGGTCGATCGTCTGAAGACCTATCCCGCGTCCGGCCTGGACAATCTGCTCCCGACCAGTGACGGCGCGGTCATCTCATATGGCGTGGGCGCGCGGGGCGTCGTGAGCGCGACGCTCGCCTTCGATGCCTCCGGGAGAATCGCGGAATTGACGTGCGGCCCTTCCGGGCCTTCAAACTAGCTGTTTTTCAGGATCCGCGCTTCTGCGTGACGAGGCGCAACGAAATGCCGTGCTGCCAGGCTCGCACCCTCACGGCCGCTTCGCTGCGACCAAGTTCGCCGGCGATCTCGTCCGGCCGCCAGCCGGCTTCGGCCAAGGCCTTCAACCGCTCGTGCTCTTCCGCTGTCCACTTCTTCAACAACGGGTAGCGTGATTGCATGGTGGGAAGCTGTCTCGCCTGCGTGGTCGATGCAGGCGATAATCAGCAAAAACAGGCGGAGTTCCTATGCGACATTCTCATGCAACCTGCAGCGCAGCCGTCCGGCAATCGACCGACGCAGTCGACAGGCCTCGCTCACATCCAGACTTCCTCGCGGCACGCATCGCAGCGGAAGATCTGGACCGAACGATCGCGCTTCACGTCCAAAATCGACGTCAGGCGGCGCGTGTCCCTCTCGCATTTGGGGCACGCCGGCGCCGGCTGATAGTGCTGACCCGGCCGCGTTGAGGGGCCCGCCTGCTGTTCACTGCTCATCGCATCGCTCACACTGGAGGACTGAGTTCCTAAGCATCAAAGTGGACATTTGTTCCAATCACGCCCGGTACTTATCCATTGTTCGTTGATGGAGAGCGCGGCCAGGAGGTCCCACGCAACCGACCCCGATCACACATCCAGATCGCGCAACCCCGCGGCCGCGGCGGCAGCGGGCCGCCCGACAGGTCGACTTTAGTTCAAATGCAGCAGGGCGGATTCGGCAGGATGCAATGGGTTCGCGCCATGCTGGAACATCTCCCTTGCGACAGACGCAATCGGGAAAACCTCGGAGAGATCGTCGATGTATGTCGTCGCCGCCGCATTGCTGGTGCTGTCGGGACTGTTCTACTCCGCGAGCCACCACGAGATCGGCTCGTTCGGCGTCACCATGTGCACCTATGGCAGTGCGTTCTGCGACAACCCGCTGATCGTCTTTTCCGGCGCGGCGCTGGCCGGCGCCTGGGGCATGTTCGTCAGCATCAAATAATTCGGACGACACTTGCTCGGGGGACCAACGCCTCGCCGGTGACCATGCGCGGGTTGCGGACTGCGCGACAGCCGTCCCTGGCCGCCCGGTTGCACTCGGGATGCGCGCCAAAGCGGGCACCGGGTATTCTCCGATGATGCCCTTATACAGGTGTTTTGCCCGACGAGTCAAAAGCGATTAGCTTTATCAGAAATGAGCCGGCTCATCCCTATCGGGAACCTTGTTCCCTCATTGGCATTTGTGAAGGACGCGCCCGACCGAGGTCCCTCCTGCCATGACCGACAGTGCCCTCACCCCCACGAAATCCGCGCCGACATTGTTGCAGCGGCTGGGGCCGGGACTCGTCACCGGGGCGGCCGACGACGATCCGTCGGGCATCGCCACCTATTCGCAGGCCGGCGCGCAATTCGGTTACGGATTGCTCTGGACGGTGTTTCTGACCACGCCGTTCATGATCGCCATCCAGCTCGTCAGCGCCCGGATCGGCCGCGTCACCGGCAAGGGGCTGGCCGCCAACGTCATGCAGGTCGCGCCGCGCTGGGCGGTGCTGTCGCTCGTCGCCATGCTCGTTGCCGCCAACACCTTCAACATCGCCGCCGACATCGCCGCGATGGCGGAGGCGCTCTCGCTCGTGATCGGCGGCCTCAACCACGAGCACGCGCTGATCTTCGCGGCGGGCTCGACCCTGCTGCAGGTGTTTCTGCCCTATCGGCGCTATTCGCCGGTGCTGAAATTTCTCACCTTGGCGCTGTTCGCCTATGTCGCGACCGCCTTCACCGTCAAGATCCCGTGGAGCACGGCGCTGCTCGCGGCGGTGTGGCCGCAGACGAATGTCAGCGCCGACTATTTCATGATGGTCGTCGCCGTGCTCGGCACCACGATCAGCCCGTATCTGTTCTTCTGGCAGGCCTCGCAGGAGGTCGAAGAGATGAACCAGGGCAAGCGCGACAAGCCGCTGCGCGAGCTGAAGCGCGGCGGCGATCCGGAGCTCGCGCGTATCAGGACCGACACCATCGCCGGCATGCTGCTCTCCAACGGCATCGCCTTCTTCATCATCCTCACCACCGCCTCGGTGCTGCACGCGAATGGCGTCACCAACATCAATTCGGCGACGGAGGCCGCCGAAGCGCTGCGGCCGCTCGCCGGCGACTTCACGTTCGCGCTGTTCGCGACCGGCATCATCGGCACCGGCCTGCTCGCAATTCCGGTGCTGGCGGGCTCGGCCGCGTACGGCGTGGCGGAGATCTTCGGCTGGCACGCGACGCTGGAAGCGAAGCCCGACGAGGCGGTGGGCTTCTACACCATCATCGCCGCGGCCACCATCATGGGCTTCGGACTCGGTTTCACCGGGATCGATTCGATCCACATGCTGGTCTGGAGCGCCGTGCTCAACGGCATCGTCGCCGTTCCGATCATGGCCATGATGATGCTGATCGTCTCGAGCAAGACGATCATGGGTCGCTTCAAGGGCCGGTCATGGCTCGTCGCGCTGGGCTGGCTCGGCACCGCGTTGATGGCGCTGGCCGTGCTCGCTTTGCTCGGCTCCTCCGCGATCGGCTGACTAGCTAGCCGTTCGAAAAGGCTGCCGATATCTGCGAGGCGATGATGAAGGCCGCGAACAGGGCGGGCACGCTCACGAAGCGCAGGAATTGATCGATCGAAAGCATCGCTGTCTCCCCCAAGACAAAGAACGTCCACGCCCGCCGCGCTATTCCACCCCGTGCGCGGCGTGCTGATCGGCCGTCAGAAACTGATCGGAAATGGCAGCCCCACCCATCGTGAGCAGCGCCAGGAGCGAAATCACAGCCAGAAATTTCATGGCCGGAGGGTCGATCCCGATTGTGGCCAAAAACGTCAAAGCATGGTCCCTTTTCAGGACGATCCCGGGAAAGATCATGGCTGTCCCCACCGGACTCTACGGAGTATTCCGCCGCAGCAAGGCGGCAAAGCGCCCCCGGCGCAGCTCGCCGGGCTTCACTGCGCAGGGCCATTAGCTTAACAGTTGCGGCTGGAGCGGGGCTTGCGAGCCGGCCAAAGAAAAAAGCCCAGCCGGGCGACAGGGAGCGACATGACTAAATCGTCGAAAGCGACAAGTCTCGAAATTCTCGCCTGCGATGCCGGCTGGAGAAACTACCACTTCGTCAAGCTGACGACCGAGGACGGCATCGTCGGCTGGAGCGAATTCGACGAGGGCTTCGGCTCGCCCGGCGTCGGCGCTGCGATCCAGCGCCTGTCGGCCCGGGTCATCGGGCAGAACGTTTTCCGGCACGAGCGCATCTACGCCGAACTGTTCGCGGCCACACGTCCTGCCGCCGGCGGCGTGGTGGCGCAGGCGCTCGGCGCGATCGAGAACGCACTGCTCGATGCCAAGGCGAAGTGTCTCGGTGTGCCCTGCTACGAACTGCTCGGCGGCAAGATCCGCGACCGTGTCAGGGTCTATTGGTCACATTGCGCGACGTGGCGGATCAATCACCCGTCCTGGTACAAGCCGCCGATCGAGAACCTCGACGGCGTCAAGGCGATGGGACGCGAGGTGCGCGAGAAGAAGTTCACCGCGCTCAAGACCAACATCTTCTCCTACGACGACGGCAAGCCAACCGGTTGGCGACCGGGCTTCGGCTCTCCCTTCGCCCCCGAGATCAACGTCGATCGCAAAATCCTGCGCGACCTACGCATGCATCTGGAAGCGATCCGCGACGGTGCGGGCCCCGACGTCGACATCCTGCTCGACTGCAACTTCAACGCCAAGACCGAGGGCTACCTGAAAATCCTGCGCACCATCGCGGACCTCGACATGTTCTGGGTCGAGATCGACAGCTTCAATCCGGAAGCGCTCGGTTACATCCGCAGGCAAAGCCCGCATCCCATCTCGTCCTGCGAGACGCTATTGGGCTTGCGGGAATTCCTGCCTTATTTCCGCGAGCAGGCCATGGACGTCGCGATCATCGACACGCCCTGGAACGGCGTCTGGCAGTCGATGAAGATCGCTGCCGCTGCGGAAGCGTGCGAAGTCAACGTTGCGCCGCATAATTTCTACGGCCATCTTTGCTCGATGATGAACGCGCATTTCTGCGCCGCCGTGCCGAACCTGCGCATCATGGAGATCGACATCGATCGCCTGGCGTGGGACCGCGAGTTGTTCACGCATGAGCCCGAAATTCAGGACGGCCATCTGGTCATTCCGGACCGGCCCGGCTGGGGCACCGATCCAAACGAGGAAGCCCTTCGGGCGCACCCGCCAAAGACCAGCGGCGGATTGCTCAACTACGGCCGCAAGGGCTAGAGCATCCTACGGCGTCACGGGATTGACGGTCGGGGATGTCTTCGGCCCCGGCCGCTCCGGCTCGACCGGCGACTTCTGTTCGGTCGGGAGCACTGCGGCGCCTGCGGCGCGGGCGGCCTCGCCCGTGGTCGCATGCATCGCAACGTGGGCGGGCTGCGTCTTGGCGCGATTCCATGGCCCATGATCGACGACGAGCATCGCAGCAATCGTCACCGCGGCCACAATCAACGCGATCACGCCGGGATGGCGAAGCGCTGAGGACATGGAATTTGCGAACCGATCCGTTGCCATCGTAGAAGCCATACGTTTTCCTCTCGCATGTTAATGCAATCGCGTCCTGCGAGTTCCGCCCTCGGCCCAGGCAAGTTCCCGGCCAATGGCGGGAACTTGACGGCCACGGGGCATTCACTGTTTCACATCCGGCCGCGTATCGCCGACGAACCGGTCGCGGTTCGGCATTTTGACAGCCGCAAGCGATTTGGCATCGAGCGTCGCATCCGCTCCCACCAGCCCGTTCAGGTTCAGGATGTACGCCGACACCGCGTAAACCTCCTCATCGCTCAGCGATTGCGGCGCGTTCTGCGGCATCGCACGGCGGATGTAGTCGAACAGCGTCGGCGCATATGGCCAATAGCTGCCGACGGTCCGGATGGGCTTTGGCGTTGCGATCGTGCCCTGCCCACCGACGAGCCGATCACCCAGCCCGCCCTCGCCCTTGTCGCCATGGCATGATGCACATTGCAGGGCGAACACCTCGCGCCCATGGCTGACCGAGCCGCTTCCCTTCGGCAGATTGCTGCCGTCGCGTCCGATGTCGATATTCCAGCCCGCAATCTCCGCAGCGGTCGCGGGGCGTCCGACGCCGTACAGGCTTTGTGCTTGCGCTCCGCTCGCGAACGCACACAGCACGATGACGACAGCAATGCCGCAAGTCTCACGCCAGCGCATTGGTCACCTCGCCGTCAGCCGCGATGCGCCAGGGCCATATTGCGTTGTTGTGGTAGAAATAGTTCTCGCCGCGTACCGCGAGCAACTCGGAGAGCGTCGGCTGCACATAGCCGGTCTCGTCGATGGCACGGCTCTGGATCACGGCAGGCTTGCCGTCCCACCGCCACGGCAAACGGAAGCGCGTGAGAGCACGCGTCAGCACCGGCTTCTGCAATTGCGCGCTTTGCCAACTCTTTCCCTCGTCCACGGACACTTCGACGCGCGCGATCTTGCCATGCCCGCTCCAGGCGATGCCGGTGATCTCGTGGAAACCGGGTGCGTTCAGGCGCTGGCCTCCCGAGGGCCGTGTGATGATCGACTTCGCCTCCATGTAGAACGAAAATTCACGCGCGGTGCCGTCCGGCAGGAGGTCGGTGTATTTCGAGGTTTCCTCGCGCGAATAAACCGGCTCCGCCGCCACATGCAGACGGCGCAGCCACTTCACGCTCATATTGCCCTCGAAGCCCGGCAGGAAGAGCCGCAGCGGATAGCCCTGCTGCGGGCGAAGCCGCTCCCCGTTCTGGCTGTAGACCAGCATGGCGTCCTCGAGGCATTTCTCGATCGGGATGCTGCGGGTCAGCGCAGCCGCATCGGCGCCCTCGGCGACGACCCATTTGGCGTCCGGCTTCAACCCGGCCTCCTGGAGCACCAGCTTGAGGCTGACGCCGGTCCATTCTGCACAACTCACCAGGCCCACGAGGTCCGACGCTGTCCTGCCGTAAGGCTTGCTGTAGCCGGGATTGCCGGAGCATTCGAGAAAGTGGACGCGCGATTCAGACGGGAAACGCCTGAGATCATCCATTGTGAAGATCAGCGGGCGCTCGACCAGCCCGTGCAGCATCAACCGGTGTTGGGCCGGATCGATGGTCGGAACGCCGCCATGATGCCGCTCGTAGAACAGGCCGTTCGGCGTGATGATGCCATCGAGCTCCTGCAACGGAGTCCGGCTGGAGGCCGAGATGTACTGCTTGAGCGTCTTCGAGATGTTCTTGACGACGCCCTTCTCGAACGGCGATGGCACGCCATAGGGCTGGCCGCCCGTCGGCTCGCCCGGCGCCTTCATCCATTCGGGAATGTTGGGTGGAAGGTTGTCGACCCCGGCGGCAACCGATGCGCCGGCGCCCAGGACGGTCCCACCTGCTACCGCAGCGCTTCCGCGTAGAAAGCGGCGGCGAGTCGTGCCCGCGGATTTGTCGTCGGCGTCGAAGGTGCGGCTCATTGGCGGATCCTCGGCTGTAGCGCGATCCGCATGAAACATTCTGCGACGAGCATTTGCAATTCGCAGCCATTTCAAAAACAGGCGATTTCCATCTGGACTGATCTAAATCCGGCGGCTACGACGGCAGTTCTCTTCTTCGCAGCGCACAAACAGCTCGTCCGTCACTCGCCCGGCGCGATCGCATTGCTCGGGGTCGGCCGGTCGGCGATCTGCTGGCCGAACAGGCTGCCGATCAGTTCGACCGCGGTGCGCGCGGTGCGGCCACGCTCGTCGAGGAACGGATTGAGCTCGACGATGTCGACCGAACCGACCACTCCGGAATCGTGCAAGAGCTCCATGATCAGATGCGCCTCGCGATAGGTCGCTCCGCCCGGCACCGTCGTACCCACTCCGGGTGCGACGCCGGGGTCGAGAAAATCGACATCGAAGCTGACATGCAGGACGCCGTTGTTGGCCTTGACGCGCTCGATGACGCGACGGATCAGCACGGCGACGCCGAATTCGTCGATCTGGCGCATGTCGACAACCCTGATCCGGCGCGTCCGCATCAACTCCTTTTCGAGCTTGTCGATCGAGCGCGCGCCGAACAGGTCGAGCCGGTCGGGATCGATCGAGGCGCGCGGATCATCGCCGAGCAATCCGTCGAGGCCGGGTTCGCCGCACAGGAATGCCGCCGACATGCCGTGCATGTTGGCAGTGATCGTCGTCTCCGGCGTGTTGTAATCGGCATGGGCATCGAGCCAGAGCACGAACAACTCCCGCCCGCGCTCCTGCCAGTGACGGGCCATGGCATTCACCGATCCCATCGACAGCGTGTGATCGCCACCGAGAAAAATCGGCAGCGCGCCGGTTTTCGCGATCTCGTAGCCTCTCCGGCTCAGCACCCGCGTCCAGCGCTGGATTTCGCGGTAGTGATTGGCTTTGTCGGGGGGCTTGTCTGCGAGGTCCCGGAGCTCGGCCACCGAGAGATCGCCGTAATCGACGACTTCGAAATCCAGGCTCTCGAGCAGTGTCGCAAGGCCGGCGGTGCGGAGCGCCGCAGGGCCCATCAGGGTACCGCGCTGCGAAGCCCCCATGTCGATGGGAGCGCCGAGCAAGGCGATGCGCCGGGCTCGATCCGTCGTGGTCCGGTCGGTCACAGCTGTCTCCTGAGATCAGCAAGATTGAGCCAGCCTAACAGAGATTCGCATCCGTCGTTTCACGGAGAAGGTCTGCGCAAGGGTGCATGGAGTCGGAACAAAACCCCTGGCGCCGAATTGCTCTTCCAAGGCCGGTACCCGCCGTAAAAACCACGGCGCCTGTCGCGGATAGCCAAAGGTCATCTGACCCGCTGTTCAGAACGAGCGCTCGCGCGGATAGCCAAAGGTACCGGCCTCGCCACACATGATCAGCCTGGAGGTTGCGCACTTGAACACGGAGATCCCGCAGTCCACCTCACATCCCGGCATGGCCGAGCGCGCCATCGATGCCGCGTCGGACGTATCTCGCACCATCGGTGAAGTCGCAGGTGGCCTGCATGCGGCTGTCGACCGCATGACCTCCGCTATCGACGAAGCGCGAAAGCCGGGCCGGCCCCTCGCGACCGTCGCTGCGATCACGCGCGAAGCGCCGCTCGCCAGCCTGTTCGTTGCTTTCCTGTTCGGCGTCGCGGTCGCGCGTCGGCGCTAGATCGTAACGGTGTTCAGGCGGCAGTGACGGCCGCGCACTCGGACGCGAGGAATTGCCGCTCGAATGCTTCCGCCGGCATCGGACGGCCGAAGAAATAGCCCTGGCCTTCCTCGCATCCCATGCTCACGAGGAAGTCAGCCGTAGCGCGGTTCTCGATGCCTTCGGCCACCACCGTAAGACCGAGCTGCTTGCTGAGACCGATGGTCGACCCGACGATCGCGGCATCGTCGGAGTTCGCGAGCAGACCGAGCACGAACGACCGGTCGATCTTGAGCCCATCGAGCGGAAATTTCTTCAAATAGCTCAAGCTCGCATAGCCCGTGCCGAAATCGTCAAACAGGACGCGGACGCCGAGCTGCTGGATGCGCTTGAACATGTCGAGCACGCGGGCCTCGTCGTGGAGCAGGATGTCCTCGGTGACTTCGAGCTCGAGCAGTGACGGCGTGAGCCGCGTCGCTTCGAGCAGTCCCGCAACCGAATGCGCGAGGTCGCCGGAGTGGATCTGCGAGGGCGACAGGTTGACCGCGACGCGCACGCCCTCGCCGGACAATTCCCAGGCGCGTGCCTGCCGGCAGGCAGTTTCCATCACCCAGTTTCCGATCCGCTCAGACAAGGCCGAGCTATTGACCACCGGCATGAACTCCCCGGGCGAAACGTAGCCGCGCACGGGGTGCCGCCAACGGATCAGCGCTTCGGCTCCGACCAGGCTGGCGTCGACCAGGCGAACCTGGGGCTGGTAGAACAGCTCGAACTCGCCTCGGTCCGCGGCAAGCGCCAATTCGCTCTCCAGCGTCAGCCGGTTTTCCAGCTCTTGCCTGATCGCGCTCTCGAAGATCACATGGCCGCCGCGCCGCGTCAGCTTTGCCTTGGTCAACGCAAGATGGCCGTTGCTCAGGAGATCGTCGGCGTTGTGTCCGCCTTCCGGATGGACCGCGACGCCGATGCTGATCCTTACGCGATGCTGCCGCGTGCCGGTCGCAAGCGGCGCTTCGAACGCGCGCGCGATGCGCTCGGCGAACTCTGCGATCGGCTCGTCGCCATCGGCGCCTTTGCGCGCAATGGCGAATTCGTCTCCGCTCAGCCGGGCAACGACAGCGCCGTCGCGCGCCTCAGCTTTCAGGCGAATAGCGACCGCCTGCAGCACGAGATCTCCGGCGGAATGACCCAGCATGTCGTTGATGCTCTGGAAGCCGTCGAGCCCGATTACGAGCAGCGCGACCTCGCAAGGACGCTGCGCTGCATCCGCGATCATGCCGACCAGTGCGGCATGCAGCGTGTTGCGGTTGACCAGACCGGTCAGCGCGTCGTACTCGGCGAGATATCTGACGCGTTCGGCCTCGCGCTTGCGAACCGAAATGTCGCGCAGAATAGCTCCGTACTGGAAGCCGTCCGTTCCCTGCCAGCCCGAGAAGCTCGCCTCGACCGGGAAAGTTTCACCGTTCTTGCGCCGCCCTTCGAACTCGATGACGACCGCTCCGCCGGGTGCGAGGAGTGCCTGGCGCGCGGCGTCGCGCGTGGACGGCCTCGCCTCACCGTCCACTGGAACGGCACATAGCGTTTCGAACGGGCGGCCGATGATCTCGGCGGGCATATAGCCGAAGATCGCACTGGAGCCGGGATTCCACACGGTGATCAGCTGATCTTCGTCGGTGCAGACGAGGCCATCGCCGAGCGACATCGCGATGCGATGAAAGCGGCTTTCGGCAATGCGCCCCAGGAGACCACGAAAATCGATTTCGTCGAGTGCGATCGCCGTCAGATAAGCCACAATCGCGATATGGAACAGCGATGTGTCGATAATGAAAGGCCATCTTGCCTGCACGAGGACGGCGACCAGCTCGAAGGCCGCCCCGGCTGAGATCAGGACTGCAACGCGAATTCCCGGTGCGAAGCGGCGCCACGAATAAATCATCAGCAGGCAGATCACACCGAGGCCCAGAATCATGCCGGTATCGGAGGTCCATCGCAGCATTCGGTTCTGGAGGATCGATTCTGCTGCCAGTGCCTGGAGGATGGGTCCGGAGATGATGCGACCATTTGGAACGCTGAAGCGGTCGCCGAGTTCAAGCGCCGTCGCTCCAATGATGATCTTCTTGTCTTTCAGCTTGTCGAGAGTGGCCGTGTTGCCGCGGAGAACGTCGACGTAGGAGACACTCGGAACGGAGGTTGTCCGAATGCTGAAATCGATCAGGAAAGGCGGCCGCCGGTTGGCGTCCTGCCCGGCCAGCACGACGGCCATCGACGGCATCAAGGCATCGCCGAGCTTCTCGCCGAACGGATAGCGGCGAACGAGCCCGTCGGATTCGATCGCGACATTGACCAGCGCCGGCCACGACTGGTTGCTGAACGGCTTCAGGGGTCGATTGATATGAGCTGCGCCGCCATTCGGCGCCGGCTGCTTGAAGGACGGTAGGATGGTCGAGCCGCCGACCTCACGCAGCGCCGTGACGAAGGCCTCGTCGGAGGCCGGGTCCGAAGGCGAGCTGAAGTCGACGTCGAAGGCGACGTCCTGCGCCCCCGCGGCCTCTAATTTGTGCAACAATTCCGCATGCAGGCGGCGCGGCCAGGGCCATACCCCGATCTGCTCGATCGAGGGCGCGTCGATGGCAACGACGACGACATTGCCGCTTGCGGCACGCGATTGCCAGGCGAACCGCAAATCGGTCAGCGTGTTGCGAAGCGCACCATGCCACCCCGTGGACAGCACGATCGCCAGCGCGGTCACGACTAGAATATGCGGACGATAGCGCTTCACTCCGGTCCTCCCGCGCACCTGCTTATGCAGGTACGCCCCCTCATCCCCAGGAAATCGCCTCAGTGCTTGTTGTGGCCAAAGGCATTGCCGTGGCCATTGCTGCCGTTGCCGCCGCCATTGCCGTTGCCGTTACCATTGTTGCCCTTGCCGTTACCGGTGGCGCCGTTGTTACCGTTGCCGTTGCCGGAATTCCCATTGCCGGAATTGCCGTTACCGGAGTTGCCCTTGCCGGTGTTGGTCTTGCCACCGGAATTTTCGCTGCCGCCGCCGGAGCCGTCGCTGGACGCACCGGCCGTGGTCGCGGCTATTGTCGTGCTCGCCGCCGACGAGCTGGTGCTGCCAGCCGTCACGCCGCTGCTCGTGGTAACCGCAGTCTGGACTGTGCTGTTGGATGCCGTTGCGCTCGCTTTCGAGTCGCTCCAGACCGTCTCGGTGCTCGCGTGCGCGTTGCGCACCTGTCCGGGGGCTCCGCCGCCGTGGGCGAGCCCGTGCGTAACCTTGTGGACGTTCAGCTTGACCTCGCCGAGCGGGCTCGAGATGCGCACGACGCCGGGCTTGGCGGCACCGCCCTTGGGAGCATGACCGCTGGCCGCCTGTTGCGATGGCTTGGGCGCGGTGGCCGCCTTGGTGCCCTTGTCGGTCGGACCGAGCGCATGGATCGCATGGCCGTTCGCCGCGTTGCGCGGGGCGGACAGGCCGGATTTCGGCACGGGGACGCGCTCGATGCTCGAGGCGCGCGGCTTACCGTGCTCGATCGGATTGAAGGTCCCGGAGCCGCTCAGGGAGAGGCCGGGCTTGCCATGCTCGAAGACGGTGGCGGCCTGCCCAGGCAGGACCTGGGCGATCTGTCCCGTCTTGAAGTCCGAGACCTCGACCTGACCGCGGAGCACGCCGACCTTGGTGCTGCCCGCGTTCACGGTGACGCTGAATTGGGTGCCCTTGACCACGGCGGCGAGATAGGGCGTCTCGACCTCGAAATGCTTGACGTTGCGCTTCTCGACCTCGAGCAGAATCGAACCTGCCTGCTGGATGATGGTGGTCGAAAGGCCCTCCTTGCTCTCGGTCGGCAAGCCGACCACCGAGTTGGGAGAGATCAGGATCGTTTCCTCGCCGCGGACGAGCAGCACGCGGCCATTTCGTCCGGTGCGAATGGTATCGCCGGGCTTGAGTGCCTCCTGCTGATTCAACGAAACCTGCTGCGCGCCACTGGTGGCGACCCAGACCTCGCCGGTGGCTTTGCCGACCGACCAGACACCATCGTCCGCGGCGGATGCAGCGGAGGCCGTTCCCAGGATCAGCGCAGCCGCGAAGGCGCACCGCATTCCAATTTTGCTCAGCATGACGATCCTCAGTCCGCGTGACAGCCAGTCCTGAGGGGTATCCGAAATCACTCAACATAGGATTAGCGGGAAGCGGCCAGCGGAGCAGTCGCGTTAACCGTTCATTGACCATAAAAAACTATGAAAAATCATGTGGCTAACGACCTCTTACCGCAGCAGGGGCACATCTCCGTCAAACTACGGGGACAGGCGCATTGCGCGCGTCGGGAAGCGGCATCTCCTTACCACAATGGCGCTGTTGGCGCCTTTTTTCGCCGAAGTTCCTCAAACTTTCGCACAACAGGCGAACCAGCCAGGTTTCGATCCGCGCCAAACTGAAAAATATTTTGAAAACCAAACCGAGCGGGAATCGCTGAGCCGCCCTCCGGTCCGACTACCAACAATCGACCGGCCCAACACCGGCGGCGATACCAAGCCTCAGTTCGTGCTGCGCGGCATCAACGTCAGCGGAGCCCGGGCCATTTCCCCCGATCGCATCGCTGCGGTCTACCAGCCCTATGTCGGCAGGAAGGTATCGCAGGCGGATCTCGCCGCGATCGCCGGCGCGATCAGCGATCTCTACCGCGCCGATGGTTTTCACTTGAGCCGTGCGATTGTGCCGCCGCAGGACATCGCCGACGGCCTGCTCCGGATCCGGGTGGTCGAAGGCGCTATCGTGCAGGCCGAGCTGAAAGGCGACGGCGCCGAGCAGTTCGGCGTGCGACCGATGCTCGGGCCGGTTCTGGCCGAGCAACCGTCGCGCCTGGAAACGCTGGAACGCCAGCTCTTTCTCATCAACGGCAGACCCGGTGTCCGGATCACCGATACCGCACTGGAGGAGATCGGCGGTGCAACCGGCCGCTTCCGCCTCATCGTCTATTTGAAGACCTGGCACGTCTTCTCCTCATTCGGCCTGGACAATCTCGGCTCATCATCAGTCGGTCCGTGGCAGACCTACGCGACCGGCGCGTTCAACTCCTATCTCACGCCCGGCGACACGCTGGCGGTCAACCTGTCGACCATCGCCAACGACCCCCGCCAGCTTGGCTTCGCACGGCTGTCCTACGATGCACCCGTCGGCGTCGACGGCGTGCGTCTCGGCGGATCCGTCCTGTACAGCGCGGTCAGGCCGGGCGATGCCCGCCGCCTCGACAGCGACATCACTACGACCGAGGCGTTCGAGCTGCGTGCCAGCATCGTCCCATTGCAGTCGCAATTGTCCTCGCTGACCCTGACTGCGGCGACGACGTTCAGCAACGTGTCCGAGCATGACCTCTACGGCGCCTGGTACAACGACCACATCAGGACCGCGAGCCTGACCGCCGACTACCGGCTCCAGGATCATTTCGGCGGCACCAATTTCGCGACGCTGACCTTCCGCCAGGGCCTCGACATCTTCGGTGCCTCGCATTTCGACGATGATCTTTTGTCGCGCGATGGCGCGTCATCGAACTTCTCGGTGCTGAACCTCTGGTTCACGCGCTACCAGACGCTCAACGACGTCTGGTCGCTCAAGCTCTCCGCTGCGAGCCAGACGGCTTCACGGCCGCTGTTCACCTCGCAGCAATTCTATCTCGGCGGCGCTGCCTTCGGGCGCGGCTATGGCGCTGCCGAAATCAGCGGGGACAACGGTCTTGCCGGTTCCCTCGAACTGCGCTTCGACCAGAAGCTCAATTTCCGCTACTGGACCGGCTATCAGCTCTACGCCTTCGGCGACGCCGGCGCCGTCTGGAACGACGGTTACCGCCTGAGCGAGGGTCTGTCGCTGACCTCGGCCGGAGCCGGCGTGCGGTTCTTCCTGCCGGACGATTTCCAGGCTGATCTCGGCGTGGCTGTCCCCCTGAGCTACCGGGCACCCGACAACGAGCGCCGCAGCCCGCGCTTCCTGTTTACTCTGTCAAGCGCGCTGCGACTCTGCTCCGAACGCGGCAAGGGCGGCCGTCTGTAAACCCCTTATCCTTCGCGCTGTGGCCCCCGGCGTGCGGCCCTTCTGGGGCGTGGCTCACAGACTTGCCTAAATTTAATCCCGTAACCTGCTCACGATCGCTCGATCCGGCAGTTCCCAATGGCCATGTTCAGTCAAAAGTGATTTGAGACGGAACCATGAAAAGGGTGTTTGCAGTCTTGGCGTTTCTCTGCGTCCTCGGCGTCGGCCAGTATTTCGTCGTCAGCCGGTTCGCGATCCGTCATGAGGTTTTGACCCTGTTCGACGCCACGCGCCAGCGGCCGATTGCGGTCGAAATCGCTGTCCGGCGCGATTACGAGACCAAGGCCAATCTCGGCCTCTGGAAGCTCCCGCTCGCCATCATCAGCAACGGCAATACCGTCAAGGCCACCGAATATTCCTTCCTCGCCAACGCGCTCGCTGCACGCGGTTATCTCGTCGCCAGCATCCAGCAGGATCTGCCGAGCGATCCGCCGCTGATGACCAAGGCCGGCCAGCAATATGTCGGCCGGCGCGAGGTCTATATCCGCTGCGAGGCCAACATCCTCTTCACCTTGGGCGAGTTGAAGCGGCGGCAGGAGAACGCCGACTACGACCACATCACGCTCGTCGGACATTCCAACGGTGGCGACGTTTCGATGTATGTCGCCCATCAGCACCCGGAGCTGGTGTCGAAAGTGATCACGCTCGACAATCTGCGGGTGCCTTTCGTGCTTAGCGACAACATGAAGATCCTGTCGTTCCGCTCGAAGGATCCGCATTTCGTAACCGATCCCGGCGTGCTGCCGACGCCGGAAGAGGCCAAGGCGCGCGGCATCGACATTATCCACACTGGCGCACAGCATACCGAGATGAGCGATCGCGGTCCCGATGCTGTCAAGGAGAAGATCCAGGCGACACTCGACCGCTTCCTGCGCGACAGCGCCAGCAGCGCGCTCGCCCCGGCCGATACACGAAGCCCGATGATCATGAACCCCGGCGACTATTAGTCCGGCCCCTTTGCGGCAGATCAAGGCTGCCGCGAGCCGGCCACGGTAGAAAGGGCCTCGCCATCCCGGAGAGGCACGTGTCGCACTCCATCGAAAGCCTTGATACGAAAAGACTCGATACGACAAGCTTTGTCCTGCCTGCGGCAAGGACGCCGAGATTCGCCCGGCATCTCTATCGTTCGGCCCGCAAGCTGCTGCGGTCGATCGTCGCCCGCATCGACCTCTCGCAGTTTCCGGGTTCGTGTTGCGGATGAGCACGGCGTTGCGAGCCAACACACAGGGTTGCCCTATGCACCGGCATTTGAGACGAATTTGCCTGCTGGTAGCAGTGGCCTCGAGCGTGGGCACGTCGTCCGCTATCGCCGCCGATGCCGATCACGGCTCCGACCTTGCGAGGCGCTGGTGCGCCAGCTGCCATGTCGTGGCGAATGGCCAGACCCAGGCGAGCGCCGACGTCCCCTCCTTCGCGTCCGTTGCGCGCAGGCCTGACTTCAGTTCGGAAAGGCTCGCCTTTTTCCTGCTAGAGCCGCACCCGAAGATGCCGAATTTCCCCTTGAGCCGGACCGAAGCCGGCGACATCGCGGCCTACATCGCATCGCTGCGTTAGCAGAGCGGCCGGCCGGGCAAGACACCTGCGACAAATGCAAATCCCTGCCTGAGAACCGACAGGGATCAGCAGAAAGGATGATGGGCGGCGAATGAGGTCCATTCAACGCCCATCATGGGTCGGTACCAGCATCGATGTGCGGATATTCACACCGCGCAAGTCCAATCTGTGGCCGCGCCGTGAACACACCGAGAATCAGGACTTGCCCTTCCCCGGTTGCATGAGACTGCCGGTCATCTGGCGCATGTGGTCTCCGGCACTGGTGAACTGACTGCGCAGGAAATCCGATTGGATTCGCATCGCCTCCTGAATGTCGGTGGCATGGACGAGCTTTCGAGCATGCTCGAACGCCGACTTCATGTTCTGCTCGGTGAAAGCGAGCGCCTGCTTCGACACGTCCGCCCCCGCGCCCGGAACGGTGGTCATCGATTTGGTGGCGGCTTCGAAAAACATTCCGAACGCCTTTTCCGCCTGGTCAATCGTCTTCTCGGCCAGGTCGCGCAGTTCGGCCGGAACTTCGAGCTTCGGTTCGATCATGGTCGCACTCCTCCCGTTTTAAGAACTGAATACCACACTTGCCAGATCGGCTGCCAGCGTCCAGCCCCGGGGAAGACATCGCCCGGCGGCCGGCTCTGGCAGGAAAACTAAGGCCGGCGCGCAGGCCGGCTCAGGACAGGGGGTGTTCGGGAAGGGTTTCTTCGGTGGCGAGGTCTTCGACGAGCTTGATGACCTCAAAACGCTGCCGGGGCGCGAGTTTCAGAAACGCGCGGAGCAGGCGCAGGCTTTCGACAGTGCCGCTTGCAGGCGCGCCGAGCTTGAGGTGCAGCTCAGCTGCGAAATTGAGGTTCTTCATCTCGCACCTATGACAAGCATCGGACTTCGTGATCCAACATCGAAGTCCCAACTGAGAACCGAACGCCATAACCGGATGCCACAACCGGCTGCTATGGCGACGGCGCGCCTTCGGCCTGCGGGAAGCCCAGTATTCGCACGCCAAGTTCCATGTGCAAGCGGGCACACCTGAATAGGTTGCAACTATGCCAAGAAACAACCCCTCCGGCAAGCCTAACAGTTGGCGCAGCGATGCTTCGTCTGCATCGCACCACGGCAATTCCGGATAACAGGAATATGGCCCGCCGTCACCCACCTGCGTCAAGAAGCGTCATCGATCAGGCATACAGCCTCGACCGCCGTCAATCGACGCTGCGTTTCGTCTTGTTTCGGATGTGAATGGACATTGGTGGACGCGAACGAGTGCTTCGTCAGCGTATGCACGTAATTGTTGAGTCCGGCGTCGGCGGTTGTAACGTCGACGGAATAAACCTTGATCTCGCGCCCATGAATCGGCAGCCACAGCGCGGCCTTTTGGACCAAGAGACAAACTATGGCGTTTAGATTTCATCTAAGCCTGTCCCTTGGGCTCTTGGACTTGGACTCCCCTCTTTCGCATCAGAATCCATCGGGCCGCATTTGTTTCCGGCCGTGAACCGTTTGTGAGGAGCAGACGACAAAGCGGTGGCGAAACAGTCACACAGATCACGGGCGCCTTGGCCGATTCATTGATCGATTCGGGGCTCCAGCACCAAAGGACGACGGCATGCTTTCTCGCTGCGATCTCATCAAGGGCGCCGCAGTCGCGCTTCTCACCTTCTCGATACAAGGCGCATGGGCGCAGGAGACCAGGATGAACCTGTTCAAGATCGTCACCATCAAGGACGAAATCGTCGTCGGATTGTCGACGGAGGAGCTTCAGGCGCTCGGCGGCAATGATGCCAGCGCCGTTGCACATGCTCTGGCGCAGAAGGGCGATCTCACCGTCTGGCAATACAACGTGCATCGCGGTCCGAGCGGCGAATTGCAGCAGGCGCCGACCGCCAGAATCGGGCTTTTGGCCAACGCCTCGCTGCGGGTCGAGCCCTATACCACGACCTACCAGATCCTACCGCATCCCTAAGCAGCAGACCGGCGCGCCCGCGACCGGGGTCGCGGGCGCGCCGTTGTCATCTGCGTTGCCCTGCACGCTGTGTCCCCGTTTCCGTCGCAAAGCCATAGATCAGTGCCAACCGGTCCAGGCATTCACGAAAACGTCGGGAAAAGTAGTCGTTCCAGCGCTGGGTACGGACGGCGCGACGCTGGCCGATCTCGTCCATGGTCAGACCCAGCACCAACACATCGTGCACCAGCGCGGCACCGTCGGTGCCGAGTTCGCGCTCGACCCGGTTCAGCCGCAGCACCGCCTGGCGCTGGCTCTCGGTAACAGGCTCGCGGGCGCGCGCGCCATCGACATATTCGCGGGTCGGATCCATCGCCTGAGGGCCTCGTTCGGCCCTTTCCCAATCGTTCTGGAAGGCGCGTCCGCCGCGATACTGCGCCTCGTCGATCTGATGGTGCGCGTGCAGCCGGCCGAGCGGATCGCTGCGGATCGACCGCACGGCCATGATCTTCTCGCCGGGGTCGAGCGCCAGCGGATTGTCCACCTCGACTTCTGCCACCTCCGCATTGAACGGTATCTCGCGTGAGCGTCGGTCGTAGACATTCGCCAATTTATAGGACCTGTTGCGTCGGACACGTGCCACTCGGATACTCCTTGCGAAATTTACGATTGAACGGGCGGTCATCAGGTCAGGCGGCAGAGACCAGCCTCAGCACGACGGGGCCGGCGACGCGGGCGGAGCCAGCTCCGGCGCGGCGCGTCAGGCGCGCATGCGGCGTGCAATAGCTCGAGCCCGGCTCACGCGGATGGCCGCAGAAGGTGATTTCCTCCCCGTCCTTGTCGCCGCCATAGGGATAGCGACAGTCCTCGCCGGCGAGTTCGACCAACGGGACCAGGCGCGGCCGGACGCCGACGCAGCGCAATTTGACCTGCGCTGCAGGCTTCATCGCAGATTTCGGCGGCAGGTTCAGTAACGCGGGACGGTGCGGGAGGAAAAGACAGGCTCCAGACGGCAGCAGCGGCACGATCGACGGGCTCGCCGTCCGCACCGGCACGATCAGCCCGAGCCGCTTGGCGCGGCCGACCACCGCGTTGCGCGTGTAAGCCGTTCCAAACCTTGCGTTAATCTGTCTTCCGATCTCCGCATAAGACATTCCCCTGCGAAAATAGTCGCGAAGTGCGTCGGAGTGCTCCGACGGCCAATGGCCCGGTTCCATGCTGCTGTCCTGTGATGCGCCTCCTCCGATCGCACGATCGCGAGGCGAGGTGCACATTCCGGTATTCCGAAGTCAGAGTCAAGCGATAATTCTGATATTCATAATTGCATCAATTCCGAATTTCGGATTACAAGAGGCGGAACGATGGACAATCGAGGGAATCACGATGTTGGACGCTGCAATGATCGAACGGGGCCTGGAAAAGACAGGCAAGAGCAAGGGCGGCCTGGCGGCTGCCATGGGCGTACGCCCCGGCGCGGTCTCGGAGATCCTCGGCGGCGAACGCCTGGTGAAGGCTTCGGAAATTATCCCGATCATGGAATATCTCGAGCTCAATCTCGCGCCGATCATGGGCCGCGTCGGCGCCGGTGCCGTGATCGAGCCGGATTATGAGCAGGTTCCCCCGGAAGGCCTTGGCGACATCGCGCTGCCCTTTCCGATCATGGAGGAGACCATCGCATTCGAGATCGTGGGCGATTCGATGCTGCCCAAATACGAGAGCGGCGACGTCATCGTGGTCTACAAGGACCAGCGCCATCCCCTGTCGAGCTTCTACGGCGAGGAGGCCGTTGTCCGGCTCAAGACCGGCGAGCGCTATCTGAAGACCATCGAGCGGGGCAAATCCCCCTCCGTCGTCAATCTCAGCAGCTTCAATGCCAAGCAGATCGTCGGGGTGAAACTGGAGTGGGTCGGCGAGATCTGCCTGTCCATGCCCAAGGGCCAGCTGGAGCGGCTGCGCGCCAAATCGGCGCGCCCTCGCAAGAGGAGCAAATAGGCAGAAGTTTCTGTTTTTTCGAAATCAGCCTTGACTTGATTCCGTTTTTCGGAAATACTCTGCCGTGCCCGACCATGGGGCACGGCAGGATCGTTTCATGCAGTATTTCGTCGTGATGATCGACTATGGGCGCCGCGGCCGCGAGGCGGTCGTCGACCCTGAAATCACCAGGCGCGAGGTCATTTCCCGCGTCGCCTCAGGTGAATATCGGAACATCTCGTTCATCCAGGAAATCGTGGAGAATTCGGTCGAAGACGTGACCGAGGCGATCCTTGCTGAGGCTGCCCTGCCCCGGATCCCGCCGGAAGAAGTCGACCTCCAGGCTCTCCGCCTCGATCACGCCCGCGATCTGCGCAAGCACGAGCGGACGTGACGCAAGGCCAGGGCCGACCTTTTCCGGTCCGATCGAAGCGGAACGGGCCCTGGATTCTTATTTTGACGCGTTTTCTTTAGCGAACCGGAATCCGCTTCGCTCGAAAACGCTCTGCCGGCTTGCGCCACGGCCCGGCCGGAGATCACACCGTGAGGACGGTCGATCCCGTGGTCTTGCGCGCGGCGAGATCGGCATGCGCCTTGGCGGCGTCCTTCAGTGGATAGGTCTGATGCACCTCGATCTTGACCGCGCCGGACTTGACGACGTCGAACAACTCGCCTGCCATCGCGACCAGGCTCTCACGCTTGGCGGCGTAGGTGAACAGCGTCGGCCGGGTGACGTAGAGCGAGCCCTTCTGCGCCAGCAATCCGAGATTGAGCGGCTCGACAGCGCCGGAGGACGCACCGAACAGCGCGGCGACGCCGAGCGGCGCGAGGCAGTCGAGCGACTTCAGGAACGTATCCTTGCCGACGGAGTCGTAGACCACCGGCACCTTCTTCCCGCCAGTGATCTCGTCCACGCGCTTCACGAAATCCTCGCGGCTGTAGATGATGACATGATCGCAGCCATGCGCCTTGGCGAGCTTGGCCTTCTCGTCGCTGCTGACGGTGCCGATCACGGTCGCGCCGAGATGCTTGGCCCACTGGCTCAGGATCAGGCCGACGCCACCGGCGGCCGCATGCAGCAGGATGGTGTCGCCGGCCTTCACGCGATAGGTCTGCCGGATCAGATATTGCGTGGTGAGCCCCTTCAGCATCATCGCCGCCGCGGTCTTGTCGTCGACACCGTCCGGCAGCTTCAGCAGTCGGTCGGCCGGGATCAGCCGCGCCTCGGAATAGGCCCCGAGCGGCGAGGCGCCATAGGCGACGCGATCGCCCGGCTTCAGATCGGTGACACCGGGCCCGACCTCCTCGACGACGCCGGCAGCCTCGCTACCAATCCCGCTCGGCAGTTGCGCCGGGTAAAGGCCCGAACGGTTGTAGATGTCGACGAAGTTGAGACCGACAGCGGTATGGCGGATTCGTGCCTCGCCCGGTCCGGGCTTGCCGACACTGACCTCCTCCCAGACCAGCACTTCCGGACCACCAGTCTTGTGAAAGCGAATGGCATGCGTCATGGGCGTTGCTCCCTTATCGTTGAGGTAAAAGTCCGAAACCCGGATCGGGCTTTTGAAATAGGTATTTGGTCCGCCCGTCACAGTACAGAGACGTAACAAGAATGTCACAGAGAACGACAAACCTCCGCCGTTCCGCCTCTGTTCGAAAGAGTTGATGTCGGCCTTGCGCCGACCGGCAGTAGCCTTTGCGCGGGTTTGGAGGTCGTCTGCGAAGGAGAGCCGAGATGCCAGCTTATGTACAGCATCATCAGGATATCGAGATCGCGCCTGTGATTTGCCCCGCTTGCATGGGGTTCCTTCCGATGTATGTGCGCGAGGTCGAACCGCATTGGAGTCTTGCCAAGATCGACTTCGTCTATGAATGCGCCGATTGCGGCGCCGAGGTCAGACAGACGATCCGCAAGCCGGAGCTGCTGCGGCACTGATCGCGCGGCCGCTGTCCGCTTGACTATTTGCGTTGAGCGGAAAAAACGCTCCTTCGCGCGGGTCTGGCCTCTCCCAAACGAGGCTTGTTCTTTGCCGTGAACGCAGGCAGAACAAGCCTCAATCAAGACCTTTGGGAGCGCCTTTTCGTGGCTGAACAGAAGCCCTCGACAGCGATCGAGGCAGTGGAGAGCGGCCTCGCCGCGCAAGGCTACATCGCGAGCCGGCAGATCGCGACCGCCGTCTATTTGTCGCAACAGATCGAGAAGCCGATCCTGGTCGAAGGCCCCGCGGGCGTCGGCAAGACCGAGCTTGCCAAGGCGATCGCGGCTTGGCGCGGTCTGAAGATGATCCGCCTGCAATGCTATGAAGGCCTCGACGAGGCCAAGGCGCTCTACGAGTGGAAGTACGCCAAGCAGCTTCTCTACACGCAGATCCTCAAGGACAAGCTCGGCGAAGTCCTCGGCGGCGCGCAGACTCTGAACGCTGCACTTGACCAGCTCCACGATTTCGGTGACGTCTTCTTCTCCAAGGAGTTCGTCGAGCCGCGGCCGCTGCTACAAGCGCTGGAGCAGCCGGGCGGCTGCGTGCTCCTGATCGACGAGATCGACAAGTCGGATGCTGAATTCGAATCGCTGCTGCTGGAAATTCTTTCCGACTTCCAGGTCACGATCCCCGAGCTCGGCACCGTCTCCGCGATCACGCCGCCAACGGTGATCCTCACCTCGAACAGCGAGCGCGATCTCGGCGACGCCCTGAAGCGGCGCTGCCTGCATCTGCACATCGGCTTCCCCGAGCAGCGGCTCGAGGAGCGCATCGTCGAGAGCCGCGTCCCCAACATCTCGCAGACGCTGCGGCGGCAGATGGTCGGCTTCATCCACGAAATCCGCTCGCTCGACCTGAAGAAGCTGCCTTCGGTCAGCGAGACCATCGACTGGGCGCGCGTGCTGGTGCTCTTGCAGGCCTCAGAACTCGACACCGAAATCGTCAAGGACACGCTCAACGTGCTCCTGAAATACGAGGCCGACATCGAGGCGGCTCAGCCTCAGATTACGACCTTCATCGCCAAGGCAGCACGATCCAACGTCTTCGGTTGACGCCGATGCGCGAGAATATTCATCGTTTCTTCCGTGCGGCACGGGGCGCCGGCGTCCATGTCTCGCCTGCCGAAAGCATCGATGCGATGCGCGCGGTTGCGCAGGTCGGCATTTCCGACCGGACCATCCTGCGCGATGCGCTCCTTCTGACGCTCGCCAAGTCGCAGGACGAAAAGCTCGCGCTTGGTGACTGCTTCGATCTGTTCTTCAGCCAGCCGGAGCCGCGGCAGGATCAGCCTGAAGCCAACAGCAACGATGCTTCAGACGACGCGGATCAATCTCCGTCGTCCGGCGCGGCCAGCGATTCGAGCGGCGGTTCGCCTCCCGCAGAATTGGGCCCCCTCGCACAGATGCTGCTGTCGCAGGATCGCAACGCGGTCGCCGCCGCGATCGCCAGCGCTTCCGGTGCGGCGTCCCTGTCCGACATCCGCTACTCCACCCAGCGCGGCATCTTCTCCAGCCGCATCCTCGACGCCATGGGGCTCCAACGCCTACGCGACGATCTCGACGAGTTGACCGCGACCAATCCGGCACTGGCCGAGCGGCTTCGCGCCGCCTTGGATGCGTTGCGCGAAGCCGTGCGTGACACCGTCGCGCAGGGGCTTGCGCTCTATGCCCGCGAGGAGGCTGAAAACCTCCGCAACGAGATTCTGCGCAACGCGCCGCTTGCCCGCATCGAGCGGCGCCATGTCGCCGAGATGCGCGCGCTCATCCGCCAGATCGCGCGGCGCCTGCGCGAGCGCTATTCGAAACCACGCAAGCGCCAACGGCGCGGGCATCTCGACGTCCGCCGCACGCTGCGCCGCAACGCCGCCTGGGGCGGCATCCCCTTTCTCACGGCCTGGAAGCGCAAGCGTCGCGACCGGCCGAAGATCGTGGCGCTCTGCGACGTCTCCGGCTCGGTCGCGCAGGTCTCGGATTTCTTCCTGCTCCTGATCCACTCGCTGCACGAAGTGGTCGACGACGTCCATTCCTTCGCCTTCTCCTCGCAACTGATCGAAGTCAGCGACATCCTCGAAAAGAAATCGCCGGAAGAGGCGATGGCCGAGATCATGTCCAAGGTCGGCTTCGGCTCCTCCGACTACGGCTCGTCGCTGGTCGATTTCGAGAAGGAGTTTATGAGCACGCTGACGCCGCAGACCACGGTGATCGTGCTGGGTGATGCCCGCAGCAACAATCTCGATCCGCGCGCCGACATCCTGCGCCGCATCTCCGAGCGCTCGAAGCGGCTGGTGTGGCTCAATCCCGAAGGACGTCTCGCCTGGGGCTTTGGCGATTCCGAGATGCCGCGCTATGCGACCTTCTGCAGCGTGGTGCGCCAGTGCGCCACCGCGCAGCAGCTCGAGCGCGCGGTGTCCGATATCGTGGCGACTTATCAGTAGGTCTTACCCACAGCCGACGTCAGTTTCGCGCCAGCTCCGCCTGAACCACATTGCACTCCCGGAAATGATAGGCGATTTCGTCGAGCGCGCGCTGCTTCCATTCCTGGGCTTGCGCAAGCCAGAAAACCCGGCGCTCGAAATCAAGCGCGGCGCGCTCCCGGCACAGGGATTCCTGACTGCGAATTTCGACCAGCCTGTTCATGCACTCCACTCCTGCCGTGTGGAAGCCATTCCCCGCCAATCAGCGTAACAGAATCCCGAACCCTTCGTCTCATGATTTCTATGCATATTGCGACGCAGAATGGGACAGCAGCGCTGCCCGTGCAGCGCGGTAGTTCGCGGAGCAACATCAAGCCCACATCATCAATACGTGATCGAGGCCCGGGACGATATTCGCCGTCCGCCGATCTTAACTCTTGTGGCGCAACGACGTGCAGCAATTTGTGAAGAGATGTTCTAAACACCTCACCGGATTCCCGACTCATTGTCGTCGCACGGTCTTCATGCAGCGCCGCTAACAGAGGCGCACCAACGGCACCACGGCTTGAGGCAACATGAGCAACGACATCGATTTCGATCTTTCGCCGGACCAATGGGAGGTTCTGAAAGCGCTCCGCAATCCGGTGTCGAACGTTCGCCTTTCGAAGGCCTATCTCATCGAAAGCCTCGTCAAGCTTGGCCTTGTCGTCGTCGGCGACGGCGTCCCGGTCATGACGCCGAATGGACGCAAGGTGCTGGTACGCGGATCGTGTCGGCTGCTGGATCTCGCGGCGTGACGCGGTCACCCGCGCGCGGAACGTGACAGACGACGCCAAATCGCGCGTCAACGTGACCGGCGGCACCTCGAACGGTCTCCCGGTGCCGATGCGGGTGTCAGGTCGCACTGGGAAAGCAGCGGAATAAATCACCTCCTCAGCGAAAACCGCGACAATCTGGCACGCTAGTTGCTCCTTTCGACGATCGAGACGTCGTCAAAACGGGGGAGTCACCATGTCGACCATTGCCGCGGCCCCGGCCGCCGAGCCAAAGCCGCTCTACACATCGCTGTTCGTCCAGGTCCTGGCCGCGCTGATCCTCGGCATCATCCTCGGCGTGGCCGTGCCGGATTTTGCAATCTCCCTCAAGATCCTCAGCGACGCCTTCCTGAAGCTGATTTCGATGATCGTGGCGCCGATCGTGTTCTGCGTCGTCGTGCACGGCATTGCCGGTGCGGGCGACCTCAAGAAGGTCGGTCGGGTCGGGGTCAAGGCGCTGATCTATTTCGAGGTGATGACCACAGTCGCGCTCGTGGTAGGTCTCATCCTGGCCTACACGTTCGGCCCCGGCCATGGCATGAACATCGACCCCTCGACGCTGGATGCCAAGGCGCTCAATACCTACGCCGACAACGCCCACAAGCTGCAGGGCGGCGGCATCGGCTCCTTCCTCCTCAACGTGATCCCGAGCACCTCGTTCGACGCCCTGTCGCGCAACGACGTGCTCCAGGTTCTGTTTTTCGCCGTGCTGTTCGGCGTAGGCCTCGCGCTGGTCGGCGGCGAGAAGGGCAAGCTCGTCACCTCGATGATCGATGCCGCCTCGACCGTGCTGTTCCGCGTCATGGGGCTTATCGTTCGCGTTGCTCCACTCGGCGTGCTCGGCGCAGTCGCCTACACCGTCGGTAAATACGGCGTCGGCTCGCTCAAGCAGCTCGTCTCACTGGTGGCGCTGTTCTACGTCTCGGTCGGCATCTTCGTGCTGGGCGTGCTCGGCGGCGTCATGGCGCTCGCCGGCATCAACATCCTCAAATTCCTCGCCTACCTGCGCGAGGAGCTGACCATCGTGCTCGCGACCGCCTCGTCCGATGCCGTGCTGCCGCAGATCATGAAGAAGCTGGAGCGGATGGGCGTGAAGGATTCCGTCGTCGGTCTCGTCATCCCGACCGGCTATTCCTTCAACCTCGACGCCTTCTCGATCTACCTCACGCTCGCCGTCGTCTTCATCGCGCAGGCGACCAACACGCCGCTGTCCTTCGGCGATCTGCTGCTGGTGCTCGGCGTGTCGCTGATCACCTCGAAAGGCGCGCATGGCGTGCCGGGCTCTGCGATCGTGATTCTGGCGGCGACGCTGAACGCGGTGCCGAGCATCCCTGCGATCGGCCTCGTGCTGGTCTTGTCGGTCGACTGGTTCATCGGCATGGCTCGCGCGGTCGGCAACCTCACCGGCAATTGCGTTGCGACCGTGGTAGTCGCCGCCTGGGAAGGCGACCTCGATCGCGCCAAGGCGGCAAAGGTCCTCGATGGTGGTGAGCTTGTTGACGTAACGGCGGGGTAGCGCCGTTCAGTCATTCCAACGGAGGAGCGGCGTTCCATACGCCCTCCTCCAGACGGAGAGGAAACGCGGAAACCAGGAGTGGGCCACGGCGCCCTTGTAGGCCCAGGTGCGATATTTCAGGCCCTGCTCCGAGATCAGTTCCTGATAGCCGCCGTGGACTTCGGTCGCGGTGCGGATGTCCTTCAATATTCCTTGCGCGCAGGCGCGGTAGGTATCGCTCCCCGAGAATTCGTCATAGTCCAGCATGCGATCCGCGAACTCGACGTTGAACGTCGGCCAGGACGACCGTCCCTGGTAGGCGGGAGCCGCGATCTTGTGGATCATCTTGTTGCGCGGATTATCCGCCGACACCAGGAAGTGGAACGTGGTGGGGATGCGAAAGCGCGGCTCCGCAATGATCAGATCCGCCGTTGCCGCGAACAGCGCGCGCTCGCTTTCCTCGTTCAGATCCCAGAAGCCGCGATGCACGCTGACGAAATCCAGCGCGACCGAGAACACCGGCGAGCCCGTTGGGCCATCGAGGGAATGCCTGATATAGCCGCCCTTGCCGAACAGGCGGAGCAGGTCCTCTTGTACTGCGCCAGGTCGCGTCCGAGCAGCCGCTTCAGCTCGTTCTCGTCGACGATTCCGAGCTGCGCGCCCCACACGAACGTCGTGTAAACGCAGGCATTGGTGACGAAACGCCTGCGCTCGGCGCGCGTGTCGGTTGCCGCAGAGCGCGGAGCACCGGCGTCGCACAGCAAATACGTGGAGCCATCATCATTGAAAGGTTCGAGCTCGCTTGCGAGCTGGAGGATCGCGCGCTTCAGATCACCGCAATATTCGGCCAGCAGCAGGCGGCCCGCATGCGCGCATTGCGACATCGCCAGGAAAGATGACGCTCTCTCCTCGGCAGAGATCATCTGCTGCAGGCCGGCCAGAATGCCAAGCAGCGTATCCGAGGGGCGCGAGAAATAGTTCACGCCGAGGTACCGGGTGCGCCCCGCCGGGACGATGGTCGTCGTGACCACGTCGGCGCGAACCGCTTCCAGCAGCAGGCGGACGCTCTTTTCGAGCAAACGTGCCCGCCGTACCGCGTCCTGCGAATCCATGATGGTGTCGGGGTCGAGGACGTCGGGATAGAACCAGGCGAAGTCGCGCGGATAGTACGCAGAGGCGTGCGGCGCGCCCGTGACGAGAAACGACTCGGACACCGAAAAGGCGCTGTCCATCGAGTGCCGATAGAGGTCCTCGATGGCCGTGAACGGATGATGTGACGGCCTCAGGAATCGATCACCGAGAAAATTCACGGCCTGAAGCGCGTTGGCGACAAAGGTCGCAGCCGCGCCTTGATAAAACCGGTTCTCGCGATGGGACGGCAAGGAAATATCGCTGTTCATGTTCGCCTGGTCTGCGGTGATCCCGGCACTGGCCGGTCACCATTCCAAGCATGGCTGATTCGCATCTCGCTCCGATGACGTGAACTCCCGACACTCAGGTCGCGCCGGTGCGGTCCTCCCGCGGCCGAAAATTCTCGATCAGCCGCAGCAACACCCGCGCGCCGGCGTCGGCATCGGCGGGCTCGACATGCTCGTCCGGATGATGGCTGATGCCGCCGCGGCAGCGGACGAAGATCATGCCGACGTCGGCAATGTCGATCATGGCCATGCCGTCATGCCCGGCCCCGCTCGACAGCTCGAACACGGAAAAACCCTCCGCTCCGATCGCCTGCGCGATCTGGTCCTTCAGCCAGGGCGCGCAAGGCGCGGTGCGGTTCTCGTGGGTGACGTCGAGCTGAAGCGACAGTTGGCGGCGCTTTGCAATGGCTTCGATCTGCCTGACGACATCGGCGACCGCGCGCTTGCGGTGCATGTCGGTCGGTGCCCGCATGTCGATGGTGAACGACACCTCGCCCGGAATGACGTTGGTCGCGCCGGGCCTTCCCTGGATGTAGCCGACGGTGCCGACCAGCCCATCCTCGTCGGTGCGGCAAAACTGTTCGATCGCGCCGATACATTCGGCCGCGCCCGCCAACGCATCGCGCCGGAGCGCCATCGGCACCGTGCCCGCGTGCCCCGCCATGCCGGTCAGCCGCGCGGCAAGCCGTGTCGCGCCCGCAATCGCGGAGACCACGCCGACGGGCAGGTTTTGTGCTTCCAGCACCGGCCCTTGCTCGATGTGCAGTTCGAGATAGGCAAGCAACTCGCGCCGGGCTCGTGCGGCCGCGCCGATATGATCGGGGTCGAGCCCGAACTGCACCAGCGCATCGCGCATGGACACGCCGTCACGGTCGCGTGTGTTGAGGACGCTCTCGTCAAAAGTGCCGGCCACCGCGCGGCTGCCCAGCAAGGTCGAGGCGAAGCGCACCCCCTCCTCATCCGCAAAACCGACGATTTCGATCGCGAACGGCAGGCGCTTGCCGCGGCGGTTGAGATCGGCGACGCAGGCGATCGCCGTGATCACGCCCAGTGGCCCGTCCCATTTGCCGGCATCGCGCACGGTGTCGTAGTGCGAGCCGAGCATCAGGCAAGGCGCGCCCGGCCGCTCGCCTTCGTAGCGCCCGCAGACATTGCCGATCGCGTCGAGACGCGCACTCATGCCGGCGTCGCGCATCCAGCTCAGGATGAGGTCCGCGGCCTTGCGCAGCTCGCTGGTCAGATAGATGCGGGTGAGCTTGTCGCCTTCTTCCGAGATCGCCGCGAGCTCGTTGATCCCTCGCACGATCTCTTCGCCGAGCGAACCATTCTGAACGGCGTTACCAGCAGCCATCTCGGCGAGCTTTCCATCTCTTGGGACCGCGGCGACGGCGATCCTGGCGATAATCGATTCAAGTTCGGTGCCAGCGAAATCACGCTGCCGACGCCGCTCCAATCAGCGCGTGGTTAGCATGGATGCGGTCGCCGGCAGACCACCCGGCCCTCGTCATGCACATGTCCAAGCCGGTCAAGATTGCTTAACTCCATTGCATACAATCACAAAATACCGCCTATAATTTCACCTGCCGCTTTCCTGATCAAGATCAGAGCACCTAAAATAAATACATAATTTCAATAACTTAATTGGAAATGCCCTCCTCGTAATCTCTGGCACGAAGCTTGCGACAATTGATCCCGGGCTCCGCCAGACCGGCGCAGCGCGAGATGAGGCGGTGCATCCGCCAAGGGGAGCAAGCAATGGAATTTGGCAGGATCTCACGACGTCATTTGTTGCAGGGCGGTGCGGCCCTCACCCTCGGCGCGGCGGCCGGCGCCCGCCCGTCCTTTGCGGCCGAGACGACCATCGGCTTCATCTATGTCGGATCGCGCGACGACTATGGCTACAACCAGGCGCATGCGCAGGGCGCGGCGGCGCTGAAGAAGATTCCCGGCCTCAAGGTCGTGGAAGAAGAGAAGGTGCCGGAGACCGACGCGGTCGAGAAGACGATCGAGTCCATGATCAATCTCGACGGCGCCACCCTGCTCTTCCCGACCTCGTTCGGTTACTACAATCCTCACATGGTCAAGATGGCCAACAAATTCCCGAAGCTGCACTTCGAGCACTGCGGCGGCCTTTGGAGCGACAAGGACCCGAAAAACGCAGGCAGCTATTTCGGCTATATCGACGAAGCCCAATATATCTCGGGCATCGTCGCCGGTTACACCTCCAAGAGCGGCAAGCTCGGCTTCGTCGCCGCGAAACCGATCCCGCAGGTGCTGCGCAACATCAACGCATTCGCGCTGGGCGCGAGGCTTGCCAATCCCAAGGCCACCACGCAGGTCATCTTCACCGGTGACTGGTCGATGCCGGTCAAGGAAGCCGAGGCCACCAACAGCCTGATCGACCAGGGCGTCGACGTCCTCACCTGTCACGTCGACGGTCCGAAGACCATGGTCGAGAACGCCGCGCGTCGGGGCGCCATGGTGTGCGGCTATCACGTCAACCAGTCGCCGCTCGCGCCGAAGGCGTATCTCACGGGAGCCGAGTGGAACTGGGAAGCGCTGTACCCCAAATTCGTCAAGATGATCGCCGCCGGCGAGAGCATCCCGAACTTCTATCGCGGCGGCCTCAAGGAAGAGATCGTCAAGACCTCGCCCTATGGCGAAGCGGTCTCCGCGGAGGCGCGCAAGCACGCCGACGACGTCAAGGCCAAGTTCTTTTCCGGTGATGGCTACGCCATCTTCAAGGGTGGGCTGGTCGACAACAAGGGCAAGACAGTGATCGCGGCCGGCACCGATCGCGGCCAGAAGGATCCCGAGCTCGAGAAGATGGACTATCTCGTGGAGGGCGTGGTCGGAGCGACTTCGTGACGACGGAAGCTGCGGATCCCGTTGAAGCGGTCGGGTCAATTGCCCCGGCCGCCGATCCGGGATTCCTCCAACGTCACGGCGGAGCGATCGAATACATCCTGATCCCGGGCGCGGCGCTGGCCGGCGCGCTCGGGGCCTTCGGCATCTTCGTCGCGATGTTCGGCAAGAACCCGCTCGACCTCTATTTCTACATGTACTACGGCGCGTTCGGCACCTGGTTCTCATGGCAGAACACGCTGACGCGCGCAGCGCCGCTGATCCTCACGGCGCTCTGCACCGCGCTGCCCGCGCAGCTCGGCATGGTCATTATCGGCGGCGAAGGCGCGCTCCTGATCGGCGCGCTGTCGGCAACCAGCGCGGCGCTGGTGCTTCAGGGCATGCCGCCGCTCATCGTGCAGATCGCCATGGTCGTTGCCGGCGTGATCGGCGGTGGCCTGTGGGTCATGCTTTCGGGCGCGCTGCGGCAATATCGCGGCGTCAACGAGACGATCTCGAGCCTGCTGCTCGTCCACATCGCGCTGGCGGTCCTCAACCATCTCGTCGAAGGCGCAATGCGCGACCCCGCCAGCCTCAACAAGCCGTCGACCCGCGAGATCGGCGCGGCCAACATGATCGGATCGATCCCCGGCACCGACGTGCATTGGGGTCTCGTATTCGGCCTGATCGCCGCGATCGCCGCCTATATCCTGATCTATCACACCGTGTTCGGCTTCGCCGCGCGTGTTGCCGGCGGCAACATCCGCGCTGCGAAGATCGTGGGCCTCAATGTCAGCAAGCTGATCCTGACCATCTGCTTCCTCGCCGGCGGCGCCGCTGGCCTTGCCGGCATGGTCGAGGTCGCCGCCGTGCAGGGGCGTACCAACGCGAACCTCGCGGCAGGCTACGGCTTCACAGGGATTCTCGTTGCCTTCCTGGCGCGGCAAAATCCGCTCGCCATTATCCCCGTCGCGATCCTGCTCGGTGGTATCAGCGCCAGCGGCGGGCTGTTGCAGCGCCGCCTCGGATTGCCGGATGCATCCGTGCTGGTGCTGCAAGGCATCATCTTCGTCTTCGTGCTGGCCAGCGATGCGCTCTATGGCCGCATCGGGTTTCTGAAGGGAAAGTCCTGAGATGGCTGACGGCTCGATCGGACTCTGGACCGTCCCGCTCGCCGTGCTCGGCGGCGCCATTCGCGTCTCGACGCCGTTCCTGTTCGTGAGCCTGGGGGAATGCATCACCGAGCGCTCCGGCCGCATCAATCTCGGCCTCGAAGGCACGCTGGTGATGGGCGCGATGAGCGCCTACGGCATTTCCTACCTCACGGGATCGCCATGGCTGGGCGTGCTCGCCGCTGGCATCACCGGCGCGCTTCTGGGCGCGCTGCATGCCGGCATCTGCTCGTTGCCGCGGGTCAACGACATTGCGGTCGGCATCGCCTTGATGCTGTTCGGCACCGGGCTTGCCTTCTATCTCGGCAAGCCGCTGATCGAGCCTACCGCGCCGCGGCTGCCCGCGATCGATTTCGGCTGGTGGAGCGACATTCCGCAGGTGCGCGCGGCACTACGGGTCAACGTGCTCTTCCTGATCGGCGTCGCGCTCGCGCCGATTCTCTACTGGGCCTTCCGGACCACGCGCTGGGGCCTCCTGATCCGCACCGCAGGCGAGAGTTCGGACGCCGCGCGTGCGATGGGCCACTCCGTGCTGCTGATCCGCCTGCGCGCGACCATGGTCGGCGGCTTCCTCGCCGGCATCGGCGGTTCGTTCCTGTCGCTGTTCTATCCCGGAAGCTGGAACGAGGGCCTGTCCTCGGGCCAGGGCATCACGGCCGTCGCGCTCGTGATCTTCGCACGCTGGGACCCCTTGCTGTGTCTGTGGGCCTCGCTCGCCTTCGGCGGCGCCGCGGCGCTCGGCCCGGCGCTGCAATCGGTCGGCGTCACCTCCGGCTATCACCTCTTCAACGCCGCGCCCTACATCCTGACGCTGGCGATCATGATCATCACCTGCTCGCCGAAACGCACGCTGACCGGAGCCCCGGCCGAATTGTCGATCACCCGCTAGAGAGCGAAATCATGCCCGAGCGCACCATCAAGTCCGAGCCCTACGCCTGGCCCTATAACGGCGATCTGCGCCCCGCGAACACCGCGCTCATCATCATCGACATGCAGACCGATTTCTGCGGCGTCGGCGGCTATGTCGACAAGATGGGCTATGACCTGTCCCTGACGCGGGCGCCGATCGAGCCGATCAAGAAACTGCTGACGGCCATGCGGAGCCAAGGCTTTCACATCATCCATACCCGCGAAGGCCACCGCCCCGATCTCTCGGATTTGCCTGCCAACAAGCGCTGGCGGTCCCGGCAGATCGGCGCCGGCATCGGCGATCCCGGCCCTTGCGGCCGCATCCTGGTGCGCGGCGAGCCCGGGTGGGACATCATCCCGGAGCTCGCGCCGCTGCCTGGCGAACCGATCATCGACAAGCCCGGCAAGGGCTCGTTCTGCGCCACCGATCTGGAGCTGATCCTGCGCGTGCGCGGCATCGAGAACATCGTGCTCACCGGCATCACCACCGACGTCTGCGTTCACACCACCATGCGTGAGGCCAACGACCGCGGCTTCGAATGCGTTCTGTTACATGACTGCTGCGGTGCGACCGACAAGAGCAATCACGAGCACGCGCTGAAGATGATCAAGATGCAGGGCGGCGTGTTCGGCGCGGTCTCGACCTCCGACGCCTTCATCGGAGCGATTTCGTGATCGTCGGCGAAACGCCACCGCCATCGGGCGCCTTCGGCGTCGACGCTATCGCCATGACCATGCGTTTCGGGGATTTCCTGGCGCTGGACAATGTCGCGCTGAAAGTGCGGCCGGGTTCGTTCCATGCGCTGCTCGGCGAGAACGGCGCCGGCAAGTCGACCCTCGTCAAATGCATCATGGGCTACTATCACGCCACCGAGGGCGACATTCTGGTCGGCGGGCGCGAGCAGGCGATCGGCAATCCAAAGGACGCTCACGCACTCGGCCTCGGCATGGTCTACCAGCATTTCACGCTGGTGCCGGCGATGACGGTCGCCGAAAATCTGGTGCTGGCGCGCGACGACGTGCCGGCCGTGGTGAACTGGCCGAAAGAGATGAAGGAACTCGAGGCCTTTCTCGCGCGCATGCCGTTCAAGGTCCCGCTCAGCTCAAAAGTCTCCGACATCTCGGCTGGCGAGCGGCAGAAATGCGAGATCCTCAAGCAGCTCTACCTGAAGCGCCGCTTCCTGATCCTGGACGAGCCGACTTCGGTGCTGACGCCTGCGGAAGCCGACGAGGTGCTCGGCATGCTCCGCGACATGGTCGTCAAGGGCGAGCTGACCATCCTGATGATCACGCACAAGTTCCGCGAGGTCATGGCCTTCGCCGACGACGTCACGATCCTGCGCCGCGGCAAGCTCGCCGGCGCCGGCAAGGTTTCCGAACTAACGCCGGACGCGATGGCGCGCACCATGATCGGCGCCGAGGAGCTGACGGTGCAGCCGCCGCGCACCGGTGAGGCCGGCAAGGCGAGGCTGGAGCTGGCGAAGATGCGCGCGCTCGACGACGCCGGCGCCATCGCCGTGCATGACGTCTCCCTCACCGTTCGTGCCGGCGAGACCGTCGGCATCGCCGGCGTCTCCGGCAACGGCCAGCGCCAGCTCGTCGAGGTGCTGGCCGGGCAGCGCGAGGCGGAGAGCGGCGAGATCCGCGTCGCCGGCGCCCCCTATCACGCCAGCCGCGAGGAGATGCGGCGGCATAATATGTCACTTCTGCCGGAGGAGCCGCTGAAGAACGCCTGTGTCGGCGGCATGAGTGTCGCCGACAACATCGCCTTCCGCGAGTTCGATCGCGCGCCCTTCGCAAGCCTCGGCTGGTGGCTCAACCGCGGCGCCTTCCGCGTCGACGCCAGGAAGAAGATCGCCCAGTACAAGATCAAGACCCGCACGCCCGACACGCCGATCTCGGCGCTGTCGGGCGGCAACGTCCAGCGCGCCGTGCTGGCCCGCGAGCTCGGCGGCGACGTCGAGGTGCTGATCGCAGCCAATCCCTGTTTCGGGCTCGATTTCGCAGCGGTGGCGCAAATCCATGCCGAGATCATGGCCGCGCGCAACCGCGGCGCCGCGGTGCTGCTGGTCAGCGAGGACCTCGACGAACTCCTTGAACTCTCCGATCGGCTGGTGGTGATGTTCCACGGCGAATTCGTGTATGAAGCACGGACCAGCGAAGCCGATCTCACCGTGGTCGGCCGGCATATGGCGGGGCATTGACCAGGGAAGAGCGATGAGCGGCGGATCCGGGCGCGACCAGCACTTCCTCCGCCTTTCCTTCACGGTCGCCCGCCGTTCCCTCACCCACGGCAACCATCCCTTCGGCTGCATCGTCGTCGACGCCGAAGGCAAGGTCCTGATCGAAGCCGAGAACGGCTACATGCCGGATCACGACGGCACCGCGCATGCCGAGCGCCTTGCCGCGACGCAGGCCTGCCGCACGCTCGGCCGCGAGGTTCTGGCGAGGGCCACGCTCTATTCGTCCGCCGAGCCCTGCGCGATGTGCGCCGGTGCGATCTACTGGGCCGGCATCGGCCGTGTCGTCTATGGCCTCAGCGAACACCGCCTGCGCGGCATCACCGGCGATCATCCGGAGAATCCGACGCTCGACCTGCCCTGTCGCGAGGTCTTTGCCAGTGGCCAGCGGCCGACAGAGGTTGCGGGGCCGCTGCTCGAAGACGAGGCCGAAGCGCTGCACGACGGCGTGTGGACGAAGTAGGCGGCGCCGAGCGGGCCTTGCCCCGCGCTCACCGAAGGGCTGCCTGCCGGTACCCAGCCCATCCCCCAAACGAAGATGACGCCGCGGAGGTTTGACGCGGCGTCATCGTCATTCACCTGAAGAGTGTCAGGTGGTTAGAACTTCACAGTGATGCCGGAGTAGAGCGAGGACTCGGTGCAGGATCCGGTGCTCACCTTCGTACCACCGACGAAGGTGGTGCAAGCAAAGGCATTGTTGTGATCAAGGCCGAACTTGTTCTGCCAGTAGCGATAGGCGACCCAGACGTCGACGAAGTGCGAGTACTTGTCGCCCCAAATCGCCTTCGAGGCATCGAGGGTCAGGCGGATCGGCTCGGAATTGAACTCGACCTTGGTCGGATAGACGTTGTTGGCAACGCTGGCGGGAAGCGGCTCGGTGTCGGTGCCCTTCTTGCCGTACCACGCCGCGCGGCCGCTGATCGAGAAATACTGCATGTTCTGCGGCAGGAAGCCGAGGTCCATATAGTAGTTGGTTTCGATCGCCCAGGTCGGCTTGAACGACGTGTTGCCGTCGGCAATACATGGAGCGGACCAACCGGCGCCGCACTGCGAGAAGGAGTTGTGGTTGGCGAACTCCCAATACACCAGCGGCGCTACGTTGAAGTAGCCCTTATAGGGAAGGTCGAAGGCGAACTGCAGACCGGCGACAACGTCGCGCTTGGCCGCGCCGAAATACCGGTTCTCCGTGTTGGCGTCCATGCCAACCTCGAACGAGATGTTATGCAGCGGGCCCTGGGTGAAGGCCTTGGTGTTGAATATCTCGTTCCAGCCGAAGGTCGAGCGGAAAAGGCCGTAGATTTCGGTCGCGCCGGCACAGCTCGTGGGCGTCGCTGCGAAGCCTGCAGCCGGCGACACAATCACGCCTGTGGCGGTACACGGGCCGGCAGGATCGTTGTGGTCCGACTTGAACATCGAGATGGTGAAAAAGTTCGTGCCGTAGGTCCAGGCATCGAAATGGGTGAAGGAGTAGACCTGCTTCGTCGTCTTGGCGTTGATCACGCCGTTGGTGTTGGTGAACGCACCAGGCTGCGAGGCATTGAAGATGTAGGAGAAGGTGACGCGGTCGTCGATCACCAGGAAGAACGGAAGGTCAGCCGCCTTCTTGGCGGCCTTGACCGGCAAGTCGGCTGCTTGAGCCAGGCCACCGGTAGCGAGCGTAGCAAGTGACAGCGCCGCCGCCGCAATTGCCTTCATACGAAACGACATCCGAATACCCCCAAGTTTGGACACGTAAAAATGAACGTCCCTTGGGTGCGACACTTGCGCCGATCTCCCGGAGTGAGAAGCCTCAACTTGTTTCAAGGCGTGCCGCTTGTTTGCACAGGGCGCCGCGTTTCACCGGCGGATTTGGAAGGCCAACCTCACCGCCACGAAGTCAGGCGGGAGCGGCCATTGCCGGATAATCCCGTTTGATTTCGCTCGCCTTTTCATGTCGAGCGGACAAGGCAGACACGATGGGCGGGAGCTACTGTCGCGCAGGTCGCAAATGCATACGCGTGATGGCGCGTCTCTGCTCAACTTCGCATCAAACCTGCATAGCGGGTTCCGATTTGGCTTGAGCCGTCACAAATTTGCAACAGGCGCCACACGCAAGCGGGAGCTTCAAAGGCTGTTCAGGAGGCAATTGAGGACCATCGCCGCCCAGCGAGAGCAGCGACTCGCCGACACCTCCTGCCTGCCGAAGCGTTGAGCAAGGGATGACGCTTTTTCACACCTTACGCAGCGGTTCAAACTAGCCCAGTATTGAGGCACTTCACCCCATGCAAGCGCATCGGCGAATGTTGGATCCCACGGCTAACAGCCTGCATTCCGGCGAGTCCCCGCTCCTCAAGACGGTCGGGCTCACCAAGCGCTATGGCGATTTCCTCGCCAACGATGCCATCGACATCGATATCTGGCCAACGGAAATCCACGCGCTGCTCGGCGAGAACGGCGCCGGCAAGTCGACGCTGGTCAAAGCGATCTACGGGCTGATCCAGCCCAGCGCCGGCCAGATTTTCTGGCGGGGCCAGCCGATCATGCTGTCCGGTCCCTCGGAAGCGCGTAGCCGCGGCATCGGCATGGTGTTCCAGCACTTCTCGTTGTTCGACAATCTCACCGTCGCCGAGAACGTCGCGCTCGGCCTCGACGGGAAAGAATCCTTCAAGGACATGTCGGCGCGGCTTGAGCAGGTGTCGAAGACTTATGGATTGCCGCTCGATCCCAAACGCGAGGTCTGGCAATTGTCGGTCGGCGAGCGCCAGCGCATCGAGATCGTCCGCGCACTGATGCAGGATCCGCAATTCCTGATCCTTGACGAACCCACCGCGGTGCTGACGCCACAGGAAGCCGACCAGCTCTTCGTCGTGCTGGAGCGGCTCAAGGCCGAAGGTCGCGCCGTCCTCTACATCAGCCACAAGCTCGAGGAGGTGAAGCGCCTGTGTGACACGGCAACGATCCTGCGCGGCGGCAAGAAGGTGGAGACGTGCAATCCCAGGCTTGAGACCGCAGCTTCGCTCGCGCGGATGATGGTCGGCGGCGAGATCAAGGAAGTGAAGGCGGCCGCCGGCCGGCAGACCACGGTGCCGCGCCTCGTCGTCAACGATCTCTCGCTCGCCCCTGGCGAGGCGCATGGCGTGCGCCTTGAGCACATCTCGTTCGAGCTGAAAGGCGGCGAGATCCTCGGCATCGCCGGGGTCGCCGGCAACGGACAGGACGAACTGTTCGCCGCGCTGTCCGGCGAACGCCTGTCGAAGGATCCCGGCACGATCGTGATCGAAGGTCTTGCCGCCGGCCATCTCTCGATCACGCAGCGCCGCAAGCTCGGCGCGGCCTTCGTTCCCGAGGAGCGGCTAGGCCACGGCACCGCGCCGCGCATGAAGCTTTCGGAGAATGCGCTGCTCACCGGGCACGCCGCCAGCGGCATGGTCCATCACGGCTTCATCGATACCGCGGCCACTCTGAAGACGGTCGACCGCGCAACCGAGACGTTCGACGTCCGCAAGGCCAAGCGCGATCCCGAAGCCGCATCCCTCTCCGGCGGCAATTTGCAGAAATTCATCGTAGGACGCGAGATCCTGCGCAATCCCGCGGTGCTGGTGGTGAGCCAGCCGACCTGGGGCGTCGACGCCGGCGCTGCCGCCGTCATCCGCCAGGCGCTGCTTGATCTCGCAACCGCAGGCGCCGCCGTGCTCGTGACCAGCCAGGACCTCGACGAACTCGCGGAAATCGCCGACCGCATCGCCGTGATGTTCCATGGCCATCTGTCTGCGCCGCTCGCCACCAGCGAGGCGACGCGCGAAAAACTCGGCCTGTTGATGGGCGGCAGCACGCTGGAGCCGAGGGAGGCCGCGCATGCAGTTGGTGCTTGAGAAGCGCGCCGAGCGCTCCAACACGATCGCGCTGATCTCTCCCCTGATCGCGATCGGCCTCACGATCGTGACCATGGTCATCCTGTTCGCGATCCTCGGCAAGAATCCGCTGCTCGCCCTGCACGCCTATTTCATCGCGCCTTTGACCGACAGCTATTCGCTCCAGGAAATCGCGGTGAAGGCGACACCGCTGGTGATGATCGCAATCGGACTGTCGCTCTGCTATCTCGCCAATGCCTGGAACATCGGCGCCGAAGGGCAGTTCTTGATCGGTGCAGTCGCCGGAAGCTGGATTGCGGTGAAGACGCAGGGCACCGACGCCGGCGTCTGGGCACTGCCGGCCATGCTCGTGCTCGCCGCCGCCGCAGGCGCGCTCTACGCGCTGATCCCGGCAATCTGCAAGGTGAAGTTCGGCGCCAGTGAGATCCTGACCAGCCTGATGCTGGTCTATGTCGCCGATCTCTTCCTCGACTATCTCGTGCGCGGCCCCTGGCGCGATCCGCACGGCTTCAACTTCCCGACCACGGCCGAGTTCGATCCGGTCGCAACGGTGCCGCTGCTGATCGAAGGCGGCCGGCTGCATCTCGGCTCGATCATCGCCCTTCTCGTCGTCGCTGGCGCGGCGATCCTGCTCGGGCGAACCATCAAGGGATTCGAGATTCGTGTGGTCGGTGCAGCGCCCCGTGCCGCGCGGTTCGGCGGCTTCAATTCCAACCAGTTGATCATCCTGACCTTCGCCGTCTCGGGCGCGCTGGCCGGCCTCGCCGGGATCATCGAGGTCGCGGGTCCGGTCGGGCATCTCCAGCCCGGCATCTCGCCGGGCTACGGTTTTACGGCGATCATCGTCGCCTTTCTCGGTCGGCTGAATCCCCTTGGAATATTAATTGCAGGCCTTTTTCTCGCATTGACCTTTATCGGCGGCGAGCAGGCGCAGATCGCGATGAAGATCCCGTTGGACGTCACCAAGGTTTTTCAAGGCATTCTGCTGTTCTACGTGCTCGCCTGCGATTCCCTCATTCTTTACCGCTTCAAGCTGGTCTTCCCGAACCGACAGGTGGCTCGTGGAACTCATTGAGGCCATCATTCTCGCGGTGCTTGCCGCCTCGACGCCGCTCCTGATCGCAGCGACCGGCGAGCTCGTGACCGAGCGATCCGGCGTGCTCAATCTCGGCGTCGAGGGCATGATGATCGTCGGTGCGGCGTGTGGCTTTGCAGGTGCGTGGCTGACCGGCTCGATCTTCATCGGCGCACTGTTCGGCATCGTCGCCGGCACGTTGATGTCGCTGGTCTTCGCACTGATGGCGCTCGGGCTTGCGGTCAACCAGGTTGCGACAGGGCTGGCGCTGACCATCCTGGGCGTCGGACTCTCCGGCCTGATCGGCGCCGGTTTCGTCGGCGAGCGCATCACGCCGGCAGCGCATCTTTACATTCCCGGCCTCACGGACATCCCACTGATCGGCCGCGTGCTGTTCGGCGAGGACGCCTTCGTCTATTTCTCGCTGGCGCTGGTCGCCGGCATCTGGTGGTTCCTGTACCGCACGCGGCCAGGATTGATCCTGCGCGCCTGCGGCGACAACCACGTGTCTGCGCATGCACTCGGCTACCCCGTACTGCGGATCCGGACCTTCGCCGTGATGTTCGGGGGCGCCTGCGCCGGGCTTGCCGGCGCTTATCTGCCGCTCGCCTATACGCCCTTCTTTATTCCCGGCATGACCGCGGGCCGCGGCTGGATCGCACTGGCGCTGGTGGTGTTCTCGTCCTGGCGGCCGGGCCGCCTCGTGGTCGGCGCGTATCTGTTCGGTGCGGTGACGATCCTGCAGCTGCACGCGCAGGGCTGGGGCGTCGGCATTCCCTCGCAGCTCATGTCGGCGCTGCCTTACCTTGCGACCGTCATCGTCCTGGTCCTGCTCTCCCGCGCGCGCACGGGCGGATCGACTGCGCCGGCTGCGCTTGGCACCGTGTTCGTGCCTGACCGCTAGCGTTTCATTTCCGCACCGTGCGCGATGGGGCGCGCACATTGCGGATCGTGGCTTTCCCCTGATGTTTGGAGATTGATGATGAGGAAATCACTTCTTGCGCTGGCTGCCGGGCTCTTGCTTGCCGGGAGCGTTAGTGCAGCCTCCGCCGCCGACAAGCTGAAAGTCGGATTTATCTACCTCGGCCCGGTTGGTGACCTCGGCTGGACCTATCAGCATGAGCTGGCACGCCAGGCGCTGGTGAAGGAGCTCGGCGACAAGATCGAGACCACCTTTCTCGAAAACGTGCCTGAAGGCCCCGACGCCGAGCGCTCCATCGAGCAGCTCGTCCGCGCCGGCAACAAGCTGATCTTCACCACCTCGTTCGGCTACATGGATCCGACGCTGAAGGTCGCAAAGAAATATCCGAACGTGCATTTCGAGCACGCGACCGGATACAAGCGCAACCCGAACATGTCGACCTATTCGGCCAAATGGTACCAGGGCCGCTACATCCAGGGCCTGATTGCGGCCAAGATGTCGAAGTCCGGAGTGCTCGGCTATATCGGCTCGTTCCCGATTCCCGAGGTCGTCTCCGGCATCAACGCGACGATCCTCGCCGCGCAGACCATCAACCCGAACATCAAGGTCAAGATCATCTGGGCCAACACCTGGTTCGACCCGGGCAAGGAGGCCGACGCCGCCAAGGCGCTGATCGACCAGGGCGCCGATGTGATCATGCAGCACACGGATTCGCCCGCTGCGATGCAGATTGCCAGCGAACGCGGCAAGCTCGCCTTTGGCCAGGATTCCGAGATGATCAAGTTCGGGCCCAAGACGCAGCTGACCTCGATCCTCGATACCTGGGGTCCCTACTACATCGCCCGCGTCAAGGCCGAGCTCGACGGAACCTGGAAATCCGAGGACAGCTGGGGCGGCCTCGACAGCCATATGTTCGCGATGGCGCCCTACACCAACATGCCCGACGACGTGAAGAAGATCGCCGAGGATGCCCAGGCCGCGATCACCGCGGGCAAGCTGCATCCGTTCAAGTGCCCGGTCGTTGGGCAGGACGGCAAGCCTGTCGAGTGCAAGGGCGGCGCCAATCTCGACGACGGCCAGATTCTCGGGATGAATTTCTACGTGAAGGGCATCGACGACAAGCTGCCGGGCAAGTAGCACGCTTCTTGCTTTGTCTAAATCACCTGCTCCTCCCGGAACAGGTTCGGAGGGGGTGGCCAGAAGCACCCGGCACTTGTGGTCGCCCCCTCTTTCTATTTTTGCCTGGATATTATCCGGCCTGCATGGCCCGCGCCGCCGAACTGTGGCGGCGGATGAGGTCTGCCACATCAAGGCCGGGGATCGCGCCGTCGATCACCACCCATTTACCTGCCACCATCACCCTGTCAGCCCGATGCGCCCCGCACAGCACCAGTGCGGCCAGGGGATCGCCATGGCCGGAAAAGCGTAGCTCGTCGAGCCGGAACAGCGCGAGATCGGCCGCCTTGCCGACAGCGATCTCGCCGAGTTCCGGCCGGCCGACGCAGGCCGCCGAGCCCTTCGTGGCCCAGCGCAGCGCATCCTTGTGACTGACCTTCGTCACGCCGTAGCGCGCCCGTTGCAGCAGGAACGCAGCCCGCACCTCCTGCATCAGGTTCGATCCGTCGTTCGAGGCCGAGCCATCGACACCGATGCCGATGCCGACACCGGCCTCCTCCATCTCGCAGACCGGGCAGCAGCCGGAGGCCAGGAGCTGATTGCTGCAGGCGCAATGACTGATCGTCGTCTTCGCCTTGCCGAGCCGCTTCATCTCGTCCGCGTTGAAGAAGATGCCATGGGCGAGCCACGTCCGCGCATTGAGCCAGCCGCATTGCTCGAGATAGTCGAGCGGACGGCAGCCATACATCTCCTGGCAGAATTTGTTCTCGTCCTCGGTCTCGGCGAGATGAGTATGCAGGCGCAGGTCGAGCTTGTCGGCGAGATCGGCTGTCGCACGCATCAGGGACGTCGTCACCGAGAAGGGCGAGCAAGGCGCGAGCGCGATCTGCACCATCGCATCCGCACCGCGCTGGTGATGCCTGGCGACCACGCGCGCGCTGTCTGCGAGGATGGTGTCCTCATCCTGCACGACGCTATCGGGCGGCAGACCGCCGTCGCGCTGCGACAGGTTCATCGAGCCGCGCGTGAGCAGCACACGCACGCCGAGCCGCTTTGCGACGTCGACCTCGATATCGACGGACTCCTCGAGCCCTGCCGGAAATACATAGTGATGATCCGTCGTGGTGGTGCAGCCCGACAGCAGCAGCTCGGACATCGCCACGGTGACGCTGAGCTCGAGCGCATCCGGCGTCAGCTTCGCCCACACCGGATAGAGCGCCTGGAGCCAGGGAAACAGCTCGCGGTCCATCGCCGCGGGTAGCGCCCGTGTCAGGGTCTGGTAGAAATGATGATGGGTGTTGATGAGGCCCGGCAGCACGACGTGGTCGCCAGCGTCGAACACCGCGATGTCAGCGGTTGTGGGCGCAGCGCCGGCCGGCACGAGCTCGACGATCCGGCCGCCTTTCACCACGATCCCGCGCTCGGCGCCATCGGCGAGGATAGCCAGGGGATCCCTGATCCAGATCGGCTTTGCGTCGCTCATGAATCTGCTCCTCCTCACATTCGCTGACGAAAGGCCTGCAAGGCGGGTGCCGGTCTGATTACGTTTTTGCTGCGACTTGTTGTTGCGACTTGGCGCCCGTCTTGCAAGACTTTCTCCTGGCTCGATTCACTCGTTGGAAGCGTTGGCGTCGCCATGGACTTGAATACCATCACAGCGGTCGCCCATCCGCAAACGCGCGCGCAGCTGCCCGTTTGGACGCCAGGTGATGCTTGGCTCGCGGGCGGCACCTGGCTGTTCTCGGAGCCGCAAGTTCACCTCACTCGGCTCATCGATCTCACCGACCTCAAATGGCCGGCGCTGACGGTCACCGAGAGCCATTTCAGCATCGCAGCCACCTGCACCGTTGCGCAGCTTGATGGATTCGTCTGCCCACCCGACTGGTTCGCGGCGCCGCTGATCAACCAGTGCTGCCGCGCCTTCCTTGCTTCGTTCAAGATCTGGAAGACGGCGACCGTCGGCGGCAATCTCTGCATGTCGCTTCCAGCGGGACCGATGATCTCGCTCACTGCCGCGCTGGAGGGCATCTGCACCATCTGGAAGGCCGGCGGCGGCGAACAGACGATGCCCGTCGTCGACTTCGTCACCGGCAACCAGAGCAACCTTCTGGCGCCGGGTGACCTGCTCCGGCAGATCGATATTCCGATCGCCGCGCTGAAGCGTCGTACGGTCTTTCGCCATATCTCGCTGGCGCCGGTCGGCCGTTCGGCGGCGCTCCTGATCGGCAGTCTGGATGCCGATGGCACGCTGACGCTCACGGTCACCGCATCGACGGTACGGCCGGTCCGGCTATCCTTCGCCCAGCCGCCCGACGCGAAAGCGCTTCGCGAGGCCATCGCGCAGCAGATCCCAGACGATCTGTACCACACCGACATCCACGGCAAGCCGCTCTGGCGCAAGCACATGACACTGCGGCTTGCCGAAGAGATTCGCGACGAACTCCTCGGAGCACCGTCGTCATGAGCTTCGAGGTCAACGGTACGACGTTTCCGCAGGAGCCACGCGCCGGCCAGTGCCTGCGCACGTTCCTGCGCGAGCTCGGCCATTTCGGCGTGAAGAAGGGCTGCGACGCCGGCGATTGCGGCGCCTGCACCGTGCTGCTGGACGGCGAGCCAGTGCATAGCTGCCTGATCCCGGCCTTCCGTGCCGAGGGGCGCGCCGTCACCACGATCGAAGGTCTGGGCGGAGACAGCGGCGCGCATCCGATGCAGCAGGCTTTCCTCGCTGCGCAGGGCTTTCAATGCGGCTTCTGCACCGCCGGCATGATCCTGACCTGCGCCTCGCTGAACCAGGCGCAGCGTACCGATCTCGGCGTGGCGCTGAAGGGCAATATCTGCCGCTGCACCGGGTATCGTTCGATCGAGGATGCGTTGCTCGGCAAGACCAATATCGAGGAGAGCGTCGAGGCCGGCGCCGCATTCGGCCGCAGCCTGCCGGCGCCGGCGGGCCCCGATGTCGTGCGCGGCAAGGCGCGCTACACGTTCGACACGCAGATCGACGGCCTGCTGCATATCAAGCTGCTCCGTTCACCCCACGCCCACGCCAGGATCGTCGCGATCGACGCGTCGGAAGCGTTCAGCGTTCCCGGCGTGCACGCGGTGCTGACGCATGAGGATGCGCCAACTACTCTGATGTCGACCGCGCGGCATGAGAAGGACTGGATGGATCCCGAGGACACCCGTGTCCTCGACGACATCGTCCGCTTCATCGGCCAGAAGGTCGCCGCCGTCGTCGCGGACAGCGAAGCCGCCGCCGAGAACGCGTGCCGCCGGCTGAAGGTCGACTACGAGGTCCTGCCTGCGCTGATCGATCCGGAGCAGGCGATGGCGCCGGGCGCACCCGTCATTCATCCCGAACGCACCACCGCGAACCGGATCGCCGACGCCCAGCGCAACCTCGCCGCGGAGACACATGGCGAATTCGGCGACGTGGCGGCTGCGCTCGCGACATCCGCCGTCACCTTCGAGGGCACTTTCCACAGTCACCGTGTGCAGCATGCCGCACTGGAGACCCATGGCGGCCTGGCCTGGCTCGATGCTTCCGGCGTGCTCAATGTGCGCACCTCGACGCAGGTGCCGTTCCTGACCCGGCGCGCGCTGTCTGATATCTTCGAGCTTCCCATGGACAAGGTCCGCGTGTTCTGCGAGCGCGTCGGCGGCGGCTTTGGCGGCAAGCAAGAGATGTTCGTCGAGGACATTCTGGCGCTCGCCGCGCTCAAGACCGGGCGGCCGGTGAAGCTGGAGCTCACCCGCGAGGAGCAGTTCATCGCAACCTCGACGCGACATCCGATGCGGGTCCACGTCAAGGCTGGAGCCGATGCGGACGGCAGGCTCACCGCGCTTCAGCTCGACGTGCTCTCCAACACCGGCGCCTACGGCAATCACGCCGGCCCCGTGATGTTCCACTCGCTGGCCGAGTCCATCGCCGTCTACAATTGCCCGAACAAGCGGGTCGACGGCTACGCCGTCTACACCAACACCGTGCCGGCAGGCGCGTTTCGCGGATATGGCTTGCCGCAAACACTGATCGCGGTCGAGGCCGCGATCGACGAGCTGGCCAAGCAGCTCGGCATCAGCCCTTACGAGATGCGCCGGCGCAACGTCGTCAAGCCCGGCGACCCCATGCTGTCGCCGCCGCCGTCGGAATTTCACGACGTGCACTACGGCTCCTACGGGCTGGACCAATGCCTCGACCTCGTCGAGCGCGCGATGCAGGCTGATGGTCCGCAGCCGGACCTGTCGCCGGAGTGGCTGATCGGCGACGGCGTCGCCCTGACCATGATCGACACGGTACCCCCGGCGGGCCATCTGGCGGATGCAATGGTCGCGCTCAACGACGACGCCAGCTTCGACCTCACCGTCGGCACCGCGGAATTCGGCAACGGCACCAGCACCGTGCACCGGCAGATCGCAGCGACGACGCTTGCGACCACCGTCGACCGGATCCGCCTGCGCCAGTCCGACACCGCCCATGGCGGCCACGACACCGGCGCCTATGGCAGCGCCGGCATGTTCGTCGCCGGCAAGGCGACCCATGCGGCAGCCGTGCAGCTTGCGACCGAGCTGAAGGCGGCCGCTGCCGGCGCATGGCTCTGCGACGTCGGGAGCTGCACGCTCGAGAGCGAGGCCGTCGTCAGCGGCGTGCGGCGGATGTCCTTTGCGGAGTTGGCCAAGCTCGCGCGCGAACGCGGACAGCCGTTCGCCGGCGCCGGCAATTCCGGCGGCACGCCGCGTTCGGTCGGCTTCAACGTGCAGGGCTTTCGCGTCGCCGTGAACAAGGGCACCGGCGAGCTCCGGATTCTCAGGAGCGTGCATGCGGCGGACGCCGGCGTCGTCGCCAATCCCATGCAATGCCGCGGTCAGGTCGAAGGCGGTGTCGCGCAGGCGCTCGGTGCCGCGCTCTACGAGGAGATGGTGATCGACGCGGACGGCCGCGTCACCAACCCCAAATTCCGCGACTACCATCTGCCCTCCTTCGCCGACGTGCCCCGCACCGAGGTCTTCTTCGCCGAGACGTCCGACACGATCGGACCGTTGGGTGCGAAGTCGATGAGCGAGAGCCCGTACAATCCGGTCGCGGCCGCACTCGGCAATGCGATCGCGGATGCCACCGGCATCCGATTCACCGCACCACCCTTCAAGCCGGACCGGCTGTTTCCCGCACTGCACGACAAGTTTGGCTAGGCACATGTTTCGGGGGCTGTGTTCATGACTAGTGAAGACCATCCCGTCGACGAGGTTTTGCCGGTCCCGCGCCTCCTTGCGCTCGGGCTCCAGCACGTGCTGGTGATGTATGCCGGCGCGGTCGCGGTGCCGCTGATCATCGGGCGCGCACTCAAGCTGCCGCCGGAGGACGTCGCCTTCCTGATCAGCGCCGATCTGTTCGCCTGCGGGCTTGCGACGCTGGTGCAATGCCTCGGCTTCCCTGGTGTCGGCATCCGCCCGCCCGTCATGATGGGCGTGACGTTCGCCTCGGTCGGCCCGATGCTGTCGATGGCCACCGCACCCGATATCGGCCTGCTCGGCATCTACGGCTCGGTGATCGCAGCCGGCCTGTTCGGCATCATCGTCGCGCCGTTCGTCAGCCGGTTGCTGCCGCTGTTTCCACCCGTCGTCACCGGCACGATCATTCTCGTCATCGGCATCTCGCTCATGCGGGTCGGCATCAACTGGGCGGGCGGCGGCCTGCCGACCGTGACGAAGATGGTCGACGGTGTCCCCGGCAGCTTCCCCAATCCTGCCTATGGCCAGTTGCAGGGACTCGGCATCTCGCTGTTCGTGCTGCTGTTCATTCTCGGCCTGATCAAATGGGGCACCGGCTTCCTCGCCAATGTCTCGGTGCTGCTCGGCATCATCGCCGGCGCGGTGCTCGCGACCGCTCTCGGAGTGATGCATTTCGACAAGGTCGCGGCGGCGTCCTGGGGCGCCATCGTGATCCCCTTCCGCTTCGGCATGCCGCAATTCCATCTGGTGCCGGTTATCACCATGTGCGTCGTCATGGTCGTCGTGATGATCGAATCGCTCGGCATGTTCCTCGCGCTCGGCGACATCACCGGCAAGACGGTCGACCGCGAAGCCCTGAGCCGGGGCCTGCGCGCCGACGGCGTCGGCACGCTGCTCGGCGGCATCTTCAACACCTTCCCGTACACGTCGTTCTCGCAGAATGTCGGCCTCGTCTCGGTCACCGGCGTGCGCTCGCGCTGGGTGACGGTCACGGGCGGCGGCATCATGCTCGTGCTCGGTCTGTTGCCGAAGCTCGCCGCGCTGGTCGAGGCCGTGCCACTGGTCGTGCTCGGCGGCGCCGGCCTCGTGATGTTCGGCATGGTCGCGGCGACGGGCGCACGCATCTTGACCTCGGTCGACTTCCGCAACAATCGCTACAATCTCTTCATCGTCGCGATCTCGATCGGCTTCGGCCTGATCCCGCTCGCCGCACCCGGATTCTTCAGGAACTTGCCGCACGATCTCCAGCCGTTGCTGGAGTCCGGCATCCTGCTCTGTGCGATCGTCTCCGTGCTGCTCAATGCTTTCTTCAACGGTGTGAGCGGAGGAGCTGCGGCGGAGGCAGACGCCGCGTCAGTCGCATCGACCGCGCAACACGTCTAGCTGCCGCGATAGGTCGAATAGCTCCAGGGCGTGACGAGCAGCGGCACGTGGTAATGGTTTTCCGGCTCGCTGATCGCAAAGCGCAGCGGGATCTCGTCGAGGAACGGCGGGTCGGTGAGCTGCACGTTGCGCTCGGCGTAATATTTGGCCACGCTAAACCGGAGCTCGTAGCGGCCGATCGGCAGCGGGCGGCCGCCGATCAGCGGCTGGTCGGTGCGGCCGTCCGCATTGGTCACCGCGCGCGCAACCACGCGGCTCTCGCCAAGGTTCGCGAGCTCGACCAGCTCGACCGCAATGCCCGGCGCAGGCTTGCCGGCGTGGTTGTCCAGCACATGGGTCGAGAGCCGGCCATGGACCTTGAGCTTGTCATCGGCTGCGACGAGTTGATCGAGCCGCAGCGCCGAGATGCGGCCAATCTCCTCGATCGCACGTCGCGTCTCGGTCTTGGCAATATTGCGCAACCGCGTCTCGAAATCGCGCAGCACAGAATCCTTGGTGTGACGACGCACGCAGACGATATAGGGAAAGCCGAACTTGTCGCGATAGGCATTGTTGACGCGCTCGAACGCCGCGTATTCGGCATCCGACAGCCGGTCGAGGCCGGCGCTGTTCTGCTCGTCGGTCGATTCCGCAGTGAGGCCCGCCGCGCGCTGGGTTTTGTTGGCGAGGTCCGGATGCGCGCGGATCAGCGCCAATTGCACGTCGGGTTCGGCACTCTGGATCGTCGCCATCAGCACGGCGTGCAACTGGTTGATGCCGGCGAAGGGTCGCTTCGCGGCGAGTTGCCCGGCGATCCACGGCGAATATTCAACGACGTTGGCGAGCGCGGCAACGAAATAGGCTTCATCGGCGGCATTAAGATCAGACAGCGAGATCTGCGACATCGTCCTTATCCGATCTCGAATGCGTCGGCCGCAAGGTGCGCGAGCTTGTCGTGCCAATGCTGGGCGATCTGCAACCGCGTGGGCACCCAGACGCGCTCGTGCTTGCCGATGTGGTCGAGGAAGCGGATCAGCCCCGCCGCGCGGCCGGGGCGGCCGGCGAGACGACAGTGCAGGCCGACCGACATCATCTTCGGCGCGCTCTCGCCTTCGGCATAGAGCACGTCGAAGGCATCCTTCAGATAGGTGAAGAACTGCTCGCCTTCGGCAAAGCCTTGCGGATTGATGAAGCGCATATCGTTGGCGTCAAGCGTATAGGGAATGACGAGCTGCTTGCCGCTCGCGCCCTTGACCCAATAGGGCAGATCGTCGGCATAGGAGTCGCAGAGATAGAGGAAGCCGCCCTCCTCCATCAACAGACGGTTGGTGTTGATCGAGGAGCGCCCGGTGTACCAACCGAGCGGCCGCGAGCCGGTCGCCGCGGTGTGGACGCGGATCGCTTCCGCGATCTCCGCGCGCTCCTGCGTCTCGGTCATGTCCTTGTGCTCGATCCACTTCAGGCTGTGGCTGGCGATGTCCCAGCCCGCCTCCTTCATGGCAGCAACGATTTCCGGATTGCGCTTCAGCGCAGTGGCGACACCGAACACGGTGGTCGGCCACTTCCGCTCTCTGAACAACCGCCACAGCCGCCAGAACCCTGCGCGCGAGCCATATTCGAACATCGACTCGATATTGGCGTGGCGCTGGCCGGGCCAAGGCTGTGCGCCGAGCACGTCGGATAGGAATGCTTCCGAGGCCGGGTCGCCATGCAGGATGTTGTTTTCGCTGCCCTCCTCGAAATTGACGACGAATTGCACCGCGACCCGCGCATTGCCGGGCCATTGCGGATGCGGCGGGTTGCGGCCGTAACCGCGGAGATCGCGCGGGTAGCGGGTACCAGTCACTCAGACTTCCTCGAAGCGGATCGGCAGCGCGCCCTTCCACAGCACGCTCTTGCCGAGCGTCGCCAGATTCTCCAGGCCGGAGGTCAGCGTGATGAAATGGTTGCCGGCGAGCTGGCCCATCTTGCTCGCGAAGTGCACGCCGCCATAGGCCATCAGGATCTCGGTCTCGCTGATGCCGCCGGGATAGAGGATGATCTGTCCGGGCGCGGGATAGCTGGTGTGGTTCTCGTAGCCGACACCGAAATCGAGGTCGCCGAGCGGCATCCACACGCCCTCGCCGCTCCAGCGCACGTGGATGATGTGACTTTCGAACGGCAGCGCCTTGCGGAACGCGGCGACAGTCTTGGGCGCCGCTTGCTCCTCGAAACGGGCATCGAAGGTGAAGTCGCCGGCGCGGATAACGAGTTTGGTCATCTCATCTCTCTGGATCGGGGGCGGTGGCCCCACGGGGAATTTTCAGGCAAAGAGCATTCCATCGGGCTGCGCGCAAGGGGCGCGGCAAGTCACCTCAAGTCACCTGCGGTCGTAGGACCAGCCGAAAACGCCACTCCGCCGCGTCTCCGGCTCCGGCTCGGCGGCGGGCTGCGGCGCCTCCCTCAGTTCCGCCTGCGGCGGCGGGGGCGGCACCGGCAGGATCTCGCATTTCATGGAGTAGACCAGCTTGCCGTCCGCGGTCCGCCCGATCGGCGTGCAGGGGTCCGGACGCGCCGCCGATGTTTTTGGGGTCAGCTTGACCTGCGCCACGGCCGGCGAGGCGATCAGCAGAAGGACCAGCAGATATTTCGACATCATTGTCGCCTGAAAACCAATTTGGCCCATTCAACCGGATTGCGCAGGTCAAGTCCATCGAGGCTACGGGCACGATTGCCGAATATTTAGCCGAGGCTAGAAAATTGGCTCGCCCCAATGTGATGTCGCGAGCGCTGATATCGGCTGGGCGCGTCGCCATGTCAGCCGCGACGGCGAACACACAAAACACATCCCACAGCCGGGCGTCGTCACGGGAGAAAGAAACGATGCAAAAGACTTTCATCATCCTCGGCGCGACGCTGATTGCCGCCGCCACCATCCAGACCGCCGCGGCGAACGACCGCCGTCATGTCCGCAAGGCGCAGCCCGTTCCCGCCCCCATCACCCAGTCGGTGCGCGACTCCAACGCCGCGCTCTGGCCATCACAGTCGACCGAGCCCGACTGGTCGCGCTATTCCAACGGCGCGATGTCTGCACCAGCGGGACGGTGATGCCGGAAGCCTAGCGCGAGAGAGCGAAACTGCCTCCACATCGTCATTACGAGAAGCCCTTGCGACGAAGCAATCCAGACTATTTGCATCGATGCATTTCTGGATTTCTTCGCTGCGCTCGCAATGACGGAGTAATGGGCAATGGCGTCGTCCTCCAATGTCATTCCCCGCGAAGGCGGGGAATCCAGTACGCCGTGGCGTCTCGGTTCGAAAACGACCGCTACTGGAATACTGGATCGCCCGGTCAAGCCGGGCGATGACAGCGAGCGTGTGGACGCAGACACGCCTTCTCCTTCTCGCGGCGCAATTCGCCCGAGCTTTGCTTCGTCGCTTCACTCTCAAATCCAAGAGGGCGCAGGGAAGGCTGGGTGCTGACCTCGCACCCGCGGTCCGCTGCGCGAAAAGCACACGCAGGAAAACCGCACAGCAGCATACAGGTGGTGCCAATCACTCGGCCTTCCCTGCGCGAGGGAAGGCACAAGAGCAAATATTGTAGAGTTTTCAATGGGATGACTTCAGTGTGTCTACATTTATGTCGCGATCCGAAGGGCCACAAGCAAAGCCGGCTTATATAAATTCCTGTGGAGCCCGGTGGAGTTTAACCCGGCTCTTGCGTACCCACCGGTTCCGCAGCGATACAGACGAATCGTCTATCATCTGACCCATGGCGGAAGAAAACGTCTACTTCACCAACCAGAAGCAGCCCCACGCCATCGAGCCGGGAGCGTTCGTGCTCGACCTTTACCGGCTGATCTGCATGGTTACGGCATCTCGCGAAGTGGCGAGCCACGGCCTCACCTCGCCCGCCATCGCAATGATGCAGGAAGGTTTTTTCAAGTCAGAAGTCACGCGGATCTTGATCTCTTGTGCCACTGGGTTGCGCATTCGTTTCGATCAACGTCCGCAAGGACCAAAGAACGAGCACAAAGACTGCGGGAAGTTGTTTCCAAGCTGGGTGAACGATCCAAAGAGGGTCGAGGTGCTCAGCCTACGTGAGGCTTGCAACAAGATCATTCATGCTACCGGCATCCGATTTGATGTCGTGATTCCCGATGCGGCCATGAACCCTGATGAGGAAGGCCTTCACTACCAACCGTACCTCTACCTGTATGGAAGTAAAAATCGCAACGACTGGCGCGCCGAGCTGTCGCTGATCGACTTCGCACGGTTGGGAGCGGTGTCGTTCAAATGGCTCGCCTACTGATGAGCGAGACGGCGAAAACTGACAGGGACGAGCCGACACGTGAAGTCGCGACGATGACGCGAGGCGATAGGAAGTCGCTCAGCGCAAAACAGGTCCACGCCATTGTTACGCGGCGGCTGCGCAGAACTGAAAAGCTTAATTTTCTCGAAAGCTTTGCCATGTTCATGGGTAAGGCCCAACTTGTCGAATTGGCACTGAAGAACATTCTTGCGGGTAAGTATGGCTACGACGAAGAGAGGATCGAAAGCTGGCCCCTTGGGCGAGTGGTCAAGGCATTGCGCGAGAGCGGGTTGCGGCAAGACTTCGTCCACTTAGTGGAAGAGTTAAAGGAACATCGCAACTACATTGCACACGAAATGTTGGCCAACGACGCGCTTCTGCGAAGATTGGCAGGCGGCGGCACGCGGCGCATAGCGTGGAAGTCGCTAGGTCGTGGTCTATATTTGGTGGAACAGGCGATTGTGGTGCACGATTTTCTTTTTGGCGGGACGAGTCCGCGCCCACGACCTAGTCGACCCAAACAATGACACGACGAGGCTAACTAGCCGGACGGAGTCGGAGAAGTGGCCAAGGAGCTGACTGATGGCCGTCAACTGGTCTGGCCGACAATCTCGAATGCGGTACATCCTGGGCGAGAAGAAATCGTCATCGTTGCATCTAGTCGCCGCACAAATGCTTTCACGACTTGCATGCCGAAGCCTTTGCTCTGATCGATGTCGAAACCTGCCGGCAAGCCGCGCCCCTGATCAGAGACTACCAAAGCCCATCCGCCCGCATTTGTTTTGAAGCTTACGTTGACAGGCCCCGGCTGACCCGGAGCATAAGCATACTTGAAACTATTCGTGGCCAACTCCGCGACCAAAAGGCCTAGTCCGCTCGCGACATCCGACGGAACTCTGGTGTTTTCCGCATCGACATTGATCGCAGTTATCTGTGCCGGAGCTGTGTGCTTGAGGCTTTCGCAGAGCCTGAGCAGAAAGGTATCGATTTGGATTTCTTCATGACTGCCGGTCAGGTGCAGCTGCTTGTGGACGGTTGCAATGGCGAGCACACGATTGCTGGCCATATCGAGCTGAGCCCTCGTCTCCTCGCTCGCGGCATTGCGGCTCTGAAGTGCCAGAATTGACTGGACGAGCTGCAATGAATTCATGAGCCGGTGATCGCCTTCGCGCATCATCGTCTCTTTTTCGTTGACCAGGTCTTCGGCTTCGACTCTGGCGGCGTGTTCGGCAGCGCTAATCCGGCGCAGTTCAAGCAACTTCATCACCTGATTGGCCATCAGTCGCAAGAAAGCCTTCTGAGTCTCATTAAGCTCCCGTGGCTTGTAATCGAGCACGCAAACGGTACCTAGCGGAAGGCCATCAGGCGTCTCCAACAACGCTCCGGCATAAAACCGCAGATGCGGGTCGCCCGTGACCAGCGGATTATCCGCGAAACGCGAATCTAGCGTGGTGTCGGGTACGACAAACAGATCGGGCTGCAAGATCGCGTGCGCGCAGATCGAGCTGTCCAGCGGCGTTTCCCGGAGGCCTAATCCGACTTCCGCCTTGAACCATTGGCGGCCGTAGTCGATCAAGTTGATGACAGAGATTGGCGTGCCGCAGATGGCGGACGCGACCTTCACGATTTCGTCGAAGTCAGCTTCTCGCGGAGTATCGAGGATGCCATACCGCCGGAGGGCAGCAAGACGAGATTCTTCAGCCCTATGCAGATCAGCTTGCACGACTTCTCTGATATCTATGTGGCGAGTATGGTGGCCCTTACAGACACCGATGTCTACTGTTTCGGGATGAGCGAGCCGCACACTCGCAGAGGGGGAACTATCCGAGCCGGCAGAGCTTAGGTTGGCTGGAGGCATTTATGCTTTGAAAACAGATATTAAGCTACCCGTTGTGCTGATTGTAGAGGATGACCTCCTTATTCGTTTGGATGCCGTGGATATGATCAAGGCAGCCGGGTTTGAAACGATTGAAGCAAACGGCGCGGATGAAGCCATCGCCATTCTGGAGCGCCGACGCGACATCACAGTCCTATTTACGGACGTGCAAATGCCGGGCTCGATGGACGGCCTCAGACTGGCCGCTGCGGTTCGCGACCGCTGGCCGCCAATCAAGATCATTGCTACGTCTGGAATGACGAAGGTCGGCCCCGACGACTTGCCTTCGGGCGGCCGATTTATCCGAAAACCCTATAGCGCTCAAGGAATTCTCGAAGTCATCCGCGACGTCAGCGCCGGCACCTAGGCCCTCCGCTTCGCGGCTGAGCGGCTGGAGGGTACCTCGAGAACTGATCGCGCGAACTTCGCCGCTGGATGGGCGCAACTCGCGTCGACCTTACTTGCTGGAGCAACTACAGAGATTGCTGCTTCTCGGCGCTGTTGATCTTCGGCTGCTTCCGCCTGTTTCAACCATTCTTCGGCGAACAACAGCCACTGCGCCTTGCTGGACGCGCTAGTAGCCTTACTAGCTTCCTCTCGGCAATCCTCATAGTTCGCGCGGTAAACCCTGCCCCTATCCATGCACGGATTTTATCAACCGGGTGACACTCGGGATATGCAATTTCGGCATGCCTTGTTGCAGATCAACGCTCGGCAATATGCAGTTGTGCCATGCGGAGACCGGCTCCGACGGGATGCGTCCGGTCATGCCTCTGCATGCCTGCGCCGCTGGGAGGGTCGTTTTGGCGGCAGTCACATAACGGCCTTGATCTGCGTCAAGCGACCGTAGCGTGAAGCGGCTGTCCTATCCGCCGAATGGATGAGCGGTCCGTCCCCATTGTGCCGGCCACCCCGTCCACCGCAATCTGAGCTAGGCTCTCCATCACTATGTCATTCTTCACAGACCGTGACCTCGAATGCCTCGCCAACATGAAAGCAAACTGGCGTCAGCTCTATTGTGGTGAACTCAACCGCTTGCTGAACGAACACGCTGACAATCGTTGGACCGACAAGACGCTGAGGCCGCATCAGGTCTCCAGTGTCCTCACGATAACTCCGTGGTCGAGCCGATCCATCCAAGCGATGCTGTGATACTGACGAAGACGAGGACGGCGGAGGCGCACGCTCGCAGGCCCTCAGTAATAATGAAGCACCGTACAAGGTCGCTTCACGACCTCACCGTGCTTAGTGGCGTCTCTTTTTCCCGTTTGTGTCCGCGATAATATGGCTGGCATCCGGCTCTTCGAGTCCCGCGTCGATGTCCGGCGACCTGTTGCAGGCGCACGGATCACCGGCACCACATTGACAGCCCAGCTCTGCGCTCCAGGCCCGGTCCGGGTGGTTCTCGCAGACAAAGCCGATGCCGAAGCATATGGGACAGTTGGGATTGATCATGGCACGAAAAAGCGCGCGGGCCTTGCTCCAAAGATCGCAAGCATACCGCTCGCCTCGGTTACACCGCCAATTGTTTTCGAACGGCGGCGGCCGAATTGCCTACTTTGTCGACGGCCTTCTGCAGCTCGTCCCTGGAGACACCAAGCTCCTTGGTCCAGTACTTGACCTCGAAGTCTTCATGCATGTTGATCTTGCTACGGTCGCGCTGGTCCCGTTTGGTGAGACTGTCGCTCATCTTCCTCCTCCATCGCCTGTACAAGCCGCTCGTCGTCGAGAACGGCTAGCAGGTCATTGATCGTCTTCTCGCTGTCCCTCGGCCCAGGCTCGACATAGCGAGCCAGGATGGCTTGGGCTTCTTTTACCGCTCGGGTTACGCGATCCGGCATGCCGGTACTCCGCTCACTGGTGGAGAAAACGCCGTCAGGAACGCCGCGTTCCCTTGCTGAGCCCTTTGAAAGAGCTTGCGCGAAGCAGGCCTTCAGACGTGATGTCCCGG
>NZ_PYFX01000025.1 GCF_003020115.1 Bradyrhizobium sp. MOS002
TTGCCTGGATGTGGCCGTTCGACGACGGGCAGATCCACACGGACTCGTAGGCCGGCGGGATGCCGATTGATTTGATGCGTCGGATGACGGCGGCATCGGTGATGCGCTTGCCGTCCTTGTCGTAAAAGCTGAAAGTAATTCCAGTCCGCTTGCGGGTGTACCCAGGCGCGGAGTCGCTGACATAGCGGAGGCCTTCTTCCGCGATGGTGGCCGCGACCTCGGCGGTGCGGTCCAGGACCTCTTCTTCGTTGCTGGTTTGTCGGAGCATGGGCCGGTCCCCTCGGAAGCACCCTGGGATCGAGGCTCCACTCTTTCTAGAGGGATGAAGACGCCGGTTGGTTCCGCTTGGAGGTCGGTGGACGTGAGGTGTGGATCAGTGGCCCTCCAGAATAGCGGACCTCAGATGGAGAGCCGGTCCGGTTCTTTCGACAAGGCGCTGCGCAGTCGATAAGGGCGGGACGATTTGATTCAGACAATCGCCACGTAGCGCCCAGTGCATCCATGATACGGTCCCAAATGCCGGCCTGCCGCCACCGAACGAAGCGATTATAGCAAGTGGTGCGAGGACCATAGGTTTCTGGCAGATCGCGCCAGGGAGCACCTGAGCGTAAAACCCAAAAGATGCTGTTCAGGACGCGCCGATCGTCAACACGGGGGATACCACGCGGTTTGTTTGGAAGGAACGACCTGATGGCAGTCCATCAAAGTCAGTCAGTTCATACCGCATGATTCTAGGCTCCGGATTGGGCACTTGAATCACGTCCAAACGGACGCCTTCAACCGGTAAATTTGGACATCCCGCCTTTTCGAGATTAACTGCTAACCGGATGCCGCCGATGTGCAAAAATCGACGCGATTGATCCGCAACAGACTCGGCCGAGTTCGGCGTCATAGGCAAAGTTGAGGGATCCGCCCGACTAACCACCCAGTTCTCCCGGCGACAATCACCGGTTTATCTCGATAAGGGTGGACCGGAACCTATTCGAGCATGGAACCAAGGACGCGGCAGTTGAAAGGTGTACTGTGCTCTACGCAGGCGCGACCTAGTGCGAAAGGCAAGATCCACAATGATCATCGAATCCTCGGATCGAGTATCTCGCCTGTCCTGGTTCAAGCGGTTTCCCATTCCGCGAAACTTCAAGGTCACGCCGGAATCGCGGATCGAGAAGGGGCGGACATGGCCGGCGCCCGCCTATGCGAAGCGAGTTAAGGCGTTCGAGATCTATCGCTACGATCCCGACTCCGGCGGCAATCCCCATCTCGACACGTTTCATGTTGACGTCGACGACTGCGGACCGATGGTTCTTGATGCATTGTTCTGGATCAAGAACAAGGTGGATTCGACGTTAGCCTTCCGCCGTTCGTGCCGCGAGGGTGTCTGCGGTTCTTGCGCTATGAACATGGATGGCACCAACTGGCTGGCTTGCACGCGGTTCATTTCCGACATGGGAACGAACGCAACAATCTATCCGCTCGCCAACTTGCGGATTATCAAGGACCTCGTTCCCGACCTAACGCACATCTTCGCACAATATGCAGCGATCGAGCCTTGGCTTCATTCCAAGACGCCGGAGCCCGAGAAGGAGCGGCTGCAATCCCCCGAGGACCGCAGCCAGCTCGACGGTTACTACGAGTGCATCCTTTGCTTCTGCTGCACCTCTGGATGCCCGAGCCACTGGTGGAACGGCAATCGCTTCCTGGGACCTGCGGCACTCCTGCAGGCATGGCGTTGGCTGACGGATAGCCGCGACGAGGCGAAGGGAAAACGGCTCGATGCGCTCGAAGACCCATTCCGGCTTTATCGGTGCCATACCATTCTTAATTGCACCCGGACCTGCCCCAAAGGATTGAATCCTGGCAAGGCCATCGCTGAGATCAAGAAGGCGATCGTCGAGCGTGAGAAATGATCAAGAACGGGACCACAGATGGCAATTCGACGCCGGCGCGTCCACGCCCGCTTTCGCCCAATATCCAGATCTATCGGCCGCAACTCACATCGGTGTTGTCGATCGCTAACCGCATCACTGGGTTAATTCTGAGCCTCGGCGCCGTGGGCCTAGTGATCTGGCTAAGCGCTGCGGCGGCTGGTCCCCAGGCCTATGGCGTCGTTCAGAGCGTGATAGGATCCTGGGCCGGTCAGGTCGCGCTGTTCGGCTGCACCTTCGCCTTCTTCTTGCATTTGTGCGGTGGCATCCGTCATCTCGTCTGGGACACCGTCCACGGCTTCGAGCTTCGGTCGATCTACATTTCTGGATGGACGGTCGTAGTGTCCAGCGTAGCGCTCACTGTGATCGCATGGGTGATCAGCCTGCTGATTGCGGGATGGCCCCAATGAATCGCCGTTCGTTCCGCTCGCCGCTGGCTCGCGCCCTTGGGCTCGGTTCGGCCAAAAGTGGCGCTCAGCACTGGTGGGCGCAGCGCGTCTCGGCGATTGCGCTCGTGCCTCTGTGCCTATGGTTCGTCGTGTCAATTGTCACTCATGCCGGGAGCGATTATGCGGTCTTCGCCGCCTGGATCAGGACACCGCTTGCTGCGAGCTGCATGATCCTCTTGCTGGTCGCGCTATTTCATCATTCGGCGCTTGGTCTGCAGGTGGTGATTGAGGACTATGTCCATTCGGGTGTCAGGTTCGTGGTAATAATTCTGGTTCGCTTCGGCTGCTACGGACTCACCGTGATCGGGATCGTCGCCACTCTGCTCATCGCCTTCAGCGGCTAAACCCGCAGCCCTTGCCTCATTCCGTTTGGGTATCTTGAGCGGGATAGACCACCGTCCTATCGTTGCGAACAAAGGCGCCGGGTGTGAAGCTCGCCACATCGACATGCGATTTCCCGAGAATGTGTATCACTTGCTCGCCTGCGGCCAGAAGGTAGTCGGCGATGATCCGGCGGTGGCACCGCCACCACACGGCTTCGGCGCACATGACCGCGCATCGGTGCCGACCGCCCCGTTCCCGCAGCCGCGCCAGGCCGGCCGCGAAGGGCGCCGTCAGGGCATAATCTGCGTAGTTTTGAAAACTTTGCACCCGCCAATAAGAATTGGGCGAAGGCCCGGCGCCGCGTGACTTTCCGCGGCGACCGCCGAGCTCGGCGATATGCTCGTAGCCGATCTGCCAGGGCTCCAGGGTCGCATGGAGTGTTTCCCGATTGAACTGAGGGTTGGTCCGCGACCGGGGGATCGACCTTACGTCGATAACGAAGTCGGCGCCAGATTCCCGCAAGAGATCGGCAAACTCGACGATCGTCCTGGTTGAGTGCCCTATGGTGAAAAAGCTGTTCGTGGCGTCGCTCCAAGCGGCAAAGGCGTGGTGAGACAGCCCGCCTCACTGTTGATCCTAAGCGTCTGATGCCCGAAACAGAAGCGCACGTTGGATTAGTCGAAAGATATCGCGCTTTTAAGGAACTGACGGGAAGTGCACCGGTTGGTGCCTTTGCCGCCAAAGTAAATATGCGTTCAACGCGAGAATTACCTCTTGGCAGTTCTTTTGCGGCATCGGATCGAACGACCGTGCCGAAGACCTTCAATATCCATGATCGCGTGAGTTGGAACTCCGAGGCGGGGCGCGTCAGCTGCATCATCACCCGCGTGCATACTCGCGAGTTGAAGGTCAAAGGCTATACCCTCATGCGAGCGCAGACGATCCGCAATACGAGATCAAGAGCAGCAAGACGAACCACATCGCCTTTCACAAGGGTGCCGCGCTCACCAAGCTGGACGATTGACGTCTCCATTGTCAGGCGCGCTCGATGACAGGCAACGATCGACCCGTGCCTGCGCGTCCGCCATCTTCGCTGGCTGAGCCACTTCGTGCCAAGCTTAGCGATGCCGACGATCGCATCCACCTCAATCATTGGATGCCTCCGCAAAACGGGATCGCGCCCCGGATCCGCATTGGGCGGCGCTGGATCAACACGCTGTGGGGCCTGCCGATTGCCGCCGCGGCGCTGCTCTGCCTGGTCGCCCTGGCTCAGAGCCTCCGCGAACTTGCCGGCGTGGAGGCCTTTATCCGACAGCATCCCGGCATTGCGCAGGCCGCGCCGTCGGTTGATTCGGGATTCCCATGGTGGCTGCAGCTTCAGCACTTCCTGAACATGTTTTTCATGCTGTTCATCATGCGCGCTGGCCTGCAAATTTTGGCCGACCATCCCCGGCTCTATTCGGGCCGTGATTGCACGCCGGGGACCGACTGGTTCCGCTTTCAAGTCGCGGTGCCAAAAGGGCGTGTCTGGACCGCCAAGGACGATTCCGTGACTCTGCCCACATGGCTCGGCATTCCGGGCCTGCGCCACACCCTCGGGCTGTCGCGCTGGTGGCATTTCTCGGTCAACTTGCTGTGGCTGATCAACGGCGTTGCGTTTTATGCGCTGCTGTTTTCAACCGATCAATGGCGCAGGCTCGTGCCGTTGACCTGGGAGGTCTTCCCGGCCGCGCTGTCCACGGCGATCCAGTATGCGTCGCTGAACTTTCCGGTCGATCATAGCTGGACCCGCTACAACGGCCTCCAGCAGCTCAGCTATTTCATCACGGTGTTCGTCGCAGCGCCGGTTTCGATCGTGACTGGTTTGATGCAGAGCCCCGCGATCTCCAACGCGCTGGGATGGTTCGGCAGGCTGTTCAACCGGCAGGCGATGCGGTCGGTTCACTTCATCTCCTTTGCCTGGTTCGTGGGCTTCATCCTCGCACATGGCATCATGGTGTTCGTCACCGGCATCAGGCAGAACACCAACCACATGTTCGGCGGAGTGGATAACGCCTCCTGGACAGGTTTTCCGCTGTTCGTGCTGGCAATGGCAATCCTGATGATCGCATGGCTGCTGGCTTCGCCCTTCACCATCCGGCATGCCCGTCTGGTCCAACGTGTCGGCGCGTTCATGATCGGCTGGATCATGGAATTAGCCGAAAGCTGGGATGCACGCTCCCAGCTCACGAAGCAGGATATCTCGCCCTATTTCTGGCCCAACGGCACGATGCCGAACTCAAAGGAGTTTGATGATCTCGTCGCGGGGGAGTTCGCCGGCTACAGGCTGCGGATCGGCGGGCTGGTGGAGGCGCCGCAGGAATTGTCTCTCGCCGACCTCAAGGCCATGCCGAAACAGGAGCAGATCACGACGCATTTCTGCATCCAGGGCTGGTCGGGTGTCGCCGAATGGGGCGGCGTTGCCATGCGCGACATCCTCGCTCTGGTGAAGCCGACGCCCGAGGCTCGCTACGCTGTGTTCTATTCGCTGGCCGACGGCGCCGACGGCGGGCGCTATTATGACGTCCACAAGATTGAGAACATGCGCCACGCGCTGACGATCCTCGCCTACGAGATGAACGGCGCGCCCGTCAGCGTACTGCATGGCGCTCCGTTGCGGCTGCGATGCGAGAATGAGTTGGGTTTCAAGATGGTCAAGTGGATCGAAGCGGTCGAATTCGTGCCTGACTTCGCCGATCTCGGCGCAGGCCAGGGCGGTTATAACGAGGACCACGAGTTCTACGGTTATCGCATGCCGATCTGATCGCCCCCCGGGATGACGAGTTCATGGCGACATAAAGGAGCTACGCATGGCCCGAGAAAACCCCGATACCTTCAGTGACTGGAGCCAGCGTCAACGTGCTCTGTCCAGATGGGACAACGAAGGAGGCGCCGGCCCGGAGGGCCCGCCATGGATTCGTCGTGGTCCCATACCGATCCAATTGCAGTCCCCGATCTGACCAACGCCGAACTCGTGACGCTGCGTATTCGTGTCATCGCGTTGGAGAATCTGATGATTTCCCTGCTTGCGACAGCATCGGATGACCAACTCCGATTGGCTCGTGAAATGGCAGGCCACATCTCTCCACGGCCCGGCTTTACCCAGCATCCTCTGACGATCCATGCGGCCTCTCACATGGCCGATCTCGTCCAGCGCGCCAATCATTTTCGAGACTCTGGGTCTTGATTGATGCGCCGCTATTCGCGCCAGGCCAACTCGTTCGATAGATGTCTGTTGTTAAGGCACGAGTGAACTCAGCGCGACCAGCCAATCGGTTGCAGAGGGACCACTAGGAAGGAAAGCAGACATGGAGCGGAGAGTCCATTTCGAGGCAATTGGCGCTTTTCGGAACTGCCGTGATGTCCGACTACTTAAGTCCGAAATGTGCGTCAAAGCGGATCTCCGCCAATCGCTCTGGCTTTATGGGTTCACGTCCTAGGATATCGCGGGCCAACACAAGGCAATCAATCGAGCTTGGAGGAGCATTAAGTGTAAGCTGCAGTTTGGCTCCTTCTCTGGTAAGGCCCGCGACAGCTCCTCTTGCTGCGTGGATGGCCTTGTTCGACAGTTCGCGTATGCTGGCGCTCGAGGCGCCGAACAGCACCGGGGAGCGGCCGGTCTTCGTGCAGTGCGCCGCGGACAATCAGAATAGCCTCTGCGTCAAGTCTCGCCAGGTCCGGTGAAGATCGAAGCCGGCGGCGCGGTGCGCGAAACCGGCAGCGGCCGTTCGGAGACCTTTGATGGCGGGGTGCCGCCCTTGGAATCGTACCGCTTGGCTAAATCCAGCAGGCGGCGGCGCGTGAACGGATCCGCCGTCTCTGCCATACCACGGACCCGTTGTGCCAGACCTTGGTAGAACTCCTGCACCATCACGCGCTCCCCTCAACATCACTGCCGGGAGTTGATTAGTCTGCAATCGAGCTGTCAAGAAGTGCCTACGGACTGTGTTCGTCCCAGGCGGCACCCGGGTGTGGCGCCGGACGAAGAATCTTCGGAGGTATCTTGTTTTCGCGCGCCGGGCGGCAGTAGATTCCGTCCAAGCGGGGAAATCCAAATGGCGATGCTGTATGCGGCCCGGAAGACGTGCCCGGCGTGCGGGCGGCCGATGAAGCTCGCGCCCGAACAGACTCGTCCCGGACGGGAGCGCTACGTCTGCACGACCTGCGACGACGATCCGCTGCACGATCCCGCCGTCCGCAGGTGGACAGACAGCCCCCTGAGGCCGCCGGCTAAGTGACGGAGCCTCGCCTAGAACAGATCCGCCGCGATGTTCAGGCCGTAAGTCATGGCGGCCGCAAGCGACAGGAAAAGCCCGGCGCCGCAAAAAATCAGGATCGTTTTAAGATCCTCGCCCTCGACATGTATGCCCGTCGAACGTGAGAGCACTTTCGCCAGTGCGGCCATCGTGGGTCTCCTCCGAGAAAACGGCAGCATAGCCGGCAAGGGTCCAGCCGAGTGTGAACCAGCTCTCAGGTTTCCCAGCGTCTGCGTCTATACTTCGAAGCTCCACCCCATTTCGGTGTTCGAGCTGACGCGGCTTCTTAGAAACCCGGCCGGCGCAACGCATGGAGCAGTGCGTGTCTTGACGAGACTTGCACGCTCGGCTTGCCGAATTCTGTAGTGTTTCCCGTATTTTACCGGCTTCGCAACAGGCTGCGGTTAACGTTGCCTAAAATTCCCGATGGTAGGATTGCTCAATTAAGCGGCACCAGTTGGTCTGTCGCGGCCTGTGACTCAGGGGAAACGTTCGATGGGCACCTTCTCACTTCGTCTAACTCACAAGATCATGGCTATCGGCGTACTTGGATTGCTCGGGTTGCTCGCCGTCGGCGCAATCTACCAGATCGGGACAGCCTCACAGGATCGCTCACGACTGCTCGCCGACGAAGGCCGCGCCATCGCCAACCTCAACACGCGGCTTTCGATTTCCATGCTGGAAGCGCGCCGGGCCGAAAAGGATTTCCAGCTTCGCCGCGAACCTTCCTACTCCAGGCATCACGCTGAACTCGCTACTAAGATCAGCGGCGATTTCGAACGGCTCAAAATACTGCTTCGTACCGGTGGTTACGGCGCAATGCTCGAGAAGATCGAGGCGGCCCAGCGTGGCTTCGCCGCCTACGCGAAGGATTTTAAGGAGCTCGCAGAGGCGGAAAGCCGGCTTGGACTAAATGAGACCCAAGGATTGTCCGGCTCGTTGCGCACAGCCGTTCACAATATCGAAGCGAAACTGAAGGAGATCGACGAGCCGAGACTGACAAGCGCCATGCTAATGATGCGGCGGCATGAAAAGGATTTTATGTTGCGCCGCGACCCGAAATACGTGAGGGAGTTGAAAGAGACGGAGGGCGAACTCGTTAAGGCCATGGAGCGCGCCCAGATAGCGCCTTCGCTCAGGGCTGAAATCACCGAGAAGCTGCAGAAGTACCAGGCAGACTTCGCGGCCTGGGCAGAGGGTGCACAGGAGATCGCGCGTCACGGCACGGCCATGTCGAAGAGCTTTCATGAGATCGAGCCGGTTATCGCGGAGGTGGAGCAAAATGTAGATCGCCTCTCCGCAACAGCCGAGGCCAGCGAACAAAAAACTCGTAGTTCGGTGGGGACCTGGATGCTAGTCGCCTTCGCCCTGGCAGTCCTCGCCGTCTCTGGAGTGTCATTCATTATCGGCAGATCCGTCTCTCGCGCATTGGTCTCGATTGCTTCCGCCATGAGCCGACTCGCCGGCGGGGATCTTAAAACTGCGATCCCCGGGCTTGCTCGCAAGGACGAGATCGGTGAGATGGCCGGCTCTGTCGAGGTCTTCAAGAACAGCATGCTCGATGCGGAACGCTTGCGAGCAGAGCAGCTGGAGCTCGAACAGCGTCAGGTGCAGCAGCGAAAGGCCGATATGCACCGGTTGGCGGGCGAGTTCGAGGCTGCCGTTGGCGAGATTGTCGAGACGGTCTCATCTGCTTCGACCGAACTAGAAGCATCAGCCGGCACCCTGACCTCGACGGCTGAGCACGCTCAGCAACTAGCAACAACTGTCGCTTCCGCCTCCGAGGAAGCCTCAACGAACGTGCAGTCGGTCGCTTCGGCCACTGAAGAGTTGTCCTCCTCAGTGACTGAGATCAGCCGGCAAGTGCAGGCTTCTGCTCGCATGGCCTCCCAAGCCGTGGACCAAGCCAGGACGACAACTGAAAAGGTCGGTGCCTTGTCGAAAGCAGCAGCGAGGATTGGGGACGTCGTCGAATTGATCAACACCATCGCCGGTCAGACCAATCTGTTGGCTCTCAACGCAACAATCGAAGCCGCTCGAGCGGGCGAAGCCGGTCGAGGGTTTGCCGTGGTGGCATCCGAGGTCAAAGCGCTGGCGGAGCAAACCGCCAAGGCCACCGGTGAGATCGGGCAGCAGATATCCAGCATTCAAGCCGCCACCCAGGACTCGGTGCAAGCCATTAACGAGATCTCCGGCACGATTGAGCAGCTGTCGGAAGTGTCTTCCACCATCGCAGCGGCCGTGGAGGAGCAGGGCGCAGCGACGCAGGAGATCTCGCGCAACATTCAGCAAGCTGCACAAGGTACAGAGCTGGTCTCGTCGAACATCAGCAACGTCCAGCGCGGCGCAACGGAAACGGGGTCGGCGTCGACGCAGGTGCTTTCATTCGCCCAGTCGCTATCCACGGAAAGCAACAGGCTTAAGCGAGAGGTAGACCGATTTCTCCTTACAGTGCGGGCAGCCTAAAGTTCGCTGCGCTCGCGTCAACGCGCGTTCGCGGGCTCACCGCCTGACCCGAGCAGACGAATACCGGCAAATCCGCCTTTGACGAGCAGGCAGGCTTAACAGTGCCCGATCTTACAATACTCAACGCGGAGCTTGTTCGTTGCAGGGCAGAGCTCGAATCAGTCCAAGAGTGCGCCGGTGGATAGTCCATTTCGGGCTCGTTGTCCGCAAAGGAGCCGTGAGTGACCGATCCGGTTCGCATTCTGGTGGCCGAGGATGAAGTCTCGATCCAGCAAATCGTCGAGGAGGCTCTCGCGGACGGCGGATTCGAGGCGGACATCGCGCCATCCGGTGGAGAGGCGCTTTCCCGCTTCCGAGACGACCGCTCCGGATATCGCGCCTTGCTCACCGATATCGGCATCGGCGCCGGACTGAATGGCTGGGTCCTTGCTCGGCGGATCCGCGAGATCGATCCGGACTTTCCGATCATCTACATGACGGGCGGACACTCCGCCGAATGGAAGTCGCAAGGCGTGCCGAACAGCATCCTAGTCGAAAAGCCGTTCGCGCAGGCGCAACTGGTAACGGCGGTCTCGCATCTAAATGCGGCCTCGACGTCGGTCTGACGGGGCGGGCGCGCCGCCGACTTCAGAGCAGCGTGACGACCGCAACGACGATTGCCAAGCCTGCTGCTGTCACGCACCAGCACGACACCTCAAGGACTCGCATAACGCGCCCCATTCGAACCGTCCTGCCCGGCGAGGAGCTTCCTTCGTTTGTCGCTCGTCACCTGCCCGTGGCGCTGTACCCGCCACCTCCGAGTCCGAGAAGATCAGCTTCAACCACCTGAACCGGGCGACTGGTCACCGGATCAAGTACCTGAAGGTCGACGCGGTCGCCGGTCCGTCGCCTTCGTGGATGAGGTCGCGATCTTTGCTCTTCTTGAGGAGGTCCCGAACGAGGACATCGTGAAGGGATACAAGGTCGACACCAATACCTTCATCGAGGTCACCAAGGAGGAGCTCGAGAACGTCGCCCTGGAATCCACCGTCGGGGACGAGGAAGCAAACGACCTCCGGCAGTCCGTGGACGAATTGGCGGAGCGGCTCCGGAAGGCGACGTTGGAAGCGCCGCTACGCTCGCTGTTGGCGGCCTTCGTATTGGGAGTCTGGTTCGCTCGGCGGCGTTAAGATCAACGTCGTGGCCGCCGGCAGTCTCCATGCCACGAAAGCTGGGACTTACTGGACATCGCTTGGCATCTACGACCTCGCCATCGCGGCCCCTGGATCAAGGCGGCGCTGGAGACGTGGGGCGCCGGCACGACCGCCTGGCCCGGAATGAGTGGCCGGAATTATCCGGTCGGAACGGAACTTGTCCGCGACGCGTTGACCAGGCAGAGATCCAGATTCGGAGAATGCAGATGAAATGTATCATGTCGGTGGCCTTGGTGGCCGCGATCTCGTTCGCCTTGGCACCCGCCGCCAACGCCAAGGGCTGCATCAAAGGGGCCATCGTCGGTGGCGTCGCTGGTCACATGGCCGGACACGGCAAGCTTGGCGCCGCCGCGGGTTGCGTGATTGGTCACCACGAAGCGAACAAGGCCGACGCCAGCAAGGCAAACGCTCAGGCGCCTGCGGATCGAAAGTGATGGGCTTGCGTCTTCGCGCGCTGGGTAGGAGCGCGGCTTTCGGAGGTATCTTTACTTGCCTAGCGCTGGCGACGAGCTCCGCATTCGGCAAGGAAATGAAGTCTGCGGCGATCGACACCGCGGAGCCATCGAAGAAAACGCTCTCGGGCGAGAAGCCGACCCCGGCGGGGGTCAGGCTGCAGGTTCTGCTAGATCGGGCGCATTTCTCCCCCGGCGAGGTTGATGGCAGGTTCGGAGAGAATGCGAAGAAGGCCCTACGCGCCTATGAGGAGGCGCAGCAATTGCCGTCCTCGGACGACGTCGGTCCTGAGGTTTGGGGGAAGCTCGCGGCGGACGGTCGTCCCGTGACGATGAACTACACCATCGCGGACAAGGACGTCGCGGGACCGTTCCTCAAGAAGCTTCCCGCGAAGATGGAGGACATGAAGGACATCCCGAAGCTGTCCTACGCCAGCCCGCGCGAAGGTTTGGCCGAGAAGTTTCATATGAGCGAGGACCTGTTGTCCGCCTTGAATCCAGGGCGCAACCTCGACCGGGCCGGAGAATCGATCGTCGTGATCGACACCGGCGCCGAGCAGGGCTCCGAGAAGGCGGCCAAGGTCGTAGTCGACAAGTCTCGCCAGACGGTGAAACTGTTCGACAAGTCGAACGCCCTGATTGGATTCTATCCCGCGACGATCGGCAGTGAGGAGAAGCCATCTCCCTCGGGCACATTGAAGGTGACGGAGATCGATCGCAATCCGATCTACCGCTACAACCCGACCTACCACTTCAAAGGCGTCCATTCGCGCAAACCGTTCGTCATCAAGCCGGGCCCGAACAATCCGGTCGGTTCGATGTGGATCAATCTCTCGGCAGATGGCTACGGCATCCACGGCACGCCGTTTCCGGGAAAGGTGTCCAAGTCGGAATCGCACGGGTGTGTCCGTCTCACGAACTGGGACGCCGAGCGCGTCGCGGAACGGCTTTCCAAGGGCACGCCGGTAGAATTCGTCGATGAAGCGGATCGGGACCGCCGATAAAGAAGACGACGCGGGGCACATCGCAATTTGGATAGCCAAGCGTGTTGCGGCGGCACAAATTACGTCCGCTCCCGGGCTCAGCTTTAGGGCGTGCATTCGGGGCAGGTGTCGCCGATCGAATCCAGCACTTCGCGGACCGCGGCCACCGCCTGATCCGGAGAAAATCCGGTCGGGGGGCCTGCCTGGCGATAGCCAACGCGCGCTCTCGCGCATGCGGGTCGGCACGGTCCTTCGCCCAGCCGTGCTCCTCGCATTCGTGGATGGGCCGGCTCCTGCAGCACCTGGATCGCCCAGCCTCGCTGGGTCCGGATCGCCCTCGGTCTTTACTTCGTCATCAGCATCAATATCGCTCCTGCCGAGACGAATCCTTGGGGCCGCTGGCTCGTTCGCGGGCGGTTAGCACGGTCAGGGATTCCGGAATGCAGAGGCTCCGGCTTGTCCACCTGTTTTGCGGCCTCCGCACTTCCCCCGCTCAGGACTGCCAACTTCCGGCGCCATTTTCTTGCCGCGGATGCATACAATTTGTTGGCGGCATCCTACTGGCCGCCAAGGTTTTACATACCGCAGGGAAGGATTCGTGAATGAAAGATGTTCGGGCGCTCAAGCTGGCCCGTTGGCTTTTTGCAGCTGCTGGCGTTTACGGCGTCGCTGTCCTATTGCCCCTCTACTTCCTCGAGGCAAACATCGCCGTCGATACGGGGGTCTTGGCCCATCCGGAATACTTCTATGGCTTCGTGGGAACGGCTCTCGCCGCACAAGGTATCTTTTTCATGATAGCGTATGATCCGCTACGCTTTCGACCGGCGATGCTGTTCGCCGTTTTGGAAAAGCTGGCGTTCGCAGTCCCGGTCTTTGCGCTATTTGGATCAGGTCGTGTTCTTGGCTCTGTGGTGCCGTTCGGCGCCATCGACTTCTTCTGGGCGATCGTATTCGCGTCTTTGTGGCTCCTAACCGCCAAAGCTGCTTTGGACGCTCGATCTGCCTCATAGATGCAATTGGATGCTCCTGCAGGGCGGGCAACGGTTGCCGAGCACCCTGATGTAGGCGGCGACAGTCCAAGTGGCGTCGTTGCAAAAAGGCCCTCCGCTCCGGCAATTTCGCCGGCAAGATACAAAGGGAAAAAACGGCAGTTTGTTCCTACTCCGGAACGTTGGCCACGACGTTTCGGCTCCTTCTCTGCAGTCCGCTCCACTTACCCCGGAAGCATCCGCTGCATCACGCGATCGCGGTAAACGAAGATGTGCGCCAACGCGGCAGCCAGGTGGATCCCTATCAGAGCCAGCAACGACCACTCCGCCGCTTGGTGTAGCCCGTCAATAGCCTTTCCGGCGGCGGCGTTGTCGGACGCGAGCATTGGCAGCGGAACGACATAGAAAAACTTCAGGGACCAGCCCCGGTAGGATGCGAATAGCCAGCCGGTGAGGGTCGTCGCCAGCACTGAAATGTAGAGCATCCAGTGCACCACCTCCGAGCTCAGGCGCTGCCACGGGACAAGCGAGCTTTCCGGCGCAACCGGATGCGTCAATCGCCAGACGAAACGCAAAACGATCAGCGCAAGGATTACGATTCCGATAGAGGCGTGGAAGGTCATCGGAGCACCGGGTGTCTGGCCGCGGTGGATGTCCGGCATAAGCCAGCCGATCGGATACTGCACGGCCAGCAGACCTACGATCGTCCAGTGCAGGATTTTTGCGGTCGTCCCGTAGCGCAAGCGAAGGGTCTTCATGCTAGGGTCACTCCGGTCCGTTTAGCTGTGCAAACAACGCCCGCGGTCCGGTGCCGTTTCTTGAGTGCCACCCCGGGCAGCAGGCGCGAGCGGATGACCTCCTGAGCGGTTAGCCACGGTCCAGATGCGGCGGCAGCCCCGGCGCGTCAGTTCCTAAGTCCGGACGGCGATGCCGGCCTCACGGGAACATTAGGCAAGATCGGGCGTTGCGGAGTGCCGGCGGTAGGTCCGGCGACACCGTGGAGAGTGAGTATGGACAAGAAGATCGCGGGACTGCTGGGCGCAGTGGCAGCGCTTGGATCATTCGGTGCCGCCGATGCCGCGCCTTCGCCCGCCCCGGCCGATGTCTTGCACGCGAACTCCTATGCGGACTTGTTGGCGCCGATCCCGAATGCCGGAGCTCTCCTGCAGGCAGTCGATGAATCGGCCTTCGTGAGGGCTGGCGACAACGTTCAGCTCGCTCAGTTCTACCACCATCATCACCACCATCACCATCACAGCTTCTATCGTCGCTATCGCGACTACGACGCGCCGGTCGTGGTGGTGCCTCGGTATCGGCGATATTATCGCCACCATCATCACCACCATCACAGCTTCTATCGACGCGACTATTGAGTTCGCGCGATCGGATGCGGTGAGCGGACGCAAGCGGCCTCGTTCGCTTGCCGTCCCTCGCACGTTGTCGAACTAGAAGAGTCTAACCGGCGCGGCCTTTTTCCTTCGCTGCGCGGTGCAGGTGACGGTAGGTGCCGTCGAACACCGTATCCGTCGACGAGGTCCATTCGGTGCCGGCGGCGAGCTTCGGACGGCTGTTATAGATCCGGCGGGCCTGCAGTTCACGTTCGGCAGCTTCCTCTTCGCCCATCGGCTCGATTTCGAATGACGCTTCTTCTGGAATTACGATGATCTGGGCAAATGGCTCGTTCGGCCTGAAAATATGGAGGCCGCCCTCTGGCGGCGCCTTGAAAACGCAGAAGAATAGCATCGGCCACCAGTTGCGGATCAGCGCAGGAACGGCGATCGGCACGGTGTCGGTGCGGTCGGTGTAGAACCGCGGGTGAGGTTCGGTACGGATCGCCATGCCCTTCTCGACCTTGAGGTCGAGAAGGATCTGGTAGGTATAGAAATTGTCGCCGAAGTTCCTGAAGGGCGGCCACGCCGCGCCACCGGCCGGCGGCTCGCCCCACTCGGCTTCCAGGGTCAATTGGCCGTTCATGGTGCGGACGTGGAGTTCGAAATCGTAGGGAAAGAATAGTTCGATCCCGTATTGCGCACCCTCGGAAAACGGCACGCAGTGCCACACCTGCTCGCGCGAGCCGTTCGCGCGAGGCTCGCGCTTTCCGGCCCATCCGGGAATCTCCAGCTTGGTGCGCCGTGGCGCCAGCCGCGGTTCGTTCAAGCGGTATTTCACCTTGTCCATTTGGTCGTCCATTTGGTCCACCTTCAGCGCTGCACGACTCCGAACGGCGGGGGCGGCCGTGGGTTCCCGGGCCTCCTCTTGGGCGGAAGAGGAAGGCGTCCGGATTCGGCGGACGAAACGCCCCGTGGCTGTGGAAGTCAGCGCCTCGTCAAGAACAACGTCACCTCCGTGGGTTTAACTGCGGTGTAGGGAAGGTTGTGATGCGGGCGGCTGGTCATGGCGTGGTGGCGGGTTGCTGCTGATCAACTAACCGACGTCGTCACTCGCATCAGCTTATTCCTTGGCGGCAAGTAGGTCTCCATCGGGTCCAGAGAACGACGAGGTCAGCAGGCGCGCGCTCAGAGCGCGTTGAGATCGTCCGGCCACCTCGCCGAACTTCCGGATCCGCTCGACGGATACCCCGGTCCGCGAGAACGCGATGGCGCCGGCATGTCCCGGCTTGCGGGAGAGCGCCTCCGCCCGCATCACCGCGCGTTGGCGCTCAGGCATTCCGTCGCCTCGCCGGCGGCCATGCCGTCGTCGGAGAAAACGAACGGCAGAGCTACATAGTAGGTCACTTTAGACATCTGCCTCATCCTTGCGTTCGCGCGCCTCTGGGAGCCGCCCCCGGGCGTAGCCTCTCGACACCTTCGTCCGGAACTCGTCGGCCTCGGCCTCGAAAAAGTCGACGGCGACGAGCAGTGCCCTGACCGCCTCCCGGGCGTCTCCGCCGCAGGCTGCGATGGCTTGGTCGGCGGCGGCCTCCAGGTCGAAGGCGGCCGGTCTAGAGGGCTCGGCGTAGCGGTCATCGAATTATGTTCTTGTGTTGTTCGATAGAGTCAAGCGTCGGCTCTCTGTGTCGCTGGCGCCCGCTGCGGGGGGCAGGCTTGAGTTCCGTGGACGGCCCGTGGCGGTGTCGGAACCGCGCCGCCCCGTTCGTCTTGAGTCCGTGTCCCCGTATCCTGGAGCGCTGCGTACCCATGGCCCCCCGCGCGAACTGGAAAGGCTTCCTTCGTCTGTCCCTCGTCACCTGCCCGGTGGCGCTCTACCCGGCGACCTCGGAGAGCGAGAAGATCTCGTTCAACCAGCTCAACCGGCAGACCGGCCACCGCATCAAGTATCTCAAGGTCGACGCCGACACGGGTGACGAGGTGCCCAACGAGGACATCGTCAAGGGCTACAAGGTCGATACCGACACATTCATCGAGGTGACCAAAGAGGAGCTCGAGAACGTCGCTCTGGAATCCACCAGGACGATCGAGATCGACGAGTTCGTCGACCGCAGCGACATCGATCCGCGGTACCTGATCCGACCCTACTACCTGCGCCCGGACGGGAAAGTCGGCCACGACGCCTTTGCGGTGATCCGCGACACCATCCGGGAGATGGAGAAGGTCGCGATCGGGCGCCTGGTGCTGACCAACCGCGAGCACATCATCGCGATGGAGCCGCTGGACAAGGGGCTGATGGGCACCCTGCTGCGGTACCCGTATGAAGTGCGGGACCCAAAGGAATATTTCGACGACATCCAGGACGTCAAAGTCACCAAAGATATGCTCGATCTGGCCCGGCATATCGTCGAGCAGAAGGCCGGTAACTTCGAGCCCGACAAGTTCGAGGACCAGTATGAAACGGCCTTGGTCGATCTCATCAACCAGAAGCGGGCCGGCAAACCGATTACGCCGAAGGAGCGCCCGCGCGGCGAGAACGTCGTCGACCTGATGGACGCGCTTCGCAAGAGTGTCGGCGGCGCAGCGACGGAGAGCAAGGCTTCGAAGAAGCCCGCCAAGAAAGCCAAGAAGGCGGCGACCGGTCAGAAGGAGATGCTGATGCCGATCGCCGGCAAGAAGCCGGCCAAGGAGACCGCAGCGAAGAAGCCCGCGTCAGGGGCTCGGCGAAGGTCGGCCTAGAGGGTCCTACGAACACCGGGAGGAATCATGAAGCTCCGAATGTTTCTGGCTATCCTCTGCTTGATTGCGACCTTGCCGTACCGCGCCACCGCCCAACAAGATCGGTCCCCGGATAGCACCGTTTCCGATTTCCAAAAGGACTTTGCGGCGGCCTATAACCGCGGCGATGTGGACGCGATGGCGGGGGCATTCACCGAGAGCGCCATCCGGGTGACTCGAGCGGCATTTTCGAGGGCCGGACCGCTATCCGACGAGGATTCTCAGATGCCCTGAAAATTGGCCTGCACGACTACTCCGTCAGACGCGTCCACTCGCGTTCGGAGGGCCCTTTCGTGTTCAACGTGGGGGAGTGGCAGGCCAAGGTCGGTGATCAGCCGTTGCACGGCTACTACACTGCGATCCTCGTCAGTGAAGGCGGCCAAACGAAGATCATGGAGGAGACGGTGACGATCGCGTCGCCAAGGTAGGGCCCCGCCGCGCGGTCCCCTCTCGCTGACGCCCCGGATTTCTACGGGAGATCACTTCACCGGATCGTTTACGATCTGCGGCTACATTTCCCTGCGATGGACGGCGACTACGATCCTCAGCGCGAGGCGGAAGCGGCGATGAAGCTTGCCGTGGCCGTCCACGGGCCGGAGCGGCAACGCCTGATCCGGTTTGCGATGGCTTGGCAGGAGCTCGCCCGTATGCGGCCATCCTCCAGCCGGCCAAAGGAAAAGGCCGCCTAGTCGCATTCGGGGCAGGTATCGCCTATGCCGTCCAACACTACTGCGAGTGCGTTCAGTGCTGACTGCGGCGAAATATCGGGCGGCGGATCGTGCCTGGCGATATCGAAAGCCCGTTCCCGCGCGTGCGGATCGGCGCAATCCTTCGCCCAGCCGTGCTCCTCGCATTCGCGTATTGCGCCCGCCTCCTGCAGCACGGAGATGGCCCAGCCGCGCAGCGTCCGGGTCGCCGGCCGTCTTTCCTTGGTCATCAGCATCGAGCTTGCTCCTGCACGGACGAATCCTCTCGCCCGTCTTCTCGTTCCGGGCGGTTAGCACGCAGCAGGGATTCGCAATCGGCAGGGCTGAGGTTTGTCCCCGTGTTCCGCGGCGCTGTGCACAACGCCACCTTCCGGCAACGGCATGAGGCGCGCCCCAGGCTCTGCAGGGTGTTCAGCGTTGCTATCCCGACCGCGGAAGGTGTAATTGCACTCGCGGGTACCTCTGAAGTGGCAGGAGGGGTGCATGGGTAACTGGCTCGTTGTTCCCAAGGGACAAGCTTGGCGAGGCGGACCCGAGCGCGCCGTGCTGCGCAGTACGTTCGAATGTCGAGGGAGCTCCAGCGCTACTCGATCACGAACCAGATGGCGGCTATTGCAACCTATGCCGAGGCGAACACGCTCACGATCGTCCGCACGTATCGCGATGAAGGCCGCAGCGGCCTCCGGATCAAGGGACGTCCTGGTCTCATCGAACTGATCGAAGATGTGCAATCGGGCCGAGCCGACTTCGACCACATCCTCGTCTACGACGTCAGTCGCTGGGGCCGGTTCCAGGATGTCGACGAGAGTGCCTACTACGAATTCCTGTGCAAAAGGAGCGGCGTCCACGTCGAATACTGCGCGGAGATCTTCAAGAACGACGGCACCTTTGTTTCCGGGATCGCGAAAAGCCTGAAGCGCGGCATGGCCGCCGAGTGGAGCCGGGAGCTGTCCGTCAAGGTGCACGCCGGACACTGCCGGGTCGCAAGCCTTGGATATCGCGTTGGCGCTCCCGTAGGCTACGGCCTTCGACGCTTGATGGTCGACGAAAGCGAGCATCCGAAGGCCCTTCTCGCAAAGGGGCAATTCAAGGCTCTGCAATCGGATCGCGTTCGGTTGCAGCACGGCTCGGCCGAAGAGGCCGCTGTGATCCGGGAAATTTTCGATCAGTTCGTCAACTGGCGGCAATCCTACAGCGACATCAGTCGCCAACTGAACGACGCAGGCATCGCCAATCACAACGGTCGGCCCTGGACCGACGGCATGATTCCCACGATTCTCGGGAACGAGAACTACATCGGCAAGACCGTCTACAATCGCACCTCAAGACGCTTGGGCCAGAAGCTGGTCAAGAATCCGGATAGCGCTTGGGTCCGGGGCGCTGCGGCGATCGAGCCTATCGTTGACCAAAGCATCTTCGCTCGCGCCCAGAAGCTGCTGGCCGAGCGCCGCGTGGAGATTCCGGAAGAAGGGATGCTGTTGCGCCTTCGTCTCACGCTCCGCCGGCGCGGTAAACTCAACTCGCACATCATAAATAAGACTCTGGGTCTCAATCACGTCTCGTCGTACGTGAAGCACTTCGGTTCGCTGCGGAAAGCCTATGCGCTGATCGGATATGTGTCGCCGCGCGACTGCGATTGGATCGACACCAGACAGCTTTGGGTCTCCGAACAAGCGAAGCATGCCACCGAACTCGCGGAGGTGCTGCGGAACGACTTCGGCCTCCGGGCGGAACTCGTTGTGAACGGCATAGGCCTCGAAGTCGGAGGCGTGCGCGTGATTTCCTTTCTCGTCGCGCGACGACTGGCGCAGCGTGGCGAGGACCACGCGCCGCAGTGGAAGGCCTACTGAGGGCAAGTCTCATCGGGACTGCTCGCTGCAATGCGGCTGGATGCGGCGAATAAGAAAATCGAGGACTATGTGCTCTTGCCGTCCCCGCCGCAGGCCGGACGCTATGTTTGGATCTCATCCGAGTCCCTCCGCCGACAGCGCGGGGTCCGTTGCGCCGGGAGGGAGGAGTTGATCATAGCGATCATGGAGAAGTTGGCGAAATCCAACCATGTCGTCCCAACCAAGTCAGTGCCGCCGAACAAGCAAACGAAGCAAGGCCGGCCCAAAGCCAAGGGCTCCGGCGGGCGGCGCCTACGGTGCGAAGGTAAAGAATCGCTCCGATGAAAATGCCGTAGTTCTTTCGGAAGTCGCCGTTTAGCTTCGCGATCTTGGAAAGTTCCGAGGAGGTATCGACATCATTCGCCATCGGGCTGGCTCCTTCATCTGCTAGGCCAGCACCCTATGAACCACTGTTTTGTCCGACGGAGCAAGGAAAATTCGTGTTATCAGAATTTTTCTTGATGCGCCGCCTGAGCGGCTTTTCAACGGAATGATCTCCGGCGGGTCCAAGCCAGAGGGCCTCACGGGGAAGCAGGTTCGTTCGTCGGCTTCCCACGCTGGGGTCGAGTAGTCGAGCGCCACCATTCGGCCTTCGAGGCAACCCCAATCGGATGCCTTCGGCTCGAAGGGACAACTATCCTCTCCAGGTATGTAATCCCAAATATCGACGACATTCATGTACTCGTCCAAGCTGATCATTTCGGACAGCGGCTTCGCCGCCTTCATGATCTGCACGAAGCCATTTCGCGAGACCCAGAGAACCGGGCACAGTAACCCTCGCCGCGTGGCATTCACGCTTCGATAGAGCCTCGCCTCGTACAGATTGCTGGCCCGTCCCCGCGCGTTTCGCGCGAACTTGAAGGCAAGACCACCAACGACGATGACCGGTGACCGCATGCTGCCGGCTTTCGAGACGCTGATCATCCGGGCACGGTCTGGTTCGATGGATCTTCCTTCACGCCCCGTGCGACGATCTGCAGGGTCCCGTCCGAAAGGGGCCGCTGCAGCTTCAGCGCCTCGTCGGCCGGCGCGGTCATCCAGGTCTCTACCTCGTCGGACGTGGTCAGGATCACCGGCATCGCCTTGGGGTGGATGGCGCCGACCTCGGCGTTCGGCTCCGTCGTCAGGAAGGCGTAGAGATCGTTGGTGGTCTCGCCTTCCTTGACCTTTCTGACCGAGGTCCAGTTGGTCCAGATGCCGGCGAAGCAGGCGAGGGGCCGGGTCTCGTCGAGCGCTAACCAGATGTCGCCGCCCTCGGCCTTGTTGAACTCGCTGAACGAGTTGAACGGCACCACGCAGCGATTCTCGACGCCGAGCCATCGCGTCCAGTGCTTGGACTTCACGTTGCGGATGTTGGTGGTGCCGCCGTCCGGCTCCATTCGGAGCAATTCCTTGAAGTCGACGGTCTTGCCCTTGGCCTGCAGCTTCTCGGCACGCTTCTTCGTCGCATCCATCAAGGCTTTCGAAGACGACGGCATGCCCCAGCGGGCAAGCGCGAGCTCGCGGCCATCAACGCCATTGCGGACGATCGGGGCCTTATAGTCGGGAAAGACGCCCGGCATCGGCGCCAGATTGCCGACGTACCGGTTGACGACGCGGAACAGCGCGCTGATGGCGGCCTGGTTGGTGGTGATCGAATAGAGATTGCACATGTCCATGGTTCCGAAACGGGCAATGCGTTCAAGCTAGATGCTTCTAGCGGAGTAGATCTATGAATGAGTCGACACCCTTGGATGCCAACACGTTGATGATCCGCTCGACCCGCTGACGTGTCTTCTCGCTTTGCGAAACCTTGCCGGCGGTCAGCATCTTGCGGAGCTCGGCCGGCTGCACCATGAGCGCGTATCGGCTCACGGACGGGTTTGTCGCGATCCCTTCAAGCACCTCGATCACCTTGTCGATCTTCGCCTCCCCAAGCCCCGAGAGTTTCTGGAAAATGATATAGAGGTCGTTGGGAGCGTAGCCAGCGGCCACCGCGTTCGTAAGCTGTTCGAGAAGCCAGTCCACGTCGACGTTCCATAGAAACCAGAGGCCTATGGACCCGATTTCGTTGGCGTAGCGACTCCGGTCGGCACTTGCCTTGGCAGCGGAAAGCCGCCGCCACCAGTAGCGTTCGGCGCGCTCTTTCAAGGCCGAGAATTCGGGCCTAGCAGACCCGATCGTTTGGCCAATGAGGCGCATCGCGTCCTGTCGTTCGGACATCGGCGCGCTCTCCAGGAAGAGTTTCAACAATTCCTCCGGTAACGTCCCTCTGACATGCAGAGTGATCAGATACCCGGTAAGTCGATGGTCGTTCGTCTCACGGACTTTGGTGTGCCCCGACGACATTTTCCTGATCTCGCCGAAGTAGCAGTCGCGGTAGGACGGCTCCCCGATGAAGTCGCCGATCGGGCCGGCGTCGTCTCGCAGATGCGTCGACCAGGCATATTCACGCAGAGGCTCGTCGCCCCCGGGCAGCAACGAAGTCAGGCGATCCCTGAGCCAGCGCCCTTCGATTCGATAGAGACAATTCAAATATCTGCCGATGACCATACGGGGCGCAGGGTCCTCGACGTTTCGATCGGACAGGAACTGAACCAGCATGCCCCGGAGCGTCTCGGTAAGCGATGGCGTGGCGATAGACGGGTCGGCTGTCGATACGGCTCCGTTCGCATGAAGCCAATTCAGGCCGAGGATGCACAATTCGACAATGCCGCCGCTCAGCCTCTGCCGGGCGGCAGCGAACGACGGGGGCTGCGGCAGCCTTCGCATTTCGTCGGGCTCTGGAGTTGTGGACGCGATCGCCTCCAGCGCCGTCGCCAATGAGATGACCTCACCGCGATTTCGAATATCGATGGCCGCGGTCTTGCTGAGTCCGGACACCATCAGCGCGATGCATGCACGCAGGAGTGGATAACGCTCGGTACCTTCGGGCTGCTCTCCCAACCGCCGGACGATGATCGTCAAGAAAGCCAAGAGCGACGACCAGTCTACCGCGGCACCATTGAAGGCCGGCGTGTCCAGGCCCTCGAGGAAGCGCCGCACGAAGATCGGCGGAAGGTCGATGACCTCGATCGCGCTCTTCGAATAGGCGAGAGGATCCGCAGAGACCGCGGTTCCGAATTCGCCGGCCAGTGCCGTCGTCTCGCGCGCCGCTTCCCGATCCGAATCCGGCGCGCGATTGCGAAGGAAGGAGATCGTCGCGTCAACGCCGGCAGCACTCATGTCCTCGCTCGACCGGGGACTCTTCACGAATCCCACGAACCGATGATAGCGGTCGCTCGGCGTGCCGAACTCGGCGGCGCCGGCCTCTAGCGCGCGTCGGCGTTCAACGGGTAGAGCGTCGCACCAACCACCGACGATATCGTGGACGGTTGCGAACCGATGTTCTCGCGCATCCCGTTCGTTCGGTTCCCGGTGATGGACTTCGACGAACCATTTCGCCCAGCGGTCTTCGTCGATGAACGAGTCCACGCGATCGAGGATCGCTTGCTGCTTCTCGGCACCGAGTGACGGAAACCACGCCCTGGCGATCAGGTCGTGCTCGGTCCGGCACCAAGACGCTCCGATAAGGTCGGCGTCCGTCAAGTAACACGTAGCCAATTCAGGCAGACTCCCGGGCGAGGACGCCACCACGCGCATAGCGATGCGCTCGAACGCCAAGCCTTCGCGAGAGCGGATACGTGCGACCACCTCGTTCGCCTTCGATCCGTCGACACGGGTCGCCTGGGTGGCGGCATCGACGATGGCGGCGGCGAGCGCCGTCGGAATGTCGCGGTGCTGCGGATTTTCGTCGATGTCGCCGAAAAGATGATTCGAGAGATCACCGTGTTCGTCGACAGGCAGATACTTGCGAATGACGGCCACTCGATGCAGCAGATCGCAGAACAATTCCACTGCAGACCGAGGCGCGGCGGTTAAGAGGTCCGTCGCCGTTTCCGAAAAGAAGTGTTCGTACATGAAATGGTCGTGCAGCGTGGCCAGACGGTCGTCCTCGGAGAAGACCTGGAAGAAGGCGGCGGCGATCCGAAGCGCCGCCTCTCCGTAACCTGCGTGAGCGAGATTTTTCATTATGTCCGCCGGATGCAGCAGGAAGAACCGTTCGCCCGGCACAAGCCAACCGGAAATCGTTTCCGCCAGCATGGCGGCGTCGTCCGCGGGGAGCGCAGCGGCGATCTCCACGCCGGAGAGCAGCACGTCCGGATGTGTGGACCGTGCCAATGCGCGGATCGCGCCGACGACGATGGCGCGTGTCGACGCGTTCGGAGATGCGGCCATTCGAAGTAGATACCGTCCGACCGACCATTGCCGAAAGCCGGTATCGTCCTCTTCCGGCGTGAAGAACGGTTCGCCGAGTAGCCCCTTCTTCCGAAGGTGAGGCAACCAGTCTTCCGACGTCAGACTGTCGTAGAACCTGTACTGAAGCTGTCCGGCTCCGGGGACTTCGGCGACGAAAGCCTTTATGCCCTGTGCCGCCGGCATGGCCGCGATTTCCATCGCTCTCTGGAGCAGAGCTGCGTAGCGGCCCTGCAGCGCGAGGGCGATACCGCGCATCACCACGTCCATCGGACGAGCGAATTTCCGTCGAAATTCTTCGTCGACGCGCAGCCCCTTGTCGAAATTTCGTTGGTGGACGGATTTGTTGATGTCGCGGAGGAGAAGCCAGTTCGACACGACCTCGGAGTCGAGAGCCAATCCGAGCCGATCGCTGATGCGTTCGATCTGAAATCGATGGTTCTGCCGGGGTTTGAGTTGCTTGGAGACGTTCTCCAACACCTCATTGTCGTACCCGAACGCCTTCAGGGCTTCCAAGGCCTCGTTCCTGGTTTTCTCGGAATCTGCGCTTTCCGTCGGTATGGCGTCCATCGGCGCCGCTAGAACCGCGCGGACGAGCCCTTCCAACTCGCGAAGAGCGTGTGCAGCGGGCGGAAGGTTCGCCAGTAGAGGTAGCGTGCCGCCGACGATCTGGCAGAAGTCGATGTAGCGATTGGCCACGGCGGTTCCGAGAAGCAGCCGGAGCGTTTCCGCGGTCTCGGTCTGTTCGGACGTGAGGGGTACGACGTGGGGAGGGGCGGGAGGGCTCATATCCCGAGCACTCTCACTACACCCGCACCCGCTTGGCTGGTCCTATAGGAATGGAGGTTACACATCTTCAGCGATCGGTTCGAGTATGACGTGGCTGCCAGGCCAACTGTAGCAGGGTGGCAGCCGGTCGCTTGCCCGCCTTGGCGCACTTCCGGCACCGCAAGCAGCTCGCTAGGTCGTGTACGAAAGTCGTCGATGGGTGAGTAAGCGCCGCCAGATCGACGTCGCGCGCGGCCTTGCAGCGTGAGCATTCGATCTGGAGCCAGCTATAGCCGCCGTTGATCGCCTGGTCGATCGTCGGGGATGGATCGATGGGGCCGCCGTCCGACCACATCCGCTCGTTCCAGCTTTCGCAGAGCAGCTTGTCCGCCGTCCCGATCAGCGCCTCCCCCTTGGCTCGGGCATCGGCGGACTGGGCGGCCAGAATCGTCGTCATCGCTCGAGCCTTCCCAAGCTCCTTGGCGAGTGCCTTGCGGTCTCCTCCGGAGAGGGGCGTGGGGTGGTGCTTCGGCGCCATCGCCGGCGCCTACTCGAATTGCGGCCAGCAGCCGTCCTCTTCGTGGCGACCGGTCCGCTGAGAGCACGTGTTGTCCAGAAGACGTTGGCCGACATCCCGCCATATGGCTTCCGAACCGTAGAGTCGGACGGCATCGGCCTTCTGGATCTCGACCGTCCGGCCGCAGCGCCGGCAGGACAATCTGAGAAGGTGCGGAGGCATTTCGCTCAATCGCAGCCTTCGTACCGAAGAGCCTGGTGCGCGCTCCGCGTGCGGATCGTCCAGAAGCGCCTGCCAGTACTCCTGCGGCAGATTGGCATCGGGCGCCAATCCGCCGGACTTCGGCCGCCCCTTCCTGTCGAGGAGAGTGGCCAACTTTTCCATCTGCTTGGGCGTGGGCATTCGCCAACTCGCGGGTCGGTCGGTCATTCCGATATAGAACATAATAAGAACAAAAGAGTCGAGAGCTGCCGGAAAATTTTTCCTTGCCTGTCGAAGAGATCGCAAACGGGAAGGGGCCCGATTTCAGTCGGCCCTCAACGAGTAGCGCTCGTAAGCGGTCAGGAGCCGCGCTTGGATAGGCGGCGCCGACTGCCGATAGACTTCAGTTTGAAGAAACTCGCACTCCGCCTCGAAAGATTCCTCATCGGTTTCTGTGCACCAGGCACCCGGTGCGGGACCATTTGCAGCCTCCCAGCGGTAGCCTCGGACCTTCAAGCATTCCCGCTGGGGGAACGGAGCGCGCACCGCACGTAGTCGCCACCTCGGACGGCGCGCGGAGTCCAAAAGGACGCCGAGAGCGGTCCGTCCGGTGCGCGGCAGCGGTCGCGACAGCACGTCGAGCGCGGCTTCGCAATCGTGCAGGGCGCGATGGCCGTCGAAGAAGCGACCGTGGCCTGCGGCCAGAGCCGAAAGACGCGTGCTCTCGAAACCCTCCGAAGCCCAATCGACTTCGCGCAACGAACAGGCCCACGGCTTTGCCGCAAAAGACGGAAGGAGCCGTTCGCAGAATCGGCGGTCGAAGGCGGCATTGTGAGCGATCACCAGAACCGCATCTTCTATGAATGCTTCCGCAGCGCAGCGGTCGATGCTCCGGCCTGCGACCATTTCGTCGGTGATGCCGGTCAGCTTGGTGACGTCTGGCGAAATCGGTCGACCGGGATCGCGCAGTTGATCAAACGAGTTCGCAGGGGCGACGAACGAGCCGTCCGTAGAATAGTCGAACGCGAGCATCGCCAACTCGATGATTTCGTCGCTGCTCGAGTCCAGACCGGTCGTTTCGACGTCCACGAGCACGCCGCGCCGCATCGGCGTTCCTACGGGTGGAAGCGCAGGGCTCGCCATACGCAATCTCCTGAGGATCCGATACTCGCCACTGCTCTCGAGCACGGCTGCGAGCCGCTCAAGCTCTTGGTGCTCCGTGACCTCCGGCATCATGAGAGGATGCCTCCTGCATCGACCACGCCGACGGGGTCTCCCTCGTCGGCGCGAACGCCGGCCAGGATCTTTCCGATCTCTTCGCCCGAGAGGAAGCTTTTCTCGATCAGCGCGTCGGCGATGGCCAAGACTTGGTCCCGATGACTTTCGACGATCTGGCAGGCCCGCGCTTGCAGTCGCTGCAGCGTTTCGTCGACCCGATTCCGGACGGTCCGATCGAGCCGCAGCTCCTCGACGGCAGCGTCGGCGTCGCCGACGAAGACAAGTCCGCTCTGTCCCAAGCCGAGGGAAAGTTCCATGCTCGCCACGAGGCGAGTCGCGAGCGCCAGGTCGGACCGATCACTGCCACCGGCCCCTCCCGAAGGAGCGCCGAGCAGTACGATTTCCGCGGCACGCCCGGCCAGGGTGCCCAGAATCTCCTTCTCGATCGACTGGCGCGTGACGAGATCGCTCGAGGCGGGAGCAACGCTAGTCACGCCCCCGGCGCCTTGGCGACCGCCGATCCTGACCGACCTGACTTTTCCGATGCCCGCAACGATGGCGACGACAACATGCCCGGCTTCGTGAACGGCGATGCGCCGGAGTTTCGTCGGGGGGATGGTGACTGGGGGCAGGATCGTGCGCATGAGATCCTCGGTGGAAAGTTCACGCGAGGCGATTCGTGCCGCACGGCGCGCGCTCCTCACCACCTCCATGATCTCAGCCGGCGTGAAACCATCCAGCTTCTCCGCCGCCGAACGCAGATCCTCCTCCGGCAGACTGCCGCGCACATGAAAGCGCAGGATGTTGAGAATGCCGTCTGGACCCGGGGCCGTGATCTCGATGGCGCGCTCGAGCCGGCCAGGCCTCAGGATCGCCGGATCCACCGCCTCGATCCGATTCGTCGCGCCGATCACAACCACACCCTCGCGGCGCGCGCTCGTGGCGTCGTCCAGAAGCAGCATGAAATCTTCGATGATCGGCATCCACCAATCGCGGTTTCGGGGGCTTAACGATTCTCTCGACGGCAGGCCGTCGATCTCGTCGATGAAAAGGATGCACGGCGCCGCAGCGACTGCCTTGGCGAAAACTTCGCGCTGGGCCTTGATCACCCCGTCGAGATATCCGGAACTGGTTGCGAATAACTCGCCCATACTGCCGACGATCAACATCGACTCGCAGGCGCGAGCGATGCTTCTTGCGAGAACGCTCTTGCCCATGCCAGGTGCCGAATGGAAGATCGCACCCCGATCGACTGCGCTCCAAGGCAAATTGCCGGCGCGATACTCGCGCATGTCGTGCGCCAGGGCCAACGCCCAGTCCCTCGCGGCGCCGTATTCGACGGCCGTCTCGAGAAGCGGCGCGTCGTCGCTGCCGGTTTGTCGCACGAGCGTCTTTGCTGCGGAAGACAAGCGAGCCTTGACATCCTGCTCGGTGCTGCCGGGTCGCATGGCCGCAACTACGTCCTCCAGATCGAGGCCGACGAGATCCTGCCGCTCGACTTGCGAGGCGCTTCCGTAGATTTTCCTGATTGCGTCCTCGACGATATTGGGTTCGAACTTCAAGGACAAACGGAAATCCGCGGCTCCGACGAGCGTCGACGGAAGCATTTGTTCTGGAGCGACGGCGACGCCGACCACCGACGCTCCAGCCGCGAGAGCGGTAGCGGCGTCCGCGTTGCCGGAGGATGGTTGGTGTGCCTTCCGATCGGACCCATCGCGAGCAATGCACGTCCACTTCCTTCCGAAGGGACGCCGCGCGAAAAGGTCTTTCAACGGCTGGACCCAAGCCGCGGACGGAACCGAGATCACGAGAGCCTGAGAGGACGACGATTTCAGGGCGTCCTTGATGGCGGGGGTGAGCGCGGCAGCGAACGCGGCGGAGACCAGCGCCTCGCGCGGTGTGAATGAATCGGGAATGGTCTCTTCGATCGCATCCGCGGCGTCGTCGTCGCCCGAATCTTCGTCGGAATCCCGTTCGCTCTCCGGAAGTTCACTCGCAGCCGCGCTCAACGCAGCCACGAACCCCTTGGTCGCGCGCGACTGGCTCTGCTCGTCTTCCTTGTCGGTGCTCACTGCCTTAACTCCATGTCGACGCTCTCCGGCAACGGTGATGAGCCGCCGGCGTGGTCGATGTGCAGGTCGAGCGCGATTTGCAGCCCCAGCCTCATCTCAGGGCTCCAGCCCGGCGCGCGCGAGGAGCGGTCGCATCGCGCGCACGGTCCAAGAGGTGGCGAGCCGCTTCTCCCGAGTCTTCGCCTTCGGCAGCCGCCTGAGCACCCACGCGATGACCAGGCACGACGCCGCGTCGCCTTCGCAGGCGCAGATGACCAGGGCCGTCATGCAGAGATCGAACTTCAAAGTTTGGGAGTTGTGCATCCCCATCGCCATGACGATAGCGATGGCGGCGGCGGAGTCGCCTGACGCCGCTTCGCGCCAGCGGGGTTCGGCGAGCATCGAGACGTTGGCGACGGCGGCCTTCATCTGACCCAGCGACGGCGTGTGGAAGTTGTCGGCGCGGGTGCAGCGCCACCAGCCGAGCGCCCTAAAGGACATCTCGTCCATCGAGCGGAAATCGGGGATGGCGTTTTCATCGGAGATCTTACGCTGGGTACTCACGTTAATTTCCTCTCGTCTTTCTCGGGACCGCGGAGCTCTCGATGCGAAAAGTCACAGGCAACAGCGGCGGCACCGTTCCAACATCGTTGACGTGCGGACAGCTCAAGGCTGGGATTTCACTTCGGGCCCCGCATGGAGCGGCGCAGCGTCGCTGAAGCAACGCTTGCCCAGGCGTCCGCGAGCTCGGATTCCTTGTCGCCCGCCCGAGGCAGGTTCAGGATGACATTGGCGATGATCACGCAGGAAGCGGCGCTGCCCTCGCAAGCGCAGGCCGCCAGGGCAGTCATGGCCACGTCGAATTTCTGACGGAACGGCCCCCTCGGATTCATCGATAGCACGATCGCAATCGCGTTCTCGGCGTCTCCCGACACCGCGGACTTCCAACGGGGCTCGCCGAAGAATTCGACCTGCGTCGCGACGAAGCGCATTGCGCGGATCGCATCCGGGTGGAAGCTCGACGGCGGCAGGAGGGACCACCATCGCGTGGGAGAATAATCCCAAGCCGATGGACGGTTGCGGGTCGGCTTGTCGGCATTCGACGACTTGCTGCTCATGTTGATCTCCTTTCGCGATCCTCGGCGCCGCCCCGCAAAGCGTCGGCGGCGCCGAACGGAACTACGCCACGCCGCCCATCTGGCCGGCGGCGGCCGGCTTGCGCGGCCCCGGTCCGGTCGGACGGTTGCTGATGAAACGTGCCATGGCGTCTTCGGGCGGGGCCGTGTCCGGCACCAAGCCGACAGCGGAGGTCGCGACATCCTTCCGGCCATTCTCACGGTTGATCGCCTTGATCACCGTGGAGAACAGGTTAGGAATCTCCGAGAGCAGCGCCGCGCGGAGGCACGAGGTGACCCGGTCCAGAGAGTCACGGACCGGCACCTGGAAGTGCTCGTCCAAGTCGTCACGAGAGATCTTGAGGTCTTTGTGGAAGCCCGCGGAGCCGTAATAGTCGATGACGCCGGCCGTCACGCGCGTGATGTTCTTGTACCCCCGCTTCGCCAGGTACGAGGGCAACACCAAGCGCGCCGCCTTCAGGTCATGCTCGATCGGACGGCGGGTGCGGCCGTCGACCAAGCCGTTCCCGCGCTTCATCTCGTAGATTCCCGCCCAGCCCACCTCTTCGTCGATCACGGCGAGATCCATCGTGACGATGCGCTCGGCCGCGGCGTCGGCGCGGATGCTGATCCGAGCCAAGTCGTCGATGGAGTTGCGGGCGAGCAGCAGTTCGTTGGCGGCGTCGACGATCGGGATCTCGGCGTCGACCAGCACCTCGAAGCGTCCGCTCGCCGCCAAGGCGTGAGCGGCAGTGCTCTGGAGGAGGAGTCCATGGCGTTTGACCACGGAGCCCACGACGGAGATGGCACGACTGAGATCCGGGCCGATGACGGGATCCTCGTTGAAGGCGGACCCGATGGCGTTTGCCACGAGCGTCTGAGCGCTCCGCGCGAGCGCGGCTTCGGAAACGGACTGAACTTGCGACTCGACTTCTTGCATAGTGTCTCATCTCTCTGCGGTTGATGATTGTGCTATGGTAGCACAAAAAACGCAGATCGCAACAAATTCGTGCTGCTATAGCCCAATCTCTCCGTGTTAACCTTAATCGACCGTGAAGGAGCGATTCGGTGACGGAGTTGGACGAGGATGAGATTTTGACGCCCGCGATGATCCGCGCAGCCAGGGGACTACTTGGTCTCGATCAGGCAGAGGCAGCAGAACTGGCTGGGCTGAGCCAGAGAACGATCTCCAAATTGGAAGCGGAGAACGATCTCTTCTCGAAGGACTCGCGCAGAAGGAATGCGCTGCAGGCGATCAGGTCCGGGTTCGAGAAGGCAGGGATAGAGTTCATTTTCCAGAGCGAGGAATCTGGTCAGGGAGTTCGGATGAGGCGCACCTCAAAATAGCGCGATGGAGATCCCTGAGCGCTGACGGATCCCACACTTTCTGACACTTCAATATGACTGCAGGCTTGGTCGAGGGAATCCACGAAAAATATATTCGCGATGCCGCAGATCAGGTTGGCTGGCACACCGCCTTTCGAACCGTGCCAGTGCAGCGCCATTCAGCAAAGCTACCCAAGGGCGAAGCCTTTGACCGCTTCATGCGTTGTCGGGCCTAACTCATTTGGCTCGGCCTGCTCGTTAGTTCCGGTTGGTCCATCATGTTCGCGAGTCGCGCGAACAACCTCGTCTCAAAAAATTGCGAGAGCTTCGAGCGCCTCGTCCTCCTCAGCCGCGAGGGAAACTCCGAGGCCGAGCGGTTCAAGCCGGTCCAAAATGAACGCGGCCGCACGCTTCTCCTGACGCATTTTGAAGGAGAGAATGGGGTGAGAGCTGGATCTCATCTGACGCAATACTTCTACTCGAAGATTGCGAGCCTCGCTCAGATACACGACGCTGCCCAGGATCGGAACACCCGTGCGCAAGGCCTCGGCGACGTCATCGTTTCCACGCGACCTATCGAACAGCGAGCTGACAAAAGTCCGGGCACACATCGATACAGCCGTCTGCGGCTGGTGGCGTTCGAGACGAATCTCAACTCTAAAGTTCTGTTCGAAAGAATAGCCACGAGCGCGTAGTGCCCGCATTCCTTCGTCCAATTCTCCGATGGCGAACGCGAAGCCACGACGCGCGCAATCTCTCCGCTGCAGTCGGGTAGGGCCGGGTTCCCCCGAAGCTCGCGTTGGCGCACTCGCGATCTTCATCCGAGACGCCCACCCACGGGAAGAGATGCTTACGTTCGCCCGTGAAATAGAACAGGGGTTCGCCCGCCGAAACGAATATTCCGCCATTGCAGATTATGGTCTGCACCGCGCCACGCTTTGCGACCGCTTCCCGGTTTGCGAAATCGTTGAGTTCGTGGTCAACCCTCTCGGATTCGCTTTCCGGAAAGGGCGGTAGCGGCCAATCATCATGATAGTCCGGAAAATATGGATCCAGCAGCGTAAGGTATTCTAAGCGGCTGCCTTCGGCCTCGAGCATCCGCTTGAAAGTTTCGCGATCGAGGCGATTGTGTTCGCCTCCCAACGGCCACCACAGCCGATTATCGTAGCTCCTGATTTCGTAGTGAAATGCGCTGCGATCGGCTCGCGCTGCCAGGCTGACCTCGTATGCAACGGGCGCGGAAACCGCAGAGATTTCGTCGATTCGGACGTCGATCTGGGCCTCGAACCAGGAGCAGTTCGGTATCCGCAACCGTGGATTGCGCTTCCAGCACTGTCGATAGGGTAGCCGGACCTTGATCAGTTCGTATGTCATCGGTCGATCTTCATGTACGCCAGTAAACGCTCGCTTGCGGGCCGATGAATGCAGCCCGTTTCCCCGCCGGGCGCGACACCTCAGTTGGGCTTCGGGTCGAACAGAGACGGCGACGCCGTGAGTTCGATGCGATGCTCCAGCCATGCGACGGTGCGTTCCATGGTGTCCGCATCTCCCTTCTCGAAAACGGCCATCGCGAAGACCGGAAACTTGATCCATCCTCCCGCCGCTTCCGCTTTGAGCGAATAGCGCACCCTCGCGATCACGATTCGGACGAAGCGAGCACGCCCTCCGAGTGCTTAGGGGCCTCGACCAAGTCCCCGATGAGCCGCCTGAAAGCAGCGTCGAACAGTGGAGTGACGACCTCGTCGAACCTTGGGTGATCGATGTTATGTCCGCACGCGATCATCTCCAGGGACACCCTGTTGAGCTTGAGGTCCTTCGCCGTCGCCGCGTGGTACCGCACGTCGCGATGGCTCGTCGGGCCGCAGCGGGCGTCGCGCTCGTGCTTGGTCGCGAATGCCTCGAAGCGGTAATAGTCGAGCGCGAGCGCGAGCCCGATACCGGGGGTGTCCAAGGTCCAATCGGACTGCGCCTGGCCCTTCAGCTTATCAAGGTCGGGACTGTCGGCCCGGAAGGTCGGCTGCGTGTGGAAAAGATTCGGATTCGGTCGTTGCAAGTGATCCTGCTCGTCTTGTTCATTGCTGTAGGGGCCTGCCGTCATGCGCCGTGCTTCGCGCGTGCCGCCTTGCGCCTTTCCTTCGCGGCCTTTGCGACCGCGACGTAGAAGTTGGTGCGCCGACGCCGCTTGTGTGGAATAGGAGGCCCATCAAAGGCGGCAAGCTCGTAGCGCGGATACTTTTCGATCTCCTTGGACATCGTCAGCATCCAATGGTCGCCGTAGTCGTTTCCCGAATTGGCGTCTTTCGGCCGATAACCGGTGATGAAGCCTTCCACTTCACGGTCCATTTCCGCGTGCCGCGCCACGCTCTTGAAGACATGGCGCCAGCCGCGGTTCGAGTCCGCGGACGACGATCAAGGTCCGAGGCTTGCGAGCACCGCGTCGTTCTTCCACATCTCAGGCTCTCACCGAGGCCGGCTGCGCGCCCTTCCGGCGTCCGGTCTTTGTGGCTTTCGCCGCGTCCATCTGCTCGCGCGTGCGCCGTACGCGCCGAAGCGGCGTGCTCGGTGCCGCGATCTCGTAGCGGGGGTAGAGCTCGATGGTCTTCTTCAATGTTTTCACCCAGGGGTCGCCGTAGTTCAGGCTGACCTTTTTTATCTCGTCAGGATCGTCCGATCCGCCGTGGCCCGTGATGAACGCCTCGACCTCGGGATGCATGCCGACCTCGCGCGACACCGATTTGAACCGATGCCGCCAGGCATGATTCGGTTTGACGCCGGTGACGCGGAGACTCTTGACGACCCACTCGCCGAGGCGCTCCGCGACCTTTTGCCATTGCGGATTGGCGTTCTCTCCACCTTCTGCCCGCTTCGGGTCGTAGAAGAGCGGAAGACCGGCCTTCTCGCGCTTTTCGACGAACTCCGCGAATTCTTGTTCGATCAGGTGGGAGTGCACCGGGATGACGCGCTCGTAGTCCCCCTTGGTCATTTCGGGCCTCAGATGGATGCACAATATACCGGTTTCCGGATCCGGCCTCACGTCGGACGGCAGCAGCGAGGTGATCTCGTTCACGCGCGCGCCGGAATAAGCGCAGACCCAGGGAATCCAGCGACGTGCGGCCCGCGTCTCCGGCGTGGTCAGGTGGGAGAAGGTGCCGAGCGTGGCCGTGAGGATCGTCGCCGCCTGGCTGTCGGAGAACCCCTTTTTGTTCGAGGTCTTGGTCGACTTGACGCCGCGCACGCGGATCCGAGAAAACGGATTTTCGGACGTGAACAAGCCGCGCTCGATCTGGAAGCCGGCGACGGCCCTCAGGGAAGCGATCCAGACTTCCCGGATCGACTTTTTCGCGACTCCTTCATCCGTGAGGTGGTCGACCCACCGGTACGCGTCGTTCCTGGTCATCCGGCAAAGGTCCGTATGCCCTACGAATTCACAGAAGGCCGCGATCTTCGGGCGCCAGCGCTTGGCGGTGGGGCCGGTCGCGCCACCCTTGATGCCGGCCTTGTCGCAGTAGAATTCGAATGCCTGGACGAGGTCGATCCGATTCGACAGGGAGGGCGCGTTTTTGGCGAAGGCGTTCGATTCCGAATAGTCGTGGTTCCTGGCGGCCCGGGTGAGATCGACCGAGATCTGACGCTGCGCTTCGACGTACATGGGCAGAAAGCGCTTCCGGTCTGCCTCTGTCAGATCGTAGCCGGTCCGGCTCAGGAACCGGTCCAGTGCCTGCTCGTCGAACTCGCGCTCCTCATCGTTCTGCTCCTCGTCGCGCAGTTGGGTGCCTTGGGCCCACTTGGCGCCGGCCGGGGGATTCCGAATCTGGGCCTCGCGGCCCAGTTCGTGGACGACGCGCTGGAGACCGCTGAGATCCCAGTCGGTCATGGTCCGTGCCGGGGCGGCGGCGGTCCTGCCGGCGACTTGGGCCGCCCGGAGCCGATCCTGCCACTCCTTGTCCAGCTCCAAGCTGAGCTTGTTGCACGCGACCACCGCCGTCTTGAAGTCGGTGGTTTCGAGCGAGCGCCAGACCTCGCGTCGGCCCACGATGGCGCGGAACCGCTCCGAGACCTTCTTGCGGAGCCACCAGACGTCGCTCTTCGTCTGTTTTTTGTCCTTTTTCTTGCGGACCGGCTTTGGCATGCGATTGCTTCCCACGGTGTAGCCCCTTGGTGTAGCCCCGGGACATGCAGGAAGCCCTTATTCCGCCGATAAAATTTGAAATATCAGCGGGTTGGTTCAACGGGGGTGGTGGGAATCCCTCCCTCTCCGCCAATTAACCCGAGTTGGCTTGGCCGTGGACTCTCGGTTGGATAGCTCGCTTGATTTTCAATGTGGAGAGTCAGGTTGGTCGAAGCTGCCGCGCCGACTAGCTGGCAAACGCCGCTGATTTCCCCCAGCCGGACTTTGGCGGCTTTACCAACCGTACTGGCGGTTCATTTCTCAGAAAATCAACGGCTTGGCTGCGCGGCCCGTGTCAGCCGAGCAGTCGGATGCTATGAAGACGGGAATGTTGGGGATTCGATATGGCGAAGAAGTCGGGCCGAAAAGAAACCAACGAACAGGAGTTCCAAGGGCAGGTAATCACCTGGCTGAATACTGAGATTTCAAAGCGCGCCCTGGGCCTCGATACCGCTACTCAGGAAAAGCCACGTAAGACATCAGGCCACCGCAGCGACATGATCGTGTGGATTGACCGTCTTGCGGTGCTGCCGTTTCTCGCCATCGAACTGAAGACTCCGACAACGCCGATTAACGATCCGGCTTTCTTCGCCGACGCGCTCGGGAAAGGGCGATATTGGAAGTCGAAGTACTTCGCGCTGTGGAACATGCGCGATTTCGAGGTTTACGAAACCACCATAACCAATCCGACGCCCGCCAATGCCATCCTCAGATCGACACATCCGCTCGCGCTCACGCATGTTGATGACTGGCTGAAAGCGAATTTCAAGAAAGACCTGCATGAGCAGGCGGTGGAAATTCTCGATGCAGCGGTCAACCACAATATCTCCGGGATCAGCAATCAGAGGGCAATCGACCCGGAAATTTTCGTATCGCGTTTGACTGAGGACATCGGACAGCTTCGCACTATTTTTTACAAGGATCTCAAGAAGGCCTCGAACACCGACCGCAAGCTCCGCAAGAAGCTAAAGCAGATTGCAACAGAACAGGGCTTCGAGGGCTTCGTTGACGACATCGATTACGCGATTGCCGGACAAATTGGCTACCGTTTCATCGGGCAGATACTTTTCTATTTCGCGCTTCGCAGAAAAATACCCGCGCTCAAAGAACTTCAAGTTTCGCCGACGGATGTGTTGCCGGCGGCACTGAAGCCGTTCTTCGACGACGTGCGACGCTATGACTACGAAGCCCTGTTTAAGCCGGAACCGATCGAGGCTCTTGTCCCGGTCGGGAAGGTTGCACAGGCAATCATTCGCCGACTCATTGCTCAGCTCGCCGTGTATGACTGGGCTTCGCTTACGGATGACGTGCTCGGCTCAATTTTTGAGCACTTAATCCCGCGCGGACAGCAGATACTCCTTGGGCAGTTTTACACCCCGCGACCCGTTGCTGATCTCTTGGTGGCCAGCACCATCGACGGCGAAAGACCGTTTGTGCTGGACCCGGGATGTGGCAGCGGCACGTTCCTCATGAGCGCGTATAGCTACCTAGCGTATGCCGCCAATCTTTCGCATAAGGAACTGCTTTCTATCATCTGGGGGTTCGACGTGAGCCCCTTTGCAGCAGAGCTCGCGGTGATCAATCTCTACCGTCAGGACATGGCGGAATATGAGAACTTTCCGCGCATTAACGTCAGCAATTTCTTCAGTCGCAATCAGAAGGACACGATTGAGTTTCCGGCGTCACAGGCTGCATCTGGAACTCAGAAAGTCCCGGTGCCGATCCCGCAATTTGATTCCATCGTCGGAAATCCGCCTTACCTACGCTCACAGAACCAGGACGACTTAGACCCGGACTATCGGAAGAAGCTCTTTCAATCGGCCGTTGCAGCGGGGTTCGACGCGGGTGCGAAAACAGACCTGTTCGCGTTTTTCATCTATCACGCCACCAAGCTGATGAAGAACGGCTCTCGACTCGGGTTCGTTACTCCGGCCAGCTGGCTTACCTCGGACTATGCCATCACGCTTCAGCAGGCATTGCTCGGCACGATACGCATTCAGTCCGTGATCGCTTCCAACGCCGAATCGTTCTTTCCGCAAGTGGACGTAAACGCTGTCCTTTTAATCGCCGAGAAGGGGCCAAAGGACGCACCCGACGAACCGATCCGTTTTGTTACGTTGAAGCAGCCGATCTCGGTGCTCACAGGCGGGAATGGTGAATATTGGGCGCGTGTTGTCGCGCTGGCGCAGGAGCTTGAAAGCAACGTCTCAGTCGAAAATGAGAAGTATCGAATAAAGCTCGTCGATCCAGCTTGCGAACGCAAAGGCCTGAACGACGATCGCACTAAGCCTCGGAACTGGTCGAAATTCCTGCGTGCGCCGCTCTCCTATTACTCTATCTTCAAAGACGTCGCCTGATGTTCACTGCACTCCGTAGTATCGCCGATGTGAGCCTCGGCTATAAATCGCTCCAGAACGACTTCTTCTACCTCAACAAGGCAACGATCAGCACCTATGGCATCGAGAAGAAATATCTTATCCCGATGATCATGCTCAAAGACCTCGACACTTCAACGTATGAACAGAGCCCGACCCCTTCATTGTGGTTGTTCGCTTGTAGGGACAAGCGCGGCGACCTCAGGGGCACGGGTGCTTGGCGCTACATCGAGGCTATGGCCGATCGAAGCGCGGCAGAAAAGAAGCAAACTGGAAAGAACCTCACCATCAAGGAAGCGCTGCGAAGCGCAGAGCGGCGGTACATGGTACGCGCCGAAGGCAAAGCCCGCGTTTCACCACATCTGGCTCCGCAAAGCGCTCAACACTGTCTATGCGCCGTTTGTGATGGACAAGCCGACGTTGGTAGACCAGCGCCTCAATAGCATTGCCCCGGTCGATGGCGTGGAGTGGAAAGAGGTGGCGGCAGCGCTAACCTCGTCCATCTTTGCCTACAGCCTGGAAATCAACGGCGCAGCGAGCATGGGTGCCGGTGCGCTCGAAGCACCGACAACGAAGCTGCGCGATTACCCGGTCCTCGATGTGAGGAAACTGAAAGCGAAGGAGCGCACTAAGCTTGTCACACTCGCCCAAGCAGTCTGGGACAAGGAAGGCCCAATCGACTGGGCCTCGGATTTTTGGCAACCAGAGAAGAAGCTTCGCGACCTCGACGAGTGGATTTTGAAGACGGCCGGCACCGATGTGACCGCAGACCAGATGTATGACGACATTCGGGCGACGTGCCGAGCTCGCATCGTGGTTGCTGAAGACAAGCGGAAAAAGACGAAGAAGCAGCAATCAGACAGCATCGGGAGCGTGGCCGATTCCATCGTCTACGCGGTAGAACCGAAGCTAAAGACAAAGAACTTTCCTGATGACTTTGCAAGCGGTGCCAAGTTCGATCTGCCGCTCGTGTTCGAACGTGGCAGCCTCAAGGAAATCACAATCGGTCATCTACTTGACAGCTACGAAATTGAGGTTCGCGCGAAGGGCGGGGTGACTGTCTACGCTGCAACGCATCCGGCCCCCGTCGCGGAGGCTATTATTCGAGCCCTGCTAGTCGGTCGCTCAATCTTCTCAGTCTCTACCGATCGCAAAGCGATGGACACTGCAGTCACGGAGTTCATCAAATGGGTATCGCAGGCGGAGAAGGACATTCAAACCGCGATTACTGAATCCGCGTTTGGAACTGGCTACGAAGATGCCTTGAAGCGTGAAATCTACCTTCGGCTCGGCATGCACCCGCTGACAGGTGCAGCACACTTGCCTGCTCTAATCACCCTCTAGTTGCTCGCTTCTTCACCGGCTCAGGGCGGAGCCGACACTGACGGCGTGGGTGGCCGCCGGGGCGCCCTTCGGGTCTCCCGCAATAAGGGCAGTATGCCCCTGTTTTGCCGCAGCACTACCGACTGGCGATCAACGCTGTCAAACCGCCCAATTTCGCCCCGCCTAACCCATTGATCTTCCTACCCTCGTCTACTGTGCATGGGGTTGTTTTCGCGCTTTTTGTTGTCCGGGTCCGGAAGCTTAATGGTAATCGTCGCCACCCCGGCTGGCCTCTCCAGTTCGGATCACCACCCACAAGGCAAAACGGACATGCACTCTTCCGCCACCGGCTGGGGCAACGGGCTTCTCGGCGTCATCATCTTCAGCGGCTCGCTGCCGGCGACGCGGGTGGCGGTCGGCGGGTTTTCCGCGCTGTTCCTGACCTCGGCGCGCGCGGTCATCGCGGCGCTGATCGGTGTGGCCGTGCTCTTCCTGCTCCGTCAGGCGCGGCCGCAGCGCAAGGATCTCGTCTCGCTCGCCATCGTCGCCATCGGCGTCGTGGTCGGTTTTCCCTTGCTGACGGCGCTCGCGCTGCAGCACATCACCTCGGCGCATTCGATCGTCTTCATCGGGCTCTTGCCGCTGTCGACCGCGATCTTCGGCGTGCTGCGCGGCGGCGAGCGGCCGCAGCCGATGTTCTGGCTGTTCGCTGTTCTCGGCAGCGCTACCGTCGCGGGCTTTGCCCTCTCCAACGACGGCACGGCCTCGCTCACCGGCGATCTGCTGATGGTCGCGGCGATCGTGCTGTGCGGGCTCGGCTATGCCGAAGGCGCCGCGCTGTCGCGCCGGCTCGGCGGCTGGCAGGTGATCTCCTGGGCGCTGCTGCTGGCGCTGCCGCTGATGGTGCCGGTCGCGATTTGGACCTGGCCCTCGACCTGGAGCGGCATCGATGTGCCCGCCTGGATCGGGCTCGCCTATGTCTCCGTCTTCAGCATGTTCGTCGGTTTCATCTTCTGGTATCGCGGGCTCGCGGTCGGCGGCATCGCCCGCGTCGGCCAATTGCAGCAGCTCCAGCCGTTCTTCGGCCTCGCGCTGGCAGGCCTGCTTCTGCACGAACCGGTGGCCTGGAGCATGATCGTGGCGACCGCGCTGGTGGTCGCCTGCGTCTTCTTCGCGCGGCGGTTTGCCTGAGGCCGAATTGATCTGGCCTTACGGCTTGCCCGGTTGGGGCTTTTCGATCCCCGGCAGTTGCGCGATCCCCTTGGCGAGAAAATCGACCAGCAGCCGTACGCGCGCGATGCCGGACCGCTCCGGGACGATCAGCATGTTGAGCGGAACGGACGGCGGCGCGTAGTCTTGAAGCACGCGCTCGAGTTGGCCGGAGGCAAGAAGGTCGTCGACGAGCCAAAGATGGGCCGGCGCAATGCCACGACCGGCCGCGAGCGCCTCGCGTGCAGCAAGCCCGTGATCCACCCGCAGCCGCCCTGCAAACGGGACCACATGGCGGCCGCCGCGCCGCCCGTGCAACACGAGCTCGTCGCTGCCGGTGATGTTCGACATCCTGACACCCTCGTGGCCCGCGAGATCCTGCGGGCGCGTGGGCCTGCCGCGCGAAGCCAGATAGTCCGGTGCGGCCACAAGCACCCGCCGCGACTGACCAAGCAGCCTCAGCTTCATCGAGCTGTCGGGGAGCGGCCCCAGCCGCAGGGCGATATCGACACCTTCCCGCACCAGGTCGATCCGCTCGTCGGTCAGGCTGAGATCCACCGCCACGTCCGGATAGCGGTCCTGGAACGCGAACACCAAACGGCTGACGTGGAGCACGCCGAACGCCGCGGTGCAGGAGATCCGCACCGTTCCGGCAGGCGCGCCGCGCGTGCTGCGCGCCTCGTCGCCGGCGAGTTCGACCAGGCGCAGGATCTGCACGCAGTCGGCATAATAGCGGCGCCCCTCTTCGGTCATCGTCACGCTGCGCGTGGTCCGCGTGAGCAGTGACACGCCGACGGCCTGCTCCAGTTCCCGAAGATGCCGCGTCACCGTCGACTGGCCGAGACCAAGCTCGCGCGCGACCGCCGACAGGCTTCCGCGTTCGGCGACCCGCACGAAGCTGCGCATGCGTTCGAGCGTCACGTCCGATCTATCCATATTTCGGCATGATCCTATCCATCGGCGACAACTACCGGATTGCAGTCGGAGGCGCTACCTGCGGCTCGCAATCGTCAACCAAGGTGCTGATCATGAAAGTGTTGATCGTCTTCGCTCATCCCGAGCCGCGCTCGCTCAATGGCTCGCTCCGCGATGTTGCCGTCAGAGAACTCGAGTCTGAGGGACATGAGGTGCGGGTGTCAGACCTTTACGCCCAGGGCTGGACATCCGATGTCGGCCGCGCCGACTTTCCGCTGCTGTCGCCGGATGCGCGGCTGGCGCCGGCCGCCGCCTCCAAGCAGGCGTTCGAGTCGGGCACACTCACCGCGGACGTCAAGGCCGAGATCGAGAAGCTGTTGTGGGCGGACGTCCTGATCCTGCAATTCCCGCTGTGGTGGTTCGGCATGCCGGCCATGCTCAAGGGCTGGGTCGACCGCGTGTTCGCCTACGGTTTTGCCTATGGCGTCGGCGAGCACAGCGACAGGCGCTGGGGCGACCGTTACGGCGAAGGCAGGCTGGCCGGCAAGCGCGCGATGCTGATCGTGACCGCCGGCGGCTGGCAGGAGCATTATTCGGCGCGCGGGATCAACGGGCCGATCGACGACCTGCTGTTCCCGATCAATCACGGCATCCTCTATTATCCCGGCTATGACGTGCTTCCGCCGTTCGTTGTCTACAAGGCCGACAAACTGGACGAAGCCGGTTTCCAGGCGACGGCCGAACATTTGCGCGAGAGGATGCGGACGCTTGCGACCACATCGCCGATTCCCTACCGGCGCCAGAATGGCGGCGATTACCTGATTCCGAGCATGCAGCTCCGCGCGGGACTTGAGCATTCCGGCGCGACCGGATTCGCGCTTCACGCCGAGCAGGTCGAGGCACGCAGCCCGAATGATGAGGCGAGCTCCATGCGCTCGACGACGGATGGTTGCGCGGCAACAGTGTAATCGGTCGCCCGCGCACGACATCACCCCATCACAGTCCGCGTCAGCGTGCTCCGCGCAAACTTCTTCAGCGGCATCGGCTTGCCGAACAGAAAACCCTGCACGAGGTCGAAGCCGAGTTCGTTGGCGGCGACGAGGTCGGCCCGGCTCTCGACGCCCTCGGCGACGGCGCGCACGCCGTAGCCATGCGAAAGCTCGACGATGTGGCGGCACACCGTGCGCTTGAGGCGATCGGTGCCGCTGCCGGTGACGAAGTGCCGGTCGGCCTTCAGCTTGATGAAGGGAAGTTTTCCGAGGTCCATCAGCGATGGCCAGTTGGCGCCGAGATTGTCGACCGACAGGCCGATATTGTGCAGACGCAGTTCGCGGGCGACCTCGACCAGGAGATCGAGGTCGCGGATCGCCTCCTCGCTGTCGATCTCGATCGTCAGCCCGCCGAACGCCGGATGCGTCGGCATGCGGCGGCAGAGATCGCGCACGGCCTGCGGCTCCTTCAGATATGACGCCGGCAGGTTGATCGCGAGATCGACCGGGCTCTGCTGCTCCAGCAGATAGTGCCAGTCCTGCACGGCGCGCTCGATCACGAATTCGGAGAGGTGGCGCAGATTCGGGTCGTGCTCTTCGGGGATGAAATAGGCCGGCGGCACCACGCCCCAGGTCGGATGCCGCATCCGCACCAGCGCCTCGGCGCTATTGCGGATCAACGTGCGCGCGTCGATCTTGGGCTGGTACCAGAGCTCGAGCCAGCCGGCATGCAGAGCCTCGCCGACATGCACGGCCGGGCTCGGCGCCGGCTCCTCGGGCAACAGCATCGCGACGCGGTCGCGCAGCGTCTCCGCGGCAAAGGGCGTGGTCAGCGGCGGCAGCATCTTGAGGGCGTATTCCTCGCCGACCTGCTGCACGGCCCTGACGATGATCGACTCGCGGGCGCCCACGGTCAGAACCCTGCCGTCGAAGGCCTCGCGCACCAGCGTCTCCAGAAATTTGCCGGGCTCGATGCCGTCGGCGGCGATGCCGAGCAGGATCAGGTCGGGCAATCCGCTCGTCAGCACGCTCTGCAGCTCCTCGGCGCTGGCGCATTCGGTGGTGACGAAGCCGAGATCCTCCAGCACCTCCGCGAGAAACGCGCGCAGATGGCGCTTGCCGTCGGCCACGCAGGCGCGCGGCTTCACCTTTCGCCGTCCGAAGGTTTTCGGCCTTCGTTCGGCGAGTTCTACAATGTCGTCGTTCATCGCAAGCCACTCCCGTTCCGTGCCGGTGTGTAGCGATGTGAGCAGTTTCAAATATGGAGCGCTTCAGTCGATTGTCGAATTATCTGGGTAACGTTAAAGCGCCCATCATGTCTAAAATTGTCCGGGTCTCGTTGAAGCAGTTTTTACATCTGCCCGCGCGTCGGGCGCAGGGGTGCGGCAATCACTGGAGATTTCCGCGACGTGCAGTGCGGCCGCACGCACGCGCACTGTCCTGCAATTGGACGAAGCCGCGCACGCCTCGTCAAATTGAATAATGGAGCGCCTCAATTGCCCGCGACGCTCGCATTTTTCCCGTTCGCTCGTGACGGTTCTGCGACAATGCGTCCGGGCGCGCTGGCGCCAGTGTGAAGCACATCACAAGCGGATTGCTGCACTTGCGCTATTCCTCTGGGCAGCCGGTGGTGGGCTGTCGAGGATCGCAGCAATGACGACGCGGCGAATAATGTATTGGTGGTTCAGATTCGTGCTGTCAGGGCGATTTCTCGATCGCTTCCTGTGCCTGCCGCGCGCGCATTAGCGCGGGATCAGGTTTGGCCGATCAGTTTGCGCAACGCGGCCGCGCCGTCCTCGATCGCATCGCGTCCCTTCCAGGCCAGATAGGACAGCTTTCCACCGAGCGTGTCGTGGCTGCGCAGCCGGCGCGAGCCGAGAATGTGGCCGACATTGGAAGGAAAGCGGCTCACCTCGGCGGAGACCAGCGCCGCGATCGCGTCCATCAATTGCTGGAGGCGAATGCCCCATTCGCAATGCTCGATGCCGTCGATCCGCACCTTGAGCGCATATTCGGTGTCGTAGATCTCGGTGAGCAGGTCGCGTGCGATCAGCACCCGGTTGTGCCGGAGCGCGATGCGCAAGGCGAGGCGCCTGTCGTCGAGCTGGTCGAGCACCATGTGAACGACGCAGGCATAGGGCGTGGCGGCGACATCTGCGGCGTTCTTGCTCGCGGCGGCCTTGGTGGCAAGGCGCACCAATTGCCAGAACGTCTTCAGCCGCTTCGCCACCAGCGTCAGCGCGAACGGCAGCGCCTCGGGATGGGCCTTCTTGAAGGCGTCCAAGCGTGCGGTGATCTGATCAACCTGGCCGTCGTCGAATTTCGTGATCTTCTCGGGCAGCTTTTCGTTGAACTTCGGCAGCGCGGCGCCGGCGCGCAGCACATGTTGCATCTTCTTCACGTCGTCGAATGCGGTGCGCGATGCCGTATATTGCGCGAGCTTGCCGCGCGCGAACTCGGTGCTCTCCGCCGATGCGAGGGTGCTCTCGAGAACCTTGACGACCTTGGTCTGGAAGGTCGTTGCGATCTTCAGCACTTCCTTCTGATTGTTGGCGGCGACCTGGTCGTTGATCGCCTTGATGTAGTCGCGCGCCATGGTCGGCAGCAGGTCGCGGCAGATCCACTCCCAGATCGGGGTGAGGGTGTTGCGCGAGATCCGCCCCATATTGGCATGCTCGGGCGCGCCGTCGATCAGAAGCAGCTCGAGCGGCGCAAAGAAATGGCGCGAGGGACTGGTGGCGCGCGCCTGGCTCGATCCGTCCTTGCGAAATTCGGCCCGCAACCGGGATTGGAGATCGGATGAGCCCGGCATGTCGATGCCGCACAGCTCGAGCCGTTCGAGCTCGCTGAGCAGGCAGCTGCGCGACAGCGGCGTCAGCTTCTGCAAGAAGTTCGATAGCTGGTCGATCTCGTTCATGGCACGCAATCTTCCGCAACGATTCCAGCAGGCCTACCGGCCCCATGCATGGAGGCATTTGCGCGCTCTCAATTGCGACATAGAGAAGCAAGCCGCCGTTAATATATCCGTAAAATCCGGGGCCGCAGGTAACCGGCGCGGATCGGCGTTAAGGCAGCTTCGGGTCATCGGCCCGCCATTTGGGCAGATTCAGCAACCTAAGAGTGTCGAGGGTGGTTGCTACTCAAGCATAAAGTGTGCCTGTGTCGAGGTTTCAGCACAAAGCTGCCAAATTCACCGTAGTCTTACGGAGAAAAAAGTTAACCACAGATCGCCTTGGGTTCCGCTAAACGAGTGACATGGGGTCACAGAATGATACGGCCACTGATTCGCGGCCGTCGGAATGGTACGAAAGCAACGCTGCTCCAACTGAAGAGCTCGATGTCGTCCGCCTGAACGCCGCCCGCGCCAAAGCGGCCGACGAAATGGCCGCCGCCATCGCCCGCGAGCTCAACGGTCCCCTCACGGCGCTCCTGCTCTACATGGGCGAGATCAAGCATCACAGCGATCAGCTCGCGCCGGTGACGGGCGACCGTGCCTATTTGCAGCGGGTCGTGGAGAATGCGCTGGTGCAGACCGAGCGGGTTTGCGGCCTCGTCAAACAGCTTGCCGGTTCTCACACGGGTGGCCTGCCGATCGCGTCCAGGGCCGAGGACGCCCAATCGAAGCTCACGCGCGCGCCACAGCCGCAGCGCGTGCCGAGCGCCGAAATCCTCGGCCTGTCAGGCCAGAAGCGGCTGACCAAGCGCGAGCGCGAGGTGTTGAGGCTGATAAGCGAAGGATATTCGAACAAGCAGGGTGCGCTTCGGATGCAGATCAGCCCGCGCACCTTCGAGAGCCATCGCGCCGAGGCGATGCGGAAGCTCGGTGCGCGCAACACGGCGGACCTCGTCCGTGCGGCGCTGCTGCATTCGATCGACTGAAGGCTCTTGCCTCGGGCCACTCGCCGGCGGCGAGGGCCAAGCGTGAGACGTCTCTCGAGAGAGACCCGCTCAGAAATAATCTTCGGCGAAGGGACGCGCGCGCGACGAGGGCCGCAGCGGCTTGAGCTCTTCCTTCGGCGTATTGGGAATGATCGTGATGGTCCAGCGGGGCGGCATGCTCGATTCCTGCTCCAGCACCGAACGCACGAAGCCGGTCACCGTCGCCTCGCCAGCGGCCACCGTCGCCATCCGGCCGTTGAACTGTGCGATGCGGAAGCGACGAACTTCTTTCTGGTCCGCGGTCTCGTAGGTGAACATGGAAACCCTCCTGGTTTCCGGCGACTATCGCTGCCTATGATTAGCCATCTGTGAAAATCCCAAGCCGTAGAAGTACGGCGGGGATGCACGCGTGAGTGGTTACGGCGTTTCGAGCGAGCGCGTCAAATAAGAATCTAGCCCTCCGGCTCCTGCGCGCGTGCGGCTGCGTAGGCCGCGTCCATCAGGTCCAGGAGGTCGCGAAATCCGGCGTCGCCGAGCCTCACTGCGGTGTTCTCCAGCCGCAGCGCCAGCACCGCGAGCCTGACATAGCCGAACGTTCCGGCTGCGCTCTTCAGCGAATGCGCTTCGCGCGCGATCCTGCCGTGGTCCTGCGCGAGCGAGAGCGTGCGGAACAATTGCAGGCGCGCGCAGGTCTCGCTCCAGAACACGTCGCGCACTTCGCCAGCACCGTCCTCGCCGATCTCGCGCACCAGCGCCTGGTACGCGCCCGCCTCGCGCGCGGGCTCGGCATCAAGCGCTGTCTGCGCAGCCGCGACGGTGACTTCGAACATGGTTTGGCCTGCCTTGATCACGGTTCGTTTGCCGCCGGCCCGTACAGGCGCGCGCGGCACGTCCGTGTCTACGGCATCCGGATTTCAGTTCCGGTAGCAGGACAATCCGTGTTTGCGGGCCGGAATTAGCGGCCGGTTTACCACGCCGCAGCGCCGGTCAGCGCGGACCGAGCAGCCGGTCATACTGCGCCTTCACGGTGGCGTAGCATTCGCACGCCGTCTGGCGCAGGCCGTCCAGGTTGAGGATCTGGATGTGTCCGCGGCTGTAGTGAATGAAATTCGCCTGCTGCAAGGTATTGGCGACCAGCGACACGCTGTTCCGCCGAGCGCCGATCATCTGCGCCATCGCCTCCTGGGTCAGCATCAGCCGGTAGTCGCCGGAGAGGTCATGGGTGTGCAGCAGGCAGCGCGACAGCCGCGCCTCCACCGGATGGGCGGCGTTGCAGCCCGCGGTCTGCTGCACCTGCGCGTAGACCGCCAGCCCGTGACGCGTGAGCAGCGTCCGCAGGGTGCCGCTCTGGTCGGCCGCGACGCGCAGCCGGTCGAGGTCCATCATCGAGGCGGAGCCGGGAACCAGCACGATGGCCGTGTTCAGCGCGCAGGCATCGCCCATGGTCGAGAGCGTTCCGAGCAGGCTGTCGCGGCCGATCATGGCGACTTGCACGTGCTCGCCCCTGGCGAGCTCCACCACCAGCGAGATGACGCCGCGATGGGGAAAGTAGGCGCGCTTGAGCGTTTCGCCGGTCTCGACCAGCACCGCGTCATGCGGCAGGTCGCCTGTACGCAGGTGCGGGCGGATCAATTCATAATCGTCTGCCGACAGCGCGGACAGGAACCCGTTGGAGGAACGCACTATTGTTTCCAGAGTAGCCTCCCGTCTCCCGGACCAGCGAGCCGCAGCACGCAAAACTGCTTGCCGTTCGCGCAAGTTCCATCATGTTCCCGTCGGGATATATTGGCAATTGAGACAAGTTGTCCGACCGGTGATCGCCGCTGCACGTCGGCCTCGCCAAGACAGATTCCCTGACCATTTCCAATGTACCGAGCTGCTGTCCCAGCAGATCCAGATTGGTCGACTGGAGCATCGGTCGGAGGACGGTCGCGGTCACGTTGATCCGGCGCGTCTCGAAGTGATCCGCGCTGGTGTCCGTTCGTCATCTAGTTGCGTGCCAGCAAACCATATTATAACGGTTGTGTCGCTCTGCGTATACCCGTTGGGGGGCAGACAGGCTGGTGCATTTGCGGCCGAAATGAGATTGGCGCGCTGATTCGCTCATAAGCCTGTGCGCCAGCCTGCAAGGGTTGCGCAGGTAAAAGCGGCAAGGGGCCTCCATGAGCCGGAAGCATCGCATCCGCCCTGCCATCGGACGCCGGTCGATCCGTGCATCCTCGCTTGACGGACGAGTGGCTGCCGTCCTCAAACATTGCTTTGAACCTTGGCGCGGCGTGGCCGCAGATTTTCGCGTCCATCGTCTTTCCCGCTCCGCCAACGACATTCTCAACAGTTCATTTCTCGAGCAAAGGAGCAAGGCGTGCGCCACGCTTCAATTATTGAATCGCCAAACCGGGAAGCTCAAACGGGGACAGAAAGTCTGCGCCATATTCTCGTCGTCGACGACGACCCGATGGTCTGCATGGCCATCGAGGTCTATCTCCAGCGCAACGATTTTCGGGTGACGATCGCCGAAGGAGGGGAAGCCGGACTTCGCGCCCTCGAACACCAGCAGTTCGATCTCATGATCATCGACATCTTCATGCCGCACATGCGCGGGTTTGAATCGGTCCGGATCTTTCACGAGCGGGCCCCGGCCGTTCCGCTGATCGCGATGTCCGGCTACGCGTTCGCAAATTTGAATTCGCCAGCTCCCGATTTCCTCCGGATGGCGCTGGAGCTCGGTGCGGCGCGCTGTCTGCGCAAGCCGTTCACGCCGCAAGCACTGCTCGCCGCCATCAACGATTGTCTGGCGGAGCACCGTCCCGACGGCGACCTTGCCTCGGCCGCGCACCTGGGTTAGCGCGGCCCCGGCCGCAGTGGACGCGGGTAACTGTTCGTTTACCGCAAAATGCGGATCTTGCGTATCCCGGCAAAGCACCAGGCGAAAGTGGCGAGACCGCTCCGGATTGCAGGCGTCTCGATGCAATTCCGCGAAGACGGCGCGGATCGTCCATCACATGCAGGGCTTTCCCGCGCGTCTGGTCCCGCTGTTATCGACACGTTCACCTAACGCGTCTCGCCGTTGCGGCGTGGTGCCGGTTTTGCCGAAAAACGCTGTCGCATGCGGTCGAACGGCAAACTTGTCTTCAATATCCGTATTAGCACGGAGGATGAAATTAACGGGACCGTGAAAGGGGATGTCTAACGATCCAAGGCAGCGCTTCCGTTCATGCCAAGCGCGACTCGGGCGTCGAGTCCAGATCCAGCTCAGTTAAGGCGTAGCTCATGGATGATCTGTTGCGGGAGTTTTTGACGGAAACCAGCGAGAGCCTGGACACCGTGGACAATCAGCTGGTGAAGTTCGAGCAGGAGCC
>NZ_PYFX01000026.1 GCF_003020115.1 Bradyrhizobium sp. MOS002
GTCCATGGCATGGTGTCCTCCCTCGAATCTTTGCAAATCCGAAGGAATCACAGGCCAGCCAAAGCCGCTCACCCTTTTCCGGTCAGGCTCTGAGGGCTCCCATGGGAGCTTGACCAGGCAACTAACGGCGGCTTCACGGCCGCCGTCTTTGTTTTGGGAGTAATCGATGCTAGAAGCGCCGGGGAAACGCCTTATCCATCTAAGGCATGTATCGATGTTCGACCTCAATCAGCTCCGCTGTTTCGTCACGGTGGCGGAGGAATTGCATTTCGGCCGCGCCGCCGCACGGCTGAACATGACCCAGCCGCCGCTGTCGCGGCAGATCCAGGTGCTCGAGCACATCATCGACGCGCCGCTGCTGGAGCGTACCAGCCGCTCCGTGCGCCTGACGCCCGCCGGGCGCAGCTTCCTGCCGGAGGCGCGGCGCATCCTGAAGCTTGCGGAAAGCGCCTCGCAGGTCGCCCGTCGTATCGCGCTCGGCAAGTCCGGCTCGCTGAAGATCGGCTTCACCGCGGCCGCCGCCTACGGCTTCCTCCCCGAACTCGTCGCCGCCTGCCGCGCCAAGCTGCCCGAGGTGGACTTCTCACTGAAGGAGATGGTGTCGGGCGACCAGTTCGAGGCGCTGACCTCGGGTCAGATCGATGCCGGCCTGCTCAGGCCCCCGATCGCGCGCCCCGAAATCGCCAGCCGCCGCGTCGTCGCCGAGCCCCTGCTCGCCGCGATCCCGAAAAAGCATCCGCTGGCGAATGCCGAGTACATCACGATCAAGGATTTCGACAACCAGCCCTTCGTGATGTATTCGCCCTATGAGAGCCGCTACTTTCACGACGTGCTGGTGGCGCTGTTCACCCGCGCCGACATCCTGCCGCGCTACGTCCAGCACCTGAGCCAGATCCACTCGATACTCGCCATGGTGCGCGCCGGCCTCGGCCTCGCTATCGTGCCGGCGGCAGCGGCGAGCCTGAAGATCGCGGACGTCCGCCTGCGGCCGCTGAAGCTGCGCACGCGCGTCCCGGTCGAGCTGTTCATGGTCTGGCGCCGCGACGACGAGAACCCGCTGCTGTCGGCGCTCGTCAAAATCGCGAGCGAATTGTCCTCGGCGGAGGCGATGGAAGATTGATGCTGATTTCGCATTGGTCGATATAGGCTTTGGCTTGGACCCGCATCGAACGGTCTCCTAAACCACGGCGCATGGACGCGCAGCCTTTGCGTCCTCCACAACACGAGACCAGGGAGCAGCGCCCATGAGCAAGATGACCCCGCAGGAAATGGCCCAGAAGATCGGATCCGGCCTCCTGTCCTTCCCCGTCACGCCGTTCAAGGCGGATTACTCCTTCGACGAGGCGACCTATCGCGCCAACATGGACTGGCTGTGCGGCTATGACGTCGCAGGCCTGTTCGCCGCCGGCGGCACCGGCGAGTTCTTCTCGCTGACGGCGGCCGAGGTTCCGCAGGTCGTCAAGATCGCCGTAGACGAGACCAAGGGCCGGGTGCCCGTGCTCGCCGGCACCGGCTACGGCACCGCCACCGCGCGCGAGATCGCGATCGGCGCGGAAAAGGCCGGCGCCGACGGCTTGTTGCTGCTGCCGCCCTATCTCACCCATGCCGAGCAGGACGGTCTTGCTGCCCATGTGGAAGCGGTCTGCGCCTCCGTCAAGATCGGCGTCATCGTCTACAACCGCGACAACGCCATCCTCCAGCCCGATACGCTCGCCCGCCTCGCCGAACGCTGCCCGAACCTCGTCGGCTACAAGGACGGCATCGGCGACATCGAGCTGATGACCCGCGTCTACACCAAGCTCGGCGACCGCCTCACCTATATCGGCGGCCTGCCGACCGCTGAGACGTTTGCGCTGCCCTATCTCGACATGGGCGTGACCACCTACTCCTCGGCGGTATTCAACTTCGTTCCGGAATTCGCCACCAACTTCTACGCCGCCGTGCGCAAGCGCGACCACGCGACGATCCACGCCGGCCTGAAGGACTTCATCCTGCCGCTGATCGCGATCCGCAACCGCAAGAAGGGCTATGCGGTCTCGATCATCAAGGCTGGCATGAAGGTGATCGGCCGCGATTCCGGCCCGGTCCGCCCGCCGCTGACCGACCTCACCGAGCAGGAGATCGCGGAAGTCACGGCGCTCGTGAGAAATCTGCCTGCCATCCGATCGTCACAACAGGCTGCAGAATAACAAACGACACAGGGAGGAGCCTGCGATGGCCAAGACCGAGATCACTGGCGCACCGGTCGTCACCGCGATGCAGGTGATCCCGGTCGCAGGCCGTGACAGCATGCTCCTCAATTTGAGCGGCGCGCATGCGCCGTTCTTCACCCGCAATATCGTCATCCTTACCGACAATGCCGGTCACACCGGCGTCGGCGAGGTGCCGGGTGGGCAGAAGATCTGGCAGACGCTGCAGGACGCCCGTGATCTCGTGATCGGCAAGACCGTCGGTGCGATGAACAACATCCTCGCCGATATCAGGACCGCCTTCGCCGATCGCGATGCCGGCGGCCGCGGCAAGCAGACTTTCGATCTCCGCGTCATGATCCACGCCGTCACGGCCGTGGAGTCGGCGCTGCTCGATCTGCTCGGTCAACATCTCAATCTGCCCGTCGCAGCCCTGCTTGGCGAGGGCCAGCAGCGCAACAGTGTCGAGACCCTCGGCTATCTCTTCTTCGTGGGCGACCGGCGCAAAAGCAAGCTCGACTATGTCAGCGGCGAGAGCGGCAAGCCCGAGTGGTTCAACCTCCGCCATCAGGAGGCGATGACGCCGCAGACCGTGGTGCGGCTCGCGGAAGCCACCCACGACCATTACGGCTTCGCCGATTTCAAGCTGAAGGGCGGCGTGCTGCGCGGCGAGCAGGAGATCGAGGCCGTCACCGCGATCGCCAGGCGCTTTCCGAATGCGCGCGTGACCCTGGACCCGAACGGCGCATGGTCGCTCGACGAGGCCGTCAGCCTCTGCAAGGACATGCACGGCATCCTCGCCTATGCCGAGGACCCCTGCGGCGCCGAAGACGGCTTCTCCGGCCGTGAGATCATGGCGGAGTTCCGCCGCGCCACGGGGCTACCGACCGCGACCAACATGATCGCGACCGATTGGCGGCAATTGTCCCATGCGCTGCGCCTCGGCGCGGTGGACATTCCGCTGGCCGATCCCCATTTCTGGACCATGCAAGGCTCGGTGCGCGTGGCTAAGACCTGCCGCGACAACGGCCTGACCTGGGGTTCGCACTCCAACAACCATTTCGACATCTCGCTTGCCATGTTCACCCATGTCGGCGCCGCCGCCCCCGGCAAGGTCACCGCGATCGACACGCACTGGATCTGGCAGGACGGCCAGGCCCTGACCAAGGAGCCGCTCCAGATCAAGGCCGGCAAGATCGCCGTGCCCGATAGGCCGGGCCTGGGTATCGAAATCGACAGGGCCGCCATCGACGCCGCGCATGACCTTTACAAGCAGCATGGACTCGGCGCCCGCGATGACGCTATTGCCATGCAGGACCTGATCCCCGGCTGGACCTTCGACGACAAGCGTCCCTGCCTGGTTCGTTAAAAACTCTGGAGGAAGCTATGACTGCGATCCTGAAGAACTTCATCGGCGGCGAATGGGTCGATGGCTCCGCCGTCACCAAGAACATCAACCCCTCCAACACCAACGACGTCGTCGGCGAATACGCCAAGGCCGACAAGGCGCAGACCGAGAAGGCCATCGCAGCCGCCAAGGCCGCCTTCCCCGCCTGGGCGCAGTCGACGCCGCAGGTGCGCTATGACGCACTGAACAAAATCTCTCTCGAAATCATCGCCCGCAAGGAAGAGCTCGGCCGCCTGCTCGCTCGCGAGGAAGGCAAGACGCTGCCCGAGGGTATCGGCGAGGTCGCCCGTGCCGGCCAGATTTTTGCGTTCTTCGCCGGCGAAGCGCTGCGCCTGATCGGCGAGAAGGGCGCCTCGGTGCGTCCCGGTCTCGACGTCGAGCTCACCCGCGAGCCGGTCGGCATCATCGGCATGATCACGCCCTGGAATTTCCCGATCGCGATCCCCGCCTGGAAGATCGCCCCGGCGCTCTGCTATGGCAACACCGTGGTGTTCAAGCCGGCCGAGCTGGTGCCGGGCTCGGCGCATGCGCTGTCCGAGATCATCACCCGTTCCGGCATTCCCGCCGGCGTGTTCAACCTCGTGGTCGGCTCCGGCTCGGTGGTCGGCCAGACGCTGCTCGAGCACCCCGACGTCGCCGCGATCTCCTTCACCGGTTCGGTGCAGACGGGTCGCAAGATCGCACAGGCCTGCGTGCTGTCGAACCCGATGAAGAAGTTCCAGCTCGAGATGGGCGGCAAGAACCCGCTGGTCGTGCTCGACGACGCCGACCTCAAGAACGCCGTCGAAGTCGCCGTCAACGGCGCCTATTTCTCGACCGGCCAGCGCTGCACCGCCTCGTCCCGCCTGATCGTCACCGAAGGCATCCATGACCGCTTCGTCGCGGCAATGGCCGAGCGCCTGAAAGGCCTGACGGTGGACGACGCGCTCAAGGCCGGCGTGCATATCGGCCCGGTCGTCGACCAGAGCCAGCTCGACCAGGACCTGCGCTACATCAAGATCGGCCAGGACGAAGGTGCCAAGCTCGCCTTCGGCGGCGAGCTGCTCAAGCGCGAAACGCCCGGCCACTATCTCCAGCCGGCGCTGTTCACCGAAGCCAACAACAACATGCGGATCGCGCGCGAAGAAATCTTCGGCCCGGTGGCAACCGTCATTCGCGCAAAGAACTACGAGGAGGCGCTGGCGATCTCCAACGACACCGAGTTCGGCCTTGCTTCCGGCATCTGCACCACGAGCCTGAAATACGCCTCGCACTACAAGCGCAACAGCGAGTCCGGCATGGTTATGGTCAATCTGCCGACCGCCGGCGTCGACTATCACGTGCCGTTCGGCGGCCGGAAGGGTTCGAGCTACGGCGCCCGCGAGCAGGGCTCCTATGCCCGCGAGTTCTATACGACGGTGAAGACCGCCTATACCTATCCCGGTTGATGGATCGTAGGTGACGTAGGGTGGGTTAGCGCAGCGTAACCCACCTCTTCTGGTTCGACGGATGCAGACGGTGGTGGGTTACGCTGCGCTAGCCCGCCCTACACTTCGGAGTCCCTCCATGGACCAGTCAGTCGCGGCGAAAGAGCAGCCCCGCTACATCAAGCTCAACGAGCGTGACAACGTCGCGATCGTTGTCAATGATTTCGGGCTTCCCGCCGGCTCCCGCTTCGCCAGCGGGCTGACGCTGCGCGCCTTCGTGCCGCAAGGCCACAAGACGGCGCTGGTCGATATCCCGCAGGACGCCCCGATCATCCGCTACGGCGAGGTGATCGGCCATGCGCTCGCGCCGATCCTGGCCGGCGAATGGGTGGACGAAGCCCGCATCCGCATGCCCGAGGCCCCTGCCCTCGACAAGCTGGAAATCTCCACCGCCGTTCCCGCTCCCCTTCCACCGCTGGAAGATTTCACGTTCGAAGGTTTTCGCAATTCCGACGGCTCGGTCGGCACCAAGAACATCCTCGGCATCTCCTCCTCCGTGCAATGCGTCAAGGGCACGATGGAATATGCGGTGAAGCGCATCCGCGCCGAGCTGCTGCCGAAATATCCGAATGTCGACGACGTCGTGCCGCTGACGCATGCCTATGGCTGTGGCGTCGCCATCAACGCGCCTGATGCCGTGATTCCGATCCGCACGCTGCAAAACATCGCGCAGAACCCGAATTTCGGCGGCGAGATCCTGGTCATCAGCCTCGGCTGCGAGAAGCTAGCGCCCGAGCGTCTGGTGCCGGAAGGCGTCAGCAATGCCATCGTGCGCATGCAGGACGAAGCCTTCGACGGCTTTGGCGCCATCGTCGAGGCGATCATGACCCAGGCCGAGGCCCGCCTGAAAATCCTCAACAAGCGCACCCGCGAGACCTGCCCGGCCGCCGATCTCGTCATCGGCCTGCAATGCGGCGGCAGCGACGCCTTCTCCGGCGTGACCGCGAACCCCGCCGTCGGCTTCGCCGCCGACCTGCTGGTGCGCGCCGGCGCCACCGTGATGTTCTCGGAAGTCACCGAAGTGCGCGACGCGATCCAGCTCCTCACCCGACGCGCCATCAACGAGGACGTCGGCCGCGCCCTGGTCCGCGAGATGGCCTGGTACGATTCCTATCTGGCCCGCGGCGGCGCCGACCGCAGCGCCAACACCACCCCGGGCAACAAGAAGGGCGGCTTGGCGAATATCGTCGAGAAGTCGCTCGGGTCGATCGTCAAGTCGGGATCAAGCGCAATCACCGGCGTGCTCTCGCCCGGTGAGAAGGCAACGCAGAAGGGCATGCTGTTTGCGGCAACGCCGGCGTCCGACTTCATCTGCGGCACGCTCCAGCTCGCCTCCGGCATGACGCTGCAGGTGTTCACCACCGGCCGCGGCACGCCCTACGGCCTTGCGGCTGCGCCCGTGATCAAGGTCGCGACCCGGACCGAGCTGGCGCGACGCTGGAAGGACCTGATCGATTTCGATGCGGGAGGCATCGCGACCGGCGAGAAGACGATCGAGGAAACCGGCTGGGACCTGTTCCGCCTGATCCTCGACGTCGCGAGCGGCCGCACCAAGCCGTGGTCGGATCGCTGGGGCATCCACAACGATCTGACGCTGTTCAATCCGGCGCCGGTGACGTGAGCGCTGCGCGCGGACACTGCCGCGCCCGCGCAAATGTCGGTGCTGTCGCCACGCGTGAAGCGGCTTGCGAGCGTGAGCGCGAAGAACGAGGCGCGCTAAGCCTCCACGCCATTCCGGGTTCGACGCGACGCATCGCCCGGGATGACGCTTCGCTCTACGTCATGCTGCCCGGCATGAAGCAGCGCACGCGCGGATGGCCGTCGATATAGTGCTTCCACACCATGGTGCGGCCGATCTTGTTCGGCTCGGTGATGACGGCGCCGTCGGGCACGACCACCCACTCGCCGTCGAGATGCACGCGATAACGGCCCTTGTCGGATTCCCAGTCGACATCGGCGACCACATAGCCGTCGGCATCCGAGCAGCACTGGCCGTATTCGCTGTGCAGGCTCTCGAACCAGGGTTTTAACGGCGAGTTGGCGTAGCGCCCGTCGTCGCGTGCCAGCGTCGGGGCCGTCAGCAGCACCGCCAGGACCAGCAGCATGGCGGCACACGATATTGCACGTCTCATGTCGTCTCCGCGGATCAAAATCACCGCCGCGGGGCGATAGGTGCCGTCCGCCTTCCGCGACTCGGCGAAGGCGTCAAGGACGGCGACTCATTCCCCCAACAGCTTTGCGGATAGCTATGCAAATCCGGCGCCACCGCGCATTCCGGGGAACTACTGGCGGGCCGCGGCTTTCGACCGGCTGCCCGCAAACGAGCTGCACTTTGCGCGGGAGAATCCGAAGAAGCCGCGGCGTACTGAAGTCCCCGCCTTCGCGGGGAATGACACTGGAGCTAAGCGGGAACGCGCTACTGCTTCGGCGCCGGCGCCATCATCGCGCCGCCCTTCTTCGCCGGTGCCGCAGGCACCGGCTTGGTCGCGGCGGTCGCTTGCGCCGGGAGATATTTCGCGACAATGGCGGGATCGACCTGCGCGATGTTGGCGTCGGGAAGACGCGTCCAGGTCTCGTCCTTGCCGAACAGGGAAATGCCGAGGAAGCCGCGCATCGTCAGCGTCTGCCCATCCGGACTGACCGTCATCTTGGCCTTCCAGATGTTGCCGTCGCGCGGATTGACCACGTTGCCGCCGTCATACTTCAAGCCGTCGCGCTTCATGTCGCGGATGAAGGAGAGCCCGAGCACCGGCGCGTTCTTGCGATCGTCCGCGCATTTCGCGCAGATCTCGTTCGGGTCGTCGCCAGGACGCGGAAAGGTTTTCGCGATGACGCCTTCGAAGATGCCGTTATGGTCGATGAAGAGGAACCATCCCACCGTCTTGCCGTCTTCGACCTTCTGCCACAGGCCCGCGGCGGTCGGCTGCTGCACTTGCGCCACAACCGGGCTCACCGCACCGAGCGCCATCGCGAGCGCGAGGAGCGAGAACAGCCGAAAGTTGGAAAAGAGAGTCCGCATTATCATCACCTTGCTGAGCTAATCGCCTTGCTAAGCCGCCTACCGCAATGGCCGCAGACTACGGCGATTTCGCGAACTGTTCCAGCACCAGAAACATGGGGCATCGCCCGCCCCAATCAGTTGACGCCGAGCTTCTTTTGCAGGCTGGAGGACGAGGTCGTGTACTGGAACACGAGCCGCTTCTCCGGATAGACGTAGCGATGGGCTTTTTGCGACATCAGCGCGCCCTCGTGGAAGCCGCACAGGATCAGCTTGAGCTTGCCGGGATAGGTGTTGATGTCGCCGATCGCGAAAATGCCCGCCACGTTGGTCTCGAACGCGGATGTCTCGACCGGCACCAGATTGTTCTCCAGCGCGATGCCCCAGTTCGCGACCGGCCCGAGCTTCATCGTCAGCCCGAAGAACGGCAGCATGGTGTCACAAGTGATTTCGGTCACGCTGTTGTCGTTGCCCTTGACGGTGGCGCCGCTCAGCTTGCCCTCGTTGCCTGACAGCGCGGTGACCTGGCCGAGGCGCAGATCCATCTTGCCGGCCGCGACCAGCGCGCGCATCTGCTCGACGCTGTGGGGCGCGGCGCGAAAATCGTCGCGACGGTGCAAGAGCGTCATGCGCTTGGCGATCGGATGCAGATTGAGCGTCCAGTCGAGCGCGGAATCGCCGCCGCCCACGATCAGCACGTTCTTGTCGCGGAACGTCTCCATCTTGCGCACGGCGTAGTGCACCGAGCTTCCCTCATAGGCTTCGATCCCCGGCACCGGCGGACGCTTGGGCTGGAACGAGCCGCCGCCCGCAGCGATCACCAGCACCTTGCATTCGAACACCTTGCCGGCGTCCGTCGTGCAGCGGAACAGCGGATCGCCGATCTTCTCCACGGTCTCGATCATCTCGCCGAGATGGAAGGTCGGATGGAACGGCTTGATCTGCTCCATCAGCGCGTCGGTGAGGCCCTGCCCCGAAACCTGCGGAATGCCGGGAATGTCGTAGATCGGCTTTTCCGGATAAAGTTCTGCGCACTGGCCGCCGACCTTGTCGAGGATGTCGACGAAGTGCGTCTTCATGTCGAGAAGGCCCAGCTCGAAGGCGGCGAACAGACCGCAGGGGCCGGCGCCAATAATCAGCACATCGGTTTTGATCGCGTCGCTCATGTCGTCTCTTTATCGATCGTTCGGTGGGACGGCGCCCTTGGGCCGAGGTGACCTTGCCTGTCTAGCCAACGGGGATGGATCAGGGAAGGCATAAAAGCGGGAGCGCCCCGCAGCCGCACCCACTTGCCGGGTCAGGATAACTGGGCTGTAACCAGCAACGCTATGACGGAGATCAATCGGTGAACGCACCAAGCCGCCTCGATACGACGCCGCGCCTGGAGGACTACCCTTTTCGCCTCAGCGACAACGTCCGCTTCGGCGATCTCGACCCCAACCAGCACGTCAACAATGCGGTCTACGCTACCTATTTCGAGACCGGCCGTGTCACGCTGATGAAGCTCCCGGAATACGGCCTGACGCCGCCGGGACTTGCCTGGATCATGGTGCGGCTCGACATGCATTTTCGCGCCGAGTTGCACTGGCCGAATACGATCGAGCTCGGCCTCGGCGTGGTGAAGTTCGGGCGGACATCGGTGACGTTCGAGCAGGTCGTGTTTTCGAACGGGAAGTGCATTGCGTCTGCGACGTCAGTCGGCGTCATGCTCGACGAGGCGACGCGACGGCCGGCACCGCTGACCTCAGAAGTGCTCGAGAAGCTCAGACCCTGGCACAAGCGCGGCATCGAGGTCGCGCAGCCCAGCTCATGACAGGTAAGAGAGTTAGGCCTGGCGTTCCGGTGTCGCCACCACGAGGCCGTCGAGATCGTCGGAGACCTTGATCTGGCAGGACAGACGCGAGTTCGGGCGCACGTCGAAGCCGAAATCGAGCATGTCCTCTTCCATCGGCGTCGGGCTGCCGACCTTCTCGCGCCACGCTTCGTCGACATAGACATGGCAGGTGGCGCAGGCGCAGGCGCCGCCGCATTCGGCCTCGATGCCGGGAATGCTGTTGCGGATGGCGGCTTCCATCACAGTCGCGCCGTTCTCGACGTCCACCGTACGGGTTTCGCCCTTGTGATCGACAAAGTGAATTTTGGCCATGTGTGCTCGTACTGCCGCGATCTAGGGAATGAAGGAGGGTCCGGGCTGTCCTATAACGGGTCGGTCAGCCCGGCGCCATAGCGTTTTGATGAAGTCGCGAATACCGTTTCGCGGGAAGAAAACCCGTCAAAACAAAAGACTAGAGCGTGGTTCTCGCCCTCGCGCCCCGAGGGTTTAAGGGTTGAGGATCGCCTCGATGGCGGCGCGAGCCTCGGTCACCGCCTCTTTCAGCGCGGCGAAGGCGTGAGGCCGGCCCTGGCCGGTCAGGATCGCGGTCTCCAGGCTGGCCGCGGCATCCGCTACCGCAAAGGCGCCAATCCCGCGCGCCGAGCCCTTGAGCTTGTGGGCGAGTGCGCCAGTCTCGGCTGGCAGCGCTGCCATCGCCGCGATCAGGCGCACCGCCTGCTCGGCAAACATCGCCAGTACTTCCTGCTCCAGCTCGGAATCGCCGAGTGTCATGCGGGAGAGATGATCGAGGTCGAGCGGGCTGTCGATGGGTGCAAGCGGGGGCGAGGGCATCCAGTCCATCCGTTGCAGTTCAGGCGTCATGGCGCAGGCCCCGGCATCGCGCGATGTCCGCCGGTCCGGCGGTCAAGTTCCCTCTACCCAAGCATGGAAATGGTTAACGAAATGTTCCGGCCGTTTTGCGCAAATCTGCCTGTTTATTGACGTAAAGTTGCCGCAATCCGGCGAGTCCGGTGGAGAATTGCATTTATTGCTAAGGCCTTACGGCGCGATCCTGTTAACGATGATTAAGAATGTCTTAATCGCGGGCATTTCATTCGCGACGCTCTGCCAATAGGATGTTGGAGAAATTGGCGGACAAGCCGTCCGGGTGGGGATGGCTCGGAGATCCGCGCAAGCGGCATGATCCGGACTGTGGGCTTGCGTAGCGCGCAGAGCTCGCGGGGGGACGCGTACAAGTAACGAGGGCTCGGACTGAACATGGCAAACACTCCGAAAAAGGTCAAAGACCCCACAGAAGATGCGCTTTCTGCAATCCAGGAAGCCCTGAACATCAGCGACACGGCCGCGGACACCAGCCGCAATGCCTCGATGCGCAGCGAAACGCCGCCCCCGGTCGTGCCACCGGCGCCCCCGATGTTCGACGAACCGAGCTTCGACGCGCGCCCCGCCGCGAACGAACGCGCGATGTTCGACCAGATCGAGGAGCCGCGCTCCTCGCGCCGCGCCGCCAATGACGACCGTGCGACCATCGGCCAGCTCTTGCAGACGTTGCAGACGGGACGCCCGACCCGCAACATCTACACCGGCGCGACAATCTTCACCGTCATCTGGCTGGCGGCCTGCGCCGCGCTGACGGTCGGCTTCCTGCCTTCGATCCAGGCGGCGATGGGCCAGAGCGGCGGCGTGTTGGCCATTGCCGGCCTCGTCACGATGTTCTTCGCCCCGATCATGCTGTTCTTCTTCCTGGCGAGCCTCGTCTGGCGCGGCCAGCAAATGAGCTCGGTCGCGCAGGCGATGGCCCAGGTTGCGATCCGCTTCTCCGAGCCGGAAGGCTCGGCTTCGGATTCGATGGTCACCGTCGGCCAGGCCATCCGCCGCGAGGTTGCGGCGATGGGCGACGGCATCGAGCGCGCCATCGCGCGCGCCGGCGAGCTCGAGACGCTGGTCGCCAACGAGGTCGCGGCGCTCGAACGCGCTTATTCCGACAACGAGGTGCGCATCCGCGCCCTGCTCCAGGACATCGCACATCAGCGCGACAATCTGGTCGGCCAGGCCGAGCAGGTCCGCAGCGCCATCTCCGGCGTGCAGATCGATTTGCGCCATGACATTGCGCTGATCTCGGACGCGATCGCCTCGCGCGTCGACGAGGTCGCCAAGTCCATCACCGGCGCACTCGAAGAGCGCGGCGCCCACATCACCGGTGCGCTCAGCAACGCCGGCGACAACATGATCCTGGCCCTCGGCGAGCGCGGCGGCGACCTGCTCGACCGCCTCGAGGAGGCCAGCAACGAGACCACGCGCGCCGTGCTCGACGCCAGCGAGCGGCTGACCACCAGCCTCAATTTCAAGACCGGCCATGTCCACGACGAGTTCGTCGACCTCGCCGACCGCGTCCACGAGATGCTGAACGAGCGCATCGACCGCATCACAGGCGAGTTCGAGCAGCGCTCCGCCGCGATCGTCGACGGCATCTCCGAGCGCACCGAGCAGGTGCACGACAGCCTGAAGAATTCGTCGGACTCGCTGCTGCTCGAGCTCGAGCTGCGCTCCAACGACCTCTCCGCCAAGATCGACGACGCCGGCAACCGCCTCGCCGGCCACATCATGACCTCCGGCGACAAGGCGAGCGAAGCCCTCGACGCCACCGTCAACACGCTGGTCGCCAAGGTCGTCAGCCAGACCGAGACCGCGCACGACTCGCTGTCGCTGCAGATGAGCGCCTTCGACGAACTGGTGAAGAACCAGGGCACCGAGCTGGTCGAGAAGTTCGCCCGCGACTCCGGCACGCTGGGCGCATTGATCACCCGCCACATTTCCGAGTTCGACCGCACCGTGAAGACCTTCGGCGGCGAGATCGTCGATCGGATGGGCCAGCGCACCCAGGACATCCATGAATCGCTGAAGACCTATGTCGACAATTTCGACACCCGCTTCACCTCCAACGGCGGCGCCATCACGGCTGTGCTCGACCAACGCCTGGTGCAGTTCGAGACCACGGTCCGCGAGCGCGTCAGCAACCTGGACACCTCGCTGAACGACAAAATCTCCAGCCTCGACTCGACGATCGATGGTCACATCAAGACCTTCGACGAGCAGCTCGTCGGCCGCGTCGCCGCGCTCGAACAGTCGTTCGATACCCGTGCGAAGTCGGTCACCGAGACCATCGACGGACGGCTCAACACCCTCGCCTCGTCGCTGACCGACGGTGCCGCGCAGGCGATCCAGTCGATCGACTCCCGCCTCACCCATCTCACGACCTCGCTGACCCATGGCGCATCGCAGGCGATCGAGACGATCGACAACCGCCTCAACCACCTCACGACCTCGCTGACGGATGGCGCATCGCAGACCATCCAGACGATCGACACGCGCCTCACGCATCTGACGACCACCCTCACCGGCGGCGCGTCGCAGGCGCTCGAATCCATCGACACGCGCCTCACCTATCTGACCACCGCGGTGACGAACGGCGCCTCGCAGGCCGTGCAGTCGATCGACACCCGCCTCACCCTCCTGACCTCGACGCTCACGGACGGCACCGCGCAGGCGATCGAGGCGGTCGACCGCCGCATCACCGGCGTCACCGAGATCATCGACGGCCGCAGCATGCACCTGACCGACACGGTCACGGCGCGCTTCCAGGACATCCAGCAGGCCATCGAGACCAAGGTCGGCTCGGTCGCCAGCGACATCGACGTGCGCGTGGCGCAATTCGAGGACCTGCTCGGCTCGCGCGTCGAGGCCGTCGCCGGCCGCATCGAGAGCAGCGGACGCCAGGCCAGCGAGGACATGATGTCGCGCGCCGAGATGATCTCGACCGCGATCCGCTCGCATGTCGAGGACGCCGAGCGCTCGCTCACCAACCTCGTCGTCAACACCAGCGAGACCATCCAGACCGGTGCGCGCACCGCGCAGCAGTCGCTGATGACGGTCTCCTCCGACGTCAACGCCCAGCTCAAGATGACCTCCGCCGAGGTCGAGCGCGCGCTGACCGCTGTCGGCACCGGTGCTGCGAACTCGATCCTGACCAGCGCCCGCGAAGCGCAGTCGACGCTGGTCGCCGCGTCGGGCGATGCGTCCAACCAGATCAAGGGGCTCGCGGCCGACGTCGAACGCACGCTGTCGTCGGCTGGCTCGGCGACCGCCGCCTCGATCCTGGCCGGCGCCCGCGAGGTGCAGACCACGCTCGTCACGGCGTCCTCGGATGCGGCCAACCACGTCAAGACCCTCACCGCCGACGTGCAGCGCTCTCTGTCGATGGCCGGCACCACCACGGCGGAATCGATCACCGCCGGCGCCCGCGATGCGCAGAGCGCGCTGATCGCGGCCTCGAGCGAGACCGCCAACCAGATCAAGGCGCTGTCCTCGGACGTGCAGCGCTCGCTCTCGATGGCGGGCACCGCAACAGCCGAGACCATCATGACCGGCGCCCGCGAAGCCCAGAGCACGCTCGTCAACGCATCCTCGGATGCGGCGAGCCAGGTCAAGTCTCTCGCCGCCGAAGTGCATCGGTCGCTCTCGCAGGTCGGTCAGTCGACTGCCGAGACGATCACGACCAGCGCCCGCGATGCCCAGAGCACCCTGCTGGCGGTTTCCGCCGAACAGACCGGCCAGGTCCGTTCGCTGGCGGCGGAGATGCAGCGCGCGCTGGCGACCGCCGGCGGCGCCACCATCGAGGCGCTCACCAGCGGCGTACGCGAGGCCCAGGGCACGCTGATCTCCGCTTCGACGGACGCAGCAGGCCAGATCAAGTCGCTGACCATCGACATCGAACGCACGCTGACCTCGGTCGGCGCCGACACCGCCTCGACCATCCTCAACAGCGCACGTGAAGCGCAGACCTCGCTGACCTCGACCTCGGCGGATGCCGCAAGCCAGATCCGCACGATCTCGAGCGAGATCGAGCGTACGCTGAGCACGGCCACCGCGAACGCCACCAACGACATCCAGACCAGCGCGCTCAACGCCCAGAACGCGTTGATCAACGCCTCCAACGAGGCGAGCTCGCGGGTCAAGTCGAGCTCGGCGGACGTCGAGCGCTCGGTGCTCGCCGCCAGCAGCAGCTTCGGCCAGGCCATGACCGGCAAGACCGACGAGATCGTCACCTACGTGCAGCAGCAGTCCGACCGTCTCGCCAACATGATCGACGCCAAGCGCGGCTCGCTCGTGGACGCGATCGGCTCGAAGACCAGCCAGCTCACGCTCGACATCGATCGCGTCACGTCCGACGCGCTGAAGTCGATCGAGACGCGCGGCCACGCGTTCTCGCAGACCATGATGGGCAACGGCTCCGAGGTGGCGCGAACCATCAACTCGGCGAGCGAGATGGCGACGGGTGCCGTCAACAAGTCGCTCAAGGACCTCGAGCAGGCCTCCCGCGCGGCGATCGACCAGTCGCGCCAGGTCTCGATCGCGGCCGTCACCGAGATGCAGGAGACCAGCAAGATCCTGCGCACCGACACAGTCGCCCTGTTCGAGCGCCTGCGCGAAGGCAACATCCTGCTCCAGGAGGTGTTGACCGGTGCGCACGACAACCTGAACTCGCTCGAGCGGGCGCTGGTGACCCGCGTCGCCGACTTCGTCTCGGCGATGAACGACGTCACCTCGCGCAACGGCGCTGCGACGCAGAACCTGGAAGACCAGCTCAACGTCTTCAACAGCAAGACCACGCGGGCGCTCCAGGATCTCGGCGAGCTGTCGACCCAGTTCGACGCGCACGGCAAGGCACTGGTCGAGGCTGCGCAGGTCGTCGAGCAGAGCAACAAGAACACCACCGCCTCGCTCGCCGAACGCAAGGAGGCGCTGGAATCGCTCGTCACCACGATCGACCTGCGCACGGCCGATCTCGACCAGCGCCTGTCGCGCTTCACCGGCCTGCTCGATGAATCGCTGGCCGCCGCCGAAGAGCGTGCCCGCGACATCGCCCGCGTCGTCGCGGAGACCGCCGGCGCCGGTTCCGCCGCGATCACCCGCCAGTTCGAGGCGGTGCGGTCGGCCTCCGAAGAGGAGCACCGGCAGACCGTCGAGGCCATGCACGACATCTACCGCCAGACCACCGACGAGGCGGATGCGATGTTCAAGCAGTCGACCGAGAAGTTCACCAACCTCGTCTCCAGCATGAAGCAGATGGCGTTCGAGATGCACAACGAGCTCGAAGCCACCCGCAACGAGCTGCGCCGCGGCGTGCTCGAGATGCCCCAGGAGGCCGCCGAGAGCACTGCGCAGATGCGCAAGGTGATCGTCGACCAGATCGAGGCCCTCGCCGAGCTCAACCGCATCGTGGCCCAGCATGGCCGTGGCCTCGACGTCTCTACGACGGGCCGCGCCACCGTGCAGCGCCAGGAAGAGCCGATGCTGGCCGCCGTCGGCGCGCGCAGCACCGAGACGCGCATGCGCGAGAGCGCCAGCGCCTCGACGTTGCCGCCGCCGGACCTCGGCATGCCGGCCTCCTCGCGCCGCACCGAAGCGCCGCCGGTCGCGCCGGCCGGCAACGACCAGGGCCGCGACGGCTGGCTGTCTGACCTGCTGAGCCGCACGGACGCCAACCAGGGTGCGCCCACCGGACGTGAGCCCCAGCGCGGCCGCCAGGCTGCACCGGCGCCGCAGCCGCAGGCTCCGCAAGGTGGCGGCAATCCGCTGGAATCCTTGTCGCTCGACATCGGCCGGCTGATGGACCGCAACCTCGCGTCCGAGATGTGGGACCGCTACCAGCGCGGCGAGAACAAGGCCTTCACCAAGCGGCTCTACACGCCCGCCGGCCAGAAGGCCTTCGACGAGGTCGCCCGCAAGTATCGCTCCGACCGCAACTTCAAGGGCACGGTCGACCGCTATGTCGCCGAGTTCGAACGCCTGCTCGACGAAGTCGCCCGCGACGGCCGCGGCCCGCAGGAGCTGCGCAACCACCTGACCTCGGAGACGGGCCTGGTGTACACGCTGCTCGCGCACGCGGCGGGCCGGCTGGGATAAGACCCAGCTCGCAAATGACGAATAAGGAAACGGAGGCCTCGCGGCCTCCGTTTTTGTTTGAGAGCTCGTTATGATGAATGAAGCGGCCGACCAAACATTCGATGTCGTCCTGGCGAAAGCCAGGACCCATTACCCCAGGGAGGAGTTTGGCGAAGACCCGTCGTTCGGTACTCCGATCGAATGCAATCGATGGACCTCGCGGTATGGGTCCTGGCTTTCGCCAGGACGACGCCGGGGAAGCACGATTGCCGCTACTGCCGCCTCGGCGGCGCCGCGGGCTTCGGCGGCTCTGGCGGCGGCGGCGGAGCGGCCGGCGGCGCGCTGTTGCTGGCGCCGAACAGGACGCGGGTCGGGTTGCGGTCGAAATTGATCACGGCGCGGCTGATGTCGCCGAGCGTGCGGCGGCCGTCGGTCATCAATGCGCCGGAGCGCTTGTCGAAATCGTCGGCCAGTTCGCGGATCGACTTCACCGCCTGAAACAGCTCGCCGCCGTCCTTGCCGCCGGCGAGCGTGTTGAGGCCGAGCATGAGGCTGTCGGCCTTGAGCATGACGCCGTCGACCTTGGCCATCACGCCGTCGATCTTCTCCGAGTTGCGGGCGAGCGAGTTGGTGAAGGTCTCCAGATTCTTCAGCGAGTTCTTCACCGACTCCTGATTGTCGGCGACGATCTTGTTGATGTTCTGGAGCGTGCCGCGGATCGCCTCGGTGACGTCCTGGAGCTTGTTGGGATCGGCCGTCAGGGTCGGGATGCCGTCCTCGTCGAGCGGCGGCGACGGCGCGGCCTCCTCGCCGCCCTTGAGCGAGATCGCGGCGACGCCGGTCAGGCCCTGGAATTCGAGCCCGACCAGGGTGTCCTTGCGGATCGGGGCGTTGTTCTCGACCATGGCGAGTGCGACAACCCGCCGCGGGTTGTCGAGCTTCACCGAGACCACCTCGCCTACCCGGATACCGTTGAAATTGACGCTGCCGCCGTTGCGCAGGCCCGCGGCCGGGCCCTCGAACACGACGCGCAGGGGGCTGCGCTGTTTGGTTGTGTGCAACGACTGAAACCACAGCACGAAGCCGATCGCAGCCGCGATCACCGCCAGCGTGAACGACCCGATCAGCACGTAATTTGCGCGCGTTTCCATCAGCTACTCCGGCACCTCAGCCCATCACCGCGCGAGCGCGCTTGCCATGGAAATATTGTCTCAGCCAGGGATGCTGCGAGGCCTGCATGTCGGCGATCGACCCTGCCGCAATGATCTTACCGTTCCCTAAAACGGCGATGCGGTCACATGCTGTGTAAAGGCTATCGAGATCGTGGGTTACCATGAAAACGGTCAGCCCCAAAGTCCGCTGCAGCGTCCTGACCAGCTCGTCGAAGTCGCCGGCGCCGATCGGGTCCAAGCCCGAGGTCGGCTCGTCCAGGAAGACGAGATCCGGGTCGAGCGACAGCGCGCGGGCCAGCGCCACGCGCTTGATCATGCCGCCCGAGAGTTCCGACGGAAAGCGATCCGCCACTTCGGGCTTGAGACCCACCATGGTGAGCTTGGCGATGGTGATCTCGTCCATCAGCCGCTGCGACACCCGCAGATATTCGCGCATCGGAAACTGGATGTTCTGCCGCACCGTGAGCGAGGAGAACAGCGCGCCCTGCTGGAACAGCACGCCCCAGCGCCGCTCCACGTTGCGACGCTGCGACGTGTTGGAGGCATCCAGGTCGACGCCGAACACCTCGATGCTGCCAGCGACCTTCGGCACGAGGCCGATGATCGTGCGTGTCAGCACGGACTTGCCCGCGCCGGAAGGGCCGACGAAGCCAAGAATCTCGCCGCGCTTGACGTCGAGGTCCAGCCCGTCGAGCACGCGCGTCGCGCCGAACTGCACGGTGATGTCGCGGACGCGGATGATGGGGTTCTGGATCTCGCCTGCCATCGTCACATCCCGATCGAGGCGAAGAAGATGGCGAACACGCCATCCATGACGATGACGAAGAAGATACCCTTCACCACCGACGCCGTCGTGTGCTGACCGAGCGATTCCGCACTGCCCTGCACGGCGAGGCCCTCGACGCAGGCGACGATGCCGATCACAGCGGCCATCACCGGTGCCTTGACGATGCCGACGATGAAATGGTCGATCGAGATGGCGTCGCGCAGGCGCAGCAGGAAGGCTTCGGGATCGACGCCGCCATAGAGCCAGGCGACGAGACCGCCGCCATAGAGCGCGGCCATCGCGCCGAGGAAGGCCAGGATCGGCAGCGCCAGCACCAGCGCCAGCATGCGCGGCAGCACCAGCACCTCGATCGGATCGAATCCCATGGTGCGCAGCGCGTCGATCTCTTCGCGCATTTTCATCGAGCCAAGCTCGGCGGTGTAGGCGCTGCCCGAGCGGCCGGCGACCATGATCGCGACCAGCAGCACGCCGATCTCGCGCAGCACCAGCACGCCGAGCATGTCGACGACGAAGATGTCGGCGCCGAACCTGCGGAAATGGAAGATGCCCTGCTGGGCGATGATGCAGCCGATCAGGAAGGTGATCAGCACGACGATCGGCACCGCGCGCCAGCAGACCTGCTCGAGATGATGCACGGTCGAGGTCAGGCGGAACGAGCGCGGGTGTATCAAGGTGCGCGCGCCCGCTGCGAGCACCGCGCCGAGCATGTCGATCAGGCCTGCGACCGTGCCGGCAATACCGGCCACGGTCTGGCCGATCTGCTCCAGCATGCCGGTGATGGTGACAGCACTGGTGTCGGTCACGGGCATCGCCCTGACCCGCCGCACCTCGTCCACGAGGCTCGAATAATTGGCGGAGAGGCCGGCGATCTGCGTCTCGACGGCGCCCTGCGTCAGGCTGCGGCGCAGCCGCTCGATCAGCCAGGCGCCGAAGGTGTCGAGCTTGGAGACCTCGGAAACGTCGATGAAGATGCTTTGCGAGCCGCCGGCGAGCTTCTCGGCGTCAGCCACCATCCGCTCCAGGACCGGCGCGAAGCTCGCGGTCCAGGTTCCGGTGGCGCAGAGTGCCAGCGCATTGCCCTTGGCAATCCGTTCCAGCTTCGGATCGCCGTTCAAGATGTCCGCTCCCGTGCCGGGGCGCGAGAAACGGATGAAATCAGATGGTTGCGCACGCGCCCTTACCCAGAGAAGGTATCCCCAACTGGTTAACCTTAGTTGCTAGAGGTAACCAGCAGGTTCAGATTTCGCCAGAGTTCAAAATGACTTCCAGCAAAGTTCCTGCCCTCGCCGCGCGAATCGAGCGCTTTCCCATCGCGGGCAGTTTCATCATCAGCCGGGGCGCCAAGACCGAGGCCGTCACGGTCGTGGCCGAGGTCAGCCGGGACGGCCTGACCGGCCGCGGCGAATGCGTGCCCTATCCCCGCTATGGCGAGACGCCCGAGGCGACCCTTGCCGCCATCCAGGCCATGCAGGCGGCCGTGGCCGGCGGCCTCACCCGCCGGGCCTTGCAAGCCGCCATGCCGCCCGGCGCGGCCCGCAACGCGCTGGATTGTGCCCTGATCGATCTGGAAGCCAAGACGGCCGGCGTCCGCGCCTGGAGCCTGCTCGACCGCCCCGCGCCGGGCGAACGCACCACGGCTTACACGATCTCGCTGGGCACGCCCGAGGCCATGGCGGCGGCGACCGCCAAAGCGGCGCACCGGCCGCTGCTCAAGATCAAGCTCGGCGGCGACGGCGACGGGGAGCGGATCGCCGCGGTACGCAACGCCGCTCCCGAATCCGAGCTGATCGTGGATGCCAACGAGGCCTGGACCGAGGCCAATCTGGAGCACAATCTTGCGGCCTGCGAGGCCGTCGGCGTCACCCTGGTCGAGCAGCCGCTCCCCGCGGGCCAAGACGACGCGCTGGCGCGGATCAAGCGGCCGCTCGTGGTCTGCGCCGACGAGAGCGTGCACGACCGCCACTCGCTCGCACTTCTGCGTGAGCGCTACGACGCCGTGAACATCAAGCTCGACAAGACCGGCGGCCTCACCGAGGCGCTGGCGATGGCCGATGTGGCTCAGGCGCTCGGCTTCGAGATCATGATCGGCTGCATGGTCGCGACCTCGCTGTCAATGGCGCCGGCGATGCTGGTGACGCCGGAGGCGCGCTTCGTCGATCTCGACGGCCCGCTGCTGCTGGCGCACGACCGCGATCATGGGCTTCGTTACGATGACAGCCTGGTCTACCCGCCGGACTCGTCGCTCTGGGGCTGAGCCTTGAGCCGGTGCCGCGCCGACCAGATCACAAGCGCGCCGCCGGCGGCCATCGCAGCCATGACGTAATAGAGGCCATCGCCGATGCGGGCGTAGATCGCCCCTGACGCGATCGAGGTGGTCGCACCCAGCAGCCCGTTGCACGCGGCGTAATAGCCCTGCCCCCGCGCGATCTGATGCGACGGCACGCGCTGCACCAGCAGACTCATCGTGCCGAGGATGGTCATCCCGAAGGTCAGGCCGTGGCCGAGTTGCACGACCGCGAGCAGCGCGAGCGGCGGATCGTGTGCGGTGACGACCCAGCGCACGACCGCGCTCGCGCCCCCGATCGCCATGAGCGAGGACGGGTGCAGCGAGAAGCGCGGCGATAGCGCGAACACGACGATCTCGGCGATCACCCCTAACGTCCAGAGGCCCGCGATCGTCAGCCCGCCGAGGCCGTGGGCCTGCCAGTTGATGGCCGAAAACGTATAATACGCGACGTGACTGCCCTGGATCAGCGCGGCCGAAACGATGATGGCCCAGAAGCCGGCATCGCGCAGCAGCGCCTTGCTGGCGTGCGCCGCAATCGTCCTTCGCCTGACATCGTCAAGCGGCTGCAGCAGCATGCCGGCGGCGACCGCAATCACGGCCCAGGCGACGATGACCCAGATCAGATCGCGCGCCGCGATGTGGTCTACGAGATAGCCGCAGGCGAGCGAGCCGGCCGCCAAGGCTGCCGAGCCCCACAGCCGCACCGGCCCGTAATCGAGCCCGTAGCGGGCGACACCGCGCAGCGCATAGGCGTCGGTGAGCGGCATGGTCGGCGTCCACATCATGCAGGTCAGCGCATAGATCAGGAACAGCGCCAGCGGCTGCTGCTGCAAGCCGACCGCCGTGAACCCGATCGCCGTCGCCAGCACGGACACCATCATGCCGGCGCGAATCGCATGTCTCTTTTCGGCAAAGGCGGTCATCTGCGGCAGCGTGGTGAAGCGCGTGATCGCCGGCAGCGCGTTGATGAGGCCGATCCAGGCCGCGTCGATGCCGATCGCCTTCAGCCAGACCGGAAAGAACGGCAGATGCGTTCCCGACACCGCGAACACGGCCGAATAGAACAGCGCGAGGCTCACGGCGAATCGCCGCTTCTGAGATGCTGCGATGGGGATTTGTGATTCGGGTGCCATCAAACCAATTGCGATTCGGTCGATATCGTGGTGATCGTTACTGTAACGCGTGGTGATTTGCGCGACGAGATTGACATGGCCAACGAAGCATTCGCCCTCTCGCCTATGTCTGCCCGCGCGGCCGAGCCGAACGAGCAGGATTACGACGCGATCCGCGAGGCCTTCCTGGAGACCGCGCGCGGCCGCTGGTTCCTCGGCGAATACGCCAAGCGCAACCGCAATGCCGACACCCGCATGGTGCTCGACGCGGTCGCGAAAATCGAAGAAACCCTTGCGGCACAGCGCCAACCCGTCGTGGAGGACCGCCTGCCCGAGGCGCTGGTCGCGATCCGGCACGCGATCCGCGAAGCCGAGACGATCGCGATCGCAGCGTTCGATCCCGCGGCGATCGAGGCAAGCCTCGCGCCGATCCCGCGCGGCCTGCGCATCATCAAGGAGATCTCCTGGCGCTGGCGCGAGATCGGCGCCGACGGGCGAATCTGCGACCTGATTGATTCGCAGCTCGCCTCCATCGAGGCGGCCTGCGCGCAGGTTTCGACCATCGACCCCCGCGCCGACCTCAAGGCCGCATTCGACCTGCTCAAGGACCGGATCGACCAGACCGACGCTGACTCAACGCCGCAGGCCGCGCGCCCCTCGCCGGCTCCGGTGCAGGAGGCGCCGTCGCCCGTTGCGGAAGCTCCGCTGCCGGAGGCCGCGCCTGCGGCGATGGCCAGCGAAGCACCCGTGGCTTGTACGGGGGCGCCGCAGGACATCGCAGAGGCAATCAAGCCCGAAGCCGCCGTGGAAGCGGCCGGAATCGTCGCCGAGGCCTTCTCCGTTGCCGAGCAGGCGACGGACGCCGCGCTCGAGCCGGAGACCGTCGCCGAGAGCCGGATCGCGCCTGAAGACATCGCTTTTGAAGAGCCGGCCACTGAGGCCTTCGCGGAGGTGACGGACGAATTTTCGCTCGATGCCGCCGCCGAAGCCGAGGACGAAGCCATCCTCGAGGCCATTGCGCTGGAGATGGCCGCGCCCGATCCGGAATTCGACGAGATCATCGGACCGGTCGAGATCGAAGCGACGGTTCCGGAGCCGGTGGTTGCGGAGGCCGCAGCGCCCATTGCAGCCGAGATACCGGAGCCGATCGCACCGGAGCCGGCCGCAGCCGAGCCAGTCGCCGCCGCAGCGGTCGTGGAGGAGCCCGTAGAGGAAGCGCCGATCGCGATGGAATCGCTGGCGCGCCTCACCAACGCCATTGCGGAAGCCGCCGCCGAAGTGATGGAGCAGCCGGCGCCGGTCATGGCGGCCACCGCGACATTCGGCGCAGCGCAGGCCACGACGCTGCCGATGACGTCGCCGGTTCCGGAAGCCTCACTTGGCGCCACCATCCTCGCCAGCGGCATCCTGCAAAAGCCCCGCGCCGCCGCCAACGATCCCATGGCGCCGATCCGCCGCATGACCCAGGCCGAGAAGATCGCGTTCTTCTCGTAGGGGGATGCGGCCTGCTCCGTCTCGTGTCCCGGACAAGCGAAGCGCAGATCCGCGACCCAGGAGCCACAGCTTCCGTCGCAACTTGGGCCCCGGCTCTGCAGCGCACCGTCAAAGAGACGCTGCGCTGCGTCCGGCGCACGAGAGCGGAGTGAGGAAAACACTCTCGCCGTCATTACGAGCGCAGCGAAGCAATCCAGAGTCTTTCCGCGGCAAAAGTCTGGATTGCTTCGCTGCGCTCGCAATGACGGATCAGCGAGATCACCCGCAATTCCACACCGCGCCGATCGGCGTTCGCGTCCAGCACGGGCCAAAACTGCCGCCGTTGTAGCGGCCGCCGCCGAAGCCAGGCCGGCCGAAATAGCGCCACTCACCGTCCCAGCCGAAATATTGGGGGACCGGATCGATGTACCAATGGCGCCGGTCGCTGGGCGACATCCGCCGCATCGCTTCCTTCTGCTTGTAGAGCGGAATGCTGTTGCTCAGCGGCTGGCGATAGCCCGGCAGGAAGCCGTAGCCATGCCAGGCTTGCTTGGGGCGCTTTTGGATTGAAGCAGCCGGCGCGACAGCCGGCAGCAGCGATAGGACGATAGCGACAGATAGACACATAAGGCGCGACATGGACCGACCATAGACAGTCGGATGCGGGCAGGCCATTCAAATTCGGGTGGGCGATGTAACAAAGCCACCGCGAAACCGAAGAGATCGGGAACGGAAATCCATCACCGAGGGGCAAGGAAACATGATTGGCGAAGTGATTGTCATTGGCGATCTGCAATTGCGTGACGGCGCCTCTGTCGACGAACACGACCGGCTCGGCGCGCGCATGTACGACATCGTCAGCCGTCTTCCCGGCTTTGTGTCGGTCAAGTCGTTCAAGGCCGACGACGGCGAGGAGCTCACCGTGTTCCGTTTTGCCTCGGAGGAAGCGCTCGAAGCCTGGCGCACTCACCCTGAACATGTCGAGACGATGAAGCGGGGACATGCCGAATTCTACGCCAGCGGCTTCCTGCAGATCTGCAAGGTGATCCGCGAGGTCGGACCATTCGAGCACGCGTGACGCCGTCCCGCACCGTTCAATCGTGCGCTGCTAGCTGATCACGCCCTTCCTGATCAGAAAGCATCCGTAGCTGCTGCTGTCCCCGACCTGCACGACGCCAAAGCTGGCTGCCGCTGCGCGATAAAAATCCGGCCGCGTGAGTTTTCCGGGCGTGACGGGGCTGCCGACGGCACGCTCGATCTCGGCGAGCACCGCGCGCTGTACGTCGGGGACGCGGCCGGGATCGTCGACCGGCATCATCACGCGCACCGGATCAGGATCGAAATCGTCGAGCGGGTAGACCGACATGATGGCGCGAATCGCGGTCTCCATGCTCATGCCCGACAACTGGATCAGGCGCTGCGAATGCGTGCTCTGCGCGATGCGTGCCGCCGGGTGGTTGGCATCGACGAAAGCGAGGTCGTCGCCATGGCCCATGGACGCCAGCAGCCAGAGCAGGTCGGGCGTGAGGATCGGATCGATGGATTTCAGCATGTGACGGACTGTCCTCCCATTGGGCGCCCACCTCGGCATGTTCCAAGCGTGATTCAGATCACGCAGCCTACCATGGTGATTGGGATCACGGACCTCAAACTCGAACGCGCCCAAGCTCCGCGGCAACCAATCTCGTATCGAGATCAGTGCCAAAGGAGCACGCCATGTTCCGCCTAAAACCTTTCCTGATGACGGCCAGCCTGCTGGCAAGCCTGTTCGGCTTCGCCTGCGGCCCAGTTTCCGCGCAAGTCGCCCCGGTCGAGCCGGCTCCCACCGCGCTGCAAGGCCCGGAACAGCGCGTCGCGCTGGTAATCGGCAATTCGAACTACCAGAACGCGCCGCAGCTCGCCAACCCCGACAACGACGCGGAGTCCATGGCGAAGTTCCTGAACTCCGCCGGGTTCGAAGTGGTCGCCGCGACCGACCTGACTCAGAACGATATGCTCCGCGTGGTGCAGGACTTCTCCGCCAAAGTGTCGGCGCGCGGTCCGAATACGGTGGCGATGGTCTACTACGCCGGTCACGGCGTGCAGCTCGCCGGCGAGAACTACCTCGTTCCCGTCGACGCCAAGGTCTCGAGCCAGACCGAGCTCGTCAACAACTCCGTCCGCCTGGTCGACGTGATGTCGACGCTGGAGACGATCCCGAGCCGCATGCGCATCGTCATCCTCGATGCCTGCCGCAACAACCCGTTCCCGAACGTGAATGATGCCGGTCGCGGCTTGGCCATCGTCGATGCGCCGAACGGTTCGATCGTCGGTTACTCGACCGCACCGGGCGCGGAAGCGCTGGACGGCACCGGCGGCCACAGCCCCTACACGCAGGCTTTCCTGAACGTCGCGCGCGAGCCCAATGTGCCGATCGAGCAGCTGTTCAAGCGCGTTCGCCTCGAAGTGAACCAGACCACCAGCGGCGCGCAGATCCCGTGGGAGAGTTCGTCGCTGACGTCCGACTTCACCTTCTTCGGCGACACCGCCGTTGCCGCCAACCGCGCGCCGGTGAATGCGCCTGTCGTGCAGATGGCCTCCAACCTGCCGAGCCGCTCGACGCGCCAGGCCTATGACTACGTCGTGTCGGAAGCTCGGCCCGAGTACTATCAGGAATTCATCACGATGTATCCGCACGACCCGCTGTGCGATCACGTCCGCTGGCTGCTCAACAACCTGCTGCTTACGCAGGCCTGGCACAAGGCGGTGCTCGCGAACTCGCCGCTCGGCTACAAGAACTTCTACGACAGCTACGGCAACACGCCCTATGCGCAGGTCGCGCTGAAGCTCCAGATGCAGCCGAAGCAGATCCCCTTGATGCAGGCGACCAAGTTCCTGGCGCCGCAGAATATCGCCCCGACCTTCAAGATCGGCAATCTCGGCCAGCCCAAATACATGCCGCTGCAGCAGGGCAATGGCGGTGCGCAAGTGAACGGCAATTTCCCGATCGTGCAGAAGTCGGGCGACAACAACGGCATCGGCAAGCTCGGCAATGGCGGCCAGATCATCAACCTGCCGGCGGGCAATAACCAGCCCAACCCGCAGAACGGCACGCCGTCGCAGACCCCGGGCAAGATCGTCACCCTGCCTGCGCCGACCAAGACCACCAACAACAATGGCGGCATCGGCAAGATCGTGACGCTGCCTGCGACTAACAAGACGCAGAACGGCGGCAACAATGCCGGCACTGTCAACGGCAACCCCGGCAAGATCGTGAGCATGCCGGTGAATGTCGGCAAGGGCGGCACGACCGTCGATGCGAAGCCCGTCAACGTTCAGACCCAGAACAACCCGATCCGCATCAACAACGGCGCGAAGATCAACAACAACCCGGTGAACAAGGTGCAGGTGCAGAACAACAACCGCCCGCAGTTCAATGAGACCAATCGCATGGTCAACAATGGCGGCAACAACTTCCGGCAGTCGATGAACCAGAGCCAGGGTGGTAACGGCGGCAACAACCACCACGGCTTCATGCACTGATCGCGGTCGGCCACACACGATAAAGGGCAGAGCGGTGACGCTCTGCCCTTCTTCATGTCAGAAGATTAGATTATCAGGCCACCAGCTCCGCAAACAAATCGGCGTCGACGTTGCCGCCGGAGAGCACGATGACGACGTTCTTGCCGGCAACATCAAGTCGTCCCGCAAGCAGCGCGGCGAGGCCCACCGCTCCGCCCGGCTCCACCACGAGCTTCAGCTCGCGATAGGCAAACGCGACGGCCGCGCCGACTTCCTTGTCCGAGGCGGTGACGCCGCGCGCGAGCAGCTTGCTGTTGATCGCAAAGGTCATCTCGCCGGGGATCAGGGCCATCAGCGCATCGCAGATGGTGCGGCCGGCGGGTGCATGCGGCTCGCGATGCCCTGCTGTCAGCGACAGGCTATGATCGTCGAACGCCTCGGGTTCGGCGACGACGATTTGGGCCAGTGGAAAGCGGGCCTTCACGGCCGTCGCGACGCCCGCGATCAGGCCGCCGCCGGAGGCCGGCGCCACCACGATGTCAGGAGCGAGACCGAGTGCCGCCATGTCTTCCGCGATTTCGCGGCCGGCGGTGCCTTGGCCGGCGATCACGAAGGGATCGTCATAGGGCCTGACCAGTGTCGCGCCGCGCTTCTCGGCGATGCCGCGCGAGATCGCCTCGCGGTCGTCGCGGTCGCGGTCGTACAGCACGACCTCGGCACCGTAGGATTTGGTGCGCTCGCGCTTGGACAACGGCGCATCGGCAGGCATCACGATGGTCGCCTGCATGTCGAGGATCTTGGCCGCCGCCGCCACGCCCTGGGCGTGGTTGCCGGAGGAGAACGCCACGACGCCACCGGCGCGCTTGTCCTGCGGGATCGAGGCGACCTTGTTGAAGGCACCGCGGAACTTGAACGAGCCGGTGCGCTGGAGCATCTCCGGCTTGAAATAGACCTTTGCGCCGACGCGTTCGTTGAGCACGGGAAAGGACAACAGCGGGGTGCGGACGGCGAAGGGCGCGATCACGCGGGCTGCGGCATCGATATCGGCAGGGCCGATCGGAAGGAGCTGTTCTGTCATGCCTGATGTTATCGCGGCGGATGAGGCGCGAGCAAGACATCTCCGCGCGAGGGCTTTGGGTTCTCAGGCGACGAATCGCGCTGGCGCCGCCCCGTTTCGGCCGGGCAGCACCGCGCCGACCGCCAAAATGCTGTCGATAAAAGCCCGGGCCGAGGCCTCCCAGGTGTAGTTGGCGGCGAAGTCCACGCAGTCCTGCCGGGAGATGTCGAGCGCGGCGAAGCAGGCGCTGCGCAGATCGTGATCGAGCGCGCCGACCGGCGCATCGCCGATCACGTCGCGGGGCCCCTTCACCGGAAACGCCGCAACCGGCAGGCCGCTCGCCAGCGCTTCGAGCAGCACGAGGCCGAACGTGTCGGTCTTGCTCGGAAACACGAAGACATCGGCCGCAGCATAGATGTCCGCCAGCTCCTCGCCGTGCTTTTCGCCGAGGAAGATCGCGTCCGGATAGGCCTCCTCCAGCGCGGCACGTGCCGGACCGTCACCGACGATCACCTTGGTGCCGGGCAACTCGAGGTCGAGGAACGCCTCGAGATTCTTCTCCACTGCGACCCGGCCGACCGAGAGGAACACCGGTGCCGGCAGGCAGAGATCGATCGCGCGGGGATGGAACAGATGGGTGTCGACGCCGCGCGGCCACAGCACGACATTGTCGAAGCCGCGCTCGGTCAGCTCGCTGGCGAGCGCCGGCGTCGCCGCCATCACGGCGCGGCTGGGGCTATGGAATCGGCGCACCGCCCGCCAGATCAAGGATTCCGGAACCGGCATGCGGGCGCGGACATATTCGGGAAAGCGGGTGTGGAAGCTGGTCGTGAACGGCAGCTTGCGCTGGCGGCAATAGCGGCGGACCATCAGGCCGATCGGCCCCTCCGTCGCGATGTGGATGCTGTCCGGGCGCGCCTCTTCGATCAGCTTCGCGATTCTGCCCGGCCGCGGCATGGCCAGCCGCACGTCGCGATAGCTCGGCATCGCAAAGGTGCGGAACGATTGCGGCGTCAGGAACGAGAATTCGACGTCGAGACCTTTGGCGGCGTCGGCAAGCTTGGTCAGCGTCCGGACCACACCGTTGACTTGCGGGTGCCACGCGTCGGTCGCGACCAGGATGCGCATCAGGCTGCCTTTGTCATGCGGCTCTGGCTGCGACCTGCGGGACCTGTGCCGGCTTCTCGGCCTGGTCCGCCCAGGTGATGATCTCGAAATGGCCGTCGTCGTGCTCGACCAGCGCCGTGCAGCTCTCGACCCAGTCGCCGCAATTCATGTAGCGGATGCCGCCCTCATCGCGAATCACCGCGTAATGGATGTGGCCGCAGATCACCCCGTCGGCATCGTGGCGCCGCGCTTCGGCGGCGAGCGCCTGCTCGAATGCGCCGATATAGTTGACCGCGTTCTTGACCTTCTGCTTGGCCCATTGCGACAGCGACCAATAGGGCACCTTGAACATGCGCCGGAAGAAGTTGACGAAGCGATTGAGCTGGATCGCGAAGTCGTAGGCCTTGTCGCCGAGATGGGCGAGCCAGCGTGCGTTCTGCACCACGAGGTCGAAGATGTCGCCGTGGATGACGAGATAGCGCTTGCCGTCCGCGCCGGTGTGGACGGTGTTCTCGACCACGTCGATGCCGCCGAAATGCGTGCCGTAATAGTTACGCAGGAACTCGTCGTGATTGCCGGGGATGTAGATGACCTTGGCGCCCTTGCGCGCCTTGCGCAAAAGCTTCTGGACCAGGTCGTTATGCGATTGCGGCCAATGCCAGCTCGATTTCAGCGCCCAGCCGTCGACGATGTCGCCGACGAGATAGATGGTGTCGGCATCATGGAAACGCAGGAAATCGAGCAAAAGGTCGGCTTGAGAACCGCGGGCTCCGAGATGAACGTCGGAGATGAACAACGTGCGAAAGCGCCGCTCCGGGCTCTCGTCACTCACATCGTAACTTCCCATGCGCCAGCCTGTAACAATGTCCCGTGACAGGGGGATGACCAATTGAACCTTTGAGGCACCTTCGGATACGAATCGCGCTTGCCTCGCCCACCCCGCGAATATCAGTCGCATGCGACAATCAGGCGACATGGGCCTCGCGGCGGTTCCGCAAGAACCCGGAACCGCGGCGCGCGCGCGACCGGCGTTCAGTAAAATTTATGGAAATGATGGATCGGGCCGTGGCCGTGGCCGACGCTGAAGCGATCGGCGGCCGCGATCGCCGCGCTGATCCAGGCCTTGGCGTTGCGCACGGCGCGCTCGAGATCCTCGCCTCTGGCGAGCCCCGCGGCGACCGCCGAGGACAGCGAGCAGCCGGTGCCATGGGTGTTGCTTGTGGCGATGCGCGGTGCGGCGAGCGCGATCGTGGTGCTGGCATCGACGAGATAGTCGATGCTCTCGGCGCCCTCGCCGTGTCCGCCCTTGATCAGGACCGCCCGGCAGCCGAGCGCCAGCAGCCGGCGCCCCTGGCTCTCGATTTCGGCCTCGCTGGCCGCGACCGGTTCGTCGAGCAGAGCCGCGGCCTCGGGCAGATTGGGTGTGATCACCGAGGCCAGCGGCATCAGTTTGATGCGCAGCGCGTCGACCGCTTCGGAGGCGAGCAGGCGATCACCCGATGTCGCCACCATCACGGGATCGAGCACGATATGCCGGGGCGCCCAGCGCGACAGCGCGGCAGCGATCGCATCGATGCTGGCCGCTTGCGCCACCATGCCGATCTTGACCGCGCCGACCTCGAGGTCGGAAAACACCGCGTCGATCTGCGCGGTGACGAATTCGGCGGGCACCGTGTGAATGCCGGTGACGCCGCGGGTGTTCTGCGCCGTCAGCGCCGTGATGGCGGAAGCGCCAAAAACGCCGAGCGCGGCGAAGGTCTTCAGGTCGGCCTGGATGCCGGCGCCGCCGCTCGAATCGGAGCCGGCAATGGTCAGCGCGACAGGCGTCGTCATGGGCGATTTTCCGCGTTTTCGAAGCCATGGCCCGTCCTAGCGCGCCTGCCCCAACCCAGCAAGTTCGCTTGCTAAATCCGGCCGGGTTTGGCCTATTAGCCGCCAGATATGCTCTCGGAGTGACCGCGATGGTTCCCTTTTTCGTCCAGATCAAATGCAAGCTCGGCCAATCCTATGTGGTCGCCAATGCGCTTGCCGAAGCCGAGATCGCCTCCGAGATCTATTCCACGGCCGGTCAATACGACCTGCTGGTGAAGTTCTACGTCGACAACGACACCGATATCGGCCACTTCGTCAACGAGAAGGTGCAGGTGTTACCCGGCATCCAGGACACCCTCACCATCATCACCTTCAAGGCGTTTGGCGCGAGTTGACCGTCCGGAAAAGGGCGGGCCCCGATCAGGCGCCGCCCTCCTTGCGCTTGGGGCGCGGCGGACCGTCCACCGCCGGCAGCGATTTGAGATAGTCCGCCATCGCCGCGAGATCGTCGTCCGGCAATTGCGAGGTGTTCTTGATCACCCGCGTCATCGCGCCGCCGACGCTGTCGCCGTCGGGCAATTCGCCGGTCTTCAGGAAATAGGCAATATCCTTCGCGCTCCACTCGCCGAGGCCCTTCTGGGTGATGTTGGGGACCCATCCCTCGCCTTCCGGATTGGGACCGCCGGCGAAGCGTTGTCCGGCGATGATGCCGCCAAGCGGGTTGCGCGGGCTGTGGCATTCCGCGCAATGGCCAAAACTGTTGACGAGATAGGCGCCACGATTCCACTGCGGCGACTTCGCGCTGTCGGCGACAAAGGGCTTGCCGTCCAGAAATAAGAATTTCCAGATGCCGACATTGCGCCGGATGTTGAACGGAAAGCCCACGTCGTGGTCGCGCACCTTGCCGGCAACGGGCGGCAGCGTTTTCAGATACGCAAAGAGATCGAGCACGTCTTCGCGCCTGGCATGCTGATAGGACGTGTAGGGAAAGGCCGGAAAATAATGCTGTCCGTCGGGCGAGACCCCGTGCATCACCGCGTTGACGAATTCGGCCTCGCTCCATTTGCCGATGCCGTCGGTCGGATCGGAGGAGATGTTCGGCGCATAGAACGTTCCGAACGGGGACTTGATCGCAACGCCGCCGCCGAGCCTGAGACGATCAGGCTGGTCAGGGACGGCATGGCATGAGGCGCAGCCGCCGGCGTTGAATATCACCTGGCCATCGGCAAGATCAGGGACGCGGGCGGGCGCGGTACCGGCGGCCGCCCCCACCGGCGCACTGAGCCACCAATAGACGCCGGCTGTGGCGAGTGCGGCGAGCAGCGCCACGGAGATTGTTCGTCGCAACATGCGGTCCTTTCGTCGTCGCGGCGAAGCTTATGACCGATGTCCTCGCGGCTCCAGCCACGAAGAATTTAGCCCACCGCGGCCTGAAACGGGAATAAACTGCAATGCCGGCTGTTGGAAGTTTGGCAGCCCAAACGGGTTCAGCAGGGAGAAAAATCATGAACAAGATCGTCATCGCCATGTCAGTGCTTGGCGCCGTTGCTTTTGCGGGTTCGGCCAGCGCGGAAAAGCTGAAAGCAACGCTCGACGCCAAGTCCGAGGTCCCCGCAACGACCAGCAGCGGCACCGGAACGGCTGATCTGGACTACGACGCCGCCAGCAAGAAGCTGTCCTGGAAGGTCACCTATTCCGGCCTGTCCGGGCCCGCCACCGCCGCGCATTTCCACGGACCTGCCGAGCCCGGCAAGAACGCCGGCGTTGCGATCCCGATCCCAAGCGCTGCCACCAGCCCGGCCGAGGGCTCGGCGACGCTGACCGACGCGCAGGCCGCCGATCTGCTCGGCGGCAAACTCTACGTCAACATCCACACCGCGGCCAATCCGGGCGGCGAGATCCGCGGTCAGGTGACGAAGTAAGCTTTCGAACGACCCAACAAAAGGGGCGGCTGCTTGCGCAACCGCCCTTTTCGATTCCGCGTAGCGCTGGCGCAGGCGTCACACCTTAGGTTCGGCTGCGTTCAGCGCCTGCGCGAGGTCGGCGATCAAATCCGACGGGTGTTCGATGCCGATCGACAGCCGGATCGTGGAATCGAGCACGCCGATCTTCCGGCGGATGTCGGCGGGAACGCCGGAGTGGGTCATGGTGGCAGGCAGGCTCGCAAGCGACTCCGTTCCCCCGAGGCTCACCGCCAGCTTGAGGATCTGCAGCGCGTTGAGGAATTTCATGGCCGCGGCCTTGCCGCCGACGATGTCGAACGAGAACGTGGATCCCGCCCCTGTGCATTGCCGCGCAAACACAAGTCCGTCCGGCGACGCCGCGTCGTGATGACCGAGATAGTGAACCTTGGCCACTTTGGGATGATCGCGCAGATAGTCCGCCACGAGGCGCGCATTCGCATCTGCCTTTTCCATGCGCAGGCTCAGCGTCTCGAGCGAGCGGTTGATCATCCAGCAGGAATGCGGATCGAGCTGGGTGCCGATGGCGCCCCGCAGCGCCTTGATGCCTTTCACCACCGCCTTCGCGCCGAGCGCGGCGCCCGCGATCAGATCTGAATGACCGCCGACATATTTCGTGAGCGAGTACAGGGAAATATCGGCGCCGTGCTCGATCGGCCGCTGAAACACCGGCCCGAGCAGCGTATTGTCGCAGGCGACGATCGGAACGTGGCCTTGGGCCTTTCCGATGGTCTCGGCGACACGCCGCATCATCGCGATGTCGACCAGCCCGTTGGTGGGGTTGGCCGGAGTTTCGATCAGGATCATCGAAACCCGGCCCTTGCGCATGGCCTCCTCCGCGGCCTGACTGACCACGGCTTGATCGACGCCATCGGCAAAGCCGACGGCGCCGATCGACAGACGCGCAAGCGTATTCGTCAGCAGGGTTTCCGTCCCGCCATAGAGCGGCTGGGAGTGCAGAATGACGTCGCCGGGGCGGACGAACGCCAGAATCGTGGTCGCGATGGCCGCCATGCCGGACGAGAAAAGCGCACAGCTCTCGGTGCGCTCGTAGATCGCGAGCCTGTCCTCGACGATTTCGCTGTTGGGGTGATTGAAGCGCGAATAGACTAGGCCCGCGCCCATCCCTTCCGGCGGCTCGCGCCGGCCAGAGACGAAATCGAAGAAGTCCTGGCCGTCCTCGGCCGTCTTGAATACGAAGGTCGAGGTCAGGAACACCGGCGGCTTGACGGCCCCTTCCGATAATTGCGGATCATAGCCATAGGTCAGCATCAGCGTTTCCGGATGCAGCATGTGGTTGCCGATGTGCGTCTTCGACGGGAACGGTTTTACCATGGCCTGTCTCGCTGTTGCTAATTGAGGTGCTCGCCGAGGGTTGGAACTCCCGATGTCATGAACGAGTCAGGAAGCGGAATGCGTCAGCGTCAAGAGCTCACGCAATGCCGCGGCGGCTGGAGTAAAGATAGCTGCTCCAGCGGCGATCCGTCAGGCCTTGCGGGTAGAATTTCCAGCGGCGACACGCGGCCCAATAAAAAGGGCGGCTGCTTTCGCAGGCCGCCCTTCTAAAATCTGGTAGCCCGGATGGAGCGCAGCGCAATCCGGGACAGTATGTCAGCTCGGATAGATCTCCCGGATTGCGCTGCGCTCCCATCCGGGCTACGCGCTTCCTGTGCGCCTCAACCGTTCTTCACGCGAAACGTTTCGTGGCAGCCGCCGCATTCCTTACCGACCGCGGGAAAAATCGCCTTGAGCGAGTCGAGATCCTTGATCTTGCCCTTGGCCTCGGCGACGACCTTGGCGAAGCTGGCGACCTTGGCATCGAACCCGGCCTTGTCCTCCCAGACCTTCGGCGAGGCGCTGTAGTCGCCCTCGGGCTTCATGCCTTTTGCGCTCGCCGGAAACAAGTTCGGCAGCTTCTTGGCGGTGTCCTCGAACTGCGCCAGCGCACTGTCCACCGTGGCCTGATCGTAGGGCTTCTCGCCCTTGACGATCGCCGCCACGGCGCCGGCGTTCTTGCCGTTGCCCTTCATCAGGGTCTGGACCTCCTTGACGGAGTCCTGTTGTGCCCAAACCGCGCCCATACCGAGCAGGAGCGCGCCCCCAACCACCAACACTCGCTTCATTCGCAGAATCCTTTTCCCTAATGCAGGATCTTGCTGACCCCTCAATGGGCCAACACCGCCTGGCAGATTTCATTCCGTGAAAAATTGTCACAGGCTGTGACGGCGATGGTGCTCGTTGACGGCGATCCACACCCGCTCCGGAGTCGCCGGCATGTCGATGTGGTCGATCTTGTATTCGCGCCAGAGCCCGTCGACGATGGCATTGACGACCGCCGGGCAGGACCCGATCGCACCGGCCTCTCCCGCGCCCTTCACCCCCAGCGGATTGGTCTTGCAGGGAACGTTGGCGGTCTCGAACACGAAGGCCGGCCCGTCCGCCGCGCGCGGCAGCGCGTAGTCCATGAAGGTCGCGGTGACGAGCTGGCCGTCGCCCGCGCCATAGACCACCTGCTCCATCAATGCCTGGCCGATGCCCTGCATGGCGCCGCCATGGACCTGGCCGGCCAGCAGCAGTGGATTAAGCGTCATGCCGAAATCGTCGACGATCACGTAGTTGACGATTTTGATGATGCCGGTGGCCGGATCGATCTCGACCTCCGCGACATGGGTGCCGTTCGGATAGGTGCCGTCGGCGCTGGCGAAAGTCGCGCTCGCATTGAGCTTCGACGGATCGACGCCGGCACGCTTGGCGAGGTCGGCGAACGAGATCGAACGGTCGGTGCCGGCGATGCGCACCAGGCCATCGGTGATCTCGAGGTCGCCGGCACTGGCTTCCAGCGCCTGCGCTGCGATCTCCTTGAGCCGCGCGCCGAGCTCGCGGGTCGCACGCTCGACGCTGACACCGCCCGACGGGATCGAAGCCGAGCCGCCGGTGCCGAGGCCCGTGGCGATCATGTCGGTGTCGCCCTGGTGGACGTGCACGCGCTCGGGCGCAACGCCGAACTGCTCGGCGACGATCTGCGCGTAGGCGGTCTGATGGCCCTGCCCGCTCGACTGGGTGCCGATCAGGACGGTGATATCGCCATTGGGGTCCATCCGCACGTTGGCGGTCTCCTCGCCCATGGTGCCGCAGACCTCGACATAGCTCGCAAGTCCGATGCCGCGGATCAGGCCGTTCTTCTTGGCCGCCTTGGCGCGCTTGCCAAACTCCTTCCACTCGGCGATCTCCATCGCGCGCTTCAGATGCGCGGCGAAGTCGCCGGAATCGTAGACCTTGCCGGTCGCGGTCTTGTAGGGCAGCGCCTTCGGCTGGATGAAATTCTTGCGGCGGATGGCATCCACCGTCATGTCGAGTTTTCGCGCGCAGGCGTCCACCAGACGTTCGATGACGTAAGCAGCCTCGGGCCGCCCGGCGCCGCGATAGGCATCGACCGGCACGCTGTTGGTGAAGATGGTGCGCACACGGCAGTGGAACGCCTGGATGTCGTAGAGGCCCGGCAGCATGCCGGCGCCGCCATGGGGGATATAGGGCCCGAAGGTCGACAGATACGCGCCCATGTCGCCCATCAGGTCGCAATCCATCGCGAGGAACTTGCCGTCCTCGGCCAGCGCCATTTTTGCGGTGGTGACGTTGTCGCGGCCCTGCGCGTCGCCCATGAAATGCTCGGTGCGGTCGGCCGCCCATTTCACCGCCTTCTTCAGCTTTCGCGCGGCGACTGCCAGGAGGGCGTACTCCCGATAGGGAAACAGCTTCGTGCCGAAGCCGCCGCCGACGTCGGGGCAGATCACCCGCATCTTGTCGGTCGGAATGTTGAGCACGTTCTGGCAGAGGATGTCGCGCAGGCGATGGCTGCCCTGGCTGCCGACCGTCAGCGTCAGATGGTCGCGCTTGGCGTCGTATTCGCACACCGCCGCGCGCGTCTCCATGAAGTTCGCGACGACGCGTGGATTGACGATCGAGATCTCGGCCACCGCATGCGCTTTGGCAAAGGCAGCCTCGGTCGCTTTCTTGTCACCGATCGAGACGTCGAACAGCACGTTGCCGGGCTTGTCCGGCCAGACCAAGGCTGCGCCCTTCTTCACAGCATTGACGACCCCGGTTACCGCCGGCAGCGGGCTCCATTTGACCTCGATCGCCTCGATCGCGTCGCGGGCCTGGTCGATGGTCTCGGCGACGACGAAGGCGATGGAATCGCCGACATGTCGCACTTCGTCCTTGGCGAGGATCGGGTAAGGCGGCCCGGTGAAGGGATCGGTCTCGAGGTTAAACAGGCAGGGCAGATTGCCGAGATCCTTGACGTCATGGGCAGTCAGGATCAGCGCGACGCCGGGTAGGGTGCGGGCGCGACTCGCATCGATGGTGTATTTGGCATGCGCATGCGGCGAGCGCAGCATCAGGCAGCGCAAAGCGGCCTGCGGCGCATAATCGTCGGTATAGCGGCCCTTGCCGCGGATGAGCGCGTCATCCTCCTTGCGCAACACACTTTGGCCAACGCCGAACTTGATGGGAGCCGCCATTTTCTCGTCCCGTTTCTCATGGTTGTTTTGCCGGCATATTGCCGTGGAAAAACTGGCAAGGCAAACGGGTTTAGGCGGGCCGCGCCTGTCAAGGCCGATGATTCGAAGCCGCCCTCGGGGGCTTCGGGCGACCCCGCGCCTCCATGGCTGAATTTCCTGACCATGAGGTATTTGTCATACGTGATATGACCTATACGGACTGCAGCGGGATCCGTGCCGTAGACCTCGAATCCGTTGCGCTTGTAGGTCCTGATTGCAGCGATTGCTTCGAGCAGGACCTCAAGATGTACCTGCTCGACGCATCCCTCAGCATCGGCAAGAAGCTCCTTGATGAGTCGATCTCCGATTTCTTTACCTCGGCCATCTTCCCTCACGTAAACCGTGAAGATGTGACCCCTGTGCTGCGACCGAAGAGCTGGCGACACGTAGAAGCCTGCGACTCCGATCAGATTTCCCCGCCAGAGGGCGCCAAGGATCGCCCCACTGAGCCAATGCCGATAGGCAGTCAGCATCGCCTCTCCGCCCTCGTCCTCTTCGGCAGAACCAAATGTTTGAGGGTGCGTCCGAAGCGCCTCCGCGCGAATGTCGCGAAAGAGGTCGAGATCATCGACAGTCAATCGGCGGATTTCCAAATCCGCCGGGGCACTCGGCGCATGCGACATCATGGTCGCTTCCTCTCCTTGTCGCTGCGAAGGTCGGCAGGACCGCTGGTCGGTCACATCCCACCGCGGCCCCACAGGGTCCTCGCATTATCCCTCAGCCTTTCGATAGCCCGTTCCGGCGAGATGTAGTCGACCTCGCCACGCGTCAGGCCGATATCCATCAGCTCCCTGTCACTCAGGTCCTGCAAGGCGATTTGTGGACCCTGCCGCCAGCGCCAGTCCTGGAGCGCACGCCAGTATCGCGAGAGCAAGCCTGGGATGCTGCGCGTCGATGCAAGTTCGAGGGAGAGTCCCTCGGCCTCGGATGTGATGTTCGTCTGTTGGGGTGGCATCGGACGCTCCTGCTGTTGTGCCGGCAGGGAAGCGTGGCCAAACAAAAGGCCCCCTCCGATGCCGGCGGGGCCTGGTGGAAAGATGTCGTCGTCGAATTCTTAGCGCGCGACTCCTTCCACGGCCCAGCCGAAGCGGGTCATGTGGTTGCGGTTGAGTTTGCGCACTGATTTGATCATGCGACGCGATTACTACAGCAATCGCGCAAAATCAAGAGATGTGTAGAGGTTCGCTGCATCCTGGAGGCGAGTCCCTACCTGAGGGTGCCGGGCGCCGAAGCCGACGACGCCCGTCAACGCCCTTCACGACTTCGTCTGCTTCGCTTCCACGTATCGTGCGAAATTGTCGAGGATTGCCTGCCAACCGCCTTGCTGCTGCTCGACCGAGTGCGTCGATTCGCCATCGAAGACAACCCGGACCAGAACGCCCTTCGGGGCGGGCACAAACTCGACTTCAGCTTTTCGCTCGCCGAACGCGTATTCGATCCGCTTGTGCTCGACGATCTTCGTATAGGTACCGGCGAAGTCAAAGCCCATGCTGCCGTCCTTGGCCTCCATGCGCGAGGAGAAGACACCGCCTTTTCGCAGGTCGACGGCCGCCTTCGTCGTATGCCAGTCGTCGGACGCGGCGTTCCACTTCATGATGTCGGCAGGCGTCGTATAAGCGCGCCAGACCTGATCGATGGGGGCTGCTACGTTAGTTTCGACGGTGATCCTCATAAACAGTGCTCCTGGTTCGAATTTTGCCGGCTCGAGGTGACGGCATCACGTCAATTGTGCAGGGTCCATCCGCCGCACTTCCGAGATGTGTCCATCCAAGGACGATCGAGACTGGCCCGTGCCGACAAGGTCGAGCCGTCAAAAATATGAAAAGCTAGCCGCGCACCAGCGAGACCAGCCAGCGGCGGCCGAACAGTGCAAGGATGGCGAGCGCGTAGACAATCGTGCCCCCGACGGCCAGCAGAAGCAGCGTCAATTCGTCCCGGAAGTGCATCGACCCCAACCAAGGACCGCTAAAGCGCGCGATGAGCCAGAAGGCGGCGGCCAGGATAAGGCCGGTCAGCAGAAATTTGGCGAGCGACAATAGCCAGGCGCGGTCCGGCACGAGAAAGCCTCGCCGCACCGCGAAGAACAGCACCATCAGCAGGTTGGTCCAGACGCCGACGGCAGTGGCCAGCGCAAGCCCGATCTGGGCCAGCGATCCCATCAAGGCAATTTTCAAGGCGACGTTGACCGCGATGCCGGTCAGCGACGCCCGCACCGGCGTCGCCGTGTCCTTGCGCGCATAGAAGGTCGCGACCGCGCTGCGGATCAGCACGAAGGGGATCAGGCCGATGGCATAGGCCGCGAGCGTGGCGCCTGCGGCGGCGGCATCGGCTTTCGAGAACGCACCGCGAGCGAACAACGCGCGCATGATCGCGTCGGGCACGGTGAGGAAGGCGGCGACGAACGGCACCGAGAACAGCAGCGTGAAATCGAACGCACGGCGCTGCGCCTTCATCGCACCGTCATGGTCGTTGGCCGTGATCCGCCGCGACATCTCCGGCAGCAGCACCGTGCCGATGGCAATGCCGATGACGCCGATCGGGAGCTGGTTGAGACGGTCGGCGTAATACAGCGCCGACAACGCGCCGGCGGGCAAGAAGGTCGCGATGATGGTGTCGGCAAACAGCGCGAGCTGCGTGCCCATCGCGCCCAGCGTCGCCGGCCCGAGTGCCCTAAAGAATGCGCGGACGTCTTCGTCGAGCTTGAGCGGCGCAAAGCGCGGCAGGCCGCCATGGCCGGCGAGATCGCCGGCGAGCAGGACATATTGCAGGAAGCCGGAGATGAGGACGCCCCAGGCGGCGGCGTGGCCCGCACTGGGAAACCAGGCGGCGAGCGCCAGCGTCATCATCATCGAGATGTTGAGGAAGATCGACGCGGCCGCGGCGCTGGCAAAGCGCTGCATCACGTTGAGCATGCCGCCATAGAGCGTCACCAGCGTGATCAGCAGCAGATAGGGAAAGGTGATCCGCGTGAGCTCGATCGCGAGCCTGCGCTGTTCGGCGTCCTCGGAAAACCCGGGCGCCAGAATGCTCATGGCCTGCGGCATGAACAGCCAGGCGACGATCAGCAGCACCACCTGGGAGGCCAGCAGCAGCGTGAAGATGCGGTCGGCGAACAGTCTTGCCGCCCCCTCCCCGCGCTCGCCATGGACATGCGCGTAGGCCGGCACCCAGGCCGCGTTGAAGGCGCCCTCGGCAAAGATCGCACGGAAATGGTTGGGCAGGCGCAGCGCCACGAAAAAGGCGTCGGCGACGGGGCCGGCGCCGAGAATCGCCGCGAGCATGATGTCGCGGGCAAATCCCGTCAGCCGCGAGAGCAGCGTGTAACCACCAACCGTGAAGATACGTCCGAGCATCGTTCCCTTCTAAAGGAAGAGCTCGCGCAGCAAAACGGGGAAATCAGGTTGAAAGCGCGCCGCGCACGGCCGCGATGATTCGCTCCTGATCGGCTTCGGTCAGATAGGCATGCATCGGCAGGCTGATGACGTCCTGCGACAGGCTCTCGCAAGCAGGCAGGCCGCCCTCGGCGACCGGGTACTGCTTGTAGGCGGTCTGCTGATGCATCGACTTGCCGTAGTAGATCGCCGTCGGCACGCCCTGCGCCTTCAGCGCGGCGGCAAAGCCGTCGCGGTCGGTGCCCTCAGGGAGGCGGATCGTGTACTGCGCCCAGACCGACGTATTGCCGGGAGCCACGCGCGGCACGGTGACCACATTGCTGAGACCGCGCGCGTAGCGCTCGGCGACCTCGTTGCGGGCGGCGATCTCGTCGTCGAAGATCTTCAGCTTCTCGATCAGGACCGCGGCCTGCATGGTGTCGAGCCGGCCGGTCAGGCCGAGGCGAACGTTGTCGTATTTGTCGACGCCCTGCCCGTGCACGCGGATGCTGCGCAGCGTCGCCGCGAGCTCGTCGTCGTCGGTGAAGATTGCGCCGCCGTCACCGAAGCAGCCGAGCGGCTTTGCGGGGAAGAAGCTGGTCGCGGTGGCGAGCCCAAAGGTGCCGAGCTTGCGGCCCTTGTAGCTCGCGCCAAAACCCTGCGCGGCGTCGTCGAGCACGAACAGGCCTTCGGCCTTGGCAATCTCCGCGATGGCGTCGTGATCGGCCGGCTGTCCGAACAAATCGACCGGAATGATCGCGACCGGCTTGAGGCCGGCCTTGCGGGCGGTCGCGATGCCGCGCTTGAGCGATTCCGGGCTCATGTTGAAGGTGGCTTCGTCGACGTCGACATAAACCGGCGTCGCGCCGGTTCGCGCCACGGGCGAAGCCGTCGCGATGAAGGTGAAGGACGGACACAGCACGGCGTCGCCCGGCCCGACATTCTTCGCCATCATCACCATCAGGATCGCATCGGTGCCGCTGGCGCAACCGATGACGTGCTTGGCGCAGCAATAGGCCGCAAGCTGCTTCTCGAGCTCGGCGACTTCAGGACCGTTGACGAACTGACAATGATCGAGAACGCGCTTCACGGCTGCATCGAGCGAGTCGCCGAGCCGGCGGCGCTGCGAGGCGACGTCGATGAAAGGAATGGGTTCGGAACGCAGATGCTGGTTCATGGCCTGGTTCTTGGCGCCTTCTTGAGTGATCGGCATGGAGAGGAATCAGCCAGCGACGCGGCGCGGACCCTTGCGGGCAGACGAGGTGGCCGCGGGCCGCGACGGCGTTTCCAGGCACTGCGTCGCGATCTCGAGGCTGGCGACGCCTTCGTCACCCGTGACCGCCGGCGTCTCGCCGTGACGCACGGCCTTGAGGAACGCGATCAGCTCGGCGCGGAGCGGCTCGTCATGGCCGACCGGCAGATGCCGCATCGAATAGCTGCCATCAGGCTTGAAGCCGAAACATTCGGTGACCTGGCGCGTCAGGAGATCGCCCATCACGTATTTGCCGCGGGTCGCGACCGTGACGCTGCGCGCCTTGAACGGCGTCAGCCAGTTGGTGTTGATGTGCGCGAGCACGCCGTTGGCGGTGCGGAATTGCAAGAGCGCGATGTCCTCGCGCTCGGCGACCGCGCTCGACAATTGCGGCTGCACCTCGATGATGTCGGATTCGGTGAACCAGCGGATCAGATCGATGTCGTGCACGGCAAGATCGATGACGACGCCGACATTGGACATGCGCGGCGGGAACGGGCCGACGCGCGTGATCGCGATCGACAGAATGTCCTCGCCCGCGATCGCCTGCTTGACGGCGGCGACCGCCGGATTGAAGCGCTCGACATGGCCGACCATCAGCGTCACGCCGGCCTTTTGCGCAGCCGTGACGATCTCACGGCCTTCCGCGACCGTGGACGCAATCGGCTTCTCGACCATCACGTGGATGTTCTTGGCGATGCAGGCGAGCGAGACCTCGTGATGCAGATGGGTCGGCGCCGCGATGGTGACGGCATCGACGCCTTCGGCCAGCAATTGGTCGAGCGTCTCGAAGCTCGCGCAATTGGCAAGCTCCATCGCCCGCGTGCGATGTGCCGGCGAAGGATCGACGACGCCGACAAGGTTGACGCCGGGAAGACCCGCGAGCACGCGCGCATGATTGCTGCCCATCACGCCTGCGCCAATGACACCGACGCGCAAGCCGGCCTTTGCCAGTGCAGATCCTGTGGAACTCATGTGAGCAAACCCCGATTCAACGCAAATCCCCGGGGCGCTTCTAGCACGGACGCCACATTTGTGGCGAATGCGGAGCTAGCGGTCCGGACACGATTTGATTCAAAAAATTACACGTTTTCCGGGCCTTAAGTCCCTGAGAGCCTGACTCAAAAAGCGTAGACGTCTTCAAGGTCTGGCCAAGCGGCGAGTTAAGAGCCTCAGATGGGCAGCGAGTAGCCAGGCGAGCTCG
>NZ_PYFX01000027.1 GCF_003020115.1 Bradyrhizobium sp. MOS002
TCGATGGAAGCCACTGTGGACCCTTATCCCGGGGTCCCGATTTAATGCCGATCACCCCGAAAACGGGGTCCTTATTCCATGCCGAAACACACTTGGAGGCTTCTTCGAGGCCGTTCCTGGGATGGATTTGGCACTCGTCGACCACGGTGATCCAGAGGAAGAGGTCCGCCAATCTGATGTTGTGCTTGGGCGTGGTCCGTCTTGCCTTGGATTCCGAATCCTTCTTCGTCGCCGGTGCGGCCGTGCTGACGTGCTTTTTCGATTTTGCGGCTCGCTTGGCCGGGATTCCACTCACCGATCGTGCCCCATTCCCCATCCTCGAAGGAGGCTAGAGGAACAAGATGAGCGGATCGCTAACATTTGAATAGATACCGTCCCATCCCGGGTCGACGCACGAAGCTGACATATTGTCAGAACATCGGAGTCGCGTTTTCTGAGGCAAGCGAATAGGGTGCTTTTGGCGGCGGCGGACTGAAGTGCGTGGGTTCCGAGGACGGTTTTCGGCGAGACTGGTAGAGACGATTGAGGCGGAATCGTACTCGACCTGCGCTCCCGGAGTGGCGGCGGGAAGTCGGCGGGCGGCTCCGATTTCCGAGCATCGAACCGGTGTTCCAAGGCGTCAATGCCGAACGCGTTGGGCAACTCGACTTTGAGGACCAGTGCCCGATCCGGATGTGCGAGAATAAGCAAGTCCGCTTGTGACCTACATCGGTCCGTTTTCAAATCCTTTTTCTGGCAATAACCCGGTAACCATTGGTTAACCGGGTTATTGCCGTTTGCCGATCTTAGGCTTCTCCACCTGGCACCCGAAGCCGGCGACGGCCGGGCCAATCACTTAATCCAGCAAATCGACTCACGATTTTTCGGAAATCGGCGAAATCGACTCATGATTCTTTGGAAATCGACTCACGATCGTTTGGAATCGACTCGGACCAAATTTGGCGCGACAAAACCATTGATCTATTGGTGGGCCCGGCAGGACTCGAACCTGCAACCAGACCGTTATGAGCGGCCGGCTCTAACCATTGAGCTACAGGCCCCGCCGCGAGACGGCCGCGAAAGCAGCGGCCGGCAACGGTGCGCGGTTCGTTTACAGGGACGGAGGCGGGGGTGCAATGCTGGCTCCGGCGGTTGGAAACGCCGGTGCGGCAAGGGCCAAGGTTTTTGAATAACCGAAATTGGCGATGATGCCCTTATAGTCCTTTTTTGCCCGACGGCGCAAGGCCACCTCGCCGAGCCTTCGCCTCCGCCCTCTGGCAATCGCGCCAGGGGGTTCGGTTTTCAATTCTGTAACCCATTGTGATCCCTAGATCTTTCTACTGTGCATGGGGTTGTTTTCGCACATTTTGTTGGGAGGGGGTCTTCCGATCCCCTCCAATGTCCCGTTGGCGCGCTGCAGGCTCGTGGCAGTTCCCGCCGCTAGTCCACCGACACCCCGGCGAACTCCACCACCTTGCGCCACTTCTCGGTCTCGTCGGTGACCAGCTTGCCGAACTCGGCCGGCGTCATCGGCTTGGGGATGCCGCCGGTCTCGGTGAGGCGCGCGACCAGCTTCGGGTCCTTCAGTGCCTCGTTGACGGCCTTGTTGAGAATCTCGATCACGTCCTGCGGCGTGCCCTTCGGTGCGGAGATGCCGTAGAAGCCGACCGATTCGAAGCCGGGCAAGGTCTCGGCGATCGCGGGCACATCGGGCACGCTCGGCCAGCGCTGCGGCGAGGTGACGCCGAGCGCGCGGACATTGCCGCCCTTGGCCTGCTCCATCGCTGAGGGCAGGTTGTCGAAGATCAGCTGCACCTTGTTGGAGATGATGTCGGGGAATGCGATCGCAGATCCGCGATAGGGCACGTGCACCATGTCGCACTTGGTCATCACCTTGAACAGCTCCGCCGACATGTGCACCGAGGTGCCGTTGCCGGACGAGGCAAAGGAGATCTTGCCGGGATTGGCCTTGCAGTAGTCGATGAACTCCTGAACCGTCTTTGCCGGAAACGCGTTGGAGACGACCAGCATGTTGGTGAGCTGCATGATGCTGGCGACCGGCACGGTGTCGCGCAGGAAGTCGAACGGCAGCTTCTTGTACAGTGAGGTCGAGATCGCGTTGTTGGGCGCGACGAACAGCAGCGTGTAGCCGTCCGGCGGCGAATTGATCGCGGCGCCGGCCGCGAGATTGCCGCCGGAGCCCGCGCGGTTCTCGACGATGAACTGCTGGCTGAAGCGGTCCGACAGCCAGTTCGCCATGATCCGCGCCACGATGTCGACCGGGCCGCCGGCGGAGAAGCCGATGATCCAGTGCACGGGACGGTCGGGATAAGCGGCGGAGGCGGGAGGTGCGGCGCCCAACAGCGTTGAAAGGAAAACCAGCCCGAAAACACTGTTACGCAAAATTCGCAACATGACGCCTCCCATTGTTCTATTGTCGTTGGGCTGCATGCTTTCACAAAATCGGGGCGCTGCCTACATCGCCGCAAGTCGATGTTGACGCGCCCCCGCCGGGACCGACCATGAGATTCGCGATCACCCTTGTTCTCGGTGCGGCGCTGCTTTCAAGCCCCGCCGCTGCTCAAACCGGAGGCAACGCCATTCCGACCACGACACCCAGCCTGACGATCAGCTTGGGCACCGCGACGCCCGGCGGCGGCTTTCCGCTCTATGGCAACGCCTTCGCGCAAGCGATGAACGCGGCCGATCCGCAAGCCATCATCGCCCCGCGCAACACCAAGGGCAGCAACGAGAACATTCCGCTCTTGGAGAAGGGCGAGCTCGATCTCGCTCTGGTCGCGGGCGAGCCGGCCTATGAAGCCTTCGCCGGCATCGGCCGCGCGCCGGTACGGCTGAAGATCCTCACCGCGATCTATTCCAACCCCGGCATGTTCGTGGTGCGCGCGGACAGTCCCTACAGGACCATTCGCGATCTCGTCGGTCAGCCCGTCGCATTCGGCGCCAAAGGCTCGGGCCTGCCGATCCTGGCGCGCTATGTGCTCGATGGTCTCGGGTTGAGGCAGGACGAGGACTTCAAGGCGATCTATCTCGACCGCGCCGGCGACGGCCCCGCCATGGTCGAGGATGGCCGCGTCGCAGCACTCTGGGGCGCCGGCATCGGCTGGCCCGGCTTCGCGGCGGTGGCCTCGAGCGCGTCAGGCGCCCGCTTCATCGCGCCCAGTGCCGAGGAGATCGCGCGCATCCGCGCCAAGCACGCGTTCCTGAAGCCGCTTACCGTGCCGGCCGGCAGCTATCCGAACCAGTCCGAGCCGATTGCCTCGCTGGGGTCCTGGAGCTTTGTGCTGACGCGCGAAGATCTGCCCGACGATGTCGCCTATCGCCTGGCGAAGACGCTTCACCATGTCGAGCCGACATTCTGCAAGCAGCTCGCGCAAGCCTGCGAGACCACGGCCGCGAACACGGTGGCCGCCGCACCGAAGCCCGAGCTGATCCACCCCGGCGTGATGAAGTATTTTCGCGAGATCGGGGTGGTGAAGTGACGGTCGCAACAAGCGACCGTCATTCCGGGGCGCGCACGGCGCGACCTCCGGTGCGCACTTGCGCACCTGAGAATCTCGAGATTCCGGGTTCGGTGCTTTGCACCGCCCCGGAATGACGTTCGCCTTAAGCGATCGTCACTTCTTCACCATCGCACACGCCGGGTCCGGCGGACCGAACGCCTTGTCGCCCGAGATCGTCGTGAGGATCTTGTAATAGTCCCACGGATATTTGCTTTCCTCCGGCGTCTTCACCTGCACCAGCCAGAGGTCGTGCACCATCAGATTGTCCTCGCGCAGTTTGCCGTTGCGGGAGAAGAAATCCTCGATCGGCTTTTCCCGCATCTTGGCGGCGACCTTGAGCGGATCGTCGGTGCCGGTGTCTTTGATGGCATTGAGATAGTGCATCACGCTCGAATAGACGCCGGCCTGCCACATCGACGGCATCTTGTTCATCTTGGCGAAATAGCGCTTCGACCATTCGCGGGTCTTGTCGTCCATGTCCCAATAGAACGAGGTCGTCAGCAACAGCCCTTGTGCGGCCTGCAGGCCGAGGCCATGGATGTCGGTGATCAGCGCCAGCAGCGCCGCCATCTGCTGGCCGCCCTTGAACACGCCGAACTCCGAGCCGGTCTTGATCTCGTTCATGTTGTTGGGCGGACCCGCCGCGATGCCGATGATCTTGGCCTTGGAGGACTGCGCCTGCAGCACGAAGGAGGAGAGGTCGGGCGTCGCCAGCGGCGGCTTCACCGAGCCCAGCACCTTGCCGCCATTGGCGGTCACCACCGCCGAGGCGTCGCGCTCCAGCGAATGGCCGAAGGCATAGTCGTCGGTGATGAAGAACCAGCTGTCGCCGCCGCGCTTGACCACCGCGTCCGCGGTGCCGACCGCGAGCGCGCGGGTGTCGAACACCCACTGGATCGCATAGGGCGAGCAGAACTTGCCGTGGAAATCCGCGGTGCCGGTCGAGTGGGTGATGAACAGCCGCTTCTTCTCGTTGGCCATGTTCTGCACCGCGAGCCCGACCGCGGAGACCGGCACGTCGACGATCAGATCGACCTGGTCGACGTCGTACCAGCGCCGTGCGATCGCGCCGCCGATGTCGGCCTTGAGCTGGTGGTCGCCGACGACGATGCTGATCGGCTTGCCGAGCACGGTGCCGCCGAAATCGTCGATCGCCATCTGCGCCGCCGTCACCGAGCCCTGGCCGGTCGGCGCCGAGGCCGGACCGTTCATGTCGGTGAGCACGCCGATCTTGACGACCTCGTCGGACACCTGCGCCATTGCGGCGCCCGGCAGCAGCGTCGTCGCCAGGAACGTCGTCGCCAGGAACGTCGCTGCAAAGCCGGCAGCGACCGGCGGTCCAAATCTTGTTGGCTTCACGTTTGTCCTCCCCTGATCCGGCGCGTTAGCCGGTGTGCCCCCGGGTATGGCCCGGCTGAATTGGTTTCTTTTGCAACTATTTGGGGGCGGGCGTCAACGTCAGGCGGCGAAGCGGATTTGTCCGGCCGGCGAGGGATCGTAGCCGGTCAGCTCCCCGGCGCGCTGGAGCAACCGCCTTTCGCTGAGGAACCGGATCAGGCCCTGCATGGCGGGGCGGAAATAGCTGCGCTGCCGCATCGCGAGGTCGAAATTCTCCCAGACCAGCGGCACGAAATCGAGGCCGGCCGAGCGCGCGGACGCACGCGTCGCGATTCCGCAATCGGCTTGTCCCGCGCGGACGATCTCGGCGAGATCCGGCCCGGTCAGGGCCGGCGTCTCGATCCGGCGCAAATCGCGCGTCGAGGCGCCAGCGCGCTTGAGCAGCACATCGAGCAGCATCTGCGCGCCCGTGCCCTGTTGCCGCATCGCCATCCTGGCCTCGAGCGCGAGCACGTCGGAAAGGCCGGGCAGCCGCTTGGGATTGCCCGGCGGCAGCACGAGACCCTGCTCGCGGCGCACGAACGCGACCAGCAATGCATCATGCAGGTCCGGAGCGTCGCGCAGCACCGTCGCATTGGCGTCGGCGGCGAGATTGCCGTCGGCATCGAGGCTGTGGAAGTGCACCGCCACGGCCATCACCTCGTCGCGCTGCAAGCGCTCGAGCCCGCGCGCGCTGCCCTCGCTCATCGATCCCAGGCCCGAGCCGGATTCGCGCAGACCCCAATCCAGAAGCTCGTCCTGGCTGCCGCCGACGACCGGCGGCGGCTCGGCGATCAGCATGCCGGCCGGGCGCGCCAGTCCGGACAGCACCCAGAGATCGAGCGCGTGCCGCGGAAAGAGCCATTTGCCGGTCACCTTGGTGCAGGGGATCGCACCGGTCGTGACGAGTTCGTAAAGCTTGCGTTCGCCAAGCCGAAGATAGTCGGCGGCTTCGCTGGTCGTCAGGAATTCCATCCTGCATTCCTATGCAAATTCTTGCTTCTTTTTGGAGTTCGGCGCAGGTGGAATTCTGCATTTCAAGTTTTGTCCGCCACGACCATGCCCGATCATCTCGTTGCTTTGCAACACATCCCCACGCGCGATCCCTGCTTTGGTGAACGATCCTGAATCGCTCGCGCTGAACGGATCTTGCGGCTGTCGCGCGCAACAGCAATCGGCGTGCCGCTCCGCGCGTTGCCGAGATTTCCCGAATCGTCGGTGCCCGACGCGGAGGCAAGGTTCGCCGCCGGTAGTGGCTGGGCCCGTGCTCTATCTGTTGTTGTCCGCATCTGCCGCTGCAACGAGCAAACGCGTCACGAGTGCGGCGCAATCGAGCATCATCATGATCGCGTCGTAGCCAATGGGAACCCGATCATGGTCGTCCGCCGCCTCTCCGTTGCACTCGCGCTTCTCTGCGGCCTCGCCGCAGGCGTTGCGGCGTCATCCGCGGAGGACCGCGCGATCGTGCTCGCCACGACCTCAGCGACGCAGGAGTCCGGCCTGCTCGATGACCTGTTGGCGATCTTCCGTGACAAGACCGGCATCGACGTGACCGTGATCGCGCGGCGGGCCGACGAGGTGCTCGACGGGGCACGAAGGGGCGAGGTCGACGTCGTACTGATGCATGCGCGGCCGCAGGAGGAGAAATTCGTCGTCGACGGTTTTGCCGCGAAGCGCTTCGACGTGATGTACAACGACTATGTCCTGATCGGGCCGAAGAGCGATCCCGCCGGCGTGAAGGGCAAGGACATCGCGACCGCGCTGAAGGCGATCGAGGCCAAGGGTGTGCCGTTCGTGACGCGCGGAGACGGCTCGGGCGCGCATGCCGCGGAGCTCGCGCTCTGGATCGTCGCCGGCATCGACATCGCCCGCACCAAGGGTGCCTGGTATCGCGAAGCCAAGCAGGACATGGCCTCCGCCCTCGACGCAGCGCGCACGGCGAACGCCTATGTGCTGTCCGACCGCGGCAGCTGGATCGCTTTTCGGGAGCGCGGCGACCTCGATATCGTCGTCGAAGGCGACAAGCGGCTGCTCAATCAGTACGGCGTGATGCTGGTCAACCCCGCGAAGTTTCCGAACGTCAAGAAGGAGCTGGGGCAAGACTTCATCGACTGGCTGATCTCGCCCGAGGGGCAGGCGGCGATCGCCGGATACAAGGTCGACGGACAACAGCTGTTCTTCCCCAATGCGGACAAGTCGGGCGGCTGACGTTCGTATCGCCGGCGGTTGCCAAACCGGGCGATGCATGGTCCACCATGGCGCATGACCCAGCGCCTGCCGCCATCGCTGACGCCGCTCGACGCCGCGCTCGCCGCGTTGCTGACAGGGCTCGATCCGCTCGCGCCGTGCAGTTGCATTTGACTGAAGCGGCCGGCTGCATCGCGGCAGGCAATCCGCTGCTCGCGGCCCTGCCGTCTTGTGACGTCGCTGCCACGGACGGCTGGGCGCTGTGCGCCAATGATCTGGTCGGCGCGTCCTCCTATTCACCGCTGCCTCTCGCAACAGCGCCCGCCTGGGTCGAAGCCGGCGACGCGATGCCGGCGGGATGCGACTGTGTGCTCGATGCCGACGCAGTCGAGGTGTCTGGTCCGCTCGCCCAGGTGTTGGCGGAAGGCGTGCCGGGGCAGGGCGTCAGGCGTGGGGGAAGCGACATCGACGGACGAACGCCTGCCGCGGCAGAGGGGTATCCGGTCGGTCCTGCTGCTCTGTTGCTCGCGCGTGCCGCCGGACTGGACCGGCTGAGCGTGCGCCGTCCGCGGCTGCGCATTGTCAATGTCTCAGGTACAACGGTGACTATGCATTTGATCGCGGACATCGCACGCGCCGCAGGGCTGGATGTGCAAACGAGCGAGGCCGGCGCGCGAGACGCGGGATCGATCGCGGCGGCGTTCGGTACGCCTACCTGCGATCTCCTGCTGACGATCGGCGGCAGCGGTGTCGGTCGCAAGGATGCAGCGGTCACGGCGCTGGCCCAGCGTGGTGATGTGATCGCCCATGGTCTTGCGCTCCAGCCCGGACGCACCGCCGCGATCGGGCGGCTCGGAACCATTCCTGTCGTCGCCTTGCCCGGATCGCCGGATCATGCGCTTGCGGTCTGGCTCGCGCTCGTGCTGCCGCTCGTCGACCGGCTGTCAGCGCGGCTGCCGCGCCGACAGATTGCCTTGCCGCTCGCGCGCAAAATTGCATCCAGCGTCGGCATCGCCGAAATGGTCCTGCTGGCCGAGGAACAACATGCGTGGGTGCCGCTTGCGGTAGGAGAATGGCCGCTCCAGTCAATTGCCCGCGGGGATGCATGGCTGCTTGTTCCCGCCAGTCACGAGGGATTTGCTGCGGGCGCGCCCGTCGATGCCTATCTGATGTGGGAATGATATGGGTTTAGCATGATCATGATCCCGCAATCGCAAGTCCGCAGCGCGCTCGAACAGGAAACAGTTCCTCAAAATCCTTTCCCACGAGGAGGCCCTGGCTCGCTTCGAGGCCGCGCTGTTCCCGCGCGCTCTTTTAAGCGAAATGCGCAAACTCGGTGCTGCGCTCGGTGCGTCGCTCGCCGAAGACATCACTGCGCCGATCGACGTGCCGCCGTTCGACCGTTCCAATGTCGACGGCTTTGCGCTGCGCTCGGCGGACCTTGCGACAGCCGGCGAACGCGCGCCGGTTCGCCTCGGGTTGAATGGCGAGACCATTCACTGCGGCACCGTACCAGCGCTGCAAGTGGCGGCGGGAACGGCAACGCCGATTGCCACCGGCGGTCCGCTGCCGCGCGGTGCCGATGCCGTGGTCATGGTCGAGCATACCCAGCCGGCGGGATCGGGTGCGATCGACGTCCGTCGCGCGGCCTCGCCCGGGCAATTCATATCCTACGCAGGATCCGATATCGCGCGCGGCGAGGCGCTGCTGCGCGCCGGCACGATTATCGGCTCGCGCGAGGTCGGCATGCTGGCGGCTTGCGGTCTTGCCGAGGTGAGCGTCGTGCGCAAACCTCGTGTTGCCGTGATCTCCACCGGCGACGAACTGGTTCAGCCCGGCGAGGTGCTCGCGCCCGCTGCGATCTACGACACCAATGGCGCGATCGTCACTGCTGCGATCGACGAGAACGGTGGTGAGGCGGTTTTCCTCGGCGCCATTCCCGACGACGAAGCCCAGCTCGAAGCCGCCATGCGGCGTGCGCTGGCGGACGCCGAGATGCTGGTGCTCTCCGGCGGAACATCGAAAGGCGCGGGCGATCTCTCTCATCGCATCATCGGCCGGCTCGGCCAGCCGGGCATCATCGCGCATGGCATTGCGCTTAAGCCCGGCAAGCCGCTGTGCCTTGCGGTGTGCGACGGCAAGCCGATCGTGATCCTGCCGGGTTTTCCGACCTCGGCGATGTTCACCTTTCACGACATGATCGTGCCGGTGCTGCGCAAAATGGCCGGACTGCCGCCGCGCTCCGATGCCAAGGTGAACGCGACCGTGCCGGTGCGCATTGCGTCCGAGCTCGGCCGCACCGAATTCGTCATGGTCTCGCTGGTCGAAGGCAAGGACGGCTTGATCGCCTATCCCTCCGGCAAGGGGTCCGGTGCGATCACGTCGTTCGCGCAGGCCGACGGTTTTCTGCGCATCGACGCGCTCGCCGGCCAGATGCCGGCCGGGACCGAGGCCGAGGTGACTCTGTTCACGCCGCACGTGCGGGTGCCCGATCTCGTCATCGTCGGCAGCCATTGTACCGGGCTCGATCTCGTCACGGCGCAACTCGCGCATACCGGCCTGACCGTGCGTTCGATCGCGGTCGGCAGTCTCGGCGGACTTGCGGCGGCACGGCGCGGCGAATGCGATCTGGCGCCGATCCATCTGTTCGACGACAAGAGCGAGACTTACAATACGCCTTATCTCGTCGAAGGACTCGAGCTCGTGCCAGGCTGGCGACGGATGCAGGGCATCGTGTTCCGCAAGGGCGACAAGCGTTTCGAAGGCCACAGCGCGAAGGACGCCGTCGTCGCGGCGCTCGCTGATCCCTCCTGCATCATGGTCAACCGCAATCAGGGCGCCGGCACGCGCATCCTGATCGACCGGTTGCTCGGTGGTGCGCGCCCGGAAGGCTATTGGAACCAGCCACGCTCGCACAACGCGGTGGCCGCGGCCGTCGCCCAGCACCGCGCCGACTGGGGCATGACCATTGCCCCGGTCGCTCATGCGGTCGGTCTCGGTTTCATTCCGCTGGCGGAGGAACATTACGACTTCGCGCTGGTCGCAGCACGCAAGCAGAGGCCGGCAGTGCAGGCCTTTCTCGCCGCACTCAGCTCGGACGAAGCGCGCGCCGCGCTGGAGCGGGCTGGATTTCGGCCGGCGTAGAGCTTGGTTAGGACGCCGCGTCCAGTGCGGCCAGCCGCTCGGCTTCCGCGATATCCTCGACCGTGTTGGCATTGAAGAACGGATCGAGCGGCTCGGTCGGCCACGTCACGGTCGCGAGCGGATAACGCGCGGTCCAGCGGTCGATCTTGCGGAGGTCTTCGACCACCAGCGCGTGACGCAGTTCGTCGCGCAAGCCAACGCGCCACAAGCCGATCACCGGATGCGACTGGCCGCCCGATGCCGCAACGGCGAGCTCGGCAGTCGCCGCGATGCGTTCTTCATGCAAGCGCGCGACTAGATCGCGCGGCAGGAACGGGCAATCGCCGGCGGCACTCAGCACCCATTCCACCTCGGGCCGGTTCGCTGCGGTCCACTCGAGCGCGGCAAGGATGCCGGCGAGCGGGCCGGGAAAGCCGGGCACGTCGTCGGCGACGACCTGCAAACCGAACGCGGCGAAGCGGGCGGGATCGCCGTTGGCATTGAGGATCAGCCCGCTGCATTGGGGCGAAAGGCGCGCGATCACGCGTTCCAGGATGGTGCGGCCGCCGATCGTGCGCATCGGCTTGTCGCCGCCGCCCATGCGCCGCGCCAGGCCGCCGGCGAGCAGCACGCCTTGCGTGGTCGGAAAGCTAATCGTCACCACCTTCACCTTTGCGCTTGTGCTTGGCCGATTCCTCCTCGACATAAGCGAGGTTCTGGTCGTAGACGATGCGCTCTGCCCCCGACAGCGCGATGAACCGTTTGCCGCGCGCGCGTCCGACCAGCGTCAAGCCCACCTGCCGGGCGAGATCGACGCCCCAGGCGGTGAAGCCGGAGCGCGACACCAAAATCGGAATCCCCATGCGAACCGTCTTGATCACCATCTCCGAGGTGAGCCGTCCCGTGGTGTAGAGGATCTTGTCAGAGGCATCGACGCCGTGGCGGTACATCCAGCCCGCGATCTTGTCGACGGCGTTGTGACGGCCGACATCTTCGGTGTAGCAGAGCGGCTCGCCCTCCCTGCACAGCACGCAGCCGTGGATCGCACCGGCCTCCAGATAGAGCGAGGGCATGGTGTTGATGGTCTGGGTCATCTGGTAGAGCCAGGAAGTACGCAGCTCCGCCTTCGGCAACGCCACGCTCTCGACCGCCTCCAGCAGATCGCCGAAGGCGGTGCCCTGCGCGCAGCCCGAGGTCTGCGTGCGCTTCTTCAGCTTGGCTTCGAAATTGGTGTGGTGTTCGGTGCGCACCACCACCACCTGGAGGTCGTCATCGTATTCGACCTCGGTGACCGCGTCATTATACTTCAGCATGTTCTGGTTGAGCAAATAGCCCAGTGCCAGATACTCCGGATAGTCGCCGATCGTCATCATGGTGACGATCTCCTGCGAATTCAGGTAGAGCGTCAGCGGGCGCTCCACCGGCACCTTGATCTCGATCCTGGCGCCGGACTGGTCGGTCCCGGTCACGCTCTCGGTGAGGCGCGGGTCGTCGGTGTCAGGGACGATCAGGGGCGGCGGAGCGGTGTCGATCTTCATCATGGCCGCGACGTTAGCATGACATTCGGGTCAAGCCGATATAAGCATGGCGGTGGAAAGCGAAAATGTCTCTTCTCGTCATTGCGGGCGCAGCGAAGCAATTCAGAATTTATCTGCGGAGGCACTCTGGGTTGCTTCGCTGCGCCCGCAATGACGGAACGGGCGGTTCCAGCCCCGCAATGCGGCTGGCGGAGATCACATTGTAATGAAAGTCATCGGCCTTGCAGGCTGGAGCGGCGCGGGGAAGACCACGCTGTTGACGCGGCTGATCCCGCATTTCAATGCGCTGGGATTGCGCGTCTCCGTCATCAAGCATGCGCATCACCTGTTCGACGTCGATGTGCCCGGCAAGGATTCCTGGCGCCATCGCGAGGCCGGCGCCGCCGAGGTGCTGGTTGCTTCGTTAAATCGCTGGGCCCTGATGCACGAATTGCGCGGGGCGGCGGAGCCGCGTCTGCCGGAACTGTTGAGCAAATTGTCGGCCGTCGATCTCGTCATTGTCGAGGGCTTCAAGCGCGAGCCGCATCGCAAGATCGAGGTGCATCGCGCCGCCAACGACAAGCCGTTGCTGTTTCCCGATGATCCCGGAATTTTCGGGATCGCGGCCGACGTTGCCATTGAAACCCGACTGCCGACCGTCCATCTCGACGATATCGCCGCAGCCGCGGAATTGCTGCTTCGCGCGGCGATGCCGGTCGAGGAAGCGGTCGCGAAAAGCGCCGCGATGCGCTGACGAGGCACCATGGCGCAACTGTCGGACGATTGTTTTGTCTTCGGCGGACCGATGATGTCGGTCGACGAGGCCGTTGGTCTGATCACGACGCGCGTCAACGCGATTGTCGATCTCGAAACCGTGGCGCTCATCGATGCTGATGGGCGCGTGCTGGCCCGCGATATCGCGGCGCCGCTGCCGCTGCCGCCGTTCACCAATTCCGCCGTCGACGGCTACGCCGTGCGCAACGCGGATCTTCCGGACAGCGCCGAGCGGGCGCTCCCGCTCGACGGCCGCATCCAGGCCGGCGGTCTGGCCCTGGCGCCGATCAAGGCCGGTCATACCGCGCGCATCTTCACCGGCGCGCCGATGCCGCCGGATGCCGAAACCGTCTTCATGCAGGAAGATGTCCGTGTCGATGATGCCGGCCGAATTGTGCTGCCGCCGGGGCTGAAGCCGGGCGCCAATGTCCGCCCTGCGGGAGAGGACATCCCCCAGGGCCACATCGCGCTGCGCGCAGGCCAGCGCTTGCTCCCGCAACATGTCGCGCTCGCAGCGGCGTTCGGCCTTGTCAGGCTCGACGTCGTCAGGCGCATCCGCGTCGCGGTGTTCTCGACCGGTGACGAACTGGCCTCGCCCGGCGAGCCGCGCGCGGCCTCGCAGCTGTTCGACTCCAACCGCTTCATGCTGATGGCGATGCTGCGCCGGCTCGGCTGCGACGTCAGCGACCTCGGCATCTTGCGCGACGAACGGACTTCGCTCGCGAATGGCCTCAAGCAAGTCGCAGGCACGCACGATCTGATCCTCACCACCGGCGGCGTCTCGACCGGGGAGGAGGATCACGTCAAGGCGGCAGTCGATAGCATCGGCTCGCTGGTGTTGTGGCGGATGGCGATCAAACCAGGACGGCCGGTGGCGATGGGCATCATCGACGGCACGCCGCTGATCGGATTGCCGGGCAATCCCGTCGCGAGTTTCGTCACCTTCGTGCATGTGGTGCGGCCGACGGTGCTGGCGCTTGCGGGCAGCCTGCCGGAGCCGCTGTTGCCGATCCCGGTGCGCGCGGCATTCACCTACAAGAAGAAGGCGGGCCGGCGCGAATATGTTCGTGCCTCCATGCGGCGCACGCAGGACGGCGCACTCGAGGCAATCAAGTTTCCACGCGAGGGGGCCGGGCTGTTGTCCTCGCTGGTCGACACCGACGGCCTCATCGAACTCGATGAGGCGGTCACGCGTGTCGAGCCGGGGCAGAGCGTGGGTTTCTTGTCCTATGCCGATTTGCTCTGAGGCTTCGGCATTGTCTTGGCATTGTCTTGGCACTGCCTTGGCGTTGACGCCGTCGACCCCTCCCGCCATGTTGCGCCGATGACCAGAACGACGCTCGATCTTACCGGACTGAAATGCCCGCTGCCCGCCCTGAAGACGCGCAAAGCGCTGAAGCCGTTGCAGCCGGGCGATCAGCTCGAAGTGCACTGCACCGATCCTCTGTCGGTGATTGACATTCCGAACCTGATCCGAGAGACCGGCGACACGGTGGAGATCACCGAGCGCAACGACGCGCGCATCGTATTCTTGATAGAGAAGGCCGATCGCTCGATAGAAAATATCAATGGTGCGGCGCCCACTTAGCCGGCGGTCACTCGCTTGATACCTACCTTTTGTCTATCGACATCGATCATCACTTCTGCCCCAATTGACTTTCTCCGCCGAGACGCGGAGGTCGAGTCTTGCCTGCGATATGCGGAGCAAATGGGCCATCGAAAGAAGCCCGGCCGTGGCGTCGGGCATAGCCCCCAAGGTTAGGGGTTTAACGTCTCGGACGCGCGTGACGATCCTGGCGCGCGTCGATCATTGTGCGGAGCAGCAGGGACAAAGGCTGCGCTGCAAGGGCTGAGGAACAGGACCGTCGTGGCAGGCCGTTCAGAAGGGCGGCTTTAGGGGAGGAATGCATGTCTACCATCGAGAGCGCTGGAACACTTTCGGGTGCCGGCGCAGGTTTTCTGGATCGCGAGCGGACCATCGCGACCGCCGGGTTCAATCGCTGGCTGGTGCCGCCGGCCGCTTTGTGCATCCATCTCTGCATCGGCATGGCCTACGGCTTCTCGGTGTTCTGGCTGCCGCTGTCGCGCGCGATCGGAGTGACCGCGCCGAAGGCGTGCGCAGACATGTCGCTGTTTCAGGAGCTGTTCACAACCAGCTGCGACTGGAAGGTCGCGAGCATGGGATGGATGTACACGCTCTTTTTCGTGCTGCTCGGTATCGCGGCTGCGGTCTGGGGCGGCTGGCTGGAGCGCGTAGGCCCGCGCAAGGCCGGCTTCGTCTCGGCGCTGTGCTGGTGCGGCGGCCTCTTCCTCGGTGCGATCGGGGTCTACACCCATCAGCTCTGGCTGTTGTGGCTGGGTTCGGGCGTGATCGGCGGCATCGGTCTCGGCCTTGGCTATATCTCGCCGGTGTCGACGCTGGTGAAGTGGTTCCCGGACCGCCGCGGCATGGCGACCGGCATGGCCATCATGGGCTTCGGCGGCGGCGCCATGATCGGCGCGCCGCTGGCCAACCTCTTGATGAACTACTTCAAGACCCCGACCTCGGTCGGCGTCTGGGAGACCTTCGTCACGATGGGCGTCATCTACTTCGTGTTCATGATGATCGGCGCGTTCCGCTATCGCCTGCCGCCGCCCGGCTGGCAGCCCGAGGGCTGGACCGCGCCGTCGAAGGCCAACGCGATGATCTCGAAGGCCAACGTTCATCTCAACGACGCGCACAAGACGCCGCAGTTCTGGCTGATCTGGTGGGTGTTGTGCCTGAACGTGTCGGCCGGCATCGGCGTGATCGGCATGGCCTCGCCGATGCTCCAGGAGATCTTCGGCGGCAAGTTGATCGGCCTGCCTGACGTCGGCTTCAATGCGCTCGATGCCGGGCAGAAGGCGCAGATCGCCGCGATCGCCGCGGGCTTCGCCGGATTGCTGTCGCTGTTCAACATCGGCGGCCGCTTCTTCTGGGCATCGCTGTCGGACAAGATCGGACGCAAGAACACCTATTATACGTTCTTCATCCTCGGCATCGTGCTTTACGCGTTGGCGCCGACGTTTGCGGCGATGGGTTCGAAGCTGCTGTTCGTGCTCGGCTTCGGCATCATCCTGTCGATGTATGGCGGCGGCTTCGCCACCGTGCCGGCTTATCTCGCCGACATGTTCGGAACCCAGTTCGTCGGCGCCATTCATGGGCGGCTGCTGACGGCGTGGTCCACCGCGGGCATCATCGGCCCTGTCGTGGTCAACTACATCCGCGAGTTTCAGCTCGCGGCAGGCGTGCCGCGCGATCAGCTCTACAACACGACCATGTACATCCTCTGTGCGATGCTGATCGCAGGTCTGATCTGCAACTACCTGATCAAGCCGGTCGATTCGAAGTGGCACATGAAGGACGCCGATGTCGCGAAGTTGCAGGCGGCAAGCGCCAGCGCCGCCGCCGCGGGACCGCACGGCTCCTACGGCATCGGATTTGGCGGGCTTGACGCCAAGGCGGCGATGTTCTGGGCCTTCGTCGGCGTTCCCCTGCTTTGGGGTGTCTGGAAGACATTGGAGAGTGCGGTCAAGATCTTCTGATCCGCCGTCGAGACAGAAGCGGGATGCTCATCAGGCGTCCCGCTTCGTTGGCCTTTCAGATTTCATCAAGAATGGGACTTAGGGGGATTGAAATGATTCGTACCCGAACTTGCCTTCGAATTTGCCTTGCGGCCGTGTTGCTCGTCGCTGGTCTTCATACCGCATCCGCGCAGACGGCGACGACACCGGCGGCGCCTGCTGCAACGACCGAAGCCAAGCCTGGCAAGATGAAGCTCACCATGCAGAAGCTGAAAGACATGAAGGCGAAATGGGCAGCCAACAAGCCGAAGCTCAAGGCCTGCCGCGCCGACGTGAAAGCCAAGGGCCTCGCCGGCGATGACCGCTGGTTCTACATCGAAGAGTGCATGAGCAAGACCTGAGATCGGGTTCCGCCCGGCGCGTATGTGAGAGGCATGGCGGGCGACCGCCTGCCTTCTAAATCGTTCTAGAGTCACTCTAAATTGTTTTGCATCTGGCATACCAGAGACTAGAGTTGCGTCGAATTTGGCTTGGTCGGCGGGACGCAGGAACCAGCGGTGCCGCTGATCGAATCGGGAAACGAAGGCTGATCGCTTCGGCGATCCGCCCTGAACTCATCACGCATTTGAAGAGAACGCGACGTCTCCATGAGCAGCAACGACGACGTTCACAAGGTCAGAGAATTCGAGCATCCGGGCCAGGGACGGAAGCGCGCCAAATCCACGCCCAAGGGACGGCAGGTCGATCCCACAGCCGCGCACGAGATCGAGCAGCTGCTCGGCGATCGGCCGCGGCGGCGCGACCTGTTGATCGAATATCTGCATCTGATCCAGGACAAGTATCGCCAGATCTCGGCCGCCCATCTCGCCGCGCTCGCCGACGAGATGAGGCTCGCGTTCGCCGAGGTGTTCGAGACCGCAACCTTCTACGCGCATTTCGACGTGGTGAAGGAAGGCGAGCCCGACATCGCGCCGCTGACGATCCGCGTCTGCGATTCGCTGACCTGCGCGATGCTGGGCGGAGAGAAGCTGCTCGCCGATTTGCAAGATGCGTCCGGTCCCGGCATCCGCGTGGTGCGTGCGCCCTGCGTCGGTCGCTGCGATACGGCGCCTGCCGCGGAAGTCGGACACAACTTTGTTGACCACGCCACGGTTGCCAATGTCATGGCGGCGGCGAAGGCTGGCGACACCCACGCGCATCTGCCCAAGTATATCGGCTATGACGCCTATGTCGCCGGCGGCGGCTACAAGCTGCTCAATCGCCTGCGCTCGGGGGAACTGGCGACGGACGACCTGCTGAAGGCGCTCGACGACGCCTCGCTGCGCGGTCTCGGCGGCGCCGGCTTCCCCACGGGACGCAAATGGCGCGCGGTGCTTGGTGAACCCGGCCCGCGGCTGATGGCGATCAACGGCGACGAGGGCGAGCCCGGCACGTTCAAGGATCGCGTCTATCTCGAAAGCGATCCGCACCGCTTTCTCGAGGGCATGCTGATCGGCGCGCATGTGGTGCAGGCCTCGGATATCTACATCTACCTGCGCGACGAATATCCGGCATCGCGCGAAATCCTCGAACGTGAGATCGCAAAGCTCCCGCCGGGCGGTCCGACGTTGCACATGCGCCGCGGCGCCGGCGCCTATATCTGCGGCGAGGAATCCTCGCTGCTGGAAAGCATCGAGGGCAAGCGCGGCCTGCCGAGGCACAAGCCGCCTTATCCATTCCAGGTCGGTCTGTTCGGCCTTCCGACGTTGATCAACAACATCGAGACCTTGTGGTGGGTGCGCGACATCGTCGAGAAGGGCGCCGACTGGTGGAAGGGCCACGGCCGCCATGAGCGGCACGGCCTGCGCAGTTTCTCGGTCTCGGGTCGCGTCAAGAATCCCGGCATGAAGCTCGCGCCTGCTGGCATCACCGTGCGCGAGCTGATCGATGAATATTGCGGCGGTATGGCCGACGGCCACCAGTTCTACGCGTACCTGCCGGGCGGTGCGTCCGGCGGCATACTGCCGGCGTCGATGGACGACATCCCGCTCGATTTCGGCACGCTTGAAAAATACGGCTGCTTCATCGGCTCTGCCGCGATCGTGATCCTGTCGCAAAAGGACAGCGTGCGCGCGGCCGCGTTGAACCTGATGAAGTTCTTCGAGGACGAGAGCTGCGGCCAGTGCACGCCGTGTCGCGTCGGAACCCAGAAGGCTGCGGTCCTGATGCAGCAACCGGTCTGGAACCGCGCTCTCCTGGACGAATTGAGCCAGGCGATGCGTGATGCCTCGATCTGCGGGCTTGGACAGGCGGCATCGAATCCGCTTGCCACCGTGATCAAATATTTCCCTGACGAGTTCAAGGAAGCGGCCGAATGACGAAGATTACGTTCGAGCTCGACGGCAAGCAGGTCGAGGCCAATGCAGGCGAGACGATCTGGCAAGTCGCGAAACGCCAGGGCCGCGAGATTCCGCATCTGTGCTATTCGCCCGCGCCGGATTATCGCCCCGACGGCAATTGCCGCGCCTGCATGGTCGAGATCGAGGGCGAGCGCGTGCTTGCGGCCTCCTGCAAGCGCACGCCATCGGTCGGCATGAAGGTGAAGACCGAGAGCGCGCGTGCGGTTTCCGCGCAAAAGATGGTCATGGAGCTGCTGGTCGCCGATCAGCCGGCGCGCGAGACCTCGCACGATCCGGAGTCCAAATTCTGGCACTGGGCCGAAACCACTGGCGTCACCGAGAGCCGCTTCCCCGCCGCCGAGCGTTGGGCGACCGATGCCAGCCATCCGGCGATGCGCGTCAATCTCGACGCCTGCATCCAGTGCGGCCTGTGCGTGCGCGCCTGCCGCGAGGTCCAGGTCAACGACGTCATCGGCATGGCCTATCGCAGTCATGGCTCGAAAATCGTGTTCGATTTCGACGATCCCATGGGCGAGTCCACCTGCGTCGCCTGCGGCGAATGCGTGCAGGCCTGCCCGACCGGAGCGCTGATGCCGGCCGTAATGCTCGACGAGGCGCAAACGCGCGTCGTCTATGCCGACAAGAAGGTGGACTCGCTCTGCCCGTTCTGCGGCGTCGGCTGCCAGGTGACCTATGAGGTCAAGGACGAGAAGGTGATCTATGCGGAAGGGCGTGATGGCCCGGCCAACCACAACCGTCTCTGCGTCAAGGGTCGCTTCGGCTTCGACTACATCCACCATCCGCATCGCCTGACCAAGCCGCTGGTGCGGCTGCCGAATGCGAAGAAGGATTCCAACGACCAGGTCGATCCAGCCAATCCCTTCACGCATTTCCGGGAAGCGAGCTGGGAAGAAGCGCTCGACATCGCGGCCAAGGGCCTCGTCAAGATTCGCGACGAGAAGGGCGTGAAGGCGCTGGCCGGCTTCGGTTCGGCGAAGGGCTCCAACGAGGAGGCCTATCTGTTCCAGAAGCTGGTGCGCACCGGCTTCGGCTCCAACAACGTCGACCATTGCACCCGTCTGTGCCACGCCTCGTCGGTCGCGGCGCTGTTCGAAGGCCTGAGCTCGGGCGCGGTGTCGGCGCCTTTCTCGGCCGCGATGGACGCCGAGGTCATCATCGTGATCGGCGCCAACCCGACCGTCAATCATCCGGTCGCCGCGACCTTCATCAAGAATGCGGTCAAGCAGAACGGCGCCAAGCTGTTCGTCATGGACCCGCGCCGGCAGACGCTGTCGCGCCATGCGACCAAGCATCTGCAGTTCAAGCCGGGCTCCGACGTCGCCATGCTGAACGCGATGATCCACACGATCATCACCGAAGGGCTGACCGACGATCAGTACATCGCGGGCTACACCGAGGGGTTCGAGGACCTCAAGGAGAAGATCAAGGAGTTCACGCCGGAAAAGATGGAGCCGATCTGCGGCGTCCCGGCGCAGACGCTGCGTGAGGTCGCGCGAACCTATGCGCGGGCAAAATCGTCGATCATCTTCTGGGGTATGGGCATCAGCCAGCATGTCCACGGCACCGACAATGCGCGCTGCCTGATTGCGCTGGCGCTGATCACCGGCCAGGTCGGCCGCCCCGGCACCGGCCTGCATCCGCTGCGCGGCCAGAACAACGTGCAGGGCGCTTCCGACGCCGGTCTGATCCCGATGTTCCTGCCGGATTATCAGCCGGTCGGCCGTGACGATCTGCGCGTGAATTTCGAAAAGGTCTGGCAGAAGGAGATCGATCCCGTTCGCGGCCTGACCGTGGTCGAGATCATGAACGCGATCCATGCCGGCGAGATCACGGGCATGTATATCGAGGGCGAGAACCCCGCGATGTCCGACCCCGATCTCCAGCATGCGCGCCAGGCGCTCGCCATGCTCGATCATCTCGTGGTGCAGGATCTCTTCGTCACCGAGACCGCATTCCACGCTGATGTCATCCTGCCGGCCTCGGCGTTTGCCGAAAAGGAAGGCTCCTTCACCAACACCGATCGCCGCGTGCAGCTCGCGCGCCAGGTGATCAAGCCGCCGGGCGATGCGCGGCAGGATCTCTGGATCATCCAGGAGATCGGCAAGCGCATGGGCCTTCCCTGGAATTATGCCGGTCCCGGCGATGTCTTCACCGAGATGGCAGAGTTGATGCCGTCGCTGAAGAACATCACCTGGGAGCGGCTGGTTCGCGAGGGCGCGGTCACCTATCCCGTCGACGGTCCCGACGTTCCCGGCAACGAGATCATCTTCACCACGGGCTTCCCGACCGCGAGCGGCCGCGGCAAGATCGTGCCGGCTCACGTCATCCCGCCGGACGAGATCCCCGACGCCGAATATCCGATGGTGCTCTCGACCGGCCGCGTGCTGGAGCACTGGCACACCGGCTCCATGACCCGCCGCGCGCAGGTGCTCGACCAGATCGAGCCCGAGGCGGTCGCCTTCATGTCGCCAAAGGACATGCACAGGAAGAACCTCGCGCCCGGCGATTTCATTCGGCTCGAGACCCGCCGCGGCGCGGTCGAGGTCAAGGTCCGCTCCGACCGCGACGTTCCCGAGAATATGGTGTTCATGCCGTTCTGCTACGCGGAAGCGGCGGCCAATCTGTTGACCAACCCGGCGCTCGATCCGTTCGGCAAGATTCCGGAGTTCAAGTTCTGCGCGGCCAGGGCCGAGCGCGCCGAGATGCGGGACGCGGCGGAGTAGAATTGCGCCGTCATTGCGAGCAAAGCGAAGCAATCCAGACTGCCTCCGCGGCAAGATTCTGGATTGCTTCGTCGCTTCGCGCCTCGCAGCTGCGGTGCTAAACATCGTCCATGTCCAAAGCCACCCCAGCAACACGCGCGCTCACGGCTGCCAGTGTTGCCTTCACCGTCCGCGCTTACGACTACGATCCCGACGCCGAGAGCATCGGCCTCCAGGCCGCATCGGCGCTCGGCGAGGACCCAGCGCGCGTCTTGAAGACGCTGATGACGCTGGTCGACGGCAAGCCGGTCTGCGTGATCGTCTCGTCCGATCAGGAAGTCTCGATGAAGAAGCTCGCCGCTGCTGTTAGCGGCAAGTCGGCGCAGATGATGAAGCCGCCGGAGGCCGAGCGCCTCACCGGCTACAAGGTTGGCGGCATCAGCCCGTTCGGGCAGCGGAAGCCCGTGCGCACCGTGATCGAGCAGAGCGCGCTCGCTCATGACTATGTGTACGTCAATGGCGGTCAGCGCGGGCTGCAGGTGCGGCTCAGTCCATGCGATGTGCGGGACGTGTTGAATGCGATTGCCGCGGAACTGGTCGCCTGAGCGCCGCGCTCTGCTACTGCTTTTGCAACAGCTTCAGCCGGCAGCGCAGCGCTTCGCGGATGTGTGTGCGCGCGAGCTGCTCCGCATTGCCGCCGTCGCGGGCCGCGATGGCGTCGATGATGGCCCGGTGCTCGCCGTGGCTGGTCGAGGGCCGGCCCAATACGGTGAACGTGGTCGGGCCGAGCAGGGCGATCCAGTCCTGCAATTCCCGCGAAGCGTTGTCGAGATAGCGGTTGCGCGCGGCGCGGCAGATCGCTTCGTGGAAGGCGCGGTTGAGCCTTGCCATTTCTCCTGCCATCTCGGCCGCGTCGGTCTCGGACGCTTCGACAAAGGCCTGCTCGATATCCCGGAGTGCCTCGATCTCGGGCGCCGAGGCGTGCTCGGCGGCAAGCCGGGCGGCGGCGCCTTCCATGATCTCGCGCATGGCGTAGAGCTCGAGCACCTCTGATATGTCGAGGTTGCGTACGATCAGGCCGCGGCCGCCGGCAGGCTCGACGAAGCCGCGCGCCGCAAGGCGGCCGAAGGCCTCGCGAACCGGCGTGCGGCTGACCTTCAGCCGCTGGGCGACCTCTTCCTCGCGCAGGCGGTCGCCGGCGCGGTAGCTGCCGGCCTGCAGCGCCTCGCAGAGCGAGCGGAACACGGCTTCGCCGAGCGCCACGCCGCCGCCGCGCGCGATCGAGCCGCCTGCCTTTGTCGGGCGTCTTGCCATGCATCCTCGTGGGCTCGCCACACGCATCCTGCCCATGCAGCGATGGCGCTTGCTGAGGTTCTGTATATCTTTGTATACAAAGGTGCGCAATGGCCGACCGGATTGACCGCAGCCGCCGTCGGGCAGAATGTCTTCAACTTCGTCGCATCGGGCAGACGGCATGAGCAGCAAATACGATGTGCTGGTGATCGGCGGCGGCAACGCGGCGCTGTGCGCGGCGATCAGCGCGCGACGCGGTGGGGCGTCGGTGCTGGTGCTCGAGGGCGCGCCAAAATTCTATCGTGGCGGCAACACCCGCCACACCCGCAACATGCGCTGCGCCCATGACGCCGCCACCGAAATCCTGACCGGCCCCTACACCGAGGAGGAATTCTGGGAGGATCTTTTGCGCGTCACCGGCGGGCAGACCGACGAGGTCCTCGCCCGCCACATGATCCGCGAGTCCAAGGACATCCTGAACTGGATCGTAGAACAGGGCGTGCGCTGGCAGCCCTCGCTCGGCGGCACGCTGAGCCTGGGCCGCACCAACTCGTTCTTTCTCGGCGGCGGCCGCGCAATGCTGAACGCACTTTACCTCACCGCCGAGAAGCTCGGCGTCGAGGTCGAATATGACGCCCAGGTCACGGACCTCGTGATCGAGGATGGCATGTTTCTCGCCGCCCGCCTCAAGCGGCCGATCAAGGGCGACACCGAGATCTGCGCGACGTCGCTGGTCGCCGCGGCCGGCGGGTTCGAGGCCAACATCGAATGGCTGAAGCAATATTGGGGCGAGGCCGCCGACAATTTCCTGATCCGCGGCACGCCCTATAACCGCGGCTCGATCCTGAAGATGCTGCTCGCCAAGGGCGTGCAGGAGGTGGGCGATCCCACGCAATGCCATGCGGTCGCGATCGACGCCCGCGCACCGAAATTCGACGGCGGCATCATCACGCGCCACGACTCGGTCGTATTCGGCATCGTCGTCAACAAGCACGCGCAGCGCTTCTATGACGAGGGCGAGGACATCTGGCCGAAGCGTTATGCGATCTGGGGCCGGTTGGTGGCCGCGCAGCCCGACCAGATCGCCTACATCATCTTCGATTCCACCGTGGTCACGAGCTTCATGCCGACACTGTTCCCGCCGATCGCAGGGCAGACCGTGGCTGAGCTCGCCGGCAAGCTCGAGCTCGATCCGGCCGCACTGGAAAAGACCATCACCGAATTCAACGCCGCGGTGCAGCCCGGCACCTTCGACCACACCATCCTGGACGACTGCCGGACCGAAGGCATCACGCCGCAGAAGACGCATTGGGCGCGGCGAATCGAGACGCCGCCGTACCTTGCGTATCCGGTGCGGCCCGGCATCACCTTCACCTATCTCGGCACGCGCGTGACCAGGGAAGCGCGGATGCTGATGGCGGACGGCAAGCCGTCTGCCAACATGTTCGCGGCCGGCGAGATCATGGCCGGCAACGTGCTCGGCAAGGGCTATGCCGCCGGCATGGGCATGACCATCGGCAGCGTGTTCGGGCGGATCGCAGGACGGGAAGCGGCACGCCACGCCAAGAACTAGGACGAAGAAAAGACACGAGGGAGCAACCATGTCACGCATTGCCATTGCCTCGATCGCGGCGCTGCTGATCGTCGGCCACGCCCACGCGGCCGAGCCGATCACGCTGCGAGACATGGGCTCGTTCCATGTCGGTGGGCGTCTTGTCGAAATCTCCGGCAAGCCGGTGAGGGAGGTCGTGTTCGCGCCCGGCGGCGTGCCGGCCAAGGTCGATCCCAATGGCACGTATCAGGTCGAGCAGATGTACGTGCAGTATTTCCTGCCGGCAGACGAGAAGGGTGCCTATCCCTTGCTGATGTGGCACGGCGGCGGATTGACCGGCGTCACCTACGAGACCACGCCTGACGGGCGCGAAGGCTGGCTGAATTATTTTCTGCGAAAGGGGTGGGCGGTCTATAACTCCGACGCAGTAGAGCGCGGCCGCGCGGGCTGGGCGCAATATCCCGATATCTTCAAAGGCGAGCCGGTCTTCCTGACCACGGCCAATCCGTTCGAGCGTTTTCGCATCGGCGATGGGCCGAACTCCTACGATCCCGATCCCGCCAAGCGAAAATTGTTGCCGGGCAACCAGTTCCCCATCGAGGGCTACGAGAATTTCGTCAAGCAGAACGTACCGCGCTGGACCACGACCGACGATGCGACCATCGCCGCCTATATCGCCGAGATCGATCGCGTCGGCCCCTCGGTGCTCCTGTTCCACAGCCAGGCCGGCACCTTCGGCTTCAAGGTCGCGCAAGCCCGCCCCGACAAGGTCAAGGCGCTGATTGCGATCGAGCCGGCCGGCATCGGCGATCCCGCCAAGGCGGATGTGCTGAAGAACATTCCGACCCTCATCATCTACGGCGACTATATCGAGCGCGATTCGCGCTGGCCCAAGATCCGCGCCAACGGCATCGCTTTTGCGGACGCCATCAAGGCGGCCGGGGGCAGCGTCGACGTCGTCGATCTCCCGCAGGCCGGCATCAAGGGAAATTCGCATATGGTGATGATGGACAAGAACAACCTCGAGGTCGCGGCCCTGATCCAGAAATGGCTCGAGGGCAAAGGCCTGACGAAGTAAAGCCATGCACGGAACCAGAATTTTGGACGAAGCCGACCGCCTGATGACGGTCTGCAATTCATGCCGTTACTGCGAGGGTCTTTGCGCGGTATTTCCCGCTATGGAGATGCGGCGCGCCTTCTCCGACGGCGACCTCAATTATCTCGCCAATCTCTGCCATGGATGCGGCGCCTGCTACGTCGACTGCCAGTTCTCGCCGCCGCACGAATTCAACGTCAACGTCCCGCAGACGCTGGCGATCGCACGCGCGGAATCCTACGCGGCCTATGCCTGGCCGCAGGCGCTGTCCGGCGCCTTCGCGCGCAACGGTCTCGTCATCAGCATCGTCGCCGCGCTCAGCATGGCCGCCTTCATCCTCGGCTTCGCGGCCCTGAACGACCGCAGCGTGCTGTTCGGCGTGCACACCGGCCCCGGCGCGTTCTACAGGCTGATGCCGCACAACGCGATGGCGGCGTTGTTCAGCGCCGCCTTCCTTTATGCGATCTTCGCGCTGGTGATGAGCGTGCGTGCCTTCTGGCGGGATATCGGCCCGCCGATCGGCGGCCGTGCGGACGGTGGCTCGATCTTTCAGGCGATGCGCGACGCTGGTGAGCTGCGCTATCTCCATGGTGGCGGCGTCGGCTGCTACAATGAGGATGACAAGCCGACCGACCGGCGCAAGCTTTTCCATCACCTGACCTTCTACGGCTTCTTGCTCTGCTTCGCCGCGACCTCGGTGGCGACGCTCTATCACTATCTGCTCGGCCGCGAGGCGCCGTATCCATGGTGGGATCTGCCGGTGGTGCTCGGCACGCTCGGCGGCATCGGCCTGGTCATCGGGCCGATCGGCCTGTTCGCGGCCAAGATGCGGCGCGATCCGGCGTTGCTCGACGAGCAACGCTACGGCATGGATGTCGGATTCATCGCCATGCTGCTCCTCACCGGCTTCACCGGCATGCTGCTTCTGCTTCTGCGCGAGACTGCAGCCATGGGGCCGCTGCTCGCGCTGCATTTGGGCGCAGTATTTGCCCTGTTCATCACCATGCCCTACGGCAAGTTCGTGCACGGCATCTATCGTTTCGCGGCGCTGGTGCGTTACGCGCAGGAGCGCCGCGGAGAAGCCGGTTCTTGAGATTCAGACGGTGCGGAAGCGGCCGTCGCGCAGGAAAGCGATCGTCTGTTCGATCGCGCCGGCGTGACGCGGAAGTCCGGTATGGGACGCCTTCACGACGATATGGTCGGCCATGCCGGCTACCATCGCGCTTTGCACTGAGACCCGTCCGTCATTCGGCTTCGGCAGAACCAAGAGACCGGCGACGGGATCGATGAAGCGGTTTCCCGCGATCACGCCGACGGGATAGTCCACGGCGGGTAGGGCGTCAGGCCGGGACGTGGACGTGGTGGTGAGCTCGAGTCCGGCCGGTCCGTAGAATGCGTTGTAGAGGCGATATCCGCTCAGGAGATCGGCGACCTCGCTGCCGCCGTTCGGCGTACCCAGCATCACCACGCCGGCAAGCCGGTCCGGACGATACTTTGCGATATAGGCGCGCGTTACTAGGCCGCCCATCGAATGCGCGACGAAATGCAGCGGCGCCTCACGCTTGGCAAAGCGGGCGACCTCCGGATGGATATCGTCCGCTAGCCCGGCGATCGGCTTGCGGCGGCTGGCATAGTCGATGTTGAGCGTTGCGAAGCCGTTGGCCCGGAGCGCCCGTTCCAGTCTGGTCAGGGACACCGAGGTTCGCGCGATACCGTGAAGCAGAACCACTCCAGGGCATCGCGCCTCGCCTGATTGAGGCGCCTCGTGCATCTCTCTTACGCCACCTCGCGCTCCGGGGCAGACGCCTGCTCGCGGGCCATCGTCGTTGCGGTGACGTAGTCGGTCTTGCCGGTGCCGAGCAGCGGCACCTTGTCGACCACCATGATCGCCGCGGGAACGGTCAGCTCGGACGCGCCGACCGCCTTGGCCTGGCCCTGCATGGCGCTACGCTCGGCGTTCTTTTCCGTCGTCAGGAGCACGATGCGCTCGCCCTTGCGCGGGTCCGGGATCGACACCGCGACCGATGCTGCCTGCGGCCACAGGGTCGTCGCGATGTTCTCGACCGCCGACAGCGAGACCATTTCGCCGGCGATCTTGGCAAAGCGCTTGGCGCGCCCCTTGATCGTGATGAAGCCGGCCGGGTCGATCGCCACGATGTCGCCGGTGTCGTGCCAGCCCTCGGCGAGCGGTTCGAGCACGCCGGGATTTTCGGCCCTGAGATAACCGAGCATGACGTTCGGTCCGCGCACCGAGAGGCGTCCGCCTTCCTCGATGCCGGGGACCGGGTCGAGGCGGCTTTCCATCAGCGGCGACAGGCGACCGACCGTGCCGGGACGATTGGCCATCGGCGTATTCATCGCCAGCACCGGCGCGGTCTCGGTGACGCCATAGCCTTCGAGGATGCGGATGCCGTAACGCTCCATGAAAACCTGCCGGGTGCGATCCTTGACCGCTTCGGCGCCGGCGATCACCAGGCGTAGGGTCCGGAAGTCGTAGGCATGCGCCGAGCGGGCGTAGCCGGTGAGGAACGTGTCGGTGCCGAACAGGATCGTGGCGCCGGTCTGGTAGATCAGCTCGGGCACGATCCGATAATGCAGCGGCGAGGGGTACATGTAGATCGGAATGCCCGCGAGCAGCGGCATCATCATTCCGCCGGTCAGCCCGAAGGAGTGGAATACCGGCAACACGTTGAACACCTTGTCATTGGCGTTGGCATCGACCCGCGCCAGCGCCTGTGCGGCGTTGGCAAGGATATTGCGGTGGGACAGCACAACGCCCTTGGGCGTGCCTTCCGAGCCCGACGTGAACAGCACGACGGCCGGGTCGCTCGCCTGGCGGACGACCCGCGGCGTAGTACCGGCGAGCAGGCCCTTGATCTTGTCGGCCGTGCCGATCGAAGCACGGACGTCCTCGAGATAGACGACGCGAACTTCCGCGGAGATCGCCGCCATCAGCTTGTCGAGCTTGCCCTTCTCGATGAAGGCTTTCGACGTCAGCACGGTCTTGACCTGCGCGGCCTTCATGGCGGCGAGCACGTTGACCGGGCCGGCCGAGAAGTTGAGCATCGCTGGCACCCGGCCGATGTTTTGCAGCGCCATGAAAACGACGGCGACCCCTGCGGAATTCGGCAGCAGCACGCCGACATTCTCGCCGACGGCGGTGCCGTTCTCCAGCTTCCGGCTCAAGACCTGCGCGCCCAGGATCAGCTTGCGATAGGTCAGCTTGGTGCCGAGCGCGTCCTCGACGATGACCTTGCCGGTGTCGCGGTCGCGATAGGCGTGTCCGAGTGCCTCGAACAGGGTGTGATCGAGCATGGCGTTCTTCACCATGGCGTCGATCATCACGTCCTGAAGAGCTGCGCCCGCGGCGTTGCGGCGCGCCTTGCCCTTGAGCGCCGCGTCGACCGGAAGCTTGACCGGCGGCAGGATGGTGACGGTCACCCGCGGAAACCACGAGCGCTTGATCTGGCTGCCGTTGAGATAGCTGAGATGCGAACGCTGGGCGCCTTCGATGCGGACCGGGACGACGACCGCGTCGGCCTTGTCCGCGATCATCGCGGTGCCATCATAGACCTTCATCAGCGAGCCGGAGACGGTGATGCGTCCCTCCGGAAAGATCACGACCGGCTCGCCGGCGGCGACGAGCTTGATGAGGTCGCGCGCGGCCAGCGGCTTGGTGGGGTCCATGGTGTAGTGCTTGACCACCCGCAGGAACGGCTTGGCCCACCAGGCCTTGGCGATGCCGGTATCGACGGCGAAGCTCGCGTCGATCGGCAGCACGGCGTGCAGCAGCGGGCCGTCGATCAGGCTGACGTGATTGGGCGCGATCAGCATGCGCGTGCCTGCAGGCGGCAGATTCTCCAGCCCGCGGACCTCGGTGCGGAACAGCGCGCGGAACAGCAGTCCGCCAAAGTCGCGCACGCCTTCCTTGCCCCACTTCGTCAGGACGAACCAGACTGCGCCGAAGCTGGCGAGGCCGAGGCCGAAGAAGATCCAGCCGATGTGCAGACCGCCGGCCTGCAGCAGCGCGACGAACAGCGAGCCGGCCACCATGAAGGCGGCCTGCAGCACGTTTCCGGCGGCGATGATGCGGGCACGCTCGGAGGGGGCGGACCAGGCCTGGACGGCGGCGAAGGACGGAACGACAAACAGCCCGCCGCCGAATGCGAAGGCGACGAAGTCGATCAGCATGCGCAGGCCCGCGAACGAGGTCGCGAAGTCGGCAGCGGTGATGTCGTGGCCCTTGGCGGTCACGCCGATCGCCCAGGCGAGGTCGATGCCGGCAAACCCCATCATGATGGCGCCGATCGGCACCAGCGCGAGGTTCGGGCGAACGTGGCTCAGATTCGCGGCGAACAGCGAGCCGATGGCAATGCCGATTGCGAAGATCGCGAGACACAACGTCACCACGCCCTCGGTGCCACCGATGACCTCCTTGACCAGGGCCGGCAGCAGCGAGAGCACGATGGCACCCACCAGCCAGAACCAGGAGACGATCACGGTGCCGTCCCACAGCCGGTGGTCGGCGTGCAGCGTCTTCAACAGGCCGAGCGTCGAGGTCCACGGATTGCCGTTGACCGGCAGATCGGGTGCGGACGGCGTCGTCGCGGGAATGCGGGAGGCGAAGGCCCAGGACAGCAGGGCCAGCACGACCACGGCCGACGCGACCCAGCCCATATGCGCGGAGCCGGCCACGAACTGGCCGCCGGCAACGGTGCCGAGCAGGATGGCCATGAAGGTCGCGCCTTCGACCAGCGCGTTGCCGGTCGCGAGCTCGCCGAGCTCGAGCTGGTCCGGCAGCATCGCGTATTTCACGGGACCGAACAGGGCGGCGATGACGCCGAACAGTGCGAGCGCTGCGAACAGCAGCGGCACCGAGTGCAGGAAGAAGCCGGCCGCGGCAAAGCCCGCCGCAAAGATCTCGGCGAATTTGAGCCGCCTTGCGACGACGGATTTGACGTATTTGTCGGCGAGCTGGCCGCCGAGCCCGGACAGGATGAAATAGGGGAAGATGAAGACCGCGCCCGCGACCGTCACCAGCGCATCTCCGTGGCCGGTCGCGGCACTGTAAAGCAGGATGATGACAAGTGCGTTCTTGAGCACGTTGTCGTTCAGCGCCGAGAAGAATTGCGCCCAGAACAGCGGCGCGAAGCGGCGTGACGACATCAAATCCCTGATCATGACTAGTCCTGTTTTGGAAACGCTGTCTGAGGTTGTTTCATTGTCGGATGGGCGTCGGGACCGGAGGAGATGCGACGGGCATTTGCGGGTTGACGACGATCCCCCCCGACCTGCTCTGCGCCTTTGCCTTCCGATCCTGTTGGTCTCCGCGTGGCGACGTTTGGTTCGCAAATGGTTGGCCGCACTCTATTACGCTCCGGCAGGGAGGTGCGCGCGCCTCAAGTGAGATGGGCGAGGCGGCGAAAGGGCGAGAGGCGGCCGAGCAGGCCAATGCGGCGGCCCTCATGACGGGCACGGCCGCGGTTGGCCCGCCACATCCGGAAGGTCGCGCGGCGCTCAGCCAGGACGCCGGCAATGTCGTAGGCATTTGCGATGCGATCGATCGGCCCCATCGCGAACCGCAGGAGGGCACGGCCAAATCCGGTTAGGAGAGCTGAGGCGTCATCGACGAAGGTGGAGGCGATATCAACAGTGAGGGTTTGCATTTTGCTGGTCACCGGGTTAACTTGAACATTGTTCAAATGAGTATCCCGAAAATGAACAATGTTCAATACGGATCGTTACGAGACCGAAAAAAATCTCGACGGCGGCATCAGATCGTGGAGATCGCTCGCGGCATCATTGCGACTAAGGGATTGAAATCGTTGAAAGTCCGTGACGTCGCGGACGCCGCCGGCTGCTCGGTCGGGAGCGTCTATAACGAGTTCGGCGACTTCGACGGGGTGATCCTGACCGTGAATCGGGAGACCGTTAAGGCGCTAACGGTGCGGCTGGGCCAGGTTCCGGCCGAGGACCCCGTCCGCCAGCTTTACGGGCTGGCTGCGACCTACCTCGAATTTTTCGCGGAGCATGCCAATCTGCTGCGTTCGCTGTTCGAACATCGGATGGAGGACGACCGCCCTTATCCCGATGACATCCTTCAGATGGTGATGGACGCCTTCGCGCTGATGCATCCGCCACTGGTGCGGCTGCTTCCGACTGCAGACGACGTGCAGATCGCGCTGCTGTCACGCACCCTGTTTTCCGCCGTGCACGGGATCATCTCGCTCGGGCTCGAAGAGCGCATGGTGGCCGTGCCGCCGCAGATGCTGCGCCAGCAGGTCGAACAATTTCTGGATGCGCATCTCGCGGGGCTCGGGATTCTGCCAATACGATAAAGTGCTGAGCGCTGCTACGCGTTCGCGGACTTGCGCTGCCGCGAGGTCACGACGACGACGTCCGTCGTCCCGTTGTCGACCTGAACACGGTTGCGTCCCTTCTCCTTAGCGCCATAGCAGGCGGCATCCGCGCGCCGCATCGCGTCCTCGAGCGTGGTGTTGCCGTCGGTGATGCAGGCAACGCCGATGCTGGCCGTCACTGCAAAGCAGCGGTCGTCCCAGGCGAAGACGGACAGCTCGAGAGACCGGCGCAGCCGTTCGGCGATATCGACGGCGTCGTACGGCGGGCACCGCGGCAGGATCAAGCCGAATTCGTCACCGCCGAGTCGGGCCACCAGGTCATGCGGCCGCCGCTCCTGTTGCAGGAGGCGCGAGATCTGGCAGAGCAGGCGGTCGCCGGCGAGGTGGCCGCAGCTGTCGTTGACGTCCTTGAACTGGTCGAGATCGAGCAGGATCAGGCTCAGCGAACCCGCCGCGGTGTCGTCCAGCTCGCTTTGCAGGCGCGCCTCGAACGCGCGACGGTTGGACAGGCCGGTCAGCCAATCGTGCGACGCCTGCCAGGCCAGGCGCTCTTTCTCGGCATGCAGGGCATCCTCGAACGCCTGTCGTTGCAGCACCAATCGCCGCGTGTGCCAGATCAGGAGCAGGATCAGCGTCACGGCCGTGACGATATTGACGCCGGTCAGCGTCATCTTGATAGCGCGCGAGCCTTCGCCGAGGACGGTAGAGAACCGGTTGGCGTGCACCGTGAACTGAGTGTTGAGCTCCGAGAGCCGCGACGACAATAATTGCAGGCGGTCGCCGTTCTGAACCGGCCCGTTCTTCAACTCTGACCGGATCACCTCGCCGAACACGCTCAGCTCCAGCAGCATGGGGTCGGTGGCAGCCCATTCGCGGATCGCTTCCTTGAGAAAGCTGACCTCTTTGAAATAGCGAAACAGCCAGATCAATCCCGCCACGTCATCGGGATGGTTGCCGCCCTGCAGGAAGCCGATGCGGGCGGCCTCGACGTCGACCGGATCGCGCTCGAGCGCCCAGCGCGCGAACTCGTCGCCGATGGGAACGGCCAGCGAGGCCTGATATTGCCCAAATTGGCTGGCGTCGCCCGAATGCAGATAGAGATTGAGGAAATAGACGGCGTTCTTCTGCGAGCGCGACCACAGCGCTTCGCCCGCGACATAGGCGCGGACCGAGGACATCACCTCCAGGCTAAACCCGGCGATCGCCGCCTGCAGCAGAACGACCGTGACGAAAGGCGAGACGAGCTTGATGACGTGAAGGAAGTTGCGTCCCTTCGTTGACGGCGCTGTTCTGCGAAACACTTTGCGTTCCCCAAGTCGCTCGACGACCCCAGCGGAGCGATCTGCTCATAACGCAGATTACGCGTGAAGGGTGCTCAGCTCGACTTAAAAATGCCGGAAGACTGCGTCGCAGAGTGAAGGCGCTGTGAAGCGGATGCTTGCAGATCGCTGCAAATGCCGCCGAAGCGGAACTGACGCGGCATCGGCGAGCCGATGTCGCGCATTTGCCCCGAGTGGTTTACCTGATGGAGAGAGAATGCTCTGGCGCTACACCAGCACCGGCTTGCGCACGCGGCCGGCGTCGCCGAAGACGCGCAAATAGCGCTCGATCTCCGAAGGCAGGCCGGTCGCCTTCTCGGGATTATCGGAGAGCTTGACGGCCGGATGTCCGTCGACCGACGACACCTTGCAGACCACCGAGATCGGATCGAGATTGAACGAGCCGTCCGGCGTGCAGCCGACGAAATCATTGGTGAGATTGGTGCCCCAGCCGAAGGAGAGCCGCACCCGGCCAGTGAAGTGGTGGTAGGTCTCCTCGATCGAGCCAGCATCCATCGCGTCGGAGAACACCAGCAGCTTGTCCCTGGGATTGCGGCCCTTCTGCTCCCACCATTTCATGATCTCCTCCCCGGCCTGTATCGGCGGCGCGCTATCGGGGCGGAAGCCGGTCCAGTCGGCGACCCATTCCGGCGCATCGCGCAGGAAAGCCTTGGTGCCGAAAGCGTCGGGCAGCGCGATCAGCAGGTTGCCGCCATAGGTCTGGCGCCACTGGTCGAGGATGCGATAGGGCGCCCAGCGCAATTCCTCGTCGTCCTTGGCCAGCGCAGCCGCGACCATCGGCAGTTCATGGGCGTTGGTGCCGATGGCTTCGAGATCATTGTCCATCGCGAGCAGCACGTTGGAGGTGCCGATGAAGGACGGGCCCAGGCCCTCCTTCACGGCCTCCACGCACCAGCGCTGCCAGAGGAAGCCATGGCGGCGGCGGGTGCCGAAATCGGAGAGCCGGAGGCCATCCAGCTTGCGCAGGCGTTCCACCTTGGTCCACAGCTTGGCCTTGGCGCGGGCATAGAGCACGTCGAGCTCGAAGCGGCCGCGGCCCTTCATCGCTGCCCGCGAGCGCAATTCGTTGAGGATGGCGAGCGCAGGAATCTCCCACATCGTGGTATGGCTCCACGGCCCGTGGAAGTGGAGCTCGTACTGGCCTTCGACCTTGCGCAGCTCGTATTCGGGCAGCCGGAATTCGGCGAGCCAGCGGATGAAGTCCGCCGAGAACATGTGGGTCTTGCCGTAGAAGGTGTTACCGGCAAGCCAGATCAGCTCTTTCTTGGCGAAGCGGATGGTGCGGGCATGATCGAGCTGGGCGCGCAGTTCGCCCTCGTCGATGATCTCGGCAAGCCGCACATGGCGCGACCGGTTGATGACCGAGAATGTCACCTGCTGATTCGGATAAGATTCCCGAATCATTTGTAACATCAATAGCTTGTAGAAATCGGTATCAAGCAGGCTGCGGATGATGGGATCCAGCCGCCAGCTGTGATTGTAGGTCCGGCTCGCAATGTCGGTCACTGTCATGGGGGAATTCTAGCGTGGCTCCCCGTGCGCAACCAGTGGATTTGGCGAAGGGCAGGCCACCGCCGAGCATCCGGCTGCGCGAGGGGCTCGAAATCGCCCCGAAAGCCCGTTCGCGAACCGGTCTGCTGACGGTCCGGGTGGCTTACATGGCGTCGAACGCTCCCGTGAGCGTGACGCGGGGGCCGTGCGTGTAGCGGTCGGGCGTCAGACCGGAGTTGGAGGAGCCTGCCTGTTTGAACACATTGATGAGCGCATCGAGCCGATAGCCTGCGCCGAGTTTCAGGTTCTGTGTCATCCAATAGGAGACGCCAACCTGGATGTCGGCGCTGAGCACGCCGGCAAACAGCCGATCGTTGCTCGTCGAGAGCGTATTCGCGATTGGAAAGAGGGGAGAAAGAACCGACGGCGTTACCGAGAACAGGGTCGACGAACTGGTCGCCGACTGTTGCCGGCCGAGGAGCAGGGCGGCGTCGCCAGCATAATCGAACGACCATTTGCCGGCAAATGGGACCGAGCCTTCGACACCGATGAGTGGACCCGCGCCAAGGAAGCTCGCCCGCGTATCGCGCAACGTCGAGAGCGTTGTGGAAAAGCTGGTGATCGCCGGAAAGCCAGGCAACGCAACACCAGTGCTCGTCGCGGCCTGGACGTCCGAGCTTGAGCTCCGGGTGACGAATTCGGCAACGCGAAGGCCGCCCTTCAGCTGAAGCGTGCTCGGTCCGCTGCCGGCGATGTCGCGTCCCACCGCGAGATCGGCGAGCCAGCGGGTTTCCTTGTAGGTATTGGCGAAAATTTCCGTGCCTGTTTGGCTCGCGGCGCCGACGACGATTGTTTGCGTCAGTGAGTCCAGGCCGGTGCTCTTGCCTCCCCTCGCCGTAGCGGAACTGGCCGCTGATGTGCCAGGGAGATCCGGCGAAGCGATAATCGAAGCCAGCAGCCGTTTCCCATCCGACCTTTGGCGTCAGGTCGAACTGTCGGGTGAGACCGTAAGTGTCTGATATCGGATCCCCGCCGCTGAAGATGGCGCCGCCTTCGATCCAGGCCCTGAACTGCCCCGGACCGGCAAGCAGTTGTGCCTTGACCGGCAGGTCTGCGGCATACGCCTGCAACGGATTTCTGGCCTGTTGCGAAGCAGCGACCGCCGGGAATGCGGAATTGTCCTGCTGTGATCGGGCCCCGTTCCTGGCAGGTTCGCTCGTTGCGCGTGCCCCTTGCGATTTCAGCCGCGTATTTTCGTCGCGCAACTGCTGGTTCGCGCGCAACGCGGCATTTTCCTTGCGGATTGCGGCGTTCTGCCTTTCCAGCACCTCGAGGCGCGCATTGACGTCTTCGATTTCTCCGGCGGTAGCGCTGGTGACCGTCCATGCCGCGGTCGCGTCGAGCATGAGCGCCGCAAGATTCTTCTTCATTTTATTCACCTCGTCGCACCAGTGGCGCGACCGTGGCGCGGAATCACACAACGTGCATCAACCGTTCGGTTGAACTCGACCGGCTACCGCATTCGAAGAGTCGTTTCCGGGCTTGGGTGTGGCTTATGCGCCGCAGCCCGCGTGGTCAGCGGCCCGCGGCCGTCGCCGCGATAATCTCAAGCTGGTTCCTGATCCAGCGGTGGGCCGGATCTTTCTGATAGCGCTGGTGCCAGACCATGAACATGGGCAGCTCGGCCAGGGTTCGCGTGCGCGAGGCCAGCGGAATCCGCACATGCGCGAAGCCGTGCATCACGCCGGGCGCCAGCAGGCTTGGCATGCTCGCCAGCATCTGCGAGCCGCGCAGGAACGACGGCACCCCGGAGAAGCTCGGCACGGAGATCGCGATGTCGCGGTGGAAGCCGTTGGCTGCAAGCCGGCGATCGAAGTCGAGTCGCTCATTGTCAGTGTAAACCACCGTGATGTGGCGCGCGGCGAGATAGGCGCCGCGCGTAGCCGGGGCGGCGCGCGCTTTGGGGTCGTAGTAACAAACGTAATGGTCTTGCAGCAGGCGCTTCTGCACGATGTCCACGCCGGATGGCGGCAGCGGCGTGATCAGCAGGTCGCAGCGGCTTTCCCGCAGCATCGCCGGCGAGGGCGACTGCGAGGGGATCACACGCAGGTTCAGGCTCGTCACTTGCGCGGCGACATGATCGAAGAATCGCGGCAGCAGCAGGTCGCGCTGGAAGTCGTTCGTTGCGATTGTCAGCGAAAGCTGCGCGCTCGCCGGCTCGAACGTGACGCCGCCGGCAAAGCCGCGCATCTCGTCGATCAGCGCCCGCGCCTTGGCCGCGAGCGCCTGGGCGTGCGCCGTAGCGACAATGCCGCGGCCGGATTTGGCAAACAGCGGATCGCCGACGATCCGTCGCAGCTTGTTCAGGGCGTGGCTGACCGCGGATTGCGTCAGGCCGAGCCGCGTTGCGGCCGCCGTCACCGAGCCTTCTTCCAGCACGGCCAGGAACAGCTCCAGCGCGTGGCCATCGAGCGCCAAATGATCGATTTTTTTCATGGAATTTATTATAATTGATCTATTTATCTTGAGAATAGCCGGCGCCATCATGTCCCGATAAATCGTGCGCCCCAACGGAGCGCCACAGGGAGAGACAACGCCGATGCATGCCCAGGCGCTAGCCTCGCGGGATCCCCGCCTCAACCGCCCCGAGCCGTTCACGCCGCCGCTCGGTGACGGTGGCTTCTTCCAGCGCGACCGCTCCATGCATCCGCCCGCGCACGCGCCGGGCTACAAATCGTCGGTGCTGCGCTCGCCGCGCCAGGCGCTGCTGTCGCTTGAGAACTCGGTCTCGGAGATCACGGGGCCGGTGTTCGGGCACAACGATCTCGGCCCGCTCGACAATGATCTGATCCGCAACTACGCCAAGGACGGCGATCCCGTCGGCGAGCGCATCATCGTCCACGGCCGCGTGCTGGACGAGACCGGCCGCGGCGTACCGAACACGCTTGTCGAGTTCTGGCAAGCCAATGCCGGCGGCCGCTACCGGCACAAGAAAGACACCTATCTGGCGCCGATCGATCCGAATTTCGGCGGTTGCGGCCGCGCGCTGACCGACGACACCGGCTATTATTATTTCCGCACCGTGAAGCCGGGACCCTATCCCTGGCGCAACTACGTCAACAGCTGGCGTCCCGCTCACATCCACTTCTCGGTGTTCGGCTCGGGCTTCGCGCAACGCCTGATCACCCAGATGTATTTTGAGGGCGATCCCCTGATCCCGGTCTGGAGAATCCTGACGACGATCCCGGACCAGGATGCGCTGGAGCGCCTCGTCGCGCCGCTCGACCTCAACGCATCGGCTCCGTTCGACTCGCTCGCCTGCCGCTTCGACATCGTCTTGCGTGGCCAGCGCTCCACTTACTTTGAAAATCGCACCGCAGGGAACTAGGTCCATGCCGCAGCCGCTGAACTACCTCAAGGAAACCGCCTCGCAGACGGCCGGGCCCTACGTGCATATCGGGTTGATCCCGGCCATGGCCGGCTTCGACATTTTCGAGAAGAACTTTTCCAACGTGCTGGTGACGCCGAACACGCAAGGCGAACGCATCACGCTGGAGGGCAAGGTGATCGACGGCAGCGGCACGCCGCTGCGCGACGTGCTGCTGGAGATCTGGCAGGCCAACGCGGCCGGCCGCTACAACCATCCGGCCGATCGGTCGACCGGCGCGCTTGACGAGGAATTTCGTGGCTGGGGTCGCGCCGGCTCCGACTTCGAGAGCGGTCTCGTCACCTTCGAGACCATCAAACCGGGCGCGATCATCGACAAGACGGGCCGCAAAGGCGCGCCGCACATCAATGTCTGGATTGTCGCGCGCGGTATCAACATCGGTCTCAATACGCGCCTCTATTTCTCGGACGAAGAGGCCGCCAACGCCGCCGATCCCGTGCTCAACCTGATCGAGCAGCCGGTCCGGCGCTCGACTCTGATCGCAAGGCGCAGCGAACGCGCCGGCAAGATCGTGTATTCCTTCACGATCAATTTGCAGGGGCCGGAAGAGACGGTGTTCTTCGACGTGTGATCGTCTCAGGTCTCGTCGCCGTGGAGCTGCGCGCGAAAGGCGCGCGGTGACACGCCCGTGGCGGCGGCATAGACCCGGCTGAAATAGGCGGGGTCCTCGAATCCCAGTGCATAGGCGATCGTCGAGACCGGCAAATTGGTGTAGACGAGGTTGCGCCGCGCCTCGCGGATCAGCCGGTTGAGGATCAGGTGCGAGGCGGTGTCGCCGGTTGCCGTCCGCGTCACCCGGTTGAGATGGGTCGTCGTGATCGACAGCGCGCCCGCATAGTCCGCAACGCTCCAGCGTTCCAGATGATGCTGTTCCAGCAGCGCCTCGAAGCGGCGGAATAGTCCGCTTTCAGCCGTGCCGTTGCCACCGCTCTCGCCGGTGAGCGCGCGGGCCACCAGCCCGATCATGGCCGCCGACAGTGCACGCAGCACATGCGCTCGGCCGAAATCGCGCGCGGCGTGTTCGGCAAAGATCTGCTTCACGGTGGTCCCGATCTGCGGCGTGCCGCGTATCACGGCCGAGCGCGACAAGGCACCGCGCAGTCCTTCGGAGGCGAGCAGCGCTTCGTCCAATATTTCCGCGGCGATGGTCAGCACCCAGCCCTGGGTGTCAGGCACGAAACGGAAGCCATGGACGTGGCCGACAGGCACGTTGACGATTTGCATCGGTTTCAGCTGCACCACGCGCCCGTCGAGCGTGGCTTCGCCGCCGCCGCGCTCGATCAGCAGCACCTGGTGCAGCCGGGCATGGCGGTGCACGGCCAGCGTCCAGTCGTGCAGCACCGAGCGCGAAGCTATCGTCTCGCAATGCACGACATCGGGCAGATCGCCGGACTCGCCGAACAGATTGTAGACCCGGATCGCCGGGGCGGGGGCTGCGCTTCTCATGTTCGAATAGTACAAGACAAAGACGAAAGCCTCCATCGGTCAGCGGCGCTGAATCTGCAAGAAAGTGCAGAGGAGGACGCAAAAATGAAAGTTCAGGTCTGTATCATCGGCGGCGGGCCGTCCGGGCTGCTGTTGTCCCAGCTCCTGCACCTCAAGGGCATCGACACGGTCGTGCTGGAAAAATACAGCCGCGACCACGTGCTTGCCCGGATCCGTGCCGGCGTGCTCGAGCACGGCTTCGCCAGGCTGATGCGCGAGGCTCAGTGCGGCGAGCGGATGGACCGCGAGGGCGAGATCCACAAGGGATTCGAGATCGCCCATGACGGCGTGCTCTCCCAGATCGACCTCCACAAGCATTCAGGCGGCAATTCGGTGCTGGTCTACGGCCAGACCGAGCTGACGCGTGACCTCTACGAGGCGCGCGACCGCCTCGGCGGCAACGTCGTGCACAATGCCGAGGACGTGACGCCGCATGAGCTGACCTCGGACCGGCCTTACGTGACCTATCGTTCGAATGGCGAGACTGTCCGAGTCGATTGCGACTATATCGTCGGCGCGGACGGCTTTCACGGCGTTAGCCGCAAGTCGATCCCGAAGGACGTGCTGCGGGAATACGAGAAGATCTATCCGTTCGGCTGGCTCGGCGTGCTGTCGCGCACGAAACCGGTATCGCCGGAGCTGATCTATGTGAAGCACGAGCGCGGCTTCGCGCTGTGTTCCTTGCGGTCGCAAGTGCTGAGCCGCTACTACGTCCAGGTGCCGCTCACCGACAAGGTGGAGGACTGGAGCGACGATGCGTTCTGGGCCGAGCTGAAGCGTCGTTTGCCGGACGAGGTCGGCGGCCGCCTGATCACGGGACCGTCGATCGAGAAGAGCATCGCGCCGTTGCGCGGCTTCGTCGCCGAGCCGATGAGCTACGGCCGCCTGTTTCTCGCCGGCGATGCCGCCCACATCGTGCCGCCTACCGGCGCGCGCGGGCTGAACAGCGCTGCCTCCGACATCTATTATCTCTATCACGCCATGCTCGCGCACTATCAGAACGACGATGATTCCGGGCTCCGGGGCTACTCCGCCAAGGCGCTGGCGCGGATCTGGAAGGCGCAACGCTTCTCGTGGTGGATGACGATGCTGCTGCATCGCTTTCCCGACCGGCTCGAATACGAGGACAGGCTCCAGCAGACCGAACTGGAATATCTCCTCTCGTCCGAGGCGGCACAGCGTCTGCTCGCGGAGAATTATGTGGGGCTGCCGTTTTAAGGGCGCGAATGCGGATGTCCCCTATCCACCAGGGGGGCTGGGCTATCGCCTATGAAGAAACCTATGGCTGGAAGCTCGACGGCGGCCATCCTTCGAGACGCCCGCCTGCGGCGGGCCCTCAGGATGAGGGATGAGTATGCGGTAGCATTTCAACGCAGATGGATGCAGCTGAGCCTCATCCTGAGAGCCTGACTCAAAAAGCGTAGACGTCTTCAAGGTCTGGCCAAGCGGCGAGTTAAGAGCCTCAGATGGGCAGCGAGTAGCCAGGCGAGCTCG